>NZ_CAKASK010000001.1:0-2329210 GCF_916856905.1 Methylophilus sp. Leaf408
GAAATCTGTATTGCTGTTATTTGCGCCGTTATCCAGGCGTTTAACCGCTAGGCAGGCTGTTGTTGTGAGTCTTCTCCCTCGTTTGCTTGCATCATAAGCATCCAAAACAAGCATGTCATTGACCCATTAGGGCTAATCCGGGAACAAGTTGCTAAGCATGGCATGTTAAAATGGATGGATGGCTAAATATCATGTCTTAATTCCCAGTGCAGGGCATGGCACTCGCATGCAATCAGAAACTCCCAAGCAGTATTTGATGCTGAATGGCAAACCATTATTGCGGCACGCAATTGATGTTTTTGAAGTGATGCCTGAAATCTCAAGTATTGCCATTGTGATTTCGGAAAATGATCCATATTGGAAACCTGCACTGCTGAACGATTGTCATAAAACACGCGTAATGACAGTGGGTGGAGAAACGCGTGCGACCAGTGTACTCAATGGTTTAAAGGCAATAGCAGCTTCGATAGACGCTGACGATTGGATCCTTGTACATGATGCGGCTAGACCAGGCATCGATCAGGCAATGATTAATCGCCTGATCGATGCGATATCAGATAAAGATGTTGGTGCCATTCTCGCTTTACCACTGGCTGATACTCTGAAGCGTGCCGATGCAAACGCCTTTATCAGTGAAACCATTCCCCGCGAAAAATTATGGCAGGCACAAACGCCTCAAATGTTCAGGCATGATCAGTTGCAACAGGCATTAACCACTTATTTACAGCGGCACCCGACAGATGAGGCACAAGCCATGGAATGGATGGGTTATCAACCTAAATTGGTTCTGGGCGATTTAAAAAATATGAAAATCACCTACCCACAAGATTTAAAGGTGGTTGCTGCGTTAATACAGTCTGCACACACCGAAAACGCAACTTTAAGTTTGAGCGATACAGGAAATTTATGACGCCCTTTAGAATTGGTCACGGCTTTGATGTGCATGGGCTAGTAAGCGGCCGCGATTGCATTATCGGTGGTGTAAATATTCCTCATCCACTCGGTTTGGACGGACATTCGGATGCCGATGTGCTGCTGCATGCTATTTGTGATGCGTTATTAGGGGCTGCGGCGCTCGGCGATATCGGTAAGCATTTCCCCCCATCGGACATGCGTTATAAAGGCATAGACTCACGTGAGTTATTAAGGCATGTGGTGGAATTGCTGAGGAAGAAGGGATTTCATATTGGCAATGTTGATGCAACTGTGATCTGTGAAGCTCCTAGACTCGGGCCTTATATTAATAGCATGCGAGAGAATATTGCCGGTGACTGTCAGGTCGGCATTGATTTTATTAACGTAAAAGCGACTACCACTGAAAAGCTGGGCTTTACTGGTCGTGGTGAGGGCATTGCTGCCGAAGCCGTTGTTCTGATTTATACACACCTTTAACCATGCGATTGTTTTCCAAATTTGAGGGATTGGTTTCTCCTTTCCCGCACGAAATTATTCAAAACCTGCCGACAAAATTCTGGCCATTTATGTGGGCCTGCTCATATGGCATGCGTAAGTACATCTTACTGATGACGATACTCACTGCGTGTATTGGTGCATTTGAGGCATTACTTTTCGCCCTGATGGGGAAGGTGGTGGATAAGCTGACTGCGATTGCTCCCCAACAGTTGTGGAATACACATCAACAAACGTTGACTTGGGTAATCGCTATTCTGGTGGGTAGCACCGTCATTATCCTGCTGCAAACGCTGATTAAACATCAAACATTGGCGGGCAACTTCCCCATGCGCATGCGCTGGGAATTTCATCAGCATATGCTGAATCAGAGTATGTCCTTTTATCAGGACGAGTTTGCCGGAAGGGTTTCCGCGAAGGTGATGCAAACTGCACTGGCAGTCAGAGACGTGTGGTTTATCCTGGCTGACATCATGGTGTACGTGCTGATCTATTTCACCACCATCGTGACGGTTGTCGGAAACTTTCATCCATGGATGGTGCTGCCTTTTCTCGGTTGGCTGCTTTTGTATGGCTGCGCGCTTTTTTACTTTATTCCACGCTTGGCCAAGGTGTCACAGCAACAGGCAGATGCACGCGCATTGATGGCTGGGCGAATCACCGACGCCTATACCAATATCCCCACAGTTAAATTGTTTTCGCATGCGGGACGGGAAGCAGGGTATGCGCAATCTGCCATGCAGGAGTTTTTGGATACCGTACATGGCCAGATGCGCATGGTCAGTTGCGTAGAGAGCATCAATCACTTTTTAAATATGTGCCTGATTATTGCCAGTGGCGGCATGGTGCTGTGGCTTTGGTCGCAAAGCCTGGTAGCCGCTGGCGCGGTGGCTGCTGTGATGGCAATGAGTTTAAGGTTAAATGGGATTTCTCACTGGGTGATGTGGGAGCTTACTTCCCTGTATGAGCAAATTGGTACGGTGCAGGATGGCGTAAATACCTTATCTGTCATCAATGAGGTGGTTGATCAGCCTGATGCGCCGGCACTTTCAGTGCCAAAAGGCGAGGTCAGGTTTGATCAGGTGGATTTTGCCTATGCACAACAGACACCTCTGCTACAAAGTTTTGATTTGAATATCCGGCCGGGTGAACGGGTAGGCTTAGTCGGACGTTCCGGCGCAGGTAAATCAACCATCGTTAATCTGTTAATGCGTTTCTATGATATCCAGTCCGGCCAAATACGCATTGATGGCCAGTCGATAGCTAGCGTTAAACAGAATTCTTTGCGTCAGCAGATCGGTATGGTGACGCAGGATACTTCCTTGCTGCATCGTTCAGTGCGCGAGAATATCCTCTATGGCCGCCCTGATGCGACTGAGGAAGACATGGTGGCTGCTGCCAAACGGGCGGAAGCGCACGATTTTATCCAGACACTCAGGGATGCAAAAGGTCGCACTGGCTATGATGCCCACGTAGGCGAACGCGGGGTAAAACTCTCCGGCGGCCAGCGCCAGCGTATCGCTATTGCGCGCGTGATGCTTAAAAATGCACCTATCCTGGTACTGGATGAAGCGACTAGCGCACTGGATTCAGAAGTTGAGCAGGCTATCCAGCATCATCTGTCGCAATTGATGGAAGGTAAAACCGTGATTGCCATTGCACACCGGCTTTCCACCATCGCCGCGATGGATAAACTGGTAGTCCTCGATAAAGGTCATATCGTAGAAACCGGCACCCATCATGAATTACTCAAGCTGAATGGTATTTACGCCAAACTCTGGGCGCATCAAAGTGGTGGTTTTCTAGGTGAATAGTGAGCTTCTAAATATCTTGTTTCTGCAACCTGGATAGCCAACTTTTCAAAGTTAGCAACTCTCCAAATTACTCATCGCCATAATTGTTAATATAAATTTACAATTATGGCGATTTGTCACATTGCTGCCACTTTTCTGCAATCTGAACTGCTTAGTATTGTCATCAAATTTTCATGGAGAAATATTGGATGACGCTGCGTTCGGTCAGAAGCATTGCCGGGTTTACCTTACTGGAATTACTGGTGGTAATGGTCATTATCGGCTTACTGGCGGGCTACGTTGGTCCCAAGTATTTCCAGCAGATTGGCAAGTCTGAAGTGAAGACGGCCAAGGCTCAAATCGCGGCGCTTGAACAATCATTGGACCAGTTCCGCCTCGATCTAGGCCACTACCCATCTACCGAGCAAGGTTTAAATGCCTTGATGACGAACACAGATAATGACACGCGCTGGAGCGGGCCTTATCTGAAGAAAGGTGTGCCCAACGATCCTTGGGGCAAGCCTTACCAGTATCGTTTTCCAGGCCAGCATGGCGAGTATGATTTATTCAGCTATGGCAAAGACGGCCAGGTGGGCGGCAATGATGAGTCGCAGGATATTACCAGCTGGTAATTGACATGCGCTACCAAGCCAAAGTGTTGAACGGCTCACTATTGACGATGGTCGAGTTGCAGGCCGACGATGAGCAGGATGCTTATGCGCAGTTAAAGTCTAAGGGCTTGCTGCCAGTTTCCCTGCAATTGGATAAATCAGGTAAGACGCGCTTAAAAAAAGAAGCTTTCCCCCTGGCTTTGTTCAGTCAGGAGTTATTGGCTTTGCTGCACTCAGGGCTCAATCTGGTCGAAGCGATTGAGGCACTTTCATTACGCCAGGATCACACCCGCGCCGTATTGCAGGGTATCTTGCAGTCATTGCAGCAAGGTAAATCATTCTCTGCCGCACTCGAACGCCAACCGGAAGTATTCCCTCCGCTTTATTTTGCTACCGTCAAAGCGGCTGAGCGCACCGGTGATTTAGGCAATGCCTTATCTCGCTATATTGCGTACGACAATCAGGTCTCACTTCTTAAAAAGAAAATCATCAGCGCCTCGATTTATCCCATGCTGCTGATTATTGTCGGTGGTCTGGTGATTGCCTTTTTAATGGGATTTGTCGTACCAAAATTCAGCAGCGTGTATGAAGGTACAGGCGCAGACTTACCGTGGATGTCGCAAATGATGTTGCAGTGGGGCACCCTGATTTCACAACATGGTGAAACCATGCTCGCCATATTGGTCGGTGGCATCATCGGGCTGATTCTGGTATTTCAAACACCTAGCATGCGGCAGGCCATGGTGCGGGCAATCTGGCGTATCCCGGCCGTCGGTGCCAAGTTGCAGCTCTATCAATTAGCACGCTTTTACCGCACTTTGGGTATGTTGCTGGCAGGCGGTACGCCCATCATGACGGCGATTGATTCGCTAGGCGGCTTGCTGGATAGCAGCATGGCACTTAGCCTGCAACAGGCGCAAACCATGATCAGCCAGGGGCAGCCGCTGTCGCATGCATTCAAAACTGCGGGCATGACCACACCCATTGGTGAACGCATGCTGCTGGTTGGGGAACGTGGCGGTAACGTGGCGCAAATGATGGATAGCATCGCCGGTTTTTATGATGAAGAACTGGCGCGCTGGATAGACTGGTTTACCAAATTGTTTGAGCCCTTGCTCATGTTGTTTATTGGCCTGGTGATAGGTGTTGTTGTGCTTCTGCTGTATATGCCAATCTTTGAACTGGCGGGGCAAATCCAATGAATCAGCTTTTACCAACCACAATGCAAGCGGATGTATTCGCGCAGGCACAAATGCTGGCACAACAGCAGCAACGTCGTGTCATCGAAGTGCTGGAAGAATTACTGTCATTGGAGAGCGAAGCGCTGGTCAATCAATTGGGTATCCTGCTGCATTACCCGGTAGCCAGCATGCGTGAGATGCGTGAATGGCAGGTCGCGTTCGATGTCATCAGCTATAACCAGGCACAACAAAAAGAATGCCTGGCTTTTTATGATGAAAACCAGGCATTGATACTGGTATTTGCTGACCCGTTCGACAAGCAATTACCGTTATGGGCACAGCATGCCGTGCAGCAGTCCTTTACATGGCGATTGGCACACCGGCTTGACATCAGCGCTTACCTGGCCGGTGAGGAGGAGACCATGCGCGCTATGGACGGCATGGGTCTGCATGAAGACCAGGCGCAGGAGGGTGAAGAAGAAGTTGTAATGCAACTTTCGCTTAAGTCCATCCACGAAGATGCCAACCCTATTATCAAACTGATTAATTCCACGCTATATGACGCCCTGAAAACCGGCGCCAGTGATATACACCTGGAGTCGCATCCTGGGGGCCTGGCTGTGAAATACCGCATTGATGGCGTGATGGCCAGTATTGCCAATAGCCCGGGACTGGATAGTGCAGAACAGGCGATTTCGCGAATTAAGGTGATGGCGCAACTGGATATTGCCGAACGGCGTATCCCGCAAGATGGCCGATTTAAAGTCCATGCGATGAACCGCCTGATCGACTTTCGTGTGTCCATTATGCCGAGTGCGTTTGGTGAAGATGCTGTATTAAGGGTATTGGACCGCAAAGCACTCACCGAGCAGGCGCAGGGCTTAAGCCTGAAGGCGCTGGGGTTTGACGACGACGTGATTGCCAGGTTCAGGAAGCTGGCCAGCGAACCATATGGCATGGTGCTGGTGACCGGACCTACCGGTAGCGGTAAAACCACTTCATTGTATGCCGCCATTTCTGAAGTGAATACCGGCTTTGACAAGATTGTCACCATCGAAGACCCGGTGGAATACCAATTGCCTGGTGTGTTGCAAATCCCCGTGAATGAAAAGAAAGGCCTGACGTTTGCGCGCGGGCTGCGCTCTATCCTGCGTCATGATCCTGACAAAATCATGGTCGGTGAAATCCGCGATGCGGAAACCGCACAGATTGCGGTGCAGGCGGCACTCACCGGTCACCTGGTGTTCTCCACCGTGCACGCCAACAGTGTGCTGGATGTGATAGGCCGCTTTATGCATATGGGCGTTGACCCATATCACTTTGTGTCTGCCGTCAATGGCATTATTGCCCAGCGACTGGTGCGCAGCTTGTGCCCGCATTGCGCTGAACCGTTTGTGCCGGATGCAGAGTTACTGGAAGCCTCAGGCCTGACGCCGGAACAGGCCGTCGGTATGACCTTTAAATATGCCAAAGGCTGTGGACATTGTCGCGGTACCGGTTATAAAGGCCGTAAGGCGGTGGCGGAAGTGTTGGTGCTGAATGACGAGTTACGCGAGATGATCATTGCCCGCGAACCTATCCGCCAGCTTAAAGAAGCCGCTGCAAAAAATGGCATGCGTACCATACGCGAGGCGGCAGTCAGCGCGGCTGGCGCGGGCATGACCAGCTTGCAGGAGATTAACCGTGTCACGTTTATTGCCTGATATGCTCAGCCAAATACGGTGGTGCGGCCTGACGCGGATGCTGGTGAGGGCTGACAGCGTGCTGGCCGAGCACTGGCCGGCTGGTATTCAATCACGCAGAGTGGTTACCCAGGCACCCCTGGATAGTACGGAGCCTCTCGCCTTGCAGGCAGCCATAACTGCTGTCTTCGCGCAACTACCCGCCACCGACTGGCAGCGTATCGAAATTTACCTGGCAGACCAGCATGTGCATTTGATGTTATTACCTGCCATTCAACAATCCGGCCAGGCCACCGCTTTATCCGGTACTGAGCTGCAAGCATATGCACGAGCCATGTTGCTCAAAACCTATGGTGAGGCCGCGGTGCAATGGCCGTTGCGTATGCAGGATGTCCCGCAAAGCCATGCTTCATTGCTCGCCACCACACCAGTCTTGCAAAACATAGCTGCAAAAAACCTGGTGTCGCCACGCAAATATCTGCACTTGTCAGTGCAACCGTATGCCTGCGCACTCTGGGCGCATACCAGTCTGCCAGCAGAGGGTACGGTAGTGAGTGCAGAGCCGCATATGCTGCGATTATTGCATTTGCAGCAAGGCGAAGTTACCCATGTTGCCAGCCTGGTCAGTGATCTGGCCGAAGTAGATAGCATGGCTGCATGGTTGCTGCGCGAGCGGACTTTACTGGGCGTGCAGGCCTCAGCCTGCTACTGGCTAAGTGAACCGGCATGTGAGCCGGTGGCTGCTGTAGGTCGCAGATTGTCGCAACACCTGGCAGGTCGCTTGACCTGGAAAAACATATATTCCGCCAATGCGATCCCCTCACTGTGGCAAGAGGTCGCACATGTGGCCTAACCCGAACTACTATTTTGAGTTTGCCCAGCCAGCATTTGCCTGGCAAAAGGTGCGTTGGCCGGGTGTATTGCTGTTAGTGGTGTGTGCTTTACTGGTATTGACTGCCTGGCATGCAGATGATGAAGTCAATGCGCAGTTGCTGGCTATGGAACAACACAAAGCGCAGTTGTCGCAAGCATTGGTGCAAGCGAATGACGCAGCCAGTCAATTACAAAAAACAATCATGGCTCAAGCGTCACCTGCACGCACTCCGGAAGAAGCAAAGCAGCATGCGCATGCCGCGGCACAAAAGAAAGCCGCCATCGCATTGACCCAGGCGCAGGAAAAAGAAGCAGAAACCATTACGCAGCAATTAAACATCCGCTGGTTCGATTTATTGCAGGCGCTGGAATCCCGGCAGATCAAGGACATTGCATTGTTGCAACTGTTACCCGATGCCGCACGTGGGCAATTCACCTTGTCCGGCGAAGCCAAGGACTACAACACTTTGCTGAAATATGTGGGTCATTTGCAGGAAGATGCAGTGCTGACACAAGTGCATCTGCAAAAACACCAGGTGATTGAAACACATCCGCAGCGCCCGGTCAGTTTTGAAATCCAGGGCGGGTGGCAGCCATGATGAACCGGTTGCAGTTGCCGTCCATGACCGGACTCGTCTGTTTTGCCAGACGCATCGCCTGGTACCTGGGCTGGGTGCCCATGTTAGCCAGCAGCGTGCTAGTCGTCGTCTGGCTATATTTGTTACAGCAACAACCGGCAAAAACGGCCCAACTTGCTTCGCTGGAACAGGAAGTCGAACAGCTGAAATTACAGTCCGCCACTCCTGTTGAAACAGGGATGCCCGCTGCAAAAAATGTAGCGACAGTAAAAACGCCTGAAGTGGCAAGTGAGCCCGTCACCCTGTCGGAGCTGTGGCAGCAGTTGCCTGCCAGTAGCGAGTTATCACCGCGTATGTTGCAGGTCGCCGCTCTGGCGCAAAAGCATCATATACCTTTGAATGTGGGCGATTATCAGTGGCAGGCACATCAGGCCGCTGTCGGCCCTCAGCCGATACAGCAGTTTGATATGCGCTTCACCATCCAGTCAGACTATGTTACTTGCCGCCGTTTTATCAGCGAAGTGCTGCGTCGTTACCCGACCATGGCGCTGACCGGGCTGGAACTGCGCAAGAACGAAACGGTGCAGCCGGTGATTGAAACGACGCTGACATTCTCCATGTTTATCCGCGGAGGGCATGAGCATGCGACTTGAGGCGGCTAACGCGCAAACATCCCGGCGTCCGCTGTTATGGATCAGCCTCTTGCTTACATTTGCGTTGGTGTATTGGCAATGGTCAGCTGAGCAGGGTGCGGTGGATGACACGGTAGTTGCAGACAGCAGTTTGGCTCCTCCTGCCCCTGCAAAAAAACAGGCATCTGTAGCAGCCGCGCCAGCTACAGTCACAGTGCCGGAACCACAAACGAATAGCGCGCATGATCAGGCTGCGCAACCTGTAGTAGCAGAGATATCCAGCCCCGTCGTGCTGCCGCGAAAGTTACCGGCCAAGGTTAATCATGCACTGTTTGATGCGCATGAGTGGTTGCCACCGCCAGTCAAACCGCCACCACCACCGCCACCGCAAGCACCGCCAGTACCCTACACCTACGTAGGCAGCATGCAGGATGTGCCCGAAGGCAGCACAGTGATTTTAATGCAGCAGAAAAAAGTATTGATGCCCAGGCTGAAGAGCCAGGTGACTGCGCAATGGCGGCTGGATAGTGAAGATGCGCAATCTGTTTATTTTACGTATCTGCCGCTTAATCAGGCAGTGGTATTGAGCAAGGCAAAAACCGCTGCAGCAGGGCAACGCCAGTCTGTGGCGGATACTGAAGACAATATTCCGTTAGAACAATAATTCATGAGTCATTCTTATATTCAATCTCATCGCTTAACCGCGCTGCCAACCCGTTTACGGACCACGCTATTCCTGGTGTGTATTGCCTTTGGTCTGGCTGCCTGCGGTTTATTCCCGCCTAAACTCACGGCCACCACCCCTGAGGGAAAAGTACATGAATTAGCTAAACTGGTGGCTGAAAAACCAGGTGATGTGGAATTACGCAATCGCTGGTATCGCGAACGGGAACAGGCAATTAATGCCCTCTCTTTCGAAGCCGAAGCGGCCAATGCCAAAGGCAATGTTGCTGTAGCAAAACAGATTTACGCGCGGATACTGACGCTGGATGCAAATCATCCCAAGGCCCTGGATTATGAGAGAGCCGGCGAGCGCGAGATTATATTGCGCAAGCAACTGGAAGCGGCGAAACAGAAGATTGATCAGCCCAAAGAAGCGCTGAAGCTGGTACGCGATATCCTGCTGGAACAACCGACCAACGAACAGGCATTAGCACTGGAAAGGCAGCTGATTGCGCTGGAAACCCATGCACGTGCGGCGTTACCGCAGCTGCAAACCGGCTTAAGCAAACCGGTGACGCTGGAACTGCGTGATGCCAATATCAAAGTCGTATTCGAGGCATTATCCCGTGCCACAGGCGTCAACTTTATCCTGGACAAGGATATCAAGCCGGAAATGAAAGCTTCGGTCTTTCTTAAAAAAATGCCGATTGAAGATGCCATTGATATGGTGCTGACCAGTAACGGCTTGCAGAAAAAAGTGCTGTCACCCAACAGCCTGCTGGTGTATCCCGCCACCCAGCAAAAGAACAAGGATTACCAGGATTTGCTGATCCGTAACTTTTACTTTGCCAATACCAGTGCCAAACAGTGCGCGGACATGCTGCGTACCATCCTTAAAATCCGCGATGTCTATGTTGATGAGCGACTGAACATGCTGGTATTGCGGGACAGGCCAGAAGTACTGGCTCTGGCGGAAAAAATGATCAAGGCGCAGGACATTGCTGATCCGGAAGTGATGCTGGAAATTGAAGTGATGGAAATCACACGCGGCAAGCTGCAAGACCTGGGGATTATCTACCCTAGCTCACTGACAGTATTGAATAGCCCGTTAACGCTGGAAGCCTTGAAGAATCTGAAGTCCTCCAATATCGGCGTCAGCCCAAACCCCAGCATACAATTCAAGACCACTGATACGGATTTGAACCTGCTGTCCAACCCGCGTATCCGCGTCAAGAACAACGAAAAAGCCAAAGTGCTGGTCGGTAATAAAGTGCCGGTGATTACCACCAATACCACCGCTAACGTCGGTACCTCCGAAAGTGTTTCGTATGTGGATGTCGGGCTGAAGTTGGAAGTGGAACCACGCATCATGCTGGACGATTTCGTCAGTATCAAAGTCAACCTGGAAGTCAGTTCATTAGGCGAAGCGGTTACCCTGAGCAATAACTCCAGAGTGTTTAACATCGGCACCCGCAATGCCAGCACGATACTGCGGCTGAAACATGGCGAGACGCAAATCCTGGCAGGCCTGATCCAGGATTCCGAGCGCAAGAATGCAGACAAAGTACCATTTCTGGGCGAGATCCCCATTTTGGGCAGGTTATTCTCCCGTCATAATGACGAGAAACAAAAAACGGAAATTGTGCTGGCAATCACACCTAAAGTGATCAGCAATGTTACGCTGCCGGAAGCCACTTTCTCCGAATACTGGAGCGGTACCGAAACGGTGATTTCTGATAAACCGCTGTTGAATACCACACCGATGACACCGGCATTGACACGTGGCCAGCAGATACGTGAGCAACAGTTACAGCGCCAGCGTGAACTGAACGAGCCGATTGACCCCCCGGTGATTGAATCTCCTGATACACCGGTGCCACCTGAGGCCAGCATACCCTCACCGGATGCGCTTCCGCCGCCACCAGAGCCTGCCAGTACGTTTCCTTCTTCAAACGTTACCCCCACGGTGCCGGGCATGTCCAACAATGTGAATGGCAGTGGCGTGCAGGAACAATCGCCCACCACCTTGCCATCGCCTAAGGTCATTCCGTAATGTGGTGTCAGTCTACAGCCAGGGTTTGCCGGGCTCGGTGCCTGACTCAAGGTAACGGATTCACCCTGATTGAATTAATGGTTTCACTGACAATTGTTGCGATTATGGCCAGTGTCGCCACGCCTATGGTGCAGCTTACTTTGCAGCGACAAAAAGAGCAGCAGCTACGTGAAAGTCTGCGCGAGATACGGCGTGCGATTGATGGCTACAAAAAAGCGGCGGATGACGGGCGCATCAAGAAAAATGCCGATGCCACCGGTTACCCGCCGAATTTGCAGATACTGGCGGAGGGCGTGCAGGATATGAAAGACCCTAAGCGCAAGGTATTACGCTTCCTGCGCCGGGTGCCGCAAGACCCTATGCTGAGAGTCCAGCAAACTGCCGGCACCAGTCCTTCTGTAGGCTGGGGATTACGCAGTTACGATAGCCCGCCTGAATCCCCGCGGTACAGCCAGGATGTTTATGATGTGTATTCCTTAAGTACCCAGACCGGAATCAATGGAGTGCCGTATGCGCAATGGTAGACATCGTATGATCAAGCGTATTGCCGGTTTCACATTAGTAGAGTTGCTGGTGGTGTTGTCTATTCTTGCGTTATTGTTGTCGCTGGCAGTGCCACGTTATTTTTCCGGAGTGCAACGTGCCAAGGAGCAGGCGCTCAAGCAACAGCTGGTGACTACCCGCAAGGCGCTGGATGAATTTTTTTCTGATCAGGGCCAATACCCTGATACCTTGCAGGAGCTGGTAGACAAGCATTATCTCGATAAGCTGCCATGGGATGCCATTAGCGAAAGCAATGATACTTGGGTGATTACCGCACCCGAGTTGCCGCTGGTGGGCGGTGTGTATACCTTGCACAGCGGCGCCACCGGGCAGGCCACGGATGGCAGCCTGTATAAGGATTGGTAACCTTGCATACATTGTTCATGCGACCGCAGCGAGGGTTCTCATATATAGGCGTGATGGTCACGCTAGTGATTGCCGCTATTGGCATGCAAGGTGCGGCGGTGATGTGGCAGCAACAGACACAGCGCGCCAACGAAGCCTTATTACTGGAGGTTGGTGAAGCCTATCGGCTGGCGATCGGGCGTTATTACGAATCCACGCCGCAACCGGTCAAACAGTATCCAATGACCTTGAATGAACTGGTCGAAGACAAACGTTTCCCGGTACTTAAAAGGCATCTGCGCAAACTGTATGCGGATCCCTTTTTTGCCAGGCAAGGCATGACGCCGGTGTTTCGTAACGGACGCATCGTAGGGGTGCACAGCCAGTCATTGCTGCAACCTATCCGTAGTGCAGGCTACCAGGAGTTTGAATCCGGTTTTCATGGTGCCAAGCACTACCGGGAGTGGCAGTTTATCTATGAGCCGAATACACTGGCAGACCTGGAACTGGCGTGGGCTAACCGTTAACTGTTATTCCAAAGGTAATGTTTCATGCGGCAACCGGCTTTTGAATGCGCGGTAATAACTTAATACTTTAGGCACATACTGCCGGGTTTCGCGAAATGGCGGCAAGGTATTTTGCCGCATTTTTACCGCATTCGGCCCGGCATTGTAAGCGGCAAGTGCCAGCGAAATATCGCCCTCAAACAATTCGAGCATATTTTTCAGGTAGCGCGAGCCCCACAAGATTTGCTGGCGCACTGACCATTGCCTGACCGGGATGGTTGAAAACGATTGGGCAGTGGAAGGTAACACCTGCATTAATCCGTAAGCCCCTTTCCTGGATTGTGCTTGCGGATTGTAACCAGACTCGGTGGCAATGACTGCATGTATGAGTGCCGGATCAATTTGAGTCGCTTGTGCGACAGCCTGTACTTCATTCTGGTAAGGAATGCTACCGGTTTGCCAGCGTAGCTTCTTAGACACTTGACGATCGTCAGAATTTGATTCAACCGTCATTGCCTCATTGTCGACATTGCTGATGACCAGCTCTGTATCACTGGTATCGTCGAGTAGGATTTGACCGCTTAAATGCTGGACCTCAAGCGTAGTGTCAGCAAATGCGGTGTTTATCATCGCCACTGCAAACGACACACTGCCAATCAGCAGGAGGTGAATGCATCGCCTACGGTAAAGGGGATCCAGAGCGGTCATGATGGCGGAATAATGCCATGCCCATATGACATCTAAAAGACATGTCGAGTAATTCGGCAATATTATACAAAGGGTCAGTCTGGTCATATCCTGTGTTCATTTGGGAACTAATTCTTAGGCATAATCCGCTGTCATGAATATATCAATCAACTGACACGCGGCAATCATTTTTCTGTCACAAATTCTCCGCAAACTGTGCTGCATTTATATCAATGTGGCAAACACATGAGCACAATAACAGGGACGGATCAGACCAATGACCAATGGGCATTGGTGCTGAATGAAGAGCAGCGCGTGTTATTCATGGAGGTGATCGAAGAATCACTACGGTTGCAGCATCGCTCTCATTTTTTCAACTGGCTACAACGCGGATTCCAATGTTTGCTAGCACACGAAGTGGTCATTGTGGGTGTAAGAGGAACAGAGCGCCCCACTTATGATTATGAGTATCTGACCTCCAGCCGATATTTTGGCGATACACAATTTGACCAGGTATTACATGAGACCGATGGTCTGGTCAGCCAGGCATTCGAACAGTGGAGTACGCTCAGTAAACCCTTGTTTTACCATACTGAAATACCCAGCCAGCAGAACAGCCACTACGCGGTAGAACAAATAGACGCCGACAGGATGAGTGCATCCGAGCTCAAACGGTTTGTGGTACATGGCTTTGGTAATGAGCATAGCCGCATTGCCACCCTGGTTATGTTTGGCCGCCTGAGTTCACCCGTCAATGCGCAAACTGCACATCTGTTGGAATTGCTGATGCCGCATCTGCACTGTGCCATCGAAAAAGTGACTGCCAACAAATGTCCTTCAGTGTTATCCACTACCACTCGTAATGGCAGGGTAAAACCATTAAGCAGGCGAGAACTGGAAGTGCTGGAATGGTTGCAGGCCGGCAAAACCAATTGGGAGATCGGCAGCATCATGGAGATCAGCCCGCTGACCATCAAAAACCATGTACAGAATATCTTGCGGAAAATGGATGTTGAGAATCGCAGCCAGGCAGCCAGTAAAGCCCTGAAAATGGGGCTGATTACCCGTAAGCAGTAATGTTCCTGCTTCTACCTCATTGTCATCAAAATTTATTCTGCAACACCTCTCTTTTAGTCCGTTAGGACTAGTCCTGAATTCCAAACTGTCATCTTGGGTTTTTACAATAAACAGGATTTTTATGCATGCACTCAACATGCGTTTTGATTAGCCCGGTTGGGCTAGTCATAGCGGACTAGATTTTCAAGTCACGCTGTCATGTTGGTCAACCATAATTTTTCAGGTCGAGATTGACTGCTTTACTTAAGCATATTTGTAGTTTGTTCTTTTTATTATTTTTGTTCGAAATTGAGGAGAAGTTTATGAAATTCCAAGTAAAGGCTTTGATCGCTGCATTGGCTTTGACAGCATCTGGCGTGGCTAGCGCTACTAACGTTCCATCTTCAGGTAACGGTTCTTTGTTCCTGACTATTTTTGATCGTACTACCAGTTCTTCTTTAGTGATTGATACAGGCTACTTTTACAGCACCCTGAATGAAATCGGTACTGATAATGCTGATTCAAACTTTGATAGCTCAAACAGTGCACTGACATTTGACTTGAGCACAAATGCTGCATTCCAGTCATTCATCGGCAGTGCTAACCTGAGCACTACTTATTACAATGTATTTGCTGGTGACACCCAGGGTGCTGGTGGTGCTGCTGGTGCACGTGGCATGATCTCTTCTTACGATCTTGCTAACTATCCAAATGCTCAAGAGTCAGTTGCAATTTCCAAATCCCCACTTGTGACTGCAGTTGGTGCTTTCAACCAATTTGTATATCAAAACAATGACCCGTTTACTTACTTTGCCAATGATAACAACGGTAACCAGGGTCCAACTTCAATCGCCTTACTGGGCGGTGAAATGAGTCTGTATCAAACCGTTCAAAAGCAAACTAACGGTGCTGGTGATAACTTCTTCTTCAACAATACTAAAGTGAATTTCAGCAATGCCGGTTTGTTGACCATCTCTTCAGTACAGGTCACAACACCGGTACCTGAGCCAGAAAGCTTTGCGATGTTGGCTTTGGGCATGGGCGTTGTAGCTGCTGCAGCTCGTCGTCGCAAGTCCGTAAAATAATAAAAAGGGGCTCTTTAAGAGCCTCTCTGCTCTTTCAAGATCTCTGATTCAGAAAATTTAAGGGAAATATGATGAACATTAAAAAAATCGCATTTGCTCTGGCAGCTTTGTCTGTCAGTACATTGGCTTCAGCAGGCATCACGCCAGCTCAGATCGAATCTGCACGTGGTGCAGGTACTTTAGACCAAGCATGGATCGCAGGTGCTTCTGCACCTACACGTTCTATCTACGAAGGCTGGGTAAAAGGTTGCCAGGCTGGTACAGGTTCTATCTTCACAGCACAAGCTGCCAGCAACACTTCTACAGCTCCAGGTTCCCTAGGTAACTTCTTTGCTTACGCATGTACACGTGGTACACGTACTTCCGTGTTGTATCACACAGTAGATGGTGGTTCATTGAACGCATTTACACCATTTACTAATGGTACAAAATTGGCACGTGTATCTTATTTTGGTGGTACTTCCACCTCTTGTGCAAAGCAAGCTACAGGTTATGTAGATACTTCTAACACTGCTAATAATGCTGACTTGTATAAGGGTTGTGCACAATCAGGTTCCCCTGTTGCCTTGGACGCGAATGGTGTACAAACTTCTGCTAACCGTGCTATCAACGCTGCTGCCTTAACTGCTGATGCGCTGGCACCGCAACAGATCGTTGGTGGTTTCTCTGATGTTGAGCCTGCATTGTTCTCTGCAGCTATCGGTGGTGGTAACGTTTCCAGCTTCGGTACTGTGAGCAACGCTTTCCTTGGTCAGGCTTTCGGTGTAGCTGTTTCTAATCCGCTGTATCGTAGACTGCAACAAGTACAAGGAATCTCTGAGTCCGGTAATAACTTCACTCCAGCATTGGCTCCTTCACTGACCAGAAGCCAAATCGCATCTATCCTAGCTGATGGCGGTGCTGTACAGACTGCTGAATCATGGTTCCCTATCCTGGGTGAAGAAGATGGTGAGAAAGTAATCATCCAACGCCGTGTAGATACTTCAGGTACACAAGCTTCTTCCAACGCATTTTTTCTAGGTAACCCATGCCTGGGCGGTAGCTCGTTGTTGCCAGCTGCGACTACTTCAGGTAACTACCAAGTGGTGTTGAACTCCGGTTCCGGTAACGTGAAAACCAATATCACGACAGCATCAAACGCAGCCGCTGGGTCACGTTACGCAATTGGCGTATTGTCACTGGAAAACGATCCTACTCTGGAAAACGCAGCTAACAGGGACTACCACTACATCAAGATCGACGGTTCACACCCAGAGACTGGTGACGTAGTGAATGCTCGTCTTGCTGCAGCTTCAGGTCTGTATCCATTCCACATGGAAGCCAAAGCTTTTGTAGCCAATACAGCACCAGCTGGTTTCCAGAGAACTATAGTTACAACTATCGTTAACGCCCTGAAAAATCCGACGTCTGCTGCTTGTGCAACATTGCCACGTGGCTTGACTTTGAACCCGGATGGCGGCAACACCTCTTGTGTAGCTGGCGTCGTAAAAGCGAAGTTCACAAACTTCGGTAACAACTGCGCACCAGCAGTATTGTTCGAGTAATAAAAAGTTAAACATTTACTCTTAATCAGAGTAAAGCAGTTGTAGACGCACTCCCCAAAAGGGAGTGCGTTTTTCTTTTATCTGTAAGTGGTTTTTCGGACTAGTCCGTTTCATGCCTGTGACATAAAACTTTAAGAAAATGCTGGTCTGTTGTAATCGGCAAAATAGTTGAATATTAAAGGTGCAGGCTTTGAGTTTGAAATCACAATTTACCTGGTTATCTCTGCTGGCATGCTGTATGCCACTAGCAGTCTTTGCCGAAGAGCCGGTTGCTGAGGTCGAGCAACAGTCAGTGCAAGTCAACGAAGCAAATGATGAAATAAAGTTTGATGTTTTCGAATATCAAGTCGATGGCAATTCGGTGCTCCCTAACAGCGATATTGAAAAAGCTGTTTACCCATTTATGGGCGAGCAGAAAACGATCACCGATGTCGAGCAGGCGCGTACATTGCTGGAAAAGACCTATCAGGATGCCGGTTACCTGACAGTGTCAGTCAGTATCCCGCAACAGGATGTTGATAAAGGCGTGGTGCGCCTGCTGGTCACCGAGGGCAAAGTGGAGCGACTGCAGGTGGTTGATGCGCATTACAATACTTTGAGTGAGATCAAATCACGTACACCGCAATTCGCTGAAGGATCAGTACCGCATTTCCCTACCGCGCAGAAAGAATTGGGCACACTCAATCGTAACCAGAACCGCCAGGTGACGCCGGTCCTTCGCCCAGGAAAATCGCCTGGCACCGTGGAAGTTGATCTGCAGGTTAAAGACAAATTGCCGTTGCATGGCAATCTTGAACTCAATGATCGTTATTCGCCGAATACCAGCAAGCTGCGCCTGAATGCAGGGATTAAATACGATAACCTGTTCCAGAAAGACCATAGCTTAGGCATGAACTTACAGGTTTCACCTGAAGATACCAATGAGGTGAAGGTATTTTCCGGCACCTATGTGATTCCTCGCGAAAACGGCGATTACTTTGCAGCTTATGCCGTTGCTTCTGACAGTAATATTGCCGCGGTAGGTGATATTAATGTGCTAGGTAAGGGCTACATTGTTGGCGCGAGATATATCCACCCATTGCCTCTTTCTGAAGGTTTTTATCATAGCCTGACATTTGGCCTGGATTATAAAATCTTCAAAGAGAACTTGTTCCTGCTCGGGGCGGATACCAGCATAGACACCCCTATTTCTTACTGGGCAACATCCATCGGTTATGACGCCAACATCCAGTCAGGCAATGGACAGACACAGGCCAGTATCGTGCTTAACATGGCGCCGCGTTTGATGGGTAACACCGACGCCGAATTTAACCGTAAGCGTGACCAGGCACAGGCTAACTATGCCTACCTGCGCGCCGATGTGAAACAGTTGTATACCTTTTATTCCGGTTGGGCAATGCAGGGCAAACTGGCGTGGCAGCTGGCCAGCCAGGAGCTTATTTCTACCGAGCAGTTCACCATAGGTGGCGTCGAGTCGGTGCGTGGTTACCTGGAGTCCAGCCGCCTGGGGGACAGCGGCGTTTCCGGTACGCTGGAGTTACGCACGCCACCCTTGGCGCAATATCTCAAGCACTACCAGTTCGCCAACTACATCAAGGATTTTTACGCCTATGCATTTATCGATGCGGGACGCGTTCAGGTCAAGAATCCTGCTGGCCTGGAGCCGCATTATGAATTGTATTCCGCCGGCCTGGGTTTCAAGCTGAAGACCAACAATGGCTGGTTCTCTTACCTGGACCTGGCGCAGGCAATGAATGATGCGCCTGAGGTGGAAACGGGTGATTTCAGACTGCATTTCCGTGCAGGCTATGAGTGGTAAGTGGTAACAATCTGCAAGTGAATGGAGTGAAGAAATGAATCAGGGACTATATAAACTAGTATTCAGTAAGATCCACCGTGCGATGGTGGTGGTGTCCGAGATTGTTTCTTCACATAGCGGGGATGGGCGCAGCCGCACCCGCCATGCGCGGCGCACAGCTGGCATCTGCCTGGCACTCAGCATGCTGCCCGGGCCATGGATGGTCATGTCTGCCTGGGCTGACCTGCCTGGAGGCATCAGTATTCGTGACATAGTCACTCCGGCGGGAGCTATCAGGGATGCTGCGCAAGTTAACGTTGCAAATATAGTCAGTTCCAGCGCAAATCACCTCAACCTTCAGCAGTTGATTCCCAGGGCTATTATCAATTACAACAAGTTCGACCTGGCTAACGGACAATCCTTTTTCGTTGATATGCAGCCGGGCTGGTCACTGCTGAATCGTGTACATAGTGTAGATCCTAGTTACATCAATGGTAATGTGACTGGCGCTGGCAATATTTATTTCATTAATGCTAACGGTGTCATTATCGGCAAGGATGCGGTATTCAATGTCGGCTCACTCTACGCCGGCACATTAAACATCGCCGATGATTTATTTAAAGCGGGATTTATTAACGACACTGGTTATAACAGTGTTTTTGAACTTGTTGGTGCAATCGATCCTGTAGAAGCCAGCAGAATATATAACGCCGAAGTTCGAGTGGAGTCTGGGGCGCAGATCAATGCCAGTAAAGGCGGTAAGGTGATGTTGTTTGCACCTAACGTGACGGTTGAAAAAGATGCTGTGATCAGGACTCCGGATGGCCAGACCATACTGGCGGCAGGCAGGAAGATCTACCTCAAGTCCAGTAAGGATCCGGCAGGCATGCTGGTGGAGGTCGCCTCAGGCGGCACCGCGACCAACCTGGGCAAGATAGTCGCCGAACGCGGCAATATCACCATGATGGGGCTGGCGGTGAACCAGATGGGTACCTTGTCGGCCACAACCTCGGTGCGTGCGAATGGCAGCATCAAGCTGTTGGCGCAAGAAGATGTGAGTGTGACCGGTGGTCAGGAAACACTGAACCGTAACGGTATCGTCACCTTAGGCACTGGTAGTGTCACCGAAGTCAAACCCGATATGACAGATACAGAAGAGGTATTGGCTTCGCTGGCTTTCACGCCTTCGGATATCACGATACAAGGCAGCCTGATCAATATCGATGGCCTGGTCAGTGCCAAAGGCGGCAATGTCAACTTGAACAGCCAGTTTGAAGCCGCAGCCGTGCTCAACAGCCCGGTCACACGACGCATACACCTGGGCCAGAACGCCACCATAGATGTATCAGGTGTGGATGCCATTGCGCCTATGTCACGCAACCAGGTGACGGTGCAGCTGAACTCGGATGCCTTGAGAGACAATCCGATCTTGCGCGGCTCTAACCTGTTTGGCAAGACGGTTTATCTTGATGCGCGTAAAGGCACCAGCCTGTTCAACCTGCAGCCGTATATCAGCGCCACGCGTATGGCAACGGTGACAGAAAAAATGACCAATGCCGGTAAAGTGAACTTGTCAGCCAAAGAAGTCGTGGCTGAAAAAGGCTCGGTGATCAACGTTTCCGGTGGTTCCACCACTTACACCAGCGGTGCCCTGAAAGAATCGCAGGTGCTTTACAACGGCAGACTGGTGCCTATTTCACAGGCGCTGCCCGGCGTACAGTATAACGGCATCGGTGATACGTTGACTGTCACCGACAGGAAATGGGGCACGACAACCACGCTGACCCTGGGCAACCTGAGTTATAACGTAGCCGGCTTTATGGATGGTGCCAATGCTGGCACTATCTCTATCACTCCCAATGCCGGCTCAGACTTTGTACAGAAACTGGTGCTTGATGGCTCACTGTTAGGGAATACCAAAATTGGTGCGCAGCAGTTGCTGGATGGCAGGATTCCCCAGGGCGCTACCTTGCAGGCCAGTGCGCGCAACCTCGACCTGGTCGCTTCAGTACAAAACCTGGCACCTGACTTTGAGTTCGGTGATGTGTTGGCCGATGATGATAATTTTATCTCACGTATAGGCACAGGTTTTCTGCGCCAGGGTTTTAACCACATCAACTTCACAGATGTACTTGTGCTCAATGTCAATACTGCACTCAACCTGGACCCCAAAGGCGAGATCGCCATGGGTATCTTAGGCGGCACGGTCAATATCAATAAAGATATCATTGCGCGTGGTTCTAATGTGGCACTCAATGCCCAAGTGACCAATATTGCAGATAATGTCACCATTTCCACCGCAGGTAATTTCGTCAATAACCGCACCGGATTGCAAGGTGCAATGACCAAGCAGACCGTAGAAGATGCAGGGGATGTCAAGATCGGCCTCGCGGTGTTTGGCAAAGGGGTGAAGCTGGATGCTTCTGCCGGTGCGTATGTGGATAGCAAAGGCGCTTTGCATACTGGTCAGGCTGGAGATATCGGTTTTAGTACCGAAAGCCAGTTACCTGGCGACCTCAGCCTGAGTGCCTACGGTTTCGATAAAGGCGGCGAGCTTAATATTCAGTTTGCTCCGGGCAGACAGTACAACCTCCACATAGGCGCTCCCGGTGTCATCGCCGATGGTTCAAATTTCACGCTGGCAAACAGTTTTTTTAGTGAGGGCGGCTTTTCCAAATATCATTTGGGTAGCTTTAATATCCATGTGGGTGCAGACAATGCCGGCAGCAGCCTGGTGTACGGTGTAGCGCAAACCCTGCAGATGAGGTCTGGGTATGACATGCTCTCCAGCACAGATAATATATTTGGGCTGACCCGTCTGATCACGCAGCCGGATTATCTGCGGCAAGCAGTGTCATTCGATTTTGCCACTTTTGTTGCCAATAGCGCGCTTGGTGTGCTGACAGTACATGAAAACGCCCATATCAAGACCGATGCCGGCGGCAGCGTACAACTGGCTGCGGAAAAACAACTCAATGTGTTGGGCGATGTGACTGCCAAAGGCGGCGACATTACCCTGAAGATCAATGATGTGGATGCCACCCTGCCTGAAGACACTAGCCAAATGGTATTCATAGGGGATCAGGCCAGACTGGATGCCTCAGGTACCAGTTTTGCGCTGCCTGGTTCCCGCGCCGGCCTGCCGCTGAACAAGCTGGTCAATGCCGGCACCATCACTGTCAATAGTACAGAGAATGGTGCCAAAGGTGCGCTAGTGATCAAGCAGGGGGCAGTGTTGGATGTTTCTGCTACTCAAGTCACGACGACTAATCTGACCAACCGCAGCTATCTGACCGAAACCTTGTATGGCGATGCCGGCTTTATCAATCTGTATGGCTATGGCAGCCTGCTGGTAGATGGCACCTTGTCCGGGCACGCGAAGGGCACTGGCCGTGGCGGCAGCCTGTCCATGTTGTTTGAAGGCGTAGATTTTACTTCGGCTGATCCTTATCTCAATGAAAGTGGTCGCTTCCATGTGACCAATCAACTGCAACTGCTGGCTTCGGGTATCCAGGCCGGCACTGCGTTGAAAGATACCAGCGGCCCGATCACGCCTGCCAGTGGTCAGTTGCAACGCGCACAGATCTCTGCGCAACAGATAGAATCCGGCGGCTTTGACAATGTACGCCTGGGCAGCTTTATCAGGAATGCTGATAATAGCAACAGCCGCCTGTCGCTAGCCGCTGATCTTGACCTGGCCATCGCCGGCAATCTGCGTCTCGATAGCGCTGTGCTGCAAGTGCTTGGCAATGGGCATGCCCAGATTAATGCTGGCCATTTGCAACTGTATAGCCGCAAGCAAGCCGTGGATCCTTCAATACTCACCGGTAGTGGTGAACTAAGCCTCAACGCAAACCAGATCTATATTGATGGCCTGGTTGCCACCAGTGGTGTCAACCGTACCAACCTGAATGCCATGCGTGATATCCACGGCCAGGGCGCGACCTCCTTTGCCGAACTGGGCAAGACGGCGTCCGATTCAGGCTTGACTACCCAGGGCGAGCTTAATCTGGTGGCCAGGCAGGTGTACCCGGATACCGGCGCCAAGCTCACATTCAATGCTCAAGGTGCCAATAGCCGTATTAATGTCCGCTCCAGCGGCCTGGCACCCGTCAATGTATTATCCGGTGGCGGTATCCTCACCTTGCAGGCCGATCATATCCAGCAGGATGGTGTGTTAAAAGCGCCGTTCGGCCAGATAAACCTGATAGGCAACCAGAGTCTCACCTTGGGTGCAGGTAGTCTGACATCGGTTTCCGGCAACGGTATGATCATCCCGTTCGGGGTCACCAGATCTGCGGGTGAGGTATTCAACCCGGATGGCGGTGCGACCCGCAACCTGGTAGAAAAAGTAGTCTTGATGAAGGCACCAAACACCCAGACCAATGAGGGCGCCGTCATAGACGCCTCGGGTGGCGGTGACCTTTTTGCCTATGAGTGGATCGAAGGCGGCGTCGGTGGTACCAGAGATATACTGGCTGACCCGAATACCTATGCGCTGATACCCGGCATGGTTGGTGAATACGCGGGCATGGACCGTAACTTCACCAACGAATCCAAAGGGGTGGTAGAGTTCGGTCAGACCATCTATATCACTGGCGTCGCCGGTATCCCTAGCGGCAACTATACCCTGTTGCCTGCGCGTTATGCACTGGTCCCGGGCGCGTTTGTCGTCCAGCGCAGCGATGCCAGCCTGCTACGCGGGCAGACTACCGCCCTGCAGGACGGCAGCATGCTGACTACCGGTTACATGGCTGACCTGAATACCGGTGCCAAAGATGCCAACTGGTCCACTTTCCGCGTAATCAATGGCAATGTGTTCCGCCCGGCAGACGGCACGGTTTCTCAGGCGCCTTCGCAGTATATGCTCACCAATGCCAGCACCTTTTTCTCTGACCCCTTGAACACTAATGGGGTAAATGTGAAAACGACACAGGATGCAGGCACACTCAGCCTGGAGGCGCAACAGCTCACGCTCGCGGCAACCGTAGTGGCCAACAGGATCACCGGTGCTGACGGCCTGATGGTCGACATCAGTTCAGACAATATCCGTGTTGTCAGCGACGTGGACAGTGCCGACAACACCAGCCTGCAATTGAAGGCCAGCCAGCTGAATGCACTCAATGCCGAGAGTATCCTGCTTGGCGGCACGCGTAGCCAGGGTAGTAACGGCACCAACATCACTACCGTTGCCAGTAGCGTCAGCGTGGAGAATGATGCTGACCATGCCTTGAACGTAGTAGAGTTTCTGGCTAGCGCAACCGACAACATCAGCGTGGCTACCGGTGCAGTGATCAATACCGGTGCCGCTAATGCCAATGCCAAAACAGTGAATATCAACACCAGTGGCGATGGCGCTTTCCTCGGCCTTTCATCAGGTAGCACCTTGTCATATACCCGCAGAGATCCAACGCTTAACTCTGTGACCGGCACGCTGAATATCGCCGCCAATGCCCAGCTAGGCGCAGGCAATGCGCTGGTGATGGATGCCAGCCGCACCGTCAGTTTTGCTGGCGATATCACCCTGGCCAGTGGTGCGCACGTCACCCTGGGTTCCAATCGTATCCTGATCGGTAGTGCACCTTCTTCTGTATCCGGCCTGCATGTCGACGACCAGACCCTGGCGCAACTGGATAATGTGTCCAACCTGACCCTGAACAGCTACAGCACAGTGGATACCTATGGCAGTGTCGATTTCGGCAATGACAAGCTGAACCTGACCGTGAACGCTGCCGGTATTGCCGGTCACCTGGCTGATGGCGAAGTCAGTGCCCCGGCTAACCAGAGCGTCACTTTCAACACCAAGAGCTTTACCCTGAAAAATACAGTGGATGCCAGTTACATGGCGCCAGCCGACCCGTCAGGCCGTACCCTGCAGATCAATGCAGAAACGGTTTCCCTGCAGGGTGATCGTAGTGCGGTGTTGAATAACAACACCGTTGCCAGCGGTGACCGCAACACCCTAGGCGGTTATAACGCCGTGCGCATTGACGCCAAGACGCTGACTGTGGCCGAGCGTGGCGCGCTGGATCTGCAAGTCAACCAGACTACCCTCAATGTCGGCAGGATCAGCGCCGAAAGCAGTGCCAATTACAACGTGGGCAGCAGCGGTACGCTGACCACCAGCCAGGGCAACACCAGCGGTCTTGCCGCCAATAGCAATATCGGCGGTGCATTGACCCTGCAGGCGAATAACCTGCAGGTGAACAGCCGCATAGAGACACTGGGTGGCCAGGTTAACCTGCAAGGCACCAGCCAGCTGCACCTGGGTAGCCAGGCGGTTGTTTCCGCCGCTTCCGCCAGCAAGACCTTTGCTGATAAAACCCTTTATGTCGATGCCGGTAAAGTGCAGTTGAACAGCAGTGGCGGCAATATCAGCGTGGATAACGGGGCGGTGGTGGATGTTAGCGCCCGTGGTGATGCCGACGCCGGTAAGGTCAACGTGTCTGCTGCCAACGGCAACCTGCTGTTGCAAGGTCAGCTGGATGGCCGCGCCCATGGTAGCGGCCACGGCGGCGCATTAGCTGTTGATGTGCACAGCCTCCCTTCCATCGCTGCGGTTGACCAGCAGGCGCAGGGTTTCAGCCTAAGTCGCAGTTACCGTGCCCGCACAGGTGATATCGCTATCGATGGCACCGGCAGTCAGGCGCTGACCGCCCAGCAGGTCGCGGTGAGCGCAGACCAAGGCGCAATCACAGTATCCGGCACTATCAATGCCAACAGCAACAAGCAGGGCAGTATCAGCCTGTATGCACATGATGACCTTACCCTGCAAGGTAGCGCGCAACTTACGGCCAACTCCTCTAAGGCCGGCGCCGAAGGCGGCAAAGTACTGCTGGCGACCAGCAACGGCGCGCTTAACCTGGAACAGGGTTCCAGCATACAAGTGGCCGCTGGCAGCGGCGGTACCGGCGGCAGCGTACAGTTGCGCACACCGCGTACCGGTGCCGGGTCGGGTAACGGCGTCGCTGTCAACCAGCTGGCTACCAGTATCAATGGCGCACAATCGGTAGTGCTGGAAGCTTTCCGTGTCTACAATAATGTAGACACTATCAGCAGCAGTGGTGGCGCAGCCGGAAGCAATATTCTGGATCACGCCATGCTAGCCACAGATGTGACTGATTTCATGGCTAACCAGGCCAGTATCCTGGCAGCCCTCGGCAAGGGCGGCGATAGCACTTTCCACCTGCGTGTAGGCCAGGAAGTGCGTTCCAGCGGAGACCTCACTATGGATGCCGACTGGGATCTGTACACGACGTCGCGTGCTGGCAATGAGCCAGGCGTACTCACTCTACGCGCAGCCAATAACTTGTATATGAATGGTTCGCTCAGCGACGGTTTTGCAGGGAGCGACAGCAGCGCAACCATAGGTGAAGGTAATTCCTGGAGCTACCGTCTGGTAGCGGGTGCTGATCTGGCAGCGGCCAATATGATGAACACAGTGCCTTCAGCTGTCGACAGCACCGGTAACAGCGTGACCGGCAACCTGGTGCTGGCTGACGGCAAGCTGATCAGGACCGGTACCGGCGATATCGAGATTGCTACCGGTGGTGACCTTACCATGACCGGCGTCAGTTCCGTGATCTACACCGCTGGGGTACAGGCTGCCACACTGACGGGTTTTACCTTACCAGCTGTAACACAGAAGCCACTCTACCTTGATAACGGTGGCGATATCCGGCTGGATGTAGCAGGCAGTATCTGGGGTGCAGAAACCGATATCAGTGCCGACCGCCAGGTGATCAACCAGTGGCTGTTCCGCCAGGGCTTCAATGGTACGACCGTCGCTTCAATCCGGGATACTTCGTGGTGGGTCAGGCCTGACCTGTTCCAGCAAAGCCTGGCGGCGCTGGGCGGTGGTAATGTCACTATTAACGCCGGTAACAATATTGCCAATTTCTCGGCCTCGGTACCTACTACCGCCCGCTATGACAACTTCGGTGCTGGTGCTACCGCTAACAACATAGTCAACGGCGGCGGAGACCTGGCGATCACTGCTGGCGGCAATCTGATGGGCGGCACCTATTTCATAGGCAAAGGCGCAGGTAGCATTAAAGTCGATGGCAGTATAGATCTGCAGGCAGATAAACAATATGGCACCATACTGGCGATGATGGAAGGTCGCTGGGATGTCAGCGCAGCCAAGGATGTCCGTATCGAAGCCACTATTAATCCTACTCTGCTGCCACAGTCGAGCACTAATTCAAATACCAGCAATTCCAGCTATTTCAACAGTTACGCTCAATCTGCTGCTGTGCATGTCGAGTCTGTGACTGGTAATGTGCGCTATGCCTACGACACAGACCAGCTGTATAAAGACTCAGGCTTGCATTCGGCAATCGGTGGCCAAAACGTAAACCCGGGTACTCTGGACCTCACTTCAGTGAATGAGGGCATCAGCCTGGGCACAGCTTACCTGGTACCGTATAGCCAGGGTAATGTCTCATTGCTGGCAGAAAAAGATGTGAAAATTGGCGTACTGATGATGTCTGATGCCAACTGGAGCGATATCCCCAGCATTCATAACCCGGTGCGCGCCAGTTTCTTTAACGACGCACAGAGCAATTTGACTAGTCGGGAGTATCAATATTTTAACAACCATGCCACCAGCCTGGTGCATGCCAATGATACGCAGTCATCCTATATTGTTTCCCGCAGTGGCAACATCGAAGGTAATCTCAGTCCAACCGAGCAGACTATAGTGCCCGGATTGATCTATATCCCTGAGAAGAGCCGGATCGTTGCCGGGCAGGATGTGACCCAGGTGAATATCGCCCTGCAGAATAGCCGTAGCAGCGATATCAGCGTGGTGGCTGCCGGTCGGGATGTAAATACTAAGAACATCGTGATTGCCGGTCCCGGTGAGTTGCTGGTTCAGGCCGGCAGGAATATAGACCTGGTTTACAATGATATTACCAATATCCAGGCCACCGGCAACACCGGTACCAGCAATGCGGTTTTCGAATATACGCCGGCCTTACGGGCCAATACCTCGTTGCCTGAGGGCGGGGCCTCCATCAGCCTGCTGGCCGGGGTAGGGCCAGGGGGTAATGTGCAGGATTATATAGATTTGTATATCTCACCCACAGGCGCTGGTCCGGCTTTGTTGGCGGGCAATGGCAGTGGCTTGAGCAGCTACAGGCAGGCTACCGCCGCCTACCTGCTGGCATTCATGCAAAAACTGACGGGTAATGTGAACCTGACAGCCGCCGGTGCTTACACGCAATTCCTTGCGCAGCCGGATGCTATTAAAACCGTGTTCGTCAACCGTCACCTCACCAGTGAGTTGGTGAATTCCGCTGAAGGCTTTGCCAAGGCGGGTAATCACCAACGTGCCTATGATGCGCTGGATACCTTGTACCCTACCAAATATGCTGGCGATATCCTGATGTTTAACTCCAAGATATCCACCAACAGCGGCGGTAGCATAGACCTGATTACCCCAAGCGGCCTGATCAACGTCGGTGTGCCTGGGAAAGGTGGAGACATAGGCGTGATTACCGAAAAAGGCGGTGAGATCCGCGCCATCGCAGATGGCGATTTCTCGGTCAACCAGTCCAAGGTCATTACCCAGTTTGGCAGTGATATCACTATCTGGTCCACTAACGGCACTATTGATGCCGGGCGTGGTTCCAAGGCGGCTACCTCGATACCGGAGCGCATCGTGCAAACCGATGTCTACGGCAATACGCGGGTAGAAGTGCGCGGCGTGGCTTCCGGTAGCGGTATTCGCGCCCAGAACTATGACCCGGATGGGCCGAGTGGCAGGGATACTGGTCCTAATGATGGGAAGGCAGGTAACGTCATCCTGATTGCTCCGGTAGTGGATGCGGGTGAGGCAGGTATTGAAGCAGGTGACTTGTTTATTGTCGCCCCCGTCGTGTTGAACACCGCTAACATTCAGGTGCAAGGTACTTCTTCTGGTGTGCCGGTTGCCGCTGCTAACAGCCTAGCCGGGGTAAGCACCGGATTATCACCCGATTCAGTCAATGCTGCCGCACAAGCGGTCGCTCAGAACGTAGCTAATTCGGCCGCCACCAGCACTTTGTCCAAGCCGGTATTGCCATCTATTATTTCTGTGGACGTTATCGGGATCGGGCGCTAAGTCATTTAGTACTTCAGTCCATAACAAAAACGCCCTCAGTTTAAGTGAGGGCGTTTTTGTTTACTTTAGTGAACCTAAGTAGATAGTGGGTATTTATAAAGTAGCAAATGCCTTGCGCAGTTCACCTATCGCAAACACTTGCGCTTCTCTGGCTTTGGCAACCACATCTGCCATACCAAAAAACTCATGGGTAACCCCGGTATAATGACGGTAAGCAACTGGGATACCATCACTTTCCAGGCGTTCGGCAAACTCTTTACCTTCTTCATACAGCGGATCAATTTCTGCTGTAATCACTGTCGCTGGCGGCAGGTCTTTCAGTGAACTTGCTTTGTCCGGCAATGCATAGGAACTGTAAGCATCAATGGGTTCACTGTAATATTTGAAGAACCAGTTCATCATTGCCGCGTTCAGCGGTTTGGCGTTGGCGTTGTCAATGTATGAAGAGTTAAACACATTGTTATTCACCACCGGGTAGATCAGTAACTGGTGCAACGGCTGTGTCACATCCTTATCACGTGCCATCAATGATACGACTGCGGCCAGGTTGCCACCTGCACTCTCACCGGCAACGGCGATACGCTTGCGGTCACCATTGATTTCTTCCGCATGTGCCAACAGCCACTGGTAAGCGGCAAACGCTTCGTTCGGCTGAGTTGGGAATTGATGCTCAGGTGCCTGGTGGTAATCCAGTGACACCACTACTGCCTGCACGCCCTGGGCAAGCGCAATGATAGATGCTTCATAGGTTTTGGTATCAGCAATTACAAAACCACCACCATGGAAGTACAGAATTACCGGGAACGGACCTTCACCATGCGGGGTATACACCTGTGCAGGCACACTACCCAGCGGACCGCCTGGAATACTGATTGTAGATTTAGTATATAACTGGGTTGGTGGCTGGTGACCACTTTCTGCCAGCAGTTTTTTCACCGCATCGGTGGGTGTAGGTTGCTGGCGTGCTTCCTGGGGCGATAAAGTCTCAATCGGCTTACCGCCAAGTGTAGCGAGTGCGTCCAGCACTTTTTGCATGTCAGGATCAGCAGCAGGAGGCTCACCGCCCAAGGCTTTTTTGATTGCTTCAACCGGGCCTGATCCCTCAATCGCAGGGAGGATACCCGCTACTTTATTCAATAAAGTGTCATTGTTGGATGTTGTCGCCATAACTTTTCCTTTCGTTGGCTGAGAGTAAATATGCTGAAAACATACCTTAGCCAGTTAGTCACGATGTTCCTATCAGGTATAGCGCCAAATTCATGTAGGAAAAGCTCTACAAGTTAATTTCATCCAGCTCTAGTGACGAAATGCAGGGAGACAAGATTAACGGCTGCTAATAAAAACTGCAGGTGCCAGATAACTAGTCTGCAATTCTGGTCACTGACCTAAAACTGTATTAATCCTATTGCCTTTCAGGCCTGTTCCATAGTCCGACCTACCTAGTTTTCTGGGAGCAAACTTAATAATTTCCCCTCGCTAAATTGCTAAATTAATCAGGCTTTTATTCAAGTCGAAAACTTGCGGAGTCTGAGAAATGAAATTAAAAAAATTACAGTGGTTGCTGGCCTTATCCGGGCTGGTTCAAATGAGCCTGACAGCCCAGGCCGGCGTTGTCATTAGCCAGATTTATGGTGGTCAGGGCAATGTCTTTAATCAGGATTATGTGGAGTTGTTCAACAACGGCAACACTGCGGTTGATATCAGCGGCTGGTCTGTGCAATACAGCAGCGCCACCGGTACCGGTAACTTTTCTGCCAACGGCGTGACAACGCTGTCTGGTTTGTTGCAGCCTGGCCAATATTACCTGGCGGGTTTAAGAAGTGCTGCCAATGGCTCAGCACTGCCAACGCCTGATACCAGTAATAACGCGACTGATATGAGCGGCACCAATGGCAAGGTCGTGCTGGTAAACAGCAGCAGCGGTTTAGCCTGCAATGGCGGTTCAACCGCTTGTAGCCCGGCGCAACTGGCCCAGATCGTTGACCTGGTTGGTTACGGTTCAGCTAATTTCTTTGAAGGCTCAGCCGCTCCTGCGATTAGCAGCAGTACCGCATTGTTGAGAAAAAACAATGGCTGCGTGGATACCAATCAAAACGGTAGCGATTTCTCTACCGGTACACCTGCACCGCGTAACAGCAGCAGTGCGGTGAATGTCTGCGGTGGCGGTACCGGTGGTAACCAGCCTATCGTGACTTCCTGCCCGGCAGTGTCACTGCAAGTGGGCGAAGCGGGTTCAGTGTTACTGCAAGCTTCTGATGCAGATAGCATCGTCAACGCAGCTACGCTTTCAGCTTCTGCACCAGCCGGTGTGGTACTGAACAACTTTGTTGCAGCCGGTAGTGATGGCCAGTCAGCCAGTGCCAGCCTGCAACTGGATGGCAGCCTGCCAGCAGGTAATTATGCAGTTGAAGTGAAGTTTGCCAATAACGAAGCGCAAACCGCGACCTGTAACGTGAATGTGACTGTGCAAAGCAGCAGCATCACCCGTATCTTCCAGATCCAGGGTAGCGGATTGGGCGTGACTTCAGTCAGCCCGCTCAATGGTCAAACAGTCACTACCGAAGGTGTAGTGACTGCCGTGTTCCCGGGCTTGAATGGCTTCTATCTCCAGGACGAAGCAGGTGACGGTAACCCGCTGACTTCTGACGGTATTTTTGTTTACCTGGGTTCCGGTGTGACACCGACTGTCAGCAAAGGCCAGAAAGTGCGCCTGAATGCCAGTGTGACCGAGTTTAATACCATTACCGAGCTGATCAATGTCAGTGGTTTGCAGGTACTGAGCAGCAATAATGTCATTCTGCCAACTGACATTATCTTACCGGAAGTGACTGAAGGTGACCTGGAAGCCTATGAAGGCATGCTGGTACGCATTACCACCCCATTGACCGCTTCCCAGAACTACTTCCAGGGTCGTTATGGTCAGGTGACTCTGTCTGCTGAAGGCCGCATGATCAAGCCGACCAATGTTCACCCGGCCAACTCAACGGCTGCGGCACAACTGGCTGATGACAATGCACGTCGTCGTCTGGTGCTGGATGACGGCAGCAGCGTGCAAAACCCTAACCCGATTCCATTTATCGGTGAAGACAATACCCTGCGCGCTGGCGACATTGTGGAAAACCTGGTTGGCGTGATTGATCATGGTTTGATCACGGCTTCCAACCCGGGTCCACGTGACTACAAGCTGCATCCAACCGAGCCAGTGCAGTTCAGCCGTGAAAATGTGCGTACTGCGGCACCTGCCAGCGTAGGTGGTAATGTCAAAGTTGCCAGCTTTAACGTGCTGAACTACTTCACAACGTTCACTAACGGCGCAACAGCCAGCGGCCAAAGCGGCCAGGGTTGCCGCCTGGGTAGCAGTGTGTCTGCCTCTAACTGCCGCGGTGCCAATAACCTGGTGGAATTCAACCGTCAGCGCAACAAGATCGTACGTGCACTGACAGCGATCAATGCTGACGTGGTTGGCCTGATGGAAATCCAGAACAACGGATCTACGGCTGCGCAAGATCTGGTCAATGGCCTGAATGCAGTGTTGGGAGCCAATACCTACGCCGTGATTGCTGATCCCGCCAACGGCACCGGTACTGATGCGATCAAGGTGGCCATGATTTACAAACCCGCTCGTCTGACACCTACGGCAGCAGCTTTATCTGATAACAACAGCATCAATAACCGTCCAACCCTGGCACAAACGTTCCAGGCTGCCAACGGTGAAAAGTTCTCTGTGCTGGTGAATCACCTGAAATCCAAAAGCTGCTCCGATGCAGGGGGTGCAGACGCAGATCAAGGTGATGGTCAAGGTTGCTACAACTCACAACGTCTGGCACAAGCTAACCAGTTAGTGCAATTCATCCAGACCGTGAAAAACCAGGCTAACAATCCAAACGTGATGGTGATTGGTGACTTGAACGCTTACGGCAAGGAAGACCCTGTGCTGGTGCTTGAAAATGCCGGTTTGCAGGATCAGATTGCACGCTTCAATGACCAGGCCGGTTACTCCTATGTGTTTGATGGTGAATCCGGTTACCTCGACCACGCACTGGCAAATGCTGATCTGGCCGCGAAAGTCACGGGCACTGTGCACTGGCATATCAACGCCGATGAACCCTTCGTGATTGATTACAACACCGAGTTCAAACCACAAGACTTGTACACAGACTCACCATACCGGTCATCTGACCATGATCCGGTAATCGTTGGTTTGCAACTGGTGAAATCGGTACAAGGCTCTGCTCAGCGCGACACATTGATAGGTACTGCGGGTGATGACGTACTGACCGGCGGTATCGGTGCTGACACCATCACCGGCGGAGCTGGCCGCGACCTGTTCGTGTACCAGAGCATGCGTGATGCGACTGACACCATCACTGACTTTACGCCAAACGAAGATCAGCTGGATATCCGTGAACTGCTGCAAAGCATCGGCTACCAGGGTGCACAGCCGTTCGATGAGGGTGTTGCCCGCTGGGTCAGCGTTGCCGGTGGTACACAGCTGCAGATTTCAGCCAAGCCACTGGTCACCTTGAGAGGGGTGACACCGGCCAGCCTGAATGCGCAGCGCGACGTACGTTGGTAAGTAAGTTTGCGTTCATAAGTCGGCGTGACCCAAGTATCACGCCGACAAACAACAAACCATGAAATAAGCGGTTATTAAAATTTACATTGAGAGAGGATTTATCATGAAAAAAATCAGTTTAATCGTAGCACTGCTACTGTCCACACAAGCTAACGCGGCATTAAATGCCGGTGACATCCTGTTCACGTCATTCAACGCTGATGAAGATGGTCTGTCATTTGTGACTTTAGTTGATATCGCTGCCAACACCACGATCTACTTCAGCGATAACGAGTGGACCGGTAGCGCATTCAACACAGGTGAAAGCTACAACCAGTGGGTTTCCAGCAGCGTTGTGACTGCAGGTACAGTGGTGCGTTTTGCAGAATACGACAAAGCCACTTTGTCAGCCTCAACCGGCATCTTGTCTCGTGCAACCGTTAGCGGCAACAGCAACTGGGGTCTTTCCAACTCAGGGGAAACGGTTTATGCCTATGTAGGGTCTGGCGCCACTGCACCAACGACATTCCTGTCAGCCATCACTAACGGTACCTTCGCGTCGAATGGTCCGTTGACCAACACAGGCCTGATCAATGGTGTGAACGCCATTGAACTGACTGCTAAAGCCGGTGCTTCCAGCGAGCCAGACTATGCAGAATACAACGGTGTACGCAGTGGCTTGAACAATTTTGCTGATTACAAGGCGCAAGTCGCTGATGTGAATAACTGGAATGTAGACACTGTGAATAACAGCGTGTCAGCCGGTGTCGTGCCTAACACGACTGCATTCACCATTAACGCAGTGACACCAGTGCCGGAAGCAGACAGCGCAGCGATGTTGCTGGCTGGGTTGGGTTTATTGGGTCTGGTTCGTCGTCAATCACGTTAATACTGAATAAAGAGTGCCGTGATTTTCGCGGCACTCCATGGAGAAGAACATGTTTAAACTGAAACAATTAACTGTATGCGTTGCGCTGGCATTCACTGCCGGTAGCGCCTTGGCAGAAGGCGTGACTGTATTACACGTAGGTGACCAGGAAAGCTGGTTATTGTCTGCACAAGGTAACTTGCGCGATGACGCCGGCCAGGCCATTTCGTTTTACGGTGGCGTTGACCGTCTTGCCTCTGTGATTAAAAATGCCGAAACAGCTGCTGTGGCGCAAAGCCGTACAGTACTGAAACTGAATGCCGGTGATGCATTTTTGCCAGGCCCTCGGTTTACGGCCAGCTTGAATAACCTGGCTAACAGCTTTAGCGATGGAGGCCAGGATTTTTATGATGCGATTGCTTTACGCCAGATTGGTTTTGACGCCATGGTGTTCGGTAACCACGAATTTGACCTCGGCCCGCAAGTGGCTGCGCGTTTTGCGAAAGTATCCGGCAGCACTTATCTTTCCAGCAACCTGAATTTCAATGCCACCTCAGAATTCAGCGCATTGAAAGCCAGCGGCCAGGTAGCACCTTCCAAAGTGATCACCACCACTGCCGGTCATAAAATCGGCTTGGTAGGCGCGACGACACCGTTATTGCCAAGTATCTCATCCCCTGGTGCAGTGAATGTGATTGGCTACGATGCCAGCAATACTGAAGCACAAAACCTGCAAGCGCTGATTCCTATTATCCAGGCCGAAATCACCCGCCTGCGTAGTGAGCAAGGTGTGACGACAGTGATTTTGATGAGCCACCTGCAAAATGCAGCTAACGAGATCAATGTGGTGATTCCGGCGCTGACCGGTGTTGACCTGGTATTGTCTGGTGGCGGCCATGAGTTGATGGTGGACCCTGATGATGCGCTGATCAATGGTGGCGTAGCCGCCACGTTCACTTCACACCCGGTAAATGCTGTGGATGCGAACGGCAAAACAGTGCCGGTATTAACCAGCCACTTTGGTAACCGTTATGTGGGCCAGGTCAATTTCACGATTGATGACAGCAATGGTAAATTTGTGTCGATTGAATCCAGCAAAATGATGCGCGTGACCGGTGCCGCTGCCGATGCAGACCGCGTAGCCGGGGATGCAACGATTAAAGCACAGGTAGTGACGCCAGTGCAGAACTATATTTCTGTGCTGAATGCACAAATCATTGGCACGACAGCGGTTAAGTTGAATGGCCCGACACACACTACGTGTGCTGCTTTGCCATGCACATTTGTGGCCGGTGTTCGTAACGCAGAAACTGGCCTGGGTGACCTGGTTGCCGATGCAATGCGCTTTGCCGGTAAAACCGAAGTCGCGATGCAGAACAGTGGCGGGATCCGTACCAATATTGCTGCCGCTGGTAATGTGTCTGTTGGCGACACGTTCAATATCCTGCCATTTACCAATCTGGTCAAACGCGCACCAGCAGTGAATGCCACGCAATTGAAAGATTTGCTCGAACATGGTTATGGCGACACCAGCCCGACAGGTCGTGCCAATGGCCGTTACCCGCAAATTTCCGGTATGCAAGTGATTTACAACAGTACCAATGTTGCCAGAACGACTAAAGGCACCGGTAACCGCGTGCAACGCGTGGTATTGGATGACGGCACTGTGCTGATTGATAACGGCGTTGTTGTCAACAACAGTCGTACCTTCTCGTTCACAACGATAGACTTCACTGCCGCTGGCGGTGATGGCTTCCCTTTCGCTGCTAACAACGTGGTATTCGAAGACAGCCCGTTCACCATCACCTACCAGGAAGCCCTGGCCAATTACATTCAATCACCAAAAGCTGAAGGTGGCCTGGGTCGCCTGAATAATGCCGATGGCGATGAAATCACTGTTAACTTCTACGGCCTGGAAAACCAGTATGACAAGGGTGGTCGTCTGATTGACCTGGCGATTGCTACTAGTACTCCTGGCGTGACACGTACTGGTACTGCCAGCCGAGATGTACTGGTGGGCACTGGCGGTGACGACATCATCAATGGCGGTTTGGGCGTAGATACGCTGACCGGCGGCGCAGGTAACGATGTATTCGTCTACAACAGCATGCGTGAAGCTGGTGACACTATCACTGACTTTACCCCATATGCCGACAAATTACAGTTAAGCGCATTGCTGGCTTCGCTGGGTGTTTCAGCCAATGCCGCGATTGCAGAAGGATATATCAAGCTGCTGGATGTGACAGGTGGCGTGCAGGTGCTGGTGGATACCGATGGGGCTGCAGGCACGGCTGCCGCTAAAACACTGGTCACCCTGAAAGGGCTGACCGCCAAGCAGGTTGCTCCTGCCAGAGACTTTATTCTTTAATTTTTGCCGATTAATTCTTTCTAGAGGAACACATGATGAAATCTTTAATTAAAAAAGCAGCACTGATCGCGCTAATGAGCAGCGTGTTACCTGCACAAGCGGCCATCCAGTCCTGGCAATTATCCGGTGCAGTGGATTCCGGTCATTACAACGGTACCACCTACCAGGGCCAGTTCAGCTTTGATGATGCCGGCCTGTTGTCTTCCGGTACTGAACTGCTCAACCTGAGCAGCCTGCAATTCAATTTTGGCAGCACATTGTTTGATCTGAGCACAGTTGCACTAGCGCCAGCCACTGCAGTATTCCAGGATGGCGTGTTTACCGGTATCGAATGGTCAGTAGATGCTACCAATCCAGCGATTGGTTTCAGTCTGATTGCTGGTCTGTCAAACACGGGCGATGCATTCTTTGCTTACGATACCTCACTGGGTTTATCCGGTGCTGGCAACCTGACTTACACATTGTCAGCAGTGCCTGAGCCAACACAGTCCGGCATGATTCTGGTCGGCCTTGGTCTGATGGGCTACATTGCAGCGCGCCGCCATCCAAAATAAAAGGTTTAACCTACTTTTACTACGACCTGTGAACAGGCAGAAACACCTACCTTGGCCCGGCTTTGCCGGGCTGTTTTTTTTATGAAAATAAAAAAACTAGTCCGCCTAGTCCGATCTTAATTTCTCTGCAACATTCGCTCTATAGACTTGCACCTCGAATTAACTCGACTGCGATGGATATGAAGAAGTCTACCCTTGGTTTATTAACCAGCCTCTGTTTGTTGACCCTTGCTTTACCGGTGAAAGCTGCCTGGAATGCAGACTGGGCAACACAACAAAAAATCACGATTGATACCGCCAATATCAAGGAAGCCGTGAACCAGGCACCGGTGCTGGTTCGCCTGCATTCAGGTAATTTTGACTTTACCGGCGCCAATGTAGATGGCTCGGATATCCGCATTATTGCCGCAGATGACAAAACAGAACTCAAGTTCTCATTAGAGAAGTATGACGCGGTGAATGAGCTGGCCGTGGCCTGGGTAGTGCTACCGCAATTATCTTCAGCGAATAAAGATCTGGCGATTGGTTTGTATACCGGAAATGAAAGCGCTAAAGCCACCAGTGATGCACAAGCTTTAAATGATCCGGCACTGCTGGCCCGTTTTGCTTTTTCTGATAAAGCCTTATTGAAAGATAGCGGTCCTAGCCAACTGACAGCCAGTGGTAATGCGACCCAGCAAAAAGCAGGCTTGATCGCAGAAAGTGCAACCCTCAATAATAGTCCGCTGACGATTACTTTGCCGGCAGCACCGCAGTTAGCCAATGGCGCCACCTGGTCAGTCTGGTTGAAGCCGGCCAACCTGCCGCAAACCGCAGAAGTATTAAAGAGTGGCAACGTCAGCCTGAAACTGAATGGCAATGCCCTGGTATTACAGGCTGGCGCAGCGACTGTTAACGGTGGGGAGTTGAAACCAGGTCAATGGCAGCATATCGCACTGGTGTTCCAGGGCGGTCAGGCGGTGCTTTATATCAATGGTCAATCGGTTGGCCAGGCGGCGGCTAATGATGCCCAGGCGGCAGCAACATTGGCGGTTGGTGATGCATTGAATGCCGAGATTGACGAATTGCAACTGGCTTCCACTGCACGGAGTGCCGCCTGGTTAAGCCTGGTTGCACAGTCACAAGGTGCCGATGCCAAACTGGTCAAGGTCACACCGGCTGGTGAGGGCGAAGGCGAAGAAGAAGGGGAAGCCAACTATATGGGCATCCTGATCGACAGCCTGACAGTCGATGCCAAGGTGGTGATTGCGATTCTGGCGGTGATGTTCGCCATCAGTGTATGGGTGATGTTCAGCAAGGCCCGTCTGGTCACTATTACCGACAAGGATAATGCACTGTTCCTCAAACGCTTCCAGCAAGCTTCTACCCAGGATTTGCTGAACCTGGACAAGACTGGCACTTATAAAAACTCCAACCTGTTTGGCCTGTATAAAGCCGGACTGCGTGAAATCAAGAAGCGTGAGCATGATGGCAAAGTGTCCTTGGGTGGTGCCTCCATCGATGCGATTAAAGCTGCCGTTGATGCCGACCTGGTTCGTGAAACGCAGCGCATGAACAGCATGATGGTATTACTGACCATTGCGATTTCCGGTGGCCCTTTCCTCGGCCTGCTGGGTACGGTGGTGGGTGTGATGATTACCTTTGCCGCGATTGCGGCTGCGGGTGATGTGAACGTCAACGCGATTGCGCCTGGTATTGCGGCTGCGTTGCTGGCTACAGTCGCCGGTCTGGGTGTGGCGATCCCTGCGCTGTTTGGCTACAACTACCTGGCCAGCCGTGTGAAAAACATCACCATCGCCATGCAGATTTTCGTCGATGAATTCATTACCCGTACCGCTGAACTGTACGGTAAGGAATAAGGCCGCGCGATGTCAGAAGGCGTCAAGGAAGAGAACCAGCTTTACGATGAAATCAACATTACGCCCATGCTCGACCTGGCTTATGTATTGCTGGTGATTTTTATCATTATGACCACCGCGTCAGTACAGGGCGTCAAGGTTGACATGCCACATACCGTGAACTCTGCTGCATTGGCAAAGCCGCAAATGCGTGCCATTACCGTGACAAGTGACGGCAGCGTTTACCTCGATGCTTTTCCGGTAGATATGGCGCAACTGGAACAGCGCCTGGCCGAATATAAAGGCAGCAACCCCGAGTTGCCGGTAGTGCTGAAAGGTGATGCGGCTGCGCATTATGAAAAGGTGTCTGAAGTGCTGGAAATCTGCAAGCGGCTGGATATTACTGAAGTTGGCCTAGTGACTAAGAAGGTTGTGGAGTAAGCATGCAAGTCCAAAACGACGCACAACCCTACGACACCATCAACATTACGCCCATGCTGGACTTGGCCTATGTACTGCTGGTGATTTTTATCCTGATGACGACAGCTGGGGTGCAGGGCCTGACCATGAATCTGCCCAAACCATCCAACAAGCCAAGCACCGAAAAACACGATATGAAAATCGTGCAGGTGCAGCAGGGCGGCACGCTGACCATTAACGGGGTAGGTGTCAGCATGGCGGAGCTGGAAACACAGCTGAACCAGGCCAAAGCGATGGACCCCAAGGTCAACATCATGATCAAGGGCCAGGCACAGGCACCTTATGCCGGCGTGATTTCAGTGATTGACCTGGTCAATCGTCTCGAAATTGAAAATGTCGGCCTGGTCACGGGCAAGATCGGGACCTGATTTATGGATCTGCAAGATTTAAACGTCACGTCTGACCAGGTGCAGGTGTCAACTGCGCGTGTCTGGATCACCCGCATGGCAATCGCCTTGCTGATCCTGGCAATTCTGACGGGCATCGGTTATGGCATCAAGAAATTGCTGGGTGGTGGTCCAACCCATAAAAAGCAGATCACCACTGTGAAACTGCTGCCGGATACTCCGCCTCCGCCACCACCGCCACCTCCAAAAGAGCCGCCAAAGGAAACGCCAAAAGAGCAGCCCAAGGAAGCACCTAAAGAACCAGAGCCGAAACCCGCTGAGACACCTCCGGCCGAGACTTTAAAAATGGAAGGCGCGGCAGGTGATGGGCCAAGCCCGTTTCAGTCTGGCGCTGTCAATAACGAATACAAAGGTGGCGCGGTAGCGACGATAGGGTCTGATGGAGGTGTCAAATTCCGCTGGTATGCCGGGCTGGTGAAATCACAGATTGAACGTGCCATCGAGCGCGACAAAAAACTGACCCAGGGCCAATACAAAATTGTGGTTAGCGTCTGGTTGAAACCTAACGGCCAATTTGAAAGATTGTCAGTCGACCAGTCTGATACCACGCCAGAAATCGAACAAGGGATACGTGAAGCCCTGAATGATTTACCGGCCATGCAGGACAGCCCGCCTGAAAATATGCCGATGCCTATCCGCTTGCGGATATCGGCAAAAAAAATGGGCTAATTCATGAATACACATTACCAATGTGCCAAACCAAAACACTGTGAGTGAGGATATGCAGACTCTCAATACCCCCTTAAAAAGAACGACCGTTGCCGTTTGGCTGTTTACCCACTTGCTGGCGACAGGGAGTGCGCATGCGGGCGAACGCGAGTCGCTTGAGCAACTGCGAGCTACGACGACTAACCTGATTGAATTGCTGGTGCAGGAAGGCGTGTTATCCAAGCAGAAAGCGGATGCCTTGCTGCAGAAAGCGGCTGCCGATGCCAAACAGGCTACTCAGCAGGCTGAAGTAAGTGATGATGTCAAAAATGAAGTCAGCAAGGCCATGGATGAAAAGACCGTGCGTGTGCAATATATTCCGCAGCACGTCAAACAGGCCATGCGTGAGGAAATCGAGCATGACGTGATGGAAAAGCTGAACTATAAAGCCGGTGAGCGTCTGGGTGTGCCTGAGTGGATAGACCGTATCAGCTTCCATGGGGATATCCGTTTGCGTGGTCAGGCGGATGAGTTTGAAGAAGATAACACTGATATCTTCCGTCTCAATGATGTTAACCGGAACATGAATGTGTTGAACTCCACCGACGAGCGTCGTCGTGCCCGTATCCGTGCGCGCCTGGCTGCGGATATGCAGATCAACGACTGGCTGAGCGGCGGCCTGCAGTTCGTCACCGGACAGCAGACCACACCGGTTACTCCCAACCAGACTGAAGGCATCGCCCAAGGCAAATACATGTTCACGCTAGATCGAGCCTTCCTGCATGCCAAGCTGAATGACTGGGCTAGCGTGACAGGCGGCCGTTTTGCCAACCCGTTTATGTATACCGACCTGTTATGGGATCCTGACCTGGCATTTGATGGAGTTGTCGCGCATGTCACCCCAAAATTCAACGAGCGCTGGTCAGCATTCGGTACAGTGGGCGCATTCCCTATTGAAGAAATAGAGTCATCTGTCATTAATAAAGCCAGGGATAAGTGGTTATATTCCGCCCAGGCTGGTATCCAGTGGACGGCACCTAACAAGTCTTCAGTCAAACTGGCTGCTGCCTACCATGACTTCAAGAACGTTGAAGGTCAGCTGAATACACTGGGCTTGCGTGACTATGATGATACCGCCCCGCAGTGGCGGCAGCGTGGTAACAACACCTTCGATATTAATGCCAATAACCTGGGTGCCTCTGATCCTACCATCATTGGCCTTGCTTCCAAGTTCGAACTGGTCAACCTGATGGCACAGATCGACCTGATGAACTTTGATCCGGTGCATGTCACCTTTACTGGCGATTATGTGAAGAACATCGGTTTTGACAAGGACGAGATCCTGCAACGTACCGGCAATGAGTACAAAGAAGAAAATGAAGGTTATAACTTCAGGATCGATGTGGGCAACACCAGTTTTCTCGGCCCTTATGTACAGAACGTGAACAAGCACGAATGGCAGGTATCGTTAGGCTATAAACGCCTGGAGGCCGATGCAGTCATGGATGGCTTCACTGATTCCAACTTCAGGCTGGGCGGTACAAATGCCAAGGGCTGGTATGTGTATGCTAACTATGCCATAGACAAGAATGCCTGGATCGGCGCACGTTATATGAGTGCAGATACTATCAGCAGCCCCACCTCATTGCTGAACCCCGCTAACGACCCGTGGAAATACTCGGTGGATGTGTTGCTGATTGACTTGAATGCACGCTTCTAGGAGGTAATATGAAATCCACCTTATTGTTAATCACCGCTGTCTTTCTCGCGATTATGCAAACTCCGGCCTATGCGGCCGAAAAACAGGACAAAGCGGCCAAGCGTGCCAACATCCTGATGCAGAAGATGAAGCAGGATATGGAAGCGGAAAAGAGTGCGATGCAGACGCAGTTCGAGCAGGAAAAGAAAAATATGTCAGATGCCCTGAATCAGGCACAGAGTGCTCAGCGTTCGCATTCCGTACAGTTGCAAGGGCAAACCCGGCGCAACCAGCAATTGCAGTCTGAGGCACAGAAGCTGACACAGGAAAAAACTGTGCTTTCCGCTCAATTACAGCAGTTGCAGTCGCAACTCGCTGAACAAACGCAACGCCTTGAGAGCATCGAACAACAACTTAAGCTGGCCAAATCTGACCTGGACGTGAATGATCAGCAGCGCAAGAAACTGCTTGCGAATGTCAGCACTGCTCACCAGCAATTAGTCTCCTGTGAGGAAAAAAACAGCCGACTGTATGCCTATGGCAATGACCTGATTGGATTGTATGCCGATGCCAGCACTTACCAGAAAATCATGCGTGCTGAACCTTTCTTCCAGCTGAAGCGGGTTGAGCTGGAAAATATCCTGCAGGATAAACGGGCGCAACTGATTGAAAATAAAGTTGATACAATAGCAACGCCCTGAATTTGCTCTGGTTGGGCGTTTTGTTATTTTAAGTATTGGCTTGATGATGTTTTCCAGACTGCAATCTTTTTTTACGCTGCATGAGCGTGCCCGCATTTATCCGTTTATCGGTTTTATCCTTTTGCTCGCCTGCGAACCTTTGCTTGCCTCAGGCCTCACGTGGCTAGGGCTGGGTACGCAACCAACCTACCTGTTACGCACGCTGGCAGCTGTCGCCTTGCTTCTTTATTACCATCGCCATTATGTTGAGTTTTCGCTGACGCCAACTTTCCAGCAGGTTGTCATCGCCATCCTGAGTGGACTGCTGGTGTTTGTTATCTGGATATTTCCTTATCCTGAATGGATGGGCGGCTACATTGCGGGTGATGGTAAAGCCATGCCCATGCACAATGCAATCGATATATTCTGGCTGGTTTGCCGCTGGACTGGCTCTGCGCTGGTGGTGCCCATCATAGAAGAATTGTTCTGGCGCTCGTATTTGATGCGCAGGCTGGAACATAGCGAGTTTATGTCTGTCTCACCAGCCCATGTGGGTACTTATGCAGTGGTGGTAAGTAGCGTATTATTTGCAATTGAACATCAGCTCTGGTTAGCAGGGTTGTTGGCAGGACTGGTATATGCCTGGTTATACCGTCGATTCCAGGTACTCTGGATACCTGTATTGGCCCATATGATTACCAATGCCGTGCTTGGCGCATGGGTGGTGTTTGGCGGGCACTGGCAATACTGGTAAAAAGAGTGTGTTAACATGCATTGTGAATAATTGAGCGCATGCTTAGATGAAATGAAGATGCTCAGGTGTAGGCGGGGAGAGCCCGGTACGCCAGTAATATAAACACAATAAATACGAATTTATTTTAAAGGGTGATAATGAAAAAAATCGCATTGATCGTACCGGCTTTGATGCTGGTGATGGCAGGATGCAGCAAGCACGAAGAAGCAGGCAAGGGATCTACGCAAGTGGTTGCCAAGGTGAATGGAAATGAAATCACGGTGCATCAGCTAAACTTTGCGCTGTCCAAAGCCGGCAAGATCGACCAGGCGCAACTTAAGCCAGCTTCAGAAAAAGTCTTGCAGCAAATGGTAGACATAGAGTTGCTCAAACAAAAAGCAATTGATGCGAAACTTGATCGCGACCCGAATGTGCTACAAGTGCTTGAGGCTACCAAACAGCAGATACTGGCGCAAGCCTATATGCAAAAAGTGTCTGCCAAACAGGCCGCACCTTCAAGTGACGATATCAAAAAGTTTTACGATACCCATCCTGAGCTGTTCAGTGAGCGTAATGTCTATGTAATTCAGGAATTTGTCGTTAAAGACGGCAATCAGCATGCCAGCGAGATTGAAGCCGGTATCAGTGCTGCAAAAACTGCTGACGACCTCGGTAAATGGCTGAAAGACAATAACTATGTATTTAATGCCAATGCCAGCAGAAAAGCAGCTGAACAGTTACCACTTGATTTGCTGAAAAAACTTAATACGCTTAAAACCGGCGATACACTGATTGTCAAAGGACCTGATGCGCTGGTGCTTTTGTTCCTGGCCAAAGTCGACAGACAGCCTGTAGATGTTGAAAAAGCCAAACCGGTCATCCAGCAATACCTTGTGAATTCCGGCCAGCAAACACTGATTAAAAATGAAGTGGCCGCACTACGCAAAGAAGCCAAAGTGGAATTCTATGGTGATTTCTCAAAACTGACATTGAATAACAGTGAAGCTGCTGTGCCTGGAGCGACTGCCCCAACTGCTGCGAAACCTGAGTTGCCAGTGGCTGCTCCAGCTGCTGAGCCAGCAACCGAGCCTACACACAACAAGGCGATTGAAAAAGGTCTGTCTGGTTTATAACTGATAGTATTTGATGTCTGAAGCCCTGGTTATGCCAGGGCTTTTTCTTTGTGAAGGCGCTTGGTTAAGATAGGTGCTTAACAAATAGAGTTATAAACCAGAGTTACTGGCTTTAACAGTTTGAAAATGACCGTATAAATATTGCCGAAGTTTTACTGTGCATCAAGATATTTGTTGCCACAGTAATTCATAGCAAAAGCTAGTGCTGATGCTTCCTGCGCCAGGTGAGCCAGCCTGCCAGGAAGAACACTGCCGGCAGGCCAAACTGGAAACCGTTAAACAGGATCATTAGCCAGGTTTGTTGGGACGGTAGCAAAATGATGCTATCGCGCAACGGTGCTACAGGCAGGGTGATGCTGGGTTGGTTATTCACGATCCATTGCAAACTCTGCATGGTAAATGCGAGATTGCCACCTCTTTGCTGCTGCGCATTGCTAAAAAATCCTGCGCTGCCTATCACCATAATTCTTTGCAGCTCGCCTGAGGGGCGCGTTTTTTCCAGGGCCAGGGCAATGGTTGCTGGGCCCTGGCTATCTGTTTCCGAGTTAAAAGCAGGTAACTTTTCGGGCTGTTCAGGATGATAGCTCTTGCTCGTCCAGCCACGTTCTGCCGCCGCAACCATTGGCAAGGTACGCCATGAGTCTTCTGGCTGACCATAGCGCACGATGGCATGTGCCTGGTCAAAAAATGTGCGCAGGGCAAACTCCTGTGTTGGCCCTTGCCCGGAATAGCGTTGCGTACTTAAGGCATGCAAGGGGATATCGAACTGCCTGTTGGCGGGATCTATCACCATGCCTTCACTGATATTAAGTGCCAGGCTTTCTGCTAAAGAGGCCAGGCCCTGTGTGGATGGATTATCTACCAGCCAAATCAGGCTGCCGCCTTTACTGATATGGGATTGAATAGCTTTGACCTGAACCGGTGTGTAGGGATGTGTCGCGCCAGCGAGCACCAGTGTTGGCAGTTTTTTTATAGGAAAATTTTTTGTTGCCAGATTTGTTTCTAACGTTGAATCGTGTTCAAAACCAGTGCTGCTGATTACCTGCAATCCGGCAGCACGCATCGCCTCTGCCAGATGACTGGCACCACTGGCTGCTTCATTATCCAATGCCGTTTCGCCAAACCCGGTGGAGAATAACAATGGCGCTCGCTCGCCATGTTGTAGTTGCAACAGCACATTGGTAAAAGCTTCTTCGGTGTATGGCAGGTACATGCGCTTTAGTTGCCCGCGATAGCGGATGATCATTTCGCCTTCTTTTTTGACCTGATGCTCGCGCGCCAATCTCGGCGAAATGGAAGGGTCAATAAACTGCAGATGCATAGCATGGTGAACATGCTGGTAGCGTTGTACCAGCGCCAGAATTGACTTCCTGAAATAGCGGCCTTTGTAAGGGCTATTGCTGCAAAAAGCGCTGATTTCTATCGTTCCTGGCAATGCTTGCAACACTTCGATACTTTCTTTGGAAAGCGTGTTGCGGCGATTGTTGGTGTGATCGGTAATGATATTAAAATGCCAGGCCAATATGCCCAGCGCCAGGGTTAGCAGTAGTAATCCCGGCACCACAAGGCGATGCTGCCATGCCTGCGTCAGGGATTGCCTGGTTTTGGATAGTCTGGATGAATTAGCCATACAGTCGATCAGCATCTAAACGACGGATAGATAGCAGCACAAAAAACGTCGAGAACAGCACAAAAAATAACACGTCGAAACTATTCAACATGCCTAGCGCAAACTGGCGGTAATGCTGCATCAGTGAAAAGTCGTGAAACAGCACCTGGTTATTATCTGCAAAAAACTTGTCCAGCAACAAGCAGATGGTGAGCGCCGACAGGCTACCAAATGCCGCCAGAATCGGGTTGGCGGTCAGGCAGGAGATATACAAGCCAAGCGCACTACTGGCGACCACTAACAGCCATAACCCGAGCGCGTGCGTGAGCAGATACGGGATATCTATTTCAGCCCATGGCAACATCATGGCAATCATCAGCACCATCGTCACAATCAGCAGGCTCAGATAACTGACAATGCCCAGCAACTTGCCCAGAATCAACTCGCTCATTGATAACGGCGAGCTCATCAACAAGGCCATGGTTTGGTTTTTGCGCTCTTCGCTGATCAATTTCATGCTCACCAGCGGTACGACAAATAGCATCAATACCGCCGCCACGCCAAATACACCTTCTGCCATAAATTGCGTGATGCCTATCCGTTGCACCTGCCATTGTGCGCTCTGCATGATTTCAAAATACTGGTTAAAACTCAGGCTGTAATAAGTGCCGACAATGGCCTGGAAAATAGCCAGCACCAGCCAGCCCATCGGGGTGGCGAATAGACTGCGCAGTTCTTTACGGGCAATGACCAGAATCATATGGGATATCCAGAAAACGGCGTTACAGGCCTTTGATAATGCCGAAGCGTACCGCGATATGGACCACCTGGCCGGTGGTTTCCACCCCGAGCTTTTGCCGAACATTGGTTTGAATATTGGCCACGGTTTTGTAACCGATATGCATACCCTTGGCGATGGCAGCCAGGGCTTCTCCCTGTGCAATGCGCCTGAACACTTCAAATTCGCGCGGCGACAGTCTTTGAATCGGATTTTCCGGGCTCTCCAGGTGATACATGGATAAGCTTTGTGCCAGGTCGTTATTGATGTAACGTCCGCCTTTCAGTATTTTTTGCACAGCTTCCAATACGATTTCCGGTGGCTCTGTTTTAGTCACATAGCCGCGTGCACCAGCCTGGATGGCGCGGGTCGCATAGATGCAATCATCATGCATGCTGAACACCAGCACCCGCATTTGCGGTTTGCGGTGCAATATACGTTTCAGTGTTTCCAGCCCACCTATGCCTGGCATATCCAGATCGAGAATTAATAGCTCGGGATGATGCTTTTCTACCAGAACGCAGGCTTCTTCACCATTCAGCGCATCGGTGGTCACGTCGTGATTAGCCTGCTCAAGCAAGGTACGCAGACCTTGTCTAAGCATGGCATGATCATCAGCAATCATTACTTTTGCCATACGCGCTTATTTCTTGTTGGCAAAGGTGATGTTGACGCACTTGTCATTGGCGAATGTCAGTTCGGCGGTATTGAAGTACTTATTGGGTGCGTACTGGATTTTGCCGCGGTAATACCACATTTCGACATTTTCCCCATTGCCTGAAATCGCCTGGCCTTTTTCCTGCAAAATCTGGTCTGCATTGTGCGGCTTGATAGCCGTTTCTTTTTTGACCGGTTTGCCCAAATTTTCTTCAACATACTGGCGTGACCTGCCACTGTAGGCATCAAGAAAAGGTCGTTCTTCGGTTTTTAACTCTTTGGCAGATACCATCAAAGGCAACGCCAGCGCAATCAAAGCTAACCATTTAGGATGTGGCATATTCATTTACTCCTGAGTCAGACGGTAAAGAGGCGGGTTTAAACGGTGGTTGTCTTTGCCCTTGTAACGGAATCAATCCGGTGATCAGCGTGCCGGCATCCAGGCCGCTCATCAGTTTGAAGCTGCCTTGTTGTGACTCAATACGTTCACGCATGCCAACCAGGCCGACGCCTTCGGTAGATTGCGTGGTATCCATGCCTTTGCCGTTGTCACGAATTTCGATCTGCAGCATAGGCACTTCTTGCCGCTTGATTACCTGGATGTCTATCCATATTTCGCTGGCATGTGCATGGCGCGTGATATTGGTCAGCGCCTCTTGCACGACACGGAAGGCAACAATATTAATATCTTCGCTCAACACATGCTCGCTGGTGTCCAGTTGCACATGGCATTCCACCTGCGTATTGAGTTTTTTCCAGTCATTAATCAGGCGCTCAACTGCACCGATCAAGCCAAGTGAATCCAGTGCCGGTGGCCGCAGATGCTTGATCAGCACGCGAATGGATTGCTGCACATGCTGGGTATTCGAAGCGATCCTGACGGCAATCACATTGGCTTGCGCCGGTGTACTTTTTTGCAATGCCAGCGCATCCATGCGGATCGCAGTCAGATACTGGCCGGTTTCATCATGAATTTCACTGGCGATGTATTTGCGTTCCTGTTCCTGTACCTGCATGGCATGACGCGCCAGGATACGGTTTTCATTCAGGGTGCGTTCCAGATCCAGTTCTACCAGGCATTGCTCAGTCATATCGACCAGGTAACCGTGGATTGCAGCACTATTTTTTTCGCCGGTATTTCCCTCTGCCGGGACATATACAAACCGCGCACCGACATAGCAGGGCAGGCCATCAGGACGCTGGATCTGCAGTTTGCTGAAATTGATTTCCTGATGCTGCTGTAATTGGATGACAAATTCTGCCCAGTCAAAGGCAAACAGGCGGCGGGCATTGCTGTCTGTGTCGAGCAAACGACAGATACGGTCAAACGCGCGATTATGCATGCCGATATTGCCATTTAAATCCAGCACGACATTGCCGGTTAAATCGCCGTCGAATAATGTTTTATACAGCAACTGGCTGTTACTTAATTGCAACTCGGTTTGCTTGCGGCGCTGGATTTCTGCGTTAATTTCGCGCATGCGCCGCTGACCAAACCACACACTCAACAGCACAAATACAAATAAAGTCAGCGGGATTTCATCCAGTTGAGCGTATTCATAGGTAAGTAACCACGCATTGATGCGCTCGGCCAAATCAAACTCTGAGGAGAGAAAGAACGTCAGTATCACGCCCGCGATTACGATGAGCGTGTCCTGACCTGGGCGGCCTAATGTAAACCTGCCCAATTTTGGTGTGGCGATTTTTTGTTTGCCGAATTTATGAGTGACATCAACCACAGGGATAGACCGGTTATAAGAATGCATAACTAAAGGACCAAAGACTTAAAAACTGCGCTGAGAGCATCTTGCTCCCGACTTGCGCAACTATAGACCACATCCATCGCCAGCACCCCGTGAAAAATTCCCGTTAATTGCCAGTCTTCACGAATGAATTCTTGAAGTCATCATAGGGAATCTTTCATCTATTGCCTTTGTTACAAATTATTAACAATTTCGGTCGTGAACTGCGGCATTCGGGGGGATGCCCGTGACACCACGTAAAACGCATTCTTGAGAGATTAGGAGAAAGTATGAAAGTAAAATCATCTGGCGCCATTATTGGTGCTTTGGTCGGAGGCTTGTTCGCCAGCTTTTCCGGCCTGGCCATGGCAGATGCAGACCTGGACAAGGTGGTGAATACCCCGGGTGCATGGCCGATTGCAACGGGTGGCTATTATAGCCAGCACAACAGCCCACTCGCGCAAATCAACAAATCCAACGTTAAAAACGTAAAAGCGGCGTGGTCATTCTCCACCGGCGTACTGAATGGTCACGAAGGTGCGCCATTGGTCATTGGTGACATGATGTACATCCACTCTGCGTTTCCTAACAATACATACGCATTGAATTTAAGCGACCCGGGCAAAATCGTCTGGCAGCACAAACCCAAGCAAGATGCTTCAACCAAAGCAGTGATGTGCTGTGACGTGGTTGACCGCGGCCTGGCATATGGTGCTGGTCAAATCGTGAAGAAGCAGGCCAATGGTCGCTTGCTGGCGCTGGATGCTAAAACAGGTAAAACCAACTGGGAAGTGGAAGTATGTGATCCGAAAGTGGGTTCCACACTGACACAGGCACCATTCGTCGCTAAAGATACGGTACTGATCGGTTGTTCAGGTGCTGAACTGGGTGTACGTGGTGCTGTGAATGCCTTTGACCTGAAAACAGGTGAGTTGAAATGGCGTGCATTTGCGACCGGTTCAGATGACTCTGTGCGTCTGGCAAAAGACTTCAACAAAGACAATCCACACTACGGTCAATTCGGCCTGGGTACAAAAACCTGGGAAGGCGATGCCTGGAAAATTGGTGGCGGTACAAACTGGGGCTGGTATGCCTATGATCCAAAATTGAACCTGTTCTACTACGGTTCAGGCAACCCGGCACCATGGAACGAAACCATGCGTCCTGGCGACAACAAGTGGACCATGACGATCTGGGGCCGTGACCTGGACACCGGTATGGCTAAATGGGGCTACCAGAAAACACCTCATGACGAGTGGGATTTTGCTGGTGTGAACCAGATGGTGCTGACTGACCAGCCGGTCAACGGCAAAGTGACTCCGCTGCTGAGCCACATCGACCGTAACGGTATCTTGTACACATTGAACCGCGAAAACGGCAGCCTGATCGTTGCTGAAAAAGTGGATCCGGCAGTGAACGTGTTCAAGAAAGTGGACCTGAAAACCGGTACACCAGTCCGTGATCCAGAGTTTGCTACCCGTATGGACCATAAAGGTACCAATATTTGTCCATCTGCGATGGGCTTCCACAACCAGGGTGTTGACTCCTACGATCCGGAAAGCCGTACCTTGTACGCTGGCCTGAACCACATTTGTATGGATTGGGAGCCGTTCATGCTGCCATACCGTGCAGGTCAGTTCTTCGTGGGCGCAACCTTGGCGATGTACCCAGGACCTAACGGCCCGACCAAAAAAGAAATGGGCCAGATCCGCGCATTTGACCTGACCACTGGTAAAGCTAAATGGACCAAGTGGGAGAAATTTGCGGCCTGGGGCGGTACTTTGTACACCAAAGGCGGCCTGGTCTGGTACGCAACACTGGACGGTTACCTGAAAGCGTTGGATAACAAAGACGGTAAAGAACTGTGGAACTTCAAGATGCCATCCGGTGGTATCGGTTCTCCTATGACTTACTCCTACAAAGGCAAGCAGTACGTTGGCAGCATGTATGGTGTTGGCGGCTGGCCAGGTGTTGGTCTGGTATTTGACCTGACTGACCCTAGTGCCGGTTTGGGTGCGGTTGGTGCGTTCAAAGAACTGCAAAACCACACACAAATGGGCGGTGGCCTGATGGTGTTCAGTCTGTAATCAGACAGTGAATCTGTTGATGTAGTGTACAGGATGGCCGTCAGACCCAAGGATGGCCGGTCATCCTGTTCTCTAAGTACGGAGAAGAGAGCAAATGTTTCCTGAAGTTGAAAAAAATCGTCGTACCTGGTTGAGCATTTGCCTATCAGTCACACTAAGCGTGTTTGCATTTCCTGCACATGCTGCCAGCGCACTGAATATCTGTGCCGGCAAATCCGAATTACCTTTTTCCAATGACCAGAAGCAAGGCTTTGAAAACAAGATTGCGGCGGTGATTGGCAAATCATTGAATGTCCCGGTGAATTATTTCTGGTGGACCAATCCGCTGACGCTGCAGAAAGACATGGAGGAGGGAAAATGCGATGTACTGATTGGTACCGACCCGAGTGACCCACGTGTATTAACCACTAAACCTTATTACAGCTCCGGGTATGTGTTTATCACCCGCAAAGACCGTGAGATCGATATCACTTCCTGGGACCACCCCTATTTAAAGGAAAAGAATTTCCGTATCGGTGTCATGCCGGATAGCCCTGGCAAAAACATGTTGCTGCAAATCAACCGTTTTGACGATATGTTTGATTACTTCACCGAAATCCAGAATTTCCAGTCCACGCGTAACCGTTACGTGCACGTCGAGCCATCGCGGCTGGTGAATGATGTTTCAAACATGCACCTGCATATGGCGATGTTGTGGGCGCCTGAAGCCGCACGCTACGTGCGTGCCTCTGAAGTGCCATTGAATATGGTGATGGTGGAAGACACTGCCAAAAAGACCAATGGCGAAAAAATCCCCATGCATTACAACGTCGCCATGGGCGTCAGCAAACAGCATCCTGAACTGGTAGAGACCCTCAACCGTGTCATTGACACCCAGGGCGCTGAAATTACCGCCATCCTCAAGGATGAAGGTATTCCGTTACTCAATATTAATTAATCACGTTTTTGGAGTTTGAATTGAAAGAATCTCAACAATCCCCGTCGCAAAGTTCTCAATCATGGCGCGTGAAGCAACAACTGGCGATGACGTTTGGTGTATCGGGACTGGTGATGGCGGCTTTCCTTACCGTTGCTTGCGCCAAAGATGAATCACCTGCCAAGGCAGACAGTGCTGCCAGTAAACCTGCTGCCAAAGTGGTGTTGAAAGATGGACCGGCACAGGAGTTTCGCGGCACACTTTCTGGCGATGTGCTGGATCTTTCGCCAATGGAGGGGGAAACCTTTACGCCTGAAGCGAAACACTTTATGGCCACCGGCGATAACCCCTACCGCGGCGATGCGGAAGCAGTGAAAAAAGGCTATACGATTTTCTCCACCGCCTGTTCCGGCTGCCATGGTCATCTGGCCGAAGGCAAGCTGGGCCCGGCGCTGGCGGATGATTACTGGACTTATCCTAAAAACGAAACCGATAAGGGCATTTTTGAAACCATTTATGGTGGCGCTGCCGGCATGATGGGCCCGCAGCAAGGCCGGATGACGGTAGATGAAATCCTGCTGGTGATTGCCTGGATCCGCCACCAGGCCGAAGAAAACGTCAAAAACGGTGGCGCAGCGCCGCACGGTTGATCCGATTATCGGATTGTTAGGCTGGTGGGCAATCCGTTAATAGAAAACAATACACCAGCTAATTTGTGATGAAGGAGAAAGTGATGAAACACGTATTAGCATTACTGGCAGTTGCCAGTGTGTTTGCAGTGTCCAATCAGGCTCTGGCTTATGACGGTCAAAACTGTAAAGAGCCAGGAAACTGCTGGGAAGCCAAACCTGGCTATCCGGAAAAAATTGCGGGTTCGAAATATGACCCGAAACATGATCCGGTTGAACTCAACAAGCAAGAGCAGTCGATTAAAGCGATGGATGAACGTAACGCAAAACGACTTGCAAATGCAAAATCCAGCGGTAATTTCGTGTTTGACGTGAAGTAATCTGAAGTCTCCCCCCAAAAAGGAAGTACTGGATAGTTGAGCGAACGTGCAAAGGGCAAAACGCAGCACGCAGAAGCCGGAGTGTACTTATTGCAGTTTAGATACAAGTACATGAGGATTTTGAGTACCGCGCAACGCTGCAATTTACATGTGTAGCCAATTATTCAGTGTTTCCCCAGGCAACTTGCGTTATGTCTGTTGCCAGTTTCATTCCTTGGTATGTGGCAAACCGGTGTCGATTGTATGCAGTCGGCAGTGGCCTGTTTCATTAGAGTTGGTGTGTATGCAAAATAAAATTGAATTACCAGCCTGGCGTGAGCGCGCGTTGGCTTTTGAGCAGGCGTTGAATGCAGTGGTTGTCGGGATGCCGGCACAAATCCGTGCACTGACAATTGCCATTTTCTCGCGTGGACATGTGTTGCTGGAAGGCGATGTGGGCGTAGGCAAAACCACTTTATTGCGGGCGGCTGCGCATCTGGTGGGAGGTGGCTATCAGCGTATCGAAGGGGCCATCGATCTGATGCCCAGCGACTTTCTCTACAACGCGTTCATCAATGAGCAGGGGCAGGCCGCGGTTAAGCCGGGCCCGTTACTGCAGCATGAAGAGGCACTGGCGGTGTTTTTCTTTAACGAGATCAATCGTGCCCGGCCACAGGCGCATGCTTTGTTTTTACGGTTAATGGCTGAGCGGTCAGTCAATGCATTTAACCGTGAGTATCATTTCCCGCACCTGACTGTGTTTGCTGACCGTAACCGGCTGGAGCGTGAAGAAACGTTTGAAATACCAGCAGCGGCGCGTGACCGTTTCCTGATGGAGATTTCAGTGCAAGCACCGGATGAGCCGGAACTGCAGCGAGCATTAATGTTTGATACCCGCTATTACGATGTCGATGCGCTCATCAGTCGGTCACCTTCAGGATTAACGCCTTATGACCAGTTGAACATCGTCGCTGAAGCTGTGCAGGCGTCGGTACGGGCAGAAATACCATTGCAAAACTATGCAGTTGAATTATGGCGTGTACTGAAAGACCCTATGGCAGCAGGTATCCAATTGCCCGATGTCGATATGTCGCGATTACTAGCTGGTGGTGCCAGCCCCCGCGGTATGGCGATGCTGATGCGTAGCGCACGCACACGTGCCTGGCTGGAAGGCCGCGATTACCTCACTCCGGATGATATTCGCGCGGTATGGACTGTAGTGGTCAAGCACCGTGTGTTTTTCAATGGCGCTTATGCTTTGCAACACGAGCGACTTGCGCCACTGCTGCTGCAAGCGGTGCTGGATAAAGTCTCTGCGCCTTAATCGGCTCTGGCTTGTTTACTGGCAGTTTTCCCTATGGCTATTTCCACACATTCCACGGCAGATTTTTCAGTGATGCAAAGCTATCCTGCTCGCGTACATGCTGCGTTTGAGCCACGCCAGTTTTTCTACAATATTCACTGGCGCTCACGTACTTATCACGCGGGTGCCAACCTGACTTCCCATCACGGCAATGGCAGTGACTTTGCAGGTTTCGCTAATCTGCTGGCCTGTCCTGACCCGAAGCGGATTGATATTCGCGCCAGTGTACGCACTGTGCCCCAGCAATGGCTGGTCAGGACTTACCTGGAACGCGCTGCCGTTCGCGTATTTGCCATTGTCGATGTGTCCAGCTCGATGTTGTTTCAGGGGCAGGCCAATATGCGTCAGCAGGTCACCGAATTCGTGACTGCACTGGCTTGGTCAGCCAATCGGCAAGGGGATGCTTTTGGCATGGCTGCCGCCAATGATGATGTGCAGTCGTCGTGGCAAATCCCGCCTACTTTTCAAACCGGCACCGCACAAGTGGTGGCAGAAAAAATCACGCGATACTGGCAAAGCAATCATGCCGTGTCCGGGCGCAATGCCTCAGCCATCCCTGCGGCAATTGAGGAGATAGGCCCGCAACGGGCGCTGGTGTTTTTAATCTCTGATTTTTATTGGGATACGGCGCTATTACAGCAAACCCTTAAAGCCGCGCAAGCACACGATGTGATTCCTGTGGTCTTACGCGACCAGTCTGCGACGGAAGGAATGCCGGCTTTTGGCTGGGCGAGGTTACGGGATATGGAAAGCGGCGAAGAGCGTAGCTGGATGTTGCGTAAACGCTTGCATCCGCAAATCGGTGCTCACCTAGTACAACAGAAACATATGCTCAATTCACAATTCATGAAAGCTGGCACGCGCTCGCCGTTATGGCTTGTGCCACAGTGGCAGGCCGAAGAGATCAGCCGCCACCTGATGGAGACCATGGCATGAGGGTATGGATTGATTGCAAAACCGTGCAGCCATTGATTGGCGGTCTGTTGTTTTGCCTGTGTTTATTCAGCAATGCACATGCTGTGGAAAGTAGCTTCCAGTTAAAGGCCGAAAGCAGCACGCGTGAAGCAGATTACACCCTGGGCAGCATCGCCAGGCAACATATCACGCTGCATGTGCCGCCAGGATTTGAACTCGATCCCGCCAGTTTGCCAGCGCCCGCCCAGAACGAGGCTATTGAGTTAAGGAGCGCACACTGGACGACCACTGACTCAAAAACCGAGCGTCTGATACATCTGGACATAAACTGGCAGATATTCGTGGCTGGTGATTCAGTCAGGATCATGCCTTTAAAAAAATTGCATCTTGAATTCAAGAAAGAACAGCAACGCCTGACCATTGATGTGCCGGCAGATAAAGTCATTGTTTCCAGTCTTTTGCCCGCGCGTATTGATCAGGCGCACGTCCAGCTTTATCCGGATTCGCCATTACCTGAATGGGCACTAGCCAAACAATTATGGATACTGGCTGGCTGGTTAAGCCTGGCAGTGCTCAGTCTGGTCTACATCGCCTGGGTCATGGGCTGGGTCCAGTTGCCACAAGAAAAAAACATGCCTTTCCGACAAGCATGGCGCGAGATTCGCAAATTAAAAGGCAATCCACAGGAAGCCGCAAAACAAGCCATGCAGCTGATCAGCCGCGCCATGGACCAGTTTGCCGGCGTCGCGGTGACCGCTGAAAATTTAACCCAGGTGACTTCTACGCATACTGTGCTCACGGCTTATCAAACCCAGTTGCAGGCATTTTATCAGGAGATACAGCAAGCTTTTTTCGCAGGCAAGCCGGTATCGACATCGTTGGCTGATCTAAAGCAGTTGGCTAAGCAGCTGAGCCAGGTGGAGCTTTCCTGAATATGTGGGATGAAGGCTTGCAAACAGCGATACTCGCTTCCGGTTTTGGAGAGCATTGGGGCTTGATGCAGCTCTGGCCACTTATTTTGCTGCCTCTGGCAGTGTTGCCCTGGGTATTACAGGGCAAACTGAGTTTCTCTCATCCGGCTTTGCAAGGGTTACCTGCCGACCCTTTGTCCGTCTGGCTGGAGCGTTCCTGGAAAGTGGCTGCCAGCCTGTTCATCCTGGCATTGAGCATGGCACTCACGGGTCCATATCTCAAATCACAAATGATAGAGAAAGTAGGCCGCGGTGCCCACGTCATGATTGTGCTGGACCGCAGTGCCAGCATGAATGAACCATTCGTGAAAAAAGGCGATGTGCAGGCGCGCCTGCCCAAAATGCAGGTCGCCCGCAATGTATTGAAAACGCTGGTTCAGCAGGGCCACGATGATTTGATGGGCATGGTGACATTCAGTACTTCACCGATTCTGGCCGCGCCTCTGGGCACGGACAGGGCGTTTGTGCAGGCGGCGCTGGATGCAACAGAAGCCGGTGGCATGGGGTTTACTGCCGTCGCGCGTGGCCTGGGAATGGCGCTGGATTACTTTGCCGATCAGCCGGTGACCGGTGCGCGCGCGATTGTACTGGTGTCGGATGGCGGCGCGCACCTGGATGGTAAAACGCAGGATATGTTACGGGCCATGGTCATGCGGCAACAAGCTTCCCTCTACTGGATCTACCTGCGTTCTGAAAACGGCGTCAGTCTCAAGCAAATCCTGGGCGAAGATGAAAATATTGATGCCTATCCCGAATACGCACTGCATGAATATTTCCAGACTTTAAATGTGCCGTATCACATGTATGAGGCCGAAAACCCGGAAGCGGTACTGGCCGCGGTGAATGATATTTCCAAGTTAAAGAATAAACCTACCCGATACCTGGAACCGGTCTCGCGACAAGACTTAAGCCAGTATGCCTATGCCATGGCGTGGCTGGTAACAGCAGTATTGCTAGGGTTAACCGGACTGGAGTTAAAGCGGTGGCAAACATGAATATTCAATGGCAAAACCGTTTGCGACGCGGCTTGCCCTGGGCGGGATTACTGTTGCTGATTGCAGTCATCATGCTGGTCAGGCAATTGATTGAAATCTACCAGGCGCAGGTGTATCGCCATAGCTTGCAACCGCACGTGCTGGTAGAAAGAAACTTGATGGATGCCAACCAGACGCCACAAGCATTATTTGCCAATGCGGTGTTTTATGACCATCAGCGAAAAACCGAGCAGGCGCTTTCGCAGTATGCCGCGCTTGTCGCTAAAGTGGCTGAAGATGACCCGCTCCGGAAACAAGCGTATTTCAATTCGGGGAATATCTACATGCGCACGGCTGTGCGTTTGCTGGAAGAGCGTGGTTTGCCTGCGTGGGATGAAGCAGGGCCGTTGGTCGCGCTAGCCAAAGAAAGTTACCAGAAAGCCTTGCGTATAGATCCCGGTTGGTCAGAGGCGAAATATAACTATCACCTGGCATTAAGGCTGGCACCGACTACCCATGGCATGTCCGGCCCGCAACAATATGAAGATGAGCAATTAAAAGCAGAGGATGAACCCAGCGGCTGGCCCGCGATGCCCGGCAATCCGAGAGGTATGCCTTAAATGCAATTCCGGTTTAATGCCTGGGCCAGGCGGTTGAGGATGCTGGTTGGCGCAGATTCCCGGCTGAATGTTTGGCGCAAACTCTCCCTGATCACTGCATTTTGCCTGCTGACCATTGCTTTGTTCAAACCGCATGCTGAATTACCCAACCGTGTGTACGACTTGTATTTCGTAGTGGATATCACGCAAAGCATGAATGTGCCTGATTACCAGGTGGCTGGCAAAAGCATCAGTCGCTTGCAGATGGCCAAGCAAAGCATACGCAAAACCTTATCGGCATTGCCATGTGGTTCTCAGGTCGCCCTGGGTATGTTTACCGAACGCAATGTGGTGAATGTGGTGGAACCGGTGGAAGTCTGTGCGCATTTCGCAGCGCTGGATCAAACAGTTGCCAGCATGGACTGGCGCATGGCCTGGGCAGCAGATTCGTTTATCGCCCACGGCTTGTATAACGCGCTGGAACAGGCGCCGCAGCTAGGCAAACAGGTGCGGGTAATGTTTTTTACCGATGGCCAGCAAGCGCCACCTGCTAATCCTAAATATATGCCGACCTATGCAGGCAAGCTGGGGGATGTGCAAGGCTACCTGGTGGGCATGGGTAAAACCACGCCCAGCAAAATTCCCAAGCTGGATGAAAAGAATGCAGTCGCCGGTTACTGGGAGCAGGAAGAAGTACAGCGCTTTGGTAATTTCGGCATGGCCGAGACCTTGTCAGTCTTGGCGATGGAACACGGTCAGCATGACCGCAATTCGGGTCAAGGCCCCGGCGCGGAGTTACTTAGTAATGCGCACCTCTCCGCGTTGGATGAGCAGAACCTTAACCGCCTAGCAAATGCCACTGGCCTGCATTATGTCCGTTTAGAGCAGGCTGGCCAAAGCAGCGGCTGGGCCACCGGATTGGGCATGACGGCCTGGCGCTGGGCAGATACCGATCTCAGGCCTTGGCTGGCTGTGCCAGCGATTGTGTGCGGATTGCTGTACCTGTTACTGACGTTTGCCGGAAGCACATGGTTCAAGTGGATGGCGCGACGCTGGCCTGGCACCACGCAAGCAATGCGGACGCTAAAGATTTCAAGTAAACAACATGTTTAGTTTTTTCTACAAGGAGCAACAATGAAATGGTCTTTATTACTGATTGGATTAATGAGTGCAAATGTGTGGGCGCATGGCCCGACACCACAGAAAACTGATGAGTCCATTCAGGTGAATACATCGGCAGACGCCGTATGGAAGCGTATCAGCGCCCCCTGCGGCCTGGCGCAATGGCACCCGCAAGTGACTGCCTGCGAAGCCGTAAATGATAGGCAGCAAAAAATAACACTTAAGAATGGCAAGCAGTTGCTGCAAGAGATTGATGAAGTGTCCGCAGGCGATATGACGGTGTCTTACCGCTTGTCTGGCGATATCGACCTGGAAGCACTGCCTGTCAGCTCGCTCAACGGCAAAATAAAAGTAAGCGCAGAGGGCGCCAATGCCAAGGTGGTTTGGACCGCACGTTACTACCGCGCCTTTACCGGGAATGAACCGCCGGCAGGGCAGGATGATGAATCTGCAAAAAATGCGGTGGATACCTTTGTCAAAGACGGCTTGCAAGGCCTGAAGGATGGTCGCAAGAATACGGCAGCTAATCAAACTGGCTGGCGCAATAAAATTTGTGTGACCATGCGCCCGTTGTTCAAAAGCCTGGGTATGTCAGTCTGCGCTTAAGTGATCGCTATGCACATGCACGCTCGCCTGTTGGCTTTATGTTTCATCGGCCTCTGTGGCAGCATGCCAGCACATGCTGCCGTCCCGGAAGCGGAATTGGTCACGCTCGTTGAAACAGATGACTCCCTCTGCCTGGCGCATGGCGGCATGCTGGTGACATTGCAATTGACTGAAGTTGCACGAGAAGGCGCGGTTGAGGTCTGGGTAGACCGCTGGTTTATGCAAGTGCAAACCGCAGACCACACCAAACATATGTTGACCGCGGCAGAGCCCTCACATGAACTTGGATGTTCGCACAGCATTGCCGGGCCACAACACTGGACCATCAGTACCATTAAACATCTGCCTGCGGGCAGCCTACCACCGCGAAAGGAATGATAATGAGCGCCGAAGCAAACATGGTCATCACGCCAGTAACGATAGAGAGCCAAGCACAGTTTAACCAGCGCGTGACCACACATGATTTCCTGATAGTGCTGTTTACCGCAAAATGGTGTGATCCGTGCCAGCCCTTTGCACCCGTGTTTGCCGAAGTCGCCGCCCAGTATCCGCATGCCGTGTTTGCGACGGCGGATATTGATCTCGCGGCAGACCTAGCTGCCAATTTTCGCGTCACAAAAGTGCCGGCCCTGATGGCGATCCGGGAGCGGGTAGTCATTGATATGGTCAACGGCGCCATGCATGCACACGAGCTGAATCATCATGTTCAGATGTGGCAAACGCTGGATATGACCACAATCACGGCACATTTTAATCAGCGTTCGTCGCCAGAACACTGATGCTTTTTGACCTCTCCCGAACTGGCGGTGAAAAATTCCCGGCAGCACGCGGGAGCACGGCTCAATCCTTTTCTGTTGAAAAAAACTACAGTGCACACATGCATCGTCACGCACACTCAGCATTTTGCAGTCCCTTAAAGCTTTACTCTGTTTAGCTGGCTTTAGCCTGCCACTTTGCGGGCTGGCGGCTAATTATGCCTACATTACCAATCAAGGTGAACATACGGTTTCGGTGATTGATATCGAGCAACAGCAAGTGATTAAAACACTGGCTGTCGGCAAAGCCCCGGTTGGCGTCACCATAGATCAGCAACAGCACAAAGTGTATGTGAGTAATGTAGAAGGGCGCTCGCTCTCGGTGATTGATATGCTGAGCCAGCAGGTGATAAACACGATTCCTTTATCGATTTCGCCGGTAGGTATCACACTCAATAAAACAGGTGACCGTTTATATGTGGCTGACTGGTATCACGCCAATGTGTTGGTGATTGCCGCAGATTCCGGCAAGACGCTGGCTGAAATTGAAGTGGGCAAAGCACCTGGTGGCTTGCAGTTGAGCAGCGATGGTGCAATGTTGTATGTCGCTAACCGGGATAGCAATGACGTCAGTGTCGTGGATACGCATACCAATAAACAAATGCATCGAATCAAGGTCGGCCAGCATCCGTTCGGCCTAGGCTTGAGTCAGGATGGTCAGCAGTTATTGGTCGTCAATGTCTATTCAAACAGCATTCATGTGATTGATACGCGCAGCAACCAGGTAGTGAATACGCTGGAGACCGGTAATCACCCTTATTGTGTGACAACAGATCGTAGCGGACGCTTGTTTGTGACCAATACCGGGGAGGACAGCGTGAATGTCATTGATCTTGCCAGTCAAAAGCTCATCCGCAAAATTCGCGTACCGGGTACGCCTGAAGGCATTGCTTACGATGCCGAGCATGAACAGGTATTGGTCGCCAGCTGGATGGACAACGTGATAGCAGTGATTGATAGCCAAAGCCTGACACTCAAAAAAGAGATTAAAGTCGGCTCGCAACCGCGCGCATTCGGCCAGTTTACAGGCAGTGTACGTTAAAAACCGACTGAATTTGGTCGCTTGAAAGACTGCATAACAAATAGTTGTCGGGAAGTTTTCCCAGTGAAATCAGGAAGCATCCCGCTATTGATGAAAAACCTGAACGCATAATATGCACTATCAATTTAAATTCTTCGATTTAATTGATTTGCATAAAGTATATCTCCATGTACAGGCCGGTTGTTGCAGCAATCGGCCAATTTTTTAAAAGGCACTCTATGCAAAAAACACTGCAACAATCTCTCATCGCGGCAGCTTTCATCAGCCTCTCTTACTCCATTTTTGCACAGCCATTCGCCTATGTGCCCAATGAAAAAGATGGCACGGTGTCCGTCATTGACACCACTACCGATGAAGTCATCAAACAGTTTCCTTCTAAAGGCAGGCTGGGCAAAAAAGTCCAGGCAGCCGCGATTCACCCAACTAACCAAAAACTGTATGTCGTCGTGCGGGATAAAAACGCAGTCGCCGTGGTGGATATTGAAAAAGGTAAACAAACTGCCTTGATTAAAGTGGGTGACGAACCGGAAGGCATAGATATTTCACCGGATGGAAAATTGCTGGCCGCCTGCCTGGAGGAAGAAAATGCGGTGGCGCTGGTGGATTTAAACACCAACAAGGTCAAACACACCATCGCTACCCAAGGCAAGAATCCTGAACACTGTGTATTTTCACCCGACCAGCAATGGCTGCTGGCGAGCAATGAAGAGAGCAATAATGTCGATGTAATTAATTTAAAGTCACTGAAGTCCGAGCATTTGATTGCCGCGACCAAACATCCACGAGGGGTTGGCTTTAGCCCGGATGGCCAGTGGGCTTATGTTGCAAACGAAGCTGCCAGTTTGCTGGAAATCGTGTCTACCACAGACTGGACAGTGCAGGCCAATATTAAAGTGGGACTGCGCTCCAATGGCGTCAAGGTTAATGCCGATGGCAGCCGTATCTATGTCAGTAATGGTGGTGACCATAATGTCAGTGTGATTGATAGCACTACGCAGCAAGTGATTGCGACCATTGATGTCGGGCAAAGGCCGTGGAATATGGCGCTGACGCCGGACGGCAAAAAACTGTATGTTGCCAATGGGCGTAGCAATAATGTGTCGGTGATCGATACTCAAACCAATACCAGATTAAAAGACATCGCCGTAGGTAATTTACCGTGGGGCGTGGTGATTCATTAACCCCTGCATATTCCCGGCACTTGTGCCAACATCGTGTAAGCGCTTTTTGAGGGTGTGATGGCTAAACTGACCCATCCAGTACCAGCGGCTAGCCCAGCTGGTTAATCCTTAAGCGTACTTCAAGTTCATGCCCTACCATCCTATAATAGGGTGGTTTTCTATTCATGCCTGCGTATGAATTGGGAAAAACTCCCGATAGATTTTGGGCAATAAACTTTACAATCCGCTGAGCATGATGAAATCCTTCAGTTTACAGTTCAAACTCAACCTGACTATTACCTTGTTATTGCTCGGGTTGCTGTTCACCTGGGCGATTTCCGTGATCAAAAATGCGCGGGAAGATGTCCTGGCAGAAGTCGAGTCAACGACCAACCTGGTGATTCATTTGCTGGACGCGCAAATTGCACATTACATGAACGATTTTGGCTGGCTTGACCGCAGTGAAAAAGGCGAAATCAATATTTTCAAGCTGGAAGAGTTAATGAATATCCGGCATTTGAAAGTGGATTTTCTTGACCCTACCGGTCATTTGCGTGAGTCTAACCGCACGACGCGCGTAGAACATGATGGCGAAGACCCGCCCAGGTGGTTTGTGAGTTTGCTGGATATTTCCAGTGTGTTGAATGAACCCAAACGCAAAAACATTATTATCAATGGCCGCTTCATTGGAGAGCTGGTCATCACCCCGGACCCCAGTTTTGAACTGCGGGAAATTTGGGAAGATACTTCCGGCCTGCTGGCGATCGTCGGTTTTTTTGGCTTGAGTGTGCTGTTTTTTGTTTATCTGGCGGTGCGCACTACATTTAAGCCAGTGAAGCAGATTATTCATGGTTTAAACCAGATCGAACATGGTGAATATCAAAGCCGCTTGCCCAGTTTTGAGCAGATTGAATTACGCGAGATCAGCGACAAATTCAACAAGATGGCGAGTACGCTGGAACAGAGTATCCGCAATAATCACCGGTTGACCCAGCAGATTATTCATTTGCAGGAAGAAGAACGTAAAAAGCTGGCGCGTGACCTGCATGATGAAATCGGCCAGTACCTGACCGCGGTCCACATCGATGCCAGCGCGATGGTGGCGGCCAAGAAACTGACGGTTGCGCGTGAAAGTGCCACCGCCATTGCGCAGATCACGCGGCAGATGATGTTCACCATCCAGGATTTGCTGGCCCGTTTGCGGCCACGCGTTCTGGATGAGCTGGGATTAAGCCTGGCACTGGCAGAGTTGATTCACCACTGGCATGACCGTAACCGCAACATCATGGTGGTGAATGATATTTCCAATCACCTGATGCAGCCGGATGAATCGGTAGCGGTGACGGTATACCGCATTGTGCAGGAGTGCCTGACCAATATCAGCAAACACGCTGCGGCCAGCCGTGTCACTATTGAAGTGACTGATACCGACCAAGGTCTTTATTTATTGGTAGAAGATGATGGCCGTGGGTTTGATACCGCTGTGCCTAGTCGCGGATATGGTTTGGCAGGCATGCAGGAAAGAGTTGAAGGATTAATGGGCACCATGAACATCACCAGCACGCCTGGCCAGGGTACGCGCATAGAAGTGCGTTTTCATAAAACAGATAAATTCCAGGATATAGCGTCATGACAGTGAGAGTTGTTTTAGTGGATGATCATACTGTGGTGCGCTCAGGCTTGCGGCGGCTGTTGGAAAGCCATAAGTCGATTGAAATTGTGGCCGAAGCGGATACCGGTGAAATGGCCTATCAAATCTATGGCGAGGTAGCGCCAGATGTAGTGTTGATGGATATTTCCATGCCCGGCATGGGAGGCCTGGAAGCCGCCAAACGTATTTTGCAACGTTACCCGCAAGCCAAAATTGTGATCTTCTCCATGCATGAAGCTGTTTCGTTTGCGGCACAGGCATTAAAAACAGGCGTGAAAGGCTATGTGACTAAAACCGGTGCCGCCAATGACTTATTGCAAGCAGTGCTGGATGTCTCGAAAGGTAAAACTTTCCTCAGCCAGGATGTCGCGCAAAAAGTAGCGCTGCAAACCTTGATAGGGGAAAGTAATCCTTTGCAACAACTGACTTCGCGCGAGTTTGAAGTATTCCGCCTGTTAGCCGAAGGCAAGCGGGTTGAAGATGTTGCAGATATGCTCAAAATCAGCCAAAAGACGGTCGCCAATTACTACACATTAATCAAGCAAAAGCTGTCGGTGAACAGCCCGGTGGAAATGGTCAGGCTGGCGATGAAGCATGGTCTGATTGATACAGAGTAACTTGCCAACTTTGCACAGACTTTAAATTCTCCGATCTCTCATCCCATTTATAGCCTAAAGCGAACGCGCCACTTCTTCAATCAGCGAACGTAGCCAGCGATGTGCCGGGTCATGCCGGTACCTGACATGCCAGGCAATATCAATCGGGAAAGTGCCAAGATCTACCGGCGTGGCTAAAATTTTCAAGCGTGTGTCATTCGCCAGGCGCCGGCAAATCTGGTTTGGCAACGTGGTGCAATAATCCGTGACTGAAATCACTTCCGGCACCGACAGGAAGTGCGTGACTGACACCGCCACTTCACGCTTTAACCCTTGTCTGTCCAATGCCTGAAACAAGCCCGCACGCATGCGCCCGGGTGGCATCACATTCACATGTTTTAAATGCTCATATTGTTCTTTGGTGATTGTATCGCCTACCGTCGGGTGGTCTGCCCTCACCACGCACGCCAGGCTATCTTCCATTAAGTGCTGCACGATTAAATTATCAGGCGGGTCAATGATCCGTCCCAACACCAGTGCCGTTGTACCGGAAATGACGCCCGTTTCGGCCAGGTCGTTGCCGTAAGGGATAATGCGCAATTTGATTCCCGGCGCCTGTTCCCGTAGTTTTGCCACGATAGCGGGCACCAGGACATATTCGACATAACTGTTAGGCGCGACGGTGAATAGCAGATTCGCGCTGGCCGGGTCGAATGCCTGTTGCTCCAGCACCAGTTCATCCAATTGTCCAATCGCCAGCATGATGCCTGGTGCCAATGCTTCGGCTTTCTGGGTCGGTTGCATGCCATAGCGTTCCCGGATGAACAGCGGGTCCTGGAGGATATCCCGCAGGCGGTTTAATGCATTTGATAATGCGGGTTGCGTAATCCCCAGTTGATCAGCTGCGCGCGTGGCGCTGCGTTCTTCCATTAAAGCGATGAATACACGTAAAAGATTCAGGTCGTAACGCATGTCAGTTATTCTGTTTATGAATAACTAAAATATACATAATAAATTTCATAAATGGAATGAAAGAGATCATTATTCTTTCATGTGATTGCTTAGGTAAAAAAGAAAGCCATTACAACTCAACTTAGCTGGCATTTGAATGCCTTATTATTTTTATCCATCAAGGAGCACTTAAATGAATATATTAATTGTACTGACCTCGCATGACACCCTTGGCGACACAGGCCGTAAAACCGGATTTTGGCTGGAAGAGCTGGCCGCACCCTATTATGTTTTTAAAGCAGCAGGTGCCAAGTTGACACTCGCTTCACCAAAAGGCGGGCAGCCGCCACTGGACCCGAAAAGCAATGAGCCGGATTTCCAGACCGACGACACCAGAAGATTTGAGCAAGATGCCGAGGCCAAAGCGGCGCTGGCTAACACCGTACCCTTAAATTCCGTTTCACATCAGGCGTTTGATGCGGTGTTTTATCCCGGTGGACATGGCCCATTATGGGATCTTGCTGAAGATACACATTCCATCAGCTTGATTGAGTCTACCCTAAATGCCGGTAAACCGGTTGCGCTGGTATGCCATGCGCCAGGCGTGTTGCGCCATACCAAAAAAACCGACGGTAGCCCGCTAGTTGCAGGCAAAAAAGTGACTGGCTTTACCAATTCTGAAGAAGAGGCGGTGGGCCTGACCAATGTCGTCCCTTTCCTGGTGGAAGATGAGTTAAAAAAACTGGGTGGTGATTACGCCAAAAGCGATGACTGGCAATCATATGTGTTGCAAGATGGCTTGCTGATCACCGGCCAGAATCCGGCTTCATCTGCGCAGGCGGCCACTACATTGATTCAATATTTGCAGGCTAAAAGTACATCATGAGCGCCTATGTAGTCATGATCCGCGAACAAACGCTGGATCAGGTCGAAATGGATACTTATGCCAGCCAGGCCCCTCTCGCGAGGGAGGGGCATCCGGTGACGCCGCTGGTCAGGTATGGCGCATTGAGTATCCTGGAAGGCCCTGCGTTTGAAGGATGCTTGATTCATCGCTTTCCCACAGTCGAGGCCGCTGAGACCTGGTATCACAGCCCGCAATACCAGCATGCAGTCAAACACAGGCATAAAGGCGCGCAGTATCGGGTATTCATTGTCGAAGGGGTTGACGGCTAGGGTCTTACTTTGTGAGTATGTGGCCCTTGCTGCAATGAACATTCCAGACTGAGTTATATATAAAGAAAAATAAATGAGCAATAGCAAAACCTATTTAATGGCCACCATGGCTGCAATTTTCTGGGGAGCAAATTTCAACCTGGCGCGTCCGGTGCTGGCTGAAATGAGCCCTTATGTTGCGGGTGCCAGCCGCTATGTTTTGGCGGCCGCGGTCATGATATTGATTGCGCAGATGAGAAAAGAAGCCACGCCTTTAAGGCACTGGCAGGCGTATCTCACATTGGGTGTGGTGGGCGTTTTTGGTTTTAACCTGTTTTTCTTTCTGGGTATGGAGACTTCCTCAGCGATCAACGGCGCCCTGATCATGGGGTTGAATCCTTTATTAACCGCTATCCTTGGCTATTTGATTCTTGGCGATAAGCCGAGCAATCGCCAACTGGTCGCATTCCCGGTGGGGATAGCAGGGGTTGCAATAGTGGTGCTGGGCGCAGGCGCACAATTGACGATTTCCGTAGGGGATATCTATCTTTTAATCGCCACCCTGAACTGGGCGCTCTACAATGTATTGGTGAAAAAGATGATGCCAAAAAACGTGAGTGGCATCGCGAATACCGAAGGCATTATGACCGTTGGTGCAATTGTATTGAGCATTGCCGCCTGCCTGCATGCGGATAGTGTTTCCTTGCATGGCATCCATGCAGGTGCGGCTCTCCTGATGATGTCTTTGGGCGGCGGGGTGTTGGCTTATCTATTTTGGAACGCGAGCATCTCTCATCTCGGACCATCCAAGGCGGCGATTTTTATGAACCTTGTACCAGTGACCACCATGATCATTGCCGCTTTTGAGCATATGCCACCTACGCCTGCCCAGTTGTTTGGGGCGTTTCTGATTATTAGTGCGGTGACTTTTAGTTCTGTTTCATTATCGAAACCGGGCTGACAAAGGCGGGTGAATGAAACCGGATTAACGGCCCGTAGCTAATTAATCTACTTCTAGTAAGTCGTCCCAACTGGTGGTGTAACGCGGACTCATCATTTCCTGTTTCATTCGCCACGGTTGCTTGATATCCAGGCCCCTGTGTTTTTGCACTCCCTCGCTGGCAAGTTTGATAGTGGCACGGCCCATTTTTTGATTGATGGTATCTATGGTCTGCATCAGCCGCACAGACTTTTCATGGACGCTGGAAGTATCAAACATGTCCTGTTGCTGCGTATGCGTTGTCGCCAGTTCGCGCAATGAAACGCCAGCTTTCATATAATCAAACCCGGGCCGGTAAATCTGCCGTAGCGCCTTGAATGCAGCCTCCACCAGGCGCAACGTGCTGTTGGTTGGCGTGTGCAGCGGTAGGTTGAACCCATTTTCATATTGCTGCTCGATGTCGCGGAATGGGCTGGTGCGGATATACACATACACACATCCGGCAAACATCTGGCGCTGGCGTAATTTCTCGCCTGCGCGCGTGGTGAGCAGGGTGACCGCTTCTTCCAGAGTTTGCAGGTCACGTACCGTCTGGCCAAAACTGCGTGTGCTGAGGATCTGCTGGTGTGGCCCGCGAATCTGATCCAGTTCCAGGCAAGTCGTGCCATTCAGTTCCCGCACGGTTTTTTCCAGCACCACACTAAATTTTTTGCGCATGGTGGCAGCCTCGCTACGTTTCAGGTCGTAAGCGGTGTAAATTTCAAGGTCATTGATTTTTTTGGATAATCCACGGCCTATTCCCCAAACCTTGCCTACCGGAATGTCGCGCAAATTGGCGTCTATATCAGCTTCAGCCATCATATTAAAATTACACACACCATTTAAAGTGAACTGTTGTTTGGCGCAGTGATTAGCCATTTTTGCCAGGGTCTTGCTGCTGCCTATACCTACGCATACCGGCAGGTCGGTTCCTTGCAGAACGGTTTGCCGCAGTTTTTGCGCATATTCAGTGAGGTCAACATGCGTGAATCCGCTTAAATCCAGAAACGATTCGTCGATAGAGTAGATTTCCTGGGACGGACTGAATTGCCGCAAAATTGACATTACGCGGTTGCTCATGTCAGCGTAAAGGGCATAGTTTGATGAAAGAACAAACACATTTTCCTGCTCGATAAATTTGCGGATCTTGAACCACGGTGCACCCATTGCAATGCCCAACGCTTTGGCCTCACTACTGCGGGAAATGACACAACCGTCGTTATTACTCAAAATAACGACTGGCCGGTTGCGTAATTTGAGGTTGAATACGCGCTCACAACTCACGTAAAAGTTATTCACGTCCACGAGGGCGATGGCTCGCGTTGCGGGCTGTTCTGCGCTGGAAGTATTTATTTGCATGAGGGATGTTTCATGAAATTCTTTAAAGGTTGTTCATGATCTGCAATAGCATATTTTTTAAACCCCGGACCGATAATACATTCACACCAGCCAGACATGGGGTCGGGTCGGTGAATCAAATAAGGAGATCAACATGTGGACTAAACCAGCTGCTACTGAAATGCGTTTTGGCTTTGAAGTCACTATGTACGTAATGAACAAATAAGTTTGTTTATACGTTCAAGAAACCCGGTGATCTGTTTCGGATACCGGGTTTTTTATTAGCCATACGACTACCTGAAGCGCCGGAACGAGCCAATCACTACTCCCCAGATTTGAAACTGCATAGGCTCCTGGATAATAATCGGAGCATACTTCCCGGAGGCATTGGCCGGTAACAGTTTCGGGCTGCCATCTTTTTGCGCTGCCAGGGTTTTAATGGTAAATCCGCCATCCACCATCGCCAGTACAATATCGCCAACCACTGCTACCTTTCCTTTATCAATCACGGCTTTGTCGCCCGGCATCAAGCCCACTTCAATCATGGATTCGCCCTGGATGGTTACAAAAAAAGTGGTATCCGCCTGGTCAATCAGGTATTCGTTTGGGTCCAGCCGTTTATCCACATGATCATCTGCCGGAGAAGGGAAGCCGGCCGGGACTTTGGATTGAAATAGCGGTAAGCTGATGGCCTGCAAATCCTCCGCGGGATGATCAAATACTTCTACGGCATCCAGGTTTGCTTTCAGCTGGCGCAGGCGTTGCTTTGCAGCATAAGCTTCCATCAGGTTACTCACCACCGGTTTCTGGCTGGCAGGAATGCGGATAACAATGGTTTCTTCCAGGCGCGTGGTAGATCCGGGCTTGCGTCCGGCACCTGGTCTTTTACCGCCTCTTGATTTTTGGCTTTCGTTGCTCATTGATTTATTGTAACAAAAAATCAATCTTCACTAAGCCATATTTTTGAGGTTTACTCAAACTTAATTCTTTTAATCTTAAATCTTGCTCACATCAGCATCTCACCATTTTCATGGCTATGCATGAATAGAGTTGAGGCTAGCAGTTATACTGTCTCACTTTGTTGTTGCTGGTGATTTACATGGAGTGGATACAACTTTTTATTGAGCAATACGCATTGCTTTGCCTGATCGGCGTAGTCGTTGGCATCTTGTCCGGTTTGCTCGGCATCGGTGGCGGGATTGTGCTGGTACCTATGTTGCACGCCATTCTTGTCGCAAAAGAGTTTTCAGCGGATGCCGCTTTTCATATGGCGCTGGCAACCTCAATGGCATGTATTGTGTTTACCTCGCTTTCCAGTATTACTGCCCATCATAAAAACCAGAATATCGTCTGGCCGTATGTGTGGTCTATGGTGCCTATGGCTTTTATAGGCTCTTTACTGGCAACTTTGGTGGCGATTCATCTGGATGCGTTTTACCTGACATTATTTTTTGCCGCATTTACTTTTTTCGCCGCCATCCAGCTATTTCTGGACCGCAAACCAACGCAGCACAAAGTGCCCGGTAAGGTTGAAATCAGCCTGGTTTCATTATTGATAGGCATCATCTCTGCTTTGGTGTCTATTGGCGGCGGTACGCTGACAGTACCTTATCTCGCCATGCGTAATGTGTCGGTAAAGCAGGCCATCGGCACTTCAGCCGTACTAGGTTTCCCCATCGCACTGGCAAGTACTGTCAGTTATTTGCAGGATGCCCTGCGTCAATCCGAACATGCGCCGGATACTTTCGGGTTACTTTATCTGCCCGCAATCATGCTGATTGCGCCATTCAGCGTGCTATTTGCCCCGGCGGGCGTGGCGTTGACCAAACGATTGCCGGTTAAGGTGTTAAAGAGGATTTTTGCTGTCTTCCTGATGGGGGTAAGTGTGAACTTGCTCTGGTCGCAGCTGGCATAAGTATATTTTCGACAGGCAACAAAAAACCCGCTGTTTAGCGGGTTTTTTGTTCAGCCTAAACTTGTAGTGATACAAGCGCTGATTATTTGTTCATTACGTACATAGTTACTTCAAAGCCAAAACGCATTTCAGTAGCAGCTGGTTTAGTCCACATGATAATCTCCTTTGGTTGTTGATGTAAGTGCATCAATGCTGATGTACTTGTATGACTCCCACTATACTTGCTTGTTTCAAATTGATCCTGAATGGATCACGTAAAAGCGGCTCATGATTTTACGTAGTTGGGGCAAAGGATTTTTGTTGTTGCCGTACGCTAGCAGCGTAGAATATGGGACACAAATCATCGAAAAATGAGGGTGTGACATGATGCAGCGCTTGCCTCGCTGGGTAGAGTGGGGCGGATTTCTACTGGCCATGAATGCTGGCTTTGTGAATGCAGTCGGTGTGTTGGGCTTCCGCCACCAGGCGGTTTCGCACCTGACCGGAATTTCTACTTTTTTCTCAATTGAAATCATGCGGGGTGACAGCTTGCAAGTGATGCATTTGTTGTGCGTCATGATTTTCTTTGTGCTGGGCGCGATTATTAGCGGCGTGGTGATAGGCCACGAGGCACTCAAGCTTGGCAGGCAATATCATCTTGCATTGTGGATAGAAGCCGGATTGCTGACATTATCCGTGTTATTGCTGAATCACGGCTGGCTTAGCGGGCAGTGCCTGGCTTCTGCCGCCTGTGGGTTACAGAATGCGATGACCAGTACCTTTAGCGGGGCCGTCGTGCGCACCACGCATGTGTCGGGCTTGTTTACTGATATCGGCATTGCGCTGGGCCTGCGCATACGGGGGCAAGCCGTCGATAAAAGGCGGCTTACATTATATTTAATACTGATTGGTGGTTTTGTTACTGGCGGTGTGCTGGGTGCCTGCAGTTTTATGCGTTGGCAATTCAATGCCCTATGGTGGCCTGTGTGCCATATTATCGGCTTGTCAGTGCTGTATTTCAGTCTCCGGCATCGCGCTTGATAAACGCTGGTATTGACCATCCACATAAAACTGTCACTAATTTGTAATACAATCAAACTTAGAATTTTTAACATTTCAAGAAGCTAAGGCTATGTCGATTCAAACTGTTGCAACCCAACCATTCACTGACCAAAAGCCCGGTACCTCGGGATTACGCAAAAAAGTACGTGTATTCCAGCAGCCGCATTACCTGCAAAATTTCGTACAGAGTATTTTTGACACCCTGGAAATCCCGGCCGGTGCGACGCTGACAGTCGGCGGTGATGGGCGTTTTTATAACAAAGAAGCGATCCAGATCATCATCAACATGGCAGCAGCCAACGGCTTTGCCAAAGTACTGGTTGGTCAAAACGGCATCCTGTCTACGCCGGCTGCTTCCAATATCATCCGCAAATACCAAACCTTTGGCGGCATTATTTTATCGGCCAGCCACAATCCCGGCGGCCCTGATGATGACTTTGGGATCAAGTACAACACCAGCAATGGTGGCCCGGCACCAGAAAAAATCACGGATACGATTTTTTTGAATAGCACGCAAATCCAAGCGTATAAAATAGTCGATGACCTGCCTGAGATAGATTTGTCTTCCGTAGGTATGACCACGCTGGATGGTTTTACCGTAGAAGTCATAGACGCGGTGGCTGATTACGCAGATTTGATGGAGAGCATGTTTGACTTTGCGGCGATCAAGCGCTGGCTGGCAGATGGGCATCGCCTGAAATTTGACGCCATGCACGCAGTGACCGGCCCCTATGCCAAAGAAGTATTCGTAAACCGGCTCGGCGCGCCAGCCACCAGTTTGATGAACTGCGAAGTTTCGGAAAACTTTGGGGGCGGCCACCCTGACCCTAACCTGACTTATGCAGAAGAGCTTGTGGCCATCGCTTACGGCGAGCAAGCACCCGATTTTTCTGCTGCTTCTGACGGTGATGGCGACCGCAATATGATTCTCGGTAACCGTTTCTTTGTCACGCCCTCTGACAGCCTGGCCTTGATTGCTGCTAATGCCAAATTGATTCCGGCCTACGCCAACGGCTTGTCTGGTGTGGCGCGCTCCATGCCTACCAGCGGCGCGGTTGACCGCGTGGCGGCCAAGCTCGGCATTGATTGCTATGAAACCCCCACTGGCTGGAAGTTTTTCGGCAACCTGATGGATGCGGGCAAAGTGACCTTGTGCGGTGAAGAAAGCTTTGGTACAGGCAGCGACCACGTGCGCGAAAAAGACGGTTTGTGGGCAGTGTTGTGCTGGCTCAATCTGCTGGCGGCGACTGGCGAAAGCGTAGAGTCGCTGGTACGCAAACACTGGCAGCAATATGGGCGTAACGTGTATTCCCGCCATGATTATGAAGCCGTGCCGACCGCCCCTGCGCAAGCCGTGATGAGCCATGTAAAACAGCAGTTTGAAACTTTGCCGGGCCAGGTGTTTGGCAGTTATACCGTCCACACGGTGGATGACTTCAGCTATACCGATCCTATCGATAGTTCTATCAGCACCGGGCAAGGCTTGCGTATCCTGTTTACTTGCGGCTCGCGTGTCGTGATTCGTCTCTCTGGCACCGGGACTGAAGGTGCAACCATCCGGGTTTACCTCGAGGCATACACTCAAGACGCTGCTCAGCAACAACTGGATGCCCAGGATGCTTTGGCGGAACTGATTTCAGTCTCTAACCAGATTTCGAACTTGCCATTATTAACCGGCAGGCAACAACCCACTGTGATTACTTAGAGCAATAGCTACGCACACGATCAGGGTGAGTAAAAATGATTAAAAAAAGCATTTTTTGGCCGGTGTTATTGTCTGTTGCATTGGTCGCTTGCGGCATCAATCCCGTGACCAAGCAACGTGAGTTCCAGTTCGTCTCGCAGGACAAGGAAATCCAGATCGGCCAGCAAAATTACAGTCCTGCCCGCCAGTCACAAGGCGGCGATTATGTCCTGGACACTGAATTGACCCGTTATGTGCAGCAAGTAGGGCAGAAGCTGGCAGCAGTGTCCGACCGTCCGGATTTACCATATGAGTTTGTGGTATTGAATGACTCTGTCCCGAATGCCTGGGCCATGCCCGGCGGCAAGATTGCATTCAACCGCGGCCTGCTTTACGAGTTGCACAGTGAGGCCGAGCTGGCTGCCGTGCTGGGACACGAGATTGTGCATGCAGCCGCCCGCCATGGTGCCCAGGGCATGGAACGCGGCATGTTTATGCAGGGGGCAATGCTGGCGGTAGGCCTGGCTACCCGCGATTCCAATTATGCCAACCTGGTGGTGGGTGGTGCGCAATTGGGCGGCCAGCTGATTACCAGCAAGTATGGTCGTGACGCCGAATCAGAAGCTGATACCTATGGTATGAAGTATATGAAACTGGCTGGATATGATCCGGCCGCGGCCGTCACTTTGCAGGAAACTTTTGTCCGGCTGAGTGAAGGCAAGCGGCAGGACTTTATCAGTGGCCTGTTTGCCAGCCATCCGCCATCGCAAGCGCGGGTCGATGAAAACAAAAAAACACTGGCTGAGCTTGGCCCGGGCGGCGAAATGGGCAAAGAAGTCTATGCCGAGAAGGTCACCAAGTTGATGACGACGCGTGAAGCGTATAAAGCTTACGACGAAGGCAAAGCAGCTTTACAAAAAGGCGATGCCGATAAGGCGAAATCCTTAGCCAAAAAAGCCATTAGCATAGAGCCCAAGGAAGCCCGCTTTCAGGAGTTGTTGGGCGATATTGCGCTGACGCAAAAGAACACTACCGAAGCCCTGGCTTTGTATGACAAAGCTATCAAGATGCAACCTGACTATTTCAAACCGTATGTACAAAGTGGCATTGCCCTGTTCAACGCAGGTAAAAAGGAACAGGCAGAACCTTTCCTGAAAAAAGCCAATGCCTTGCTGCCAACTGCACCCGGCTATGCCCTGCTGGGGCAAATTGCAGAAGGCCGTGGCGAATCAGCGCTGGCATTGCAACATTATCAATTGGCTGCCAGCTCAGATTCAGACATAGGCAAGGATTCTGCCGCTCGCGCTATGCGCCTTGACTTGCCACGCAATCCGGGACGCTACCTGCCTTCGGGCCCGATCGCCGATAATACCGGCCTGGTATATGCCGCCGTGCAAAACAATAGCAATGTCGCCGTGGGTCGCGTCCAGGTCAGGATGCTGCAATACGATAACCGTGGCCGTCTGGTCAATCAGACGCGGCCTATGCTGATCACCGGCGGCATTCCTCCTGGCAAGCGTGGCTCGGTAGAAACAGGGATACGTATCCAGGATCAGGCCTCGTTACAGTTTTTCCGTGTGGTGGTTGAAGGGGCCGAGTTGGCGCGGTAGTGCCTGCTGAGTGGGAAGATTCATGGCGACACAAGATACCTGCTGTTCAGTTGCTCCGTATTTCCAGATCCATCCGGGGAAGGCAGAAACTTTTCGCGCAATCGCTGAAAAATATGTGCAGTGGTCGGCCCGCGAGCCTGGCTGTTTATATTACGGATTCAGTTTTGATGGCGACTTTGCGCACTGTCGCGAAGGATTCCAGGATGCCAATGCCTTGTTGGCGCATCTGGATAACCTGCGACCTATTCTCCACGAGATGGGTGAAGTGTCCAGCCTGGTGAAAATAGAAATACACGGCGCGGAACATGAGCTGGCGAAATTGCGTGCGCCTCTGGCAAATATGAATCCGCAATATTTTGTGCTGGAGTTTGGTTTCAGGCGAGGTTAGTGTTTTGCCTGAGTTTCTGTCGAAAGCGTTGTGCTGTCTTCACCATCACGGATAGTCATGACACCGCGATAGAGTCTGACATCCATGCGCCCCAGAAAGCTCATCCCCAATAATGCGTCACCTTCCAGCCCGGGCGTAATCGTCGCCGCGACATCGTTTGCCACGATGCCTCCTAACTGCACGGTTTTCAGTCTCACCAGGTAAGAAACTGCATTGCCATTGGCGGTATGGGTATTGATGGCGTCGGTGCTAGCCAACCCCAGCCGGTCTGCCACATGCTGCGAGATGGCTACACCGGTGGCACCGGTATCTACCAGCACACGTACACGCTCACCATTGATCAGCGCTTCAGCACTGTAATGCCCATCTGGCCCGCGCTTAAGTGTCGCTACATTGAGTTTGCCGACTTGTTCCAGCGTATTTGGATGTTGCACGCGGTCTACCAGTAACCAGACCAGTGCGGCCAAACCAAGCCAAAGTACTACATATAGCAGACTCTGGCCGCGGGAATGTAATCGTTGAGAAAGGCGAGGGTAATTGGGCATGTTTTTTCAATGGTGACTTAAAAAGGAATTTTCAAGTCAGGGCGGGCATTCAGTAACAACTCGCGGAAGATATTTTTGATGCGCGCCAGTGCCTTTTCATTGTCTGCTTCAAAACGAAGCACTAACACAGGTGTTGTGTTCGAGGCACGGATCAAGCCAAAGCCATCTGCATACTCTACCCGCAAGCCATCGATATCAATCACTTCAACAGCTGCCGGAAACTCTGCGGTTTCTTGCAGCTGTGCAATCAAGGCATGCGGCTCGCCTTCAGCCATCACTATCTGTAATTCTGGGGTGTTGACACTATCCGGCAAGGCTTCCAGCACTGCGCTGGCATCCTGCACACGGCTGACAATTTCAAGTAAACGTGCGGCACTATAAAGGCCATCGTCAAAGCCGAACCAGCGTTGCTTGCCTTGTTTTTGATCATTGAAGAACAGATGGCCGGATAACTCGCCACCAATCGCGGCACTGGTCTCTCGGATCTTCGCTTTCATCAAAGAATGACCTGTTTTCCAGATCACCGGTTTGCCACCATGTTTGCGCGTCCACTGGCTCAAATAGCGGGTGGATTTCACATCAAACACAACGCTGCTACCGGGTTGATGTGCTAATACATCTTCAATAAACAGCATAAGCTGACGGTCGCTACGGATGATCTGTCCGGATTTAGTCACCACGCCTAACCTGTCACCATCACCATCGAACGCCAGTCCAAGTTCGGCATCGCCTGTTTGCAGTCTCGCAATCACATCCTGCAGGTTTTTGGCTTCTACCGGGTCTGGATGATGATTGGGGAAATTGCCATCTACCTCACAAAACAAAGGGTCAACCATGCATCCCAGTGCTTCAAACAAAGCTTGCGCATAGGCACCCGCTACGCCATTGCCGCAATCAACTACCACGCGCATGGGGCGCGCCAGTTGAATGTCTTCAACAATTGTTTGCTGATAGGCTGGGTAAATATCGTAAGTGGAGGTTTTACCAGGGTGACTACTTAAATAAAACTGCAGCTGGTCTATCTGCTGCCGTAACGCCTGGATGGCTTCACTGCTCAATGTCTCACCGGCAAGTACCATTTTCAAGCCGTTATACTGCGGCGGGTTGTGGCTGCCAGTGATCATCACGCCGCTGGTGCTTCGCGGCAAATAGTGGGTGGCGAAATAAAGCATAGGCGTTGTGACCAGGCCAAGGGAAATAACGTCAACGCCTGTTTGTAATATGCCTTCGGCTAAGGCCCTTGCGAGTGCCGGGCTGGATAAACGACCATCATAGCCCACGCAGATGGATTGCTCGCCAAGTGCCTGCGCTTGTGTGCCTAGCGCCAGCCCTATCAGCCGGACAATCTCTGCTGTCAGCGTTTCATCAACAATGCCGCGTATATCGTAGGCTTTAAAAATCGAACCGGGCAATGCAGTTGAGGTCATCTACTCGGCTTCTTCTATCCAGGCCAGTTGTATGCCTTCGAGCACTTTTTCGCCGCAACGAGAAATATCATCATCAAAGCCATCCAGCGCCATTACCCACTGCATTAAATCGGTAAAACGTATGGTTTTAGGATCAATATCGGGATACTTGTCATACAGTTCTTCGGCGATGCGCTGGCTATCGGTCCATTTCATTTTAATCACTTCCTGTTTACTGGATTACACATCATTTGATTATAACTGAGTAGTCAGGATTTAGAACTTCGGGCTTTCCTGCGGTACCCCTGGTAAAGAGTGCCTTTGACAGAATTATCCTACAGTCTTGTCAGACTTGTAGGACTGGTCATGCCAGTTGAGCGTGGCAACATACGAAGATGAATAATGAAGTGAATAACAAGGCCGTGATCGGCAATTCTCCAACTCGCACTACAGGCATGCGAACACTGCGCTGGACTGGTGGGTTTTTATTGGTGCTGGTCGTGATCATTGTGTGCTGCGAACTTGCCGGGTGGCCTTTTCTACGCCAGCCGATGCAAGACTTTACCAGCAAGACATTGCACAGAGATGTCATCATTGAGCGGCCATTTCATCTGCAATTGCTTGGCGGCATCCGCCTGCAGGTAGGCCACTTGCAGATTTCAGCGCCGCCAGAATTTAAGGTCCCTTATTTAGTGGATGCGCGTGGCTTGGACCTCAAGCTGCGTTACCGTGACTTGTTCCAGCTCGAAGAAGGCCAGGCCTATCGCATTAAAGCTATTCGTGCCGAACAGCTTGATGCCTATTTGAAGCGCGATAGCAAGAAAAAAGCCACCTGGGATTTTGAACTGGATGATTCCGGTCCAGCACGCCCTTTCCCGTTTATCGAAGAACTTTCTGTCAACAAGGGGCAGGCCCGTGTCGATGACGCAGTGACCAAAGCTTACCTCGCTACCAGTTTTTACACCGAAGAAGGAACACATCTTAAAACGCCGGAATCCAGTCTAAAGGTTAAAGGCGAATTTGGTAAACGCCCGCTAGAGGGTGAACTGGTCACCCAGGGCTTCCTCCCGGTGGCTACGCAAGGTAAAGATTCTGCACCTATCAATTCCAAAGGCTGGCTGAAATATGGTGCGGTCAATCTTAAGTTTGATGGGGCTGTCTATGATTTATTCGGTACCCAGCGCGTGAAAGGTAAATTGGATGTCAACGGACCTTCATTAGCAGATGTGGGTGATTTGCTAGACCTGGCTTTCCCTCGCACGCCGCCATTTAAGGTAGCCGCCGAAGTTGAAAAAAATACAGATCAATGGAAGGTCAATGTGTCGGATGCGCAAATAGGACGTAGCCGCCTGGCCGGGCAGTTTGTCTACGATTATGGTGATTTAAAGCCTATGCTGACCGGTGACGTGAAAGGTCCGTTGCTTGTATTGGCCGACCTGGCGCCAGCCTTTGGTGCGCCAGCGACTAACACTACCAGCAACAAGAAACCAGCCAAAATATTCCCCGATGAGTCGCTTGATTTTGCAACTTATGACAGGATGAATGCCAATATCAACATTCACTTTGATGCAGTTGATTTGGGGAGTATTTTTAAAGAACGTATTTCGCCACTGGATTTTCAATTAACCTTGCAGGATCGTAAACTGACGGTTGCGAAATTGCATGCCGGTACCGCACAGGGAAGCCTCTCGGGCGCATTATTGATTGATGCGCCTGAAGCAAAAAACAAAGATGAATCTGTCAATCCACCAGCACCGAAGTGGGATATTCAACTCGCGCTGAAAAATATTCAGTTAGAAAAGTGGTTAAAGGTGAAGCCGGAAGATCAAGCACCTAAAGACAAATCAAAAGATAAAAAGGATGTAGACAAAGATGCGCCTGCTTACATCACCGGCGAGTTAAATGCCAAGGCCAAGCTAAAAGGTGAGGGCAAATCAACAGCTGCTTTATTGAAATCGTTGGATGGGCAATTGGCATTGATGGTGCGTGATGGCGAAATCTCGCACTTGGTTGTTGAAGCCGCAGGCCTGGATATTGCGCAAAGTGTAGGCTTGTTATTAGGAGGGGACCACTCTCTCCCCATGCAGTGTGCGGCAATGGGCTTGAACGCCAAACAGGGTGTGTTAACGCCTGAAGCTGCCTTGATCGATACGCCAGTCACCACTGTCTACATTCATGGCAATATGGATTTGGGGGAAGAACAATTTAATCTTAAATTGCAGGCTAATCCGAAAAACTTCTCGCCATTCACGGTGCGCTCACCGATTTTAGTAACTGGTCCATTTGTGAATCCAAACGTATCAATCAGCCCTGGCCCAATCGCAGCGCGCGTCGCTGGTAGCGTCTTGCTGGCTATCGTGACACCATTTGCCGCGATTCTGCCATTCCTGGACCCTGGTAGTAGTGATCAACCTGCCAATGAAGGATGCCTGCAAACATTGCAAGAGCTGAAGTCAAAAGGTAAGCGCTAGTTTCTTCGCAAACTTTCATAAGCGGGGCAAAAAAAGAGCCCAACCGAAGTTGGGCTAGGGAGCGATTTTGGAGATACGCTTACGAATTCTATTTAGCATAACTTGTGCCAGATTTATAAATTCTATTTAAATCAAATAGTTATCTTAAATTAAAATTAATTATATTGTCGCCAATTCAACAATTGCTTTGTAATGTGCACCTATTTGGTGCAGGTTGGACTAAGCTGGCGCAGATCACCAGATTATCAGGCGCAACTTTATTTCAATGGTGCTAATTCAGGTGTTTGAAAAGCCTGAGTAATTTAGTCGGAAAAATACACGTTAAAAACATGCCAAGTCGCATCACATAGTCGCATCATGTTAAAATCCGGCTTTATTTTTATGAATACGGAAACTTGATCGTCATGTTTAGCTTTTCAAGAAACTTAAATGTTGCCGACCCGGCGTTAGCGCAAATGATTTCGTCTGAAGTCGAACGCCAGCATCAGCATATTGAATTGATCGCTTCAGAAAACTACACCAGCCCGGCAGTGATGGAGGCGCAAGGTTCACAGCTGACCAACAAATATGCCGAGGGTTATCCTGGCAAACGTTTTTACGGTGGCTGTGAGTTTGTTGATCAGGTTGAGCAACTGGCGATTGATCGCTTGAAAGCGTTGTATGGCGCCGAGTATGCCAACGTGCAGCCGCATTCAGGTTCACAGGCCAACCAGGCGGTGTATTTCTCTATCCTGAAACCGGGCGATACGGTGATGGGGATGAACCTTGGTCACGGTGGTCACCTGACACACGGTTCTCCGGCTAACTTGTCCGGTAAATTATTCAATATCGTGCCATATGGCTTGAACGATAAAGAAGAAATCGATTATGACGAGATGGAGCGTATTGCCATTGAGTGCAAGCCAAAGTTGCTGATCGGTGGTGCATCTGCTTACGCCCTGCGTTTTGACTGGGCACGTATGGCTGAAATCGCCAAAAAAGTCGGTGCCTATTTCATGGTGGATATGGCGCACTACTCAGGCCTGATTGCTGCCGGCGTGTATCCTAATCCGGTGCCGCATGCTGACTTCGTGACTTCTACTACCCACAAAACATTGCGTGGTCCTCGTGGCGGTATCATTTTGGCTAAAGCTGAATTTGAGAAATCCATCAATTCCAATGTGTTCCCAAGCTTGCAAGGTGGCCCGTTGATGCACGTGATTGCCGGTAAAGCGACCGCTTTCCTGGAAGCGGCACAACCTGAGTTCAAGGTTTACCAGGAGCAGGTATTGAAAAATGCCAGCGCAATGGCTAAAACATTGGTTGAGCGTGGCCTGCGCATTATTTCCGGCCGCACTGAGTCGCATGTGTTCCTGGTCGATTTGCGCCCTAAAAACCTGACTGGTAAAGCCGCAGATGCTTACTTGGGTCAGGCACATATCACTGTCAATAAAAATGCAATTCCTAACGATCCTGAAAGCCCATTCGTTACTTCCGGTATCCGTATCGGTTCACCAGCGATTACGACACGTGGCTTTAAAGAGGCCGAAGCTGTGCAAGTCGCTAATTTAATTGCGGACGTGCTGGATAATCCTGAAAGTGCGGAAGTGATTGAAGCGACCAAGGCAAAAGTACATGCCTTGACGGATGCATTTCCTGTTTACGGTAAATAAGCAGCGCTTTGACCGCGTTGACCTGATATGAAGTGTCCGTTTTGCGGTGCTGATGATACACAGGTAGTGGATTCCCGCCTCAATGAGGAGGGGAATTCCATACGCCGTCGTCGCCGTTGCCAGGTGTGTGACAAACGCTTTACCACCTATGAAACGGCAGAGTTGCACCTGCCACAAGTGGTTAAACAGAATGGCACGCGTGAAGAGTTCAAACGGGAAAAACTGCGGGTTTCTTTCACACGTGCTTTACACAAACGCCCGGTGCCAACCGAGTATGTGGACAAGGCGCTGGATAGAATTGTCCAGAAAATATTAGGCCTGGGCGCACGTGAGGTGCCTGCGCGATTGCTGGGTGAAACCGTCATGCAAGAGTTGAAACAAATGGATCAGGTGGCGTATATCCGCTTTGCTTCAGTCTATCGAAGCTTTTCAGATGTGGATGATTTCCATAATGCCATCCGTGACCTGGACAATTAACTGGTAACAACACTACCCGAAAGGTAAGCGCATGAAACTGATCAGGATATCTGCGATTGTGCTGGCGGTATTTACGGTCATACTCACCATTGTATTTTTTACCTGGTGGGCATTTAAAGACCAGGCCGTGTTTGGCAGTGAAAAATTTGACCAGACGCGCTGGATAGAGTTATCCAATACCGTGCAAAAAGATTGTCGGCGCGGTGATATGGCATACGACTTGAAAAGCCACATTCTTATCCGTGGCGCCAAAAAAGAAGCGGTAATGGCTTTGCTGGGCCGTCCCAGCCTGGAAGATGCCAACGCGCTGGAGTATGACCTCGGTAAATGTATGCATGTGTATCACGCATTACGGATTTATTTTGACCAGGATGGCCGGCTGACGCATAGCCAGATCTCCTCCCACTAATCATAAGCGCTTGAATAACGCATTGTTGTATTGCGCTTAACTGGCTGTATCACGACATGACTCAAGACAAAAACCCGCAGGCGCGGGTTTTTTTGTATCATTTGGTTATGCAATGGACAACACAAGATTTTGAATGGATGACGCAGGCGCTCAGGTTGGCCGAGCGTGGCTTGTATACAACTTCACCGAATCCACGCGTAGGCTGCGTGATTGTGAAAAATGGACAGCTGATTGGTGTAGGCTTTCATCTCAAGGCGGGAGAGCCTCATGCCGAAGTACATGCTTTGCGGCAGGCTGGTAACCATACTAAAGGCGCCACTGCGTATGTCACATTAGAACCATGTAGCCACTATGGCCGTACGCCACCATGCGCTCACGCACTGGTTGAAGCCGGTGTCAGCCGGGTAGTGATTGCGATGCAAGACCCTAACCCGCTTGTGGCAGGCAAAGGCATTGCGTATTTGCAATCGCATGGCATAGAGGTCACTTCCGGCTTGCTGCAAACGCAGGCGCAAGCGCTTAATCCTGGTTTTATACTGCGCATGACGCAACAACGTCCTTATGTGCGTTTAAAAGTAGCCGCCAGCCTGGATGGTAAAACGGCTTTAGCGAATGGTGCCAGTCAATGGATTACTTCCGCTGCTTCACGTAAAGATGTACATCACTGGCGTGCGCGCAGCTGCGCCATGCTGACTGGCATAGGTACAGTATTGCATGATGACCCTTCGCTAACGGTACGCGAAGTAGATACGCCCCGGCAACCTTTACGCGTGATTGTCGATAGCCAATTACGTATCCCGTTAAATGCCAGGGTCTTGCATGGTGGCCATGCCGTCATCGCTTACGCACAAGCTCCGCAAGATAAGCTGGCACTATTGCAGGCACAGGGTGTCCAAACGATTGCGTTGCCCGATGCTGCCGGACAAATAGACATCAATGCTTTACTCAAGACTTTGGCCCAACAGCAAATCAATGAAGTCATGGTTGAAGCGGGCGCCGGGCTTAACGGTGCAATGCTGCAAAGCGGGTTGGTAGACGAGTTATTAATGTATTACGCGCCCAAGCTCATGGGTAATACAGGCGCGGGTATGTTTAACTTGCCAGCTTTTGAGACGATGTCGCAGGCGTTGGATTTAAACATTATTGATGTTCGCCATTTTGGCCAGGATATTCGCATTCAGGCCAAGTGTCGCTAACGCCAAATTTAATCACTGTTAAGTACTCCATGTTAATTGACACCCACTGCCATCTGGACGCCGCAGAGTTTGATGCCGACCGTGAAGCGGTCTGGCAATCGGCGCTGGATGCCGGTGTGCGCTCCATCGTTATCCCTGGCGTGCTGGCTGATAACTTCCAGCCGATCATGCAATGGTGTGCACAACACCCTCAGGCTGCATTTGCCTTGGGCTGGCATCCATTGTTTGTAGATCAGGCAACCGATGACGCCCTGGAACATCTGCAACAGACTATCGCAAACGTATTGCAAGGACCGCAGGCGCATCAGCTAGTGGCTATTGGCGAGATCGGGCTGGATTTTTATATCACTCGCGACAACGAGGCGCACCAGATCGCGATGTTTGAAGGGCAATTGCAACTCGCCAGGCAATTTGAGTTACCGGTTATCCTGCATGTGCGCAGTTCTATAGATACAGTACTTAAGTATTTACGCAAGCACAATATTCATCAAGGTATTGCCCATGCTTTCAATGGCAGCCGTCAGCAGGCAGATGCAATGGCTGCACAGGGATTAAAAATGGGTTTTGGTGGTGCCATGACCTGGCCGCGTGCACTCAGGATTCGAAAACTGGCTGAAGAACTGCCATTGGAACATATCGTTTTAGAGACAGATGCGCCAGATATACAGCCGGTTTGGATAGGCCATCACCGTCGCAACACCCCTGATCAATTAAAAAAGATAGCTGAGGAAATAGCCTCAATTCGCCGCATTGAAATTTCGCAACTCATTGAAATGACAGGTAAAAATTCTTTGCAAGTTTTGCCTAAATTAGCCCATTTATGCACATGACTTAAAGTGACACATTAAGAATGTGTCCAAAGTGTTTCAATTATAGTGGTGCTATTTAAGTCATTGATTTTAAACAATAAAAAAATAGATTAAAAAATGAACTTTTGGAAAAAACCCTTATAAATTGGTAAGTTACGCTTTTAAGACACAGCAATCCACAAAGTTATCCACAGTTTTTGTGGATGGAAAATTTGAGCTAGTCCTACAAAAAAATGCAAGCTGTTTTACACATATTTTTGTAAATAAAAATAAACCATACTGTTTTTGGAAATCATGAAAATCCGACACCAGCATTACCGAACGATATGGCGTGATGCGCAAACCGTATGCATCATAGATCAAACCCAATTGCCATTTGCATTGGTACTTGAACGCCTCAGCACACATCAGCAAATGTGCCACGCCATTAAGACCATGCAAGTGCGCGGTGCGCCATTAATTGGTGCTGCCGCAGCATATGGCATCGCTTTAGGAGTCCAGCGGAATGCCGATGATGATAGCTTGCACAATATAGCCAGCCTATTGATTGCTACCAGGCCGACTGCTGTGAATCTGGCCTGGGCAGTACAACGTATGACACAACAACTCTTATGTTTGCCTGATATCCAAAGAGCACACGCCGCATGGGAGTTTGCGCAGGCCATTGCGGATGAAGATGTAGAGCAAAACCATGCCATAGGCCAGCATGGCAAACTATTGATAGCCGAAATAGCCGCAGATTCCACACGGGTAATCAATATCCTTACGCATTGCAATGCAGGCTGGTTAGCCACCGTAGATGGCGGCACTGCACTGGCGCCGATTTATGCGGCCCATGATAGCGGTTTAAACGTACATGTATGGGTGGATGAAACCAGGCCACGTAACCAGGGTGCAAGTTTAACCGCCTGGGAGCTCGCCCAGCATGGCGTACCGCATACGGTTATCACCGACAATGCCGGCGGCTATTTAATGCAGCATGGGCAAGTGGATATGGTCATTGTCGGTGCCGACCGTGTGACTGGCAATGGGGATGTCTGCAATAAAATTGGTACTTATCTCAAGGCGCTGGCAGCTTATGACCAGCAGGTGCCGTTTTATGCGGCGGTGCCAACGCCCACCATAGACTGGCAGTCAGTGCAGGGAACGGAAATCGAAATTGAAATGCGCGATGCGGATGAAGTGGCCTATATGCAAGGGCAAAATGAGCAAGGGCAAGTTTGCCAGATCCGCGTTATCCCGCACGAAAGTGCGGCATTGAATCCGGCATTTGACGTCACTCCGGCGCGGCTGGTGACCGGCATGATTACCGAGCGCGGCGTTTTCCGTCCTGAACAATTACAGTCCCTGGAGTTATCGCGGTGAGTACGCCCGCACCAGCCATGCAGCTATTGGAAGCTGCCCGCAACCTGAGCGCTCTTGGCTTGAATAAGGGCACTTCCGGTAATGCCAGCATTAGGCTGTCAGATGGCTTTCTGGTCACGCCTTCAGGTGTGCCCGCCGAACAGTTGTCAGAAGATAGCATGGTGTATATGCGGTGGGATGGCACACCGGAGCGCGGTAAGAAACCTTCAAGTGAGTGGCGCATGCATATGGATATTTTGCAGGCCCGGCCTGAAGTGAATGCCATTCTGCATTGCCATAGCATGTTCGCCACCACCATTGCCTGCCTGGGACGGAATGTGCCGCCGTTTCATTACATGATTGCTGCTGTTGGAGGCGATAATATTCGCTGTGCACCGTATGCGCTGTTTGGCACGCAAGCGTTATCCGATACAGCCGTTGTGGCATTACAAGATCGCAAAGCCTGTTTGCTAGCCCATCACGGCATGCTGGCGCTAGGCAAGGACTTATCGCAGGCCCTGGCCATCGCTGTAGAAGTGGAAAATCTATGTGAGCAGTATTGGCGCCTATTGCAATTGGGCGAACCTAAACTGTTGAGTGCGCAGCAGATGCAGGAAGTGGAAGCGCAGTTCAAAGATTATGGACAGTGGAAAAAATAACTGACTGTTATTGTTATTGTTAGTCAGTGATTGGCTTGAGCGCGTTAAAGCTTGGGAAAAAGCCCTTGTGTGGTTAAGCGCAATAGTTTTCCCGGATCACAAATATATACATGTCCAGTTGAAGTCCCCGATTCCGGCGCCGCTAAAATAGCTTCTTTTGGTGCGTAACACTTTAACAATACACCCCCAGACTCTACTGCGTTGAGGCCTTTAGCATAGGTGGTCGCAATCTCTTCAGAGATCGTCCAGCAAAATCCAATCTTATCCTGGTCAAATAAAAACCAGCTTTCACCGCGATACAAGGTCACGCCATCACCTTTATAGCCAGGTAAAGCCCTCCTAAGTACCTGAAGAATTAAGGTGTCGTCCTTGATTTTGGCACGCAAGTCACCACCGTAAATCAGCCACAAGGACTGAATTTTTTCTTTTAAGAAGATCGATTCATCATTAACACTGGCGAGGTAAGTGAAAGTTTCGCGCCATAAGGACGCATCGGTTGCGTTCACGTATGTGCCGTTACAAAACTGCCTGGCGAGAGATTGTGGTGTGACTATCATTCAAAATAATGTATTGAGTAAACAGTTATTGAGTTAATTTCTAGCCGACTGATTGCGCCAGCATCGCTACCAAGAGTGAAACTTGGAAGGTAGGCTAAAAAATCCCAGATAACAAATTAATCTTCGACTGGTTGTTGAGGCGTGTCCAGTACAAGTTGATAAAACCCTAAATCCAGCCACCGGCCGAATTTGTATGCTGCCTGCGCGATTGTGCCCGCATGCGTGAAACCAAGCTTTTCGTGCAACATTACACTGCCGGTATTAGCAATATCAATCCCACCCACCATTACATGTACCTGGTTTGTTCTCGCTGCTGCTATCAGTTGTTGCATTAGCTGCAAACCCACACCTTTGCCTCTGTGGTGTTTATGCACGTATACCGAATGTTCGACTGTGTATTTGTAAGCTGGCCAGGCACGGAAGGTGCCATAACTGGCAAAGCCCAAGAGTGTGCCATCCGCATCTATCGCGCCAATGACTGGGAAGCGATTATCGTGTTTGCTCTGAAACCAGCCTCGCATGGATGCAAGCGTGCGAGGTTTGTAATCATAGAGCGCTGTTGAATGAACAATAGCTTCGTTCAGTATGTCTAGTATGGCTTGCGCATGAGAGTCAAACTGACAGTGAATGAATTGCAAATGGCTTTCCTGAGGCATCGGCGTCGATTAAATATGCACCCACTCGCCATCGATCAGTTTTTCCTGTGGCTGGAACTGTTGCTTGTAAGTCATTTTTTCGCTATCGGCAATCCAGTAGCCCAGATAAAGATAAGGCAGCCCTAGCTGCTTGGCCCAATCGATTTGCCACAGGATACTGTAAGTGCCATAACTGGCTTTATCGTTAGTGTCGTAAAAAGTGTATACCGCAGATAATCCATCAGCCACCAGGTCGACCACACTGACCATCTTGAGTACTTTTTGCTCATCCCGGAATTCGATCATGATACTTTCGACATTGGTCTGACATAAAAACTGCTGGTACTGAGAGGCTTCGTCTTCAAGTTCGCCAACATGGTCGTGGCCATTAGCGTGCCGTTGCTTCTGATAAGCGTGGTATAGCGTAAAGTGCTCTTGCTGGTAGCTGGTTTCAATAATGGTGATTTGTAAATTGGCGTGTTTTTTAAACGCGCGTTGCTGGCTGCGGGTGGGTGTGAATTGCTCAACCGGCAAACGCACCGAAATGCAGGCATTGCATTGCTCGCAATGCGGCCGGTAAGCAAACTTGCCACTGCGGCGAAAGCCCTGCTGTATCAACCCACTATATACATTTGCATCCACCAGGTTTTGCGGCGTGGCAATCAGGCTTTGTGCCAGTTTTTTTGGCAGGTAACCGCAAGGGTAGGCAGTGGTCACATAGAACTGCAGTTTCTGCAGCGAGGCATCGTTAGGCAGCGTCATGATTAAGCAATCGTGTCATATCACCAGTTGATTTAAAGTTTCTATAAAACGCGCTCTTGGGATTTCATAAGCGCCAAAACTGGCCAGTAGTGGCGTATGCATCTGACAATCAATCATACCGACTTGTTGCGTGATTAGCCATTGCACCATGTGGGCAAAAGCCACTTTGGATGCATTACTGACATGGTGAAACATGCTTTCACCATAAAACATGCGCCCGATTTTGACGCCATAGCAACCACCGACCAGAATGTCATCCTGCCAGGCTTCGACACTGTGCGCATAACCAAGTCTATGTAACTCAGAATAAGCTGCAGCCATGTGTTCGGAAATCCACGTGCCATCCTGATGGGGGCGGGCGGTACTTGCACATGCGCTGATCACACTTTCAAACGCGGTATTAATACGGATTTCGAATAGTTGCTGCTGGATAACTTTGCGCAGAGAGCGGTTGATGGTGATTTCTGCCGGAAACAGTACCATGCGCGGATCAGGGCTCCACCACAGGATAGGTTCGCCGGGGCTGAACCAGGGGAAAATACCCCGTTGGTAAGCCGCAAGTAGTCGTTCCGCGGTCAGGTCACCACCAATCGCAATCAGCCCGTTAGGCTCAGCGAGGGCATGATGCAATGCCGGGAAGGGCGTGTATTGCTCAAGGATTAACACTGGCCCGCCGGGCAGCGGATAATAACTTTCTTGCATACGCGTCAATCAAACTGATACGGAGAGTGCTTGCTCATCCATTCTACAACTTTGTTGCCCGGCATGGCGCGCGCGATGCCATAACCTTGCGCATAGTCACAGCCCAGTGAACGCAAAATACGCGCTTGCTCGACTTTTTCAACGCCTTCAGCAATCACTTTGCGGCCAAATTCACGGCATAGCGTTACCACACTCCTGATCACGGCCATATCTTCCGGATTGACCAGCATATTGTGCACAAATGACTGATCAATTTTGATGATGTCTACCGGTAATCTGCGCAAATAAATAAGCGAAGAATAGCCAGTGCCAAAATCATCAATTGAAAACGAGACGCCTAGGTCATGGCATTGCTGGATCACACGATTCACACGGGCAAAGTCAGTGATAGCTGCGCTCTCGGTAATTTCAATATGCAATTGCTGCGGTTTAATGTCAGGATATTTTTGTAGCAAGTTGGTGATGTGCTCAGCAAATTGCTTGTGCATTAAATGCAAGGCGGCAATATTGACTGAAACCTGCGTTTCAAACCCTTGTTTTTGCCACTCGTTTAACTGGCGTAAACCTTCTTCAATGACCCAGTAACCGATATCAATAATCAGGGTAGTGTGTTCGACGGACGCCAAAAAGTCGTTGGGATACAAGAGTCCGCGTAAAGGATGCTGCCATCTCAGCAGCGCTTCAAAACAGAAGATTTCACCCGTTTGCATGCATGCTTGCGGCTGGTAAACCAACCTGATGTGACTATGCTGAATGGCAACCAGTAGATCTTTCAGCAAGGTTTGTTGTTGTTGCGATTGTTGTGCTGAAGCCAAGTCGAACAGGTGGTATTGGTGCCCGCCATGTGTTTTGGCATGGTACATGGCATGATCCGCATGCCTGAGTAAGGTATCGGGCGGGTGATGGTCGAATGGATACAGGGTATAACCGATACTGGCAGAAATCGAAAACTTGAACTTATCGATGGCAAACGGTTTTTCTATTGCCGTTAACAACCGCTTGAGCAAGCGGGTATATTCTGCCTGGGTGTGGCAACCGCACAGCAGCATGGCAAATTCGTCGCCACCCAGGCGGGCAATGGTATCAGTAGGTCTGAGCATGCCAGTGAGGCGGTTTGCCAGTTGCGTCAGCAGTTTGTCACCGTACTCATGGCCATACTGGTCATTCACGATCTTGAAATCGTCCAGATCAATGTAGCAGATCGCGATTAAAGATTGCTCACGCTCCGCTTCAATCAAGGCATGCTGCAAGCGCCGCGAGAATAGCACGCGGTTAGGAAGCTGCGTCAGTGCATCATGGTAAGCCAAGTGTTCGAGTTTATTCTGCTGTTCTTTTGCATGGGTAATATCCGAGAACAAGCCAACGTAATGTTCAAAAGTCCCGGCTTCATTCATCACAGGGGAGAGCTCAAGTTCGGTCAGATATTCCTGGCCATGCCTGTGCTGGTTCCAGACTTCGCCTCGCCATTCCTGCACTCTCTGAGGTTTTTTGTAAAACGACTCGAAAAATTCAGGCTCATGACATGCCAGGCCAAATGCCTGTGGCGGTTTGCCGATGGCTTCGGTTTGGCTATAACCTGTAATGGCACTAAAGGATGGGTTGCATTGCACAATCAGGCCATTGGCATCCGTAATAAAAATGGCATCGGTGGCATGTTCAAAAACGCTTGATGATATTTTCAGGCGATTGGCATTCGTCTGAATCTGGCTCAGCATTTCGCGTAAACGGCGACGCATTTTTACCATGTTGGCAATCAAAGTGCCTGGCTCAGCAGTAGTATTGTCTTCGGCAAAGTCTCCACTTTCGATCCGCATCAGCATTTGTTTGGCAGTTTCAGGCTCGCCTCCTAGCGGGTTTAAAACAAAACGCCGCAAACCGCTGATCAAGGCAATCAATGCAACGAGCGCCACCACTAGCGTGATGATCAGTACCGGGGAAAGGGCGCCTAGCGCTGACCAGTAAGCCTCACTGGCAGGGTAAACAATATTGATGGTGAAATCCCATTCAGGCACTTCGCGCGTGACCTTTTTCCATTGATCATGTGTGTCATTGAGAGCGTTGCGTGCTTGTTGCTGGCTGACACCTGCGGTCAGGAATCGTATTTTTCCCTGATGATCGGTAATGGCGACAAAGCCTTTTTCCAGGAAACCCCATTGCCTGATTGCCTGGTCAATCGCATTGAAATTAAGTTTATAGCCAACATACCATGCGCCTATCAGTTGCCCCTTGTGGTCATGCATGGGCTCATAACGGGAGAGATAAGCTTCGCCCAAAATATCCACTACGCCGTAAAAGGTTTGATCGTTGAGCAGTTGCTTGATCGCTTTGCCTTTGGTGTCAAGCTCAGTGCCAAATGCATTACTGCCATCTGCTTTTTTTACATTGGTGGCAATGCGGAAAAAATGCTGGTCGTGCTTTACAAAAATGGTGGCTGTGCCGCTGCCAATCCGGGTCACTGAATCTACCAGGATGCTTTTGCCGGTTTGCGGCGTATTCCCGAATAACAGGTTAGGTACCTGTTTATCCTCCAGCGAGGTCATGCCATTAATCGAAGGTTGGCCTTCAAGTGACGCATATTGCTGTAGTAATGCCATACTGGAGAGCACATGTTCACTCACCAACGTTTTGGCGGTAATCAGCAGGTTTGATAGTTTTTGCGTCTCTTCATTTGCTTTTGATTGAATGTTAACCAGGTGTTGATTAAAGATATAAGCAAATGAAATCAGCCCGATAGTCAGGCTGATAGTAGCCAGTGGCAATAGGATTTTTTTGAAAAGTGCGTAGTGTTTCATTGTATATTTGTGTAAATATTATTTAACAAATCCTCCTTTATTCGCATGTTTATACAGACCTTTGCTGGTTGCTGCAATACAAATATGCGCACTGGATGGTGTCTATGCGCTTACTAATGATCAGGACGCTAAAAGAAAGTGAGGGACGGGTAATCAAGCAGTTTTTTTGAAAAAAATGATTTCAAATCAATTGATTAACGCGTAAAATGCGCAGTCCTTAAGCATCGTCGGTCACTCGCGTGGAAACCTACACCTCCCTTACTGCAAAACCTGTCAGCAGCTATCGTCCTTATTGGGCGAAACGCTTTGGCACAGCGCCTGTGCTGCCTATGAGCCGCGCCGAGATGGATACGCTGGGTTGGGACAGCTGCGACATTATTCTGGTCAGTGGTGACGCCTATATTGATCACCCGAGTTTCGGGGCGGCGCTGATTGGGCGTTTGCTGGAGGCCCAGGGTTTCAGGGTTGGTATCATTGCGCAACCAGACTGGCAGTCGGCTGAGGCATTCAAGGTATTGGGCAAACCTAACCTGTATTTTGGTGTGACTGCAGGCAATATGGATAGCATGGTTAACCGCTATACCGCCGACCGTAAAATTCGCTCTGATGATGCCTACACGCCGAATGCGGCGTCAGACAAGCGTCCAGACCGCGCGGTGCTGGTGTATTCGCAACGCTGTAAAGAAGCCTATCCATCTGCGCCATTAGTGATTGGCAGTATTGAGGCCAGCCTGCGCCGTATTGCGCATTATGATTACTGGTCGGATAAAGTCCGCCGCTCGATACTGGTAGATTCCAAAGCTGACCTGTTGCTGTATGGCAATGCAGAGCGCGCGATTATTGAATTGTCCCACAGGCTTGGCCGCGGCGAAGACATTGCCGATATTCATGATATACGCGGTACCGCCTTTATTCGCAAACAGGTGCCGGACGAATTTGTTGAGGTGCCCTCGACACGCCTGGACCGCCCCGGTGTTGTCGATAAACATGAAGACCCTTATGCCATGAAAATGGGCAAAAGTGACGCCAGTTGCGCTACGGATGATAAGGGTAGTGATGCAGCAGCTGCGCCAACTATCAGCATGCCGCTGCCACTTAAGGCCGCCAAGGTGCCGCGTGACCGCCAGGTCATCCGTATGCCTTCTTATGAAGAAGTGGTCAGCGACCCGGTGATGTATGCACATGCTTCACGCGTGCTGCATCTGGAAGCAAACCCTGGCAATGCACGTGCGCTGGTGCAGAAACACGGTAACCGCGAAGTGTGGCTGAACCCGCCGCCAATACCGCTAACGACCAAAGAAATGGACCATGTTTACGATTTGCCATATGCACGTAAACCGCATCCAGCATACGAAGGTGCCAATATCCCGGCTTGGGAGATGATCCGTTTTTCTGTGAATATCATGCGTGGCTGTTTTGGCGGTTGCACTTTCTGTTCGATTACCGAGCACGAAGGCCGTATTATCCAGAGCCGTTCCGAAGATTCTATCCTGCGTGAAATTGAAGAAATCCGCGATAAAGTTGATGGGTTTACCGGCGTCATTTCAGACCTCGGCGGTCCGACCGCCAATATGTACCGTCTATCCTGCAAGTCGGAAGAGATAGAGAAAAACTGCCGCAAACTTTCCTGCGTTTACCCCGGTATTTGTGAAAATCTGAATACGGATCACTCGGCACTGATCCAGCTCTACCGCAAGGCACGTAATCTGCGCGGCGTAAAGAAAATCCTGATTGGCTCCGGTTTGCGTTATGACCTGGCGGTGAAATCGCCAGAATATGTCAAAGAGTTGGTGCAGCACCATGTTGGCGGCTACCTGAAGATTGCCCCCGAGCATTCTGAAGAAAACGTACTCAGCAAAATGATGAAGCCAGGCATGGGCGCTTATGATGAATTCAAACGTATGTTTGAAAAATTCAGCGCCGAAGCCGGTAAGAAACAGTATCTGATTCCGTATTTTATTGCGGCGCACCCAGGCTCTACTGATGAGGATGTATTAAACCTGGCGCTATGGCTGAAACGTAATGATTTCAGGCTTGACCAGGTGCAAACCTTTACTCCAACACCGATGGCGATGGCCACTGCCATGTATCACAGCGGCAAGAATCCTTTACGCAAAGTGACAAAGGATTCTGAGATGGTTCCGGTGCCCAAAGCTGGCAATGTGCGCAAATTGCATAAAGCCTTTATTCGCTATCATGACCCGCAAAACTGGCCGATGTTGCGTGAAGCCTTGAAAAAAATGGGCAGGGCCGATTTGATCGGCAATGGTAAAAAACATTTGATACCCGCCTATCAGCCGGCCGTACTCTCCAAAATTGTGCAGTCAGACGGCAGCCGGTTTGTGCCGAAAGTCATGCCTAAAGGCTTCAACCAGACCAAAAGCTACGCCAGCCCTAAAAAGGGTCCCGGTAGCCGCAAGCATTAATCTTAAGTGCTAAACCCTACTGGTTTCGCCTTAAGACAAATCAATCTTGGCATTTGTCAAAGTAGGGGGGCGGTAATCAGCCTGTGCACCCCATTTTGATTTTACTGATGCATCGACAGTGACATTGACTGAACGCATATTGTTTTGTATGACTTCATAAGGCCGGAAAAAGCGGCCGTCGCCCTTGACGAACAAACCTTTGAAAAAGCCATAAATCCCATAAGCAAAGTCCTTATAGGAATCAGTCGGTTTGGTTAAGTAGGCATTGGTCGGCGCTACATAAGGTTTCAGTTTTAAATTGGCATTGCGCGCTTTCTCAAGCATCCAGGCTAGTGCCAGTGTCGATAGCGGGTCTTTGCCATAGCCGCCACCGACATTGGCATGCGCACCAATAAACCAGCGTTGCTCCACATCAGTGTTTTCAGGTTTTTTGGTGCCATTTTCATTGGTCCACATGGCAACGTTGTAAGCCTCACGGTTTTCATCCAGTGCCATGGCGTGATAGGCATAGGAGACGATTTTGGATAGCTCGGTGTCATGCCAGGAATAAAGTGCCTTTTCGGAAATCATGGTACCTGGAATCCCCAGTGCGCCTACCGTGTCCCATACACCAAGGAAATGCACATTTACCTCCAGGCTGTATGTGTGCCTGAATGTCTGGCATTGATCACTATCAGGATGCGCAGATTTGTCTCGATATAAATCTTCTGCCCGTTGCAATAAATTTGGCGTACTTGTTTTGAGCAAACCACATTTGCGGATCAGCCCCACCATACTCCTTGCGGTATATGCGCCACGGCTAAAACCAAATACCCAGATTTCGTCCCCTTCCTTGTAATGTCTTGCCAGCCAGTCATATCCCTTAAGCAAGTTTTCGCTCAGGCCATAACCAAACAGGCCGCCACGTAATTTGTCACCAGGTGCCGTGCCTACGCCGGGTTCGTAAAAGAAGGTCTGCTTGATCTCATCGTCATATTCTTCTATCAAAGTCGATAACTGGAATACATTGGTCAGGTCAGCAGGGTCATTCCAGGTGCCATCAAACAACACAATTAATCTTTCTTTTTTTCTCATCACATTGTCTCCAATCTGAATAAGTGTGAGCAGCAGTGAGCGATCAGCTGCTGTATGTGTCTCGGCCTGGCTTTGTTTCGGTGAGGTTTTGGCATGGCAGCCTTTCTAAATTTATCGTTGATATTATTTAACACATGGTAGCGCTGTCTCATTTATGTGACAACTTCAATGTGCTGATAAGCTTACAAACCTGTGATTGAAAATGAAATGTATGAGAGGATGTCGCAGGTATAGCTCGGCGCACGCTGCGCTTTGGTGATCACTGGAATGAGGAATACGATGCGATGTTTTTGGCTATTAGCCACAGTTTTTTTACTGTTTAGTCAGCAGGGAAATACTGCTGAAAAGAGTTTATTCTGGCAGCTGGAATCGCCTGAAGGTCAGGTCAGTTACCTTTTTGGCACTATCCATACCGATGATAATCGGGTGACCAGCTTTTCGCCTTTAGTGCTGCAAGCATTGAAAAGTGTAAATACGTTTATGCTGGAGGTTGCTGACGAGCCGGCAGCCAAGCTGCTGCAATTGCCTCAAGGTGATTTAAAGCAATATTTATCTGATGCCGAACTCGACCAGGTCGCGCAATTGGCAGATGTACATGTGATGCCGCTGGACAGGGTGCTGAAAATGAAACCATGGTTATTGGCGGTGCTGTTTGACCTGCCGAAACCGCAAACGCCATTTGCCCAGGATTTTTTGTTGAAGGCCAAGGCAGAAGAGATGGACAAGCGGGTCGTTGGCTTGGAAAGTCCGCAAGAACATTTCGGTGTGATGGACAGCCTGACCTTGGACGAGCAGTTGTTAATGCTGCATGCGGTACTTAAGCGTACCCAAAAACAAAAAGAAAAGGATTTTGAGCAGTTGATGAAAGCATATCTGGCAGGCAACCCTGACCAGGTAGCAAACATGGACGATGAGATGACGCGCGGCGTGTTACCGGCAGAAGTATGGCAGCGCATGCGGATCAAACTGCTGGACGAGCGCAATGTGAAAATGGCTGAACGTGGTCTTGAGCAGGCAAAACAGGGCAGGGTGTTTATCGCCGTTGGGGCCGCGCACCTGGCAGGGAAAACTGGATTGATTCAGGCTTTCAAACAGGCCGGTTTTAAACTGACACCGTTAAAAAAGTAATGTATTAAAAAGCATTAAACACGGACTTGAGCGACTTCCTGTGCGATGCGGGTGATGTGCGTCACAAAATCTGCATCTTCGCCAACCAGCAGTCTCGGCAAATGCTGGCGAAAATCTTCCCGCTGGCACCACTCACGCATGTAATCCTCCCATGACATCCAGCGGCGCAGGCGTTTGCCGCGCATATCCGGGTCATAGGCCAGCAGATAGGCCCGCTCAAATAATGAAATCAGGATTTCGAACATGACCAGTTTTCGTTCTTCCTGCTCGGCTGACATGGCTAGCGGGCCGCTATGCGAACGCAGTTGCAAGTCAGGGTTGGCCATCACCAGCTTGAGGAAATCGGTATAGTTGTCGGCAAGCAGTTGATAGACTTCTTCATCTTCGTTCTCGCGCTCTTTACGTTGCTCAAGCATAAAGGTCATGATCGCCAATGGCAGACCAATGACCGTGACCACATAACTCAGTAACTCCCAGGTGTCTTTGCTTATCACTAAAGAATATCCTCAAAAATACGCGCTGATTGTTGCTTTAGCCTTTGCCATAATGAGCGTTTCTGCCACTCTTGCAACTCAATCTTTTTAGCATTTTTCAAGTCTTCCTGAAAGCGGCTTTCAAGATTTTTGGCGGTTTGATTATCTAAAATGACCACGTCAATTTCAGCATTGATGCCCGCGCTGCGGTAATCAAAATTGGAACTGCCAATCACCGACCACACACCATCAATCGAGATCATTTTGGCATGTAATATCTGATCCTGCATCTCGTAAATTTCTACGCCATGCTTTAACAGGCGCGCGTAGTGCGAACGCTGGACATTAATCGCCAGTATTGAGTCACTTATACTGGGAACTAGCAAGGATATTTTTACGCCACGCTCTGCGGCAGCAACAAGCGCGTCTTCCTGCGCTTCTGTAGGCACAAAATAAGCCGAGTTCAGGACAATATGGCTTTCCGCATTTTCAATGGCAGCCACCAGGGTCAGGTAATACGGTGAGTCTGTATTTTTACGCTTGGTAGCCGGCGTGGCGATGACCCGCACAAACTGTTCTCCCTGTTTGGAAAGCGGCGGGAAAAAGTTAGCCTCGTCTAACGGCTGTGCTGCGTCCCAATGTTCTAGAAATACTTGTTGAATATTTGCAACCACCGGGCCTGTCACCTGAATATCGGTATCTCGCCAGTTGGCCTGATTGAGTTCAGGTAATTTTTGTTTGCTGAAAAAGCGTAGTGAACCTTTGCTTTGGTAGGTTTTGCTTAAATTCACACCACCCAAAATGGCTACATTGCCATCGACAACCATAATCTTTCGATGATCGCGCTGGTTAATTAAAGTAATGCTGTCGGCTTTGACAGGATGAAAAACCGTAATCTTTGCACCGGCTTTTTTTAGTGTATCGAATAGTTCAGGAGGCGTGCTAATTGAGCCTATTGCGTCATAGATAATGTGCACATTGACACCTTTTGACAGCCTGTCCAACAGCAGCGCCTTCAGCGTAATACCGCCAAGATCTACATCTTCAAATGTGAAGTACTCAAGATGAATGTGCTGTTTTGCGCTTTCCAGCGCGTTACGCATGCTGGAAAAAGTATCCTCACCGTTGAACAGCAATGTGACTTTGTTATCGGCATATAAACTATTGCCGGCAATGGCTTGCTCTATGCGGAGATGTTCCGCCAGTGATGCACGAATTCGCTCATCAGGCGATAAATTTTTTAAGACTTTGTTGATTTTTCCGCGGGGCAGGGGTTTCTTGGCGCCAACAACTTCTATAGTCTGTGTTTGTGCATTGAGTTCTTCAAGCGTCTGCTTTGAATCCGGGATAGAGGCACAGCCTGTAAGCCATATGGCTATGAAAAATATAGATAGCAGAGACCATTGCTTGCAAAACAGATAAAGCGGTTTTTTAATATAAATGGCTGCCCCAGATGGTGGGTGCATACAGATCTTTGTGGGCATGTTGTCCACTATCGCCATTTCAGGATAGTTAGGAAGGTTGGCTTGCGTGCTGTTGTATTACATCCATACATTCATCAAACTGCAATGACTTATCGAAGAAATAATCAACGCCCATATCCTTTGCCAGGTTGCGATAGTAGTTATTACCATGATTAGTCAGCATGACAATATCCGGCATTTTAAAAGGATAGTTTTTTTGTTTTGCATGACGAACCACATCGAAGCCCGTACCTTGGGCTAACTCTATATCCAGCACGATCATGTCATATTCCGAGGCGTTCAGGAAATCGATAGCTTCATCGCTAGTCGTGGCAATGTCTTCAATTTCCAATTGATCACAGTCTTGGAGCATCTCAAGGATGACATCACGAATCAGTGCAGAGTCTTCAACTAACAATAATTTATACATGATCATTTAACCAATCACTAGCCCGCGATATTGTATAAAAAGTTTCGAAGTCTGACTGTAGAGTGAAATCCTACATTGCCCTACCTGATGAGGTTGATGGTTTCCAGAAGACTCAACGCTAAAAAACTTTGTTGCGTAAAAACTAGTTGAGTAAACCATATTTGATCGCATAGTAAGTTAAATCAGCATTTGATTTCATCGCCATCTTTTCCAAGATGCGACTGCGATAAGTGCTCACCGTTTTGATACTGATAAATAATTCGTCTGCGATTGCGGTGGGAGTCTGTCCGGCTGCCAGTTTTACAAATACCTGGAATTCGCGGTCAGACAGGGTTTCATGTAATTGCTTTTCAGAAGGATGACTCAATTCGTTGGTCATCAATTCAGCTAGCTCGGCGGAAATATAGCGCTTGCCAGCGGCTACCGTGCGGATAGCCTGAATGATCTCGTCAGAATCCGCATTTTTCGAGAGGTAACCTTTACAGCCATTGCGCATCAGGTTAAGAGCATATTGATCTTCAGCATAACCACTCAAAACCAGCACAGGTAAGGTAGGAGAAACATGTTTTAATTCATGCAGAGTGTCCACACCATTCTTGTCTGGCATGGAAATATCCAGGACCATGGCGTCAAATTCTTTATCGCGCACCAGCTGGATTGCTTCAGCCCCGGAACTGGCTTCACCAGTCACTTGTAAATCAGATTCCAATTCAATCAAATTGCGCAAACCATCGCGCACGATACTGTGATCATCGACCAGAAGAATTCTTTTCATTATATTTCTCGTTATCGGGTAGCAGAGCGTATGGTATCAGTATTTGGTGATGTATTTGATTCAGGCGCAGGTTGATCTTCTGTCGGCTGCTCATTCACCATTTCAGTCCTGAATAAATTCCAATCGCTGCTAATCATGGAAATTGAATCTGCAAACAAAGTCTTTTTTTTCCAAACTTTACGCACAGCAAAAAAGGCGATGACGCCGATTAGTATTGGTATTGACATTGCAACACCTAATATCACTGTACGGTTAGGGTGTTCCCACAATAGTGAAAACAACCACATTAGACCTAAAAGGCCAGTGAAGATAAACATTGAGAAGACCACCAGTATCCCGATGACACTGGTGGCTAAACGCTCGGTTTCCCCCAAAAAATCCTGCTTGATCTGGTTGGCACGTTCTTCCGTGTAGTCTGCAACCTGATGACGCATGGTCAGCAAATTATCTGTCAATGAGGATATTTTGCGATTGAAAAATAACATAGCAGTAAATTTTAGGAGGTTAACCCACATACATATCCCTTGTTAGTCAGGAGTTAATCGCGGCGTTTATTGCCCAATAGGTATCCTAACAGCAAACCTACACCAGCGGCTGCCAAAACAGTACCCAATGGGTGCTCTTGTACTGTATCTGAAGTTCTTTCTTTCACAGTCTGGTAGCCATGGCTAAGCTCTTCTTGTACTTGACCTTTAACTCGGCTAGCACTGGCGCTGATTTTTGAAGCGATAGATGCTGCGGTTTCATCATTGGTTAAACGATCAATATTGGTTTTCAATGTACGAATCAACTCTTTAGCTTTGTCTTGAGTTGTATCAGCAGTATCTTGAACTGCATCCAGCAAATCATTTGCAGTTGTTTTAACCTGAGCCGCAATCTCTTCAATTGCCTGGTCAGATTGTTGGGCTAAACGGTCAGTTGTTTGTTCAACATTGTCTTTTGAAAAATTAAACATTATTAACTCCTTAATTGATGGTTATCGGAAATTAAAAAACACATTATTACAAAAAGCGTTGTACTTCATTTAACTAAACGCTAAAGATTAGAAAGCCAAGCATCTACAAGGTTTCAGATTTATGCTAACTGATTTTTTGTTATCCAGTTTAGCACCATGTGTTTTCAACATGGAGTCATGGTACCCACGGGCGTATTACATCCCTATCGGTTACACACCTATATGAAAGTCAGAATCGTCTGACAAAGCGCCTGAATGCTGGATGGGCAAATCTTATGCATTGCTGATAACTGATAACACCGCTATGATGCGGTTAATACTTTTTAAATATGTACAACGCAAAAAGGCTCCTGTTGATTGCTGATTGCAACACTGGCAATTATCACACCATGCAAAATCTTAGAACACATCTTCTTGCACTGCTGGATCGAATGGAAAAGGTCGGTGAAACCTTTGGCGGTAATACTGTCGCCCTGTTAACCGTGAGCCTGATTCTGGCCGCCGCTATGCTGGTATTTAATGACCGCCTTATTGTTAATACCAGTGAAAAAACAGATGCGTTGTCCACATTGGACCGATTAATCATGGAAACTTGGCAGACGCGGGCACATCTCGCAATTGCGGAAAGTGCCCAGCGCGGTTACCTGCTGACGCGATCAGATACTTATTTCAGGCCTTATGACGAATCCACCAGTCAGATTACAGCGCATTTGCATAACATCAATAAATTACTTGATCGTAGTAACCTGACCAGGCATCCGGCCATTCGCACCATCATGACAGAAATGGTAAATAGTATTGCCAAAAAATCTGCCGAGATGAGCGTTACCATTGATCTAGCCAAAAAACGCCAATTTGACAAAGCATTAGCGGTTGTGAAGCTGGATTCAGGCATGAAGGAAAGCCGTAATATAGAAAAGCTGGCACATCACTTTGAAAAGCAGGTAATGGAATACCGGGCAGAGCTCGCAGAAACCCGCAATAATACGCGGCGCATGATGCGCTGGTTTGTGATGGCTTGCCCGCTGATTTTTGTTTCACTCGTGGTACTGGTGATCAAACGCTTGCTGCGGGAACTGGCTGAAAAAGCAAAATTGCATGAGCGCCTGACCGATGAAAACACCGAATACGAACGCAATGTTCAAACTTTGCGCCATAAGCTGCAAGGCGAAGCATTACTAGCTCAAACCAATGTAGAGAGGGAACGCTATAAGCTTTCCAGGGAGTTGCATGATGAGCTCGGGTCATTGCTCACTGCCATCAAAATGGATATATCCTGGGCGGTTAAACACCTGAAAGACGATTTTCCGCAAGTCACAGAAAAACTCAAAAAAACCAATCAATACCTTGATCGCAGTATTAACTTCAAGCGCGAGATTGTGCAAAACCTGCACCCATCGATGATCAAGACCTTTGGCCTGAATGCCTCACTGCAGAATCTGCTCAATGAAGCAGAGAACAGAAACCAATGGCAAATGGATGTTATTCTGCCTGAACAAGATCTGCAGATTAACGAGACCTTGAGTTTGATTATTTACCGGCTGGTGCAAGAAAGCCTGAATAACTGCAGTAAATATGCCGAGGCTACAAAGGTTTCAGTACATTTACTTAATGACGAACAGAATATCAAAGTCGAAATTGCCGATAACGGCATTGGCTTCGACACCAGTAAATTAAAAAGTGCTTCAACCGGCATCAGCGGTTTGCGTAATCGTGTGGAATCTATTGGCGGTCATTACGAAATTTTCAGTTCTCCCTTGCAAGGCGCTAGCACACGTGTGCTTCTACCTTATCTGAGAGATCTATCTGCCTCTTCCTGATCTTATTCAGGCATCACTGTAGTCATATTCTGACATCGAATTCAGTCATCAGACGACTGACCTAATATCTCCTGGTCTCTATTATGGTCACACATAAACCAGAGCTGTCGCTCACTTAAACTAAAAATAGAAAGTAATAGGAGGCAATATGTCTATAACAACATTTAAACATGCAATAATTTTCGGTGGCTTGCTGGCTACAACAATTACATTAAATGCATTTGCATTTGATTTGGATGAAGTTCAAAACGGAGATAAACCTTATCTTCAGCAGTTCAATAGCCTGGATAAAAACGCTAACGAGACACTTACATGGTCCGAAGCTAAAGCTGACAAAGGTGTGAAGCATAAAGACTTTAAAACTTTTGATGGCGACAATGACGGCAGCTTAACTTATGAAGAATATGCGGAGCTAAAAACCAAAACTGGTCAAAAAGCAATCAAGTCTGCCATGTCAGATAGCTGGATTACTACTAAAGTAAAAGCGCGTCTGCTGGAAGAGGAAGCATTGAAATCACTGAAAATCAGTGTAGAAACCCATAAAGGTCAAGTGTTGTTGAGCGGGTTTGTATCTGATGCAAGTCTTAAGTCTAAAGCTGAAGAATTGGTTTCTGGCGTTGAAGGTGTGAAATCCGTTAAAAACGCAATTGTAGTAAAAGAAAGTTAATTGGAAACACCCTTTGCAAGCTATGTATCCTCTCCCAAAGAAGTAGCTTGCTCTTTTTTTTCGGTGAGTTGCCAAGATAAATATTGCGCACGATTATCCTCTGCAGTATGGGCAGTTTGCCAAATTACGAAAGGACTTAAATCATGAAAAAAACTAATTTTTATCTGACTACAGGTTTATTAATGGCTTCTTTACTAGGTGCCAGTGCTACTGCATCTGCGGCTGATGTAGTGAACAGAAATGAAGCAATGTACAAGTTTTTGCCTAGCGACACTGTCGTGCAAAACGTTAAAACCAGCTTGCAAAGTCATGGTATCGACACTTCAACTTTACAAGTGGATTCTGATGCTAAAGGTGTCGTGCAATTATCTGGTTTGGTTGGTTCCAAACAGGATGCCGAAGTGGCAACTCAAATTGCAAAAGAGTCTGATGGCGTCTATGCGGTGTTAGGTCAATGGCGTTACGAATTGGCTGCTGTACCAGCAGACTCAGAAGCTGCAATGGAAAAGTCAGCACCTGCTGCCACCGGTTCTGTAGAATCACAGCAATGAACAGATCGGGAGGGACAACCCTCCCGAAGTTCTTCCAAGCAGGAGTTAATGTTGCTGGGGCATCACATGTCGACCGGATTCGTACTCGGCCTGGTTGGCTTGTCGGATGAACAATAGCTTTTCAGTCGCAAATCCAAGCTCTTTTGCCTTCGCAATTAAATGTTGTTTGATTGGGTAGGTGAGTTGGGGTGTGCGTGACAAAATCCATAGATATTCACTGCCGCTACTTACCAGCGCGTAGTTGTAATATGGCTTATCTACGATAAGAATATTGTAATCGCCATAAAAAGGCCCAAAGAAAGATACTTTCAAGCGGCCAGTTCGGCTGCCATCTGCATTGGCCGGATCAATAAATTTGGCTTTGCCTACTGCTTCGCTCCAGTCTTTCTTTTGCGGGTCAAACCCACGATTCACTACTTTAATTGAGCCATCATCCTGCAAGGTATAATTTGCGGTGACCTGTTCGAGGCCCTTTTCAAATCTATTATCCAATCTCGCTATTTCATACCAGGTTCCCAAATGTTGGGCTGGGTCAAAACTGCGCACAATAGTTTGTTCCGCGAGCGGCGACATGGGGTCTGAGCAACCGCTCAAATTGATCAATATAAACAAAAAAGCTAAAAAATTATTAACAGTCATAAAGCATTATAAAAACCAATAAGTGAAAATAAGTTACAGTTTAAAATAATACACATTGAAACAGGCGATAAGGGATAAAAATGAAACTTATAACGGTATGCATCATCGCACTACTGTCATCACCAGCCATGGCTGGTAACGTTGAAACCGGGCTTGGCGGCGGATTAGGTGCGGCGGCGGGAACCGCAGTAGGCAGTGTACTTGGTGGTAGCACCGGTGAGATTGTGGGTGGTGCAGTTGGCGGTGGATTAGGTGGTGCAGTGACTACAGGCCGTGGTGGTAAAACTGGCGCTATTATTGGTGGGGCCGCGGGTGGTGCAACCGGCGCTGCGGTTGGGCGTACAGTAAGTGGCACAACCGCAGGTGCAGTGGTAGGCGCAGGTTTAGGCGGTGCAGGTGGAGCTGTGATTGGCAAAGAGATCGATGAGCCTGATCCACATGGGAAACGCTATCGTGGTAAAAAGGGCAAGAGACACGGGCATCATGGCCGAGGTCACCGGCATGATTAAGATTTAATTTGCGCAATCAAGGCCGCCAGATCAAGGCGGCCAATCAATCTAATCTTAATCAGCTAGCCAGCTTAAGGCCTATCATCCCGGCAATAATCAGCAGCAAGCTGATAATCCGCAACGCAGACACTGGCTCGTTAAATAACAAAATACCTAAAATGACCGTGCCGACGGCACCGATACCGACCCAGATAACGTAAGCAGTACCTACCGGTAAAGTTTTAACGCAAAGCCCCAATAACCAGACGCTAATCACCATCGCCACGATAGTCCACAACGATGGCCAGAAACGTGAAAAGCCATCGGTATATTTCAACCCAATCGCCCAGGCCGTTTCAAATAAACCGGCAACTATCAATATTAACCAGGTCATAAAGCGCTTTCTTATATTAATTTTCTGAGATTTATAGATTAAGGTTTAAGTGCGTCAAGGTCTTGTGCAGTTAACCAGCGCCATTCACCAGGCTGTAAATTCTGTGGTAATTCAAGGCGTCCAATTTTGATACGCTTCAAGTAATCTACCCGGTTTCCAATCGCAGCAATCATACGTTTAACCTGGTGATACTTACCTTCTGCCAAAGTCATGTGAATAATCGATTCTGTCACGCGTGTAATTTCGAGTGCGACAATCGTTTGATCTTCGTCTATCAGCTTTACGCCTGCCAGCAATCCTTGCAGGTCCTCGTCACTGATGGGATGTTTGCAAGTCACTTCATAGATTTTTGGTACATGGTGCTTGGGTGAACTGATCTTGTGAATAAACTGGCCGTCATCCGAGAGTAAAATCAAACCGGTGGTATCTTCGTCCAGCCGGCCTATGCACTGGATGCCACGCTCAACCAGGGGTAGTGGCAGCAAAGAATAGATGGTGGGGTGAAATTGCGTTTTGTGCGAGCATTCGTGATGTGCCGGTTTGTGCATCATGAGATAACTGTGCTCGCGGTATTCCCAAGGTTCGCCCTCAATGGTGAATTGCAGGTTTTCGAGTTCAAAAGTCGCGTCCGGGTCATTGCACAATTCCCCATTCACGGTCACTTCTTCATTAATAATCAAGATGCGACACATTTTACGTGTGCCGAAGCCTTGACGTTGCAGAATACGTTCTAAATCAAGTTTCTTAGCCATAGCCTGAATTATACGCGAATCCTGAGGCGACTTTCCCGTAGGTGGTGCCTGCTTCTGTCACTCCATGCGTGACTCACGTACAATGCCGGCATGGCATTTAAACATATCACTTCCCGCGATAATCCCGTCTACAAACACTTGCGCAAGCTGGCTGATAATGCACGCGAACGTAAAAGCAGTGGTTTAACATTACTGGAAGGTGTGCATTTGATCGAAGGCTACCTGCAAACACAAGGTGAGCCGCAGTTGATGATTATTCCTGAGGGGAAAAGCAGCCTGGAGGCATCCAACCTGATGCAGCACCTGGTTGATGTAGACACCATCATGGTACCGACGCTGATGTTTGCTGATCTGACGCCGGTATCCAGCAGCAGCGGCATCATGGCATTAGTACCTGTACCGGAGATCGCGTTGCCGGAAACAATAAATTTTGCCCTGTTAATTGAAAATATCCAGGATCCCGGTAACCTCGGCAGTATATTGCGTACCGCTGCCGCTGCCGGGGTGCAGGCTGCTTATCTGACGAAAGGCTGTACCGATGCCTGGTCACCAAAAGCCTTACGTGGTGGCCAGGGTGCGCAATTGGTATTACCGTTAGTCGAAAACGTGGATGCTGTGGAAGTGGCCCAGCAGTTCGCCGGTAAAACACTCGCATTGACTATGCAGGGAGAAAACCTCTACGATCAAGCGTTAAGTGGGCCAGTCCTCTTTGCAGTAGGTAATGAAGGCGCCGGTATTTCGGAGGCATTGCAGAATATGGTGAGTGCATGTGTGAGTATCCCGATGGCGCATCAAGGCGTTCTGGCATTGGAATCACTGAATGCCGCCGCGGCAACGGCAGTTGCCTTGTTCGAGTGCCAGCGTCAGCGAGTGCCAGGTTGAACTAAATCATCCGGTGCGCTGATTTAATGCGTCACTCCGTGGTCATCGTTGTCATCAAATAAAGCGAGCGCTTCCTGCTCATCGACCACATATTGCTTGTTGCAAAAGTCGCATTGAATCTGAATGCTGCCTTGCTCATCAAGAACGCTTCGTACTTCCGCCAGACCCAGTAACTGCAACATATTGGCCACATTGGCTTGTGAGCAACTGCAAAAAGCACGGATATCACGCGCTTCAAACAAACGGATATCCTCCTCAACAAACAGGCGCTGTAACAAAGTTTCAGTGTCTAAATCCAGTAACTCGCGATTGGTCACCGTATTAGCCAAATGCTGCACCCGGTTCCAGTGATCGAGGTCATGCTCTTGTTGTTGCGGCAGTTTTTGCACCAATAAACCAGCAGCTCTGTCACCTTCGGCCGTCAGCCACAATTTGGTGTCGATTTGCTGCGAACGGAGCATGTAGTTTTCAAGCATACTGGCAATGCTGTCACCTTCAATTGGCACAATACCCTGATAAGGCTCGCCTTCCTCCGGCATCAGCGTAATCACTAAATGCCCTTGCTCAAGCCAGTTGCTCAGCGTGTCGCCGTGTAACTCTTCGTGCACTTTAGCTGTGGCACGGATATCAAGCTCAGAAGTACATTCAACCACCAGTAACTGCAATGCACCCTGGCTTTGCAATTGCAAAATTAACTTGCCTTGCATTTTTAGCGTAGACGTTAATAGCACACTGGCCGCCATAAACTCGCCGATCACTTTTTTCAAGGCGGGTGGTAATGGTTGGTGTTCAAGCGCATTAAACAGGCTTTGATCAAGGTGCACACAGTTGCCGCGCACCGCGGAGTGGTCAAAGATGAATGGATGTAATAGGTCTCTAGTCATAGCTGATATTTTAACATTGAAGGTTAGGCTGTCTGATGGGCTAAATAAAAAAAGCCCGCTGTTGGCGGGCTTTCAGTCACGGGTAGTCTACCCTTAGAAATGGTAATTTAAGGTTGCACGCGCATTGAGGGGTGCACCGGGGCTGATGTTGTTATTGTTATGCGCATACAAGGCATAGTCTTTATTAGTCAGGTTTTCAATGTTGATTTGCGCATCCCATTTTGGGCTGATTTTCGCAAAAATCGCGGCATCAAACCGGGTGTAGCCAGGTAAGAGTGTGCTTTGGCTGGCCGTAGGCAATGCCGCATACATTTCTGAACGGCTGACCATGCCGAGCGCCACTGCCCACATCTCATTGATCTGATATTTGTTCCACAAAGAGAAGGTGCGGGTTGGCGTCAATGTGAGGTCACTACCAGCTAGAATGGCGCCGTTACCAGCTCCTTGCTGTTTGGTGATTTCACCTTCTTGCAAGGTGAACGCGCCCATGACTTGCCACTGGTCAGTGACTTTTCCACTCAAACCAAGCTCAATGCCTTTAGTCTCCTGACCATCTACCAGAATTTGCTGCGTTGCATTATTTGGGTTAGCCACTTGCACGTTTTCCCGCTCAAGTTCAAACAATGCTGCTGACAGTGCTAAAGACGGCAAGATATCCCACTTCACGCCAATTTCTTTATTTACAAACTTTTCAGGTTTAAAGCTGGCTGCTGTGACCGTTAGGCCAATCAGTTGATCGCCCGCGCGCGGCACATAAGAGGTGCTGTAGCTTGCATAGATTGAACTGTTATCGCTGGGTTTGAAAATCAACCCGGCACGTGGTGACAATAAATTGTTTGATACATTTATCTTTTGGTTACTCACTAAGTTAGTGAAGTCCGTATCAATATGGTCATGCCGCAACCCGACAACCGCTTGCCATTGAGGATTGAATACAATTTGATCCTGTAAATAAACGCCCATGACGGTGAAATCACTTTGCTGATTTCTGACCAGTCGGTTGAAATTCAAAGGCGTCCCGAATGGCGATTGGGCACTCAAGTTGCTGACAAAGGTCCCATTGTCATCGGCCGTGTTACTTGGCGCAGTACGATTGTTACGCGTATCTTGCACATTAATTTCAACCCCACCAAGCAGTTTGTGCGCGATCGCACCCGTTTTTAGATCATAAGTAATGTCTGTCTGATTAATCAGATTCTCACGTTTAGTTTCATCTCTGTAGGCCGCAAGGCTCAGCTGTCCATTCGTGCTGACCGGGCTGTTAGCAAACACATTCTGATAAAACTTGTCATAAAAAGCCAATCTGGTGCTGTTTTTAACTTGCACACCATTATCAAAAGCATGACTGATGGCGCCGTTAAAAGCCACGGTTTCGATTTCTGTCGGACTCAGCTTTGCATTGCCGAAAAACTGATCATAATCACCAATTTTGTATGGACGGCGATTGAAGTCTGCATTTGAGGTCGTCAAAGTGCCTGTGCGAGTTGCCTGTGCAGGCACACCACGATCAGCAATCCGCTCATCTTTAAAGTATTCAGCACTCAGTTCGATCTGTGTCTTGTCGCCAGGTCTGATGGTAAATGTCGGCGTAATACCGTAGCGTCTCAGCTCAACACCATCACGGTAGGAGTTTGAGTTTTCATAAACTGCATTCAGCCTGAACGCCAGTTCATCAGAAAGGCCTTGTCCGTAATCTGCCGCAATGCGGCGATGCTCAAAGCTGCCGTAACTTACGCTGATATCCCTAACTGGGTCCCAACCAGCTTTTTTGCTGACACGGTTAACTACACCACCTGCGCCGCCGCGTCCGAAGATCATGCCATTTGCACCCTTGAGTACTTCGATACGGTCTGTATTGTAGAGGTCGCGGTAGGTCTGAATGTCATCTCTCAAACCATCTACGAACAAATCTCCGGTGGTCTGGTTACCGCGCAGCACCAACTGGTCGCGGTTTCCTTCGCCTTGCGCCGCCTGAACGCCAGGAACATAACGCACAGCATCCGCGATGCTTTGCATGGATTGATCCTGGATAAAATCACGTGTGATAACGGTAATGGCTTGAGGGACATCTACAAGCTCGGAATCGGTACGGGTTGCAGTTGTAGAGCGTTTGGCCTGGTAACCTTTAACCGGTTTAGTATCACTTTCTTTTTCTGCGGTGACTTCCACTTCCTTTAATTCCTGGGGGCTAGTTTCCGCTGCGGCCAGACTCGATATTGAAAGAATAGATGAGCTTAAAAGCAAACCTAATGCATTGAGGACTGGTTGAGGAGTTAGCTTAAGCGATAAGGGTGTTTTCATTGTTGTGATCATTTTAAAAAATTATCGAAATAATAATTAAGTTGATAACAATTATCAATCATTAGTGAGCGGTTGGTAATGCTAAGTCACCATACGCTATCAAAAGGTTGCCAGTTATCCAGTGCCCATTGCCACAAATCGGGAAGCGTTTTAAAGGCTGGGGGATGTGTGGGGAGGTTAGGCAAAAAACGGAAAGCTTTCAGCAACGTTGCAATGACTTCATCTTTGGGCAATGAATCAGCGAGCGTCTGCTTGCTCAATTTTTGCCCATCAGCATTCAATACCAGCGGGATATGCGCGTACACTGGTGTTGGATAGCCTAACAGTTGTTGCAGATAAATCTGACGGGTGGTGGAATTGAGAAGATCAGCACCGCGTACCACATGCGTGACACCTTGCATTGCATCGTCTACTACGACGGCAAGCTGGTAGCTGTATAAACCATCGGAACGTTTGATGACAAAATCACCAATTTCCCGGGCCATATTGTGCTGAATTCTGCCTTGAAAGAGGTCTTGAAAGGTAATCAGTGATTCTTTTGTTTTCAGACGCCATGCTGCCGGGAAATCATGTTTTATCGGGTGTGATAAGCAGGTGCCGGGATAAATGGCCCCTTCAATACCATGTATGCTGCTGGAATCCGCAATTTCCTTGCGGGAACAGGTGCAGGGGTAAGCCAGGTGTTTGTCACGAAGCCGGTTTAGCGCTTCTTCATATAGTGCGGTTCGCTGGCTTTGATAGGTAATTTCGTCATCCCATACAAACCCATAATGTTCAAGGGTATGGATGATCTCTTCACTGGCACCTGCCATTTTGCGGGTTTGGTCTACATCCTCAATCCGCAACAGCCATTTTCCGCCACGGCTTTTGGCATCGCAATAGCTCGCGACCGCTGCGACCAGCGAGCCGAAATGCAAAGGGCCGGTAGGCGAGGGGGCAAACCGTCCAATATGCATTATTGGGTTGCGTATGGCGGAATATGCCAGGCAACCAGCTGACCGCCGCGTAATTGCAAATGACAGGCCATGCGTTCAATCCCATGGCTGGAGACATCAAAAGTATAAGTGCGTAGTATCTGTACGCGGCCATTGGTGTCGCGGGAGAAGCCAACACGTGAGCCTGCAACGGTTTCATCGAGAAATTGCAAGTTGCAGCGATCAGCCAGTTGACGGCCGATTTTCAGGGCAATTTCCCGTTTGGAAACAGAGTCCATCCAGAACCAGGCGCCAGCGACTATGAGTGCCAGCAGTGACCATTCAGCCATTCGATTTCTCCTGTGAGCCGGAGCCGCATTTGGGTGTATGATACAAGTGAGTCCGTTCCAAAATCTTCATTTCTTATCCTCTAATTCACTACAGTTTGCTATGAGTTCATCACGCGAAACAGACGCTATCCAGGCTTATTATAATTTATTGCATGCCAAGGGAGCAGATGAAGCCATCATGGCACAACGCGATGCCATATTGAGTGAATTGTGCCCAATGCTGGAAAATCAAGAGTCTACCAGTGCGGTTTACCGTAAAGCGGTGGACGATTTTCTCGAAGATCAACCTGCACAGCGTTGGCCTGAGCTGCTTACCATTATCCGTGAGTTTTATCCTTTCTGGCGTGGCGATGTTAAAGCGGTCATGCAGTATGCGGATACTGTTGGCTTTGAGTTACATCTTATCGGCTGGCAACCGGCTGTCATTGATCTGCAATCGGTATGGCCTGCTTTGCAAGCCGAAAAATTTGCCACTTCAGAACTATGGGCACTGAATGGATACGTTAAAGCGCTTAAATCCATGGAGCAAAAACAGGATATGGATATTGAAGTGCGTACACGTATGGCCAAGTTAATGTTGCTGAGGTTACGTGATGCGCCTCTGTCGGAGAAAAATGCATTTCGAATTACGGCGGATGCTACTTTGCCCTTATTTAACCTCAAGCATACCCGGCATTTATTTTTGAATGCGGTGCGTGAGTTCTATTATTTCTGGGCCGCACACCCAGATGCCGAAGAGATGTTCAAGCAGCTTCAACCTTCCGAAATCATGTAATCCAAAATCGCACTAAAAAAGTGCAATGCACTTTATAAGGTGCAATATTGGTGCATTTTTCAAGTGAGCCTAAAACTTTATTCTTTAAAATCAACCATGTAATAATGGTCTGATAATTGCTTATTCACTGCGAATTTTTAAAAAGGCGTGCCAAAAGGCAAAACGTCATCTTTATATAATTAAATTCGGAGAGCGAAAATGGAAGCATTAGTGTCCGCTAATGACGTCTTGTTTGTATTACTGGGGGCCATCATGGTGCTCGCGATGCATGCCGGTTTTGCATTTTTGGAAGTAGGTACAGTGCGTCAAAAAAACCAGGTCAACGCACTGGTCAAAATCATGGTGGATTTTTGCGTATCCACCATTGCCTACTTTTTCATTGGCTACAGCATCGCCTATGGCATCAATTTCTTTAGTGGCGCTGATGTCCTGGCAGCTAAAAGCGGTTATGACCTCGTTAAATTCTTTTTCCTGCTGACCTTTGCAGCAGCCATTCCGGCGATTGTTTCCGGTGGCATTGCCGAGCGCGCCAAGTTTAATCCGCAAATGGCAGCAACCTTCCTGATTGTCGGTTTCGTCTATCCCTTTTTTGAAGGGATCGCCTGGAACAACCATTTTGGTTTCCAGGAGTGGTTAAAGTCCAGCTTTGGCGCCAGCTTCCATGACTTTGCAGGTTCGATTGTCGTACACGCGATGGGCGGCTGGATTGCTCTGGCAGCGGTGATGCTATTAGGCGCCCGCAGTGGACGCTATACTAAAGAAGGCAGATTGCATGCTTATCCACCTTCCAATATTCCTTTCCTGGCATTAGGCGCATGGATACTGACCGTCGGCTGGTTTGGCTTTAATGTGATGTCCGCGCAAGCTATCCAAAACATTTCAGGCCTGGTAGCCGTCAATTCGCTGATGGCGTTGGCCGGAGGCACTCTGGCTGCACTCGTACTCGGTAAAAATGACCCTGGCTTTGTGCACAACGGCCCTTTGGCTGGCCTGGTTGCTGTCTGTGCCGGTTCAGATGTGATGCATCCGCTTGGCGCCTTGGTCACCGGTGGTGTAGCTGGTGTTATCTTTGTCTGGGCGTTTACCATGACACAAAATCGCCTGAAAATTGATGATGTATTAGGTGTATGGCCGTTGCATGGTTTATGCGGTGCCTGGGGTGGTATAGCAGCCGGTATTTTCGGCAGTGCCAGTTTAGGCGGGTTGGGTGGCGTCAGCCTGGTAAGCCAGTTGCTCGGTACTATTGCTGGTATCACTGTCGCATTCATTGGCGGCGGTATTGTGTATGGTTTGCTGAAAAAACTTGTCGGCATCCGCCTGGATGCAGAGGCTGAGTTTGATGGCGCCGATTTAAGTATTCATAAAATTCCATCAGTCTCAGCCGATTAAGTGTTTACCCGCAAACACCTAAATTCTTACTAGACTAATAACTGCTCGCCTTCCATCTTGTCTCTTCTGGACAGGAGAGATAATTCAAACTTAATTCGAGTTCCTGCCTCTATCAATTAAGACTGATAGAGTCAGGAATATTGTTTTAGGCAATGATTTAATAAATTTTTGCTTGATTCGACGTTTGAATTAATCCACTCTAATGTTGTAAATAAAATCAGATTTAATATAAGACATCACTCAGTGATGCACTTCTTTCAAGGAAGATCCGACTATGGCGACACTGAATATTAATGGCACCACCCACCAGGTGGATGCGCCAGATGACATGCCTCTCCTTTGGGTGATCAGAGATATCATCGGTCTGACAGGGACCAAGTTTGGCTGTGGTATCGCGCAATGTGGCGCATGCACCGTTCATATCGATGGGCAGGGGGCCCGCTCTTGTGTACTGCCTATCTCAGCAATCGGTGACAAGAAAATCACCACCATAGAAGCGGTGGGTGAAACTTCTGCTGGTAAATCTATCCAGAAAGCCTGGCTCGACCTCGAGGTCATGCAGTGTGGTTATTGCCAGTCCGGCCAGATCATGTCTGCATGTTCTTTACTCGGACAACATCCTCATCCCAATGATGAACAGATAGACACCGCGATGGCAGGCAACATTTGCCGGTGCGGGACTTATCCACGCATACGTGCCGCAATCAAAGTTGCCGCGAAAGAAGGAGCCTGATTATGTCGCAAGGATTAATTCAGGGCCTGGCCGATAAATATATTGTTGCCAATCCTCCACGCAGAAATTTCCTCAAGTTTGCCGCCTCGGTTAGTGCCACAACAGCGGGTGGTATGGTGCTCAGTATCAGTATGCCCGCCTTGAGCCAGGGTAAACAAACACAGTCCTATGATGAGCTTGAGGCTGGCAAGAATGTGTTAGCGCCGAATGCCTTCATCAAGATTGATACGAATGGTGAAGTCACCATGATTATGCCCAAGGTTGAAATGGGCCAGGGTGTCTATACCTCACTGCCCATGTTGCTGGCTGAGGAGCTTGAAGTCGATGTGCAAACGGTGAAGCTGGAGCATGCCCCGCCGAATGACAAGCTTTATGGAGACGCGATGCTGGGTGCACAAGTCACAGGCGGGTCAACTTCTATCCGCGCAATGTGGGATCCGCTGCGCCAGGCTGGGGCTGTTTGCCGCTCACTGCTGGTGACTGCTGCTGCCCAGAAATGGAAAGTAGATGAATCTACCTGCCAAGCCAGGTCAGGGGTGATCTATCATGAAGCGTCAGGTCGAAAATTGGGTTATGGTGAACTGGTAAAAGTTGCCAGTGCATTACCTGTCCCCACTAAAGTTGCTCTCAAAGACCCCAAAGATTTCAAAGTCATCGGTACCTCGGCCAAAAGATTAGATACCCCCGATAAAGTAAATGGTTTGGCCAAATTTGGTATTGATGCGCATCCGGACAAAGTGAAGTTCGCAGTAATCGCCACCAGCCCGGTGTTCGGTGGAAAGTTGATTAGCGTGGATGATAGTCGTGCCTTGAAGATGCCTGGAGTCCTTCAGGTGGTCAAGGTGGATAATGCTGTTGCCGTGATTGGCATTCATACCTGGGCGGCCAAGCGCGGCTTAGGTGCGCTAGAAATCAAATGGGATGAAGGTAAAAGCACTGCGGTGAAAACGGGTGATCTGATCCAGGACTTGCGGGATGCATCCAAAAAACCAGGCGCGGTCGCCAAAAAAGAAGGTAATGCCGCCAGTGCATTTAAAAAAGCCGATAAAACCCTGAGTGTGGAATATGAGCAACCATTTCTGGCACATGCGACGATGGAACCCATGAACTGCACGGTAGAAGTCGGCGCTTCAGGTTGCGACATCTGGGTAGGCACCCAGATACCGACTTTTGCGCAGGGAATGGCTGCAAAAACGCTAGGTATTGCCGTTGAAAAAGTCAGGCTGCATAACTTCCTGATTGGGGGCGGTTTTGGCAGAAGGCTGGAGTTCGATGGTGTCGTGCAAGCTGTCAAAATCGCCAAGCAAGTCAAAGGGCCAGTCAAGGTCATCTGGACACGCGAAGAGGATATCCAGCACGATATGTTCCGGCCCTATTACTTTGATCGTATTTCAGCGGGCCTGGACGCGAAAGGCAAACCCGTTTCCTGGTCGCACCGGATTGTAGGTTCTTCAGTCATGGCGAGATTTGCACCGCCAGCAGTCAAAAATGGTGTGGACCCTGATGCAGTAGAAGTGTCTGCTGACCCTCCTTATGAATTGCCTAATCTGTATGTCGATTATGTGCGTGTTGAACCCCGCGACGTACCCACGGCATTCTGGCGCGGTGTAGGCCCTACCCGGGGTACTTTTGTGGTCGAGAGTTTTATCGATGAACTGGCAGCCCTGGCTAAAGTCGACCCGGTCAAATACCGTCTTGAACTGTTGAATAAAACTCCAAGGCTGAAAAACGCTTTGCAACTTGCTGTAAGCAAAAGTGACTGGGGCAAGCCGTTGGCAAAAGGAAAAGGCCGTGGCGTTTCTGTCATGCATGCCTTCGGCAGCTACCTGGCGATGATAGTAGAAATCACTGTGAACCCACAGGGTGAAGTCAAAGTAGATAAAGTGGTATGCGCGGTGGATTGCGGGTTGACGGTTAATCCCAATACGGTATTAGCCCAAATTGAAGGCGGCGTGATATTTGGTCTCAGTGCTGTGCTCTACAACGAAATCACCATCAAAAATGGACGCGTGGAACAAACCAACTTTAATGACTATCGTGTAATGCGCATCAATGAAGCGCCCGTGTTTGATATCCATTTGATCAAAAGCGCCGAAGCGCCTGGTGGCATCGGTGAACCAGGTACGGCGGCTATTGGTGCTGCCCTGGCAAATGCGGTGTTCTCGGCAACCGGAAAACGCATCCGTAAACTGCCAATTGGCAATCAACTACAAGCATAGGAGCCATGATGAAGATAACATCAGGTTTGATGAACATATGCGCCACCATCATCGCTTTCAGTTTTTCCCTGAATGTCTTTGCCATCAGTCCGGCAGACATTAAGAAAGGAGAATACCTGGCACGGGTGGGCGATTGTGTATCTTGCCATACGGCTCCACATGGCAAAGATTTTGCCGGCGGGCTACCCATGCTTACCCCGGTTGGTGCCATTTACACTACGAATATCACTCCAGACCCTGAAACCGGCATAGGTAAATATACGGAATCTGATTTTGCCAAAGCGCTACGTCGTGGTGTGGCAAAAGATGGCCACCATCTGTATCCGGCCATGCCGTATCCTTCTTATGCCAAAGTCAGTGATACTGACATTCATTACTTGTATCTTTATTTCAAGCATGGCGTCAAACCTGTGCGGCAGGCAAACAAAGCCAGTGAAATTCCTTGGCCCTTGAATTACAGATTTCCGTTGGCGATCTGGAATGCATTTTTTCTGGATAAAGAGACATACAAACCTGATCCTGACAAGGATGCAAACTGGAATCGTGGAGCTTATCTTGTGCAGGGATTAGGACATTGTGGCGCTTGCCACACTCCCCGTGGCTTGGCATTTCAGGAAAAAGGGCTTACCCATGAATCAGGTAAATTTTTAAGTGGTGAAACACTCGAAGGCTGGTCTGCGACCAACTTACGTGGCGACCATAACACCGGCCTTGGCCGATGGTCAGAAAGCGACATCGTTGTTTACCTCAAATCAGGCGCTAATCAGCATAGTTCCGCTTTCGGTACCATGACCCCCGTGATTAATAACAGTACAGAAGGCATGACGCTTGAAGACTTAACCGCAATGTCCAGCTATTTAAAAACAATAAAAGGCTCAGATGATAAAGGCCAAAAGCCTTATAAATACGACCCCTCTGCTACGCTAGCGCAATTCAAAGAGCCAGAAAAGTATCCCGGTGCCAAGTTATATCAACAATATTGTGCTGCCTGTCATAGCCAGAATGGTCAGGGTGTCGCTCCTTATTTATCACCGCTTGCCGGAAATCCGGCAGTGATGGATCCGGACCCATCTTCATTGATTAATGTCATCCTGAACGGCTCGCCCCAGCTAAAACCGCAGGGTGTTGCAGCTCCGTACAATATGCCAAAATTCCGCCATATACTGAATGATACAGAGGTTGCCCAGTTGGTGACTTTTATGCAAAAGGGTTGGAATCACAATCTGGATGCGACTGATGCCAAACAGGTGGCCAAAATTCGTAAGATGCCACCTTCTGCCCATTGATGATGACTTTGCTTGAATGAATAAAGCTCAGTGTCGCAAAGGTATGGGGGAGGCATAATCAAGGATGATTCTTACGCGCTTATCAGACTTTTTCTGATAAGCAGCTAACAGAAACTTCCATATCCTGTGTGTTAGGGGAAAACCTCTGACCAATAACCTAGGAGTTAAATATGGCTAATCCAGATATTCTGAATCCAGAAATTATTAATAACCAGGATGGATCTGATTCTAACCTCTTGAGCCCAGAGGTGATCAATAACCCGGATCTGAAATCTACAGCAGACCAGGACAGTGATGATGTCAATACAGATTAAGCTGATATCAATCATCTGATGAAAAAGCCCCGGGAAACAGGGGCTTTTTGCTTATGAACTGAAAGGTGAAAATTTATACTTAGAGCGCTTGGGCTTAAAAGTTGTAGTGCCAGTACAAGCTCAGCACTTCTACACCAGGATTTCTATCATCCAAATCGGCGTTGGACAAGTGGCTGACTGCCAAACCTAGGCTATTTTGTGCATTGATATCTTTTGCAATCTCGAGCTGTGAACGGAACTCAACCGGATGGCCCAAGTCGAGATCACTGCTTCCGCGACTGTAATACCCCACACCCAAACCAGGCTTCAGGTGCCAGGTATCAGCAAACTGCCAATCATACAACACGCCGCCGCCTAGCCACAGCGAACCATCGGTGGTCGCTTGCACGCCTAGCCATGGTTTTAAATGATCAACGATGACTGAAGTATCATATTCATAATCAACACGAAAATCTGTCGCAGAACGGGATCCATCGAAATCGTAACTACCTACCGCAAAACCCAGGGTGTCAGCATTAGTATTAAAAGAATTGGTAAGTACAAAAGCGAGTGCGAATAGAGTGATTTTTTTCATTATTTTTTAACTCAGGTTTAAGTGTTAATCAATAAGTCTAGGCCTGAACCAGGTTCTGGTAATTTTTATGGGTACTAGGTTTTTGCCATTGAGACGTGACAACTTCTATAGGGGCTTTATTTTTGATACTAAAAGAACCTGTGATTTTGTTGGAGATATCCAGGTCTTCGAGGCAGACGATGCCAACTAATTCGTAATCCCTGTCTAATACCAGCAAACTTTTGAGCTGCTGCTCAATCATAAAGTTGATGACATACGACGTGGCCTGATCAGCAAACACATATTTCGCCTCAACAGCCATGCACTGCGCAACTTTAGTTTCTTCGAGGGATCGTCCATGGGCAACTGCTTTGATGGCGATATCTCTGATTGAAAGCATGCCAACCAAACGGCCGTTTTCACAAACGGGTATCGCATCGAAATCATTTTCTTCCATGAGTTGTGCAGCAAATTTGAGAGAATCTTGAGGGGAGGCGGTAGCAACCTGAGAGGTCATCCATTGGCTAATCATCATTTTTTTAGTCCTTTTACTATGATATTAATCTGGGCGTACTGTGGACATAGATGCGGTAGCTCCTCAGGAACTACCGCGGTGCCGGTAACCAAACACGGGAATCCTATATAGCTTCCACTTTCGGTCCCAACGGTTGCAGAATAATCAAACAGGATTATTAAATTTATCAGGCATTCACTGCTATTGATGTAGGATTTGTCGGACTTAAATCTTTAGCGGATTGATAGAGAAATGAAGGCAATGAAAGCATTAAAATTAGTCATCTTTGATTGTGATGGTGTACTGGTGGACAGCGAGCCCATCACTAATCAAATATTTTTAGATATCTTGCAAGGTTATGGTCTATCCATTCCACACGAAGAGTTTGTCGCCAAATATGTAGGCAGTGGCATGAGCGTAGTCAAAGCGCTTTTATATCAGCATCACAATTTCACACTTCCGGATGACTTTTTCAAGTCATTCAATGCCATGAGTATAGAAGCGCTGGAGCGAGATTTGAAAGCAGTCAAAAATGTTGAAAAAGCGATTGATGATCTCAATGTGCCATTCTGCCTGGCTTCAAATAGCTCACCAGAGAAAGTACGTTTGATGCTCAAAAAGACAACACTTTTTAACAGGTTTGATGGAAAGATTTTTACTTCCAGCCTGGTTGCCGCACCGAAACCAGCGCCCGATATTTACTTGCATGCAGCCAAAGCCAATGGCGTGTCTCCCGAGAATGTTCTGGTGATAGAAGACACGCATATAGGCGTCACTGCCGCAGTGGCTGCGGGAATGAATGTGTTCGGTTATACCGGCACTTTCCCTGCAGAGAAACTCATCAATGCCGGCGCCTCAAAAACATTCGGCGATATGAATTATTTAAAAGGGTTAATTGAAAAAACATATGGCTGAGCGGCTTAGCCAACAGTCAATTTAACACTTATTTGAAAACCAATTTAAGCGCTTCCGGGTTATCAATGCTGAGAAAATGACCGGCACCGGCAATTGTCTGCAATGTGGCAGCAGGTAATTGATTTAATGTACGCGATCTTTCCTGCTGGGTTGACCAATCAAACTCGCCATATACCAAAATGACCGGGCATTTCACCTGCGCATAAAGCTCAGATGCTTTAGACCAACTTCGCCAGTTTTTCAGGAGATTTCTGCCAAGAAACTTATAACCTGGCCTGTGACCTGTCTGATCAAATAGTTTCATTAGCCAGGTCGGTATTCTCTTGATATTGGTCACGCCGCCATTCATCACCAGGCTCAAGAAAAAGCGGTTTTCTAACGCTGCGAAGATGGCACCATGCACAGGAATAGAATAATTCCACAATATGAAGTTAGCAATAAAGTTGCCCCGACGGATGCCATCGGCATACCGGGTTTCATAGTCATAAGTATTTACCGCAAACACCTGCTTGATTTTCTCCGGCAGGGTGGCTGCGATGGTGAGTGCGAGCGTTGCACCGATAGACTCGCCTACCAGCGTCAGGTTGTTTAGTCCTAACTGGTTGATGACTTCAATCAATGCATTCCTCAAATAAGGTTCATCATAATTGATTGATTTGTTAATGGATGACAGGCCGTGCCCAGGCAAGTCGACGGCGTAAACAGTGTAGTTTTTTGCATAGAATGGGATCATCTCGCTAAAAAACTCAATCTGCGTGCGTATGGTGTGCATCAGTAAAAGCGGCGCGCCCTGGCCGGTTTTTATCACACGTATGGTTTCTCCATTCGCCAGTTTGATGAAGCGTTCTTCACCATTAAATTTCAGGTCTTTTGGTGCGTAGTTCATTTAGTTTCCCCTATTGATTGGTTGGTTAATTGCCACGTTGTTGGTAAAGCGTGCGACTGTTAAAAATAGAAGCGTTTGAAAATCACTGACGCATTGACGCCGCCGAAGCCAAAGCCATTGGATAAGGCATAGTCAATGTTCTTGACTAGAGGTTGTTGGCCGACAATAGTCAGTCCACTGGCGCGTTCGTCAGCTTTCTCAAGATTAATAGTTGGCGGGCAGTATTGGGTTTGAATGGCTTTAATGGTGAAGATAGCTTCCAGCCCGCCCGCTGCACCCAGTAAGTGACCGGTAGAAGATTTGGTGGCACTGATAACTGGGGCATCCTGAGTTCCAAATACACGCTTGATCGCCGCCAGTTCACCTGCATCACCGACAGGGGTAGAGGTGGCATGCGCATTGATGTGATCAATTGCAGCGGGTGTTAATCCTGCCTGATTCAAGGCTATCGACATTGCCCGCGCCGCACCGGAACCATCTTCCGGGCTGGAGGTGATGTGGTAGGCATCCGAAGTGGTGCCGTAACCTACCAATTCGGCAATTGGCGTGGCACCTCTTGCCATGGCATGTTCATAAGATTCAATCACCAGAATACCGGCGCCTTCGCCCATGACGAATCCATCCCGGTCCTGATCAAATGGCCTTGAGGCTTGCTCGGGGGTATCTGCATACCGGCTACTCAGCGCTTTGGCTGCGGCAAAGCCGCCCAGGCTTACTTTGTCGATACAGGCTTCGGCGCCACCGCAAATGACAATGTCAGCCTCATTCGCATGGATTAGCCTGGCAGCATCGCCAATCGCCTGCACGCCTGCTGCACACGCGGTGACTGGTGCGCCCAGCGGCCCCTTGAATTGATGTTTTAGCGCCACCTGGCCAGCGGCGAGGTTCACCAGGAATGACGGAATGGTAAAAGGTGATAAGCGCTCAACGCCTTCCTGCTCGCCTTTGCGGACTGCCTGTGCGATGGCCGGAAAGCCGCCAATGCCCGAGGCGATAATCGTGGCGGTGCGTTCGCTTTCAGCATCATTCTTTGGATGCCACTGTGCCTGATGAACCGCTTCTTCTGCCGCGATCAACGCAAACTGGATAAACCTGTCTATCCTGCGCAACTCCTTGGCGCTGATATGCTGTGATAAATCCAGCCCAAAAACCGGATCAGTCTCTAATGGTTTTACCCAGCCGGCAATATTGACCGGGCTGCCTTCTGCCAAGATATCTGGCAACGTTGAGATGCCGGATTTTCCTTCCAGTAAATGCTTCCAGGCTAATTCAACACCTGTGCCTAGCGGGCTGACCACGCCCATTCCGGTAACAACAATTCTTTTCATAATAATGACCTTAATAACTTTTCAACATTAACCGGTGTCAAATAGTGCCGCTTGTTTTCACTAGTAATTGTTTGGGATGCGTATTGATGGGTAAACACAATAAGCCGGTGATCAGCGCCAGCGTGATATGAATGGCATAGATGCGATGAAAGTCGGCGATATGTAATTCTGCTTTGGCTAATAACAGCACGGTGAGCGAAACGCCAATGACTGTGCCTATCTGGCGCACGGAATGATTGATGGCGCTACCTACTGCATAATCTTTGGCGGGTAACCCAAATACGGAGGCTGCGGATAATGAAGGGATCACCAGGCCTACCGATAAACCGCTCAATATTAATCCTGGTAACCACTCAGTCAGGTAGTCGGGGCTGGCATCTGGTACCAACATGAACCACAAGCCACTCAAGGCATAGGTGATGGTGCCGGTAATCAATAAAGGTCTATGGCCGACTTTTGAGGCAAGCTTACCTGAAAGAATCGCAGTCGGTACCACCGTTAATGGGCCTGGCATGATAGAAGTGCCAGCCATCGACTGGCTAAAGTGCCAGATATTCTTCATCCAGAAAAAGAATGAAAAAAACATAATGGCAAAGGCGATGGCAAATATAAACCCGGCAATATTGGCAAACAGGAAGGTGTCGCTCTTGAACAGGCCTAACTCAAATAATGGCTCAGGGTTAGACTTTGCCCAGGGGATGTAACTGAGTAACAGGGCCAGGCCGAGTACTACGATACTGAGCAGTTCTACAGCAGACCAGTGAATAGAGTTAAGCTCGACAAGGCCGAAAGCAATTGCACCGACGCCCGTCATCAGTTGCAGTATGCCTACCCAATCCAGGCGTAATTTATCCCTGGGCTGGATCGACTCTTGCAACGAAGAGGCGCTTTGCCAGATACAAAATAAGCCAATCGGGATATTGATAAAAAATGCCCACTGCCAGCCGCCTATGTCAATAATCAATGAACCTATCCCTGGACCCAGGGCCGCTGCCAAGGCGCCTACCGCCCCCCAGGCGCCCATGACGACCATGCGTTTTTCCCTTGGGAAAGCTTCAAGCACAATGGCCAGCGCAGCGGGGGATAGCAAACATGCGCCTATGGATTGCACAATCCGGGCAACGATCAGAAAGCCGACATTGGGTGAGGCGCCGCAGGCAAATGAGGCGCTGACAAACAGCAACACACCCAGCATAAATATTTTTTTCCTGCCGAATTTATCTGCGATCCCCCCGGCCGGAATGAGCATGGCCGCATATACAATCGAGTAGGCATTCATCGCCCAGGATAAGTCGGCGGCGGTTGCGCCCGGGAAGCTACGCAGGATATTGCTGAAGCCTGCATACAGAATGGTGGTATCCAGCGACACCATAAAAATGGCGATACAGGCAATCGCAAACACGCGCCATCCGTTATGCGTGGCTTTGTCCGGCGGGCTGTAAGTTGCTTCAGTGGTTGTCATATATTTCTCGTATCCATCATGAATGAAACAAACCACCACTGCTGGTGGCTTTTGTAACTAATGACTTAGGAAATAGTTGGCTGTGTTAACAAAGCTATCGTGATACTGAAAAATAGAGCCGTGGTTTGAGTCCGGGTACAGCACTAATTGCGCATTTTTAATGTGTTTGTAGAGTGTGATCGAACCTGCAGTGTCCAACATGGTGTCATTGCTTCCGGTCACCACCAGTACCGGTTGCTGGATGGCGGTAAGTGTTTTGTATTCCGGATCCGGCGTGCTGGTCCATATGATCAGCGCTTTGCCATGCGCATCGGCAATGTCTTTACCACTCTCAGGGTCGCGGTCTTTTGTCCTGGCATAAACACGGGACAAAAATTCAGCGCCCGCTTTTTTGCCGGCATCGGTTTGCGAGAAGAATAGATAGTCACGTGGGTCAGGCGCATTGGCTCTAGAAAATGCTTCGCCAAGTACTTTCATTAAGTTATTGCCGCCTCCCTGGTGGGTGGTGCCGGCAAGAATCACTTTATGAATCAATTCAGGGTGTTGCGCAGCCAGTTCTTGTGCAACGAACCCGCCCAGTGAAAATCCCAACAGGTCTACTTTTTTGTAACCGAGCGCCTGGATAAACGCATAAGCGTCAGTGGTCATTTGTGCGACATTATCAGCAACGACATCATTAGTAGCGCCCACGCCCCGGTTATTAAAGACCACTACCGGCCTTGTTTTTGCAAAGGCATTCACCACAGCCGGATCCCATGCGTCCATGGTGCCGGTAAAGTGTTGCAGGAATACTAAAGGCGTTCCTGTTTTAGGGCCTAATGCGCGATAGGAGAATTTAACGCCATTGGTTTCTAAAAATTGGGTAGGAGCAGTTTCCAGTTTGTCTGCTGCCGAGGCAATGCCAGGCTCTACAATTGAAAATGTAGTGGCAATTAATAATAATGATTTGATAAATTTGTGCATAAACAGCTCCTTTTTTAATACGATTTTGATAAAAGTTTTTATTTAATACCGTTTGGTATATAAATAATATTCAGCAACACTTGCCTTGTCAATCTTTTTTTGTAACAATTGGTATATTATTTATTTGAAAGGCTTAAGCATGACTACCGAGACCAAAAAATTACGAGGGCGTCCACGGGTGTTTGATATGGATGAGGCACTTGATAAGGCCCTGCAGATTTTCTGGCAAAGAGGTTATGAAGGTGCATCGCTCGCTGAACTGACCGAAGCCTTAGGCGTCAATAAGCCCAGTTTGTATGCCGCCTTCGGTAATAAAGAAGAGTTATTTATGAAGGCATTATCAAAATACACCACGGGCCCGGTGGCTTTTGTGAGGGATGTGATCAATGAACCTACCTCGCATGCTGTGGCTAAGCGTTTTCTATATGAAGCAGCCGATTTTTTAACCCAGCCTTCTCATCCCAAAGGTTGCATGATTGTGCAGGGCGCGTTATCCGGCGGCGAAAGTGCCGAGATGGTGAAAAAAGTGCTTATACAATATAGAAACGCTTATGAAAACTTGCTGACCAAACGTTTTGAGCAGGCTAAACAGGATGGCGACTTATTAAGTGACGCCGACCCGCATGCGTTGGCGAAATATCTTGCAACCTTGCATCAGGGCATGTCGGTGCAGGCGACCAGTGGCGCCTCTAACGACGATTTAAAGGCAATTGCCGACTTGGCTTTAAGTGCCTGGCCAAAAGCAAAGTAATTACATCAATATATGAATCTGTTAAGGTGTGATTAATTATAAATAACCATGCCGCTAACAGATGGATTCCTCTCCACGAACATTCATCAAGCTTGATAGCTCGGAAACGCAGCCTATCCATTTGCAGATATACCATAGGTTTAAAGCGGCCATTGAAAGTAACTTGCTGAATGATGGCGACCGGATTCCTTCTACCAGGACATTGGCGAGCGAACTGAATGTCGCCAGAGGCACGGTTGAAAGTGCTTATGCCATGCTGCTGGGAGAGGGGGTTTTTATCTCCAAAGGTCAATCCGGCACTTATGTCTCCACTTTGTTGCGCAAGCCGGCTGCTAAAAAACTGAGGACTGTTGTACCACCTGTTGCCAAACAACCTGTCTCACAAACAGCTGATATCGAACTGGCAAAATCTGTTTCTCCCATTTATTTACCTGGTTGTCCGGCATTTGATGCTTTCCCCAGAAAAATATGGTCAAGATTAAGTGGTAACCGGGTCCGTGCAATGTCAGCGGAAGAGATGCGTCTCAAAGAGCCTCAAGGGTATGAGCCATTAAGGCAATCCATCGCAGCCTACTTGCGGCTCGCGCGCGGTGTGGTGTGCGAGCCGGAACAGGTTTTCATCACCAATGGTTACCAGGGCGCCCTGGATTTTTTGAGTAAGGTCTTCAAGTTTTACGGTGAGAATATCTGGATGGAAGATCCGGGATTTTTGCTGGCAGCCATGCTGCTCAAGGACCTTGGTGCCAATATCATCCGCGTGCCGATTGATGAACAGGGCCTGATCGTGTCTGCTGGAGTCGACAAATGTCCAGATGCCAAATTGGCCATTGTGACGCCTTCACACCATAGCCCGCTGGGATTGCCACTTTCGGCTGCGCGGAGGATTGAGCTGCTGCAATGGGCAAGTGCTAATGATTCATGGATCATTGAGGATGACTATGATGGGGAATTCCGCTATTCCGGCTATCCGCTGCCTTCATTAAAAAGCCTGGATCAATACGACAGGGTGATTTATGCCGGCAGTTTCAGTAAAACCATTTTTCCTGCATTGAAGATTGGTTATATCGTCGTTCCGTCTGGACTGGTGGATATCTGCAACGAGAAGGCCGCTATCTATCAACGCGGCTTTACCATTACTTCGCAAATGGTAGTGAATGATTTCATTACCGAAGGGCATTTTTCGCGCCACCTGAAAAAGATGCGTGACTTGTATGCACACAGGCGCGAACTGGCCAGCAAGGCGCTGATGGATGTGTTTGAGGACAAAATACAGATCAGCTCGCACAAAAACGGCATGCACTTCGTAGCGTCTCTAGATCATCAGTATTCTGATACTGAAGTCTGTAGCAGCTTTAACAAGCTGGGCTATGGTATTTATCCTATTTCAAAATGGACCATCGATCCCAAATACAACGGTCTGCTGATCGGGTTCAGCAATGTGCCTAACAAGAAAGTCGCCGAAGAAATGGCGATCAAGCTGAAGAATAGTTTCATCATTGAATAGAAATACAACAACACCTTTTTCATCTCCAGGTTGCGTTATATGTCTGGTGTATATATCGCTTCAATAAAATCGTGGGAAATGTTGGGCGGTGTTGTACCGAAGTATCCATATAATCGACTTCCAAACCGGCAAATTTTTGCTTGAGCTGTGCAATAAGATAAGCTGACAGCATCTTGGAACTGGAACCTGTTATTTTCGGTCTGGCGTCTACGTGCATGACTCTCATATCTATCCTCCGACACGTAATAATGTGCATGGATACTGGATGTTTAAACCATCATCCAGTATCTGGCTAAGGTTTAGTCGATTGGCAAAACAGGTGCTTTGTTTTTGTCTTTCAACAGTAATACCAGGAATTTTGCAGGTTTTGTTTTGCTGGCGTTACGGCCCACAGTGTGAATATCTTCAGGGCCTTCATAGAAGCTTGGCCCGCGCCCAGGGTGAGCTCTTTGCCCCCTTTGACTGCCATCACGATTTCACCTTCCAGCACATATACAAAAGCTTGGGCTTCATGTTTGTGCGGCGTTTCGATCTCGCCTGGTTTGTAATTCACGGTAAGCATAATCACTTCTTTGCCGGGAATATTGCTCAGGTCTTTATTCATGATCATGGTCAGCTCCGGGTGATCATGACTGCCCTCATGCGCAATTGCAGCAGTCGTGGTGAATAACGCGATGGAAATCAGTATTGTTTGAATCAATTTCATGATGAGTATCCTTTCAATCAATAAGGGTGTCTTATTTATAAGCTCTGCCAGGATTGCTCAACCACTGGTTAAAGGTTAGGCTGCCAATTAAAACAGGGTGCAGGCTTGGGGTAAGGGTGCCGTCATTGACTGGGAAAGTCTGTACATAAAGGGCGCTTTCATCTGTTACGACATCACGGCCATCCTGTTCAGCAGCAAGTGTTCTGCGGGCAAACTCGCTCATGGCAATCTGTTCCGGGCCGGCGATATCGACAATAGCGTTGTAGGGCGTGCCGGTCGCGATGCCTGCAATTGCCTGAGCCACATCAATTGCAGCAATCGGCTGCATTTTTGCCGAGGGCAAACGCACGATGTCATCTTCAGTCGCAGCTTGCGCAATAAATCTGGCAAACTCGAAAAATTGCGTCGCACGTCCGATGGTGTAAGGAATGCCGGAAGCCTTGATCAGGTTTTCCTGTTGTAGTTTTCCCTGGAAATAACCTGAAATTTGCAGGTTCTGCGTACCAACGACTGATAGCGCAATGTAGTGTTTAATGGCTTGGTCTTTGGCTGCGGCAATAATATTGCTGGTAGCTTTCTCAAAAAACTCCCGCGCAATATTGTCCTCAAAACTTGGCGAATCCATGGTGTCGATAATGATATCTGCATTTTGCAGCACCGCATCCAGGCCCTGGCCTGTGTATGCATCTACACCCAGATTACGTGAAGCAATGACCGCCTCGTGACCTTGTGTGTTCAATACTTCAACTACCTTGCTACCGATTAAACCTCTACCGCCAAAAACGACTGCTTTCATGAAATCTCTCCTCTAAATGCCTGATGATTGATACTAAATGACAGAACGAATGTTATTTGAGACGGCAAGGTAGCTACAGAGCCATGATTGTGAGAAATGCATAGGCCATGATCAGCCTTGCAGGTTGAGAAATCTAAATGTGCTTGATACCCGGAAAAATAAACCTGCCGAATGGCAGGTTTATTGAACAAGAGCGAAGAGGTGCGTATCAGGCCTCTGTCGGGCTTCTGTAACGAGCCAGCCAGTGCGCATATGGTGCAGGCAATACCCAGGCTGCGTTTTCCTGATTCAATGCTTTTGCCGCAAAATAAGGCCAATGCGGGTTTTCCAGATGCGCGCGGCCTATCATGGCTAAGTCCAGTTCTTCATTGCGAATCGCATTATCTGCCAATGTGGGCGCACCAAAACCCCAGGCGGATGACACCGGAATACCCGCTTCATTGCGTACGCGCTGCGCAACCGGTGCCAGGAATGCCGGTCCCCAGGGAATATTCGTTTTCGGAATGGTGAAGCCGACACTGACACTCAGCATATCCAGTCCGCGCTGTTTCCAGGCTTTGACCATTTGAATGGATTCGCTCAGGGTTTCTTCATCTTTACCATCATATTCAATCACACCAAATCGTGCGGTGAGTGGCAGGTTTTCCGGCCAGACTTCACGAATGGCTTCCAGTGTTTCAATAGTAAAGCGTGAACGGTTTTCAAAACTGCCGCCGTAAATATCCGTGCGCTGGTTAGAGTGTGCTGAAGTAAAGCTTTGACCCAGGTAGCCATGAGCAAAATGGATTTCCAGCCATTCAAATCCTGCATCCAGCGCGCGTTTGGCAGCAGCAGCAAAGTCATTCTTTACTCGGGTAATGTCAGCGATGGTCATTTCTTTAGGCACGCGTGGCAGGTCGCCGCCAAAGGCAATCGGCGAAGCACCTATGGTTTGCCATGCGCGCGGGTCGTTTTCAGGAATATGGTCGTCGCCTTCCCACGGTTTGTTGGCGCTGGCTTTGCGGCCGGCATGCGCGATCTGGATGCCGGGCACTGCGCCAGCCGCCTTGATAGCTGCCGCGATCTCGCGCAGTTTTTCTGCCTGGGCATCATTCCAGATGCCTAAACATCCCGGCGTGATGCGGCCTTCCGGCGCGACGCCGGTAGCTTCTACAATCACCAGGCCACTACCACCACGTGCCAGGCTGGTGTAATGGGCAAGGTGCCAGTCATTCACTACACCATCTTCAGCCATGTACTGACACATCGGCGGGATGGCAATGCGGTTTCTGAGAGTTACGTCTTTTAACTGGTAGCTTGAAAATAAGTCAGCCATAGGGGTCCTTTTACTTAAGTTTTTAAATGATGTTTATGCTGGTGTTGAATATGTTTTGCCTGAGACTAATTGCATTTCGATCACTGCCAATACCAGCCCAACGAATACGATGCTGGCAGCAATCCAGCCAATTGAGGTCAGCCCCAGGCCGTGTGAAATCACCAGTCCGCCTACCCATGCACCGGCGGCATTACCGATATTGAATGCCCCTATATTCATGGCAGAAGCCAATGTTGGCGCGCCGCTGGCTTTTTCCAGGATCTTGATTTGTAACGAAGGAACCGCAGCAAAACCGGCAACACCCAGCAGACCGACCAGGGTGATTACCGCAATCTGATTGTGCGCGAATAATGAAAACGAAGCCAAAATGGCGATGATGAAGATCAATGCGCCTATCAGTGTTTTATCAAGATGAATATCGGCAAGCTTGGCACCCAGGATATTGCCGATCACCATGCCAACGCCGAATAACAGAAACACTGGTGAAATAGCGGTGGATGAAAAAAGGGCTACATCGGTAAGTATCGGGGCCAGGTAAGTCAGCACGGCAAACAGCCCAGTATCAGCAATAATAGTCAGCAACAGTCCCGCAATGACCTGCGGTTGCAGCAGGGTAGTTATCTCTGATTTCACATTCACTTTTTCAGCATGATGATCTTTAGGCAGCAGGTAATACAGCGCTGCCAAAGCTATAGGACCGATCATGGTCACCGCCCAGAACGTTGATCGCCAGCCCAGCATCTGGCCTAACCAGGTACCTGCCGGTACGCCAACCACATTTGCCACCGTCAGTCCGGTAAACATCAGTGCCAGCGCAAACGCGCGTTTTTCTTTTGGGACGAGGTCGGTGGCTACGATGGCGCCTATGCCAAAGAAAGTACCATGTGCAAATGAGGTGACTACCCTGGCTACCATGAGCGTGGTGTAGTCAGGAGCGATTGCACAAATCAAATTGCCCAAGGTAAATATTCCCATCAGCCACAGCAGCGAATTCTTGCGTGAAAATTTAGTCATTAATATCGACATAATCGGGGCGCCCACAGCAACACCAAGGGCATAACCGGTAATTAATAATCCTGCCATTGGAATGCTGACCATCAGGTCCCGGCTGACTTCCGGCAACAATCCCATAATGACGAATTCGGTAGTGCCTATACCAAACGCGCCCGCCATCAATGCATAGAGGGCGAGGGGAATGCCCTGGGAGGATTTTTCTTTTTTCATATTGCCTGCTTAAAAATGCTTAGATGAAATTCTATTGTTCGAATATAATCGAACAATAGAATAATATCAAGTACTGTGATAAATTTTAGTCATGCGACAAATCAAACATCCAAGTCTGGATCAAGTTGAACTGACGGACATTATGTATGCGCTGTCGGACCCGACACGCCTGGAGATTGTCGGGCGACTGGCAAGTGCTGGCCGCAAGATGACCTGCGGCGAGTTTGACCTGAATCGTCCGAAATCCAGCATGTCACATCACTTTAAAATCCTGCGTGCAGCCGGATTAGTTGAAACCCTGATTGAAGGGACCGAGCATTTGAATGCACTGAGGGTGAAAGAAATAGAGCAGAAGTTTCCCGGGGTGCTGCAATCGGTGCTCAAAGTCCTAAGTCCCGCCGCTGATACCACGGTTTAAGATTTTTGCAGTTTGAGCTTATGCCAGGTGTGCGATCAGGTAATCGACAAAAGATGCCAGCTTAGGCGTCGTCTGGCGTTCTTTCGGATAAATAGCGTTTACCGGTCTCGGTGACGGCTTGAAGTCCTGAAGCACCTCTACCAGGGCACCGCTTTTGATATCCTGATCGAGCAAAAGCCTGGGAGAAAGAATCAAACCCAGGCCCTTGATCGCGGCGATGCGCAGTGACTGGGCATGGTTCGCATCAAAGCGCGAATTTGCCTGCAGGGTGCTATCCAGATGTTTGCTCAGCAGCTTCCACCCGCCATCATGTTTCCAGTTGGTGAAATTCAGGCACTGAAATTTTTTTAAATCATCCGGGTGCTGTGGTGTGCCATATCTTTCCAGGTAAGCAGGTGAGGCGCAGGTAGCCACTTCAAACTCGGTAAGTTTTCTCGCCACATAGCTTGAATCATCCAGTTGACCTATCCTGATCGCTACATCAAAGCCTTCATCAATAATATCCACAAACCGGTCCGCTAATATCAGCTCTATCGATACGTCCGGGTATTCAAGCAGGAAATCGGCGATCAAGGGTGTCAATGTAATTGATCCAAACCAGATAGGCGCGCTTACCCTGAGTTGGCCTCTCGGCTTACCGCGCATTATTTCTGCGCCGGCTTCAGCTTCATTGATTTGCTTAAGAATCTCTTTGCAGTTCTCGTAATAATTACTTCCGATTTCGGTAAGCTTCAATGTACGGGTGGTTCTCTTTAACAAAGTAGAGCCAAGCCGCTTTTCCAATGCATTGATGTGCTTGCTGATCATGGAGGGCGAGAGACGGCATTCAGTCGCTGCCGCAGTAAAGCTCCCAAGCTCTACTACCCTGGTAAACACTTCCATGCTTTCAACTCTATCCATATTGAACACTATAGGTAAATAATATTTTTAATAATAAGCTATTTATCACTTTTGGTGAATAAACCACAATGTCTGTCATCACTTATTTCAAAGGTGAAAAGACGGATTGGTTGAGCTAATACCAACCTGTGATGTCGATAAGAAATGCATGCATGAAAGCCATCAATCGGTGATTTGTTTCTTTATCACTGGAATGATGCTTTGAATTAAACCTACAATTTATAACTGACTGGAGCAATGATGAAAACATTCTTAAGTATTGGTAGCGGCCCTGGCATTGGTTTCGCAACGGCTGAACGTTTTGCCAAAGAGGGATTCCATGTAGTGTTAAGTGCGCGTACCGCAGAAAAAACCAGTGCCTTGGTGGAGAAACTCAAGGCCAAAGGCTATTCAGCGGAAGCGAAAACGGTGGATGCCGGTAATCCTGCCAGCATAACAGCGCTGGTGAGCGCAGTCGAAAAGCAACAGGGGGCGATTGACGTGCTGCATTACAACGCAGCATTTATACGCCAGGCGACGATTGCTACACAACCTGTCGAAAGCTTTAATAGCGACCTGGCCGTGAATATTGGCGGCTCGCTGGCCGCTACCCAAGCGGCTGCACCAGGCATGATCAAGCATGGTTCAGGCACAGTATTATTAACCGGCGGTGGTTTTGCGCTGTCGCCGCATCCTGACTACCTTTCGATCAGTATCGGGAAAGCGGGGATACGCGCCCAGGCGCTGGCATTGTTCGAATCCTTAAAAGAGCAGGGCATCCATATCGCCAGTGTGACGGTAGCCACATTCGTTAATCCGGATTCCAAAGAAGCCACTGATATTGGCGAGGAATTCTGGAAGTTGTATTCCCAGCCCAAAGATACCTGGACTGCTGAAGTGATTTATCCGCAAGGCTAAGTTTTCATTCACCTTCACCAGCAGCCTCAGCCAGTCACTCCCTGGAAGTGGCTGCTGGGTGTTTTGCTGTCTTTTAGCCAGCCAATGGTTAGCATGCATTCGAGGATTGCAGCGCATATTGATGAGTGCAGCATCAAGTTAAAGTTTGTTGGATTGCAGCAAGTCAGGTTGCCAATGAGAATCATTATCAATATAATTGATTGTCTTTCAACTCTTCGTTCACAGAAGTATCTCTTTGCAGATTGATCTCACAAAAAGTAGGCTGCTGTCATCACTGGTCTTGCATTACGGTGAGTTAGTCAATCACGTTAATCATCACTTTGGCAGCCGCCATTTTGCCGAAGACGTCGTGCACGATGTCTGCATCCAACTCATGGAGAATCCCCCAACTGCCGAGATCAGGACGCCATTGAGCTACCTGAGAACAATAAGCATGAACAGGGCGCTGGACCGCACCCGGCATGAAAAGGTAGGTGCGAACTACATTGCAAATTTGCCAGCTGAAGGCGATAGCCATTTTTATGATGGCGCCGCGGCATTGGACTTTGCGCAAAAAATTGAGCAGATCCGGCAAATGATTGATGCGTTGCCGAAAAAGCAACGGCAAGTGTTTTTATTACATCAGCTGTACGAAATTTCGCAGCATGAAATTGCGGTCGAAATGGGAATATCCGCCAATATGGTGTCACGGCATTTCAATAAGGCGCTGGTAAATATCACCATAGCCAGGAAACAGCTATCCATTTAGAATAAATAAGCTGTCAACCCACTCCCACTTCTAACCAGATGAATACTTCCAAACAACCGCAGCCGCATCAGCCTCCAGACACCGAGTCTACTATTTCGGATTTGTTGCCTTATATCAAAGCGGCTAGAGATAAGTTTCCATCGAAAGAAGAATTATTTTCTGAGGTGAACCGGGATAGAGATAACCGCAAAAAAGTCCTTAAAACGGTGCAATATACCGCAGCGCTGGTTTTCTGTGCTTTGGGGGTGTGGACGGTCAATCCAACCATTTCAACGGATACTTATTCCACTCGATACGCCGAGAATGCAGAATACACGTTGGCTGATGGCAGTCGTGTGCATTTAAATTCCAACACGACATTGCTGACCAGATTCAGGTTGCATTCCCGCGAATTGACGCTGGATAAAGGGGAAGCTTCCTTTACGGTCAAGCATGAGTGGCGGCCATTCACGGTTGCGGTGGATACCTCCAAAGTGGTGGATATCGGTACGGTATTTAATATCTCGAAATGGAAACAATCATTTGTTACCACTGTTTTGGAAGGTAAAGTGGAGTTACACACTGGTGACCAGCAGACCAGGTTGATTGCCGGTCAATCGATTGTAGTGTCTGCCGGGAAGGCTGGTATACCATATCTGGCAGAGATGGATGCGGTAACGGCCTGGCATAGCGGGAAAATCCTGTTTAACAAAACGCCATTAAAAGACGCGATAGCCAGTATCCAGCGCTATAGAAAAGCGCCTATCCAATTGGACCCCCGAGTAGAAAACATGTTGATCACCGGTATTTATGACGTCAGCAAGGTTGAGCAATTGCTGGATAGCATGGATACCATGTTCCCGGTAAAAGTGACTCGTTCGAATAATGGCGAAATAAATATTCAAAAAATGCATTCATGACGTGCTAGTTTCATCGACGTTAATCGCCTTAAGGGTATAGCGGCAAATGTAGTCGCAAATATTTTTAAGGGAAACCATGACAGCACGTACTCATTTTCAGCTTAGCCGTCGTACTAAGTTGAAACAGTTATCTATCGCCGCATTACTTTCAATCAGCCTGCATGTGCATGCAGCCACTGCCAATATAGATATTGCCGCGCAATCACTAGATCAGGCTATCCTGTCGCTGGGCAAGCAAAGTGGTGAAAATATTGCCTTCCCATCAGATTTGGCCAGCACACTGAAAGCGCCTGCTGTGAAAGGTAATTACAGTGTTCAGCAGGCTTTGGAGTTGCTTTTAAAAGGCACCGGCTTAACCACCCAGAAAACCTCGGCCGGGTATTCAGTCGTTAAACAGGTCGAAAATAAAACTGAGACGCTGCCTGAGGTGCAAATCAAGGATAAAGCGATTAAAGATATCACCGCTGAATATCCCGGGGGCCAGGTTGCACGCGGTGGTAAAGTAGGTTTGCTGGGCAATAAGGATTTGATGGATACGCCTTTCAGCGCCACACAATATACTTCTAAATTAATCGAAGACCAGCAGGCGCAGAATCTTGGCGATGTGCTGGTGAACGACCCTTCCATCCGCAATACCTATTCACGTGGCTCAGGCCGTGACGAATTCAATATTCGTGGCTTTACCCTATTCAATTACGATGCCATGTTTAATGGCTTGTACGGTATTTCGCCGCGTGACTCCAGTTCGATGATAGGTATCGAACGTGTTGAAGTGCTAAGGGGCCCGAATGCGCTGTTAAACGGAATCGCGCCCGGCGGCTCAGTAGGTGGTGCAATCAATCTGGTCCCTAAACGTGCCGGCTATCAACCGCTTAATCGTATGACCTTATCTTATATTGACGATAGCCAGCTGGCGGCCCATGCGGATGTGGCAAGACGTTTTGGCGCAGATCAACAATTTGGCGTGCGTGTGAATGCGATTAAAAGTTCTGGTGATACGCCAGTGGACCATTCCAAAGAACGGCTGGATGCCATTGCCATCGGTCTCGATTTTCAAGGCGAACGGTTCCGTCTGGAAGGTGACATCAATTATCAAAATCGCCTGACTTATGCGCGTAGCGGTCTGCTGTTTGCAGATACTGGGGTAAGAATAGGTTCAGCGCCAGACGCTAAGAGCAACTTTTTCCCAAAATGGACTTATTGGGACAGTAACCAGATTTCAGGCACAACACGTGCGGAATTTGACCTGACAACAAACTGGATGGTTTATGGTGCATTCGGTGGTTCTGAGTATGACTTCAGTAGTTTGCAAACCAGCTGGTTGTTAACCAATCAACAAGGAGATATTGCCTCACGTCCCGCACGCACACAACAATATGTCAAAACCCTGACCGGTGAGATGGGAGTTAGAGGAAAGTTTGTTACAGGCGCCTTGAATCACCAGCCGGTGTTAAGTGTTACTAATTATTTTATGGAGTCTGGATTCCAATCAGATCGAATAGGAGCAACATTTTCAAATATCTACTCACCGCAAGACGTAGCTAAACCAAGTATTTCATTAATAGGCAATGTCCCGAAAGCGGTGGAGACCAGGCTTCGCAGTATTGCTTTGGCCGATACCATGTCTATTCTGGATAACGCAGTACAACTCACACTTGGCGTGCGTCATCAAGAAGTCATTGTCGATAGCTTTGACGTAGCTGGCAACCGTCGACTTGATCAACACTATGATGAGTCTAAGCTGACTCCTACCGTAGCCGTGGTCATTCGTCCAACCGAAAAGTTGTCTGTGTATGCCCACTACATTGAAGCATTGAATCAGGGACCTGTCGCCCCGCCTACAGCATCAAATGGCGGCCAGGCATTTGCACCTACGGTTTCCAAGCAGCGCGAAGCCGGAGTTAAATATGATTTTGGCCGGTTTGCCACTACTGTGAGTGTGTTTGAGATTGAGCGCGCAAGCGAGATTACTGATCCGGCCACTTTGCTGTTAGAAGTGAATGGGAAACAGCGCAATCGCGGGATTGAGTTCTTAACGCAAGGAGAAGTGGTCGAGCATGTACGGTTATTGGGTGGTCTGGCGCTGACTGAAGGAAAACTTGTTAAAACAGATGGTGGTACAACCGATGGAAATACAGCACCAGCGGTACCTAGACAGCAATTCAATCTGGCCGCTGAATGGGACACGCCTATGCTGCATGGCCTGACACTTACTGCGAGAATGTTGCACACAGGCGAGCAGTATCTGGATCCTGAAAATACGCAAAAAATTCCGGCGTGGAATCGCTATGATTTGGGTGCCCGATATGCGTTTACTACCGGCAAAGTGCCTGTAACCTTAAGAGGGTCGATTGAAAACCTGTTTGACAAAAACTACTGGCTTTCCGCTGCGCGTCAAGGGTTATCAGTGGGGGCACCAAGAACTGTGTTGCTCTCTGTGACGGCTGATTTTTAAATGGATTAAACAGAAATAAACAGGGTTGTATTGAATAGGGAAGGCTTGAAGCCTTCCTTTTTTCTTTTGTGGACATTCACAAAGCACTTGTGCACTTAAGCCGGCCGAAACTTGCGAGAAATAGTTAGTCATTTTCATCACCTCTGTAACCAATCAGACCGTAGCAGCGTACTAACAAGTGAAAATTGCATCAAAAAACTGCATACGACGGAAACAGCTTTTTTCTCGACATGTTCGAAGATACGTTAAGTCATAAGGAGTGATGACGATGTTAATCAAAAGAATTCAGGCAGCAGCGCTTTGTTTGCTTGCATGTGTTGCCATGTCTGCAAGTGCAGAAAACGCGACGGCATCTGACACTATTGTTTTAGGCATGGGTTGCTTTTGGGGTGCAGAAAAGCGGATAGCAGAAACTCCCGGGGTTATCCGCACTGAAGTGGGTTACGCGGGCGGCAATACCAAGTCGCCGACTTATGAAACCGTATCCAGAGAGGGGCACGCAAACAAAACAGAAACCCACGCTGAGGTTGTCAAAGTGATCTACGATAAAAATGCAGGTACGCTGGAGAAAGTGTTAGCTGCGTTCTGGCAAAACCATAACCCAACCCAGGGTAACCGGCAGGGCAATGATGTTGGTTCAAATTATCGCAGTGCTATTTTTTATAGTTCTGATAGCCAGCAGCAAGCCGCTCTGCAAACCAGGGAAGTCTACCAGCAAGCCCTGACCAAGGCCGGGTTGGGGAAGATCACCACTGAAATCATGCCGCTGAAAACGTTTTACGCGGCTGAAGGTTTTCACCAGCAATATCTGAAGAAAAATCCCAACGGTTATTGTGGGTTAGGTGGTACTGGCGTTGCGTTTCCTGGGACCACGCAAGTGACGCCAGTCGCGACAGCACCACTGGATGGCAAGAAACTTGCGAACAGGCAATTGGTGGTTTTCGAGTCTGAAACCTGCCATTTCTGCAAAGTGTTCGAGAAGGACATCATGAGTCAGTGGAAGTCTGAACTCGCTATCGCTAAAACCTACTCTACCCAAGCGCCGGCTGGCTGGGCACTGAAAGATTCTTTATGGGCAACGCCTACTATTGTCTTGTTTGAAGATGGTAAAGAAGCGTCGCGCTACACCGGCTATGACGGTAATAAACAGCGCTTCTGGCGCTGGCTTGGGGTGCAGACCTTAAGCGCTGAGCAAAGGAAAATCGCGTTTGAAAAAGGTACCGAAATGCCGTTTAGCGGTTCGCTGCTTGATAATCATGCGTCGGGCTATGTGGACCCGGTTTCCGGCGAGCGACTGTTCAGGAGCGATAAGAAATTTAACAGCAAAACCGGCTGGCCCAGCTTTTTTGACCCATTGCCAGGTGCGCTGGTAATGAAAGAAGATTCAAGCCAGGGCTTGCGCCGCACAGAGGTACTCAGCGCCAGTTCCGGTATTCATTTAGGCCATGTGTTTGACGATGGTCCGCCCCCGACTGGCAAGCGTTACTGCATTAATAGTGCTGTATTGAAGTTTGTGGCTGATAAAATATAAGCATATGAATTAGTACACATCACGCACATACCGTTTTTCTCGGGCCATGGTTGAAACGTAATCAGCCGCCTGTTCTGCGGTCATGTTGCCATGCGTCTTGATAATGGTTTTCAAGGTGGCATCCACATCTTTCGCCATGCGGCTGGCATCACCACACACGCAGAAGTGTGCGCCCTGTTGCAGCCATTGCCACAACTCTGCACCTTGCTCCTGCATGCGATGTTGCACATAGATCTTTTCTTTCTGGTCGCGTGAGAAAGCAGTATCCAGCTTGTGCAGCACACCTGTTTTTTGTAGAGAATCCAGCTCTTCTTTATAGTAAAAATCAGTGGCGGCATGCTGTTCGCCAAAAAACAACCAGTTTTTACCTTTGGCGGCGATTGCCTGGCGTTCCTGTAAAAAGGCGATGAATGGGGCAATGCCAGTGCCAGGGCCCACCATGATTAGCGGCGCATCAGGGTTTTTTGGTGGGCGAAAGTGTGCAGAGCGTTGCAAGAAAATAGAGACTTCTGCCTCTTGTGCGCGGTCTGCCATAAACGTAGAGCATACGCCACCACGTGCCAGGTCTTTTCCGTAACGTACTGTGGATACCGTTAAATGCACCTGGTCCGGAAAAACTTTAGGGCTGGACGAAATGGAGTACAAACGTGGCTGCAAACGCTTTAATACGGCCAGCCATTTGCTAGCTTCGACTTTAAACGGGAAGGCCAGTAAAAGATCGATGATTTGTTTTCCCCATAGCCAGTCTTTGAGGCGTTCGTCATCTTCCATCAATAATGCCAGGGCTGGGCTGGCGCTATGTTCCTGCACAAATTTCACCAAGTCCGGGGTAATCCGTGCGATTTCGTAGTGATGTAGCAAAGCATCGCCTAGTGCAAGCTCACCATGCTCTTTGACGGTGACCATGGTCGAAGCGGAAAGCTTTAATGCGCGCAATATTTCACTTACCAGCTCCGGGTTGTTTGTTGGCCACACACCCAGCGCATCGCCAGCTTCATATTTGAACCCGCTATTGTTCAAATCAAAGCCAAACTGGCGGATTTCTTTTTCAGCACCTTCCGCGTTCAGGCGCTGGTTGATGATCAGCCTGGTTTTTAGCGGATGTTGACGTGTGTATGCGGGCACTGCCGGGTATGCTGCAATATCGCTGCCTGCTTCATCGATTAAATCCGCCATTGCCAGCACCGGTTGGTTGATGGGGGCAGACACAGCCGCCAAAGCCGCCACTGTTTTCTCTAGCCAGGCATTGGCTGGTTCCTCAAAATCCGGTTCGCAGTCAACGCGGTCAAGCAGGCGTTGCGCGCCTAGCGCTTCCAGTCTGGCATCCAGTTTGCGGCCAAAGCCGCAGAACTGGGCATAGCTGGAGTCGCCAAAGGCCAGCACGGCAAAACGGGTATTTTCAAGTGATGGTGCATTCTCTGCCTGCAGGCCACTCCAGAACTGGCTGGCATTGTCCGGCGGGTCACCGTCACCAAAGGTACTGGTCAGCAGCAAGACTTGTGCGTATTTAGCCAGGTCTGCCATGTTGATACTATCCATCGCCTTGACTGACGTTTGCAGACCGCCTGATCTGATACGTTCGGCACATTTCTCGGCAAAGCCTTCGGCATTGCCGGTTTGTGATGCCCATAGAATAGCCACTGTAGCGGCAGCCGTTGCCGGGTTGGCCGAAAAATCCGGCAAGCCGCTGGGAAACTGGTCGCCATGCGGTAACCAGCTACGCGCAAATAATCCTGCCAGCATGCCATTGACCAGCAGGTGTTTGGCCGGGGCCAGTGGTGCGCTTTCCGGCAGCATGGGCACACCACCCATTTTGCGTGATTCTTCGCTGCGTAAACCACTAATAAAACCTTGCAGATAAAGCTGTTCCTGCGCTTCGAGGACAATTTCGGGTGCGGTATCCAGGCCAAGTAACCTGGCCAAAGCATCAATATCTCTCATGTCGAGTTCCTTGTTATTCTTGCTTGCCTCACCGGTGGCGATCAGGGCGGGCTCTTCTGCGTCCTGACTAAGCGGGGCAGGTGCGCTGGCAACGCGTGTCATGGTCACGGCGCAAAATTTGAATTCGGGTTGTTGCGAGATAGGGTCAATCGCATCGCTGGTCACGGCATTGATAGTCAGGTCGTCGCCATACACATCATTCCAGTGGAAGGGGGCGAAGCAGTTGCCAGGGCGTACGCGGTCGGTCACCACGGCGGGTAACACCGCACGGCCTCGGCGTGAGCGGATTTCAACCTGGTCTTTGTCTTTAATCCCTAAGGCGGCGGCTTCTTCAGGATTTAGCTCTACAAACGGCCCCGGATTGAGTTTGTTGAGGGTGGCGATCTTGCCAGTCTTAGTCATGGTGTGCCACTGGTGCTGCAAGCGACCGGTATTCAGCACAAACGGGAAGCTGTTGTCGGGCAGTTCGGCAGGGTCCATATGCGGGCGGGCAAAGAACACGCCTTTACCACTCGCTGTGGCAAATGCAATACGTGGCCGGCTGCCATCTTCACGTATTTTTAAAACCTGGTTGATGCCATCGTTAAGGTAGCGAATCGGGTTTCTGTCATTCCGGCTATCCGGTGAACACGGCCATTGCAGCGATGTTTCGCGTAACTTTCCATGGCTGACGCCACGTATGTCATAGCCGGTGTTGAGATTGGTCGTGCGCGTAATTTCTTCAAATACTTCGGCACCACTGTTGTAACTGAATCCATCGCTAAAACCCATCTCGCAAGCGACTTTGGCGATGATCTGCCAGTCAGCCATGGCTTCGCCAGGTGCATTGACTGCCTGTTGCATCAGCGTCATATTGCGTTCGGAGTTGATCATCACGCCTTCTGCTTCGGCCCACAAGGCGCCTGGCAGCAGAATATCGGCATAGCGGTTGGTTTCGGTGTCGAGGAAGGCATCCTGGGCGATCACCAGCTCGGCTTTTTCCAGGCCTGCAATCACATTCTTGCGGTTAGCCATGCTGGCGACCGGGTTGGTGCAGATCACCCAGCAGGCTTTGATTTTGCCTGCGATCATCTGCTCGAACATGGCAACCGTGCCGCCGCCGAGACGGGTATGCAGGGTGCCTTCCGGCACGTTCCAGAGTTGTTCGATAAACTGTCTGTCCTGTTCGACCAGCACAGAACGCTGACCGGGTAAGCCCGGGCCCATATAGCCCATTTCACGTCCGCCCATGGCATTCGGTTGCCCGGTCAGTGAAAAAGGGCCGCTACCCGGACGGCAAATCGCGCCGGTAGCCAAGTGCAGGTTACAAATCGCATTGGTATTCCAGGTGCCATGCGTACTTTGGTTCAGGCCCATGGTCCAGCAACTCATCCAGTTTTTGCTGGTGCCTATCCATTCAGCCGCCTGGAGGATATCCGCAATATTCAGGCCGGTGATCTCGGCCACTTTTTCCGGCGAGTAATCTTCCAGAAAGGCCGGCATCACTTCCCAGCCTTCGGTAAATTCGGCGATGAACTCGGCATCTGTATGGCCGTTTTTCACCAGCAGGTGCAGCAGGCCATTCAGCAAGGCGAGGTCGGTTCCCGGCTTGATCTGCATAAACAGGTTGGCTTTATCGGCAGTGGTGTTGCGGCGCGGATCAACCACAATCAGTTTGGCACCAGCCTTGACCCTGTCCATCATGCGCAGGAACAGGATAGGGTGGCAATCGGCCATGTTGGCGCCGGTCACAAAAAACAGGTCGGTCTGGTCAAAGTCCTGGTAAGAACCCGGTGGACCATCTGCGCCTAACGACAGTTTATAACCGCTGCCGGCACTGGCCATACACAGGCGGGAATTAGATTCAATGTTGTTGCTACCGAGATAGCCTTTGACCAGCTTGTTGGCCAGGTACTGGGATTCAATCGACATCTGGCCGGAAACATACAAGGCAATGGCGTCCGGGCCATGCTCGTCGAGAATGCCACGCAAGCGGCGCGCGGTTTCCTTGATGGCTTCGTCCATGCCGGTACGCACGGATTCCTGCCCGCGCTCAGGGCGCACATAGGCATATTCCAGCCGTCCGGATTCAGCAATGGCTTGTATGCAGGTGCTGCCTTTGGTACACAGGCGGCCATAGTTGGTCGGATGCTGCTTGTCACCGTAGACCTTGATCACGTGCCGGGTCTTGGTGGCCGCGTCATCCTCCACGTCCATGACAATGCCACAACCCACGCCACAATACGGGCAAACTGATTTAACCTGCTTCACCATTGTTGCTGGTCCCGATGCTATCCAGTCAGCCTATACCTGTACCCAGACTGCGCCATCGCGCAGTTCCACCGGGTAGGTTTGCAGGCGGATATCCGTATCTTCCACGCAGATGCCGGTACTCAACTGGTAATGGTGCTTGTAAATGGGGGACGCGACGACACGTTCGCCACCCAGGTCACCGACGATGCCACGCGAAATGACGTTGGCATCACTATGCGGATCGTAGTTGTCGATGGCGTACAGCAGGTCGTCCTGCAAGCGGAAAATCGCCACCTGGCGACCCTCTACCAGGGCGCATACGCCGGTGTTGGGCCAGATATCATCCAGTGCGCACACTGCATGCCAGGTGCCTGAAGCGGCAGTGGAAATCGCCGCCTGATTGGCTGTACTGTCTGATACGGCTGCTTGTTGAAATTGACTCATCGTTTTACTCCACTTATTACTCGGTCGTTGCCAGGATAGGGATGACCTTTGCCTGCTTCTTTTCTTCTACTGTTGCCGGGCGCATCTGGTCGCGTTCCTTGACGAAGACGATGTTGTTGTCGCCAGCCACGCTGTTGACGAAGCTGCGGAAACGTTTACGCACTTCAGGATCATTGACGGCGGTTTTCCACTCATCCTGGTAGTTATCCACCACATGCTGCATCTGCGCTTCCAGCTCTGCGCCCAGGCCAAGGCTATCGTTGATGACCACGTCTTTCAGGTAGTCGAGGCCACCTTCCAGGTTGTCACGCCAGGTACTGGTGCGTTGCAAGCGGTCAGCAGTGCGGATGTAGAACATCAGGAAGCGGTCTATCATGCGGATCGCGTCTTCTTTGCTGAGGTCGCTGGCGATCAGTTCGGCGTGGCGCGGTTTCATACCGCCGTTACCGCATACGTACAGGTTCCAGCCGCTTTCGGTCGCGATCAGACCCACATCTTTGCCTTGAGCTTCGGCGCATTCACGTGTGCAACCGGAAACCCCAAACTTGATCTTGTGCGGGGCGCGCAAACCTTTGTAGCGGTTCTCCAGCTGTACCGCCAGCCCGACACTGTCGTCCACGCCATAGCGGCACCAGGTGGAGCCGACGCAGCTTTTCACGGTACGCAATGATTTGCCGTAGGCATGGCCGGATTCAAAACCGGCAGCGATCAGCTCTTCCCAGATATTAGGTAATTGCTCGACGCGGGCACCGAACATATCCACTCGTGCACCACCAGTCACTTTGGTATACAGCTTGTATTTCTTGGCGATCTGGCCGATGGCGATCAGGCCATCCGGTGTGACTTCGCCACCCGGCATGCGTGGTACCACGGAATAACTACCATCTTTCTGGATATTGCCGAGGAAGTAGTCGTTGGAGTCCTGCAGAGAAGCCAGGTCTTTCTTCAGGATAAAATCATTCCAGACTGAAGCCAGTACACTGGCGGCAGTCGGCTTGCAGATATCGCAGCCCAGGCCTTTACCATGCTTGTGCAACAGTTCGTCAAAGGTCCTGATCTGCTCTACGCGCACCAGGTGGTAAAGCTCCTGGCGCGAGTAAGGAAAGTGTTCGCACAGGTGGTTGTTGACGGTCATGCCCAGCTTGACCATTTGCGCTTTCATCACTTGCGTCACTAAAGGTACGCAGCCACCGCAGGCAGTACCCGCCTTGGTGCAGGATTTGATGGCGCCTATGCTGCAATTGCCGGCAGCCACCGCTTCGCCAATCTCGCCTTTGTTGACGTTGTTGCAAGAACATAGCACTGCCGTGTCTGGCAATGCATCCACACCCAGGCCAGGTTTTTCCTTACCATCACTGGCAGGCAGGATCAGGAATTCAGGATTTTCCGGCAAGGCCATGTCGTTGACGGTCATTTGCTGCAAGGTGCCGTATTCATCGGCATTGCCGATCAGCACTGCGCCTAGCAGTTTCTTGCCATCTTCGCTGACGACGATTTTTTTGTAGATGTTGCGTACTTCATCTGTGTACTGGTAGCTACGGCAGCCATGGGTCTTGCCGTGCGCATCGCCGACACTGGCGACATCGACGCCCATCAGCTTGAGCTTGGTGCTCATATCCGCACCCTTGAAAGTTGATGCGGTTTCGCCAGCCAGGTGCGCGCAGGCCGTGCGGGCCATATCGTAGCCAGGCGCTACCAGGCCAAACATCTCATCGTTCCAGCTGGCACATTCGCCGATCGCGTAAATGTCGTGGTCGCTGGAGCGTGAGAAATCGTCAATCGCGATACCGCCACGTGCGCCTATCGCCAGGCCGGATTCACGTGCCAGTTCATCACGCGGACGGATACCGGCAGAGAACACGATCATGTCGGTTTCCAGCCAGGTCTCATCAAAGAACACCATGCGGTGGCGTGCAGTCGCGCCATCGACAATCGCGGTGGTATTGCGGCTGGTATGTACATGCACACCAAGCTCCTCAATCTTGCTGCGCAGCACACGGCCACCGGCTTCGTCCACTTGCACGGCCATCAGGCGCGGGGCGAATTCGACCACGTGGGTATCCAGGCCCATGTCACGCAATGCCTTGGCGCATTCCAGGCCCAGCAGGCCACCGCCGACCACAACCCCGCTCTTGGAGGTTTTACCTGCTGCGGTCATCGCTTCCAGGTCTTCAATGGTGCGGTACACAAAGCAGTTTTCGCGGTCACGCCCGGCCACCGATGGCACGAACGGTACCGAGCCGGTGGCCAGTACCAGTTTGTCGTATGGCAGCGTTGTGTTGTCAGTCAGGGTGACGACATGCTGATGTCTATCAATATGGCTCACACGCGCATTCAGTCGCAATTCCAGGCCAAGGCGGTCATAAAAACCAGGCTCGACCAGGGAGAGGTCTTTAGCTGTGCTGCCGGAGAAAAAGCTGGAAAGATGCACACGGTCATAAGCCGGGCGTGGTTCTTCGCCCAATACTGTCACTTGCAGGTTGGCGGCCGCCAGGTCAGGGTGACGCTTGACCAGCTCCTGCATAAAGTAATGTCCCACCATGCCGTTGCCGACAACTACTATGCGGGTGTGTTGATTCATCGTAATGTTCCCCATCAGATGCAAGCATGTGACACGTTATTTCATTGATCATGCATTGCTGTTTACTAAGCTAAAAACGAAAAAAGGCGTCCATAGCTTATCTATCGACTACCGGTGGCAGTTCGAAAAACAAGCTATGGACGCCGTTGTCCATAAAAACTAATCGTTAATAAAACGAGATTTAATATCTATTGAGCAATTAGCAAGCGACATGCCAATCTGGGATATAGAGTATTGATAAAATCTGAAAATTTTTTAAGTGATTGTTTTATTGATGTTTAATTCCGGTTTGTGAAGAGTCTGGATATATTTTTGTAAAGGTGGCATGGCTGGAAAAACCAGCTGAGCGCACGGGAATGATGCAAATTAAAGCGTTTGCACCAGAATGGGTCTTGATAGGGTAAGCGTTTCAATCTGAACTTGGAGATGTTTTTAATTCTTTACGAGAAGGGATATCTGGTCAGGTAATAAACAACAAGTAGATCAGGATAAGATTGGCCAGCAAAGAGCAGATAGCCAGCCACTGCCATTTGACAAGCCTGGCGCGCGCAATCAGTGGCATGCGTGGAATCACTACCGGTTTTAATTCGCCATGCTCCATGGCGAGCAGCATTTCTTCGGCCGTTTCAAAACGATCTTCCGCTTTCCTGGCGATCGCTTTAAGAATCACGTTTTCCAGCCAGGCGGGGATTTCTGGCCGGTAGCGGCTGGGTTTGATCGGCTCGCCAAAACGCGGTGACTGGAAAGGCTCTATCTCGCCGTAGGGATATTTGCGGGTGAGCAAATGATAAAGTGTCACGCCAGCGGCATAAATGTCTGCCTGCCGGTCAGCGACTTTACCGTCAAACAACTCGGGTGCCATAAAACTGGGTGTGCCCGGGTTTTCCATCTGCTCTGGCATCGGCAGGGTAGGGTTTAGTGCAACACCCAGATCCAGAATCCGCAGGCGGGTGTCACTACCGATATGAATGTTGGCTGGTTTGATATCGCGGTGCACAATATTCAGGCGGTGCAACATGCTCAAGCCGCGCAATAAATCCTGGCCGATATTGGCAACGCCATTCATGGTGAAATGGTGGCCGGCATCCAGCCGTTGCTGCAAGGTTGAGCCTTCGTGCCAGGTCATCACATAATAAAGTGCGCTGCGCTGTTCCAGCGTCAGCGGCAATATCTGCGGCACACATTGCGAGACGACGCGCTTGGCTAGCCACTCTTCATTCAGTAAAGCTTCGCAACTTTCCTTGTCGTCCGCACGTGAGGGTTGCAGGGTTTTTAAAACAAACAGTTGCCCGGCTGGATTTTTCACCTGGTAGAGGATGCTCAGGCGCGAATCGTGAATCACCCTGGTCACGGTGAAACCATCGATCTGGTCGCCGACAGAAAGTTTAGGCGGCAACGGCAGGCTGAGCGCATCGGCCAGCATATCGGTCAGATGGTCCTGGCCGACGCTTTCAATATTAACGATCACCGCAGAAGCATTATCCTGGCCGCCTTTTTCGATCGCCAGTGCAGTCAGGTATTCAGCCACCATTTGCGGTGAGTGGTAGAGCATCAACGCGCGGTGAATTTCCGCATCGCCCACTGCATCCCATACCCCATCACTGAGGATGGCATACACATCACCGGGTTGCAGCAGGCCTTCGGCATAATCCACCGTTAGCTGGTCATCCAGCCCGACCGCACGTTTAAGCACATGCCGCATGTCCGGTCTGTCCCAGACGTGATCCGTGGTCAGGCATTGCAATGATTGTTCGCGCAGGCGGTAAATACGCGTGTCGCCCACATGTGCCAGCACATAGCGCTGACCGCGCAATACCAGCATGGACAAGGTCGTTGCCATGCCCGCCATCTTGCTGTCCTTGCGCGCTTGCGATAGTACCCACAGGTTGGCCGCCTGCACGACCTTGTCCAGCGCATGCTGCACCGTCCAGGTTTCCGGGGTGGCGTAATAATCCGCCGAAATACTCCTGGCGGTCATTTCCGACGCTTCAGCACCACCGGCACCACCGCTGACACCATCGGCAACCAGCATCAAGGCGCCTTTGATTGCCAACTGCGAGGCAGCGGGGGTGACCACGGTGACATAGTCTTCGTTATGCAGCCTGGGACCGGTTACGCTATGTTCACCGACTGTAAAAAAGAGACTCATAAGCCAGCCATTTAAAGGTTTTTGGAATTATACGGTGGCTAGTCTATCTATTGGCCGGTTTATACCTTAGCCGCCGTCACGCTCGCTGCACCCCAGGTAGTACGCCAGCGGTTTTTAACACCAGTCAAACCTACCAGTGCCAGGATAGCTAATCCGGCAAAAATAATTAAGCCCAGCTGATAGCTACCGGTGATCTGCTTGGAGTAACCCAGGCTGGAAGCCAGGTAGAAACCGCCGATACCACCAGCCATCCCTACCAGGCCAGTCATCACCCCTATCTCTTTGCGGAAGCGTTGCGGCACCAGTTGGAACACTGCGCCATTACCCATACCAAGTGCCGCCATCGCCAGAATGACTACACCCAGGCCAGCCAGTTGCGTGCTCATGCCGAAACTCAGGGTAAACAGGAATATAGCCGCCAGTGTATACATGGTACTTAAGGTACGGATACCACCGATACGGTCAGCCAGCAGGCCGCCGAAAGGGCGCACCAGTGAACCGGCAAATACGCAGGCTGCGGTAAAGTAACCGGCATGCACAGGGTCCAGGCCGTACTGGTCGTGGAAGTAAATGGTCAGTGAAGAAGCCATGCCGACAAAACCGCCGAAAGTCACGCAGTAAAACAGCATAAACCACCATGCGTCCTTGTCTTTAAGCACAGACAGGTATTGCGCCAGCGATTTAGGTGCTGGCGTATCCGGCGCATCTTTGGCAAACACCGTATATACAATCAATGCCAGCAATAAAGGGATCAGGGCCAGGCCAAACACATTGTTCCAGCCAAACGCCACGGCCAGGCCAGGCGCGAATAATGCCGCCAATGCCGTGCCAGAATTACCTGCACCAGCAATGCCTAAAGCGGTGCCTTGGTGTTCAGGTGGATACCAGCGTGAAGCCAAGGGCAAGGCGACGGCAAAAGCGGCACCGGCAAAGCCAAGAAACACGCCTAACAGTAACGCTTGCTGATAAGTATGTATGCCATGCAACCAGGCAATCAACAAGGCAGCCAGCACAATCAACTGGCCAATCAGGCCGGCTTTTTTAGGCTTAAGCTGGTCTACCAGCACGCCCATGACGATGCGTAACAATGCGCCTGTGAGTACCGGTGTGGCCACCATCAGGCCTTTTTGTGCCGGGTTTAATTGCAAGTCGGCGGCGATCTGAACGGCCAGTGGTCCCAGCATGACCCACACCATAAAGCTAAGGTCAAAATAAAAGAACGCTGAAAACAGCGTAGGCTTGTGGCCTACATCCCAAAAACTCTTTTTCATGTTAAATCTCCGTTTATTTCAAAAACATTCTATTCTTGACGCGTGTGAATGAGGTCTTTTTCTAGTTGCCATTCACCGCTTGTAAATATTCAACTTGGCCCAGCATTTCCAGAGTCTTGGCACTATTCGCCATTGTCACCACTTCACCGACGACTATCATGGCCGGGCTTTTCATCTGGTGCTGGTGGCTCAGCATAGGCATGGCTTCAATGGTGCTGACCAGTGCGCGCTCATCTGCACGGGTGGCGCTTTCTACAATCATGCAGGGCATATTTGTTGACATGCCGGCAGCGATCAATTCGCGGCTGATGTCGGCCAGGTGTTGCATGCCCATATAAATCACCAGTGTGGTGTTGCTTTCAACCAGTGCACGCCAGGGTAATGGTCCGCCATCCTGCGTATGGCCGGTTACCAGTGTCACACCATGGTTCAAGCCGCGGTGCGTGGCCGGTACATCCATACTGGCGCAGGCGCTGAGGCCGCTGGTCATGCCGGGGATAATCTCATAGGTCACACCTGCTGCACGCATAGCCAGCATTTCTTCACCGCCACGGCCAAACACAAACGGGTCACCGCCTTTCAGGCGCACGACTGTTTGCCCTTGTTCGGCCAGCGCAATCATCATGCGGTTGATAAAGTGTTGCGGGGTAGACTTGCAGCCGCCACGCTTACCCACGTGCACGATGCGTGCCTGCGGGCAATGCGTGAGCAGGTTCGGGTTGACCAGGTCATCCACCAGTATCACTTCAGCTTGCTGCAAGGCCTTGATGGCCTTGAGCGTAATGAGGTCTGGGTCACCGGGTCCGGCACCTACTAAAAAAACTTTTCCGGCTGGAGTCATCACTTTTTCCTTACATTCAGACAATCAAAAGGTGTACATGGCGGTCAGCCATAATTTCTCGGTATCTTGAAAACGTGCACGATTGGTCGCGCCGTTGGTCACGGCATTAGGGCCTGCAGCGTACTGGTCATTTTCGGTATATTTGCCGTATTCAAATTTGGTCATCCAGTTCTTGTCGATATTCCAGGTGACGGCAGCATTCCACTCGCGGCCATAGCAGTTACCTTTGGCAGTCGCACCGCCATTGACAGTGAAGAAATCCTCATCGGAACTGATGTCGTGGTAATCGACAAAAAACAGAAAGTCGCCATATTTATAAGTGGCAGTAATGAAAGAGTCCTTGATGCCCTGGCGTGGCGTCACCAGGAATTTGTCTACCCAGCCCTGGAATAAATGGTTGGTACCAAACGGCGTCTGGAATGCATACTGGCCATCGTTGCTGGAGAGCAGTTCCTGGTCCACGCGCAGGTTGAAGTTATCTATGCCGAAGCCGCCGCCCACTTTGTAGTAATGGGCATCAATGCGGTTGTCGCCACCCTTGTAATCGGTCTGTTTGGCGTATTCCGCCGTGTAGTGCGCACGGTAGTTCGGGGTGAACGGGTGCGTGCCATCCAGGCGCAAGCCTATGATTTTGTTGGACTGGTCTGCCAGTAAATTATTGAACGTGTTATTTAATGCGCCCGCACCAAACCACGCATTGCCCAGCCCTAGGTTCTCGAAGTTGGAGAAGTAACCGTATCCAACCAGAAATTCGGTAGGCGAGATGCGGTAGCGGGCATTGGCAATCTCCAGGTCACCGCTGCGATGCGTAGTGAAGATTTGCCTGACGCGGTCAAAGTGCGCCAGATAGATTTCGGTATCCGGGATGGTTTTGTTGAACACAGACACGCCATCGAATACCTGTGTGTTCTGGCGGAAGGCGATGTCGCCTATGAAACGCACGTTATCCAGGTTGATCACCTGACGGCCTGCACGGACACGGGTGTTCTTGATACCCGTCCAGTCCACAAACAACTGGTTGATATCGGTATAGTCGGGGTCTACCACTTTGGCATAGTTAATCCTGTCGCTTTCGTTTGACGCGCCATTGGTCCTGACCGTATTGGTACTGTCATTAAAATCATCCTTGAGTTTGCTGACATTGGTGATTTGTGCGGCAAAACTCCAGTTTTTGTAAGGTGCAGTTTGCCAGCCGATCAGGCTGCGCAAAGTGACCGCGCTGGCATTTTCCAGCTCACGGTTTGCGGTCGGGTTGGCAGAGCCATTGGCAAAGGTTGCCGGCTGTAGGCCATCTTGGTCAACATGCTCGTAACGTAATCTGAAACTGGTCATATTCTTGCCGGTTTTAATGGCATCCATAAATGTGTATTCAGGTAAAACTTCTTCTTCAGCCACCACTTGCATGCTCATTGCTGCCATCAATACAGCCAATGAGACTTGACGCAATCGTTGGTAAGAGTTAGCTTTCATGTTGTTGCTCCTTTGCTTAAGTGGGTAACCATACTTCGATGAGGTATGCGGTGCTGGTGGGTTGCCGCCCGTCAGCACCACTTTTATTTATGCCGCCTTTTTGGCGTGTCTTTCATATAAAAACTTCAATACTTCGCTACGCAGATGTGTATAAGCAGCGTCTTCCACCAATTCCAGCCGGTGGCGCGGACGTGGTAGGTCGACTTCCAGGATTTCGCCTATGGTGGCTGCCGGGCCATTGGTCATCATCACGATGCGGTCAGACAGCAACACTGCTTCATCCACATCGTGGGTGACCATCACCGCAGTACAACCCGAACGTGCCATGATGTTCATCAGTTCATCCTGCAATCCGGCGCGGGTCAGTGCATCCAGCGCGCCAAACGGTTCATCCAGCAGCAAGACTTTGGGTTCCATGGACAGGGCGCGGGCGATACCCACACGCTGCTTCATGCCACCCGAGATTTCATTCGGGCGCTTTTCCATGGCATGGCTTAAGCCGACCAGCTCCAGTGCCGCGCTGGTGCGCTCGGCCAATTGCGTTTTACTTTCACTGTCAGCAAAAACACGTTCTACTGCCAGGTACACGTTTTCAAAACAGGTCAGCCATGGCAGCAGGGAATGGTTCTGGAACACTACTGCACGCTCAGGACCGGGCTTGGCGATTTCACGACCGGCACAGAACAGGTAGCCATCAGTCGGTTGCAGCAGCCCGGCAATCAGGTTGAGCACGGTGGATTTGCCGCATCCGGAGTGGCCGATGATGGAGATAAACTCGCCTTCGCGGATATCGAGATTGATATCTTTCAAGGCCTGGAAGCTGCCTTTTTTGGTTTGAAACGTCATATTGACGTTTTCGATCAGGACATAACGGTCTTGCAGTGCGGTTGTCATTATGAATTCCTTTATGGGTTTATTGTGATGGCTTATTCGTAGCTGTAGCGTTTAGCTGCCAGTACCAGCAACTGTTCCAGCAACAAGCCGACAATGCCGACGATAAAAATGGCGATGATGATGTGCTCTACATTCAGGTTATTCCATTCATCCCATACCCAGAAACCAATGCCCACACCGCCGGTCAGCATTTCTGCTGCCACAATCACCAGCCAGGCGGCACCGATAGACAGGCGTACACCGGTCATCATGTAAGGCATGACATAAGGCAGCAGGATTTTGGTGACTACTTTCCATTCCGACAGATTAAGCACCTTGGCTACATTCATATAATCCTGTGGCACTTTGCTGACGCCGACGGCAGTGTTGATAATCATGGGCCAGACTGCGGTGATGAAAATCACCCAGATCGCCGCAGGGTCAGCGGCTTTGAATACCAACAGGCCGATTGGCAACCAGGCCAGGGGTGATACCGGTTTCAGCAGGCTGATGATGGGTGCTGCCATGCGCGACATGAATGCGTAACGGCCAATCACAAAGCCCATGGGGATGCCGACAATCGCAGCCAGCGCAAAACCGGTCGCCACGCGTTTGAGCGAGCTGAGGATGTTCCAGCCTATGCCCATGTCGTTCGGGTTATTGATATAAAACGGGTCGCTAAACAGCTCGACTGCCGACTGCCAGGTTTTCACCGGGCCAGGCAAGCCTTGCGTCAGGGCTGCCACAGTCGCCCAAATGGCGCCGAATACCAGTAAGCCAATCACAGGCGGCAACAACCATTCAAACACAGGTTTGGTGGTTGCCGCCCATGCGCTCCGCCGCTGCAACGACGGAGTGGCTACTGCAGCTGTGGTCGAGAGAGGGATAACCACAGCAACAACGGGTTGTGCAGGCGCTGTTTGCACAGCGTCCTCGCTTGTCTGTATCATTTTTTCCTTGTTAAAGCTGACGACACTCATGGTGACTCTCCTTAAGAATTAAGCTTTAACCTTGAAGCTGTTGGCATAGGCTTTCGGGTCTTTACCATCCCAGACGACGCCATCAATCAGCTTGCTGCTGCGCATTGGGTCTGCGGGGACGTTAATGCCCAGCGCCTTGGCCGCTTCGGTGTAAATATCAATCCGGTTCACTTTCTTCGCCACGCCCAGGTAATCCGGGTCAGACTTCAGCAGGCCCCAGCGTTTGTGCTGTGTCAGTAACCACATACCGTCAGACAGGTAAGGGAAGTTGACCTTGCCGTCGTTGAAGAACTTCATGTAGTTAGGGTCTTCCCATTTTTTGCCGATGCCATTGTCGTAATGGCCGAGGAAGCGGCCTTCAATCACTTCTTCAGGCGCATTGACATAGGCTTTACCGGCAATCAGCTTGGCGACTTCAGGGCGGTTTTTGGTGGCGTCTATGTAGCGGCAGGCTTCCAGGATTGCTTTGGTCAATGCCAGTGCAGTATTCGGGTTCTTCGTAGCAAAGTCTGCAGTAGCACCCAATACTTTTTCCGGATGATCGGTCCAGATATCCTGGGTGGTCGCCACGGTAAAACCAATCTTGTCGTAGATCGCACGTGCGTTCCACGGCTCGCCAACACAGTAGCCATCCATATTGCCGATACGCATATTGGCGACCATTTGTGGTGGAGGCACGACGATGGTTTTCACGTCTTTCATCGGGTTGATGCCGTAGTTGGCCAGCCAGTAATACAGCCACATGGCGTGGGTGCCGGTCGGAAAAGTCTGTGCGAACGTGAAGTCACGGTTTTCGTTGTCCAGCAGGCGTTTCAGGGTACCGCCGCTGATCACGCCTTTTTCTTTCAACTGGTTGGCAAGCGTGATGCCTTGGCCATTATGGTTGAGCGTCATCAGTACATTCATGTCTTTTTGCTGGCCACCGATGCCCATTTGCACGCCATACACCAGGCCGTACAACACATGTGCAGCATGCAGTTCACCGTTTACCATCTTGTCGCGCACGCCAGCCCAGGAAGCTTCTTTCGAAGGCACAATCTTGATGCCGTATTTTTTATCAAAACCCATTTGCGCGGCGACTACGATAGGCGCACAGTCTGTCAGTGGGATAAAGCCGACTTTCACCTCGGTGATTTCAGGGGCATCAGAACCGGCTGCCCATGCCTGGCTGCGGATTGCAGACGGCACCATGATCATCATGGCGGCGGCTCCAAATGCACCGGCTAGGGTATGCATAAAGAAATGGCGGCGCTGGTTATCTACCTGCTCAGGTTGACTGTCTGCCGCAGGAAGAATGACTGTTTTCTTATCTGAACTGCTCATTGCTGCTCCTTGATATGATTAATCTGGATAATGATGAATTTGGGAAACGTAAAACGAAAAAAGGCGTCCTGAGTGCAAACGAGGGTTCGTTTACACTCAGGACGCCTTTGTCCTCAATCTTTAAAAACTGCTTACGATGAGTGGCCTGATTTTTATCAAGCTCGCAATTTCAACTTACTCTACTCGTATCCAACCGCCGTTAGCTGAGTACTTAAAACCTGTTCAGCAATTGTTATGCCAAAAATAGTGTTGGTTTTAAGTGACTGTTTTATTGAGGTTTTTTGTAATATTCTTTAAAGAAGTGAGCGATGTGCATCGCACCATACAAGTGCGGATGCACCAAGGAAAGCGTGATTAACCGGTGTTTTTGTGCAGGGCGAGGATATTCTCGGCGACATCAATCACCTTGCGATTTTGTTCCATCGCCATACTGCGCAGAGACTTGTAAGCCTCCATTTCATTGATGCCCAGTGTACTCATCAGCAAGCCTTTCGCACGCTCAATCTGCTTGCGTTCAACCAGGGCTTTGCGGGTATCCGCCAGCTCGCTTTCCATATCTGCGATCTGCTGTGATTGTTGCTGCAACAGGCTGATCATCGAGGCGATCGGATAAGTCTGGATTGTGTCTTGCGCCTGGAAATTCAAGGCACTTTCCACCGGGATTGCCAGGTTGAAGAACGTGCTATCCAGGGTTGAAGAGCGCTTGGCCGCAATCGTATTTAAATATTCCTGCGTTTGTTCCAGATCGTGCCTGGCCTGGTGTGCCAGCGCTTTCAGCATGCTATGCATTTTCTCGATTAACTGGCATTGAATCTGCCAGATTTCAGTTTGCAGTTGCGTGCATAAATCAAACCAGATATCTGCATCACTGGATTTCAGCGGCTGCTGATCCAGGGCAGAGGTCAGTTTATGACGATATTTCAGGTGCTGACGGTGCAGGCTGGTTGCTTGCAGTGCAGTCCAGGCTTGTCTTAACTCATCACCGCCCAGTTGGCTGAATAATTCAAAATGCCGCTCTTGCTGGGCGACCAGTTCCAGTAGTTTTTGCTGGTGCGGCAGTTGCAAGCTGCCTGAACCAAAGATATAAGAACCAACCGCGCGTTCCTGGCCTGCAAACTCCTTGCCTTGAATTAAGTTGTACAGCGTGAGTAAACAGGTGGAAATCTTATTGTTCACCGAACTATCCGTGATTTCAAAAATGAGCGAAATCAGGCTGGCAATCAGGCGGCTGAATGACTCAATGCAATCGGTAAAAGAAATCTTTTGCAGGGTGATCTGGTGGCGCAACGATGTTTGCTGGTCCAGGCCTAGCAGTATCCAGGAAATTAAAGTCAGCTGCTTAGCATCTGCCAGTGCGTTCTGATCAAGATGCTGCGTTAACGCCTGTTTGAAGCGTGTTTCCAGCGCAAGATTTTTGCTGATGATCTCTGCGCGTTCGGAAGCAAAGCGCTTGCCCGCAGAAGCCAGATACAGGGAGCTTGCCCCACGTTCAGCCTGCATCTGGTGCACCATCTGGCCTATGCTTTCGACAAATTGAATGCAGGTATCCAGGCGTTCAAGCTCTTCGATATGCCTGATTTTGGCCAGGATAATGGTTTGTTCGGGGGAAATATCTGTACTCATTACTGAAAACCTAAGCAAAAAATGTGCACGTTCCCGGTGCACATTCATTTTTGTTTAAAACGGAATTAAAGCAGGCTTAATGAAAGAGGAACCTGATACGGATGACGCGGCAGCGAAGCAGTCGTGAACCAGGAGTCCACTACTGCCAGCCACCACCCAATACTTTGTATAAAGTCAGTTGGCTGGCGGCATCGCTTAACTGCAAAGTCACCAGTGTTTGCTCGGCAGTATAAAGCGTTCTTTGCGCATCGAGAACGACCAGGTAACTATCGACGCCATTTTTAAAACGGGCATCGGCCAGTCTGAATGCTTCAGCGGCGGCGCCGTTTAATGACTGTTGTGCTTCCAGTTGTGCCTGCAAACCTTCGCGCTGTACCAGTACATCTGCCACTTCCCTGAAAGCAGTTTGTACGGTTTTTTCATATTGCGCGAGCAGAATCTGCTGGTTTTTTTCACCAATTTCCAGGTTAGAGCGGTTACGACCGGCATTGAAAATTGGCAGGCTGATTTGTGGCACAAAAGTCCAGATGCGGGAGCCGGGGCCAAACAAGCCATCCAGCTCGGTGCTGGCCGTACCGATGGTGGTGGTCAGGCTGATGGTTGGGAAGAACGCAGCACGCAGCGCGCCAATGTTGGCGTTGGCACCTTCCAGCAAGTGTTCGGCTGCACGTACATCAGGCCGTTGCTGCAAAGTCTTGGAGGTGACGCCACGCGGCAACGCTGTAGTAAGTGCCACACTGGAAAGAGCGCTATCCGGCAACAAGGTTGAAGGCACCATACTGCCAGCCAGCAGGTTGAGGGCGTTGATATCCTGCTTGATCTGGATATTGTAAGTGGCGACGGCGACACGCGCATTATCAACGCTGGTTTGCAACTGCCTTAAGGTCAGAGCGTTGGCGACGCCGAGCTCAAACATTTTCTGGTTGATCTCGTAAGTATTTTGCTGGCTTTTCAGTGTTTGCTGGGCGATTTCCAGCCGCCGTTTATCGGCAGCCAGCGTCAGCCAGGCAGTAGCGACTTCAGCAACCAGGCTGATTTGCGTACTTTTGCGGTTTTCCTCCTGCGAATAAAACGTCTGCAAGGCCTGCGCATTTAAATTACGGATACGGCCAAACAGGTCCAGTTCATAAGCACTAAAACCAACCGTGGCGCGGTAAACATGCGATACGTTACCGCTGTTATTATTACTTGCGGCGACCGTGCCTGCAGACACATTGCCATTATTGCCAACGTTAGAAAGCCCTTTAGAGGCAGTTTCTGACAAGGTGGCGGCTACGGTGGGAAACAAATCTGCGCGCTGTACTTGATATTGCGCCCTGGCTTTTTCTATATTCAGCGAGGCCACCCGCAAATCGCGGTTGTTTTTTAATGAAAGATCCACCACTTGCTGCAAACGTTTATCGGTAATAAATGATTGCCAGCCAAGTTCGGTCAGCGCTTTCTGATCATTGTCGACTGTGCCATAGGTGGCAGGCACCGGTGCTTCAGGCGGGCTGAAAAACGGCGCCAGATTGATGCAGGCAGTCAGTGATAGTGAGCACGTGATTAACGCAGCCTCTTTAAAATATTGGCTCATGGCATGCGGCTTACTCATGTTCTGCCTTACTGTGCTGTGATATTTCGGCTGAAACACTTTCGACCTGATAAGGGAACAAAGTACGTATCAACACATAAAATAAAGGCACGAAAAATATACCAAGGAAAGTCGCCGTCAGCATACCGCCGAGTACGCCGGTACCAATCGCCTGGCGGCTGACGGCACCTGCGCCTTCACTGAACGCCAGCGGCAATACGCCGAAAATAAACGCTAGCGAAGTCATCAAAATAGGCCGCAGGCGCAATTGCACCGCTTCCAGTGTTGCTTCAATCAGCGGCTTGCCCTGTTCTTGCAGATGCTTGGCGAACTCCACAATCAGGATGGCATTTTTGGCGGCGAGGCCTATGGTGGTCAGCAAGCCGACCTGGAAGTAAACGTCTGCCGTCAATCCGCGCAAAGTGGTGGCCAGTACGGCACCCAAAATACCCAGCGGTACGACCAGAATGACCGAGAAGGGCACCGCCCAGCTTTCATACAACGCAGCCAGGCACAGGAAGACAAAGATGATGGAGACGGCATAGAGTAGCGGTGCCTGCGAGCCGGATAAACGCTCCTGGTAAGATTGCGCACTCCATTCATAACCTATGCCATCCGGTAATTGTTTAATGATGTCTTCGGCAATCTGCATGGCTTCACCAGTACTGATGCCTTTGGCCGGTTCGCCAACAATTTCCATAGAGGAGATGCCGTTAAAGCGTTCAAGCAAAGGCGAGCCGGATACCCATTTCGTGCTGGAGAAAGCCGAGAACGGCACCATATCATTCGTGGTGTTGCGAACGTACCAGCGTTCGATATCTTCAGGTTGCATGCGGAACGGCGCGTCACCTTGCAGATAGACTCTTTTCACGCGACCTTTATTAATGAAATCATTCACATAGGTACCACCCATGGCAATCGAGAGCGTGGAGTTAATACTGGCAGTCGTCAGGTTGTAAATGCCTGTTTTCTGGTCATCGATATTTACCCTGAACATAGGCGTGTCATCCAGCCCGCTCGGGCGCACCCGGTTCAATTTTGGGTTTTGTGACGCCAGTTCAATAAAGCGGTTCCTGGCCGCCATCAAGCCATCATGGCCCAACCCCCCTACATCTTTCAATTCCAGCGTAAAGCCGGAACCCTGGCCCAGGCCGCGCACCGGTGCTGGCTGCGTCACAAATAGCTTTGCATCGCGTATCCCGGATAAGGCTTTGGTCGCCCTGTCAGCCAGTGACGCGGCATCCTCGCCTTCGCCACGTACCGACCAGTCTTTAAGACGGATAAATGCGCGCCCTGAGTTCTGGCTGCCACCACCACCTTGTCCCTGCCCTGCAATCGTTAAAAACTGGTCTATCACCGCATCCTGGCTATTCAGGTATTTTTCAACCTGTTTCAGCACTTGTTGCATACGTGCATCAGTCGCGCCTACCGGCAGCTGGATTTGTGCGCTCAGTGTGCCCTGGTCTTCGGTCGGCAGAAAAGAGCTGGGCAGTCTAGCGAATAACACTGCCAGTACTATGATGATGACGCCATATACCAGCATGGTCAGCGTTTTTCTACGCAGTATGGTTTCCACCGAGGCATGGTATCTGGCTGACATCGTATCGAACGCAGGGTTAAACCAGCGGAAGAACCAGCCAAACATGCCCCCCGTGGTGGATTTTTCATGCGAGACCGGTTTTAGCAAAGTTGCACACAGCGCTGGTGTCAGCGTTAATGCGACCAGCACGGACAGCAGCATGGCTGAGACGATGGTGATGGAGAACTGGCGGTAAATCACGCCGGTGGCACCGCCAAAGAAAGCCATCGGGATAAATACCGCAGACAACACCAGTGAAATACCGACCAGCGCGCTGGTGATCTCGCTCATGGATTTGCGGGTGGCCTCCTTGGGACTCAGGCCTTCTTCACGCATGATACGCTCCACGTTTTCAACCACTACGATGGCGTCATCCACCAGCAGGCCAATGGCCAGTACCAAGCCAAACATGGTCAACGTGTTAATGGAGAAGCCAAATGCCGCCAGCACGCCGAAAGTACCCAGTAAGACCACCGGCACCGCAATCGCCGGGATCAGGGTCGCACGCAGGTTCTGCAGGAACACGTACATGATAATTACCACCAGTAAGATTGCCTCCACCAGCGATTTCACCACTTCCTTGATCGAAAGCCGCACGAATGGCGTGGTGTCATAAGGAATATACACGCTAAGCTTCAACTCAGCGGGGAAGTAGGGTTCAAGTTCGACCAATTTGTCTTTCACTGCCTGCGCAGTCGCCAGCGCATTGGCACCGGAAGCCAGCCTTACCCCAAAAGCGGCCGAGGTTTTACCATTGAGCCTGGCGACCGGCGTATAACTCTCAGCGCCTAGTTCTACTCTGGCAACATCAGATAAATGTACCAGGAAACCGTCAGCCCCGGATTTGACGATGATCTTCTTGAACTGGTCTACAGTCTGTAATTTGCTGCGTGCGGTGATTGGCGCGTTCAGTTCCTGGCTGTTCACGGCAGGTAATGCGCCCAGCTGGCCGGAGGAGACTTCGGTATTCTGTGCCTGCACCGCGGCTGAAATATCGGAAGGGATCAGATTGTATTTTTGCAGTTTGGCCGGATCCAGCCAGATACGCATGGCGTAGCCCGAGCCCAGTGTTTGCACATCACCCACGCCATCCAGGCGGCTGATCTGGTCTATCAGGTTGCTGGAAATATAATCACCGATATCAATCGCGCTTACGCTGCTGTTATCAGACATCAGCGATACCACCATCAGGAAATCGATACCGGTTTTAGCGACTGTCACACCCTGGCTCTGGACAATCTGGGGCAACCTTGGCATGGCCTGCTGCAATTTGTTTTGCACCTGCATCTGTGCCACATCGGGGTTGGTGCCGGCATCAAATGTCAGACTGATACTGGCCGTGCCGGAAGAGGTGCTGCTGGCCGACATATAGGTCAGATTATCGATACCTTTCATGTACTGCTCAATCACCTGGGTGACCGAGTTCTCGATCGTATCGGCTGCAGCACCGGTGTAAGTAGCGTTAATCGATACGCGTGGCGGGGCAATATCAGGGTATTGCTCCAGTGGCAGCCATTCGATGGAGCCTATCCCGGCCAGCATGATGACGATGGCAATCACCCAGGCAAAGATCGGACGTTGAATAAAAAAGGCAGCCATGAAGTTAGTCTTTATCGTATGTGATTGGTACGCTGTGAATGAGTCTTGGCAATCTCTTAACGCGGTTGGCTATTCGTTGTAGCCGCGGGAGTAATGACAGTCCCCGGTGCAGCGCCAGTCGCTTTGTCAAATGGCACCGGCTTGACTATCGTGCCAACGCTGATTTTCTGGACACCATCCATTACCACACGTTCACCGGCCTGCAAGCCTTTGCTGACTCGCCATTCATCCCCGTATGTACCATTGGTCTCTATGTTTCTCTGTTGCACCTTTTGCCCGGCGTCTACTACGAGTACCGTAGGTTCGCCACGCGTATTACGCGTCACTGCCCGTTGCGGCACCATGATGGCCTCCTTATCCTGCGCCACGTCAATCAGGGCGTGTACATACATGCCTGGCAGCAATACGCCATCAGGGTTAGGCACGACAGCTCGTAGCGTCACTGCGCCGGATGCAGTATTCACACTCACGCCACTGAATTTGAGTTTTCCGGCATGTTTGTAAATAGAACCGTCCTCCAGCACGACCCGCACCGGCACTTCTTTTTGCGTATTGCCGGTCAGTTTGCCGGCAGCAATATCGCGTTTCAGTTTTAGAAGATCACTACTCGACTGAATCACATCCACATAAATCGGATCCAGCTGTTGGACTGTGGTTAAAGCCGTTTCCTGGTTGGCCGTCACCAGCGCACCCGGGGTAAAGGTAGAGGTGGAAACAAAGCCGTTAATCGGTGACACCAGTTTGGTGAAATCCAGGTTGATTTTGGCGGTGCTGAGTGCCGCCCTGGCCGCCGCCACATCTGCTTCGCCTTGTTGCAGCGCGGCTTGGGTATCATCGTTATCCTGTCGGCTGATCGCGTTGATTTTGACCAATTCTTTATAACGATCTGCTTTAAGTTTCAGGGTGACCAGGGTGGCTTCGGTTTTTTGCAGCGCTGCTGCAGCACTTTGATAACTTGCCAGATACGGTGCAGGTTCAATCTGGTAGAGCAGGTCGCCCGCTTTGACCAGTGCGCCTTCAGTAAAAGTGCGCTGGCGAATAATCCCGCTCACTTGCGGGCGGATTTCGGCAATCAGGTAGGCATTGGTCCGCCCGGGCAGATCGGCCACGATAGGCTGGGTAACCTTCTGCACAGTCATGACCCCAACTTCTTGGATTTTTGGGACAGGTTTATTGTCGCCCTTGCCCGAGGTGCAGGCGGTCATCGTCAGGCCAATGCCGCATATCAGCCACAGGCAGTGCTTGAAAAAGACGCAGGAAGTGTTCATAGAAGTACCAATGAGGAAGTCATTATTCTTGTCTGACAAAATTGTACTGCGTTTGATTGCATGCAGGTGTAACGATACGTATCTGCATGTGTACAAGTTGAAGGGTGTGGTTAGTTGGACGTCAGGAAAAGATGAGATCGAGGCTATTTGTGAAGGAGGGAACGATTATTATCGCCATGCATACACAAGCATGCATTAATTGAATAAAGTCCCTTCGGCATGCACAATCGCTCGCGCAATTTCTTCCACTGTCACGCGCTTGAGCATGGCTTGTTCGCGCATGAGTTTGTAGGCTGCGATGGCGCTGATACCGCGTGCACGGGCCAGAATCGCCTGTGCGGCGCTGATTTCATTTGCTGCCTGCAGTTTTTGCTCCAGGCGCTGGTTCCGCTTTTGTAAGGTCCTGACTTCATGAAAATGGTGAATCGCCATAATAAGAGTAGACAGGATGCCATGTGGTTGCGTCGGGCTGACCAGAATGCCATGACAGCCGAGTGTTGTCGCCGTATCGAGAATGGTCGGGTTTTCATACTCAATCATGCCAATCAGCGGAATTGGCGAGTCAGGCATTAACCAGGGCAGTTTTTTTCTATTACTGGCCTCCGCATTCAACAGAAAAATCACCAGATCTGTTTTTTTCGGGCAGTTCAGCAGTGGGTGGCCACAGTGACACGGTCTGGCAGCCTATGCGCTGTAGTTGCTGTATCAATGTACTGCATTTTTCATCGCGTGGATGAAAAATGGTCATACGTGACTGCCGTAGCTGGCGGAATAGCTCCAGGGTTGAGCGTGAGCCTGTTGCACCTTTGTTAGCCAATTTGCGGCTCCGGCGTCATGGACTGACGCCAAGTCTCATTGGTATGCGTGACAAGATATGGATCCGGGCTCACACCGACTGACTCGGCCACAATGTCGAACTGACCGTGGTGATTGACGCGACCTATACGTGGATGCAGTAAAGTGTGATGGTTGGCGGGGTTAATCGCCACACGACCCTGCAGTGCCTGATGTGCACGACCGAGTATATGGGGCAACAACACATCGTAGGTATCGTCGCCTGCTGCACGCATGGCTTCAGCGAATAAGTGTGTTTGAAAGTAAGCGGCTTCCCAGCACATGTTAGGCTCAATCTCGTCGCCATATTGGTGACGGAACTTGCGTAGGCAGGCCTGGTTTTCTGCACTCTGAATCGACTGGAAGTAGGGCGCTGACGTGAAATGTCCAGCCGCAATCCTGCTGCCCATTTCAGCGGCTTCCGCTTCACAAGTGGTCAGGCTTGCAATCGGTGTTTTCATGGCATCCATGCCAATGTCAGCGTAGGCCTGGTACAACATGCGGGTGGCTTTGCCAACCACAGTGGAGAATACAAAGTCAGGAGATTTTGCCTTGATGTCGCGCGCAATCGGCAAAAAGTCTTTTTCAGTGGCATCCAGTGGCAAATAGCGCTCGGCCAGCTTTTTGCCACCAGGGACCTCGAGGATAAAGTCACTCATGATACGGTTGGACTCATAGGGATAGATATAATCACAGCCAATCAGGTAAACACGCGCACCAAAGTGACGGGTCATATAATCCGCCAGTTGTGCACTGTTCTGGTTAGGTGCGGCGCCTGTGTAAATCACATGTGGCGAAAACTCAAAACCCTCATAAGGGGTTGGGTAAAACAACAACTTGCGCCATTTTTCAACTACCGGGATCACCGCTTTGCGCGTGCTGGACATGTAGCAGCCAAAAATCACATTGACTTTGTCCTCACTGATCATGCGTTCAGCCAATGCTTGATATTTTTGCGAAATGCCTTGCGGATTGTAATGTACTGGCAACAGTTCGCGGCCACAAATGCCGCCAGCCGCGTTGATTTCGTTGATGGCGAAAAAAGTCGCAAATGCCTGTGAGCGTTCTATGGTTGCAGTGGCGCCGCTGGTAGAAAACAGGACGCCGACCGGAATTGGGTCGGTATTTGCCATGATGCTGTTCCTTGCGGCATCCCGTGTGGCCTGGATGCCGGATTGCGGTGGATTCGCTTTAGTTTGGTATGCCGTCTATCGGTGCTTCTTTGGTGCCCAAGGTCGGGCGTGTAAACGATTCTACCATGTCGCGTGCGGCTGCCGGGTCTTGTATCCACTTGCTGTAAAAGCTGTAAGGGCACTGTGCGATGCCTTGGTCACCATCGCCAGAGTTAAGCACCCCGGTATAACCGCGGTGCAGCAACTTGAATAAGTGATTTTCAGATTGACCATGTTTGCGGAAGTCGCGGATCAATTGCTTGCTCAGTGCTGCATACTGCACGCCATTTTCCTCTTCGCCACATTCGCCCAGGGTCCGGCCGTCAAAACCGATAATCGCAGAGTGACCGAAGTAGGAATAGACGCCATCAAAGCCGGCAGCATTGGACACCGCGACATAGGTGTTATTGGCAAACGCCATGGCCTTGCTGATCAGGATTTGCTGCTCTTTGGCCGGATACATATAGCCCTGGCAACGTACAATCAGCTCGGCACCTTTCATGGCGCAGTCACGCCAGATTTCAGGGTAGTTGCCGTCATCACAGATAATCAGGCTGACCTTGAGTCCTTTGGGCCCCTCGCTGATAAAGGTTTCCTTGCCGGGGTACCAGCCTTCGATTGGCACCCAAGGCATAATCTTGCGGTATTTCTGAACAATCTCGCCTTTGTCATTCATCAGAATCAAGGTGTTGTAAGGCGCTTTGTTCGGATGCTCTTCGTGCTGCTCGCCAGTAATGGAAAACACGCCCCAGACTTTTGCCTTGCGACAGGCTTCGGCAAAAATGTCCGTCTCGGGGCCGGGGACCGTCGTCGCATTATCATACATCTCCTGGCCATCATACATAATGCCGTGCGTACTGTATTCCGGGAAAATCACCAGGTCCATGCCAGGCAGGCCGGCTTTCATGTTGACCACCATGTCTGCAATGTTGCGGCAGTTGTCCAGTATTTCTGCTTTAGTATGTAGTCGTGGCATTTTGTAGTTCACCACAGCTACGCCGACGGTATCGTTACTGCTTGAAATATCACCATGTATCATGTGCTTCTCCTGAATAAAAGTAAGTGAAATGAATGAATCACGCTGGCAACAGACGAAAAAAAAAGCTCACCTGCCGTTTTAAAACGGTGGGTGAGCTTTTTTGCTCTGCTCATCGCCGGCTCTGTTGACGGCGTGAGAAATATGTCAGGTGCCTGTAACGGCAGTCTTCATTCGTGAAGCTAGTTTAAGAGGCGGTGTGGCAAACAGCTATGCGTTATTTGACGTAAATTGCCGCCCGGACTTTAGTTTTTATACGCGTATCAGAGTACATGGCGTTCAAAACGTTTTAGGACGTGTGCTGACATACCTTTGGCCAATTCTTCCTCACCAAAAAACACCGTATCGCCGACTTCTTTTTGCAGGCGCTGGTATTCGTCTTCGTGATGCGTGCGGATCACCACTTCGATATCGGGCTTCAACTGCTTGGCGATATCGACAATTTTACGGATATCCATGGAGTCCGGTGTGGCAATAATCAGCATGGCAGCGTTAGCAATGTGAGCCTGTATCAGTACCATGGGGTCAGCTGCATTACCTGATACCGCAGGCTGGCCTTTTTTACGCAGTTTTTCTACCAGTTCCCGGTTTTGCTCAGCCACCACAAATGGGATGCTGGAAGCTTCCAATGACATGGCAATGCGTTTACCAACACGGCCATAACCCACGAGTACCACCTGGCCTTCCAGGAATTTTCTTTCGGTAGTCATCGGCAATTCACCGTATGGGTCTATGCGTTGTGAAAGGCGACGCGCGACATCAGATTTATTCACCACCCAGTTGGCAAACGGTTTGATCGAGGCAAACACTAAAGGATTAAGTGCAATTGAAATCAATGCCCCTGCCAGTACCAGGCTCATTGCGTCCTGGGAGAGTAAGCCCAGCGAAACGCCCAGCCCTGCCAGAATGAACGAAAATTCACCAATTTGCGCCAGGCTGGCAGCAACAGTTAAGGCGGTGTTCAGCGGGTAGCGAAGCGCAAGTACGATAGCAACCGCTGCCAGCGATTTACCGACCACAATAATGCCCACTACGGCCAGCACCTGGTAAGGTTGCTTGATCAGGATGCTTGGGTCAAACAGCATCCCGACAGCCACAAAGAACAGGACTGCGAATGCATCGCGGAATGGCAGGGAATCTTCTGCCGCGCGATGACTGTATTCTGATTCGCGCATGATCATCCCGGCAAAGAATGCCCCCAGCGCAAAAGAGACGTTAAATAAGGACGATGCAAAAAAGGCGACACCAATCGCAACTGCGATCACGGTTAGGGTAAATAATTCACGTGAACCAGTGCCTGCGACATACCACAAAAGCCATGGCAATACACGTCGGCCAACCACCAGCATGACTGCGACAAAACCGGCAATTTCCAGCATAGTCATGCCTATGGTTTCCCAAATGGCACCGGCATTGGCAACCTCACCCTGGCCGCCTAATGCGCCAGCCAGTGCGGGCATCAACACCAGTACCAGCACGGTAATCATATCTTCCACCACCAGCCAGCCTACGGCAATTTTGCCGTTCATGCTTTCGAGGATGCGTCTGGATTCCAAGGCCTTCAGTAACACCACGGTACTGGCGCACGAAAGGGATAAGCCGAACACCAGGCCATGACCCACGCTCCAGCCCCAATAATGGGCGACCAACATGCCCAGCAGGGTGGCCAATGCCATTTGTACGAGTGCGCCGGGCAAGGCAATCCGCTTGACTGACATCAGATCCTGGATGGAGAAATGCAAGCCGACGCCAAACATCAGCAGCATGACGCCTAACTCTGACAATTGAGATGCGATTTCAATATCTGCCACGAAGCCGGGTGTAGCCGGTCCGATTAATATTCCGGCAAATAAATAACCAATCAGGGCCGGTAATTTTAGTTTTTCGGCAATTAATCCAAAAATCAGCGAAAGCGCAAAGGCTGCGGCAATGGTAGTAATGAGGGAAAGGTTGTGATCCATAAGGCGTGTTTTTCTTCTGGCAGATTGATTAGGTTTTGTAAAAGCTGTTTTTATAAGTTGAATGAATGACCATGTTCATACTAAAAAGTTGAACATTTATAAATTTACATAAATGGATTCACCCCTTATCTTGCAGGAAGCCAAGGCCAGTCGTCAATGTTTAATGCATGAAAAACCAGCCCATTTGCATATCCAGACAATGCCTGTTTTTCTAAGTCGAAAGCCGTTGAAGGCCATATTCACATAGCTGTTCGGCTTTATGCCAGCGTTGTGTTTCCGGCAAATTGCCAAAATGCACAATGCTGAATACCCCTTCAATGATAGATTGACAATACAGGCTCATCAGCTCGAAATCTGCATCTGGTTTCAACTCGCCAACAGTGATCGCTTGTTTGAGTAAAGCATTAATCTGTGTAATCCGTTTTTTTTCCCACGCATAGCGGTGTTGCAATAGTTCAGGCGAATCATCAATGCCGACATACAGAAAAAACAATACTTTCTGTATAGAGCTGGGTTCAATGTAACTGCGGATTTCCTGCAGGCAATAGTGTTTCAGATTGAGTAGAGGGCTCAGGTTTTCATCCCCATGAAAAGGTGCGACTTGTTCAATCACGCGTTCAGCCATTGCAGTTGCCAGTTCCAGCTTACTTTTGTAATGGCCATAGACGGCACCGCGCGAAAGTGCGGCGGATTCCGCAATGTCTGACATGGTGGTGAGCGTAAATCCCTTGCTGTAAAACACGGTTTCCGCAGCATCCATAATCTGGTCGCGGGTTTTTTGGGCATCCTCTTTGGTTTTTCTGGCCATGGCTAATGACATGCTTAAGAAATGAATGGCTTCATCATAGCAAAAAATAATTAATCAGTCACGATTGATTAATTAAATGGCAGCGGATAGAATGGAGGCAATCCGCATTTAAGGTATGTGTATGTCGCTATTCCGTTCAGTATCCATTTCCTTGTTTTTATTATTGTTTTTGGCTGCCTGCAGCAAAACTGAAGAGGCAGCCGTTGACAAGACTGGCGCGCCCGAAGTTGAGGTAGTTCAGGTGCAATATACAGAAATACCTACGGAAGTGGAGCTGCCAGGTCGGGTAGAGGCTTTCCGGATTGCTGAAGTACGGGCACGCGTCACCGGTATTGTCGCCAAGCGTTTGTACCACGAAGGGCAAGTTGTCAAAGCCGGGACAATCTTGTTTGCGCTGAATCCCGAACAATTACAGGCTTCCAAGCTGGAAGCCGAAGCTGAGTTAGCCAGGACAGAAGCCAACCTGGTGAATGCCAATGACAAATTGCAACGCTACCAGGCATTAGTGAGCGACCAATCGGTGAGCCAGCGCGATTTTCGTGCGGCGCAAGCCGAAGTGCAGCTGGCAAAAGCCGAAGTGGCTGCTGCCCATGCCAAACTCAATCGCGCCAAACTGGATGTTGGCTATGCCAATGTGGCAGCACCTATTGATGGGGTGGCAAGACGTGCGCTGGTGACTGAAGGTGCGCTGGTGGGGAAGGATGAAGCCACGCATATGACCACGGTGGAGCAGGTAAATCCGGTCTACGTGAACTTCGCGCAATCCTCTTCTGAAGTATTTGCCTTGCGCAAAGCACTGCGGGACGGGCAACTCAAGGGTAGCGATGGCAAATTTAAAATCGAATTGATTCTTCCAGACGGATCAGCTTACCCAAGCGCTGGAAAACTGTCATTCTCGGATGTGTCTGTCAACCAGACCACAGACTCAGTGGTGATGCGCGCCATTTTTGAAAACCCGCAGCAAGAGTTGATGCCAGGCGCGTATGTGCGCCTGAAGATACGCCAGGCAACAAACCCGAAAGCTATTTTGATCCCGCGTGATGCCTTGCTTCGCGACCAGTTTTCAGCAAGGGTTTGGGTAGTGAATGCACAGCAAGCGCTTGAATCACGTGAAGTGCAAACCGGCAGCCTGTCGGGCAAACAATGGGTGATTGAGCAGGGCTTGCAACCCGGCGAAAAGGTAGTGATCACCAATGCGGCTACACAAGTGGCGGGTACAAAAGTGACACCGAAAGTGGTCGGCGTAAATGATAAAGACGCTAGCAAAAGCGACACCACCGAAAAAACAACGAAAGCCGCTTCATGAGCAGATTCTTTATTGATCGCCCGATATTTGCATGGGTGATCGCTATCCTGATTGTGCTGGCCGGTATCCTGGCGATTAAACAATTGCCGATTGCACAATATCCTGACATCGCACCGCCAGTGGTCAATATCGCGGCAACTTATCCCGGCGCGTCAGCGAAAGTGGTCGAAGAAACCGTCACCTCGATTATTGAGCGCGAGATGAATGGCATGCCAGGCCTGATGTATGTATCGGCCACCAGCAATGTGGGCATGGCGTCCATCAGCGTGACATTCCGCCAGGGCACCAACCCCGATCTGGCGGCGGTGGATGTACAGAACCGCCTCAAGAGCGTGGAAGTGCGCTTGCCGGAAATCGTCCGCCGTAGCGGCATCATGGTCGAAAAATCTGCTGACAGCTTCCAGCTGATCGTGTCGCTGACTTCTGAAGATAATCGCTACAGCGAAATTGACCTTGGAGAGTTGTCTTCTGCCACTGTGATGCCTACGCTTAAACGCGTGCAGGGTGTGGGTAAGGTGCAATCTTTCAGCCCGGAATATGCCATGCGTATCTGGCCTGACCCGCAGAAGATGGCAGGCCTGAATGTCAGCGTGTCGGAAATTTCCAATGTTTTGCGTAGTTACAATACCCGCCTGACTCTGGGCCAGGTGGGTGCCAGCGGTGTGCCTGATGGCACGCCACTCAGTGTGTCACTGGAAGCAGATGCCACGCTTAAAACCGCGGAAGATTTCGCCAATGTGCCTATCCGCACGCAGCCGGACGGCTCAGCGTTGCTGGTCAAGGACGTCGCGCGCGTCGAAATGGGCAGTAGCGACTATACCTACAGCTCAAAAGTGAATGGCAAGAATGCAGCCGGTATGGCGATCAAACTGGCACCGGGTTCAAATGCGGTAGAAACGATCAAGCGCGTGAAGGTTGCCATGGAACAGATGCAGCCCTACTTCCCGCCGAATGTGGTGTTCCAGCTGTCGTATGACTCCTCTGCCTTTGTATCTATTTCGATCAAAAAAGTGATCCAGACGCTGATTGAGGCGGTGGTGCTGGTGTTTTTGGTCATGTACCTATTTATGCAAAACCTACGCGCAACGCTGATCCCGACCATTGTGGTGCCGATTGCGCTGATGGGTACGTTTGCCGTGATGTACTGGCTGGGTTACTCGATTAATGTACTCACGATGTTTGGTGTGGTGCTGGCGATTGGTATCCTGGTTGATGATGCGATTGTGGTGGTGGAAAACGTAGAACGCCTGATAGTCGATGAAGGCTTGTCACCCTACGATGCTACCGTGAAAGCCATGTCGCAGATCAGTGGCGCAGTGGTTGGGATTACTGCCGTTCTGGTATCGGTGTTTATCCCGATGGCATTTTTCAGCGGTGCTGTAGGTAATATTTACCGCCAGTTTTCGCTGGCATTATCCGTCTCGATCAGTTTCTCTGCATTCCTCGCATTGTCGCTGACGCCTGCGTTGTGCGTGACCTTGTTACGCCATGAATCCGGGGCAAAAGCCGGTTTCTTTGTCTGGTTTAACCGCAGCTTTCAACGCTTGACCGAGCGATACACACGCCTGACCGGAGGTTTGCTGAACAAGCCACTGCGCTGGCTGGTGGTGTTCGCACTGATCGTGACCCTGGTAGGCTGGCTGTTCATGCGCTTACCGGGCGCTTTCCTGCCGGAAGAAGACCAGGGTAACTTTATGGTGATGGTGTCTTTGCCACAAGGTGCGACCCTGGCGGAAACCGCACAAGTGCTGGGCGATATGAGCAGCTATATCCAGAAGAACGAACCGGTGGATATCATTTTTGAAGTCAGTGGCTTCAGCTTCTACGGTACCAGTACCAATAGCGGCATGCTGTTTATCACGCTGAAAGATTGGGCAGAGCGGCCTGAGGCAGAGCAGCAGGTATCGGCGATTGTGAATCGCGTTAACCAACACTTTTATGGTCGTCCAAATTTAACTATTTTTGCCATGAATGCGCCACCGTTACCTGAGTTAGGCAGTGTAGGCGGCTTCGATCTGAAGCTTGTCGACCGCGCCAGTGTAGGCATAGAAAAGCTGATGAAAGCGCGTGACCAACTGATTTCCGAATCGGCCAAACATCCTGAATTAGCCAATGTATTGTTCGCAGGTTTGTACGATACACCGGTGGTTAACATGCAACTTAACCGCACTAAAGCCAATGCGCTAGGGGTGTCGCTAGATGAGATCAATGAGACGCTGGCGACGCTGTTGGGATCCAATTACCTGGGGGATTTTGTCTATGGCAACCAAGTGCGCCGGGTACTGATTCAGGCCGATGGCAAGCAACGCCAGACGCTGGAAGATATCAAGAAAATCCGCCTGAAAGCGGCGGATGGCAGCCTGGTACCGCTTTCTTCCATCATGACGCTGGATTGGGCCATGGGCACGCCGCAACGCACCCGTTTTAACGGGTTTCCTTCCTTCAATATCAATGGCGGGCCGGCGCCTGGTTACAGCAGTGGCGATGCCATGAAAAAAGTTGAGACGGTAGTGCAGGGCCTGGGCAAAGGCATAGGCTTTGAATGGGCCGGTCAATCGCTGGAAGAAAAGCAATCCGGCAGCCAGGCTGCTTTGTTGTTTGGCTTGTCTATCCTGGTGGTGTTCCTGGTACTGGCTGCGTTGTTTGAAAGCTGGGCGATTCCATTCGCCGTGATGCTGGTAGTGCCATTGGGTGTCCTAGGCGCCGTATTAGGTGTGACCATCCGCGGATTGCCGAATGACATTTATTTCAAGGTGGGCCTGATTGCCACCATAGGCTTGTCTGCAAAGAACGCCATCCTGATTGTGGAATTTGCGCGTGAACACGTATTGCAGGGCATGCCATTAATTGAGGCCAGCCTGCTGGCCGCCAAAGAGCGTTTGCGTCCGATTGTCATGACATCTCTGGCGTTTGGGGTTGGCGTGATCCCGCTGGCTTTCTCTACCGGTGCAGCATCTGGTGCCCAGGTGGCCATCGGGACCAGCGTGCTCGGCGGTATTATCACTGCCACCTTGCTGGCTATCTTTTTTGTTCCCTTGTTTTTTATGGTGGTCGGGCGCTGGATGCGCAAGCCGGAAACTCAACAAAAGGTGTCCCATGAAGTGTAGTCGTATCAAAGGCCAACTGGCAGCAGGCATTGCGCTGGTGGTCGTGCTCAGCAGCTGCTCGCTGGTCCCTGAATATTTCAGGCCCGCAGCACCGGTGCCTGAAGCATATCCCGGACAACCCGCCAGTGATGCCGTGACCGATGCGCCGCCATTAACCTGGCAAAGTTACTTCCCGGATACCGATTTACAAAAGCTGATTCAGGTAGCTTTAGAGCATAATCGCGACCTGAAAACGGCGGTGTTGCGCATGGACGAAGCCAAAGCCACTTACGGCATCCAGAAAGCCGACCGGTTACCAACCATACAAGGTAACCTCGCTTACGACCGTAGCAGAACCGTATTCAGTTCCAGCCAGGCCTTTGAAGCAGAGTTATTCCGGGTAGGCGTTGGTATCTCCGAGTACGAAGTGGATATATTCGGTCGCGTCAAAAGTTTATCTCAGGCCGCACTGGAACAATATCTGGCTGTCGAGGAAAACAGGCAGGCGATACAGGCGTCACTTGTCACCGAAATCGCCACGCAATACGTCAACCTGTTGACCATACACGCACAGCTCAAACTGGCGCAGCAAACGCTGGATGACAGAAAACAGACCTTGCAGCGCACCCAGCGCCGTTTTGACGCAGGGTTAGACCAGATACTGGATGTGAAAGCCGCGCAGATTCAGGTAGAGCAAGTGCAGGCGCAATATGCGCAATGGCAACGCCAACTGGAAACCACCAAGAATGCGCTTTATTTATTGTTAGGCGAACCCTCACAGCGCACGGCGTTGACCGTCAAGCCATTGGAAGCACTCAGGCTAGGTACCACACCCGCCGGATTGCCTTCAACGCTGTTAACCAGAAGAGCCGATATCCGCGCAGCCGAGCATCAGCTAAAAGCCGCCAATGCCAATATCGGTGCTGCCCGGGCTGCGTTTTATCCGCGTCTGCAACTGACCACCAACGTCGGCCTGGTCAATTCTGACTTTTCCAAACTGTTTACCCAGACCGGCAGCAATTACTGGGCATTCAGTCCGCAACTTGTTATCCCGATATTTAACTATGGCAGAAACAAAGCTAACCTGAACCTGGCAGAAGCGCGCCAGCACATCGAAGTCGTTAATTATGAAAAAACCATACAGACTGCATTTAAAGAAGTGATGGATGTGCTCTCTACTCGCACCGCGATTGGAGAAGAGTCCGCCGCCAGGACTCGCTTGAATGATCTGGAAAGCAGTCGCCTGCAACTGGTCAAACGCAAACTGGATCAAGGGCTGGTGACCTATTTGGAGTTATTGGACGCCCAACGTAGTGTGTTGGATGCACAGGCGCAGGCATTGCAAATCAGGCAGCTGGCACTACAGAATCAAGTGAGCCTGTATAAAGCGCTTGGTGGCAGTTAAAAGATAGAAAAGTCAGTGGAGATATTTAATCTTGCGTTAAGTGTTGAGTTAACAAAAATTTTCACCTGAATTCATTTGCAAAGAGGAAAAGTCAATTGCAAATTTCATTGATGAATGTATATTTAAATCAAATATTAAAAAAATATAAATAATATAGTTTCAGGGCGATTTCCCAGTTTTTTAAGCGTTTTTTGAAGTTCTTATTATTTCTAATTGAGGAGACCCATATGAAACAACTTAGTAAATTTGCAGTTGCATTAAGCTTGGCTTTCGGATGCTCGCAGGCTTTTGCTGCGGCTTCTATTTTTGTGACAGAACCCGGTGGCGATGGATTCAATATCGAAACTGGTGGCTTTAATGGCTCAAGCTACGAAATCACCAAAATCGTTTTTGATTTCAGTAGTACTATAACAGCGGATGGAAGTAGTCTGATCATCGATGGAACCCCAACATCCGTGACGAATCCATCAGGCGGCACAGCTACATTCTTCGGTAGCGGTTCCGTTTTCGGTTTTGATTTCACAAGTTTCAATACTTTTGAGACATTCAGCTTCAAATGGGATCCAGATTCAGCCTTGAATGGCTCTTATGGTGCTACAGGTGTTGATTTCATAGGTGGCATTGTCACGGCTTACACAACAAACGGCCTGTATTCAGGCAGCTTTCAGTTAGTAGGCGGTGGTCCGGATGTAGCAGCAGCACTTTCACCAGTGCCTGAGCCAGTATCTAGCGCAAGCTTCCTTGCTGGCTTGGGTCTTTTGGGGTTGATCGCAGCTCGCCGTCGTTCATAGTTCGATCTGCATATAAAAAGCCCGTCACAATGTGATGGGCTTTTTTGTATTCTTTTATTAAAGCACACACTTTAAGTTAGCATTTATCAGACATATCTTTTCACGAACGCTGACATGACCGTCAAATCGCTTTCTGTTTTTAAGAGTAAGGTCATCCCGACGATATTACGGAAAATTTGTTAATAAACATAAGGTTTTTTCCAGTAATGCAATATTTATGGGCTTGTATTAAGTTACACAGAGTTTGCTATTGTCGGGTTTTTATACGTTAGGTATCATTGATAATGATTCTTATTAATGATTCATTATGCCAATGCCAGACCCAGCCGTACAACAGCAATTTCACCATTTGTATAGCACTCATCATCGCTGGTTGAAAGCCTGGTTGCGAAAAAAAATGTCCTGTCACCATACTGCGGCTGATCTTGCACAAGATACCTTCCTGCGGTTAATTGTTTCAGATAAAACGCCGTTGCCAGAGCAGTCCCGTGCTTATCTCACGCAAATAGCCAAAGGTTTGATGATTGATCTTTACCGACGTCAGCGTCTGGAATTGGCATATCAGGAATGGCTGATGCAATTGCCAGCAGTTGAGACGCCATCCCCCGAGCAGCAAGTGATAGTGTTGCAAACTTTGATCCAGTTCGACAAAGTGCTGGATCAATTGCCTTCAAATGTACGCGAGACGTTTATCCTTTCACGCTTCGAGCATCTTACCTACAGTGAAATTGCTAATCGGCTAGGTATTTCTGTAGCCGCCGTTCGTAAATATATGCTGAAAGCCACACAAGCCTGTATGGAGTTGCTATGAGCCGACTGCGTGCCATGAATCCCTCAGCTGATTATGCACATGCCCAGCAACAGGCATTGGAGTGGCAGGTCGTATTGTGGTCTGGTGAAGTGACTGCCGATGAGCAGCAATTGTTTGAGGAGTGGCTGACTTCGAGTGATGTGAATCAACAGGCCTGGCGTGAAATCGGCGTGATGCAGAAAAAGCTGCAATTAGTGCCTGACCGCGCGGTTGAGTTACTAAAAGAAAAGATCCATTCGGCCAAAAGACGCCGATTGCTGCAGTTGCTGGGGCTGGCTGCTGTAACGGGTGGCACAGTGCCTATCGTACGTAAGAGTGAAAGCTGGCAAACGCTGGCTGCCGATTACCGTACGCATACCGGCCAGCAAGAAAAAGTTGTGCTGGCTGATGGCAGCCAGTTGGTGATGAATACAGCAACGTCAGTGGATATAGCCTACAGTGACCATGAGCGTAGACTCATCTTGCACCAGGGGGAAATTTATATCAGCACCGCGCCAGATGCGAGTCAGGCGAGGCCGTTCTTGGTACAAACGCGACATGGCACTGCCCAGGCACTGGGTACACAATTCAATGTCCGACTCAAACCGCATGAAACCAGGGTAGCTGTGCATCAGGGGCAAGTAAAGTTGAGACCGGAAAATGAGATGTATAGCCTGGTGATTGCCAGTGGCCAGCAGGCCGGATTCTCCAATGATGCTGTGACTGCTTTATCGCCCAACATTAATGAAAGCGCCTGGCTCGATGGGCAACTGGTGGCAGAGCAAATGCGCCTGGGTGCTTTCCTGGATGAGCTCAACCGTTACCGTTCCGGTGTGATTCGCTATGATCAGGTCGTGGCCAATATGGTGGTTTCCGGTGTGTTCCCCTTGCTGGATACGGACAGGGTATTGCAATCTTTATTACAGGCTTTGCCATTGCGGATAGATTATTTTTCCAGATATTGGGTAACTGTACATGCCACTTAAATGTGACTCGATGAAAAAAATACTGCTTCAGGTGTAGCACTTTTATTTTCTCGTTCGGGATAGGAGAGAAGACTACTTTTTCAACGAGGAAATTTCCATGTCCCACTCAATTCAACATCAGGTGAAATTGCCTGTGTTCCGACTCCACCAGCTTGCTGGTTTACTATTGCTCTCCGGTATGGTGTCTATGGCCTATATGCCACGCGCCTATGCAGAAGTATCGCAACATGCGAATACCGCCGTCCAGTCATTCGATATTGCGCCTGCATCTTTGGATCAGGTGCTGAACACCTATGCCAAACAAACTGGCATATTGCTGGTGATTGATGCCAAGTTAACCCAAGGCAAGCAAAGCCGCGGATTGCATGGGCAATATGAAGTATTGCCAGGCTTGAATGTCATCCTGGGAGGTAGTGGCCTGCAAGCAGTCACGCAGGAGAATGGCAGCTATAAATTACAGAAGGCTGTACAACCATTACCCGCATCTTCCAGCAGCGTGGATACATTACCTGAGGTGGTAGTGGCTGATGCAAAAGTGAAGGAAGAAAATAAAGTCTATGCCGGGTCGCAAGTAGCCCGTCAGGGTAGGGCGGGCATATTAGGTGAACGCGACTTTCTGGATGTCCCGTTTAATGTCACCAACTATACCTCGGACATCATTGCTGACCAGCAGGCACGCAGCATAGGTGATGTATTGCAAAATGACCCTTCGGTCAGGCAAACCAGTGCGCGCACCAATATCAATGAAGACTTTTCCATCCGCGGATTCACGGTAGCCAGCCAGGATATCGCTTTAAATGGTATGTACGGATTGATGCCTTATTTCCGGGTGCCGGTTGAAATGGCTGAGCGTATTGAAGTCCTCAAAGGGCCTAGCTCATTGCTGAACGGCATGCCACCCAGTGGTAATGTGGGTGGCAGTATCAATATTGTGCCAAAACGTGCAGCGGATGAGGCGTTAAGCCGTTTCGGCGTGACTTACATGAATGACTCCGTGTTTGGCGGGACTGCCGATTTAGGACGCCGTTTTGGTGAGAGTAATGCATTTGGTGTGCGCCTGAACGGGATGTATCGCAAAGGCGATACCACGATAGATAGACAGAAACTGGAAGAGTTTATGGGTAGCCTGGCGCTGGATTATCGTGGCGAACGGCTACGTGTCACAGCTGATTTCATTAATCAGCAAGAAACGATCAACAAAGTTGTCCGCCAGTTCCAAGTCGGCGATACCCTCGCCAAAATGCCGGACGCACCTGATAATAAACTGAACTACCCGGGTTATGGTCATTCGCAAATGAAAGACCGTTCCATGGTATTAAGGAGCGAATATGATCTGACTGATGCCGCGATGGTGTATGCCGGTGTAGGTACTCGGAACAGCCAGATGGACGCGGTGGCAGGCAATCCAGACCAACTGAACGCTAATGGAGACTTTAGATCTACGCCAATTTTGCAAATGTTTGAGGTAAAGTCAGAGTCGTATGAAGCGGGCAGTCGGTTTAAATTTTCCACGGGCAAAGTGGGACACCAGGTGAGTATTGGTGCAACAAAAGTTAATCAGAATACCAATATATTCATGACTGCTTTGTCTGGCTTTGTTTTCAGCAATATCTATGCCCCTACCTATATAGACACACCTAGCACCTCAGGTATGGATGGCAGTAAAGTCAGGCTAGGCACAATATCATTAACGAGCTATGCAGTGGCAGATACCTTGTCATTCTTGGATGAAAAGTTATTGATTACTTTAGGTGCTAGACATCAAAATGTAGAGCAGCAATCTTATAATTTCGCTGCTGGTGGAGTAAAAAACAGTGCCAAATATGATGAAAGCGCAATTACACCTGTAGCTGGTGTGGTGTTAAAAGCTTGGGAAGGCGTGTCTTTGTATGCCAACTATATTGAAGGCTTGAGTCAAGGCCAGATTGCAGCACCTACTTTGAGTAATGGCGGGCAGGCCTTCTCACCGTATAAAACCAAGCAAAAAGAAGCGGGCATAAAAAAGGATTGGGGCAGTATTGCCACTACATTGAGCGTGTTTGAAATTGAGCGTCCCAGTGCAGTGGTCGCTAATAATACATTAAGTGTCAGTGGTGAACAGCGGAATCGAGGTGTTGAGCTTAACGTATTTGGCGAGATAGTTTCTGGCGTTCGTCTGCTAGGTGGCGGTGCTTATACGCAAGGTAAGCTGGTTAAAAATGAAAGTACTGCTCTAAATGGCAATACACCCGTCGGTGTGCCTGATTGGCAAGTTAGCCTGGGTGGCGAATGGGAACCGGTGCTTGTCAGCGGTTTGACATTGACTTCCAGGGTCATCTACACCAGCAAACAATATGTGGATCAGGCGAATAACGTGTCTATCCCAAGTATTACCAGGTTTGATATCGGTGCACGTTACAAAACTAAATTGCAGGATACGCCTGTAACTATTCGTGCCAATATCGAGAATCTGTTCAACCGCGATTACTGGAATACTTCTAACGAAGGCTATATCTATCTCGGCATGCCACGTACTTTATTGCTGTCGGCAACGGCTGATTTTTAGTCACTCGGCGATAGGTTAGATGAAAAAAGTAATCTTATGACTATCCGCAAGTGGTATCTGATTCACAAGTGGACCAGCCTGATTTGCACAGCATTTTTACTGATGCTGTGCATCACTGGGCTGCCTTTGATCTTTCATGAAGAGATCGAGCATCTGGTTGGTGTGGTGGGAGCCCCACCCATGCCGGAAAATACGCCCAATATCAGTTTGGACAAAGTTGCTGAGGCTGCCAGGAAACAAAGACCGCAAGATGTCATCCGTTTCATGTTCTGGGAGCAGGACGAGCATCCAAATGTGACCTTGGTTTCCATGGCGAAAACGATGGATGCCTCCCCGGATGATTCCAATATCGTGCTCATAGATACCCGCACGGCCAAAGTGCTCGATGCACCGCCACCTGAGCGTGGTTTTATGTATGTCATGCTGAAATTACATGTGGATATGTTTGCCGGCATGCCCGGTATGCTGTTTTTAGGATTGATGGGGTTGCTGTTCGTGGCCGCAATCGTTTCAGGTATTGTGCTTTATCACCCGTTTATGCGGCGACTGGACTTCGGCACTATTCGTCGGGAGAAACAGGCCAGGCTCAAATGGCTGGATATCCATAACCTGCTGGGTGTGGCTACCTTGATCTGGGCATTGGTAGTGGGGCTGACTGGCACAATTAATACCCTGAGCCAGATTGTGATTTTTGTCTGGCAAAGTGACCAAATGGCAGAAATGATTGCGCCTTACAAAGGGCTGCCGCCGCCCACCCAATTGGGTTCCCTGCAAGACTCAATAGAGACCGCCAAAAAAGCGGTTCCGGATATGCATGTCAGCTTTGTCGCATTTCCGGGCAGTATGTTTTCCAGCCCGCATCATTACACGGTATTTATGAAAGGCAATACGCCGGTCACTTCACGTTTACTACGCCCAGCCTTGGTGGATGCGCAAACTGCAAAATTAACCGATACCAGGGAAATGCCCTGGTATGTGAAAACCCTGCTGCTTTCGCAACCACTGCATTTTGGTGATTATGGTGGGTTGCCGCTGAAAGTTCTGTGGACCTTATTGGACCTGGTGACGATTGTGGTACTGGGTAGCGGCTTGTATCTATGGATCAAACGGCGACAGCATACCGAGCTACGGATAAGCGAACTGGAGCAGAAGCATGCGCAACGGGTTTAACAGGAGACATGATGAATAAGCGCTTTTTCGGTATATGGGGTTGGCCGATGTTACTCGCAATACTAACGGCATTCGGGTTGCTGTCCGCATTATTAGGGACAGGTATCTGGCACTGGCTCTCGTGGGTTGCAATAGCTATCCCATTGTTGATGATTGGTTATTATTGGCTAATCAAATGAGACTCAAAAAAGACGCGATGATCACGCGTCTTTTTTGTTTCATCGTTTATTTTGCATGCTTTCAAGTGAATGAGCTTAACAATTCCTGTTTTTTGCCTGTCAAAACATACACATGAGATTCAGTCTTTCAGACTTTATCTAAGTCTGCATAGTGGTGCAGCTTGCATTTAAAGGTACTATCTACCCTCACCAATCCAAGAGATAAAACTCCCTAATGCAAAGTGAAGTAAAAGAGCCCATCAGATACGCCGTAGTTGCGGCTGTTCAGCTACCCAATGTGAGTGATATCGAGTTTGAAGCCTCTTTGAACGAGCTGCGCGAACTGGCAAAAACGCTGGGCTACAAAATCGTAAACACATTTGTACAGAAGCGCTCTAGCTTTGATACCACCGGTTATCTTGGGATAGGTAAGCGTGAGGAAATTCGTGATTACGTCAGCATTGAATCTGCCGAGGATGAATCTCAGTCGCTGGATGCACAGTTACCCACTATTGAGGCCGTCCTGGTTGACCACGAAATTTCGCCGGCCCAGGCGCGTAACCTGGAAATTGAAGTGGGCTGCGAGGTGATGGATCGCACCATGGTCATCCTCGAAATCTTTCACCGCAATGCCCGCTCACGCGCCGCACGCGCCCAGGTGGAGATTGCCCGTCTTGGCTATATGGCGCCACGTTTGCGCGAGGCAGCGAAACTGGCTGGTCCACAAGGCCGTCAGCGCAGTGGGGCGGGGGGCCGCGGGGCAGGTGAGTCGCACACCGAGCTGGACAGGCGCAAGATTCGTGACCGCATTGCCGATCTGCAACAGGAAATTATCGTGATGGATGGCGAGCGCAGGACGCAACGCGCCCGCCGTCAGGAGCGCGAGACGATGGCGAGTGTCGCCCTGGTCGGTTATACCAACGCCGGTAAATCTACCTTGATGCGCGCACTCACTGGCAGCGAGGTGCTGGTGGCGAATAAGCTTTTCGCCACACTGGACACCACGGTGCGGGCCCTGTACCCCGAGAGTGTGCCACGCGTGCTGGTCAGTGATACGGTCGGCTTTATCAAGAACCTGCCGCATGGCCTGGTCGCCTCTTTCAAGTCCACGCTGGATGAGGCGCTGGATGCGTCATTGCTGCTGCATGTGATTGATGCAAGCGATCCCGGCTTTGAGCGCCAGCTTGAAGTGACAGATAAAGTACTGGAAGAAATCGAAGCGGACGATGTGCCGCGTATCCGGGTGTTCAACAAGATAGACTATGTTGGCGATGCCACGGCGCAAGCCGAGTGCGAGGCTGCCCTGCGTCTGAAATACCCGGATTGCATAGTCATGAGTGCCCGCCGCCCGGATGAAGTGGCGGCGCTCCGCCAGAAGCTGGTCGACTTCTTCCAGCAGGACCTGGTTGAAGCCGAGATTTTTGTGCCCTGGTCCGCACAACAACTGCGCGGCAAAATTTACAGTACGTGCCAGGTATTGAGCGAGCGCTCGGAGGATGACGGCACTTTCTTCACTGTGCGTGGCGAAGCCAACGATATCGATAGCCTGCGTGAACAGTTAACACAGTTAGAGTGATGGCAGTCACTTCCGACCTTGAGCCAACTGGATAAAGGCCTGCACATAGTCAATCTGGGTATCGGTTTCACGGATACCCAGGTAGATCTGTTTGGCGATGCCCTGTTTGCCTAGTTTCACCGGCGTCACATCAAACCTGCTTTGATATTCCTCCACCAGCCAGCGCGGTAAAGCGGCTACCCCACGGCCACTGGCCACCATTTGCAGCATGATGTCAGTGGTTTCAATCGGTTTGTGTACGTGCGGGCTGATGCCCGCTGGTTGCAGAAATTGGTTATAGATATCCAGCCGGTCTATCTCGACCGGGTAGGTAATCAGCGTTTCGTTGCTTAGCTGCTCAGGCACTATGTAGGCTGACTTTGCAAATGGATGCTGATGATTCACCACCAGTACTTGTTCATAATCAAACACTGGTTGAAATATCAGGCCAGGCTTGTATAACGGGTCCGGCGTGACCAGCATATCGATCTCGTAGCCAAACAGCGCACCTATGCCACCAAACTGGAACTTCTGTTTCACGTCCACATCCACATCCGGCCAGTCGGCCAGGTAGGGTGACACTACTTTCAGCAACCACTGGTAGCAAGGATGGCATTCCATACCTATGCGTAAGGTGCCACGCTCGCCCTGGGCAAACTGGCGCAGGCGCTCCTCAGCCAGCGATAACTGTGGCAGCAAACGGTTGGCGACTGCCAGCATATATTGCCCGGCCTGGGTCAGGCGCAAACTTCGGCCCTCGCGTAGCCAGATATCCGTGCCCAGTTGCTGTTCCAGTTTTTTGATGGAGTGGCTCAGGGCAGATTGCGTGAGAAATAATTTTTCAGCCGCTGCTGTCAGCGAGCCTTGCCGTTCAACCTCACGAATAATCGCCAAATGGATACGTTCAATCATCGTTTATGTATGAATAAAATTAATCGATAGTTGAAATAATACCATTTTACTTCATGGTTTGTGTTTTCTAGAATGCGTGTTCTTAACGATTACAGGCGAGACAACCATGGTCACCACACACAATCTAGGATTTCCGCGCATAGGCGCAAAACGCGAATTGAAATTTGCCCTTGAGGCCTACTGGAAAGGGCAGTCTTCATTAGAGGTTTTAAAGCAAGTCGGTCAAGATTTACGCCAGGGTAACTGGGCGTTGCAGGCTAGTTTGGATTTAGCGCCTGTAGGTGACTTCGCGTTTTATGACCAGGTGCTGGACATGAGTTTTACCCTGGGTAATTTGCCAGCCCGTGTGCAGGACTTTCATGGCGACCAACTGGATAATTACTTCCGTGTAGCGCGTGGCCGGACCACAGCGTCTGGCGAAGAGCATGCCCATTGCTGCGGCGGCGTGGCTGCCGGGGAAATGACCAAGTGGTTTGATACCAACTACCACTATATCGTGCCTGAATTCACCGCTGAAACCCAATTCAAGCTGGATGCGACTCGTCTGCTCGAACAATTGGCCGAAGCCAAAGCGCAAAACGTCAGAGCGAAACCAGTGATTGTTGGCCCTGTGACTTACCTTGCGATAGGTAAAGAAAAAGATGACTCAAACCGGCTAGCGTTGTTGCCGCAATTGCTGCAAGTGTACACAGATTTGCTGGAGACATTGGCCACACAAGGTGTCGAATGGGTGCAGATTGACGAACCACTCCTGGTAACCGAGCTGGATGCGGAATGGCAGCATGCATTTAACCTGGCCTACCACCAGTTAAAGAGCTGCCGCGTCAAGTTGCTGGTTGCCACTTACTTTGGCCAACTTGCCGATAACCAATACCTGGCGGCCAATTTGCCGGTGGCTGGCCTGCATGTGGACGCCATCAACGCACGCAGTGAAGTCGTGTCTTTGATTGGCATGTTGCCTGCGCATAAAGTGCTTTCAGTGGGCGTCATCAATGGGCGCAATATCTGGAAAACAGATTTGAATGCCACACTGGACTGGCTGGAACCGATTGCAGAACGCCTCGGTGATCGTTTGTGGTTGGCACCTTCTTGTTCTTTGTTGCATGTCCCTGTGGATCTGGAGAGTGAGCAAAAGCTGGATAGCGAGATTAAATCCTGGCTGGCGTTTGCTACCCAGAAACTGCAAGAATTAAATATTCTGGCTACCGCCTTGAATCAAGGTCGAGCGGCAGTCAAAGACCAGTTGGCAGACAATCAGGCCGCGATTGGAGCGCGTCGCAGTTCGCAACGCGTCAATCATCCGCAGGTGAAAGCTGCGTTGGAAAAAGTGACGTCACAATTAGGTCAGCGCCAGAGTGATTATGCGCAACGTGCGGCCAAACAGGCGGCATTGCTCAAGCTGCCTAAATACCCGACCACCACCATCGGTTCTTTCCCGCAAACTGCTGAGATTCGTCATGCCCGCAGTGAGTTCAAGGCAGGGCGCCTGGATGAGGCTGGCTACAAAAAAGCCATGGAAGCTGAAATTGCCCGTAGCGTCAAAGAACAGGAAACCCTGGGGCTGGACGTATTGGTACATGGCGAAGCTGAGCGCAATGACATGGTGGAATATTTCGGTGAGCAACTGGATGGCTATGCTTTCAGCCAGTTCGGCTGGGTGGAGTCTTACGGTTCACGTTGTGTGAAACCACCTATTTTGTTTGGTGATATCAGTCGTCCCAAAGCCATGACCGTGGAATGGATCAAGTATGCGCAATCACTGACCAGCAAGCCGATGAAAGGCATGCTGACCGGCCCGGTGACGATATTGAACTGGTCATTTGTACGTGATGACCAGCCGCGTTCTGTCTCGTGCTACCAGCTGGCATTGGCAATACGCCAGGAAGTGCTGGACCTGGAAAAAGCGGGCATCAATGTGATCCAGATCGACGAAGCAGCCTTGCGTGAAGGTTTGCCATTGCGCAAGTCGCAATGGAATGAATACCTGCAATGGGCAGTGGAGTCATTTCGCATCACCGCCAATGGCGTCGCCGATGAAACACAGATTCATACCCATATGTGTTATTCGGAATTCAACGATATCATCAAGTCGATTGCCGACATGGATGCCGATGTGATTACCATTGAAACCTCGCGTTCAGATATGGAGCTGTTGGATGCATTTGATGAGTTCAACTACCCGAACGAGATCGGGCCTGGCGTTTACGATATCCACTCACCGAATATTCCAAGCGAGGCACATATCGTGCAGTTGATGCAAAAGGCCGCCGAACGTATACCTGCGGAGCGTTTATGGGTCAATCCGGATTGCGGCCTGAAAACACGCCAATGGGCTGAAGTGTTGCCGGCGCTGACGAATATGGTGGCAGCGGCTAAAACGTTGCGGGCAAACGCTTAGTGAGTCTGTTTTAGGCGTATTTTTGGTTAACAGCGCTGATATCCGTAATAGATATCAGCGTTTTCTTTTTATGGATAGGCATTAAACCTACCAGCGGCGGCTCAGCATAAAGTGCAGCACAATCGCCTCATTACGAATTTCCGATTCGCCGAACAAGTCGCTGTTGTACTTTACTTTTACCGGCAGCATCCACTCCACGCCACCGTTTGCAAGCCAGTTCTGGTCTATCTTGCGCGCGGCACCAAACGTCAGGTGATGCTCTAAAATACCAGCCAGTAACGGGTTGGTAGTCTCACGCGGAATCGGGTTTTTGCCATAGTTGTGGCCCGCATAAATGGTCGTGCGGTTATCCCAGTTGTAAGCAACACCGGTGGCGATCACCCACTGGTTTTTCCAGTCGGCAGGGTTGGTTGAACCATACACAGCAGGTGCTAAAGAGTTATTAGGGTTGGTGGCGCGTAATTTCACGTCATTGATCGCATCATCCCAGTTAAGCCAGTTTAGCTTGAATGAAAGCAGCCAGGCATCCGCCGGTTTAAATGCCAGACCCACAGCGACTTCACGCGGCAACGCAAAGCCTTTGACTGAGGCATCGGAATACTTCACCTTACCTAATCCTGCGCCGGTGAAATCAGCTACTAATGAGCCGCCAGTAAGTGGTAATTCAGTCTTTTCGCTATAAGCGGCAGCCAGGGTTAATGTTGGCGTGACACGATATTGCATGCCTAGCTTGAACCCTGTGCGTATCGCCGATGCATCTTCTAACTTATAGCCAATAAAGGGCGCAGCAGGGACTGAGGTATTGGCAAAAAAATCCTGCTCTATGCTTGCATAGACAAAGTTCAAGCTGGCCCCGATTGAAAGTTTTTCGTTCACTTCGCAGCCAATGCCGGGAATAACCTTAGCGATACCGAACAGTGATGATAAATCATCGCGATTGCCAAATGGCGTGCGGATTTTATCAAATACACCACCGGCGCCGCCTTGTGCAAAGAAACCTACGCCCGCCGTGCATGATGTGTCTTCAATTGGTCGCGCATAACCACCGCCGCCTAGAGGCGTGTAACGGTTAGAGGCGTGTTCTTCGTTACGGGGGTCTTTATGCACCAGGTCGGTGGTGCGCAGTATCGAGCCGAACATGTCCAGCAGCGGTGCCTTGATCTGCGTCAGCCCGGCCGGATTGGTATTCAGCGCGCTGGTGTCGCGTGCAACTGCTACATCAGCACCGGCCATCAGGCTGGATTCAGCGCCAAAGCCGATCAGGTTAATACCATTGGTGGCATGTGCAGCACTGCCAGTGATAGCCAAAGTCAGGACGGTTGCCAGGCGAATCGTGGAGAAATTGAAGTAAGTCATTGCGAGTGTGGTTTTCGTTAGTGGCTTATAGTTTTACATAAACAGGCAAAACAGTATCGCGATAATAGAGCGGCAATTGCACTGCATTTTTAACCTGGAAAAGAGTTTTCTAGCAGGTTCATTTTGCCGATTTTGTCACTGATAGCATAGTCTCATATTTGTTGGCGATCACCACTTGCAAGACTTGCGTTTTTATCGCCTATTCCTGTTTTAAGCACCCTGATTAAAAATGTTTCAGCTTTGTAACATTCAATGCGTAATTCAATCAAAAATGCAATGCATTTTCTCAAAATTTTATTAAAAAAATTCTTTAAACATATTCTTTAATAGAAACAATACCTTGTATATGAAAGCTAGACTTTACAACTATATCTTGTGTTTTGTCTGATTGAAAAGCCATAGATATTGTTTTATAGTCGCATCCATACGGTTTGCAGGAGAAACACTTCTTCTGCATTTAAAAGGGAATCTGGTGCGTGAAACACTGCACGGTATTCATCAAGCCAGGGCTGCCCCCGCAACTGTGATCAGCGAGTTGTTTGCTAACACTTTAAGCCACTGAAGAAATTCGGGAAGGCGACAGCAAATAATCATGACCTGAGAGCCAGGAGACCGACCGTCAGTTTTTTACTTGTTAACGTTTGAGGCGGGGTGTCCTCGGCAGTTGCAGTGCATTTATCATGATGTCGGGTGTTGCCCGGTGTGCCATGTTTGCGTTTGCGTCTTCTATAGTCCCCGCTGCCAGAATTGGGAGCCATCAATGTCACAATACGAATCCATGCAGGCCACAAAAAGAGATGGTCGCAAGGAACCTATCAATCTCGACAAAATTCACCGCGTGATTGATTGGGCAGCACAAGGCCTGAATAATGTGTCGGTGTCGCAGGTAGAGTTGCGCTCCCATATCCAGTTCTATGATGGCATCCGTACCGATGCTATCCATGAAACCATCATCAAATCCGCGGCGGACCTGATTTCTGAAGAAACACCGGATTACCAGTACCTGGCAGCCCGCCTGTCGATTTTCCATTTGCGCAAGATTGCCTATGGCCAGTTTGAGCCACCGCATCTGTTTGACCATGTGACCGGCCTGACCGAGCTCGGCAAATATGACCAGCACTTGTTGCGTGATTACAGCCGTGAAGAATTCGATGTGCTCAATGGCTACATCGACCACTGGCGTGACCTCAATTTCTCTTACGCGGCGGTCAAGCAGCTAGAAGGTAAATACCTGGTACAAAACCGCGTCACCAAGAAAATCTACGAGAGCCCGCAGTTCCTGTACATCCTGGTGGCCATGTGCCTGTTTGCCAACTACAAAGGCCAGGCGCGTCTGGACCTGATCAAGCGTTTTTACGACGCTGTTTCCACCTTCAAGATTTCTCTGCCTACGCCTATCATGTCCGGCGTGCGTACGCCTACCCGCCAGTTCAGTTCCTGTGTGCTGATCGAGTGTGATGACAGCCTGGATAGCATCAACGCCACTTCCAGCGCGATTGTGAAATACGTGTCGCAACGGGCCGGTATCGGCGTCAACGCTGGCCGTATCCGCGCCCTGGGTAGTGAAATCCGTGGCGGTGAAGCACAACATACCGGTTGTCTGCCGTTCTACAAACTGTTCCAGTCTGCGGTGAAGTCCTGCTCGCAGGGCGGTGTGCGTGGCGGTGCGGCGACCTTGTTCTACCCGCTGTGGCACCTGGAAGTGGAGTCATTGCTGGTTCTGAAAAACAACCGTGGTGTGGAAGAAAACCGCGTGCGTCACCTCGACTACGGCGTGCAGATCAACCGCCTGATGTACCAGCGCCTGATCAAGAGCCAGAACATTACCCTGTTCTCGCCGCATGATATCCCGGGCCTGTACGATGCCTTTTTTGCCGACCAGGATGAGTTCGAACGCCTGTATACGCAATATGAAAACGATGACAGCATCCGCAAGCGGACTATCCCGGCGGTGGAGTTGTTCTCGCTGATGATGCAGGAACGCGCCGGTACCGGCCGTATCTACATCCAGAACGTTGACCACTGCAACACGCACAGCCCGTTTGACCCGGCTGTCGCGCCAGTGCGCCAGTCCAACCTGTGTATGGAAATCGCGCTGCCAACCAAGGCATTGAATGACATTAATGATGAAGAAGGCGAAATCGCACTGTGCACCTTGTCTGCCTTCAACCTGGGTGCACTGGAATCGCTGGACGAGCTGGAAGGCCTGTCTGACCTGGTGGTGCGTGCGCTGGATGCCTTGCTGGAATACCAGGATTACCCGGTCAAAGCTGCCTCCAACGCGACCGACAAGCGCCGCTCACTGGGTGTGGGTGTGATCAACTACGCGTATTACCTGGCGAAAAACGGTACCAGCTATACCGACGATGCAGCGCTGGGCCTGACCCACCGTACCTTCGAAGCGATCCAGTATTACCTGCTGAAAGCTTCGGTACAGTTGTCCCGCGAATTCGGCCCATGCCAGGCGTTTAACGAAACCACTTACGCCAAGGGCATTCTGCCGATTGATACCTATAAAAAGGATCTGGATAGCGTGACGACGGAACCGTTGCTGCTGGACTGGGAAACCCTGCGCAAAGAGATCCAGAAAGATGGCTTGCGTAACTCCACCCTGACCGCGCTGATGCCATCAGAAACTTCCAGCCAGATCGCCAACGCGACTAACGGTATTGAGCCACCACGCGGCCTGGTCACCGTCAAGCAATCCAAAGACGGTATCCTGCGCCAGGTCGTGCCGGAGATTGATCGCCTGCGTGACCAGTACCAGTTGCTATGGAAAATGCCTAACAACGATGGCTACCTCAAGCTGGTAGGCATCATGCAGAAGTTTGTCGACCAGTCTATTTCTGCCAACACCAACTACGACCCGACCCGCTTTGAAGGTGGCCGTGTGCCGATGAAGCAGTTGCTGAAAGACCTGCTGCAAGTATACAAACTGGGCATTAAAACGCTGTACTACCATAACACGCGTGACGGAGCCACTGAAGGCGGCACCGAGGCGGAGGATGATGGTTGTGCCGGTGGTGCCTGCAAAATCTAAATAATAAGTGGCTACGCCGGCGAATTGCGGCGTTGCGCGGTACTCACAACCTCGCCGTACTATTTGTACTGTCTCGGTTGTTGCGTTCCGGGCGCCTTGCACTTCATCCGGCTCGCTCACTTATTTGGTATGTCTTGCAGTGAAGTAGTAAATACATTTTAAAAAGCAGTTTGAGTCTTGAAACTTAAACATTAGGAACACGGCCATGGCCTACAGCATCTTTACCAAAACAGACAACGATCAACTTAAAGAACCCATGTTCTTCGGTCAGCCCGTCAACGTGGCGCGTTATGACCAGCAGAAATATCCGGTATTCGAGCGGTTGATCGAGAAGCAGCTTTCTTTCTTCTGGCGTCCGGAAGAGGTGGATGTGTCACAGGACCGTTCTGATTACCAGAACCTGCCGGAACACGAAAAGCATATTTTCCTCAGCAACCTGAAGTATCAGACGCTGCTCGATTCTATCCAGGGCCGTAGCCCCAACGTGGCTTTGCTGCCGCTGGTGTCACTGCCCGAGCTGGAAACCTGGATCGAGACCTGGGCGTTTTCCGAGACCATCCACTCGCGCTCATACACCCACATCATCCGCAACATAGTCAATGATCCTTCCATCATTTTTGATGACATCGTGCGTAATGACAACATCACCGCCCGTGCGTCGGATATCGCGCATTATTACGATGAGCTGATCCAGCAGACCATGCTGTATTCGCAGCTGGGCGAGGGCGATCATGTCATCAATGGCGAGCAAAAAGTCGTCAATCGCCGCGAGCTGAAAAAGCTGTTGTACCGCTGCCTGATGAACGTGAACATTCTCGAAGCCATCCGCTTCTACGTCAGCTTTGCCTGCTCATTCGCCTTTGCCGAGCGCAAGGTGATGGAAGGCAACGCCAAGATCATCCGCCTGATTGCGCGTGACGAAGCCCTGCACCTCACCGGCACCCAGCACATGCTCAACATCATGCGTTCCGGGCAGGACGATGCCGAATTCGCCGAGATCGCCGCCGAGTTGCACCAGGAATGTTTCGAGATGTTCAAAACTGCCGCCGAGCAGGAAAAACAATGGGCAGAATACCTGTTTAAAGACGGCTCCATGATAGGCCTCAACAAAGACATCCTCTGCCAGTATGTCGAATACATCACCAACACCCGCATGGCGTCGGTTGGCCTGCCACCGGCTTTCCCCAATGCCAAAAGCAACCCGATTCCATGGATCAACACCTGGCTGGCGTCAGACACCGTGCAAGTCGCTCCGCAAGAGGTGGAATTAAGTTCTTACCTGATTGGTCAGATTGATTCGGAGATGTCCGCAGATGATCTCAACGACTTTGAGTTGTGATTAGTGGCTGCGCGGGTAAATTGCGGCGTTGTGCGGTGCTCAAAATCCTCATGTACTACGTGTACATTGCGGTTCCTATGCTCCGTACGCCTTGCACTTTATCCCGCTCGCTCACTTAATTATCGTTCTGTAATTATCTAATTACCATTCATAAAGTGAGCGTCGTACAAAGCCAGCACATCCGCTTTAACCTTATCCCGCAGGAAACCCTGCTCGAAGGCCTTGAGCGCACCGGGCACGAAGTAGAGTACCAATGCCGGAGCGGTTATTGCGGCGGGTGCCGCGTGCGTTTGCTGGCGGGGGTAGTGGAATACCTTGAACAACCGCTGGCATTTATCGGTGCCGACGAAATTCTGCCTTGTTGCTGCATACCCAAATCAGATATCCGGGTCGATTGCGAACTCAGGCTTGATGTGCAAAAAGCCCAAATGCAAAACGATATGTTCCCTGCGCAACAATCCCTGTTTGATGAGCCTATGCTCACCCCCAAGCATGCGCCAGTGAAAAAGCCAGCGAGAAAAAGGGCAGCCAAAAACAATACGCGGGCAAACAATCTGTCATTGTTTTAATCTGCAAAAGTACCAATAAAAAAGGCGCTTGTATCAACAAGCGCCTTTAGAGTCGGCAATCAGGGCTGGTTCTTAACGCCAGCCTGTCCTCCCCATGTTAGGGGCGTACCCACTGCATTTTTATATGTGGTGTACGTGCTTTCGAATCTTTCTTCACAACCATATCGCAACTGATAATTTCACAGCGCCAGTACATCTGGCGAATCTTCTCATCTGCTTCGGTGCGAGACTTGCCAAACACCTGCAAATTCTCAACCAGCACGCCATTCGCACTGCGTATGGTATACAAATACTTTCCTGATATGTCCAACATCAATAAACACCCCGACTATTGATCGGTGTAAAACACCGTAATTTTTCTGATGTTTGCTACATTAACAGACAATTTTATGTATGTATACACTGTAAAGATACTGTTTTGCTAGTCAATTCAATGCTTTAAGGTGTGTTTTGCATAAATTAACTTCGATTTCAAAGCTAACTCGCTGCAAAATTAATTTGTAAGCAATGATATTGATTCAATATAAGCTGGTAAGGTTGTGTAATATCCAGTGTTAGACTTTTAACAAATACTAAAAACTAAAGGGTTTGAGTTTTTACTGATATGTACATAAATCCTAAAAATGATCCCAAAACTTGGGAAAAATATTTCAAAGATATTCTAAGAAAGCATTATGGACCTGCGAATATTAGAGATATTCCAGATTCATATGGCGGTGATTTTGGTATTGAATGTCATTCTTTTACAGGACATGTATTTCAATGTTATTTACCAGAACAATCGAGCGACAAAGAAAAGTTAACAAAATCCCAAAAGAATAAAATTAGAAATGACATAAATAAACTAACTGTAAAAAACAAAGACCAATTTAATGTTTTGTTTAAAGATATGCAGATATCGCGATGGGTACTAGCGACGTCAGAGTATTTGGATTCTGAGATGGCTCTTTACTGCTCAGCTAAGTCTAGCAAAGTCAGAAGGATGGGTCTTACGTATATTGCAAACGACTTTCAAATTATTATTCAAACCGAAAGTGACTACAGAACGGAAGTTAAAGCTCTGCAAAGTGAAGTCTATCAACTTTCTTTAGACTTTAATTCCGTGAATGCTGATCAAGCAAGCGATTGGATCGTTCAGAATCTATCATTTTTAGAAAAAATGGATTTAAAACTGCCTAAAGTTAATCCTGGAAAAGTTGCAGAAGCTAAATCTTTTTTAGTACAAAAGTATCTGGAGTATCAAAATCTACTTGATTATTTGAATGCAGAGTGGCCAGAAATACATTCAAACCTAAATGGTTTAATAAGTAATCGAAGAGGTTATTTAGAGTCTCGATTTCTTACCGATAGTTCAAAGCAACCCGAAGAAGTTATAACAGTTGAACTTGAAAAGTTAAAAAGTGACATTGTCGAACAAATTCCAACAATCAAAAAGACTGATCTTGAGTTAATTATTTGGGGTGTTATAGCAGATTGGTTGATACGTTGTCCCTTGGATTTTTGATATGCAAATAGCCGACATACTCAACTCGCCATTTACCTTCACAAAGCGTAAAAACTTTACTTCATGTGATACTCGGCCATTATGGAAATCTTGTTTGGTAGTACTCGTACTTGGAATTACGGGTACTCAGAATTCCGCTTCTCTCATGAAAATTCATACGGCAAATTGGATAATCAAAAAGGATGAACATTTAAGTACTTATCTGAATTGGGCTGGTAAAGATGATAGAAAAAGACCCAACGTAAGACTAGAGCCGGCAATCGATATGGTAATAAATTTATTGGTCTCTAATGGAATTGCGATGAAAGATCAGGGAAGGGTGTGTTTGACTGAGTTAGGAGTCAGCATTTTTGAGAAACTTTCCGAAGAGGAAGTTTACATTCGTGAAAAAGCTTCTTTGATTGAAGCGAAAAGGTATCTTTCAGAAGCTGCTGTTTTGCGATTATTTAAAGGGGTGTAGCTTTGACAATAACAATAAATCGGCTCCTTCTTAGAGCGGATACGGCAGATGGTCCATATGGGACAGACATTGTTTTTGAAAAAGGCTTATTCATACTAAGGGTTGAGAATACTCATGGAAAGTCGACTTGTATTAACTCCATAGCTTATGCGTTAGGTATGGAAATGGCGCTAGGGCAAGTAACATCAAAGCCACCGTTCCCTCCTTCCTTACTTAAAAACATTCAAAACGAAAATGGTACGGAAATCCCAGTAATATCGTCATATGTAATGCTTGAAGTAAGTAACGATAGAGGTCAGACGTGTACACTCAAAAGAGAAATTTTAGGTGCAGATGCAGAGTCCATTATTACAGTTTATGAATCAGATATAGAGTCCATTTCTAATAATGGAAGAAATCTGTTTATACACTTAGAGGGAGATACTTCTAGAGAATTGGGTTTTTATTATTGGTTAGCAGAGTTTATTTCATGGGACTTGCCATTAGTTCCTAATAATTCTGGAAGAGAGTCTCCTCTTTATCCTGTATTGCTGTTTCCATTATTTTTTGTTGAACAAAAAAAGGGATGGAGTTCTATTCAAGCAACTACACCTTTCCATCTTCAAATAATACAAGCAAGAAAACGAGCTTTTGAGTTTCTTATGGATATGGATATTAATGAAACCGTTAACAGTAAAGCTAAAAATAAGAAGCTTATTGATGATGTTCAGGAAAAATGGAAACAAATCTACACACAATTAGAAAGTGTTGCTATTCGACTAGATGGGAAGGCCCAAGGAGTTAAAGATGCTCCTGCTGCAACATTTGATCCCTTTAAACTTGATATTTTGATAGAACATCAAGGAAATTGGCAATCATTAACCTCAGCTTTGATTGGACTTCGAGCAGATTTAACTCAGCACGTAAAAGCTTCACAACCTCAAGTAGCAGAGCAAAAAAATGAGAGCTTACTTAGCAAAATACGAGAATTAAATAACATCGTACTGCAGGAAGATAGCAAGTATGAGTTTTTATTAAACGAGATTTCATTTGTCAAAAATCAAATTACAGCCACAGAAGTTCGAATAGAAAACTTAGTGGATGATAAGAGAAAGTACGAGGACTTAAAGAAAGTTAAAAGCTTTAGTATCTTGGATGATTTACCAGTTTTAAATAATGAGTGCCCAACTTGTGGTCGGGAATATTCTGATCATAATGTTGAGATCGAATGCTCTGATGATTTAATGACTCTTGAAGAAAGTTTGGAGTTTATAAAAAGTCAGATTACTACATTTAAGAGCGTTTTGAATAGCTACAAAATGCAACTTGATATTAAAAAGATAGAGCTAAGTAAATTAGAAAAGCAAATCGATAAGCATGGTGCGGATATATCTAGACTTAAAACGGAGTTATATTCAGAGCGGAATGTTCTTGATGAAGAATCATTAAGGGAAAAAATAAGATTAGAAAATCAAATTACTGAATACGAAAAAGGACTTGTTGCTGTAGGAGATTTTAGAAGTACGTTTGACATATTGCATAATCAATACAAGCATTTAATAAGCTTGCGTAGAAATTTTCCAGAGCATGGATTTAGTCAAAAAGACATCAATAAATTAGATGGCCTCAAAACAAAAGTCGTTAAATATTTATCAGAGTTTGGTTTTTCAAGCTTTGATCCTCAGCTTTTGGAAATATCTCAAGATACTTATTTGCCTACCAGAGAGGGCTTCGATCTAGGTTTTGACACATCGGCAAGTGACGGAATCAGAATTATTTGGAGTTATTTAATTAGTCTATTTAGTTTGAGAGAGATATTTAAAACTAATCATCCAGGCATTCTAATTTTTGATGAACCTCGTCAACAAGAGGCGAATAAATTCAGTTTTACCGGACTTCTAAAAGGAGCTTCCGATGCTGCTAAATCCGGGCAAATTATATTTGCGACGTCTGAAGAAGAGGATGTCTTGAAAGGCGCACTAGAAGGCTTCAAGTATACGTTGCATTCATATTCTCCTTCGGAAGGTAAAATATTACGTAAGCTAAATAAGGGAGCCTAAACGATGAGAGTCGTCGAATTGCTAGCTATAGGTGTCTTGTTACTTCTAGTTTCAGGCTGTGCAACTAATGCGATGACAGGGAGAAAGCAACTCGCATTAGTTTCTGAGAAAACAGTTATAGAAAAAAGTGACAGCATGTATATGTCGCTTGTAGATAGTTATGACAAAAAAGGGAAGATATCAAAAGACCCTGATGTGAATGAGCGTGTTCGAACCATCTCAAATAGGCTTGTTCATAGAGCCATCGAATATAGACCAGAAACTGTAAGTTGGAACTGGCAAGTTAATGTTATCGAAGATGACACTCCTAATGCTTTCTGCATGCCTGGTGGGAAAATGGGCGTGAATACTGGACTACTTGAAAAAATTCAGCCAACTGATGATGAATTAGCGCAAGTGATGGGGCACGAAATTTCACATGCCTTAGCCAATCACGGTGCTGAAAAAATGTCTAATCAAATCCTTGGTCAGATTATTGTTGGCACCATTGCCGTCGCCGCTGCTGCATCCGAAGGAAGTAATGGAAGGTATAACCAAAACACACAAAGAGCTGTACAAGATATGGCTGCGGTAGGTACTGCTGCATTTATTACGCTTCCTAATAGTAGGACTGCCGAAACGGAAGCAGACAAAATGGGCGTGGAGATTGCAGCGCAAGCAGGTTACGACCCAGCGGCTGCAATCAGCATTTGGGAAAAAATGATGGCTGCCACAAAGCAGGAATCAAGAGGCGATTTCTGGAGTACTCATCCATCTCCACCAAACAGAATTGATGCATTTAAAGCCTTGCAAGCGCCTATGCAGCAAATTTATGCCGAGAGTAAATTGATTTACACCGGTGAAAATAAACCAAGTTTCAGTTTTGTAAAAATGGGAAGTGACCCATTAGCAAGTTCGAGCAACGTTCGCATTGTTACCAACGATGACGTAAGCAATAGTTTTGCAATGCCAACTATCGATTCAAAGCCACGCGTATTTTACTCAGCTGAGTTTGTTTCGTTTAAAGAGGGCACGCTAGAACTGACCTGTATTAATTGCGCACTCAATAATTACATGAGCAATTCAACAGTGAATGAATACATTCAAAAAGAAGATTGGCGTAGATTGATGCAGACCGTCATCAAAACAAACCATAAATCTGATTTGTCTTATTATCACTTAGGATTGGCGGCTGAAGGTATGGGTCATAAAGACGCAGCTAGGCTTTATTTCGAGAAAGCTAGAGAGTTATTTCATGGTCAAGAATTTAGCTGTGCCACAGCTAAAATGAACAAATGCAAGGATATGAATATTGCAGAGCTGGTTGAAAATAAATTGGGTGCAAATGAGTATGCTCTGAGCGAAAAGTAGTATTGTTCCAGTTAAACCTATCTCTATTGTGATCGGCGTTGGTACTAAAAGCCAATGCCGATTAGTTTTTAATGAAACCTGAATCGTCTTCCTCCACTTTACATCCAAGAAACTCACATCGTATTGGCTATGATTTTTCTATCCTAGTGCAAGCACACACAACACTTTCTCAATACGTCCGCGCAAACGCTTATGGCGATGCATCAATAGACTTTGCTAACCCGCAAGCGGTGAAGGCTTTGAATCAGGCTTTGCTCAAGCAATACTACGGCGTGGCGGTGTGGGATATTCCAAAGAATTACTTATGTCCGCCTATCCCCGGTCGGGCGGATTATGTTCATTATCTGGCGGATTTATTAGCAGAGAGCGTTCCAGATTTAAACCCTGACCAAGTGCGTTTGCTGGATATTGGCACGGGTGCGAATCTGGTTTATCCGCTGATTGCTGCGCATGCTTATGGCTGGCAATGTGTGGGTGTGGATATTGACAGTAAAGCCTTGCGTAATGCGCAACAGATCATCGACGCGAATGGTTTGCAGCAGCAGATTCGTTTGCGTCAGCAGCCTAAGCCTGAGTCTATCTTCAAAGGTATGATTTTGCCGGGCGAGCAGTTTACGCTCACTTTATGTAATCCGCCTTTTCATGCATCCGCCGCTGAAGCGTTGGCGGGTACGCAGCGCAAATGGCGCGGGTTGGGTAAACAGCCGCCGCAGGCACTGAATTTTGGCGGGCAGTCTAATGAGCTGTTTTGTGCGGGTGGTGAGGCGGCGTTTTTAACCACCATGATTAGCGAGAGCAGGCAGTTTGCCAGGCAGTGCGTGTGGTTTACCACGCTGGTCTCCAAAGCGAATAATTTACCGTTGGTGTACCGCGAACTCAAAAAGGTGCAGGCGGTGAAGGTGAAAACGGTGGAGATGGCGCAAGGGCAGAAACAAAGCCGGTTTGTGGCGTGGACGTTTCAGGCTGAATTATCTAAAAACCGCATTTAATCAGCAGCTTGCAATTTATCTTTAGGCGGCTTAAGCGTTGTGAGGGATAATAGCGCCCTTATCTTTTTGCAGCAGTCGGAGTTTCCCCATGGAAGTGAAAGTCAACTTTCTCGATAAGTTACGTCTTGAGGCCAAGTTCGATGACTTCACGGTGATTGCCGACCAGCCTATACGCTATAAAGGCGATGGCTCGGCGCCTGGGCCGTTCGATTACTTTCTGGCTTCATCGGCTTTGTGTGCCGCTTATTTTGTGAAGTTGTATTGCAGCACTCGCAATATCCCGACCGAGAACATCCGCCTGTCGCACAACAATATTGTGGACCCGGAAAACCGCTACAAGCAGATTTTCAAGATACAGATCGAGTTGCCGACTGATATCTCTGAAAAAGACCGTATTGGTATTTTGCGTTCGATTGACCGCTGCACCGTTAAAAAAGTGGTGCAGGCGAGTCCGGATTTCATCATTGAAGAAGTGGCCAACCTGGATGCCGATGCGCAGGCCTTGTTGACGGTAGATACCGCCGCAGACTCACAGACGTATATCACCGGTAAAGACTTGCCGCTGGAGCAGACCATCGCCAATATGACCAGCGTACTGGCCGGGCTGGGCATCAAGATAGAGATCGCTTCGTGGCGCAATATTGTGCCTAACGTGTGGTCGCTGCATATCCGCGATGCGCATTCGCCGATGTGTTTCACTAACGGCAAAGGATCGACCAAGGAAAGCGCGCTGGCGTCGGCGCTGGGCGAGTATATCGAGCGGCTGAGTAACAACCATTTTTATGCCGGCTCGTACTGGGGCGAAGAGATTGCCAATGCAGAATTTGTGCATTACCCGAACGAGCGCTGGTTCAAGCCTGGCCGCAAGGATGCGCTGCCGAAAGAGATTCTCGATGACTACACACTGGAGATTTACAACCCGGATGGCGAGCTGCGCGGCTCGCACCTGATAGATACCAACTCCGGCAATGCCGAGCGCGGTATCTGTTCGCTGCCGTTTGTGCGGCAGTCGGATGGCGAGACGGTGTACTTCCCGACCAACCTGGTGGAAAACCTGTTTGTCAGCAATGGCATGAGTGCGGGCAATACGCTGGTGGAAGCGCAGGTGCAATGCCTGTCTGAAATATTCGAGCGCGCAGTCAAACGCGAAATCATTGAAGGCGAAATTAGTTTGCCCGATGTGCCGCAGGAAGTGCTGGCGAAATACCCTGGCGTGGTAGCAGGTATCAAAGGGCTGGAAGAGCAGGGTTTTCCGGTATTAGTCAAAGATGCCTCATTGGGCGGTGAATATCCGGTCATGTGTGTGACTTTGATGAACCCGCGCACTGGTGGCGTGTTTGCTTCGTTCGGCGCGCACCCGACCATGGAAGTCGCGCTGGAACGCAGTCTGACTGAATTGCTGCAAGGCCGCAGCTTTGAAGGCCTCAATGATTTGCCGCAACCTACCTTTGCCAGTGAAGCGGTGACTGAACCGAACAACTTTGTCGAACACTTTATTGATTCCAGCGGCATTGTCTCGTGGCGTTTCTTCAGTGCCAAAGCCGATTATGCATTCGTGGAATGGGATTTCTCCGGTGTGGGTGAAAACGCCAATGCCGAGGAAGCCGCGACCATGTTTGGGATGTTGGCCGAGATGGGCAAAGAAGTTTACGTTGCCGTGTATGACCAGCTTGGCGCAACTGCCTGCCGTATCCTGGTGCCGGGCTATTCGGAAATTTATCCGGTAGAAGACCTGGTTTGGGATAACACCAACAAGTCTTTGTTGTTCCGCAAAGATATCCTGAACCTGCACACGCTGGATGACGCCAGCCTGGAAGCACTACTGGACCGCCTGGAGAATAACGAGCTGGATGATTACGGCGATATCGGCACTCTGATCGGGATTCAGTTTGATGAGAATACTGACTGGGGCCAGCTCACCGTGCTGGAATTGAAGTTATTGATCAACCTGGCCTTGCAGCAATTTGAAGAGGCGCAAGAGCTGGTTGGCGCCTTTTTGCAGTACAACGACAATACGCTGGAACGCGGCTTGTTCTACCAGGCCTTGAATGTGGTGCTGGAAGTGATGCTGGATGATGAGCTGGAGCTGGCAGACTATGAAGTCAATTTCCGCAAGATGTTTGGCAATGTCAGGATGGATGCTGTGATCGGTTCAGTCAATGGCAGCGTGCGCTTCTATGGCTTAACGCCAACCAGCATGAAGCTGGAAGGGTTCGACAGGCATCAGCGCCTGATTGATAGCTACAGGAAGCTGCATGGGGCGCGGGCCAAGGCTGCTTAGATGATTTGCTGCTTGATTTAACAGGCCGCGAAAGCTGAAATATATTGCAATCATTAGAAAACGTTGAATAGGGCGTATAATAGCCTCACCCTGTGACCTTCCAATCATCACAGCGGCCTAGCAAACCTCTATAAATATAATCTTCGTTTGTCCAGATTGGTGTTGCGATTCGCAACAGACCAGCGCCCAATAATTTGTTGTGTGGCCTTTTCATGTGCGCCACACACGCTCTATAAGTGAATTACTTTGTCCATAGAAAACAATACCCCCGCAAACGTGACGTTTGCTGATTTAAATTTATGCGAGCCGGTGCAACGTGCGATTGCCGATGCAGGCTACACCATTCCTACGCCTATACAGGCGCAGGCGATCCCTTATGTATTACGCGGTGGTGATTTGCTGGCCGGTGCACAAACCGGTACCGGCAAAACCGCTGGGTTTACGTTGCCGATTTTGCATCGCCTGACTGAACATCCTTTAAACACACCTGCCGGAAAACCACGTTGCCTGATTCTTTCACCAACGCGCGAGCTGGCGGCGCAAATTGGTGAGTCTGTCACTACTTACGGCAAATATCTGCCACTGAAAAGCATGGTGGTGTTTGGCGGTGTGGGCGTGAATCCGCAAATCAACCGCTTGCGCAAACCGGTGGATATCCTGGTGGCAACCCCTGGACGTTTGCTGGACCTGGTGCAACAGAAAGCGCTGGATTTATCCGGCATCGAAATCCTGGTGCTGGATGAAGCCGACCGTATGCTGGACATGGGCTTTATCCATGACATTAAAAAAGTGCTGGCTTTGCTGTCGAAGAAACGCCAGAGCCTGCTGTTCTCGGCCACCTTCTCGGATGACATCAAGAAACTGGCGGATAACCTGCTGAATGCGCCTGACCTGGTGGAAGTGGCACGCCGCAATGCGTCGAACGCGCTGATTGAACAGAGTGTGCACATGGTGCCGCAAGCGCATAAACGCGCCATGGTCAGCCACCTGATCAAACAGAACCAGTGGACGCAGGTGTTGATTTTTACCCGCACCAAACATGGTGCCAACCGCCTGGCTGAGAAACTGGTGAAAGATGGCATACCCGCCATGGCGATTCACGGCAACAAGAGCCAGAATGCGCGCACCGCGGCATTGGCCGAGTTTAAAGCAGGCACGATTCCGGCGCTGGTGGCGACCGATATTGCTGCACGCGGGCTGGACATTGACCAGTTGCCGCAAGTGGTCAACTTTGAGTTACCGAATGTGCCGGAAGATTATGTGCACCGCATTGGCCGTACCGGCCGTGCAGGCAGCACTGGCGCGGCAATTTCACTGGTAGATCGCGAAGAGCTCGGCATGTTGAAAGACATTGAGAAGTTGATTAAACGCGAAATCCCACGTGTGGCGGTGGAAGGCTTTGTTGCGCCGGAAAAAGGCAGTGAAGAGCCGGATCGCCCGCCACGCGGACAGAATCCGCGCGGGCAAAATAACGGTCGTTCCAAACAAGGGCAGCCACAGAAATCCGCGGGCAATGCGAATAACCAGAAATCACCACAACAGCGTCAGTCACAGCCTAATGGCCAGCGTGCGGCGCAGGTGGATGGCAACAGGCCTGCGCAGGGTAATGCTGGTCAGCGCAATGGCAACCAGGCGAATAAGCCTGCGCAACATCGCCAGGGCGCTAATGCTCAGGGTGGTAACCAGGGCGCTGGTCAATCACAAGGCAATAGACCTCAAGGGGCAAATAGGTCTCAAAATGGCAATAAGCCACAAGGTGCGTTGTTTACACCTAAGCCAGGAGCTAACGCTAACAGGCAAACCCCGAAAGCGCGTTAATGCAGATTTGGGTGGATGCTGACGCGTGCCCGGTGGTGATCAAGGAAATCCTGTTCCGCGCCGCCGAACGCGCAAAAATATCCACCATTTTTGTTGCCAATAAATTGCTGCGGGTGCCACCTTCGCCTTATTTGCGGGCGATGCAAGTCGCCAAAGGCTTTGATGTCGCCGATAACGTGATTGTCGCGGCACTGGAAGCCGGGGATTTGGTGATTACGGCTGACATCCCCTTTGCTGCGCAAGTGATTGAAAAGGGCGGTCACGCACTGAACCCGCGCGGGGAGTTTTATTCGCGTGAAAACATCAAGGAATGTTTATCCATGCGCGATTTTATGGAGTCATTGCGCGCCAGTGGTGTGGAAACCTCAGGCCCGAGTGCCATGCAATCTTCCGATCGCCACGCGTTCGCCAAACAGCTGGACCAGTTTCTGGCGCGGCTTCCGCGTTAGACTTCTTCTAAACCCACCTGTGACATATCCCTGATGGTGATTGGCCTGGCCCGGTAAAAGCCTTGTGAGTAGTCACAGGCCATTTCTTTCAGCAGATTCTCCTGCGCCAGCGTTTCTACCCCTTCTGCTATCAGCCTGATATTGAGTTGTTTCCCCATATAAATAATGGTTTTGCACAAGGCCAGGTCGTTGGCATTTTCCGTGATGTTGCTGATAAATGATCTATCAATCTTCACGTAATCAATCTTGAACTTGTTCAGGTAAGCCAGTGATGAGTAGCCGGTGCCAAAATCATCCAGTGCCAGCCGGATACCGTGATCATTGATCTTGCTCAGGTTATCCAGCACATGGTTGGAAGGTTCCAGTAACAGGCCTTCGGTAATTTCAAAACAAAAATGTGCGCCAGGGATATTGCGGCTGGTGATATTGGCGATAAATTGATGTATGGATTCTGACTGTGCAAATTGAATCGGTGACAGATTGATGCAGATTTCGATGTCGCCAAAGTGTTGAGTTAGGGTTGTGAAATCACTAAGCACCTGCTGGAACACCCATTCGCCAAGCTCGATGATACTGCCGTTTTCTTCGGCGATGCCGATAAAAACATTGGGCGGTACGGTGCCGAATTCGGGGTGGTACCAGCGCAGTAATGCTTCAACTTTTTCGCAGCGCTGGTTATGCAGGTTAAAGATCGGCTGGTATTGCAGGTAGAGCTGGTGTCGTTCCACCGCATGGCGCAACTCGTTGCCTAGCTGGGTGCGTTTGGTAAACACTTCATGCATGTTTTCATTAAACAGGATGAATTTATTCTTGCCTGTCCTTTTTGCCTGGTACATCGCCTCATCGGCAAACATGATCAGTTCTTCCACATTGCGGCTGTTATCCGGGAACAGCGAGGCGCCCATGCTGATGGAGACCAGGAATGACTTTTGCTGAACCTTGAAGGGTGCCTCCATGAGCTCGATCAGCCTTGCACAGAAAGTATTCAACGCCTGGTGATCAGAGTTTTCCTGCATCAGGATCAAAAACTCATCACCACCAAAGCGGGCAATGATGTTGGGCGGCGCAATAATGGACTTTAGACGGTCTGCCACCTTGATCAGCACTTCATCGCCGATGGCATGGCCGGCGGTATCGTTGATTTCCTTGAAATTATCCAGGTCGATAATGATGACGCCGATTTTAGCCAGGCTGATTTCAGACTGGTTTAAAGCCTCAGACAGCTTGGTTTTCAGGAGGTAACGGTTAGGCAACTCCGTCAGGAAATCGTGATTGGCCTGAAAGCGGATTTTCTCTTCGGCTTCCATCGCCTGTTTTTTGCTCGATTTATACAACTTGATCAGCTGGAACAACAGCACGATCGCAAAAAACGAGATGGTCGCGATCAGGTATTGGATAAACGGATTCTCGGGCTTTTTTTGCCAGGTATCCAGTATGTCGGGCGGGTTGGTGCCGATCTGCAGTACCGCTTTATTGAGGATGCTTCGCAGCAAAGGGTGTTCGTCGCTGACCCCCATAAACACTTTGCTGGTGATGGGCGTGATGCCGCCTTTCCTGATGGATTTTATTTTGTGGTAATCAATGTGGTAGTCCAGCACCAGTTCGTTGCCGATATAAGCATCTATCGCATGCGCATCCAGTTGCTCAAACGCATCGTCTGCGATGTCGAATAACCTGAGGTCTATATCCGGGACTGCTGCTTGCAGTTCCTGCCCGACCAGCCCGCTTTTAAATACCGCCACTTTTTTTTGCGAGAGCTGGTTCAGATTGGTTTGGCCTGGATTGAACCCGCTGTTAGCGGCAACATAAATGGCATTGGTAACATCCAGGTAAGGTGTGGCAACCAGGTGGAAGCCCTGTGGCAGGCGTTTGTTGCGAATGCCGGTGATCACCTCGGCTTCATTGCCATTGATGTTGGGGTGGTAGTCAACAATGGTAAACGTCAAGCCTGTAAGCAGTCTGATTTGTTGCAGGTAATCAACCGAAATGCCAGCGTGCTTTTGATTCTCCAGTTGAAACTCAATCGGCATCCAGCCACTCTTGACGGCAACCCTGATGCTGGGGTGCTCTTTGATCCATGCTTTTTCCTGCACTGAGAGTGGAAGAGGGGTAAGCAGGGTGACTTCAGGAAGATGGTTGGGCAGCACTTCTTCAACGAAAGCCAACATGGAGACAAATGTACCAATGACTAATGCCAACTGTTTAAGCCTGCGTAAACGAGATGCGGTTAAGCGGTCTGATCCCATATTCTTTTAAGTCCTTGGCATTGCGGTGATTTCAATCAGGCTGTGTTGATGTCAATGCCTACAGAGAGTGGATAAGCGCATGGGTTGTTTGTATATTGATCATTATATTTATTTTTATCTGGAAACGATCATATTTCACAGCACTCTTTTTAAGTTGCAAATATGAATTGAGCGTATGGATAAAAACCCTTGGATGAAGAAGACGTTGGTTTTATAAACGCAGGTTGAGTCCGTGCGATTCTTCCTACAGTAAATTCAGAAGAAAAGGCATGGTACGTTTGCAGGTAATTCCGCATGATTGAGCCTAATAAAACAAAGTCATTCGATTGGCGGATGACTGAATTTAAAATTGCTACTTACCAGGAGATTTACCATGAGAACCGTATCAGATGCGCCATCAAAAAAAGCTACCCCAGTGACTACCGTTAAGCACGACGTGATTGTGCTGCTGAAAAATGACCATGACGAGGTCAAAAAAATGTTCAAGCAGTTTGATAAGCTTGCTGAAAAAGGTGATACCAAAGGCAAGGTCAGCATTGCCAATAAAATCTGTTTAGAACTGATTGCACATACCATTGCCGAAGAAGAAATTTTCTATCCTGGTGCTCGTGCCGCTACCGAAGATGACGCGATGATCAATGAAGGTATTGTTGAGCATGAAAGCGCCAAAGAGCTGATTGCTCAAATCCAGGAAATGGATCCTGAAGATGAAATGTATGATGCAAAAGTCACCGTGCTTGGTGAGTACATTAATCACCATGTGGATGAAGAAGAGGAAGAAATGTTTCCTGAGGTAAGGAAATCCAAGGAATTGGATTTACGTGGGCTGGCTGTGACCTTTACCGCACGCAAGGAAGAAATACTGAGCAAATTGAATGGTGACAACGGTGAAATTAACGTCCAGGAATTGAAAACACTAGTTGGCGTGCCATCAAAACACTAATGCTTTTGAGTAGGCAAACGCCTGCTTTTATAGTCGTTTAAAGAAGACTCGGGAATTGTTTCCCGGGTCTTTTTCTTTGCATTAAAAAGATGGCGGATAGTGTGGAAAAGCGGAAATTCTATGATTGGTATAAGTGATTAGCTTTGATGTAATACAGCACTTTTTCGGGTATTCCAGGGACGGACGCAATCTCTAGCTGGCCCAACGCTTCTCGAATGCGCGTGGATGAAATATCCGGCGGGGTCACCGGCAAGTAACTGATAAAGCCGTGCGCATTCTCGGTAAATTGCTCTGCTGCATGAGCAATCTCCACCAGCCTGTTTTCGTGTTCGGTATGCAGCTGTAACTTTTGTTCAGCATCTGCTCTATGCACGACCAGTAAATGGCAGTAATCAAGTAGCTCCAGCCAGCGGTGCCAGGTGGGCAGCTTGAGGTAACTGTCTTGTCCCATGATCAGACACAGTGCTTGATCCGGCAGGCGCTTGTGCAATAAGTGCAATGTTTCTATCGTATAGGACGGACCCTGGCGATCAAGTTCGCAGGTATCCAGTATAAATTCAGGATGATCCGCAATCGCCAACTGGACCATATTGGCTCTATGCTGTGCAGTGACAGCCGGGATGGCTTTGTGTGGCGGAATCGCCGATGGGATAAAACGTACCTGGCTGCAGTGTAAGGTATCGAGCACTGTTTTTGCCAGCACAAGATGTCCGTTGTGGATGGGGTTAAAGGTGCCGCCAAAAATGCCTATCAGTTCCATCTTAGTAGTTCTTTCGGCCCATCAATAAAATTTGAAGATTGCATCAATCGAGCACCGCGAAGCGCTCGATTTACGCAATTTTTAAGCGCGAACGTGGCCGTCACCGAGGACGATGTATTTCAGCGACGTCAACCCATCCAGACCCACCGGCCCGCGCGCATGCAGTTTATCGGTAGAAATACCAATCTCCGCGCCAAAACCGTATTCAAAGCCATCGGCAAAGCGGGTGGAGGCGTTGACCATCACACTGCTGGAATCCACTTCACGCAGGAACTGGCGTGCTTTGGTATAGTTCTCGGTCACAATCGCTTCGGTATGCTGGCTGGAGTGCTGGTTGATATGTGTAATCGCCTGTTCCAGGCCGCTGACCACTTTGCAGGAAATAATTGCATCCAGGTATTCGGTGTAATAGTCTTCTTCCGTCGCAGCAACCGCTTGTGGTACCAGTGCGAGTGTCTCTTCGCAACCACGGATTTCAATGCCTTTGCTAATGAGCATTTCCGCCAGTTTAGGCAGGGCGGTTGGCGCAATGCTACGCGCTACCAGTAGTGACTCGGCAGTGTTGCAAGTGCCCAGACGCTGTGTCTTGGCGTTTTCCAGGATGCGAACGGCTTTCTCCAGGTCGGCTTCATCATCAACATAGATATGGCAGTTGCCATCCAGGTGTTTAATCACTGGAATGCGTGCCTCATTGCTGATACGCTCGATCAGGCCTTTGCCGCCACGTGGTACGATCACATCCACATATTGTTTCATGGTGATCAGTTCGCCAACTGCCGCGCGGTCAGTGGTTTCGACCACCAGTACCGCAGCTTGTGGCAGGCCGGCTTGCGCCAGGCCCTGATGAACTAATTTAGCCAGCGCCTGGTTGCAATGGATGGCTTCAGAACCGCCACGCAAAATACAGGCATTGCCGGATTTGATACACAAACCGGCCGCATCCACCGTTACGTTTGGACGTGCTTCGTAAATAATGCCAATCACGCCTAGCGGTACCCGCATCTGGCCGATCTGGATACCGGAAGGGCGGTATTTGAAATTGCTCATTTCGCCGATAGGGTCAGCCAGGCTGGCGATTTGTTCCAGGCCTTCTGCCATGGTGGCGATAGATTTTTCGCTCAGCGCCAGGCGATCCACCATCGCGGCTTCCATGCCATTGGCTTTTGCGGCGTCCAGATCTTGCTGGTTGGCGGCGAGCAGGGCTTTTTCATGATGGCGGATCAGGGCAGCGATATTGCGCAATGCCTGGTTCTTGGTATTGGTATCCGCCTTCGCCATCAAACGGGAGGCGGCACGCGCCTGCTCTCCCAGTTCTTTCATGTAGTGTTTAATATCCATAGCCTGTTATTTTATCCTAAACCCACTTCACCCAAAAATTAGCGTGTTCTCGTTGCGCCGGCTCTAGCCGATTTACTTGCTGCCATCCTGGCGATGCCGGTACACAGCCTGGATAATTCCAGCCAGGCATCCCCATCGCCTACACCTTTGGCAATGCGGTCAATGTCTGACAGTTTTTGCAGTGCAGCTTCGATATGTTTTTGCGGTAAAAATTCCAATGCGCGTTTAACTAATTGCTGGCGGTCGCCAAACAGCCTGGCCTGGGTCAGTGCATTTTGCATGGATTGACCGCTTTGCATGGCCAGCCGGACTTGCAATAGCGGGCGGAATAACCATACCAGCGGGTTCATCACGGTGACAGCGGTTTCGCCTTCTTCACGCAGGCCTTCAATGATACGCAGGATGCGGCTCTGGTCGCCGTGCAACATCGCTTCGCCCAATTGAGAAACATCGAAACGCGCAACATTCAGTACACATTGGCGTATTGCTTCTTCAGTTAATGGTCCGGCCGGATACAGCAATCCCAGTTTCTGTATTTCCTGGTGCGCTGCCAGCAAATTACCTTCAACCTGCTCGGCAATGAAACGGCGGGACACTTCATCTGCAGTCTGTTGTTGTAAAGCCAGCCGCTGGCCTATCCAGTCAGGCAATTGCGCCAACGGCACCTGGTTGTGGATTAATACCACCCCTTGTTGTAACAGCGCTTCGTACCAGGCACTGTTAGTCATGTCGCGGTCTGGCGCGGGTATGGTGATGATAATGGTAGTGTCTGCTGCAGGTAATCCAGCTAATTCCTGCAAGGCTTTGCCACCTTCAACACCGGGCTTTCCGGTGGGAATATTGATTTCGAGAATACGTTGCTCGGCAAACAGCGAGAAGCTTTGCAAGAACTGGCTGACCTGGCCCCAGTTGAAATAGCGCTCTACTGTAAAACTGGCCCGCTCCTGGGCGCCATGCTGGCGTGCTGCAGCGCGGATTTGATCTATGGATTCGGTAATTGAAAGCGGCTCATCACCTGCCAGCACGTATAAATGCTGTTTGGGTGGCAGGTGTTGCGCCAGTTGCGCAGCCTGGATGCGCATAAACCTACTCGGCTTTTTTCAGTGCTGACAGGCGACGCAAAATACCGTTTAGCACGTCAGTTTGCATGCTTTCGGTCAGCAGTTTTTGTTCTTGCTGTTTAGCGAGCAAATTGGCATCGTTATAGGTATAGTCGCGACGGCCTTCCATCACCAGTGGCAGGCCCCAGACAGGTTCACCTGCTACCTTGGTACGATATTGCACACGGTAGTACAGTTCATACTCACGCACCACACCAGTACCGCTCAGGGATAGAATGCGTTGCTCGTTTTCTTCCTTTAATAACTCTAGCTGTAACTCGGCATCTTCAGCACTTTCGACCAGTTTGATCCCTTGCTCAGTCAGCGCTTTGCGTAAAGGCTTAGAAATGGTGGAGCTGCCAGAAATGAACATGGTCTTGAACGCAATTGGCGATGGCTGGCGCAATTGAAAACCGCAGGAGGTTAACGCTGCCACTAATATCAGCCAGCCACAATTTTTCACAATACTGGTTAGTGAAAACCGGTTCAGCGAAAATGGTGTCAGGCGGGAAAGCAGCATGGTCATCCTTTCTACGAAATTCAACGCTAATATTAGCTAAGCGACAACGATGTTAATCAATTTATTTGGCACGACAATGATCTTTTTGACGCTGCCTTCATTGAGGAATTTTTGTACAAAGTCCTGGTTGACGGCCGTGGCTTCAATCTGTTCTTTAGCCATACTTTTGGGAATGTTGATGCTGCCGCGCAACTTGCCATTCACTTGCACGACATATTCAACTTCGTCCTGCACCAGTGCTGAATTGGCAGGTTCAGGCCATTTCGCAGCCAGGATATCTTCTCCCAGGTTCAACGTTTGCCACATGACTTGTGCGATATGCGGTGCGATGGGTGACAGCACGCGTAATAGAATGCTGTAGCCTTCAAAAGCCACTGCCTGCCAGTCTTTTTCTGCGTCTTTCTGTACTTTTTCCAGCGTGTTGAGTATTTTCATGCATGCTGAAGCCACGGTGTTGAATTGCAGTTTTGCCAGGTCAACATTGGCTTGCTTTAACACAGTATGAATTTCGCGGCGATGATTAGCCAGTTCGCCAGTCAGCTTGTTTGGCATTTCACCTGGCTGAGTTTCAGACAGCACATAACCATAATTCCAGACACGTTTCAGGAAGCGGTGCGAGCCTTCAACACCGCTGTCAGACCATTCCAGCGTTTGCTCAGGTGGTGCGGCAAACATCATGAAGAAGCGTGCGGTATCAGCACCGTATTGTTCAATCAGTGATTGTGGATCGACGCCGTTACGCTTGGATTTGGACATGGTGCCTATGCCCTGGTAATCAATCGCCGAGCCATCTGCAACCAGTTTCGCACCGGTGATCTTGCCATTGTCATCCTGCACTAGTTCGACTTCTTCAGGTGCAAAGTACTCAATGCCGCCTTTTGCCGTACGGCGCGAGAAAATATTGTTGAGCACCATGCCTTGGGTCAGCAGGTTGGCAAACGGTTCATCGTAATTGACCAAGCCCAGGTCACGCATGACCTTGCTCCAGAAACGTGAGTACAGCAGATGTAAAATCGCATGCTCAATGCCGCCGATGTACTGATCTACCGGCATCCAGTGATTGGTTTGTGCATCGACCATTGCATCTGCGCTGAACCCAGACGCATAACGTGCGTAATACCAGCTGGAATCGACAAAGGTATCCATAGTATCGGTTTCGCGCTTGGCTGGTTTGCCGCAGCTCGGGCAAGTACAATTCAGGAAATCCTCACGCTTGTTTAGCGGGTTGCCTGAACCATCCGGCACGCAGTCTTCCGGCAATTTGACCGGTAACTGGTCGTCTGGTACCGGGACGCTACCACAGCTTTCGCAATGGATAATCGGGATCGGGCAGCCCCAGTAGCGTTGGCGGGAAATGCCCCAGTCACGCAGGCGCCAGTTGGTCTGTTTGCCGCCCAGGTCTTTTTCGGCCAAGTCAGCGGCCACAGCATCTACCGCTTGCGTATAGTTCAGATCATTGTATTTGCCGGAGTAAATGCAAAGCCCTTTGCTTTTCTCGCCGTACCATTCCTGCCAGGCGCTGTTGTCAAAGGATTGATCCATCACGCTAATGACCTGCTTGATGGGCAGGCTATATTTCTTGGCAAAGCCAAAATCTCGTTCGTCGTGCGCAGGCACAGCCATCACCGCACCTTCGCCATAAGTCATCAGCACATAGTTACCTACCCACACTGGCACCTGTTCACCAGTCAGCGGATGGGTGACAGTCAGCCCGGTATCCATGCCTTCTTTTTCCATGGTCGCCATGTCGGCTTCCATGACGGAACCCTGCTTGCATTTATCAATAAAGGCTTGCAGGGCAGGATTGTTTTGCGCGGCATGCGTGGCTAGCGGATGCTCGGCAGCCACCGCGCAGAAGGTTACGCCCATGATAGTGTCGGCGCGGGTGGTGAATACCCACAGCTTGCCGTCATCGATCAGCTTGCCATCATTATTTTGGATGGTGTGCGGAAATGCAAAACGCACGCCCACACTTTTACCTATCCAGTTGGCTTGCATGGTTTTCACACGCTCTGGCCAGCCTGGCAATTTATCCAGGTCATCCAGCAGTTGCTGGGCGTGGCCGGTGATGTTCAGGTAGTAGCCGGGGATCTCTCGTTTCTCAACCAATGCACCCGTGCGCCAGCCGCGGCCATCAATCACCTGCTCATTGGCCAGTACGGTTTGATCGACCGGATCCCAGTTCACGACCTGGGTTTTTTTGTAAGCAATGCCTTTTTCCAGCATGCGCAGGAACAGCCACTGGTTCCATTTGTAATATTCAGGCTGGCAGGTCGCCAGTTCACGGCTCCAGTCAATGGCAAAGCCTAGGGACTGTAATTGTTTGCGCATATAGGCAATGTTGTCATAGGTCCATTTTGCAGGCGGAACCTTGTTCTGGATGGCAGCATTTTCGGCCGGCAGGCCAAACGCATCCCAACCCATAGGTTGCAATACGTTAAAACCTTTCATGTGATGGTAGCGGCTAAGTACGTCGCCAATGGTGTAATTGCGAACATGACCCATATGCAACTTACCGCTTGGGTAAGGAAACATGGATAAACAATAGTACTTGGGTTTGCTGCTTTCAGGCTTGGCTAAAAAGCTTTGTCTGGCGCCCCAGAATTGCTGTGCCTGTTGTTCGACTTCTTTAAATGGATACTGCTGTTGCATGTGATTGGGACGCGATTACTAAAAAAGTAATTATACCTGAGAACCCTGCAGCTTGTGGTTTGTGAGAGATATGACAGGCAACGGCCAATCCACTTAATGGTTGATATAAACCGATTGAAACTGATATCGGTTTTTATCAACCGACCTCTCCGCCCGGCATGGATCAGGAGGCATTAGCGAAATATCTCATTTATGTAAATTAATCAACGAGATAATTATTGTTGAAGTTTTTTGGTGTGGATGTTGCTAAACAAGGTGCACAGTTTTACAACGAGAGGATGAAGAGGGATGCACAAACCTAATAAAAAAATCATGGTCGCGGCTACAAGTTTGGCGATTAGTGTGAATGTTTTAAACGCACTGGCTGATCAGGCAAATAGCCTGGATGTTGGCCCTGTCATGGTGAAAGGCATTTTGCCGGATAGGCTGGAAACAGTACCAGGATCTTATTCAGTTGTGGATGAAAAAGCACTTAACGAGCGTAGACCGTTTTCAATTCAGGAAGCGATTAATAATGTGCCAGGCGTGCATATTGTGGGTGAAAACACTTTTGGCCTGGGCGTCAATATCGGGGTAAGAGGCATGGATCCAAGACGCACATCCCGCACGTTGTTGATGGAAGATGGTATGCCATTGTTCCTGGGGCCCTATGGCGATCCTTCCGCACATTACACGACACCTATCGAACGTGTACAACGCATTGAAGTCGTCAAGGGTTCAGGCCAGATTTTGTATGGCCCACAGACGGTTGGCGGTATGATTAACTTTGTGACCAAGCCAGTACCGAAAAATGGGTTTGAAGGTAGTGTCACCGGTATGGTTGGAAATAATGACTTTACCGGTTTTGCCGCAAACTTGGGTGTGGGCGGTGAGCAGGGCGGCATCATGATCGATGCGATTCAGAAAAAAGGTGATGGCATCCGCAAGAACCATGACTTTGAAATGCGCGAGTTGATGGTAAAAGGCCAATTGAACCTGACTGAGAGCCAAAGAATCATTGCGAAAGTCGGTTACTACGAAGAGGATTCGCATGTCTCTGAAACCGGCTTGGGTGCAGTGGAATATGCGCAAGATAAATACCAGGCGCCAACTGGCAAAAATGACCGGTTTGAATATCAGCGCAAGTCATTGCAATTGCAGCATATATTCGATATCAATGCGAATGCTACTTTAACCACCAATGCCTATTATGTAGATGCATTCAGGACCTCATTCAGGCAAATCAATGCGCCGGGGACTTTAAATGATGACACGCAAACTGGTGTCTCAGTCATGGATCGATGTGAAGGTTTAGGCCCTGCTACTGTGGCGAATGCTGCTCAATGTGGTGGCCGTCATCGTCCAAGAAGTTACGATTACTATGGTTTTGAACCACGTCTGGATATCAAACACAGTCTGTTTGGCATTGAAAGCAGCGCTGTGGTTGGTTTTAGATACCATGAAGAGGGTAACAAACGTCAACAGTTCCGCGATGGCGATCTGCGAGCACAAAGCTTATCGTATGCCAAAGCATTTGGTTCTTTCAGGGAAGATATCCGCATTGATATTGAAGCCAAATCCTACTATGCGCAAAACACCTTTTATCTGGGTGACTGGACATTGACGCCAGGCCTGCGTGTTGAAGATTATAAAAAGAAAATCAATGTGTTACAGGCAGAAGGTGACCCTCAAGGATTTGCTAAAACAAATAGCCAGACCGTATGGTTGCCAGGCATAGGCACCACCTGGAACGGTATTGCGAACACCACCCTGTTTGCCGGTATTCACAGGGGCTTTGCGCCGCCTCGTCCTTCACGTGATATCAACTTTGATGATCTGGCAGGCTTGGATGCAATCAGTAGTACCCGTGCTGAAGAAAGTACAAATACTGAAGTCGGTGTGCGTTCTTCTTATTTCAAAGGCGTTGGTCTTGAAGCCACATTGTTCAATATCAATTTTGATGAGATTGTGATTCAAAGAAACGCGGGTGATTTTATCAATGCCGGTAAATCACAGCAAACAGGCTTGGAGCTGGCAGCACGTGTAGATTTTGGCAGGATCTATGACAGCCCGCATAATTTCTATATTGCCGGTAATTATACAAACCTGTTTACTGCCAAGTTTAAGAAGAGCACAGACGAAACGACAAGCGGCAATCGCTTGCCTTATGCGCCACGCGATATTGCTTCCATCAATTTTGGTTATCAGCATCCAGTCGGCATTAACGCACGCATTGGGGTGGATTACGTGAGCCAGCAATATGTGGATCCGGATAACACTACCATTGAAAGTCTGGATGGCCAGGAAGGTAAAATCCCTGCGTATACTCTGCTAAATGCTTCTATCAACTTTAGAGCACTCGGGTCCAAGCTGACTTACTTTATCAGTGGTCATAACCTGGCTGACAAAGAGTACTTGATTAGCCGTGTTGACGGTAAAGTGGCAGGACGTCAGCGCCAGGTATTTGGCGGTATTCGCTACGACTTCTAGATATGTGAGAATAATCTCATTTCTCAATAAAATAAAAGCCCGTTAAATGCGGGCTTTTTTATTCAAGTTAAGCTTATTTCAATGCTGCAAAGATTTCTTCTTTAATGGTATTCAACTCACCCAGGCCATTGACCTTGACGTATTGTGGTGCGCCAGCGACACCGGACTTTGCCCAGTCTGAGTAGTAACCAATCAATTGTTCAGTTTGGTCGTGATACACCTGCAAGCGTTTGAGCACGACCTCTTCTTTATCATCATCACGTTGTACCAGCTCTTCGCCGGTGACATCGTCTTTACCCTCAGCTTTAGGCGGGTTGAATTTGACATGGTAAGTACGACCTGAAGCAGGGTGGCTGCGGCGGCCGCTCATGCGCTCAACAATCGCTTCATCAGGGACATCGATTTCCACGACATAATCAATCGCGACGCCAGCATTTTTCATTGCTTCTGCTTGCGGGATGGTGCGTGGGAAACCATCAAACAGGAAACCATTGGCGCAATCTGCATCTTTAATGCGCTCTTTCACCAGGCCGATGATCACTTCATCAGGCACCAGGCCGCCTGCATCCATGAATTTTTTGGCTTCCAGGCCCAGCTGAGTGCCTGCTTTTACGGCTGCACGTAACATATCACCAGTAGAAATTTGCGGAATGTTGTATTTTTCTTTGATGAAAGTGGCCTGAGTACCTTTACCGGCACCAGGTGCACCCAGCAGAATCAAACGCATGTCATGCTCCAGAGGATTGTTTTTGAGGAAAAAAGGATTATATCAGGCTAGAAAAAGCTGACCTATACTCAATTGGCTAAACTTGATTTCTAAAACTTAAAGAAAGATTGGGTTAGCAGCCACGAAATTGCTGATAGTCACAAACTCGGCCACGCTAAGATTTTCCGCTCTCAATTGCGAGTCTATATCCAGCGCAATAAAGCCGGCGTCATCCAGCAAGCCTTTGAGGGTGTTGCGCAATGTTTTACGGCGCTGGCCAAATGCGGCCATTACCACTTTTGCAAACAATGCTTCATCGGTTGCAGGGTAAGGTAATTGTGCAAATGGCACACAGCGTACGAAAGCAGACTCTACTTTAGGCGCTGGTTCAAACGCTTCTGGTGGCACAGTGATCAGGTATTCCATCTGCAAGCGGTATTGCAACATGACGGAGAGCCTGCCATATTCAGAAGTGGAGGGCGCTGCCACCATGCGTTCTACAACTTCTTTTTGCAGCATGAAGTGCATGTCGATTATTTGCGACGTATTTTCGAGCAGCTTGAACAGGATAGGGCTGGAGATGTTGTAGGGCAAATTACCGACCACTCGAATACGCTCGCCCAATGTCCTGAAATCAAATTTCAGGACATCTGAATTATGAATGCTGATTTTTTCGGCAGGGTAAAAAGACTGCATCCATTGAATAATGTCGCGGTCGATTTCCACCACGTGCAAATGACGCAGTTGTTTGAGCAAAGGTTGCGTCATGGCGCCCAGGCCGGGGCCGATTTCAACCATGAGGTCATCAGGCGCGGGTTGAATCGCAGTGATCAGGCTACCGATAATGCCCTGGTCCGTGAGAAAGTTTTGGCCGAAGCGCTTTTTTGCTAGGTGTTTCATTTACATTCTTAAAATGGCTTTATACCAGTTGAGAGATTCAAAGGTATTTATTCTTGGGCTGCAGCACGTTTTTGTGTAATTTCGATGGCCAGGTGGATGGCACTCAGCATGCTGCCTACATCCGCTTGCCCGGTACCGGCAATATCAAGTGCCGTGCCGTGATCCACTGAAGTTCGGATAATCGGCAAGCCTAGTGTGACATTCACGCCCTCACCAAAACTGGCATGTTTGAGCACAGTCAGGCCCTGGTCGTGATACATCGCCAGAAACGCATCGGCCTTCGCCAGGTTTTTCTGTGAAAACATGGTGTCCGCTGGCAATGCGCCTATCAAATGCATACCCTCTGCGCGCAACGCATCCAGCACCGGATTAATGGTGTTGATTTCCTCATCGCCCAGATAGCCATTTTCACCAGCATGTGGATTGAGGCCGGCAACATAGATAGTAGGTTCTGGAATACCAAATTTTCGGATCAGATCTTGATGCAAAATACGCAATGTCGTCGTCAATGATTCCTGGGTAATCGCTCTGCTTACCTGTGTGAGGGGCAAGTGTGTGGTGGCTAATGCCACACGCATACCGCCGCCGACCAGCATCATCACGACCTGGGGAGTATGGGTGGTTTCTGCCAGGTATTCGGTATGTCCGGTAAATGAAATGCCGGCGTCATTAATAATGCCTTTATGTACAGGTGCGGTGACCATGGCATCAAATTCATTGGCGATACATCCATCGCGTGCACGATCCAGCATGGCCAATACATACTGACTATTGCTGGTTTCCAGACTACCAGCTGTTACCGCTGTGGCGGCTGGAACAGGTAAAATGCACAAACTGCCATCCCCCGCATGCTCTGGCGCAGTGTCATGATATATATGCAGCATTAATGGGAGATTTAATTCAGCGGCCCTGGCTTCCAACGCATGTGGGTCGGCCAATACTACCAGCGAGGCTGGCAGAGGCTTGTCTGCAAGTTTGACGCAGATATCCAGCCCTATCCCGGCAGGCTCACCAGAGGTAATCGCAATGCGGGGGAGGGTGGTCATCCGGTTAGAAGTTTTTGAATTAAAACTTGTCTTTACGCTTTAAAATTTGTCTTCTAAGCGCAACTCAACAAACGCTTTATCACGCAATTCGTGTATCCACTCACTGTAAGCTTCTTCAGCTTTACGGGCACGAATTTCCTGACGTGCTTTCAGGCGTTTGGACTCTTTGGACATGTCCTGTTTGCGGCGTTCTATCACCTGGATAATATGCCAACCAAACTGGCTGCGTACGGGTGCGCTGACTTCGTTCGGAGCCAGTTCTGCCATGGCTTTTTCAAAAACAGGCACAGTATCACCAGGGTTGATCCAGCCCAGGTCACCACCATTGGATGCACTGCCATCGTCAGAGTATTGACGTGCCATGTCCTGGAAAGGCGTGCCGTGATCAATACGCTCCTTGATGGATTCAATTTTTTGCTGCGCTTCTTTGTCGGACAATACTTCATTAGGCTTCAGCAAGATGTGGCGTACGTGTGTTTGGTCTACGATCAACGTACTGGAGCCCGCGCGTCTTTCTTTCAATTTGAAAATATGGACTCCGGTACCGCTGCGGATAGGGCGTGACACACCGCCCACATCCAAAGCCTTGATCAATTCTACAAACTGTGGGGGCATTTGCTGACCACTGCGCCAGCCAAGGTCGCCACCTTCAAGGGCATTAGGTGCGTCAGAAAAGTTTGCAGAGGCTTTTTCAAAACTCATGCCTTCTGACATGGCTTTAATCGCCTGTTCGGTGCGGATCCTGGCTTTCTGGATATCTTCAGGTGAGCTGTCTTCAGGCAGTCGGATCAGAATCTGGGAGATGTTAAACTCATCCAGGTCACCTTCTTTTTCCTGAGAGCTCAGGTAGTTATCAATTTCCGCTTCTGAAATATTGATTTTATTATCGACATCACGCTCTCTCAAGCGCGTAAGGATAATGTCATTGCGGATATCTTCACGAAACTTGTAAAACTTGGTGCCGTCTTCTTCCAGCGCTTTTTTAAAGGCTGGCATGGTCAATTTGTTCTGCTCGGCAATACGCTCTATGGTTTTGTCCAGTTGCGCATCATCTACCTTAATCCCGGTTTGTGCGGCCAGTTGCAATTGCAAACTATCAACAATCAGGCGTTCCAGTATTTGCTTTTGTAACACATCATCCGGCGGTAATTCCACGCCCTTTTTGATCATTTGCGTGCGAACAGACTCAATACGGTCCAGCATTTCGCGTTCGGTAATAACAGATTGATCAACGACGGCAATAATCCGGTCCATTTTTTCGATGGAGGGTTTATCAGCAGCGTGGATATTGACTGAGGTGCCTAGCAGAAGCGCAACACCCATCGCAAAGTGTAAAAAAGGTGATAAGTATTTCATCATTGGGTATTCTGGTCTCTGTAAATTCCCGGTATGTCATTGGTACGCATGTAAGTCGGGATATTGCGCTTGATGACGTTTAATGGGTTGGCGCCGATAGAGGTCAACCCACCCAGTTCGAGTTGAAAAAACATGGCATAGTTCGCGTCAGCAGTTGCTGTTTGCACGCGTTGCATGACGGCTCGGCCTTGCCAGCATCCCGCATCATACTCTAGGCCAGCAAGCATTTGTACCGCATTGCCATCACGAATGGAGTAGTTCAGGCGGCCAACACCGTACCACCTGTTACCCAGCGGCCATTGACCGGCCGTATCAATTTGCTCAAGTACGCTTGCCGTGTAACGGTAACCAAAACTGAATGATTTTCCAGGCTCGGGATTATAACGGAGCAAGTAATTATTACGCTCCATATTGCCGCGATCGGGGTCATACTGCCAGTAGGTGTCCAGGTTGAGGCGACTGGAAAGCCGTGCCGTAAATGCTGCCAGAATATCAGACGACTTGCGTGTATCAGGCGAAGTTGTTGGCATGTACACTTGTTGATCATCAAAGTAAAAGCGCTGGCCCAGTGTACCGCTGAGCCGTTCTATCCCGGTTTCACTATCAATCAGACGGCTAGTCACAGCCAATGTGACCTGGTTGGCGTTATTGATGCGGTCATCGCCACTGAACTGGTTTTCGTAAAAAATAGAATTCTGATTCAGTGTGTTTAATGAAGTATCAAAAATAGGGATCTTGGTTTGGTCACGATATGGGATATAAACATAGTAAGCACGCGGTTCCAGGGTGTGCGTGTAACTGGTATCAAACAGGCTGGTTTGCCGATCAAAATACAGGCCTGAATCCAGGCTGACAATCGGTAACGTTCTGTTCAACTGGTTGTATTCTTCGGTGTAACCCAGAGGCACATTACCAGTCAAGTTGTATTGGGTGGTTTGCACCCCGACTTTGGGTGTGACAAAACCATACGAATTCTTCATCGGATAGGAAATCGACGGGTATAAGCTAAATCGGCTACCACTAGGCGCCGTGGTCATTTCTTTCATGGCGTCAAAATAGACATATTGGGCACCGGTATTGGTGGTAAACCCTTTCCAATCATTGGTGTAGCTTGCTGTCAGTTGCGGCAATCGCTGGTATACAAATGACAGATTATCCAGGTTCTGATAGCGCTGTACGGTACCATTGAATGTCCAGTGCTCATCCGCATAATTCACATAAGCAGTTTGCCCAAGATTAACCCTAGAAGTCACTTGAATCCTGGTCGCCATCTCGGAGAAGTATTTATCATCCGAGACTTTTTCCAGGCTATAACCGCCAGACCAGTGGTCACTAAACTGGTGGCGATGCGCCAGCTTGGCATAAAACCGGTCTTGGCCGGTCATGCTGTCATTATCCAGGTACTCGAAGTTATTCGAGCCCATGTAGTTCTCACCCAGGTAGCGAAATTCACCTTGAAATTGTATGCCTCGCTTGCTTAATACGCGGGTGGCAAGTGTGGCATCTTTATCCGGGCTGATATTAATGTAGAAGGGGGTCAGCAGCTCGAAACCACTGCGTGAAGTCGTCCCCCATAACGGAGCTAGCAAGCCTGTTTTACGCTGGTTGTTATAGGAAAAACTCATCCATGGCGTATACAGGATGGGTACACCCTTAAATTCTACATAGGCATTGGTTGCTTCGCCGGTGCGGGTGTAATCATTTAATTCCAGGCTGCCGGTTTTGATATACCAGTCATCGACATCGGCAGCACAAGAAGTGTAACTGGCACTTTTCAGGCGCTTGATATTTTGCCCTTCGAAAAACACCTGTTTGGCTGATGCGCGGATATTATCGAAAGTACTCTTTTTTTCCTGATTGCTGAATGAAGCGTTGTCATCAACATATCTTTTAGGATCACTGACGAGGATGGCCTGGTCATCGAGTAAGGTATTGGTGTCCTGATTGCTTGGTCTTGGCGGAGCACTCTTAAACTCTATCGTGACATCGCGCATTTCGCCAATATTCTCACTCAGCCGCATGCGCAACATCGGGCCTTTAATCGTAGTAGTTCCCGCTGCAATCACAGCATTGCCATCTACCTGTAGCTCATCATTCTGCATGTCATAACGGATTTCGTCACCGGTGACTTGTTGACCATCTTTGCGGATCACGGCATTGCCGGTAGCCCACATTTGGCGATCCATACGCAGTTTTAGCGTGTCACCTTCTATTTCGACTGCGCCAGGCAATGCGGCGTTTTCGGCGACTACTACAGGCGGCGTGGTCGTCTCATCGGCACGTGCATGCATGGCCGCAAGTGAACCGGTGGCGACCAGGGCTAAGATAATGCGCATGCCGCGTTCGCGAGAAGTGGAGGAATAAACTTGCAAGTTAGTCAAAGAGTGATAATTTCAGTAGGCTCTGCGGGTCGCAGAGTGGTTATATGCTTGCAATTTTTTCCACCTTGCGATTTGCCCCATTCATTTGGGCTATATTATTCATGAAAACGCTTAAAAAGTCATTTTTCACTTAAAATGTGATCCGCATTTTACCAGCAAGCGCACAAGCTTGAATTGCTTATTAATGATCCGGGAAAATTTGTGGATAGAACACAACAACTTCAACATTGGCTGGCACAAGTTATAGAACAGCCTTTTACACTGACAACCGCTTCTGCAGACGCTAGTTTCAGGCGCTATTTTCGCGTGCATTTGCCTCAAGAAACCTTGATTGCCATGGATGCGCCGCCGCCGCAGGAAGATTGCCGACCTTTCGTGAATGTGGCTGAGATATTGCTCGCCGCCGGTTTGAATGCTCCAAAAGTGATGGCCCAGGACCTCGAACAGGGGTTTTTGCTATTAAATGACCTGGGCAATGATACCTACCTGTCCAAATTGACTCCTGAAAATGCCAAAACTTTATATGGCGACGCCTGCCAGGCACTTATCAAAATGCAACTGGCAACAGATCCGCAGGCTTTGCCTCCGTATGATGCCGCGTTGCTGATGCGGGAGTTGCAGCTGTTCCCGGAATGGTATGTGGCTAAACATTTAGGTAAAACCCTAACTGTGGAACAGCAGGCAGTAATGGATAAAACCTTTGAATTGCTCATCGACAATATTCTGCAACAACCGCAAGTGACGGTGCACAGGGATTACCATTCCCGCAACCTGATGGTTACTTCAGAGAATAATCCTGGTGTGCTGGATTTCCAGGATGCGGTGATAGGCGCAATCACCTATGACCTAGCTTCATTATTTAAGGATGCCTACATCCGGTGGGATGAAGACCATCTCATGGATTGGGTAGTACGCTACTGGCAGGCCGCTAAAAAAGCCGGTTTGCCTGTCAACGAAGACTTCGGCGAGTTTTATAAAGACTTTGAGTGGATGGGTGTCCAGCGCCACATCAAGGTGTTGGGCATTTTTGCGCGCCTGTATCATAGGGACGGCAAGGACGGCTACCTGAAGGATATGCCGTTGGTGATGCAATATTTACAGGCTGCCTGTGAGCGTTATGTAGAGTTGCGCCCGTTTTTCAAGTTATTGCTGGCGCTGGAAAAGGCTGATTAAACATGCGGGCCATGATACTGGCAGCGGGACGCGGCGCCCGCATGCGTCCGTTGACCGACCATACGCCCAAACCTTTACTCGAAGTAGGCGGCAAGCCGCTGATTGTCTGGCATATCGAGCGCCTGGCGCAGGCGGGCATTACCGAGCTGGTGATTAACCATGCTTACCTTGGCCAGCAAATTGAGGATAGGCTTGGCGATGGCACCCGGTGGCATGTACATATCCAATATAGTGCTGAACAAACCGCGCTAGAGACCGCAGGGGGTATTGCCAAAGCCTTGCCATTATTAGGTGACGAATCTTTTCTGGTGGTAAATGGCGATGTGTTTACCGATATCGACTATGCCGCCACAAGTTTACCTGTTGGCAAGCTGGCACATCTGGTCATGGTGGATAATCCGCAGCAACATGCTGAAGGCGATTTTGCCTTGCAGGATGGCCTGGTTAAACATGCAGCCGACAATCGACTGACTTTTTCGGGTATTGGCGTTTATCATCCAGACCTGTTTAAATCAGTTCAAAGCGGTGAGGCCGCCAAATTGGCGCCACTGTTGATTTCTGCCATGCAGCAGGGCTTGGTCAGCGGTCAACACCACACTGGCATATGGCATGATATAGGCACGCCAGAGCGTTTAGCGCAGCTCGATCATTGGTTAAAAACAAGATAATCTATAAAAAAACAAAATCAGGGGGAATGATGAAACCACCATACGAGCATAAAACTGACAAGATTGCGCATCAGGCCTTAATGTGGATAGAGCGGCTGGGCTTGGGATTAGTCACGATCGCGACGTTTTTCTCCCTTGCGCACGAATTGGCCAGGATGTGGCAGGCCGGTATGGTCGGTTTGGGTGATTTGTTGCAGCTATTTTTATATCTGGAAGTCTTTTCCATGATCAACAGCTATTTTGGTACCGGAAAATTGCCCATGCGCTACCCTATTTACATCGCCATGGTGGCTTTGGCGCGCTATTTGTTGCTAGATATGAAAGAAATGACCGAGACACATATGCTGGCGGTGTCTGCGGCTATTTTGATACTGGCAATTTCAGTACTGGTGATGCGTTTCGGGCATTCGCGCTATCCGTATGAGGATATTCCGGAACAGAAGCGCGACCTGCTTTAAACACTAAAGCTGCTTAGGCTGCAGCCAGTGCCTCATCGGCGATCAGGGTGACCTGGTTACGTCCTTTTGCCTTGGCTGTATACAGCGCCTGGTCAGCGCGATTCAGAAAGCTTTCTGCTGTTTCGCCTGGTTGATAGGCAGTCAGCCCCAGTGAAATCGTGACATTCGAAATCAGTTTGCTGGTGACATTGTTTTTAATGCTGATATTGGCGACATGCTGGCGGATGCTTTCTGCGACTTCCCTGGCGGTATCCAGCGATGTATGAGGTAACAGCATCACAAATTCTTCGCCGCCATAGCGCGCTGAGGTGTACAGGTCGCCTGAAACAGTTTTCATGATTCTGGCGACCGCCTGAATCACTTTATCGCCGAATAAATGACCATAACTGTCGTTCACGCGTTTGAAGAAATCTATATCACCAATGATCAGGCAGGTATCAACATAAGGCGTGGTAGATTCAAGCGTTTTTTTCAAGGCAACCTCGAAGCCTCTACGATTCATCAAGCCCGTCAGGCCATCTGAAATCGCTTCTTGTCTAGCTTTTACGATTTCGTTTTTTAAACTGGCAATTTCGTGCAGACTGGTTTCCAGATGCTGCTGCAACGTATGCATAGATTGCTGAATATTGGCGGTCTGGGATAATAAATCGCCCATATGGCGCGATACTTCTCCATCCAGTTGCTGGAGTTCGCCCGACCATGCATCCAGGGTTTTGCGGAATTGCGTGGTGTCTTGACCCGCTTTCTCAGTGGTGGAGCTGATATCCGACACCATATTATTAAAACGATCAACGATATTCTGTGCGCTGTCGGCATCCAGGCTGGCGATATGTTTGTTAAATAACTGGGCGGTACTTTTTTCGTTGAGTTTTTTCTCTTTTTCAATAAGCGTGTTTACTTCATCAATCAGGTGCGCATGCTCGCCGGACGAATATTCGTACCAGACAGCGTAACTGACGGGATGGAATGCAGTATCCTGCATAGACATATGCTGGATGGCCTGTCGCAGATACTCTGCACTTTTTTCTTTACTGATTTCGTATTGCATCGTGCCTCTTAAGCGATGGTAAAATTCACCGCAAATTATTTTTGTCATGGCTATCTATTAACCATCTAATGGTATTTACGGATGCCCATAGGATTTTTTAAGAGCGCCAAATGATAATTTTTATAAATTATTTTTATGATTAAGTAAGTTTCTGAATTCGCATTTCTTTTCGAATGATGTCCATGAATAAAAATGATCTGATACAACTGGTGACTCTCAAAATGCCTTATGGAAAATACAAAGATCGCCTGATTGCCGATTTGCCCGGACACTACCTCAACTGGTTCGCGAGAGAAGGTTTTCCTAAGGGGGAGTTGGGACGGTTATTGCAGTTGATGCAAGAGATTGATCACAACGGATTGAAAGACCTGCTGTTGCCTTTGCGTCACTTTTCCGGAGAAAACCAGGGCGGAGCAAAGTATGATTAACTTTTGCCGGTTGGGGCTGGGCATGCTGCTTTTTTCGATGCTGGCATCTGCACAGGAACCATGGCAATCGACCGAATATTTGCAGCAGGCGTTTACAGAGATTGCCTTGCATAATGAATACACGCCTGGTGAACAACCGGTACGCAAATGGATGCAACCCGTCAAAGTATGGCTGGAGCATCACACAGACCAGCAGGAACAGCATGCGCTGCTGACAAAATACCATTTTCAACATCTAGCCAAAATCACCGGTCATTCCATCAGTTTTGCCAGATCCCGCCAGGAAGCCAATTTTATTGTGGTGTTTTCGCACTTGCAGCTTTGGCGTAATGATATTGCTTTGGTTAGCGGTAATTTATTAATTAAGCCTCCTGATGACGCGGCCTGCATGTTTGGACTGGGTCTCGATGCAAAGAATGCGATTACAAAAGCCTGGGTGGTAATTCCGGTTGATTTTGCGCAGGAACACCGGCAATTACTGTCCTGTATAGTTGAAGAAACCACGCAGGCGATGGGTCTGCCTAGCGATTCTGACAAAGTATTCCCTTCTATATTTAATGACCACACCCCTGAATCGTTATTGACCGGCCTGGATGCCTTGTTGCTGAAAATGCTTTATCAGCCAGCGATCAAACCCGGCATGCGTGCAGCCCAGGTTAAACCTGTACTGGCAAACATTTTGCAAAAATGGCAGGCGGATGGCACGGTTCTGGATGCCGAGAAAAATGTCAGGCAATCTGAGCTATATGAAATGATGGGCTTTTAAAGCCGGTCTAGCCGTGAACCATTCCAGCAAATGCGCACCAAATAGGCTAAAATGCTTAACCATTCAGGATTACCTTTGAGTTTTTCCATGCACGAATTTCCCCTGCAAGAATTTAGCCGTCGCCGTCAGCAATTGATGTCCACTATGCAGGCAGGGATAGCTATTATTCCTACTGCACCAGAGGTAACGCGTAACCGCGACAGCCATTATCCCTATCGCTTTGACAGCTACTTTTATTACCTGACCGGGTTTAAAGAGCCTGAAGCGGTCTTGGTTTTGGTCGCCGGCTCAGAAAATAAAAGCATTCTGTTTTGTCGCGATAAGGATATTGAGCGCGAAATCTGGGACGGTTTCCGTTATGGTCCCGAAGCAACTCGCGCAGAGTTTGGTTTTGATGAAGCCTACTCGATTAATCAGCTGGATGAGTTATTGCCAAAACTGATGGCCAATCAGCCGGCACTCTTTTACAGCCTGGGTACAGATGCCGGTTGGGATACTAAAGTCACTGGCTGGTTGAATACTGTGCGTGCGCAAACCCGCAGCGGTATACAGGCGCCAGCCACAGTGGTTGATGTGCGTCAACATATTGATAACTTGCGCCTGGTTAAATCCCCCTGGGAAATCGACCTGATGCGCCGTTCGGCAGAGATTGCCGCCAGCGCCCATAACCGGGCTATCCGGATGGCAAAACCAGGTAAATGGGAATATGAACTGGAAGCCGAATTCTTGCATGAGTTTTATAGGCAGGGTGCTCAGGCGCCAGCGTATACCAGTATTGTTGCCGGGGGTGCCAACGCATGTACCCTGCATTACAACGCCAATAATGCAGAATTGAAAGACGGAGATTTACTCTTGATAGATGCAGGTTGCGAGCTGGATGGCTATGCTTCAGATATCACACGGACTTTCCCCGTCAATGGCCGCTTCAGCTCGCCACAAAAGGATTTATATGAGCTGGTGTTAGCTGCGCAGGCAGCTGCGATCGCCAGTGTCAGTTCACATCATCACTGGAATGCACCGCATGAAGCCGCACTTAATGTGCTTGTAGATGGCTTTATTCACTATGGGCTATGTCAGGGGACCCGTGATGAAGTGCTGGAAAACGGTAGCTATCGCCAGTTTTACATGCACAGAACCGGCCACTGGCTGGGGCTGGATGTGCATGATGCCGGCGAATACAAAACTCCGGCCGGCGATTGGGTGATGTTACAGGCCGGGAATGTGCTGACCGTTGAACCAGGCTGTTATGTGCGCCCGGCAGATAATGTACCGGCGCATTTCTGGAATATTGGAATTCGCATTGAAGATGACGTCTTGGTAACAGAGAGCGGCCGTGAAGTGATTACTGCTGCCGCGATTAAATCAGTTGCTGATATTGAAGCGTTAATGCGAGGCTAATGACATGAACAGCTACAGAAGGCAGCAAGGTTGAAGCAAACTCTGACACATCCGGTGGTGATTGGCGGCGGTCCGGTAGGCTTGGTGCTGGCGTTATCGCTGCAACAGGCCGGTGTGCCGGTGACTGTCTTGGAGGCACAGCCACCTGGCGCCATGTATGGCGATGGCCGTGCGCTGGCGTTGTCATCCGGAACGCGACAAGTGCTGGAACAACTCGGCGTCTGGAACACACTGCAATCAAAAGTGACTGCCATTGACACTATCCATGTGTCGCAACAAAAAGGCTTTGGTCGCGCCTTGCTTAAAGCGGGCGAACATCAATTGCCAGCACTTGGTTATGTCGTTTCTTATGGCGCGCTGATGCAGGCATTGGATGCCCGCATTGCTGAATCTTCTTCTGGTCTGGAGATTCAATATCAGGTACCGGTGCAAAACCTGCATGTGGATGCAAACGCCGCTGAAATCACCTTTCAAACGGCTGGTGCTACCGATAGACAAAGCACTGATTTGATTGCCACTCCGCTGGCAATTATCGCCGATGGCGGGCGCAGTCTTGAATCTATTCCCGGCCTGGTCAGGGAAACCAAACACTATGGCCATGATGCTCTGGTCGGACTGGTACAGACTGAGCTGCCACACCGCAATATTGCTTATGAAAGATTTACCCCGTTCGGCCCGATGGCACTGCTGCCGAATGGTGAGCATTTTTCCCTGGTCTGGACCGGTGAACAAACATATATCGACCAGATTGCCGCACTAGACGATGCCGCTTTTTTGCAGGCTTTACATCAGGCATTTGGTGATCGCGTAGGCAAGTTCTTGCATATTGGTAAACGTGGCAGATTTCCACTCAAACTAAGTAAGCTGGAACAGACTTTTCCTGCACATTGCGTGGTGATCGGCAATGCAGCACAAACTATGCACCCGGTGGCCGGGCAGGGGTTCAATGTCGGCATTCGAGATGCGATGGCTTTGGCCAGAAATATTGCAGCGAGCTCGGCTGCTGAGTGGGGAACCGTGCACAGGTTAGCTCAATATCATCAGTCACGCGCCCGCGATACCGGCCGTGGGTTGATATTTACAGACTTTCTGGTGAATGTGTTTTCCAATGACCTGATAGGCGTCGGCTTGTTGCGTGGTGCGGGTTTGGGTGCGCTCAGCATGCTGCCGTTTGCACGCCGGTTACTGGTGAATAAAATGAGTTATGGTAGTTAGTAAACCCCTGATCACTAGCAAAACCATACTCAATAGTGATGTGGTTATTGTCGGCGCCGGGTTGGTAGGCCTGACTGCGGCTATTGCTTTATCCAGGCTGGGTAAACAAGTTGTATTGACTGACGCGCAAGCTTTACCCGCATTTTCTCTTGGCTGGATTGAAGATACCGCACACTGGGATACGCGCATTTATGCCTTAACCAATGAGACTGTGCATTGGTTAACAGAAATCGGCGTCTGGCAGCATGTCCCAGCCAATCGGGTAAATGCCATGGCTGCGATGCATTTGTGGTCACCCACCGATGTGCATTCCAAGCCAAGTCTGAGTCTGGATGCCGCAGATGCGCATTTGACACAAATGGGTTTTATTGTCGAAAGCCAGGCCTTGGTATATGCGTGCTGGCAGGTATTGGCCAGCACTGACGTGACCATCATCACCGACGCCCCGGCTCAAGCACTGCAACATGCTGGTCATAAAGTACAGTTAACGTTGCCGCAGCATGAAATTGAAGCACAATTGCTGCTAGGCGCTGATGGCGGTAGTTCATGGGTACGTGAGCAGTGTAGCGTTAGTGTCACTACCGTGGATTTTGAACAAACAGCGCTGGTGACGAATTACATCGCGGAAAGACCGCATGGCAATATTGCCCGGCAATGGTTTGGCGCACACGAAACATTGGCACTGCTGCCACTGCCGCAGCAACAAGTGTCATTGGTGTGGGCCTTGTCCCAAGACCAGGCTAGTGTAAAACAGAATTTGTCGCCAGAAGCATTGGCAGCCGAAGTGGAGCAGCGCTGCGGATATGCGTTAGGCAAGCTGACACCAGCTGGCGCAGTACTAGGATTTCCACTGGTGCAGAAAACAGCAGAGACGATGGCATTGTCTTCCGTATTGCTGTTGGGGGATGCCGCACATCAGGTGCACCCAATGGCCGGGCAAGGTGTCAATCTGGGATTCCAGGATGTGCAGGCGTTGTGCCGCGAATTAGGTGATTTGCCAGCCTTGCGTCCGCTCGGGGATGCAAGCTTTTTGCGTCATGTCATGCGAACCCGGCAATTGGATATCCTGAAAATGCATACCCTGACGCGAGGCCTGGATAAATTGTTTTCGCGCCCTGAGCCGGCATGGACACATGCGGCTATCCTGGGCTTACACGGGTTTGAAAACAGTGCTATGCTAAAACGTTTTTTAATTCGCACAGCCACGCAAGGCTAAGTACTGTGCAAGCTTGAGAAAGAGTGATTGATGAAAAAAAGTATTTGGAGTTCTGCAACTCGCTGGGTTAGTTTGTCAGTGTTGCTAAGTGTCGGTTTGTTAGGCGCAGTGACCAGTGTTGCAGATGAAGCTTCTGTTAAAAAAGCCATTGAAGCGGCTTACCCGAAAATCAAAGTCGATAGTGTCACTAAAACCAACTACGCTGGTTTATACGAAATTTTCATGGGTGGTCAGATTATTTATACCGATGAAAAATTCAGTTTCCTGATTGCCGAAGGCCGCCTGGTTGATCCTAAAACTAAAAAAGACATCACCGGCGATCGCCTAGATGAACTCACTAAAATTGACTTCAATAGTCTGCCACTGGACCAGGCAATTAAAGTTGTTAAGGGTAACGGCAGCCGCAAGCTGGTCGTGTTTTCAGATGTGGATTGCCCGTTCTGCAAGCGCCTGGAACAGAATGAATTGACCAAGATCAATGATGTGACTATCTATACTTTCTTGTATCCGATTGAGCAATTGCACCCTGATGCCGCTAACAAATCGCGAAGTATCTGGTGCGCCAGCAATCGTGTAAAAGCCTGGCAGGAATGGATTTTCAATAACAAATTGCCATCGTCTACCGCTAAATGTGAAGTGCCGCTGGAAAAAGTCGGTGAACTTGCCCACAAGATTGGGGTAAACAGTACGCCGACCATGTTCTTTGAAAACGGCAAGCGTATGCTTGGCGCACAGCCTTCTGACGAAATTGAAAAAGCGTTGCAGACAGCAAAAAAATAGTGCTTCAGTGTTAAAAAACAAAAAGGCCGGAATTTCCGGCCTTTTTGTTTTAGTGACTTTTAATCAAAGTCGTTTGAGTAATGAAAGTTTCCAGCGCGAATTAACCACCGCCGCTAACGACTTTGCCCATTTTGAAGATAGGCATATACATTGCCACTACCAGGCCGCCAATTAACACGCCCAGCACCACCATAATCACCGGTTCCATCAGGCTGGAGATTGCTGCGACGGCATCATCCACTTCACCCTCATAAAAGTCAGCCACTTTGGTCAGCATCGAATCCAGTGAGCCCGATTCCTCACCAATCGCTGTCATCTGGATCACCATATTCGGGAACACATTGGCATTTTGCATGGAGACGGTGAGGCTGGTACCGGTACTTACTTCACTCTGTATTTTTTTCGTGGCGTCATAATAGACTTTATTTCCTGATGCACCAGCCACTGAATCCAGCGCTTCCACCAACGGTACGCCGGCAGCAAACATGGTGGATAGGGTCCGGGCAAAGCGGGCGATAGTGGCTTTACGAATCAATTCGCCAAAGATCGGTAAGCGTAGCAATAACCTGTCCATAGACGCCTGCAATTTTTCCGAACGTTTCCAGGTGTACAGGAAAAACCAAATACCAAAACCTAGCGTGCCGAAAATGGCCCACCACCATTTCACAAAGAAATCGGAAAGATTGATAACTACGACTGTGGGCCCTGGAAGATCGGCGCCAAAACTGCTGAAAAGATCCTTAAAAGCCGGGACTACAAAGATCATAATCACAGCAGTAATGACAAACGCCACCACAATAATCGACACCGGGTATACCAGCGCGGATTTGATTTTGCTTTTAATCGCCTGAATTTTTTCTTTATATGTCGCCAGCCGGTCCAGCAGGGCATCCAGAATACCGGCTTGTTCACCGGCCGCGACCAGGTTGCAAAACAGGTTGTCAAAATACAAAGGATATTTGCGGAAGCCAGCACTCAGGCTGCTACCGGTTTCGACATCGGCCTTGATATCCGCCAGCAACTTTGAAACGGCCGGGTTATGATGACCTTTGCCGACAATATCAAATGCCTGCAATAGTGGCACACCCGCTTTCATCATGGTCGCCAGTTGGCGAGTGAATAAGGTAATGTCTTTATCCGTGACCTTGCCTTTGATCCTTAGGGAACTTTGCTTTTTGACCTTGGTGACTGCAATGCCCTGGCGGCGCAGGGTGGCGTTGACAACGGCTTCGCCATTGGCACGCATTTCACCTTTGACGACCTTGCCTTTACGGTCTTTGCCTTCCCACAGGAAAACGGATTGTTTTACATTTGCAGTTGCCATAATTTTCTATCTAATGACTCATTGATTGTGCATTATTCATTGGTAACAGCTTCAACTTCCTCAATAGAAGTCAGGCCTTGTTTTACTTTAAGCAAACCTGACTCCCGCAAGTCTTTGACGCCTTCGCGTTTAGCCTGGGCGGCAATATCCATTGCATTGCCGCTAGCCATGATAATCCGTGCCATTTCTTCGCTGACCGGCATCACCTGATAAATACCGACGCGGCCTTTGTAGCCGTTGTTGCAATGTTCACAGCCACCTTCTTTGGCATCATATAACTGCCAACTGCCATCCAGGTCCACTTCCTTAAAACCTACGCTAAGCAACGCTTCTTTGGGCACATCGAGCGGTACCTTGCAATGCTTGCATAAGCGTCTTGCAAGACGTTGTGCTGTAATTAACGTCACCGCCGAGGCAATATTGAAGGGCGCGACACCCATATTCACTAATCGGGACAATGTTGTCGGCGCATCATTGGTATGCAGTGTTGACAAAACCATATGGCCGGTCGAGGCAGCTTTGATTGCCATGTCAGCGGTTTCCAGGTCACGGATCTCACCAATCATGATGATGTCGGGGTCTTGCCGTAAAAACGATTTCAGCGCTGCAGCAAACGTCAGGCCCTGTTTATCATTGACGTTTACCTGGTTAATGCCTGCCAGCGGGATTTCTGCAGGGTCTTCAGCCGTAGAAATATTTACGCCTGGATCATTAAGCAGGTTCAAACAGGTATATAGCGAAACCGTTTTACCCGACCCGGTTGGGCCTGTTACTAGTACCAAGCCGTAAGGTCGTTGAACAGCTTTTAGCAATGCTTCTTTTTGCTCAGGCTCGTATCCCAATGCTTCAATGCCAAGTGTGGCGCTAGTCGGGTCCAGAATCCTCATCACAATTTTTTCGCCATAAATGAGTGGCAAAGTGCTGACGCGGAAATCGATTGAGCGTGTTTTAGACAACAGCAACTTCATGCGGCCATCTTGCGGAATTCTTTTTTCAGAAATATCCAGGTTGGAGATAACTTTAATGCGCGAAGCAAGTTTGTCCTTGATTGCTAGGGGCGGCTGCGCCATATCCCTGAGCACACCGTCAATGCGGAAACGGATGCGGTAGAACTTTTCATAGGGCTCGAAATGCAAGTCAGATGCACCCATATTGATTGCATCCATCAGTATTTTTTGCAGGAATTTAACGACAGGCGCATCGTCCACTTCCTGCGCGAGTTCAGTTTCCTGTTCTGTTGCGGTATCTTCTAGGCCCAGATCAAAGTCATCACCTCCGACACTGAGTGAAGCCATGCTGGTGTCTTTGGACTCTACGATCTTGTCTATCCATTTTCCGAGTTTGTCATCTTCCACAACCAGCGGGGACAATGTCGCACCCATCTGAAACTGAATGGTATCCAGTGCATGAAGGTTGGTCGGGTCGGAGACCGCAATATAGGCAATGTTGTTTTTTTGTTGCAGTAACAACACGCGTTGAGACTGCATGAGTTTGATATCGATGGACTTGTCAGGTAACGAATCCTGGTCTAGTGCGTCCAGATCAAAAAATGGAAATCCAAAGGCGTCGGAAGCTGCTTGCGCAATATGGCGCGATGAAATTTTTTTCTGGGCGATGATCGCCGCCACAAAACTGATCTTTTGCGTATGGGCTTTTTCCTGCAGCACACCCGCCTCATCTTCGCTAATAAGCGCAGATTGCACCAAAGTACGTGCCATGCCACCAAGTTTATGCGTACTGCCAAGCGTTGCCATAAAGTAATACCAGGGCTCGAGTTAATCCGGTTAATGTATTGAAACAACAATACTTTTTACGTGAGTATACGGGAAATGGCTTTATTCAAATCAAGGAAAAGACGCACACTCGTGCAGCATTTATACAAATTTTAACCAGATTTACGTCAATTCGTTAAAAGATGAAAAATTACACTTGACATTTAAATAATGCTGAATGTATAAAGCCCTTAAGGCGTTTGCGTTCAGGTTTTTTGTAGCCGTCTTTAAGTAAAGCAAAGCTTGTTTATTGCGACTTAAGTACTTGAGACAAACTTTTGGGGCGCCTCCCTGCATAAGTAAAAAAGTAAGGAAGTAAAATGGCAACAGGTACCGTGAAGTGGTTTAACGATTCTAAGGGTTTTGGATTCATTACTCCTGATGATGGCGGTGACGATTTGTTCGCGCACTTTTCCGCAATCGTTGAGTCTGGTTACAAAAGCTTAAAAGAAGGCCAGCGTGTCAGCTTTGATCTGACAGAAGGCCCTAAAGGCAAGCAAGCAAGCAATATCCAAAAAGCATAAAGATTGTTTAGGGGCACCAAATGCAAACGGCTCACACATTGGTGAGCCGTTTTTTGTTTCTCCGTTTTTAATGGCTGTGCTTTAGCGAATTTCGCTATGTAGCCTACATGTTTTTGATGATTTCATCACCAAATTCAGCCGTGCTGACCTGGGTCGCACTTTCCATCTGGCTGGAGAAGTCTCCGGTCACGCGTTTGCTGGCAATCGCTTTGCCTACCCCCTTAAGTACAAGGTCTGCGGCTTCTATCCAGCCCATATGACGCAGCATCATTTCTGCTGACAGAATCAATGAGCTCGGGTTGGCCAGGTTTTTACCGGCGATTTTTGGCGCAGTCCCATGCGTCGCTTCAAACATAGCAATGGTATCGCTCAGATTGGCGCCTGGCGCAATCCCAATGCCACCGACCTGGGCAGCCAATGCATCGCTGATGTAATCGCCATTCAGGTTTAGTGCGGCAACCACATCATAATCTTCCGGATGCAACAGGATCTCCTGCAGGAATGCATCAGCGATACAGTCTTTAATCACGATGCCGTTAGGCAATTTGCACCATGGACCGCCATCAATCAGTTCCGCACCAAACTCTTCTTTGGCCAACTGGTAACCCCAATCACGGAAGCCACCTTCGGTGAACTTCATGATATTGCCTTTGTGGGTAATGGTCACCGATTTGCGGTTGTTATCAATCGCATATTGAATGGCTTTGCGTATCAGGCGTTTACTGCCATCGATAGAAACTGGCTTGATACCGATCGCAGAAGCTTCAGGGAAGCGGATTTTTTTACGCACGCCCATGTCACTCAAGAAGTTAATGACTTTCTTCACTTCTTCTGTGCCGGCTGCCCATTCGATACCCGCATAAATATCTTCAGTATTTTCGCGGAAAATCACCATGTCGGTTTTTTCAGGATGCTTTACCGGACTAGGTACGCCATCAAAATATTGAATCGGGCGCAGGCAAACGTATAAATCCAGTTCCTGGCGCAACGTGACGTTCAGCGAGCGGATACCGCCACCGACCGGTGTAGTCAATGGGCCTTTGATTGAAATGACATAGTTTTTCAGCACGGCCATGGTCTCATCAGATAACCAGTTATCTTTACCATACACTGTCGTTGACTTTTCACCCGCGTATACTTCCATCCATGAAATCTTGCGTTTACCGCCATACGCTTTTTCAACAGCAGCATCGACTACTTTGATCATCGGCGGCGTAATGTCTATGCCAATGCCATCGCCTTCGATAAAAGGGATAATAGGTTGGTCTGGGACATTTAGGGTATTATCGGCATTAACGATGATTTTGCTGCCAGTCGCTGGCACATTGATTTTTGACATAGTGCTTTCCATGTTGTTACTGTTTAACAAACCTTTTAACGTCGTCTGCCAGTTTACTCCTCATGAGAAACATGCGACGCTTAAAGACTATATTCCGATTCCCAACGTATATGCGGCCGGGCGGCTGGATACCGATTCTGAAGGATTGCTTATTTTAACCGATGACGGTGCTTTGCAACATCGTTTAAGCCATCCCAAATACAAAGAAGTTAAAACCTATTGGGCTCAGGTAGAAGGTGCTGCTACAGAAGCAGATTTGATGCCATTGCAGCAAGGTGTTGATTTAGGTGATTTTGTAACCCGGCCTGCACAAGTGCGTATCATCGATGAACCTGCCCATTTGTGGCAGCGAAACCCGCCCATCCGTGAAAGAAAAGCCATCCCCACTACCTGGCTGGAGCTGAAAATCAGCGAAGGTAAAAACCGCCAGGTGCGCAGAATGACGGCCCATATAGGCTTCCCGACCTTGCGACTGGTGCGTTATGCAATCGGGCCTTACAATCTGGACGGAATCTTGCTTGGTAAATACAAAACACTTTAGTTAATGTAAATGACAGTTTCAAGCAAAGGAAGCGAAAAGGTTAGTATGAAACCGGTAGTTGTTTTCAGGCACGCCTGCTGCGAAGGTGCAGGTTATTTAGGCACTTTTTTAGCGCAACATGCTATTCCATGGTGCGAAGTGCGGATTGATAAGGGTGAAGCTGTTCCTTCCTCACTCGACGCTTATAGCGGCATTGTGCTAATGGGCGGACCTATGAGTGTCAATGATGATTTGCCGTGGATTCCTCCGTTGTTGAGTCTGATCCGTCATGCGGTGGATCAGGATGTACCCTTGTTAGGCCATTGCCTTGGCGGCCAGTTGATCAGTAAAGCCCTGGGCGGCACCGTGAGCAAAAACCCTGTTAAAGAAATTGGTTGGGGACAAGTCTCTGTGCTAGATAACCAGCTAGCAAAAGAATGGTTTGGCGATCTGCCAGCCTTTAATAGTTTTCACTGGCATGGAGAAACGTTTACCGTTCCTGAGGGCGCAACCCATGTGCTAGCCAGTCCATATTGCGAAAATCAGGCATACGCCTTTGGAAAACATATCGGATTTCAATGCCACATTGAAATGATGCCGGAAATGGTCAGGATGTGGACGGATAAATGGAAGGCAGACATTGCCGAGGCCTCATCTAGCCCAGCCGTGCAATCTGCAGAGGTGATGCTGGCTGACGTGGATGCTGGTTGCGAAACGTTACACACAGTTGCTGATAAAGTATATAGCCGCTGGATCCAGGGCTTGGTGCACAATTAAATTTTACTGGAATTCTTTGTCAATCTGGCTGGTTTGTTTTCGTCGTAGAAGTGTGCTGTTCAAGTTTATGCATGGCATAGCGGCGCTGTTTAAAACGATTGTACTGCCATAAATATTGTTCTGGGCATTGCGCGATCTGCCGTTCGATCGCCTGGTTCAGCAGGGTGGGGGTGCTGATATCGTCTACCCGTTTCAGGTGAATATCAAATCCCTTGCCATCCGGCAAACGATGACCAAATGCCATCACTACCACCGCGTTGGTTTTGCTGGCCAGTTTGCTGGCAAGTCCCATGGTATAAGCGGGTTTGCCAAAAAAATCCGCCCATTCACCTTCACCGCTACGGGGAATCTGGTCAGGCAATATACCGACCGCTTGCCCGTTTTTAAGTGCCTGTAATAATTTCCTGACGCCACTGGCATTGGCTGGCGCCATCTCCACTTTACCTTTTTGTCTTCCGCTAACCACCAGATTGCTAAGTGATTGCATTTTGGGCGGACGGTAAAGCACTTTAATCGGAGATTGCGAGCCGTAGTAAATGGAAGTGATTTCAAAACAGCCCAGGTGTGGTGTCAGGAAAATAAGGCCTTTGCCATTCTTTTGCGCTTCGCTGACGGTTTCCCATCCGTGCACTTGCTGAATGAACGGTAATAATCGCTCCGCCGATTGACCCCAGATAAAAAATGTTTCAAGTAAGGCTTTGCCGGCTTCCAGTCGGCTGCGCTTCATTAATTGTTGGGCTTGTAAGGGATTCTCAGCCAAACGGCTTTGCAGAATATTATTTAATGCAATCTGGTTACTTTTGCGATCCAGGCAGTATGAAAGCCAGCCTAATCCAGCGCCCAAGCGGTGTACCAGACTTAATGGCAGCCAGGCGATAAATTTACAAAAGTAGAGCAGCATGAATATAAACAGTCATTGAAAAGTAATGAGCATCTTAACAAACTCTTGTACGCAGCCAGCGCATGGCGGTCAAGTTTTTATGCTGCGCGTCGGATTGCAGTAAAATAGCAAAAATCCTGAAACTTGAATCTGCATGTCTAATCTGGAAACCACAAATACGCTGACCGAGAACATTTATCCGCTGCCTTCAGTATGTCCGGTGGTTGAGAATAATGCAGTGACATTGTCAGATGGCAGTGTATTGACCACATTGCAGGTGCATCGAATGTTACCCGGTCGCCGTTGGGTATTCAGTGGCATGTGGCAAGGCCTGTCGGTTTTCGCCAAGGTTTTTATGGGTGCCCAAGCAGGTAAATATGCCAACCGGGATGCGCAAGGCGCGGTGTTGCTTGCTGAGGCAGGCTTAAAAACGCCTGCGTTATTATGGCAAGGTCTTACTCAAAATGCACAGGCAAGCGTATTGATTTATGCTGCGATTCCAAATGCCGAAAATGCGCATCATGTGTATGCGCAAAGCGACACTGCACAAAAATTCACACTAATTGAAAAAATAGTACGCGTGCTGGCGCAGCAACATGCTGCCGGTCTCGTGCAGACTGACTTGCACTTGAAAAATTTTGTGCTCGCTGATGATACCGTGTGGTCAATTGATGGCGATGGCATACGCAAAAAGGATTTATCCCGCAAAGCTTGTTACCAGCAACTTGCCGAGTTAGTAGCCAAGCTTGCTATCCTGGATCAGCAAGCATGGGTAGTGGCTTTGCTTGCCGCTTATCAACAACAGCGCCAATGGCCAGATTTGTTTAATCCACAGCAGATAATCGCTTGGGCTAAGCGCCATAAAGCGCAAGAAGTGCGTGAGTATGTGGAGCGCAAAATTTTCCGTAATTGTACCGATGTCGTCTGGCAGCAAGCCACCACATTTGTATTGGCGCACAACGCACATGTGGCCTTGCCTGAATTGACTCCCGATGTGCTTGACTCGTCCATGCAAGCGGGGGATATGCTGAAAGATGGTAATACCAGTACCGTGGTGCGTACCCATCTCGCACAGCTGGGTGCAGTGATCAAACGGTATAACATCAAGAATATATTCCATGCAATTGGGCGGAGTTGGCGACCGAGTAGGGCAGCTATTTCGTGGTCTAACGCACATCGTTTGCAATATTATGGAATCCTGACGCCTAAACCATTGGCGATGCTGGAAAAGCGTTTTCTTGGATTGCGTGGCGAGGCATATTTCGTTTCTGCTATTAGTGCATTGCCTGATGCCTTCACTTTTTTCAAAACCATCAGCGATGATGCACTGCGTGCAGAAGCACTCAGGCAGCTTGTATTAACCTGCTACCAGTTTTACCTGCTGCAAATTTCGCATGGCGATATGAAAGCCACAAATTTACATGTGAATGCTCAAGGCCAGATTGTTGTCTTGGATTTGGACAGCATGCAGCAGCAACGTTGTGCTAAACGTGCGTTGCGTGCGCATGTCAAAGACATCCGCCGATTGCTGCAAAATTGGAAAGACGATACTTCGCTGTATAATGCGCTGTTGCAAAGTTTTCACGCGGTGTATGTGGATCATACGCCTCTGAAGCTGGCAGGCATTTCCATTTAAATCAATTGACGAGTCACTGAATGATTGTATTAGGGTTATCTGGCGCATTGGGTCACGATGCTTCTGCGGCTATTCTGGTGGATGGCAAAATTATTGCTGCCGCCGAAGAAGAGCGCTTTATACGCGACAAGCACGCCAAAAATCATTGGCCGTATGAGGCCGCCAAGTTCTGCCTGAAACAGGCCGGGGTCACGGCTGACCAGGTTGATATCGTCGCTTTTCCATATGCTGAAATTCCCCTGGCTTCGCCTGCGCGCTGGCATTACGCTAGGCGTTATTGGTATGCGCCAGACCGTGCGTTGGATGCGATTTTTAACGGTAATCGCCGCTTTAGACGCAACCGCGATAAATCGCTTCAATTAATGCAAGATTTGGGATTGAAAAATGCCGAATTTGTGCCAGTGGAACACCATTTGGCACATGCTTCTAGTGCTTATCATTTAAGCGGTTTTAAAGAAAAAACTGCCATTGTCGGCATTGATGGTAAGGGCGAATATGCCACCACCTTCTTCGGTTACGGTGAAAATGGCAAAATTCATAAAATTAAAGAATTCTATGATCCGGATTCGCTAGGCGGTCTATATGGCGCCATCACTGAATACCTGGGCTTTGAAATGCTAGATGGCGAATTCAAAGTCATGGGCATGGCGCCTTATGGCGACGCCAAGAAATATGATTTAAGCCGCCTGGCCAAGTTCGAGAATGGCGAGCTGTTGATTAACACCGAGTACGTCAATGTCGTGGGTTTGCGCCGTTATAAAGAAAATGGCAAAGGTTTTTACTTCACGCCAAAACTGATCGAATGGTTAGGCCCCAAGCGTTCCGGCGATGAGATCGATGATCCTTACATCCATTACGCCGCCAGCGTTCAGCAATTGCTGGAAGACCTGGCGCTGCAAATGATTGAGTATTATCTGGGCGACATTATCCGCGAAACAGGCAAGATCGTGATGGCAGGTGGTGTGGCGCTGAATGTGAAGCTTAACCAGCGCATTATTTCCTTGCCGCATGTGAAAGAGTTATTCGTGCAACCGGCAGCCGGCGACAACGGCACCAGTCTCGGCGCTGCGACTTATGCTGCGCACCAAGCTGGCGAGACCATTCATAAAATGGAACATGCTTACCTGGGGCCTGCCTTCAGTAATGAAGAATGTATCGCTGCCTGTGAAGCGCACCCGGAAAAACCGAAATTCACACGCGTTGAAAATGGCCCGCATAAAGCAGCCGAGTTATTGGCTGCTGGTAATCCGCTGGCCTGGTTCCAGGGCCGAATGGAATTTGGTCCGCGTTCATTAGGCTGTCGCAGTATTCTTGGTGACCCTAGCTTTCCTGGCGTGGCCGACCGTATCAATGCGCAAATCAAATACCGCGAGCGCTGGCGGCCGTTCTGCCCGAGCATGCTGGATCGTGTAGCGGAAGATATTTTGCAAACCAATCATCCGGCGCCTTACATGACGTTTACTTTTGATGTAAATCCGGCCTGGAAGTCTCGAATACCGGAAGTAGTGCATGAAGATGGCACCGCACGCGCTCAAGTAGTTACCAAGGCAACTAACCCGCGCTACTATGCGCTGATTGAACATCTGGAAAGCCTGCGCGGCAATGGGGTGGTACTGAATACTTCATTGAACCGTCGTGGCGAACCGATGATCTGTAGCCCGACCGATGCATTGAATATGTTTTATGGCTGTGATCTGGAGTATCTGATGCTGGAAGATGTGCTGGTGACGAAAAGCTAGATTCATAAGTTTATAATTCCGATTTAAGTAATTGGAATCATTCAAAAAAATCCATTTGGACGCGCTTTTGGTTTGACTGATTCCAGTTGTTTAGCGATAATCGGGAATAGAGTCCAGTTTGGACTCATATACAATAAATCCCAAAACTGTGATTAAAAGTAAGTCAAAGCAGTTCATCAGGATAGTTCAGTAGTTAAAACACAGTTGAGCGATAGTCAATGAAACAATCTCACATTGAAGTAACAGAACGCATCATCGAGCGCAGTCGACCGACCCGCAAGGCTTATTTGCAGCGTATTGATGATTATCTCAACCGTGACAAAGGCCCGGATCGCCTGGGCTGTGCCAACGTGGCACACGCATTCGCGGCCATGCCACAGAACGATAAATTCAAGATTTATGCTGAAAAGCCAACCCATATCGGTATTGTCACGGCTTACAACGAAATGTTGTCTGCGCACCAGCCTTATGTGAATTATCCGGACATCATCCGTGATGAAGCCCGCAAGCATGGGGCAACCGTACAGGTTGCTGGCGGCGTGCCAGCCATGTGTGATGGCATTACACAAGGTGAGCCTGGCATGGAGCTGAGCCTGTTCAGCCGCGATACCATTGCAATGAGCACAGCTGTGGCGCTGTCACACGATGTATTTGATGCTGCGTTGTTGCTAGGCGTCTGTGACAAGATTGTGCCGGGCTTACTGATTGGTGCTTTGCATTTCGGCCACTTGCCATGTGTATTCGTGCCGGCCGGCCCGATGAGTACCGGTATTGATAACACCTCCAAATCGAAAGTGCGTGAGCAATATGCGCAAGGCCTGGTTGGCCGTGAAGAGTTGCTGGCAAGTGAGTCTGCTGCTTACCATGGCGCGGGTACCTGTACTTTCTACGGTACCGCTAACAGCAACCAGATGTTGCTGGAAGCCATGGGTTTACATGTGCCTGGTGCTGCATTTATCCATCCGCACGATGGCATGCGTGAAGACTTTACTCGCGAAGCAGTACGCATGGTGATACAAAATACCCAGAAAAATAGATTCGTGCCGATTGGCCGCCTGGTTGATGAGCACGTTATCGTCAATGCGATGGTGGCTTTGCTCGCCACTGGCGGGTCCACCAATCACCTTATTCACTGGGTTGCTGTGGCGCGTGCTGCCGGTATCGTGATTGACTGGACTGATTTCCACTACCTTGCCAGAGGGACGCCGCTGCTGGCAAGCGTGTACCCGAATGGTAAAGCCGATGTGAATGAATTCCAGCAAGCCGGTGGTCCAGGTTTCGTGATTCGCGAATTGATCGAAGGTGGTTACATGTATCCTGATGTATACACCGTCAGTGGCGGTGGCATGCGTGATTACGGTAAGAAGCCTGAAAAAGAAGCTGACAAGCTGGTATGGAAAGACTACCCGGCTGAAAGTGGTGATGAAACCATCGTCCGTACTGCTGCACATCCATTTAATGAATCTGGTGGCCTGCGTTTGCTGAAGGGTAATCTGGGCCGCAGTGTGATCAAGATTTCTGCCGTGCCGGAAGACCGTCATATTATCGAAGCACCGGCCATTGTGTTTGATGCACAAGAAGAATTGCTGGCAGCCTTTGACCGTGGTGAACTGGAAAAAGACTTTATTGCCGTGGTGCGTTTCCAGGGCCCTAAAGCGAATGGTATGCCTGAATTGCATAAACTGACACCGCCATTGGCCGTATTACAGAACAAAGGTTTCCGCGTGGCGATTGTGACTGATGGCCGCATGAGTGGTGCGTCAGGCAAAATCCCGGCAGCGATTCACTTGAGTCCAGAAGCCAGTGCTGGTGGCCCGATTGCCAAGATCCGTAATGGCGACATTATCCGGTTGAACGGCACGGTTGGTCAGTTGAATGTGCTGGTTGACGAAGATACCTGGGCTGAGCGTGAGACTGAAGAGCTGAGCGATGCCAAACGTCACCACAATGCCCACGGATTGGGTCGTGAGTTGTTTGGCGGGATGCGCAAGAATGTACTTTCAGCTGAAGAAGGCGCAATCACTTGGTTGTAATTAAAACTTCGTCGCAATACGTTGTTGCAGTCGCTTGCCGTACTAATCGTACTGTCTTCACTCCTGCGCCTAGTCTTGCTTAGAACTTTTAATTACAGAGATACTAAAAGTTTATTTCTTTAGAATTCAATTATTAATTAGGTAAATATTCATAACATGAGCACATTAGATTTAGCGAACCATGGCCCGGTCATCCCGGTAATTGTCATCAACAAGGTGGAAGATGCTGTGCCTATGGCAGAAGCATTGCTGGCGGGTGGCGTGAAGGTGCTGGAAGTGACTCTGCGCTCACCGGTTGCTTTGCAAGCCATGGAGCAAATTGCCAAGCATGTACCTGATGCGATTCTGGGTTCAGGCACCGTGCGTAACCTGAAGGATGCACAGGCCTCTAAAGACGTAGGTTGCAAATTTGCGGTTAGCCCTGGTTACACCACTGAATTAGGCCAGTTTGCCCGTAAAATTGGCCTGCCATTATTACCAGGCGTGTCTACCGGTTCTGAAATCATGATGGCTAATGCCGATGATTACTACTTCTTGAAGTTATTCCCGGCAGTGGCTGTAGGTGGTATCAATTTGCTGAAAGGTTTTGCCGGCCCATTTGCTGATGTGAAATTCTGTCCTACCGGTGGCGTGAGTGTTGAAAGTGCACCTCAATTCCTGGCACTGCCAAACGTAGTGGTATGTGGTGGTACCTGGTTAACCCCTAACGACGCTGTTGAGCGTAAAGACTGGGCACATATCACCAAACTGGCGAAAGAAGCTTCAGCAATCGTCGCAGCCAAATAATTCAATAAGGAAAATCAGCTATCATTAAAGGCTTGTAGTCTTACAGGCCTTTTTTTATTGCCAGCCGCTTATGACAAATCCCTTGAATCTCGAAAAATACAAAACCATCGTGCTGGATTGTGATGGAGTCGTGCTCAATAGTAACCAGACCAAGGTGGATGCTTATTACAATACGGCCAAACGTACCGGTGGTACCGATGCGCAGGCACAGGCATTTGTGGATTATCACATCAAGCTCGGCAGTATTCCACGTAACGATAAAATCCGTTACTACATCAGCGATATCCTTAAACAGCCATTCACTGAAGAATTTTTCCAGACATTGATGGATACCTTCACCGAGATTCTGGATGAAACGCTGATGCAATGTGAGGTCGCGCCGGAACTGGAGAAATTGAAGCAAAGAACTTCACAAGCCAAATGGATGCTGATGTCAGGTGGTGACCAGGAGGAGTTGCGCAAAATATTCCCGCGCCGTGGTCTCGACAATCTCTTTGAATTAGGGATTTACGGTGGCCCGACAAAAAAGAACGAGCATCTGGCAACCATGATTGCGGATGGCACGATTCAGTTTCCTGCATTGTTTATTGGTGATAGCCGCTTCGACCACCAGGCTTCTACTGGTGCCGGCTTAGACTTTGTGTTTGTCTCCGACTGGACAGATATGCCGGACTGGCAAAGTTATTGCAAACAACATCAGGTGACCGTCAGCCATCACCTGGAGTTACAGCCTTACACCGACTTTTAAGTGGTTAGCTATACTTTTGAGTCAACGATTACACTAGCCTATAATGCCGGTCATGACGACAGACAATAAACAAGTCACCATTCTGGTGCCTAATTATAAAACGCCGGAAATCACCAAAATCTGTATGCGTTTGTTGCGTAAATATACTGATTTCAATCAGGTTGAAGTGATTGCGATTGATAACAACTCGCAGGATGCATCAGTAGAGTATTTGCGCTCCTTGCCTTGGGTCAGATTGATTGAACGCAAGCCGGCAGCTGATGACACTGTGCCACTTTCACATTCGCGTGCGCTGGATCTCGCGCTCTCTGAGGTCAAGACGCCATACGTACTTTCTATCCATACCGATACCTTTGTTAAACGGTCGGATTGGTTGCAGATGCTTTTGCAGCCTTTCAACGACAATCCCAAGCTGGCTGGTGTAGGTTCCTGGAAACTGGAATCCAAGACCACCTTGCAGCGTTGGGGAATCCGTTTCGAACAATCATGGAAAAAAGTGTTACACCAATGGTTCGGTTATCGCGGCTATAACCCAAATCGATTGGATGAGAGTAAATACTATTTACGTAGTCACTGCGCAATGTACCGCACTGATATCATCCGTGCACTCAATACATTTTTTTCGGATGGGAGCCAGACCGCAGGCATGGTAATGCATCAGAAAATGATTGCCGCTGGCTATGAGATGCGCTTTCTTGACTCGGTGCAATTGGGCCAATACGTAGATCACCTTAACCATGCCACGCTGATATTTAATCCTCAACTGGGCACCAGTGAAAAAAATATGCGTGAGGGTGCAAAACGTATCAATGCCAAATTGCGAGGCATCGATGGTGAAGCCATTCTTGCAAACGATAGTTTGGACAAGTAATACACACATGACAAACCGTTTGCTTAGCCTTGCATACTACCTGCCGCAATTCCACGAGATTGAAGAAAACAATCGCTGGTGGGGGCCAGGCTTCACCGAGTGGCAGCAGCTGAATACTGCGAAGACTTATTTTGACTGGCAGCACATACAAAAACCTAAAACCCCCTTCGGTGATTACAATCTGCTCAATCCTGCCGTGTTTGAATGGCAACAATCTGTTGCGCAAACACATGGTATTGATGGTTTCCTGGTGTTTGACTACTGGTTTGGAGAAGGGAAAAAATTACTCGAAAAGCCTATGCAAATTGTGCTGGATCACCAGCTGGATTTTAAATATGCCTTCTGCTGGGCCAACCATACCTGGTATAACAAACGCGAAAATATCACGCTGCAATTGCAGCAATATCTCGGGGCAGGGGATTACACAGCTTATTTCGAGCAGTTATTGCCGCACTTTCATTCTGCCAATTACATCAAGGTGGAAGGCAAGCCGGTATTTTCAATTTTCAGTCCAAAAGAAATCCCCGACCTCGAAGTGTTTATCCAGACCTTTAATAAATGCGCTGCTGAACATGGTTTTGCCGGAATGTACTGGCTGGCAGACAACACTGAGCCCCATCAGCCTTGGAAAAAGTATTTTGATGGATACAATAAATCCGGCAGCATTTTTAAATGGCGCAAGCGCGATAGCTGGTGGTCTTATATACGTGAAAAGCTGGCCAGAACGTTTCATTACAAACAGCTAGGGCCTTTTGTATATAACTATCATGGACTGGTGATTGATAACGATCCGTTAACTGAAGATCCGCATCAAATCCCGATTGTATTTACAGGTTGGGATACCACGCCACGGCACTTGCGTCGCGGGACGATATTAAAAGGATTTAATCCGCAATCTTTTGCCAGGCATTTGGAGCAGATTTACCTGCAATTGAGTAAAAGGAAACAGCATTTGCCAACCCAGGTGGTTGTGATCAAATCATGGAATGAGTGGGCGGAGGGCAATGTGATTGAGCCTGATACACTGTGGGGTGATGCACTATTGAATCAATTTTTGCTGTTTACTCAAAAGTTTACAAAATGACGCGGTTTTCATGGCCGAAGGCTATCAATAATCTCATCTTCAAATGTCGGAAATTCAGGTATCAAGCCAGGGATGAGCATTCTGAGCATGCGTTGACTTTGACTTATCTGTGCCCGAACGCCAAAAAAGCCTCAGGTGGCGTCAAGGTGATTTACCGGCATGTTTCTCTTATTAATAATATGCAAATAGCAGGAGTCAAAGCACAAGTTTTTCATCCAAAAGATGTAAATTTCCGTTGTGAAACCCCATTCTCCAATTTGAATTTTAAGAAAAACTTCGTCTTTAATAAAAAGCATGAAGTATTCGTGATTCATGAAATGTGGGCGGCACGAGAAGCCAAAATCGCGCGTGACAAAGGCATCCGATATATCATTCAAGTCCAGGGTGGCTATGATGTTTTTCGCAAAGCAGACGTTGACTCCGTGTATTCCGCTTATCAACATGCGGAATTGATTACCTGCGTATCAGATGATATTTATGCATGTCTGGTTTTCCTGTTTCCCGAATTTGAGCAGAAAATTTACCGTCTGCATTTGTCTGTTGAAGAAGATTTGTTCAAGCCAGCCGAGCATAAAGAGAACATCATTACTTACATGCCACGTAAGCTGGAGAAACATTCGACACTGGTGCTGAATTTTATTGCCAGGAAATTGCCTTCTTCCTGGAAGATTTTTCCTATCCAGAACATGAACCAGCAGGGAGTGGCTGAAACGTTGTCCAAGTCAAAAATCTTCCTGTCATTTAGCGAACTTGAAGGTTTGGGCTTGCCACCGATTGAAGCTGCTTTAGCGGGTAACCTGGTGATTGGGTATACAGGGCAAGCAGGAAAAGAGTATTGGGTGGATGGGCAGTTTCATGAGGTGAATTGTGGCGATATCCGCACTTTTTCAGAAACGATATTAAGTAAAATTAAGGAAATTGATAACGGATATTTTGATTTTATCGAGATAAAAGAAAATATTACTACCTTGCAGAACAAATATTCTCCTGCAAAGGAGCTGGATGGTTTGCGCGGATTGGTAGATCAACTCAAGAAGGGTTAAACAAGTGCGAGCAGCTAGACATCATCTCGATTTGGGCTGCGGTGCTAAGCCAAGAAATCCTTTTTCTTATGAAGTAGTGTGCGGCATTGATCTGGTTGCACATTCAATCCCGGAAGAGGGTGTGGAAATTAAAACAGCAAATCTGTCTATTGATCCCATTCCTTATCCGGATAGTACTTTTGATGCTGTTTCTGCATTTGATTTTATAGAGCATATTCCTCGGATTCTCAGTGGTGGCGTATATGGCACACGCTTCCCCTTTATTGAGTTAATGAATGAGATCTGGCGCGTGCTAAAGCATGATGGAATGTTTTATGCCTTAACCCCTGGGTATCCCAGCAAAGAGGCTTTTATCGATCCGACACATGTGAACTTCATTACTGACGGTACACATAGCTATTTCTGTGAGGGTCGCTGCTATGGCAAAAACTACGGATTTACCGGTATGTTCAAGGCCAGGCGTGTGGCTTGGGTCTATCCTAGATTGCATTACCATGCCAATGATGATTTTTCTACCAAATTTAAAACGATCTTCAGAAAATTAAAACTCAAACCGCAAACTCATATTTTATGGGAGTTGCAAGCGATTAAACATGATTAACCACCGCAAACACTTACCACTCTATCTGGCCTTCGCCCTGGCATTTGTTACCTGTATTCGCATCATCGTGATTCAGCATGGCTGGGTTACCAATGACTCCATTCTATACATAGAGATGGCCCGCCATTTTTCTATGGGCGACCCACATCCCTTTGAAGGTTACAGCTGGGGCTTTTACCCTGCGTTGATTGCTTGCTTGCACACGATCAGTGGGCTGGGGTTACAAGCCTCGGCAAATGTGTTGATCGTGTTTTTCTTTATGCTACTTGTATGGGGGCTGATGCGAATGGTCAGCATTGCCGGGGGTAATGACTGGACACAATTTTATGCAGTAGTGTTGTTATTGGGCTCCGGTTACATTGTGGGCAACATATTGCCTATGGCCAGCCGTGACCTAGGTTACTGGGCCATGATGGTACACGCTGTTAACCAACTCATTTTGTTCTATCAACAAGGGCGCTGGAAGCAAGTCATTTACTGGCAAATTTTTGCATTATTGGCCACGCTTTTCAGGATAGAAGGCGCTGTACAGTGGCTGGTGTTACCGCTTGCGGGCTTTTTTATTGCTCATCAGGCCTCTGGCAGGCTGAAAAAAATTGCTGCACCTTATTCCCTGCTTATCATTGGCAGTATGCTGGCGCCGGTTATTCTAATGTTTATGCACATCAGTCTGGAAGATCTTGGGCGGGTCAAAGAGCTATTTACCGGGTTTCAGGATATCAAGCTGAATGTCACCCAGCAGATTACACATCGCGTGGATGTGATGCGTGATGAGGTGATTGGCGAGCCGTTCCAGGAGTATGCCTGGTTTGCATTCCTGCTTGTCTATATTGCGATTCCGACATTGAAGTGTCTGGGAGTTGCTGGTTGGGGTCCGACCTTATTCGTTGCGGCTGAAAAACATACCATCAAAAAAAACATTCAGCCTGTGGCATATCAAGTGCTGTTGTTCTGGTTATTTGTGTCGTGGATCATCGGCTGTTTAATCACTTTCAAAGTCAACCTGCTGTCCGCCCGCTATGTGGCATTGTTTGGCTTTGTTTTGATTGTATTTTCAAGTTTTGCAGTGCAGAAATTATTACATCATCCAAAAACGAAAGTTACTCCTGTAAAAAGGTTGTTTTTAATCATAGCTGCGCTTATCGTATTGGCGGGGTTTGTAAATAACGTTAAACCTAAAGGTGCGGATTTTTATTATGAAATTGATGCGGTCAAATATGTGAAGTCCAGATTGCCGGACGGTCAGCAGGCACTCTATGCTTCTGCTAAGCAAAGGTTTTATGCAGATGTGCCTTATGATGGCAGAAGCGATTATGAATGGGATGATCTGTCAAAACGCATTGCTGACGGGCGTATCCAGCAATATGCTTATCTGGTGATTAAACTTGGCGACACGCCTGAAGAAAATGCCAAGTTAAAAGCGTTACATCAGCAACTGACTGGCTTTGAATTGGAAAAGACGTTTTACGGACATAAGAACCGAAAACAATTGCTAGTTTTTAAACGTGTCAGCTAGTGTGGAGGATGCAGCAGATATTGCTGCATTTTCTCTCTGAGCGTATTTATTTCAGATGCACTTAATTTTGCATGTTCAAAGTAGCTATCAAGCAATATTGCCCAGTTAGATAAGCCAAAAGGCGCATTGATCCTGGCATAGCGTGTCAAATGTCGAAAGCTGCGTAGCCTTGTCCTGAACCACAGTGACCACGGGTAAATCTTCATGTCAGCAATATCAATCAAGCCCATCTTGCCTTCGGTCGTGAGCACAATATTCCCCAAATGTAATGACCGGAAGTGAATGCCTTTTTTATGTAGCTCGGCAATAAAAGCGCCTAGCTGTACAACATGGTGTGTTTCTAATTGCTGCTGATCCAGCAAGGTTTTTAGTGTTTCGCCGGCCAAGGGTGCGTAATGAACAGCAAAAGTATGGCTTGAAGCCTCTAAATCTTCAGCCTTTTTATGCCCATTAACTGACTGTGGATAATCAAGCAGGCTGGCATTTTTTACTTCATAGCAATCGATCACTTTAACTGTAGGAATGCCTAATTTAACGAGCTTAAATGCGTTCTTTGAAAAGCGTTGCGCATAACCCTGAAAACGGGCCCAGCTAAAGCGGTGGCGCAGGCGAAACACTTTCAGGTAATCGCCGTTCGGCAACTGCACCACTTTAATCCCTCGCGGGTCACGCTCGATCACGCGAGCATCGTCCAGGTGTTGCGCTGTCAGGAGAGGGTAAGTCATGCTTTAATCGCTTGCGCGCTTAATGAAAGATGCTTTATTACCCGTGCCGGCGGTATTTGCTTTAAGCAATTAAGGTGTCCCAGTGGGCAAACACGTTCAAAGCACGGGCTGCAGGACAATCCCAGGTACTCAATGATTGCTTGTGGATGCATAGGTGGTGTATGGCTAGGGTCGGATGAGCCATAGATGGCGACCAGTTGTTTATCAAGCGCCGCTGCAACGTGCATGAGGCCAGAGTCATTACTGATGATGGTATGGCAGGCAGACATTAAATCAATCGCTTCACCCAGCTTGGTTTTACCGGCCAGGTCTACGCAGCGTTGTTGTGTTTGACTCTGAATTTCTGTCGTAACCGGCTTGTCTTTATCCGACCCAAACAGCCAGACTTGCCAGCCCTGATTTAACGCGGCGTTAGCCACTTCGGCATAATATTCAACCGGCCAACGCTTGGCTTCGCCGTATTCTGCCCCTGGACATAAGCCAAGTACAGGTTTGCCCGTAGATGTAATAGCATGCTGCTGCATTAATGTAGGAATGCTGTCACGGTTGGCATTCAATGCGGGCAACCGTAATTCAACGGGCAAATCAGTGTGCTTTGGGCGACCAAGTGCAACAAAACGCTCCACAGTTTTTTTTAGGATGGATTTGTCTAATGGGCGCATATCGTTAATCAGGCCATAACGCATTTCGCCTTTAAAACCGGTGCGGATCGGGATATTTGCTGCCCATGGCAGGATTGCTGATTTGAGGCTGTTAGTCAGCAAAATAGCCTGCGTATAACCCTTTTTTGAGAGTTGCTTGCCAAACCGGTAGCGCTCGCCAACGGCTAAATCACCATGCTTGAAGGGTAGCGCAATTGACTGCGACACTTCCGGCATTCTTTCCAGCAATGGTAAGGTCCAGGCAGGGGCAGCAACATCAATCTGGCAATCCGGCTGGTCAATTTTGAGTTGCTTGAACAGGCTTTGCGCCAGCACCATGTCACCCACCCATGATGGGCCCATCACCAGAATCTTGTTCATGCGTGCATTTTTTTAATCAGGTTGCTGGTACTGCGGCCTTCCACCAGATCAATCAGCGCGATTTCACCGCCCCACGACAGCACTTCCTGGCCGCCAACCACTTGATCAGCCGTGTAATCACTGCCTTTGGCGATCACATCCGGACGGATGGCATTAATCAAGTTGAGCGGCGTATCTTCGTCAAACAAGATCACGGCATCGACAGATTCCAGCGCCGCCAGAACCCGGGCACGGTCATTTTCATTCACTACAGGGCGGGTGGGGCCTTTAAGAGCAGACACCGAGCGGTCGGTATTCAGGCCAAGCACCAGCTTGTCACCGCGTTTTTTTGCACCTTCCAGGTAAGTCACATGGCCCGCATGCAATAAATCGAAGCAGCCATTGGTGAAAACGATTTTTTGGCTTTGCTGTTTCCAGGCAGAAACTTTTTGTAACAGTTCGGGTAACTCGCTGACTTTATGCGCCTGGGCACTACCTTGAGCACTTGCAATTGCATAAACCAGGTCAGCCTTGGTAATGGGTACCGTGCCCACTTGACCAACCACCACGCCGGCGGCAATGTTGGCCAGTGATAAGCTTTCCAGTGCCGACAAGCCATGTATCATGCCAGCGGCCAGTGTGGCAATCACTGTATCTCCAGCGCCGGAAACATCAAATACTTGTTTGGCGGTCGCGCTGAGATGTTCTATGCGCTCGGTGATGAGGCTAATGCCTTCTTCACCACGCGTGACGGCCAGAAAATCAAGGGATAAGCCGGCTTTTAAGGTACTCGCCTTTTCAATCAGAGCAGAATCATTGACCTGGGTATCACAAGCCTCGGCCGTTTCTTTCTTGTTAGGTGTAAGGGCAGTTGCGCCACGATATTTATGGTAATTGCGTCCCTTGGGGTCAACCAATACGGGAATTTTGTTTGCACGGCAATAATGAATCACATGCTGGCAAATATCTTCGGTCAGCAAACCTTTGGCATAGTCAGACAGAATGACCAGTGCTGGCTGCTGCTCAAGTGCAGCCTGGATGGCTTTGGTGACATGACTTACTTCACTGGCAGATAATTCATCTGTGATTTCCTGATCCAGTCGCATCATTTGTTGATGCCCACCCATAATGCGGCTTTTTGCAATGGTCGGCCGCGCTGCAGTTTTAATCATCGCTTGCGTATCTATGCCATGGCTCTGCATGGCATTTACTAAGAGCGAGGCTTCATTATCTTCGCCTATCAGGCCGATCATGCGCGTGTGTATACCCAGCAAAGCCAGGTTTGCCGCTACATTTGCGGCACCACCTGCACAATGTTGTTCGGATTTAATGAGTAACACCGGCACCGGCGCTTCTGGCGAAATGCGGTTTACTTCGCCGATTAGATAGCGATCCAGCATCACATCCCCAATCACCAGTACCTGTTGATTGTTTTCACCAAAGTGTTGAACAAGTGTTGCCAGGCTGGTATTCGTGTGCGTGCCAGCCATCAGGATTCCAGAATCTCGCACAGGCTGTGGCCGATGAAAATATGGGCTTCCTGTATGCGCGCAGTCACATTCGAGGGCACCACAATATTGTATCTGCAGAGCGCATTCAATTTGCCGCCACTACCGCCTGTTAAACCAACAGTGGTCGCGCCGATCTCATTGGCTGCTTCAATCGCTCGCACCACGTTAGCGCTGTTGCCGCTGGTGGTCAGGCCGATCAGTATATCTTCCGGGCGACATAAGGCCTCTACCTGCCGCGCAAAAATGTAATCGTAGCCGTAATCGTTGCCTACCGAGGTGAGGATTGAGGTGTCAGTGGTCAACGCAATCGAGGGCAAACCTTTGCGCTCTTTTTTAAAGCGGCCAACGATTTCAGCAGCAATATGCTGGCTATCGGCTGCACTACCGCCATTACCACACAGCAGGATTTTCCCACCCTGCTGAATACATTGACGCATCGCCAATCCCACTTCACTGATCAGCGGAAAGCTGGCTTTCAGTGCTTCAAACATGGTCATATGTGCCGCATGTTCGCCTTCCAGATATTCAATATAGCTCATGATACCGCCCTTAAGTAGGTGTATGTATACGCATCAAATGCGGGCAATTGAGTGAAATTACAACTAGGGAATAAAAGGCGCATGGTTAGCAATAGGGGTCGTCTTGCATTAAATATTGTTGCACATAATCTTTCACACCTTCTTCCAGGCTGGTGAAAGGTTTTTTGTAGCCGGCATGACGCAACTTCTGCATCTCTGCCTGTGTGAAATACTGGTATTTACCCTGTAAATCCTGTGGCATATCGATGTAGGTAATGTGGGGTTCACGCGCCATGCTGGTCATGACATTGGTTGCCAGATCTTTGAAGCTGCGCGCCTGGCCGGTGCCTATATTGTAAATGGCGCTGGTGGCCGGTTTTTGTTTCAGGGCAGCTTCCAGGAAAAACCCCAACACATCAGCGACATCTTTAACATAGACAAAATCGCGTAGCTGCATACCATCTTCAATACCTTCTTTAGTGCCTTTGAACAGGCGCATGGTACCGGTTTCGCTGAACTGATTAAAGGTATGGTAAGCAACACTAGCCATGCGTTCCTTGTGATATTCATTTGGACCATAGACGTTAAAGAACTTGAATCCTGCCCAGGCAGGCGGGGTGATCTGTTTTTGCGCCACCTGCTGTAGCACCCACTGGTCAAAAAAATGTTTGGAGTAACCATAGCCATTCAAAGGGCGCAGGTTCTCAATGCTGGCATCGTCGTAACCTTGCTGACCACCGCCATACGTTGCCGCAGAACTGGCATAAAAGAACGGTACTTCATATTCCGCACACCACGACCACAAGTCCTGCGAATAATGCATGTTATCAGCCACCAGCTTGTTAAAGTCACGCTCGGTGGTCGCGCTGATGGCACCCATATGAATCACTGCAGTGATGTCATCGTTATCTTCGAGGAAATCGAACAACTGGTCTTTGTCCAGGTATTCTGCATAGTGCCTGTGTACCAGATTTTGCCACTGGTTTTCATGCGTGATGCGGTCAACAATCACCAGGTCTTGTCTGCCTAGCTTGTTATTTAAATGCCAAGCCATGATAGAACCTATCATACCTGCGCCACCGGTGATAATGATCATATGAAGCGATTAAAACGTTAAAACGCGATTATAACGCGTAATGGGCGAGGGCTGGCATAGAATGGCGTGTTAACGCATCACACCGTTCTATGCCAAATCAAAGGGATGGAGAGCCTGCGTATAGCGCATAGTGGGACATTTATTTTTCAGCGCCCAGTGCTAAAGCCCGCGCTTTACTATCTTGCGCCTCTGCTTCTGCATTTACTGAGTCAAACTCGTCACTAACCCAGCCCTGCAAATGCTCCAGCGCAATATCACGCATGGCCTCAATCCACACCGCTTCGCTGTTAAGTGCCGGTATGTAGTGATAATCTCCGCCGCCAACAGACTGGAACAAGTGTTTGCCTTCCATGGCGATTTCCTCTAGGGTTTCCAGGCAATCGCTGCTGAAGCCGGGACAGACGACATCTATACGCTTGAGTTGTTGTTTACCTAAGGCATCCAGCGTATTGGCGAGATAGGGTTGCAGCCATTCCTGGCGGCCAAAGCGGGATTGAAAGGCGATTTGATATTGCTCTTTGCTTAAGCCTAAAGCCTCTGCCAGCAAGCGTGCCGTTTTGTGGCATTCGCAATGGTAGGGGTCGCCTTTAAGCAGATGGAATTTTGGCACACCGTGAAAGCTCATGACCAGTTTTTCCGGCTGGCCGTGTTGTTGCCAGTAGGCTTGGATATGGCTGGCAAGCGCTTGAATGTACAGCGGGTGATCGTGGTAGTGCTTGATAGTGCGGATAGCCGGCACATTGCGCATTTTGAGCAGTACTCGCCACACTGCATCCAGTGCGGCAGCCGTACTACTGGCGGCATATTGCGGGTATAGCGGAAAAACCAGGATACGGTCACAGCCTTGTGCCTTAAGGGATTCAATGGCGCTTTTCATGCTGGGGTTGCCATAGGTCATCCCCAGTTCGACAGCAAAAGGCGAATGTATTTTTTGGGTCAGGTAGCCTTGCAGCAGTTTTTTCTGTTGTTGCGCATACACCATCAGCGGTGAGCCTTGGTCTGTCCAGACACTGGCATATTTTTCTGCCGATTTTTTTGGGCGAATCACCAGAATGATGCAGTGTAAAATCCAGCACCAGATAAAGCGTGGGATTTCTACCACGCGCCTGTCCATCAGAAATTGCTGTAAATAAGGACGGAGGGCTTTGGCTGTAGGAGCTTCGGGCGTACCCAGATTGGCTAGAAGTATACCCACTTTTGGTTTACTGCCGTGGGTGTAAGCAGGTTCTGGCTGATAATAGGTCATATGCTTATTCTATGCGATTCAGGCTGTCAAAGGTAATAGCTTCAATGAATACAGTTGATTATTCAAAGATAATAAAAAATCCCCGCAGAAGCGGGGATTTAACTGAACTCAAAAACAGTGAGTTAGTTTAGGCACCAAGACTTTTTTTACGACCCATTAAGCCCATCAAGCCCAGACCCGCTAGAAATAAAGCATATGTTTCTGGTTCTGGTACTGCAGCAGCAGTGAATGTGGTGATAGTGCCATTGTAACCGGTGGTTGCACCAACACTAGTGCCAACGACATGCAGGAAAAAATTCCCGTACTGTGCGCTTTCAAGGTAGCCAAAAGATACTTTCGGAGTGCCATTTAAAACAGAACCGGTTGCAACAAGATTCTTATTGGCATCAAGTAGATTAAATGTTTCAAAGGTGAATGCGGTGCTACTGGAGCCTGAGATACTGGCTACGATATTCTGTAAGCCTTCCGTGTTAAATCTTATATAGTCATTGAAACTGGTATCACCAGAAAATGAACTGCTGAATTGATAGCCATCACCTGACAAAGTCGCATCATAAGTTGCGGCATACGCAGTATTCAAGACAGTGCTTAGCCCGAACGCGAGTAATAATAAAGACTTTTTCATACTTAAACTCCTAACAACGATTAAAAAACGGATCAATACAAAATATCTAGGCTATCCAATGCCCTTGCAAAAAGAAAAAAGCCATAGCCTGCAAATTCATGGATGGTTTGAATGTTTGGAGGACTCAAATCTAAGACTGAGTCCCTTGGGTATGTTTGTTTACTTTTTATTAATTTGATTACCAACTACACCACCCACTGCCGCGCCACCCACCGTGCCAATTGCACTACCGCCGGTAAGCACTGCGCCGCCCACTGCGCCTATGCCTGCACCAATAGCGGTACTTTTGCCACGTGAACTCATAGAACCACAGCCTGAAGTACCCAGTGCAATTACTAAAAATAAGGAACAAACTAATGGCTTTTTCATTTAACCACCTCATTGGACACAAATTGAAGATGGATGAATTATGAAAACTAATTTAACGGATGCTAAGAGGTATGGAACTGATTGTCCTGTCGGACGATTCAGACATTTGAGAAAAATTTGTAAAGTTATAAAAAACTATTGATTGGATAGCGCGTTCGAAAGAAGTTTAGCCGTGATATCGACAATAGGAATAATGCGTTCGTAAGCCATCCGTGTAGGGCCGATCACACCAAGTGTCCCGACGACCTGTCCATCCGCCTCATAGGGCGCAGTGATCAGGCTACATTCATCCAGAGGCAGGTAACCGCTTTCTCCTCCGATAAAAATCTGGATACCGTCGGCACGTTGACTGTGGTCCAGCAATTGCATGAGTGCCGTGCGGCGCTCAAAAATTTCAAACAGTTTACGCAGGCTGGTGACATTGGTAGAAAGCTCATCTACCTGCAATAAGTTGCGCTCGCCTGAAATGACTACAGTTTCTTTGGCGGATTGTTCAGGTTGACCAGCAGCATCCAGCGCGGCAGACATGAGCCGGTTAATATCGGCCTGCATCTGTTGTAGTTCTTGCTTTAACTTATGCTGCAATTCATCCAGTGTTAATCCCTGGCAATGACTATTGACATAATTGCTGGCCGCAATCAGTTCGCTGGCGCTAAATGCCTTCTCGGCCATCAAAATACGGTTTTGTACCTGACCATCCTCAGTAACTAATATCACCAGGATTTTCTTTTCACTCAGATGCAGGAATTCCATATGCTTGAGCACATTGCGAACGCGCTTGGGCGTCATGACCAGCCCGGCAAATTGCGTCAGTTGCGACAGCATATCTGCCGCACTACTTATCAGTTCCTGCTGGTTGGGGGAGGAAAGCCCGGTTTTGAGTTGCGCGACAGACTGGTTATCCAGCGGTTGTACAGTCATTAATGAGTCAACAAACAGCCGGTAACCCTTTTTGGTCGGGACTCTGCCTGAAGAAGTATGCGGACTGGCAATAAAACCCAGTTGTTCCAGGTCACTCATGACATTGCGGATAGTAGCAGGGCTGACATCCAGTCCGGAATGTTGCAACAAAGTGCGTGAACCTATCGGTTGACCGGCACTAATATAATGCTCGACCAGGGTTTTAAGTAAAATTTGCGCGCGTTTATCCAATTTTTACAGCCTTAATAACATAGGGGGATTTTGCCCGATTTATGCTCAGGATAACAGCCCCCTGTGCTTTTCAGTTCAGGGCTTCTGTGCTTTAATGCGCGCATGCTTCCTTACTTTCGCTCGGTTGCCATTGTCGGCAAATACATGGATGAGTCAGCACTGCAACACATGTGTGATGACTTGACGCGTTTGGTTCAGCATCTCTTGTCTCAGGAACTGCATGTCTGTGTAGAAGAACAAACCGCCCGTTATGTAAAATATGAAGGTTTTCAGCTGGCGAGCCTGGAAAATATCGGCAACAAAGCGGATTTGGTAGTGGTAATGGGCGGTGACGGCACGATGTTGAGTGTGGCGCGCTCACTACGCAAAACCAATGTACCTTTGATTGGTATCAACCGTGGCCGCCTGGGTTTCCTCACTGATTTGCAAACTGACAATATGCTGGGCGAAATTGATAAAATTCTGCAGGGGGAGTACCAGCTTGAGTCGCGCATGCTGCTGCAATCTGAGGTGTCGCGTGCAAATACCCAATTGCAACAGACCGTTGCGTTAAATGATGTCGTGATTAAAAGTGCATTTCGCCTGATCGAGCTGGAAGTGCATGTAGATGGAAAGTTTGTCTCGCGCCAACGGGCTGATGGCCTGATCCTGGCGACACCTACGGGCACCACTGCTTATGGGCTATCCGCAGGCGGGCCTATCATGCACCCCGACCTGCATGCGATTTCAATTGTGCCGATTAGTCCGCACACGCTCAGTAACCGGCCGATTACTGTCCCGGCGGATAGTGTAATTGAGGTGGTTATGGTGAATACCGGTGATGCACAGATCAGTTTCGATGGTCAAGGTCAGCATGCATTACTTGAAGGCGACCACATCCGTATCGCGCGTGCCGAGCAAGAAATCCAATTAGTACACCCTAAAACTTACTGTTACTTCGACATGTTGCGTAACAAACTAAATTGGGGCTAAAACCGGTCTTCTAAAATATATGTTACAAGCCCTTTCTATTCGTGATTTTGTGATTGTTGAGTCGCTGGAACTTGAGTTTTCGGCAGGCTACACCGCATTGACCGGGGAAACCGGTGCCGGTAAATCCATTCTGATTGATGCGCTTTCGCTCAGTTTGGGCGCCCGCAATGAAGGTGATGTCACCCGCAAAGGCCATGATAAAGCCGAAATCTCCACTACCTTTGGTATCTCTCACAATCAGGCAGCCCAAGACTGGCTTCAGGCGCAGGAAATCGAGCTCGACGATACGTTAGTGTTGCGACGCGTCATTTATGCTGACGGCCGCAGCCGTGCTTTTATTAATGGCGTGTCTGCCACAGTAGGGCAATTGCGGGATATTGGCGAAACCCTGATTGATATCTACAGCCAGAATGCCCACCACTCTTTACTGAAAGTGGCTACCCAGCGCGAGATTCTGGATGCGTATGCGCAGGCGACTCCGCTGGCAAAAGAGGTGAGTCAATTATTTAAAGCCTGGTCACAATTGCATCAGCAACAATTGACCTATGAAGAAAACGCCAGCCAGTTTGCCGATGAGTTAGCCGAACTGCGCGATAGCACTCGTGAACTCAAACAATTAGCATTCGCAGTTGAAGAATGGCAAACGCTGCAACAGGAGCATGTGCGCCTGAGTAATGGTGCCAGTTTGCTCAGTGGCATGGAAAGCTGTTTACAATGGATGAGTGAAGATGGCGAAGTGAATGCACTTGAGCTGCTTGCACAAGTGCAAGCCAAACTTAGCGAGCTGCAAGCGATGGATGCCGGTTTGCAGCCAATCGCGGAAATCCTGGATTCTTCCGTGATTCAGCTGGAGGAAGCCAGTCGTGAGCTTAACCGCCATTTGCAAAAAAGTGAACTTGATCCGGAAAAGTTAGCGGAAATCGAAGCGCGCATTCAGGATATTCACGGCGCAGCCCGCAAGTATCGCGTGAAACCGGAAGAGTTGCCTGAATTACTGGGTCAGCAATTGATTCGTATGCAAGAACTCGAAGGGTTTGCCGACGATGGTGCGTTAGCCAAGCAGGTGCAAAGCGCCTGGCAAGCATATCAGCAAGCCGCAGGACAACTTTCAACGCAACGCCAGCAAGCTGCCAAAAAACTGGCACAAACCATCACAGAAGAAATGCAAACGCTGTCACTCAAAGGCGGAAAATTCGCCATCTCGCTGATGCCAGGCGAGGCAGCCGCTTATGGCATGGAGCAAGTCGAGTTTCTGGTCGCCGGGCATGCCGGTGTCGAGCCAAGACCGTTGAATAAAGTAGCTTCGGGCGGTGAATTGTCGCGTATTAGTCTGGCTTTGCAAGTAACGACTGCCTCGTTAGGTAGCGTACCGTGCATGATTTTTGACGAGGTGGATGTCGGTATCGGTGGCGGGGTGGCTGAAGTGGTTGGGCGCCTACTCAATCAATTAGGCCAGCAACGGCAAGTGCTGGTGATTACCCATCTGGCGCAAGTTGCCGCGCAAGCGCAGCAACATTTGCAAGTGAGCAAGTCAGAACATAATGGTGCTACGCTGAGCCACATTCGAGGTTTGGCTGCCGATGAGCGTGTAGAGGAAATAGCCCGCATGATAGGTGGTTTACAGCTTACTGAAGCTACCCGTAATCATGCACGGGAAATGTTGAAGCTGGCTACGCATTAATGCCAGGCGCTGCTTGTGGTTTTTAATACTTAAGCTAGTTGTTTTCCTTTGAAAAAATCATGACTATGCCGGCTTTATTAACTACCATCATTATTTACGCGCGTAATATCCATAAAACGGTCGCTTTTTACAGCCACCATTTCGGGTTTGAAACGACAGGTGCAATCACAGAAGGTCTGGTCGAGTTAAAGGCCAGTCAGGGCGGTATCAATATTCTGGTGCACCAGGCTGCCAAATCGGTCAAGCTTGGACAGGCCGGCGTAAAACTATCTTTTGATGTAGAGGAATCGCAGCATTTGTGCTCGCTGCACAAGCGCAAGGCCTGGCGTTTGGCACTATCCATCAAGCTAACGGCTACCAGTTTGCCAATACCAAAGATCCGGATAACAATTCAATCAGCATTTCTAGCCGCGCTTTCAGGAATAACTCAACTGTTTAATCCCGAAACGCCAGTATTTGTGACCATTTTTCCAGCTTTGTAGCATAAGGAATTCCGGCGTTTGCCGGGCTCGTGGATGGCAGAATGACAGTCGCGACCGGTCGTGACAGCTGTATATGTTTCTTGAATAAACTAGCGGCTGCATTACCATTGAAGGCCACCAGTTTTAAGGATGGATGTTCTTTCAGCAAGCCATTTATATCATTTGCAACCACAGTATTTTGTGTGATGGCGCTGTCCAGACTGCCGGGGCGATAAGCTGAGTGGCACACATCCCAGATTGCCAGTTTCGCTGCTTTTGCCTGTTCGCAACGTGTCGCATAATCTGCGTTGGCAGGAATTTGAAACAGCGCTTCCAGCACGCGCCAGAATGCATTTTGTCTATGCGCGTAGTATTGCTGTTGTGTGATGGAAGCGATGCCCGGTAACGAACCCAATATCAGAATATCCGGATGCTCACCGAGGATAGGTGGAAAACCAACTGAATGATGGCTGGCTGAGAGGTCAGACAAAGTCTGGGAAGAAATTCTGCTAGGTTGAAAACCGGGTTAGCATATTGATGAGATGCCAACCCTTAACTAATTATTCGTTACAAGGCTGGTCTTTACAGACACCGTAAATAGTCAGTGAGTGATCCTGCATGGTGAAACCATATTTTTGTGCAGCATCCTTCTGCCTTTTTTCGATTTCTTCGTCATAAAACTCTTCAACGCGGCCGCATTTGATACAGACAATATGATCATGGTGGCTGCCTTCGTTTAATTCGAATACCGCTTTGCCGCTTTCAAAATGATGGCGCACCAGCAAGCCGGCTTGTTCAAATTGGGTTAATACCCGGTAGACGGTTGCCAAACCCACATCTTCGCCGTTACCAATCATGACTTTATAAATATCTTCAGCGGACAAGTGACGCTGTTGACTACGCTCAAACAATTCCAGGATTTTCAAGCGTGGCAGAGTTGCTTTCAAGCCGGCATTTTTGAGATCTTTTGAGTCATGCATAGTGTTTTGTCCATTGTTGTGTAGTCCGGCATATTTGATTGCGAAACTACGTGGTATATTAATGTTTGTGTTCAATATACCGATTATAAAGTGAATCCAATGCGTAATTCTATCTTTTTTGTGTTGGTTGTAGCATCTCTTGGGAGTGGGTGTGGTGCAAAGCTTCCATCCATGAAGCCTTTCAAGATGGAAGTGCAACAGGGGAATGTTGTTACATCGAAAATGCTATTGCAGTTACGCCCGGGTATGACGCGCTCGCAAGTGCGCTACATCATGGGGACACCACTAGTTGTAGATAGTTTCCGTGATAACCGCTGGGATTATTTCTACGAGTTGCGCAAGCAAGGTGCAGTGGTGGAAAAGCGCAGGGTGATTCTCGACTTTGATAAAGATAGTTTAGTAACTGTACGTGGAGATGTCATTCCATCCGCAGAAAATCCGGAAATCAAAACGATTGCCGAAACACCTAAACAAAAAGTGGCTGAGGCGCAAGATCAAAGCTGGTCAGATAAACTCAAATTCTGGAAAAGCGATGAGGCGGCTGGTGCCGCTGCTACAGGAGCAGTTGCTGGCGCAGCAACTGCCGAGTCTGATAAAGATTCTGCAAATGAGCCACAGCCATCCAATGCAGATCAACCAAAATCCCAGCTGGCTACTACACCTGAAGTGCCTGCGACCGCAAAAGCTGCTGAAGTACCTAAAACGCCTGAAGTAGCCAAAGTACCAGAACCTCAAGCTGTCAATGCTGCTGACAATGAAGTTGTGCCATACATTCCTGAAGGTGAGTATTCCGCAGCACCTACCCCGCAAGATATGGCGAAAGGTAATCTGGATGCTTCTGCTAACCAGGTGACAGATGCTAGTGCGCATACTGTGACCGAAAAAGGGGTTGCACCTAAACCCTCTGAAGTAGTTGAGCCACCGCCGGTGTTTGAGCAAGACGCAGTGGCTGCGCCTGCCGTAGCTGAGCCTGAGCCAGTATTGCCTCCGCCTGTGAAAGCTTCTCCGCCTTCAGCAGCTGGCAAAAGTGTAGTGGCGCCAGTGACATCGGCTGCAATTGCTACCCCCGCGGTAGTTGCAGTGGCCAAGGATGCTCCTTCAAAATCTACAGAGACTAAAAAAGTTGAAACCAAGCCTGCTGCGACCAAGCCAGCAGTCACGCAAGCCCCTGCGACTAAAAAGAATGAGCCAACAATCGTCAAAACACAGCCAACCTCGCCCGACGATGACGAGGTGATCCCTTATATCCCTGAAGGAGAATATGTAGAGCAAGTCATCCCGACTGAAGGGGAGATGATAAAGGGCAATATGGCTGAAGCTAACGCACCGGCTATTGATGCGCAAGCGCACCAAGTGACAGAAAAAGGCGTTGCACCCAAAGTAACTGATGAATCAAACCCTACGTTTATCGCCGAGCAATTGCCGGAACCAGAGCCTGAGCCAGAATTGCCGCCACCACCGCCTAAGCCTGTTGCTAAGCAGAATATTCCACCGGCAGCCATAGCTGCTGCAGCTGAAGCGGCAACCGAGGCTAAGCCCCCCGTTGTTAAACAGGCCGCCTTACCGGTTGCCGAACCAACTGCACAGGCATCAGCCACTAGCGATGCTGGTGTCAATCAATCTGTGGCGGCCTGGGCGCAAGCTTGGAGAAGTAAAGATGTGAATGCCTATTTTGCAGCTTATGCGCCAGAGTTTGTGCCTGATGGTGTTGCAAGCAGGAAAGTCTGGGAGACGCAACGCAGACAACGCCTTTCGTCCAAACAAGGCGAAATCACTCTGGTATTGAATAACTTGCAGGTACAGCGTGATGGCGGTGAAGCCGTTGTTCAGTTTGAGCAGAAATATGCTGCTAAAACTTACAAGGACGAACTGTTGAAAACGCTGGAATTGCGTTATGAGCCGGCTCAAAAACGCTGGTTAATTACACGTGAGCGTACTGCAGCGATAGGGTCTTCTCCAGTACCTGAAGTGGTAGCCTTGCCTAACAAGGCAGAGGTGGCAGTCCCTGCCGCTACCGCTGCAAAAGTGGAAATTCCTGTTGCAACTGAGCCAACTGTTGAATCCGCGATTGAAACCTGGGCACAAGCCTGGCGCACCAAAAACATTAAAGCCTATCTGGCAGCCTATTCTCCAGATTTTAAACCTGAAGGATTGCCTAGCAAGATTGCATGGGAAGCACAGCGTAAAAAACGTCTCGCCCCAAGTCAAGGCAACATTAGCCTGGAAATTGATGCGGTGAACGTTGAGCGTAACGGTGATAGCGCAGTGGCCACCTTTAACCAGAAGTATTCAGCCAAGGCTTACCGTGATGTGATGTTTAAAAAGCTGGAGTTTAAACTGGACCCTGCAACACAGACATGGTTAATCGTACGTGAAACTGCTACTTCTGCCACTGAGTTGCCGGCAGCTAAGCAACAGGTGACAACGCTTGAAAACAGCCCGGAGCAGTCAGAGCCTGCCGCTGAACAAATCGGGTTTTAAACAAACCCCGTGTAATTTTAAGATTGTATTGAGCGAGTTATGTTAAAAGTAGTGATTGCAGGCGTGTCAGGTCGTATGGGACATGCCCTGCTGGATGGTGTGTTTTCCGATAGTGGTTTGCAATTACATGCGGCCTTGGATAGAGCCGGCAGTGCGATGATAGGCCGCGATGCTGGTGAGCAATTTGGTAAAGTCAGCGGTGTAAACATTACTTCAGATATTTCTGCGGCCTTGCATGGTGCGGACGTGCTGGTTGATTTCACCCGTCCTGAAGCCAGTCTGCAATATTTGCAAGCGTGCCAGCAAGCCAAAGTTAAGTTGGTGATTGGCACAACCGGTTTCAACGAGACTGAAAAAACAGCGATTGAACATGCGGCGCATCAGACAGGTATTGTGTTTGCCCCAAATATGAGTGTGGGCGTGACCTTGCTGATTAACCTGGTTGAGCAGGCGGCACGCGTATTGAATGATGGTTACGATATTGAAGTGGTTGAAATGCATCACCGTCACAAAGTAGATGCGCCATCCGGAACCGCGTTGCGTTTAGGTGAAGCAGCTGCCAAGGGGATCGATAAAGCATTGAAAGATTGTGCGGTCTACGCACGTGAAGGTGTGACTGGCGAACGTGAAGCCGGCACCATTGGCTTTGCTACCCTGCGTGGTGGCGATGTGGTGGGCGACCACACAGTTGTGCTGGCGGGTACGGGAGAGCGGGTAGAGTTAACCCATAAAGCTTCCAGCCGTGCTACCTTTGCGCAAGGCGCATTGCGTGCTGCCAAATTTCTGGCAGATAAGCCTAGCGGCTTATTTGATATGCGCGATGTACTAGGTTTTGCTAAATAGATTTTGCGGTGATGTCAGGCAGGTTTTAGCAAAACTAAGTAATTTACGTATCTAGCTGCTCTTGAGTGAGTGGTCGTAATAGGCTATAATGCTGCAATTCTGAAACGGGAAGAGTCCAAAAAGCTTTTCCCGTTTTGCACATCTATTCACCGGAGCTTGAATCACCTTCAACCCCAGGCTGAACCCTCTAAAGGATGTGTTTCGTATCAAACTTAAGGAGCTAAAGGTGTCAAAAACAATTCCAGCGATTTTAGTCTTAGCAGATGGAACTGTTTTTAAGGGCATTAGCATTGGCGCTTCAGGTCATACGACCGGTGAAGTAGTGTTTAACACTTCTATCACTGGTTATCAGGAAATTCTTACCGATCCTTCGTATACCGAACAAATTGTGACACTGACTTATCCGCACATTGGTAACTATGGTACCAATAGTGAAGATGTAGAGTCAGGCAAAGTCTATGCTGCAGGTCTGATCATCCGTGACTTGCCCTTATTGGAAAGCAATTTCCGCAGTGAACAAAATCTTTCAGATTATTTAAAAACTAACAATGTGGTCGCGATTGCCGATATTGACACCCGCAAACTGACGCGCATATTGCGTGAAAAAGGTGCGCAGGCAGGCTGTATTATGGCTGGCGAATCTGTTGATGAAGCGCAAGCTCTCTCATTAGCCACAGGGTTCCCTGGTTTAGCAGGCATGGACCTGGCCAAAGTGGTGAGCTGTAAAGAAACTTACGAATTCACCGAGCCTGAATGGCATTTGGGTAAAGGCTTCAGCAAGACTACTGAGCAGAAGTTTCATGTGGTGGCGTTTGACTACGGCGTTAAACGCAATATCTTGCGCATGCTGGTTTCTCGCGGCTGTAAAGTCACGGTACTGCCAGCTCAGGCGACTGCTGAACAAGCGCTGGCTTACAAACCTGACGGTATCTTCCTGACCAATGGTCCTGGCGATCCGGAACCATGTGATTATGCGGTTAAAGCGATTAAAACATTGGTTGATAGTGGTATTCCCACATTTGGTATCTGTTTGGGACACCAGTTGCTGGCTTTAGCCAGTGGTGCCAAAACATTGAAGATGAAATTTGGCCACCATGGTGCAAACCATCCGGTGCAAGACGTTGAAACCAAACGTGTATATATCACCAGCCAAAACCATGGCTTTGCGGCCGATCCATCTACTTTGCCTGCCAATATTAAAGTGACGCATATCTCATTGTTCGACGGCAGCCTGCAAGGTATAGCACGCACAGACAAGCCAGCGTTCAGCTTCCAGGGCCATCCTGAAGCCAGCCCTGGCCCGCAAGAAATGAGCGTGTTGTTTGACCGCTTCATACAGTTAATGCAAGACAGCAAATCAACGCTAGAAAGAAAGTCCAGCTAATGGCAAAGAGAACTGACATTAAAAGTATTCTGATCATCGGCGCCGGTCCGATTGTCATTGGCCAGGCCTGTGAGTTTGACTACTCTGGTGCGCAAGCCTGTAAGGCTCTGCGTGAAGAAGGTTACCGTGTGATCCTGGTGAACTCGAATCCGGCAACCATCATGACCGATCCGGAAATGGCAGATGCGACTTACATCGAGCCGATTACCTGGCAAATCGTCGAGAAAATCATTGAAAAAGAGCGTCCTGATGCGCTGTTGCCTACCATGGGCGGCCAAACCGCTTTGAATTGTGCATTAGACCTGGACAAGTACGGGGTACTGGAGAAATACAAAGTTGAATTGATCGGTGCTTCAAAAGAAGCGATCGATAAAGCTGAAGACCGTCAAAAATTTAGAGAAGCCATGACCAAAATTGGTTTGGGTTCGGCTCGCTCTGCGATTGCGCATAGCCTGGAAGAAGCACTGCAAGTGCAGGCGACAATTGGTTATCCAGCGATTATCCGTCCTTCCTTCACCATGGGCGGTAGTGGCGGCGGTATTGCGTACAATCGTGAAGAATTTATTGCCATCTGCGAACGTGGCCTGGATGCCTCACCCACTAACGAATTACTGATTGAAGAGTCGTTATTGGGTTGGAAAGAATATGAGATGGAAGTGGTACGCGACAAGGCGGACAACTGCATCATTATCTGTTCGATTGAAAACCTGGACCCGATGGGTGTGCATACCGGTGACAGCATTACAGTTGCGCCAGCGCAAACATTGAGCGACAAAGAATACCAGATCATGCGTAACGCCTCGTTGGCGGTACTGCGTGAAATCGGTGTTGATACCGGTGGTTCCAACGTACAGTTTGCGATTAATCCAGATGATGGCCGCATGATTGTGATTGAGATGAACCCGCGTGTCTCACGTTCATCTGCATTGGCTTCCAAAGCCACTGGTTTCCCGATCGCAAAAGTGGCTGCCAAGCTGGCAGTCGGCTTTACATTGGATGAGTTACGTAACGAAATTACCGGTGGCCAGACGCCTGCATCGTTTGAGCCTTCTATTGATTATGTTGTAACCAAAGTGCCGCGTTTCGCCTTTGAGAAATTTCCGCAAGCCGATAGCCGCCTCACCACTCAGATGAAATCTGTAGGTGAAGTGATGGCGATGGGCCGCAGTTTCCAGGAATCTTTCCAGAAGGCATTGCGTGGCCTGGAAGTGGGCGTCGATGGTTTGGACAGCTTGACTGATGACAAGGATCGTATCGTTAAGGAAATGGGTGAGCCAGGTCCTGAGCGTATCTGGTATGTGGCTGATGCATTCCGTTTAGGCATGACTACCAACGAGATTTTTGATATCACCAAAATAGACCGTTGGTTCCTGGTGCAAATTGAAGAAATTATCAAACTTGAGCAGTCGCTGATAGGCAAACATATTGCCGATCTGAGTAAAGAAACAGTATTCAGGTTGAAGCGCAAAGGTTTCTCTGACCGTCGTCTGGCCAAGTTGTTGGATACTGACCAGCACGCAGTGCGCGCTTTCCGGCAGGCTTTGGGTGTGCGTCCGGTTTACAAGCGTGTGGATACTTGTGCGGCTGAATTTGCGACCAATACCGCTTATATGTATTCAACCTATGAGGAAGAATGCGAGTCCAACCCGACTGACAAGAAAAAAATCATGGTATTGGGCGGTGGCCCGAACCGTATTGGCCAGGGTATTGAGTTTGATTATTGCTGCGTACATGCGGCTTTTGCGATGCGTGAAGATGGTTACGAAACCATTATGGTTAACTGTAACCCGGAAACCGTGTCTACCGATTACGATACTTCCGACCGCCTGTATTTTGAACCGGTGACGCTGGAAGACGTGCTTGAAATCGTCAATATCGAGAAGCCGGTAGGCGTGATCGTGCAATACGGTGGCCAAACCCCATTGAAATTGGCGCGTGACCTGGAAAAAGCCGGTGTGCCTATCATTGGTACTACGCCAGATGCGATTGACCGTGCCGAAGACCGTGAGCGCTTCCAGCAAATGTTGCACAAGCTAAACCTCAAACAACCACCAAACCGTACTGCGCGTGCGCCTGAAGAAGCGATACGCCTGGCGATGGAAATCGGTTACCCATTAGTGGTACGTCCATCGTATGTGTTGGGCGGCCGCGCGATGGAAATCGTGCATGAGCAAAGTCAGCTTGAGCGTTATATGCGCGAAGCGGTGAAAGTGTCTAACGAATCACCGGTATTGCTGGATCGTTTCCTCAATGACGCGATTGAAGTAGATGTGGATGCGCTAAGCGATGGCGAAGATGTATTGATCGGTGGCATTATGCAGCACGTGGAGCAAGCGGGCGTGCACTCCGGTGACTCAGCCTGTTCATTGCCACCTTACAGTTTGAGTGACGAATTGCAGGATGAATTACGTAGCCAAACCGTACAGATGGCTAAAGCATTAGGCGTGAAAGGCCTGATGAACGTGCAGTTTGCCGTGCAGAACACTGAGCAGGGTGAAGTGGTGTTTGTGCTGGAAGTGAACCCGCGTGCTTCACGTACAGTACCGTTTGTCTCAAAGGCTTGTGGTTTGCAACTGGCAAAAATCGCCGCGCGCTGTATGGCGGGCCAATCACTGAAGTCACAAGGGGTGACCAAAGAGGTGATTCCGCCTTACTACTCAGTGAAAGAGGCGGTATTCCCATTCATCAAATTCCCAGGTGTAGATACCATCCTCGGGCCTGAGATGAAATCGACTGGTGAAGTGATGGGTGTAGGCAACACGTTTGCCGAAGCATTCGTCAAATCACAATTAGGTGCTTCAGTGAAAATGCCTACCGGTGGCCGTGCTTTCATCAGTGTGCGTAATGAAGATCACCGTAAGGTCATTGATATCGCCAAAGATCTTGTTAGCCTGGGCTTTACCATCGTGGCGACCAAAGGTACTGCGCGGGCTTTGTCCGAGCAGGGTCTGGATGTGACGCCGGTGAACAAGGTAGCCGAAGGTCGTCCGCATATTGTTGACATGATCAAGAACAATGAAATCAGCCTGATTGTGAATGTGACCGAAGACAAAAAAGCAATCACCGATTCATATGAGATCCGTCGTAGTGCCTTGCAAAACAAGGTTACCTACTACACCACATTGGCTGGCGCCCGCGCTGCCTGTATCGGTATGGCACAAAGCAAGGACATGGATGTGTATTCGGTGCAAGACTTGCACAAACGTCTGGCATAACTTACACTGAGGTCATTGCATTAAGAAATATTGCACTGACTGTTATTGAAATAAGCCACGCTCGACCGGGTGTGGTTTATTTTTTTTATACTAATTTTTTTCAAGGTTTTCGTTATGGCAGTAAATCAATTTCCTGTGACCGTGCTTGGTGCAGAATTATTAAAAGAAGAATTACAACGTCTTCGCGCGGTTGATCGCCCGAATATTATTCAGGCAATTGCTGAGGCGCGTGCGCAGGGTGATTTGTCAGAAAATGCAGAATACGAAGCGGCTAAAGAACGCCAAAGCTTTATTGAGGGTCGCATTTCCGAATTGGAAGCCAAACTTTCCAACCTGCAGATTATTGACCCGGCGACATTAAATGCAGAAGGCCGCGTGGTATTCGGGGCGACCGTACGTTTTGAAGACCTGGACTCAGGCGACAGCAAAATCTACCAAATTGTGGGTGAAGATGAAGCGGATATCAAAAACGGCAAAATCTCAGTGAGTTCACCGATTGCACGTGGCCTGATCGGTAAATCCGAAGGCGAAGTGGCGGAAGTGCAATCCCCAGGTGGGATTAAAGAGTACGAAATTATAGAAGTACTTTATAAATAGTGTTTATTTAAAATACTCATCCAACTTAGTAAGTTTCTTTCAACACAAGGGAAGCGCAAATGGCATCTAAAGCTGGATTTACCGGATGGTTAACTCCGGTGCTGCTCACATTATGGGTAGGTGCGTTGTGGATGACGGGTATCACTGCCAGTGTGCTGTTCCAGAATATTGTTGATCGGCAACTGGCCGGGCTGGTTGCAGGCAAGCTGTTTACCATTGTCAGTTATATCGGTATTGTCAGCGGTTTGTGGTTGCTGGTGCAACGTCTGGCAGCAGATGGCTTTTCAGCTTTCAAGCAAAGCCTGTTCTGGATAGTGCTGATTATGTGGGTGCTGGTATTGGTAGGTGAGTTCGGTATTCAACCATTGTTAGCACAACTGAAAGCCAGCGCCTTGCCTAAAGATGTCATGCAGAGTGTATTTGCCAGTCGCTTTAAAACCTGGCATGGCATTGCAAGTGTTGCTTACCTGGCAGAGTGTGTGCTCGGTTTGTGGCTGGTCATTAAATCCAGATAACAAAAAACGCGCAATAAATGCGCGTTTTTTAATCAGACAATCAGCTTGTTATAATTTTGGGATAACAATTTTCGCTGACGCTTTAACGGTGTCGCTAGCACGATAAAACACCAATTGTTTACCGATATGATGCACCACAACTGCATTCACCTTGCTGGCGATTTCATCCAGCATAGATTTACGTAACGCGCGGTCATCACTTGAAACCTGCACCTTAATTAATTCATGCGCATTCAGGTTGAGGTCAATCTCTTTTAATACAGACTCAGTCAGACCGTTGTTGCCAATCATGACCACTGGATTAAGCGTATGGGCCAGCCCACGTAAATGCGCGATTTGTTTACTATTTAATTGCATAAAAGCATTCCTTCAAGACAACCTCTATTTTAGCACGAAGCCAATACTCACCCTATGAAACCTTCTAAAACCAGCAAGGCATGGATGCAAGAGCATCTGAATGACGAATATGTCAAACGCGCACAAAAAGAAGGCTACAGGGCGCGTGCAGCTTATAAACTGCTGGAAATCGATGACAAAGATAAATTAATCAAACCGGGTATGACCATCGTGGACCTCGGTTCAACCCCGGGCAGCTGGTCCCAGGTCGCCGTGCAACGCCTGAAAGGGCAGGGGCGGGTGATTGCACTCGATATCCTGGAAATGCATCCTATTCCTGGCGTGGAGTTTATTTGCGGTGATTTCCGTGAGGAAACCGTACTCAAACAACTGGAAGCAAGTCTGAATAATAAGTTGGTCGATCTAGTGATTGCAGATATGGCCCCGAATATGAGCGGCCTTAAAGATGTCGATCAGGCAGGCGCAACTTACCTGACTGAACTGGCATTGGAATTTTGTAAAGATTGGTTGAAACCGGGCGGACATATTCTGGTCAAAGTGTTCATCGGCAGCGGATTTGATGAATTAATCAAACAAATGCGCAGCCAGTTTGAAAAAGTCGTCACCCGCAAACCCAAAGCTTCACGAGATCGCAGTAGTGAAGTCTATTTGCTGGGATTACATCGAAAACCTTGAAATGCAATGGTTTTCGGTGTTTAGTTTCGTCGCAAAACCAAAAAATTGTGTATACAATACAATTAAGGCTTGAATTTTTTGGCTTTGCCTCCATAGTCACTTGTAGGGATATTCCCGGCCTTCTGTTTTTAGTTAAGGAACCATCTTGAACAATCTATTGAAGAATATCGCGATTTGGGTAGCTATCGCCTTGTTGTTGATGACGGTATTTAATCAATTCAACGGCACCAGCAAGAATAGCGGTCAGGTGGTTTACTCACAATTTATGCAAGAGGTGAGGGACGGACGTGTAGCCAAAGTCCAGATTGATGGCCGCAACTTGCATGTGACTACCAATGAAGGTAAAAATTATGACACCTTCACGCCTTCCGACCCATGGTTGGTCTCAGATTTATTAAAAAATAACGTCATTGTTGACGCTAAACCAGAAGAACGCGAATCTATGCTCATGAGCATTTTCGTATCCTGGTTCCCGATGATTTTGCTGATTGGCGTCTGGATTTTCTTTATGCGCCAAATGCAGGGCGGTGGTAAGGGCGGTGGTCCATTCTCCTTTGGTAAGAGCAAAGCGCGTCAATTGGACGAGTCCAATAACAGCACTACCTTTGCAGATGTGGCTGGATGCGACGAAGCCAAAGAAGAAGTCTCGGAACTGGTTGAGTTTCTTAAAGATCCTAGCAAGTTCCAGAAACTGGGTGGCCGTATTCCCCGTGGTGTATTAATGGTCGGCCCTCCAGGAACTGGTAAAACCTTATTGGCACGTGCGATTGCCGGTGAAGCTAAAGTACCATTTTTCAGCATTTCAGGGTCCGACTTCGTTGAAATGTTTGTCGGTGTAGGCGCTGCACGTGTACGCGACATGTTTGAAAATGCCAAGAAAAATGCGCCTTGTATCATCTTTATTGATGAAATTGATGCAGTTGGTCGTCATCGTGGCGCCGGTACCGGCGGTGGTAACGATGAACGTGAACAGACACTGAACCAAATGCTGGTTGAGATGGATGGTTTTGAAGCTAACTCCGGTGTGATTGTGATCGCTGCGACTAACCGTGCAGATGTACTGGATAAAGCATTGTTACGTCCTGGTCGTTTTGATCGCCAGGTAATGGTTGGCTTGCCAGACATTAAAGGCCGTGAGCAGATTCTGAACGTACATATGCGCAAAGTGCCGATTGATCCGGATGTTAAGGCTGATATTCTGGCTCGTGGTACGCCTGGCTTCAGTGGTGCAGATCTGGCTAACCTGGTGAATGAAGCAGCATTATTCGCAGCTCGCCGTAACAAGCGCACTGTAGACATGCAAGACTTTGAAGATGCCAAAGATAAAATCTTCATGGGTCCTGAGCGTAAATCTATGGTCATGCGTGAAGAAGAGCGTTTGAACACGGCTTACCATGAGTCTGGTCATGCTGTTGTTGCCAAGTTGTTGCCTACTGCTGATCCTGTGCATAAAGTCACCATCATGCCGCGTGGCTGGGCTTTGGGTTTAACCTGGCAACTGCCAGAGCATGATCGTATCAGCAACTACAAAGACAAAATGTTGCATGATATTTCGATTCTGTTCGGCGGCCGTATTGCTGAAGAAATTTTCATGCATCAGATGTCAACCGGTGCTTCAAACGACTTTGAACGTGCAACCAAACTGGCGCGTGATATGGTGACAAAATACGGTATGTCTGATAGCTTGGGGACTATGGTCTATGCAGGTAGCGAGCAGGATTCATGGATGGGCAGCATGTCTTCCCGCACCGTGTCTGAAGCTACCCAGCAAAAAGTGGATGCTGAAATCCGCCGTATTCTGGATGAGCAATATGCACTTGCCCGCAAACTGCTTGAAGACAACCGCGATAAAGTGGAAGCCATGACCAAAGCATTAATGGAAATGGAAACCATCGATGCAGACCAGATAAACGACATCATGGCTGGGTTGCCAGTGCGTCCAGCCAAGCCAAAAAATGGCCCAACTGTGACGACAAGTGGTGGTAGTGGAACTGGTGGTGCTGTGGTAAATACGTCGCCACAACCTACTGCAAAAACTGAGGAAACTGATTTAAAACATCAATAGACTCGGGGCTTAAGTTAGAATGTAAAGGCTGGCTTTGCCAGCCTTTATTTTTTTATAGAATTGTTTATATGCACTTTCGTTGCGGCGCATTTACATTAGATCTTAACACCCCCCAGGTGATGGGTATCATCAATGTCACACCGGACTCTTTCTCGGATGGTGGGCAATATTCGCAGACAAATTCCGCTGTAACGCATGCCCTTAAGTTGATTGAAGACGGCGCTGCCGTGCTGGACATAGGCGGTGAATCTACCCGCCCCAATGCCACACCGGTGCCATTGGAAGAAGAATTGCAGCGTGTGATTCCGGTCATTGAGGCATTAGTCTCAGAAAATATTCCGGTGCCGATTTCAATCGATACCTATAAACCTGCCGTGATGAAGGCTGCAATTGATGCCGGTGCTAGTATTGTTAATGATGTGCGTGCTTTATTAGAACCCGATGCATTGCAGATTGTTGCAGGCAGCAACGCTGGCGTGTGCCTGATGCATATGCAGGGCACCCCCCAGACCATGCAGGAAAATCCACATTATGAAAATGTGGTTGCTGAAGTCAAAGCGTTTTTACGCCTCCGACGCGATGTCTGCCTGGTAGCTGGCATTCCACAGGATCGCATTTTGCTCGACCCTGGATTTGGCTTTGGTAAAACGCGCGCGCATAATATTACCTTGGCTAAATCCCTGGCCGATTTGCTGGATCTGGATTGCCCGCTTTTAGTTGGGTTATCGCGCAAATCGGTATTAGGGCAGGTGACCGGCAATGATGTCGATGCTCGCTTGTATGCAAGCATCGCTGCGGCAGTTGCCAGCGCGATGCAGGGCGCACATCTGCTGCGCGTGCATGATGTCAAGGCCACTGTAGAGGCCTTAAAAGTTGTCACAGCGCTAAAATAAATCAAAAACAAACTTAGCATAAACCGAGAGTAAAACAGGGAAATTATTAAGTATGAGCAAACAGTATTTTGGCACCGATGGCATTCGTGGGCGTGTAGGTGAGTCAGTCATCAATCCCGAATTCGTCATGAAGCTTGGTTATGCGGCAGGGCGCGTATTGGCTAGCCAGGAGCAGCTACCTAATGGGCAACGGCCAACCGTGTTGATAGGTAAGGACACGCGTATTTCAGGTTATATGCTGGAAGCGGCGCTGGAAGCGGGATTATCTGCGGCAGGCGTTGATGTGCTGTTGACCGGACCTATGCCCACGCCGGCAGTGGCTTATCTGACCCGCGCTTTGCGTGCGCAGGCGGGTATCGTGATCTCTGCTTCACACAACCCTTATTACGACAACGGGATCAAGTTTTTCTCAGCCCAGGGCACAAAACTGGCAGATGATGTTGAATACGCGATTGAAGCTGAAATAGCCAAACCGATGCAGGTGATGGAATCAGCCAATCTGGGGAAAGCAAAACGTGTCGATGATGCGGCCGGGCGCTATGTTGAGTTCTGTAAAAGCACTTTCCCTAGCCACCTCGATTTGCGAGGCCTGAAAATTGTACTCGATTGCGCACACGGCGCTACCTACCATGTGGCACCTGATGTGTTTCATGAACTGGGCGCTGAAGTCATTGCCATAGGCAACCAGCCGGATGGCCTCAATATTAACGAGCAAGTAGGCTCTACTCATCCTCAGGCCTTGCAAAAAGCCGTGGTTGAACAGCAGGCTGATCTTGGCATCGCTTTTGATGGCGACGGTGACCGCGTCATGATGGTCGATGGTGCCGGCAATTTGCTGGATGGTGACCAGTTGCTCTATATCATTGCCATGGGACTATATGCCAAAGGCAAACTCAAAGGTGGCGTGGCGGGCACACTGATGACCAACCTGGCATTGGAACATGCACTGCAAAAACACCAGATCCCGTTTGGACGCGCTAAAGTCGGTGACCGCTATGTGCTCGAACTACTGCAAAGCAAAAACTGGAAATTGGGCGGGGAAAATTCCGGCCATATCCTGACCCTGGATAAACACAGCAGTGGGGACGCCATCATTGCATCTTTACAGGTATTACATTCACTACGTGAAAGTGGCAAAACCCTACTTGAGCTGGGCGCCGGTCTTGCCCTGTACCCGCAAGTATTAATCAATGTGACGACCAGTCAGAAGCTCGATCTGGAGCAAGCTGCGGTCCAGCAAGCCGTTAAGCAGGCAGAAAATGCACTTAATGGTGAAGGCCGAGTCCTACTACGGGCTTCCGGCACTGAGCCGAAAATTCGCGTCATGGTCGAGGGCTTAAACCATGCCCTAGTACAAGCGCAGGCTGAAACACTCGCTTCGGTTATCCGCCAACTGGCTGCTTAATTTCAGAGGTTTGATTTTAAAAGTTTGATTTCAGAGGAAAACATGCATGGATACTTTTAGTCACGCGCTCTGGGGCTACGGCCTGTTTGGTATTCGCAAATATCCTAAATTTGCGGCACTGATGGGTGCCATGCCAGACCTGATTTCATTTGGCGCCCTCATGCTCACTCGTGTGATTGATGGCACTTATCGATGGGGAAAGCCAGCGCTGGCAACATTACCTGCCTGGATATATCCGGCTTATACCATAGGCCATAGTTTCGTGATTGCTTTTACTGTGATTGGCCTGGTGGCCATCTGGCGCAAGGATATTGCGTTCGCGATGCTGGGCTGGCCGTTTCATATCACGCTGGATTTTCCGTTCCATAGCCTGGAGTATTTCCCCACTCCCATGTTCTGGCCGATTTCAGATTACAAGATTGACGGTATTCCCTGGTCAAACTGGTATATCTGGTTCCCAAATGTGGCTGGCATTATCTTATTGCTGGCTTACCGTCAGCGTCAGAAGAAAAAACGCCTGACCGGACTTTAAGTTGTCCGTCAGGGCATTTTCATCTAAGAATTAGTTTTTAATTCGATCTGTTGCTGGTTAAAGGCAGTTTTAAGACGTTTGAAGTATTCGCGCTTGACGGCTACTTTCTCCTGCGGCAACACCTCAAAGCGGCAACGAATGACGACTGCTGAATCGGTCAGCTTATCCAGATCGGTGATCTCTGCCGGCGCAATGATTTTGTTTTTAAATACAGGGTCCTGATACAAATTATCTGCGACTTCCTGCATGATCTGAAATGCCTCAGGAATGTTTGCATCGTAATCCAGGGTTACTTCAACCACCGCATAAGAAAAGTCGCGTGAACGGTTCGTCACTGTCAGAATCTGCCCATTTGGCACATAATGCACATTACCGTCGTCGTCTCGCATTTTAATGTAGCGCAGCGTAATGGCTTCCACCTGACCGGATTTGCCCGCTACCTCAATCACATCATCTTTACGGATCTGGTTTTCCAGCAACAGGAAGAAACCGGTGAAATAATCCTTCACCAGGCTTTGTGCACCGAAACCAATCGCCAGTCCAACCACGCCCGCTGCCGCTAATACCGGTGCAATCGAAATACCCAATTCATGCAGCACTTCAACGATAGTGATGGCAATGATGACTGTGGTGATAATGTAGCGAAGCACCATGGTCACTGTATTGATACGCTTCACTTCTTCCACATGATTCACCGCTTTATTGCTCAGGTTTTCACGCAAGGCATCTAACGCCCGTCTGCTAACGCGATTGAGAAAATAGGCAATCACAATAATGAGTGTGATACGCAGCAGGGTTTTGGTCAGTATCAGGGCTTCTGCCGGATTGGCGATTCCAAAATAAGTAAACCATTCAGTCATTGAGTTTCTTTCTGTATTAAGCAGCCAGCCAGTAAGCTGTCAGTTTAGGCAGGACAATGGCGTCATCTTCAATCTGCACGGTTTGGCCGCTGCATAAATCTATCAATCTTCCTTCAGCTTTGTGTAATCCTTTTTGTTTGAACAAGTGCAACGCAGCGCGTTGGGGATGCACATCAAAGTTGGCAATCACCACTACGCTAGGATTCATGCCGGTTTGTACGTAACGATGGAAGGCAAATAAATGCGGGTTAATCATATCGATCAGGTCGCGATTATTTAAGTCGGCAAATGCAGAAATCTCTTTACGGATAGCGATCATCTGCTTGATCTGGCTGAACAGGCGTTGTTGCACCGTACCCGGTTCGTTCCTGAGCGCCATCATGTCCCAATCCAGTGTTGGGCGATGCACCCAGCGGTTATCATGCATTTTGGAAGAATCTTGCAGGTAGCCATCATTGTTCAGGGTACCTACAGAGTCGCCATAATAAATCAGCGGAATACCTCCGAATGACATGATCAGGTTGTGTAGCAGGACAATCGTGAGGATGGCATTATCGACTGCCGGCTGGTCGTTATTCGCCAGCGCGGTTTCAAGCCCGGCCAGGGACGCCAGAGCGCCTGAAATACGCGCATCACCGGTTTTACGGTTCACGCCAAACGCAAAGCCTCGCGCATTGGAATCAGGGTATTGACCGGTGTAGTAATCGACCAGAAAACGACGGTGTGAAACCGGGTCAAAACCGGAAGCGATAATTGCCTGGTCGCTAAAGCCGAGACCGATATCGTCATGGCAACGTACATAATTCAACCAGGTCGCCCGGTCCAGTTTCTCCGGCAGATCTTTGACACCGTTGGTCAGTAATACCGTATTTTTGGTCGCAACTGCATCCCATAACAGGGCCATAAAGGTAGCGTTATAGGCGATTTCACATTCCTTGGCATTGACCGCATCCTCACCAAAGTATTTGATGATTTCAAGCGGAGCCACAATCGCCTCTGCAATAAAGATCACACCAGGTGCAGTGACCTGGCAACAGTCTTTGAGCAATTGCAGGATTAAGTGCGCTTCACGTTCATTCTGGCTGGTGCTGCCTATTTTTTTCCACAGGAAAGCGACCGCATCCAGCCGCAGGATATCGACGCCTTTATTAGCCCAGAACAGGATGATGTCTACCATTTCAATCAGTACTGCCGGATTGGTGTAGTTCAGGTCCCATTGGTAATTATTGAATACCGTCATTACCCATTTGCCGGTTTCCTCGTTATAGGTAAAACTACCAGGCGCATGCTCGGGAAACACTTCCGGCATGGATGCTTCAAACATATCCGGAATCGTGCGGTCAGGATACATATAGTAATAATCCTGGTAATGCTGATCGCCACTCTTCGCTTTCAAGGCCCAGGCATGTTCATCAGAAGTATGGTTAACCACAACATCGAGGGTCAGCAAGGTATCGCATTGCTGCATGGCAGTGATTAATTGCTCCAAGTCCTCCATAGTGCCGTAGCGAGGATCTACTTTGCGGAAATCACGCACTGCATAACCACCATCATTGGCCTGTTCAGGGCAATCGCAAATTGGCAGGATATGGACCAGGTTTACACCTAACTCCTGAAAATAGGCCAGCTTGTCTTTCATATTCGCCAGGTCACCGGCAAAACCTTCGCAATACAAGGCCATACCAACCAGCTTCTGCTGCATGAACCAGTCGTGATTTTTTTCACGCTCCAGGTCTTTTGCTTTTAAATGTGGTGCACGGTTGGCATATTGCTCAGAAAGTACCGAGACCAGGTTTGCAAGCTGAGGTTTGAAATCCTCCCGCTGACCGTATAAATGTTGAAATAAAGAATAGATGGCGTAAAAGTTAGCGCCCAGGCGGGTATAAAAATGTTGCCCATCGCTGGCAGCCGGTTGTTTATGTTGCGTCAGGATGTCATTCAACAAAGAATGCGAAATTTGTTCGTACATGATGAGTGCTCCCTAAGTCACTTTTTCAACGTTATCGGGCGTTTTCTTGGTCGTGCTTTTCCGCTTTATAGGGTGTTCCTCTTTCATCTTTCCATTCGTCTGTATACCAAACTTGTAATGTTGCATGCCTTCCAGAATGCCGTGCGCATAGCTTGCCTCTGCAAAATAAATCCGGTTAACGCCCTTGAGGTGATTGAGCTCTTCACTATGATTGCCAACGACCACCGCCATGGTATCGCCCATTAACATTTCAATGTCATTGCCGGAGTCACCCGAAACCAGGAAGTTAGCCAGTGGTATGCCCCATTTATAGGATAGATAGCGGATGGCATGACCTTTTGAGGCACGCATCGGCAATAAATCCAGAAATTCACCATGCGAATAAATGACTTGCGCGTGCAAATGCTCTTTGCGTAAATGCGCATGAATTTCATCTAACGATGGCATTTTTTTGTCATCGACAATGTAAGAGATTTTGAATTCACGCTGATTTTCAGCGGATTGTAATTTAATGCCAGGTATCTTCTTCATCGCTTCCAGTAAATAGTCGCGACGCCATAAGTGACGAATATGATTTGCCCAGCCTACATCGGGAATACTACGTAAACCGTAATGGATTTCCGAGCCAACAGAAGTAATCAATACATCAGGAATCGGGATGCGGTTTTTGCGTAGAATTTCAATGGCGCTTTCCAGTGGCCTGCCGGTCGCGATACCGAATATGTTATAGCCGGAGTTAGCCCGTAGCCAGGCTACCAGCGCTTCATGCCCTTCACGGTTGCCCAATAAAGTGTTATCTATATCGGTAATAAAAGCATACTGTGCTAATGGAATTTGGGATTTGCCGTTATGGGCAGCAATCTGTTTCCTGCGCAGATTTTTGCGCTGTTTGCGTAATAGATTTCGTACTTCTTTAATGTATTTATCGACATGTCCGGCCCAGGTATAGTGGCGTTTTACATTAAGCACGCCACTTTTGGACCATTTACTCCAGCGAGGTTTATCAGTCAGCGCAGAAAGTAAAGTTTCGCCTATCGTATTGCTATCGAGGGTATTTACCAGCAGACCGTGATGGCAGTTGCCTAAAATATCACGTGGACCGCCATCATCCGGTGCAATCACGGGCAGGCCACAAGCCGCTGCTTCAAGCAGCGTTAAACCAAATGGCTCGGTAAACGCCGCATTAATAAAAACGCCACGACTTTTTGCTGCCATGCGATAGATTTCCGGGACATCTTCCTGCGCATGGTTTTTTGGAATCGCTACTTTTCCCCATAAATCATAAGTATCTATATCCAATAACAAGTCAGTCAGCACGGCCGCTTGCGATTTATCCAGATCACGAATGTTTTCCCTGCTACCTGCAATCAGCACCAGATTGGCACGCCGTTGCAACGCCGGGTTATTGCCGTAAGCTGCGATTAAACCCTTAATATTTTTGCGCACCTCTGGTCGGCAAATACATAGGATCATCGGTTTTTTGGGGTTATCCAAAAAACGGTTAATACTGTGTTCAACATGAGGAGCAATCGGACGTCTGCCCGGTGGCAAAAATTTAGAGGTATCAGTGCCGGGCGGGATGACACGGAAACGTTTGGGGTCCGGACGGGTATACATGCCATATTGCAACTCTACTTCCTGCCGGGTGCTCGTCACAATCAGCGAGGCATGTTGTACCAGGGCTTCTTCCTCAGTAATACGTTTTTCAAAGTTGAATTGCTTTTCGATTTTTTCCGCTTTGCGGCCACTGGAAAGCAAACGCTCCTGTTTGGGTTTGCCAAGCGAATGGCCGGTATGAATTTGCGGAATCCCCAATAACATCGAGAGCTGGCGACCCACATAGCCGGCATCGGCATAATGTGAATGAATCACATCAGGCAAGCGGCCTTGCTGACGTAAATAATGCAGGCAACGATCTATCATCTGGTCCAGATGCGGCCACAGCGCTTCTTTACGCATATACCGTTTTGGCCCGCAAGGTACGCGGATAATACGTGCTTTATCGCTGATTTTCTCCTCAGGTTGCGCATAGTCGTCGCTCACGTCAGGGTCTTCAATCAAGCGAGTCAATAAATCCACCTTGCCCACTTGTGGGTGTTCAGCCAACGCCTTGGCGAGGTCTAGCACATAAGTACACTGGCCACCGGTATCCGCGTCTACACCAAGCTCCAGCTCCTCGCCACGGATCAAGCCATGGACGCTGATAAGTAGTACATATAAAGGATCATTTTTTTGTTGAGGTTGTGCACGCATACATTCCTTACTGCTAACTCTATAAAACCTGGACGACAATCAGCTCGCGGAATGGCTGATTGTCTAAATGCTTATTACTGGCTAGTGGTTTGGAGGAGGGATGCAATGCCAACACATTTGCTTGTTTGAATGCAGCAGCATCCGATTTCAAAGCTATCAAGTAGAAAGCCCGTGTCACTAACCAGCAAAATTAATAGTTCATTTAAACTGACATTAGCGTACCGCAGAAGTTTAGGTTTGGTCTGTAGGAATCGTCTGAAATTAAAAAGCCCCGCGAGTGATTCGCAGGGCTTCGGTTAAGGCATTGAAGGAAATTAGTTTGTAAGCATAGTTGATTAATATTCGTGGCCGGTGGCAAAAAATACACCACCCGCAACATGATGGATAGTACGCAAGTCATCATGCCCATTAAAATGCCAGTGACCATCGCTAAACACGCGTTCATCCGCATGCGCAGCAATCACTTCAGCAATAAATAAATCGTAAGTGTTCTGGTTATGCGGCTCGGAGATGATTTTGCACTCCAGCCAGGCCACACAATCTTTCACCAAAGGTGCATTGATTCCCTGTGCGGCGAATGTGTCGATGTTGTATTCCTTGAATTTGTCGAAGTCCGGAAAGTCGCGTCCGCTGATACTACCTACTTTTTTCACCATCTCGATTTGTGTTACGCAAGGCAGGTTAATCGCGAATGTGCCTCCCGCTTCAATTAAATCGCGGGTGTAGGTTTTGCTATCAATCACTACGGTGACTTTTGGCGGGTTAAAGTCCAAAGCGCATACCCATGCGGCCGCCATGATATTTTGTTTTCCCGCATGGGCCGAAGTAATCAGGGTTGTTGGGCCATGATTTAGTAACCTGAACGCTTTAGTAAGCTCGACTGGAAGCATGATAGATATTGGCTTATTTCTGCCAAGTGTCCTTCAAAGTCACCGTTCTATTAAACACAGGTTTGCCTGGCACGCTGTCTTTGCGGTCAGCCACAAAGTAGCCATGGCGTTCAAACTGGTAAATATCACCAGCATTGGCTTCTTGAGCGCTTTGCTCTAATTGAGCGGTGATTGATCTGACTGAGTCCGGATTAATGTCATCCAGAAAGTCTTTGTCGCCGCTACCTGGATGCGCGTCTTTGAACAGACGGTCGTAAAGACGAATTTCAGCCGCATAAGCATGTGCTGCACTGACCCAGTGAATATTGCCTTTAACTTTGACGCTGTCTGAACCTGGCGTACCCGATTTGGTATCTGGCAGGTATTCGCAATGGACAACGGTGACATTGCCAGCGGCGTCTTTCTCACATCCTATGCATTTCACTACGTAGCCGTAACGCAAGCGCACCATGTTACCGGGGAACAGGCGGAAGTAGCCTTTGGCAGGTTCTTCCATAAAGTCTTCACGTTCGATCCAGAGTTCTTTAGAGAGTTTGACTACGCGTTTGCCCAGGTCCGGTTTTTGCGGATGGTTGGGTGCGTAACAGTCTTCCTCTTGACCTTCTGGGTAGTTATCGATGATCAGTTTAATCGGGTCAAGCACTGCGATTTTACGTGGTGCGGATTCGTTGAGAACTTCGCGCATGCAGTCTTCAAGAATGCTGTAATCAATCCACGAATCTGCTTTGGAAACACCGATACGGTCAGTAAACAGTTTAAAACCTTCTGGAGTGTAACCACGGCGGCGCGCACCGGCCAGGGTTGGCAGGCGCGGGTCATCCCAGCCGCTGACGTGTTTTTCTTCTACCAGTTGTATCAGTTTGCGCTTGGAAAGCACGACATAGGTCAGGTTGAGTCGTGCAAACTCATATTGGTAAGGCACCGGGTTTGCCAGCAATCCAGCTTCCACCAGGCGTGCCATCAGCCAGTCGTAGAACGGGCGTTGGTCCTCAAATTCCAGCGTACATATGGAATGGGTGATTTGCTCCAGCGCATCCTCAATCGGGTGGGCAAAGGTATACATCGGGTAGATGCACCATTGGTCACCGGTATTGTGATGATGTGCGCGGCGAATACGGTAAATGGCCGGGTCGCGCATATTGATGTTAGGCGACGCCATGTCAATTTTGGCGCGTAACAACATGCTGCCATCGGCGTGTTTGCCATCACGCATCTCGCGGAAAATACGCAGATTGTCCTCGACACTGCGATTGCGGAAAGGCGAGTCTTTACCCGGCTCAGTCAATGTGCCGCGGTTGATACGCACTTCCTCGGCAGTTTGTTCATCTACATAAGCGTGACCATGTGTGATAAGCGCTTCAGCGGCCTGGTACATGACATCAAAATAATCTGAAGCAAAATACAGATTGGTTTCGGGACCATTTGGGGTGCTGTTGTTCCAGCTAAAACCCAGCCATTGCACCATGTCTGAAATGCTGTCTACGTACTCCTGGCTTTCTTTTTCCGGGTTGGTATCGTCAAAACGCAAATGGCAGACGCCGTTGTAATCACGTGCCAGGCCGAAATTGAGGAAAATGGATTTGGCGTGACCGATATGCAAGTAGCCATTCGGCTCGGGCGGAAAGCGGGTACGGATCTTGGCGAAGTCTACCTGGCCGGTGGACTGGTGTGCAGCGTCACCTGGCGAGCCAGCCCAATGTTTATTGGCATATTTCTGTTCAGCCAGGTCTTTTTCAATAATGGCGCGAATAAAGTTGGAGGCGGCTGGGGTGGGTTCTTTTTCTGTAGACATGGCAAATCTTGAGGTTTCTAAAGTGTGGTTATTTTACACGGTTCGTCGTGCGACCCAAAACGGTTAATACATATGGCCGCGGCCTTCAAGCTAAGGGCTTGGCGGGGCGATTATGCTAAACTGCGGGCTAATATAAACGCACCTGAAGATTCGCTAAACAATCATTCCATGAACAAACTGGCATTTCCGATTTTGGCGGTGTTGGCCGACGGCAAGTTTCACTCCGGTGAGGCCCTGGCACGGCAGTTTGGGGTCACGCGTGCCACTGTTTATAACGCCATCCAGGCTGCACAGACCCTGGGAATTACCGTATTTTCAGTGCGTGGCCGCGGCTATCGTTTGCCTAAGCCGGTCACGGTACTGGATGCGGATGCTATTCTGCAAGCCTGTGGCGAGTATGCACCCTGGTTCCACTTGCAGGTGCTGGCGCAGGTTGATTCGACCAATCGTTATCTGATGCAAGAGAGTGCGCGTGGCGTTGCCCATGGCACTTGCGCCGTGGCGCAAATTCAAACAGCCGGTCGCGGCCGTCGCGGTCGTACATGGTTATCCCAGTTAGGGGGTAGCCTGACCTTTTCATTGTTGTGGCGTTTTCAATGTGGCGCGGCCGGGCTTTCTGGCTTAAGCCTGATTATTGGCTTGGCACTCTTGCGAGCCTTGCATGAAATCGGCTTGACCGAGGTGCAACTGAAATGGCCCAATGATCTGGTGGTGATGTATCAGGGGCAATGGCATAAGTTAGGTGGCATCCTGATTGAGCTGCAAGGCGACATGGAAGGCCCGAGCGCGGCGGTGATTGGCATAGGACTGAATCTGGAAATTGAGCAGGCCATGCGCCAGCAGATTGAGCAGCCGGTGCTGGGCCTGAATCAATTATCCAGACAATCCTTAAATGCGAATGAATTGCTAGGCCGTTGCCTCGCAGCACTGGTGTTACATTTGAACCAGTTTGCCGAGCATGGTTTTATCTATTTCCAGGAATCGTGGATGGCGCATCACGCTTTCCATCAGCAGGCGGTGAATCTATTAATGGCGAATGGTCAAGTGGTGGCGGGACAAGTGATCGGTGTGGCGGAAGAGGGTAGTCTGCTGGTGGAAACTGCGCATGGGCGCCAACGTTTCAATGCTGGCGAGATTAGTGTAAGGAGTGCCGCATGAAGCTATTGATTGATGCGGGTAACACGCGTACCAAATGGGCATGGTTTCCCGACATGCCATGGGCGCTGGATATGCACTTGCAGATGTTCGCGCTTGAAAATCAGCAATGGCTGAATGACAGCAAATGTGCGGATAGCCAGGCGTTGCATGCGGCCATTGTGCAAGCGGATGAGGTTTGGGTAAGCAATGTGGCTGGTGCTGAATGGCAGCAGTCACTGGATGCGGTGAAAGAAAAAGTCACGCTGATCAAAGCGTCACCGGGCGCATTGGGTTTAAATAACAGTTACGGTATGCCGGCGCAATTAGGCAGCGACCGCTGGTGCAGTTTGCTGGCTGTTTGGCGATTGCATAAACAGGATGCACTGGTGGTCACTGCAGGCACGGCGATGACGATGGATGCCCTCATTATCCAACCTGATGCTGAAGAACGCACCGCCACTTTTGCAGGGGGTAGCATACAGCCGGGATTAAATCTGATGTGGCAAAGTTTACAGCAAGGCACTGCGCAGCTGGATTATGAATATCCGCACAATACCGCGCTAGCGAATGGCTTCGCCCGCAATAGCCAGCAGGCAATGTGGGCCGGTTGCGTGCAGGCATTGATTGCGCCGATGACCAGCCAGTTTATAGAGTTGCAATCCATGACCGACGGGCGTCAGCCCGCATTGGTATTAAGTGGTGGCGATGCGGTCATCTTGCAGAGATATTTACCAGATGCATTGTCATTGAATGCCATTATTGTGGATAATCTCGTATTAAAGGGGCTGGCCTGTTTGGCTGAAAGTACATAACAATGAAAAGACTATTCTGGATACTGCTGGTGCTAAATCTGGTCGTGTTTGCCTATTTCAAGAGCGATGCTTTGTCACCTGCAGTGAGTAGCCTAAAGCCTGAGGTTCATCCCGAACAAATCAAGCTGCTAAGCGCCAGCGCGCTGGAATCTTACCCCAAGCGTACGGTGGCTCCCGCGCAAGACACTTCATTGGTTGCCAGCCCGCCACCTGCTGAAGCCGGTACTCCCGCTGCACCTGCAACTGAATCTAAAGTTGCTGACAAAAAAGATCCAGTCAAAACAGCCGAAACACGTCCCGCAGCTCCAGGCGTCTGTTATGAATGGAGCAGCTTTAATACGGCGAGAGTCAACGAAGCCGTTAATCTGGCGCAACAATTAAATATCAAAACCCAGGTGGGCCAGACGGTATACGGTCCTGAAAATATCCGCTACTGGATTTATAAGCCACCAATGGCTACCGCCGAAGCGGCGCAAACTAAAGCGGATGAGCTACGTAAACTGGGCGTGGAAGACTTCTTTATCGTTCAGGATGACCCGAAATGGCGTAACGCCATTTCTTTCGGCGTGTTCCGCGATGAGAAACTGGCTGACAAATTGATGGAAGACCTGAAAGCCAAAGGTGTCAGGTTGCTGATCAAATCTACCCGCAATGGCGGGCAAGGACAGGCCGCTATTAAACTGCAACATGTGAATGCCCAGCAATTTTCCAGTTTGCAGAAATCACAATCGAAGTTCCCGGATGCCGTATTGAAGGAAATACCTTGTCAGTAATTCTTTAACGGATTCAACAAAAAGCCCGCATTCGCGGGCTTTTTATTGTGTGAAAACTTGAACTGTTAACGCTTTTTAGGCGGTAACATATCCGTAATTGTGCCTTCTTTAAGCTCAGCAGCAAAACATACGGTTTCAGATAAGGTAGGGTGTGCGTGAATGGTTAAACCCAAATCATGCGCATCAGCTCCCATCTCAATCGCCAGCACTGCTTCAGCCAATAATTCACCCGCATTGATACCGACAATGCCGGCGCCAATCACACGATGTGTGTCTTTATCAAAGATCAGCTTGGTTGCGCCTTCGGTACGTGCAATGGATAAAGCACGACCACTGGCTGCCCAGGGGAAACTGGCTTTTTCGTATTCTATGCCTTTGGCTTTGGCGTCGGTCTCGGTCAAACCGACCCAGGCGATTTCCGGGTCGGTGTAAGCGACGGATGGAATCACGCTGGCAACAAATTCAACTTTGTGGCCGGCAATGACTTCGGCCGCCACTTTCGCTTCATGCGTTGCCTTGTGGGCTAGCATAGGTTGACCAACGATATCGCCAATGGCAAAAATATGGGGTACATTGGTACGCATTTGTTTGTCGACAGCGATAAAGCCACGCTCATCGACTGCAACGCCTGCATGTTCAGCGCCTATATTTTTACCATTTGGACGGCGGCCGATAGATACCAGCACGCGGTCATATTTCTGGGCTTCTTTAGGGGCGTTGGCGCCTTCGAAGTCTACATAAATGCCATCGGCTTTGGCCTCAAGTTTTGAGACCTTGGTCGATACCATAATACTTTCAAAGCGTTTTTCCATACGCTTCTGCAGTGGACGGATCAAGTCTCGGTCAGCGCCAGGAATCAGCCCATCCATAAATTCAACGACGCTGACTTTGGTGCCGAGCGCGTCATAAACAGTGCCCATTTCGAGACCGATAATGCCACCGCCAACTACCAGCATCCGGCCTGGAATATCTGCCAGTGCCAATGCGCCAGTGGAATCCATAATACGTTCGTCATCCGGCGCGCCAGGGAATTTAGTTGCTTGTGAGCCTGCGGCGATAATGGCGTTTTCAAAACCGACCAGTGTCACTTTGCCATCTTCCGCAGTCACTGCAATCTGGTTAGGGCTGGTAAATTTGCCCAAGCCGGTGATGACAGTCACGCCACGCGCTTTTGCCATTTGTGCCAGGCCGCCGGTCAGTTTGTTAACCACGTCATTGGATTTCCAGTCACGCAGCTTGTCCAGGTCAATATTGGGTTTGCCGAAGCTCAGGCCGTGGTGTTCAGTTTCTTCTGCTTCGGTGATGACTTTAGCGGTGTGAAGCAATGCTTTGGAAGGGATACATCCTACATTGAGACATACGCCGCCCAAGGTTGGATAACGCTCAACCAGCACTACCTTTAATCCAAGGTCGGCCGCGCGGAAAGCGGCTGTATAGCCGCCTGGGCCTGAGCCAAGTACCATCACCTGGCAGGTAACATCATGATTGCCAGTAACAACGGCAGGTTGTGGAGCAGGCGTCTTGTTTTCAGTTGCTGCTGGAGCAGTTGCAGGAGCTGATGCCGGTGCAAGGGCTGCCGGTTTTGTTTCTGTTGCAGCCTCAGCGGCAGTTTCTATTAACAAAATCAGGCTGCCTTTGGCGACTTTATCGCCAACCGCAATTTTCAGTTCCTTGACAACACCCGCGTGAGATGAGGGAATATCCATGGAAGCTTTGTCAGACTCAACTGTGACCAGTGAATCTTCTTTAGCGATGGTGTCGCCGACGGCAACTAACACTTCGATGACATCGACGCTGTCAAAATTGCCGATATCCGGCACCACTACTTCAACCATTTGACTCATGAAAACCTTACGTTCAAAAGAATTCTGCTATTTTAACACCAAAAAAACGATATCAGTTTTAGCGTGTTCTGCTGGCTTAACGGTTAGTCACCGGAATTTTCCCATTTGCAGGTGCTGAAAGCAGGAGTGGTTTTTGCGTGCAGATTTCATGACCGTAATTACCGCCGGTATCATCAGGCTCATAATAGTCATTCTTGAATGACCAGAGCTTGCCTGCTTTGGTGAATTGGCCAAGGCCGGTAGAGAATTCTGCAAACTTAGCATCAGACAGTTTAAATGTCATGGCAAGTTGTTTATTGCGCGTAATCGCTTGCCCGGTGTAGCTTTGTTTGTTTTCGGTATGGGTGGCCAGATCATACACTGCGATTTGTGAAGTGCTGTTGCGCCGGTTTTTTTTCAGGTAGATGGTGACTTCATAATCGCCGACAGTGATGTTGTTACCTTTGCAAAGGTATTCACCACTGTAATCGATTGTCGGGGCAGGGGCCGCCGAAGCAGGCATTGAAAAAGCGGATAGCAAACAAATTGCTGTCAAACAGGATTTAACGTTCATATGACTTCTGAGATAATTATTTGGCGAGAAAGTGTTTAAAAGTATGCAGTTTAAACCATACTTTTTGAATATCGTTTCATCATAATTCCAATTGCCCAAATTACCAAGTCTCTTTTGCCAATCCCGGGTGATCGCTTAATCGCGTGTAAGGCGCATGCTAGGGATATTTGTGAGAGAATACAGGCTCTTTCTCAAGAATTAATTGTCAGAATCCACTATGGTGCAACGTTCGTTTTTCCGTATTCCAGCGTTATTTTGGGCAAGCCTGTTTCTGATTGGAACACTTATCTATATATGGCGACTGCAACAACCACAGCCATTGATCGAAGTGCCTTCAGACGTTCTGCCGTTGCAATGTGTTTCGTATGCACCTTATTACAAGCCTGGCATGAACCCTACGCTTAAAGGTACTTTTGTCGATCCGTTGCAGATTGAACAAGATCTGCAAGCGTTGTCCAAAGTCACCAAATGTGTGCGTACTTATTCCGTTTCCCAAGGGCTGGATTATGTACCCAAGGCCGCGCAGAAGTATGGGATGCAGGTGATTCTTGGAGCTTGGGTGGGCTGGGTCGATGCCGACAATATGAAAGAACTTGAGCTGGCAGTGCAACAGGCAAATCAATACCCTGACACGGTGCGTGGCTTGGTGGTCGGTAACGAGGTGTTATTGCGTGGTGAGCAGACTGAAGCCAAGATGCATGAATACCTGCAATGGGCCAAACAGCGTACCAAAGTGCCTTTAACCTATGCGGATGTATGGGAGTTCTGGTTGAAGTATCCGACACTAGAACAAGAAGTCGATTTCGTGACAGTACATATCCTGCCTTACTGGGAAGATAAACCAGTGGCGATTGACCAGGCGGTTGCGCATACGGCATCCGTGATGGGGCATTTAGGCACTGTGTTCAAAAAACCGTTATTGATCGGTGAAACTGGTTGGCCTTCACAAGGGCGTCAACGTTTCCGTGCCAAACCGAGTGTGGTAAACCAGGTGCTGTACGTACGCGGATTTTTGCAGGCCGCCAAGCAAACCGGCTGGCAATACAATATTATTGAAGCCATGGATCAACCCTGGAAGCGCGAACTGGAAGGTACGGTAGGTGGTTTCTGGGGTATTTTTAATGACCAGTTGCAACCAAAATTCAATTTGCAAGGTCCAGTATCAGAACGCTCTGATGGCTGGGTGCCTTATATCATCGCCCTGGTTTTAGCGGCCGGTGGTGTAGGTTGGGGATTCCACAAACAATTGCCGAATAGCCAGAAAACCTTGTTAGGCGTGGTGGCTGCCGGTTTAGGCCTGCACGGTTTTTTACAAGTCGATTATGTGCAACTGGCCGCACGCAATACATTAGAGTTTGCTGCTTTGGGCGGGTTTATACTGCTGGGCTGGGCTTTAGTGCTACTGCAACTGCGTCATTGGTTAGGCTTAACCCCAAAATCATGTATTGAGCAATGCCTGTTACGGCTATTTGCGATAGGCTTGTTTTTGACCAGTGCCGGATTGGCTTTTAATGGGCGCTATCTTGATTTCCCGTTAATTCTGTCATGGTTACCTTTGATTGCCTTGCTGATCTCGCTGCTCACTGTAGAAGAACCTGATGCGACTTTTGCACCGGGCCCGCAGACAGGTATCTGGTTCACCGTGGTGATGGTACTGCTCGCAGCAAATCTGTCTGTGGCTGTGGCGATGATGGAGCCTGGTAATCTCACCGCCTGGTGGTGGAGTGCCGTGTGCGGCCTCGCCTTGTTTGTATTGCCGGCCAAAAGCATGCAGCTGGGCCATAAAGCCGACTGCGCTAGATCCGTTTAAAGAACAAATTGTTTAAGAAGGTGTAATAAGTGATGGTGTCTTGGTTTAAAAAACTGGTTCCTGGCCTGGTATTTGCCATTCTGTTTTCTGCATTACACTTTGGGCTTTGGGCGCTGACTAACCGTGCGTTACCACTGATCAATGTCAAGCCCGCTGTCAATGGCTTCGCCTACAGTGGCTACCGAGGCAATCAGAGTCCACTGGATGGGCAACATCCGAACACTGCCGAACTGGCAGAAGATCTGGACCTGATGTCCAAACATACGAAACATATTCGTATGTATTCTTCACTCGATTTGAATGAGACGATTCCACTCGCTTCCAGACGGAATATGAAGGTCATTGCCGGGGCCTGGATCGATACCGATGGTGCCAAAAACACGCGTGAAGTGTCAGCGTTGCTTGAGAAGATCGAAAACTACAGCAACATTGATCGTGTGATTGTCGGTAACGAATCTTTACTGCGTAATGATTTACCTACGGAAGCATTGATCAAATACCTGGATTTTGTCAGGGAACACAGTACGGTCCCTGTCTCAACCGCTGAGCCTTGGCACGTATGGCTCAAACACCCGGAACTGGTTAAACACGTGGATTATATTGCAGTGCATTTGCTGCCCTACCACGAAGGCGTCCCTGTTGAAGGTGCTGTGCAATACACCATCGAGCGTTATAACCAGTTGATGGCGGCTTTCCCACGTAAGAAAATAGTAATCACCGAGGTGGGCTGGCCTAGCCGTGGGCCTTCTATCGGTGCTTCTGTTGCCAGCGAGGTGAATCAGGCGCGTTTTATCCGTGAATTCCTGGCACGTAATTCGATTGAAGACCTCGATTTTTATCTGATGGAAGCTTTCGACCAGCCATGGAAAGTAGCGCTGGAAGGGTGGGCAGGTGCCTATTGGGGCATGTATAACGCTGACCGCCATCAAAAATATTCCTTACAAGGCGCAGTCCCGCCAAACACGCGCTGGATTGCCAAGGCAACATGGTCAACCGTGCTGGCATTTATTCCGATGATGTTTATCGCCTGGCGCTTCAAGCACTGGGGCATTGGTGGTGTATTGTCGATGGCGATATTGTTCCAGGCGTGTATCACCACGCTGACCATCGCCTGGAACCTGCCGGGAGATTATTACTACACGCTGCGTGATTTTGTCGTGCTGATAGGCTTGATTCTTGCCATTGCGCTGACTTCGATGGTGCTGATGATTTATGCCGCAGAGTTCAGTGAAGTGATGTTCAAACCGCAATGGCGGCGCCTGTTCAAACGTGCCACGCCTTTGCCAGCGGATGAAGAGCTGTTCGTTTCTATCCATTTGGCCTGCTATAACGAACCGCCGGATATGGTGATTGCCACCATCGAGAGTCTGCGCAACTTGCATTACACACAATACGAAGTGATTGTGGTTGATAACAATACCAAAGACGAAGCCAAGTGGAAGCCGATTGAAGCGTATATGGCAAACCTGCCGGACAACTTCCATTTTTACCATTTACCCTCGTGGCCGGGCTTTAAAGCCGGGGCATTGAATTTCGCATTGGATAAAACACATCCGGATGCCCAGGTTGTCGGCGTAGTCGATGCAGATTATGTGGTAACCACTGACTGGTTGTCTGACCTGGTACCGCATTTCCGCGAGACACAAGTTGCTGTAGTACAGGCACCCCAGGCGCACCGTGAATGGGAAAACCAGTTCTTCCACCGCATGTGTAACTGGGAGTTCGAAGGCTTTTTCCGTATCGGCATGCATCACCGCCATGAGCGTAATGCGCTGATCCAGCACGGTACGATGACGCTGATCCGCCGTGAATCATTGCAAACGCTTGGCGGCTGGTCTGAATGGTGTATTTGTGAAGATACCGAACTCGGTTTGCGTTTGCTCGAAAACAAAATGGAGTTGCGCTATATCGATGAAACGTTTGGCCGTGGCCTGACGCCTGCAAACTTCAAGGCATTAAAATCACAGCGCAACCGCTGGGCTTTCGGCGCCATGCAGATCCTCAAGCACCATATGCCCAAGTTGCTGGGTAAATCGACCCTGGATTTCAGCCAGCGCTATCACTTTCTCACCGGCTGGTTTGGCTGGTTTGGTGAAGCGTTGCAACTGATATTTACCCTTGGCTCCGTGTTATGGACGGTTGCCATGCTGGTATTCCCGAAACACTTTAGTCTGCCGGTAGTCGTCATGATTGTGCCTATCCTGTGTTTCCTGGCCATCAAGGCAATTCTGGGGCCGGTGCTTTACCGTAAAACCATGCATTGCAGCTGGACCGATATTTTTGGTGCTTCGCTGGCCAGCCTCGGTTTATCTCATGCCATTGCCAGGGGGATTATCGGTGGCCTCACTCACAAAGCAGGCGTGTTCGTGGTTACCAACAAAACCAAGGGTAAACTCAGCAACTGGCAATTGATTGATCCAATTAAAGAAGAATTACTGATCCTTATCCTGCTGGTTTTAAGCGGTTCAGCCATGTTGTACGCGCGTGGGTTCAGTAATCTGGATGCGCAATTATGGGTTTCCATGCTGGCATTGCAATCGTTACCTTACTGGAGTGCGGTCGCTTGCCAGTGGATTTCAGAAAAGCGTTAGGAATACCGAAACACGCTAGCAGTTGCAGTCAAACGCTCATCAATTCAGAGATACGCGTGATTTCAGAATAACGTTAATCGATTCCAACAATCGATTAACGTTCTATTTAACTTAAGGTTTTGGCAGGTTAAAAACAACAACGAATAGCATTTTGTCAGAGGCCTTTTTTCAGGATGATGTTTGATGAATGAAAAACCGCTTATCTACAAAGGCCGCGCGGCGAGTAGTAACCAGGTTAGCCGCTTTGACCCGCACACCCGCGAATCGCTCGATGATGGCTGGGGCAGCCTGGATGAAGAGCCGCCACCGCTACGCACTGAAGTGATGCTGGACGCGGCCAAGTCAGTCATCAACTACATTCAATCGCCAGACTTACCTTTTGACCGCACCCTGAATCCTTACCGTGGTTGTGAGCATGGCTGCATTTATTGCTATGCCCGTCCTACCCATGCTTTTTTAGGCATGTCACCAGGGCTCGATTTCGAATCAAAATTACTGATGAAACCGGATGTGGTGGATCTGCTTAAAAAGGAATTGGCCCATCCCAAATACAAATGTGCACCGATTGCCCTGGCGATGAATACCGATGGCTACCAGCCGATTGAACGGGAATATCAGCTTACGCGCCAGGTGATAAAAGTGCTTAGTGAAGCGAATCATCCTTTCAGCATGGTCACTAAATCGTCATTAGTCGAACGCGATATTGATTTGATAGCGCCTATGGCTGCCAAAGGCCTGGCCACTATTTACCTCAGCATTACGACTTTAGACAGGCAGATTGCGCGCCGTCTGGAACCACGTGCTGCTGCGCCTGAACGACGCTTTGAAACCTTGCGCAAATTAAGCGAGGCGGGAATACCTACAGGTGTCATGGTCGCACCGGTGATTCCGGCATTGACTGATAGTCACATGGAGCAAATCCTCGAAAAAGCGTATCAGGCTGGTGCAAGAAAAGCAGGTTATGTTTTCCTGCGTTTGCCGCACGAACTGACTAATTTGTTTGAAGAATGGTTACAACAGTACTTTCCGTTAAAAGCACAGCATGTCATGAGCCTGGTTAAGCAAAGCCGTGGTGGTAAGAGTTATCAAAGTGATTTTGGCAAGCGTATGCGTGGCAAAGGAATTTTTGCGGATTTGCTGGCGAACAGATTCAAGCTAAGTTGCCAGAAACTGGGCATGTCCGGCGAGCGGACCGGTTTTCGTACAGATCTGTTTAAAGTGCCAGAATCCTGGCGTCATAAACCCACTAGCGCACAGTTGGTGCTGTTTTAAAGTTTTATATGTCTGATTTGCTATTTGTTTACGGAACGCTGCGTAAAGGTAATTCGAATAAGATGGCAGAATATCTTTCCGTGCACGCTGAATTTTTAACGGAAGGCTGGTTTCAGGGGCATATGTACCAGATCAGTTATTATCCCGGAGTGATTGCCTCTGATGATATCAATGACCGTGCATATGGTGAGCTTTACAGGTTAATTGATCCGGAAACCGCGTTGGCGATATTAGATGATTATGAAGAGTGCAGTGCGCAGCATGCGCAACCTGCTGAATACAAGCGTATCACCACACCTATTAGTACCATGGATGGGAACATATTCGAACAGGTCTGGATTTATCTTTATCAATGGCCAATCACTGACAAGCTACTTATCAAAGAAGGTGATTTTATGAAACTGCTTGTAGAATCTTAAAAAAATAAAGGGCGCTGAATGCGCCCTTTATTTTTGTAATGTCAAAGAATTACAGCAACAAACGTCTTACATCACTTAGCATCACACGCAGGTGGCTGGTGAATCTTGCGCCATCAGCCCCATCAATCACACGGTGATCGTATGACAGTGACAATGGCATGATCAGGCGTGGATCAAACCCGCCTGAATCTTTGTTATAGACTGGTTGCATCGCAGCACGTGAAACCCCCAAGATCGCCACTTCAGGGCAGTTGATGATAGGGGTGAACATGGTACCGCCGATACCGCCCAGGCTGGAAATGGTAAAGCAACCGCCTTGCATTTCTTCAACCTTCAGCTTGCGCTCACGGGCTTTGGCAGACAGGTCAGCCAGGTCGCGTGCAATATCCATCACATCTTTCTGGTTGACGTCACGTACCACTGGCACGACCAAACCATCCGGCGTGTCGCAGGCAAAGCCAATGTTGTAATATTGCTTGAGGATAAGGCTATCACCTTCAGGTGACAGTGATGCATTGAAGTTAGGGTATGTGCGCAATGCATTAACCACTGCCTTCATCAGGAAAGCCAGCAATGTCAGCTTCACGCCGCGCTTTTCAGCTTCGACCAGCATAGATTTGCGGAAATCTTCCAGATCTGTGATGTCAGCTTCGTCAAATTGGGTGACGTGCGGAGCGGTGACCCAGTTACGGTGCAAGTTGGCACCGGACAGTTTTTTGATACGTGATAAAGGTTTGTTTTCGATTGTGCCAAACTGGCTGAAATCGATTACCGGCATAGGCAATGTGCTTAAGCCTGTACCAATGCCCATATTTTCACTACGCGGCTTGGATAGCTCGCCTTTGACATAGGCTTGCACGTCACTTTGCACAATACGGTTCTTGGGGCCAGTTGCCTTAACCAATGACAGGTTCACACCCAGTTCACGCGCAAATTTGCGTACGGAAGGGCTGGCATGTGCCAGCTTGCCTGTTGCACCTACGCTGGATTCAGCAACCGGATTTGGTGTGGATTGCGGTTGCACGACCTGCGGCGCTTCAGCGATAGGGCGGCTAGGCTCTGGAATCGCGACTGTTTTTTCATCTACCTTAACCGTGGCCACTACAGGCGTAGCGGTTGGTTGTGGTGCTGATTTCTCAGCCGGAGCCGCTTCGCCAGCGGTATCCAAGGTAATGATCAACGCGCCTTGCTTGGTTTTATCGCCCACATTAATGTGGATTTCTTTGACGACACCAGCAAGGGATGAGGGGATATCCATCGAGGCTTTGTCAGACTCAACGGTGATCAAAGAGTCTTCTTTTGCCACCGTGTCACCCACGCTGACCAGGACTTCAATGACGTCTACACTGTCAAAGTTGCCAATATCTGGCACGAGAACTTCTTTTAAGCTCATGTGTTAAACCTTTTATAAAAACGCGGTACTGCACTAAGCAGCACCGATAATGGCAAATTAAATCGTTGTCGGGTTAGCGCGGCTGATATCAATATTGTATTTCTTGATCGCCTCAGTGGCTTTTGTCGCTGGCAATTTGCCGTCGTCAGCCAGGGCTTTCAACGCGGCTAATACGACGTAGTAGCGGTCAACTTCAAAGAAACTGCGCAATGCTTCACGGGAGTCAGAACGACCGTAACCATCTGTACCCAGTGTTACAAAACGGTTGCTGACGTAGTTGCGGATCTGGTCGGCAAATGAGCGCATGTAGTCGGTAGACGCAATCACCGGTCCTTCTGCATTAGCCAGTGACTGTGCCACGTAGCTTAGTTTTGGCTTGGCTTCAGGATTCAGCAGGTTTTGACGCTCGGCATCAATACCGTCTCTACGCAATTCAGTAAAGCTGGTTACGCTCCAGATATCGGCAGACACGCCCCAGTCTTTTTCCAGTAATTCGGCCGCAGCAATCACTTCACGCAGGATCACGCCGGAACCCATCAGTTGTACTTTTGGGCCTTTGGCTTTGGATTTACTGAAGCTGTACATGCCTTTCAGGATGCCTTCGGCACTGCCTTCCGGCATCGCTGGATGGCTGTAGTTCTCGTTCATCAGGGTGATGTAGTAATACACATCTTCCTGGTTTTGCACCATGCGGCGCATGCCTTCCTGGATGATCACGGCCAGTTCGTAAGCAAAGGTCGGGTCATAGCTGATGCAGTTCGGGATTGTCGCTGACATCAGGTGGCTATGGCCATCTTCATGCTGCAAGCCTTCGCCGTTCAATGTGGTACGACCTGCGGTTGCACCTAGCAGGAAGCCACGTGCACGGCTGTCGCCAGCGGCCCAGGCAAAGTCGCCGATACGCTGGAAACCGAACATTGAGTAGTAAATGTAGAACGGGATCATCTGGGTGCCGGTGACGCTGTAAGACGTCGCAGCTGCCAGCCAGCTGGCGAATGAACCAGCCTCGTTAATGCCTTCTTCCAGGATCTGTCCGCTTTGTGATTCCTTGTAGAACATCACCTGGTCAGAATCCTGTGGTTCGTACAACTGGCCGACAGAAGAGTAAATACCCAGTTGGCGGAACATGCCTTCCATACCAAAGGTCCGGGCTTCATCCGGCACAATAGGCACTACGTATTTACCAACCTGCTTGTCTCTCACCAAAGTGGACAGGATACGCACAAACGCCATGGTGGTAGAAATTTCACGCTCACCGGTAGCGCCTAGCATATTTTCAAAGGCAGATAGCTCAGGCACGGTCAGTTCGTTACCTTTACGGCGACGGGCTGGTACAAAGCCACCCAATGCCGCGCGACGTTCCATCATATACTTGATTTCCGGGCTATCTTCGCCTGGATGGTAGTAAGACAAGCTTTCTACCTGTTCATCAGTCAATGCCAGGTCAAAGCGGTCACGGAAAGCTTTCAGTGAAGAAATGTCCATGCTTTTTTGCTGGTGAGTAGTGTTCTGGCCTTCACCGGCGTCGCCCATGCCATAACCCTTCACGGTTTTCGCCAGAATGACGGTTGGTTGACCTTTGTGATTTACCGCTGCGTGATAGGCAGAATAGACTTTATGCGGATCATGACCGCCACGGTTCAGGCGCCAGATGTCTGCATCAGACATCGCAGCCACCATTTCGCGCAGCTCAGGGTACTTGCCAAAGAAGTGTTCACGCGTATACGCGCCACCTTTTTGCTTGAAGTTCTGGTATTCGCCATCCACGCATTCTTCCATGCGTTTGCGGAGAAGACCATCTTTGTCCATGGCCAGCAATGGATCCCAGTAAGAACCCCAGATGACTTTGATCGCATTCCAGCCCGCACCACGGAAGTTGGATTCGAGTTCCTGAATAATCTTGCCGTTACCACGCACCGGGCCGTCCAGGCGTTGCAGGTTACAGTTAATGACGAAAATCAGGTTATCCAGGCCTTCACGCGCGGCCAGTGAAATCGCGCCTTGTGATTCCGGCTCATCCATCTCTCCATCGCCGCAGAATACCCATACTTTACGGTCAGCAGTGTCTGCAATGCCGCGGTTATGCAGATATTTGAGGAAGCGTGCCTGGTAAATACCAGCCAGTGGGCCTAGCCCCATAGACACCGTTGGAAACTGCCAGAAATCAGGCATCAACCATGGGTGAGGATAGCTGGAAAGACCATTGCCGCCGGTTTCCTGGCGGAAGTTATCCATTTGCTCTGCTGTGATACGGCCTTCCAGGAAAGCACGTGCATACACGCCTGGGGACGAATGGCCCTGGAAATACACACAGTCGCCACCAAAACTTTCGTTTGCAGCGCGGAAAAAATGGTTAAAAGCAACGTCATACAAAGTAGCCGCTGACTGGAAGCTGGCAATATGACCACCGATGCCTGGCGATTTTTCATTTGCGCGCAGCACGGTCATGATTGAGTTCCAGCGGATCAGCGCGCGAATGCGGCGCTCCATCTCCGGGTCGCCAGGTAGTTTGCTCTGTTGATGTGTAGGAATCGTGTTGACGTATGAAGTCGTTGCTTTGTACGGCAAATGGCCGCCTGAACGGCGGGCCTGATCAATCATTGCTTCCAGCAGGAAGTGGGCACGTTCTGGCCCTTCATTCTCAATAACTGCGCTGAGTGCGTCTAACCATTCCTGGGTTTCTTGAGCATCAGTTTCATTGAGGTGTGCTTGCGAATGCGTTGCCATGCGTGAGGATTCTCCGAGTTTTAAGTCGCTGTGCGTATAATCCAGGTCTGTACTTACCAAATATCAGTGCCTGGAGTTGAGCAATTGTTGATTACCAAGAAGGGGTTCCGAAGTCGGATACTTGTTATTTTAATGGTATCACGTTGCGCGCCGCCATGGTGATGGCGAGGCCAACCTTTCAATCAGCCATAAGTGTCTCTTTTTTAGTGCTTTTGGTCAAGTTTTGCTTGAATTAACAATGCCTAACTACAGGTATTTGCTACGTTTATTTGATATTTTATATAAGAGTGTTTTCTGACTGTATGCATATTAACTGGTCCCATAATTTAGCCTTAAACGAATCATCCATACTGGATTTTTCGCAGCATGTATTACTGGTATTTGTTGATGTATTGCCAGCAACCATGCCATTTCAACCCTCGCTGGAAAATAAACTCAAACGCAGCCAATCCACGTTGAAGGATATAGAGGACAAGCCTGTTTATTTAGAATTGGCTGATGGGGCATTGATCAGTATGGTGCAGCTTAAAACTGCACAGTCAGTTTTTGAGCAGCAGACTTTGCTCAGGCAAGCACTTAAACCGCTGCTCGCCGAACGACCAACCAGACTTGCAATGGCTGTTTACGGGCAAGCCATAGATTCCGTTGCAAAGTTGGCCGCATATGTCGCGCTAGTGAATGCTCAGAATTTACCTGCGTTAAAGCGCGACGCTAAATTAGCCGGGTTAAAAGATATCTGCATATTTGGCATTGATGCATTGCCGTGGATGACTGAAGTAGAAGCTACTGCCGCCGCTAACACTTTATGCCGCACACTTACGCTAACACCGCCCAATCAGCAGACGCCAAAGTTATACAGGGAGCGCTTGCAGGCATTAGCCAGCGAGCAAAACTGGCAGTATGCCGAATGGAATGTCGAACAACTGAAAGCCATGGGCGCTGGCGCTTTTGTGGCGGTCGCACAAGGGTCTGAGCCGCAAGATGCCGCCATCGTAAAACTGTCTTACCGTCATGCACAAGCATCGAAAACCCTGGCATTGGTAGGCAAAGGTATTTGCTTCGATACTGGCGGCCATAACCTCAAGTCTTCAAAATATATGCAGGGTATGCACCAGGATATGAATGGCAGTGCGGTGGCAGTCAGCATTTTGCAAGCCATTAGCACCCAACAATTGCCGGTTAATGTGGATTGCTGGCTGGCCCTCGCGCAAAACCATATCGGGCCTAATGCTTATAAGCAAAACGATGTGGTGACGGCGCTCAATGGCATGACCATTGAAATTGTGCACACCGATGCCGAAGGGCGCATGGTGCTGGCAGATACCTTAACACTAGCCAGCCGTGAAAAGCCGGATGCGATCCTGGATTTCGCAACCCTGACCGGCAGCATGCAAACAGCTTTGGGCACGCGTATGAGTGGCATTATAGCCAATTCACAGGCCTTGGCGTCTCAAGTAGCTGAGGCGGGTATCGTCAGCGGCGAGCGCGTAGTTGTTTTTCCGTATGCCGAGGATTACGACAGCGAGCTGGATAGCGAGATTGCCGATATCAAGCAATGCACTATGGAAAGCGATGCTGATCACATCATTGCCGCACGCTTTCTGGGCAAGTTTTTAGAAGGCAACATCTCATGGTGTCACGTCGATTTGTCTTCTTGTGCGCACAAAGACGGGCTAGGTGCGGTAGCAAGTGAGGTCAATGGTTTTGGCGTTGCATTGACTTTGCAATGGTTAAAAACCTTTCTTGCCGAATAGTCTTTTAACCGCAGGCGCCGCAACGGGCCAGCCATTCGCGTCCCTTAAGCATCAGGTTCCAGTATAGCCATGGTAAAACATACTTCTTCAGCAACCAGGCAGAGCGGCGCGGTTTGGTGGAATCCCAGGGGAACGTAGGCACAATCTTGCCACCATACCCGAATTCGGCGAGGATGATTTTGCCTTTTTCTACCGTCAGCGGGCACGAACCATAACCGTCGTAGCGCGAAGGCAACGCTTTTCCTTCACGTTGCGCCAGCAGGTTTTCGGCAGCGATCACGACTTGCTTGCGCGCGGCTGCAGCGGTTTTGGCATTAGGCGTGCTGGTGCAATCGCCGACACCAAATACTTCAGGGTAACGGACATGCTGCAAGCTGTGCTGATCCACTTCCACCCAGCCATCCGCATTTACTAACGGGCTTTGCTTCAAGAAATCCAGTGCTGTTTGTGGTGGCACTACATGCAGTAAATCAAACGGTTTGCTGATACGGGTCACATTGCCATCCGCATCTTTCACATTGAACCAGGCCGTTTTGGCTGGGCCATCTACTTCTACCAATGTGCTATTGAGATTAAGGTTAACTTTATAACGGCGGATATATTGCATTAAAGGCTCAACGTACTCTTTTACGCCAAACAACGCCGGTGTTGAGCTATAGAATGAAGCTTTAATATGACCCAAGCGGTTTTTGCCTTGCCATTCTGCGCATGAAAGATAAAGTGCTTTTTGTGGAGCACCCGCGCATTTGATCGGCATGGGTGGTTGAGTGAAAATCGCCTCACCTGATTCCAGTTGCTGTACCAGTTGCCAGGTATAAGGTGCCAGATCAAACCGGTAATTGGAAGTAACGCCATTTTTGCCTAACGTCTCAGTCAGGCCTTTAATGCCTTCCCAGTTCAGCTTCAAGCCCGCCGCAACCACCAGTTGTGTGTATTGAATAGTGCCTAGCTTGTCTGTAACCACTTGTTTCTCAGTCGGCTGAAATTCCGTCACCGCTGCCTGTAACCAGGTAATACCGTCTGGAATAGCCTCAGCCATTGGCCTGACGGTTTTGTTGACATCAAATTCGCCTGCGCCTACTAATGTCCAGGCGGGTTGGTAATAGTGTTTATCGGAAGGTTCGATGATGGCAATGGTGAGTGATGGCGCGCGCTTTTTTACACTTGCCGCAAGTGCGCTGCCAGCGCTGCCGCCTCCCACAATGACAATGTCATAGGATATGTGACTCATAATATTTTTCCCTAAGTAATGAGGTCAGAATTCAAGATAAACGGAATTAAGTGTCTGTGCGAGCGAATTGCCGTTGCACGGTACTCGAAACTTTTATACATATTGCAAGTATGCCGGTTTCTGCATGCCGTGCGCCTGGCACTTCATTTTGCGGGACGACTTATTCAGGGAATCATTAACGTTTTAGCCAGCCTAGCACACGTGACGACAGGTTCTGTCCGTCACCGCCTTGCTGGCTGCAACAGTCTGGTTTGTTCATGGCGTCAGACTGTAATGTTTGCTGATAAACGTTATTGGCCCGGTTGCCGGTACGGCAAAAGCCAAGCGCTGACCCTTGATGCTGGCTGAGCAGGGCGCGTAACTGATTGACATGCTCAGGTTGAATCTGGTTGGGAATCACAGGTATATAGGCATAAGCCAGCCCTAATGCTCTGGCTTTTTCGGCAAGCGCTGCATTGGTTGGTTGTGCCTCTCCACCTTCATTATCCGGGCGGAAATTGATCACTAATTTGAAACCCTGACTGGCGACGGTTTCCAAATCGGCTTCAGTTAATTGACCGCTGGTACTAAAGCGTTGATCAATTTTTTTGATATCCATACTGGCTCCTGGGCATTCTTAAAACTGGATTGCGACGGCTTTTTGGCAAAACTCACGGTGCAGTACCTGTATGACAGACAGCGCAGCGGGGCTGCTGATACTGTAATACATATTTTTGCCTTCCCGGCGGGTAGTCACCAGTTGCGCTTCACGCAAGACGGTTAATTGTTGTGACAGGCTGGGTTGGCGTAAATTCAAACTGGTTTCCAGTGCACTGACAGACTTTTCACCTTGCGACAGCTGGCACAACAGCATCAACCTGTCGCTGTTTGCCATCACTTTCAAAAGACTGCTGGCTTGGTCGGCCGACGCTCTCAACTGCTCAAAAATATTTGCTGCAATTTCCGACATCTGCGTAATACCCCTATTGAAGATCATTATTTTTATATTATTTGAATGGATTCATTGATTCCCAGATCAATAGCCAGTGATACGAATCAATAAGGACAAGCAGAATATGTCCTGATGATTGTCACTACTTTGATAGCTGATGACTCAATTATGATAAAGTTTATCGCATAAAAGTGTGTCGTTGGAAGTTCTGCGTTAACGTGCAGACTCAAAATAAAAAACAAACTGGGGAACTGGATATTATGCAATCACTGTCATGGATGAGTCTGTTTCCCGAGCTGGAAGCACTTGAAGAGTCGAATAAAAAATTATTATTGCAATATGCCCGTATCGTAGAAGCGCCGGTGGGCACGATTGGTTACCAGGAGGGCGATCACTGTAGTGGCTATGTTTTACGCCTGAAGGGCCGTTCACGTGTTTACAAAATGTCTGCCAGCGGACGCGAAATCCTGCTTTACCGCGTAGGCGCCGGTGAAACCTGCGTCATTACCACCACCTGCCTGTTAGGCAATAGCCAATATCCAGCTTCCACTATTGTGGAGGAAGAGATCCAGGATGTGATTGTGCCGGATGCGATTTTTCAGCGCCTGATGATAGATTCCCCGGTATTTCGGCAATATGTGATGCAGAATTACGGGGCATTGATCAGCGACCTGATTGTGCTGCTGGATGAAGTGGCTTTTCAGACGCTGGATGCGCGCCTCGCTAAGTGTCTGCTGGATGTAGGCAATAACACCATTCAACGGACGCATCAGCAGATTGCCGATGAACTGGGCACCGCGCGCGAAGTCATCAGCCGCCAGTTAAAACGGCTGGAACAAAAGGGCTGGCTTTCAATGGGCCGCGGCGTGATTGAAATACAGCAGCGCGGCGAATTACTCAAACTCGCCAATAGCAGTCAGTAAAAAATCTGTATCTGCATCGATACAAATCCGCCACAGACCGATACATCTAGCAGTCGTCTCTCATGATTGAATGCACGTTATGCAAATAACTGCATCAAGCAGGTTTTGTTGAGAGGAAAAAGTGAATGCGAAAACTCATATCAGTAAGTGTTGTATTAATGGCAACCAGCCAGATGGCGTTTGCTGATCAAACGTTTATTGACAGGGCGCGCGTGCTGTCGGTCAGTCCGCAAGTGCAGCGTGTCAACCAGCCCCGCCAGGAATGTCAAACTGCCTATGTGCGCGAAAGTGTGTATGCGCAACCTCAGCGTTCTAACACTGGTGCCATTATCGGAGGGGTGGCCGGTGGTTTATTGGGCAGTACGATTGGTAAAGGCGGTGGGCGCGTCGCTGCGGCTGCAGTCGGTGCAGGTGTTGGCGCGATTGTGGGTGATCGGGTCGGTAACCAGAATGTATATAGCCAGGAGCGTGTAGTGACACGCCCGGTTGAACAGTGTGTAGTGGTTGACCAATGGCAAATGGTGACGACTGGCTATATGGTCAATTATGAGTATCAGGGCCGTCAATACAGCACTTTAATGGATAGGGACCCTGGTCCGGTGATGGATGTGACTGTTAGGATGAGGCCGCATTACACCCAGATTCAACCTGTACCGGTGATTTATCGTCCTGTGGCCTACGGTGCTTCGGATTTTCATCCAAGACCTGGCAAAGGGCATGGAGCACATAAGCCACGTCGTTATTGGGAGTAAAGCGGTAATTCGGGATGTGAGCGAAAGTTTTACCCTGAATGGATAACGCTCTGAAATGAAAAACGCGTCCCGGATAACGGGATCGCGTTTTAAGCTTTAAGCAACACAATTACCGCGCCACTGCCACCATCTGTCTGCCTGGCCTGCGCATAAGCAATCACTTCGTCTTTTTGCATCAGCCAGTTTCTCAACTTGTGTTTAAGCACCGGCTCTTTATTTCTAGAGCCTAATCCTTTGCCGTGTACGATGCGTACGCAACGCAAACCACGCTTTTTACAGTCAGCGATAAATTCAGATACATAAAGTCTTGCTTCATCACTGATTAATCCGTGCAAGTCGATATGTGCCTGCACTACCCAGTGACCACGCCGAAGTTTGCTTAAGATGACAGGCGATTGCCCATCACGCAAATAAAGTAATTCTTCGCCACTCTCCAGTTCATGCGCAGGAATATAGTGATCACTTAATGAATCCCTTAGCGCCTGTTGCTCATCACGAATCAATTGCCGGGGAATAGGTTTTGGTTTTTTTGGTGCATGCAGGATACGCTTGGGCTCTACCGGGCGTGCGCCTCTGACTGCTTCAAGGAACAGGTGAATGTCGTCGTCATCCTCTGTGTTTGGCAGGTCACTGGTCATGGCGATATATTTTACTAGCTCAAGACTGCATTCTAAAAGAAAAAAGCGCACCCTAGTTATATTAGCTTAGGGTGCGCTTTTTATTGGCTGCGTATTTGTGACTAAATATCCGGGCCGAACTTATTCCAGGTTTGTCAGATAGCGCTCAGCATCCAGTGCGGCCATACAACCGGTACCTGCGCTGGTCACGGCTTGACGGTAGATATGGTCCTGCACATCGCCTGCCGCAAATACACCTGGCACGCTGGTCGCAGTAAAGTTACCCTGGCGTCCAGCCTGGGTAACGATGTAGCCACCTTCCATATCCAGCTGTCCTTCAAATATCTGGGTATTCGGCTGGTGACCAATGGCAATAAATACGCCTTTAAGCGGCACATCCTTTGTCGTGCTGGAATTCACATCCTTCAGGCGCATGCCGGTCACACCGGTGTTGTCGCCCAAGACTTCGTCCAGGGTATGAAATGTTTCCAGCACTACTTTGCCTTCTTTGACGCGTTCCATTAATTTATCAACCAGGATCGCTTCAGCTTTGAATTTGTCGCGCCTGTGCACCAAAGTCACTTTGCTGGCGATGTTGGACAGATACAGGGTCTCTTCGACAGCAGTGTTACCGCCACCAATGACAGCCACTTCCTGGTTACGGTAGAAAAAGCCATCACAAGTAGCACAGGCAGAAACGCCCTTACCTGCAAACGCTTCTTCACTTGGCAGGCCTAGGTATTTGGCTGAGGCGCCGGTCGCAATAATCAGCGCATCACAAGTATATTCACCATTATCACCCACTAGGCGGATAGGCTTTTCTTTCAGGTGCGTGGTGTGGATATGGTCAAAAATCATTTCGGTATTAAAACGCTCAGCGTGTTTCTGAAAACGCTCCATCAATTCCGGCCCCATCACGCCGTCAGCATCCGCAGGCCAGTTATCCACTTCAGTCGTCGTCATTAATTGACCGCCTTGCGCCAGGCCAGTGATAAGGACCGGATTTAAGTTGGCGCGGGCCGCATAGACGGCTGCACTGTAACCGGCAGGACCGGAGCCTAGAATCAATAAACGCGCATGCTTGGTAGCCATACTTTTCTTTCTTTTTTGGTTTAATCTGTTCAATAAAATGGGGATGAAATCACTTGTTACAAGGTTTCATCCCCAGATTTAATAGCTAATTAAATTGCACCGCCTTTGCAATGCAAAAGAGGTTATTTCTCTAATAAGCTACGTAACATCCACGCAGTTTTTTAGTTTTGGCGTAACCTGAAGGTTAGCCTACACTGAAAGACTGCTTGGAGTTACTTTTCAAGCAAGCTTCTGAGCATCCAAGCAGTCTTTTGGCTACGGCCGTTTACTTAACATCGGCTTCGCCGAGTTAGCCTTCGCCGAAAAACCGCATACGTAGCTTATTTCTCTAACAAGCTACGTAACATCCATGCGGTTTTTTCATGCACTTGTAAACGCTGTGTCAGCAAATCAGCAGTCGCTTCATCAGCGGCTTTTTCTGCGGCTGGGAATACACTACGTGCAGTACGACAGACAGCTTCGTGACCGGCGACCAGTTCGCTGATCATGTCCTGTGCTTTTGGCACATCCACAGTTTCCTCGATAGAGGTCAATTTGGAGAACTGTGCGTAAGTACCTGGCGCATGTACACCCAGTGAACGAATACGCTCGGCAATTGCATCAACCGCCAGTGCCAGTTCTGTATATTGTGTTTCAAACATCAGGTGCAATGTATTGAACATTGGCCCGGTGACATTCCAATGGAAGTAGTGGGTTTTCAGGTACAAAGTGTATGTATCTGCCAACAGTTTTGATACGCCCTCTGCAATTTCGTGGCGGTCTTTATTATTAATACCAATATCCATGATGTCTCCTTGTTGTCGTTGAATGTATTTTAAAAGCTAGAGTGCCTGTGTGCAATTTGATTTTGTTATAATCATTTAAGTTCACTTGCGTAAAGAAAGAGATAACGCATTGTTTTTTAATAAAAAAAATGTATCCAATGCACGTTTGGAAAAAGTGTCGACAGAAAAACAGCTGCGCGACGCCAAATTGCTGCGCGAAGTCAGCTGGATTGCATTGGCTGCGCTTGGTGTATTTCTGGCAGTGATCCTTGCATCATACTCGCATGAAGACCCAGGGTGGACTCATGCGATCGGCGAGAATGACATTATTCATAATGCCGGTGGCACAGTCGGCGCCTGGATTGCCGATGTGCTGCTCTCTTTATTTGGTTTTTCTTCATGGTGGTTTGTGGTGCTGGCCTTTTATGTGGTGTGGTTGATGTATGAGCGACTGCATCTGGATGCCATTGAAAGACAGGACTGGTGGTTAAATGGCGTCGGTTTTGCGTTGCTGATATTGGCTTCTGCCGCGCTTGAATCCGGCCACCTGGTCAGCTTTCCTGCTGACTTCCCTTTAAAACAGGGCGGCGTCATTGGCAGCGGCATAGATCACCTGTTGCGCAATATGTTTGGATTTGCCGGTTCTACCATGCTACTGCTGGTACTGTTTGCAACGGCTTTCAGCCTGTTCACAGGCTGGTCGCTGATCACAATGAGCGAGCGTCTGGGTGAATGGGTGATTCAATTTCACCAATGGAGCACACTGAAGTTTCAGGATTGGCAAGACCGCAAAGTCGGGCGCCAGGCTTTGCAGGCGCGTGAAGAGTTTGTCGAGTCTGAACGTAAACGCGTTGAAGACCGCAAACCTGTAGAAATTGCCGTGCCTGAAGTACTGGTAGTGCCCAGTGAACGTGTGATTAAAGAAAAACAAACCGTTTTGTTTGAAGCCATTGAGCAGGAAGGCTTGCCAGCACTGCATTTGCTGGATGCCCCTAATCAATCTGTGGAATTACAATCGGCAGAAACCCTGGATTTCACCTCACGCCTGATTGAACGCAAGCTGATGGATTTCGGTATCGAAGTCAAAGTCGTGCTCGCCCAGCCTGGCCCCGTGATTACGCGCTATGAGCTGGACCCTGCACCTGGCGTAAAAGGTAGCCAGATTACCAATTTGTCCAAAGACCTGGCGCGGGCATTGTCAGTGATCAGCGTGCGTGTTGTCGAAACCATTCCCGGCAAAAGTTATATGGGTCTGGAAATTCCTAACCCCAAACGCCAGATTGTTTCCCTGTCTGAAATCATGGGCAGCCAGGCGTATGCCGATATGAATTCACCTATCGCGATTGCCATGGGTAAAGATATTGCCGGTAAGCCGATTGTGGCCGACCTAGCAAAAATGCCGCATGTGCTGGTCGCGGGTACGACCGGTTCCGGTAAATCGGTTGCTATTAATGCGCTGATCCTGAGCCTGCTCTACAAGTCAGAGTCCAATCGTGTGCGAATGATCCTGATTGACCCGAAAATGCTGGAGTTGTCCGTGTATGAGGGCATTCCGCATTTGCTGGCGCCAGTAGTGACGGATATGCGCCAGGCCGCTAATGCATTGAACTGGTGCGTGGCCGAGATGGAACGCCGTTACAAACTGATGTCTACTTTAGGCGTACGTAATCTGGCCGGTTATAACCAGAAAATCCAGGAAGCCAAAAAGCAAGGCGCTTCGATTCCGCACCCGTTCAGCCTGACACCGGATGAGCCGGAGCCGTTGGACGAAATGCCATTGATTGTTGTCGTGATCGATGAGTTGGCCGACCTGATGATGGTCGTCGGCAAGAAAGTAGAAGAGCTGATTGCCCGCCTGGCACAAAAAGCGCGTGCATCCGGTATCCATCTTGTATTGGCAACACAACGCCCTTCAGTAGATGTGATTACCGGTTTGATCAAAGCCAACGTGCCGACCCGGGTGGCTTTCCAGGTTTCGAGCAAAATTGACTCACGCACGATTCTTGACCAGATGGGCGCTGAAACGCTTTTGGGTCAAGGCGATATGCTCTACCTGCCACCAGGTAGCGGTTATCCGCAGCGTATCCATGGAGCCTTCGTTAGCGATGGAGAAGTGCATAATGTGGTTAACTTCCTCAAGGCGCAGGGTGAACCTAATTACATTGAAGGCATTCTGACCAATGAGACCGAAGGTGGCGACATCGATGGCGTGCTGGGTGGTGGCGAGGATGCCGGTGGCGAAAAAGATCCACTGTATGATGAAGCGGTTGCGATTGTGCTGAAAACCCGCCGCGCGTCTATTTCCTCTGTGCAACGCCAGTTGCGCATAGGCTATAACAGGGCGGCAAGATTAATTGAAGATATGGAGCGTGCAGGTTTGGTATCCGCGATGCAAAGTAATGGTAACCGTGAAGTATTGGTAAAAGCTGGAGGTGACCATGAGTAATCTTTTTAATAACCAAAAGCCAGGCGGTGCAGTTTTTTCACGGATACGTGCGCAATTCGGCGCTGCTCTATTAGTGATAGGTATGATTCCGCCATTGACAGCGTACGCCGATGGCGTAGATGATTTAAAGCAGTTTTACCAATCTACGCAATCGATGCGTGCCAAATTCACACAAACTGTATTTGACCAGAAGGGTCGCAAGCTGCAGGAAGTGAACGGTAATATGCTGCTGCAACGGCCTAACAAATTCCGCTGGGATTATCAAAAGCCTTTTGAGCAGCAAATCATCAGCGACGGCCACCAGGTATTTTTATTTGATGTCGATTTGCAGCAGGTCAGCGTTCGTACCCTGGATAAAGTGTTAGGCACCAGCCCGGCTGCCTTATTGGCCGGTGGACCAAATGTGGAGGAAAGTTTCCGTCTGACGCGGCTAGTGGATTATGAAGGCTTGCAACGCGTGCAAGCCAAGCCAAAACAAAAAGACAGTGGTTTCCAGGTGGTGATTATCTCGTTTGACCATGGCAAGCTCGCAGAAATGCGGCTGGTGGATGCCTTTAGCCAGAGTACGCATATTGTGTTTTCAAATGTTGAAGTCAATCCGTCATTAAACACTTCACAGTTCCTGTTTACCGTGCCAAAAGGGGTGGATGTGGTGGGTGAGTAAATCTTCACCACCGCATACGTAATATGTCTTCCCTGTTTGAGCCCGCAACGCCTTCTTCAGTACCGCTAGCCGAGCAACTGCGCCCCAAAACACTGAACGAAGTGGTCGGGCAAACGCATTTGCTGGGTGAAGGTAAACCGCTGCGTCGCGCGTTTGAATCCGGCAAATTGCCCTCCATGATTTTGTGGGGGCCGCCGGGCGTCGGCAAAACTACCCTGGCGCGTTTGATTGCACAGACTGCCGATGCGGAATTCGTACCTTTATCTGCGGTATTGTCCGGTATCAAGGATATACGTGAAGCGGTAGAGCGTGCCGAGCTGACATTGCAGCAAAGCGGCCGCAATACCATTCTGTTTGTGGATGAGGTGCACCGCTTTAACAAAGGCCAGCAGGATGCGTTTCTGCCATTTGTTGAAAGCGGACTCATCACTTTTATCGGCGCAACAACCGAAAACCCTTCATTTGAAGTAAATAGCGCGTTGCTAAGCCGTTCACAGGTGTTTGTGCTGTCCGCGTTGACTGAAGATGAGCTGGCTGAATTACTTGAACGTGCACGCCTCAAAATGGCGCCAAAGGTTACCCTTAATAATAAGGTCAAAGAACAGGTATTAGATTACGCCGATGGCGACGCCAGGCGCTTGCTTAACTTTTCTGAAGGGCTGTTCAACGGCGCCCTCACTGCCAATATAGATACCATTGACGAGGCATTTTTGCAGTCCAGTATGGCCAGCAAATTGCGCCGGTTTGACAAAGGCGGCGAAGCGTTTTACGACCAGATTTCCGCTTTGCATAAATCAGTACGCGGTTCCAACCCTGATGCAGCACTGTACTGGTTTGTACGCATGCTCGATGGTGGCGCAGACCCTTTATACCTCGCACGACGTATCGTTCGCATGGCGGTGGAGGATATCGGCCTGGCTGATCCTAAAGCACAAACGATGGCGCTGGAAGCCATCCAGATTTATGAGCGCCTTGGTTCGCCAGAAGGCGAGTTAGCACTCAGCAATGCAGTGATTTACCTTGCTGTGGCAGCGAAAAGTAATGCTGCCTATATGGCGTATAACCAGGCCAAAGCGTTTGTCTCGCAAGATAAGTCGCGGGCCGTGCCATTACATTTGCGTAACGCACCCACCAAACTGATGAAATCGCTGGATTACGGCAAAGAATATCGCTATGCGCACAATGAACCGAATGCCTATGCCGCTGGCGAGCAATACTTTCCCGACGATTTGCCAGCGCAGACATTTTACGAACCCACACCACGTGGATTGGAAGGTAAAATAAGCGAAAAGCTCAACCACTTACAAGAACTTGACCAGCAATACTTGAACAGCAAAGCGAAAAAATAAATGTTAGATATTCAACAACTTAGAAACGACTTGGACAATGTGACTGCGCGCCTGAAAGCGCGCAAGTTTGATTTTCCAGCTGATGCTTTTAAAGCCATGGAAGCCGAGCGTAAAACTATTCAGACCAATACCGAAAACCTGCAGGCCAAGCGTAACGCTGCTTCCAAGCAGATTGGCATTGCAAAATCCAAAGGCGAAGATGCCAGCGCAATTCTGGCAGAAGTTGCTGGACTAGGTGATGAGTTAAAAGCGGCTGAAGCGCAATTGAATGAAATTCAGGCCAATTTGCAAGCCTTGATGCTGAATGTGCCTAACTTGCCGCATGAAAGCGTGCCGGTGGGTAATGATGAAACGCAAAATGTAGAAGCCCGTCGCTGGGGTACGCCACGTAGTTTTGACTTTGAAATCAAAGACCATGCCGATGTGGGTGCACCATTAGGCCTAGATTTTGATACTGGGACAAAATTGGCAGCTGCGCGCTTTACTCTTATGAAAGGACAGATAGCTAAATTGCACCGTGCCCTTTCACAGTTTATGTTAGATATGCAGACTGAAAAGCATGGCTATACTGAATGCTATACACCATATATAGTAAATGAAGATACTTTAAGAGGAACTGGCCAACTACCTAAATTTGAGCAAGATTTGTTTCAGGTAAGCTTTGGCGGCACGAATTCCAAGCATACGGAGGAATTGAATCTTGATCAGATTAATCAAGATGGTTCTGAATCACGTATTTTGGAAACCAAGCGAAATTGGTACTTGATACCGACCTCAGAAGTAACATTAACTAATACTGTCCGCAACGAGATCGTCGCGCTGGAATCACTGCCGATAAAACTCACTGCACATACGCCATGTTTCCGCTCTGAAGCTGGTTCTTATGGCCGTGATACCAAAGGCATGATCCGTCAGCACCAGTTTGATAAAGTGGAAATGGTGCAGATCGTGCACCCTGAAAACAGTTACCAGGCACTGGAAGAAATGGTTGCCCATGCCGAAAACGTATTGCAGGCGTTAGAATTGCCTTATCGCGTTGTGTCATTATGTACTGGCGATATGGGCTTTGGCGCTGCAAAGACGTATGACCTGGAAGTGTGGTTGCCTGCGCAAAACACTTACCGTGAGATTTCTTCTGTGTCTAACTGTGAAGCTTTTCAGGCGCGTCGTTTGCAGGCACGATTCAGGAATGCCAATGGCAAGCCTGAGTTATTGCATACCTTGAACGGGTCCGGTTTGGCGGTAGGGCGTACGCTGGTGGCGGTGCTGGAGAATAACCAGAATGCTGACGGTAGTGTGACGATTCCGAAAGTATTGCAGCCTTATATGGGTGGCAAAACGGCTATTACAGTTTAGTTAACTTACAGCTTTTAAACTAATCTGCCTTGGCTATCAGCCAGGGCATTTTTGTATCGGCAATCCGGTACGGATCCAGGTTAGGTTCATAGACAGGATAGTATTTCTGCATAATCTGGTAATAGCTGCGCACCAGTTCAGTGTAAATCACCGGCGCGCCACAGCTGCAGTAGCCATGTTTGGCATTCACGTAATGCGCAGGGTCATTCAGGAGTTGATAGCCGCGTTTGACATCCGCCCAACTGTCTGGATTCAACCCCAGCCGTTGCGCAATAATGCGCGCATCTTCGAGATGGCCGACGCCATTGTTATAAGCTGCCAGTGTCATAAAGGTGCGGTCGGGTTCGGGAATGCGCGATGGCAGCCTGTCTTTCAGCCATAGCATAAATTTAGCTCCTGCCATAATGCTTTGCTGGGGGTCCAGCCGGTTAGTCACATTCATCATGTTAGAGGTTTGCTCGGTCAGCATCATCAACCCGCGCACATTGGTCGGTGATGTGCTGTAATTGTCCCAGTGTGACTCCTGGTAACTCAGTGCTGCCAGCAATCGCCAGTCTATGTCGGTGATTTCCTGAGCGCTTTTAAACAGTCGCACATATCTGGGTAGCAAAGTATTGGATTTACTTAAAAAAGTCGCTACATCTACCTGTTTCAGACGTTTGGTGTGGCCATAATAACGATCAAGCAGGTTACGCAAGGTGCCGTCTTTCTCTATCTTCTTGAAAAAAGCCTGTACCTGCTTCAGTTTTTCTTCACCGGAAAATTTATTCAGCGCCCAGGCAATTTTATCCACCGGACCCAGCATCAGCCCGGCATCCAGTTGCGGATAAAGATATTGCATGATGGCGAGAAGATGATTGTCGGCTACCGTGAAATCAATTTCATTGCGAGCCACGGCTTCTATCAATTGTTCTGAACTGAGCTTTTCAGTTTCGCGCCAGGTCAGTTGCGGATGCTGAGACTGTAGTTCGCGCATGCGTTCGACAAAGCTGGTACTTTTCGGCAATACAATTCTTTTATTGAATAGCGCATCTGGCTTGACTGGTTCACTGTTGTGGTCACGGTTGTAAACCACCATAGACTGCACCTGGTTAAAGGCAGGCCCAAACAGGAACTGGCGTTTGCGCGAAGCGGTAATGCTGATATCTGCCGCAGCAATATCTGCCTCGCCGCGCATCAGGGCAGGGAAAACCTTATCAAAGCTCTCCACGACAATAAATTCAAGCTTGTAAGGCGATCCGAGGAAGTCAACAAAACGTTTGGCTAGGTCATATTCCAGCCCTGCATAATTATTCTGGCTATCAATGAAATAGGTATCAGGGCTGTTGATGGTGACGAAGCGGATGGTGTAGGGGTCTGGCTTGGGTTTTTCTAACGTACGTTGCTTGGGCGAGTTGGCGTCGTTGCAGCCGAATAGCACCCCGCATAAACAGGCAATAAAAGCCCATTGCCATGCGTGACGTGCGGGAATACAGGGTAGAGAACGCATGCGATAGCGCGAAAAAAGCGATTAAGACCGCGTTTCGACCTTGCCCTGGTCGGCAATCAGTATTTTGCTTGCCAGCTTGGCGAAAATACCGTGCTCAACTACACCGGGGATATTGTTGAGCAAAGCATTCAACTGATGGCTATCGATATTGGCATCAAAGCGCATATCCAGCACCAGGCTGCCATGACTGGTGATACAGAGGCCATCTTTGGCCGCGTTAGCGCGTAAATCGCCAGTGCCGCCAATCGCCTCAATACTGCGTTTGGCTGCTTGCCAGGCAAACGGGATTACTTCAATCGGGATAGGGAAGTTTTCGCCGATACGGCTGACCAGTTTGCTTTTGTCGGCCACGACAATAAATTCTTTTGCTGCCTTTGCCAGCAGTTTTTCCATGACCAGGTCATAACCACGGCCTTTAAGCAGGCTATTATCGGAGGTGATTTCGTCGGCACCATCGACATACAAGTCAATCTGGCTTAACTGCGCCAAACTCAACACCGTTAATCCAACCGATTGTGCCTTGATCATGCTGATATTGGAGCTGGCAACTGTGGTGATTCGCAGGTTTTCCTCTTGCTGGCGGGCAGCCAGTGCCTCAATAAAGTAATTGGCGGTGGAACCTGTGCCCAACCCAACAATCATATCGTTCTTGACGTAGCTGGCTGCTTCCAGCGCGACGGCCTGTTTATCGTTCATATGGTTTCTCCGTGCCGGAAATGTGCCTAGATTATAGTCTAGGCAGCGTTATCGCTCGAGCGCCTCATTATAATGCCGGTACAGCCAGCGGACGCTTGCAGTTATAATAGCAAACTCGGCAGATTCGCCAAGAACTACTCACCTAACCTGAGCAATAAGATTTTATTCTTTTATGGCAGTTTCACTTCCCGTCGTCGGACATCCCCAGCGTTTTTCTTTCCATAGTCAGGGATTAGATAGTAAAGCATTGGCCGAATTGGCCTGTGGTTTAAAAGCAACACAATCGCCACTGGTGATTTTAACTGCCAATGCGTTTGAAGCGCAGCGCTTGATGGATGAGATTCCCTATTTTGCTAAAGGCATCGAAGCCCATTTGCTGCCGGATTGGGAGACACTGCCTTATGATGTGTTCTCGCCGCACCCTGATTTGATCTCAGAGCGTTTGTCTACGCTATACCAGTTAAGCCAAAACCAGAGTGATGTGGTGATTGTGCCACTTGCAACGGCTTTATTACGCCTGCCACCGGTGGCTTATCTGGCGGCACATACCTTTATGCTGAAAAAAGGCCAAAGGCTTGATGTAGACGCTCTGCGCAATCAATGTGCGCAGGCCGGTTACCATCATGTCAGCCAGGTCATGAGCCCGGGTGAATTCAGTGTGCGTGGCGGCCTGGTGGATTTATATCCCATGGGCAGTACACTGCCTTACCGTATTGATTTGTTCGATGACGAGATCGAAACCATACGCACGTTTGATATAGATACGCAGCGTAGTGTATATCCCGTCACCGAAATCCGTATGCTGCCGGCCCGTGAGTTCCCTATGGATGATGCGGGCATTACATTGTTCCGCAGTCAGTTCCGGGAATATTTTGAGGGCGATCCGCAACGTGCAAAAATTTACAAAGATGTGAGTAAAGGCACGGCCAGTGGGGGTGTTGAGTGGTATCTGCCACTGTTTTTTGAGCAAACCGCCAGCCTGTTTGATTACCTGCCCAGGCAAACCGTATTATGCCTGCATGGTGACCTGGATAAAGCCGCACAAACCTTCTGGGCCGATGCTAACAGCCGTTATCGGCTGATGGCTTACGATGCCGAAAAACCGATTTTGCGGCCCGAAACCCTGCTGCAAAAAACCGATGAGTTTTTCAAAAAGACGCATGCATTTGCGCTGGTGCATCAGCAGATACAAAACGTGACGACACTATCGCCGGTAGAAGTGGACCGTCGTGCTGAACAGCCATTGCATAAGCTACAGGGATTTATCAGCCAGTTTGATGGCCGCGTGTTAATCGCGGCTGAAAGCCTGGGTCGCCGCGAAACCATTGCACAGCTGTTCAGCGAACACGGCGTCACTTTTTCACTGGCTGAGGACTGGGCCGGGTTTGAGAAAAGCCAGTTTCCGGTCATGCTGGGCGTATCGCCTTTACACCAGGGCTTTATTGATGGCGAATTAGCCGTCGTTACCGAAGCCGAGCTTTATGCCAGCACTGTGCGCCAGCAACGACGCCGTAACCAGGAAAAAGCCCGCAATACCGAGGGTATGCTCAAAGACCTCTCCGAGCTGCGGCTGGATGACCCGGTTGTGCACGAACAGCACGGGGTAGGGCGTTATAAAGGCCTGGTCAATATCGATTTTGGCGAAGGCGAAACCGAGCTGTTGCTGATTGAGTATTTCGGTGAAGACAAATTATATGTGCCGGTATCGCAACTGTTCCTGATTTCACGCTATTCCGGCGGCCCGCCTGAAAGCGCACCGCTCCATCGTCTAGGTAGTGGCCAGTGGGAAAAAGCCAAGAAAAAAGCACTCAAGCAGATCCGTGATACTGCGGCCGAATTGCTGAATTTGTATGCGCAACGTGCCGCGCGCCGTGGACACGCCTTTACCCTGAGCCTGCAAGATTACGAAGCTTTCTGCGAAGGCTTCCCGTTTGAAGAAACGCCGGATCAGCTAGAAGCGATTGAGAACGTCATTAAAGACATGCAATCCGGTCGCCCGATGGACAGGCTGGTATGTGGCGACGTTGGCTTTGGTAAAACCGAGGTTGCGCTGCGTGCTGCCTTTGTCGCGGTGATGGGTGGCCGCCAGGTGTCAGTATTGGTGCCAACCACGTTATTGGCCGAACAGCATTACCAGAACTTTGTTGATCGCTTTGCCGAATGGCCGATCAAGATTGCCGAGATTTCCCGTTTCCGCAGCGCCAAAGAGCAGGCTGAAGCGTTGAAAGGCCTGGAGAATGGCAGCATAGACATCATCATCGGTACCCACAGACTGATCCAGAAAGACGTGAAATTTAAGAACCTGGGCCTGGCGATTCTGGATGAAGAGCACCGTTTCGGCGTGCGCCAGAAAGAACAGATGAAAGCGTTGCGCGCAGAAGTGGATGTGCTCACCCTGACCGCAACGCCGATTCCGCGTACTTTAAGTATGGCAATGGAAGGCTTGCGAGAATTCTCGGTGATTTCCACGCCGCCGCAAAAACGGCTGGCGATTAAAACCTTCCATACCGAATATTCCGAAGGCATTATCCGCGAAGCGGTGATGCGCGAATTCAAGCGCGGCGGCCAGGTGTATTTCCTGCATAACGAAGTGGATACCATCTATGTGATGAAGGAAAAACTGGAGAAGTTTTTACCTGAAGCGCGGATTGCGATTGGTCATGGTCAATTGCGTGAACGCGAACTGGAACACGTGATGCGTGACTTCTACCAGCAACGCACCAATTTATTGCTGTGTACCACGATTGTTGAAACCGGTATCGACGTACCAACCGCCAACACCATGATTATCAACCGCGCGGATATGTTCGGCCTGGCGCAATTACACCAGCTACGTGGCCGCGTTGGCCGTAGCCATCACCAGGCCTATGCCTATTTGCTGACTGATCCGCACCGTACAATCACTCCCCAAGCACAAAAGCGTCTGGATGCGATCCAGTTGCTGGAAGATTTAGGGGCTGGTTTCCACCTCGCCATGCATGACCTCGAAATCCGTGGCGCAGGCGAGTTGCTAGGTGACAGCCAAAGTGGCGAGATGCAGGAAATCGGTTTTACCCTGTATTCCGATATGCTGAATCATGCAGTGAAACAGTTGAAAGCCGGCAAGGAACCTGATCTTGATGCGCCACTGGGCGTGACGACAGAAATCAACCTGCATACGCCAGCCTTGTTACCCAGCAACTATTGCCCGGATGTACATGAGCGCCTGGTGCTGTACAAACGCCTCGCCAATTGTGAAGACGACGAAGCCTTGGATGTGATGCAAGAAGAGCTGATAGATCGATTCGGGTTACTGCCGGAGCCGGGAGAAGCCCTGATTGCCTGCCACCGCTTGCGTATTGCGGCCAAACCGTTGGGTATTATCAAGATTGATGCATCCGATGCCGCCATCCAGTTACAATTTAATATCAAGGCTGATCTTGATCCGATGAAACTGGTGAGCTTGTTGCAACGTGACAAACGCTGCCGCATGAATGGGCCGGATAAATTACGTGTTACAGTGCAGCTGGGAAATTTGAATCACCGGGTCGAATTGGTAAAAACGCTTTTGAAGGAATTCAGTTAATGTTAGAAAAACTATTAGCCGCCGTCGCCACCTGGATCATGGGTGTGATTTCCACCATGGGTTACGGCGGTATTGTATTGCTGATGGCGATTGAATCTGCCTGCATTCCGTTACCTTCAGAAATCATCATGCCGTTTGCGGGGTTCCTGGTCTCCAAAGGTGAAATGACCTTGTGGGGGATTGCGCTGGCGGGTGCGATTGGCTGTGTGCTCGGGTCGATTCCTGCCTATTACCTTGGCATGTACGGTGGCCGTCCGCTGGTAGAGAAGTACGGTAAATATGTGCTGATCAGCAAACGGGACCTGGATATGGCGGACCGCTGGTTTGCTAATCATGGCGAGATCATTATCTTTATTGCACGCCTGTTGCCAGCGGTGCGTACCTTCATTGCTTTTCCCGCAGGTGTAGCGCGCATGAACATGACGCGTTTTGTTGCCTATACCTTTGTCGGTTCACTGATCTGGTGCTGGGTACTGGGTTATATCGGCATGAAGGCGGGCCAACATTGGGAAGACCTGAAAGTCTATTTCCATGAATCCCATTACGTGATTGCTGCGCTGGGCGTGATATTTGTCGTCTGGTATGTGCGCCGGCATTTTAAGAACGAGCACGAAGTATCATAAAAAAAGCTGCCAACCGGCAGCTTTTTTATTACAGGCATCAGGCTATTTCCATGTGACTACCTGGTTAATATCGCGACGCGTTTTTGGCCTTGGATCCACTTTACGGTAACCAAAAGCGACCATGTACGCCAGGCCATATTCGTCCAGGTTCACGCCGAATTGTTCGGCCAGCAGCGCATCGGTTTCTTTCTGTTTAAAACCTTCAATCGGGCACGAGTCTATGCCACGCATGGCGGCTACTGTCATCATGTTGGCCAGCGGGATATAGCATTGCTTGCTGGCCCAGTCGAACAGTTTGCGGTCATCGGTAAGGTCAAAGTCTGATTGCTTAAATTGGCTGTAAAAGCCTAACCGCATGTCAGCTACCTCTTGCGGATGCTGCTGTACTTCGCGCATGAACTTGGGCAGGTATGGACCTTTAGGATCCAGAAACGGTGACTTCATGGCCAGGCACAATACAAAGTGGCTGGCAGTATCCAGTTTCAGCGGTGCACCCCAGGCATGCTGTTTCAGGCTTTCACGCAAAGCTTTGTCTTGCACCACAATAAAGTGCCACGGCTCAAAGCCAAACGAGCTGGGCGAAAGGCGGGCGGATTCAAGAATTAACTCAAATTCTTCAGCGGGGATTTGTTTGCTGGCATCAAACTCTTTGCAGGCATGGCGAAACTGGAAGGCATCCAGGATAGCTTGTTGTTCAATCATATTTAATCCTTGTTTATTTAACGCTTATTCGATGACGACTAGTTTACCGAGACTTAAAAATAAAATGGCTGTTTTGACAGGCAAGCCTTCCTGCTGGAATAACTGTGCGTAGGACGACAATTGCTCGGTAAATAGCCCAGCCAGGCTGTGCAAATCTTGTTGTTCAGTGACCGGCATGGATTTGTAATCCACGATCCAGCGTACACCATCGGCGACAAAGGTACGGTCTATGACCTTTTTACCATCCGCCAGTTGTTCAATCGCCAGCTCGGAAGCGGCGTGAGTGTGTGCTTGCAGCACCCATTGCCCGTCGTCAGACTGCAAAGTTGTGGTTAATAATCTGGCCGCTTTGGCTGTGGCTGTCTTGGCGTCATTGTCTGTGTAACCGCGCTGTTTAAACCAGCGCTGCATGGCAGCAGTGTGCATCAGGAATTGGTTATTTACACTATCGTGCCAGCGGGCAAGGCCTTGTTCGGCAATCAGTTGCAGGTACAGGTGGGCGAGGGTGCCGGTATCGGCTTCCAGTGCCGCCACTGTCGCATCCTCAGTAATTTGTCTATAAGCTGGGGTTGCCAGAGTATCGGCAACTTGCAATACAGCCGGTGTCAAGGCTTGCTGTACGCGGATGAGTTTAGGCACGAATTGCTGAATATCGGCGTCAGTTTGCGTATTTGTCGCGCGCGCCACAATGTCATTTTCAGGGGTAAACTGCGCATTCACAGCTGGCCATAACAGATGCAGGAAGGTGTTTTTACGCGGTTGGAGGTCACCGTTTTTATCCGGTTTTGCAGCGCCTAATAAATGTAATTGCCGTTCAGCACGCGTGGCAGCTACATACAGCACACGCGCATCTTCATAAGCGGCGCGGGTTTTGTCCAGGTCATTTAAATAATCATAAGCCGTTACTGTAGAAGCACTAGCCTGCTGGCGCTTGCGGGCCGCCGGCACATATGGCGCAGCGACAAGTTCGGTGGAGCCGTCAGCCAGCGTTACTTCTTCCCATATCACCAGCTTCGCATCATCTGGCGGGTTGCCGCCATCCAGGCCTGGCAGAATCACGGTATCAAATTCCAGGCCTTTGGATTTATGTATGGTCATGAATTGCAGGCTGGCATCGGCTTTTGCATCGGGCGCGGCATAGAGTTTTTTCACATCTTCAGCCAGTGCTTGCGGGCTGAACTGGTTGTGCTGCTCCAGCGCTGCGATACGCGCAAAAAATGCCTGTACGTCCTGCACATCATTTTCATTCCACAGGCATTGCGCACCGCCCAACCTTAACCAGGTGTTGTGCACCCAGCGGCTGACGCTAGAGCGGCCACGAAAGTCCAGCGCAGATTGCATGACTTGGTAGACATGGCGTGCGCGCTGTTGACCATCTGCGCTTAGCCTGGCAAGCACAGCCTCATCGGAAAGCAAATGCATCACACTGCGATGACTGTCCAGGCCGATCAGCGCATGCAGGTCAGCCAGAGTCAGGCCACACCAGGGCGCACGCAGCAAAGCCAGCCAGTGCACACGGTCGGCGCGCTGATGCAGCGCATAGGTCAATGTCAGCAAATCCTGCACAATCTGGCGGTTGGCGAGTTCTTCAATCTCAACTGCCTGGAAACTCAATTCACTCTGGTTACGGCGCATTTCGCTGACCAAGGCGTGCAGATGTCGGCGTGCGCGCACCAGCACGGCGATGGTGGCATCCGGTTTGTTTGCGCGCGTATCCTGGATGATACGGATGATCTGTTCAGCTTCCAGATGGCGGATATCGGCAGGTTCTTCATCCGCTTCAGTCACGGGGATTAATAGCGGATGTACAAATATCCCTGCACCTTCTGTATCAGCACGGGTAGCGACAAACGGCCGGTAAGCAATAGCGCCTTGTTGCGGCGCGTCTCTCGCGGGCAGCATGCCTTTAAATGTCTGGTTGATCCATTCCACCACCGGCGGCCGGGAACGGTTGTTACGCCAGAGTTTAAGCGGTGTCAGCTGGATGTCTCCTATGCCATACACAGCGGCATTGAGGAACAAACCGACATTGGCTTTGCGGAAGCGGTAAATCGACTGCATGGGGTCGCCGACCGCAAACAGGGTGCGGCCATCGCCTGGCAGCCAGCCACGCGTGAGTGCTTGAAGCAGGTCAATCTGCATCGGGCTGGTATCCTGGAACTCATCGACTAACAGATGCTGGATACGGTAATCCAGGCGCATCGCCAGTTCTGTAGAAACGCCACCTTCAACCAGTGCGGCCAATGCGCGCTGCGCTATCTCGACAAAATCCACTTCATTCTGCGCCTGGAAACATAACCATAATTGTGCCGCAGCAATATTTAACAGCTGGCTGAGCGCACGGATAATCGCATCGTCTTCACTATCCGGGTCAGGCAGCATGCGAATCCGGGCAATGCTGGCTTCGCTGTCTCCCTGTTGCGCCAGCCCATCCAGTATGTCTGTTAATGCTTCTTTGTAGGGTTTTGCTTCATCGGTGGCGGGCAAGCCCATGTTTTTATCCAGCCGTTTGCGCAGGCCACCGCTGGCGGTCAGTAACAAATCGGCCAGTGCACGCCAGCCGGGTAAGTCTTCAATAGTGGATGAAAGTGGTGCTTGCCAATCGAGTAAACCAGATATTGCATGATCAGGTGGAAGCTGGCTGGAAGCATAACGCGCAATGGGCATTAGCGCAGATTGCAAGCGGGCGGGTAAAGCCTGTGCCGCCTGCTGTAACTCACTTTCAATCAGATGTAACAATGCCAGCCGGGCAACTTCGCTTTGATTTATCTGATTGGGATCGCCGCCTGTTTGACTTAAATGCAACCATTGCTCACGTTTTGAGAGCATTGCCATCAACAGGCCTTCAAGGCGCGCCTGGTCGTTATCCATATAGCGCAGCACTAGTCGCACAGGCGCTCCCAGTTGCGGGTCATCCATGGTTTGCAGCGCTTGACCGGCCGCTTCACGATAATATGCCCAGGCATCTTCAGTCACGGCCGGTTGCGTACCAAAACGGCTTAACAAAGGCATTTGCCTTGCCAGGTTGGCGCACAGTGAATCAATGGTATAAATGCGTAATCTTGCAGGTGTTTCCAGCAAATGCCAGTTCAGCTCGGCTGAGCGCTGCAAGGCCTGCCGGCCTAGTTCAAAGGTGATCTGTTTATGAGGCGCTTCCGGCGTCACACCTGCCGCTGCCAGTTGCAGGCTATCAAGAATGCGCGCACGCATTTCGGATGCTGCTTTATTGGTGAAAGTAATCGCAATGATTTCTTCGGGGGCCTGCACGGTTTGGAGTAACTTGAGCACACGTTGCGTCAGCAGTTCGGTTTTTCCCGCACCCGCCGGCGCTTCGACAATAAAGGATTCTATATCCAGTGCGCGCTGGCGGTTAGCGGTGTCGTTAGCCAGGGCTTGTTGCAAGTCGAACTCAGAGATCGTCATGACTGCTCACCCAGGTGCCGGTGCTCAAACTGCAATTGCCGCTCAGGCAGCCGTAACAATGGCAACACATCGCAATAATCCAGATCCTTTTCGGATTCAAATACCACAGCGGCATCACCTGCTTTTAAAGCCTGGGCGGTATGGGTAATCTGCCGGCGCCAGTGTTGCAATATCGAAGGCCAGTCGGGAAATGCTTCCGGATCGAATAATTTGGTTTTTTCGTGGTTGAACGCCTTGATGCCCGAAACGATGTCATCTTCAGCGGCGACGCCGGTGAACCCGCCATCGGTCAGGCGCAACTTGCCAAAACAGACTGCGGCAATGTCTGCATCCTGCAAGATAAAGGCGGCATAAATCGGCAATTGCGGCTCGGTGATTTTGTCGCTGGCCCAGTTTTTATAATCGGGCGCGCTGCCGGTTTTGTAGTCAATCACCACCAGGCGGCCATCTGCCAACGTATCCACACGGTCTATCACCAGCTTGACCTGTATGCCTTCAATCAGGGGATTGAATTTTTTCTCTACCATGCTGACGCTGAAGGCTTGCGGGCGTTCGCGTTCGACTTCCCATAACCAGGTCAACGCCAGCTTGCTCAAGCGTTCAGTTTCCAGCTGGCAAAACACTTCGGAAAAAGGTTGCGAGAATTCCTGGTTAAACTCGCTGATGACTTGCGCTGATACCTGGTCCAGCTGACTTTTTAGTGTGGCTGGTTGAACAGCAGGCCAGTCCAGAGCCGGTTGTTGTAACCAGAATGCTGCCATGACTCGGTGGATTAGATCACCGCGCTGCATGGCATCCAGGCCATTGTGCGGAGTTTCCAGTTTGCGGGCTTTTAATCGGTATTGATAAAACGCCCAGGCCGGGCAAAGCGCTTGTGCGCGCAGTAAACCAGTACCGCCACTGACATGCTCACCGTCTTCAACCGGTGGCGCCTGGTGGTCTTCCAGCCATTGCCAGTCTTGTGCATTATTGTGTGCCAGCGTTTCGGCAAGGGTGGCTGCGCCTGGCGTAGCAGCCGTCTCCGGTATCGCGTAAATCAGCGGACTCAGGCGTAATAGCCGATCCCCCTCTTTGTTTGCATAAGAAAAAATTACCTGCCTGGCTGAACGCAACAGACGTTGGTGAATCTGGTTGGCAAAGTCAATTTGAACTTCGCTGCTGGCGTTGGGCGTGGCTGCCTGGCGTTGCAGTTCTGCGGGAATCAGCGCGTTGGTGCGCGACAAGGGGGGCCACACATGGTCATTCATGCCCATCACCCATACGCCATCCAGGGGTTGTGCGGAGGCTTCCAGCATGCCCATCAGCGTGATATTTGGAGAGCGTATCGTTTGCGGCTGGAAAATCTGCGCCTGGCATAATTGCGATAAACGGTGCAGGGCAGACATGGGATCCATGGCGCCCAGCCACGCATCCAGCGCTGCCAACTGGCCGAGTACACGCTGAAACGATTGCTGGCATTGATATTCGTGACTGGATAAACTGCGCTCGCCTGGCCAATGCGTGGCTTCAAGTAACTGGTTAAAACTGGCGACCCAGGCAGAAGGTGCTTGTTTGCGGGGTGTCTGTTTTGCCAGTGTGAGCAGTGCGCTCAGATCAGCTGTCAGCGCCGGACAAGTAATTGGGTGTATATCTTGCTGTTTACGCTCAACAAACCGCAAAAAAGTTGAAGCTTTTACCTGCAAAGGCAATTGCCTGCGCATCTCGGCATCCAGCGCTGCGCGTGGGTCGGCTTCGTGTTGCGCTTGTGACCAGTAGACGTTGCCAAGAAGGGCTGAAAGCTCGGTTTGCGTGAAAGGTGACTGTTGAAACGCTAGTCTCAGCAAGCTGAGTGCGGTATCTACAAGTGGCCAGCGGCTTAGCGGCAATCCTAGCGAAAACTCGTAACAACGCGGTGTTTCAGCATGCGCAGGGTGCATTGCCTCCGGGTGAAATACATCGTCTAACAAATTTGCCAGTGTGTCACGCAAGTTGTCGAGTTCCGGCACTACTATCGCCAGCCTGGCCAGAGGGTTGGCAGCTAAGTGCTGTTGTGCCCAGTGCACCGCGGCCCGGCATTCGTCCATCGCTTCCGCGAATGCCATTCGCTGGACAACATCAGCGGTGATGCCCGTTTCATAAGTAGCTACGCTGACGCCTTGTTTCTGGAGTTCATTTATAAATGCCTGCAAATGCGGGTTTATACGGTCAAACCCGGCTAATTGTATTTCGGCTGGTAATGAACAAGGGTGTTGCTGCAATTGTCGCAGCTGCCATGCCTGGTAACGTACACTTTCGAGGTAACCACTTTGTTTGCACAACAACTGGAATTGCTGGCGCCATTGCATAAACTGGCGTGTTTCCTCAGTTGCCGTCGACATGTCCAGGCTGATGCTCCATTCGATCAGGTAGCGGTTAGCCTCCATCGCAGCACTGGCCAGGCCACTGGTATTAAACAGCGTAGCCGCTTCATGACGGCTAAGGCTATGCTGGATCGCCTGCTCCCATAGCATGGCTTCCTGGGTGGCGGATAGCATGCCGAGTGGTGCATCGGCCACATTAATCTGCCCGCTTAAAATCGCGTGTTCGGTGAGCTGGTCAAGCCAGTCCTGTAATGGAAAAACCTCGGGCGCTCGCCATTGTGACAAGGCTTTTTGCTGTAATTGTGCGTGCAGGGTTTGGCGTATTCCCTGCGCCAGGCGCGCGGATGCACATAGAATAATGCGCTTGTTTTCAATGGGCTGGGAATGCATCCGGTAGATAAGTAAGTTTATGAGAATGAGTGGGTGAGCATTGTTACAGGCGGATTAAACTATAAATCAGCTTACATGGCATATTGTCGCGCTTAAATATGATGCAGGCAAATGAACTGTATGCGGCTTGGGATTAATCCGCATTATTTACCGATAATATCTCCAAGAGAAACTTGATGAACATGACTGGAATATAAAACTGGTTTCATTGCTTCGCCCGATGATTTTCTCAGGTAATATCAACCTTTACTGCTCGCTGATTTTAACAACTTTAATTAGGTGAATATCAAACATGGGGAAATTTATAAAAATAATATTTTGGCTGATCTTGTTTCCAGTGGTTTTTTTGACGCTTTACACCTGGGCATCCCTGAACTGGGTATATTCCTACGGTGAGCGGATCGGTTATGTGCAAAAGCTATCCAATAAAGGCTGGGTATGCAAAACCTGGGAAGGTGAGTTAGTGCTGGTGACGATACCCGGCACGCAGGCTGAAAAATTTCATTTTACGGTGCGTGATCCGGCTGTGGTATTGAAAGTAAATCAGCTGGCTGGGGAGCGTGCAAGGCTGTTATACAAAGAACACAGAGGCGTGCCTTCTAACTGTTTCGGTGAAACCAGCTACTTTGTCTATGACGCACAACCTATTGAAGATGAAAAGCAGTAATTATTTCAACGGTTAAAAATGGCCGTTCAACACTCGATGCTGCTCTGGAATTGGTCGTTTCGCAGCGCCTCGCAACACATATTTTTTAAACCCTCTCTTAAAGCCTTTGCTGGAAGAAATCTTGAACGGTTGTATGATGCGCAAGGACCGAATGAACAAGAGCAGGGGAACCTGAATAGAGTTGGTAATCAATGGCAGAGTACAAAAATTACATTACGCCGGAAGGCTACGCGGCAATGGAGAAAGAGTTTCAATACCTTATAAAGGTTGATAGACCGGAAGTGGTGCGCGTAGTAAGTTGGGCGGCGGGTAATGGCGACCGTAGTGAGAATGGCGACTATATCTATGGCAAGAAACGCCTGCGCCAGATCGATTCGCGCATACGCTTTCTGACCAAGCGTATGGATGCGGCCGAGATTGTGTATAGTCGTACACAAACCAACACCGAGAAAGTATTTTTTGGTGCCTGGGTGACATTGTTCAATCTTGAAGATGAGAGTGAGATCATCATCCGTATTGTCGGGCAGGATGAGCTGGATCCCGCGCAAGGGTATATTTCCTGGGTATCGCCTATGGCGAAAGCGTTGTTAGGTAAAAATCTGGGCGATGCTATACGGGTAGTTACCCCTGCTGCGGAAACAGAATACGAAATTATTGATATCCGTTATGAATAACAGCACACTGATGCATTTTTTGAACTAAAATTGCCAGGTTGCTCTCTTAAAATTACCATGAAAAAACGTCTTTGCATTTTCCTGATTTGCTGGTTGCCATGCTTTGTCATGGCCGCTAACGTCATGGCGATGCAAATGTTGCTTGTACAGGCAAATCCTGTTTCACAACAGTTGCATGACACACATGACACACATGCCAGTCACGAAATTGACGCGATGAGTGAAATGCCTTGTCATGAGCACGAAGCTGCCCATGACTCTGCTAAAACGACATCGAGCAAAGCGCATCATTGCGATGTATGCGGATTTTGCGCTATCAGCGGCGGCGTTGCGCATTTTCACGCCGTTCCCGTTTTAGCCATAACTGCTTCACGTTCGGCCACGCCATTATTTATGGCCGCGCCTGTCCATTCCCAAACCTATCCGCCCGCTATCAAACCACCCATATTCAGCTAGCAGGCAGGACAAATCCGTCTATCGGTTTGTCCGCTTTGTAGATCACGCTTTGTTCTAAAGCGTTTTTACCAAGTTGAATATGGAGGGCTTATGTCCAAGCAATACACCATTGCACCTTTTTCCGTTTTCTCATTGGGCGCCTTTTTCTTAAGCCAATTAGTTGTGCCGGCTCATGCCGCTGCACTGATGGGGTTTGAAGATAGTGCCATGTTGATGACCGAAATTGGTCGCTATAACCAGGAATGGATGTTGAACTACTCGCCCGCACTCGGGCATGCCATCGGCGTAGAGCAGATGCGCATGTCAGGTAAAGGCGAGCAGGCCACCACCATTACTGGCATCAATTACACCGGCTTGATCAAACGCTGGAACCTGCCAGCCGCACAAGCCAACATCTGGTTTAACGGCAGCGTCGGCGAATCCAAAGGGCAATATGATGGCTTTGCCTACACGCCAAGCGTGCAGTTTGATATGGAATCCACACGACTGTATTTTCTTGCCAAAGCCCGCATGATCCGTGCGCCCGGCATGAACTACGACACCGCTGCAGTCCAGGCCGGGTTTTCATTTTATGAAGCCGGCTTTGACGACACGCAGCCATGGTTCGTGATTGAAGCCAAAACCATGCGCAACAATGATCCCGGCTTACAGGTGACGCCTGCCTTACGCCTGATCAACAAAAATTACTTTCTCGAATTTGGTGTAACCAATCCATGGCAAGGAGAAGGCTTCGCGCCGCGCCTGAATGCCATGTTTGTGTTTTAACCACTCTATTTTTAAAGGATTTTAAAATGAAAAAATTATTGATTACCCTCATGTTAACCGCCATGGCACCTGCTGCATTTGCGGTCACTACGCTAAAAGCAGAAGTCAATGGCATGGTGTGCGCCTTTTGTGCCAAGGGCATAGAGAAAAAACTCAAAGCCTTGCCGGAAGGGCAGGCGGCATTTGTCGATTTAAAAAGCCGTGTGGTGGCTTTTCAGCTAAAAGATGGGCAAACACTGACTGATGAAAAGTTTAATAAAGTCATTCAGGATGCAGGATATTCGGTCACTAAAGTCGAGCGCGTCAACCAAACTGTTGCAGACATCCAGGCACAACTGAGTAAGTCCGGCAAAGAAAGTAGTAAGTGATGGCTAGCGAAATCAATCATTTGCAAACGACAAAACGGTTGAATCTACTCTCACTGTTTACGAGTGGATCAACACTGATTTGTTGTGCATTGCCTGCAACACTGGTGGCGATTGGTTCGGTGGCTACACTCACCAGTCTCGTCAGCCAGTATCCGCAATTGATCTGGATTAGCGAGCACAAGGCCCTGGTATTCGGCCTTGCCGCTGTCATGCTGTTATTGGCAGGCTGGCTGCAATGGCGTGCAAGATCATTACCTTGCCCGACTGATCCTCAACTCGCAACGCTTTGTATGAAGACGCGCCGGCAAAGCCTGTGGGTTTACTGGATATCTGTAACATTGTTTCTGATTGGTTCTTTTTTTGCGTTTGTGGCACCGCTGTTGATTGAGTAAATTATCACCTAAGGCCTATCGTTTTAATTAAGGATGGGATTTCAGCAACATTAAAAAAGCCGACGCGAAGTCGGCTTTTTTATCAGCTGCGTATCCTGAAATTGCTACTTCAGGATTATAAGAAATTATTTAGGTGCGGCTGGATCCGGCTCAGCAACAAAAATCTCTACGCGGCGGTTTTTTGCCCGGTTAGCTTCTGTGTCATTTGCCGCAACCGGCTCATGTGAACCGCGACCATCAATAGTGATGCGACTGGTTGCAATGCCGCGCTCGGACAGGTATTTACGGGCACTGGCAGCGCGATTAACTGATAACGGGTCATTGACGGCATCAGAGCCACTGCTATCAGTGTGTCCAATGATGTTGATACGTGCTGCCGGATTGTTTTGCAAACCGCTGGCAAATTTATCCAGGATAGGGCGGAAATTCGGTTTGATATCGGCTTTGCCTTTATCGAAGGATATATCACTTGGGATCTCAAGTTTCAGCTGATTGTCGCCGGTTTTGGTCACGGCAACACCGGTACCTGCAGTGGCTTGTTCCATTTCCTGCTTCTGTGCTTCCATTTTTTTGGACCAGATATTACCGGCAATGGCACCCGCACCAGCACCTATCGCTGCACCAATGGCGGCACCCTTACCACCACCAGCAACTGCACCGACTACACCACCGGCTGCAGCACCAATACCGGCGCCTTTGGCTGTTCCTTTTTGCGTTTCGCTCATATTCGCGCAGCCCGACATGCTGATTGCAGCCGTTAACACTGACACAGTAATTATTTTATGCATTTGTTTTTCTCCCGTAAAAGTTTTTGTAACTCCCGTTGGTCACAAATCTGCAAGACTAAGTTCAGTCATTCCGCCTCTTACAACGAATTTTTTTAACTGTTCCGAGTCACACTTTTATGCTGTTAACTGCATTATTAATGTTAATGATTCTTATTTTTAATGATTGAATAGTGATTTTCTACTTCAGGCTGAGCTTGAATTCTGTGATCGAAAGGTATTAGATGCACACCAACGCTGAGAAAAATGGTTCCAGACTTGCAGTGAGCTATGGCCGGACATTGGGCTATCTGTTTTGTGCAGTTGGCATTGTGTTTCTATTCAATGAAGCCTGGCAGTTAATTTCAAGCAAGCCAACCTTACGTATTGCGTTAGGTTCTGGTTCGATAGCAGCATTGGCAACTGCCTTAGGTGTTATACCTATGCTGGTTACCCGTGAACCAGGACGCCGTGTGCAAGATACTTTGATGGGATTTGGTGCGGGCGTCATGCTTGCAGCCTCCTGTTTCTCTTTAATTGTGCCATCTCTTGATATCGCTCAAACCCAAGGTATGAACCGCTGGGGTGCTTCGATGCTGACCGGTGCTGGCATATTGATGGGGGCAGGCTGTTTAATGCTGCTGGAACGTAAGTTGCCACACCAGCATTTTTTTGGAGGGGCGGGCACAGAAAGTGCGCAACGCATCCGCAGGCTATGGTTATTTGTATTTGCGATTGTGTTGCATAATATTCCCGAAGGGCTGGCGATAGGCGTTTCTGCCGCAGGTAATGATGCTGCACGTGCCGCCGCATTGGCAACCGGCATTGCCATCCAGGATGTGCCGGAAGGGCTGGTAGTGGCCCTCGCGCTGAGCAGTGTCGGCATGGGCAAATGGAAATCTGCATTGTTGGGTGCAGCCTCTGGCCTGGTTGAACCACTTGCCGCTGTGCTGGGTGCTGCGGTATTGATCTACAGCCAACCGATGTTGCCATGGGGCTTAGCGTTTGCAGCGGGGGCTATGCTGTTCGTCGTCAGTCACGAAGTGATTCCTGAATCCCATCGGCAAGGACATGAGCTATTTGCGACGACAGGCCTGCTGGTGGGTTTTGTACTGATGATGATCCTGGACACCGCACTGGCGTAAAGCCACATGATATCTGCCATACTGGGATATTTGCAGGGCCTGGAAAGCGATAACGCACGCAGGCAATGTACATTTGTATCAGAGGCTTAACTGCAAGCACTCGCAAACTCGCATGATTGATTGTCGTGAGAAAAACTTGCGCAAAAAATGATAAGCGATTGAAAATACATGGTTTTTAGGCAATCAAACCATATGTCCTCGCGTATAATCCCAGTTTTACTAAGCAAACGTTGAGTTAAAGTGTGTCATCGCACTCTCTGCGTGACATAGTGTTTTCGACACAAGATTTGCAAATACAAAAAAGCCACACATGATTCCCCCAATTATTCTGGATATTGAAGCCTCCGGCTTTGGCGTAGGCAGCTACCCGATAGAAATCGGGTATGTTGACGCCAGCGGGGCAACTTGGAGCGCGCTGGTGCAGCCGCAAGCGGGTTGGGTGCATTGGGATGACAAAGCTGAAAAACTACATCAACAATCCCGTCAGGCATTAGTTGAAAATGGGCAAACGCCACATGCGATTGCCACTCACCTGAACCTTACATTCAATGGACAAACGCTGTATACCGATGGCTGGTATCAGGATTTTGTCTGGCTGCACAGCTTGTATGATGCAGCAGGCTTGAATCCTTCTTTCAAGCTGGAAGATTTAAGCCTGTTGCTGACGATTGAGCAACAATCCGCCTGGCATGATACCGAGCAAACTATCCGCAATACGTTCGCATTACCTGAGCATCGTGCTGCGATGGATGCAAAAGCATTGCAACTGACCTGGTTGAAAACTGCTGAGTCAATGCCCGCCCTAGTGGGTTAATTGTCTGATGGGCTAATCTTCGTCGTAGGCTAAGTTTATTAGTTGATAGCAGCATTTCGCTGTTCAGGTACACTACCTCGATTTTTCTAGCTTCTTTAAAAACACTTCATGTCGTCTTTTACTTCTAAACGCTGGGATATGTTCTGCCAGGTCGTCGATAATTTTGGCGATATCGGTGTCAGTTGGCGCCTGGCCTGTCAGTTGGCGGATGAACACAACGTGACTGTCACTTTATGGATAGACGATTTAACCGTTGCAAAGAAAATTTTCCGGGCAGGGCATTCCAAAGTAAAGGTGCAGCACTGGCATGCCCAGGCAGATTTTCCGGAAATTGCTCCCGTTGTCATTGAAACCTTTAGCTGTGGATTGCCGGAGCGCTACCAGCAGGCGATGTCACCACAAACCCTCTGGTTGAATGTGGATTACTTATCCGCCGAAGATTGGGTAGAAGGATTTCATGGCCGGCCATCACCGCAGGCTAATGGCCTGGTTCGCTATTTTATTTACCCGGGGTTCAGCACGCAGACAGGCGGATTGCTGCGTGAGAGGTTTTTACCGACAATGAAACAACAGGCAGAACAATCCACACCATCGGCATGGCAGCAGTTGGGCTTGGCGCCAGCACCGAGTGTGATTAATCTTTCACTGTTTTGCTATGCGCATGCGCCAATCAGAGAATTACTGGATAGCCTGGCTGCATCACCATACCGAAGCAGGCTGATTGTGCCTGAAAGTGTGGCAACGGTAGTTTCACAAGCACTCAAGTTAGACGCGATTAAGTCTGGTCAAAGTGTACAGCACCAAAATTGTGAGATAACTGTCATACCTTTCCTGTCACAAATTGACTATGACCTGTTGTTAGCGCTTTGTGATGTGAATTTCGTCCGAGGGGAAGATAGCTGGATTCGTGCCATCTGGGCAGCAAAACCCATGGTTTGGTTACCCTATCAGCAATCTGAAAATACCCACCTGCAAAAACTGGATGCTTTTCTAAAGCATTACCTAGCGCTAGCGGATGATGAAGTGAAAGCGCAAGTGACATCTGTGATGCAGGCTTGGGCCACGGGTGCATGGTCTGACGAGCGTTGGCGCGCGTTTGTAAGTCATCGCGATCACATCACGCGACATGCGCAAGCCTATGCCTGCCAGTTGGCACAGCAGCCAGACCTTGCCACTAACTTGGTGATTTTTATTGAGAAATTGCAAAAAAATCGGGTATAATGCGCGGCTTTATTATTCCCACATTCAATTAAAGGCATTGTATGAAAATTGCTCAGGACTTACGCGTAGGCAACGTGATCATGATTGGTAATGATCCTATGGTAGTTGTGAAAGCCGAATATAACAAATCCGGCCGTAACTCAGCAGTGGTCAAAATGAAGATGAAAAACTTGCTGACTGAAGCGCCTAGCGAGAACGTTTATGCGGCACAGGACAAGTTTGACGTGATCGTACTGGAAAAGAAAGAAGTGACTTTTTCTTACTTTGCTGACCCAACCTATGTATTCATGGATGCCGAATACAACCAATACGATGTAGATGCTGAGTTTATGGAAGATGCATTGCCATACCTGGAAGACGGTATGCCATGTGAGGTGCGTTTCTATGAAGGTAAAGCGATTTCCATCGAATTGCCAACTACAGTAGTGCGCGAAATCACTTACACAGAGCCAGCGGTAAAAGGCGATACTTCCGGTAAAGTGATGAAGCCTGCAAAAATTGCTTCAGGTTTTGAAATTCCAGTGCCACTGTTCGTTAGCCAGGGTGACAAAATCGAAATCGATACCCGCACTGGTGAATATCGTAACCGTGTGATGAAATAATCGTAACGCTTACCCAGAGTTAAAAAGAAAACCCCAGGCTTGCCTGGGGTTTTTGTTATTCATGAGTCTTGGTTTGTGAATGTTTAGGGAAATGTTTATCTTAATCTTGGGAATGATTCACTATTGGTTATGATTTTTTTCACTGACAATCGCTGACAGCTTTACATCATCTCATCTTGAGGAGGGTTGCAATGCGTCATCAGCAGGTCAGCTATAAGCGAATCATTGTTATGTGTCTGTTGAGCTGGACGGTGCTCTCTATCGATGCAGCACTCGCGGCTGAAGCAGACGCGCGTTCCCTAAAACACCCCTTGGTCGGTTACTGGGAGTCAAAAATTCCCGAGACCGGTTGCCTGGAATCTTACTGGTTTAAAGAAGATGGCACAGCGGTGTTTACCAGTGGCGATGAGCAGCTCGAAGCCCGCTATGAAATAACCCCACAACCGGACGTGCAGGGATTCTTCAAACTTACTCACCGTGTGACCTTAAGCAATAAAGGACTGGACTGCACCCGCCAGACTTCCGAAATCAACACCGAGCAAACCAGCTATGTGCTTTTCCAGCCGGATGGCTACAGTTTCATTTCCTGTGACGATGATAACCCATCGTTAGAGGCCTGCTTTGGCCCGATTGAATTAAAGAATAATGCGAGCAGAAGTTTGCCCTGAGATCTAAGGGCTTAAGCTGCATGTGGCAATCGGCATTACTGCTGCTCAGGCGTACCATGCCAGTGATGGTGGCCAGTGTCGGGTTAACCCTCGGCCATTCTTCCCAGGCGCTGATTCATGGATTGACGTTTCCCGGTATGGCGATATCCACCGTGAAACTGAGTATCAAGCATGCTCATTTTTTGCAGTCCGTAGAAAAATGGGAATATTACGATTCCCTCTGTAGCGGAGTCATTGTTGGACGCAAACCGCTGACACTGATCACTGCAGCCCATTGCCTGAAAGAAGTGCAATTGAATGGCCCTAAAGGGCTGCCTGTATTATCCATCGTCCAACCGGAATTGCTCGGTATTGAGGATATCCGGCTGCAACAAGCATTCTACCGGCCATTTGCAGCCGTGGCTGAGGATTTAACCCAGGACATTGCAGTGCTGGTGTTTGAGGCTAATATCAAAAGCCCGATACAAGCTCTGCGCATCCGCCTGGATGATCTTTTGCCGGAGAGCATCATGATTTGTGGTTATGGCCGAGGATACGGCGAGGCTGATACAAGGCATCCCCGATGTGGTGAACGCAAACCCTTGCCTGACCTGTCAGACTTTTTTCAGGTACTGCCCAGGGCCTACCGCGAAATGGACGAAATGCTGCATTTGCAGGCGCAGACACAGTTCGCTTACACCCAGGAGTTGGTACATGCTGAAAAAGCACTACTGGCGGTGAATCGCCTGAATGACAGCGATCAATACGACCACACCATTCCCATGCCTACAGTTGGCGATTCGGGTGGCCCATGGCTAGTGCTGAATGCATGGGGACAATACGAGTTGCTGGCGATTACCAGTCTGGTAGAGCGCTTTTATAATCCAAGCGCACATTGGCCTTTTTTCCAGAAACAGGTGCCATTATCAGAATACCCCTATATCGCTTACGGCTTACGCTTGAGTCATCCTGAAGTATTGGGGTTTTTACGCTACGCGCAGCATAGCGGTGCCGACATACAATTCACTTCGGCACCGCTGTATCCTTTTATCGACCAGCACTAACTAGAGTGCTGAGTCTGGCTAAAACGTCTTAAGCGTTCAGTTTGCTATCGATCTGTTTTTCTGCTGCCAGCCAATGGTCAGTGCTAGGGCCATGGAAACCATGTTTTTCGGCAATATAGTATGCGGCTTCTTCAATCATCTGCAAGCGTTTAGCGCTGGTAACTATCGCAGGTGAACGGGTTTTCTTGCTAGTGCTCGTGGTCTTGCTGGCAGTCTTTTTGGCGGCGGGCTTGGAAGCCGCAGTTTTTGTTGTCACTTCTTTTTTGGCGGCAGGTTTTTTGCTGCTGTTTTCGGTACTTTTGCTGGTGGCCATCATATCTCCTTGATCTAGAGTGAAATAAAAGTGCGAGGCTTGTGACCTCATGTGAACCATCTTATAAAAATGTAACACTTGCCGTCAAGCCGTTAAATGAGCAGACTCTGAATTTGATGAGGAGTTCGCAGCTTTATTTTGGAATATTTCCTTTTCAAGCCCGGCTATTTATGATGTAGTGCATGCGCACCCGCAATTAAAGGAAATCCATGTATAAAAAGGCCCTGACGTCACTCACCATCCTGTTTTTCATGATGGGGTTTATTACTTGTCTGAACGATATTCTGGTGCCATACCTGAAAGCCATTTTTTCCCTCAGCTATAGCCAGGCGGCATTGGTTCAGTTCTGTTTCTTTGGCGCTTACGGGCTGACTTCTATACCATTCAGCAAGCTGATTGAACGTGTTGGTTACCAGAAAGGCATGGTGATCGGTTTTGCGCTGGCGGCAGTGGGGTGCTTGCTGTTTTACCCGGCAGTGATATTACATACCTATCCACTATTTCTAGGTGCCTTGTTTGTGCTGGCATCCGGCATTGTGTTGTTGCAGGTAGCCGCAAACCCTTGTGTGTCTGTTATTGGGCCGAAAGAAACGGCTTCTTCGCGCCTGACCATGGCGCAGGCCTTTAACTCACTGGGCACTTTTATTGCCCCGTTGTTTGGTGCCTATTTCATCCTGTCCGCACTTAAAAACTCCACGCATGCTGAAGGGGTTGTCTATCCTTATTTCTTTATTGCTTCTGTGTTGATCATCATCGCTGTGGTGCTTTCGCGCATCAATCTTACCGGCCTGGAAACCACCCAAGCCGATGAAAGCCGCTGGACTGAGGTCATCAAAGAAAAAAGCTTGTTACTTGGCGTAATAGGGATATTTGCTTATGTAGGGGCTGAAGTGGCGATTGGCAGTTTCCTGGTCAATTACGTGATGGACATCAGCCAGGTCACAGAAACGCAAGCTGCGCCATTAGTCGCTTTCTATTGGGGTGGCGCGATGGTAGGGCGCTTTCTCGGCATATTCACTCTGAAAGCGTTTGCGCCAGCCAGAGTATTGATGACCCACGCCTTGCTGGCAGTGATCCTGATTATTATCTCGATGCAGGCTACAGGCACGCTGGCGATTGGCAGTATGGTGCTGGTCGGTTTATGTAACTCTATTATGTTTCCCACCATTTTTACCCTGGGGATCAAAGACCTTAAAGCCGGGCAGGAAAAGAAAGGCTCTGGATTACTGGCGACTGCGATTCTTGGAGGGGCGATTGTGCCCTTGTTGACCGGCTTACTGGCTGATCGTATGGGGCTGCATCATGCATTTATCTTGCCAGTGATCTGCTATGTTTACATCGCGTGGTTTGGTTTTAAAGCGTTGGCTGGCAAAGCGCATTAAATCATTTTTTGTTAATCAGAAGCCAGCCCACGCAAGCCAATGCAATTTCCCCATGGATTTTGAAGCTGGCAAATGGCATAACCATTTTCAATGTGCAACGGGCCACGATACAGTTTGGCACCGACAATTTGGGCATGTGCCAAGGCTAGGTTAAGTTTTGGAACTAACCAATAAACGACAGAGCCGGCAGGTCCCGAAGACACTTTCTCATCAGCGTGGACGAATTCCAGTGAGATGCCATCGAGAGACAGGTATTCAAAATTGTCTGCTGCCAGGCGCTGCCGCTGAGCATTAGGAAATAATTGCTGATACCAGTTCAAAGCCTCCGGAACCGAGGATACATGAATCATCACGGCTGCAATTGGTTGCGCTTGCATTGAGGCCTAAGCGGATGTTCCACCCACGGTTAAACCATCAATCTTCAATGTAGGTTGACCGACACCTACCGGTACGCTCTGACCTTCTTTACCGCAGGTACCTACACCGCTATCCAATGCCATATCGTTACCAATCATGCTGACTTTGGTCAGCACATCAGGGCCGTTGCCAATTAAGGTAGCGCCTTTGACCGGGTAAGTGATTTTGCCATCTTCAATCATGTAGGCTTCAGCTGCGCTAAATACAAATTTACCGCTGGTGATATCTACCTGGCCGCCGCCAAAGTTAGCTGCATAAAGGCCTTTTTTTACTGACTTGATAATTTCTTGCGGGTCTTTATCGCCATTCAGCATATAAGTATTGGTCATGCGTGGCATGGGGATATGCGCATAGCTTTCGCGGCGCGCATTGCCGGTCAATCCCATGCCCATCAGGCGGGCATTCAGCGTATCCTGGATATAACCCCGCAGTATGCCATCTTCAATCAACACGGTGTTTTGGGGTGCATTACCTTCATCATCCATGGTTAATGAACCCCGGCGATTGGCAATAGTGCCATCATCGACAATGGTGATGCCTTTGGCCGCTACCTGCTGGCCTATCATGTTAGAAAACGCAGAGCTGCCTTTGCGGTTGAAGTCGCCTTCAAGACCGTGGCCAATCGCTTCGTGCAGCAGGATGCCTGGCCAGCCACTGCCTAATACCACGGTCATACTACCGGCCGGGGCAGGGCGTGCATCGAGATTCACCAATGCCTGGTGTACGGCTTTTTGTGCGTAATCCTGCAATACCTCATCGGTAAAGAAGCTGTAATCAAACCGGCCACCGCCACCACTGCTACCTTGTTCGCGACGGCCATTGTGTTCGGCAATCACTTGCAGCGAGAGGCGCACAAGCGGGCGAACATCGCCAGCCATCACGCCATCACTGCGGGCTACCATCACCACTTCATATTCGGCAGCAATCGAGGCCATTACTTGCGTCACGCGTGGGTCTTGCGCTTTTGCGTACCGCTCGAGTTTTTCCAGTAACTTGACCTTGGCATCGGCGCTCAGGCTGGCAATCGGGTCTTGCGGTAGGTAGAGTGGGGCGTGGCTACGGGTGAGTATGCTATGGCCGGTTTTTTCCTGGCCCAGATTAGCAATCGCACGCGTGGCATTGGCCGCTTCTTGCAAGGCATCCAGCTGAATATCATCGGAATAGGCAAACGCGGTTTTTTCCCCACTCACTGCTCGTACGCCTACACCCTGGTCAATATTGAAGCTGCCGGATTTAACCTGTCCTTCTTCCAGCCCCCACGACTCACTGCGGCTGTACTGAAAGTACAAATCGGCATAGTCAATATTGTGCGTCATCATGCCAGACAAAACTTTGCTTAAAGCTTCCTGGTCCAGCCCGGCCGGGCGGAGTAGCGTATCGTTGGCAGTGGTAAGTAGCGTTTGCATATGGATCAACTTAATAAAGAGTCGTTCGGCTGGTTAAGACTAATAGTTGGAATAAATTTGATGAAAAGAGTGCCGTAGCGCGGCTCAGCATTTTCATGAAATAGCGGTAATTGTTTTGTGTTTCAAAGCCGGCAGGCTCTGACGCAGGTTCTTAATATAATTGCGGTTGATGTTGGCAATTACAATCCCTGATCCACGTGGTAGTCTGTCCAGCACCACGCCCCAGGGGTCGACTATCATGCTGTTACCGTGGGTTTCACGGCCTGAAAGGTGGTAACCGCCCTGGGCAGAGGCGACCACATAGCAGATATTTTCAATGGCGCGGGCACGCACCAGCGTTTCCCAGTGGGCTTTGCCGGTGGTTTCTGTAAACGCTGATGGCAAAACAATCATATCGACTTCACCCATGGCGCGGAATAATTCAGGGAAGCGCAGGTCATAACAAATTGCCAAGCCTATGCGGCCAAAAGGCGTGTCAATCGCAACCACGCTATCCCCAGGCTCTATCGTGTTTTCTTCGTGGTAGTGCTCGGTGCCCATGTCCAGGCCAAACAGGTGGATCTTGTCATAACGGGCAACCTGATCACCTTTTTCGTTATACACCAGGCAGCTGTTGCGGATTTTCTTTGGCTGATTGCTTTGCATGGGTACCGATCCGGCAACAATCCATATCTTGAAAGCTTTGGCAGTTTTACTCAGAAAGTGCTGGATAGGCCCGTCATTCTGTTTCTCGCTGATAGCCACTTTGTCTGTATCTTTCAGGCCCATGATGCAGAAGTATTCGGGCAACACCACCAGCCTTGCGCCTTGTTCGACGGCCATCTCAATCAATCGCTTGGCCTCTACCAGATTTGCGGCCACGCTAGGGCTGGACGCCATCTGGATAGCGGCGACCTTGATGATATCCTCTTTAGCTGCGGATTTCAGTTTTTTAGTTTTATTGTCTGCCATGGCATCTTTTCCGTTGGTACTAAATAAATTTAGAATCTAAGTCAGTTTGACATCACTGAGCATTTTTCAAGGGTTGAACAGGCGTCTTAGTTGGCGCTGTTTTATCAATTTCAACCTCTTGTGGATTATCCCAGGTTCCCGTAATCATATATTCACTGGCGCTGATTTTGTTGAGTGGGTCTTTCAACAGTTTTTGCGCGACAAATGCTGCAACACCGACAATCGGACCCGCTGCCAGTGCAGCCAGGGAGACTGAGTCTGTGATATGCGGAGTCACTTTGACTTTAAGACGCTGGGTTTCAGTTTTTAAATTGGTTTCACCTTTCAGTCTGGCTTCGGCAGCCGGCCCGGTCATAAACAAGTCATCACTGCGCAAAATGCCATCGCGGATGTTGGCGGTAGAGGTGATCTTGTCAAACGCAAAGCCCTGGCTGAATAAATCACGGAAATCCAGCGTTAACCGGCGCGGCAAACTTTGCAAGCTTAACAACCCAAGCAACCGGCCCACCCCTGGCTGCACTTTAAGGATTTGGCCTTTTTCAAGTTGCATACTGAAATTACCATCCAGGCGCTCAACGGCAAATTGATGCGGGCTACCAGGCCAGCCAACTTGTCCGGCCATATTGCCGGTGCCACCTTTGACCATTTCACCGCTAGGCTGGAAGCGTTGCAAGGTTTTGCCCAGGTTGTTTGAAATCAAATTGAATTTAAGTGACGTTTGCGGGTTGCGTACGGAGTTACGCCAGGTGCCATCAGCGGTAAGCTGGCTATCAGGGCTATTAAGATTCATTTTCTGGATTACCCAGTTTTCACCGCTGTTAAAGGCCTTGATATCCAGGCTGCCCAGCTGTTTGTCGCCAAACTGGAAATCCTGTGCTGAAATTTCCACTTCGGGATAGGTCATGTTCAGGCGACGCACCTCAGTGGTTGCCGTAGTTGTTTCATCTGTATCCATACTCCTCGGCACTTTTAAATAACTTAATTTTGCGATCAACTTGTTATTCGGTTTGACGGATATCCAGTCTACATCACCAGCCAGTTCCTGGCTCTGGATCGTCATTTTCAGCCGGTCCTGGTCAGGGGTGACATTCAGTTTGATCTGGTGCAGGTTGCGATCAAACACATGCAATGTACCGGCATTGAGTTCAATACGGTTCAGCGGGATATCTGCAGTTCGAGCAACGTCAGTGTTTGAACCAGAGCCCTGACTGGTGTAAGCCAGCCACTCATCGACATCCAGTTTCTCGAAATCCGCACGCAGGTTGATGCCATCGGTGGATGGCATACGCGGTGGCGTATTAACCGAAATTTCGCCAGCACTGATTTGCGACTCCGAGCCGCTGGTAGTACGCAAGAAGTTGGCATGCAACCAGTCGTTATAATGAATGGCAATTTTGTCAGGCTGGTTGTTTTCCTGACGTAAGCGGATGGTTAAATTGGCCGGTGTTTCAACCGTTTTTTTCATCGGCTCGGGTAAATCAACCGCCATGCCAATCAACTGCGAGCGGATATCCAGGCGGACATTGTTAGGTGGTTGGATCAGGATATTACTTTTCCAGTCGGTGGTGCCATGTAACGCTTTAGTCAGCAAGTTGGTATCCATTTTTTTGAGCGCAACATCGGTGATGCGCCCGCTGCCTTGGATAATCACTGACTTATCACTTTGGGTGTTCAGGCTGATGGTTGCCGGGTTGTCAAACATCGACAATTGTACAGCCTGCGCCTGCAGGCCTTTTTCAGTAAATTTCAGGTGGCCGTTGATGTTGTTCATCTCCGGTAATGCGATTTGAGCATTTGCCGCGATGCGACCATTTTTAATCGCATAATCCCCTTGAAACCTGCTGGCATCCACATCGTTCAAGGGGATTTGTAAGGCCAGTTTCAACTCGGCATCACCGTTGGCTTTCAGGTAGTCGGTAAAGCCCATCGTTACTTCTCGTACAGGGCTGGTGTTCACAAATTTAACCCCTTGCTCGACACTGCCAACTACTGTTGCCTTCACATTGAGCATGGGCCAATCAGCATCAAGCTGTGGAATTTCAACGTGTGCCTGTGTGATGTGCTGGCCTACCGTAGTGCCGTTTTTCACCGAGATATCCATATGCTTGCCTTCAAACTTAAGCCAGGCATCTACGTTCTGGACCAAAGGCCAGCCAGTACCGTATTCCAGGCTGGCATGATCTACCTGGGCGGTAACTTTGAATATTCCCAGTGCAGGGTCTGCCTGGTGCGCTGCATTCACAAACGGAAAGTCTTTCATGCGGCCTTTGATCAGTACTTCGCCGCGGCGGATCTGTCCGGAGAGAATCGAGGTATCCAGCCAATGCAGCGTAGATTCACCAAGAATAAGCGGGTAATAGAATGGCGCGTGTTTGGCATCGCCACGCTCAATCTGGCTTTGCAATTGAATAGTGTCACCCCCGGCAGCACCGAGTTGATATTCCAGGTTGGTGCGAACGGCGATGTGCGGGTTTGAAAGTTGCAGATTGTGAGTGCTGATTAATAGCTTCTTGCCGTTGTTGTCCCACTCGATGTTGCCCTGCAAACGGTCAATCGGTACCGGCCAACGTAGAATTTTTGCTAAGTCGATACTGGCATTCTGCGTGTCGAGGTCAATGCTGCCTGCATTCGGATGCAGCGATAATCGCCCTGACCAATTCTTCAGGCCCGGCAACTGTTCATAAGCTTTGGTATGCACGGCATTCAGGTTAGCTTCAACCGCATAGTCTTGCCATTTATCCTGCTGATAAAGCCAGCGTAGCTTGATTTGACCAGCATTGAAAGCAGGGGCGATTTGGTCAACATAGTTAGCGGCTTCAGATTGCGAATCCAGCCATTTTGCAAATAACGCTCCCTGCTCAAGTGCGATTTTTTTCACGGTCAGCACGCCTTCATGACCATGGGCGTCCCATTGCAACTCGCCATTCGCATCATCAAGCTTCAGACCGGGCTGGATGTCGGCAGAAATGTGTTTCAGATAGATCATGTGGCGTTGCTCTACGCGCTGCCAGCGAAACTCACCACTCATGCTATCGGCCAAAAAAGTTTCTGTTGTATTGGGCGGGGTAACGGAAACTGACTTTAAATTGATTTGTGCGGCCATACGTTGCAGTTGCATCGCTTTAAAAGCCAGCGTCGAGGTCATGCTGCCTTGTCCTGTATGCACTTTTAACGGTAAGTCCAGCCAAGGGCTCCAGGCCGCCAAGTCGATTTGCGGCAAGCGCAGAGATATTTCGCCGTGCCATGCCTCAGGCTTTGTCACGTCATCTCCGACCAGCACAGAATCCAGCGTAATACGTTGTTTAGTGCCGTTAGAAACCAGGCTATCCATATGCACCGTATGCCGGTTTAGCAGGCGCTGCCAGACTGGTGTCAGTATTTCTATATTCAGGTCTTCCAGCAGCAAAGGCGGCGCCTGGCGCTGTTCATCTACCCAGGTCACCGTAGCGTGGGTGATCTTGATACGTCTTTGTTCCAGCAACCAGTTGGAAAATGCCGGGTCGCCCTTGCCTGACATGGAAATCCCTGCCAGGAAAAGCTCCCCGTCGGCGGTGCGCCGGATAATCAGGTTAGGCGCATCAATGCGCAGGCTGATGAGGGAAGGTGACAACAGCACCAGGCTGCTCCAGGACAAGCGGGTGGTGATTCGTGAAAGTTCAAGGGCAGGGCGCTTTTGCGTGTCGAATATGGTGACATCCCCAAGCGATACCTGTGGCGCCAAGCCACGCCAGCGAATGCCTATGTGCGCAATCGTGACTTCCTGCTTCATCGATTGGCTTAGTTTCTGCGCAATGCGATCTTTGTAATCATCAATATGGGGGAAAACATAAAACTGGATCACCGCGATCATGCCTGCCAGGACTACCAATATGACAATAAGCAGAGTGAGTAGCCAGCGTTTAATTTTTTGCAGGGGCATGAGCAGAGGCGGGTCTTGAATGCAGGGGTTTATCAACTGACTATTTTACTCGAAAACAGTTGCAGCACTGTAGCGGATGCTGGCGTAAAGGGAGAATTATGCAGTCTGATGCAGGCGAATCGTTTAAAATGCCGAATTTGCAGGGTTCTGGCCCGTCGCGGGATCAGTATTTTAAGGTTTAAGCGCGGTTGGGCGATTATCGCGCGTTAGTTCAGGGTCAGGTCAAGGAAATGAAAAGTCACACAATACGCATCAGGTTAAGTGAAAGTAGTCAGCAGTGATTCAGTTTAAGCAACTGACTTTTTCAAGAGCCGGCAAAGCACTGGTTGAAGATGCCAGTTTTCAATTGCATCCCGGCCATCGGGTTGGTTTAACAGGTGCCAATGGTGCTGGTAAATCTACTTTATTTGCGCTGCTTCGCGGTGAACTGGTCGCTGATGCAGGCGATTTGTTGATTCCTGCACATTGGGTGATCGCGCATGTTGCCCAGGAAACCCCGGCACTGTCGCAATCGGCACTGGACTATACGCTGGATGGTGATGAAGAACTGCGTACATTGCAGGCACATCTGGGAAAAGCACATTCTGCTGATGACCATGATAATGCTGATCCATTGTTGGTAGCCGAATGGCATCAACGCCTTGCCGATATCGATGGTTACAGTGCTGAATCAAGAGCAAGCACTTTATTAGCCGGCCTGGGCTTTTCCCAAGCACAGTTATCACAGGCTGTGAGTGATTTCTCCGGTGGCTGGCGTATGCGCTTGAATCTGGCACGTGCCCTTATGTGCCGTTCTGATTTGCTGTTGCTGGATGAGCCCACCAATCACCTGGATATTGAGGCAGTGATTTGGCTGGAAAGCTGGCTTAATGCTTATCAGGGAACTTTGTTATTGATCTCGCATGATCGTGAATTTCTTGATAATACAGTCAATCATATTTTGCATATTGAGCAGCGCAGGCTGGATTTATACCGTGGTGGCTACAGCGATTTTGAACGGCAACGGGCTGAAAAGCTGGCATTGCAGCAGGCCAGTTACCACAAGCAGCAACAACAGGTTGCGCACTTGCAAAAGTATATTGACCGTTTCCGCGCGCAAGCGACCAAGGCCAGACAGGCGCAAAGCCGTATAAAAGCACTTGAACGCATGGAGCGCATCAGTGCCGCGCATGTTGATTCGCCATTTAGCTTTGGTTTCAGGGAACTGGGGTCTGCACCTGACCCGTTGCTGGTTTTAAACCAAGCCAAACTGGGCTATCACGACAAAGTGCTGGTCAGTTTCGCACATCTGGCGATCCGCCCAGGTGAGCGCATAGGATTGTTAGGTAAAAACGGAGCCGGTAAATCGACGTTGATTAAAACGCTGGCACAGTCGGAGACTTTGTTGTCCGGGGAGCGCATTGAAGGTAAGGATTTACGCATCGGTTATTTTGCCCAGCATCAGTTGGAGCAACTGGTTGCAACCGACTCGCCATTGCAACATTTGCAACGGCTGGACGCGACAGCGCGCGAACAGGAGTTGCTGGATTTTCTCGGCAGTTTTGATTTTCGCGGGGAAATGGCCAAAACCGCCTGTGGTCCGTTTTCAGGAGGGGAGAAATCCAGGCTGGCATTAGCCATGCTGATCTGGAAGCGGCCTAACCTGATTTTGCTGGATGAGCCCACCAATCACCTGGATATAGAAATGCGGCACGCATTATCGTTGGCATTGCAGGCGTATGAAGGCGGAATGGTGATGGTCTCTCACGATCGTACTTTGCTGGCAACCTGTTGCGAAAAGTTTTTGCTGGTGGCCGATGGCAAAGCGGAAGTATTTGATGGTGACCTCGAAGATTACAAGCAACACTTACAAACGCAAGGTCAAACATCCGTTGCCAGTGAGAGCTCATCTACTCCCAAGCAAAACAGTTATCATCAACAAAAAGCTGACCGCCAGGCTAGGCTGAACGAGCGGCGCCCTTTGGTTAAAGTGTTAGCCAGTCTGGAAACACAATTAGCAAAGCTGGAAACTGAGAAAAATTTATTAGAAAGTCAGCTGGCTGATAGTGATATTTACAACGTTGAGCAAAAAGCTACTTTACAAAAAGTGCTGATGGCGCAAGCAGAAAACAAAAAACAATTGGAAATAATAGAAGTCCAGTGGCTGGAGTGTCAGGAAAAACTCGAAGCGTTACCTGAGTAATTCATGATTCACCATAAAGAGATTACTTGAAGAAAGATCAAACATGGAAATGACCTACACCGAGCGTGTTAAATTATTGCATCAGTTATGCCAGGTAGAAACCAGGCAGGCGACAGGGCGTTCAGAAGACGAAGCCAGGGCTGCATTTGCGAGTGCAGATGTTGAACAAGCAACTTATTACATTGCCAGTTTCGTTACTTTCAGGGCTATTCAAGCCGCTGAGCGGCACCCCGGTGAAGAGTTACAAAGCGACTTTGAGATGTTGGGTGTGTACCAATGTTTTGCCTTGATGGTATATGCGTTTCTGTTTATGCCACTGATACAGGAGGAGCATCAGCCGGATTATGATGAAGCTCAAGTGGTGATCGGTAGTACTTTATTTGAAGGAATTGCACCAGAGTTGCTGGCTGAAATTATTGAGTCCGGTTTTCACAAATTCAAATTGATTGCAGAAGCTGATGCTGAACACTGGCTGGAATATCGGGAAAATCTTGATAAAGTCACCATTAGTTATATAGTTGCCGCCACAGATGATGATAGTCCGCATGACGCTGCAGAAGTGTTGCCATTGTTTGGGCAACTCCTTAGCCAATTATGTGAAGCTTTCAGTGCAATTTAATATATTGATCTAAATTACTTACATGTATAATTTAATATTGTTAACAATTTTGACATACTTTGAAAACTTTAGTAAATTTATTGCTTAACGCATGTTAATCAATATGTTTCTTCGATAAGATCCCACGGTTTAGGTCCTAGCCTTCAATTAATCAGTAAGAGGATAAAATGAGCAAACTGCTGTTGATTGACGATGATGTCGAATTAGCTAACATGCTGAAGGAGTTTCTGACGCAAGAAGGTTTTGGCGTTACCACTGCCCACGATGGATTAACCGGTGAGCAATATGTGCTGGCTGGCAAATTTGAGCTGGTGATTCTTGACGTCATGATGCCAGGTCAAGATGGTATGCAAACTTTAAAAAATATCAGACAGCATTCAGATATTCCTGTACTGATGCTGACGGCAAAAGATGATAACGAAGGCCGTATCGAAGGTCTTGAAGGCGGTGCTGACGACTATGTGCAAAAGCCCTGTCTGCCGCGTGAGCTAGTTGCCCGTATTCGTGCCATTCTGCGTCGCCAGAATAGCGATGGCCCTAAAGGTAATGATATCGTGGTGGGACAATTAATTGTTTCCGGTGAGCGCAGAAAAGTATTTTGGGGCGACCAGCCGATTGTATTTACCAGCACCGAATTCAGTTTGATCGAGATTCTTGCCAAACATGCCGGTACAATCGTCAGCAAAGAGGATTTATCTATAAAAGCTTTAGGTCGCTCTTTGGTTAAATATGACCGTAGCATTGATGTGCACTTGAGCAGTATCCGTCAAAAAATCTCAGAAGCTTCAGGTGGCGTAAACGTGATCCAGACTATTTATCGCGTCGGATACCAGTTAGTCCGGGACTAATTATTAATACTTGATAGCGGGGGCTATGGGGCGCCTTTTCTGGAAGCTGTTTGCAGCGTTATTTCTGGCTTTGATCTCAACCGTCATTACGGTAGGGAACATAGTGCAGTGGGAACTGCACCAGAAACATCCGCACATGCAGAAAGTGCCCTCGCAATCATGGTCAGCTGCAAATCGTTCTACACCTGCGCCTAGCTCTCAAAACCAGACCGGTTACGTCCACTCTTCCAATGAGCTCAATTATGTTGAGCTGTTATTAAATTTCCCTTTTTCCGCGCTGGTTTTTTGTTTAATCACCAGTGCCATTTTTGCCGGCATACTGGCCTGGTCAATTTCTCACCCGATTAAACTGCTGCTTGAACATTTGAAGACTGCCGCTGATGGCAATCTCCTCATTCGCGTCAGCCCTAAAATCAAGGTGAGCCATGATGAGTTTGCCGAGCTAGGTGCTGCGTTTGATTTGATGGCCTTGCGTTTGAACAGCATGATCAAAAGCCAATCCAATATGCTACATCATGTATCGCATGAACTGCGTTCGCCACTGGCGCGCATTCAAATGGCCGTTGGACTGGTGATGCAAAACCCCAAGAAAATGCAAAGCTCATTGCAACGTGTAGAACTTGAGGCGGTGCGGATGGAAAAGATGATTGCCGAATTGCTGGAGATTTTTCGCCTGGAATCCGGCATGCAAAAACTGCAAAAAACTGATCTCGATTTAAAGGGATTGCTTGCTGGAATTGTGGGGGATGTACAGTTTGAAAAGCAGGATGCGCGTATTCACCTGGATATGCCTGACAAAGTGATTTTGATAAATGGCCAACTGGAGTTATTGCAGCGTGCGATTGAAAATGTGGTCCGCAACGCAGTGAAATATGGCCCTGCATTGGGTAAGGTCGCGATTGAGTTACAGCGCAGCGAGCGCACTGGCGAAGTCATTATTGAAGTACAGGATCAAGGCAATGGCGTGGAGCAGCAAGAGCTTGAGCAGATTTTCAAGCCATTTATCCGCGGGCGCAGTGCTTCACAAATTGATGGTCATGGTATTGGCCTGGCGATGACCAAACACATTGTCGAAGCCCATGGCGGTTATGTGAAAGCCTCGAACTTATCCCCGATTGGTTTTATGGTGCGCATACATTTGCCATTGGCCAACAAGTCTTCTGCTGGCTGAATTCACACGTATTCACCTGCAACAATGTTAAAATAAGCGGTTTTAAAGATCACTCAGGCGAAAAGCCGGATAACTATGACAGTACAACCATCCAATCAACCTTCAACAGCAACAAATGAAGTGGCCATTGACGAAAACCATGTCATCGCAGAACGCAGGGAAAAATTGCGCCTGATGCGCGAACAGGCAGCAGCTACCCAGTCAGCAGTTTTCCCAAACGATTTCAGGCCTGAACATAAAGCAGCTGATTTGCAAGCCAAGTATGGCGAAATCGATAAAGAGACGCTGGACCCACAGGAGATTCCGGCAGTTGTTGCTGGCCGGATGATGTTGAAACGAGTGATGGGCAAAGCCAGTTTTGCGACGATTCAAGATAGCAGTGCCAGGATTCAGTTGTATATAGCGCGCGATGAGATCGGCGAAGAGCTTTACGAAAGTTTTAAACACTGGGACATGGGAGATTTTCTGGGCGCTCGCGGCCGGCTGTTTAAAACCCGTACCGGTGAATTATCCCTGCATGTGACCGAATTACGCCTGTTGACCAAATCCTTGCGTCCGTTGCCAGAAAAATTCCATGGCTTGCAAGATCAGGAAACCAAATATCGTCAGCGTTATGTAGACCTAATCACTTCGGAAGAAACCCGCGAAACTTTTAAAGCACGTTCAAAAGTGGTGAATGCGATTCGCCAGTTCATGAATGAAAATGAGTTTCTTGAAGTAGAAACGCCCATGCTGCATCCAATCCCGGGCGGTGCATCTGCAAAGCCATTTATTACCCACCACAATGCGCTGGATATGCAGATGTTTATGCGTATTGCGCCTGAGTTATATCTGAAGAGATTAGTTGTTGGCGGTTTTGAACGTGTGTTCGAGATTAACCGTAATTTCCGTAATGAAGGTTTAAGTGTTCGCCATAACCCTGAATTCACCATGATGGAGTTTTATGCGGCTTACACTGACTATCACTGGTTGATGGATTTTACCGAGCAATGTATTCGCGCTGCCGCAGTGGCAGCACGCGGTACAGCAGTGCTGAGTTATGCGGATAAGGAAGTGGACCTAAGCAAGCCGTTTGAGCGCCTGACGATTATCGGCGCCATCCAGAAATATGCGCCGCAATACACACTCGAGCAGTTAAATGATGCAGATTTCCTGCGTAAAGAATTGATCAAGTTGGGTGTGAAAGCATTTGATCACGCCGGGTTAGGCTCACTGCAATTATCCCTGTTTGAAGAAACGGCCGAGAGTCAGTTGTGGCAACCTACTTATATTATTGATTACCCGGTTGAAGTGTCCCCATTGGCGCGTGCTTCAGATAAGCAGCCTGAAATCACTGAACGCTTTGAGCTGTTTATTACCGGTCGTGAAATGGCCAATGGCTTTAGCGAGCTGAATGACGCTGAAGACCAGGCAGCACGTTTCCAGGCGCAAGTGAAAGCCAAAGAAGCAGGTGACCAGGAGGCAATGTATTACGATGCCGATTTTATTCGTGCACTTGAATACGGCATGCCTCCAACTGGAGGCTGTGGTATTGGGATTGATCGGTTGGTCATGTTGATTACAGATAGCCCAAGTATCCGCGATGTTATTTTGTTCCCGCACATGCGTGCTGAGCAATAGTTTAAACAAAAAAAAGCCACCTAAGGGTGGCTTTTTTTATGCCTATAAACGGACTAGTGATTCTTTAGTACCAAGACATATAGTTGTCATCAAATTGTCATATTACCTGTTCAAAATACGCCCCGTTGTTTCAATAAAATAGATTTCAAACAGGGAAAAAATATGAATTCGAAATTGCATCGCATCGTCCTAGCTGCGGTGGCGGGTAGCATGCTTGCCGGCTTGTCATTTTCAGCAACAGCAGACTCAAATATTGATTTGGTTCAGGCGCTGGTGTCTAAAGGAGTACTCACTGAAGAAGAAGGTGCTTTGCTGACTAAAGGCCGCAACACCGAAGTCGAAGTTCAAAAGAAAAAAGAAAGTAAAAGCTGGACTAGCCGCGTAAACTTGCGTGGTTATGTACAGGTACGCAATACAACCATGCTGGGTGGCGATGAAGGTGTAAACCTTTGGTCAGACCGCTCTGTGGGTGATGACAAGTCTCTAGGGGATGCTGATAAAAACTTCCTGATTCGCCGGGCACGCCTGATTATCTTTGGTGATTTCGGTGATCATCTAAGCTACTACATCCAGCCGGACTTCGCTAGTTCCGTTGGAGGTACTTCAAACTCGAACGCCAGTGGTGCCGGTAACTTTGCACAATTGCGTGATGCTTATGGTGATGTTTATATCGATAAAACACGTGTGCACCGTATTCGTGTCGGTCAATCCAAAGTACCTTATGGTTTTGAAAACCTGCAATCAAGCTCGAACCGTCTCGCATTGGATCGTAACGATGCGTTGAACAGTGCGGTGCGTGATGAGCGTGACTTGGGAGCTTTTTACTACTACACACCTACAGACATTCAGGCTTTGTTTGAAGACATCAACAAGCAGGGCTTAAAACATTCTGGTAACTACGGTATGTTTGCACTTGGTCTATATAACGGCCAGGGCGCGAATGCCAGAGATCAAAATGACAACTACCATGTTGTTTCCCGCTTTACTTATCCATGGAAAACAGACAGCGGCCAAATTTACGAAGCAGGTATCCAGGCTTATAGAGGGGATTACATCTCAACTACTGGGGCATATAGTCGCCGTAATGCCGCTGGCGCTCTCGTTACAGCTACGCCAACACTAGGTTCTGCAACAACACCGATGTCTGGCAGGAATGGTATCGAGGATGAGCGCGTAGGTATCAGTTTTATTATGTATCCTCAACCTTTCGGTATTCAGGCAGAATGGAACTGGGGTAATACGCCTGGTTTAGATATTGCTAAAAATATCATTGAGAAGAAAAGCCTGAATGGTGGTTATGTTCAGGCAATGTACAAGATTGATAACTTCCAATTCTTAAGCACCAATGGCACTTTAATTCCTTTTGTTAAATGGCAATATTTTGATGGCTATAACAAGGCTGAAACTAACTCACCGGAAAACCATGTGAATGACTGGGAATTAGGCGTTGAATGGCAATTGGCACCAGAGGTTGAAATTGCAATGGTGTACCACCGTATGAATCGTACTAATTTAGTGACAGGGGCTCGTTTTGCCGGCGCAACTGGGATCGCTGCTAACAACCTCCCTCCTAGAGAAGATTACGAAAACTTCAAAGCAGAAGCATTGCGCGTACAGTTGCAATACAACTTCTAATAATCAAATAATAAGTTCTTAATTGAATCCCGCCACTTGGCGGGATTTTTTTATTTTTATATATAACAAATTAGAATATAAAAATAATAAATAATTATTTTTTAAAATATGCGTATTCTGAAATAATCCCGCTCATTCATTAACACTACAAGCGAGAAACGCAATGTCGTCAACACTGACTAAGCCGGAGATAGATTATGACGAAGCTGTGCTGGCTGCTGTGAATGCAGCCATTGTTGCTGTGCAGCGTGATACCGGTTACGGCTCTATTGAGGTTACAGTACATGACGGACGTGTGACTCAAATTGAACGGCGCGAAAAAGTACGTTTCGAACCAAGTAAATCGAAAAGGTAATGATTGTTTTTATGGCTCTGACCAGACGGCTGGAAGCTTTATTCACTAGGGAGATTTAAATGCAGTTCAAAAAAATAACGCTCGCAATGGCTGCGACCGGGCTATGGTGGGCAAGTGGTGTCGTCGGGGTTTCGCAAGCAAACGCAGCGGAAGAGACCACTGAAGCTCAGGTTGAAGATGCTGAGCAGAAGAAAAAAATAGAGGCGCGTCTGACCGAAATCAAGGCTGAAGAAAAGGCCGCTGCCAAAGCTGCCAACGGCTATTACGTTGAGCGACGCAGCTACGGTACACAAAAAGAAACTGAGCCGCCACGCTATGTTAAACAGCTTAACAAAACCTGGCTAAAAGAATATGACACATTCGCAGATGTAGACTGGCTGGATGTTGGCTTGGAATATCGTGCGCGCTATGAACACCGTGATAACGATTTCCGTCGCGCCAGAGAAAATGTTGATGATCCAATTTTACTGCGCACGCGAGCTTATTTAGGCCTTAAGAATATTTTAGATCCATTCCGCTTTGCAGTAGAGGCGCAAGATTCACGTCGTAATAATAGTGATTACACTCGTAGTAATGATACCCGCGATGTGGACAAGGCTGACTTTGTACAGGCTTACCTGGAGCTCTATTATAAAGACAGCATCTTTGGTAAAGACGATCTTGGTAACAGCCGACCATTCTGGATACGTGGTGGACGTTTAGCTTGGGAAAGTCTGGATCGCCGTCTGATTGCTCGTAACGAATGGCGTAACACCACCAATACATTCCAGGGTGTACGCGCCAATATCGGTGAGAAAAAGAATGACTGGCAACTGGAAGCGTTTGCAGTACAACCTGTACAACGTTTTACAGACAAGCTGGATGAAGTGGATCACTCACAAAACTTCTATGGTGTGATTGGTGATTGGCGCCGTTGGTCTGAGTATGTGACGATTCAACCTTATTATTTCTTGTTAAAGCAAAATGGTGACGATGTTACTTATGACTCCAATGGTATAGGTTATTCAGAACGCCGCACCTACAGTGCACTTGAGCAAGCTCAGTTCAAAATTGACCGTGAAATACATACAGGCGGTATTCGCGTATTTGGAGTATTGCCAGGCACTCAGTGGGACTATGATGCCAGCTATGTTAAACAGTGGGGGGATGTACAACGCTTTATCGGAACAACTGTAGCAAACGGCCGTTATATCACTGTTGATCACGACGCTTATGCATACAACGGTGAAATTGGTTACACCTTTGCAAAGCATTCCTGGAAACCAAGATTTAGTGGTTCTTATGGTGTAGCTTCTGGAGATAAGACTACACCAGCGGGTAATGACTTTACAGATAGTGGACGTTTTGACCGTCTGTTTGGTTTTGCTCGCCCATGGTCTAACAATGACTATATTCAGATGGAAAACATTCATGCAGCAAAAGTACGTGTTGAATTTGATCCACAAGTGCCTTTCTTGACTAATGTAAAAGTGGATACGGGTTTTAGCTGGTATCGTTTGGACCAAGCTTCGGATCGTTGGCAAGCTGGCGCAAACTTGCGTGATAGAACGGGTAACTCAGGAAAAGATTTGGGTAAAGAGTTTGACTTGCGCGTCCGCTTCCCAGTCAACCAATACGCTTCTTTGAATTTGGGTTATGCACACTTTTGGGCAGGCGACTTTGTTCAGAATGCAGTAAGTGCGAATGCCACTAATATTGGAAGATACGATCAGAACCGTTCCGATAGCTCTGACTTTTTCTACACAGAATTAACCTTGTACGGCTTCTAAATAGAGGATGAATATGAAATTCCACCAAACAATTAAAAAAGCATTGTTGATTGCCGCTCTTGCCTCGCCGTTCGCGGCCTGGGCAGCGGATCTTAACCTGCTGAATGTGTCATACGATCCGACTCGCGAGTTGTATCAGGACTATAACGTAGCGTTTGCCAATTACTGGAAAGCCAAAACCGGTGACAATGTGATCATCAAGCAGTCACATGGCGGTTCCGGCAAGCAGGCACGTTCTGTAATTGATGGCTTGCAGGCAGATGTGGTGACGTTGGCTTTGTCTTATGACATCGATGAAGTCGGAAGCAAAGGCAAGCTTTTTGGTCCAGACTGGCAAAAGCGTTTGCCGCACAACAGCTCGCCTTACACGTCTACGATTGTTTTCCTGGTGCGTAAAGGTAACCCGAAAAATATCAAGGATTGGGGTGATTTGGTCAAACCTGGCACTTCAGTGATTACGCCTAACCCTAAAACTTCAGGCGGCGCGCGCTGGAACTACCTGGCTGCTTATGCTTATGCACTCAAGCAAAATAACCAGGACGAAACCAAAGCTAAAGAGTACTTGAAAAAACTGTTTAAAAATGTGCCAGTGCTGGATAGTGGCGCACGTGGATCCACAACTACTTTTGTAGAGCGCGGTATTGGTGATGTGTTGCTGGCATGGGAAAACGAAGCATTCCTCGCTCAAAAAGAGCTTGGCCCGGACAAGTTTGATATCGTCGTGCCATCTTTATCTATCCTGGCCGAACCGCCAGTGACCGTGGTGGATAAGAATGTAAAGCGCCACAATACCCAGGCAGTTGCTGAGGCTTATCTACAGTATTTATACAGTGAAGAAGGTCAGGAAATTGCAGCGAAAAACTATTACCGTCCAACGCTGGAATCCGTTGCCAAGAAGTATGAAAAACAGTTTCCAAAGGTCAATTTGATCAAGATTGATGAAACGTTTGGCGGCTGGCAGAAAGCGCAAAAAACACATTTTGCCGATGGCGGTGTGTTTGATGAGATTTACCAAAAATAAGCAGTGATTTTAGAAAAAGGCATTTACCCAATGCCTTTTTCTTTTTCTCTTATAAGGAGAGTGTTATGTCAAAAGCATTAGTCATTGGTGGTGACCGTATTGAAGGTATTAAACAGGTATTGCACGCGCAAGGGATCGACAAAATTGATCACTGGACTGGGCGTAAACCAGGAGATGTAAAGCGTGAATTGCCTGCCAATGTAAACGTGATTGTACTGGTGACAGGTTGGTTAAATCACTCCATGATGTATCGCATCAAGCATGTTGCACACAAACGCGGATTGAAAGTTGTATACACGCGGAATAGTGCAGATGGCATGCAGCGAGTGCTTGAAGCGGCATAACTCCAAGTTGTTTGGTATCAAATATATATTGTTTACATTTTTATATTTAATTTAGTCTAAATTTATCCTCCTTATTAACCGATAAACACTTAGAGTTTTGAGGTTAAATGGCATAGCTCATCAGCATTCTGTGCAAAATGCACAGAATGGCGATAATGAGTTTATAAGGGTAAATAATGAGTCAAACCGGGATTGGCGGCAAAACAGCGCCACTCAACGAAAATGCTACGCAGCGCCAGTTTATGCGCCATCGTCTTGTACGCAAAGTACAGGACAATACGCATTTTTTGGCCATGACCAGCATGGTTTGTGGTTTATTAGGCTTTCCCCATTATTTGCTGGATGTCGACAACAATGTCTGGCTGGCACAGCTACTCACTTATCTCACTTTCATCCTAGTGAGCTACAACCTGCTACTGGAAAATGGCCGCACTAATTTGGCAATGCTGACCATGTCCTTAGTGACAATCAGTTTGTTCGTCGTCCAGCTTTCGCCGTATGCGGCAGATTTTAATGACACTGCACACGTACTAAGAATGACCAGTGATCTGCAGGTGCATCATTTCTCCCAAGTGCTTGAATATGCGGCCGGAGCTTTGCTGGCTTGCCTGATTGCCACTTCTTACTTATTCCAGCGTTCCGGCTGGTTAGCCACCAGCCAGGCGATTTTATACGTGGCAGTGATGATTCCATTGATTCCGCTGTTAGGTTTCTTCTGCGGCGTTGCGCAACCATACGGCATCATGTCGCCACTGACCACCTTGAGTGGCTTGTTGTGCGCGTTCAGTTTACTTGCCAAGCATGCCTCTCACCCACCCATGAGCTATTTGCTGTTAATGGACGATAACGGCAAACAGATACGCTTCAGCATTGTGTTTCTGAGTTTTTTTGCCATTTTGCTGGCCAGGGCAGGGGTGGAGTTTGGTGACAATATGCTACGCGCGCTTCCGGTTGTGGTGGTGGTGTCGATTCTGGCTATTATTTACACCATGACGGCTACCTACTACCGCAAAGGGCAAACCAGTGAACAGATTGTGTTACCCGCCGCAGATATGGACTTTGCCAGCCAAGTTGAGACCGCGCTGGATAACCAGCAGTTTTTTATGGTGTATCAACCGCAAATCGATTTCAATACCGGAAAACTGAAAGGCGTAGAAGCATTGATCCGCTGGCGGCATCCAGTGAAAGGGATTATCTCGCCAGAAAAATTCATACGCATGGCTGAACTGACTGGGCTCATTGTGCCATTAGGAAAATGGGTGATGCGTACCGCTTGCACAGATGCCGCTAAATGGAATGATGACCCGGTGCTCGGTAAAATTGAAGTGGCTGTGAATGTCTCAGCGCTACAACTGAAATCCGGCACGCTGGTTGAAGATATCTTGCAGATACTGGAAGAAACGGGCCTGGCACCTGAGCGTTTGGTCGTTGAGCTGACTGAAAGCGCATTCGTACAAGATGATGGCCAAAATGCAAGCACCATGCACCAGTTGAAAGAGGCGGGAATCAAGCTGGCCATTGATGATTTTGGTACTGGTTACTCTTGCCTGTCTTACCTGCGTGATATTCCTGGCGACTATCTAAAAGTAGACCGTTCATTTGTAATGGAGCTGCCTGGGAATGAAAAAGCAGAAGCGGTGATCAAGGCGATCGTCAGCCTGGGAAAAAGCCTGGGCTACCGGATTATTGCCGAAGGCGTTGAAACTGAAGCGCAAGCCAGGTTTCTTAAAGACATCGATAGTGATATTGCCCAAGGCTTTCTTTATTCAAGACCGTTGGAGGCAGAAGATTTGCAACATTGGGCGATAGAAAATCTACCGGCTCAAACCCATCAATAGTGATATCTCATAAACCCTTGATTTCTCAGTTTTTTATATGAACTGAGGTCTACAGGGGAACCATTTTATTGATAAAAATTAAATTTTATAGATATCAATCATATAAAAAGGAATATAAATCTAGTGTTACTCCGTCAGTAACTCTTTTTCCTGAGCGCCTATAGTGTAAAAAACCACCGTTCAAACGGGGATAATAACAGTCAGGGTTAAGGGGGCATCATATGTCAGTTTCCAGTGTCGACTGGTTAGCTGTGAATGTTCAAGAGTGCGCGACGCAACGCCAGTATATGCGGCATCGTTTTTTGCGCAGCGTACAAAAGCAGGCACCATGGCTGGCGATTGCCAGCATCATTGCAGTATTCCTGACATTCCCTTTTATTACCTTTCCTGATGAATATGGCTTATGTATCGCGTTAAGCCTTGGTTATATTATTTTTATCATAGTGAGTCTGCGTACCATGCTGGAAACATGGCGTGAAACCCGATTCAGCAAGATAGTCACCACTTCAGTAATACTTTTATTCCTTTCTGAAATATTCCTGGTCATCGGCGATCATCGTCATATCGATGTGGATATTGCCAATACTACTTTCGCCACTGTCTTGAATAATGACCAGTTGCTGACCGATTTATTAATGGCTTTTTTGGTCTTGCTCGCCTCTATTCTGTGCCATATACAATGGAGTAAATGCAGCCAGGCGCTGCTGTGTGTGGTCATCATGCTGCCGGTGAATGGCTGGCTGGCTTACTTGTATGGTATCCCGGATGCTTATGGTCAACTTTCAATGCTGGCCAGCCTGGGTGGCTTGCTGTGTGCAGCGGCAATGCTCGCCAAACAGATCTCGAATACTTCGATGAGCTATTTGTTACTGCTGGATGATTCAGGCAGGCATCTTCGCTGGATAGTATGCATTTTATTTCTATGTGCCATCACGATTGGTGGCATGGGCGTATTTTTCAAGCATGATCCGCGTGTCACGCCGATCCTTGTGACGTTGGCGCTGATTTCAATTGTCAGCATCATGACCATCACTTACTACCGCAAAGGTGTGGTCCATGAGCAGGTATTGCCGCCAGAAGACCTGGCTTTTGCCAGCGAGCTCGAGGCAGCGATTGCCCACGAGGAGTTTTATCTGGTTTATCAACCACAAATTGATTTCAACAGTGGCAAGCTGGTCGGCGTGGAAGCGTTGATCCGCTGGCAACATCCGCAACACGGGGTAGTCCCGCCTAATAAGTTTATTGGTGTGGCGGAGTTGACCGGTTTGATCGTCCCCATGGGCGCCTGGGTGCTCAAAGCCGCCTGCCAGCAGGTTGCCGGATGGAAAGACCAAGAACTAGCAAATGCCAAGGTTTCCGTAAATGTGTCGCCCATGCAGCTGAATGCAGAAGGCTTTACCGATTATGTGGTGCAGGTATTGCGTGAAACCGGGCTGGCAGCGGAACGCCTGGTGATCGAGCTCACCGAAAGTGCATTCGTACATTCAGAGTGCAAGAGCATGGAAAACCTGCAGGCACTCAAGCGTGTTGGCGTCAAACTGGCAATTGATGATTTCGGAACCGGATATTCCTGCCTGGCCTATCTGCGGGATATTCCGGGTGATTACCTGAAAGTAGATCGCTCCTTTGTCAACGATGTTCCCGGCAAAGAGCGCTCGGAGGCAGTCACTAGTGCCATCGTCGTGCTAGGAAAAAACCTGCATTACCAGATAGTAGCCGAAGGTGTGGAAACAGAAGCGCAGGCCGAATATCTAAAAGGCCTGGGCTGTGATTTCGTGCAGGGATTTTTATATGCCAAGCCGATGACAGCACGTGCGCTTCAAGAGTGGGTGCAAGTACGGGCTAGCGCAAAGTAGCTTTTAAGATTTGTACGATTTGGGATCAGCCGCTGTCACGGGATCAGGCGAGTCGTATTTGCGATGCTGCAGCTTTGACCTGACCAATTCAATATGGGCGCGTAACTCATACGCGTACTGAGAAAATGGCACAGGTAACTGAACATTTATTACCTTCAGCTCAATCTCGTTCAACTTCTCTAGAAATAATCGCTGGTCTTCAGCGGTTTTGATTTCCTTGAGTTGCGTATCCAAATAACGCAACTCGCCGTAATAGCGAAATAATTTCCGCTTCACCAGCCAGACATAAATCATCGGAATGATTTTAGTCAATGGGATTAATAGTGCCAGCAAGGGCAAAATTACGATCAAAGTACGATTCACAAATGTAGCAGCCCAGAATGGCAAATATTTATCGATGAATGGCAAGCCGGATTTATAGAAATTCAAGGCCTGGGTACTCAATGGGAAATCAGTATCCTTGGCCGATGGAAACTCATCCTTGGTATTAAACAAACCGGCGCCGCTATGCACTTGCCTGATAACCTTCATCATCAGATACACCAGCGCCGGATGCATGTTTTCCTTCACTACTAAAGTCGCTGTTGGCGCCACCATATGCACATCATGCGGTGGCGTATTGTTAACCAGGTCCATCGCACCTTCAGGTAGCACCAGGTGATGCAGGAACGAGAATTTTCGTGAAAACGCTTCCGCAGTGTCCATGCTAAGTAGACTCAGTCGTTTATCTTCGATCATGCTGCGGATCACATAGGAGGTTGGGACATCTACGAAGAATGCAGCTTCCAGTTTGCCATTGCGCAAGGCTTCTGCGGCTTCTTCGCCACCTGTTTCGATCAACTGGCTGTTTTCTGCGTTGACGCCGCTTTCAGCTAACAGAGTGCTTACCAAAGTATTGGTGCCATTGCCGGTGTAACCAATGGCAATTTTTTTACCTTTGAGTGCGGAGAGATGCGTGGTTTCCAATTTGCAACGACAGAAAATCCACACCGGTTGGTAATACAAACTACCCAGTGAGAGCAAAGTACCAGCACCCTCGGCATGTGCTTCCCCATCCTGGATAAATGCGATGTCCACATCAGATTCCGGGTCTTTCAGCAGACGCAGATTTTCTTTATCACCAGACGTTGATTTGGTTTCTAAGGTAATGCCTTCCTGTTTCAGGAATACGCCATAAATGGCCGCAAAAGCATTGTAATTGAGGTCGTTATTACCGGTGGCAATCACGATTTTGCGCGGTGGGGCAGGATCTATAAATTTGTAGGCAACAAACAGGGCCAGGCAGATCAGTATGATCGAGGGCAGCATGGCTCCAAGTATTTCACCGGTGAAGATAGCCGTAAATTTGTTATTACGTGGGTCAAATTTCATCTGGAATGGCAGTTCATCTTAAAAACGGATGAATTATTTTGTTGTCAGGATGAACTTGATTTTACAGAGGCTGCCACAGAATGTCACAACAGAAGAGGGAAGTGACATGAAAGAAAAAAATGCAACCAGGAAACCTGGCTGCATTCTTATCAGGGCTGACGCGCTGAAAGGCGTTGTAATACGATAATCATGCGATCAATTTCTTCATAGGTGTTGTAAAACGCCACTGAAGGACGCACGGTCGTTTCCACACCAAAGCGACGCAGAATCGGTTGCGCGCAATGATGACCGGAACGCACGGCAATGCCTTCCTCGTTCAGTGCTGCACCTACTTCTTCGCTCTGGTAGCCTTTGAGTGCAAAAGACAATACGCTGGCTTTGTTTTTAGCCGTACCAATCAAACGCAAATGCCGGATATCGCGCATGGCCCCCGTCGCATACTCCAGTAAAGCATGCTCATAATTGGCAATATTTTCAATGCCAATCCGCTCCACATATTTCAGCGCTGCGCCCAGTCCAACAGCATCTGCAATATTGCCTGTACCTGCTTCAAACTTGGCTGGCGCCGCATGATAGACGGTTTTTTCAAACGTCACGTCTTGAATCATGTTGCCACCGCCTTGCCAGGCTGGCATGTCTTGTAGTGCATCGGCTTTGCCATAAACCACACCGATACCGGTAGGCCCAAATATCTTGTGACCGGAGAACACGAAAAAATCTGCATCCAGGGCTTGTATATCGATTCGCATATGCGAGATCGACTGCGCGCCATCCAGCAAAACCTTGGCACCAGCACGATGCGCCATCGCAATCATTTCCTGTGCTGGCGTCACAGTGCCCAGCGCATTAGATACTTGCGTAAACGATACCAGTTTGGTCTTTGGTGTCAGTAGTCTCTGGTACTCTTCAAGCAGAATCTGACCGCTGTCGTCAACGGGAATCACTTTTAAAACCGCACCAGTTTCCTGACACAACTGCTGCCAGGGCACGATATTGGCGTGGTGCTCAAGGTTGGAAACGACGATTTCATCGCCTGCGGCTATGTGTTTCTTGCCCCAGGTTTTGGCGACCAGGTTAATACCTTCAGTCGTGCCACGCACAAAAATCACCTGATTGACCGATGGTGCATTGATAAAGCGACGCACGGTTTCGCGGGCATCTTCATATGCATCGGTCGCACGTGCGGCCAATTCATGTGCAGCACGGTGAATGTTGGAGTTTTCATGCTGATAGAAGTAGCTGACTCTATCAATGACTACCTGTGGTTTTTGCGTAGTTGCCGCATTATCAAACCAGACTAGCGGCCTGCCATTGACTTTCTCATTCAGGATGGGAAAGTCACGACGAACGCTCAGCACATCAAATGCCGGATGCGCAGGAGCAGGTAAACTTCCATTAATCGAGGGCTGCTCAGCTTGCAGGAAGTAGAATGACTGGCTATTGGATGATGCTTTGGCGGGTGGTACATTGCCAGGCGTTCCGTGACCTTGGGTTCCTTGAGTGTGAGTGCCAGGATTACGACTTCCATGACTCGGAGCTCCGTGGTTTGGATTTCCGAACCCTGAATGTCCAAAACCTGGCACCTTGGTTTGTGGTGTCGGATTCGATGGGTTTGACTGCCCCAGCCAACGATTCAATTCCTGTTGATAAGGAATTTCAATGCCCAAGCTCGCAAACTGTCCTGGTACGAGATAGTCCGGATCAGTATGAAGTACGTCGACATGGTTAGGGTCACTAGCCAATGTTTCAACACCCGGCGCATGCGTTAACTGCTGTGCTTGTGCTTCCATAATGGCAGGTTGAAAAGTGGATTGCACATAGCTAGGTGAAGAAACACCGCCGGTGGCATGCCCTAAGTGAGTGGTCAATGAGTCAGTCGCCGGTATGGCTGCCTGTGGCGGCTTGGGTGTGCTCAGCGATTGGGCAAAGTCTGCCGCATGAAAAGGCGCTGTCGCCGGAAAACCTTCAGCATATAACTCATTGGCCAGGCGGTTGAGTGTGTCTACATCCAATCCGCCAGTTTGCTCAAGTTGTCTGCCCACACCTAGCGCAGCTGCCATTTTTGGATGTTCGCCCGGAAGTGAACCCAAAATGGCTTCCGGCTCGAAGCTAGCCAAATCCAGACCCTGATGAGTGTTTGGATTACTTGTAGTCATAATAGTGGTCAACTCCGACATCTTCCAGCACGGCAATGGCATCTTCAGTTAACACTGCCAGTGAGCAGTAGAGTGAAACCAGATAAGAGGCAATCGCTTTGTGGTTAATGCCCATGAAGCGCACAGACAAGCCCATGTTTTGTTGACCAGGTAAATTCGGTTGATACAAGCCAATCACACCTTGTTTGCTTTCGCCTACGCGTAACAACAGGATTTTTGATTTGCCATTCGCGATAGGCAATTTGTCACTAGGGATCAGTGGAATACCGCGCCAAGTGATGAATTGTGAACCGAACAGGGATACTGTTGGTGGAGGCACACCACGGCGGGTACATTCACGGCCAAATGCGGCAATCGCTTTCGGGTGAGCCAGGAAGAATGCTGGTTCTTTCCAGACTTTGCTCAGCAACTCGTCCAGGTCGTCAGGTGTAGGGTAGCCATTACGTGTTTTCACGATTTGTGATTTGGCTACGTTATTCAGTAAACCGTATTCTTTGTTATTGATCAGTTCGCTTTCCTGGCGCTCTTTCACAACTTCAATCGTCAGGCGCAACTGCTCTTTAATCTGATTGTGAGGGCTGCTGTACAGGTCAGAAACGCGTGTATGTACATCCACCACGGTGTTCACCGCATTCAGCACATATTCACGACCCCACTCTTCGTAATCAACGAAGGTAGCAGGCAGCTCTTTTTCGTCCTTATTAGAGCAATCAACGGTAATTGCCGCTGGATCTTTCGCCTTGTTAACGCGGTAAATACCTGCTTCTACCGGTACCCAGTTCAGTAAATGCACCAGCCAGCGTGGGCTGATAGTACTGAGCATAGGTACCGATTTGGTTGCATTGGCAAGCGTCCGTGCGGCGACATCGCCTAATGCGGTCTGAGATGGCTGTTGTGACATATGTTCTCCTTATTCGTATGACTTCAAATGGCTATAAAACAAAAAATCAAGCAGCGGCCGAAATGGGCTTAGCATCCGAATGTGCTTGTGTAACATGGCTGTTGGCTGGCACGTTGCGGGTCACCCACACGTTACCGCCAATGACTGAATGTTTGCCAATGGTAATGCGGCCTAAAATCGTGGCACCTGCGTATACCACAACGTAATCCTCTAAAATCGGGTGGCGTTCGAATTTCTTTACAAGGTGGCCATTGGCATCTTTAGGGAAGTTTTTGGCTCCCAATGTAACGGCCTGGTACAAGCGCACATGATTACCAATGATGGCAGTCTCTCCGATCACAACACCTGTGCCATGATCTATGAAGAAGTGATCGCCGATATGCGCACCGGGGTGTATATCTATCCCGGTCTGTGAATGCGCAATTTCGGTCATCAAGCGCGCAATGATGGTTAACCCCAAGCCATGCAGTACATGGGCAATGCGATAGTGAATCAGCGCCAGAATGCCAGGGTAGCTGACAAGGATTTCATCCACACTATCTGCGGCGGGATCCCCTTGATAAGCGGCCTCGAGGTCTGTATCAAGTTGTATGCGGATACGCGGCAGATGCTCGGAAAACTGCCCGGTCAGGGTATGCGCTTGTGAATGGAACTGATTGGCCACTTCACTGGGCGCTTTAAATGCCAGTTCAAGGCGGATCTGATGCTGTAATTCGCGCAGGGCTTTATCCAGTGTGGTGCCAACGTAAAAGTTAATCGCATTCGCCTGGATATCAGGTTCACCAAGACGGTTGGGGAATAAAGCCGCTGCCAGCCATTCCACGCATTGCCCCAACGCTTTACGCGAGGGTAACTTGGGCGGTTGCGATAAGCGCTGCCGCTGTTGCAAAGCACTTTCCCTTATGTTGGCCAGTTCTTGCACGATATGCTCAATCGCAATCTCTTGCATGGTAAATTGTCCTGTCAGTATTGCATTCGCTGATTAAAAAAAGAAAAGCCAGATGCACTTTGTGTGTGCATCTGGCCTCTAGTCATCTAGTCAGCTTTTTGTATGCGCACACTATAAAATAAAGTTTTGTAATTGACCAGAGTTAAAGTCAAATAATTTTTAATTATTTACTTATTCTATTTGGTTATTAGTTAAGAAGTTTTAAAAAATCAGTCTTCGCCTATTGGAGTAAATCTATTCAAGCTATTAAACTACTCCTTCAAATGAAGGTTTGCAATGAAATCTATATGAAATAATTAAGGCAATTTAATATACTTAATAAGTATAAACATATTATTTTTTATTCTTTTTAAAAATATGTATACCTCTGTATAGTGCAGCCCATTCATCTTAAGGAGTTATGTATGTCGTCTATTTTGCGCAGTGTCTTGCTGGTTGCATTATTCAGCAGTGTGTCATTGCAAGCCGCCGAATTGTTAAACGCTTCTTATGATGTGACCAGGGAGTTTTATAAAGACTTTAACCCGGCGTTTATTCAATACTGGAAAGAAAAAACAGGCGAGACTATCACCATCAACCAGTCACATGGTGGCTCAACAAAACAGGCGCGCTCGGTAGTGGATGGTTTGCCGGCCGATGTGATTACGATGAACCGTAGCGCGGATATTGATATCCTTGCGCAAAAAGGCAAATTGATTCCTGCCAACTGGCAGGCACGTTTACCAAACAACAGCGTGCCTAGCGCTTCGCCAACGGTGTTTCTGGTACGCAAGGGCAACCCTAAACGTATTAAAGACTGGGATGATTTGATTCGTCCGGGTGTGGCATCTGTAATTCCCAACCCGAAAACTTCAGGTAACGGTAAATATAGTTACCTGGCTGCCTGGGGATATATCACGCAAAAAGGCGGTGATGCGGCCAAAGCCCGACAGTTCGTCACCGAATTGTTCAAACACGTGCCGGTGCTGGATACCGGTGGTCGTGGCGCCACCACTACCTTCGCACAACGCGAAATCGGTGATGTACTGGTGACATTTGAGAATGAAGTGTATCTGCTGCAAAAAGAACTTGGCGAAGACAAATATGAAGTTGTTTATCCTTCAGTCACCGTGCTGGCGGAAAACCCGGTAGCCGTGGTAGACAAAGTGGTCGATAAAAAAGGCACACGCAAGCAGGCACAAGCCTATCTTGAATTCCATTTCTCGCCGCAAGGCCAGGCCATCGCCGCGAAACATTATTTGCGTCCGCAAATCAGTGAAGTATCCCAGCCAGCGTTTAAAAAGATTCATACCTTTACTGTGAAAGAGATATTTGGTAGTTGGACTGATGCCGAAAATACACACTTCAGTGATGGTGGCATCTTTGACCAGATTTACCAGAAATAAACGTTTCAGCGTTTAACGTAGCAACGAACAGAGGAGGGGATGATGACCCAGCGACAACCACATCAGGAACCAGAACATGTAGTGCAATTACGCGCCGAATTAAAACAGGTGCTATCGCTAGATCTGGAAGAGTTAGGACTGATTGAAGCCAACACCGGCGAGTATGAAAGTACTTTTATCGGCGTACATTTGAAAACGGCTTTCCAGCCTATTTATGATGCCAAACAAGGCGATATCTACGGCTATGAAGCTTTGATTCGTCCTTCGCTATTTGGCACGCTGGGCAGTACACCGGAATTTGCATTCACCTATGCAGAGCAATCCGGAAAACTGGTGCAATTCGACCGCGTATGCCGCTCACAGCATGTGCTTAACTTCCGTGCGATTCACCAGGAAAACGGTCTGCTGTTTTTGAATGTCCATCCCAAACTGTTACTGGAAGTCAGCGCACACGGTAAAGTATTCGAGCAAATACTTCACCAGTACTCGGTGCCAACCGATCGCGTGGTACTTGAAATTAATGAGTCGTTGATAGACCAGGACAAACACCTGATTGCGGCGATTGAGAACTACCGTTCACTGGGCTACAGAATCGCGTTTGACCATGTGGGCAATCACCATAGCAAGTTATACCGCTTGTGGGGTGTGCAGCATGACTTTATCAAGTTTGATATTTCTGTAATCCACCAGGCAGCAAAACAGCCTTCACTGGCCAGAGCCTTGAGTGGATTGGTGCATGCAGTACAGGATCTGGGCAGTACGCCGGTGATTGTTGGTGTTGAAACCCAGCAGCAGTTGGATATCGCAATTGCTTCAGGTGCGACTATACTGCAAGGCAATTTCCTGGCTGAACCTGTCGTCGCCAAGGTGTTGAATGACCAGTTGCATCATCGGTCCCCGAAAGTGGCCTGATCTTTTTTTCAGTAAATTAAAACGCATGGTATTGGCAGCTTAAGTGCCTAAGGGTCAAGAAATCCTTATCACTTAAGCAGCCTTATTCATTAAAATAAAAACTCCAACAAAAGAATTTAATCATCAAATGTACTGATATAACAGTCAGTTATAAATTAATGATTAATCATTCTTTTGTGAATAATAAGAATCCGGCTACATTAGCCCCTGTTTAAAACGGCACGAGCCATATGACAACTAGAAAAAAACATTTATTGCCCGGCTTTGGTCTGTCGCTTGGCTATACATTGGTGTATTTAAGCCTGATCGTATTAATTCCCCTGGCAGCTGTTTTTCTTCGCACTACCGAATTAAGTTTTAGCGAATTCTGGGCCATTGTGACCACGCCGCGGGTATTGGCCACTTACCGCTTAACATTTGGCGCTTCATTACTTGCTGCAGTGATCAATCTGGTATTTGGCTTGCTGACCGCCTGGGTGTTGGTGCGCTACCAGTTTTTTGGCAAAAAAATCCTGGATGCACTGGTTGATTTGCCATTTGCCTTACCTACCGCAGTAGCCGGTATTTCCCTGACCGCCATTTATGCCCCCAATGGATGGCTTGGTCAATGGCTGGAGCCTCATGGTATTAAAGTCGCCTTTACGCCACTGGGTGTGGTTGTCGCCCTCACCTTTATCGGTTTGCCTTTTGTGGTGCGTACGGTGCAACCTGTGCTGGAGGATTTCAGTACTGAGTTGGAAGAAGCCGCTGCCAGCCTGGGCGCCAACCGCTGGCAGACATTTTTCAAGGTTATTCTCCCGGCTATCTGGCCGGCGTTACTGACCGGTTTCTCGTTATCTTTTGCCCGCGCAGTCGGCGAGTATGGCTCGGTGATTTTTATCGCCGGTAACATGCCCATGATTTCAGAAATTACGCCATTGATGATTATCACCAAGCTTGAGCAATATGATTACGCCGGCGCCACAGCGATTGCAGTAGTGATGCTGGTCATTTCCTTTGCCTTGCTACTGTTGATTAACCTGTTGCAGTGGTGGAGCAGCCACCGTCATGGCGGCAAGTAGAGGTTTTACATTACTCGCTCACTGAATCTAACTAAACGAAAAATATGCATACAACACAACTAGAACAATACCAGGGCAAAGTGGCTTATAAACGTGCCACTTCCGAACCTCCATGGGTGCGCTGGACACTGATAGGCATTGCATTAGTATTCCTCGCTCTGTTCCTGCTGATTCCGCTGGCGGCGGTGTTCGCAGAAGCACTGCGCAAAGGCTGGGGAGTTTACCTGGCGGCGATTACTGAGGCTGATGCTTTGTCTGCAATGAAGCTGACGTTGATTGCCTCATTGGTATCCGTACCTCTCAACCTGGTGTTTGGCGTGGCTGCTGCCTGGGCGATTACCAAGTTTGATTTCCGCGGCAAAAGTTTCCTGATTACCTTGATCGATTTGCCATTTGCGGTTTCGCCCGTGATCGCCGGTTTGATTTTTGTGCTGATATTTGGTCTGCAAGGCTGGTTTGGCGAGTGGCTGATTGATCATGATTACAAAGTGGTATTTGCGGTTCCCGGCATTATCCTGGCGACCATTTTTATTACTTTCCCGTTTGTTGCCCGCGAGTTGATTCCGCTGATGCAAGCGCAAGGTAAGGAAGAGGAAGAAGCTGCATTAGTGCTCGGCGCTTCCGGTTGGAAAATGTTATGGCATGTGACCTTGCCAAATGTGAAGTGGGGTTTGATCTATGGCGTGATTCTTACCAATGCCAGGGCGATGGGTGAGTTTGGCGCGGTATCTGTGGTGTCGGGACATATCCGTGGCATGACCAATACCATGCCACTGCATGTGGAAATTTTATATAACGAATATAACTATGCAGCAGCGTTTGCAGTGGCCTCACTGCTGACTTTGCTGGCATTGGTAACCCTGGTTTTGAAAACCTATGTCGAATGGCGGGCATCACACGATGCAGCTATTCAGGAAAAGGAAGTGACGGTTTAATATGGGCATCACCATACAACAAATTAGCAAGGGTTTTGGTCAATTCAGCGCGCTGCGCGACATTGATCTGGAAGTGCCAAGTGGCGAGCTGGTTGCTTTGTTGGGACCATCCGGTTGCGGTAAAACCACATTGTTGCGCATTATTGCCGGACTGGAATCCCCTGATAAAGGGCAGGTATTGTTTGATGGCGTCGATACTACACATGCAGATGTGCGTGAGCGCCAGGTTGGCTTTGTATTCCAGCATTACGCGCTGTTCAGGCACATGACGGTGTTTGAAAATGTAGCGTTTGGTCTGCGTGTGCGTCCAAAAGAGACACGTCCTTCAAACGCCGAAATTAAAAAGCGTGTACACGACTTGCTGAAGCTGGTGCAACTGGACTGGCTGGCAGACCGTTACCCGCCACAGCTTTCCGGTGGGCAGCGCCAGCGTATTGCCCTGGCACGTGCACTGGCGGTTGAGCCAAAAGTATTATTACTGGATGAGCCATTTGGCGCACTGGATGCCAAGGTGCGTAAAGATCTGCGTCGCTGGTTGCGCCGCCTGCATGACGAATTGCATGTGACCAGCGTATTTGTGACCCACGACCAGGAAGAAGCCCTCGAAGTGGCTGACACCATTGTCGTGATGAACCATGGCCAGATCGAGCAGGTGGGTTCACCGCAAGCCGTGTATGACGATCCGGCCACGCCATTTGTGTATGAGTTCCTCGGCAATGTAAACGCGTTTGAAACCCCGCAAGGAAAAGGCTTTGTGCGCCCTTACGAGATTGCAGTCAGCCGCGAACCAGCATTGAATACAATTGCCGGCGCACTGACTTATGTGCACTCGGTCGGTTCATTGGTGCGCCTGGAAATCAAACGTACAGACAATGAGCAATATGTCGATGTGGAATTGGGCCGCGATGTGTTTAATCAGCTAAATTTCAAGCAGGGCGAAACGGTATATATCAAACCTACGCAATTGCGCGTGTTTTAATCTGTCTAGCTTAGGCTGATAAAATTAAAGAGGCGTAACGGTGATCGTTACGCTTTTTTGTTTAAAGCAGCACAGTAAGGCATAGCTGTTCCTATGCCTTATTTTTTGCCAGGTGATGCGCGACCAGGGCATTGGCATGACCATGTCCCAAGTCATGTGCCGATTTGAGCAGGTTGACCAGCTCCATATGTTTAAGACCACCAGCCTGGCGCAAGATATCAAACCAGTGTTCAACCGGATGGCCGTACTTTGCTTCTATAGACGGGAAGTAAGAGGCCGGGCCTTTGATTTTCTCGGTGTCTGCCATCATGCTTCTGAAGTAATCGAATAAGTCACTCTATAAAAAAAAGGCCTTGCTGGTAAAACCAGTAAGGGAGTTATTGGGCACTGGCAATCTTGCTGAGCACCTGCATCAGCCTGTCAATGTTCTGTTCATTTGCTGACCCCACAATCTGTTTGACGGCTTGCGCAGTCTGCGCATCATCGAAAAACTGCTGCCAGCTTAAATGCGTGCCATCGCTGACAGGCGTAAGCTCTACCGTCAGCGTGAAAAACGGCTGGCAGGCATGATAGATGACGATTTTGGCATCCTTGACCAGCTCCTTGAAGGTGCTTTCGTTCGCATAATGCTTGCCGTCAGGGCCATGCATGACAAACTTCCAGCGTCCACCCGTCTTGAACTCAAAAATCTCGAAGGTATTGGTAAAACCATCCGGCCCCCACCATGCTGCCAGCAGCTCAGCGGATGCAAAGGCGTCATAGATTTCCCTTGGCGTGTAGGGCAGCGTTCGTGACGTGCTTAGTGTTCTTTCTTCGCTCATCAAGTGATTTCCTGGGTTATCAGTTGATTAGTATGAGGCAATAGTGACTATTTAATCACACCACAGGCAAACCGTGCACCACCACCGCCCAGCGCTGCAGGATGATCAGAATGATTGTCTCCCCCGACATGTACCATAAGGGCGCGGCCACTGATATCACTCAGCTTCAGTCTGGGAGCCAGTACCGGCTGGTTAGATGTGCCATTGGCATTCACATACAGGGCTGGCAAGTCACCCAGGTGGCCATCACCCCATGGCGCATCGTGCTTGTTGCTATTGTCAGGGTCATAATGACCACCCGCTGCACCAGCAGCCGTCATTTTTCCATCCTTCTCTTTTGGGTCACAGCTAGGGTTCTGGTGAATATGAAACCCATGTGTCCCTGCAGGCAGGCCTTGCAATTCCGGCGTAAACACCAAGCCATATTTGGTTTCAGAAATCGTGACTTTCCCGGCGTTTGCACCCGTGCCTTTTTCATCCACCACTTGTAGCGGTACGACAATATTTGCGAGGACGGCGTTTGAAACAAGTGCCAGAGTGAGCACAATCATGGTTTTCATGTTTTTTCTCCAAGGATGATGCATCGTAAGGGCGTGTTAGTAGACACGGCTTTTTAAAGTGCCTGAACAGTCAGCAATCAAAGCCTGTCATCAATCTGATGACAGCAAGACAATAAAAGTTCTAGGCCATCATCTGGCATGTGCAAGTTATTTCTCACGGACGATATTGCCAGTCACGACATAGCGCTTTTCGCCTTCAATAATGATTGAGTAAACTTTCAAGGTGTTCAGATTAATCACTTGCGATACCTGAGTTCCGGTTTTTTCTACCCAGCTGACAAAGTAACTTTTGTCTGCGACTTTAAAACGCTCAGGTTTTTCTATCCCTTACGCACTTTTTTCCGGGCCTTTGATCCATTCCCGTGACAGGGACTTGGCATTCTTCACAGTCACGCGATAGACGTTGCCGTCTTCGTAATTGAAAAGAAACTGGCCGATATATGACCCTGAAGCACAAGCGACCGTAGCAAAAGTCAGCAACAGTATGCTGGTGATAAACGAACGCACAGGCAGCAATTGTTTTCCCTCTATATTGTATTAGCAGAAACAGTATGCCGAAATCAGGTGTTCGTCAAAGCGTCATGCGTTATCAATGTTTATACCTTTGACAGTGCCTGCTCCAGGTCGGAAATCAGGTCATCAATATGTTCCAGGCCAGCCGAAAGCCTGACCAGGTCTTCGCTGACACCTGCTTTTGCCAGTTCTTCAGGATTCAGTTGACGGTGCGTGGTTGTCGCCGGATGGCAAGCTAGACTTTTGGCATCGCCAATATTCACCAGGCGGGTGAACAATTGCAGCGCATCTATAAATTTGGTACCGCCTTCTTTACCGCCCTGCACACCGAAGGAAAGGATGCCGGAAGCCAGGCCATTCAGGTATTTTTTGACCAGCGGGTAATCCCTGTGATCTTCCAGCCCGGCATAGTTGACCCACTTCACTTTTGGATGCTGCTTAAGGTAATGCGCAATCGCCAGGGCATTGCTGCTATGACGTTCCATGCGTAGCGGTAATGTTTCCAGCCCTTGCAGGATAAGGAAGCTATTAAAAGGGCTGATGGCTGCGCCGGTATTGCGTAAGGGTACGACACGGGCGCGGGCGATGAAAGCAGCCGGCCCCAATGCTTCAACATAGTTAACGCCGTGATAGCTAGGGTCAGGTGTATTCAAACTAGGGAAGCGCGCTGCGTGATCCCCCCACGGAAATTTGCCGCTATCGACAATAATGCCGCCAATCGAGTTGCCGTGGCCGCCTATATATTTTGTGAGTGAGTGCACAACAATATCTACGCCATGCTCAAACGGCTTGGAAAGAATCGGAGTCGCAACTGTGTTGTCTACAATCACCGGTACACCATGTTTGTGTGCGGCTTCACTGATGGCGGCCAAGTCAACCACATTACCCAGTGGATTACCTATGGTTTCTGCGAACACCAGTTTGGTACGGCTATCGATCAGTTTCTCAAGCGAAGCCGGGTCGCGGTAATCAAAGAACCGGACCTCAATGCCTTGCTTGGGCAGTGTATGCGCAAACAGGTTATAAGTGCCGCCATACAGCGTTGATACTGAAACGATGTTGTCGCCAGCTTCGGCAATGGTCTGGATGGCGTAAGTGATGGCAGCCATGCCTGAGGCCAGCGCAAGCCCGCCAATGCCACCTTCAAGCTGGGTGATGCGCTCTTCAAGCACCGCGGTGGTTGGGTTCATGATGCGCGTATAGATATTGCCCTGAACCTTGAGATCGAACAGGTCGGCGCCATGCTGGGTATTGTCAAACGCGTAAGAAGTGGTTTGATAAATGGGGACAGCGACTGCTTTGGTCGTGGCTTCTGGTGAATAGCCGCCATGGATGGAGATCGTCTCAGGTTTCATCTTGCTGCTCCTTGTGATTGCGTGACAAGCGTGCAGTATAAACCTGGCGTTTGGCCATGGTTATAACATTTAATTCAATGCTTATAACCGCAAGAAATCGGTCGCGTTTTGAACTGAAAGCGCTCAAGCGTGCTTGCCGCGACTTACCCCATCAGGTCAGGAATAATATGACCAAGTTTTGCGGATTTGGTTTGCAGGTATCTCAGGTTTTCTAAAGTAGGTTCGGTCAGCAAAGGTACTTGCTGGTGCACAGTAATCCCTAGCATTTCCAGTGCGGAACGTTTGCCAGAATTGTTGGTAAGCAGGCGCACAGAATTAATTTCAAAGAATGCCAGCATCTCTGAAGCCGCTTCGTAGCTGCGACTATCCACCGGCAGCCCAAGTGCTTCGTTGGCTTCTACTGTGTCCAGTCCCTGGTCCTGCAAGGCATAGGCGCGCATTTTATTGCTGAGGCCTATGCCGCGTCCCTCATGGTTTTTCAGGTAAAGCACCAGGCCGTGGCCATGTTCCTGAATCAGCCGCTGGGCATGATGCAACTGTTCACCGCAATCGCAGCGCGTAGAAGAAAACACATCCCCGGTGAGGCATTCGGAATGCACGCGTACCAATGGATTCTGTGAACGGGTGATGTCGCCGCAGGTCAGCGCGACATGTTCAACATTGGTCCGGTTATCATGAAATACGTGCAGATCAAAATCACCATACTGGGTAGGTAACCTTGCGCTGGAACTATGGGTAAGAAATTGCATGTGTTTGACTGGAAAATAATTTAAATCTTCAAGCCATTATTGTAACGTTTACATGCAGGTTCGTATGTATTTTTTGCTTTAAACCTTGTGTGGGTTGCAGTCAAAACCCGCGTGAATAAACGAACCGATTCAGCTTGGATTAATCCTAATGCTGTTACACTTTTAGCCAGTGACAGTTGGTAGCCGCTGTTAACGGCAATGTTATTGAGGAGTGATATGCGCAGGTCGACGACCTTTTCTCGAGTAATGATGGTTTGCCTGGTGTGTTGCAGCCTGGCTGCTACCGGCTGGCTGTTACCAATTGCCGGTTCTGGCGAAAGCCCTGCTATTGCCGGGCAACTTGCTGCCAAAGGTCAGATTTTGAGCCTAGAGAAAATATCCAGGTTGGCAAAGTCACATAAGCCAGGTGAAATTCTCGAAGTTGAACTGGAGAAAAAACATGGCCGCTATCTTTATGAGGTGGAAATCCTCGATGCGCGCAGCCAGGTATGGGAACTCAAGCTGGACGCCAAGACCGGCCAGCTGCTGAAAATGGAGCTGGATGACTGATGCGTTTGCTGCTGGTCGAAGATGATGCCTTGCTCGGTGCCAGCGTGCAGCAGGCGCTGAAAGCTGCCGGTTATGCCAGCGACTGGATACAGGAAGGTAACGAGGCCAGAATACAGGGTAGCCTGGAGCCTTATGACGTGGCTATCCTGGATATTGGTTTGCCGGGGCTAAATGGGCTGCAAGTATTGGCCGCCTGGCGTGAGGAAGGGCGGAGTATGCCGGTGATCGTATTGACGGCCCGCAGTAGCTGGCAGGAAAAAGTGGAAGCCTTTAACCTGGGCGCAGATGATTATGTGACCAAGCCATTCCATATTGAAGAACTGCTGGCGCGCATTAGTGCGGTACACAAACGCAGCGTTGGCTTGGTCAGTGGCGAATTGAGTATGCAAGGATTACGTCTGGACGAGCATACGCAAACGGTCTGGCAGGGCACTGATTCTTACAGTTTGACGGGTACTGAATTCCGCCTGTTGCGTTATTTCATGCTTCATCCTGGGCGCATACTCTCTAAAAGCGAGCTTACCGAACATGTGTATGCTTATGATGAAGATAAAGATAGCAATGTGATCGAGGTGTATGTCAATCGCTTGCGCCAAAAAGTCGGGATGGACAAAATCCAGACCCGGCGCGGACAAGGCTATGTATTCGGCCAGCTTCATCCAGAAAGTCACTCTGCATGAAGTCATTGCGCAAGCAGCTCACCCTTGGCCTGACGTTAAGCCTGGTAGGGCTGTTAACGTTGCAATGGGCGGTAGTCACATTCACGATTGACCACCTGATCCAGTCTCAGATGACAGAGCGCATGCAGCAGGAAGTAGAAGCGCTGCTGGCGGGTGTAACCGTTAATAGCCGAGGCCAGCCCGTAGTAGAAGAGCGGTTGATCACTGCAAGTTACCAGCGTCCTTTCTCCGGACGTTATTTTATCGTCATGATTGATGAAGCGCATAAACTCCAGTCGCGTTCAGCTTGGGATGTGAATTTGCCAGTGATGCCGCTAGCGGTGGGGCAGCAGCAGGCGACCCATATCACCGGACCTGAGGATCAACCTTTATTATTGTGGGGGCATGGTTACCGCAAGCAGCAACGGGATATCACTATCTATATCGCCGAAAGCCTGGTCGATTTGCAGCACAGTTTACGCGTGTTTCATGGTATCTACGGTGCGCTATCTTTATTAGGCCTGATTGCTTTATTAGCCCTGCAACGCTGGATTGTACTGAATAGCCTGAACCCATTGCAGCAAATCAAGGAAAATCTGGCACGGGTTGCCAGCGGTGAATTACAGCAGATTAATGCCAATGGCCCGGCGGAAGTCATGCCGCTGGTGAATGAATTCAACCGCATACTCAAAAGCGCCAGCCAGAAAACCAAACGGTCGCGCCTGTCTATCGGCAACCTGGCGCATGCGCTTAAAACGCGGCTGGCGCATTTGCAACTGCTGTTCGATAACGACTCACGGATAGGCATTTCGCAGTTGCGCCTAACTATGAAAGCCTGTGCAGAAGAAATACATCAGGATGTCGAGCGTGAGCTCAAACGCGCCCGTCTGATGGGTGATGTGTACACCAGTCAGCAGACCGATTTAGAGATTGAAGTGCCTAAACTCGTGGCAACCTTGCAAAAGATTTACAGTGAAAAACAGGTGGCATTCGCCTGGCAACATGATGCCCAGACCAAGCTGATGGTTGACCGCGAAGATATGCTCGAGCTGTTGGGGAATGTACTGGATAACGCTTTTAAATGGTGCCGTGGCCAGGTACAACTCAATATCTCGGTACAGGATGGAATTACCGTGATGGTAGAGGATGATGGCCCAGGCAGTAGCGCACCTGAACTGGATACATTATTACAGCGTGGAATGCGCATGGATGAATCCAAACCGGGCAGCGGCCTGGGGCTGGCGATTGTGCAGGATATTGTGCAGCATTATCATGGGGATATTTCCCTCGATCACTCTGCCCGGTTAGGTGGGTTACGTGTGCAGTTGTGCTTAAAGCCTGCATGAAGCAGGCTTTATATTTAGAACCAGTCGCGGTTCACGCTATTCACTTTGCCGGTTTTCGCATCAATATACACTTCCCATTCAGCGCCCTCGGCATCCACAATTTCCACTTCGTAATCCCAGCCGGATTTGAATTTGCGGCGTTCCAGTTCGACTTCTTTAACGACACCTGGCTTTGCGGCCAGTGCTTTACTTTGTGCGTCTTCCCATGAAATAAAGCCGAATGCTTTTGCCGTTTCGGTCATTTTCTGAATATCGTCCCCATCATCGTCTGCCATGGCTGGTTGATTGGCCAGCACGCCGCAAAGCAGGCTGATCATCAACACACTGGCTGAAGTTTGCATAAAGTTTTTCATCGTGATTCTCCTAATAATTGTTGTCGAATTATCACGATAGTCTGCACGCCTTAATTCAAGCTGAATAATTGTTGGTAATACTGTAAGGCTACTGAAATATTCACGAAAGCTTTTTGTAAGGCTGGCGCGCTACAGTGAGTCACATCAAATCCGTCATCTATATATGGCGGTGTTACGCAAGGTTATATCTCTAAAATATTATTTTGAAGGAGCGAACGATGAAAAAAGTGAAAGCGTATCAAGTGATGGGATTGGCTGCATTAGTCTTTTCCGGATCGGTATTGGCGGAGCAAGCCAATGCCACCCAAAATATCGCCAGAAGAGCAGTGACTGCGCAACCTGTCAGTGCGAGTGCAGATCAGGCATGGGAAGGGACCAGTTTGCAGTTGAATGCAGCCCAGCAAAAACAGCAGGCAGCTAAACCGTTCAGCTTGCAATATGTGAGCAGACGCTCGACTATCTGATCCAAAAGGCAAGGCGCTGCAAATTTACGAGTAATTCGGCATTTGTAAATTAGGCTGATGTTGTTTGAGCTGGGTAAATAACCAGCGTGTCTCCAGCAATATCCAGACCCGCAGCATGGCCTCCATTGGGTCAAATGGCTTGGTTAGAAAGTCTTTTGCGCCCAGTGCCAGCGCCTTGCGTCGTGTAGCAATCGTGGCATCAGCTGTCAGCACCAGTACTGGCAGATACTCATTCGGCCCGACATGATGCGATAACTGGTCTAGCACGGCAAAGCCATCCAGCACCGGCATCATTAAATCCAGCAAAATCAGGTCAGGCTGGAAAGCGTTCACCAAGTCCATGGTTTTGGTAGAATCGGTGGTGCTGATGACTTGCTCAAAGCCTTCTTTGGTCAGCAGCTCTTCCAGCAGCCTCAGGTTGGCTTCAGCATCATCAATAATCAGGATTTTAGAGGCTCGCAGCTGTTCAATATTCATGGTGTCGGTTCTGGTAATAGTTTTAACAATAACTGGTTAAACGTGGCGACATTTAACGGTTTGGTGAAGTAGTGGGTGATGCCTAGCGCCTGCAAACGCTGGATGGTTTCTGGCAGTGCGTCGGCACTCAGGATCACTAGCGGGATGTCACGCAGATTATCGCGGTCAGACTGTATATGCTGAATCAGTAATTCTCCCGAGCCATCGGGCAGGTTTAGATCGAGTAATAATAAGTCAGGCGTCATGTCGCGCAGCCAAACCATGCTGCCTTGCAGGCTGGCAGTGACGTGCAGTTTGATATGGCGATGCTTGCTGATAATTGCTTCCATCAATGCCTGATTGCTAAGGTTGTCTTCTACATACAGGATATGACGCTTGCGCGGAGTTGCAGAAATGGTGGCTGGCATTTGCACATCAAGCTCTTCTGCGGTTTCTGAGGCGGCCTGCATTTGAATATCTTCTTCACAGGCTGGCAGGCTAAACCAGAACATGCTTTTATCTTCCGCCACGCCGATCTGCCCGCCCATAGCGTCCATGAGTTGTTTACTTAACACCAGACCTAACCCAGTACCTTCGGTCACTGTGCGTTCTGCACCCAGGCGGTCAAATGGCGTAAACAGGCGTGATCGATGTTCTGCGGGAATACCTTTGCCCTGGTCTTGTACTTCTACCCAGATATGGCCTTGCTGGCGGTATGCACTGATGGTGACCAGGGTATTTTCCGGCCCATATTTCAGTGCATTCGCCAGCAGGTTTAAAATCACTTGCAATAACCGCTGCCGGTCAGCACGCACCTTCAACCGCGGTTCAAAGCGGGTTTCTATGCTCATGTCGCGTACTTTTTCCAGCGGCTTGAGGTAATGATAGGCTTCTTCCAATAGAGGATTCAGCGCGATGACTTCCATAGACATGCCAATATCACCACTTTCGATACGTGAGATATCCAGTACTTCATTGATCAGTTTCAGTAAGTGCTGTCCCGCGTTATGGATTAACGTCGCACTGTCTTTCTGGCGGCCATCGGGCAAATCGTTTTCCAGGATTTGCGCAAATCCTAAAATCGCATTGAGCGGCGTGCGGAGTTCGTGACTGGTACGTGACAGGAAATTACTTTTTGCAGCGCTGGCTTCTTCCGCTTCAACTCTTGCCTGATGTGCTTCGTGTGCACTTTTTTTCAGTAATTGTGAGGCATGCTCTAGCTCCATCGTCAGTTCGCCCAATTCATCCTGACTGATACTGGGTAACGCCAGCGGCTCACTTTTTACCAGGTGAATGGCGCTGTCACGGATAGTCCTGACACGGGCGACGATTGTTTGCGTAAATACCCAAACGCCAATCAGAGAACCGAATACGCCTGCGATCACCGCCATCAACGTAATACGCAGGTTGCGTTTACGCTCAAAAATCACTTCTTTTTTATCCTGATCGACAATCCGGGATTCCCGCAGACTCATTTCGTCCAGGTGTGAACGTAACTGATTAAGCGCAGCGCCCTGGGAGCTGAACTTGCGTATCAACTCTTCATCGGCTTCTTTTTCGGTATTGCTGGCCAACACGGCCAAGTCGTTAAGGTTTTTTTGTACCAGCGGATGTATCACCAGCAGCAATTTCTGTTGTGCTTGGTCATCCAGGCGCAGTTCCAGTGAATCCAGTAACTGCGGCATGGCTTGTTTGGCACTTTCATATCCAGACAAAAATTGACTGTTGTCGGTAAGCAGGTAATCGCGTACGCCGGTAGAAGCTTCGAGCAACTGCGTTTGCAGGGTTTGAATATCCTGCTGGATTTGTAGCGCATTTTGCACGCGGCGCTCCAGTAACGCCGCCTGTTGCTCACTTTCAAAAATCAGGGCCAGTGACGCCAGCAAAACGGTCAGTGGCAAGGTGTTCAGGATAATGCCTTTGATCGTTAAAGGCGCGTCTTGCCAAAGTTGGTTTAAATAGCTGAATAGTTGCAGGTTGCGAAAAGGCATATCAGGTATCACAATCCATCGCTTTTGAACCCAGCCTCCACTGCCTTGACCGCGGCCTGGGTACGGTCATTGAGGTCCAGTTTGCTGAGGATACGCTCTATATGAATTTTGACCGTACCCGGTGAAATGCCCAGCTTACTCGCTAGTAAAGCATTGCTTGCACCGGAAGGCAGCAGGGCAAACACTTCGCGCTCCCGTGGCGTAAGTTTTTGCACGTAACTGTCATCAATCATGGTGCTTGACTGGGCTTGACCGTATAAGGCAAAACCCAGCATGCCGCACAGGCTGTATAAAATCTGCAAGCTGTTATGGCTTAAAGGATTGCCTGTGATCAATGCCAGTAAACCGACAGGGCGTTGCTGGCATGCAATGGGCAAGTGATAACAATGCACATTTGCCTCGGTGGTGGCAGGCAATGTCCATAAGCTAGACACGTATTGCTGATGCACTTCAAAGCGGATGGGTTCTTTTAACCATTGCCCCAATACACCCAGCATGGGAATACGCGCACCGACCGGATAGCTCTTGCCACGCAATGCCAGAATCTTCAGCGCACCGCCATGTTGTTGGCTGATCAGGCCGTGCTGTGCGCCGAATTGCATGCATATTTCATCCAGCAACCATTGCAATAACTCGTTGGACCAGCCGGAAACAAATAATTGCTGGCCAAATTTTTCAAATAATTTGTCTTGTGCAATTTGCGCCTGGTTTTGTTTCAAGGCGCTACGCAGGGCAAACGCACTCTCGACTTCAGGGGTAGGGCTGTCATTCGGCATATGCCGTTAAGTATATACCGAACTACCTATATTGGTAGATTTTTTGTTGCCAGCTACGGTGCAAAATGCAAACCATGATGAATCAATTAAAACCCCAACGAACAATGAATGTCCAACAAACAGTGAATAGGAGAAATAATATGCGTAACGGTTATACAGCAATGTTATTGGTGTTTGGTTTGGTAGCGGCTTTGCCGGTGAATGCCCAAGACCAAAATGAAGAAGTGACCATAGAAACCAAAATCCATCACCACCAGTCCCTGAGCAGAAGACCTTACCAGGCACCAGTAGTGATGGCGAACAAGCCTGCTGCTGAACAAGGGTGGGAAGGTGCATCCATGACAGCCGGCCAGGAGCAGAAAGAAAGACACCTGCAATTATTGAGAATGCATTCCATTGGTAAGCGTCCACTTTAAGTCAGGGTCAAATTAGCGAGTCAGAATTGTGTAAGGATACTGGCACATAATATTGCCAGGCCTTGGCTAGAATGCTTGAAGGCTGCCTGACGTTTATATGATAAAGGAGTATGAAAATGAGCAAATTATTATTGGTAGTTTTGGTGTCATTCGGAGTGATGGCAAATGTTCATGCGGATGAAACACAAGCGCAGGATAATGATGTACGTACTTTACATCATAAGAACTTTAGCAGCCGTCCTTACAGTAAAGCTCCAGTGGCTAAACAGCAGAGTGCTGAAGATAAATGGGAAGGTGCAGGTATTGTGACCGATAGTCCAGATAAAGGATTTGATAAACACGATCAACTGCGTTTAAACTTTATTGGTAGACGTCCTTACGTAGCTGATACTCCAAGAGACTAATGAATACTGCATATAGTCTTTAGCGTTCAAACCACCCCGCACGCGTGCGGGGTTTTGTGTATTGTGTATATGGCATAATCATAGAATCTAATTATAATTAACGATAATAATATAACGAAAAATTGTTTCACTTGTGAAGGAAAAACACTATGTCCGCTACACCATCAAGGTCGGATTTTTTCGACCTGTTTAAGCATTTGAATCGGGATTTACCGGCTTCAATCGTTGTTTTCTTTGTAGCTTTGCCGCTTTGCCTGGGCATCGCACTAGCCTCAGGGGCACCACTCTTCTCAGGCGTCATCGCCGGGATTGTCGGCGGTATCGTCGTTGGCCTGGCCAGTGGATCGCAGCAGGGGGTTAGTGGCCCGGCAGCCGGCTTGGCTGTGATTGTGATGGCCGCCATCAGCAACCTTGGATCTTATGAAGTATTTTTAGCCGCTGTAGTATTGGCCGGTGTTTTTCAATTTTTACTTGGCCAATTTAAAGCAGGTTTCATTGCTTACTTTGTGCCTTCTTCAGTGATTACCGGCATGCTGACCGGTATCGGTTTGCTGATTATCCTGAAACAGATTCCGCATGCATTCGGTTACGATGCCGACTATGAAGGTGATGAATCGTTTGGTTTTGACGGCCACAATACTTTCAGCGATATTTTGCAGGCATGGGACTTATTGACGCCAGGAGCTGTGTTGATTGCCGCAGTTTCTTTTGCGATCCTGCTTCTGTGGGATACTGTGTTAACTAAAAAACATAGAGTGTTCCAGTTGTTGCAAGGGCCGATTGTGGTGGTACTGGTGGGGATTTTGTTCAATATTGCCTTTATGCGCGGCTGGTTAAATTTTTCGCTGGCTGAAGACCAGATTGTACGATTGCCGGTAGCGGGTAGCCTGGGTGAATTTACCAGCTTTTTTACCCACCCGGATTTTAGCCATATTGCACAGCCAGCGGTGATTAAAACCGCGTTAGTCATGGCGATTGTCGCCAGCCTGGAAACATTGTTATGCGTAGAGGCAACCGACAAACTGGACACCCTGAAACGGGTGACGCCGACCAACAGGGAGCTTAAAGCGCAGGGGTTAGGCAATATCGTGTCCGGTTTAATCGGTGGTTTACCCGTCACCCAGGTGATTGTGCGCAGTAGTGCGAACATCACGTTTGGCGCACAAACTAAAATATCCGCAATTTTGCATGGTTTCTGGTTACTGCTCAGCGCCATTACCATTGCCAGCTTCTTGAATCTTATTCCCCTGGCCAGCCTGGCCACTATCCTGATCATGGTGGGCTATAAACTGGCTAAACCGAGTTTATTTAAACAACAGTTCGCCCTGGGCTGGGAACAGTTTATCCCGTTTATTGTGACTATTATCGCCATTGTATTTACCGATTTGCTGACGGGTATCGGCCTCGGATTAGTGGTAGCGATCTTTTTCACTTTGCATCATAGCTACCGTAACTCTCATTACATCAAGCAAACACGCAGTACCAAGGATGGCCAAGAAGTGTTTGAACTGGTGTTGGCGGAAGAAGTGTCTTTCTTCAACAAGGCCAGCATCCTGGAGGTATTGGAGTCGATCCCGCGCAACAGCAAAGTGGTGATCGATTGCACTCACAGCAAAGCGATTGCCTATGATGTGGTGGAGTTTATTCATGGCTACCAGCAGCATGCCAAACTGAAAAACATTACCGTAGAAACCATTGCGTTTAACCCGCCCAAGCATTTGCTGGGGCATTAATCAAAAGCGGGGCTGAATAGCCTCGCTAAAACAATAATTTACTAGAGGATTATTTGTATGTACAAACACCCATTACTTGATCGTGACAAAATGACGCCGCGTGAGGCACTGGATATTTTGATCGAGGGTAACCAACGTTTCACTTCAGAGGTGGAAGAGGAAAAAGACTTCAAGGCTCTGATTCAAATCACCAAGGACAAACAGCATCCGTTTGCGTCTTTCCTGAGTTGCAGTGATTCGCGCGCACCGGTTGAATTACTGTTTGACCAGGCCCTGGGCGATATTTTCAGTGTGCGTCTGGCCGGTAATATCGCTTCCGACAAAGCGATGGGCAGCCTGGAATTCGCCAGCAAATACCTGGGCAGCAAACTGATTGTGGTGATGGGGCATACGTCCTGTGGCGCGGTGAAAGCGGCTTGTGATGACTTTAAAGATGGCCATATCGGAGAAATCATTAACCTGATCAAACCTGCTATCCGTCATGAAAAAACGGTGAGTGATGCGGCACAGCGTAATTCCAAGAATGCTGATTTTGTTGAAAAGATTAATGAATTAAATGTCAGGTATCAGATAGATACGATTATCCGTAGCAGTGATATTGTCGATGACATGATACACAGCAAGCAAATTGCGATTGTTGGTGCGATATACGACATTTCTAACGGTAAAGTGAACTTCCTGAATGATACTTACGTCGGGTAATCAATCCGTGGTGTATTAAATAAAAAAAGCCGATGTTACAACATCGGCTTTTTTATATCATTTTGATTACTGATGGCCTTCTTTAGCCAGGTTGATACTGTATTTAGGGATTTCCACCGTCACATCGGCCTCTTGTAAAATGGCCTGGCAAGAGAGTCTCGAGAAGGGCTGCAAGCCCCAGGCGCGATCCAGCATATCTTCTTCATCTTCTTCAATATCGTTCAAGGTTTTAAAGCCTTCTCGCACGACCACATGACAAGTGGTACAGGCACAGACGCCGCCACAGGCGCTGTCAATGTCGATCTCGTTATTATGCAATGCGTCACAGATGGAGGTGCCTTTTTCTGCTTCAATCACAGCGCCTTTCGGGCAAAGTTCAGCATGGGGGAGGATGGTGATTTTAGGCATATTACAGTTCCAGAGAGTCCAGGTTTTTACCCGCTAGGGCTTTTTGTACAGAAGCATCCATGCGTTTGGCCGCAAAGTTTTCTGTCGCATGATTCAATGCTTCAGTGCCATGCTTGATGGCTTGGCTATCTGTGCCCTGGCACAAGGTGTGCAAGGCCTCCAGATGCGCTTGTATGGTATCGCGCTCTTCCTGCGCGAGTAAGGTTGCGCCATCCTCAGCCAGTGCTGCCTGAATCGCTTCTATCAGGCGTTGCGCATCCACAGTGGCTTCACGCAGCATACGGGCTGCTTTGTCGCTTTCAGCCGCGCCAAATGAATCTTTGAGCATGGTTGTAATCTGGTCTTCGCTCAGGCCATAAGATGGTTTGACGGTAATATTGGATTCAACGCCGCTGGTTTGTTCACGCGCCGTCACCGAAAGCAGGCCATCGGCATCTACCTGGAAAGTGACACGAATACGCGCAGCGCCTGCGGCCATTGGCGGAATACCGCGTAGCTCAAAACGGGCCAGTGAGCGGCAGTCGACCACCAGTTCGCGCTCGCCTTGTACCACATGGATAGCCATCGCTGTCTGGCCGTCTTTGTAGGTAGTAAAGTCTTGCGCGCGCGCAATCGGTAAAGTCGAATTGCGAGGAATGACTTTTTCAACAAGTCCGCCCATGGTTTCCAAGCCAAGAGATAATGGCGTCACATCCAGCAGCAATAAATCTTCTTCGCTACGATTGCCTACCAGCACATTGGCCTGGATGGCTGCACCCAGTGCAACTACTTTGTCCGGGTCCAGATTGGTCAACGGTTCCTGCTTGAAGAATGCCTGCACTGCATGGCGGATATGCGGCATGCGGGTAGCGCCACCAACCAGTACAACACCATTGATATCTTCCATGCTCAAGCCGGCATCGCGCATGGCTTTGCGGGTAGGGCTTAAAGTCTTGCTAACCAGGTTTTCAGTCAGGCTGACAAACTGCTGAACTGTCAGCGTTTCATCAACCAGTGCGCCATTGCTGAGCTTGCACAGAATATTGGCTTCGTGGTTATCGGTCAGCCATTCTTTGGCCTGACGCGATTTGGTCAACAGCAGGCGGGTATCGGCTTCGGTCAGTGGCTTGAAGTCTGCCGTTTTACTCCGCACCTGATCCAGTACCCAGCAATAGATGCGGTGATCAAAGTCATCACCGCCAAGGGCCGAGTCACCGTTAGTCGCCAATACCTCAAAAATGCCTTTACTCAAGCGCAGAATCGAAATATCAAATGTACCACCGCCAAGGTCATAAATGACATACACCCCTTCAGAGGCATTATCCAGGCCATAAGCGACTGCAGCGGCAGTTGGCTCATTCAGTAAGCGTAAAACGTTCAGGCCAGCCAATCTGGCAGCATCTTTGGTGGCCTGGCGCTGGGCATCGTCAAAATAAGCAGGGACGGTCACCACGACGCCCATGAGTTCGCCACCTAATGCTTTTTCAGCACGTATTTTTAATGCTTTTAGAATATCCGCAGAAATCTCAACCGGGCTTTTTAAGCCGGCGCGCGTTTTGAGTTCTAAAATGCCTTCTGAAGATGCATTTTCAACAAAGTGGTAGGGGATATGTGCACGGTCGGTAATGTCGTTTAAAGCGCGCCCCATAAAGCGTTTGACTGAGACGATCGTATTGACCGGATCCTGGCTTTGTGCGGCTTGCGCTTCATGACCAACCACAATTTCATTTTCAAGATAACGTACAACAGAAGGCAATAAGGCATGGCCATGTTCATCATGCAATACTGTACTCATGCCACTGCGTACTGTAGCCACCAGTGAGTTGGTCGTACCCAGATCTATGCCTACCGCCAGCTTGTGCTGGTGTGGGGCAGGGGACATACCTGGTTCGGATATCTGTAATAGCGCCATGAAACTTAGTCTTCCAATTGAGCGATCAGCTGGTTCACATCTTCGCTCACTTTATCTATAAACCGCAGCTTGCGAACAGTCATTGCCGCTTGTGTCGGCGCTTGCGTAATTTCTTCTGCCACTTGCTGTTGCAGGATGTTGGCTTGTGCGCGCATATCAATTAAAAGCGCATCCAGTGCTGCGATATCTTTGGCAAATTTGGCGTCGTCTATTGCTTCTCGCCATTCCATTTGCGCCATCAGGAAATCGGCAGGCATCGCCGTATTGTTTTCTTCTTCAGTCTCAATACCTGCTAATTGCAATAAATATCTTGCCCGCGATGTGGGCTGTTTGAGAATTTTATAGGCTTCATTAGCCAGTGTCGCTTTTTGCATGGATTGCATGCGTTCTGCAGATGAGGCATTCACAAACTTGTCCGGGTGAACTTCGGCCAGCAGTTTGCGGTAATTGCTATCTAACACTGCCAACTCAATGTTGAATTGTTGCGGTAGCTGGAATAAAGCGAAATAGTTTTGCATAGTAGAAAATAAAACCTATGCAAAACTAATAGAAGTTAACATCAAGTAGAGCATAAAGAAAGTAAGCAGCTTTTAAAACACAGTCAAATCAGACCGTGAATGACTCGCCGCAACCGCACTCATCCTTAACGTTAGGGTTATTAAACTTAAACCCTTCGTTTAATCCTTCTTTGGTGAAGTCCAGCTCGGTGCCGTCGATATACACCAGACTTTTCGGGTCCACAATGACTTTGACGCCATAGCTCTCAAATATGCTGTCTTCCGGCAACATATCATCGACAAATTCCAGTGTGTAAGCCATGCCGGAACAGCCGGTGGTTTTCACGCCCAAACGCAGACCAATCCCCTTGCCACGGTTGGCCAGGAATTTTTCTACGCGTTGAGCTGCGGTTTCTGTCAGGGTAATCGCCATCTTATTTACCTTGTTTGGATTTCAGGTCAGCAATCGCAGATTTAATTGCATCTTCAGCCAGCACTGAACAGTGAATTTTCACTGGCGGCAGGGCCAACTCTTCCGCAATCGCAGAGTTCTTGATTTCCTGCGCCTGGTCCAGCGTTTTGCCTTTTAACCATTCGGTGACCAGCGAGCTTGAAGCGATCGCTGAACCACAACCGTAGGTCTTGAATTTGGCATCTTCAATCACGCCAGCTGTATTGACCTTGATTTGCAGTTTCATCACGTCACCGCAAGCAGGCGCACCCACCATACCGGTGCCGACTGTCGGGTCGTTTTTATCCATAGAACCTACGTTACGTGGATTTTCGTAGTGGTCCAGTACCTTATCGCTATATGCCATCTCATGCTCCTCTGATGCATTCACCCGCTCACGAACTCTGCGTTGGCGCGCCTCGCCGTACTTATCGTACTGTCTTCGGCTTGCCGCCTTGATTTCGTATCGCGTTTTAATGCATTTAAAATTAATCTAAAAAAATTGAATTTGATTGTCTGGCTAGGCGGAGGATTGCGCCGTTTAGTGTTTCTAAACAAGCAATCCGACAACCCCGCCAGGCGGTCAAAGATCAATTTTTTAATGTTCTGCCCATTCTACTTTGGACAGATCAATGCCATCCTTGAACATCTCCCACAATGGCGAGAGTTCTCGTAATTTGTCGATCTTGCTCTTCAACAGGTCAATTGTGTAATCGACATCTGCTTCAGTAGTGAAACGGCCAATGCTGAAACGGATAGAGCTATGTGCGAGCTCGTCTGAACGGCCTAAAGCACGCAACACGTAGCTTGGTTCCAGACTGGCAGATGTACATGCAGATCCAGAAGAAACTGCAATGCCTTTAATCGCCATGATCAATGACTCACCTTCAACAAAGTTGAAGCTGACGTTCAGGTTATGCGGCACACGATGGTCCAGATCACCATTGACATAAGTTTCTTCAATATCCAGCAGGCCGTGAAGTAAACGGTCACGCAACATGCGGATACGCTCGTTTTCGCTGGCCATTTCTTCACGCGCAATACGGAAAGCTTCGCCCATACCGGCAATCTGATGCGTCGCGAGCGTGCCTGAACGCATACCGCGCTCATGACCACCACCGTGCATTTGCGCTTCAATACGGATACGTGGTTTACGGCGCACATACAATGCACCAACCCCTTTAGGGCCGTAAGTTTTATGTGCAGAGAAGCTCATCAGGTCAACTGGCAGTTTTTCCAGGTCAATCACGACCTTACCAGTGGCTTGTGCGGCATCCACATGAAAAATCACATTATTGGCACGGCAAATATTGCCCAGTGCTTCAATATCCTGGATCACGCCGATTTCATTATTCACCAGCATGATAGAAGCCAGCACGGTGTCTGGACGGATGGCAGCCTTGAATGTCTCGATATTGATCAGGCCATCGGCTTCCGGCTGCAGATAAGTCGCTTCGTAACCTTCGCGCTCCAGTTCACGGAATGTATCCAGGACTGCTTTATGTTCAGTCGCTGCCGTGATGATGTGCTTGCCTTTACCTTCGGCATAAAAGTGCGCAGCCCCTTTGATCGCGAGGTTGTTAGACTCGGTCGCGCCTGATGTCCACACGATTTCACGTGGATCGGCATTGACCAGTTTGGCAACTTCTTCGCGTGCATTTTCAACCGCTTTTTCGGCTGTCCAACCGTATGGATGGCTGCGTGAAGCAGGGTTGCCATAATCTTCGGTCAAAAAAGGGATCATTTTTTGCGCAACACGTGGGTCAACCGGTGTAGTCGCAGAGTAATCCAGGTAAATCGGCTTTCTTTCAGACATGTTCATACTCTTTCAATAAAAACTTATGCCGCAACGGCATTTAATCCTTTTAAGCGTTTCACTTCTTGTTGCAACGCTTTTAAAAAACCCTGTACTTCAGCTTCACTATTGCTTTCACCTAAACTGACGCGGACTGCACTGCGGGCGAGGTCAGGTTCAATGCCCATTGCCAATAAAACATGGCTAGGTTCTGTGCTGTCACTTGAACACGCTGAACCGCTTGCTACCGCGTATCCTGCTTTATCCAGTGCCGTTACCAATGTTTCCCCTTCAATATTGGGGATAGCAAAAAAACTGGTATTTGGCAGGCGCTCTGCCTGTTGGCCAAAAATAACTGCATTCAAATTCTGCAAACCAGTTTCAAGCTGGTCACGACACTTAGTTTGGGCCATACTGCGCATTTTCAATGTTGCCACAGCCAGCTTGCATGCTTTGGCAAATCCCACGATGCCAGCGACATTCTCAGTACCGCTGCGCAAACCACGTTCCTGTCCGCCACCATGCAGCAAAGGAGCGATATCTACACGCTTATCCAATATCAACGCACCTACACCGACCGGGCCACCAATTTTATGACTGGAAATCGTCATCGCATTCACACCCAGTGCACCGAAATCGACTTCCAGCTTGCCAAATGCCTGTACTGCATCAGTATGTAGCAAAGCACCTTTAGCTTTGGTTAATGCAGCCAGCTCAGCAATGGGCTGGATGGCGCCAGTTTCGTTATTCGCCAGCATGGCTGAAACCAGGCCGGTATGTGTGTTCAGTTTTTGTTCGGCATCCGCCAGATCAATCACGCCTTGTGTATTGACCTTCAGGGTTTGCACTTTCCATTCGTGCCAAGCAAGCGATTGTGCGGGACGCGATACACAAGGATGCTCAATCGCACTTACTAAAATTTGGGTAGGCGTCAAATTCGTAGTGATGCCTTTGACCGCAAAATTATTGGCTTCAGTGCCGCCAGAGGTAAATACCACCTGCGAGGCTTGCACACCTACACATTCAGCAATTTCTTTCCGTGCAGCTTCAACGGCGTCTCGTACATTACGGCCGTAAATATGACGGCTGGTCGCATTGCCGGCTGTTTGTGATAACCACGGCAACATGGCTTGTAAAACCTCAGGCTTTAAAGCGGTAGTGCTGTTATGGTCGAAATAAACCGTATTCATGCGCTTTAAAAAAATCTTAAGCTGCAAGCGTGGCGTCAGAACCACATTTACGTGGTGAAAAATGCACTGTGCCAGCGCCTTTTTTCTTTTGCATATCCACCATGTCGGCCAAACTCACACCAGACAGATAATCCAGTATTTTGCCATTGAGTGAAGCCCACAATTCATGCGTCATGCAACGGCCTTCATCGTGACAGTCTTCATTGCCACCACATTGGGTCGCATCAATCTGTTCATCTACAGCCGTGATAATGTCAGATACTGAAATTTCTGAATGGGCTTTAGCGATTCGATAACCGCCACCTGGTCCACGCACACTGGATACCAGGCCCTGTTTGCGCAGGCGGCTAAATAGTTGTTCCAGATATGAAAGAGAGATACTTTGACGCTCGCTGATGCCAGCCAAAGTAATTGGCTTATCAGCCTCGTAGAGGGCAATGTCCAGCATTGCTGTCACTGCAAAACGTCCTTTAGTGGTTAATCGCATCTATGAAACACCTTTAAAACAGACTCAAATTTTATAATAACCTACTAATTTAGTCAATTATTATGGTAAAAAGTTTCTGTATAAAAATGGCTTAAACCCGCATGAATGCTGGTATTGGGAATGGTTCTTATTCAGGCTTGCTATTCAGGCTTTTTGGCAAAAGCGTCACCAACATCTGATTCAGTTTCGGCGTCGCTCAGTTTGGCTAACTTGGCTTTGAGTTCAGCAATATCCAATTCCTGCTTGTGCGCATGATCCAGTAATCCGTTGATGGCTTTGATCATGGGATCATTCTCATCGTTACCCACTGCATAAGCGCTGAAACCCATTTTTTGTGCTGCGCTTTGCCGCTGTTTGGTTTTTTCTTCTTCCAGAATACGCGCAGGGATACCGACCGCTGTTGCACCTTCAGGTACATCTTTAACGACCACGGCATTAGAGCCGATTTTGGCATTTTTACTGATCGTAATCGGGCCTAGTACTTTGGCGCCAGCACCTATCACAACGCCAGATTCCAGCGTGGGGTGACGTTTACCTTTATTCCAGCTGGTGCCGCCCAGCGTTACACCGTGGTACAGGGTACAGTCATCGCCGATAATGGCGGTCTCGCCAATCACCACGCCCATGCCATGATCGATAAATACGCGATGGCCGATCACTGCACCCGGGTGGATTTCAATACCGGTGATCCAGCGACCAAAATGCGATAGCATACGGCCAAACCAGTACAAACGATGTGTCCACAGCCAGTGGCTAACACGGTGGATAATCAGCGCGTGAACGCCAGGATAAGTCGTCAGGATTTCAAAGTGCGTGCGCGCCGCAGGGTCGCGGTCAAACACGATAGAGATATCTTCTTTGAGGTGATCAAACATGCGCGCATTATGCCACAAGTTAAGAGGGTGTCAGAAAATCACGATCTCAAAGACTGGCTAAAGATATTGGTAGGTGTCTGGTAAGGAGTTAGCGCGCAAAGCTACAATGATGCTTTCATTTCATCTTTAAATATATGTCGGACCCTTGCCAGTCGTGTGGCGCATGTTGTGCCAGTTTCAGAGTGTCGTTCTATTGGGCTGAAAGCGATGTTCATCCACAAGGCACCGTGCCGGCACACCTGACACAGAAAGTGAACGATCATTATGTTTGCATGCAAGGCACCGGGCAGTTTCCCGTGCGGTGCGTGGCTTTGCAAGGGGAGTTGGGACGGTCAGTAGGTTGCAGCATTTACCCATTACGCTCAAGTACATGTCGCGAATTCGAGGCCGGCTCCGAGAGTTGCAACCAGGCGCGCCAGTCCATCGGGCTGGCTACAATGTAGGTCTGTTGATATAAGGAAACTGGGAGTTAGGGGTTAAGGCTAATGCGGCCTAGTACTTGCTGTGTTTCTTAGGGTTCACACTCAGGGTTAGAATCCCGCGCAATAAATTCACTTCCTCTTTCTCCAGCCGGGTACGGCCATACAATCGACGCAGACGTTCGAACAGTTTCTTGGGCGCCCGCGGATTGATATAACCAATATGCTCCAGCACTTCACGCATATGTTCGTAAAAACGCTCCAGATCATCTTGTGAGGCGAGTTCAACCGGTTTTTCCTGGTAATGTAATTCTCCAGTCGTCATCGCCATGCGGATTTCATAGCACATGATCTGCACCGCTTGTGCCAGGTTGAGTGAAGTATATTCCGGGTTGGCGGGAATGGTCGCCAGCACATGGCAGAGATCAGCTTCAGCGTTAGTCAGGCCGCTCATTTCGGTGCCGAATACCAGCGCAACCTGGCTGTGTTCGGCGGTGCTTTTTACTTCTTGCGCGGCTTCACGCACAGTCATCACTTGTTGTGACAAAGAGCGTTCTTTGCCGCTCACACCAATGACAAACTGGCAATCGGCCAAAGCTTCTTCCAATGTTTGTGTCACCACTGCATGATCAAGCACAACGGCCGCATTCACTGCCAGTGAAGTGGCTTCGGGATCTGGGAAGTACTTTGGCCTTACCAGGTAAAGACGATCCAGACCCATGGTTTTCATGGCGCGGGCAGTGGAGCCAATATTGCCGGGATGGCTGGTCTGGCAAAGGACTACGCGGATATTATTGAAGAGTGTTGTCATGTGAATCACTGATGGCGTTCACAAAATGACTGAGATAAAAGAGCATTTCATTTTGTGAACGCATGATAAAACGTTAAAATGCTATTTTATCAGTTGATCCTTCCAAACACAGCATGCATCCAACCTTAAATGTCGCCATTCGCGCCGCGCGTGAAGCCGGCAAAATCATTAACCGTGCCGCCCAGGATATTGGCGCTTTAAAAATTGAACAAAAGGATACCAACGACTTTGTCAGCGAAGTCGACCGCGGTGCTGAGCAAGCGATTATCTCCATTCTTAAAGAAGCTTATCCAAAACATGGTTTTTTTGGTGAAGAAAGCGGCAAAACAAATTCAGAAGCAGATAGCATCTGGATCATCGATCCACTGGACGGTACAACCAACTTTTTGCATGGTTTCCCGGCTTACTGTATCTCAATCGCCTTGCAGGAAAAAGGTGTGCTGACGCAGGCTGTCATTTATGACCCGGTGCGTAATGATTTGTTTACGGCTACAAGAGGCAGTGGTGCATTTTTGAATAACCGCCGTATCCGCGTGACACAGCGTGCCAAATTGCAAGAAGCCTTGCTTTCCACCGGTTTCCCGTTTAAAGATTTCAGCTATTTGGAAACCTATATCAATATTTTCCGCGACATGGCTAAGAAAACCTCGGGTTTGCGCCGTCCAGGCTCCGCTGCGCTTGATCTTGCCTATGTAGCGGCAGGCTATTCTGATGGATTTTTTGAAATCAACCTGTCACCTTGGGATATTGCTGCCGGGGCTTTGCTGGTACAGGAAGCAGGCGGGATAGTGGGTGATTTTGAAGGTAATGAAAGCTGGTTGAGGACTGGAAACATTGTCGCGGCGAACCCAAAGGTGTTTGGGCAAATGTTGCAGGTGATTGCACCACATTTGACCGAGCGGATTAAGACTCCGACGCTGGCATAAAAATAAAGATTAAAGTAATTAATAAACCCGGGCAGTCTTGTCCGGGTTTATTTTTTTAGGGACTATTGATCACAAGTTAGAAGGTCATTCTTTTGGTATTTTTTGCCTACAGGCGAAACACAATCGAACTAAAAACCTTCAACGCCTCAAGTCTTGAAGAATGTTTTTTTACATGCTCTTATTTCCAAGCTGACCCAATAATCTTACGTCGAGAAATACCGCTTTTGTTGTAAGATACAAAGGCTTTTCTACTCATTATTTTTATAAGTCTTTCCTTCCGATGGCCTTCGAAAACCACACTCCCATGATGCGCCAATACCTGGCGCTAAAAGCACAGTATCCCGATATGCTGCTGTTTTACCGTATGGGCGATTTTTACGAACTGTTTTTTGAAGATGCCGAAAAAGCATCCCGATTATTAGGGATTACACTTACCCGTCGTGGCGCCAGCAATGGCGAACCGATCAAAATGGCTGGCTTGCCATATCATGCGGCCGAACAATATCTGGCCAAGCTTGCAAAAATGGGCGAAGCTGTCGCCATCTGCGAACAGGTTGGTGATCCAGCCACTTCCAAAGGGCCGGTAGCGCGTGAGGTGACAAGGATTTTAACCCCCGGTACGCTGACCGATGCAGCTTTGCTGGATGAGACACGCGATAACACTTTGCTATGTATTGCCAAAGGTGATGGCGTACTGGGTTTGGCCCGGCTGAACCTGACTTCCGGCGAGTTTGTATTAAGCGAAATTGCACCCGGGCATTTGTCGCAAGAGTTGGAGCGGATTCATCCGGCCGAGTTGATTACCGGCGATGATCATATCTCAGACATCTTGCAACAGGCTCGATGCGCCAAGAAACGTCTGGCACCTTGGCAATTTGATCTGGAGTCAGCACAGCGTAGCTTGAGTCAGCAGTTTAATACCCATGACCTGGCAGGGTTTGGTTGTGCCGAAATGCCTGTCGCCGTGGCAGCTGCGGGTGCTTTGCTTGACTATGTCAAAAATACCCAGCGAACCGCTTTACCGCATATTTCCGGTTTGCGTGTAGAGCAGACAAACCACTATTTGCAACTGGATGCGGCCACTCGTCGTAATCTGGAAATTGATACCACTATCCGAGGTGAGACCAGCCCGACTCTGTATTCTTTACTGAATTCAACACGAACCGCGATGGGTGCACGTTTGTTACGGCATTGGTTGCATCATCCCTTACGTAATCAGTTGGAGATACAGCAACGCCATCTGGCGGTGGCTGAATTACTGGAGCAATCGCTGGAAAGTGGATTACAGCTTGCGCTGCACCCGATTGGTGATATTGAACGCATGACTGCCCGGGTAGCGCTTAGAAGTGCGCGCCCACGGGATTTGTCGGGTTTGCGGGATAGCCTGTTGCAACTGCCTTCACTGGTTCAAACACTGCCCCATATTCAGTCTGAGTTAATACAAAGTTTGCTATCAGAGTTGCAAGTCCCTTCAGAAGCTTTACGTTTGCTGGTCCAAACCATTCAGGCCGAACCTTCAGCGATTTTGCGTGAAGGTGGCGTGATTGCTTCGGGTTTCGATGCGGAACTGGATGAGTTGCGTGCGTTGCAGACTGACCACGGCGACTTTCTGTTGCAGTTTGAAGCGGCTGAAAAAGCGCGTACCGGTATTGCCAATCTTAAAGTCGAATATAACAGTGTGCATGGTTTTTACATTGAGATCAGCCGCTTGCAGGCTGAAAGTGCGCCAGCTGAATATCGTCGTCGCCAGACTCTGAAAAATGTAGAACGGTTTATCACGCCGGAACTAAAGACATTTGAAGATAAAGTATTGAGTGCCAACGAGCGTGCACTGGCTCGGGAAAAAATGCTGTATGAGCAGGTACTGGATGCACTGCTGCCACATATTACAACCTTGCAGCGTATTGCCACTGCGGTTGCGACTTTGGATGTGCTGGCCTGTTTTGCTGAGCGCGCGCGGGCGCTGAATTATGTACAACCCCAGTTCCGTGCCGAAATTGGCCTGGATATCCAGTACGGTCGCCATCCGGTAGTCGAGAGCATTGCCCAGCCTTATGTGGCAAATAATGTCGCATTGAATCCTTATCGCCAGTTGCTATTGATTACCGGCCCGAATATGGGTGGTAAATCCACTTTTATGCGGCAGACGGCATTGATTGTACTGCTCGCTTACTGCGGTAGTTTCGTGCCGGCGCAAAACGCCGTCATTGGTGAAATTGACCGTATATTCACACGCATAGGTGCTTCGGATGACCTGGCAGGTGGTCGCTCTACCTTTATGGTAGAAATGACTGAAACCGCCAATATCCTGAATAATGCCAGCGCCAATAGTCTGGTACTGCTGGATGAGATTGGCCGGGGTACAAGTACTTTTGACGGCTTAAGCCTGGCCTGGGCAGTCGCCAAGCAATTGCTTGAAAAAAATAAATCCCTCACCTTGTTTGCCACGCATTATTTTGAGCTGACGCGGATTATTGATGAGGCCAAGCATGCTGCCAATGTGCATCTGGATGCGGTCGAGCATGGCAAAGGCATTGTATTCCTGCACAAGGTGGAAGAGGGCGCTGCGACCATGAGTTACGGTATACAGGTAGCGCAATTGGCCGGGATTCCAAAATCGGTGGTGCAACTGGCAAAGCGTAAGCTCCTGCAACTGGAGAACCAGACTCTTGCCGCCACGCCACAAAATGACTTGTTTGCAATCGATGCCGAGCCGGAAGAACCACCTTTGCATCCTGTGGTCGCAGAATTAGAGCGCATTCAACCCGATGATTTAACACCCAAGCAGGCTTTAGAGCTGCTATACACTTTGAAAAAACAACTGTGAGGATTTATGACCATACAAAAGCCAGCCATTACGCAACAGCCTATCCATGAAGTGATTGCCAACCGCTGGAGCGGTCGCGCTTACGACGCCAATAAACCGGTGAGTAAGGAGCAGATCATTAGCTTGCTGGAAGCCGCGCGCTGGGCGCCTTCGTGCTTTGGTGATGAGCCATGGCGCTATGTGGTCTGTAACAAGGCCGATAATATGCAGGCCTGGCAGGCTGCATTTGATTGCCTGGTTCCTGGCAATCAGGGCTGGGCGGTGAATACGCCGGTATTGTTACTTATCTGCGCAGATACGGTATTCCGTAGCAATGGCAAGCCAAATAAATGGGCGCCTTACGACACTGGTGCCTCGACGGAAAATCTCTGCCTGCAAGCCACAGCACTAGGGTTAATGGCGCACCAGATGGGTGGCTTTGATGCCGATAAAGCGCGTACCACTTTCAAAGTGCCGGAACGTTTCCAGATATTGCCGATGGTCACTGTGGGTTACCAGGCTGCCGTTGAAGAATTGCCTGACGATGTGAAAGAGCGTGAATTAGCTGCGCGTAACCGCCAACCACTGGGTGAATTGTTTTTTGATGGTGTGTGGGATAACGCGATTGTTTAAAACCCAGCAGCCACTTAACGAATATAAAGCTGGTTTTTAAAAAATTAGAAAAATGCGGTTGGTGAAAGCCAGTCGCATTTTTATTTATAAAATTAAAGTGACCGTTATTAAGTGATTGCCCTGGGCAAATTCACCCATTCCTGCACGCTTGGACGCTGCCATTGGCGCTCTGCGTAATCCATTAAATGCTCGGGTACCGGGTCACCAGCCAATACAAGGCGGTTGATCATCACTGCGAGATCAGTATCTGCAATACTCCAGTCACCAAACAAATGTGTCTGGCCGGGCTGTAGCAGCTGGGCTGCAGCATGAAATAGTTTATTCGCCGCTGCTTGCGCCTGAGCAGACAAAGGTGGCGGCGAACGTGTCAGGAATACCACTTCGGTTGACCGTTCCTCACGGATGGGTAGCAGGTCACTTCTCAGCCAGGCTTGCAATTCCCTGGCTTTGGCTTTGGACTGAATATCCGACGGATAAAGTTGCACGCCGCTATATTGCTCATCAATATATTCACTAATTGCTGATGATTCAGACAAGTGGAAGTTTTGTTCGCTATCGACCAGGGTGGGCACACGCTGGGTGTTGGAGAAAGCAGCGAATTCCGGCAAAGCCTGCTCCTGTTTGCGCAAATCGACAAGCCGTAGTTCAAATTTCAAACCCTTTTCACGCAGCGCGATATAAGCGGACATGGCGTAAGGTGAAAGATAATTGGCATCGACGTAAAGAATCATCATCAGTCCCTTCTGTGCTATTTTTCTTAAGGGAGCAGGTGCTTATTAACCTGCTTTATTGCAACTACATGAACGCCGCGAGCTTAAGACCAATAATGCCCGCCACAATCAGTACCAGGCTGCCAATGCGTAACATGGTGACTGGCTCGCCAAACAATACCATTCCCAATATCACGGTGCCTATCGCACCCACGCCTACCCAGATGGCATAAGCAGTACCGACAGGCAAGGTTTTCATGGCAACGCCCAGCAAGCAGAGGCTGATGATCATGGCCAGCACTGTACCAACGGTCGGCCATAATTTACTAAAGCCTTCGGTATATTTCAATCCTATCGCCCAACCCACTTCAAATAGTCCCGCAATCACAAGAATAAACCAGGCCATATTTCGTTCCTCTCTTTTTTCAGGGTCGTCCCTGCAAAAATATTGGAGCGGTGGGGTCGTCCTCACTTCCTGCTGCATCCATGATACAACAGGTGAGCGCTTATTCAAGTGCAAGAGCGCCATGTGCGCATTTGCCATGTCGCATTGTCTATTCAGCGTAAAGCAATCATGTATACAGTTTGGCATGGGCAGTGGCTTCCTCTGCTACAATAACGCCACAAAAATTAATCTACAGGAACAGGAAATATCATGGCAGTGTTGACGCTGACTAAAGCGAATTTTAAAGAAACCATTGAAAATAACGAATTTGTCATTGTGGATTTTTGGGCGCCGTGGTGTGATCCATGTGTGGCATTTACGCCAACATTTGAGGCTGCTGCTGAAAAGAATCCGGATATCGTATTTGGCATGGTGAATACTGAGACTGACCCGGAAATTTCAGATTATTTTGATGTAAAACAGATCCCAGGATTGCTGGTCATTCGCGAGCGTGCTGGTATTCATGCCCAGGTTGGCGAAATTGGTGCGCCAGCCTTTGATGAAATCATTAAATGGGCACGTGATTTCGATATGACCGCCATACGCAAGCACTACGCAGAAGAAGACGCCAAGAAAAAATAATTGATAGTGATAAAAAGGCCATGCAATGCATGGCCTTTTTATTTTTAAACGACAGGCAACCTCGCCCTTGCAATGACATTACGTAATACAAAACTGGTATGCACACCGGTGACACCGATAATTTTGGTAATCTTATGCAGTAACAGATGCTGGTAATCATCCATATCTTTGACCACTACTTTTAGTAAGTAATCTGATTGCTGGCCTGTGATCAGCAGACATTCCAGCACTTCAGGCACATTGACGATGCTTGCTTCAAAATTGGCAAACCGTTCCGGGGTGTGTTGGTCCATGGAAATACCGATTAATGCCATCAGGCTCAACCCAAGTTTTTTTGCGTCCACCAGTGCCTGGTAGCCGGTAATCAGGCCATTTTGCTCCAGCGCTTTTACCCTGCGCAAACATGGCGCAGGCGAGAGACCTATACGCTCGGCGAGCTCCTGATTACTGATATGTCCATCAGTTTGCAGAATGTCGAGAATGGCTTTGTCAAACTTGTCCAGTTTCATATATTTTTAACTATTCATTTAAAATTGAAATAATATTACATTTAATTTTTATTAATTGAAATTTAATTTCATAATTTAATTTTAAAGCACACATTTCGCAATAATATTTTTTATAAAAGCTCTATTATGTGTGGTATCGAATCAATGTTTACGGAGCATGACATGCACGCACAACCATCACAAAAATATCAGCCGTTTCCACCGGTCAATCTTAAAGACCGTCAATGGCCGAACGCAGTGATTAGCCAGCCTCCTGTTTGGCTGAGTACCGATCTGCGTGACGGGAACCAATCGTTGTTTGAACCGATGGATGCCGACAAGAAGATGCGCATGTTTAAAATACTGTGCCAGATTGGTTTTAAAGAGATTGAAGTGGCGTTTCCTTCAGCCTCGCAAACCGATTTTAATTTTGTCCGCACACTGATTGAGCAGGATCATATTCCTGCTGATGTGACGATAGAAGTACTGACACAAGCGCGTGAGCACCTGATCCGTCGCACGATGGAATCAGTGCGCGGTGCGCGGCGTGTGATCGTGCATATTTATAATGCGACCTCACCGACCTTCCGCGAAGTGGTGTTCAATATGAGCAGAGAGGAAGTCAAAGCAATGGCAGTCGACTCGGTCAGGCTGGTGAAAGCGCTGGCTGCAGAAATGCCGGAAACGGAAGTCATCATGCAATATAGCCCTGAAACTTTTACTGCTACCGAGCTTGAGTTTGCCAAAGAGGTTTGTGATGCGGTGACCGAAGCCTGGGACGCAACGCCGCAACGTAAAGTAATTATTAATTGCCCGGCGACCGTGGAAGTGGCTACCCCCAATATTTATGCTGACCAGATTGAATGGATGCATCGTCATCTGGCGCGACGTGACAGCGTGATTCTGAGCCTGCATCCGCATAATGATCGCGGCACTGCGGTGGCGGCGACTGAGCTGGGTATGATGGCTGGGGCTGACCGTGTTGAAGGCTGCCTGTTTGGGCATGGTGAGCGTACCGGTAATGTGGATCTGGTCACGGTGGCGCTGAATATGTATACCCAGGGCGTACATCCAGGGCTGGATTTTTCTGATATGAATGCAGTGGGGCGTACGGTAGAGGAGTGCACCCAGATTGATATCCATCCGCGCCATCCTTATGCCGGTGACTTGGTGTTTACCGCGTTTTCCGGTTCACATCAGGATGCGATTAAGAAAGGCTTCGCCAGCCAGCAGGAAGATGCGCGCTGGAATGTGCCTTATCTTCCGATCGACCCTAAAGATCTGGGACGCAGCTACGACTCGATTATTCGCGTCAATAGCCAGTCCGGTAAAGGTGGCGTCGCTTACCTGATGGAAAGCCAGTATGGCGTGGTGATGCCGCGTCGCCTGCAAGTGGAGTTTTCCGGTGTGGTGCAGCAATTCACTGACGCGCATGGCAGCGAGGTGACAGCGAAAGATATCTGGCAGCTTTTTAACCGCACTTATATCGAGCCAGCGGCACCGTTTAGCTTTAAGGATTACCAGCTGCAATCGGAAGAGGGTGGCCAGGCCATCCGTATGACGGTTGAGGTGGATGGCGTTGCCACTATCCTGAGCGGGCACGGTAATGGCCCGGTGGATGCGGCGATTCATGCATTGCAAGGGATAGGTGTGTTTGCTCAGGTGCGTAGTTTTGAGGAGCGCTCGATTGGCGCCAGTGCATCAGCGGGTGAGGCTTCAGCGTGCGCATTTGTAGAAGTCGTATGCGCGGGTAAGGTCTGTTACGGTGTGGGGATCAACCCAGATATTGTGACCGCTTCAATCGAGGCGATTATTAGTGGTATCAACCGCAGCGGGTTTGTTTTAACCGCAATAGCAAAAACTGCTTGATTATGCTGGCCGGTATTTTAAAGGTATTGGCGCAGCTTACCAGTGTCCGGTAGTCAGCAACCGGTAGGTAAAATATACGCCTACCAGCATCATGATATACACGGGAAGGTTGCTGGCATTCCGTCGTTGCTGGTTGCTGATATGGCTGTTGTAGCGGTGGAAAACAATCACGACCACCACTGCCAGGATGGTCAAAGCCGCATTCATCGGTGAAGCGGTGATCCAGTACCACCAGTCGAATGGCGTGGTTTTGGAGCCAAACATATGCACCGCAATGCCAATGAGTCCGCAAATAATCAGGGCAACCGTTACTAAAGCCTGCAAGGTTTGCCAGCCGCTATCCGGACGGATGTCACGATTCTTGTCGAATTGTTTAGGATCCATACAGCTTTCCTTTCTCAAACATCATGCACATGGTGCGATTTGACTGCTTGATACATCCTCGGCGAAGGCGTGCTATGTTTAGCTAGCTATTACTGTTATTTGCTGCTGCATTGCCAGGCAAGTAGCTGACTGGATCAACCGGCTTACCTTTTTGCCTGATCTCAAAATGCAACATAGGCGGTTTGCTGTTAGCCGCCGCTGGCAATATTGCCAGTTTTTCACCCTGCGACACGAAAGAACCTTCTTTCACCAAAGAGTTTCCCTGATGTGCATACACAGACAGCAGGTTGCTGTTGTGCTTGATGATAATCAGCTTGCCATAACCGCGCACATCCATGCCGCTATAAATTACTTTGCCAGCGCCAGCCGCATTCACTGTTTGCCCTGCATTGCCCGTGATATTTAATCCCTTGTTCAACTGCGGGTCGAATCCGGCACTGACTTTACCAGCCAGTGGCCATTGCCATTGAATATCATTGTCGGCAACCGCGTCAATATCTTGCCCGTCTGCAGGTGCTTTCGCGCCGTCTGCGGCAGCGGCTGCGTTAGCCGCACCGCCACTGGCGGCATCACCGGCAGGCGCCAGTTCAGGGCGGGTAATGGCAGAAGTCACCACTTCTGCATCGTCCGTAGAGGCTGTGTCATTGGCTTTATTATTGGTTGAACCAGTAGAAGCTTTTATGTTTAAAACTTGGCCGACGTGAATTTCATAAGGCGTTTGTAACTGATTGATTTCAGCAAGTTTCAGGTGAGGGATGCCGAACTTTCTGCCGATGTTGTACAGATTGTCACCTTTTTGCACCATGTACTGGTTAGGGCCAACGGATACCGGGGCTGCAGGTTTGTTATCCGGTGTTTTAGTGGTGCTGCTAACGGGTGCGCGCGGCATGGGGGAGTTTAGCGCACACGCTGCCAATGTTGCAGCAGTCAATCCGGTAATGAGAAGCGAGCGTAATCTCATGATAATGCAGTTCCCCCTAATAATGGCACAAACTTGACCGGTTCCAGGGCGGTTTTCTGCACGCCTTGCGCGGTCCTTTCAATCAGATGCAATACTTGTTCAGCAGTGCCCACCGGAATCACCATACGGCCACCGACGGCCAGTTGATCTACCAATTCCTGTGGCACATGGCTGGAAGCAGCGGTGACCATGATGGCATCAAACGGACCGTAGTCTTTCAGGCCGATACTGCCATCCGCGTGATCCAGTTTGACATTGGTGCACTTTAACGCCCGCAAATGCGTCCTGGCTTTCATTACCAGCGGGCGGATACGTTCGAGTGAGAACACTTCATTGCTGACGCGTGATAATACAGCGGTCTGGTAGCCACAACCGGTGCCGATTTCGAGCACTTTGTTCAGCTGTTTACCGTTACGCAGAATCTGCGTCATTTTCGCCACAATATACGGCTGTGAAATGGTCTGGCCATAACCGATCGGTAAAGACACATCTTCATAAGCACGAATGGATAAAGCTTCATCAACAAAAATGTGGCGGGGAATCTCTGCCATCACGTTAATCACCACTTCATCCTGTATGCCTTGCTCGCGCAAGCGCGTCAACATGCGCTCACGTGTGCGGGAGGAGGTCATGCCAATGCCGGTTTTACTGGTGTTTCTTGGAATCGCCATCTTGCTTAATTCGTGTTCTGCAACCATTGTTGCAAGTGTTTGATTTGTGAATGCTTGGTCAGGTCTACCTGAATCGGCGAAATCGATACATATCCCTGGGATACAGCATAAAAATCAGTGCCTTCGCCACCATCATTGGGTTGACCGGCCGCACCTACCCAATAAACAGTTTCGCCACGCGGGGTTTTCAGTTGAATCACTGGCTCGGCTTTGTGACGCTTGCCTAAACGGGTCACCTGGCGGCCTTTGATTTCGCTAAAGGGGATATCCGGTACATTGACGTTCAACAAGGTCGGTTCGAGGATTTCGCTATGATTGAATTGCTTGACCAGGTCTACGATCACGCGCGCTGCCGTCTCAAAATGTGCAGGTTGGTGTTGTGACATAGAAACTGCAATAGACGGAATGCCTAATAAATAACCTTCTGTGGCAGCAGCGACTGTGCCTGAATAAATGGTGTCATCACCCATATTGGCGCCGTCATTAATGCCGCTGATGACCATATCCGGCATTTCTTGCATCAATCCGGTCAGCGCAATGTGCACACAGTCAGTCGGGGTGCCGTTCACATAAAAAAAGCCATTAGCGGCCTGTTTTACGCTTAACGGTCTATCCAGCGTGAGGGAATTGCTGGCGCCACTGCGATTGCGTTCCGGTGCGACTACGGTGATATCGGCCACTTTACTCAGGTGTTGCGCCAGTGCAGCCAGGCCTGGGGCCAGGTAGCCATCGTCGTTGGATAACAGAATTTTCATGCCGGATATTATATAAGGTTTACTGACCTTGTTTATGCCATATCCTGAAAGAATTTAGCATGAGAATAGTAATTTTTTCCTGCTAATGGCTGCAATACATACAGTGCATTCCGCCAGTATTTTTAATCTTAATCGCTGAGAGTGGTTTCACGCTGCATTTTGCAAAGACGTTTGGTAGCGCTGCCCGGTATATTTGGCATAAGCAATCGCGCTGGCAAAAAATACTACGCTTAATAATATCTCTGACCATGCCAGCATGCGTGTGACACCAGTCTCAGACCAGGCCCTGACCGCGCCTTCGGTAAAGTAAAACAGGATAAGCATGCCTGCCCATTGATAGGTATAGCGCTTGCCGCGCAGGATACCAAATAGCGGTGCCAGCAACGGCAAACTTTTCAGGAATAGCAAACTGCCATCGCTACGCAAGGGCGCCCAGAAAATTTCCCAGCCCAGGCACAATACGATTAAACCAATCAGGCTGATACTCGCGCCCAGGCGGCTCCATTTCAGAATAGCCGGGATCATGAGCGGCCAGCTTGTGCCAGAGCCACTAAAGCCTTGCGTGCATCCATCGCGTTGAGTACGGGTTGGTCAAAATTAAAACGCAACTGGCCATACACTTCTTCGCCATGCATATATTTCACATCAAAGCCCTCGGCATCCAGCCCTATCATTTCCGCCTGATCGGCCGTGACGCTATGCACGTGCTGACAATATTCCAGCATGCTGTCTATGTGGTCTTCATTCATATGCGAAACGATGCCCGATTCCTGCGAGGCCAGCATGCTATCTGCCAAGTCTTCATTCAGTGAATCACCCTCAAACCAGTCTAGCCTGCCAAGGCCTGCGATGTAGCGCACATGCTCGACGCGGATGCGATACAGGTGAAACTCTTCCAGGTCAAAATAAGTCACTGCATCAGGGAAGTAACGCAGATAGCGTGCGCGCAAATCCGAGTCATTTTTATCAGAGGGCAATGCCTCGCCTATCAATGTCAGTTGTGCGTGCGCATGCTGGTTTTGTGCTTCCGAAAATACCAGTAAGGATACTTTGGCGTTTTCATGCATATTTTTGGCATGTTCAGCATTGGCACTCACCAAAATGATTGGCTCAGCCTGCTGGCTACAGATAAATGGCGCAATGGCGCCAAAGGGATAGCCAGGGTATTTCATGGAGTAGGTGGACAACACGGCATGGCGTGTGGCAAACAGAAATTGGCGTGCTTCGCGGGTGAGGGCGGCAGACATACAGGTTTCCTAAATAACAGTTATTGCAATTTGAGTGCAGTTTCGGCCAGGCGTTTCCCTAACGCCATGCACAATTTCTTTTCATCATCGGAAATTGGCTGGTCATCCATCGCACCGCCGATATGGCTGGCACCGTATGGCGTACCGCCGGTTTTGGTAGTGCCCAGTTGCGGCTCGGAATAGGGCAGGCCCACCATCAGCATGCCGTGATGCATTAGCGGAATCATCATGGTCATCAATGTCATCTCGTTACCACCATGCAGGGAACCGGTTGAGGTAAACACAGCTGCCGGTTTACCGATTAATGCGCCTTTAAGCCAGAGACCTGAGGTGCCGTCGAGAAAGTATTTCACCGGTGCCGCCATGTTGCCGAAACGCGTAGGACTGCCCAGCGCAAGGCCGGCACATTGTTCGAGGTCCTGCAAAGTCGCGTAAGGTGCGCCGGAGGCTGGAATGTCCGGTTCAGTCGCCTCTGAGTTGGCAGAGACTTTCGGCACTGTGCGCACTCTGGCTTTGGCGCCAGTCACGCTTTCCACACCACGCGCAATCAGTTGCGCCATGTCTTTGACGGCGCCGCCTTGTGAATAATAAAGAATAAGGATTTCAGTCATTTTTTTCGTTTGTCGCGTAATTTCTGTTTTTGGTCATCTAACTCAAACAAGCCGATGGCATTTACCAGTTCACTGAATTTTGTATAACCGTAATTGCGTGAGTCAAAGGCGGAAAAGTTTTTAACGATATGGTTTTTGACCGCGCCCATGGCGGCAAAACCCGTCTCGTCAGACAGCCCTTCAATGGCTGAGCGGATCAATGATACCAATTTGGCATCATTCGCTAATTGCTGTTTGGTTTTTTTACCAATAGGCACAAGCGTAATTTGTTCTTCATCCGACTTGGATTTGGTCGTGGCTTCCACTTGGGCAGAAGATTCCTCCACGTTTTTTTCCTGGAGCAGGATTTCGAAATAAACAAACTGGTTGCAGGCCGCCCTCAGGGATTCCGGCGTTTTATTCTCGCCAAAGCCATACACAAATTTCCCTGCTTCACGCAAACGAATCGCCAGCCGCGTAAAGTCACTGTCGCTGGATACGATACAGAAACCATCGAGCGGAGCAGTGTAAAGCAAATCCATGGCATCAATGATCAATGCGCTATCAGTAGCATTTTTACCTTTGGTATTGGCGTACTGCTGAATCGGCTGAATGGCATGTTTAGGCAGCACAGGCTTCCATTGCTTGACATGATCAGAAGTCCAGTCGGCATAAATGCGCCTGACACTGATATCGCCGAACTTGGACATTTCTTCAAACAGCTCATCAATGATAGGAATAACCTTGAAGGTATTGTCAGCATCAATCAAGACTGCCAGTCGTGGATTTTTATTATCCTGTTGCATGCCATCCTCCTGGGTTAATCAAAGCTGAAACCGTAAAATATATCCAGCGCGTTATCCGAGCCAGTCCTGGTTTCAATCGAAATCCGGTTGGTCAGCTGGTAGGTGAGTTTACCAACATTTAATAGCCCGACAATGCTTTTTTCGTAGCCTACCACCAGGCGACTGTTGATGCGTTTGCCAACGCTGACTGCATAATTGGTCGACCCTGAGCCGCGCACGTCTATACTATCCAGGCCTATGGTTTGGGCGATTCTGGTTTGCAGTGAAACTGAATCGCCTTGCGATAGTAACGCGCTGGCAGCGACGGATAACATCGCCATATCACTGCTGCCGACTGCTGACATCGGTTGCCCAAGTACCAATAACGAGATTTTGTTTTCATTGCTGGTTTCAGGGGTGGAGACCAGTTTCAGTTGTGGCGTTTGCAGGCTGCCGTTGATTTGTATACCGACTTTGGTGTTTTCCACCTGCCGCGTCGCCAGTACATCCAGGCCAATATTAGGGATTTTGCCACTGAAAATAAGACGGCCAGTTTCGATATTGAGCGATTGGCCATAAGCCAGATAGGTGCCGGTCACTTCCAAAGTGCCACTGGCAGCGAGATCATCCAGCATGCCGTCAAGACGCATTTTCCCGTTCAAAGCACCATTCAGGCCTTGACCGCGCAGCATGAATTGTTCTGACTCCTTAAAAGGGAGGCCGGGTTTATCACCAAAATCGAGACCGAAATCCTGGAAGCTTATCTGGGATTTTTTAGCGGGCGCTGTATTTTCAGGCGATTGAATGATGACGTCGCTATCCAGCTGCGGTTTATCGCCTTTGGGCAATTCAAATAGCCCTTTGTGGATTTTAAGGTTGCCGCTGATGCTGGTGTTTGCACTGGTCAGTTTTAACTTGGTGTCGCCACTCAGTTGTACCCAGCGGTCCACGCGGGAAAGTGCCTGTAATTGATTGAGTTTGGCAGATAAATCCAGTTGCCAGTCAGGCTGCTTTAAAGACAAGCCCCCCGTTGCATCCAGCTCACCGCTCTTGCCGGCAAAATGAATCTGGTTGAAAGTAACTTGATCGCCAGCCATGGTCGCATTCAGGCGGCCTTGTTCCAGCCATACCCCATGCGAAGGTATTTGCAGTGCGAGCGCCTCGCCTGTCATCGAGCCTTTTAACTGTGGCTTGGACATCACACCGCTGACCTGCGCATCGATCGCCAGCCTGCCGGCAGGTTGAATATCCGAGAATAATCTGGAAAACCAGTTTAGCTGCCGGACATCCGCTTTCAGGCTGGCAGATACCGGCGCCGAATTTTTGATCACAAATCCAGTTGCTATAGGTGTGACGAGTGTGTTTGCTGACAATTGCAGGTTAATCGCATCAGCGGAGTTGATGGTGCTTTCAACACTTACCTTGTTATTGTCTGCTTTAACATTTGCAGTGAGTGTTTGTAGACCCAGGCCCTGCCATTTGGCATTGTTGATGTCATATACCTGCCAGTCACCCTGGCTGCGTTGTAGTTGCAGAAATCCGTTGAGGCGCTGGTCTAGCTGCAAATCCCACTGTGCAGATAATCGCAGATGATCCGCCGGTAACGGGGCTGATTGCTCAGGCACTAGCCACGCCATTAATGCTTGTAATGGAAAGTCTTTGAGCGTACCGCGAGTCTGTAATTGCATCATCTCTGCCGGTTGCGCTGAAAGGGTGCCTGCAGGTTTAGCCGGGCGGTAATGTAGCCGGTCCACTTGCATCTGGCCTTCGTATACATTTAATGCCAGTTGTTGCAGATCGAAACCTTGCGAAGCGCTCCAGGACATGTTCGCAGGATTAGCTAACCGGAACACTTTTCCGCTGGCATCCTGTAATTGCGTTAGCTGGGCTTGCCAGCGGTCATTCTGCCATGCGCCGTTGAGCGCTAATTGTATGTTGCGTTGCAATGAAGGATCAGAGTCTTTGATTTGCAACGCGAGTTGATGCTGTGCCAATGAGCCCTTTAAATTGAGTTCAGCCTCAATGGGCGGACTATCTGTGCCCTGGGTGTTTTGTTGCGACAAACCGTGTAGCTTGATCTGGTGGTCTAAAGAGGCCTGCACATTGTCAGAAGCTTGTCCCTGCACTTCAAACCCGGCTAATGCCAGACCTTGTGGTAATTGCAGTTGTTGACCTGATAAACGGTAGCTTGCATGGAAGCCATCTGACAGGTGCTGGAGCGTGCCTTCGCCTTTCACCTGGCCGGAAAAGCCCGGCATAAACTGCGCCAGGTTTGGCAAATTGGCCTGCCATGAGAGCTGGGTTGCCTGAGGTGTAGCGGCTTGCGTACTACGGATTGTGAATGTGTTTTTATCCAGTTGCGCCAGCAAATCCAGAGCGCTTAATTGCTGGCCTTGCAATGTGGCCGTCCCTCGGACTATCAACGGCTGCGTTTGCAGGCGGCTGTCTCCTGCATCCACTTTTACCTGGATAGTGCCGGTGTCGGTCAGGCTGCCATCGGCGGTCACTTTTAAATCCATATGTCCAGCCAGTTGCGGATGCACATGCCTGGCCTGGAATTGTTGCAGGTGAAACAGGAGATGGCTGTTGCGGGTGTCATCCAGGCCTATGGTGGCTTTCAATAACACCATATCTTCACCAGGCTGTGTGGCAGGCACAATAGCAAACGGTTTACTCTCTGGCTGATAGTGGTGGCTGGCGGCAATATCGACTTTAGTCAGGTCGCCATGTAATTCGGTGCGCAGGTGGTAGGGCAGATCACCTTGTGGTTGCTGGATATCCATCCAGCCATTTAATGGAAACGGTGCTGCATTCTGCATCTGGAAATGGGTGCTGATCTCCCCCCATGGGCTGTGCGCCTGCGCGATGCGGAATTGCATGGCTTTATTGTCAGCATCCAGGTCAAACTTGATCTTGTCTATATGGTAAGTGCTTGGCCCTTGGATAATGGTTAGCCGTTCAATGTTACCGGACAGTAAATGGAAAGGTAGCGGGATATTGATGCGGTTCGGCAAAGGCCCGCTTGCCGTTTTCGCGCCTGGGGCTGGCGTCACTGGCTGCGATTTAAACTGTAAAGTTACCTTTTTGGCCACAAAACTTGATACGGTCAATTCACCGCGTGGTGTGATGCCTAATCGCATATCCGATGCAATACCTTCGACCTTGAGGGTGGCATTACCCAAATCAGTTTCAAATTCTTTCAGGCTGGTGACCACCATGACATTGGCTGCCCATATCATTTGCGGTGTGATAATCAGACTAAAACAAAGCGTAGTCACCAGTAATAAACGGCATAATCTTGAGAGTGTGTGCATGAATAACATTAGAAATTCACTCCCAGGTTAAAGTGCAAACGGTATTCCTTGGTTTCTTCTCCATAGGCGATATCCACCCCTACCGGCCCGATCGGGCTACGGAAACGTGCACCCACACCATAACCCAGCACCGGATCATAATCTTTCCAGCTGTTAGCAGCGTTACCAAAATCCACAAACACTGCTGCACCCCAGGAGGGCGTCAGCCATTGCACTACCTCACTGCTGCCTGTCAGTAACACCCGGCCGCCAATCGTTGCGCCACCTTCATTCACCCCTAATGACTGGAAGGCATAACCGCGCACAGACTGATCACCACCGGCACGGAATAAATAAGTGGCAGGAACGTTGCTGGCAGAACCGGTCACACTGCCGACTTCAAGCCTGCCTAGCCATTGGGTAGAGCTCGTTAACGGGTAAAACACCTGCGCTCTGGCTTGTGATTGCAAAAAGCGCCCGTCAGAAATCTGTTCAAACGGTGAAAGCTGGAATTGGGTATTTAATATCCAGCCTTTGGTCGGTGCCTGCTGGTGGTCGAGATCGCGCAGGTTAAAACCGTAAGTGACCGTAAGCGCTTTATTGAATTGTGAAGTAACGTCATCCACTTGCAGATATTCATACAGCAGGTTGGCGCCAATGAACTGTTCAAATTTGCGCGGTTGGCCCCAATAACGACGTACCCCGTTTTGCAATGCGGTGGTGACTTGTCCTTCCAGGTCGGTGCGGGTAAGGCTGTTCTGTATGCTATCCCGGTAACCTTTTGCATCCATCAGGAAGTTGATATTCGAAGTAGCCGCCTGTAAACGTTGCTCAAGACGGATGCTGCTGTCCCACAGTAATCCGCGATCAAACAAATTGCGATCCGTGTAGTTAAACACAATGCGCGCACCTGTATTGGTGCTGGCGCCAACGCCTACACGGAAAGATTTTTCCTCCATCTCACGCACAGTGACATCTACATCAGCCGTGCGGTCCGGGTTCAATGCCTGGGTGTTGGCGACGACATCCACCTGGCTGAATTTGCCGGTGCTCATAAAACTGTTCTGTAAAAGCAGTAAGTCCGATTGACGGTATGGGTCACCGGCTTTAACGGTATTCAGCGGACGGATCAAGGTTTCCGGATAATGCTTCAAGCCGTGGATATTCACTTTGCCAAAACGCACTGCCGGGCCGGAGTCTACTGCAATGTTAATAGAGACTTCCTGTGTTTGCGGTTGGACCATCGCTTGTGATTGCGTGATTTTCGCATTGGGGAATTCTACCTGCAGCAATGAGGCTAACAGGTCACGTTTTGCTGCTGCCCAAGCCTGCTGGGTAAAAACATTATTCTCTTTTAAAGGCCAGCTTTTGTTGGCGTTTTCCAGAATCTCTTTATAGGTGGGCTGCTGTATTTCGCCTGTCAGCAGCACAGAGACTTTGCTGACTTTTGCTTGCGGCGGCAAGTGGATGCGAAATTCAACGACATGTGGGGAAGGCTGGTAAGCCACCGTTTTTACTTTGAAATAGCCTTCTGTAGCCAGCAGGTCAGCGATTTCCTGCGGCGTTTTCTGGATCAGCCGCCGCCATTCACCTTCGTTCATGCGCGGGTTTTGCATAGCTTCATGTAAGGTCAGGTGTTTTTCGAGCAACTCGCGCAACTGCGCTTTATTTTCAGGTGCTGATTCGTTATCTAATGAAAAGCGGGTTTGGTAAGTCTTGCCTTCTTTGAGCTGGAACCAATCGCTATCTTTTGCCTGAGCGAAAGGCGTCATAATGATTGTTGTCGTAAGCAATACACAAAAAAATATGAAGTACTGCGAAGAATGAGGTTTTAGAGAAATCAGGCGTAGCAGCCAGGGCAGTCCGCCCTGACCAACAAAAGAAATGAAACCAAAAGCGGGCTGCCTTAATGCAGTGTGTGAGAAATTAAAAACAGAACAATCCCTGAACAAGTCACTAAATATGTTTTACCAATTGACTCGCCTTACCGGTATAAGTTGCAGGTGTCATTGCCAGTAAAGTCTGTTTGGCTTCGGCCGGGATTTGCAGCGTTTCAATAAAGGCATGCAGCGATTGCTGATTAATGCCGCCTTTGCCGCGAGTCAGTTCTTTTAACTGCTCATACGGGTTTTCAATGCCGTAACGACGCATCACGGTCTGGATAGGTTCGGCCAGCACTTCCCAGCTATTGTCCAGGTCTTCCTGCAAACGTTGTGGATTGATCTCAAGCTTGTTAAGGCCGCGCAGGCAGGAGTCATAAGCCAGCAGCGAGTAGCCAAGAGCGACACCCATATTACGCAACACGGTTGAGTCTGTCAGGTCACGCTGCCAGCGGGAAATCGGCAGTTTTTCTGCCAGGTGACGCAGGATGGCATTGGCCAGGCCCAGATTACCTTCAGAATTTTCAAAATCAATCGGGTTAACTTTATGAGGCATGGTAGAAGAGCCGATTTCGCCAGCCTTGACCTTTTGCTTGAAGTAACCGACCGAGATATAACCCCAGATATCACGATTCAGGTCGATCAGGATGGTGTTAATGCGGGACAGCGTGTCATACAACTCAGCCATATAGTCATGTGGTTCGATCTGGATAGTCATCGGGTTGTAGGTCAAGCCTAATGATTCAACAAAGGTTTTGGCGAAGTTTTCCCAGTCGATATCAGGATAGGCGGACAAATGCGCATTGAAGTTACCCACTGCGCCGTTGATTTTCCCCAATATTTCATTGGCTTGCAGTTGTTTGAGCTGGCGTTGCAGGCGATATACTACATTGGCCAGCTCCTTACCCATGGTAGTCGGGCTGGCTGTCTGGCCATGTGTACGCGACAGCATTGGTTGCTCGGCCAGTGCATGCGCAAGCTCGGTTAAGCGGGTAACGACTGAAGAAAGGTTAGGCAAGATCACGCTGTCACGTGCAGATTTAAGCATCAATGCATGTGACAGGTTATTGATATCTTCTGAAGTACAGGCAAAATGGATAAATTCACTGGCTTTTTTAATGTCGTGATTGCCGTCAAACTTTTCCTTGAGCCAGTACTCTAGCGCTTTCACATCATGGTTGGTACGTGATTCAATCGCTTTTACCTGCATGGCGTCATCTTCACTGAAAGCCTTGATGGCTGTGTCCAGCTCAGCAATAGTGTCGGCACTGAAAGGCGCGATTTCTGCCAGTTTTGGTTCCGCGCTCAGTGCTTTTAACCATTCTACTTCCACCAGGGCTCGATGCTTGATCAGTGCATATTCGCTAAAAAATGGGCGCAGCGAATCAAGTTTAGTGTGATAACGGCCGTCTAAAGGGGAGAGTGCATTGAGGGTGGTAAGAGACATGAGTTTAAAGCGGTGTGGATTTGAAAGTCGACATTTTACCCAATCCGGCAGCGCTTGTCTTTTTCTATTCTTGTGCGGTTATGTGCCTTTTCACCCTAGGCATAGGTTAGAGTACCGTTACAGATGAGCGAATTTGCAGATGAAAACCACTTTGTTTGGCAAATTATGCTTGCCAGTGCCGTGACATAATCGCTCACTGGAAATCTATTGCACATGAGACGCCACTCTCCATCCTTCATTAGTATTGCGGCAGGCTTTTGCCTGTCGCTGTGTCTGCTATGGTCGCAGATACTGGCGGATGATTACGTGCTGGCGATGCTGGAGAAGGTCCGGCAACGTTACGGGGAAGAGGCATATCAAAATGTCATGCGTCTGAACGAGCTGTATAGCCAGCTGGCAAATGCCAGCGAAATGACCAAGATCGGCATGGTCAATGATTTCACCAACCAGCATGTATTATTTGTCGATGATATCAATTTATGGGGCGTAGACGATTACTGGGCAAGCCCGCTTGAAACCTTTGGTAAAGGCGCGGGCGACTGTGAAGATTTCAGTATCGCAAAATATACCTTACTCAAAAAACTTGGTATTCCGCAAGATAAGCTACGACTGACCTACGTCCGCGCGCGCATGGCCAGCGGCAACATCCGTCCGCACATGGTACTGGCCTATTACGCCATGCCGACCAGCGACCCGCTCATTCTGGATAACCTCAATTTCGAAATATTGCCGGCTTCCAGGCGCGGCGATTTATTCCCTGTGTTCAGCTTTAACGAAAAAGGCCTGTTTGTGGCCAATAACCCGAATATGCGTGCCGGGTCACCGAATAATATTTCCAAGTGGCGCGATGTGCTGACACGCATGCGGCAGGATGGACTGGAATAATGAGAATGCTTAGATACCTGAACCAACTGGAATATTTGAAAACCTTGGCTAAGATATGGTTAACGTGGAAAGTTAATGCTAGGCTTATGATTAAAGCCTGCATGAGAGCCGGGTTGTCGATGAGTTTACCCCAAGAAAAAAGAGGGCTTAGAACATGTCATTAATAAAACAAATACGCATAGCGATTTCTGTCATTATCCTGATGGTGGCAGCGGGGTGCCTGTTTCTGGGGGTGTACGACGACCACCGCTTTATGGCCGAGCAATTGCAGAAAAAAAATAACGATAATGCCAATGGGCTGGCGATTACCTTGTCCAATATCCAGAAAGATAATGTCACGGTAGAACTGATTATCAGTGCCCAGTTTGATATGGGCCATTACCGTCGCATCGCGATTATCTCGCCTGATAACAAAACCATGATTGAACGCGTCAACCGCAATCCGCACTCTGTGGCACCTGCCTGGTTTCAATCGCTTTTCTCCGTCAACATTCAGCCAGGTATCGCCAACATCCAATCCGGTTGGCAGCAGTATGGCACGCTGGAACTGGAGAGCGAACCTTCGCTGGCCTATGACCAATTATGGGAAACTTCACGCCATGCGGTGCTGTGGACGCTGATCGTCGCCTTTATGAGTTATGTGGTTTCCGGCTTTTGGTTGAGGAAAATCCTCAAACCACTGGATGATGTGATTGCGCAGGCAGAGTCTCTCGGTGAACGTAAATACATTACGATTAAAGAGCCGCAAACAGAAGAATTCCAGAAACTGGTGCGCACCATGAACACGCTGTCAGACCGTGTGAAATCAATGGTGACTGACGAATCTGAGCGCTTGAATGTGTTGAACCAGCAGATCAACTATGACGAAGTCACCGGTTTGATGAACCAGTCGCACTTTACCAATACTGCGTCAGTCGCCTTGAAAAACGACAGTTTTGTTGAGGGTATGTTGACCCTGGTGCAGTTGCGCAATCTGTCAGATATAGACAAACAGCTTGGCTATAGCGTGACGAATCAACTGATTAAAAAAGTAGGTGATGCGCTGGAACAACAGATGGCGCATTACCCTGATGTGGTGTGTGGCAGGCTCTCCGGCAGCGAGTTTGGTATTTTCAGTCGTCAACCGCTGGATGATTTCAGTGTGGCTTCAGAACTCAAATTGGTCCTTGAAAAACTGAATGCAGCGCAACAGATCGTTCAATTCCAGTTCGTAGTCACCCATACCAAAACCAAAAAAGGTGATGATTTTGTCGATATCCATCGTGTGATGCAGTTTATCCTCGACCTGGCTGGCGACCAGGCCGCCTTGCCTATGCGTGTGATGAATGCAAACAGTATTGTGACTTCGAGAAAGAATTACCTCAGCCAGTGGAAAGAACAGTTCCTGCATGCCATCGAGCATAAACAGATCAAGCTCGCGCGCTACCCGGTCATGCAAAAAGACAAACAGCTGCTGCATTATGAGTGCCCATTACGCCTGCATATCGATGAAGGCGATCAATGGCTGGCAGCGGGTGCCTTTATTGACTGGGCCAGCCAGCTCGATATGATCAAAACGCTGGATGGCCTGGCGCTGGAGTATGCTGTTGATATGCTGGATAAAAATAATGCTAACTTGAGTGTGAATGTCTCTGCTGCCGCAATGCGTAGCGATGAATATAAAGACAAGCTGCAAAGTTTGATCCTCAACGTCAAGCAGCCTGCCAGATTGAGTTTCGAAGTATCTGAAGAAGCGGCGTTTAGTGATTTTGTCCAATTTAAGCAATTTGTGCACTTGGTGAAATCGCTGGGCTGTGTAGTTGGTATGGAGCACGTGGCGACGCGTCTCGCGCAACTGGGCGACTTGCATGAGCTGGGCTTAGACTTTGTTAAATTTGATGCCTCACTGATACGCGATATTCATTTGCGTCCACAGCAGCAATCATTGTTACGCGGCTTGTGCATGATGGTGCGCACCATGGGCATCATGCCGATTGCAGAAGGGGTGCAAGATCAGCAAGAGCTGGATAGCTTAAATTCTGTGGGTATTGCAGCAGTGACGGGCCCATTTGTGCAGGAAAATCTGCAATTTGGGGAGTGATGAACATTGTCAATCTTTGTAATTCGCAGGATTTTTGCCATATACTCAACAGATTGACTGGGGTTGACACTACATATAATCGAAGCTGCTTATTATTAAGTATGAGCCGTTGATAAGGACAATAAAAAGCCAAAGCCATGGAAACGACGCAATATTTTAATCAAACTGACAAAGACGTTTTACTCGAGTGTCTGCTTTACATCTGCCGTCATAATCGACTGGCTACCACTCGGGATGCGTTAACCTCCGGCTTGCCTCTTGAAGATGGCAAGCTCAATCCCGAATTGTTTAAACGCTCTGCCGAACGGCTACGTCTCGACGTCACTGTCCAGCAAGCTGCAATCACGGCCCTGAACCAGCCGCAAACAGATATCACCCTGTTGCTGAAAAATCATCGCGCCTGCCAGCTCTTAAAAGTCGATGACAGCCATCATTTTGCCCAAGTGGTTTTCCCTGACTTGTCACCAGAGCCTGTGACCATGAGCATGGCCGATCTCGCTGCAGAATATACGGGCTACGCGCTGGTCACCAAACAAAACTATATTTTTGATGCGCGCACACCAGAGGTCGGCAGGGTGAAGATCCGGCACTGGTTCTGGGGCACGATTGCCGAGAATAAAGGCATTTATCGCGATGTGATGGTCGCAGCCTTGCTGATCAATATCTTTGCGCTGGCGATGCCGTTGTTTACCATGAATGTGTATGACCGCGTAGTCCCTAACAAAGCAGTTGAAACCTTGTGGGTATTGGGCATTGGTGTAGGCCTGATTGTGCTGGGTGATTTGCTGTTGCGTTCCATGCGCGCCTATTTCCTGGACTGGGCCAGTGCACGTATCGATGTGAAGCTCAGTGGGCAGATCATGGAGAAGGTACTGGGTACACGCTATGATGCCAAGCCAACATCAGTCGGCTCCTTCGCTTCCAACCTGCGTTCATTCGAAAGCGTGCGTGACTTTATCACCTCGGCCACGGTAGTGACGCTGATCGATCTGCCATTCGGAATTATTTTCCTGATTGTGATTGCCTGGATCAGTCCGTTTATGGTGTTGCCGGCCCTGATTGGCGGCGCAGTGGTATTGATCTACTCACTCAGCGTGCAAAGCAAAATGCATGACTTATCCGAGACCATGTACCGGGCCAGTGCACAACGTAATGCGACACTGATTGAAAGCCTGGTCGGCCTGGAAACGGTTAAATCCATGGGAATCGAAGGACAGATGCAGGGCAAATGGGAGCGTAGCGCGCTCTTCCTGTCTGAAGTGGGCAGCAAGCTCAAATTATTGTCTTCCTCAATCACAAATGGCTCTTATGCTTTACAACAAATCATCAGCGTAGCCATCATTATCCTGGGTGTATACCTGATTTCAAACGGCGACCTGACCATGGGTGGCCTGATTGCTTGTTCACAATTGACCAGTCGTGCATTAGCGCCGATTTCACAGATCGCCAGCCTGTTTACGCAATACCATACTGCCGCGACTTCACTGAAGTCGTTAGAGGCGATTATGGAAAAACCGGTCGAGCGCGGTAAAGATGTGAGCTTTCTCTCTCGTCCGGCTTTTAAAGGCGAAATCGAATTTAAAAATGTGTCTTTTAAATATCCCGGTACAGATGAGTTGGCATTAAATGGGATTTCTTTCAGGATTCGTCCGGGCGAGCATGTGGGGCTTATTGGGCGTATGGGCTCAGGCAAGACGACGATTAACAAGTTAATTCTTGGTTTGTATCAACCTACTGAAGGCGCGATTCTGATTGACGGCATTGATGCGCGCCAGATTGATCCGGCCGAATTACGCCGTAGTATTGGCTATGTGCAGCAGGATAACCACCTCTTTTATGGCACATTGCGAGACAATATTACGTTGCGTCATCAACATGCAGACGATAATGCTGTGTTGAATGCGGCACAAGTGGGCGGGATTGCCGAGTTTGTAAATGCGCATCCGAAAGGCTTTGACCTGGAAGTGGGTGAGCGGGGCGATACGCTATCCGGTGGCCAACGCCAGGGTGTGGGGATTGCGCGTGCTTTTGTGACCAGTCCGCAGATTGTGTTGCTGGATGAGCCCACCAGTGCGATGGATCACTCGGGCGAAGAAAACGTTAAAAACAGGATTGCTGAAGCATCCGCCAATAAAACCCTGATTGTGATTAGTCATCGTAACGGTATGCTGGAGTTAGCAGAGCGCTTAATCGTGATTGATTCCGGGCAGATTGTGGCTGACGGCTCTAAAGAAGATGTCACCGCGGCGTTGCGTGCGGGTAAAGTGGGTAAGGCAAGGTAACATCATGGCAAAAAAAATATTCGATAAGTTTGGTGACGTTACTAAAAATGACAGCATTTGGATGCGCATGGGCAAACCAGTGCATCTATTGGTCGACAAAATAATTAAAACAGATACATCAGAAAACCGGTCATGGTCTGAGCAGGCGCATGATGTGATGGTTGAAGACAGCATGCTGCATGCAAAATTAATCATGTACGCAATCCTGATTATTCTGGTGGTATTGCTGGTATGGGCAAATCTGGCTGAAGTTGATGAGGTGACTCGTGGTGAAGGCCGCGTGATTCCATCGCGTCAGATCCAGCTTGTGCAATCACTGGACGGTGGTATCGTGACGGATATCATGGTCAAGCTTGGAGATACCGTAAAACGTGGGCAACCGTTGATTAAAATTGATGAGACGCGTGCGATTTCTTCCCTGAAAGAAAATGAAAGCCAGTATCTATCACTCAAAGCCAAAGAATCACGTTTGAAAGCGCTCGCCAATGGCGGTTCTTTTAACCCACCTAGCGAAGTGCAGCAAAAAGTCCCTGATACTTATTTGCAAGAGTTGCAATTATTCAATGCAGGTCGTGCCGAGTTGGATTCACAAATTAATATTGCCAGGGATCAATTGTCTCAGCGAGAGCGAGAGCTTTCTGAAGTGCAGTTTAAAAAAGAAGTGGCGATTAAGACTTATGATTCCAATAGCCGCGAGTTGGCTGCCAATCGTCCTTTACTAAACAGTGGTGCGGTATCTGAAATTGAAATTCTGCGCCTGGAACGTGAGGCTAATCGGGCTAAAGGTGATATTGATCAAGCTTCAGCACAAATGGGTCGCATCACTGCGGCCATTTCGGAAGCTCGCCGCAAGATTTCAGAGGCACAACAGACTTTTACGAGTAAGGTTCGTACGGAACTGAATGAGACAACAGCCAAAATTAATAGTTTGACCCAGTCTAGTCTGGCACTTTCCGATAAGGTAAAACAATCAACACTGTTGTCGCCGGTCAATGGGAAAATTAGTAAGCTGTATTACAACACCGTTGGCGGTGTGATTCAGGCCGGCAAGGAAGTGATGGAAGTGGTTCCTTCGGATGATGCACTGGTGATTGAGGCTAAAATACAAACTAAAGATATTGCCTTTATCCGCCCTAAACAACCGGCAATTGTGAAGCTGACTGCTTATGATTATAGTATTTACGGCAGCTTGGATGGTGAAGTGCAAGATATTGCAGCAGATTCGACGATTGACGATAAAGGAAATGCTTTTTATGTCGTTAAAGTAAGAACAATAAAGAATAATATCGGCGACCATCTGCCAATTATTCCTGGTATGGTGGCACAGGTAGATATTTTGACGGGCAAGAAAACGGTAATGTCCTACTTGCTTAAACCTGTGCTTAAGGCTAAATCGTATGCATTAACCGAGCGCTAATCTATGAAACATATTTTTATTACTTCATTAAAGCAGCCTGTAGAAGCCTGGCTGAAAGCATTTCCTAAATTGGTCACCAGTGCGGAAGTAGTTTCTGCCGATGTAGCTGGTGCAACTGTAGTATGGGTACATGCGCAATTGGAAAGCAGCAACCAGTGGCGTACTCAGGTGCAACAAGTGTTGTCCTTGATTCCATCTGCGAAAGTCATTGTACTGTCTAACAACCCCGAGCAGGCTGAAGCTATGCAAGCGCTGGAGCTAGGCGTCGTAGGTTATTTGCATGCTTATGCGCATCATCAAGTCATGAAAGAAGTTTACAGTGTCGTTTCCCATGGCGGTATCTGGCTGGGGCGTGATTTGTTAAAGCACCTGATCACATTGACTGCGCGTGGCTCACGCCAAACTGTGGATGTGCTTGATGAGGTATTGGAAGGCCTTACCAAACGTGAGCGTGAGGTGGCGCTGGAAGCAGCCAAAGGAAACAGCAATAAGGAAATAGCCCGTACACTTTCAATTTCTGAGCGCACCGTTAAAGCCCATTTGACCTCTGTCTTCGATACTTTAAAAGTGAGGGACCGTTTGCATTTGGCGCTGGTATTACAAGGCCAGTCTCCTCAAGGACATTTCGAGCTGGATAAAGCCGTCAAAACTGGTACTTCAAACAAATCCCACCTGAATTCATAAAATTGATGTTTATTTGCATCAATTTTATGAAAATAAACAGGTTTTAGGAATTTTTATTCCCACCCGATAGTCTCAAAATTGGAATTTGTGACTTTTTCCCCTAAAACCCTAAATTAAAACCACTTTTATAGGGTGGATTACTCTTGTGCCTTAACAATACTGTAGTTATACTCACTTCAGGATAAATCGTTAATAACTTGTTAAGAGTCTGCACATGAAACTAAAAAAAATTGCCTCTGCACTAATAATAGGAGTGTTTTCCTACTCATCTGTGTCCTGGGGTGCAAGTCCGGAAACACTGGAAAAAATCATCGAAAAAGCGGTGTCTGAGAACCCTGAGGTTCAAGCCCGCTTTCATGCATATAAAGGTGCTGAATTTGATGAGGCTGCTGCTAAAGGTAGATACCTGCCAAATGTGACAGTTGATCAAGTATTTAGAAATCAGGAGCGTGTGGTTCCTGTAAATATTAATAATACTAACTCTCCAAACCAGCAATCCACTTTAACATTACGTCAAATGATTTTTGATGGTTTGGCGACCCCGGCAGAGGTTGGACGTCTTGACCACGTGGCCAAGTCCCGTTTTTATGATTTGCAAGGGCAGATGCAAAGTATTGCATTGGATACCGCCACCGCTTACTATGATTTGCTGCGTTATCGCCGTCTGGTTTCTTACGCTGAAGACAACTATGTTGTACACAAGCAAGTGCACGAAAAAATCAAGTCTCGTGTAGATGCGGGTGTGGGCAAGAAAGTCGACCTTGAACAAGCCACTGGCCGTTTGGCACTGGCTGAAGCTAATCTTCTGACAGAAACAACCAACCTGTATGACGTTTCTGCAAGATTTCAGCGTCTGGTAGGTGAACTGCCTCCAGCTAACGTTGTTGAAGTGCAGATGACAGGCGATGGCTTGTCCGAGAGTTCTGATCAGGTGCTTGATGCGGCCTACAAACAAAACCCTAACATCCTGGCTTCAATTGAAAACATTGTTGCTGTAGAGAAATCTGTGTCCGGACGTAAGGCCCCTTTTATGCCACGTTTGGATTTGCAGGGCCGTAAAGTCCTTGATGTGAATGATGCAAGCAGAAACAGCATACTGGCTGCAGATACACTTGAAGTTACCGCTAGCTGGAACATTTTCAATGGGTTCACTGATAAGAACAACCTGGATTCTGCTTCGGAAGAGCTTAATCGTGCGCACGATTTACGCGATAAGGCGTGTATCGATACTCGTCAGCTGGTATCTATTGCATACAACAATATCAAACAATTAAATGAGCAGGTCGCTTATCGAAAGCAGCATCAGGATTCTATCGAGAACGCGCGTTTAGCCTATCGCAAACAGTATGATATTGGTCAACGTACATTGCTTGACCTGTTGGATACAGAGAACGAATATTTTCAATCCCGCCGTAATTTCACAAATGCGGAAATGGATCTAAGTACTTCATATGCAAGAGCATATGCAGGTCAGGGTCTGTTGTTGCGTAAACTCGGTGTCAGTCGTGCGGACGTTGGTGAATATGCGCGTGAAGAGTATCTGGATCGTGAAAATGTATGTAAGGCTATTGCTCCAGCACAACTTGTCGTAGATAAAGCAGCTTTGCTGGCGAATGCCAAACCATGGGAAGGCGAAGCGTTTAAACCAAAAGGTCCTGAAAAAGCGACCATGAAGTTCACGCCACGCATCCTGTTCCAGGCCAATAGCGCCATTATCCTGCCTGAGTCTTACGCTGATCTGGACATCGTTTATGACGTAGTCAAAGAGTGGGGCAACGACAAGATAGAGATCGCTGGTCACACCGACAAGCGTAATACCTCAAAAGAGAAATACAACCTGTTGCTGTCAGAAAAACGCGCGAAAGCAGTTGCTGACTATCTGGCCAAAAAAGGCCTGGATGCCAGCCGTATCGTCGTCAAAGGCTATGGCTACTCACAGCCTATCGCTGAAAATGACCCGATCAATGGTAACGACGCAAACCGTCGCGTTGAAGTCATTCGTTATCAGTCAGTCGCTGATTAACAAGTTGTAAGGTTTGCCTGCTTGATTGCAGGAATATAAGGAAGGCGAAGCTGGTGACAGCTTCGCTTTTTTCTATTCAGTGGCAGGATTTCATCTTTAATTCTGCATCAGTGCATGCATGAAGGTCTGCACTGACTGAATTCTCCCTATAAAAGTGCAAATATTGTACTTCGGTACAATAGCTTTCCATTTTGAATTGCAGTTTAATACGCCACTATCTGAAAAAACCTGACAAAAACTGAAATGTTCCGACAGTGTTTTTCTGAACTGAATATCTCTCAACTTATAAGTGGGGCAAAAAAATGGCTACAGTGATTGGTACTGTTACAAGTGTTCAAGGTATGGCTATCGTGGTGGATGCCAGTGGCAACCGTCATATGTTACAAGTAGGCGAGGTGTTGCATGCGGGTGATAAAGTCATCACCGCCAGCGGCGCAAGCGTATCGGTAAAACTGGCTAACGGTGAAACTGTGAATTTCGCCGAAGCACAAACAGTCAAGATCACTGACAACCTGGCGCAGGTGGATGTCTCGGATGTCACTGAAAATGCAGTCAACCAAGCGGTATTTGATGCAGTATTAGTTGCTTTGAGTGAAGGCCGTGACATCACTGAAGTGCTTGATGCTCCTGCTGCCGGTGAAGCTGGTAGTGATGGTAATGCAAGCTTTGTTAACCTGGAACGTATCTCTGAAAGCCTGATCGGTGCAAATTACGATGGTGGAAATGGCTTTGTAGAAACAGCAGCTTTTTCACTTTTGCCAAACTATCAGTATTTTGCTGAAGACCCAACAATAGACTCCGTAGTGCCAAGCGTACCTGGTCCTGGAGGAAATACTGTAATCGAAGGTCAAAACCTTGTATATACGGTTACACTCAGTGCAACGACACAAGCATCTGCTACATATACTTTTGCACTTGGCGGAGGTGCAGCGCAAACACCAGATGACTATATCAATACACCAATCTTCAGCAATAATGTAGTGTTGAACGCCAATGGAACTATCACCGTGCCCGCTGGCGTTAGCAGTTTTACAGTGACAGTACCTACAGTTAATGACACTATTGTTGAGACATTCCTTGAAGATTTGCCGCTGACAATTGGTGGTGTGACAGGAACAGGCAAGATTCAAGACAACGACAAGCCGACTGTAGTGACAGTTGAGCCAGGTCAGCCTGGTGCTGGAGATGATGCTGTTGTTGAAGGTAACGACCTGGTTTACACAGTGACTTTGAGCACGGCAACCAACACCGCAACGACTTACAACTTCAGTTTGGGTAATGGTGGTACAGCGACTGCTGGCCTTGATTACACAGTGCCTCCTACTTTTAGTAACAATGTAGTGCTGAATGCCAACGGTACCATTACAGTGCCAGCTGGTGTGACCAGCTTCACAGTGACAGTTCCGACCAAAGATGACACGCTTGTAGAAGCACTGTACGAAACAGTACCACTGACGCTGAGCAATACTGATGGCAGCAACAGTGTGACAGGAACAGGCAAGATTCAAGACAACGACAAGCCGACTGTAGTGACAGTTGAGCCAGGTCAGCCTGGTGCTGGAGATGATGCTGTTGTTGAAGGTAACGACCTGGTTTACACAGTGACTTTGAGCACGGCAACCAACACCGCAACGACTTACAACTTCAGTTTGGGTAATGGTGGTACAGCGACTGCTGGCCTTGATTACACAGTGCCTCCTACTTTTAGTAACAATGTAGTGCTGAATGCTAACGGTACCATTACAGTGCCAGCTGGTGTGACCAGCTTCACAGTGACAGTTCCGACCAAAGATGACACGCTTGTAGAAGCACTGTACGAAACAGTACCACTGACGCTGAGCAATACTGATGGCAGCAACAGTGTGACAGGAACAGGCAAGATTCAAGACAACGATAGCGGTATCACAGTTGTGAATGGCAGCAAGTTTACCGTGTCTGAAGAAGGCTTATCCGGTGGCATCAAAGATACTGCCGGTAACACTGATACGACGGATTCGGCCGTGGCGACAGGTGCGTTCACACTGAATGCAACTAACAGTAGTGGTGCTGTATGGACATTGACTGCACCAACGGCAGGTACGTTGACTTCCGGTGGTATTGCTGTGACATGGTCCTTATCTGCTGATGGTAAAACATTGACAGGTTTTGCAGGTGCCGAAAAAGTACTGACTGCAACGATTAACAACAGTGGTGCTTATAACGTTACATTAAGCAAACCAATTGATCATCCGAATACTACGACCGAAGATACTTTGAAAACTGAAATTGGTGTCAAAGTCGTAACAAACGGTGTAACGCAAGTGACAACTTTGCCAGTGACGATTGAAGATGACTCTCCAGTTGCAATCAATCAGACAGTCTATGCTAGTAACTCTACAAACACTAATGTGATGATTACATTAGACGTTTCCGGCAGTATGGACGCTAGAGATGGTGTAGGTGGACAGAGTCGCCTGACAAGTGCTATTCAGTCAATCAAGACACTGTTGGCAAGCTATGATGATATGGGTGATGTTAAGGTTGCTTTGGTCGTGTTTGCTGGCGATGCACAAACCAGACAATTAGGCACAACGTGGTTAACAGTTGCTGAAGCCAACGCGCTGTTGAATACCTTGTCTGCTAATGGCAACACAAACTATGACTCAGCGCTTGAAACAGCAATTAATGCTTATGGATCTCCAGGTAAATTAGATAATGCACAAGCTGTGTCTTACTTCTTTACTGATGGTGAGCCTAACCGTGGCTTGGGTGGTACAAGTGATTTGGGTGGTAGCGAGAATGCATCTACCGCAGATGCAGGTATTCAAGCTGCTGAAGAAAAAGCCTGGATTCAATTTTTGGAAACCCACAACATCAAGTCATATGCACTTGGATTAGGCCAGAACACCTCTACTTCACAGCTAGACCCAATAGCTTATGACGGTGAGGCTGGTGTGAATACCGGTGGTATCAAAGTCACTAATTTTGACCAACTTGATGGCGTGTTGAGTGAAACTGTAGCTCCTCCTGTTTCTGGAGGTTTGACTACTGTCGGAGGTTTTGGAGCTGATGGCGGCTATGTTAAATCACTGGCAATCGAAGGTAGTACTTACAATTTTGATAGCAAAACAGGCGCAATTACTGTTACCGGAACTAACAACAGTACCTACAACACGACAACGCACGAACTGACAGTTCAAACTGCGTCAGGCCGCTTTGTTGTTGACATGGATAACGGTAAATATACATTTACCCCTGGCCAGACAAAAGTGACCTTGATTGATACGACATTTAATGCAAATGGCAATGGTCAAGATACTGCTTTGCCTGCAGGTTGGTTTACAAATAATCCAAGTGGGAAAATTGAAGTACAAGCCGCTACGATCTATGGATTATCCAGCAGCTATGGGAATGTCTTGGAAATCGAGAATTTTAAGGGGGATGGTAATTTATACACCCTAATTAACCCTGGAAAAGATAATACGGTAACGCTGAGTTTTGATTATGCTGCACGCTCGGGATATACCTCTGGAACAGACTCTGCTATTCAAGTACTTGTGGATGGCAAGGTGATTGACACAGTGAATACTAAGAGCCTGTCGATGAGTAATTTCACATACACATTTACAGGCACTGGTAATCAAATGCGTGTTGAGTTCAAGTCTCTGGATACCAACAGTACTGGTGGTTTGTTAGATAACATTAAAATCACGACTTCAAACACGACACAGCCCGCTGATAGTACCAAAGTCACCTATACCTTGAGCGACAATGATGGTGACACCAGCACTGCTGATTTGACTCTAAATGTTGTTAAAAACAATACTTACGTGCCAATTGCTCCTGCAGCACCTCAAGTAGGAAATGCATTGGGATCTGCTGGTTTACTGACATTGCCAGGTTTGTTAAATGTTGATTTGCTGAATTTCTCTAGCCGTCAAGCTTTTACTGCTAGTGATGTAAATAACAACATCAATAATGTAACTATTGCTTACAGCACCTTGCTTGGGGTAACACTGGGTTCTGCATATATGAGCTTCTCACAAGCAGTTGCGAGTGAACTAGGCTTGTCAGTTAACTACACGCAGAATAGTGGATTCCTTGGCTTGCTCGGCGCAAATGGCACCATGGTGATTACAGCTGCTGATGGTGGCACTGTGGATAACCTGGCATTGAACGAGTTCTTATCAACTGTGAGGGTTAATGAGCAACTGGTTGATGTTAGCTTGCTACAAAGCTTTACTATCACAGCGACAGACAGTACAAATCTGCAGGATTGGGAAACATCGGCCAATTTAATTAACATTGATTTGTTAAGTAGTGCCAATAACAGCAACGTTATCACTGGCGGGGATGCTAATAATAATGTACTGACCGGAACATCAGGCAATGACATTATTTACGGTTACGCTGGCAATGACACTCTCAACGGCGGTGCTGGTAACGATATTCTGCGTGGTGGTGCTGGTAACGATACCTTGAATGGCGGTGACGGTAACGACATCTTGATCGGCGGTAAAGGTAACGATACGCTGACTGGCGGTGCAGGCGTGGATGTCTTCAAATGGGATCGTGGTGATGATGGTGTAGCGGGCAACCCTGCACGTGACACTATCACTGATTTTAACAAGGCAACCCCATCACAAGGTGGTGATGTGCTGGATATCCGTGATTTGTTACAAGGCGAGAATCCGGGCAATCTGCAAAACTACCTGCACTTTGAAAAATCAGGTAGCGATACCATTGTTCATATCAGTTCCAATGGTGGTTTTGCCAATGATGCACACAATGTGTCAGGAAGCTTTAGCAGCGGCAATACTACTCAGCAGATCGTGTTGAATGGTGTCGATATTACTACCGGTCAAAGCAGTGATGCAGCGATTATCAATAGCCTGTTAGCACAACAAAAGTTGATTGTTGATCAGTAATTAACGTAGTTGAAATAAAAAAAGCGACCTTCGGGTCGCTTTTTTTATTTCTGAATTGGAATAACAATATTCCAAAAAGAAGCGTTGATCGAATAAGAAAAGGGCACAAATGTGCCCTGGTTAAATTAAATGCAGTTGAGTCTAAAGTGCCAGCATATCTACAAATTGGTGAACGGAGGTTTTTTCCAGTGCTTTCTGGTCCTGGCAAAGCGTTAATATCTCCGATTGTTTTTTTTCATCAAACCGACGAGCCAGATTCACTTTGAATTTCTTTACTAATTCGGGGATACCTTCTTCACGGCGGCGACGATGACCAATCGGGTACTCAACGGCAATATTGCTGGATTGAGTACCGTCTTTAAAAAAGATCTGGATGGCATTGGCGATTGAGCGTTTTTCCGGGTCCAGGTAATCGCGCGTGTACTCAGCTTTTTCCACACAAGTCATTTTATCGCGCAAGGCATCGATACGAGGATCAGCAGCTGCTTCATCTTCGTAGTCCAGAGCTGTCAGTTTACCTTTCAACAAGCCAACTGCAGCCATGTATTGGATGCAGTGGTCGCGGTCAGCAGGGTTATTCATCGGTCCCGATTTATCAATGATGCGTATGGCTGATTCATGCGTGGTGATGACGATTTTTTCAATATTACTGATATCTTCCAGGGATTGCAGACGGTTTCCAACTTCTTTATTTAACTGGAAAGCACTTTCCACAGCGGTTTGTGCATGAAATTCTGCTGGAAAAGAAATCTTGAACAGCACTTGCTCCATGACATAGCTCCCGTATGGACGCTGGAATTTAAAAGCATTACCTTTAAACAACACATCATAGAAACCCCAGGTTTTGGCGGTGAGCGCACTTGGATAGCCCATTTCACCTTGCAGCGTCATCCAGGCCAGGCGCACCGCACGAGAGGTGGCATCACCGGCAGCCCAGGATTTACGAGAGCCTGTATTCGGGCTATGTCTGTAAGTGCGCAGGCTCTGGCCATCGACAAATGCGTTGGAAACAGCATTGATAATATCTTGCTTTTTACCACCAAGCAGTTTGGTGACCACAGCGGTAGAAGCAATCTTAACCAGGATAACGTGGTCCAGTCCTACGCGGTTAAAGCTGTTTTCCAGCGCCAGTACACCCTGGATTTCGTGCGCCTTGATCATTGCTGTCAGCACCTCCTTCATGGTTAGCGGAGCCTTGCCTTCAGCTACATTTTTGCGTGAAATATAATCTGCTGAGGCCAGGATGCCGCCTAGATTATCGGAAGGATGTCCCCATTCGGCGGCCAGCCAGGTATCATTGAAATCCAGCCAGCGGATCATGGCGCCAATATTGAATGCCGCCAGAATCGGGTCCAACTGGTAGGACGTGCCTGGTACTTTTGCACCGTTAGGTACTATTGTGCCTGTAATCACTGGCCCCAGCAATTTGGTACACGCTGGATAATCTAATGCTTCAAACCCGCAACCCAGTGTATCCATCAGGCAGTTACGCGCTGTATCGTAAGCTTCGGCAGAGTCAATCTCAAAATCTGCCACGTAATTGGCGATATCGACAATCACCTGATCCGGATCCGGGCGTACATTAGAAATATGGGCTGACATAGTTATTACCTTTATCAATAGGTTAAAAGTGAATCAATTGCTGCTTGTGATTCGTTAATATTTAAATTTTGACGCACCTTGGTCTTGATGCTCTATGTGTTAAAGCAACGGGAAGAACTAAAGATGCAGGTCAAAAGTGCGTGATTAACGCTGTTTAATAGGAACAAAAGGCCTGTTATCCGGCCCGTTATATTCCGCATTAGGGCGAATAATTTTGTTATCAATACGCTGTTCAATGGCGTGTGCAACCCAACCGGTGGTGCGGGAGATCACAAAGATAGGCGTAAACATGCCGGTAGGAATGCCCATCATGTGATAGCTGGAAGCGCTGTACCAGTCCAGATTGGGGAACATTTTCTTTTCACGCCACATGGTTTCTTCAATGCGGGCAGAAATATCGAACAGTTTCAGATTGCCAGCGTCTTCTCCCAGTGAGCGGCTGACTTCCTTGATGGATTCATTCCTTGGATCGGCAATGGTATAGACCGGATGCCCAAAACCAATAATGATTTCCTTACGCGCCATGCGCGCCATGATGTCAGCCTCGGCTTCATCCGGATTGTTGTAGCGCTCGATGATTTCCATTGCCGCTTCATTGGCACCGCCATGCTTGGGCCCACGCAAGGCGCCAATCGCACCCGTGACACAGGAATACAGGTCAGACAAGGTGCCGGCAATCACCCGCGCGGTAAATGTGGAAGCATTGAACTCATGTTCCGCATACAGTACCAGGGATGTATTCATGGCTTTAATATGCAGTTCAGAAGGTTTTTTTCCGTGCAGGATATGCAGGAAATGTGCGGCAATCGAGTCATCATCGGTTTCTACCTCAATGCGTGTACCGCTCTGGCTGAAGTGGTACCAGTACACCAGAATAGAACCGAAACAGGCAATCAGCCTGTCGCCAAGTGCTTGTGCGCCTTCGATATTCCGGTCTGTAGCTTCCGGTTCCAGCGTGCCTAGCATTGAGCAGCCGGTGCGCATGACATCCATAGGGTGCGCATCGGCAGGAATCTGTTCCAGTACGGCTTTCAGTGCACTGGGCAGGCCGCGCAGCTTTTTGAGCTTTTGATGATATTGCGTGAGTTGTGCCTGGGTGGGCAGCTCGCCGTAAATCAGCAAGTAGGCGACTTCTTCAAAGGTAGCATGTGTTGCCAGCTCGATAATATCGTAACCGCGGTAGTGCAAGTCATTGCCACTATGGCCAACGGTGCAAATAGCTGTTGTGCCAGCCGCGACACCTGCCAGGGCAACACCTTTCTTGCGTTTGGGTGCTTCCGTAGACGTGTTTAAATCAGTAGGTGTATTCATCATGATCTCCAGGAGCCCTTATTGCTTGAAAAGGGCGTCGAGTTTTTCTTCAAAGGCGTGATAACCGAGATGGTTATACAGGTCGGCGCGCGTTTGCATCAGGTCCAGTACGTTTTTCTGTGTGCCATCCTTGCGCACACCCTGATAGACGGTGAGGGCTGCCTGGTTCATGGCGCGGAAAGCAGAGAGCGGATATAGCACCATGCCCACGCCTGCCGTTGCCAATTCATCTACCGTAAACAATGGCGTTGCGCCAAATTCGGTGATATTCGCCAGTACCGGCACTTTGACCGCTTCAACGAATTGCTGGTACATCTTCAAGTCGGTCATGGCTTCCGGAAAAATCATATCGGCACCGGCTTCTACACAAGCACTCGCGCGATCTATGGCTGATTGCAGCCCTTCCACCGCTAAAGCATCGGTACGCGCCATCACCACAAAATCATCATAAGGTTTGGCATCCACTGCTGCTTTTACGCGGTCTACCATTTCATCCAGACTGACGATGGCCTTGTTGGGCCTGTGTCCGCAACGTTTGGCGCTGACCTGGTCTTCAATATGCACTGCAGCCGCACCGGCTTTAGCCACGCTTTTAATGGTACGGGCAATATTGAAAGCACCGCCAAACCCGGTATCAATATCTACCAATAATGGCGTCTCCACCGCGTCAGTGATACGACGGACATCAATCAGCACATCTTCCAGCGTGGAAATACCTAAATCCGGCAAACCAAGCGAACCGGCCGCTACACCGCCACCAGACAGGTAAATGGCTTTAAAGCCGCTCTGCGTCGCCAGCATGGCGTGATAGGCATTAATCGCACCTATGATTTGTAACGGTTGTTCTGTCGCCAGCGCAGCACGGAAGCGTGCACCTGGCGTAAGAGATTGAATCATGATCAAGTTTTCCTGTTTGCCGGGTTAGAAAAAAGCTGTTTCAGCTTCAGCTGGCATAGCTACGCCGGTTTGCTTGGCTTTCTGCAACACCTCCCAGAAGTATCGGTAGGTGGCGCGGTCGTGTAATTCCCCGGCGTACTGAATCGGGCCCCAATCAGCGGCTTGTGCCGTAAGCAGGATATTAGCCGCATCACTGACTTCGTCAAAATTAGGTTTCATGGCATCGACAATGGCCTGGATCTGCGTCGGGTAAATACTCCACATGCGCATGAACCCGAATTCATTGCGGGCGCGGTAGGCATCGCTGTAAGTCACTTCCGCATTTTTTAAATCAAGGGTGACGTTATGCGCTGGCACTACCCCATTTGCCAGCGCGGCGGAAACGACTTCGCTTTTGGCGCGTGCTAGCAATTGATGGTCAAACTGCCCCGGACTACGCATGGCGGTGGCCGGAATCGCACCGTGATGGGCACTGACAAAATCCATTAAACCGAAATCCAGTACCTGCAACCATGGTAGTTGCGCAATCTCATGCACCTGGCGCAGGGCACCATGTGTTTCAATCAGCAAATGTACGGGAATTTCGCGCTCTATGCCGTGCTGTTTGGCAACCTGCTGAATATAGGCAATCATTTCCTGTGCCTGAGAGATATCCGTGCATTTGGGAATCGTCAGGTAGCTCAATACCTGGCCGGCACCACCAACCAGGATATCAATATCTTTTTTCCAGTGCGGATGAGTGTAGTCATGGATACGCGCGCCCGCCATCTTGTGCTGGTTGGCTTCAGAATTCAGGATACGCACTATCATTTCTGCATGTGCTTGTTCCTGGCCACTGGCAGCGCCATCTTCGCAATCGCAAGTGATATCGAATACCGGGCCTGCGCCATTTGGGTTCGCCGGGTCCTGCATGGACAATGCTTTTAAAATCAGTTTTTCACTGCCGGCAAAATGTTCACAGGCCGGGATCACGGGAAAGGGTTTTTCACCGCCAAACAAAGCCTGATTTGGATGGACCGCCATCATCAATTTCCTTTTCGTGGAATAAGTATCGTGTAATCGAGATCGAGCACCACATGCGGGTGATAGCCCTGCGTGGTTTTAATATTTTCCAAAGTGGTCGGCGGCATGTTTTTAACACCCACCATACGCAAGCGTAATGCACCCAGTTCAGGATGGGGCAAGGGCCATTTGTCCAATACCTTGGTCAGGCAGTAAATGGTGTCACCGGCATAACTCGGATTGGCATGAGTACCGCCATTGATCGCCAGAATGGAAATGGCATTTTCCAGGCCCTCATAACTGAGCGCGCGGCATGCGGAAATCACCACGCCACCATAGACCAGACGTTTGCCTTGTGGCGTGCTTTTCATCAGGTGTGCGTCAAAATGCAGGCGGGCATTATTCTGGTATAAGTGCGTGGCCAGGGTATGGTCGGTCTCATTGATAGTCAGGCCGGAAGGATGGCGCATACATTCTCCCACCTCGTAGTCATCCCACCAGTATTTGCCACCGGTGGCGACGCCCAGGTCATTTTGCAACTTGAAGTGAGTGGGCAAAGCCAATGATTCAGCGGAGACAAATTCCGGTAATTCTGGAACAGTGGTTTCCGGGGCAGGGGCCTCATGATTCTTTTTTTGTACCATGACCCAGCGTACCCAGCTGAGCACAGGTTGTTGATGCTGGTTGACAGTAGTGGAACGTACCCAGACCACGCCATTTTTACCGCTGGAATTTTGTTTCAGGCCTATCACCTCGCTGGAAGTTGCGAGTGTGTCACCTACATAGACTGGCTGCAGAAAGCGGACATCAGCATAGCCCAGATTGGCAACCGCATTGACTGACACATCCGGCACTGTTTTACCAAAGGCGATATGAAAAGCCAGTAAGTCATCAATCGGCGTTGTCGGATAGCCTAATGCCTGCGCCAGAGGCTCACAGCAATGCAGCGGGTTGCGCGCACCGGTCAGCGCGATATAAAGCGCGCTATCCCCTGCAGTAATAGTGCGAGGGGTCGCGTGCTGGATGACTTCGTGCAGTTTGAAGTCTTCGAAGAAACGGCCTGCAGAAATTTTGCTTTGCATGGTGTCCTCCTTTAAAACTTTTCAGTAGGGTTAAGCATTAAATAAACTCTTCTTCCAGTTCGCTGATGGCTTCTGCCAGCTGAATTAATCGTTGTGCTGCTTTGATATGGTGATGCTCAACCAGTTTATCGTTAACTACCACAGTACCTCGGCCCGCTTCATTGGCTTCTTTCAAGGCTTTAATAATCAGGCGCGCATGTTCAACTTCGCTGCGTTGTGGAGTGTAAGCGTCATTGCAATAAGCTATCTGCGCCGGGTGTACCAGGGACTTGCCATCCATGCCGATATCCCGGCCTATGCGACAGGCGTATTCAAATGAATGCATATTCTTGAAATCGCTGGTAATACCATCAATGACGCCTTTACCATAAGCACGTGCGGCAAGGATTACCAGTGATAATGAAGTCAGGATAGCAGAACGTTCGTGCGTGACACGTGCATGTAACTGCGAAATCAGGTCTGAGGTGGCCATCACCATGCAGATCACACGTTCGGAAGCAGCGGCGATTTCCTTCGCATTCAATACCGCCAGCGGGCTTTCTATCATCACCATCATGGGCACGTCTTTGCCACCGGCGGCGTCCAGTAATTGTTGCGCCCGCAATACATCTTCACGGGATTCTATATTAGGAAACAGGATGGCATCGGCGCCAACATTAGCCACGGCCTGGATGTCATCGTGACCCCAGATTGAATCCAGGTCGTTGACGCGGATGACGACTTCTCGTTTGCCGTAACCACCCTGTTTGACAGCCTGAACCACATTGTCACGCGATTGCAGTTTGGCATCGATCAGGATCGGGTCACCCAGGTCCAGGATGACTGAATCCGCCGCCAGTGTGCGTGCACGTTCCAGGTAGTGCGTATTGCATCCTGGCACATACAGCATGGAGCGTCTGGGTCTGAGTGGATAGGGCATTATTTTTCCTTGTTAGGGAGATTTCACTGAATTATTGATGATAAAATTTTGTCTGTCAATGAATATCTTATGTCTTATATAAGATATAAAACAGTGGACATCTGAGTTTTGTCTGTGGTATAAATTAATTAAGCATGGCGGAATAAAGTTTTTCGCATATCAGAAAATGAATATAGCGTTTACCTGGAGCGTTTACCAATGATGGATAAGCAGTTTGCATCGGCGAGTTACAGACCCTTATATGATCAGATTAAGGTGTTGATTACGCAAAGTCTGATAGGTGGTGAATGGCGCCCGGGCGATATGATCCCCAGCGAGATTGACCTTGCACAACGCTATAAAGTAAGCCAGGGCACGGTGCGTAAAGCCATTGATAGCCTGGCGACTGAAAATATCCTGATCCGCCGCCAGGGTAAAGGCACGTTTGTCGCTACCCATAACCAGGATGACGTGAAATTGCGTTTTTTAAGATTGACGGCAGAAAATGGCCAGAAAGAGTTGCTGCAAAACGAGTTTCTCTCCTGTATCAAGAGTAAAGCCAACGCGCATATCGGCAAAGTATTAGAAATCAAGGCTGGTGCAACCACTATTGAAGTAAAGCGTCTGTTAACGTTTTCCGGTCGCCCCCTGATTTATGACCATATTGTGGTGCCAGCTGCCCCATTCAAAGGCCTGAACCGTGCCAAGGTTGAAGAAAGCAATGGTTCTATGTATAGCATGTACGAGTCGCAATTTGGCATTCGCATGATACGGGCGGAAGAACGCATTAAAGCCGTGGCGGCAGATGCTGAAGTGGCGAAAGCGCTGGGTTTGAAAGAAGGGTATCCACTACTGAGTATTGAACGGGTGTCGTTTACTTATGGCGATAAACCTATGGAGTGGCGGTTCGGGTTGTGTCTGACTGATGATCACCACTATATGAGTGAGTTGGAATGATTAAAAATTCTTCATTAGCTGTGTTGAATTTCGCTGGCCGTGCTATTCGCACTGTCTGCGCTCATTCCTTGTTACTGAAATTTTTGAATCATTTTATTAATAAAGCCAGGGCAATATTAAGGAAAAATCAATGGACGATTTAAAAAAACGCGCACTGGATTACCATCAGTTTCCCAAGCCGGGAAAACTGAGCGTTGAATCGTCCAAACCATGCGCCACCCAGCAGGATTTGTCACTGGCTTATACGCCTGGTGTAGCCGAGCCGGTGCGTGAAATCGAGGCAGACCCAGCCAATGCTTACAAATATACCAATAAGGGCAACTTGATTGCCGTGATTACCGATGGTACGGCGGTGCTGGGACTCGGCAATGTGGGCGCACTTGCAGGCAAGCCGGTGATGGAAGGAAAAGCCGTATTGTTCAAGCGTTTTGCCGGGATTGATGTGTTTGATATAGAAGTGAATGCAGCAACGCCGGATGATTTTATCCAGACAGTAGTAAATATTGCCCCTACGTTTGGGGGCATTAACCTTGAGGATATTGCAGCACCGCACTGTTTCTATATTGAAAATGAGTTGAAAAAACGCCTGGATATTCCGGTATTTCATGACGACCAGCATGGCACTGCAGTCATTGTTGCGGCAGCATTGCTGAATGCCCTTGAACTACAGGGCAAAGCTTTGCCTAACGTCAAAATAGTGTTTTTAGGCGCAGGCGCGGCTGGTTGTTCTTGTGCGAAATTGCTTAAGTTAATGGGCGCGACAAATATCATCATGGTTGATCGCAAAGGGGTGCTGGATACTTCACGTGATGATTTGCATGATAATAATCATGAGTTGGCCGTTGCGCCAACAGATGCCAAAACATTGGCAGATGTCATACCCGGTGCCGATGTATTTATTGGCGTGTCCGCTAAAGATGGCCTGCCCCCAGCACTGGTTACCGAAATGGCGGCAAAGCCTGTGATCTTTGCACTGGCGAATCCGGATCCTGAAATCTTGCCTGACCAGGTATTTGCACTACGCGATGACGTTATCATGGCGACCGGCCGCAGTGATTTTCCCAATCAGGTAAACAATGCCTTGTGTTTCCCTTATCTGTTCCGCGGCGCGCTTAATGCACAAGCGAAACAGATTACAGAAGAAATGAAAGTCGCGGCCGCTAAAGCATTAAGCGCGCTGGCACGTGAGCCGGTGCCGCAACAGGTGCTGGATGCTTACCAGTTGAAATCACTCTCATTCGGTAAGGATTACATTATTCCTAAACCATTTGATCCTCGGCTAATGGAGTTTGTCGCTGGCGCTGTGGCGCAGGCGGCCAACTCAGGTAAATGAAGACAGTATGATTATTAAAAAACCAAAAAAACAACGGCCCAAAAACCTCAATCTGTTCACCATTCGTTTGCCAGTCAATGCGGTGGTGTCGATTATGCATAGGGCCAGTGGTGTAGTGCTGTTTCTGATACAGCCGTTGATGTTATGGGCACTGTATCTCTCGCTGCGCAATGAGCAAGGTTACTCCGATGTATCCATGCAGCTGCAGCAATGGCCGGTAAAGCTGCTGTTGACTGGTTTGGCCTGGGCTTTCTTTCATCATTTTTACGCTGGTCTCCGGCATTTGGCAATGGACGTGCACTGGATGACTACTTTGCAAAAAGCAAGATTCTCCAGCCGCGTGGTATTGGGTTTGGTGGCGGCGACCATGTTGTTTGTGATATTCGCTATCTGGAAATAAGTTTGGAATATTCTTTTTGCAGATTGAGTCTCAGCCATGCTTTTTGAACTGCTGACCGCAAAGTACCCTGGTATGCGGCTGTGGTTGACACAGCGCTTGTGTGCATTGTCCATGGTGGCGGGTTTACTGCTGTTTTGGATGCGTGTGTTATGGCTGGCACCGCAGGATTACGCTGGCTGGGTGGCTGTATTTGCACCTTGGTGGTGGCGTTTGCTCAGTGTTTGGTTTTTTATCTGTATGTTGCTGCATGCCTGGCTGGGCGTACGAGATGTATTGCGTGACTACGTACCGCATTTAGGTATTCGGGTGGTGTTGCAATGGGTAGTCAATCTCGCTGTGTCCGGGAACGCATTAGCAGTGGTATGGATTTTGTTTGCAATGAAGTTTTAAGGTGATGGGCATGACTGGGTTAACAATATGACTGCAAGTAATATTCAGCATCACAAGGTAGATGCCGTCATCATCGGTGGTGGTGGTGCCGGCTTGCGCGCCGCGTTACAGCTGGCTGAGTCTGGTGCAGATGTCGCTGTGCTATCCAAAGTATTTCCTACCCGGTCGCATACAGTGGCTGCACAAGGCGGCATTGCGGCAGCTTTGGGTAATGTCTCTGATGACAATTGGCTGTGGCATATGTATGACACGATCAAAGGTTCTGATTACCTGGGCGACCAGGATGCCATCGAGTTTATGTGCCGCAATGCCGCCAAGGCGATTATTGAGCTCGAACATTTTGGCATGCCGTTTGACCGGCTGGAGAATGGCCGTATCTTCCAGCGCCCGTTTGGCGGCATGACGCGTAACTTCGGCGAACAGCCGATTTCCCGCACCTGTGCTGTGGCTGACCGTACCGGGCACGCCATGCTGCATACCTTGTACCAGCGTAATGTGAAAGCCAACACCCAGTTTTTAATCGAATGGTTCGCGCTGGATCTTATCCGTGACAGTGATGGCGATGTACTTGGCGTCATCGCTTTGGAAATAGAAACCGGTGATATCCATGTCATTCATGCCAAGGCAACCATGCTGGCCACCGGCGGTGGGGGCCGTATTTTCCAGGCCAGTACCAATGCGTTTATCAATACCGGCGATGGCCTGGGGATGGCGGCGCGGGCTGGCTTGCCGTTGCAGGATATGGAGTTCTGGCAGTTTCACCCGACTGGTGTACTCAATGCCGGTGTGCTGATCACTGAGGGCGTACGTGGCGAGGGCGGTTACCTGGTTAACAGTGAAGGCGAGCGTTTTATGGAGCGTTACGCGCCAACCGCCAAAGACCTCGCCGGCCGGGATGTGGTTGCACGTGCAATGGCGACTGAAATCAAAGACGGTCGCGGTGTAGGTAAATATAAAGACGCTGTCTACCTTAAGCTGGACCATCTGGGCGAAGACATTATCAATAAACGTCTGCCCGGTATCCGCGAAATTGCCAAAACCTTTGCCGGGGTAGACCCGATAGTCGCACCTATTCCGGTCGTGCCGACCGCACACTACATGATGGGCGGAATTCCAACTAACCTGGATGGCCAGGTAGTGATCCACGATGGCGAATCTGAACGTGTGGTGAATGGCCTGTATGCGGTGGGGGAATGTGCCTGTGTATCGGTGCATGGTGCCAACCGCCTGGGTTCTAATTCATTGCTGGACCTGGTGGTATTCGGCAAGGCCGCTGGCGACAAAATGGCGGCAGATATTGCTAGCAGCCAATTACACAAACATTTGCCAGCCAATGCAGAGGAAGCCACCCTTGCACGCGTGCACCGCCTGGAAAGTCATTCAGACGGAGAGAATGTAGCCGACACCGGGCACGCCATGCGCCAGGTGATGCAAAAACATTGTGGCGTATTCCGCTTTCCGGAATTACTGGAAACTGGTGTCAGTGCGATTGAACAAGTCGCCAGGCAGGCAGCGCATCTGCGTATCACAGACAAGAGCAAAGTATTCAATACCGCCCGCGTGGAAGCGCTCGAACTTGATAACCTGATGCAAGTGGCAATGGCAACCATGAGTGCCGCACATGCGCGACAGGAAAGCCGTGGCGCACATGCGCGCGCAGATTTCCCGGAACGCGATGATACTAAATGGTTAATGCATTCACTATATTTTGCCAGTGAACAAAAGCTGATTTATAAACCGGTGCGCTTGCAGCCGCTGAGCGTTGAAACATTTGCGTTGAAGAAAAGGGTGTATTGATATGCGCTTCTCCATCTACCGGTTTAATCCGGACGTAGACAAAAAACCTTACATGCAGGACTACGATATTGCACTGGAAGACAGCGACCAGATGCTGCTGGACGCACTCATGCGTGTGAAAGCGCTGGATGATACGTTGAGTATGCGTAAATCGTGCCGCGAAGGCGTATGCGGCAGTGATGCCATGAATATCAATGGCAAAAACGGACTGGCCTGTATTACCAAGCTGGAAGATTTGCAGGAGCCGGTAGTGTTGCGCCCTATGCCGGGCTTGCCGGTAATCCGCGATCTGGTGGTCGATATGACGCAGTTTTTTGAGCACTACAACTCGGTGATGCCCTATCTGCAAAATCACGAGTCGCCGCCGGAAACCGAGCGCCTGCAAAGCCCTGAAGACCGGGCCAAGCTGGATGGGCTGTATGAATGTATTTTATGCGGAGCCTGTACCACCTCATGTCCCAGTTTCTGGTGGAATCCGGATAAATTTGTTGGCCCTGCCGGATTATTGCAAGCCTATCGTTTTATTGCTGATAGCCGCGATCAGGAGCAGGAAGCGCGTTTGGAAAACCTGGAAGACCCTTACCGTTTATACCGCTGCCATAACATCATGAACTGTACCGATGTCTGCCCGAAAAAACTCAATCCGAATGCCGCGATTGCAGCCATCAAGGATTTGAAAATCGAGAATGTTAAAGCGCACAAGCAGGATGCGCCGGGCAAAAAAATCTTTGGTATCAAAGTGCTTTAAGGAGTGGACATGTTGAATGCGGAAATCTTACGAGAGGCAGAACAACGACGACTGGCCTGGCGCTGCCGCCGTGGCATGCTGGAACTGGATATCGTATTGCAGCGTTTTGTCAGCGAACATTTTAATGGACTGACCCTCGCAGAAATGGCACAGCTGGATACGCTCCTGGAATTGCCGGACAACGTGTTCTGGGAGTTGATACAAGAGGTAAAAACTCAAGCATCAGCCACAAAATCACTGGCTAAAGAGTACACAGCCGTGTTGCAGAAATTAAGGGAAAGCCGGCCATCGGCAGAACAGGAAACTGCATGATTCAGCATATGGGGGAAGAGCCAATCGCGCTGGACGCCAGCGCCTTGGGTGATTACTGGCCCGGGATCCAGTTGTATTATCCGCCGGTGAAATATGCGCCCAGCCTGGGTATTTATGAAGATATGGAGCAGGCAGCTAACCGTATGGTCAAGCATGCCCATTTCACTAATGCGCACACCCTGATTTTTGACCTGGAAGATGGCTGTAGACAGAAGGAAATGAGCCGGACTTTATTACGTCAGGAACTGCCAAAGCTGCGTAAAGTTAACGAGCGCGTGACAATTGCGATTCGTGCCAATTCTTTCCGTACTGATGAGTATGAAGAGGACATGAAACTGGTGCGCGACATGGACGAGTATATCGATGTCGTGATGCTGGCTAAAGCAGGGGAGTCCTATGGCGCAGCAGAAGTACGCGACTTATCCAGTTTCCTGATCAGCATTAACCCACACATCACTATCCAGCCGATTATCGAGCACCCTAAATCGCTCAAAATCGCGCCTGACTTGATGCAGTACGACACGGTAAAACATGTGGTATTCGGTATCCATGACTTCTCCAAAGCCCTGGGCATACACATCACGCCGGAACACTGGATAGAAGAGCTGTTTTACTTTATCAACCAGATGATTTTTGAAGCCAGGATTGCCGGTAAAGGGGTGATTGGGGGCGTGGAAACATTAATAGGCAGCAATATCATGCCGGACAAGTTTGTTGAGCCGCATGATGTGCGCCGCTGGCTGGACCTGCATGGTGATAACGAGTCGAGAGTGGTGTACAAGCATGCTTGCCAGGAAGCCGCGATGGGCCTGACCGGTAAGCAGGTGATACATCCTGGCCATATTCATTTATGCAAAACCGCCTACACGCCGTCACCTACTGAAATTAACAAGAAAGTGGCGATTTTAAAGGCAGCGATTGAAGCGGATGCTTTACTGGGTGGCGCAATCAAGTTTGATGGTGAAATGCTGGATCCACCTATGTTTGGTAAGGCCTTGCAGACATTGTTGCGGGCGCATGCATTAAGGGCGTTGAAGACCAGTGATATGGAGTTTGCTTTGCATGTACTGCAATTGATGCCGGCGCAAGTAGTACGCCAGAACTGGCCCTATGGCATTCTGCTTTAATCAATGGCTGCGCAGGCGAATCACGGCGTTGCGCGGTACTCGAAATCCTCATGTACTCGAGTACATTCCGGTTTCTGCGTGCCGTGCGTCTTGTGCTTCATCCCGCTCGCTCATTGATAGGAGTGATGATTATTTAAAAGGCATTTCCAAAAGAAATGCGTATGACGCGTGATAACAACCCTGCACGCTTAGAGATTCAGGAAAGGTTTTGAGATGACACAGTTAGCACCTTATCCACAATGGCAATGGGATATCCCCGAGCTGTTCAATATTGGCGTCGCTTGTAGCGACCGCCATTTGGGAACTGCCAAGGCTGACGAGATTGCCATGATTGTGGAGGATGATACCTTCGGTACCAGCACGATTACCTTTGCTGAACTGGCGGAGCAGACGGACAGGTTTGCGCAAGTGTTGCGTGACCTTGGTGTTACCGCAAGGGATCGCATCCTGATTCGTTTGCCAAATAGTCTGGATTATCCGATAGCCTTTTTGGGGGCAATGAAAACCGGAGCGATTTCGGTGCCGACATCGACATTGTTAACTGCTCAAGAAGTGGCTTATTTAGCTAAGGATTCAGGAGCTGTCGTCTTGGTCACGGATGCTGCTGCCTGGGCAACCATGTCTGCCAAAATGCAGGAAAATATCGCACAGACGCCTAACCTCAAGCATATTCTGCTGACACAATTGACTGATGAGGCAGTTGCTTCAACTGTTGTCAATGTATTGTCATTACAAACCGCTTTGGCTGAAGCCACAGAAGCACAGGCTGCTTATGCTACGCGCGCTGAAGACCCTGCTTACCTGGTCTATACCTCAGGCACGACCGGTTATCCTAAAGGCGTGTTACACGCGCACCGTGCCTTGCTTGGGCGCCAGCCAGCGGCAGATTACTGGTTTAATTACAGTGACCAGTTGCAAGACCGCATTATGCATTCCGGCAAATTCAACTGGACTTATGTGTTAGGCACCGGCCTGATGGATCCTTTGTATCTGGGTAAAACCGTGATTGTGCATGAAGGTAAGAACGACGCACAAAAATGGCTGGACTTGATTGCCAAGCATAAAGCGACCATTTTTATCGGTGTACCAACGATTTATCGCCAGTTATTGCAGAAAACCACCGCTACACAAGCGGATATTCCAAGCGTTCGCCACTATATGAGCGCTGGTGAGCATTTGTCCGATGAAGTGTTGGTGCAATGGCGTGAACGTTTTGGGCTGGATATCTATGAAGCGGTGGGTATGAGCGAGTTTTCCTATTACTTGTCGCAAAGTATTTACCGGCCCATACGCGCGGGATCGGCTGGTTTTCCGCAGCCTGGGCATGATCTGGTGTTGTTGAATCCGGAAACACGGGAACCGGTCGTGGCAGGTGAAGAGGGCATGATTTGTGTGCCTGAGTCTGATCCCGGGCTGTTCCTGAGTTATTGGAATCTGCCGGAAGAAACCGTCAAATACAAACATGATGGTTATTTCTTCACCGGTGACTATGCTAAATACGACGCTGATGGCTACATCTGGTTCCTGGGGCGCAAGGATGACATCATCAAGAGCTTTGGCTACCGCGTCTCGCCTTACGAGATTGAGCGAGTTTACAAAGGCCATCCTGCCGTGGCGGATTGTGCCGCGATTGGTGAAGAGATTGAGAAAGACAAATTGCTGGTGGTGATCTATGTGATACCTAAGCCGGAGTGTGAAGTGCATGCAGATGAACTGATCGCCTTTGGCAAGCAACACCTGGCCGCTTACAAAACACCGAAAACGGTTTACCTGGCTAAGGAATTTCCACGCACTAAAAATGGTAAAATTCTACGTAAAGATGTTGGACCGGCGATTGCCTACATGAAAAGCAACGCCCGCTAACGATAACAATCATTTCAAGAACACCTATATCGAAAAACCATGGCCCTGATCAAGACCCAGGATTTTATCGAGAGTATTGCAGACGCCTTGCAATATATCTCCTACTACCACCCGGAAGATTACATCCGGGCCTTGGCCGTGGCTTACGAAAAAGAGCAGTCGCCTGCCGCGAAAGATGCGATTGCACAGATTTTGACGAATTCTCGGATGTGCGCAGAAGGCAAGCGTCCCTTGTGCCAAGATACCGGCATTGTGGTTGCTTTCGTGAAAGTCGGTATGCAAACGCAGTTTGAAGGCGATATGACAGTTGCAGAAATGGTGAACGAAGGTGTGCGCCGTGCTTACCTGCATCCGGAAAATACCTTGCGGGCTTCTATTGTCAATGATCCGGCCGGCGCGCGTAAAAACACTAAAGACAATACACCTGCCATTACCCATATTGAAATGGTTGCAGGCGACACTGTCGATATCCAGATTGCGGCCAAAGGCGGCGGCTCGGAAAATAAATCCAAATTGGCAATGCTTAACCCTAACGACAGTATTGTCGATTGGGTGATGGAAGTAGTCCCAAAGATGGGTGCTGGCTGGTGCCCGCCTGGTATGCTGGGTATAGGCATAGGTGGCAGTGCGGAAAAAGCCATGCTGCTTGCTAAAGAGTCATTGATGGAGCCGATTGATATCCAGGAGTTACAAGCCCGCGGCGCCCAAAATAAAATCGAAGAACTGCGGCTGGAATTGTATGAAAAGGTCAACCAATTAGGTATAGGCGCGCAAGGCCTGGGTGGCTTGACCACGGTGCTGGATGTGAAAATCCTGGATTACCCGACCCATGCCGCCAGTTTGCCGGTGGCGATTATTCCGAATTGTGCAGCCACACGCCACGTGCACTTTACGCTGGATGGTTCCGGTGTGGCAGAATTGGTGCCGCCAAACCCTGATGTATATCCGGATGTGCATTGGGCACCAAGCCCGCAAGCTATCCGTGTTAATCTGGAGACGGTGACGCAAGAAGAAACCCAAACCTGGAAAAACGGCGATACATTGCTGCTGACCGGTAAAATACTGACCGGGCGCGATGCCGCACACAAACGCATTAAAACCATGCTGGAAAAAGGCGAGCGACTACCAGTAGATTTCAACAACCGTTTTATTTATTACGTCGGCCCGGTTGATGCGGTCCGTGATGAAGCCGTTGGCCCGGCTGGACCAACCACTGCCACGCGTATGGATAGTTATACGAATATGATGCTGAATACCGGCCTGTTAGGTTCGATCGGCAAAGCGGAGCGTGGTGAACAGGCGCTGAAAGAAATCGCCAAACATAAGTCCGTTTATCTGATGGCTGTAGGCGGTGCCGCGTATTTAGTGAGCAAAGCCATTAAGAAATCCCGGGTACTGGCCTTTGCAGACTTGGGCATGGAAGCGATTTATGAGTTTGATGTGGTGGACATGCCGGTGACTGTTGCTGTGAGTGCGAATGGCGAGTCTGTGCATAATACCGGCCCGGCACACTGGAAGAAAAAAATTGCCCTGCTTGCTGTGTAAGACATACAAAAACATTGTGAGTGATATCACTGAACATAAGCACGATTTGGTAAAAGATACGTCATACAACTAAGCGCATAAATGAGGGTGGTATGATAAAAATGAACACTGGGGTTTTACAATATTCACTTGCATGGGCAGGGCTGATGTTCATATTTAGCCTGCCCGGGCATGCCGAATCGGCGCTGGATTATTTCACAGATAAAGATGGGCGCTACAGCGGACCATCACTCGAACAACAGGTAGCTTTAATGGATACGGATCGCAACGGCTTTGCCGATGTGTTTGAAGTACGTGCCTATCTGGAAAAGCAGCATGGCAAAGGCTACCAGAAAGAATTGCTGGATAAATGGGAGTCATCTGCCTATGGAAAAAGTTGCAGTACCCCGTTTGCCAAAGAGTTATATGGAGACCGCACTCAATAGTCAGTTCGCTTAAGTGCAGATTTATTAACGGCTGAAAGAATGTTACACACAATTAACATTATGCCGAGTGGGCTGAATTATAATGACAAGCTACTTCGCGGTTAGCCAATAACGCTGGCCCAGCATAACCAGTTTCAAGCATTACAACTTAAGTTTATTGATAGAGCTCACATCATGTTACAAGCATACGACACCCACGTAAAAGAACGCGCCGCGCAAAACTTGCCTCCCTTACCCCTCAATCCCGAGCAGGTAGCCGGACTGGTGGAGTTATTAAAAAGTCCGCCAGAAGGTCAAGAGGCATTATTGGTTGATCTGCTTGAAAACCGTATTCCTGCAGGGGTAGACCAGGCAGCGTATGTGAAAGCGGCATTCCTGGCCGATATAGCCAATGGCAAAGCGCATTCTCGTTTGGTTAGCCCTGAAAAAGCGGTAGAGCTACTGGGCACTATGCTGGGTGGCTACAACGTGCAGGCCCTGGTTGCACTGCTGGATACCCCCTTGGCAGCCCATGCCGTGAAAGCGTTATCAACCACTATCCTGATGTTTGATGCCTTTCATGATGTAGAAGAGAAAATGAAGGCGGGTAACCTGCATGCAAAAGCATTGATCACTTCATGGGCCAATGCTGAGTGGTTCACCAGCCGGCCAGCGCTGGCAGAAGAAATCAAGCTGGTGGTGTTCAAGCTGGATGGCGAGACCAATACTGATGACTTAAGCCCGGCGCAAGATGCCTGGAGCCGTCCGGATATTCCTTTGCATGCCAAAGCCATGCTGGTGAATCGCATGACTGACGGTCTCACTGTGATCGAAAACCTCAAGCAAAAAGGTTTGCCATTGGCTTATGTAGGTGACGTAGTCGGTACTGGCTCTTCACGTAAATCTGCCATTAACTCAGTGCAATGGTGGATGGGTGACGACATTCCATTTATCCCTAACAAGCGTACCGGTGGCGTGGTCATCGGCAGCAAGATAGCGCCTATCTTTTTTAACACCGCTGAAGATTCCGGTGCCTTACCGATTCAATGTGATGTTTCCGAGCTGAATACTGGTGATGTGATCGTGATTAAACCCTATGAAGGCAAAGTACTGTCTGAGGCGGGTGCATTACTTTCTACTTTTGAAATGAACCCGATTACCTTACCTGACGAAGTGCGTGCTGGTGGCCGTATTCCGCTAATTATTGGTCGCGGCCTGACTTCTAATGCACGCAAGGCCTTGAGCCTGCCGGACACTGATGTTTTCATCAAATCGATTCCAGCCAAAGATACTGGTAAAGGTTATACCCTGGCACAGAAAATGGTCGGCCGTGCGTGCGGTTTGCCAGAAGGCTTCGGCGTACGCCCGGGCACATATTGCGAACCAAAAGCGACCACGGTGGGTTCTCAGGATACCACTGGAGGTATGACGCGTGATGAGTTGAAAGAACTGGCTTGCCTGGGCTTTAGTGCCGACCTTGTTATGCAGAGTTTCTGTCATACCGCAGCTTATCCAAAGCCGGTCGATATCAAACTGCAACACGAGTTGCCCGAGTTTATGTCCAGCCGTGGTGGCGTCAGTTTACGCGCTGGTGATGGCGTCATTCACTCCTGGTTAAATCGCTTGATTTTGCCGGATACGGTCGGAACCGGTGGTGACTCACATACCCGTTTCCCGATTGGCATCAGTTTCCCGGCCGGTTCAGGCCTAGTGGCATTTGCCGCGGCTACCGGCGCGATGCCCCTGGATATGCCAGAATCGGTACTGGTGCGCTTTAAAGGTGAAATGCAACCTGGGATTACCTTGCGTGACCTGGTGAATGCAATTCCTTATGCCGCGATCAAAGAAGGCACATTGACCGTAGGCAAACAGGGTAAGAAAAACGTATTTAATGGCCGTGTGCTGGAAATTGAAGGCTTGCCAGACCTGAAAGTCGAACAGGCTTTTGAGCTGGCGGATGCTTCAGCCGAGCGTTCTGCCAATGGTTGTACCGTGCTGCTGAATAAAGAACCGGTGATCGAATTCCTGAATTCCAACATTGTGCTGATGCAGAACATGATTGAAAACGGTTATGCCGATGCTCGCACACTGGAGCGCCGTATCGCCAGCATGAAAGCGTGGCTGGCGAAACCGAAACTGTTGCAACCGGATAGCGACGCCGAATATGCACATGTGATTGAGATTGACTTGGCAGACATCAAAGAGCCATTGGTGGCATGCCCGAATGACCCTGACGACATCAAACCATTATCCGCTGTCGTGGGGGACAAAATTGATGAAGTCTTTATCGGTAGCTGCATGACCAATATTGGCCACTACCGCGCCGCCGGTAAAGTGCTGGAAGGCGCTGGCAGCATCCCAACGCGCTTGTGGATTGCCCCGCCGACACGTATGGATGAAGCACAATTACGAGCAGAAGGTGTGTATTCCACCTTTGGTGTTGCCGGCGCGCGTACTGAAATCCCGGGTTGCTCGCTATGTATGGGTAACCAGGCGCGCGTGGCCGATAAAGCTACGGTATTCTCTACCTCTACCCGTAACTTTGATAACCGCATGGGTAAAGATGCACGCGTCTACCTGGGTTCTGCCGAGTTGGCCGCGGTGTGCGCAAAATTAGGCAGGATGCCGACGGTACAAGAGTACCTGGATACATTGGGTTCCAAACTCAGCAATACCGCCGAGATTTACAAATACCTTAACTTTGACCAGATGACACAATACGCAGACTCACTGCAAAATGTGAAGAAAATCATACCGATACAAGAAACAGCCTAGCCGTTTCAATAGTTATGCAAAAAGGGAGCCCAGGCTCCCTTTTTTGTTTTAAATCGAACGCATCCTTGCAACTGTAAAACCTGTATAGCCCACTTCAGTTTTGATTATGATGTATTTACCGGCGTAAGTTATCTGATGCGCACGCGTCACCTTATGTTGAGTTTATTCACCACTTTTCACTGTCAAGGAGAAACACATGAAACCGTTTGAACAAGGATTGGTTAATTATCAACATCGTTTATTGGCACATGATTATGGCCAGGTGTTTTGCCGTTTTGATGCCGTGCAACAAACTTTGTGGAGCTATTTGCATCAGCCACAGCGTATCCCTTGCATCAACCATGACTTACTACTCAATCTGCATGCACATCATGAAGATATTCAGCGTAGCGGGGGTTATGTACAGACCGACGATGAAGAGGTGCTGCCTATTCGTTATTCAGTATTTGCTTCGGCCACACCGGGTTATTTCAATATGGGCGGTGATCTGCAGAAAATGGCCATGGCCATCCGCAATCAGGATAGGGCCCAATTGCAGGAATATGCAAAGCTGAGTATTGATGTTGTGGCGCAACGTGCCTTCCGCTTTAACCTGGATCACGTGACTAAAATATCGTTACTTCAAGGTGAAGTATTAGGGGCAGGGATAGAAGCCGCAATGACCAGCGATGTACTGATTGCTGAACGCCAATCCGTCTTCTGCTTCCCGGAATTATTTTTTAACATGATTCCTGGTATGGGTGCTTATAGTTTTATTGCGCGCAAAGCCGGCATGGCTGTGGCCGATAAAATGATTCTGGGTTGTGAGCGTTTTACGGCTGAGCAATGCCTGGAAATGGGCCTGATCGATATAGTGGTGGATGAAGGGGAAGGCGAGCAGGCGGTGCAGGCGTTTATCCAGAAAAACAGCCGCCAGGCAGAAGGCTTTTTATCTGCGCAAAAAGCTAAAGCCAGAATCAACCCGTTAACCTATAGCGAGCTGGAAGATATCGTCAACGTATGGGTAGAAAATGCATTGCGGCTGACAGAGCGCGATTTAAAAGTAATGGATCGTTTTTGTCGTGCCCAGACACGATTGTTCCCGGAGCAGGAGGCAGCCAAAGAGCAGGTGATATTAAATGATCAGCAGCAGACTGGGGAGTTACTGCAACAGCAGGTCGTAAATCAATAGGTGTTAAGCACTATTGAGGGTGCCTTCAGTTATCAATGCCAATTATTTGTTTGAACGCTTAGAAGAAAGCTTGCTGCGATATAAGTGCAACTGCACGCGAGTTTCTTCATAAGCATCAAAAACTGCTTGATACAGACTGGAAATTGTTTGGGCATCCTCCATACTCAAGCCCAACAGGCGACGGCTGCGCTTGCTTAGTGGAATCAGGCCCATATTGGCTGATTCCCCGGCCAGTGTGTGCGCCAGCTTATGAACTTGTTCAAGTTTAAGGTCTAGCGTTTCTGTGCGCAAATCACGGATCAAGTCGTCGGTAGTTTCGATAAATTCGGTAATTAAACGATACAAGAATGCTTCGCTGCCGCCCAGTTTCAGCAAATGTTCCATACGATTAATATCAATCAATGGCTCATTATAAGCTGCCATGTTCGCCACCCGTTCAGGGGCCTGCTCAATGGGCACGCTAACCGGTTTCACAGACTCTTTTGCAGGTGCTGCACGAGCAACGCGTGTCGCCGGTTTGGAGGTTGGCTTGACTGTCTCACCGGTTTCAATGGTCTGGGCAACCGCTTCTATCAAAGTTTGGATCTGCCGGGAAATCACTGGTTTGGTCAGTACTTGATAGACGCCAGCGTTTAAACAGCGGTCTTGAGTCGCTTTGGTTGCATCTGCGGTCAGGATCACCGTGCGCAAAGGTTTGCTGCCAGGCAAGGAATGGTAAATATTGAATACTTCCAGGCCATTCATTTCCGGCATGTTGTAGTCAAGAATCATCAGGTCAAACTGGTGATGTTCCAATGCATCCAGCGCATCATCGCCATTGTCGGCGGCTTTGACTACGCAATGCATCCGCTGCAATGTTTCATTCAAAATCATGCGATTAACTACATTGTCATCTGCAATCAATACGCGTATTTTCTTGCGGAACCGGGTGTGGCTGCTCAATGGCACCACGTTAGAGTTCACTTCTAGGTTGATCTCGTTTGTCGCCTGTTGCGTTGACGGCTCAGCATGTGCGAGAGGCAGCATTACTTCAAAGCTGGTGCCATTGGTTTCGTCGCTGGTAACATGAATTTTACCGGCCATCAGTTCAACCAATTGTTTGGCGATGGATGTACCCAAACCTGTTCCGCCATAACGCCTTGTGATGCTGCTATCCGCCTGGGTGAAGCTATCGAAGATATGTGGCAATGCCTCGGGCTTGATGCCGATACCAGTATCGCGGATCTGGAATTTGAGCATGCTCATATTGGCATAGCGCTCGGCCACAGACACAACCACATCGACGCCGCCATGTTGGGTAAATTTGATCCCATTGGCGACCAGGTTCATTAATACCTGCTCGATATGATGCATGCTGCCGACATAATGACGTTCTACGCCAGGGTCTAGATCAAAGTGCAACCATAATTGTTTACGATCAACTTCAATCTGGAACATCAATTGAAGCCGCTGAAACATGTCAGGAAGGTAGAACGCGATTTCTTCCAGGTCAATTTTGCCTTTTTCAATTTTGCTGATATCAAGCACATCATTAATCAGCTTTTTCAGGCTGGTGGCGGAAGCGCCTACCATTTGTAACAACTCGGATTGTTTGATATCGAGTTTGGATTGAGCCAATAACTCACTTGCACCAATAATGCCGTTGAGCGGCGTGCGCATTTCGTGGCTGATATTCGACAGGAAATTAGTTTTGGCCTCATTGGCTTCACCGGCCTGTTTGGTTGCTTTTTCCAAGCTGATCTGCAAGCGCAAGGTATGTGGCGGAATCAGCAATAATGTCAGCAGGAAACCATAAGCCAAGTGCTGGTGCTGGTTCCAGTAAGGGTTAAGGTATAAGGTAATGCTAAAACCGATCAGGCTTAATACATAACAGCCCTTAAAGAACTTGGTGCCGTAGCGCAGGCCATAGCCGATAATCAGCCATAAATAGATGCCGATAAACACACCTGCCATCGGTCCGGAAATCATCTGTTCGACGGAGGTGGCCGTGATATCCATCACCATTGCAATCCACTGGCGTCTTTCGTTTTTCTGCGGGTTGCGCAGCGTATTTAAAAGCATCAGGAAGCCGCAGCACAAATACACCAGGCAAACGCCAACCGGTTGATAGCTACTGCCATTGAATAACAGGTAAAGCGTGATGAAACTAACAAAAGTAACGCGAATCAAGGCCTGCTCAGTTTCGTTACTGACGGACTTGATTTCGATTAACTTATGTTTAATTTTTCTAATTAGATCGCGCATACCTGATGACGGCCAGAATTGTTGCATACAGATGCCCTTACATGGAGAACATCTTCTAAGATATATAACGGACAACTCTTAAGATAACTTAAAGTTTAACAGGCCCGATTTGATAATCAAAGAAAGTTTACCTTTGTAGCTGCCAAGCAGTGACAGTTGCTGCCATATATGATAAAAATACCGATGGTTTTTTAAGCTTTACCCTTCATTATGACTGATCCACTCATGTCTACCCCTGTTCCAGATCAACCCTCTTTCATAGCCCGCTGTCTCGGGCGCACGCGGGCCGTGCTGCCGATTACATTTTTTATCGGCGGATTTGCCTGGGATGCAATCACTATAGGAAAGAAAGTCGCCATTCTCGATATGGTGATTTTTGCCATTTATTTACTAATGGCTGCGATTCTGATGTATCAATTGGCCGAACCGAGCGCCAGCGCACGCCGCGTCCGTGAAAGGTTGCTGGGCTGGCAGTGGATACAGAACAGAGTGTCGAGCTGGCCCGTGCACGACTGGCCTTACTGGATATTGCAGTTTTTGTTCGGCAGTGTATTAAGCGCGCTATTCATTCTCTATTTCAAAAGCTCAAGTTATGGCCTGGCTTGGGTGCTTACTTTGGTGCTGGGTGCGCTGCTGGTCGCTAATGAGTTTATGGAAAGCGAATACCGGCGCCTGAGTCTGTGCTGGAGTATGTTCGGTTTATGCTCAATTCTGTGGTGTAACTTTGCGTTTCCTTTCCTGTTTGGTAGTGTGCATGCCGTATGGTTTTATTTAAGCACCCTGTTAGGTGCAGCTATTACATATGTGCTTTATAAACGTGCACCCAGCCATGCCGGACGCATTTGGCCGGTATGGGTGATTGCTGCTTTATTGATGGTCGCTTATCGTGCGGACATGATTCCGCCGGTTCCGCTGGTGAAGCAGGCAGTCGTGGTTGCTTATGATTTAGAAAAATCACCTGAAGGCTACTGGATGACAGTAGAGAAATCGCCGTGGTGGAATTTCTGGCGGGTGGATACTGATCATTTACGCCTGGCGCCAGGCCAGAGGCTGGTCTGTTTTTCTTCGGTATTTGCACCACAGGGGTTGCATACCAAATTAGTGCATGACTGGCAGAAAAAGGTAGCAGGGCGCTGGGTTAGTGTATCGACCGCTGGATTTTCGCTGGTGGGAGGGCGGGATAATGGTTACCGCGGTTATACCTATAAAAGCAATGTCACAGCCGGCGAATGGCGGGTAAAGATACAAACGGCTACCCGGCAAACGATTGCCGTGAGCACTTTTGAAGTGAGTGTCGGCACGCAGTCTGATTCAGACCACCGCGTTCGTATCCGCTACTAAGCGCTTATTTCTGCTGGCCTTCACACCAGGCTCGCGCATGGTCATCTTGCGCTAATATCTGTGCTAACCACTCTAATTGCGGCTCTACAGATTGGCGCAGTGTCCAGGGTGGGTTAATTACCCACATGCCGCTGCCATGCATGCCAAACCCATTAGCGCCAGGCTGCTGCACATCGAGGCAGATATGCAAATAATCCGTATTCAGTTCACGCAGTTTATCCAGCATTTGCTGCGGTTCAGGTCGTTGCAGTCGCGGATACCAGATCAGGTAAGTCCCGGTAGAAAAACGCTTTAGCGCTTCTTTGATACAGCTGACTACGCGCGCATAGTCATCTTTGACTTCATACGGCGGGTCGATAAGCACCAGGCCGCGCTTGGTAGGCGGTGGTAAGCAGGCTTTGATTCCTTCAAATCCATCCTTGGCTTGAATCGAAACCTGTCTTTTGCGATGATCAAATTGCTGTTCAAGCAGGACAGCATCTGCAGGATGCAGTTCAAACAAACGTAACTTATCGTCTGCTCTTAAAAAGTGATCGGCGATACAAGGTGAACCAGGGTAAGAATCCTTGCCTGCGATGTTGTGCGTTTCTGAGACTGATTGTAAGTAACTGTCGAAAGCATCTGGTGGGCTGGTTTGCTGCAGTCTGGTAATACCGCCAAGATACTCAGCGGTTTTATTAGCGATTGCCGTATCCAGTCGATAAATACCTGCCCCGGCATGAGTATCTACAACCCAATAAGGTTTGTCTTTTTGATTGAAATATTCCAGCACCAGGCTGTAAACCCAATGTTTGAGAACATCGGCATGATTGCCGGCATGAAAGGCGTGTCGGTAACTTAACATGGCATAGCTCTTGAGGAGCCGCTATAAAACAATTCAATATTATAAGTCCATTTTTGTTGCGGCCTATTGTGGAATCACGCTAAATTGTTTTAGCATGCAGACATGGACAAATCTCATACAAAACACGCTGCAACGCATGACTGCTGTGGTTCAGCTCAGCAAAAACACCAGGCAAAAGATGATCACCATCACGATGACCATGTTCATGGTGACCACGAGCACACTAACCCGTTTTTAATTCCTTTTCTGGCAATCACTGTTTTTGCAATAGTCGAGTTTGCGGGGGGGCTCTGGACGCAATCCCTGGCATTACTCAGTGATGCCTGGCATATGTTATTTGATGTGCTGGCGCTCGGGTTAGCCATGTGGGCCGCGCACCAGACGCGTAAAAGCCCGGAAACCAGCCGCCTGGAGTTACGCGTTTCCATGGTGAATGCTGTCTCCATGCTGGTGGTCGCGGTCTGGATCATTATCGAAGCAATTGAGCGGCTTAAAAATCCAGTGCCTGTAGCCGGCGGCTATGTCAGTATCATTGCTGTATTGGGTTTGCTGGTGAATATCTTTGTTGCCAAGCATATGCATCATCAGCACCAACATCATGGGGGTGATGCCAGCCTCAATCACCGTGCCGCTTTTTTACACGTTCTGGGTGACCTGTTAGGCTCTGTCACAGCAATCGTCGCTGGCGTAGTGATTTATTTCACTGGCTGGGTGACCATAGATCCCATATTATCGATTGTGATTTCAGTTTTACTGTTTGCCGTCACCGTTAATTTAATCAGGGACATACGACGCGGCACTGTTAATCATCCACATTAGCTTGTACTTTAAATTGATAGGAGAACACTCATGCCATACGTGAATGTCAAACTGGCTGGTTCTGTGACTAAAGAGCAGAAAAAGCAAATCGCCAAGGAAATCACAGAAACCCTGACCAGGCATGCGCAAAAACCTGCCAGCTACACCTATATAGTATTTGAAGAAGTCGAGTACGAGGATTGGGCGATTGGTGGGGAGTTGCTGGGTTGACGCCTTCAAAGTTAACGTCTTGAACCCATGCACATGCGTGTAAAATACACGCATGTTTGATCCCAAACCCATACTCAAGAATTTACCGAATTTGCCGGGTGTCTACCGCATGCTCAATGCGGAAAACACGCCTATTTATGTCGGCAAAGCCAAAGACCTGAAAAAACGGGTTTCCAGTTACTTCAATAAAAATATCAACAGCCCGCGGACCAAAATGATGGTGTCGCAGATTGCGGCTATTGAAACCACAGTGACCCGCTCAGAGGCGGAAGCCTTGCTGCTGGAAAATAACCTGATTAAAGGCTTGATGCCGCGTTACAACGTGTTGTTCCGCGATGACAAGTCCTATCCCTACATTTGCCTCACTGGCGACGCGTTTCCCAGGCTGGCGTTTCATCGGGGCGCGCAGCGTAAAGGACATCAATACTTCGGGCCTTTTCCTAGTGCATTGGCGGTGCGCGAAAGTATTCAGTTGCTGCAGAAGGTATTTAAATTACGCACATGTGAAAACACCGTATTTGCCAATCGTTCCCGCCCATGCCTGCAATACCAGATTGCACGTTGTACTGCGCCATGTGTGAACCTCATCTCGGAAGAGAATTACGCGAGCGATGTCCGGCACGCTGCCATGTTTTTGCTAGGCAAAACCAACGAAGTGATCGATGCGCTGGGTAGCGAAATGAATAAGGCCGCCGAAGCGTTTGAGTATGAGCATGCCGCGATTCTGCGTGACCGTATGCAAGCCTTGCGCCAGGTGCAGGCCAAACAGTTTGTCAGTGACTTCAGTGTTAGTGATGCCGATGTGATCGCCTGTGCCGAGACACAAGGTCAGCACTGCATTAACCTGGTGATGATCCGTGGCGGAAGGCATTTGGGCGATAAAAGTTTTTTCCCAAAAAATAGCCAGGATGCAGAACTGGTAGAAACGGTAGAAGCGTTTCTCACACAGTATTACATTTCGCAAAACACGCCGCCATTACTGGTCTGCGGGGCTGAGGTAGCCAAGGATGAGTTTGAAGAAATATTAAGTGAACAGTCTGGCCGTAAAATCAGAGTGTTAACTAATGCCATTGGCGATAAGAAGGTCTGGCTGAAAATGGCGCAAACGAATGCTGAGCTGGCGCTACAGCAACGATTGGCAACTTCAGCCAATCAGCAAGCGCGGCTGGTTGCATTGCGTGAAGCACTGCATCTATCAGAAGGCACAGAGCGCATCGAGTGTTTCGATATCAGTCACACCATGGGCGAGGCGACTGTTGGCAGCTGCGTGGTGTTTGACCGCGGCGATATGCAAAATAGCGAATACCGGCGCTACAACATCACCGGCATTACGCCAGGCGATGACTATGCGGCCATGCGGGATGTATTAACCCGGCGCTATCGCAAAGTGGCGGCGGGTGAGGGCAAGCGGCCTGACCTGGTGTTTATCGATGGCGGCAAGGGTCAGCTAGGCGTTGCTATCGAAGTCATGCAGGAAGTCGGTCTGGACGATATCTTGCTGGTCGGCATTGCCAAGGGCGAGGAACGTAAGCCCGGGCTGGAAACCATGATCTTTTCGGATACGGGTGAAATGCTGAATTTGCCGACCGATAACCTTGGTTTGCATTTGCTTCAGCAAATCCGCGACGAAGCGCATAGATTTGCCATTACCGGCCACCGTGCCAAACGAGCTAAAGCGCGAATTACATCCAGCCTGGAAGAAATCGAAGGCATCGGTGCCAAGCGGCGCAAAGCCTTGCTGATGCGTTTTGGTGGCCTGGATGGGATAAAAAGTGCTAGCATAGATGAAATTGCCCAAGTCGAAGGCATTAGTCAGGCATTGGCGCAAAGCATTTATGAACGCCTGCATTGATTACTTTCAAGCGACATCAATAAGAAACAGATATCTATGTGGACTATCCCCAACCTGCTAACCTTGCTGCGTATCGCCATGATTCCGGTGTTCGTCGGCATGTTCTACTTTCCAGCCAATGCAGTGACAGCACAAGGTTTACCCGCCCATTGGGTCAACCTGGCGGCTTCTTCCGTATTTATGCTGGCCGCATTTACCGACTGGCTGGATGGCTACTGGGCACGCAAATACCAGCAGATGTCAAAGTTCGGCGCATTCCTGGACCCGGTAGCAGATAAATTAATGGTTGCTGCAGCACTCATCGTGTTGGTAGAGTTAAATCGGGTAGGGGCCGTGGTTGCCCTCATCATCATAGGTCGTGAAATTGCGATCAGTGCTTTACGCGAGTGGATGGCCAGTATCGGTAAAGGTGCAAATGTTGCAGTGGCCGTGGTGGGTAAAGTGAAAACTGCAGCACAAATGCTCGCCATTATCCTGTTGCTTTGGTACGACCCGCTGTTCGGGGTGAATATCCAGTGGTTGGGCGAGTGGTTAATCGTCATCGCTGCATTATTGACCCTGATTTCGATGGGTTATTACCTTAAAGCAGCATGGCCTGCCATCCGCGAAACCATCTGAAAAATCATTCCTGCTAAAAGTCTGGTTTTTTCATAAATCTTCCTTGACACAGGGTCAAAAATCATTAAAATGCCAGCTTCCTTACGACGCATGGCGCAAGGAAATACGCGGGAATAGCTCAGTTGGTAGAGCGCAACCTTGCCAAGGTTGAGGTCGCGAGTTCGAGACTCGTTTCCCGCTCCAAATTCAGGGGAAAGCACTGCTTTCCCTTTTTAACATAAGTGGTTTTTATGTTGTTGGTTCTGGCGCGATAGCAAAGCGGTTATGCCGCGGCCTGCAAAGCCGTTTAGGCCGGTTCGACTCCGGCTCGCGCCTCCAGATATGCGGGAATAGCTCAGTTGGTAGAGCGCAACCTTGCCAAGGTTGAGGTCGCGAGTTCGAGACTCGTTTCCCGCTCCAAATTTCTCTCAAGCACGTCACCTAAGAGGGTATGCAAAACCCTTCAAAGTGTTAAAATACGCAGCTTGACAGACCTACCGCCCGGATGGTGAAACTGGTAGACACAAGGGACTTAAAATCCCTCGGCTTAACGGCTGTGCCGGTTCGATTCCGGCTCCGGGCACCACTACACAAAATCAATACCTGTTTATTCGGCTAAGCCAATAAACAGGTCCAGCCTAAACATCCCGCAGCCCTTTTTCCCTGCCCAGGCGTATACTGAGATATGTTGTAGAGAATACATTTCTTGTCAGCCGGATAGACTCAAAGGAACTGCCAGGTCTATCTTGTATCTATTCATATAAATAATAATCTTTGCCATGGTTACGCAGGTTTTTTTTGCAGTAAATCAACTTGGAGTGTTTATGAAACACATACTCATCCTGCTCATGGCCATTCATTTGTCGGCATGCATAACCACGCCTCAGGTGAAGAGTAGCGAAGTGGCACCGGCGCAAAATTACAAGTTCGCAGGCGATAATGAATCCACCAAAATTACCGGTTTGCTGGAAAAGTACGGCAATGACTGGGCCTATCACGGTGCGTTTCTGACGGTTAAAATTGGTAACGAGGAAGTGATCGTGAGAAAGCCTGTCGATAGATATAATTTTTCAGGTGAAGTTGGCGGCAATACTTATCGTGACAAAAAGGTAAGCGCTTCATGCATAGGTTATGCGGTGACGGATAGATGGACGGATGTGCATTGTACTGTCTTCGTCGGCAATGAGCAGACAGTGACGCTGACATTCTAGTGGGTTGTAGTGGTTCCACTTATCTAGTGCCGCTGTAATATCCTTTATCAACCTAAAGTGCGCGTTGTTAATTCAATGTCCACTTTGCATTTAATAGCATGTAAATAGTTTTTCCCTTTTTAATCAAAGAATTAATTTCAATCAAATATGGTTACCTTATAAAAACACATAAGGAGGCAATCATGAATTTCAATACTATTGATGCTGTCAGCAAAATCGGGCATACGACTACAGCGCTTAAATTTAATAAGAAAGATAGTGAAGACTCTGTAGAACAAAACGCTACTGCTAGCAAAACTTTCCTAAGTGAATCTTCCTCTCAAAAAGTGGGTGTGAAAGATCCGTACCAGGAATTAAGCGACTTTATGAAAATGACGGATGCGCAAAAGATGCAATATCTCTGGCTCAAGAAACATGGCATTTCACAAGAGGAGTTTGATGCCATGAGCGGTGAAGATAAACAGAAGCTGGTTGAAAAAATGCAGGAAGAACTGAAAGCTCAGATGAAAAACGCAATTGAGTCACCAGAGAAAACATCGTTATCCTTAGCCTAATCTGCGACTAATCCTGCGCACAAAGTTTGTTCGCTTTCCTAACGTAAAAACAATACGTAAGCCCTTTCTGACAGCAGAATACGTTTTATCTTATGCCTTCGCCACAATGAAATAGTTATCCTGAGTTTGCTGATTTCAATGAGATTGTCTCATTTAGAACGCGGCATCGAACGGTGCCTTCAGGTACCGTTTTCTTTTTGATGAGAGCAATTTCTTATGCTTCCATGAGATCGCTGCATTAGGCTAATTGCTTGTCACACCTTAAAAAAACTAAAAATGAAGAGTGAATAGACTGAGATGACAATGAAAGAAACCTGGGTATTGATTAAAAGCGCTTTTACTTCGTGGAGCGATGACTACGCACAAAGTATGGGTGCTGCTCTGGCGTATTACACCATGTTTTCGATTGCACCTCTATTGCTGATCGTGATTTCTATTTCGGGCTTGATTTTCGGGCAAGAAGCGGCACGTGGCGAAATCATTGGCCAATTGAATAATCTGATGGGCGAGCAGGGTGCAGAAGCGGTGCAGACGCTGCTGCAAAGCACCAGTCAGCCACTTGAAGGCGTCACCGCAACCACTATTGGCATCATATTATTGCTGGTCGGCGCCACCAGTGTCTTTGGTGAGTTGCAAGATTCCCTGGACCGTATTTGGAAAGCACCGGCAAGAGCCAAGAGTGGTGTGTGGAAACTGATTCGCGCCCGATTATTGTCTTTTGGCATGATCATGGGTATTGGCTTTTTACTGATGGTTTCCCTGGTATTCAGTGCAGGCTTATCAGCCATGAGTAAATGGTGGTCACCGGTATTTTCCAGTTGGGTGATGGTGGCTAGCATCTTCAATTTCATATTCAGTTTTTTACTGACCACAGGCATGTTTGCCATGATCTACAAAATCATGCCGCGGGCCAGGATCCGTTGGAACGAAGTGTGGATAGGGGCACTACTAACTGCGGTTTTGTTTACCATAGGTAAATGGTTAATTGGCATTTATATCGGCAGAAGTGCGATATCAAGCGGTTACGGTGCTGCCGGTTCTATTCTGGCATTACTGATCTGGATTTATTACTCTGCACAGATATTCCTGATAGGCGCCGAGTTTACATGGGCTTATTCGCATATTTTTGGTTCACGAAAAGGCAGGGATACACCAGAAGACCTGGCGAGTGCTTTGGTGGAGAATGGCGCTAAAACGCTGGAGTCTGACAGCAAAATTGCGCAAACCGTGCGTACCCAAAAACGTAAGCCCCGGCTTAAATAGGCTTCGCTATATCATTTAACCTTGCATACATATTTAATTTCTACATTATCAATTCTAATATTATATAAAATTGTATAATGATTCCGGTTTCAGCCTCAGTATTGATCCCGATCAATACAATTGCCTGACAGCAACGATAGGCTGAGAAGACTCCAGGTCTTCAAACCGAACTAGAGTTTAAAATGTGGGAAGTAGTGTGATTTACGTTGAATTAAAATCTGTCATTCTAAAAAAACAATTGGTATGGGGTAGAACCATCACCATTACCGAAATTGCCGATGCAAGCGGGATCAGTCGCATGACCCTGCATCGTATGCTCAAAGACCAGACCTACAATGCCAGCACTGATCACCTCAATAAGCTGTGTGCTTACCTGGAATGTACATTATATGACCTGGTTCGCTGGGAGCCGGATAGCCCTAATTTGCAGGAATATGTCGCCTAGCCTTCACTCGTTTCTGTTTCCAAGCAGCCTCTCGAATACAGCTCCTTCGCAAAAGCCTTGTCAAAAACTGCATTGTTTACGGCTTTTTCTCCCAAAGCTTTAATTAAAAGCGCTGATTTATAAAAACCTGCAGAGCCATGGTTTTACCTGAGTTTGAGGCTAGGCAAAGGCTGGTAGGGTGTTTCGGGTAATGTTACCCGTTTGAAACAGTTAAGTTGACTGGTTTTTCCAGCGTTTTTTCTGCAATCCAAATCTACGCAAACTCACAATAATAAGAGAAATTTTTTGGAATTTCTTTTATGCGTTTGTCGTCCGATGTCTCGTCGTCTGCTCACTCCCTGCAAAGGGATTGCAGCTATTGGATGCAACAGCTTGTTGAAGCCTGGAAACAGGGCGACTGGCCTGTGTGCCTGACATTGGCGCAGAAAATCACGACTGACTTCCCCGATGAGGGCCTGGCCTGGAAGTTACTGGGCAGCCTGTATCAGCAGCAAGATCAATTAAGCGCTGCCGTAGAAGCCTTTTCACAGGCAGGAAAATTGCTGAAGAAAGATGCCGAAGTATTCTATAACCTTGCGAATGTACATGCGCAGTTGCAGGAGCATCCACAAGCAATCAAACATTACCGCCAGACGCTCAAACTAAGCCCGGCCTTTAGCCGTGCCTATGCAAACTGGGCGAGCGTACTTAAAAAAACCGGTCAATTGAAAGAGGCCGAAAAACTATTGCGCCGTGGCCTGAATATTCACCAGCAGGATGGCCGTGTCAACTTTGAACTGGCAACCTTGCTGCATGAAGCAGACAAGCCATTGGAAGCGATCCAGTATTACCGCGAAGCGGCCGCTATCGAGCCAGGCAATGCCATCATCTTTTTTAACATGGCGGTCGCGCTGGAGCTATTGGGTAACGAAAGTGAAGCCATTCAGGCCTATGAAACAGCTATTGCACATCAGCCAGACTATGTGGAAGCTTATAGCCATCTGGGCGCGCTATATCTTAAAAAAGCCAATTTTGATGAAGCGGAGCAATGGCTGCTTGCGGGCTACGCTGTCAACTCGCAAGAATTATCCATATTAAAAAATCTGGCCAAGTTGTACCGGGTCACGCAACGCACACGCGAGTATCAGCATTACGTTGACCAGGTCATGCGCATGCAAGACTTTAATGCGGAGCAATTGAATAATGTAGCCGCTGAATTACTTGATCAGTGCCTGTACGCAGAGGCTGAGCGCTATTGCAATAAAGCTTTGGAGCAGGACCCGGGTAACCCTTATATTTATGGCAACCTGGGGTTGATCGAGAATGCACGTTCAGCGTTTGACAAGGCATGCCTCAACTTTGAAAAAGCCCTGGCGTTGTTGCCTGATTCTGAAGTGATACTGAGCAATTACAGTATCAGCCTGCGCCTGTTGGGCCGCTATCCTGAAGCGATTGCCAGCCTGGAAAAAGCCATCGCGCTCAAGCCTGACCATCTGTCAGCTTATATCAACCTGAGCAGTATTTACCTGGATCTGGGCAAAGCTGAACTGGCGATTGAGATACTGGAAAAAGTACTGGTACAGGACCCTGACCATGTTATGGCGCTGAGAAACCTGTTGTTTTCAGATAGCTATGTGAATTACCTGACTGAAGAAAAACATACTGCCTATGTTGCCAGACTTGGGCAGTTAATGATGCAGGAAAAAACGCCGTTCCAGGCATGGAACATCCACAAAAATGACCAGCGCTTACGCGTAGGTATTGTGTCTGCAGATCTGAGACGCCACCCGGTTGGTTATTTCATTGAAAACTGGGTAAAGCATTTTAATCCTGGCCAGCTGGAAGTCTATGGCTACTCTACCGATGGTCGTGAAGATGTACTCACGTACGAATTAAAAGGCTATTGCAACGAATGGCGCTCGCTGGCTGGTTTGACCGATGAACAGGCTGCACGCCTGATTCATAGCGATGGCATTCATGTTTTACTGGATTTGTCCGGCCTGACCGGAGGCACACGCTTACCTGTATTTGCCTGGAAACCGGCGCCGGTACAAGCTGCCTGGCTAGGTTACTGGGGTACCACTGGCTTGCCGGTGATGGATTATGTGATTGCTGACCCTGTCAGTGTCAATGCACAGGTGGCACAACGCTTTACCGAGCAAATTGCCTATCTGCCGCATACCAGATTGTGTTTTACGGCACCGCCATTCGATATTGCCGTCAATGCCTTACCTGCTGAACAATCGGGAGTTGTCACTTTCGGTTGCTATCAAAACTACACCAAGGTCACCGATGCGGTATTAACGCTTTGGGGACGCATTTTTGCGGCGAAGCCAGCAGCCAGGTTACGCTGGCAGTGCAAGACCTTCAACGATGCCGCCGCCAGGGCGGAAACCCTCGAAAGATTAGCGAACGTTGGTATCAATGCCGAACGTTGTGAATTGCTGGGAATGGTGACGCGGGAGGCTTACCTGAAGAGCCATCACGCAGTGGATATGATCCTGGATACTTTCCCCTTCAGTGGCGGTACTACGACTTGTGAAGCCCTGTGGATGGGTGTACCTACACTGACATTGTTGAGCGATACGCTGATCGGTCGCCAGGGTGCCAGCATGCTAACCTGCGCAGGCTTGAGCGACTGGGTGGCGGAAACTTCTGACGAATATGTAGAAAAAGCGGTGACATTCGCCAATGATTTGCCGGCTTTGGCCACCACGCGACTAGGTTTGCGGGCAAAAGTGTTGCAGTCACCATTGATGGATGCTGCACTATTTGCGCAAGATTTTGAAAGGCTGTTATTCAGCTTTTGGCAGCAGGCCACATCCGGTCTGAAGGAAAGTCAGCTACTTGCTCGCGCGCCAGTTCAGGCCGTGTTTAGCGGTGAGCAACCGGTATGGGTGGTCAGTGCCACACGCATGAGCGAAGAAGCCTTCTGGCGCGATGCGGCGCTGGGTAAATCTTTAAAACGCCATATGCGCCAGGATGCGCGACTGGTTGCCAGGATCGCTTGTGAAAACACGCGCGGCCTGTCCGAGATTTTTAATGACGCCATTGCTGCTGCGCCCGATGATGCCTTGCTGGTATTTATCCATGACGATGTCTGGATTGATGAAAATACTTTTGTACAAACAATCTCTGACGGCTTGCAGCAATACGACGTGATTGGGGTGGCCGGTAATGCCCGTATTCAGCCCGGCCAAACCGGCTGGTGCTTTGTCGATACCAAATTTACCTGGGATGACACCGCTTATCTGCGTGGTGCAGTCAGTCATGGCCAGCACGCCTTCGGTCCGGCATCCGCTTATGGCGAGCCTGCCGGTGCTGCGCAATTAATGGATGGCGTTTTCCTGGCCGCTTATAAAAAGCGACTGGTTGAATCACAGGTGAGCTTTGATCCGCAGTTTGACTTTCACTTTTATGACCTGGATTTTTGCCGTACCGCCACCCGTGCCGGATTGCAACTGGGTGTGTGGCCTTTGCGCATGACCCATCAAAGTGGCGGTGCATTTGGTACCCAGCGCTGGCGGGATAAATACCTGCAATATGCGCAAAAATGGGAACCAGCATTGCAAACACCATCCGCAGCGCTGGAAGCCTCCATTGCTGAAGTGTTTGACCAGGCAGCTGCGGAGCAGCAACTGGGCCGGTATGCTGCAGCACGCGCGCTGTACCAGGAAATCCTGCAGATTCATCCCCGGCATGCATTGTCATTACATAACCTGGGCCTGATTGCCTGGGATGAGCAACAGCACACGCAAGCGATTGCTTTATTTGAGCAGGCTCACAGATTGGAGCCCGAGCAATGGCAATTATTGAGTAATTACCTGAATGCGTTACACGGTTCAAATGACCCTCAATTCCAGGAATTACTGGGACAGGCATTGCAACGCGGCCAGCATACGCAAGCACTGAACGCTTTGCTAGCCTCATGGGGATTGGCAGAGCAGGCGACCAGTGTTCAAGCCCTGGAAGCTGAGGAGGCGGATTTACTTGGTCTGTTTGAGCTTGCCAAATACACCGAGATGCAACAGCGTTTGGACAGTGTGTTGCAACAGCACCCGGACTGGCTGAACGGCTGGAAAATGCTGAGCGACGTACGCATGTTGCTGAAGGAAGATGCACGCGAGCCGGCCAAGCGCGCCCTGGCACTCAATGCTAATGACCCGATAGAGCATTGCTATTACGGCCTGGTGCTGAAAGCACAGGGTGATTTGACCGCTGCCGTCCAGGCATTTGAACAAGCCATCGCACTGAAACCGGATTACGCAGCTGCCTACAATAACCTGGGTATTGTGCTGAAAGACCTGGGTGCCGTGGATAAAGCGATCGCCCACTTTAAACAGGCACTGACATTACAACCTGGCGATGCCGGTTGTTTCAGCAACCTGCTGTTTTGCATGAGCCATGCGCAAGGCATTCCCGCAGCAGAATTATTGCAGGCCCACCAGGCCTATGCAGAATTATATGAAGCACCGTTAAAAGCTCACTGGCAGCCACATGACAATGACCGAGACCTGGATAGGACACTGAAGGTAGGCTTTGTGTCTGCGGATTTCAGGGCGCATTCCATTCCCCATTTCCTCAAGCCATTGTTGCTTGGCTTGGCAAGTAACCAGCAACTGGAGTTGCATGCTTATTACAACCATCCAATAAGCGATCAAGTCACCGCAAAAATGCGTGAATATTTTGCCAGCTGGAAAGACGTCACTGAGCAGTCTGATGAGGCTCTGGCAAATACAATCCGCCAGGATGGCATTGATATCCTTATTGATTTATCCGGCCATACCTCAGGTAACCGCCTGCTGACATTTGCCAGGAAACCTGCGCCTATCCAGCTTAGCTGGCTGGGCTATATGAACACCACAGGCCTGGCTGCCATGGATTACTACCTGACTGATGAGGCATTGACGCCGGTTGGTGAGTTTGATGCTCAGTTCACTGAAAAACTGGTGCAGTTACCGGTAAATGCGCCATTTATGCCAGATACAAGCATGTCTGAGGTTAAGCCATTGCCTGCGTTAAGCAATGGTTATATCACCTTTGGCTGCTTTAACCGCCCGAACAAAATCACGCAGGCCACCGTACAGTTATGGGCACAGCTAATGCAAGTTGTGCCAGATAGCCGCATGATCCTGGGGGGGATATCCTCTTCAGAGAATGGCAGTCATCTGGTGAGCTGGTTTCGGCAGGCAGGTATTGCGGGTGACCGCCTGCAACTGGTTGCGCGCAGTCACATGGCTGACTATTTACAGCAATACCATCGTGTAGATATTTGCCTGGATACCTTTCCGTCGAATGGGCTCACCACTACCGCCCATGCCTTATGGATGGGTGTACCTACGCTTTGCCAGGTAGGTGATCGCCTCAACAGCCGCGGTGCAATGGCATTGATGCAGCATGCGGGCTTAAACAACTGGATTGCTACAGATGCACAGGCCTGGATAGCTCAAGGGGCCACTTTATGTGCTGATCTTGCAGCGCTGGCAGAAGTACGTAACGGCATGCGTGAGCGCTTGCAACAGTCATTGTTGTCACAGCCTGCCAAATTGTCAGCCACCCTGGCTGATGCATTACGCATTATGTGGCAACGCTGGTGCCAATGCCAGCCTGCACAATCTTTTAACATGCACTTGCTTGCAGAAGAGAGCGACGCCCTGGCGTCACCTGCAACCCAACTGACCGCAACCAAACAAATGACCTTAAAAGGACCCACCATGGAAACTTTAGCGATGCAATCTGCCCCTGCGGAAACAGCTTTAGACTCACAAAACGCTCACCAACAGACACTGGAACAAACCGTTGAAGAAGTCTTGCAACTGGCGATACAGCACCAGGAAAAAGGGGAGTTGACTGAGGCAGCAGCGCTGTATCAGGAGATTCTGGGGATTGCCCCGAAACATGATGTGGCTTATTACGGGCTGGGGCTTATTGCTTTGCAGGAATCCGCCAAAGCAGCGTTGCCGTTACTCGAGCAGGCTGTGATCCTGGCACCACAAACGCAGGATTACTGGACTGCCTATGTGCACGCCTTAATGCAAACCACAAATCAGAAAGAAGTGACTGAGGTCATCGCTTTCGCCAGACAGCATGGTTTGTCCGAAGCAGCAATCCAGCAACTGAACCAGGCCTGCCAGGAATTTTATGCGCAGGCTGCGCCGGTGACTGTTGCACCTGTTGCCACAGGCAACCAGAAACCAGCAACTGTCGGTGGTTATATTTACCGCGCGCAAGACAACTTTTACCAGCGTGCGCAGGCGGAAGCCTTTGGCTACGAGGATGCCGGTAATGCCGAGCAACGGTTGTATGACATCATCCGCCAGGCCCGCGACAAAAGTGTATTTTCGGATGAATTGGCTTCCAAAGCCACTGACTGGCCCAGCTATTACCACCTGACTTCACAACGCGCCAACCTGTTGCGTCCTTTTGCAGAGAAAATAGCTAACGGCAAGGTACTTGAGCTGGGTGCCGGTTGTGGTGCGATCACACGTTTCCTGGGTGAGCTGGGCGGGGAAGTGGTCGTGGTGGAGGGCAGTCCTAACCGCGCCCGTATCATCGGCCAACGCTGCGCTGAGTTAAAGAACGTCAATGTATTCTGCGATTTGATCCAGTCTTATGAGACGGATGAAAAATTTGATGTCGTCACTTTGATTGGCGTGCTGGAATACGCACAAGTGTATGTCAAGGAACCTAATCCGCTGCTGACTTTACTGCAAAAAGCCAAGTCTTTCCTGAAAAAAGACGGCATGCTGATTGTGGCGATTGAGAACCAGCTGGGCCTGAAGTATTTCAACGGCGCGCCTGAAGACCATATGGGTCAGGCGATGTATGGAATTAATGATTCCTACAGTACTACCAGCCCGATCACCTTCGGCCGCGTCGAGCTCGATGCATTGATCCGCAGCGCCGGTTTTGAAACGACAGAACTGTATGTGCCACTGCCTGATTACAAAACACCGGTCACTGTGATTTATCCTGAAGGGTTTAACACTGCGCATAAAGCAGCAGGCTGGGATATCGGTGCTTTGGCTGCCGGTTCAGTCGTGCATGACAGACAATCGCCACGTCATCCTACCTTCTCGCTGGAAAATGCATGGAAAGTCCTTGCGCGCAATAACCTGGTAGAAGACATGGCCAACTCGTTTATGTTCGTGGCTTATCCAACGCAGCAAACCGGCAAACAGCATCCTGAGGTACTGGCAGCCCATTATGGTTGCCAGCGCCAGGCAGTGTTCAGCAAGGAAACCCAATTCGTGCAGGCTGACAAGGGATTGGTAACACGCACGCGTAATACCGGTGAGACTATCAAACTGCTGACAGCAGACTGGGAACAATCTCCTTACCACGGCGGTACTTTATGGATGGATAAACTGACCCAATTGGTGAACCGTCCTGGATGGCGTGTAGAGCATCTTGCTGCCTGGGCTGAAGTATGGGTAAAAGCGCTTGCTGCCAATGCGACACAGGGTGGACATACCCTTCCGGAGTTTGCCGGTGCTACCGATTTACTGCCATCGAAATACTTTGATGCCACCCCGACTAATTTCGTGGTGGATACACAAGGGCAGGGCCATTTCTTTGATCTGGAATGGGACTTTTCCATTCCTTTACCAGTCTCGTTCGTGGCATTGCGTGGCCTGTTCCTGACGTTGCATCGCATCCGTGGCTGCGCCAAGCCGCATGCGAATACGCCATCTAATATTGGAGGCTTGTCACTGGCTATCCTGGAGACACTGGGGTATACCTACCAGGATCATGAGTTGCAGGCGTTTATCAGTGTATTCAACCGTTTGCAGAACCTGATCCAGGGCTTGCCGGAACAACATGTGAATGGCTTGACGGCGGAATTCTCCCGCGCTGTATTGCCGGTGCGTCAGCTGTTTACTTAATGAACGTGGTTTGATGAAGCCTGCCATTGCGAAGTGGCAGGCTTTTTTATGGTTGCTGGATATGAAGCTCAGCAGACTAGCAAACTGTATGCTTAGTTTGCTTACAACAAAGAACAGTAGCTTTGAGGGTTTAATCGGTATTTCTTTGGTTATTCACCTATGTATTTCGCCCTTAGGCGAGTTACTTATTCTTTGGGCAGGCAAAGAAAAGTAACTCGCCTAGAGGCGAAAAGCAACGCTCAAATCATTCAAAGAATTATCAATTAAAACCTCACGGCAAGTGCAGAATTGACACTGTATTGATATCAGGCCAAGCATACACCTAGCCTGAATTGCCCCTGGCAGGGCGCGATTGTTGCTGCAGAAGCCTGCCGTTGTGCAGGCTCAGAGCATCAATTGCTACCGGAAACTAAAACATCGTTTCCATACACTTGCGTATATGAGGAATAGATGCCGCCGAATTAGGCGCATGCTTGCTCAGTTTCACCAGCGTCTGCAACGCCTTATCCGCCTTCTGCTGCAAACAATACACTTCCGTCAGATTGCTCAGCGGAATCGCAGGGTTTTCCTGCGCGAAATGCACCGCTTTTTCCAGCAGCATCTCGGCATCTTCAAATTGCCCCTGGCTGACCAGCAAGGTACCCAGGTCGTTGTAGGGTTCCCAGCAGGTACTGCCTTTTTTGATCAGCTCCAGCATTATCTGGGTAGACAGTTGCATATCGCCTTCTGCAGCCAGCTGTTCTGCATGCTGGTAAGTCGTACGGTCAATTTCTACCTGGGCTATCAGTGGCGGTGTCGGTAATGGCTGGCCTTGCAAGGCTGCGACCATATTGTCGACAATCAGTCTGGCGCTTTCACCAAGATGGGCAAATTGCTGTTTTTTATTCGTATCAATCTCGGTCTGGTATTGCTGCGGATTCTCCAGCACATTCAATACGGTGTCGCGCAGGTTGGCGCGTGTGGTTTTGGTGACATAATCATATGGCACGCAAGCCGGTCTTGGTGGGTTGGTGTCAGGAATCACCCAGTCAATCACCGCTACGCCGGGCACGTCCAGCAGCAAAGCTTCGGTCAGCACACTGGATTCGTCAGATACCATGACATCGGCCAGCCCCAGGCAATACATAATGCTGATCTCGCGATCAATCACATAGACATTGTCGGCGCAGCCTCTGTGCAGGGCATCCATCTCGTCAATATTATTCAGCACCCAGCGGTATTTTTCTGACCAGGGCGCCTGTTTCAGCAGGAGGTTGACCGGCAAATCTTTTAATGCCTGTACAAAGTCATCCTGCTTGCCGTGGTTTTCCCAGGAAGGAGCATACAACACAGAGCGCTCGTATTTCAGGCCCAGTTGCTCGCGCAAGGCTTTCGCCTGTTGCTTGAATTCATCCTGGTTGCGGTAGACCAGGTCGGCCTTGGGCCAGCCCAGGTCAAATACGCCTAATTTAGGCCTGGCCTTGGCAAATACTGCCTGGGTTTGCCAGCGGTCTACCCAGTTGGCGCCGGGTACGATGCCCATATCAAAGGCATCCCACGGTTCGTGATGCCAGAAATGCGGCCAGATATCATGGCGCTGTGCCAGATCGTGCAGCAATATGATGGAAAAGCCGGCATTGGGCTTGCAAGCATGCTCGCAATAGACACCGATTTCAGCATACTGCCTGGAATCCATGCTCCATTGAATCGGGAAACCTCTGCCTGCCGCTTCATCCGCGATAGGTGCTAATGCCTGTCGCTCGCAATTATCGGTATAAAAAAAAGTAATCGCAGGCAGGGTGCTAAGTGTGGATGTCGTCATGATCAGTCGTTATCCATGTAAATGTTTGGAGAAAATCACACTGAAGCGAAATTCGCTTTGCGTATAGTTGGGCACGCAGCTTTCGAAGGCCTGGTGTGGCCATTGCGGCAACTGATTGATAAACCATTCCGGAGTGTAATAAGTGTGGTGCAAACCACGGTATTTCTCTTCGTATTCAGCCTCAGTCAGCGCTTCACGGCGAGCCAGCTCACAGGCCTCCCTAGTGGCCGCATTCGGGACATCCAGTATGGCAATCCCATGCCTGGCTTTTTTCCACATGGCTTGTAATACCTGTGCGGCGGTAGCTTCATCGAAATAGTGAAAAACGCTATTGGCAATGACAAAATCGTAGCCTGTTTCGGTATCGAGAGACTGGGCACCTTGTACCAGGAATTCACCGTCTGGCATGGCTTTTTGTGCAGCTTCTATCAAGCCTGCGGCATAATCCAGGCCGGCGACTTCCAGTGCCATCTGCTCGCGCAACGAAAACAGGAAAGCGCCGGCACCGCAACCTACTTCAAATACGGAGTTGCCCGGTTTCAGGCCCAGCTTTTCACTGATACGGCGGGTATATTCCTGCCAGTCGGCCAGGTTGATCTTGCCGGCACCGCTATCAAAGCCATCCAGCGAGATCAAGGTCTCTAGCGTGATTGTATGTTGCGGTTGCAGGGTACGTTTTTCCCAGATTTGTTGCCATAAATTGCTCATGAGTTAGCTTCCATTTTTTGACTGACGGCTTTGAGCACACGGGCACGCAACTGCGTGCTGCTGATACCTTCTGTGCGTGGCAGAATATGTAATTTTTCAGCCGCGATCGGGTTGCTGTTGTCGTGACCGTGTACCAGTAGATCGATATTGTGCTGCGCTAAAAACGCTTCATCCAGCAGCCAGGGGCTGGGCACAACTTCATCGACATCTCGCATTGCCAGTAACACTTCTGCGCGAGCGGCATAATCCAGCTCAGGCTCATAGCCTTTCTTGCTGCGGATTTCTTCGTCGGTGGTCAAGGCTACTACTACGTGCCCTAGCTGTTTCGCCTGTTTCAGCAGGCGGACATGCCCGTGATGGATCAGGGTGGCGGACATATCAACCATGATGCGTTTTGGTGCGTTCACGCCAGTACCTCCAGCATATTTAAGATCTCACCCGTTGCCGCTGAACCGAGGTGCGCTTCACCCAGGTGGCAGACCACGCTACCACGGCTGATGCCGCGTGGTGCATACAACACGGCACGTGGGTCACGCGAGCCTATCCTGGCATCTACCCAGGTGCACAATGCAGGCTGGTGACTCGCCGGATGGGTGGCATAGCTTGAAAATTTTTGCAGCATGGCCGTTTTATTAATAAATACGGCCTCGCGTAAATCATTATGCTTGGGCAACACTTCATATAATGAAGCAATTGCATGGTAAGGGCCGGTCATGCGCCGCTCCAGATGCGTATGCAGGTTCAGGTAAAACCCGTCTACGCTATTGGTCGGCAACTGGTTAAATGCAATGAATGCAGCACCGGTCAGGCCAAACAGTCCTTTGCAGGAACTATAGGCAATCACATCCGCCTGGTCGTGGTCGGCTTCCAGGCCGATAGAGGCGGTCGCATCCAGGAAAAGTTGTGCATCTACGCGGTTTGCCAGCACACGTAATTCATTCATGGGTAGTTTCAGGCCTATGCTGGTTTCGGTGTAGCAGGCGACGACCCAGTCATATTGTCCAGCAATATCTGCAATATCCAGCCAGTTGACCACGGTAACCGTACGCACATGGCCCAGACGCTGGGCTGCTTCGGCAAAACTTGCCAGGCGTTGGGCATAGTAGCCGCTGTCTATCACCAGCACTTTGCCGAACAGGAAATTCAGTGAGGCGATTTCCAGCGCCAGGCTGGCAGAGCCTTGCAGGCGGGCGATCTGGGCATGACCTGTCATGCTTTTTAATGCATCGAGGACAGCCTGTTCTACCTGCTGGTAATCTGTATCGCCACGGCCAAAACACGGACGCAAGCCGAGCAGGTTTTCTTCCAGCAAACTGGCTGGCCCAGCAGTAAATAAGGCTTTGGCACTATTTTTCTGCGTGATATGCGCCAATAGAGTTGGCGACTGGTCAGGCATACGCGACCTCTTCCAAAAATTGCATAAAGTCTTGTTTGTTCTGTGCCGGTGTACGGGTAGGGCGACCTAAATCAGCACGTGCTCCACGTCGGCACAGCACCTCGATAAAGCAGCTTTGGCCCAGGCTCAAGGCATACTGCAATGCCTCACTGAGCTGGCTGTTCGAACTGACCCGGATGACCCACTGGTAACCGGCTGCTTTGGCTATGCTGGAAAGATTTAATTGTGCGGCCACGGTAGGCTGGCCGCCAACAGAATCATGCGCACCATTGTTAAAGACGATATGTACCAGGTTGTGTTGTTGTGCGCTCAATGTCAGGCTGCCCATATGCATCAGCAGGGCGCCATCACCATCCAGGCAAACCACTTGCCGGTCCGGCTGTGCCAACGCAATGCCGCAGGCAATTTGTGAAGCATGCCCCATGCCGCCTACGGTCAAAAAATCTCGTGCATGACCGCTATTGTTTGCATGCCTGAATTCAAACAGCTCGCGCGATGCCATGCCAGTCGTGGAAACCACGGCGACATCATTGGAAAGCAGGCTGACGATACGCGTCAGCATATCCTCACGGCTAGGCAGTAAAGCATCTTTGCCCGCTGGTTTGTTGGCCGATTTTGGTTTGTAAGGCGCAAAGCTTTGTTTGCGCACCACCAAAGCCACCGGGCCTGACCGGCGTTTTGCCAGGGATAGCAGCCGGCGGGTTTGTGTCAATGCGCAACTAAGATCAGTCTGGAAAATTTCAAACGGAATACCCATGATTTCCAATTGCTCAAGCGTGATCTGGCCTTGCTTGACGTGCTGCGGTTCATCATGGATCTGCGTACCATCCTGCTGCATTTCACCACGCCAGCCAATCACCATCAGCATGGGGATACCATAAATCTGCGGGTCAGCCAGGGAAGCGACAGGGTTCACCACATTGCCTAGACCGGAATTCTGCATATAGACCAGTGCCGGACTGCCAGTGGCAAGGTAATGCCCCATGGCCAGACCAGTAGCACCCCCTTCATTGGCGGCAATCACATGTTTCTGTTCAGGCAGGCGATCAGAAAAGCAGGCGCATAACTCCTTTAATAAGGAATCAGGCACACCGGTAAAAAACTGCACGCCTGCCAGTTGCAGCGCCTCAAGAAATGCACCAGCTTCTATCATGGTGGATGCTCCTTTTATTATTTGGTACCAGGGATCAGTGACAACACGTCGTTGATCGACATCAGTTCGGATTCGACTTCTGCGGTCCGCCCATTTTTGAGAATTTCCATGGCCGTACGCTGCATGGCCGGATAAGCTGCACGCATCATGTGGTTGGCATAGATCACCAGGTTGAATCCACGGGCGGCCAGTTCTTCTTCGGTCACCGTGCAGTAACTGGTAGGTACACACACCAATGGTGTCGTCGGGAATTCGGATTTAAAGATTTTGGCAAACTCGAATACTTCGTCCGGCGATTTCTGGCGGCTGTGTATCATGATGCCGTCCACGCCTGCACCGACATAAGCTTGTGCACGTTTGACGGCGTCTTCCATGCCTTTTTCCAGGATCAGGCTTTCGATACGTGCAATCACCATAAAGTCATCACTGACACGGGCGGCACGGCCGGCGGCGATCTTGTCGCAGAAGGGTTGAATGTCATCCTGCAATTGCGTAACCTCATTGCCAAACAGAGAATTCTTTTTTAAGCCTATCTTGTCTTCAATGATGGTGGCGGAAATACCAAGGCGTTCCATGCTGCGCACATTAAGTTCAAAGTGCTCCAGCTTGCCGCCGGTATCAGCGTCCATCACCAATGGTTTGGTCGTGACATCGAAAATATCGTTGATATTGGATAAACGGCTGTTGATCTCCAGTGCTTCAATATCCGGTTTGCCGCGCGCAGTGGAGTCTGTCAGTGAACTGGACCAGAAACCATCGAACTGGCAGTTCTTGCCATTGCGTTGGGCGATCGCATGCTCTGCAATGAGGGCCGAGATAGGGTTATGTGCTTCAATAAAACGCGAAATCGGTTTGGCAGCCAGCAATCTTTTTAAGGTACGGCGGCGGATATCCGGCGTGGTCCCCAGCGTCTGTATCTGGCCCAGCATCTCGTTGGATGAGATGCCGCGGGTATAAGGAATCTCGATCAGATGGCCGCCATATTCAGCCAGTGCTGCGCGGGCGCGTTCACGATAAGGCAGTAATGGACCATCCAGCCAGTCATCACCATGCACCATGATGTCAGGCTTGTGTTTCAGCAGGTTGGGTGCGTAGTCCCATTCGTCCTGTGGCACGACATTGACCACACCGCGAATATTCTCAACGATAGATTTACGTTGATCATAAGTCAGGTAGGGCAAGCGTTTGTGATCTGCCACAGCCGCATCCGACAATAAACCAATCGTGACATCGCCGTACTTTCTTGCCTGCTCGATGATATTGATATGTCCGTGATGCAGAATATCTACCGTCATACCTACATAAACTGATGCCATGCAACACTCCTATATATGCCTTGTTCACATCCGCCAGAAAGGCGAGCTGAACATCTGTAGGAATTATGAAGTGCAGGGCATGAAATTAATTGTGTGAAAAACGCCTTAAAGTACCTTTAAATCCTTATCTATATATAAGGTTGCTTTTCAGGCAGATATCGCATCAGCTAGTTAAATAAATTAAGAGGTGATTCACGGCTAACTCCGCAAATGAGTTTGGGCGGGCCTTATTTAAAATAGGTCAAATTGAATTTATAACCATTAAATTTAAACAAGGATTAAAGAACTCCGAAGAGCCGTCGTTAACAGAAACAAGTGCTCGACCGATGTAAAGATGTAAAAAAAGAAATTTTAAATGCAACATTAAAGAAATTTCGGAAGCGGTCGATAACATAAACAACAACGATGAATTAGCAAGATTTAGTAAGTAGTAAGCGAATCAACGTTGAAGTAATAGTAATACGACGATTTGACACTTAACTGGATATACGACTCTCAAGGAGAAATAACATGGCTGCTGTAATTAACACAAACATTGCATCTTTAAACGCACAACGTAACCTGAGTGCTTCACAATCAAGCATGAATCAATCGATTCAACGTTTGTCTTCAGGTCTGCGCATTAACAGTTCTAAAGATGACGCTGCTGGCTTGGCAATTGCTACACGTATGGACGCACAAATCCGCGGTATGGATGTAGCGGTTCGTAACTCTAACGACGCGATTTCTTTCCTGCAAACTGCTGAAGGTGGTTTGAGCAAAGGTACTGACGCTTTACAACGTATGCGTGAACTGGCTGTACAGGCTGCTAACGGTTCTTATAGCTCTGGTGACCGTGCAAACCTGAATGCTGAATTCTCACAACTGTCTTCAGAATTGACCCGCTTGAGCACTGCCACCAAGTTCAACGGTGAGCCAGCTTTAGGTCAGGGCTATCAGTTCCAGGTAGGTGCAGATGCATCTGACACTATCAGCGTTAGCTCTGTAGCTGCGGTAAGTATGTCTGGTTCCCTGTCTACAGCAGCTTCTGCTTCTGCTGCACTGACAGCGATCGATGCGGCACTGGATACAGTGAACACCAACCGTGCGACATTGGGTGCTTACCAAAACCGTTTTGAATCTGTGATCAGCAACCTGCAAATTTCGTCTGAGAACATGTCTGCTGCCAAGTCTCGTATCATGGATGCCGACTTTGCTTCAGAAACAGCGAAGATGACACGTGCACAGATCCTGCAACAAGCTGGTACAGCAATGTTGGCTCAGGCGAACCAGTTGCCTAACCAAGTGATGACACTGTTAAGAGGTTAATTCCCTAACCAGTTGAATCCCATCCACAGAGACCCGTCTCTGTGGATTTAGGTTAAGCAGAAGGAGCATTATCATGAGTCAATCTATAGATGGAGTAGGCGGACGTCCGGTAAGCGGACTGGCTGCTGTAAACAGTCTTAAGTTGGTGAAGTATGGAAGTGGTGAGCAAAAACCTGCTGAGGTGTTAGACAAGGCAACCTTGACAGGTGCAGTCAACAAACTGAATGAGTATGTTGCCCCTGCATTGCAGACCATTGAGTTTTCAATTGATGATGAGTCTGATCGCATTGTGGTGAAAGTAGTGGATACCGAAACGCAAAAGGTATTACGCCAGATCCCGAATGAAGAAGTGCTTGCGATTAGTAAAACCCTGGATAAGTTGCGTGGCCTGGTGATCAGGCAAACGGTCTAGGGTAACTTTGTTTAAAGTGTCTGGAGAATAAAAGATGGCTTCAATTACATCCACAACCGGGGCATCCGGCTTAGCAATCGATTCGATTGTGACAGGATTGATGACGATTGAGAAACAGCCATTGACTCAAATCCAGACCCAGATTACATCCTATAACAGCAAGCTTTCTGCCTACGGTAAACTGAATAGTGGTTTAAGTGCTTTTCAGGCAGCAGTGGATAAACTGGCTACTGCAGCCAAATTCACAGCACAATCAGTCAAAGTTTCTGATGGCAGCAGTATCGTAGCCACGGCTGACGGTACAGCGGCAAATGGAAACTACAATATTTCCGTTACGCAACTGGCGGCTTCGCAAAAAATTGCTACCTCTGCCTATGCCAATGCCACAGACATCATCGGCACCGGTACCCTGAATATTTCGTTCGGCACTTTTACCGCTGCGGATAGCGGAAACGGTACTCCGGCAAGTTTTAGTGCCAATGCGGATAAACAGGCGATCAGTATTACGATAGATAGCACCAACAATACGCTGGCTGGTATCCGGGATGCAATCAATGCAAAAAATGCGTCTGTATCTGCCTCGATTGTAAATGACGGCAGTGGCAACCGTCTGGTCATCACTTCAAAAGATACCGGCGCAGTGAACAGCCTGAAAATCGATGTGACCGACAGCGATGGCAACAGCACGGATGGCACAGGGTTATCTGCGCTGGCCTATGATCCTATGGGTGCAGTCGGGACCGGTAAAAACATGACCCAGCTTGTAGCGGCACAAAATGCATTGTTAACCGTGGATGGATTAAGCATCAGCAAATCAAGCAATACCCTGAATGACGTTATCCAGGGGGTGACTTTAAACCTGAAATCTATCACTGCAACCAGTGCAACCCTGGAAGTAGCGACAGATACAGACACCATCCAGGCATCAGTACAGAATTTTGTCGATGCCTACAATAAATTAAATACCACTTTGCGTGACCTGACCAAGTTTGTGGAAGGCGGTTCTACTTCCAATGGTCCGTTATTGGGTGACTCCACCACCCGTGACATCATGGTGAAGCTGAAGTCTATGCTGGCTCGCCCTTCAACGACGGCAACTACCTTCCGTACATTGGGCGATATCGGTGTGAAATCGGATTACAAAGATGGCACGTTAACTCTGGATACCGCGAAACTGACAAGCGCATTAAGCACGAATCTGGGTGATGTAGCCAAGTTATTCGCACCCTCTGCAAAAACTTCAGATCCTCAGGTGACTTATGTCAGCAGCTCCGCCAAAACACAGACTGGTACTTATGCCATCAATGTGACCAGCCTGGGTAGCAGTACACAGGATGCCAGCGGCATGATTAATGGTGTGACTGCCTATGGTAGTGGTGCCAGTTTGATTGGTGCGGCTGACAACGCTGCACAAGGTTTGAAAGTCGCTATCAATGGTTCTGCCACCGGTGCACGTGGAACAGTCACATTTAACAAAGGCCTGGCCGGAGAATTAAGCAGCATGATAGGCAGCTGGCTGGACAGCACTGGTTCAGTAACCACCAAAACCGAAGGTATCCAGACATCGATTAAAGCATTGAACAAACGATCATCGGATTTGAGCGCCAAGCTGCCAGCCATTGAAGCCCGTTACAGGGCGCAATATGCAAAACTGGATGCATTGCTGTCTGGCATGCAAAGCACAAGCTCATATCTTAGCCAGCAAATTGCTGCATTGAATAAAAGCTAACAGCATCAAGAATTAGGAATCAGGAGAATTTTATGTTTGGGACAAAACAATCAGGTATCAATGCTTATGCAAAAGTTGGCTTGGAAACAGGCGTGGTGGATGCCAGCCCATTAAAGCTGACTGTGATGCTTTATGAAGGCGCTATTACTGCGTGCATTCATGCCCAGCAAGCAATCCAGCAAGGCAATATCGAGAAAAAAGGCCAATGCCTGACCAAGGCCGTGACCATTATCGATAATGGCTTACGCTCAAGCCTGGACAAACGTGCCGGTGGCCAGATTGCCAGCAACCTGGACCAGTTGTACCAATATATGACCCGTAGCCTGATGCAGGCCAGCCTGCACCTCGATGCGAAAAAAGTAAATGAAATACAGCAACTGTTGATGGAGTTGAAAACTGCGTGGGAATCCCTGGAAAAATCCGGTGTACAAAAGACAGCCCAGGCTGGCGCACCTTTCAATGCAATGGTTTCCCAAAAGGCACAGTCCATTCCTGCCGTAAACACTAATCGTTTGGTTGTTGCCGGAGTATAAGCGTATGTCAAAAGCACTGATTGATACCTATGAATCTTCTGCGAAAATCATGGAGCAGATGCTGATCGCCGCCAGGCAAAGTGCCTGGGAGAAAGTCACCGAGCTCGAGCAATCTTATATGCTCAAAATTGAGGTGATTAAAACCCTGGAACAAAATCTGAGGTTGCAGTCCGAGACATTAAGCCCGGAAGAGCATGGCCGCAAACAGAAACTGGTGCAGAAGATCCTGGCTGACGATGGTGAGATACGTAATTTGCTGTACCCCGTCATGCACAGGATTACCGATATGATTTTTGATGCGCAGCTACATGCGCGCATACCGCCGGACGCCATATAGATGATTCCTATTCCGCAAGTTCTCGCTAATCGTTTCGTTGCACAAGAAACAGAGGGCTTGCGTGCCGTCTCCTCTATCATGCCGGTCGAAGGGGCACAATCCGAAGCACCTTTATGGAGCCGCTTGCGCCCGGGAATGCAGTTCTCCGGGATGATCCTGCAAAAAGAATCCAATGCCGCCAATGGCTCCGAATTAGCCAATTTCAAAGTCCAGGTTCAACTCCCTAACCAGCAACCGGCTGTGGTACAGATGCAACTACCAGCACATCTTGCCCAGCAGCAAGCCCTGCAAATGCAATACTTGGGTCAGGCAGCTACTGGGAAAGATGCACAAAGCGTATATCCTCAGGTGCGGTGGGGAATACAGACACAGAATAAAAGTGCTGATCAGCCTGCCACCAGCTTGGTGACGGCCGGGTCGCTGACCGCGTCGCAGTCAGATGCAACGGACAATTTGCCTCAGTTATTAGGGGCCATGGCCGGCCAGACTGCCAGCCAGGTAGATTTAAGTAACCCTGCCCAGCAATTACAACGCTGGCTAAGCTCACCCATGTTTCAACAACAGGCGAGTGCATTGCAGGCGCAAGCCATTGTCAGCCATAGCCCGCAAAAGCCACAAGTGCTGGCACAAGACTTGAAGCATGCACTGGATAGCTCAGGCCTGTTTTACGAATCCCACTTGAAAGATGCCGCGCTAGGCAGCCGCCCATGGCATCAGTTATTGCAGGAACCACAAAACAAACCAAATTTTGTGCCGCCGGAAATGGTGGCGCAACAGCTCCAGGTGCTGGAACAGCAACGACTGGCCTGGCATGGCGAAGTCTGGCCAGGGCAAAGCATGCAATGGGAAATCAGCGAGCGTGAGTCTTCTGCCCATTCGTCGGATGACCCGACCTTGAACGCCATTCAAAGTAACCTGAAATTACAACTGCCGCGCCTGGGCGAAGTCTCAGTGCGTATCACCATGGTGAATGGCCGTTTTTCAATTCGTGTACAACCGCAGGAGGCCAACATACTGGCGACTATGCAATCGACGCGTAGTCAGCTAGCCATGAATCTTCAGTCCGCCGGGCTAACGCTGGAATCATTACAGATTACCAGCGAGACACATGAAGCAGTCAGCCAATAATATGCAGCCGGATAAACACTACACCCAATCTGCAGTGGCGCTGGCTTATGAAGCAGGCGACCTCGCGCCACGCGTAGTGGCAAAAGGTAAGGGATTATTGGCGGAACGGATTATCGCAATTGCAAAAGAGCACGATGTCTATGTGCATGAATCGCAGGCATTGTTGGGATTACTGATGCAGGTGGAGCTGGATGCGCATATTCCACCGCAGTTATACCAGGCGATTGCCGAGATTCTGGCGTGGTTATATCAGTTAGAGCAGGGTGAAGTGCGGGAAGCGCCGCTGGTGTAAAGGGTTGGTGCTCAATATGCTGGTGGAACTGTCGCTATTGGGCAGTTATAACAACGATTTCAGTTACACCTGCATATTCATCATGTCTTGATAAGCGCTTACCAGCTTGTTGCGCACCTGCACGGTAGCCTGGAATGCAATGTTGGCTTTTTGCCCGGAAATCATGACATCAGACAGGCTGACGTTGTCATTTCCCATGGCAAAATCCTGTCCCAGTTTTTCGGACTGAAGTTGCATATTGTTAACCGAATCCAAAGAGGATTTCAGGGCGTCGCTAAAGCTGACCTGGCTGGTCGGGCTGGCCGCAGTGGGTTTCTGTACTGTATTAAGTGCCTGGGTTGCGCTGGCACCCAACCCTTCGGGTTTCTGCGCAGCTGCTCGCAATTGCGCCAGCATGGACGAGATGCGTTGAGCATCAATACCGCCTACGCTCATGTTGGACTCCTTTCATTATCGGGTTCTTAACCCACTTGTGTCGATGGTGTCACTTTAGCATTGCGCTATTGGAGTCGCTCTCAAAAATAGGCGATATTAAGCCGTCTTATTTGCCAATTTGAATTTGCAGGTGAGGCGCATAATGTGTCCCATGTATGAATACCAATGTAATGGTGTTCTGTTTAGATTTAAGACATGCCTGCTGCAGTACCTATGTCTGGTGCAGGTGATCAACATGGAGATTTAAATGGCTGCTGCTGATGCCACGCTTGCTTCAACAATAGAGTCCACCACTGCGACACCGGATATATTCGGTAAGATGGGCCAGAAATTGCTGCTAGTAGCTGGAATTGCCGCCGTGGTTGCGGTGATGGTAGTGTTTTGGCTATGGAGCCAGAAACCGGATTACCGTGTCCTGTTCTCCAATTTTGCCGATAAAGATGGCGGTGCCATCGTTGCTGAACTCGACAAGCTCAATATCCCATACAAATTTTCTGAAGGTGGCAGTGCCATCATGATCCCTGCCGACCAAGTGCACCAAGTGCGTTTGAAACTGGCAGCACAAGGTCTGCCAAAAGGCGGCAATATCGGCTTTGAACTGCTGGAAAACCAGAAATTCGGTGTGTCACAGTTTGTTGAACAAGTGAATTTCCAGCGTGGCCTGGAAGGTGAACTGGAGCGTAGCATCCAGTCTATTTCTGCTGTCCAGGCAGCACGTATTCATTTGGCTATTCCTAAACCAAGCGTGTTCGTGCGTGAGCAACAGTATCCGACAGCTTCCGTATTATTAAACCTGCACAATGGCCGCCGTCTGGATGGCCAGCAAGTGGCTGCTGTGGTGCATCTGGTGGCCAGCAGTGTGCCCAACCTCTCGGCAGACCATGTGACCGTGGTAGACCAGAATGGCAACCTGTTATCCGACAATGCGAATAAATTAAAGCAAAACGGCCTGGACCCTGAGCAAATGGCTTATGTGGAAAACATGCAAAGCAATATTGCCCGCCGTGTAGAGTCCATCATCACGCCGATTGTGGGCGCGAAAAATGTACACGCTGAAGCCAGTGCTGAAATTGATTTCTCAAACACTGAGCAAGCCAACGAGTCTTACAAACCAAACAGCAAACCGGAAGACATGGCGGTGCGTAGCGCACAAAACCATGAGTCACAAAATAGCAGTGGCAGTAATGGTGCCGTGCCAGGTGCGGTGTCTAATCAGCCACCTGGTGAATCTACTGCCCCTGTGAATGCACCAGCCGCACAGGGCGGGGATGAAAATGCGCCGGCTGCAGCTCCACCAGCACCGCCACAAAACACCCAAAAAGACACTACTACCAATTATGAGCTGGATAAAACCATCAGTTATGTCCAGCAGGCTAAAGGCGGTGTCAAACGCCTGCACGTAGCGGTCGTGGTTAACCATATCCCGGTAGTGGATAGCACCGGTAAAACAACGTACCGCGCCCTGAATACTGCCGAGAAACAGCAAGTGAGTGACCTGGCGATGCAGGCGATGGGTTTCAACCGTGAAAGGGGTGACACTATCTCTGTGGTCAATACGCCATTTATCAGCGAAGCACAGGAAAAACTGGCTGAGCCACCATTGTGGAAAGACCCGATGGCAATCGAGTATGGCAAGGATGCCTTGCGTTTCCTGGCTGGTGTGATAGTCCTGTTGATGATCTACAAGAAATTGCTCAAGCCTCTGGCCAACAAGCTGACTGGTGCTGATAAAAAACAACTGGAACTGGTGCAGGGTGCTGCGGCGTTGCCTGGTGCTGAAGGTGCTTCAGAAGAAGACGCGCTGGTGACATTGAGTGGTGATTCACCAGCATTGCCAGGCGCTGCCAGTACCAGTGCATTGAATGCAACTCTGGAGGCAGCAAAGCTGGTCGCGAAAGAAAATCCGCGCATGGTAGCTAATGTGGTTTCTAACTGGACTTCCGCGGAGAAATAGCAAATGGCTGCTGATGGTTTAACAAAAAGTGCAATTTTGATGCTGGCTCTGGGCGAAGACGAAGCTGCCGAGGTCATGAAACATCTGACGCCTAAAGAAGTACAGCGTTTGGGCATCGTCATGGCTTCCATGAAACCGGTGCCTAAAGAAGAAGTGGAAGAGGTGCTGGAGAAATTCATGCTCGACTTCGCCGGCAGCAGCGACTTTGGCCTGGATTCTGACAGCTATATCCGCTCTGTGCTGGTAAAAGCGTTTGGTGATGACAAGGCTTCCAATTTATTAAACCGTATCCCGCAATCACAGGATGCCGCAGGTATCGAAAGCCTGAAGTGGATGGATGCATTCAGCGTGGCTGATTTCATCAAGAACGAGCATCCACAGATCATTGCTACCATTTTGTCGCACCTGGAAGCGGAACAGTCTGCAGAGATTCTCGGCCATTTCACGGAGCGCTTACGCCAGGACGTCATTTTGCGAATTGCTACACTGGATAGTGTCAAACCAACCGCCTTGCGCGAGCTGAACGAAGGCATGCTGAAAATGCTGGCCGGTAACGATAACCTCAAGCGCCAGACCATCGGGGGTGTGAAAACTGCCGCTGAAATCATGAACTTCCTTAGCGGTGAAAATGAAGCCAAATTGATGGATGGCCTGAAAAGTTATGACGATGGCATGGCGCAGCAGATCATGGACCAGATGTTTGTATTCGATAACATCATCGATATCGACGACCGAGGCATACAGGTATTGCTGCGCGAAGTGCAATCCGATGTGCTGATCGTGGCACTGAAAGGGACTTCCGAAGAGATGCGCGAGAAATTCTTCCGCAATATGTCTTCGCGTGCGGCTGACATGATGCGTGAAGACCTGGAAAGCCGCGGCCCGGTCAAATTGTCTGAAGTTGAAACACAACAAAAAGTCATTCTGCAAACCGTTAGACGCTTGTCCGATGAAGGCCAGATCATGCTGGCTGGCAAAGGCGACAGCGAGCAGTACGTATAAAGCATTTTAAGGAAACACTGACATGGTAGCTTCTGCAACGCCTAAAGAACAAATGACCGCTTATCAACGTTGGGAAATGGCCAGCTTTGATGATGTCGCTTCTACCGAGCGGGTCAGGCGCGATCGCGTACAGGCAGAAGAAAATGCCCGTACCGTCAGCCATATTCTCAAGCAAGTCAGGCAGGAAGCGTATGAAGAAGGCTTTAAAATAGGGTATGGCGATGGCATCAAGCAATCGCAGGCCGAGATTGAGGCAGAACGTACGCAGTTGCTGCAACTATCCGGTAATTTCCAGCAGGCTTTGTCGATGCAGGATGTGGCGATCGCGGAATCTGTACTGACCCTGGCGTTGGAACTGTCAAAAGCCATGCTGAAAAACAAACTGCAGGCTGACCCGCAAAGCATTATTCCGGTAGTGCTGGATGCGATGCAATACCTGCCACAAGTGAAACAGCCTGCACGCGTGATTGTGCATCACGAAGATGCCAAAATATTGCGCGCCAGCATTGGCGATCAGATGAAAGATCAAGGCTGGCAATTAGTAGAAGATAGCCAGATAGAACGTGGTGGCTGCCTGGTGGAAACTGCAGAAAACCAGATTGATGCGACTAATGAAATGCGCTGGAAACGACTGGTACAAGGTTTGTCCCGTTATGATGACTGGAATAAACCTGCTTCATTGACGGATTAAAACAGCGTCTTTCAATCCAGAATAGATGGTATGAATAACGTACACGACGCTGACATCGATTCCAAACCCTTTTCCGGGCAAGATCAAAGCTCAGAATCAGAATCCCCAGGATCACAGACACCAGAATTACCTTCAATACTGTCTGAGGCGTCCGGCTCTACTGACCCCGATTCCGCTAGTCCTGCTCCCAAAGACATGCAAGACAATATACATACCCAACGGTGGCAGAGTTATCTAAAAGATTGCCGCGAAATCATCAACCTGGTTGAACCGCTGGAAGTAGCTGGCCGTATTATTAAAGTCACTGGTCTGGTAATGGTCGCTACCGGTATCAAAATGCCGATTGGCGGCGCCTGTTTTATCCCTTTGCAGGATGGTGGCCGGGTAGAAGCAGAAGTGGTCGGTTTTGATGGCGAAAACCTGCTGTTGATGCCGCAAACTGCGGTGGATGGCGTCACGCCGGGTGCCAAGGTATTCAGTATGGAAGTCATGGAAACATTGCCTAAACCGCAATTCGGCCGCCCGCCACGCCGCCGGGCCCAGGACAGGGCGCGCCATTTTCCGGTGGGGGATGGCTTGCTTGGACGGGTAGTGGATGCGGCGGGTATTCCGCTGGATGGCCTGGGGCCTATTTCCAACGATGTCACGGCACCGTTGAATGGACGTGTGATCAACCCGCTGATGCGTGCCCCGATTGAAGCGACCATGGATGTAGGCGTGCGTGCCATTAATGCCATGCTGACCGTGGGCCGCGGACAACGCCTGGGCCTTTTTGCCGGTTCCGGCGTTGGTAAAAGCGTGTTGCTGGGCATGATGGCGCGTTACACCACTGCGGATGTGATTGTGGTGGGCCTGATTGGTGAGCGGGGACGTGAGGTTCAAGAATTTATCGAACAGATTTTAGGGCCTGAAGGCCTGGCACGTTCAGTCGTCGTTGCGGCGCCAGCCGATGTCTCCGCGTTGATGCGTTTGCAGGGGGCAAGTTATGCCACCACGATTGCCGAGGGCTTTCGCAAGCAGGGTAAACATGTATTGCTGATTATGGATTCATTGACGCGTTATGCCATGGCACAACGTGAAATCGCACTGGCGATTGGCGAGCCACCGGCTACCAAAGGTTACCCACCTTCCGTTTTTGCCAAATTACCGGCGCTGGTAGAGCGCACCGGTAACGGCGCACGTGGTGAAGGTTCGATTACCGCTTTTTACACTGTGTTGACTGAAGGCGATGACCAGCAAGACCCGATTGCCGATTCTGCACGTGCCATTCTCGATGGACACATCGTGCTCAACCGTACGCTGGCCGAAAGCGGTCATTACCCGGCAATTGATATCGAACAATCGATCAGCCGAGCCATGCATAACATTACCAGCAGCGAGCATCAGCAACAGGCACGCTTGCTCAAGCAATTGTATTCCCGTTATTTGCGTAACCAGGACTTGATCGCCGTCGGTGCTTACCAGCCGGGTTCTGACCCGATGCTGGATGTCGCGATTAAGAAGCGCGACCAAATCAATGCCTTTCTACAGCAGGATATTCACGAATGTGCGGATATGCAATTCAGCTTGCAGCATTTGTCACAAGTGCTTTCTTAAAGTGAATTAAAAACAGGATGGCTAATAAACAATCTACCCAGACATTGACCCTGCTGAGTCAGCTGGCCGGTGATGAAGTGGAGCTTGCCATGAAGGCATTGGCACAGGCGATGAAACAGCTGGAGCAGGGCCAGCAGCAAAAGTCATTGCTGAGTCAATATCAGCAGGAATACCAGCAGCAATGGCAAATTGTCGTGCAAAAAGGACTCAAAGCGGATTTATACCGCAACTTTCAGGGCTTTTTCTCGCAATTGGAAACCGCTGTTAACAGTCAGAATGCTCAAATAGAACAATTGCAGGCAGTTGTTCTGCAGCGACAACAGGTACTGCAGGAAAAACAGCGTAAACAAAAGTCGTATGAAGTGCTGATCACGCGGGCCCGGACCTTAAACGAAAAGATCGAGCGCAAGCGTGACCAGAAACTGATGGATGAGTTTGCCAGCCGTGCGAAGCGGACCACTATGTAAAGCATCAGGCCGTGCGAAACACTCTATTCAAAGCGTAGGGCCGTGCGAAACGCTACTAGCATTTAAAGTATCAGGAGGGTCACATGACATTTTTAAATTCCGCAGGATTACTGAATATGGGTAATGCTGAAGCCGTGAAGACGGCAGCCAGCAATGCACCGCAGGATTTCCAGGCTAACCAGTCTGATGAATTTGCCCAGGCGTTACGTAAACAATTGCAGCAAGCTAACAAACCTGCCAATACTATTGTCCCGCCTGCAGATAAAAATAAGCCATCGGTGAAAGAGCCTGCAAAAGCAGAGTCAGCGCAGACTAATAACGTCAAAAACGAAGCTGCGGCCAAAGAACCTGCACCAAAAGACCAGCCAAAAACAAACTCTGCCACTGCTAAAGATAAAAGCGCAGATGACAGTAAAACGGACAAAGGCAAAGAGATTGACGACCAGGCAGCTACCGCTGGAGAAGCCTCCGGCATAGATGAAACTGCGCTGGACCGCAAAAGAAGATTAATCACTAACCTGCAAGCAACCGACCCGAATGACCCTAGTATTACGCCATGGATGGAAACCATGACCGCCATGATTGCCATGCGCAATCCATCAGGCCAGAGCGGTACAGATGACAAGGCAGGTCTGAATATTGACGGTGCCGGATTGGCGTTGCCAAAAGGTGAGTTTGTAGTTGACCCGAATGCAACAGCCTTGCCTGAAGAAGCGCGGGCTGATAAAACACTCGCAGCCAATATTCCGGTCAGTGCACAACCCGCAAATCAGACAGCTGCGGTAGATACAAAAACGCCATTAGTGACTGATGGCCAAACACCGGTCACCGATAAACCGGCCAATTTCTCCGAAACATTGGGCATTGCAAAATCAACAGCAGATGCGGTTAGCGAAACTGTAATCACCGATAAAGCCGTGGCCCAGGCCATGAGTGCCGATATTCAGATTGAAAATGCCAATACGGTAACTGTACCAGCCGCACAGGCCTTGCCTAATAGCTCATGGTTAAATACAGCAGGCATTTCACAGAATGCCAACGTCATTATGTCGCAAGTCTCTACGCCATTTGGCAATGAGCGCTGGCAAACGGCGATGAACCAGCATGTAATGAATATGGTAGGCAGTGGCGACGATGTAGCCAGTTTGACTTTGTCTCCGCCTGATCTTGGTCCAATTCAGGTGGTTTTGAAAGTCGATAACCAATCAGTGAATACCAGTTTTATTACCGATAACCCCTTAGTTCGCCAGGCACTTGAAGATGGCATGCAAGACTTGCGTGACCGCATGGAGTCGCAAGGCCTGCAATTAGGGCAGACTTTTGTCGGTAACGGTCATCAGGCCGAGCAGCATTTTGAGCAACAATCCGCAAAAGGTAATGCTAAAGTGACTGCTGAAACCGAGACTGTTGCAGCAACCCAGACTGCCGTTAAAACCACCGTCTCACGTGGCCTGGTAGATACCTTCGCCTGACTATAGCGCCAGCCTGATGGCTGGTGCTGCATAAAATCTGATTAAGCACCGAATTCACCCTTTTATTCAGCAATCTCCCAGCCCTTGCCATGGGCATAATGTTACCAACTCTGATGCTTTTTGGTCATAAGCTGTTTTGACCATACTATTTAAAGCTTAATTGAAAGGTTTTGTGCAATGGCTCAAGAACCCGCTAAAGCGGAAGCTGCAGTAGCAGCACCCAAATCCAAAAAGAAATTAATTGTCATCCTGGCGATCATTCTGGCACTGGCTGTCGTTGGCGGTGGTGCGGCATTTTTCCTGATGCAGAAAAAGGAAGATGCACATGCTAAAGCCAAACCAGCCAAAGAAGGCGAAGCTGCGGCTGAAGCCGAAGAGGGCGAGCATGAGGAAGAAGCCGAGGCCGAAGGCCATGCTGACCCTAAAACTGCATTGACCTACGTGCAGTTTGAAACCTTTACCGTTAACCTGTTGCCAGACCCGGATGAGAAGTTTTTGCAGCTTGACCTGACAGTAGAAGTAAAAGGCGCCGAGCTCGCCGAAAAATTTAAAACCCAGATGCCTGTATTGCGTAACCGTATCCTGTTGCTTTTGACCAGCAAAAAGGCCAGTGATATTTCAACACCGGAAGGTAAAACACAATTAAGCGAAGAATTACTGACAGAGTTGAAAAAGCCGTTAACCGCTAACGGCAAGCCGGTAAAAGTCACGCAGGTATTGTTTACCTCTTTTGTGATCCAGTAAGTTCAGGCCACGTTTTAAGTTTAAAGACCAGTTGTTTATAGCGAGTAACCATGTCAGCTGACAAGTTTCTATCACAGGATGAAATTGACGCGCTCCTCAAAGGTGTTGAGGGCGATGACGATGGTGATGCGTCGGATAAGGATGATTCCAGTGTCCGCAATTACAACCTGGCAACACAGGAACGTATCGTGCGTGGCCGGATGGCGACGCTGGAAATTATCAACGAACGTTTCGCGCGCCTGCTGCGCGTGGAACTGTTCAACTTTTTGCGCCGTACGGTTGAAGTATCAGTCGGCCCGGTCCGTATCATCAAGTACACCGACTTTATCCGTAACCTGGTCGTGCCGACCAATTTAAACCTGATTCATATGAATCCATTGCGTGGTACAGGCGTGATGGTGCTGGACCCGACTCTGGTGTTCCTGGTGGTAGACAATATGTTTGGTGGCGATGGCCGCTTTCATACCCGGGTGGAAGGCCGCGACTTCACGCAGACAGAGCAACGTATTATCCAGCGCATTCTGGCGTTGATGTTTGATTCATATGCCAAAGCCTGGGCCCCTGTGTATCCGGTCGAGTTTGAATACCTGCGCTCGGAAATGAATACCCAGTTTGCCAATATTGCGACACCAAATGAAGTCGTCGTTGCGATTACCTTTAATATCGAGCTGGGCCCGAACAGTGGGGAAATGCATTTCTGCGTTCCCTATGCCATGGTCGAACCGATTAAAGATTTGCTGACATCACCGTTGCAAGGTGAAAACCTGGGTGGTGACAAGCGCTGGGTCAAATTGATGACACAACAGATCCAGGCTGCCGAAGTGGAGATTGTGGCTAACCTGGCTAACCGCAGATTGACGGTAGCCGATTTGCTGGAGCTAAAACAGGGGGATGTTATCCCTATTAATATCAGTGACACTATCGAAGGTCAGATTGACAATATCCCGGTAATGGAATGCCGTTACGGGGTATTTAACGGGCAATATGCCCTCAAAGTTGAGAAATTAATACGTGCTGACGGAAGTCAGGAGCAATTGCAAGGAGAGTCATAATGGCGATGGATCCCGCTACTGGCAACAGTGCAGATGATGAAATGGAAGCAGCGATGGCTGCAATGGGCGTGTCAGATACAGGTGATGTACAAACCATCGCCGAAGATGATTGGGGTGCGGCATTGGCTGAGCAGACGCAAGCCGAGTCTTCTGCACTGCAAGAGCCAGTCAGCAAGACAGCAGTATTTAACGAGTTTAGTGCCAACAATAAGCTGGAGGGGACACAGAATGATATTGATTTCATCCTGGATATCCCGGTACAACTGACCGTAGAGTTGGGCCGTACCAAAATTTCTATCAAGAATCTGCTGCAATTGGCTCAGGGCTCTGTGGTGGAGCTGGATGGCATGGCCGGTGAACCGATGGATGTACTCGTCAACGGTTGCCTGATTGCGCAAGGTGAAGTTGTGGTGGTGAATGACAAATTTGGTATCCGCCTGACTGATATTATTACCCCGGCCGAACGTATCCGTAAACTGAATCGTTAAGTAGTGACGACATCAATTTAAAACTGATATAGAGCATAAAAAGTGATCAAGCTTGTGAAGTTATTGCCAGTCTATATAGTCAGCCTGTTGTGGTCTGCCATTGCATTTTCCGCTGAAACGGTTAAAACGGCAGCGCCGCCATCAGCCAGCGACAGCCTGGGCCGCATGGTGTTTGGTACCGTGATTGTTTTACTGGTGATTGCGGTCATTGCCTGGGTGTTAAGACGTGTGTTACCAGGACAGGGTTTGGCACAAACTGGCGTGATTAAACAAGTCGGTGGCGTGCAGCTAGGCCCCAGGGAACGTGTCGTGGTGCTGGAAGTGGCCGGACGCTGGTTAGTGGTTGGCGTGAGCGCTGGACAAATGACTGCGCTGGGCGAAGTGGCACCTGCCACACCAGAGCCTGTTTCGACAAATAATTCTTCAAATGGTGGCATTGATCCACAAGCATCTTTTGCCGTACGCTTACAGCAAGCGATGCAACAAACAGTCAAATCCTTCAAAAACAAGCCTTGAGTCGTTTATTTCCGGCCTTTGATTTCCAAAAGCCCAGCGTACACTATCTCCATCTTTAAAAAGCATGCCCGGCGATAACGGCATGCCTAAGTTCTGGATACGATGACGATGCGTGTAATCTCTGTTTTAAAATTTCTTTTGTTCCCTCTGTTACTTGGGCTAATTTACCTTTGGCCAGCGTATTCCTGGGCAGCTGAAGGATTATCAATAGGCTCGGTGACCCCTGCAGCCGGTGGCGGTCAGGATTACACACTCAGCCTGCAAACCCTGATTCTACTGACATCGCTGACGTTTATTCCGGCAGCGATCCTGATGATGACCGGCTTTACCCGTATTGTGATTGTGCTGTCTTTATTGCGTCAGGCATTAGGCACACAATCAGCGCCATCCAACCAGGTATTGATTGGCCTGGCGCTGTTCATTACTTTTTTCGTCATGGGTCCGGTATTCGACAGGATTTATGTGGATGCCTACCAGCCTTTGTCTGAGAGCAAAATCACTATGCAGGAAGCCCTTGATCGCGGCGCACTGCCACTCAAAGGTTTTATGCTCAAGCAGACGCGTGAAAATGATCTTGCCATGTTTGCCAATATGGCACACACACAGGCTATCAACACCCCGGAAGAAGTGCCATTGCGCATTCTGGTGCCGGCCTTTATGACCAGTGAATTGAAAACTGCTTTCCAGATTGGCTTTGCTATTTACATCCCGTTCCTGATTATTGACATGGTGGTCGCCAGTATCCTGATGGCAATGGGCATGATGATGGTATCACCGGCGATTGTCTCGCTGCCGTTTAAGCTGATGCTGTTTGTGCTGGTCGATGGCTGGCAGCTTATCCTGGGGTCGTTGGCCCAAAGTTTTGTCATGTAATGACCCATAAAGATTGTGCTTTTAAAGGAGTAACCCATGAGTCCTGAACAGGTTCTTACCATAGGCAGCGAAGCCATGCAGACTACATTGATGGTGGCAGCACCCATCTTGGGCACCGCGCTGGCGATTGGCCTGGTGGTCAGTATTTTCCAGGCGGCCACGCAGATTAACGAGCAAACATTGTCTTTTATCCCGAAACTGGTGGGTGTGATGGCGATGTTGCTGTTAGCTGGACACTGGATGCTGATGACCTTGGTGGATTATATGCACCGGGTATTCACCATGATTCCGCAACTGGTCAATTAAGCTGACCGTTCATACTATTGATTCTGCTCGCTACGTGTCATGCTAACCATCCATGCTTCTGATCTGCAACAGTGGATAGTGCAACTGCTTTGGCCCTTGACCCGTGTGTTAGGCTGTATCGCTGTCGTCCCTTTATTCAGCCATCCCTCCATCCCCAACCGCATCAAACTCGGCATAGGCTTCGTCATTACACTGGCGATTGTGCCGTCAGTACAAGTACCTGTTATTGAAGTAATGTCCTGGCAGGGTATGCTATCTTTGCTGGCACAGGTACTGATAGGTATCAGCATGGGATTCGTCATGCGTATCATGTTCACCGCTGTGGAAATGGCGGGCTTCATGATGGGGATGAGCATGGGCCTGGGCTTTGCCAGCTTCTTTGACCCGCAATCTGAAGGGCAGACTATTGCCGTCGCGCAATTCCTCACTATGCTGACTTTGCTGGTTTTTATGAGCCTGGATGGGCACTTGATTGTAGTGGCGGTGATGTTGCAGAGTTTTGAAACCATGCCTATTTTGCTGGATCACTGGCAACTGAATGGGCAGGCAATTGCCGAACTGGGCGGGCACATTTTTTCCCAGGGCTTATTGCTTTCGCTACCGGTGGTAGCCAGCCTGCTGATTACCAACATGGCATTGGGTATTTTAACCAAAGCGGCACCACAGTTTAATATCTTCGGTATCGGCTTCCCGGTCACTATTTCAGTTGGGATGGTGATGACATTACTAAGCCTGCCGTCATTGATCAGCCCGGTCAATCGCTGGCTGATAGATGCACAGCAATTGATGTTGCAGGTGATTAGATAAAGTGCTGTATGAAAATTTAAAGGCATAAAAAAAAGACCCTGTCGGGTCTTTTTTTATTTTATGCTGCAAGTGCTTATTTAAGCAGTGCTAAATAAACTGGAATAAAGACAATTGTGAAGTTTGCACGTAGGATTTCTGCGCTGCTTCCAGGATAGTACTACGCTTGGCCAGGTCAGATAAGGCTTCAGTGTAATCCAGGTCCTGTAATTTGGAGATCGAGGCGGTATATTGCAGTTCCATATCACTGCCTGTGACATCCAGGGTATCCAGTTCATTCAGTTTGCTACCCAGGTCAGCACGTACATTCAACACCTGGTCCAGTACACCTTGTACTTTGGTCATGGTGTCAGCCAACCCGTTACTGAAGTTGGTCTGAGTCGTCGCATCAGTGATGGGTGTCTTCAACAGGCTGATCATGTCCTGCAAAGTTCCAAACAGGTCATTCCCATTGGCCTGGAATAATTCAGTACCACTGTACGTCACCGGCATCTGGCGTTGGACATCCACTTGCAGAGCGCGCTTTTCAGTATCCCCCTGGAAGTCGATATTGCCTGTCACCGTATTCAGTACATAAGGCACAGTACCGGTCTGGTGACCTGAATACATATAGTTTCCCTGCGCATCCTTGGTATTGACCAGGCCGATCAGGCTATCAAGGCGGCCTTGTAACTCACTCGCAATATTGGCGCGTTGCTGGTCGTTATATGAGCCATTCCCTGCGGAAACCAGGGAGGATTGCACGTCCAATATCACATTGGTGATGCTGGTCATATTGGTTTCATAGGTTTCCAGCGATGTTTTCGCCACATTACGCGTGCTGGCGTAAATGCTGTTCAGGTTCTGTGCATTGGTCAACTCAAGAATACGGGCAGAGGCAACAGGATCATCTGCCGGGGTACGCACGCGTTTACCGGAGGAAATCTGCTCATTCAGTTTGCTCAGGTCATTCTGCAAATCCATCAGGCGGTTGGTGCCACTCTGGTAAATGCTGTTGGTGCTAATTCTCATGATTCATCATCCTTGCTAATTACTGACCCAATTGCAGCAGTACATCGAACAACTGGCTGGCGATTTGCATCATTTTGCCGGCGGCCTGATAGGCTTGCTGATACCGTAATAAATTGGCGGCTTCCTCATCGATATTGACACCGGATTCCGATTGCATCGCCGTGGTTGCATTTTCAAGGGCAGAAGCATCTGCCTTGCTGGTCACCATCATCTCGTTGGTTTTGGTACCCACCGCGCTGACCATCAGGGCGAAAGCCTGGGCATATGAACGATTACCGTTGCTTCCCAGCATGCGTACATTGGCGGAATCCGCCAGTTTGCCTAAGCGCAGGCCATTGCCGTTGTCACCGGCACCTTTGAAAGCGATCACATTGCCGTTGGCATCAATACGCTCAGCCAGCGCCAGTTTTTCTACATCATCAAACGCCAGCGTGATCTTGCTCGCCGCACCCTGGGTGGGGCGTATCATATATTCATCACCTTCGACCGGGGTGCTCGTGTTGACATTGAATTCAATGCCATCCACCGTGATGGGCAGGGTAGCAGTGCTGGTCACCACTTTATCGCTGTTACGGATAATGTTGTACTGGCCACCGGTATATTTCAGCGTGTAGTCACTGCTGGTGACCTGCTGCGATTGCCCAGGCACGAAAGTGGCAGTCGCCTGCTTGGTTTTATCTATATTACTGGTGCTGCTGGTAGCGACAGGTTGCGGTACATTAAATAAAGCAACCCCGGCGTTACCATTCAGGTCATAACCCTGTTGCTGCATTTCATTGAATTGGGTGGCCAGCGTGACGGCCAGTTGCCCTATCTGGTTCTGGACGGAATCCAGGGTTTCATTTCTGAATGTCAGTAGCCCCCCCAGAGAGCCACCACCCAGGGATGAACCATCTATAATTTTCGGCGCACTTCTATCGCCATAAGCAATCTCAAGGCGATTAGGCGCGGTAGGGTTGGCCTGCGTATAAAGCTGATAAGTGTCATCACCGACCACTAACGGCATACCATTGCCTATGAAAACATCATAGTTGCCATTGCTCTGCTTGACGACGTTTGTCTTGACTTGCTCGCTGAGCTTGGACAATAGCAGGTCGCGCTGGTCAAGCAGGTCATTAGGAGGGTTGCCCGTGGTGCTGGTTGCCTTTTCGATGACCTGATTCAATTGCGAAATCTGTGTTGCGTAGCTGTTGATGCTGGTCACACTGGCCGACACCTGGGTATTCAGGCTCTGGCGTATATCGTCCAGACGAGAGTTCATTGCCGAAAAACGGTTCAGCAATGAGTTTGCAGAAGAGATCACTGTCTGCCTGGTCGCTACATCGGTCGGATTAGCAGCTGCCGCACTGATGGCACTGAAAAACTTGGTCATGACCGGGCTCAGACCGGCATTGGCGTCCGAGAGCAAGCCGTTGATTTCATTGATGCTGTTGTAATAGGCAGAGCTGGCGTTGCTGGTTGACGTGGTCGTCAGCAACTGTTTAGCCAGCGTCTCGTTGTAGACACGGTTGATACCGGTGATATCCGTGCCCTGGCCGACAAAGCCATAGCCAAAGTTTTGCGCCTGTGATGCCGCCTGCACGATCACCTGTCGGGTGTATCCCGGGGTAGACGCGTTAGCAATGTTGTGGCCAGTGGTGGCAATCCCGATCTGGGCTGCGTTTAATGCACTTTTGCCGATATTCAATATGTTGGACATAATGTTGGAGTCCTCATGTGCCTGCACCCTGCAGAGTGTTCGACACGTATGTAAAGTTACAGTTATTTAGCCTAACGGCAGTTTTTTCTAATTCTTTAGTAAACAGGGAATAAATGTCTGTGCGAGAGAACTGCTGCGTTGCCCGATACTCGAAACCTAGCTGTATAACTTATGCTAGATATTTCAGCGTTCCGTGCTTCTTGCACTACATCTCGATCAATCAATGATCCCGTGTTCCCTTCATACTAACTTTGCAGATGCTTGATCACCTGAGTCAGTTTTTTGCCGTATTGCGGATCTGTGGCGTAACCCGCACGTTGTAGTTCATGCGCGTAAGCGCTGGCATCGTGCGTGTTATTCATGGCTTTTTCGTAGCGCGGATTTTGTGAAATCAGTTTTGCATAGTCTTTGAAGGCATCGCTGTAACTGTCATAGGCGCGGAATTTTTCTACGCGGGTTTCCTTGACGCCATTGATGTACTCGGTAGTGACACTGTTCGCCACTTTGCCTTTCCAGCTGGCATCCGCTTTGATACCGAACAGGTTATGACTATTCACACCGTTAGTGGTCTTGATTTCGTGTTTTCCCCAGCCACTTTCCAGTGCGGCCTGGCCGATCATGAATTTAGCCGGGATACCGGAATCACTACTGGCAGCCTGGGCATGCGGTAACATGCGCTGGATAAATTGCTGGGTTTTGCTGGCGACTTCGCTCATGGCCGACGCTAACGGTGCAGCTTGCGGCAATGTGAAGTTTTTCGCATTTTCCTGCGTTTCTTCCATCAATGGTGGCAGTTCAGGAATGCCGCGCGCCCAGGCGGTATCATTATCGGTACTGGCAGTTTCAGGTTTGGTAGCTTCCCATTGCTGGTAGGCATCACGGATTTTTTGTGCGGCTTGCATCAATACAGCTTTGCCCGAAGCCGTGCCACTAGAGGCCAGATTACTCAAAGATGGATTGCTGGAAGAAAGCCCATTCACCAGATCATTTTTGGTGCCATGCAGTTGTGTTTTGGTTTTTTCAGTGTCTTCGGCCGGCTTGGGGCTGAACTTGCTCAATTGCCTGACCAGTACTTCAGTCAGGCCCATGCCTTTCTGGCTGAGTTGCGTGGTGAGCTGCTGGTCCAGCATGCCCATAAACATTTTGCTCTGTTCATTATCGGTGATGCCATCTTGCGGCACAGTATCGCGCATGCTTTTCAGCATCATGTTCATCAGCACGCCTTCAAACTGGCGGGCGACAGCGCGAATGGCTTCCGGTGAGTCACTTTTGGCGTTTTTCAGGCCATTCAGTGCGCTGCCATCTATTGCAAGACTGTTAGGATCGACACGTGGTTGCATGGCAATCTCGCTTAGATAACCTCAAGCTCGGCGTTCAGCGCGCCAGCGGCTTTCATCGCCTGCAAAATCGCCAGCAGGTCTTGCGGTGTGGTGCCAATTGCATTCAGCGCTTTGACCACATCAGCCAGGTTGGCGCCATTATTCAATTTGAGTACTTTGCCAGGTTCCTTATTGATATTGATCTCGGAAATGGCAGTGGATACGGTCTGGCCATTCGAGAACGGGCCAGGCTGTGAAATCACTGGTGAAGTATTGACGACCACAGACAGGTTGCCATGAGAAACAGCGCAGCTATCCAGCGTCACTGCCTTATTCATGACCACGGATCCGGTACGTGCATTCATGATGATCTTGGCTGGTGTTGCGGCCAGTGCCACGTTGATAGTTTCCAGGTTAGCCAGGAAAGAGACACGGCTCATGGTTTCCGGTGGGCGCACCTGGATCACACGGCCGCTTTCAGCCTGTGCAGTCATCGGCCCAAATTTCTTGTTGATGGCTTCCACCACATTATTGGCAGTGGAGAAATCACTTTCCTTCAGTTCGAGTTTGACCAGATCCTGATTCAGCAACGTGTTAGGCAGGGCACGTTCAACCGTGGCACCATCTGAAATACGGCCCACGCTCAGGTGATTGATCTGTGCCGAGCTGCCATTCGCTGCAGCACCCACGCCGCCAACGACCAGGTTACCCTGGCCCATGGCATAAATCTGCCCATCAGCACCTTTTAATGGTGTCATCAGCAATGTACCGCCACGCAAACTCTTGGCATTCCCCATGGAGGACACAGTGACGTCCAGCGTTTGGCCTGGTTGGGCGAAAGCGGGCAGGGAGCTGGTCACCATCACGGCGGCGACGTTTTTCAGTTGCAGGTTGGTACCAGGAGGCAAAGTGATACCCATCTGGTTCATCATGCTGATAATACTTTGTACGGTAAATGGCGTTTGCGTAGTCATATCACCGGTGCCATCCAGGCCTACCACCAAACCATAACCGATCAACTGGTTGGCGCGTACGCCCTGAATGTTGCTGATGTCCTTGATACGCTCTGCATGCGCTAAAGGCGCTGAAAGCACCAAACCCGATACCAGTATCAGGTTAAGTAGCTGCGTGGCAGTGCGGGTGAATGTGTTAAACAGGCTTGGCATGTTCAACTCTCCTATAACGGGATCATGCTAAGGAAGAAGCGGGAGAAGATGGAGAACGCTTCGGCAGCATCAATCTTGCTGCTGGAGCGATACTCAACACGTGTGTCCGCCACTTTGGTAGAAAGTACTTCATTACCGATGGTAATGGTGTCCGGGTTAACCACACCGGAAAACCTGACATATTCGGTACCTTTGTCAAAGCCGATTTGTTTTTCGCCGCTGATGACCAGGTAGCCATTAGGTAACACATCGACCACAGTCGCGGTGACAGAGCCGCTGAAAGTGTTGCTGGCATCAGCACTGGCTTTATCTTTAAAGGATAATGCAGAGCCTGCATTAAAGGCTGATTTAGGCACGTTATGCCCAAACAGGCCGGTAATGGAAGCGCCCACTGAACCATCTTTGCTCTGGCCGTTGTCAGACGCTTTGTTGGCGGTAGTATTTTCTGTAATACGCACAGTCAGGATATCACCCACATAACGTGGCCTGCGGTCTTCAAACAATGGGCGATAGCCTGCGGTATTGAAGATAGCGCCTTCGGTACGCGCATCAGGACGAGCCAAAGTGGAGCGTGGTGTTTCAGGTTTTTGTACGATGGTAGAAGGCGTCACTGAGCAACCGCCAAGCAGCTGGGCGATTGCCAGGCAAAACAATAAGCTGATAAACGTTTTATGCATGATGCCAACCTTCAAACAAAATTTACATCTGTGATAGTTTTTGCAACATCTGGTCAGAGGTTGTAATGGCCTTGCTGTTAATTTCGTAAGCACGCTGGGTTTGGATCATGCTTACCAGTTCTTCGACAACGTTGACGTTGGATGTTTCAAGGTAGTTCTGTTGTAACAACCCTGCACCGTTGGAGCCTGGAGTATTAGTATTAGGGTTACCTGAAGCGGTGGTTTCCACATACAGGTTTTCACCTTTGGATTGCAGGCCGGTCGGGTTGATAAAGGTTGCCAGCTGGATTTGGCCGATCTGTGTTGATGCAGTGGAGTCTGCAGTCGTGATCGACACGACGCCATCACGGCCAATGGACAATGATTGTGCATTGGCAGGAATGGTGATTGCCGGTTGTACCGGGAAGCCACTGGAGGTGACCAGTTGGCCTTGCGCATCCATCTGGAAAGAACCATCACGTGTGTAAGCCGTGCTGCCATCCGGCATCAGGATCTGGAAGAAGCCGTTACCTTGAATGGCGACATCTTTACTGTTATCTGTTTGCTGCAGGTTACCCTGGGTGAAAATACGCTCGGTGGCTACGGGTTTTACACCTGTACCCAGTTGCAATCCGCTAGGCAGCTGGGTTTGCTGCGAGGACTGTGCGCCAGGCTGACGAATGTTCTGGTAGAGCAAATCTTCGAATACTGCACGTGATTTCTTGAAGCCACTGGTGCTGACGTTAGCCAGGTTGTGTGAAATAACGTCCATTTGCGTTTGTTGCGCATCCAGACCGGTTTTGGAAATCCATAATGAGCGTATCATCGTTTACTCCTTTGGGTGAAAACCCTTGTTCATACCGTCAATAATATGACAGACCTTAGCCATTCAAACTGAAGAGTTGATCGGCTTTTCCAGCGTTGTTTTGCGCGTTTTCCAGCATCTTCATTTGCATTTCAAAACCGCGTGCCAGGCTGATCATATTGACCATGGTTTCGACTACATTGACATTGCTACTTTCGAGCGCGCCGCCTGCCACGGTCACATTGGCGTCAGCAGGTGCTGGCCGGCCATTTTCCGTGACAAATACACCATCGTCAGCACGCTTCATGCTGGCAGGTGGGGGGTTAGTCAGCTTGATCCTGCCGATAATGGTGCTGGGGCTAGGCGTGGTTAAATTGCTCACCGTTGAAATGGTGCCGTCTTTGCCAATAGCGATCGCCGAGTCCGGCGGGATGCTAATCGGGCCACCATCACCCATCACATTGAGGCCAGTAGAAGTTTGCAGCTGGCCGTTTTCATTGATTTTCAATGCGCCGTTGCGGGTATAGCCTTCAGAGCCATCGGCACGCTGCACTGCGATCCAGCCTTCGCCGGTGACGGCTACATCCAGGTCACGGCCGGTCTGCTGGATGGCACCGGATTTGTAATCGGTACCTACCGTCGCATCGACGACAAAAGCGCGGGTAGGCAAACCATCACCAAGTACCGGTACCGCGCGGAAACTGTCTACCTGCGCCTTGAAACCGGTAGTGGTCGCGTTTGCCAGGTTATGGGCAGTCGTGGCCTGTTGCTCCAGAATATGTTTTGCCCCTGTCATTGCAGTGTAAATCAGGCGATCCATACCAGCTCCTTAGTCATTCAATAGTCAAGATTCAGCTTAAAGTCAGTGCGCTACTTATCTCAGGTTGACCAGGGTTTGTAATACTTGGTCCTGGGTCTTGATCGTTTGGGCGTTGGCCTGGTAAATACGTTGTGCAGTGATCATATTTACTAACTCGCCGGTCAGGTCAACGTTTGAGTCTTCCAGGGCAGAAGATTGCAATACACCCATGGTGCTGCTGCCTGGCGAGCCAATCAGTTCAGCTCCAGATTCGTTAGTTGCCTGCCACTGGTTGCCGCCCAGGGATACCAGTCCGTTAGGGTTGGCAAAGTTGGCCAGCACAACGCGGCCCAGTTGTTTGGTTTCGTTATTGGTATAACGGCCTAGGATCACACCGTCATCACCCACTGTGAAGCTGGCAATACGGCCGGAGGTATAACCATCCTGCGTCTGTTTGTTCACGCTGAAGGTTGCGCCATATTGCGTACTGTTGGAATAATCCATCGCGACAGTCACAGGACCGGAACCGGTGGTTGGTGTGAAAGTGATGTTGCCAACTGTTGAAGTAGCAGTGTCATACACGCCGGTACCGGAGAAGTTCATTTGTGGAACTGGTGCTGGGGTAATGTTGGTCCCATCCGCAGTGGTGTAAAGGCTCCATGTGTTCGCGGCTGTTTTTACAAAATAGCTTTGGATGTTATGTGCATTACCCAGATCGTCATATACCTTGATCGCGGTAGCGTTGGTATAGCTGAGCGGATCTTGTGGATCGAAAGGCCTGACTGTCTGGTCGATGACAGGGCTTTCCGAGTTCAGGTTATATTGACCGCTGATTTCGGTAGTCGTGACCGGTTTCAAATCACTGGTATCAATCTGCAACTCAACAGGAGAAGACCCGTTAAGGGCATCAGCAGGATTACCCATCAGGCGTTTGCCATCGCTAGTGACGATATAGCCATTCTTATCCATCTGGAACTGGCCGTTACGGGTATATGTCACAGCGCCGTTGTTGCTCAGGCGGAAGAAACCACCGCCGTTAATGGCGATATCCAGGGTATTGTTGGTAGCGGTGATATTGCCTTGGGTAAATTGCTGGTTTACGTCCGCCAGTTTAGTACCAATACCGATTTGCGCTGCGCCACTGCCTATCAGTGAAGCCGCGAACATATCCGAAAACTCGGCACGTGATTGCTTGAAACCAACGGTGTTGGCGTTAGATACGTTGTTACCAATCACCTCCAATTGTTTGGAAGCTGCGTTCAAGCCACTTAAACCCTGTTGAAAACTCATGATGTGATCTCCTGGAGAAAGACTAAATTCTTCAAATAAAATTAATAGACAAATTAGAATATTTCGACGACGTCAGAGACTGCGACTGCCGTGTTGTTACTCAAGTTAAGCTTGATGCCGCTGGTGCTGTTGGACACGCTTTGAACTTGCGCCAGGCTGAGTGCAGAGCTGGTGGTTGTGGTATCGCCAATCTTGGCGGTGATTTCATAGGTGTAATTGCCGCTAGGGGCCACTATGCCTTCATTGTTTTTGCCGTCCCAACTTAAGGCATTCACGCCCACTTCCTGTTTGCCAAAGCTGAGGGTGCGTACAATTTGTCCGGCACCATCTTTGATATTCACTGACACGGTATCTGCACCGTTAGGGACGTTGACACCAAAATAGCCACCGGCGTCAGCATGGGTCAGGTTATTGCCTGACACCAGAACGCTATGGCCTATCATGCTGGTAGCCTGGTAGGATTGGCCCAGTTGCACGCTACTGATCAGGCTGCTCATGGTTTCATTTAGTTTGTTGATACCAGTTACGGTGTTCAGTTGCGCCATCTGGCTGGTCACCTGCGCGTTATCCATCGGGTTCAATGGATCCTGGTTTTTCATCTGCGTCACCAGCAGTGTCATAAAGCGGTCTTGCGCTTCATCAACGTTGCTGCCTTTAGAACTGTTTTTCTTGTTGACCGCATCAAGAATGTCCTGCGATACCTGGTTTGTATTGACGGTTGTCATGTTAAAAATCCTTATATAAGGTTATTGACCGATATTGAGTGTCTTGAGCAGCATGGATTTGGCAGCATTCATGGTTTCCACGTTGTTCTGGTAAGCGCGTGAAGCTGAAATCATGTTCACCATTTCTTCCGTGACATTGACGTTAGGCATGGTGAGATAGCCATCGCTGTTTGCCATCGGGTTTTTGGGGTCGTAGACCATTTTGCCTGGCTTGGTATCTTCAATCACACGGTCAACTTGTACCGTGCTGGAGTTGGTGGCAGCATCCTGCACCGCTTTAAATACCACCTGTTTGGCCTGGTAAGGCTTGCCGTCTGAGCTTACGACGCTATCCGCGTTGGCCAGGTTACTGGCGACGGTATTCAGCCGCAGAGATTGTGCACTCATCGCAGAACCGGAAATCTTGAATACATTAAATAAAGACATATGCTTGCTCCTTTATTCTTACTGGCCCGTAATGGCCGACAGCATTTTTTTAATCTGGCCAGACATCATGGTCAGGCTGGCTTCATAACGGATGCCGTTATCTACGTAAGCATTACGTTCCACATCCATATCGACTGTGTTGCCATCCACTGAGCCTTGCAGCACAGAGCGGAACAGCACGTCGCTGGAACCGGTCAGCCCATTCCCTGCGCTACCCTTCATGTGTGCGCCATTGGTTTGTTGTAAAAGCCCGGCCGGTTGTTGGGAAGTGCCTGTGCCTGTATTAGGTTGCAGGGCTGCTTGCATGGCGGACTTGAAATCCAGGTCACGTGCCTTGTATTGCGGGGTATCGGCATTGGCAATATTCGAAGCAAGCAATTCCTGGCGCTGATTGCGCACGCGCAGCGCTGTCTGGTGAAAACTAAACGCAGCATCCAGTTTATTGATCATCGTCTTTTCCTTTCCCGGGCATTCCCCGACAGAAATCTCAAGGTCTTTTAAAGTTTTGCCATCTGACGTCGTTAACCCTGATAAGCGGGCCTGCTTTCACGCACACATGACTTTTACTAGCTGTGCTTAGTGTACGCGGCGAAGACAATAATCATTCTTGGATTAAGAGGGTGAAATACCCTTTATTTCATCAATCATTTACATCTGTCGTGCGTAGAATGAGACTCCATGAAACCTCGTCTGCTTACCATTTTTGCTGCAGTGATTCCAGGCCTGATCTGGCTTTTTGCTTGCCACGTGCAAGCCGCCGATCGTGTGCCGAATGCTGCGGTTGCCACTAACCAGCGGCTGGCATTGCCGGCTGCGAGTGATATGCACTCGCGTGTTTATCAGACGGTGATGCAGTATGTGCAAGGTCAGACGCAGGGCTATCCAGGTAAAGTGAATATTGAAATCCAGCCATTGGATAACCGTATCCGTATCGCGGACTGTGACCTGATGGAAGGATTTAACGTGCAGGGCGCACGCTTGTGGGGTAAAACGCACATTGGGGTGCGCTGTTTGCAATCAGCAACCAAGCCGTGGACGCTATATGTACAAGCGGATGTGCAAGTATGGGGCGAATATGCGGTGATTGGTTTACCGGTCAGCCAGGGATCACCCGTGCAAGCGTCAGATATCGTGATGCAAACCGGTGATATAACCAAGTTACCTGCAGGGATTATTACTGATGTCTCTATGCTGGAAGGTAAAAAAGCATCATTGAATATGCCGTTGGGTACAGTGCTCAGACCAGAGTTGCTCAAAGCAATGCCAGTCATCATGCAGGGACAAATGGTTCAGTTAAACAGCCGTGGTGAAGGATTTGTGATCTCTGCAGATGGAACCGCCATGCAAACTGCCAACGTTGGTCAGGTGGTAGATGTGAAGGTAAGTAATGGTCAGATCATTAAAGGTGTCGCGCAAGCTTCAGGGAAAGTAGATGTACGTTTTTAGTCTGCGCCACAACTTTTAAAGCTAAAAATGCTTGTTGATCATAAACTTGAGATAAAAAGTATATTCAGCACTAAAGTTCGCTTAAACTATGCCGATAGTACTGTTAACAATTGAGGGTTTTCGACACCCTTACATCCAGACAAACAGAAGCAGAGGTGCGGCATGAATATTTCAGACTCTATTAAAAAACTTGGTACCGTTGATAAACCAGTGCTCGATAAAAGCACTAATAGCAAAAGTAGCGAAAAAACTACCAGCGCTTCCGGCAACCCCAGCACAGATAATGTGACGTTGTCTGCAGCTTCGGTGCAGTTGCAATCACTGGAAGCCGGTTTGGCAAACGGTGAAGTTTTCGACACTAATAAAGTTGATGAAATCAAAGCGGCTATTGCCCGTGGCGATTTCTCGGTAGACACCGCCAAAGTGGCGGATGGTTTGCTGCAAACAGTTAAAGATTTAATAAAACCGAATAAAGGATGATGCTATGAGTCATGCAGATCGAACTTCAGTTCCGGCCATTAGTTTTGAGGCAGATGCCACCCTGGTGGCCGAGTTGGTTAACGATTTGCATAACGAGCAAACGGCATTGATCTCTGCCGACCTGGATATCATTGAGCAAATGGTAGACAAGCGGGTAGGGCTCCTGCAAGCCTTGGGTGAAGCAGCCAACCAACGCTACTCAGCACTCGCGGCGGCAGGGTTTGAAGCCAATGAGAACGGGATGTCCAAATGGCTGGAGTTGCTTTCAAGCCCTGCCATCGATGATGCCTGGGTAAATTTCCAGCGGCAATTGGCGCAAGCGAAAGAGCTCAATCGCCTGAATGGTGTGCTGATCAATAAACATTTTCAACGCAACCAGGAAAAACTGGATGCCCTGCAAGGTAAAGCCGCAAATAACACACAGCTTTACGGCAAAAACGGTCAGGCGCATGGTGGCAATAGTTCACGCGCAAGCTTCTCTGTTTAAGCTTTGGATTTATAAAAAAGCCGAATCGGTATGATTCGGCTTTTTTATTGTCGAGATGGCAGTGTAATTAAATGAAGCCAAGGTTAAATAGAATTGGATTAACGCGCACTTTCCAGTATTTCCCAACGCTCCAGCTTTTGCATGACTAATGTTTCAATTTCGCTCAGTCTTTCCTGTAGTGTTTTCGCTAGCTCTGGTGTCTGTTTATAAATATCAGGCTGCGCTAATTGTGTTTGAATGTCTGATTGCTCTTGCTCTAACAATTCAATCTCTTCAGGTAAGGTCTCGAGCTCGCGTTGCTCCTTGAAGCTCAAGCTTTTGCGTGTCGTTTCCTTAGGCATGGCTGCTGATGCTGGCGCGGCCGATGCTTTTTGTGTGGCAGCGGGTTTTTGATTGCGATCCTGGCTAAATCTTAACCAGTCATCATATCCACCACCAAATTCCGTCAATTTCCCTTGTCCTTCAAACGCAATCACTTGGGTGACAGTGTTTTCCAGAAAGGCCCGGTCATGGCTAACCAGGAAAAGGGTACCTGTGTAATCCTGTAACAGGTTCTCCAGTAGTTCAAGCGTGTCGATATCCAGGTCATTTGTCGGCTCATCCAGTACAAGGACATTGGCGGGGCGGGCAAACAGGCGCGCCAATAGTAAACGGTTGCGTTCGCCACCGGAAAGTGATTTCACCGGTGATCGTGAGCGTTGTGGCGGGAACAGGAAGTCTTCCAGGTAGCTGATGACATGTTTACGCTCATTACCAATTTCGACAAAGTCCGAGCCTGGGCTAATGGTATCGGCCAATGTCGCTTCTTCATCCAGCTGCTCGCGCATCTGGTCAAAATAAGCAACATTCACTTTTGTGCCACGCTGAATGTCGCCACTATCCGCTTCAATGTCACCCAGGATAAGCTTCAACAGCGTGGATTTGCCAATGCCGTTCGGGCCGAGCAAACCAATTTTATCGCCACGTAAAATACGGGTGCTGAACCCTTTGATCAATGTTTTATCACCATATGACTTGTATACCTGATCAAGCTCTGCTACCAGTTTACCGCTGCGTTCACCCGCATCCAGGTTGAGTTTGACGTCGCCTTGACGCTCACGCCTGGCAGCACGGTCCAGGCGTAGTGCTTCCAGTCTTCTGACACGTCCTTCATTACGCGTGCGGCGTGCTTTAATGCCCTGGCGGATCCAGACCTCTTCCTGTGCCAGAAATTTATCGAATTTGGCAGCATGCGTTTCTTCTACCGCGAGCAGCTCTTCTTTTTTAATTTGGTATTGTGTAAAGTTGCCCACAAAGTCTGTCAGGTTGCCACGGTCAAGTTCAGTAATGCGGGTGGCCAGCTTGTCCAGGAAACGGCGGTCATGGGTAATAAACAACACACTGCCATTAAATCCCAATAACAAATCCTCCAGCCACTCGATGGCTTCCAGGTCCAGGTGGTTGGTCGGCTCATCCAGCAATAAGACTTCAGGCTCGGCCACGAGCGCACGCCCAAGTGCTACGCGTTTACGCCAGCCACCAGAGAGTGTGGAGACCAGGACATCCGCATCCAGCTTTAAGCGGCTGAGCACGGTTTCGACACGCGATTGCGCTACCCAGCCATTTTGCGCATCCATTTCATGCTGTAATGCCTGCATGTGTTCCATCAGCGCCTCAATATTGGCATCCGGCATGCCCATATCATGGGTGACCTGGTGGTAGTCAATGATGGTTTGTTGCAGGCTGCCCAAGCCTTCTGCCACCGCTTCAAATACGGAGTGAGTGTCATCCAGTTCAGGTTCTTGTGGCACATAGACCACGCGCACGCCTGGTGCCCGCCATACGGTGCCCTCATCCAGTTTGATGGTGCCAGCAATGGCTTTCAGTAAACTGGATTTACCTGCCCCATTGCGGCCAATCAAACCGACGCGTTCGCCTGGGTCTAACTGAAATGAGGCTTGGGCAAGCAAGGCATGATGACCGAATGCCAGGCTGGCATTATCAAGCGTAATATGAGGCATAAAGGGCGTTAGGGCAGAGATTGTTGAATGGGTTGATATTGTAAACGACATCAAACCATCGCCTGTGCTTAATGCGTAAATAAAAAGGCCAGACTGGCCTTTTTCAGGGTGAGTAAAGGCCGCCTATCAATGAATCTGCTGAGAAGGGGAAGGGAGGGTATCCAGAGACAGGGTATCGCCCCGTAAGGAGATGCTTGGTGGCGGGCGTGTGTCAGGCTGGTATTCTTCGACCCAGCGCTGCAGGTCTTGTTTGATCTGCGATTCAGCTAAATGCGGACTTTTGGTCAACCATTCCAGCAGGCTGGCTAACCAAACGCTATCTGCAGTACGCGCCTGTGCAATACGCAATTTTTCGTGACTGGTAGGCAGCGTGTTTTCATCATCGGCAAGCAGCTCCTCATAGAGTTTTTCGCCAGGACGCAGGCCGGTAAATTCAATCCGGATATCGTGCTCTTGCAAGCCGGACAACTTAATCATGTCGCGTGCCAGATCAATGATTTTGACCGGCGTGCCCATGTCCAGCACAAATACTTCGCCGCCGTTCCCCATGGTAGCGGCTTGCAAGACAAGTTGTGCAGCTTCCGGGATAGACATAAAGTAACGCGTGATTTCCGGGTGGGTAATGGTAATCGGCCCGCCATACGCAATCTGTTCGCGGAATTTTGGGATGACGCTACCACTGCTGCCCAGCACATTGCCAAAGCGCACGGTAATAAAACGCGTTACGGCTTTCTCCTTATGCTGTAATCCCTGGCAAATCAGCTCTGCCAGGCGTTTGCTGGCGCCCATGACATTGGTCGGATTCACGGCTTTGTCCGTTGAAACCAGTACAAAGGTCGGTACATGGGCCGCTTGGCAGGCTGAAGCTATCTGGTAAGTACCATAAGCATTATTTTGCAGCGCTTCGACCACATTAAAATGCTCCATCATAGGCACATGTTTGTAAGCGCCTGCATGCAGCACCACATCAGGCTGGTGATTCTGCAAAACCCGCTGGATGCGCACGCGATTTTTAACATCAGCTACGACATACACTAACTCGGTATCAGTCGTACATTGGCTGAATTCCTGTTGCAGCGTATACAGGGCATATTCGGAAATATCCAGGCAAATCAGCTGCGATGGATGAAAGCTTAAAATCTGGCGGCAAAGCTCAGAGCCAATCGACCCCGCCGCGCCTGATACCAACACCACTTTATTTGCCAGCATGGTACTCAAGCCATGTGTATCCAGCTGCACCACATCTCGGCCGAGTAAATCCTCCACATCAATCTTGCGGATCTGCGACAAACTCACGCGGCCACTGATCAGGTCTGACATGGCCGGTAACGTCAACACTTCCATGCCTTCCACTTGTCGCGCTGCCTCTACCGCCAGGCGTCGTTTCTCATGGCGGCTACCCGGCATCGCAATCATGCAATGCAAGGAGCCATAGCGTTCTGCAATCTGAGGAATATCCTCCAAACCACCTTCGACCTTGGTGTGCATGATCTCGCGCCCCACCAGCTTCTTGTTCGGGTCTATCATGGCTACCACACGCCATTCCGGGCTTTTGCTTAACTCCTTGATCAGATTAAGCGAACTGTCTTCCACGCCAATGACGATGACGGGCTTGCCTTGCGCGGCGACATTGTTAAATAAACGTCTTTCTTTCCAGGAACGATACAGAAAACGACTGCCACCCATCATGATCACCAGCAACATCGGATGAATAAATAGCACTGACCTTGGAATAATGATGGCGGGATGTGCCACCAAAGCAAAACTGGCTGTGAGCAGGGCACCAAATGCAATTGCACGCACGATACGCTTTAAATCCGGCAGGCTGGCAAATCGCCATAGGCCGCGGTAAAGTCCAAACGCTTTAAAGCAAATGCTGTAAGAAATAAAAATGGCTGGCAAGCCCTCTAAAAAATAGCCCTTATATTCACCGGGGACTTCAAAGTTAAAACGAAATAAAAATGCGATCCACCACGCCAGCGCCAGCGCCAGCCCGTCATGCATGAAGGCTAGTGCGGATAAAAAACGAACAGGAAGTTTGAGCATTTAAACGTTTGTTAAGAGAGATTAATGCGTGATGTTATCACGTCTTAATACTTTGACTATGGTCATGATGATGATTTTAAAATCTAGCCACAGGGATTGATGATTAAGATAATAGGTATCCAGCGCTACCTTGCTCGGGATTGGAATCTCGTCTCGCCCATTGATTTGCGCCCAGCCGGTAATTCCAGGTTTCAAGCTGTGAACATTATTTTCAGTGCGTAAAGTGATCAGGTCATCCTGATTAAACAGGGCAGGGCGTGGCCCCACAATGGACATGTCACCTTTCAGCACACTCCATAACTGCGGCAATTCATCCAAGCTGGTTTTCCTGATAAAGCTACCCACCGGCGTCAGGAATGCATCCGGGTTCACTTGCTGATTCATTAAATGCGTGGCGATCTGTGGTGTCCCGATCCGCATGGAGCGAAATTTCGGCATCAGGAAAATCTGGTTGTTCCTGCCTACTCGTTGGCTCCAATACAAAGCAGGTCCGGTTGAACTGAGTTTAACCAAGAGGTAGGTGACAATAATAAACGGAAGTAACACTATTATTCCCGTGATAGTTAAAACAATATCTAGCAGTCTCTTCAACATCATTATTCTTTTAATGTCCGCAAAATACCTTCATGAAAACTTATTTTCGGTTGCCATCCGAGTTGAGTTTTTGCTTTTGAAATATCCACTTGTAATGAACCCATTAATCGCAATGCCAAGCCGGATTTGCCGATGAGTTTAAACAGCAACGTTAGAAACCAAACAGGCAAGGGGATAAGCAAAGATTTTTGCTTGTTCACCTGCCGGATAGTTTTAATCAATGCGGCAGTAGAAACATCTTCCCCATCTGAAACCAGAAAAGTTTGACTAGCGGCCTTGGGGTGCCAGCTACATAACACAATAAAATCGGTCAGATTATCCAGGCTGATAAAGCTTCTTTTGTTATGAACGGCCGCAAATGGCAAAGGCAGGGGTAACATGCAGAGTTTAATTAATTGCCTGAAGTTTGCTTTAACGCCAGGCCCGTAAATGAGGGGAGGGCGAATAATCACTAATTCGATTTGGTGTGCTGTACAAAATTCCTTGAGCGCGATTTCAGCCTCAAGCTTGGTCTTACCATAAGCATCCAGTGGCGCGGGAATATCTGCTTCAGTAAAAGGCTGGCTGGAGGCCTCACCATTCACTTTAACTGAGCTTAAAAACAGAAATCGCTTGATCTTGAGGCGTCTCGCTAATTCAGCCACTTTAAGCGTGTACTCAATATTCACGGCAGCATACGCTTGGTAAATATCTTCTTCAGTTTCATGCATGACATGCGCGCGCCCGGCCAAGTGAATCAGAGTGTCCACCTGACCATAAGTCTCCGGGTAAGACTCAGCCTTGAGCAGGTCTTCAGTCGCCTCGCGACTTAGGTTAAACGCGTCATGTTGTCCAATCAATGTCTTCTGTAAAAACTTGCCGACAAATCCGCTGGCACCGGTGATCAAGAGTTTCATGCGTCAGGCTTGCGGTTTTGACCACACGGTTCTATTGATATAGTCGACATAACTCAATACGACTTTCAACACTTGCGTGGACACGAACTGGTTTTCGTAATCGACCACTGGATGGGAGGTTCGATGACCGACATCGTAATGGTTAACGGTGACATTGATGGCATCGAGTACCCGTTCTTTTTTTAGGCCGCTCATGATCAATGTGCCGACATCCATCCCTTCGGGACGTTCGTGCGCATTTCTAATCGTGATGGCTGGCAAATTGAGCAGGGAGGCTTCTTCGGTAATCGTGCCGCTGTCCGAAATCACACACAATGCCTCCATTTGCAATTTGATGTAATCACAGAAACCAAATGGTTTCATAAACTGGATGTGAGGGTGAATCGTTTGTTCGCCTAGGGCATCCAGACGTTTTTGAGTTCTGGGATGGGTGGAAACAATCACTGGCAGGTTATATGTTTCAGCCACGGCATTGAGTGTTTCAAGCAAGTCAGTCAGATTTTCTGTGCTATCCACATTCTCTTCACGATGGGCACTGACGATAAAAAACCGATTTGATGACAGTCCCATCTTGCTAAGTACATCAGAACTTGTAATCTTGGGCATGTAATAATCAAGCACTTCACGCATATGCGAGCCGGTTTTAATAATGGTTTCCGGTGGTATCCCTTCTGCCAGAAGGTACCTGCGCGCATGTTCGGTGAGCACAAGATTAATATCACTCAGATGATCCAGTACTTTGCGGTTCAATTCTTCCGGCACGCGTTGATCAAAGCAGCGATTACCCGCTTCCATATGAAAAACCGGTATTTTCCGTCGTTTCGCAGCAATCACTGCCAGGCAAGAGTTGGTGTCTCCATATAACATCACTGCATCTGGCTGTTCCAATGCAAACACTTCATCTGCTTTCTCGATCACACGTGCAATCGTTTGCGCCGCGTTTTCACCTACCGCTTCCAGAAAGTAGTCAGGTTTGCGGATGCTTAAGTCATCAAAAAATACCTGGTTGAGTTCATAGTCGTAGTTCTGACCGGTATGCACCAGAATATGCTTGGTATGCTGGTCAAACGCGGCAATCACCCGGCTCATCTTGATGAGCTCCGGACGCGTACCAACAATGGTCATTACCTTAAGCATTCAATTCTTCCTGTATGTAATCCAGTTTAAGCAACAGGGCTTTGACCTGCTCAATATTTAATCTTTGCGTGTTATGCGAGGTGTAGTCGTCGAACTTTGCAATCTTTTCTTCGCCCTCGCTAAAGTACTTGGCATAATTCAGGTCACGGTTATCCGCAGGGATACGGTAATAGCCTCCCATATCCTGCGCATGCGCCATCTCTTCTCTTGAGATCAATGACTCATACAGTTTCTCTCCGTGACGCGTGCCAATCAGGCGGATCTCCCCGCTCTGATTGAATACTTCTTTTAATGCAACGGCCAGGTCTTGCACTGTAGATGCCGGGGCCTTCTGCACAAAAATATCCCCTTGCGTGCCGTGTTCAAATGCATACAACACCAGGTCTACCGAGTCTTCCAATGACATCAGGAATCGCGTCATATTCGGATCCGTAATCGTCAAAGGCTGACCGGATTTTAGCTGCGAAACGAATAGTGGAATCACTGAACCACGCGAGGCCATGACATTGCCGTAGCGTGTTGAGCAAAACACCGTACTATTTTCTGGTTGCAGTCGGGCCTTGGCAACAACCAGTTTCTCAGCCATCGCTTTGGAAATACCCATCGCATTGATTGGATAGACTGCCTTGTCAGTACTTAACACCACAACTCGGCTTACGTTATTGGCGATCGCAGCGTTCATGACATTCTCAGTACCCAGTACATTGGTTTTTACCGCTTCCATCGGGTAAAACTCACAAGAAGGCACCTGTTTTAAAGCCGCGGCATGAAATACGTAATCTACTCCCTGCATGGCCTGGGAAATACTGTGGTAATCACGGACATCGCCAATATAGAATTTGAGTTTGCTGTTATTCAGCGCAATGCGCATGTCTTCCTGTTTTTTTTCATCCCGGCTGAAGATGCGGATCTCGCGTACATCTGTAGACAAGAATCTCTTCAGAACAGTGTTACCAAAAGAGCCGGTACCACCGGTGATCATGAGCACTTTATTATCAAACACGATGATTTCCTAAAGATTGATAGTATTGATGTAATTGTTTTATGAGGACTGGCCAGGAAGGTGCCACATATCCTGTAGCCAGTTTGAATTTGTCAGCGTTTAATGAACGGTCAATGACGATGGTGTTATCTTCAATAAGGGCCGTTTTTTGATCGTATTGCAGTGCAATCAGCGACAGTAACTCAAATTTTGAAACAGGACTTGAAGCGACATGAAAGACACCGCTGAGTTGGGTATTGGGAATAATATAGTCATGAATGATTCCAGCCAAAGTGATGGTGGGCAAGCCGGAAAAAATGGCTTTAGTGTAGCCTTTACAGGTTTCCTTCTGCGATAGGAACCAGTCAACCAGGCTGTGCTTGCTTTGTAACTCATGGCCGACAATAGAAGTCCTGACCGTGACAGTATGCGCATAGTCCAGCTCGCCAATAAACTTTGACTTGCCGTACAGATCAGTGGCATCAGAAATGTCATTTTCAGCGTAATTTCCTTTGTTTCCAGAAAAAACACAATCAGTGCTGATTTGCAGCAACCTGGCGCCGCCCAAAGCACATAGCCTTGCCAGCTGATGAGGCAGCAAAGCATTCACTGGCAGAGTGATGAGCGGATCATCGACTTCAGCTAATTGTTTGACCAGCCCGATACAGTTGATGACATAGTCAGGTTTTACCTGCGCTAGAATGGTTACCAATGTATGGTGGTTAAGCACATCCACATCACTGATGATGCTGGCGTGATCTTTTTCAGAAAAGAAACGCAGGCTACTTTTATTACGGACCGTACCCCAAACCTCATGCGTATTTTTTTCAGAAAAAAAACGGTACATGGCACTACCCAACATGCCACTGATCCCGAGTATTAAAACTCTCAAGTTAACGCCCCTGTTTTTGTTGAATCGCTGCTTGTAGGTAACTGATAAGCGAATTCATGACTAAATGATGCTGAAAGTGCATTTTAAAATAGTTTTGCCCATTTAGCCCCATTTGTTCTAAATCATTCTGCTGTGTTTCATACAATTTCATTACAGCTTCCACCAGCAAGGCAGCATTTTCAGCCGGAACGGTTAATCCGGCCTGCGCTTCCCGGATCACTCGCGCACCTTCACCATCCAGGCAGGCGATCACAGGTTTGCCAGAGGCCAGGTACGCCTGAACCTTGCTTGGAATGGTTAATTCAAAAATCGGCTGTTTGGCGAGCGTGACCAGCAGGGCAGAGGCTTGCCTCAGTAAATGTGGCATCGCTTCTACCGGATGATGCCCGGCAAGCACGATGTTATTCAGATTTCTGCTGCTGATTTGCGCCTTTAGCCATTCCAGCTTACTGCCACGACCAAGCACGACAAACTTGATCTGGGTATTCGAATTGAGTTTCTCAGCAGCCTCTACAATAGTCTCGATCGCTTGTGCAGAGCCGATATTTCCTGCAAACATGACATTGAAGCCCGTCTCCAATGCCTTGATGGATGCCTGATGTTGAGCCGCTGGGTTCAGGAACGTATCATCGACAGAATTCGGTAAATACTTCACCGGTGTGTCCGGTGTGCTCAGTCGTTTGATTTGCGGGATAAATGCCTCGGACTGCACCAACAACAAATCAGTATGCCTATAAGCAAACGATACTGCTTTCTCAAGCAATCTTAAGGCAAGCTTTGATTCAATATGCCCGGTGGCCGACACACTTTGCGGCCACAGGTCCTGTACCCATAACACTACCGGTATTTTTTTCAACCAGCCGATAAATGAAGCGGGGATCACCTGGAAAATAGGCGAGGGCGCATAAACGAAAATTACATCAAATTGTCGTTTGCGCAGTAAAAACGGGCCAAACAACAGGCCGGAAACAATAAACGAAAGATAGTTGAGGACAAGTTTATATTTATTGTTCTGGCCTCTGGCCACCATAGGCAGTCTATGGACGGGAATATCATTCCATAGCTCTTGCATAGTCTTCACACCGCTGTAGCCCTGATAAAAAACCCCTTCCGGATAGTTGGGTTTTCCCGTGAGTACCTCTACCTCATGCCCTGACTGCTTCAAATCGCGTGCTACTTCATTGATTCTGAAGCTTTCAGGCCAGAAGTATTGGGAGACGATCAATACTTTCATTTTGAGTGAGGCGAGGGTTTGGTCGAGATGAATTTATTGGCAAGAAATATGATCAGTATATTCAATACTAATGAACCGAACAGTAAATAGGATTGTTTGGGCACATAGCCAAAGCTTGCAAACCTGAAGGCGATGACCTGCGCAAATAACGAACAAAGAATCACATTTTTTCCACCAAGCTGATAAGTGGCATACTCAATGAGCGCGGCACCAAAGCCAGCGGTCAGCATGGCAATGAACAGGAACAAGAATGACCCAGGGTAAAAGAAAAAGGCGACTATGCCGGGTAATGAAATAAAGTGGTGTTTGCTTTTATCCGTTTTTACATAAGAAGATTCGATGAAGTTGTTATCATAAAAGCTGGTCTGGTTCTCGTCATACACTTCATTCACAGCTTCTTTCCATAACGGCCAGCCTAGTTTGGGGTAGCTTGAAACGGCCATCACACCTTCCATGCCTACCCACCTGTCGATAAACAGCGGAGTAGCGCTCGCATGCATCTCTTCTATAACTTCTGCTTCGGATTCAAAGTTATTAAAAAGATCTGCACGTATGAAATTGACGATATATACAGAACCTACAAATAATGTAGAAAAAACAATAGCTACGATAAATACGTGCCGTAATCTGAATGTGATGCCACTGAACTTGAGGTTTCTGAATACGCCGTAAAGTAACGCCGCTGAGTTCAGGATCATCCCTCTGCTTAACAGAGACACATTTGATACAAATGCTTCAATCAGACCCAGGGAAATAGTGATGGAGGAGATTGTTTTTTTGATCTGGAACTCAAGCCAGAGTATGACTGCCGAAATAGACGCCAATCCAAACAGCAGCAGCCATTTGTAAACGCCATTTAAGCCGAAAGGCAGAATGGTTCTGGTGATGCTACCTCTTTGATAGACACCTAAAAAAACATTGCTGATGCCTACAGCCAATATTAACAATAAAAAAGCCACCCAGATGCTTTTGCGATAGCGGACATAAAAGTCGAATAACCCTGTTTTTACAGCATCGATTTTTTCAGGATAATTGAATAAAAACTGCTCTCTTAACAGGCTTGCGATCAGCAGCCCCAGAAAAGCGACGCTGCTGACCAGCAAGCCTTTATCAAATGCGGCGGCTGAACCATCGAAATTGCCGACCGGCACATAAAACATACCATTGGTGGAAATAAGCCTGATGCCGCACTTGAGCCAAAAGCCTATCCAGAAGAAGATCCCGATAAAGGTGTCGAAGAAAATGGCATTTCGTCTAAAACCAAAATAAAGCAAAAGATTGGATGTGACGCTGAATATTAAATAGACATGCGATTGACCGATGTATTTGCTGGCACTGATGACATAAAGTAGAAATATGCCCGCCCAGAACAAATAAATAAGCGGTTTAGATAATTTGTTGTCAGCCAGAGATGCGTAGGTGAAGTTCATTTTATGTTCTTTTTTTATGTTGATTTAAACGGCTCAGGTAAACGCCCCACAGAAAAAAACTGAGTATACCGGGGTAAGGCTGCTTTAAGCCCATGTAGAAGATATTTTCTATCAGCAGAAGAAATATAATCGACAGCAGCGGGTATAAGAGATTGGCTTTGCAAATGACCTGGCGGTATTGAGTCCAGGTTCTGTAAGCAGTAAATATGATCAGCGCCAATATCGGCAAAAGCCCGACCAAGCCAAAATTATAAATGAAATCCAGGTAGTAGTTGTGAGGGCTGGCCGCGTTACCACGTTCTGAAATATGTGAATGACCTACCAGGAAAGTTTGAGGATGCTTTTGTATCGTGTCTAAATGGTTTTGCCAACCAGTAGATTTCTGATCCCAGCCGTACTGTACTTTGGTGATCATGCTGACTGGCCCGGCTTCTAAGTCGGCGTTCTTCATCAAATTGAAATGCTGGTGGCAGGTAAAAACAATGACGATGATGAAATTCACGCCCAGAAAGGTTTTTAACCGTTTGTTTTCTTTCAATTTTCCGAAGAAAAAGACATAAGACAGCATGCAGATAAGATAGTTAGCTACAATAAAAAGCGAACCTGTCATCACCGAATATATCGCCAGCAACAGCCATAGCAGCAATAGCAGGCGAGGCTGGTAAGCATCACGCCACAAACGTTCAAAAATAAAGGTGTAACTGATAATGAACATGACAGGCACATAGTGCAAGTACTGGTAAATACTGAATATTTTCATGGATGGCAATAAGGTCACTGCCCCGGCAAACAACGTGAATGCCAGTTGTAAGGAAACCACAATCAATATGGTGTAGAAAAAGACTTTTTCGAAGGTAAATGTCGCCTGGGTTCTGTTCTCTTCAAAAAACTGGCCGGAGATCAGCGCAAACATCGGCAAGCTGAATTGTGCGATCTGGATAAATTTGGATTCTTGCGCCAGCGTTGCCGCCGGGGTGCTGATGATCACAGCCACAGTCATCAGCACAAAAGATAGAAAGATGAACAGCAGGGAAACTCTGGCACGTGAAAAAGCGCCTATGCCCAATAAAATCGCAAAGTTAGCAATGATGGAAAATGGAAATGGCAGTTTTAATATGGAGCGATCGCTATCGAAAAAAAGATCTGTTGAAGTGAAAATGCCTGAACCAAATTGAAAGAAAACAGGCAAAACCAGTAGACATATAAGTAGTGGCGTTACCTGGGCAAAGGTTTTTCTCCAGTTTGCCAAATGGCCGAGCTCATAAGACTCATAGCTCTTATAAAATAACCATGCCAATACCGAACTGAACAAATACATGGCAGCCATAAACTGCACACCCAGAAGGTAATACACCAGCGGCATGATGGCGACCAAAAAGACGTTCATTAAAACGTCCGGGCCGAATAAGTCATGGTCGTCGTGCGTTTGTAATAGCCGATGTCGGGTCAACTGTGCAATGACCATAGGCACGGCGCCTATCATGGATAAGCCTACCGCTTGCCAGAATAAAGGGGATTTATTAAAAAGCGTGAACATGGACGATGTGAAAATGAGGCAGGCGCCCATGATGAAAAATACAGCCATCAAGATTTTTAACAATTTCGGGTATTGAATATGACTGTTTGCCTTTTGAGCAAACACCATCGTTGGACCAAATGCGTTTGCAATGACGGACCCTAAAATACCACCGATAGCAAACGCCACAAACAAATCACCTGCGACAGATTTTCCTAGCAGGTCAACCATCAGAAGCCGGAACACGTAAACAGTAATGCCAATGACCGCAGTTGATCCAATGTGCGGCGATATTTTTCTGAAAGTACTGTACAGCTGGTTGAGGCCAGTACTCGATATGCGTAAATAGAATCGCCCGCTTAAGCAAAGTGGCAAACTCGCCCAAAGCAGTATGCCCAGTAAGGGGAAGGGCATGTTGGCAAGTAACCAAACCAATGCAAAAGCAAGCAGTAGCGATTGCATCAGGAAATATTGAAAAGCTATTTTTTTATGATTAAGCCGTTCCATTTCTGAAAGGAATATTTCATCCAGCCACTCAATTGACCTGCGTAAAAGCAAAAGAAGCGCAATAAACGTATTTACATTGGATATCGATGAAAGCCAGTAGGCAACTGCTAACAGGGGCAGCAATAAAATGAGCCGATAGTAGAGTAGCTGTTTTGCTTCTAAGCCTGAGGTGCTTTTTAAAATAAGATTTCTGGCATTGGCTGAAAATGCACTAAATAAGGCTAAGGTAATGGCTTGGGTGATCGCAATGTCTGCTGCCAGTTCGTTTAAGCCGGCAAGACCACAAACAATTAACATGCCGGTCATGGCCAAATTGCTGGACATGAATGCAAATGGAAAGTAGGAAAGTTTTAGCATCGCGATTGATCAGTATTTTTTGACAGGGCCATCTTTTTTTGTGACTTCCTGTTTTTTGCTACCGGAGCATCAATTTTAGATCAGCTCAGAAAGCTATTTTGCTGCGAAGTGTATTTTAGCAGAGAAGGCCTTAAGCAAAGTAGAAGCCATTTTATTTTTTTAAAATATGAAAATAGATGTCAAGAAGCTGGGTTGCACTATTTTCAATAGAGAAATGGGACAGAGCCCAATCTCGGGCTTGCTGGCCTAATGTATTTCTAAAATCCAGATTGAGTGCCAGGCTATCAATCGCATCCGCCAATAATACCGGTGATGGATGATCAATCGCCAAACCGGTGACACCATGAATAATGGCATCTTCCAGCGGATGTTTGATTGCAACAATACTTGGGATGCCAAAAAGCGCTGCTTCAAATACCGGCCTGCCACAGGCATTCAAGTGCGAGGGAAAGCAAATCACATCCATGCCAGGGTAAAACTTTCGAATGTCTGGCAGGAAGCCTTTGAAAGTCACATGCTTTTCAAGGCCATTTTCCCTGACGAATCGTTTGGCTTCTGCAAGCACATCCTCATAAAAGCCCAGTTTTTTAAGCAACCACTGTTTTAAACCGGCCGTCTCTCTTGCGTTTTCACCAGCAATCGTAAAATGCATTGCCCGGTGCCTGTCATTAACGAGAATGCCCGCTGCTTGCAAGAATTCATAAACGCCTTTAGAGCGCAACAGGACACCTGCCATACCGACGTTAACAACCTGTGTGCTAGTTTGAGGTTCAGCAAGATTGGATTCAATACTGATGCCGTTATGAATGACCGTGGTTTTTAGCCAGCCTGGAACAGAGGCGCGTACGGTTTCATCGATGCAAATCACCGTGCTGGCAAGTTTGTTCAGAAGTTTGAATACCTGGCGTGTACGCCAGCTCGTTTGATCGGGGTGCTGTACTGAGCGAACATGAAAAACCATAGGCAGTTTAAATATCCACCTTGCCAGGATTGCTGTTGGCAATAATGTGATTTCGTTCACATGAATGAGGTCGAAAGCCGCTTGAGACCTCAGCCTGAGTAAAGCAATTAAAGTGACCGGAAGATAAAGTAATTCACGCAGTAAGATCAACCATCTTAAATGGCGGTAGTAACCATATCTGGTGTGGTCGAATTGCGATAATCCTGTGGTTTCCACTACATTCATACCTGCCTTTTGAAAGGCGGTCGCAGCCGTTCCAGCAGGCGTAAGAATAACGGCTTCTATATTCCCCAGTTTTTTTGCTGCCGCATACAGCTCGATCAGGCTTTTTGAGGCCCCTCCGAATGCGCCAGCAGGATGCAGGTATAAAACTCTCATTTCTTTTTAATGATTTTTTTGTAGAGTTGATTGAGTTTATTCGCTAACACGAATTCAGAAGGGAAATGATCATGCGCTTGCGGAGGGCGTGACAAGTAATCACACAGGTCACTTGCCTGCCACTTCATTTTTTTCAGAAAATAATCGATGTCTGACTTTAGGTCATCTTCATCAGGGTAGGGCGAGTGTGCAAGAAGCTGTTTAGCCTCTGCTCTTGTCATTTGCCCTGAACATATCAGTGTTGAAAGATGCAAGCGTCTTTTATCAACCCCGAATTTCTGTGGCAAAAGATAGCCTTGATAAAAGCGGGTAAAGATGGATTCATAATGCTTGTAAGGGTAGGGTCTATAGCCGATCTTTTCCTGTATCTCTGCCAGGCAGGTCGGTTTGTGGTAATCAACGTAGTCAAGAAAATCCAGCCATTGGATACCCCGCACAAATCTGTACCAGGCGTAGCTTAAGACGCTCAGGGTAGGCATGCTATTCAGTTTGGCACCCGATCTCCTGGCGATGGCCTTGATATTGGTCTGGTCAAATTTGAACCAGTTCCAACCTTTGGGCATGGGCATGCCTTCGGTAGTGGTATTAGTGCCCGCGAGTATGTGTTTGATGCCGTACTTGGCTGCCAGCCTATAATTGACTGCGAGCATGGCGTTATCATAGAGCAATTCAATATCAATCACATCTGCGTCAAAAAAAGCCTGCTGCAAGGCGCGGTATTCGTGCCAGTTGATGACATGCGTATATAAATCTACGCCCAGTTTTCTGACCAGGTTCTCGATGTTATTGACCGCCAGTTCTGAATTCCAGCCATTATCCATATGCACTGCTAACGGCCGTAAACCATTGAGTTTGGCGATGTATAAGGCATATGCGCTGTCGGCGCCGCCACTGACGCCGATAATGCAATCATAAGGCTTGCCTTTGCCGGACTGCTTGATGTCGCTGATCAGCCGGTTGAACTTGTCCTGCAGTGCCTGTTTGCTGGCTGGCTGGAAGTTTTTCAGTTTGATCAAGGTCTCAGTGCAGTAGTTACATTGCCCGCTCTGGTCAAAAGTGATTTCTGAAGCACTTTCATCCATTACACAACGTGTGCATTCTTGTAATGGTTTAGTCATGCGGCATTTCCTGCAAATAGTTTTTTGATCTGGGCGTATTCCGGGTAAGTGATCAAGACTGCGCGATGTGGCCCATAAAATACAAACATGCTGCCCGCTGCCGCTGCAGATGCGCCATTGTCAAAAGCCTGTTGCATATCGTCAAGATCTTTTGCACCGCCACAAGCCACCAGGGGCACACCGCTGATCTGGGAAAGCCGCTTCAGGCGTTCAATATTGTAGCCATTAAATATGCCGTCACGGTCAACATCATTGATCAGGATCTCACCGACGCCTGCAGCGATCAGATTTTTAAGATGTGCTTCAGGCGCTATCGCTGTCAGGCGCTTACGACTGGCGTCATACACCCGCTCATGACCCCAGAAATTAAGTTTAATGTCTATGGCACCGACCACGCTTTGTGCACCCAATTCTGCCACCAGCTGTGGAATCAGCTCAGGGTCGTAGATGCAGGCACTGTTAACGGCGATTTTTTCCACGCCTAGTGAAACCAGTCTTTTTGCCTGCGCCAGCGTTTTTACACCGCCGCCATAGCAAAGTGGCATAAAGCATTCGCCCGCAATGCGTTCAATCAGGTCGTAGTCTGGTTCAAGATTCAAGCGCGAGGCCCGGATATCCAGGAATATCAGTTCATCGACATATTTATCATTAAATATCCGCACTGCATTGATCGGGTCACCGACATATTTTGGGTGGCCAAATTGCCTGGTTTTAACCAGCCCACCATCTTGTAATAGCAGGCAAGGGATGACACGATTAAACAAGCCGTTCATAGCGCTACAAACTTTCTGAACAGATTCATGCCGTACATATGGCTTTTTTCTGGGTGGAATTGCACGCCCATGATGTTATTGACTTCAAAAGCAGCGACAAAATCATGACTGTAGTGACAATAAGCGGCCACATCGTCAGGTCTGTCCGCTTGAACATAATAGCTGTGCACAAAATAGAAACGTGAGGGTTCAGCTGTGGCAGAGTCAAATAACTTTCTATCAGGCTGGGCTGCGATATGGTTCCAGCCCATGTGCGGGATCTTGAGGTTATCAACAGCTAAGAATCTTCGCGTCTCGGCATCTACCCATCCCAATCCAGGCAAGCTGCCTTCTTCACTGCCACGGGTCATCATCTGCATGCCCAGGCAGATACCCATTACCGGCTTCTGCTGCTCCAGTACTTGCGCATTGAGTAATTCAATTAATCCGGAAGCCTTTAGATTGGCCATGCCGCGGTCAAAGTGCCCTACACCAGGCAATATCAGTTTGTCAGCAGCCTCTATCTCTTCAGGTTTGCTGGTAATAATGACCTTGGTACGCAGTTTACGTAACATATTAAATACTGAGCCAACATTGCCCATGCCGTAATCTATGATGGCTATCAACGGAAATCCCTATACATTTCTCAAATGCTTTCTGGCAAAGTTGTGGTAATTATCCTGCCATCCACTTGCCCATATGTTTTCAGCCTGGCCTGCAGCTATCAATCCCTGATCTGGTTGTAGTATTTTTGCGAGCAGGTCTTCTTTATCGGTAAACGACTCAAAAGGGTGATGCGGAAAATAGAAATTGGACTTTGGGGTATCCCAGATTAAAACGCGGTCTACCAAACCAACAGCTTCAAACAGGCCGGTTGAAACTTCATTAATGACCACATGCGCATTTCTAAATGAATCGTAAATGTCCAGTCGTGAGTCTATGCTGAGCTTATCCAGGCTAGTCGATGACAATATTTCATTCAGCTTCTGCCGTTCTAAGGGGTGCGGCCTGAAAACGACTTTGAATGCGGGCAGGTTTTTGGATAAAAAAACCGCCAGCTCAAGGTACATGCCAGTCTCTATGCCATCTCCCAGAACCAGGATCTCATTTTTATGCACTTGCCCGGCAGAAGTCGCAGCCAGTCTTTCTGATCTGTGTGGGTTGCCGATCGCTGTCTTTTCAACTGGCAGGTTGATATATTGATGCCACCATTCGCCGTAGCTTAACAGGGCATTTGGCAATAGCGACTGATAGTCGCTGTCTGTGATTAGTCTGGCACCATGGTTATAGGCATCGTGTCCGGCATTGATGGCACCATGCTGGTATTCAGCCACATAAATGCCCATTTCCCTTGCTGTATGGTTAATGACAGCGGAATGCCCATAACAGGCTTCTTCTTTTATCAGCAAGGTCGGTTGCAGTTTAGCCAAAAGTGCCTGATAGAACTGTTTTCTGACCGGCAGGATGGCGATCTTTTTCGATAGTCTGCGTTGTACCAGCTGGTAAATGTGTTCTGGCAAAGCGATGCCAAGCTTAAGCTTAAGGTTGGTTGTGAATATATCAAGCAACTGCTTTGCCAGCGACACATGCTTATGCGTCACTTTCAAGTTTGAGTATATAGACATTTTTACCTGGGTCGGTGTGTGGTACATCACCTTGTTGTTCGCCCTGTTTTCGGGCCAGTTCCAGTTGAATAAATCTTCAATGACCAGCGTATTTTCATGATGTTGCAATGCAAAATAATCGCTAAGCCGATTAAACAGCTGGCCATTTTTAGTGATCAGGCCAGCACCGGTCGCCATCAACAGGATAGGGCTGGTTTTTGCATTAAATGTCAGGTTGTGCCACGCGGCTTTCAATAGCGCGCTCACGGCTTTTGTCCGGCTCTGCACCTGTGGCGACAGGTTTATCAAAGAAGCGGTTTTATATACCTGTTCAGAAATCACCCACTGGATGACTTCCTGGCGAACCAATGGCCATAATAAAAGCCCGGTCTGAGGGCACCTGACATCGAGCAAGGCTGAGTCATTCTCGACTTCAAGAATATCTTGCAAACTTATCATGGCTGATTAGATGAGATCCCAGCTGAGCGGCGTTCCTCGTGGACAGTCTTTAGTTAATGTCTTGCCCAGAAATACAGATAAATACTTTGGTGCCAGGCCCAGCCCCGGTCTTATGGCTCTCAGATTCGCTGGAGAAAGTACATCACCAGCTTTCATGTCTTGCACAATGTAAAGTGTACGGCGGAATTGTAGTGATTTTTTTTCTGCAGCAGTGACACCATAGCTTACTTTTCCAAGCGCTTGCCAGGCGCGTTTGCTTTCAATCACCAGTTGCGCCATTTCAGCCGGTTCCATTGAAAAAGCGCTATCTACGCCGCCTTCAGAGCGGTCCAGTGTAAAGTGCTTTTCAACCACAGTGGCACCCAGGGCGACGCTGGCAACTGAGACACCTACGCCCATGGTATGGTCCGAGAGCCCCACCTCACAATTAAACAGAGTTCTGAGGTGTGGGATGGTTAGAATGTTGGTGTTCTCTGGTGTCGCAGGATAAGTGCTGGTGCATTTCAATAAGATCAATTGCTCACAACCTGATTCGCGTGCTGCACGCACAGTGTCGTCCAGCTCGGCGATCGAGGCCATGCCGGTCGAAATGATCAAAGGCTTTCCAGTAGCCGCCACCTTGCGGATCAATGGCAGATCAGTGTTCTCGAACGAGGCGATCTTGTAGCAGGGCACATTGAGCGACTCGAGAAAATCGACAGAGGTCTCGTCGAAAGGTGTGCTAAAGGCGAGCATGCCCAGCTCTGCGGCTTTGTCAAAGATAGGCTTGTGCCATTCCCACGGTGTATAAGCTTCGCCGTAGAGCTTGTACAAAGACGTGCCATTCCATAAGCTGTTTGCATCAGCGATATGGAATTCTCTTTCGTCCAGATCCAGTGTCATGGTATCCGGTGTGTAAGTCTGGATCTTGAGCGCATGCGCCCCGGTTTTGGCTGCGGCCTCAACGATCTGCAGGGCGCGGTCCAGGGACTGGTTATGATTGCCGGACATTTCAGCGATCACAAAAGGCGGGTGGCCGGCACCGATCGGGTGGTGGCCAATAAAAAAATCTTGTTTCATGTTTTAGAGTACTTTCTCATAGCTTCTGGAGACAGGCTTGTAACCGGCATGCGTGAAAAAACGCTGTGAGATGCTGTTTTCTTCAATGACGTTTGCCTTGATCACAGAAATATTTTTCTTATTAGTTTTCAACCATTGTTCAGCACTGCTCAGAAGTGATTGCCCCAAGCCTTTATGTTGGGCTTCTTGTATTAAATAGATGGATACCTCGGCTGAGTTGCCATCTATATCGAATCTTACAACACCCACCGGGTTTTCTTTCAATTCACCTATCAGTAATAGTCTGTCCGGATTGGAAAGTGTGTTCCTGAACCATTGTGTATGTTGTTCCAGGGTAATAGCCTGCTGGTTAAAAGAAACCGCTCTGATTTTTGGATGATTTCTCCACTGGTACAGGTCATGCTCGTCTGAAATGGTTGCCAGACGCATATCCAGATGCGTGGTGGTGAGCAGGATACGCGCTACTTTTGTTGCGCCTGCACCATCTACCAGTGTTGCAGAGTTCACTGAAAGCAGGTGGCGCAGGGCCTGATTGTCTATTAAAGCCTGCACATGCATCTGTATCTTCAGCGGCGCTATATCATGGCTGTCAAACGAATAAACCATACCGGTCTGAGATAAATCATTTAATTGTGCGATCTGGTGCTCTGCAATGGCGATGCTGATAGTGGGCAATTTGAGGCATGCACGCTCCCAGACAGCACCACCGCCGGCACCGATAGACAGGTCAGCCTTTAGCATTAACTCTGCCATGTTCCTGGTCTGTATGTGTAAAGTAAAGCCGAATTCGGCACAAGATAAGATCAGTGCTTTGCGCGCAGGGTGCTGAGCGCCTATCACAACATCTACGGACCAGTCGCGGTCTTGTATATTTGATAATGCCAGCACGGCTTTACTGGTGAAATCAAACTGATCTATGCCACCAAAAAAAACCAGTATCGATTTCACACTGCCGTTTCGAATGTCTGCCAGGCTCCTGCGTGCTTTAAATTCATTTCTTAGCAGCGCATATTCGGGACCTGTAAGCATGCGGCAGCCTTCGGGCACCAGGCGCTCATATCTATTGTGCTGGTCAAGATAAAAATTCTGATCAAATAATATATCGCAAAAGTGTTCCCGGTCGGCGAGGTCATCAATGACCATGATTTTCCTGGCTGCCGGACGCATGATTGTTTCCCAGGATTTGTCCAGCGCGTAATGGTCTACAATAATCCAGTCAAAAGTATCATTTTTAATGACGTTCAAGGTCGCCGCAGCATCTTCAGTCTGCGATATGTCAAGCCAGTGAGAGTGGGGTAATACAGAAGTATTTTTTTCGCTGATCTCTGGAATATGGTCCAGTAGCGATACAGTAAAGCCTTTGGCCAGCAACATGCTTTGCAGGTTGTCTGGCAAATGCCTGCATGCAAAATGCACACTAGCGCCTTGCGCTTTCAGCTCTTCAGCCAAAGTACTGCATCGCATAACATGCCCGGTGCCTATATCGGCAGATGCATCGGTACGAAACAGGATTTTCACTTAGGGGTAGCTCACAAAGTTTTCTCTGATAGCAATACCTGCTGCTTTCATTGCCTGTTTTGCGCCAGCAGGTGTCTGTTCAGTGAAATGAAAAATGCTGGCAGCAGCCACAGCCGAAGCGCCGGCCTGGGTGACGATATCTATCATGTGCTGGTAATTGCCAGCGCCTCCTGATGCAATGACAGGCACATTGACTGCCCGTGTCACTTGCTCAGTGAGCGCCAGGTCGTAGCCTTGCATCGTGCCATCCCGGTCTATCGAGGTGAGCAGTATTTCTCCCGCGCCACGATCAACCAGTTCACGCGCCCAGTTAACCGGATCTTTGCCTGTATCAATGGAGCCGGCATGGCTGCAGCATTTGTAAAGTCCGTTAGCATCGAGTTTGACATCTATGCTAGCTACTACACATTGCGCACCAAATTTTGCGGCAACCTGGTCGATCAGGTTCGGGTCTGTGTAAGCTTGGGTATTGATAGCTACCTTGTCAGCACCTGCATGAAGCAAATGCAGTACTTCATCCAGGCGCGTGATGCCTCCGCCCACTGTCAGGGGTACAAAACATTCTTCAGCGAAATCTGCTACTGACTCGTGGTCCGGCGAATTTTTCTCATTGGATGCGGTGATATCCACCACAATTAACTCATCCACATCTCTGGAATTATAAACTTTGATGGCTGGTAATACGGCACCCACCCGGCGCCAGCTATCGAAACCAACGCCTTTGACCAGGCCAAAATCCTTCCACAACAAGGTTGGAATGACTCTTACTTTTAACATGCTGCATACGCCATAAAGTTTTTAAGCAATTGCCTGCCAGCCTTGGAACTCTTTTCAGGGTGAAATTGGCAGCCAAATATATTATCTTTAGCAACAACTGCGGACAGTGAGCTGCCATATTGAGTAGTTGCCAGCAGATCTTCACTGTTTCTGGTTTTAAAGGCAAAACTATGTACGAAGTAGAAGTCTGAACTATCGGGGATATGCTGGAACAACACATGGTCGGCAGCTTGGTAATGCACTTCATTCCAGCCCATATGTGGTACGCGTTGATCACAACCCAGCTGGTCGATTCTTTTCACTGTGCCTGCAATGAAACCTAAGCCCGCAGTTTCCACTCCTTCATCACCGACATCGGCCAGCATTTGCATGCCTAGACAGATACCAAGTAAAGGTTTTTTTTGCTGCAGCACGGTTTCTTGCAAGGCTACTACCCAGCCACCTTTGGTCAGGTGAGACATACCCTCAGGGAAAGCGCCCACACCCGGCAAAACGATCCTGTTGACTTCGTACAAGGTGGATGGGTGATTTGCAATCACGACCTCTGCACCAACCTCTTCAAAAGAGCGCCGTACGGAACCCAAATTGCCCATCCCGTAATTTATGATCGCGACTTTCATGCGTTGTCGTAATTGATTTTCTCTAAATTGCCGTATTTATCTTTAATCAGGCTGCCTGAAGCATCTTTCTTAAAAATCTTTTTGTTTGTGAACTTGTCACATATTTTGATGAATTCATCGACCGTCATATCCAGTGGCTCCAGAATTTTCTCAATCGGCTTGCCCAGGTATGTCCATGGGAATTTACCGTCACGCGCCTTGACGATTTCAAGTGCATCCTGGCGGGTGATCCGGTTGCGTCGCACATGCAGGCAGGCAATGTCGGTTGCGCGAGAAAAGCCGAATTTAAGGTATTTGAAATAATCATGGATACCGGTCTGGTGATTATCCAGATTTTCGTAGTTGACCATACTGCCTTCAACCGGCTGATCAAAAGTGACGAATCCATTCGCTTGTGCAATCAAAGCATTGGAGAGCCCATCCCACGGTAGATAGTGGCCCAGGAACAGCCCGGTCACGCCCACGCGTTGTAATTCTTCATCACTAGGATATTGGTAAGGCAGAAGATGTCTTGCTTCAATGCCATAGCTTTCAGTCAGATCGGCCACACGCATGCCCAGCAGGCCGCCGAACTCCTCAAGCCAGCGTCTGGTCAAGGTGTTGTTATCCGATGCTGCGGCAGGTCCACCATATTCATTTTGAGGGTTTTCTCCCCAGACGATCAATGGCACGTTGTATTGAACGGCTGCGCGCACTGGGATGGTGAAAATACCTACATGCTCGGGCCAGGAGATATCGCCCACTTCCACCAGCCCGATTTTATTCAGTTTCGCCCTGACCAGCGGGTTAGGGGAGAACTCAACATAATCTACGCCGAGTTTTTTTATGTTCTCTATGTTTTTTCGACCGATCTCTGACAGGTCACAGGTAGTAGAGGTCACGCACAATGGGTTAAGCCCCAATTGAAGCATGCGTATCACCTGATAAGTACTGTCTTTGCCACCGCTCACCGGCACGATACAATCCCAGTTGGTGCCATTCTTGCGGTATTTTTCGAGTACTGTCAGTAGTTCCTGGTGCCTTTGGTCCCAGTCAACTTCTTTTCTTTTTTCAATTGAGCGACATGCATTACATATACCTTCTTCATCAATATGAAGGTCCGGCTTAGTGTGCGGCATTACGCAACGTACGCAATATTTCAGCATATCAACCCTTTTTTTCCATCAAAAACCAAGTGATATCATCTTGCGGGAAGGATGGGTCGCGTTTATACGAGAATCCGTAATCAATGAGTTTCAGGTCACTAAAAGTATCTAGCATCTCACCCGCAAAATCACGTTTGAACAGACGGTCTGTATGCCCCCTGTAGTTAATGCTCACGGGTGATGGGTTGTAATACTCGCATACCAGTATGTATCTGTTTGAAGCGTCGTAAAGCTTTTGATAGACCTTGCTTAACATCTCTGGATTAATGTGGATAAGTACACCTTTAATCAAAGCCAGGTCAAATTTTTGCGTTGCCGGATATTCAAAGATAGATCCTTCAAACACATTTGATTCGCCTATCACTTGTGAAAGCTCCTTAGCGGCATCCGGATTAATTTCAATCGCATTAAGCAGTGTCTTGGGGTAGAGCAGCTTGAGCGCCCGTAAATTCATGCCGATATTGGCACCAAATTCAATACAGGTGTCGATGTTGGCTACTCTTGCAAGTGCATTACTGAAGAATTTCAGATTAGACGCCAGTAACATCTCTCCCTGGTTACGAGATATGTAATCGGAGCCGAAGCTGCCTGCCCAGAACGCTTCTTGCTCTGTCGAAAATTTTTCGTTTTCTTTCATTTAAATATCGTTATCCCTAATTTAGCTTAATGGAGTTGAATGTACCGATTCAGGTTTTTTGTATTCTTGTAACCTGATTTAATTTGTCGATTAAATCCTGATCAGTCTTATATTTTAAAACTAGATGTGCATTTAATGCCGCTAATTCTTTATTTTTATCTAATATACTGAATACGTTCTCAAGGGTTGCTTCCTTGTTTTCAGAATCGAGCTGTTCAAATAGTTTTTCAAAAAGCTCAAGATCTTCCGGGTAGTCCAGCGTCAATCTGTAATCCCTGACCAGTTGCTCAGGTAAATCAACCAATTCTACTTTAAAAATATCCGGATTATTTTGCATATACCAGGTCATGTATTCCGAGTATTGCGCGCTTCCTAAATAGCTGATGACTCGTCTTAGTGCTTCCGTATTATAAATCTCGCACGCTGTACCCACGGCAAAATTTTTGGCAGCCGTATAGTCTGCACCTGTCTGGAAGTGATGTGTCAGCAAGTATTCTGCGATTTCTGAAGAAACGACAGGGCAATCTGCGGTTACCCTGACGATGACGTCAATATCATAAAGGTCGCATGCACCCAGATACCTGTGTATGACATCGTCAGGATCACCTTGCCAGAATTTAACTTTCTGATCTAGTGTGTAGTCGGAAAGGACTTTATCTTCTTCAATAGTCGATGTGGCGAGTATGACTTCCTGGACATCTTTTATGCGTGAGACATTTTTTAAGCAGCGTTCTACCGAAGGAATACCATGAATCGGCAAGATGGCTTTATCTTTCAAGCGCGTGGATTTCATTCTGCAAGCGACGATAGCCGCAATTCTCGCCGGTTTGAAATGTGATGCCTGGATCACATCTCCAGCTTCTAAATTCAGGCTCGTCACTTTTTTGTCGAACTGTATGTCTGTGATCTGTTTGAATGTAATGCCGGTCGCAGGTGTGCGTCTGAAAATAATATCAGCTTTGGATAACAGGCTGCCAGCCGCCACAGGGTGTTTCAAAACAGGGATCTGAACTGTTTTTTTCAGGTAATTTTCCTCGGCTTCACTGATAAATGAGCCGTGCAAAATGCTTTCTGACGAACTGATCCTGTCCGCTAAGGTTTGCATTTCTGCTAAATGCAGAGCTGAGAATTTATCATATTTGGCACTGCTTCTGTCCAGCGTAATGTGCTTTTCAATAATGGAGCATCCTGAAGAAATGCCTAATAGCGGTAAAATTGTAGCCCACTCACTTTCAGCATCGACATGATCAGCAAGGCATATCCGGTATTGGGGGAATGCAGCTTTGATGATGGCTATTTTTTGTAATCCAGAGTCTTCTAGTTTAGTCGGATATGCTTGATATCCGATTTGAAGCACGATCTCAGCTTGTGGGGCAATTAAATTAAACTGTTTGATGATCGATTCGATCTGTGAGATTTCAAAGCCAGAAATATTCAATATCAGCAACTTGGCCGTGAGGTCTATCCCTTGAATCGCTGATATCACTTCCTGATTATCCAATACCGATGCCTGCAGCTTGATGCCGCGTAGCAGTTCAGTATTGCCAGCAAAGATCTCTACGCCATAAGTGTCAAAAATGTCTAATAAAACACCTGTGAAGTATTTATTTGATAGCTGGATGATATCGCGCCATTTTTCAGCGGTCAGTAACAGCTCTTTATAAACGTTGTACCACTCGTAGTCTGCTGTCGCTATCCTGTCAGGATGGAATGGTTGAAATTTTATGTACTTTTCACTGTATTTAACATTGGCGAATTCGTGAACGGTTTTTTCCAATAATGCATAATCTCCGCCATGTGCATTTGCACATTCAAAAATCAGAGGTAGTGTGTTTTTGCTCATAAATTTTCTATTTAAAAACGCTTAAGAAGATAGAGTATCAGGACAGGTTGTTTTTAAGGAAAGACACGATCAACGCCTGGTCATTATGTGATAAGTCAAAAAATAAAGGGATACTGATCGCCTGGTGAAAGTACTCTTCAGCGTTGGGAAAGTCTCCCCATTTAAAACCTAAGGCTTGATAGTAGGGTTGTGTATGTACTGGTATGTAATGCACCTGAACCCAGATATCAGCCTGTCTGAAAGCATCAAACAGTTTTTTTCTCTGGTTCTTTTCAACCCTGATAGGGTAAAGGTGCCAGGATGAGTCCTCTGATTGAGCAGGCCTGGTCACCGGAAGGTCCTCAATGAGCGTGTGATAATGTCTCGCCAGCGCTCTTCTTTTGGATACAAATTCAGTAAGTCTTTGCAATTGGCTGTATCCCAGCGCCGCCTGTAGATTGGTCATCCGGTAATTAAAGCCGAGTTCCAGTTGCTGATACTCCCAGGCGCCCTCAGCGGGTTTAATTAAATGCTCTTTTCTTTGGGCAATCCCATGGCTACGCAAGCGTGCCAGACGGTCAGCCAGCTCTGGTTGATTAGTGAGCGCCATGCCGCCTTCAGCGGTAGTGATGATTTTGACCGGGTGAAAGCTGAAAACAGTAATATCGCTATATTCGCTGGCGCCTACAGGCTTCCCATCATATTGCGCACCGATCGCATGTGATGCGTCTTCAATAATACGAAAGCCATACTTTTCTGACAGTGTATGGATCGCCTTCATGTCACAAGGCAGCCCGGAAAAGTGTACGGGAATCACTACTTTTGGTAATCGACCAGTTTTCTCAGCGGCTTCCAGTTTTGTTTGCAGCGCACTTACACTCATATTGAGCGTAGCAGGATCAATGTCAACGAAATCTACATCAGCACCGCAGTACCTTGCACAGTTTGCACTTGCGACAAACGTATTCGGGCTGGTCCATACTATGTCACCGGCTTTTACATCCAGCGCCAGGCAGGATATATGTAAAGCTGCAGTCGCATTGCTGACTGCAATTGCATATTTGGCCTGACAATGATTTGCCACTGCAGATTCAAAATGAGCAATTCCCGGCCCCTGGGTCAGCCATTCCGAGCGAAGCACTTCTACAACAGCAGATATATCTGCTTCACTGATATTTTGTCGGCCATATGGAATCATAATTATCTCTGGATTTAAGCTGGGGTATTAAGGTGTTTTCTGGTTTCTGGCTTGATTATTTTTAATAGCTCTTGATTAAGCCAATGATGAGCATCCTTGGTAATGTGATAGCCATCATCAAGCAGAAAATCTGGTCTTTTTAATGTTTCGTTATAAAAGTCTAAAACTATAGCATCGTTATCTTTGGCAATGACGTCCAGGCAGTTGTTGTAGTTTTTGATGATTTTCTCTATCTCAAAATTCCTGGCTTGCAGCTGCTTTCCTGGATGGGGAATGTTGACGAAAACTATTTTACAAGCAGTTTTTTCAACAAATCTTTCCAGATTTTCTTGCCACGCATTTAAAGGAACAAACTGAATCAGTTTCTTTTGCGTGAGTGAGTATCTGTTTCTGGAGTGATAGGAGATGATCAGTTTGCCTAATTTGCTCAGCAACTTGACAGACATCATCGCGCGTATCAGCAGGCGTTGGTAACGACCAAAGAGTCTGGGCATGCAGTCAACAATGCCAAGAAAATACACAATAAGGTCCGGCTTGATGGAGTCTAGCGTTTCAGATAAGTAGTTTATCGAGATCGCATTTTGCGAGGAATTCGCTCTACAAGACGCATTCAGGACAAAATAATCATAACCATCGCTATTTAACTCTTGCTGGAGAAGGTAGGCATATATATCTTCATGCGCGATACCCTGGTCTGGTCTCACCATAGAGAGCGAGTCGCCTACGATAAGTACTTTATTCATGATTGACCTTAGCCGGGAAAAAGTAAAGCCATTTCATCGGGTAAACACGGGAAGAAAATAACCAGGTAAAAACAAACATTAATATAGACGATATCAAGACTGCCTGAGCGGCACCTATCAAGCCATTAGTGTGAATTAACAGATACAGCAAAGCACAATGTATCAGGCTGACTGTCAAAGTGATGATAGATAACAAGTGTGTTTTTCCAACGAACACTATATAAAGTCCAACCAAATAATATAAACCAGAAAACATGCCAGCATAAACTAACCATGGCACATAAGTAATCGATGTATTGAACTTGTCACCAACGATGAGTGGCAGTACAAATGGCAAAACAAAAATGTAGAGGGTGCTTATTAAAAACAAAAAACCAAAAATCCAATAGGTTTTTTTAACGATGCCTAATTTTTCTTCTTCATTATTCGTTTGTAATTGTCTCATAAGCTCGGGTGAGTAAGACTTGAGCAGCCCATCAACAATAAAATTAATAATCAACGATACTTGCAGCGCCACTGTGAAAATCCCAACCTGACTGGTATCCAGAATTTTGGCTATAAAAAACCTGTCAGACATCGCCATGACTAAGCCGCCAATCACATGGGGAATGAGTGGAACTCCAAAAAGTAATGCTTTCCTGGTATATGAACGATCACCTCTCCAGGTAATGGCCTGGTCATTCTGCATTGATAACAATGCCAGAGCACAAAAAAACAATGATGAAAGCACTATGCCAAGAGCACGCCCCTCCCAACCCATGAACAGCCAGAATACCAGTGCGAGTGACAGTGAGATATTAAAAACAGTTTGTGAAACCTGCGCAATGCTGTAATGCAACGCTTGTTCTTTTACCTGCCACAAGGTTAACCTGATATTGATGATGAATTGTGCTGCCGAGGCAACAGTGGCTATTAATAGCCAGTGCTTGGGAATATGAAGGAATTGCGATAGTTGGTCGGAAAACAGATATGCGATCAACAAGGTCAGGGATGTGCTGCCAATTAGAATCTGCACACACGAGCCAACAAAGCGCGGGTGGTTGATCGATTTATTGAAAAAATTAACGCTGACTGCGCCATGGATACTAAGGCCGGTGAATGCTCCCAGAATTGAAATCAACAGGCTGATCAATGTCACTAATCCATACTCCTCGGGAGTAAAGACACGTGTCAATACCGGTAAAAGCAAGAATGGGATCGCACCATTGAGCACATTCGCCAGGGTGTAAAGGGCTGTGTTGCCAAATACACGGGACTTGAACACGGTTTTAAGCATTTAAACGGTCAATGCTTTGGATAGCGCTTCCGCAATGGTATTTTGTGCGTTACCGTCCAGATCAGGTGACATGGGCAGGCTCATCACTTGTTGTGCTACTTTATTCGCCACTGGCGTAGGCTCTTGAGAGCACAGGTTTTTATAAGCGGGCTGTTCGTTTAAGGGAATAGGGTAATGTACCGCCGTTGGAATGCCTTGTTCGTTCAGCGTTGCCTGGAGTTGTTCCCTTGCGTCTGTAAACACAGTGTATTGTGCATAAACAGAGGTGCGGTCAGGGCGTTGGGTGACCAGGCGCACTTTGTCACTTAACAGTGCATTGTAGCGTTGACCTATCAGTTGGCGCTGCTCGATCTCCCAATCAAATCGCTCCAGTTTTGCGAGCACGATCGCACATTGCAAGGTATCCATTCTGCCGCCCACGCCGATTCTGGTATGCACGTACCGTTTGGATTGGCCATGTACCCGGATCTCGCGCATGGCCTGGGCAAGCGCATCGTCATTGGTGAAAATCGCACCGCCGTCACCGTAGCAGCCTAATGGTTTGCTCGGGAAAAAGCTGGTGCAGCCTATGGTTGATAAGTTGCCGCTTTTTCTGCCTTTGTATGTAGCGCCGAAACTTTGTGCAGCGTCTTCAATGACAGGTAGCTGGTATTTTTCAGCAATCAGGTTGATCTCGTCCATATCTGCTGGCTGCCCATACAGGGAGACTGGCATGATGGCTTTGGTTTTGGCCGTGATGCGGGCTTCAATGAGCGATGCGTTTATATTGCAGGTGTCTGCTTCGATATCAACGAAAACAGGTATGGCACCAAGCAGCACAATGACTTCTGCGGTTGCTACAAAAGTGAATGGGGTAGTGATGATTTCATCACCTGGTTGTATATTGAGTGCCATCAGGCTGATCAGCAGTGCTTCTGTACCTGAAGCGACGGTAATGCAGTGTTTGGCCGCTGTGAACTCTTCCAGCTTTTGTTCCAGCTCGCGGACTTCCGGCCCCATGATGTATTGACCATGTTCAAACACACGGTTGATCCTTGCCTGGATCTGGGTCTCCAGTGCGCGATATTGTGTTTTGAGATCAATAAACGGAATGGTCATTTTTCAATACATTCAAGGTTGTTGCCGTTGAGCTTGTATCGCTCGCCGGTATGTGGGCAGGTATATTCACTGTGGCCGGACAAGGGCAGGGGAATGCGCTCGCCATGTTTGCTCATCCAGCCTATCTGTCTGGCGGGGACGCCTACCATCAAGGCATAGTCGGCCACATCATCTTTAATCACGGCGCCCGCACCTATGAATGCGTAAGCACCTATCGTTACGCCGCATACGATAGTCGCGTTTGCACCTATGGTGGCACCACGCTTGACCAGGGTATTACGGTATTCATCTTTTCTTGAAATGAATGAACGAGGGTTGTAGACATTGGTAAATACCATGCTTGGTCCACAAAATACGTCATCTTCCAGTGTGACATTGTCGTATACCGAGACGTTGTTCTGGATTTTCACATTGTTGCCAATGACCACCTTGTTGCCGACGAATACGTTTTGGCCTAATGAGCAGCTACTGCCGACCTGCGCCTGACTACAAACATGTACCCAGTGCCAGATGGAAGTGCCTTCACCTATGCTGGCGCCTTCATCAACAATGGCTGTTGCATGAATAGAAACGGCCATGCTAGTAATCCAAAGGGAAACCGACACGTTTGCCATCACGGGCGGAGAGGTAAGTAGCAATCAACACTTCCAGAGATTGTAATCCCGCTCTGCCATCGGTTTCCGGCGCAGCTTCGCCACGCATGACCTTGATGACATTCTCGTAATACATGGGGTGACCTAAACCATAGACCGAAGTGGTCTGATAGTTGCTGTCATGGATTTTTGCATCTTCCGGATCAGGTTCGGCAAACTCCCAATGCTGGATTTCATTGACTGCCACGCCACCAACGCGAACTGTGCCTTTTTCACCGAGAATGGTGATTGAGCCCTCAAAGTTTTTAGGGTAGGTTAGCATAGTCACATTCATTGAACCCATCGCACCTGAGCGCCATTTCAGGCTAAGCACGCCGGAATCTTCGGCATCAATTTTTCTTTCAAGAGTGGCCGTGTACGCATGCAGGCTTTCCAGAGGACCAATCAGCCATTGCAATAAATCGACATAATGGCTGGCCTGGTTCATAAAAGCGCCGCCATCAGATTCCCATTTGCCGCGCCAGCCGCCTTGGTCGTAATAAGATTGCGGACGTGTCCAGAACACATTCACATTCACCATGTAAATTTTACCGAAACGCTGTTTTTCCATTGCGCTTTTCAATAATTGCAAGGTCGCGTTACGGCGGTTCTGTTTGACAACAAACAGATGCACGCCAGCTTGATCGCAAGCTCTTACCATGCGTTTGCCATCTTCCCAGCGGGTAGCCATGGGTTTTTCGGTAATGACATGTTTGCCAGCTGCTGCGCATATGACCGCCTGGTCAGCATGCAAACCGCTAGGCGTAGTCAATATAACGATATCCGCCGTTGTAGTGGCTAACATGGCGTGCAAATTCAGATGCGGAGTCGCGCCTGTTTCCTCCGCTGCAGCCTTGAGTGCAACCGGGTCAATATCGCATATATCCACTAATTCAGCTTGAGCTGACAGTTGCTTGATGGATTCAAAATGGTTTTTTGAAATGCGGCCGCAGCCAAGCAGGGCAAAACGGACTTTTCGATCAATAATGGGGATGTGCATATTGGGTCATAGCCTGAATAGGGTGAAGCCTGAGCACTGGCTCTGTTCCTTCGAATAAAGTCCTTTAATATCACCTAACACTGGGTTCTTCTGAATGCAGAGGTTTCTTAGTGCAGCGGGTTCAAGTTTTCGGTATTCGTTATGGCCGACGGCTACAATCACAGTGTCAACATTTTTGACTTCATTGTATGCGGTGAGCTGAATGCCATATTCATGAGTCACCTCTTGAGCATCTGCCCATGGGTCAGCAACGACAACTTCAACACCCCAGGATTCCAGTTCCCTGATCAGGTCAATTACTTTGCTATTGCGGATATCCGGGCAGTTTTCTTTAAATGTAATGCCTAACACGGCTATTTTACTTTTTGAAACGTCAATGCCGTTCTTTACCATTAGCTTGATGACATTTCTGGCTGCATATCTGGCCATATTGTCATTGATTCTTCTGCCGGCAAGAATGACCTGCGGGTTATAACCAATTTGCTCTGCTTTATGCGTCAGGTAATAGGGGTCGACACCAATACAATGTCCGCCAACCATGCCTGGCCTGAAAGGCAGGAAATTCCACTTGCTGCCAGCGGCTTCAAGCACTTCTAGCGTATCTATTCCCAGACGATTAAAAATGACTGATAACTCGTTGACCAGCGCGATATTCAAGTCGCGTTGCGTATTTTCAATCACTTTGGCTGCTTCAGCCACTTTGATAGAGGTGGCAGGGTAGGTTCCGGCAGTAATAATTGAGCGATAAAGCTCATCTACTTTTTTTGAAATCTCCGGCGTAGAGCCACTGGTGATTTTTTTGATTTTTGTGAGGGTATTGACCTTGTCGCCGGGATTAATACGTTCAGGGCTGTAACCACAGTAAAAGTCCTGATTAAAAGTTAATCCAGAAAACTTTTCCAGAATGGGTACACATACTTCTTCGGTACATCCAGGATAAACAGTAGATTCGTAAATAACGACACTGCCTTTGGATAAAGCTTTGGCAACCGTCTCGCTAGCTTTCTCAAGCGGTGTCAAGTCCGGCCGATTCGCACTGTCGATAGGAGTTGGGACAGTCACTATGAAAATTGAGCATTCTCTCAGTTTGGACTGATCTGTCGTGTACTCAAGGAGCGTTGCTTCTTTTAACTGCTCAGGGGAAACTTCGAGCGTGCTGTCTTTTGCGTTTCTTAATTCATCCACTCTGTGAGAGTTAATATCAAAACCCACCACAGGACGTAACTTGCCAAACTCAACCGCCAGTGGAAGGCCGACATACCCCAGCCCAATGATTGCTATTTTGTTCATTTTAATAATTATTAATGGAAAATCTGTTAAGGATTGATATCTGAACTTAACCAAATGCCTGATAGCTGGAATTATACATAAGGTTGATGCCACTTCATGTAAATAACTTTACACTGCCAGCAGTTTGCTAACTCCCCTGGCTTTTATTCAGCATCGCCTTGATATTCGCCATCTTGCTTTTGCCATATTCCTTACTGACAGGCTCACCGGAGTCGTTAAACGGGTTGCCAAAGTGTTTAACGTCATCTTTGGGTAATTCAGCGATAAAGCGGCTGGGCTCACAGGCTTGCATTTCCCCAGCGCGTTTGCGTTTTTTGCACCAAGTGATGTTGAGGGATTTTTGCGCGCGGGTGATGCCTACGTACATCAGGCGGCGTTCTTCTTCTATCTGGTCGTTATCTATGGATTCACGGTGTGGCAGTATGCCGTCTTCGCAGCCGATCAGGAACACGTGACCATACTCCAGGCCTTTGGAGGCGTGCAGGGTGGATAGTTTTACCGCGTCCGGTTCACCGTTTTCTTTACCTTCCAGCATGGTGATGAGGGCGACCATTTGCGTGAGTTCGAGCAAGTTTTTGCCGTCTGATTCGTTGCCGTATTCAGTTGAGGCTTCGCCTTTTTTACTAAGCCAGGCGACAAATTCCAGTACGTTGCTCCAGCGTGATTCTGCCGCACGTGCTTCTTCGCCGTCATACAAATAGGTCTCGTATTGGATGGCATTCAGCAGGTCGTTCAGTACTTCGTTGGCAGGGTCTTTAACAGCCCGGGTTTGCAGGTTCTGGATATAGCGACAGAAAGTGAGCAGGTCATCGAGTTGTTTCGCTCCGATATCGTGCTGGAAACCCCCTTCAAACGCCGCGGCAAACAGTGACAGTTTGTGTGCACTGGCGTATTCCCCAAGTCTTTCCAACGTGGTGTTGCCTATGCCTTTTTTCGGCGTGGTGGCCGCGCGGATAAAGGCCGGGTCATCATCTTCGTTGGCAATCAGGCGTAAATAGCTGGTGATGTCTTTAATTTCGGTTTTGTCGAAGAAGGATTGTCCGCCAGAGATAGTGTAGGGAATCTTGTGGTTGCGCAGGAATTTTTCCATCACTCGTGCCTGATGGTTGCTGCGGTACAACACCGCATAATCTTTATAGGTTGTGCGATGCTCGAATTTATGCGCCTGCAACTTCATCAGTACGGTTTCGGCTTCGTGTTCTTCGCTTTGCGTGGCGGTGACGTGTATCAGTTCGCCTGTACCGAGGTCGCTCCAGAGTTTTTTCTCAAACAACTTCGGGTTATTGGCGATCACGCTGTTGGCTGCACGCAGAATACGTACTGTAGAGCGGTAGTTCTGTTCCAGTTTGATGACTTTGAGTTTGGAGAAGTCTTTGGTCAGCTGGCGCAGGTTTTCAACGTCCGCACCGCGCCAGCCGTAAATTGCCTGGTCATCGTCACCCACCGCCGTGAATTGGCCGCGTACACCCGTCAGTTGCTTGATCAAGCGATACTGGCAGGCGTTGGTATCCTGGTATTCATCAATCAGCAGGTATTGCAGTTTGCGTTGCCACTTATCCAGTGTTTCGCTGTGCTGGTCGAAAAGCTCAACCGGGACTTTAATCAGGTCATCAAAATCCACCGCCTGATAAGCGCGCAGGGTTTGCTGGTAGAGCTGGTAAACGCGCGCGGCGGCATGGGTTAACTCTTCATCCGCCTGTGATTTGGCCTGGTCAGGATTTACAAACGCGTTTTTCCAGCTGGAAATCTGCCATTGTGTTTTGCGCAGTAATTGCTTATCTGTGGTCGCCAGGATATCGCTGAGAATTTTAAAACTATCAGAGGAATCCAGAATGGAGAACTGCGGTTTGTAGCCGAGCAGGGCGGCTTCCTGGCGTAGCATTTGCAGGCCCAGGGAGTGAAATGTGGTCACCGTTAAACCTTTGCCGCTTTTACCTTCCAAAAGCGGTGACACGCGCTCCTGCATCTCACGCGCGGCTTTATTGGTAAAGGTGATGGCGGCTATCTGCGAGGCTTTGTAATTGGCCTCGTTAACCAGATAGGCGATCTTTTGCGTAATGACGCGGGTTTTGCCGCTGCCGGCACCCGCGAGCACCAATAATGGTCCATCAAGGTAATGAATCGCTTCGCGCTGAGGAGGATTTAACAGGTGCTGCATGGAACTTCTACTGGTTGGAGAGAGACAATCAAAGAAAGGAATTAGCCTGTATGGACTATTTAAGCCCTTAATTTATATGGGTATAGTCTGGATACCATAGTATTATTCCCTATCAGGTAAACTAAAACTTTGACCTTCCCTTTGCTAGACCTCAATAGTGTCATTCTATCATCAATCGGCCTCACCTTTACTTTGGTTCTGGTCCTATTGGTATTTGGCGCTTACCAGCAAAAGTCATTAATCATGCATTGGGTGCGTGGTTTGGGCATGATGGGCGTTGGTCTTTGCATCTATTTTATTCCCCTGATCGCATCTAATCCTGGACAGAGCATTGTTTATGTAGCTGCCTCGATGACATTGTTTGCACTTGGCGTCAGCATTTATGTCAATGGCATACGCATGCTGCGTGGCTATCGCGTTTATCGCTATCGAACCTTGCTAGTGATGACGACATTGCTGGCCTGTAATGCTGTCATGCTCAATATGCATGCTGCAGAAAAGTGGATAGTACTCTCTAATTTGCTGGTCCTGGTATGGGTATTTTCTTATGGCAGCCGTAGCCTGATAGGCCATGGCCTCGATTTCGTCGCGCAAGTGTTCTGGCTCTGTTGCAGCCTGTTTGGTGGCATCAGCCTGATGCTGGGATTTTTCGCAATAGAAGTTGCAGTATCAAATGAGGCAGCACTGTTGTCGTTCATCCATTGGCCGGTGCATGCTTATCTGACGACAGCGATAATGCTGGTCCTCACCATCGTCACCAGCCTGTTACTTCTGGTAATGAATATTCGTACCCAGGCTGGGCTACAGGCTATTGCAACGCTGGATGGCTTAACCGGCGTATTGAATCGCCGTGGTTTGCAGGAGGCTGCTAATCGTATGCAGGCCGTTTCACAGCGGATCACCTTGCCGATGGGTATGCTGATTGTGGATCTGGATTACTTTAAAAAAGTGAATGACGTTTACGGCCATCTGGTTGGTGATGTGGTGCTGAAATCGTGCGCCGGCAATATACGTGCAGCACTACGCGGTGGCGATGTAATCGGGCGTTATGGCGGCGAGGAGTTTTGTATCCTGCTGCCTAATACTGGCGAGCAGGAAGCCATGGTGCTGGCTGAGCGTATCCGCAGAACAATAGAAGTCACCCCAGTAAGTATTGCAGGTGTGGAAAGTATGAGTGATGATACCCATGCAATTAAATGTACAGTCAGTGTCGGTGCGGTTAGTTCCGAAACGGTGGGTTATGCGCTGGAAAGCATGTTTGCAGCGGCAGACCAGAATCTCTATAAAGCCAAGCAAAATGGCCGTAACAGAGTGGCCAGTAATATTGAGTTATTGATGACGCAACCGCCAGCCATGGGCAAACCTGTCAAACGTAATGCCAGCGTCATAGCTTAAAACGAAGTAGATTAAAACATGACTCTTCAGGAGGCGTCTGTTTCTGCGTCAGCTTCTGTTGAGTTTTCAGCTTCATTGTTGATTTTTTCTGGTTTGGCGGCGGCCAATGCGATCATTTCAGCACGGCTTTTGGGTGATTCTAGACTCACCCTGCCAATTGCGCCGCCACGATAATCAGTCAGGAATGCCATTGCCGTGCGCTCCATATCCCATTGCCCGTCATTACGCTTGTAGGCTCTGCGTTTGGCAATCGCCTGTAACAGGTCTATCCCATCTATCTGTTGCACATCCAGTTTCATGGCATCCAGTTTGTAACGAGTATTGATTAATGCCGGGTATTGTTTCAAAAGTAAGTTGCCAAGAAACTCTGCTATATCTTCATCAATCACGGCATTGCGACCAATGGCATGGCTTGCGGCCAGCATATAGCCATCCGATTCATATTCGATCTTGGGCCACATCATGCCAGGCGTGTCCGTGATGCTTTGATTGTCACCCAGGTCGAATCGCTGCTGGCTTTTGGTGACCGCGGGCTCATCACCGACTTTAGCGGCGCGGCGGTTGAGCAGGGCATTCATCAATGTGGATTTACCAACGTTAGGAATGCCCATGATCATCATACGCAAAGGTTTGAGAGGTGAGCCACGATGCGGTGCCAGTTGACGGCACAGGCCAGGTATTTTTTTTGCGTCACCGGTTTTTTTGCATGAAAGGGCAACCGCCTTGGTATTAGGTTGGCTATTAAAGTAATTGAGCCAGGCTTGTGTGATTTGCGGGTCGGCTAAATCAGCTTTGTTGAGGATTTTCAGGTTGGGGCGCTGGCGGAAGTTACGCATCTCTTCAATCATGGGATTGTGGCTGGCAGCAGGTACACGCGCATCCAGTACTTCAATCACCACATCGATATGCTCCAGGGTTTCCTCTGCCTTTTTGCGGGCTGAGGTCATGTGTCCCGGGTACCATTGTATCGCCATATTTTTGCTCCATCATTCCATCAAAAAATACGGTGTTTTCACGCTGTGCCGTACTTCAACTCTCGCTCCGGCACATTTTTTCTGATTGCAAATGTTGCAATGGCCAACGCTACGATTGGCCATTTTAACATTCAAGCGTGCAACTCGCTAAATTTCGTCAGGCTTGAAACTTACTTCCAGGTATACCCGAGTGTGAACAACGCCCGCGTGTCACCTTTTCTGCGATCATCTGCCGGGCGGGTGTCCAGGTTGTAATCCAGTTGAGTGGTTGCGCTCAAGCCCATAATAAATGGAAAGCGTAAGCCAGTTGAGCTGTAAAGGAGGATTTGTGAAGGTGCACGTGGGGTATACAACACTTCGTGGCGATGAAATGCCTGGACGAAGGAATTAAACAGGAACTGGTTGTAGTTAACGGCCCAGCGAATGGCTGCATGGTCCTCATCTTGCTCCTGGTAGAAGTCCTGATCGATCCACGACAGACCGCCTTCCAGCGACAGATTGAGTTTTTCTCCTTCAAATAGCTGGTAACCGGTACCCACACCGTACTGGCTGCGTAATTTGATGTCCCTGAACCGGTCTTTTTCCTGGATGGTATTCAGATAGGTAAACCATTTTTTTGTAAAAAAGTGGTCATACTGTCCACGTACACGCATATTGTTCTGGGTTTGTTCACCGTTATCTTCTGCCCAGTATGCGTAACCCTGCGCGGTATACCTGTCTTCCAGGCCGCGCGTGATAGATTCGCCGTTGAACTGCATATTTCGGTTTTTGCTATTGCCGTTATTGAACGCACCGCCCAGGTTAAGGTTGCCGCTCCAGACATAGCCTTCACCAATCAGGTCTTTAGAAGGGTTGATATATTGAATTTCTGACAGTTCAGTATCGACTAATTCTGTTTTAGCGTCTTCATCCAGAATGGCCTGGCCGTTCTCACCATGTTTCAAATAGCCAGTCACAACACTCTGGTCAGATAGCATCATAGTGTACGGTTTTTCCGCATCGATACTTAAAATGTCCGCCCAATTCAATTTGATTTCACCCGCGTACGAAGTATTGATCACTACTTTATCGGTAATTTTCACCACCAGGGTGCCGGTGATTTTATCGCCGTTTTTCATCCAGACACTGTCTGAATATGCACTGCCGGAAAACAATGTGATTAACGCAATTAAACTGTACAGAAGGTAATTCAGCTGTTGTTGTTGTTGATGATTAAGGGCCTTGCTGGCAACATTTAAAAACATTCATTCTCCCTTATTAATTGAATAGCTGACGTGAAACCTGGCGAGTGAAGCACTTCCAACAAGCTTTTCTGGCAAAGTTGAAGTAGATTAAGATTCACATGGCATCAGCGCATGGCGCTAAAATTGACCAACCTGATAGGGTAGTCAGCAAAAAAACGCGTGAGTTCCCGATATAAGTTCCTGAGTAAGCCAGTCAACAACAATGACAATCCAGTCATTTATGCTGAGTCGCTCATTTATTGCTAGACTACTGGATTAGTATTTTAAAGCAGCAATTCGTATGGTCAAAACAATTTTGCCGCCCGAGGTCAAACCGGGCCAATCCATTCCTTTATTGCAGGCATTGCACATCCTGACGCGCGACGGCAAGCTTAACCAGGATAGCCGCCGTAAACTCAAGCAGGTGTATCACCTAGTTAATTTTATCGAGCCGCTGATGCAGTCAGTCATGACAGCACAGCCAAATCCAGTGCTAGTTGATCATGGTGCCGGTAAGTCCTATCTTGGCTTTATCCTCTACGATTTATTACTGAAGCAGCATTCTGGTGGCCAGGTAATCGGTATTGAAAACCGCGCTGAGCTCATAGAAAAATCCCGCCAGCTAGCCAGCGAATGTGGCTTTGAACGCATGCAGTTTGAGCCATTGACCGTGGCGGATGCCATGAGCTCGGAACAATTGCCGGCAAAGGTGGACATTGTCACCGCACTGCATGCCTGTAATACCGCCACCGATGATGCCATACAGTTTGGCCTGCAAAAGCAGGCGCAATACATGGTGCTAGTGCCCTGCTGCCAGGCAGAAGTGGCTGAAGTGATGCGTCAGCATAAAGCGGATTCCCTGGCAAAAACCTTGTTGAGTGAGCTCTGGCGTCACCCGATCCATACCCGTGAATTGGGTAGCCATGTGACCAATGTATTGCGCTGCCTGGAGCTGGAAGCGCATGGCTATCAAGTGACTGTGACAGAACTGGTAGGCTGGGAGCACTCAATGAAAAACGAACTGATTATTGCCAAATTCACTGGCCAGAAAAAACGTAGCGCGCTCGAGCGTGGCCAGCAACTGTTGGAGCAACTGAATTTAACCAGCCTGGCCAGCCGATTTAATTTCCAGGGTTGATGACGTTGTTTAATATCTAGTCGTAATAACCATAAAAAAAGCCCCTAGTATCAGAGGCTAAATAGAGCCATTGGGCCCAGGGAAGAGACTTCAACAGTTTAAAAGCGTTTACCAACTCCGACACTGATTACCCATGGATTGACATCCAGTGAGTCAATCTTGGTCCAGCCACCCGCGGTTTTCAGTTTTACGTCGGTATCTATCCAGAGATATTTGACGTCAGCATTCAACAGCCAGCCATCTTTTAAATTCACATCGAAACCAGCCTGCAATGCCGGGCCAAAGCTGGATCTGTCAATTTTAATGTCCGTTCCTGCCAGCGGACCCTGGCTAAGTTCCAGTTTACGATCCAGCATAAAGGTGGCGTTAATCCCTGCACCTACATACGGATCAAATGTCTGATCGGGATTAAAGTGCCATTGCGCAGTTAGGGTTGGTGGCAAGGCATCAATACTACCTAGCCTTTGATTTGGCACTACTGCGCCTGGCTCTTTGCTGACACTGACATCGTGTTTGGAACCCAAGGCCAGAATCAGTTCAGTAGCAATGTTTTTGGTCCAGTAGTAGCTGATATCCAGTTCAGGGATAGTATTGCTATCAACTTTCAGCTCGGCGCCATTCGACATTGCGCCAGCGGCCACATTTCTATTCACATACTTGCCTAAATCGCTGCTTTCATTGGGGCTGATATTGGTAGCGCGCAGGCGGACTACCCAGTCGCCTTGTTCGGCCTGTACCTGTATGGCGGGCAACAAAGCTGCCAACATAAAACTGATTGCTGTTTTTTTCATTGTGATCACTCCATTTGCTTTGGTGTTGCATTGAACTTGATGGCATTGTAGGAGTGACAGACAAAGCAGGTATTGACCCAAATCAACTAACTAGTGAGTGATTCGGGTCGATCAACAACGATGGGTGAGATTAAAAAAGAGAGGTGTTTTAAAGGTTTTGAGGAGTAAATCAGACTCAGTATTTAATAACTGCTGCGTTCTTTCCATGCCTCATCCAGCACTTTGGATTTTTGCTCGAATACGGCTTTTTTGGCTTCCAGATCGCGTTCAGTCTGCGCTTTTTCGTTCTGGTATTGTTGCAGTCTTTCCTGTTCCTTGGCAATCAATTCCTCTTGCGATTTGATGCGCTGGTTCAAGTCATTCAGCTTGCTCATGGCATCGCCAACAGCATCACGGGCAGATGCCGCATCTTTCTGTTCCGGCAGGATGCTTCTGGCCATTACTGATTGACTAAAAACAGTCATCGCCACTGCTGCGAACATGAATGAAGCAATTAGCGAATAAGTAACAACAGATGAAGCGAGTGGTGATGTAGCAGCGTTTTGTTTTAAGCGCATGTATAACTCCGTGAGTATAAGAACAAACTCTTTAGTAAATTTATCTTGAACACAATTGTACTTGCGTATGCAGCATTAGCAAGCCATTGTTTTTTAGTAACCCAGCTGTGCATAAGGTTCCTGATTGTATAGCTGGTTAATGCTTAAGGGCGACGGCCAACAAAAAACCCGCCTAACTGGCGGGTTTTTTGTTAAATCAGCGTTGACTGATTATTTGTTCATAACGTACATAGTTACTTCAAAGCCAAAACGCATTTCAGTAGCAGCTGGTTTAGTCCACATGATAATCTCCTTTTGGTTGTTAAGTGCATCTGAGCGATGTACTTGTATGACTCTCACTATACGCACCTGTTTCAAAATCGTCCTGAAGCCATCACGTAAAAAAGGCTCATGATTTTACGTAGTTTTAGCTTATGCATTACTCGAGCTAATCTTCAAACACTGGCAGATGCATGTAAGCGTCAGTCGTAAAAGGTTTCTCCTCAAACAGGTAAGGGTATAGATAGAGCCTTAACTGTGTATGGAAATTGGTAATGCGTTGCCGTTGTGCTAACAGGTCAGGCACATCGCTCTGTGCAATGTCTTCCAGGTTACGTTGTACCCATACTGTCGGCAAAAATCTGGCTAGCAAGCCAGTGGCTTGGTTACGTTGATTGAGTGCCTGTTCACGTGCGGAAACTTGTGATTCTAGTTTTACATCTGCCATATGTTGGAAAGCGTAATACCATTTCCAGTGAAAACGCTCTGTCACTGGCGGTGAGTCTTTCCACTGCGGATACAGGGCATAAAACGGCGCCAGCGTGTCTTCTTTGGGCAAGTCCCAGGCACCATGTACCCATTGCCTGTGCTGCAAGGCAATCTGGCTGCCGTCCTGTAACGGGTAATGGTGATGCAGCCACAGCTGGGAAAGATTGGGCAATACTACGCAGAGCATGACCCAGATACTAGCCAACAGCATGGCGTTGAAATTGGCGTTGAGCGCGCGTTTACGCAGGCTGATGGCCGCGCATAATACAGACCAGAAAAAAGTATATAAGGCAGTGATCGCTAGTATGCGTATCAACGGCGAAAATGAAAGTGTTTGCGTGGCAGCAAGTAACAATAGCGGTAACACGAATGTGAGCGTGACCAGCAGCCAGCGGGATAATACGCGGTTACCCCAAAACAACTTTGGCTCGGCCATCAAACTACGTAAAAACAGTAGTCTTTGAGCTTGCTGCTCACTGGCTTTTAAGTCGTGCATCAGGGCGATACATAGCAAAGGTGCAAAAAATACCAGAAGGAAAGCGTAATCAAACGTACCCAGCATCACATATTCAGGATGATGGGATTCACCATCGTAAAGCTGGCTTTGTAAGCCCAATAAACGTATGCGCTGTATATAGGGAACGACCGACCGGTTACCCAGTGCAATAAAACTCCACTCGCCAGGGCTATGGTACACATTATGGAACAGGTAGTAGCCCAGTTCGCCAGCGTCCAGCGTTCCATGATGGCTATGGTGTTCGAGAAAATCCTGCTTGTGCAAAATTTCTTCCTGTTTTGCCTGGTTGATCTGTGCGTTAATGTGGTTGATATTTTGCCAGCCGTTATACAGGCTAAAGCCGGTCAAAAACAGGCTTAGCAGCAGCAATATAATGATGCTGCGTTGCTTGAGCAATAAAGTCAGTTCATGTTTCATAAGCGGTGCGACACTTTAAAAAGCAAACATCCCGGGATGAATATCCAACCCAGCAACACGAGAAAGCCTGCCAGAATGCTGCTACGGCTGACGGCCATAGGTGACAAATGAACCGGAGGGCGGGGTGCTTTCTTCCAGAAATCTGCAGATACACGTGTGTTCTTATCGTCATGCTGAATGACTTTGAACGTGTGGATCTGGTTGAGGTATTGAATTAACTTGTAGCGGCGATCTTCTGCTTGACGGATAAATGCCTGGTGATGCGGCAGGTCATTGCCGGCGCTGGCCATCTGTATATATTGCAACGCCAATGCAGGTGTTAGCCACAACCAGTGCCGGATACTTTCATTCTGTTTAGCCAGTTGCGCATCGTGAAGCACTTGCTGTTCACGATAAACAGCAGTGGTTAAACGCTCACCTTCCTGCATCAATATGCCCTGATAGTTTACTGGCAGATCTTCTACACTGCTGACATGGTATTTTTCCAGTACGCTTTCTTTAAAAGCGGCAAAATGCGGATCGTTGGGATTATGGCTGTCACCTATGGCCTGCAGTTTGGTTTCCGCATGGTATTCAGCTTCTGTTCTTGGTTGGGTCGGGTATGAAATCTGGGCCAGATTCGCTAATCCTCGCGGGATAATAATGCAGATACATACCCAGCACAGCAGCAAGGTCAGCAACGCACCATGTAATTGCTTGCTGAACCACGACACGGCCACGACCAGTAGGCACCATCCGGCGATATAAAGCGCTTGCGAGAGCGCTAGGATAGACAACCTGAGCAAAGCCTGCTCACTCTGCCAGCTCCAGGCCAGGATCAACAGGGTTTGCAAACACAACAAGAAAAACAGTGGCAAAAACAACGCCAGCCATTTTCCGCTCGCGATTGCCCAGCCAGGCGTGCCGTTGCCGCGCATAAAAGCGAGAATGCCACTGATTTTATCGGCGGTGACCGTGGCATAGGCAATCATGATTAAAAACAGCGGCATCCACCATTGCACAATCATGGCCGGGGTAATCAATGGGAAGCGGCCAAGACTGGTGGCCTCGGTGGCCGGATTGAAATTTGCGCTATTTAACCGGTGCGCTTCAAGGTAGACCAGATGCCCGGATTGATCGAGTATGCCCGGCTCGATCACGCTGAGCGGGTGTACCGGCTTGGCGACAAAATCACCGTAATGTGAAACCCGGTGCGGGTGGCGGTCAGGTTGCGATTGCCAGTCATGCTGGCTACGTGCCGTGACTTCTGCGACGGTGTTTGCATGGTCTTGCCAGTGATGATGGGCGGCAAGTGCGGCAATCGCCCATAGAGCAACTAATACCAGCAATAACAAAGCAGGAACGCGTGCATGCCATAAGCGCCGCCATTCATTGATGGCGATTTTCCAGATCAATGAGTTCATACCTGTCCCTGATATAGTCTTTTGAGGCTATCCAGCGTGATTGCTGATTCGTTCAAAGCTACCGGTTGTAACTGGCCGTTGGTCAGCATCAGCAAACGATCAGAAAAGGCGATGGCAGACAGTACGTCATGCGTCACCACCAGCACGCCCATACCACGCTCTTTGCATTGCACAATGAGTTGGTTCAGCTCTTCGGTGGCCTGGGGGTCAAGCCCGGAATTGGGTTCATCCAGCAACAAAAGTTTTGCCTGTTTTGCCAGCGCGAATGCCAGCATCACCTTTTGTTTCATGCCTTTGGAGTATTCGCTACAAGGGCGATGCCAGGATTGCTCAGGCAAGCCAGCCATGGTCAGGCAGGTTGCAATATCCATGCTCTGGCTGATGGCACCCAGGCTTAAAAAGTAACGGATATTTTCAATCGCGGAGAGATGGCCGTATACCGCCGGTTGTTCGGGCACATATGCGAGATGCGACAAAGCCTGACTTTTTGCTTGTGCGATATCAATACCGGCGATCAGGATTGAACCTGTTTGCTCGGCCGCATCTTGTAACCCAAGAATGCTTTTCAGCAGGGTAGATTTACCTGCGCCATTGCTGCCTAACACTGAGACGACTTCACCAGCACGCAGGTCCAGGGCTAGCTGGTTTAAGATTTGACGCCCGGCAAAACGCAGGCTTAATTGCTGGATCGATAGTAATGCAGTCATTTGAAATCCACAGTTGCAGTGAGCATAAAGTTACGGCCGGCACCCGGGGCGAAATTCAGCTGGTTAGTTGCACCTGTGGATGAAAAGTCATACACATACTCATAATATTTATCGAAAATATTGTTGGCCAGCAAACTGACTCGCCCCCAGTTAGTTTTGTAATCCACATTGGCGTTAGTAAGCGTGTAGGCGCCATATTTGCCGCCCTGATTGCTTTCGTTGACGTAATAAGCGCCCTGGCGATCAATGTGAAGCCGCGCAATCCAGTCAGCGTTTGGAGTAAATTGCAGGCCTAAAGAAGCCGTGTGGTCCGGGATACTGCGTATCGTATTGCCCTGGAAGCTTGGATTAAGTGCATTTGGCTCATCAATTTTGGCATATACTTTAGAGAGATTACCCCAGAAGCTTAAGTAGTCATTTAACTTATAATCCACACTGGCATCTACGCCTTGCCTGCGCGTTGCACCCAGTAATCGGCGGGTACCATCGATATTGATAAACTCATTTTCAGCTTTTTGCTGCCAGTATGAGAGGCGAGTGTTCAGATCGTTATTCCAGGCGCTTTTCAGGCCTAGTTCCCAGCCATCGTTAATCGCGACATTCACAGGTACTGTACCGCCACGTGTATTCAAATCGGTTCCGGTGGGTGTCTGGAAGCTTCTGCCAGCATTGGCAAATATTGTCTGCTGTTCAGTCATCTGTGCAAACACGTTAAATTTGGGTTGCACGATGGTTTGATCATTTAGCAGGGTGGTGACTAAAGTGGTATTGTTGTTTACAAAATTATTTTTTGGGTCACTGGTGAGGCGATCCACTCTATAGGCAATATTCCAGCGTAACCAATCCAGTGGCGTATTCTCCAACTTTGCGTAAACACCCTGGGCGGTGAAATCGTAACGTGCATCTCGCCTGATAGTCGTTAAGCGCTGACGAAATTCACTGACTTCCTGATGCTCAATGTCGTAACCGGACTCAAACCCCCATTGTAGGTTGATCTTCCAGTTGAGTTTTGCGATAAAACCGGTAGATGTTTGCTCATCAAGCCGGTTTTCCACCCCAGGCGAACCGACAAATCGCACATTGCGCTCTCGGTCAAAATTCTGCCAGTAACCCTTGAGGCTAACATCCACATCATTATTAAAGAAATAGTCGTAATGCAGACTTAAATGCTTGAATTCTTTCTCGCCACTATCGTTCAGCGCATTCGGCGCTACGCCGGTTCTGTTGGAACGAGCCTGCGCTTTAGGCATATAGCCAGGCGCTTCCGGTGAGTTGTATTTGCCGTATTTGGCACTCAAGGCAAGGGTGGATTGGTCAAAATCCAATTGCCAGCGGCCGGATAAAGCTATTTTCTCACTCTCGGTATGGTCCCGGAAACCGTTGCCTTTACGGTAGCCCATCGCATAGTTTTGTGTGAAATCACCTTGCTTTTCGCCATAATAGCCTTGCATTTCGCGCGTTTGAAAACTGCCATAGCCAAATTGCATTTGCTTGCCGGTGTCCTTGCGTGTTTCGACCTTATAGTTACCGGCTGTGGCAAACAAACCAGTGGTGGCATCACTGGTCCCTTTAAATACCTGGATGTTCTGGATATTGGTCGGGAACAGGTAATCCAGCTCGCTCAATCCGGAAAATAAATTGGAAGGGATACCATCGACCAGCAATTTAGCATTCGGTGTTTCGCCGTCACCACTAAAGCCGCGGATAGAGATTTCGGTATTCACTATGCCCTGGCTGTAGCGTGAGAGAACCACACCTGGCGTTTTACTGAATAATTCCAGCGTATCGGTTACATGTTCATATTCAAGTTCATCGCGGGTGATGACATCAACAGAACCGGCGAGGCTTTTATCAGTGGCAGAGACCTGCTCTTTTTTACCGAGAACAATCACGCTATCCAGTTCAATGTTAACCGGTTCTTTGGCTTTGCTTTTTTGTCGGCTGCTGTCTTTAATTTTTTCTGGTACTTCTATTTCCTCCGCTGATACCGATACGGCAGGTAGTAATATCATTGCCAGCAGACTGACAATTGTTTTTTGATGCGGCATGTTTCTCTTCCCTGAGGATTTATTTTAGATTTATCCGGACAATCTCATCATTATAAGTCCGTCAATTTAGCTTTCTCACTAAAAAACCTGACTGTCATTCACAAAAAAACATGACGTAGACGTCGTGATACTTTTATGGGAATCCGTGTCACTTTTATGAGCATTTTTTAATTCGATTGATCACCAGATCGCATCTAATGCCAGCACCACACGTGTCGTAGTTTCTGCTATCTGGGGTGAGCGATGAATAGCGCCGCTATGTTGATTACCTTGCCACAAACTGCCTTTTAGCAATACCAATGCTTGCTCAGGCGCCTGACGTATGCCTCGAGGATGCAGGACTAGCGATTGGTTGAATATTTCATCGGTCGGGTGTGTGCTGGCAAATGCATTCCTATTGCAAAATGCTTCGTCCAGCCATTCAGTACCTCGGCCGAGATAAGTGCACAGCAGGCGGATGCCGGTGCGGTCAATATGAAACTTAGGGCACATGGCATGCTTCAGCACTTCCAGCCTGATGCCTACCGAAGGACAATCCATCAGGTCAGCATAAAGCTTAACCAGCAGGCAGATATCAGCGAGCAAATCTTGTTTGCCGATGCCTTCAGGTAGACGTAGTTGTCGGTCAAGCAGGGCAGGCATTGTTTCTTTTTGTCTTGTCGTCAGCCTGCTGCCAGCGCTGAGCTGGTTGCTGAATTGCTGCAAATAAGCAGATATTCTCGGGTTGTTAGGCCTTGTGACAATACCTACTTGTTGAGAGGGTTCAAAAATAGACAGACATTCCATCGCGTCAAAATCTATATTCATGCCGGGCAACGAAGTGGTCTGATGCGATATTTGCTTGGTGAGGCGCATGATTACACCATTTCCTCTGTCACTTGTTGCTCTATTTCATCATGCTCACCCATTGACCACCGCGGGAATGGGTCGGGGAGTCTACGCCAGGCATCCATACCCAAAGCAATCTCATGCTCGGTTAGCAGGCAGGCATCAAAACCGGCGATCAGGGCTTCTTTCTGCATATGCATGCCAATAATCACCAGTTCTTGCTGACGGTCGCCGTACGGTGCTTGCATGCGTGCGTGTATCTCCTGCAGGCTTTCCGCATCGTCCGGCCAATGCTCGCTTGGGGTCGCTGCCCACCAGATGCCCGCCAGTTCCGTACGCGTGACGGCGCCTGCCTGTGACCACATGACGCAAAACTCAGGGCGAGAGGCAATCCAGTAACGTCCTTTGGATCTGACCACGCCTGGCCATTCGGTATTCAGCCATTGCCATAACCGTTGCGGATGAAAAGGCTTGCGCGAACGGTAGACAAAGCTGGAAATGCCATATTCCTCCGTCTCAGGCACATGCTCGCCGCGTAATTCCTGCAACCAGCCCGGCGCATCGGCTGCCAGGTCAAAATCAAACAATCCGGTATTCATAACGCGGTTAAGCGGCACTTTGCCAAAACTGCTATGGAGGATGTGAGCACGAGGGTTTAAAGCTTTTAAAATACCTTCCAGTTGCGCTATTTCTTCCAGCGTCATCAGGTCAGTTTTATTCAGCAGTAGCACATCGCAAAACTCGATCTGGTCAACCAGTAAATCAACCACCGTACGCTGGTCTTCTTCACCCAGTGATTCGCCACGCTCGCTGAGCAATGTTTGAGAACTATAGTCTTTGAGGAAGTGATAACCATCCACCACGGTGACCATGGTATCCAGCTGTGCAACATCCGCCAGCGAAATGCCATCTTCATCGGCAAAGGTAAACGTCTCGGCAATCGGCAAAGGCTCTGAAATGCCGGTGGTTTCAATCAGCAGGTAATCAAAACGGTTCTCTTTCGCCAGGCGCGTGATTTCCACCAGCAAATCCTCACGCAAAGTACAGCAGATGCAGCCATTGCTCATCTCTACCAGCTTTTCTTCCTGGCGTGATAACTCAGCACCGCCATCACGCACCAGTTGCGCGTCTATGTTCACATCCGACATATCGTTAACAATGACTGCCACCCGCTTGCCTTCGCGGTTATTGAGGATATGGTTGAGCAGGGTGGTTTTGCCAGCACCGAGAAAGCCGGAGAGCACTGTCACAGGGAGTTTTTTCATGGCGTTTTCCTTCATTGTTTCTAGTGATTGAATTGCCGTTCGCGGCGCTCATGTCGTTCTTGCGCTTCCAGACATAGTTTTGTGGTGGGCCGTGCAATCAGGCGTGCCAGGCCAATGGACTCGCCGGTTTCTTCGCAATAACCATACTGGCCGGTGGTTATCCGCAACAAGGCAGACTGTATCGTTTTGATATGTTTGCGTTCCCGTTCCCGCGCGCGTAGTTCCAGGCCGTGTGTTTCTTCCTGGGTGGCCCTGTCGGCCGGGCCCGGTGTTTCCTGCTGCTCGTGCAAATGCACGCTGGTGAGTTGCATATTGGCTTGCAAGGTTTCTAGTTCCGTGAGCAACAGTGTTTTAAAGAATGCGAGTTGTCCGGCATTCATATAGGCAGTTTCAGGCATGGAAAGTAATTCAGCAGGAGTCAACATCATTACGCAACTTGGTTGCAATGCAATTTTGTTGCATTTTAAGTTGATATAGAATTAATTGCAACTATGTTGCAATTTAAGTATTAACTCTAACGTGTTTAGTATCTAGAGGTTTAAATGTGGAAGCGTGAAACAGTCAGGATTGCTGGCAATCTAGGCAAAGCCCTTTCAGGCTGATTTCGATATTCGATACACGGTAAGTATCAAATAATGATTGCGGAATGTGCGCCGCCAGCTCGTGTATGCACAATACAGTCCCGCATTGCTGGCAGTGCAAATGTGCGTGACCGTGGTTATTTAGTAGGCCTAGATGGGCTGTGTCTGCACTGCGGTAGTTGCGTTTAGGCGCGTTCAGCTGGAATTTCCAGGCGCGGTCATCGCTGGAAATTTTATGAATCAAGCTATTTTCCAGCAACCAATCAAGCACTCTGTATACCGTCACGCGGTCTATCTCCACGCCTTGCAAAGCCGCCAGAATATCCGGGTGACTAAGTGCGTTGGTGGATGTTAACAGGGTATTCAATACAGCAACCCTGGCTTTGGTCGGGCGCAAGCCAGCATCGGTGATTATTTGTTCAGCAGTCAGCATAGTTTATTTTGCTTAGGAAACACGCAATAAGTGATTGAGCAAGATGAAGTGCAAGGCGCACGGAACGCAGAAACCGAGACAGTACTTTAGTACGGCGAGGTTGCGAAGCTGTATTCATAAAGTCTCGTGCAACGAGGCAATTCGCTTGCGCAGACACTTATTCCGCGTTTCCTTAATTATGAGCTACAGGATAACATCGAGCAACCTGCTTTTTGCCTGGCCCAGTCCGGGCGTTTTTGTGCGAATGCTGACATTCCAGGCTGCTCGGTGTATGGGTTACGCAATACTTCAAGCAAGGTCAGCAGCCGTGAATTATCGCCCTGGGTGGCGAGGTCAATCGCCTCCTGAGCAAGGTAGTTACGCAACACATAAATCGGGTTATTTTCTGACATGCGTTGCAGCCGTTTTTCTGGCGAAAGTGTTGATTGCTGCAAACGTTGGCTATAGCGATGTAACCAGCTTTGAATATCTTCCCCAAATTGTTTCAAGCCTTGTTCCGTGTAGAAAGCTTCCCCAAGCACGGAGAGTTGCGGCTGGCTGATGTCCAGCTGCTTGAGCTGGGTAAAAAACAAAGTCTGGTCAACTTCTGCGCGCTGCATCAGCTCAAAGATGTCGTTGATCAACTCGCCATCGCCGTTTTGCCAGGCATCCAGGCCAAATTTGCCAGCCAGTGATGACGTCAGTGCATCAAAATACACCGTGTCAAAATGATTGAGTCCATTTGATAGACCATTGTTTTCAGGCAGTACAGTTGCCAGCGCTTCCGCTAACCGCTCAAGATTCCAGCGCGCGATATCTGGTTGGCGACCAAAACAGTAACGACGACCTTGTGCGTCAGTAGTATTTGGTGTCCAGCCCGGGTCAAAATTATCTACCCAGCCATAGGGGCCATAATCAATGGTCAGGCCGAGAATAGACATGTTGTCGGTATTCATGACGCCATGCACAAAGCCCACCCGCATCCAGTGCGCGACCATGATCGCTGTGCGAGCGCATATTTCGCTGAACCACGCTTCAATCATGCCTGGGCCTGGATTATCCACATCCAGTAGTAAACCTGTGCTGGGCCACCAATCGGCATAATCCCTGTCTATCGTAAACCCGATAAAATGCTTGAGTAACGGCAACTCATTACGGCTGGCAAGTATTTCAAAGTGGCCGAAACGGATAAATGAAGGCGCTACCCGGCAAACAATCGCGCCAGGTTCAAATTCAGGGTTTCCGTCATAAAACATATCGCGCACCACTGAATCGCCAGTCGTGACCAGGCTCAAGGCACGGGTGGTGGGGATGCCGAGGTGATGCATGGCTTCGGAGCATAAAAATTCACGCAGGCTGGAGCGCAATACAGCGCGGCCATCAGCGCGGCGAGAGTAAGGCGTTTCGCCTGCACCTTTGAGTTGCAGCTCAAAACGATTTTGCTGATGAACTAACTCACCCAGATAGATAGCACGTCCATCTCCCAGTTGCCCGGCCCAGTTGCCAAACTGATGGCCACCGTATCGCGTCGCATAGGTAAACATGCCTTGCAAGGCACCGTTGCCGCCTAGCGTTTGTACCATCTCCGGATCATGCATATCAGCTTCGCTCAGGCCCAGCATGGCAGCTACCTCCGGACTGTAAGCAAGTAATTTGGGTTGCTTGACCGGCGTCGGTTGCACGGCTGACCACAGGCAATCGCTTACCTGGCGGGTGTAGTTATCGGTAATGCGGTCACCGGGTAGTTCACGAATAAAACGGTTATCAAATATCAGCGGTTTCATATTCTCTATTGTAGAGGGTATCCCTTTATGACGACTATGTTAATTAACACCTGGCTTAATTTAGTCACCGCAACCGGCTAAAGTTCAATCTCTGCCAAAAAGTACATGCTTCTCGGGTAAAATAGCGTTTTGAATTCAATCGTGTGTCATCCACACCTCAAATCTCCCGCAATGAATGTTTTTTACGAAGAAGACGGTGGCTTCAAAGTCGCTTCCATCATGACTGAAGCTGACAGCAGCATGCAAGTCGAGGCCAGCACTGGCAAACGCAGCAAGATCAAAACCGCCAATGTGTTAATGCGCTTTGAGGGCAGCCTTTCCGGTTTTCTTGAGGCCGCACAAACTGAAGCAGAAACCCTGGATACTGATTTCTTGTGGGAATGCAGCGGTGAATCAGAATTCGGTTTTGAGTCACTGGCGGAAGAATACTATGGCGGCAAACCCAGCCGCCAGCAAGCAGCGGCGATTGCGATCAAACTGCACAGTGCACCCATGTATTTTTATCGCAAGGGTAAAGGGCAGTATAAAGCCGCGCCGCAAGAAACCTTGAAAGCTGCCATGGCTGGCGTCGAGAAAAAACGCCAGCAAGCCGAGCTGATGGCGACTATGACCGCGCAGCTGACCGCCAAACAATTGCCAGAAAGCTTCTCTGCCAAGCTCGACCAATTGCTGTATGCGCCGGATAAAAACGCCATGGAATGGAAAGCGCTGGAGCAAGCGGCCACCGAGCTCAAAAAGTTACCGGTGCAGGTGCTGTACGATGCTGGTGCGATCCCGTCTATCCACGATTATCACCTCGGCGCTTTTTTGCGTGAGTATTTTGCCAATGGCACTGCGTTCCCTGAGTTCTCATTGGGTGCTTTGCCTGAGGATCTGCCAATATCAGCAGTGCAGGCATTCAGCATCGATGACAGCACGACTACCGAGATTGATGATGCTTTATCCGTCACAACCTTGCCAAACGGCAATACGCAAGTAGGTATTCATATTGCCGCGCCAGCATTGGGGGTGACGCCGCGTGAGTCATTAGATCACGAAGTCATGAAACGTTTGTCTACCGTGTATATGCCTGGTCATAAAATCACCATGCTGCCCGAAACCGCCATCCGCCCATTCAGCCTCGATGCCGGCGAAACCAAGCCTGCCTTGTCGCTGTATCTCGAAGTGGCCGCTGATTTCAGCGTTGTCCAACAGCATAGCCGCCTGGAACGCGTGCAGATCGCGCACAACTTGCGCCATGACACTTTAGAGCCTTATTTTAACGAGAATACGCTGGAGACCGATAGCGGCCACTCGTTGTGGCAGCCGCTGGTGTTCCTGTTCCACTTTGCTGAAAGCCTGGAAAAAGCGCGTGGCAAATACGACCCGACCAGGCCGCAACCGGTAGATTACAATTTCTACGTTACCGATGGGATCGTCAGCATCATCAACCGCCAGCGCGGTTCGCCTATGGATAAACTGGTGGCTGAATTAATGATTGCCGCGAATAGCCAGTGGGGTTTATTGCTGGCTGAGCATAATGTGCCGGGGATTTACCGTGCACAGAATGGCGGCAAAGTGTATATGACAACCAAGGCCGAGGGTCACCAGGGGTTAGGTGTGGCGCAATATGCCTGGTGTACTTCTCCGCTGCGACGTGCGGTTGATTTAATCAATCAACGCCAGATTATCAGCGTATTGACGATGCAGGAACCAGTCTACGCCGTCAATGGCGATGAAATCGTCGGCCATATGCGCAATTTTGACCAGACTTACAATGCCTATAACGAATTCCAGACCCGTATGGAGCGCTACTGGTGCCTGCAATACCTGGTACAGGAAAACATCCAGGAAGTGGAAGCCACCGTCTGGCGCGAGAACCTGGTCCGCCTCAGCGGCTTGCCTTACATGACCAAAGTCTATGGCATGCCGGTGATAAAGCCTGGCAGCAAAGTGCAATTGTCAGTGCAAAAAATAGATACTTTGCTGATGGAACTTGAGTGCAAGTTCTTGCGCGTGATTGAAGAAACGGTCGCTGACAACACTGAAATAGCCTCAGTCGCCGAAACAGGGGACACGCCTGCAGATGCGGCGGAAAACGCATAATGTTTAAATTTAACCGTAAAATTCATAAAGCGATTTCTGATCTCGAAATGGTCGAAGTCACTGAAGTCGATGGCGTGCGCTCTATGCACCTGGGTTCGCCGACGATTCAAAGCAGCATGAAAGTGAAAGACCCGTTTGCGCTGGTACTGGCGTATTCATGGGGTATGCTGAGCAGCCTGTTGTTCAAGCCGGATGTCCGCAATGCCGTACTTGTAGGTCTGGGCGGCGGATCGATTGCCAAATATGTCTGGCAAGCCTGCCCACAGATTAAACAAACTGTGATTGAGTTGAACCCGCAAGTTATCCAGGTCGCGCGCAGCCATTTCTTTGTGCCGGAGAATGATGAGCGGCTGAACATTATTGAAGGTGACGGTACTGCCTATATCCAGCAGCATCTTGGGAGTTGTGACTGGCTGATGATGGATGCGTTTGGCAGCAACGGCCTGCCGCCTGACTTTTGCACGCAGGCATTTTTTGACGATTGCGCCGAGGCATTGACGCCGGATGGCCTGTTTGCCATTAACTTATGGGGTTCAGACAAAAAGTTTGATATCTACATGCAGCGCATCGAGCAAACATTTGACCAGCGCGTGTTGATGATGCCTACCGGCAAACCGGGCAATATCATTGTGTTTGGCTTTAAGCCTGAACTGGCCATGCCGGATTTAATCACACTGCGGAAACGTGCGCAGGAAGCCATGCAAACGCATGCAATCCAGTTCCTGGATTTAATTGACCGTTTACAGGGCGCAAACCCAAATGACGGCAAAGTATTCACATTGAGCAGAGATTAGTTAAAGCCTGCAACAGCGGCTCACTGTTCAACCATTAAGTTGATATTCAACTAGAAAATCAGAGATAAAAATGCGTAACCATTATTTTGCAACCTGTCCGCGCGGTTTAGAGACCTTACTTGTTGAGGAATTGAAGCTTAGCGGCGCCAATGACATCAAACCTACCGATGGCGGTGCCAGCTTTAGCGGTGACCTGGGCGTGTGTTATCAGATCAACCTGCATTCACGCGTGGCCACCCGTGTGCTCATGCAAGTCGGCAACGGACAGTACGCAACGGAAGAAGATATTTACCAGGGTGCACTTAAAGTGAATTGGCCGAACTGGTTCAATGTGAAATACAGCATGATGGTGAAAGTCACCGCGGTGCGCAGCCCGCTGAAAAGCCTGGAATTCATTACATTACGCGTCAAGGATGCCATTTGCGATAAATTCCGCCAGGCCGTGGGTAGCCGACCCAATATTGACACACGGGAGCCGGATATCCGTGTACATGTCTATTTAACCAGTGACCGTTTTCTCCTGTATGTAGATACATCAGGCAACCCGTTGTACCAGCGCGGCAACCGTAAAAATACCATTGAAGCGCCGCTGCGTGAAAACCTTGCGGCCGGTATTTTAAAACTTTCCGGCTGGCAACCAGGCCAGGCACTGCTGGACCCGATGTGTGGCAGTGGCACTTTCCTGCAGGAAGCGGTAATGATGGCGCTGAATATTGCGCCAGGCCTGAACCGCAATTTCGGTTTTGAAAAACTCAAAAACTTTGAATCAGATACTTTCAAGAAAATCCGCAATGCAGCCGCCAAAGCCGTGAAACCTGTCAGCTTCCAGAAGATTTATGGTTCAGATATGGATCTTAGAGCCGTGCGTGTCACCAAACAAAACCTGGAAATGGCCGGCTGGAGCGAAGCGGTACAACTGAGCCATATCGAATTTACCAAACTCACTCCTCCAGCCGACAGCGGCGTGCTGGTGGCGAATCCACCATATGGTGTGCGCATCGGTGAAGATGAAACACTGGCCGAGTTATATCCACAAATGGCTGCCACACTTAAACAGCAATTCAGTGGCTGGAATACCTACTTCCTGACCAACGATTTACGGATGCCCAAACTGATGCGCTTAAGCCCAAGCAAAAAAACACCATTGTTCAATGGCCCGCTTGAATGCCGTTTATTTGAAATCAAGATGGTGGCAGGTAGCAACCGTAAGCAGGTCTCTTAGTATTCTATATCCGCCAATATGTTAGCCATGCATCTGATGGCGCATTCAAGCATGCGGTGCAATGTTGAATGTAGTCAGGAGCGTCAGCAAGCTCCCGGAAATTGCAATGCAACGTTGAAGCGGATGCCTTGTTGAAATGTTAATGATTGTTTTATTTTAGTCACATATCTATATTTTAGTATAAATTATAGTCGTAAATATTATCGCTATATCATTTCCTGCGTTTACTGTGGGAACCCAGCTTTAACCATTACATTTCACCAATACTAAGAATCAACGAAGAGGCTTTGTATGGATGCTTTATTGAGTTGGTTGGTCCCTGGCGACTTTATGCCGCATGGTCATTGCTATTTATGGACGCCCGTCCTGCTGTGGATGTATGTTGTCTCCGACACTGTCATAGCAATTTCCTACTACACGATCCCGATTGCATTGCTCTACCTGGTTAAAAAACGCGCTGATCTCGAGTTTAATTGGGTATTCGTCATGTTTTCAGTGTTCATCTTTGCCTGTGGAACGACGCATTTGATTGCGATTGCAACCATTTGGGAGCCTGCCTATTGGCTAGATGCCGCCATGAAAAGCGTGACGGCTGTGGCTTCAGGGATTACCGCAATCATGCTGTGGCGTTTGATGCCGGTTGCCTTGACGATTACCAGCACAAAACAGCTGAAAACAACCATCGCCAGGCTGGAATCTGAAGTACAGAAACGATTGCTGGCAGAACAGGCGCTGGCAAAATTAAATTTGAATCTTGAACATCTGGTCAAAGAACGCACTGAAGATTTGAGCAATATCAATGTGAGTTTGCGTCAGGAGATAGAACAAAGAAAACACACGGAGCTGGAGCTGTTTAACCAGAGGCAACTGGCGATTGTCACGCTGGAATCTATCGGGGATGCGGTGATTACCACCAATATGCAGTCCGAGGTGACTTATCTTAATCCGGTGGCCGAAAAAATGACGGGCTGGAGCAAAGCCCAGGCGATGGGGCGTCCTATTCTGGAAATATTCAGGATTTTGAATGAAAGCACCCGCAAGCTGGCAGCCAACCCGGTGGATGTGGTGTTGGCGCACAACAAAGTTTGCGGGCTGGCAAATCATACCTTGTTGATTGCCAAATCAGGCGCTGAATATGCCATTGAGGATTCAGCAGCGCCGATTCGTGATCAGAATGGCGCCATTTTAGGCGTGGTGCTGGTGTTTCATGACGTGAGTGATGCACGCCAGATGGCACAAAAAATGACTTATCTTGCCGAGCATGATTACCTGACCGATTTGCCGAATCGATTGTTGCTGACAGACCGTATCACGCAAGCGATCAGTGCGGCGAAAAGAAGGGATTCCAAGCTTGCGATTCTGTTTTTTGACATAGATCATTTTAAACGGGTGAATGATACCCTGGGTCATGAAGTTGGTGATCAATTGCTCAAAGTCATGAGCAAAAAGCTTCAAATGTGCATTCGAGCCTCTGACACACTCAGTCGCCAGGGCGGAGACGAGTTTGTCGTGTTATTGCCCGAATTAAATGATGACACGGTGCCTGCCGAAATCGCACAAAAAATACTCTCTGCCATTAAAGACCCGATCAACATCGCTAATCACGAGTTATATATTACCGCCAGTATTGGTATTGCCGTTTATCCTGATGATGGTGATAGTGTGGATGTGTTAACGAGACATGCAGATGCTGCGATGTATCATGCTAAAAATTCAGGTAGAAATAATTATCAATTTTTTACCAGAGAAATGAGTGCGCGTGTTGCGGCCCAGCTCACGATGGAAAACAGCCTGCAAAAAGCCATTTCAAACAATGAGTTACTGTTGTTTTATCAGCCTAAAATCAGTATCAAAACTGGCAAGATTATTGGCGCTGAAGCGCTTATCCGTTGGTCGCACCCGGAATGGGGGCTGATGATGCCAGATCGCTTTATCAAGATTGCTGAAGAGTCTGGCTTGATCAAGGGCATTGGTCACTGGGTATTACGGGAAGCTTGTACGCAAAATAAAAAATGGCAAGATGCCGGCTTGCCCGAGATTCCGATTGCGATTAATGTTTCTGTGGTGGAATTACATCACGCTCACTTCACGCAGGAAGTCATGAAAGTGTTATTACAAACCGGTCTGCAACCCTATAATCTTGAACTCGAAGTGACTGAAAGCGTTGCGTTTCAGAGTGAGGCGACTGTGATTCATGATTTGAATAAATTAAAAGAGATGGGGGTTAGGCTATCGGTAGATGATTTTGGAACTGGATACTCCAGCCTCTCGTATCTCAAGCTGCTGCCTGTGAATACCATTAAAATTGATAAAAGCTTTATTCGTGATATACAAATTGATATCAACGATGCGGCAATTGTCACTGCCATCATCAAAATGTCCCAAAGTCTGGGGTTAACTGTCATTGCCGAGGGCGTTGAAACTCAGGCACAACTAGAGTTCTTGAAATCGCATGATTGTGATGAGATGCAAGGTTACCTGTTTAGTCGGCCTTTGCCTGCAGATGAATTTGAAGCCTTGCTTGCACAGCAATAAACCTTGCCATCCTTTTATTTTTGAATAATTTTATTTATGACCGAACCCGAAAACCAGACTACTGATTCTTTGCTGACTTTACGTCGACGTATCAATGCATTTGTGGAGGCCCGTGACTGGGCACAGTTTCATTCCCCAAAAAACCTGGCGATGGCGATGATCGTGGAAGTGGCTGAAGTGGTAGAGCATTTCCAGTGGATGACCGAGCAGGAAAGCCGCCAGCTAGATGCTGACACCAAAGAAAAAGTAGGGCATGAGCTGGCGGATACCTTTGTTTATCTGATGCGCATCGCCGAAGTCTGCGGAATTGATTTGATTGCTGCGACCAATGCCAAAATCGATCTGAATGCCCAGAAATATCCGGTAGAAAAATGTAAAGGTAGTAACGATAAATATATTAAATATCAATAACTTGAGTTTAATACTTAAACTATTTTATATTTAAGGATGCTGTCAATGTCCAACAATTTTCAATCTGCTGTGACCAACCTGCTGCAACAGCAAGGCATTCAATTTCAGGTCATTCAAATTCCTCTGAGTGAAGATAAAAAGCCTATCCGCAGCCTTGAAGAATTGCTTTCTGGCCAGGGATTGCAACCGCAATCAGTGGTGCGCAGCATAGTGTTTAAAGGCGAAAACAGCGGGTTCAGTTTACTGGCGGTAGCCGGAAGTGGCCGTGCAGACTGGGCTTTATTACGCAAACACCTGAATGAGCGTAAATGCCGTATGGCAGAGTATGACGAAGTGCCGGAAGTGACTGGCTATGTAGTTGGCGCAGTACCACCGATAGCTTTGCCGGACGATTTGCGCGTGCTGGTGGACAGCAGTGTTGCAGAATATGAAACTGTAGTGATAGGCAGCGGGGTGCTGGGTTATGCGCTGGCACTGCGCTCAGCAGATTTGCTGAGCTTGCTGAATGATAAAGAAAGTGGCAGTTTTGTGAAGCTTGAAGCTTAAGATTCTTCTCGAACCTTACAATGTAAAGAAACAGAATAAGCTAGCTAAGCTGACTTAACCACCCAGCATGGTCTTAATCGAACTATTCTTGGCCTTTTCAACCATTATCGCGGCTTTATCCGGCTGTTGGCTAATGGACTCGGTCCAATCGCTTTCCCCTTCAGTATCACCTTCACTGCCAAACATGCCCATTAAGCCGGTACTGTCTTCGGCATTTTCTTCTTCACTGCCAAACAGCAGCATGGTATTGCTGAGCTGAATCTGCCGCATTTGCTGTAACAGGCCTTGTGCGGTATAGATTTCTGTTGTGTTGCCCGATTGTCCTAATGTCACCTGCGCACTGGCGCCAGCTGGGTTGTCTGTTGCGGTATCGGCAGCAGTCGTGGCATCTTTCTGAGCGCTAGCCGCGGTTTTGGCTGTGCTCGCTGTTTCGCTAGTCTGTGTGGATGCAGCGGACTTCGTTGCGCTATTGTCAGCGCTATATGCTTTGTTGATCAATGCGGCCAGGTTAGTCTGGATGCTGGACAATGACATGCTGATGCCTCCCATAATATTGCAGATACAATACGCCACATCTTGTTAACGGCATCCAACCATTAAACTTTAGAAAATTGTTCAATTCTTTGTAACGCTACTCCTTCATGGTTGATTTATGCCGTTAGGTGCGTGGTTTTTTCCGGTTTTATGGTAAGGTTTCAGCCTTGTTCAGACACATCAATTTTCCCTTCTCAAGATGACAACTGTCCGCTATTGCATCAATGGCAAACTGGTCAATGGCATCGCGCCAACCAACCGTGGCTTTGCTTATGGCGATGGTGTTTTTCGCACCATGCGTTTGTTGAATGGTGAGCTGCAAGACTGGCCTTTGCATTACCAGACCCTGGTGGCAGATTGCAGCAAAATCCAGATTGTGTGTCCTTCTGCCGAATTACTGATGCAGGAATTCAAATACTTGATGGCGTCTGCCAGTGAAGAAGATACGCAGTTCAGTATCCTCAAGATTATGATTACGCGTGGCGAGGGCGCGCGTGGCTATGCGCCACCGGCAGTGAGTGAACCCACACGGGTGCTGATACAAAGCCCGTTACCGAATTATCCGCCGGAGATTTATGCGAATGGTGTGGCGTTATATACCTGCCAGACGCGGCTGGCGCATCAGCCTTTACTGGCCGGTATCAAGCATTTAAACCGCCTGGAAAACGTCCTCGCGCGTGGCGAGCTGAAAGACCCGCGATTTTTTGACGGTTTATTGCGCGATTATGATGACCATGTCATTGAAGCGGTGAGCGGCAACCTGTTTATCCGCAAGGATGGCGTGGTAATGACGCCGGTGCTGGAGAGTTGCGGTGTGGCCGGCGTGATGCGGCAGAAAATACTGGATTGGTATAAAACGCAACGCCAGACCGTGCTGGTAAGCACATTAACCATAGACGATTTGCTCAATGCAGAAGCGATTGTCATCGTGAATAGTATTTATGGTGTGTTGCAGGTGTCGCATATTGATGATCAGCCGGTTGCGACCAATCACTGGGCGAAAGAGCTCCGGTCACAGCTGCATTATGTAACGCATTAAAAGTTTTTATCAGGCACTACATGTTTAAGAAAAGCTTCAAATACGGGTTAGCGGTTCTGGGGTCATGCGGACTGGCGCTGACGCTCTGGCTAGTCATTTATATGATACGACCATTGCCTATGGTGTCTGAAACCATAGGCTTGCAAATTCCCGCCGGCGCCAGTGTGCGCGGCATTGCAGACCAACTGGTATCGGCAGGGGTGTTGAAAGAACCTTATAGTTTCCTGGCGGTGGTCAAACTGACAGGGAGCGGCAGCCGACTTCAAGCGGGTGATTACGCTTTAAATGCACCATTGCAAGTGCTGGGCCTGATTGATGTACTCAAGCATGGCACATTTGATCAGCTTAAACTTCAGTTGACTGAAGGCAAAACCTTTAGCGACTTCAGGCAGAAGCTGGCGCAAATGCCTGGCATACGGCATGAGACACAACATTTATCTGATAGTGAGTTAATGGAACTGGTTAGCGGTGAAGCCAAGCCTCCTGAAGGCTGGTTTTTTCCGGACACCTATTTTATTGACAAGCAAAGCAGCGATACGGAAATGTATAAACGGGCTTACCAGAAAATGACGCAGTATTTATCTGCCGCTTGGGAGACACGTCAATCCGGTTTGCCTTATAAAACGCCATACGAAGCACTGATCATGGCCTCCATCGTTGAGAAAGAAACTGGCGTTGAAGTGGAGCGTCCGCAAATCGCCGGTGTGTTTGTCAATCGTTTGCGGCTGGGCATGCGTTTGCAGACTGACCCGACCGTGATTTATGGCATGGGCAGCCGTTATCGTGGCAATATCACGCGACGGGATTTACTGACGGATACCGCTTTCAATACTTATACGCGCAGTGGCTTACCGCCAACGCCAATTGCTTTGCCAGGCCTGGCCTCTATTCAAGCGGCATTACATCCCGCCAATACCAAGGCGTTGTATTTCGTGGCAAACGGGCAGGGCAGGCATGTGTTTACCAGTACGCTGCAAGACCATAACAAGGCCGTGCGCGCCTATCAATTAAAGAAACACTAATGACAATCAGCATGAGTTGGGAAATAAAGTAATGGCAGGTTTGTTTATTACGCTTGAAGGCATGGATGGCGCGGGTAAAAGTACGCATATTCCCACCATACTGGCATTGCTGGCAAAGTCTGGCCGTGAAGTGGTTTCTACTCGCGAGCCCGGTGGCACCCCGTTGGGTGAAGAGTTGCGTGAACTGCTCTTGCATAAAGAGATGCATGTGGAAACCGAATCATTACTGATGTTCGCTGCCCGTGCGGAACATCTGCAGCAGGTAATCCTTCCGGCATTGGCGCGTGGTGCGATTGTTTTGTCTGACCGGTTTACCGATGCTTCCTATGCTTATCAATGTGGCGCACGCGGATTGCCTTTAGCTAAAATGCAGGCGCTTGAAAAATGGGTGCAGGGTGACTTGCAGCCGGATATCACCTTGCTGTTCGATGTGCCGGTAGAGGTCAGTATGCAGCGTCTGGCTGGGGCACGCACACCTGATAAATTTGAAGCGCAGGGGATTGAATTTTTTGCCAAATTACGCGCCCAATATCTTGCGCGTGCGGCCGAATTTCCACAACGTTTCCGCGTGATTGATGCCAACAGGTCTTTGGAAGAAGTAAAGAAATCAGTTGAAGAAATCATCATATCATTATGATTAATAATGTATATCCATGGCAAGAATCGCTGTATACACATTGGTTGCATGCAGGCGACAGCCGCCACCATGCCTTGCTGTTTCATGGCAAGGCCGGGATAGGCAAACTGGGTTTTGCAAATGCACTGGCAGCAGGGCTGTTGTGCTCGCAACCACAGCAAAACGGGATTGCCTGCGGTCAATGTCAGTCATGTCACTGGCTATCAGAGGGGGCGCATCCTGATTTCAGGGAAATCACGCCGGAAGATGACGAAGTCGCAGATAGCGCAAAAAAGAAAACTCGTAAACGCCAGCAGATCCTGATTGACCAGATTCGTGCATTGAATGATTACCTGGCCCTGACCAGCCACCAGGCAGGAGGCATACGTGTGGTACTCATTCACCCCCTGGAAGCAATGAATGTTGCGGCTTCCAACGCATTGTTGAAATTACTGGAAGAACCTCCGCAGCGTACGCAATTCCTGTTGGTTTCGCATCAGCGCCAGGCCTTGTTACCCACCATTTTAAGTCGTTGCATGCAGGTGGATATGCCAGTGCCAACGCATGAGCAGGGCTTGCAATGGTTGCAGTCACAATCAGTCGCGCAGGCTGAATGGCTCTGGCACTATAGTGGTGGTGCACCGACGACTATCCAGCAGGATGACCTGGATTGGTATGGCTGGTACCAGCAGTGGAGCCCGCACCTTTCGCGTGGTGCTGCCATGGATAGTGCGCTGGCAGGTGGTATATTGATCAAACAAGGGATTAGCGCAGCCATTCAGGTGCTGCAAAAATGGCTGCTGGATTTATGGCTGTCGCGGCATCAACTGCCATTACGCTACCATCCGGCGGAGTCCGCTACTTTACAAACACTTGCATCGAAACTTGAGTTAGCACGCCTACTGGCATTTCAACAGCAGTTAAATCGTTTTAAAATGACTGCACAGCACCCGTTAAACCAGGAATTGCAATTGGAGCAATTATTGCTCCAATACAAGAAGATGTTTGGCTAATAGATTAGCCCAGGAGTCCATGCATGACTGACACCCAATCACCATCGACGATGAGCCCTGCCAAGCCAGGTGTGCTGTCACTGGCTATCCGTGAAAAAGCCGCCTTGTTTGCTGCTTACATGCCTTTTGTCAAAGGTGGCGGACTATTTATCCCAACCAGCAAACCCTTCAAAATGGGCGAAGAAGTATTCATGCTGCTGACCTTGCTGGATGACCCGCACAAGCTGAAGATTGTCGGTAAAGTGATCTGGATCACGCCACAGGCAGTGAATAATAAACCGCAGGGCATAGGCATCCAGTTCAGTGATCGCGATGGCGGCGTAGAGGCCAAGAAACGCATTGAAACCATACTCGGCGCAGCGCTTAAATCCAGTCGCGCAACCCATACTATCTAACAGGTTTTTGGATTATTCATGTTTGTAGATTCGCATTGCCATATTAACTTTCCCGAACTGGCGCAAAACATCGACCAGGTACGCGCCAGCATGCTTACCAATGAGGTCGGTCATGCCTTGTGTGTATCGGTCACACTGGATAAGTTTCCCGAAGTATTGATGCTTGCCGAGCAGTATCCGAATATCTATGCTTCTGTTGGCGTGCATCCTGACTATGAAGATATCCAGGAGCCAACCGTAGCCGAATTGGTCTCGCTGGCCAATAATCCGCGCGTGGTGGCCATCGGCGAAACCGGACTGGATTATTTCAGGCTGACTGGTGACCTGAACTGGCAACGTGAACGCTTTCGCACCCATATCCGCGCTGCCAGGGCCACAGGTAAGCCGCTGATCATTCATACCCGCAATGCAGCCGAAGATACCTTGCGTATCATGCAGGAAGAGGGCGCAGCAGAAGTGGGCGGCGTGATGCATTGTTTTACCGAAAGTTGGGAAGTGGCGCAGGGCGCCATCGAAATGGGGTTTTATATTTCATTTTCCGGGATTGTCACTTTTAAAAATGCCGTCGCCTTGAAAGAAGTGGCGCAGAAAGTGCCACTGGCATCGATGCTGATCGAGACTGATTCACCTTATCTGGCGCCTATTCCTTTCCGCGGCAAAACCAACCAGCCTGCCTATGTGCGCCACGTAGCTGAAGAAATCGCCAGGTTACGCGATATTCCATTACAACAAGTAATGGATGCCACTACCAGCAACTTTTTCAGCCTGTTTAAGCACGCGCAGCCATGCAACTAACCATACTTGGTGCAGGTTCCAGTGCAGGCACTCCCGCGGTGGGTTGCCCTTGTGCCACTTGTGTCTCCACTGACCACCGCAACAAGCGCACGCGTTGTTCCAGCATGGTGACGCTGGATGATGGTCGTGTGATCCTGATTGATACTTCGCCCGATTTACGCCAGCAGGCACTGCGTGAAAATATGCAGCGGGTCGATGCAGTGTTGTTTACCCATACCCATGCCGACCATCTACACGGTATTGATGACTTGCGTGCTTTTTGCCAGATCAACCGCTGCCAGATTCCCCTGTACAGCTATCCGGAAGCGATCAGCCATATCCAGGATAAATTTGGCTATACCTTACGCGAGCCCAGTAACTTCTGGGATTTGCCCGTGCTGGCAGCCCATGTGGTAGAAACACCGTTTGAAGTGGCGGGGCAGGCCGTGACGCCCATCCCGGTGATGCACGGCAAGATACGTATTTATGCTTATCGCATAGGGAATCTGGTGTACATGACGGATGTGTCCAGTATCCCCGAATCCTCTTACGAGTTGCTCATGGATGTGGATCTGCTACTCATAGATTGCCTGCGTGAAAGCCCGCACCCCACCCATGTCAGCCTCAGTGAATCGCTGGCGCTGATCAGCCGCATAGGTGCCAAACGCAATGTGCTGATTCATATGACCCACGAGCTGGAATATCATGCGCTACAGGCAACACTGCCGGCCAATGTTGAAGTGGGTTACGATGGCTTGCAGCTAACCATCTGACCAGGACGTGAACAAGTTTACCGTGGTTGCAGTCAACCAAATAAGGTTATAAACAGTTATACTTTCACAAACACGATAATTGTAAAATTGAATTTGGATCACAGGGAATAAACATGAAGTTTTATGCAAAGATTTCGGCTGCTGTTATGGCACTGGTGATGTTCAGCAACGTGGCATCAGCCTTCGCTGGCAAAACCTACAATGAAAACGAATTCATTGATAATTTTAGCGGCAAGTCAAAAAAAGTAGTGTTGGAAAAACTGGGTCAACCCTTCAAGAAACAGCAATCGGTAAAGCCTAGCAATGCGAGTAACATGATTGCAGGCGTGGGTGGGCAAGAGAAAAGCTCCAAGCCGGTACAAGTGGAAATGTGGTACTACAAAAACATCGTTAAATATGATGCCAAAAATACCTATAAAGAAACCGAAGTGACTTTCGTGAACGATAGAGTGATGAATATTGGATATTTCAATAATCGTTGATTCCTTGGATGATTAAAAAAGCTGTGTCTGTGGGCACAGCTTTTTTATTTGTACCTTCCACAAATATATCAACTAGCTAATGTACGCCGCCTAATGCAATCATGAGTGCCACAGAAGCATTAAATCTCCGGCCGGTAATTGTGAGCAAATTGCGCTCTGCATTCAATAATGCCGATTGAACAATCACTACATTCTGGTATTCACTGATACCCGCTCGATAGCGGTTTTCAGTTTGTTCAACCGCCTCACGCGCGAATTTTACGGCGATTTCCTGTTCCACCGCTTCCGCTTCCAGAATTCGCAGCAACGCCATATTGTCCTCTACTTCACGTATCCCGTTGATAACTGTCTGTTTGTAGCTGGCAACGCTGGCGTCATAACGGGCAATCGCTGCATCCGTTTGCGATTGACGTAGTTGATTGTCAAAGATAGGGCCCGCCAATGCCGGGCCTAGCGACCATACGCGGTTCGGCAGCGATAACAGGTTGCCCAGCGTATCGTTGCTGTAACTCAGGCCTGCACCCAGGCTCAGGGTCGGGAATAGTGCCGCTCGTGCAACGCCGATCTGCGCATTAGCCAAGGCAATGCGGCGTTCGGCAGCCGCAATATCCGGTCTTCTTTCCAGCAGGCTGGAAGGCAGGCTGGCTTCTGCAATCGGAAAAGCAATACCAGTCACTTGCTTATAGGGGCTAGACGGGATCGAAAGCTCGGCCGGGACTTTTCCTATCAAGACTGCTATTGCGTGTTCCAGTTGCGCACGCGCTGCCGTGATGTCGATTGCTTGCGCCCGGGTATTGCGTAATTGTGTTTCGGCCTGGGCGATTTCGGTACGGGAGGCTAATCCGACGTTGTAACGGTTAATGGTAAGTTTCAATGAACGCTCGAAACTTTGCGCCGTGGTATCCAGCAATAATTTTTGCGAATCCAGTATGCGTAACTGAAAATAGGTTTGTGCAAGTGCGGACTGTACGGATAGTTTCACGGCAGCCAGGTCCGCTGCAGTAGCTTCTGCATTTGCCTCACCTCCCAATATGCTGTTGCGTATCCTGCCCCATAAATCGATTTCCCAGCTGGCACTAATGCCTATACTAAGCTCAGTGCTTGCGCCCGAATTGCTGTTATTGCCACGGATAATGGCTGATTGCCCGTTGATTGCCGGCAACAGGGGGGCGCGGCTGCCTCTCGCCAGTGCCAGGCCCTGGCGGTAATTGGCTTCAGCAATCAGGATCGAGTAATTTGCCTGGTTAGCTGACAGTAATAGTTGAGTGAGCTGTGCATCCTGGTAGCGATCCCACCATTTGTCCGACAATGCAGGGCTACCTGGCGTCGCCGCTTTCCAGCCGGCAAACGCACTCGCTTCTTTATATTGCTCGGGGATCACCATTGTGGGCCGGGTATAGGCTTCCCATACGCTGCAGCCTTCCAGCAACAGGCCAGCAATTACCAGAAAGCTCAATTTGATATTTTTCATACAGATGTGATATTTGTTGAAACAGGTGTTGTTCGTTGTGTTTTTTTTGTTCTAAACTGATTCAGCTTGTCCAGATACAAGTAAATGACCGGGGTAGTGAATAAGGTTAAAACTTGCCCTAACAGCAAACCGCCCACAATCGAAATACCTAATGGCTGGCGGATTTCGGCGCCATCGCCTACGCCAAAAAGCAGGGGCAGTGCGCCCAGCACAGCCGCAAATGTAGTCATTAAAATCGGCCGGAAGCGTTGCATGCAGGCTTCTACAATTGCTTTATCAGGAGAGGTGCCTCGATGCTGGATGATATAGCGTGCAGCATCTATCATGATGATGGCGTTTTTCATCACGATGCCGATGAGCAGCACGATGCCTATCATGGCGATAATCGTCAACTCACTGTCAAACAGCAATAAAGCCATTAATGCTCCAATCCCGGCCGAGGGCAGGGTGGAAAGTATCGTGATGGGATGTATCAGACTCTCGTAAAGTATTCCCAACACGATATAAATTGTGACTAGTGCAGTCAAAATCAGCCAGGGCTGGCTATCCATGGATTCTTTAAATGCTTTTGCTTTACCTGAGAATGATCCATGTATGCTTTCGGGTGGGTCCAGGGATACAAAAGCTGCTTCAATTGCCTGGCTGGCTGCATCCAGTGCATAGCCTTCCGCAATATTGAAGGAAATGGTGGCGGCGGCAAACTGCCCCTCATGATTGACTGCCAGCGGGGTATTGACCAGCTCCCAGCGCGCGATGCTGGACAAGGGTATACGCTGGTTCTGGAGGCTGTTTAAATAAATATGGTTTAATGATTCCGGTCCTTCTGCAAACCGTGGTGCCAGCGTCAGCACAATAAAGTACTGGTTCAATGGCTCATAAATGGTAGACACCAATCGTTGGCCGAAGGCATCGTTTAATGAAGCATCAATCTGGCGCTGGGTAATGCCTAGCCTTGCCGCAGCATCACGGTCTATCACCAGGTTTGCCTGTAAACCCTTATCTTGTGCATCACTGCTCACATCGGTCAGTTGCGGCAGTTTAGTCAGTGCATCCCTCAATTGCGGCGAGAATCTACGCAGATCCTCGATGTTGCTGGAGAGCAGGGTATATTGAAATTCAGCCGAACCGGGTCTTACGCCAATATTAAATTCCTGCTGCGGCCGTAAACGAAGCGAAGCACCGGCTACCCTGTCCAGTTGCGGGCGTAGTCTGTCCACAATCTCCTGTGCGGATGCTTCGCGCTCTTTCCTGGGTTTAAGGCGAGCATTCAACATGCCGGTATTGGACTGTCCGCCGCCAAAGCCACCGGTGTATTCATAATAAGTTTCTATATCCGGGTCACTGGCAATCACGCGCATGAACTGGTCGACTTTTTCACGCATCGCCCAGAACGACAAGTTCTGATCACCTTCAAAGTTACCTTGCAACCTGCCGGTATCCTGTAACGGGAAGAAGCCTTTGGGCACGATGGAATACAGGTAGACATTGCTGCCTATCGCCACAAAAAACAGCATCAGGATAAGTGCGGAATGGCGGATCGCCCATTGCAATGCCTTGTAGTAAGCCCGGTGCGGAATATCGAAAATGCTCGCCAGCGCGTGTGACAGCCTGTTGGGTGAAGGATCGGATTTCAGTAATCGTGAGGATAGTACCGGGGTAAGCGTCAATGTAATCAGCAATGACAGTACCACTGCACTGGCCAAGGTGATGGAGAATTCGCGGAAAATACGCCCGATCACGCCATCCATGAACAGCAACGGGATAAAGGCAGCAATCAGCGATAGGCTCATGGCAATAATGGTAAAAGATACTTCATGCACCGCCTGGAACGCCGCCTGCAATGGCTTTAATCCATGTTCGATATGACGCATAGTGTTTTCAACCACCACAATCGCATCATCCACAATAAAGCCGGTGGCAATAATCAGCGCCATCAGCGTTAAGTTATTCAGGCTGAAACCACATAAGTAAATCACTGCGAGGGTACCCAGCAGTGAAACCGGGATGGCGATACTTGGAATCAGCGCAGCGCGGCCACTGCGTAAAAACACGAAAGTGACCAGGATCACCAGCACGATAGAAATCAACAGCGTATGTTCCACTTCCTGCAGTGACTTCCTGACGATGGTACTCCTGTCAATCAGCACTTCCATTTCAATGCCGGGCGGCAGCAAGGGTTTCAGTTTTGGCAATAAGGCCTTGATGCCATCCACGGTGGCGACAATATTGGTGCCGGGAATATTATTGACTGAGATCACTACCCCTGGCTTGCCATTGACACTGCCGGTGCTGCGTAGCTCTTGTACCGAGTCCTTGACATCGGCAATGTCGTGCAGGCGGATAGGGGCGCCATTGCGCCAGGCCACGATTAAATCTTCAAAGTCGGCGGCTTTATTGCCACTGTCATTCACATCAAGCTGCCAGCGCTTGTCATCATTTTCAACAAAGCCTTTCGGCAGATGCGCGTTGGTATTTGCGATCACATTGCGTATATGCTCCAGGGCAATACCATATTGATGCGCAGTGAGCGGGTTAACTTCAACGCGCACCGATCGCAAGGCACTGCCATTCACATTCACCTGGCCTACACCATCGACCTGGGAAATACGCTGACCGACCAGTGACAGGCCAATATCGTACAGTTCGCGCCGACTGTAGCGCTCCGAAGTCAATGCAATATGCATAATCATGTTGGAGCCGCTTTTGCGCCAGGTCGGGTTGCTTTGCATGCCGGCAGGCAGCAAAGGCACCGCTGCGTTAATGGCTGCCTGCACATCACGTGCTGCTCCATCTGCATTTCGGTCCAGGTCAAATTGCAAACTGACCCGGGTTTGCCCTTTGGAACTGCTGGATGTCATTTCATTGACACCGGCGATATTGCCCAGGGAGCGTTCCAGTGGCGATGCTACAGCAGAAGCCATGGTTTCTGCGCTGGCCCCCGGCAATCTTGCAAATACATCAATACTGGGCATTTCAACTTGCGGGAGGGACGCGATAGGCAAGGCAAAATAAGCTGCAATCCCCGGCAACGCGATTACCACCGCCAGTAAGGTGGTGGCAATCGGCCGTCGCAGGAACAAGGTCAACCATGCCATCAGGTTGGCCTCGCCGTTTTCTGCTTTGCTGTCTGCCAGGTTTTGGCAAGGCGATCAAAAGTCAGGTAAACCACCGGTGTGGTAAATAAGGTCAGCAGCTGGCTCAAGAGCAAGCCACCTATCATCGCAATTCCAAGGGGCGCGCGTAACTCTGAGCCGGGGCCATCGCCCAGAACAAGTGGTACGGCGCTGAACAGCGCTGCCAGGGTAGTCATCAGGATAGGCCGGAAGCGTAACAGGCAGGCCTGGTAGATGGCTTCCAGAGGGGATTTGCCATGCTCGCGCTCAGCCTCAAGTGCAAAATCAATCATCATGATGGCATTTTTCTGCACAATACCAATCAGCAGAATAATCCCTATGATCGCGATCACGCTTAATGGATGATTGGTAACCATCAGGCCCAGCAAAGCACCTACGCCTGCAGTGGGGAGTGTTGACAATATGGTTAGGGGATGAATATAACTTTCGTACAAAATGCCGAGCACAATGTACATGGTAGTGATCGCCGCCAGCGTTAAAAATAACTCGTTATCCAGTGCGGCAATAAATGCCGATGCCGCACCCTGAAAACGGGTAATGATTGTTGCCGGAAATTGCATCTGTTGCCTGACCCTTGTAATCGCCGACACAGCGTCACCCAGCGCATAGTTCGCGGCCAGGTTAAAGCCGATTTCAATCGAAGGCAGCTGGTCTTCACGGTATATCACCAGGGAAGCAGGTTTTTCGCTTACAGTCGCGATACTTGCCAGTGGCACTTGCCGACCGTTGCTGCTGGAAACAAATACTTGTTCCAGCGCAGCCAGCCCCGGGCTTTGGGAGGGCTGCGCTTCCAGGATCACGCGGTATTGATTTGCCTGTGTGAAAATAGTAGTAATCATGCGTTGGCCGAATGCACTGTATAAAGCATTGTCAACATCCGCCATGGTGATGCCAAGACGGCCGGCATTGTCCCTGTCCACGACAATGGCTGCGCGTAAGCCATCGTCATGCTGGTTGCTGGCGACGTCCGTTAACTGCGGCAACCGGCGAAGTTTTTCAAGAAACGCCGGCAGTATCTGAGCTAACCCCTCCGGATCGGTACTGGTCAGCATGTATTGATACTGGGTTCGGCTGACACGGTCTGACAGCGTCAGATCCTGCACCGGCTGCATATGCAGGATCAGAGGTGAACTCTCATCCAGGGTATGCTTTAATCTGCTGATCACTGCTGTGGCTGATGATTGCCTCAGGGGATAAGGTTTGAGGTTAACCAACAAGCGGCCGCTGTTATGGGTGGTATTCACGCCATCAATGCCCACCACTGATGACACGCTGTCTACATCCGGGTCACGCAGGATTTCATCTACAACCCGCTGTTGCTTCAGGCTGACTTGCCTGAAAGCATCCGAACCTGGTGTTTCGGTAATTACCTGGATAAAACCGGTGTCTTGTACCGGAAACAAACCTTTTGGAATCACGATCGCCAGCGCAACCGTCAGTAGGAATGATAGCCCTGCAATAGCCAGCACCCAAGGTTGATGATTTAAGGAAATCTTCAGGTAACGACCGTAAATCTCGATCACCTTATCGCTGAATGTTGGGCGCTTATCATGCTGCGGTGGGGCGGCCTTGAGTAAACGCGCGCATAGCATAGGAGTAAGCGTTAATGACACCACCGCTGAAATCAAAATGGCTACAGCCAGTGTCACGGCAAATTCCCGGAACAGACGCCCGATCACGTCGCCCATAAAAAGCAATGGTATCAGTACCGCAATCAGTGAAAATGTCAGTGAGATAATGGTAAAACCAATCTGGCGGGCACCTTTCAATGCGGCCTCAAGTGGGCTTTCACCTTCTTCAATGTGTCGGGCGATGTTTTCAATCATCACAATCGCATCATCCACCACAAAACCGGTGGCGATGGTGAGTGCCATCAATGTCAGATTGTTGATACTAAAGCCAGCGGCATACATGACACCAAAGGTACCCACCAAAGATAGCGGAACAGTCAGGCTGGGAATCAGGGTGCCGGCTGCGGTGCGCAAGAACAGGAAAATCACCATCACCACCAAACCGACCGCCAGCATCAGCTCAAACTGCACATCGTGCAGTGCGCTACGGATGGTATGGGTGCGGTTGGTTAACTCCCTGATTTCAACATCGGCAGGTAATCCCGCGGTCAATGAGGGCAATCTGGCCTGTATCTGTTCAACCACCTCAATGACATTGGCACCCGGCTGGCGCTTGATATTGACGAGTACAGCCGGGGTTTTATTGGCCCAGGCGGCAAGATACATGTCTTCCTGTGCTTCTTTGATGTCTGCGACATCGCTTAACCTTACCGGCCTGTCGTTGACATTAGCAACAATCAATTGACGGTATTCCTCCGCAGAGCGCAGCTGGCTGTTGGCATCCAGTTCATAAGCCAGTAGTGGGCCATCAATATTGCCTTTGGCCTGGTTAGAGTTGGCGCTATCAATCAGGGTACGCAAGTCATTCAAGCCCAGGCCGTAGGCGGCTAAAGCGGATTGGTTCACCTGGATGCGGATAGCCGGTTTTTGACCGCCATCGACACTGACCAGTCCGACACCATTCACTTGCGCAATTTTCTGCGCCATACGGGTATCCACAAGATCACGCAATTTTGGTAACGGCAAAGTGGAGGAGGTTACCGCCAGTGTTAATACCGGTGCATCGGCAGGATTAACTTTGTTATAGATCGGTGGCGCTGGCAGGTCGGCAGGTAAAAAGCTGCTGGCGGCATTCATGGCTGCCTGCACAGATTGAACAGCCACATCCAGGCTGGTTTTCAGGCTGAATTGCAGCGTGATCACCGAGGCACCGCCAGAGCTGGCAGAAGACATGTGAGCCAGGCCGGACATAGAGCCAAACTGCCTTTCCAGCGGTGAAGTGACATTCATTGCCATTACTTCAGCACTAGCGCCAGGGTACAAAGTTACCACCTGGATGATCGGGTAATCAACTTGCGGTAAAGCGGACTTGGGTAACAGGCTGTATGACAGAATGCCAGCCAGCAAGATGGCCAGCATCAGCAGCGAGGTCGCCACCGGGCGCAAAATAAAAATTCGAGACGGATTCATCATCAACCAGTGCGCTGCTTAAGCAGGCGCATCCGAACGGCGTTTATGTGTCTGGTCCGGAGAGCCAGCACCGTGAGGACGCCTGGATTTTTTTTCGGCACCTGGCTCGTCTTTATCGTCAAATGCATTGGCCGGGTTTTTAATTTTTACTTTGGCATTCTGTTTAAGTTTATCTATGCCGCTGCTGACTACCTGGTCATTTACAGCGAGACCATTTGTGATGGCTGCAATTTCACCGGTAGTGTGACCAACGGTGACCGGCTGCAGGATGACCTTGTCGCCTTTCTCGTCACGCACAATCTTGTAAACAAAGGCGCCGTCCGGCCCATGCTGTAAAGCATTGACCGGAATCACACTGGCATTGCGTATGGTGTCGCTATACAGGCGGACATTGATGAACTGGTTGGGAAACAGGCGATTGTCTTCATTGGAAAATTCCGCCTTGAGTTTCAGCGTGCCAGAAGTGGTGTCAATCTGGTTATCAATACTGGTCAAAAAGCCGTTGGCCAGCCTGGTATTATTTGCTTTGTCCCAGGCTTCCACCTTGAATTTATGATGGCTGCCTGGTGTATGTGTCTGTTGGACCAGTTGCGTGATTTTGTCTTCAGGAAGCGTAAACACCACATGAATCGGGTGGATGGCGTTAATAACTGCAATCGGGTTTGTGGTAGTGATATTGTTGCCGCTATCTACCTGGCGTAAACCGATACGGCCACTGACCGGAGCAATAATATTGGTATAACCGAGTTGCAGCCTGGCATTCTCCACCGAGGCGTGGTCAGCTTGTACCGTACCCTGGTATTGTTGTACCAGTGAAGCCTGTGAGTCTACCTGCTGTGACGCAATCGAATCTTGCGATTGCAGCGTTTTAAAACGCTCCAGGTCAATCTGGCTGTTTTTCAGCAATGCCTGGTTGCGTACGGCCTGGCCCTGGATTTGTGCCAGCGCCGTTTCAAATGGTTTCGGGTCTATCTTTGCCAGCAATTGCCCTTGTTTCACCAGTTCACCCTCTTTAAAAGCCACCTGTATCAGCTGACCGTTGACACGGCTGGTAACTGTGACTACCGCGGAGGGAATTGCAGTGCCCAAGGCCGAATGGATGATAGGTACATCGGCTTTGACAACCGCTGTCACCAACACTGGCACAGGTTTGTCACCACGATGGCGACCACTGCCCGGCCCATGTTTACCCCCATTTTTATGGTCTGCATCATGAGATGCGGCAGGGTCTGCTTCATCCGCAACAACTCCATTCCGTGCTTCATAAGCCCGCCAAAGCCATATGGAACCCCCGATCAGGATCACACTGAATAAAGCTAGGAATAATAGTTTTTTAAAAGACATACTGGCTCATGCATCTACAGGCGGTTAAGGGGTTTGTTTAATTGCTATACATACGCACGGCGGCTGACAAATGCCAGCCGCCGTGCATGTTCAAAATAGAAACAAACAGTAGTGTTTATTTCACATCTTTTTCCCTGAAGCTATCGTGGCAGGATTTGCATGATTGCGTCAGTTTGCCAAACTTGGCCTTGATCTGACCCACATCGCCAGTGCCAGCCACCTTGGCAAATTCATTTGCTTCCAGGTTGAACTGCAAAGCTGCCTTTTTCGCTTCTTCAGGCTTTTCAAAGAACTCGGATTTTAATCTGGTTTTCTTCCAGCCTTCACCTTTGTCTGTGCCAGGGCCATATAACGCGCCCAGTCCCGAATTCGCAGCAGCAGCAATTGCATTCGCCGCGGCAACTATTTCTTCTTTTGACAGTGTATCCGGATTGTCGAGCTGGGTTTTGATTTTGTTGGTGTTCCAGCCAATAAAACTGTAAGCAGATTGGCGGAACTTGATCTGATCTTCAATCGGGCCAGCAGAAGCTGCTGCTCCTTGCAACATCAAAAGCGCGCACAGGATTGTCTGAATTTTCATGTATTTTTTCCTTGAAATGATGATAAAAACGCCTGTCGTTACCATGCATGCTGTGAAGCAGGCACAACTGGGGCAGGCGGGGGCTGGTAAAAAAAGGTATGCGCTTGCGGGCTGAACAGCAGCCAGGTCAATGCGCCAGCAGTGATTACACTAAACAGTAAGCGCCATCCCAGCCTTTTACCGATAGGCGGAAGCGTTAATGAGGCGGCAAGGGGCACGGACTTTTTCCCATTGATCATTGGTTTTAACAGGTTGTCTTTTTTGAATAACCCGTAGAAAACGATAGCGATGACATGCAAAACGATCAGGCCCAGCAATACATTAAACAGCAGGGCATGTAATTCGGACATCTGGTCGCTCAGTGTTTCATCTGCATATTTGGCTAACGGACCTTGCAGCGTGATGTCATCACTTGCAATTACGCCGGTCGCAACCATCCCTGCCAGTAATAACAGGAGCGCAATCACTGACAATGCTCCGGTTGGTGTGTGTCCAACGCCCTGCCACGAACTTTTAAAGTAATTCAGCAGCTTGCGCGGGGTAGGGAAGAACTGTGTAAATCTGGCGGTCGGTGTGCCAACAATCCCCCAACTTAAACGGAATAACACCAGGAAAGTAATGGACAGACCCGCATACCAGTGGATATCCACGTCCAGCCAGTCGGTTTTCACCGACACATATGAAACTGCTACCGTAATAACCAATAGCCAATGAAAAAGTCGTAGTGGAAGGTCCCAGACTTTTATGGTGGTGTCTTGCATGTGTCGCTTAAATTCCAGTTGCTTTAATTAATAGACAAATAAGTCCGGATAAAAAAGTTAGTCATCAATAAGGGTGATGCTTTCAGCGATGACTATTAGCAGAAAATATGCCATGTTGTTTTGCCGCCCATCTGATTGGATGATTTATGCAGTACATGTTTTAACATGATGATTTTTATATACAAATTTTTTAAAGGGGGTTATCTCAAAATCGCGATATTTTGTGTTCTGAGTTAATACTGTTTGTATCTGAGCAGTTTTAAAAACAAACTGTTGATATAGAAACAGCTTCAGGTGTGCTTTGAAAATTGACGATTTGTTTCAATGGCAACAGTCTGTTCTGGCAAGTGTTGAAATTTAAACAGCTGTTTTAAATATAAATAGAATTCGAAATAATTTCTTATTAATTTATTGGTTAAAGTTTTCCGATAATGCATTGATTTTAATAAATTAAAATTTATTTGTTTCACTTCAAACAAGGTTTCTTAATGATTGGCATAGCAATTGCCAATACGGTCCCTGAGTTTATAAGCATAAATAACCAGGGAGACCTTAATGACTGTACTAAAAGTCAGAAGAGCAATAAGAGCTGTTGATAATAAAACAGCCATCGTATTTAAAAGAAAAGTGCTGCAATCTGCAGTGAGTCTGGCCATTGGTGCAACACTAGTAGTCCCAGGCCTTTCAATGGCTGCGGATCCTACAGTAGCTGATTTGCAAGCGGAGAATGAACGCCTTAAAAAAGAACTTGAAAGCCTGAAACAGAGCCTGAATTCAAAAAAAACAGATAGCACTGCGGTGAGTAATGAAGAAGCTGATTCAGCAGCAGACGCCGCACCAGCACCAAAAACCAAGCAGGCAGCAAAAGCAGAGGAAGAAGAGCGCATTACACAAAATGTGCTGGATTCGCTGATCGTCACTGCACGTGCGCGTGAAGAAATCGCACAAGATGTACCACTGCCGGTTGAAGTGATTGGCGGCAAGCGTCTGGATCGTGACAATATCGTCACGATAAACGAACTGGTCAAAGCAGTCCCCAACCTGGGTGTGTTTGGCAGTAATCCACGCCAGACAAGTATTTCGATTCGTGGTATCGGTAAAAACAGTGCTAACGACACCTTGGAACCTGGGGTCGGCGTCATTGTTGACGGTGTTGTGAGCTCTTATGTAGGTCAGTCATGGAACGACTTTAACGACCTGGACCGTATTGAAGTGTTGCGCGGCCCTCAAGGAACCTTGCTCGGTAAAAACACTACTTTGGGTGCGATCAATATCACCACTAAAGCCCCTAGTTTTACACCCGGTTATAACGTAGAGGGCCGTGTGGGCGAGTATGATCAGATGATAGGTAAGTTCTCTGCCACAGGGCCGTTAGTAGATGACCTGCTGGCGTACCGTGCCTCGTTCTTTTTTAACAAACAGAATGGGATGCTGGATAACGTCTGGCAAAGCAATGGACCTTCCAGTAACGAAACATGGAATGAGACCAATCGTATTGGCGGCCGCGTACAATTCCTTCTGACACCTAGCGAAAACTTGTCTATCCGTACCATTCTAGACAGAACGCAAACAGTGGAGAATGGTAACAAATCTTTGCTAACTGAGGATCCTATAGCATTTGCAAATGGCCCAACAAGAGGGACTACATTTACTACCCGCTTAGGTCGTCCTTACTTTAATAATCCTGATGGGTCGCGTTTTCAACCAGTTATCGGCAATGGCAATAATATTCAAGACTCTCAGGCACGTCCACAACGTACTGATCAAGGTGGTATTTCAGTACAGGCTAACTGGAATGTGAATGATGCCTACAGCCTGACCTCCATCACAGCATATCGTGGTCAAGAGTTCGATATTAAAAATGGTGGTAATACCAAATTTGATATCGGCAATGGAGGGCAGCAATTGAGCAACCGTCAGTTTTCTCAAGAGTTACGCCTGAATTATGTTGGCGATAAGGCTTACGATTACCAAGTTGGTTTGTACTATTTGAATGCCAGTGTCTATTCAGATGATCCGAGTTATTTTGGAGCTGATGCTGGTGCTTTTAATGCTACCAATAACCAATGGACAGCTTTGCAGGCACAGCGCTATCGTACTCTGCTCAGGGATTCGCAAGATGGTGTCTATCGTTCTTATGTATTGAATCCAACCACCGAGAGTTATGCTGCCTTCGGTCAAATTAACTGGCACTTGACCGAAAAAGCCACTTTGACGTTGGGTTTACGTAATACATTGGAGTTTAAAGATGGACGTAATAAACGTGAGCTAGACCGCGCAGGAAAAGGTCTTACCAATGCGGCTGGTACAGATGATTCAAAAGCAGCAGATTATGGCCTGACCTTAACCCCAGGCGGTAATACTGCTGATGATCGTGCATGGGCCGCAGCCAAAGAGTTATACCGTTCGGCTATTGGTACAATTAATAACCCGAATGGGATTTATGATTGGCGCGAGGGTCAAAGTATTCGGGATAGCTCCATCGGTTGGCTTATTAATCCAAGTTATAAACTGAATGAATCCACATTGTTGTATGCGTCTGCTGCACGTGGAGAAAAATCGGGTGCCGTTGAATTTAATGCGGATCCTAGCAGTCCTGACTATGGTAGGCCTCTTAATGTGAAGCCTGAAAAAGCATTAGATTTTGAACTTGGTTTCAAAACATTGTTGTTTGATAACCGTTTATTGTTGAATGCCAATTTGTATTACACGCAGGTAAAAGATTATCAGGGTAATGTCACCGTACCAGCACCGACTACGCAAGATCCAGAAGCAATCCGTGGTTATTTGGGGAATATTCCTGAAGTCATTGCACGCGGCCTGGAATTCACAACTGCTTTTGCTGCCACGCCTAATCTTCGTTTGAATCTAAGTGGTGCTTACAATGATTCTTACTATAAAGAATTTGATAGCACTACAACAGATGTACAAACTCCAAGGTTAGTCGATTTCTCAGGACGACAGTTACATGGCGCTCCGCGAGTTACATTGAGCTACGGTGCCGACTATAACTACTTCTTTGGTTCAGGTTATCGCGCGCATTTCTTCGTCAATAACTCATATCGTTCAGGAACTTATATTGGCGCGACCCAAGCGGCAAGCACCTATCAGGACTCTTACAATATTACGGATGGCGGTGTAGGTATAGGGAGTGCTAGTGACAAATGGGAGTTTACTCTGATAGCTAGAAACCTGTTTGATAAATACTACGTTACTGGAGCAAGTACATATAGTTCATCTGCCCCTATCAGTGAACAACCAGGTTATGGACGCACACTTGGCATTGCTTTCCGCGCCAGGATGTAAATGGATGACTACCTAATTATTTAGCCAGATATGCTGCGTCGCTTTCTCAAAGAGAGGTGACGCTAAAGCATTTATAAGACTTAGAAAGAATGTTATGAAAAAATTATCAGTAAGTGTTTTTCTGGTTTTGTTGTACGCAGGTCTGGCGAATCCGGTGATGGCTGAAGATCCTCCCTCACCTCCAGCCAATACGCCTGCCAGGGTGCCTGCCGCCAAAGGGCCATCACTTACGCTGGCGGTTGAAGCAGCAAAAGTTGCCGTTGAAGCCTGTGCCGCAGATGGAGCGCAAACTGTTGCTGCCAGTGTGGTCGATTCTGCAGGCGTGTTAAAAGCTTTGCTGGCAGCAGATGGCACTTCACCACGTGGCGTCAGTTCCAGCACAGTCAAGGCGCAGACCGCGCTGCAATACAAGAAAAGCACCAGCGCTTTGTTCGAGCAGGCAAAAACAGATAAGGCATTTGCTGATGCTGTCGCTGCTAACCCCAATATCAATGGTCGTCCCGGCGGTATCCTGATTAAGGTTGGTGACGAAATTATCGGCGCGATTGGTGTAGGTGGTGGCCGTACGGATGAGCCTTGCGCCATTGCCGGTTTACAGAAAATCCATGACAGGCTCGCACAATGATGTTTAAAGGTTATTCCATCAGAAACCTGATGTTGTGGGTCCTCTGGATGGGATTAAGCCTGCCTGTCATGGCGGCTTCAAATCAGACCAGCACACCGCAGGTGACAGCCACCTTGATTTCTTCACATAGCCACATTGCGCCAGGTGAGCAAATTATTTTGGGGATCAAACTCGATATTCTGCCTCACTGGCATACCTATTGGCGTAACCCTGGGGACTCCGGAACGGTGACTACCATAGGCTGGAAATTTTCCCAGCCAGTAGAGGCGGGTGATGTGGTCTGGCCATTGCCGGATCGTTTCAAAATGGGCCCGATTGTGAATTACGGCTATGAAAATAGCGTGACATTACCCACGCCGTTGAAATTGCCAGTCGATTTAAAACCTGGCAAACCGCTGAAAGTGCAGGCGGTGGTCGACTGGCTGGTGTGCAAGGAAGAGTGTATTCCACAGCAAGTTGTTTTATCGCTGGATTTGCCAGTGGTAGCCGCTGGCCAAGGGCAGAAAACTGCTGCCCCCGATATCGATCTGGCATTGGAAAGACAGCCTGCCAAAGTAAGCTGGCCTGTCCGTTTGCAAGGCAGTGATGGTTCATTGACATTACTGGTAGATGCGCCCGAACTGGCTGATGCAGCAGTGAAGGATATCTGGTTCTACCCTTACGAATGGGGAAAGATTGCCCAAAGCCATGAGCAGGTAGTTACAAAAACCGCTACTGGCATCGCCATAGAATTGCATGCCGGAGATATGCCGCTGCAACCCGGCGAAGCACTGGAAGGCGTGTTAATTGCAAAGGGGCAGAGCATTGAAACCAGCGGTTATTTACTGAATCCCAAACTGCAAACCATGACTGAATCCAATCCCGCTGAAACAGGCACTGACAGCCTGTTGCTGGCGATTTTTCTGGCGTTCGCAGGCGGCATGGTCCTCAACCTGATGCCTTGTGTGTTTCCGGTACTGTCTATCAAAGCACTTTCTCTCATCTCGCATTCCAGTCTCGGTCGCGGTGAGCTGATCAGGCAAGGGCTTGTTTATACCCTTGGTGTGGTTGTCAGCTTCGTTGCGCTAGCCCTGGTTCTGGTGTTGTTAAAAGCGGGTGGGGCACAGGTGGGCTGGGGCTTCCAGTTCCAGTCACCATGGTTTGTGTTCCTGATGGCTTACCTGATGTTTACTGTCGGCTTGAATTTATCCGGCGTGTTTACCATTGGTGGCGGTATCAGTGGCGTAGGCAGTCATCTGGCGGATAAGCCTGGTTATTGGGGCAGTTTCTTTACTGGTGTACTCGCCACTGTGGTGGCGACACCTTGTACTGCGCCATTTATGGCCGCTGCCTTAGGGTTTGCGCTGGCGCGCCCAACACCTGAATTGATAGTGATTTTTATCAGTCTAGGTCTGGGCCTGGCATTTCCTTATCTGCTGCTCACCAGTTGGCCTGGCCTGCAAAAAGTATTGCCAAAACCGGGTATATGGATGGAATACACCAAGCAGTTTTTTGCATTCCCCATGTATGCAGCCGCCGTGTGGCTGGTGTGGGTGCTAGCCCAGCAGCAAGGCGAGCTGGCGGTGGTGCTAGTCCTCAGTGGTTTTGTATTGATTGCATTGGCGGCATGGATCTATTCCATCAGCAGGGGTGCTTCATCCACCAGGCTTAAATTTGCAAATGCTGGCGTAGTGCTGGTGGTGGGACTTGCTATCGGGCTGGTCACTTTGCTGGCCGAAACCACACCAGAGACATTACCTGGCAAGCAGGTCGCCTCCACAAAACAGCATTGGCAGCCGTATTCGGCCGAAAAACTTGAGTCCCTGCTGGCAGAAGGCAAACCGGTGTTCCTGAATTTTACTGCGGCTTGGTGCATCAGTTGCCTGGTCAATGAAAAGGTCGCGCTTAGCCAGCCGGAAGTCGTAGAGGCATTCGAACAACAGGGAATTACGTATTTAAAAGGTGACTGGACCAACAAAGATGCCGAAATCACCAAAATTCTGACTAAGTTCGGGCGTAGTGGTGTGCCCTTGTACGTGTTTTATCCCGCGGGACATGCCGGTAAGCCGATTGAGCTGCCACAGATTCTGACGCCAGCCAGTGTGCTTTCCCATATCCAACCTTAATTAACCACAACTTTTATACAACCCAGGAGCTATCATGCAAATTAAGCAAATTTTTACTCATACCTTGATCGGTTTGGCGATTGGCGTATTCAGCCAGTCAGTCTCTGCAGAAGCCATTATAGATAAACCGGCACCGACATTCACTGGCACCACAGCAGATGGCGGTAAGCTCAGCCTGGATTCGCTGAAAGGCAAAACAGTGGTGCTGGAGTGGACCAACCACGAATGCCCGTTTGTAAAAAAACACTATGAAAGTGGTAATATTCCACAACTGCAAAAAGACGCAGCCGCTAAGAATATTGTATGGGTACAAGTAAACTCATCCGCAGAAGGTAAACAAGGCCATGTGAGTGGTGCAGAAGCCACCAAACTGAATGAATCCAGAAGCGCAAAACCTGCTTATGTGGTGCTGGATGCGGATGGAAAAATTGGCCAGGCTTACGGCGCACAGACGACACCGCACATTTACATTGTTGACCCTAAAGGCATCCTGGTCTACAAAGGCGGCATCGATGACATTCCAACTGCCAAAGTGGAAGATCTGCCAAAAGCAAATAACTACGTGCGCGAAGTATGGGCAGCATTGGCCGATGGCAAGAAAGTGCCGCACGCCAGCACCAAGCCTTATGGTTGCTCAATCAAGTATTCAAGCTAATTCTCTCGACTTGACCATCAGTGCCGGGAGCCAGTTATTCTGCCCCCGGCATTATTTTTAAGGAACACCATGTCTCACATCACGGAAAATAATAAAAAACTTGGCCTGCGCATTAACCGAATCAAAGGTCAAATCGATGCGCTGGAAAAGTCACTATATAACGGGGTGGCATGCGCTAATTTTCTGCACCAGGTAGCTTCAGTACGCGGCGCAATTGACGGTTTGATGTCAGAAGCATTGGAAGGACATATCCGCGAGCATTTGGGACATGCGCACCAAAGCGATGAAGCTGGGCACAATCATCAGGAAGACCTGGATGAAGTGATCAATGTGCTCAAAACCTATCTCAAGTAACTCCTGCCTACCAGTCCTGCTCTTGTAAATCATACATCTGCTACAAAACTGTGCAGATTGCAACAACACATGTCCGTATTCATTCTGCTAACTGATTGATTTTATTGACAACCATGTTTGGCACAACTCCTGCTATCCCAATCCCCTGATAGGGAAGCCCCCTATCCATTATTATCATAGTCGCTTTTGTCTTAACGAAATAAATAAGGGATTTAGATGTATAAGAAGAATAATGGCTGGTGCTGGTTGATGGCACTATTGGCGACCGCATGGACAACTTCCGTAAATGCTGAAGCCAAAGATACATTACCGGCCATTGAAGTCAGAGCCGAAATCCATGCATTGATTGGGGTTGCGGATTCTGCTTCAGATGGCAAAGTGACTGAAAAACAATTGGCGCACCGGCCATTCTTGCGCCCCGGTGAAGTGCTGGAAACTGTGCCTGGTTTGATCGTCACTCAGCATTCGGGCGATGGCAAAGCCAACCAGTATTTCCTGCGCGGCTTTAATCTGGATCATGGCAGTGACTTTGCTACTTATGTGAACGGTATGCCTATCAATATGGTCAGCCATGCTCACGGCCAGGGATATATGGACCTTAATTTCCTGATTCCGGAACTGATAGGAGGCCTGCGTTACCAGAAAGGCCCATATGCCGCTGAAGATGGAGATTTTAATACCACTGGTTCGGCGCGTATCCAGTACAAACGCTCGCTCAAAACGCCTTTCGCAGCATTGACCGTTGGCGAATACCAGTACCAGCGTTTTTTGACAGCCGGAAGTGCTGAGTGGAACGGCCGCCAGCTGTTGGGTGCTGCTGAACTGGTTGGGTATGATGGCCCGTGGGACCAGTCGCAAAACCTGAACAAGGTCAATCTGCATGGCAGTATCAGTGAAGGGACAGCCAGTGACGGTTACACCATTACTGCCATGGCCTATAAAAGCACCTGGGTAGCCAGCGAGCATGTGCCCCAACGGGCCATTGATAGTGGCGAGATTGGCCGTTTTGGTACCTTGGTTCCCAATGATGGCGGCAAAACTCATCGCATCAGTTTGTCAGGTGAATGGAACCAGAGTGATGAGCGTTCTTCAAGGAAAATCAATGCCTGGGTGATCGACTATGGCTTAAACCTGTTCAGTGCGCCATCAGGTTATATCAACAGCCCTGATGGCGACCAGCATGAGCAGGAAGATCACAGAATTCTGTTTGGCGGCCAGGCCGAAAAGCATTGGTTATTACCTGTGGGCTCGTTTAATACCGAAGTGATTGCCGGTGCGCAGTTGCGCCATGACCGCATCGGAGCTCTGGGTTTGTATGACACGGTCAATCGTGTGCGTACCAATACCGTCAGTCAAAATAAGGTTAACCAGACCGGCAGCGCTCTTTATACTGAACTGAAAACGCCTTGGTTATCCTGGCTGCGCACCAATGTCGGCTTACGGTATGACACCATTTCTGCCGATGTAAATGCCCGTGGCGGCCAATTCAACCTGGCGAATGGCGGCAGTGAGACTGCACATCAGGTTAGCCCTAAGTTGGGTTTAGCGATCGCACCATTCAATCAACTTGAATTTTATGCTAACTGGGGCCGCGGTTTCCATAGTAATGATATCCGTGGTGCCGTCATCACCAATAATGCAGTTGATGGCTTGCCAGCCGAGCGGGTGCCATTACTCGCCAAAAGTACAGGCGGTGAAATAGGGCTGCGTGCAGCACCATTTGAAGGATGGCAAACAGCATTGGCAGTGTGGCAGGTAAAATCTGCTTCCGAATTGGTGTTTGTTGGCGACGAAGGAATCACTGAACCACGCGGTAGTTCACATCGTTACGGGGGTGAGTGGACTAACCATCTGACTTTGTCAGATTATTTCTTCCTGGATGCCGATCTGGCGTTATCAAAAGCCAGGTTTGACCGTGAAGAAAATGGTGGCCGTCATGTGCCTAACGCTATCCCGGTAAGTGCATCGCTGGCGGCTAACTATGATGATGGCAGCCATTGGTCCGGCGGCATCAGGGTACGTTATATCGGTTCTTATGCATTGGAAGAAACCGGTACGCAAACATCATCTTCATTTTTGACAGCAAACGCCAGGCTGGACTATCAATTCAACCCACACTGGCAACTGTCTGCCAGCATCCTTAATCTATTGAATCGCAAGGCAAATGACATCGAGTATTGGGGCGGCGCCTGCTCGCGTCAGGATGGGGCAGGTTGCGGCGGTGGACAGGGCATTGATGGACGTCTGGTTCATCCGCTGGAACCACGCACATTACGCGTAGGTTTGCGCTACAACTTTTAAGACTAATGATTGTTTCTAATGCAACATGCTGATACGGCAACTGTTGCATAGTAAACAGCCTGGTAAATCCCTTTGAATGGCACGTGATTAACGTGCCATTTTCATTTTATAAAATTCCTTTTCAGATCAATTGATTAGATAGAAAAACTCCAGGCCTGAAGCTAGTCATCCCACACTTCAAAAGCTGGCACGCAGGTTGCAATAGTAATGGCCGATATCGCATGTCATGGTCACGGCTATGCATGTATTGCATCACTCTGTTAGACCTATAAAAGGATTACAATGAAAAAAATTCACCTGGTAGTGGCTTCACTATTTCTTTCTGCGGCAACGTTATCTTATGCCGGCGGTGTAAGTAACACTGGCGCAACAAATACTGCACCCGCCAATACACAAGAAGCGAAAAAACCACCTATCTCAAAAAAACTGGATAAAGCGGATGTGGATGCCATCCTTGCCAAACCTAGCGACTACGTGCTGATCGATCTACGTCGCCCTGATGAGCTGATCAAGATTGGCGGCTTTCCTGTATACCTGAACATCCAGTCCAAAGAACTTGAACAGTACCTGGATTACATCCCTAAAGATAAACAGATCGCTACTATTTCCAACCATGCCGGTCGAGCCCATGCAGCTGCTGATTTGCTGATTGGGAAAGGCTACAAAGTAGTGGGTGCGATTGGCGTGCAGGATTACGAAGCACAGGGGGGTGCACTGACCCGCATTACACCGCCAGCGCCGAAGTATGAAGTAAATGCCGATATTCCAGGCGTAGTCGCCAAAGGCACGAAATACGAGTTTCTTTATGAAGGTTTTGAAGGCACTGAAGGTCCTATCACTTTGCCTGACGGTTCGGCTATCTTTACTGAGACTCGCGCCAACCGCATTACACAATTAAAAGAAGACCGTGGTGTTTCGATTTTCCTGCAGAACAGTAACGGTTCTAATGGCCTGGCATTTACACCAAAGGGTGACCTGATCTCGGTGCAAAACCTGAAACCGCAAGTAGGTATCGTTTATCCGGCCGGCCATGAAAAAGTGCTGTCTAACAACTTTGAGGGCAAACCTTTCCAGCGTCCGAATGATTTGGTGCTGGACAAAAAAGGCGGCATTTACTTCACTGACATCGGTGTGATACCCAAGCCTGAAGAAAAAGATGCGGAAGCAGCCCGCCCTGCGGTGTACTACATCACGCCTTATGGGAAAACTACCCGTGTTATCAATGACCTCAAGCGTCCTAACGGTGTACAGTTGAGCACAGATGAAAAAGTATTGTACGTGGCCGATACTGCCAACCAATACCTGATCGCCTACGACATTAAGGCTGATGGCTCATTATCCAACAAGCGTGATTTCGCCAAGCTGGATGGTTACCAGAAAAACCCGGCAGGTGAGTTTGCCAGTGGTGCAGATGGTATTGCGATTGACGCTGAAAACCGTGTCTATGTGGCTACCAACTCCGGTGTAGAGGTATTTTCTGCCAAAGGTGAGAAGCTGGGTATTATTGCTTTGCCTAACAAACCACAGAATCTGGCTTTTGCCGGCAAGGACAAGAAAACCCTGGTGGTAGTTGGCCGTGGCGCCGCTTATCGTATCCCATTGCTGGCGCAAGGCTTCCTTGGCCGCGCTAAATAACCATTGATCACAGACATTACGGAGAATTTGAATGACGCAAAAAACAGCGAAGGATTTTCATCCGGAAGTATTGGGGCTGTTTGACAAGTTTGTGCACGGGGATATCAGTCGGCGTGACTTTCTGAACCAGGCTGGTAAATATACAGTTGCTGGGGTGACTGCGAGCGGCCTGCTGGCGACTTTGACGCCCAAATTTGCCCAGGCCAAGCAAGTCGAAGAGTCTGATGTGCGGATCAAGGCAGAGTACATTGAAATTGATTCGCCGAATGGTTACGGCAAAGTGCGCGGCTATCTGGTCACGCCAGCCAATGCCAAAGGCAAGTTGCCGACTGTGCTGGTTGTGCATGAAAACCGCGGCTTGAACCCGCATATTGAAGATATCGCGCGCCGTTTGGCTGTGGATGGCTTTATCGCATTTGCCCCTGATGCCTTATTTCCGCTCGGTGGATATCCTGGCGATGAAGACAAGGCGCGTGAACTTTTCCAGAAGCTGGACCAGGCTAAAAGCCGTGAAGATTTTATTGCCTCAGCGGCTGCACTAAAAAAACTGCCGCAAGGTAATGGCAAAGTCGGGGTGGTCGGCTTTTGTTATGGCGGCGGTATTTCCAATTTTCTGGCGACTAAAGTCTCCGATCTTGGGGCAGCAGTCCCTTTCTATGGTGGGCAGCCTGCTGATGAAGAAGTCGCCAAAATCAAGGCGCCTTTATTGCTGCATTATGCAGGTCAGGATGAACGCATCAATGCTGGTTGGCCTAAATATGAGGCCGCACTAAAAGCCGCAAAAGTGAATTATCAGACATTTATTTACCCTGATGTCCAGCATGGTTTCAATAACGATACAACGCCGCGATACGACGCGGAAGCTGCAAAGTTAGCCTGGGGAAGGACGGTGCAGTTTTTCCGTCAACACCTGGCCTGACTATCTCCCCGCAGCAATTAAGCTGACATCAGTAAATTGCTGCAATCTCTGTGTATGTTATGCCCTGATTAAATCCCTCTTTAATGGGGCAGGGCGTAGCATACCTTTTCTTTTTTTAGTCCTTCTATTTTTACTCATTGCTGGGTAATCAACACCCTCTCGAGCCATTTGTTGCGCAGGCAACAGCCGCTTCCTGGTGTCACCATCATTCAATGTGAGGTTTGTTGATAAATGATATATAAATCATATACTTAAATAAGTGTTTTGTTTGGGCTAATTGATGGCATGGAGTCTGCTATAGCCATAGGGGATAAGCCTATAAAACAAGTGTTGAAGCGGATGATTGCTACTAAATACTGAGATTTGGGCCTAATCGTATCAGCTACTATTTTTAGGGACATTCATGACCATTATTCAATTTCTACAAATTCTGCATGACTCAGAGTTTGGTACCAGTGTGCGCGAATCACTGTATCTGTTTCCGTTGCTGGAAGGCATTCATTTGATCGGGCTGGCACTATCGGTGGGCTTGATTATAGCAACTGATCTACGACTGATTGGGGTGTTCCTCAAGCAAGTGCCCGTCAATGAAGTGCTGCATAATTTCAGGCCTTATGTGTTGGTGGGTTTCCTGATCACCTTTGTCACCGGCATTATTTTGTTATGGGCTGAAGGCCCGCGTATCTGGGAAATACCGGTTTTCCCACTCAAACTGGCACTCATTGTGGTCGCCGGTTTCAATGCACTTTGGTTTGAACTGAGGTTTGGCAGGACTGTACAAGTATGGGGTCAGCAGGCTCAATTTCCGGCAGGCGCCAAGCTGGCAGGCTGGGTTTCGCTGATTTCATGGAGCGGCGTCGTTATTTTGGGGCGGTTGATTCCATACCTTGAAGCAACCCAATCCAGATTCTAATCTTAAGTAATTGCGAGAACCAGATCATGACCACAGAAGCTTTTTTTAACGAACTTCAAACCAATCAGGTAAGCCTGTATATTTCGCAGCTGAATGCATTTGCCGGTGCAGTTGCACAACTGTTTCACATACTGGGATTCCTGTTGATTTTAACTGCCGTATTAATCGTAAACCTGCGCCTGATTGGGTTTGGATTGCGCAAGCAACCCATTCCTTACCTGGCTAAAGTCACTAATCCCTTGATCCTGGCTGGATTGGTACTGGTTGCCATATCCGGCTTGTTTATTCTTTTGCCGAGCGCGTCATTGTATTACCCGAATCCTGCATTCTGGCTGAAGTTTTATCTGCTGGCCGCGGTACTGGTAGTGCATTTCACGATCACAAGGCTGGTGACGCGTAAAGAGAATCCAAAACCTGTGGTCGCAATATCCGCAGCAATACTGAGCCTCACCCTGTGGTTTGGGGTTGCATTTGCAGGACGTGCAATCGGTTTTTTGAATTAGACTACAATCGCAATAGAAAGCAAGTTTATACATGAATGTAAAGGTAGTGTTTTTAACCACGTTTTATCTGGTGATTACTGCGTGCAGTAAACAAACAACAGAAATACCGGACGGAATCAAACCATTTGGCACCTTGCAGGAGCTGATGCTTTCGGTGATTGACCCTCATGTGGACCCTATCTGGAATTCCGTCTCCACTACGGTTACAAAAGAGGGAGTTGAGGAAAAAGCACCTGCTACAGATGCAGAGTGGGCTGTACTCCGGCAGCATGCCATTGCGTTGATAGAGGCCGGTAATTTATTGCAGATCCCTGACCGGCAGGTTGCGGTGACCGGGGCCAGTACTTCCATACACCCTGTTGAAGAGGATCCCAAAAAGATTGAGGAGCTTATCCGCAATAATCACGCTGATTTTGCCTTGAAAGCTCAGGGGCTGCAGGAAGCAACCAAAATTGCGCTAATCGCAATTGATGAGAAAAATCCTGAGGCTTTGCTTAAAGCTGGCGAGGGTATAGAAAAAGCTTGTGAAGCTTGCCACTCTGCCTATTGGTACCCGAATGATAAGCGCCCTGTTTCATGGAAGCCATTAGGTCAGGCTGAGTCAGGGCTATTCGCACGTTTAATCAAGCTTGCATATGTAAGTTAGCAATTCGCTGATTGGCTCAACCGGAATAGCTTCTACTTTTTCAGAAGGCTATTCCGGTTTTTTTGTTTCAGCTAAACTCATTGATGAACCAACTGTTAAAGCGGAGCCAACACCATGTCAAAAAATATCGTGGATGCCAATTACCGGTTTATTTCTGCTTCGCAAGAGGTGAATGCCCGCATTACGCAACGGCAGCAAGCCCTGACCCTGTATGTGACGCTGACAGTCAGTTTGCTTGCAGCCCTGGTGGCACTTAAACCTTCTGGTGCAGCGAGTGACCCTTTACCAATAGAATGGTTGGTGCTTGGATTCCCCGTGGCTTCGACTAGTCTTGCATTCCTGGATTACAAATCAGAACGAGCAATTACCAATCTGCGCCGTTTCCTGTCTGAGCTTGAGAGGCTGGATAATGCCCATACGCATATGCCAAGCTATAACACTGACCCGAAATGGGCGATGGGGGCCAATAAGGCCCGCCGTTTTCATGATTATGCTGCGGCAGTATTAGTAGCAGGAGGAAATGCTATCGGCTTGGGCGCGTTTGTCAGTATTTATCCGGAGCAGATTGTTGAGCATCCGGCTATGATATTGATTGCCATAGCAGGTGCGGTAGGTTCATTAGTCGCTCTGCTGTGGATTCCCAAATGGAGTTATATTCCTTCTGAGGTGCGCCGCAATCATTATTAGGTTTAACGCTGCAATGCCAAACGTTTAAAGCCATAGTAAAGGCCAGTGAGACTAATAGTCAGCCCGGCGATAGATAGCAGAATAATTAACAACCTGCGCCAAAATTGCGGTTCAATCCCCGGGAAGTTCCATGTGTGCAGTGCCGTAAACAGCCATCGATAAGATCGGCTACGTGTATCCTGGCTGGAAACGATTTCCCCTGTGACTGCATTGATGTAATAGCTCACATTAGAGTCAGCCGCAAAACTGGCGCGCGCGATAGGAAGGTGCTTGTTATCCGGTGTGTAATAGGCGTCCCCTTGTTCAGGGATCCATTCGATAGATGTCAGAGATGCTGTTTGTAAATCCCTGACAGCTGCCTGTAATTGTTGCAGTGTGTATGCAGGCAATGCATTGCCGCTCACCGCGTCTATCCTTTGGGTCTTATCCAAAATATGGCTAATGACACCTACTTTTCCCGAAAATGAGGTCCATTCAAGGAGTTTTGTCTCGGCCGAAAAATGATCTGGTAGTCGGTAATCATCTAAAGAAACCGGCTGGCCTTGCCAGTTATGTAATTCTTGATCGGATAAACTGCGGTCAGACAGCCAGTTCATCGGTGTCATCGAAAGCCAGCCGCTGAATAACCAGGTAAATAAAAACAACCCCAGTGCATAACCCGCAACATGATGTATACGCATAAGGCCGCGATAGGGGGTATGACGATTTCGGCTATAACGTGAAGCCAGCCGCATTCTTAACATGCCTATCCAGATGCCAATCGCCGATAACGCAATACCAAAACCGGCGGGCCATAAAATCACCTGTCGCCAGACGTCTCTGTTAGCGCGCAACTCTGTGAAATAAACCCAGTGGGTGATTGAACCCAGCCAGTTCCAGAATCTTTCATGCCGGCTGGTTTCAAGCACAACCTGGCCGGTACGGCTGGATATATATATTTCTGACTTGCTGTCGTTATCGAGCGAAACTTTATAAAGCGCGCGGTGTGGATTCAGCCTGCCGGAAAAAGACCACTGATCAAGTGCAATCAAACTCACTTTACTAACGTGTTCCGCCGGTTGGAAAGCCAGTGCATTACGGATAGCCATTTCACGATCAATGACAACTCTACTCCCGGAGTCGGCCCAGACCGCACGCCAGTGATCTTTTAAAAAATAGTATACCGGCCGGCTTTGTTGCATCTCCAGCTGGATTTTTTTGGGAGTTGTCTCTAGAGATTGTCCAGAAATTGAATGCCAGGCAGTTTCGGGTGAAACCTTTACTAAGTCGCGCTGTAATGTCTGCAGGTGACCCAGCTGTTCTTCATTTGTGAGAGAGGGGTAGCTGACAAATAACATCACTACCCCGGATAGCAGCCAGAGCACGACGAGTGGGCCAAGAATAAGGCCTAGCCATCGATGGGTAAGATACAGATATCGCAAAACAACTAACTCAAGATGCTTGCTTAAAAGTTAAACTCGCCTCTAATTTCGGCACGGCGAGATTCACCAATGAGAAACTGCTCGGTATCGTAAGAGACAGCCGCATACAACTTATTGGTCAAATTGCGGATGCTGCCACGCAGTGTGATATTTTTATTAATGTGCCAAGCTACATTAGCGTCATAAACGGTATAGCCAGGCAATTTTGTCGTATTTGCATTATTCGAATAACGTTCACCAACGAAACGTGCACCTAGTCCGGCTTGCCACAATGGTTGCTGGTAATAGACCCACGCATTAGCTACACGCTCCGGAACATCAACTGGGATGTTGCCTGCACGCGAAATACCCGCACTACCTTCACGCAATTCGTCATATTGAGCATCCAGAATAGCAAGGTTAAAGTCTGTGCGCCAATGATCAAGCGGTAATAATGAAGCAGAAAACTCTATGCCCCTGGATGATTGCTTACCACCCTGTACCGTCTGCGTTGGGTTGCTGGGATCACGCGTGAGAATATAATCCTTGCTGATATCGTAGATAGCCACAGTAAACTCGCCTTTCCGATTCTCGAGCACATGCTTGATACCAATTTCAGTCTGCTCTGCCGAGGTAAGTTTAAAGTTGCGATTGTTTGAACGTGTGCTAACAATCGTAGAGACAGGGTCAGAACCTTGACTCCATTGACCATATAGTGATGTGTTCGGTGAGAACAAGTAAGTAGCACCCAGACGGAATGAGAAGGGAGAGAACTGCTTGTTGTAATCAGTGGTTCTGTAAGGAAGGATGGCAGTATGATCGAGGTCGATCCAGTCTTGGCGAAGACCTGCACTTAAGGTTAGATCAGGCGTAATGCGAAATGCGTCTTCTACAAACAAGGCTTGTTGCACTGTATTGGAGGTAAATTCCTTTAGCGTTGGGTCTATGGTTTGAAACAAGCCAGGATTGCTGTTGCTAATATCAACCGTACTACTCGGGTCATTGCCCAGGTAGAAGTTGTCAAAATACTGGAAATCAACTCGAGCAACTTCATAGCCTACAGACCATTTGTTTTCATGATTCCAAAGATCACTCGTGCCGGCGAGAATAGTCTGGTTGCCCAGCTGCCTTTGTTTGTGCTGTATCTCGGTATAAGTGTTCCTGTCGACGGTATTAGGAGTAGTGCCTAAAGCGTACAATTCAACTCCACGCCAATGCCTGCGTGAGTTAAACCAGTACGCTGTGTTAGTAAGTTTCAAAGAGTCTGAAATATCCCATTCCAACTTGGCTTTCAATCTGTCATCCAGGAATTCTTGAATAGCATTGTCTACATTGTAATTCTCGTCACGCAGCTCACTTTTAATCCGGCCATTCTTTAATGGGATGCCAGTGTAATTCATAGGATTTTCATCACTATGATCATAGATAAAGTTCAGCTTGAGCGTATCACTTGGCTTGATCTCAAAATTAGTCATTAGCTTGTGACTGTAATAACGTCCATCATCCACATGTCCCTGACCGCCCGAAGCCGATGCATCAATACGTACGGCGGCTACTTCACCCACTGGTGCTGTGCCGCCTATCCCTAAACGATAGGCGCCTTGTGTGCCACCACTCACCAGGCCTTGCAATGAAAATTCGCGGTTTGGTGCTTTGCGGATGCTGTTCACAATGCCGCCGACTGAAGCGTCACCGAACAGTACTGATGCCGGGCCACGCAATACTTCGAATCTGTCATAGCCCCAACTATCGGAGGGGTAGGTGATGGTCGTAGCCGCGACTAGCAAACGTATCCCATCTTCTGCCTGGGCTACTGAGTTGTTGCCGGTGAAGCCACGGGCAGAGTAAGCAACACCGGTGCCCAGGTTGCTAATATCTGTGAAACCAGTAGTTCGGGAAACAGCTTCGCGTATGCTGAAATCGCCACGAAGTTTCACTGTTTCGGCATCCAGTGTTTCAACACTGGCGGGTGTTTCCAAATTGGTTAATCCAAGGCGGCTACCAGTACTGGTTTTCGCTTTCAAATTAATAGACGACTCTTGTTCTTGTTTACCTTTCACTTCTACAGCGGGTAACTCCTCTTCAGCGGCCATTGCTGGTTGAAATTCTGTTAAAGCTGCCAGTGATAAAAATAATGCAGATAAATACGAATATGAGGGCTTAGCTCGGCGTGACATGAATCAATTCTTTCTAGTTATAAATACAGTTATTTTTATAGGGGGGTGGCCTATATAAATAGGGGAGGCGCCTATAGTACCCGATTCATAGCAGAATGTGTGCCATCTTATTAAAAACTCTTTTAATCAATGGCTTGTATGATTTTCGCTTTTTATTTTAATGTTGCCTCTGTTGATTTTGCAGCAATTGACTATTGAGAACTGTTGCAGCGCAAGCAGTAGAATTGCCGATTTTTAATAACTATTTGATATAACTGAATGACAAAATGTTATTTGTAATTATTATGTAGCAAGCGTATCTTTCACGTTTTTGAAAATAAATACCACGTGACGGATACACAAATGGCGAGAAATGATCGTGACAATGCGGGCGAGGGAGTATGGACAGCATCCGAGTTTGATGAAAACCTTTCGGGAGAGGACAAGATTGTTCTTTTTCCCAATCCACAACGTTTAAGTTTATCCGTTAGAGCAAGCGCACTCATTTATTCTGATGAGAAATCGAAACAGTTACTTTCTTTGATTGAAAAGGTAGCACCAAGTGATGCTACTGCTTTGATTAAAGGTGAAACTGGGACGGGCAAGGAGTTGGTAGCAAGACATATCCATAATTTAAGCCCAAGAAAAGCGGGCCCATTTGCGGCCATCAATTGCGGTGCCTTTTCAGAAACATTGGTTGAAAGTGAATTATTCGGTTACGAGCGTGGTGCGTTTACCGGCGCCGTCGGTTCCAAAAAAGGATGGTTCGAGACTGCCAACGGCGGGACTTTATTCCTGGATGAGATCGGAGATTTACCTCTCTCCACCCAGGTGAAGTTGCTCAGGGTTTTACAGGAGCGTGAAGTGACGCCGATAGGATCCCGAAAACCGGTTCCAATTGATGTACGGCTGATAGCTGCGACCAATGTAAACCTAGTGGAGGCCGTGAATGCAGGCAGGTTCAGGGAAGATTTGTACTACCGGATTAAAGTGGTCCCCATTGAGATCCCGCCTTTGCGAGATCGTAAGGGGGATATTTTGCCTCTGGTTGAACATTTTCTGGAGGTCTATCGCAATCGCTTGCATACGGTGAAGCCGCAACTGACAACAGACACAATTAAATTGATGAATGATTATCCATGGCCGGGAAATATCCGCGAGCTGGAAAATGTCATTCACCGGGCATTACTGGTGTGCGACGGCAAATTGCTGAAGCCATCGGATTTGAACTTGCCAAGTTTGCAAAGTCTTGCAGGCTCCGGGTTAAGCAATAGTTTGTCACTTGAAGATCAGATGGATGCTTTGCTCAGTGAATATATCAAACTTGAGCCAGATGAATTGCTTGAGAATTGCGTTAAAAGAATTGTGCTCAAAGCTTATGAATATTCACACCAGAACCAAGTGCAAACGGCGCGGGTGCTGGGGATTAGCCGTAATGTGTTAAGGGCTTATTTAAAGCAATACGGCATTATTCAGTAATTACTTTTGCTAGTTTTTAACAGGTAGTCTCAAGCGCCACTCAAAACAACGAGTGGCTTTTTTGTAGCCATGAGGACTGTTTGTCACGCAACAGTAGTTGTTTCTACAGAGACAGTTAACCATTGGAAGAAATGCGATTTATGTCTTAACCAATTGAATATTAATGGGTTTTTATGTTGGCACAAAAATTGTATATATAAAGCAATATTTCATGGATGTACAAAGCAAGAGATTATGCATATGTACGCTTGCTTAAGGGAATAATTGATGTCGAGTTCACTAAGTCGTTATGTAGTTGATGCATTTGATGACAAAACTTTTAGCCAGTTGGCAAAGCCAACGGCACAATTGGCTGCAAAACTGGAACGGATTGCTATCAAGCAAGGGTTGCAGTTTGATGGCGAGCTAAAAAAGAGTGTTTACATTTGGGCTGGTACAGGCATTGTTTTACTGCACCTGGCTGCCGTATGGGCATATCTTAATTACGAGCAGCCTCCTTTGGTTGTTGAACCTAAGCATGAGGTGGCGATTGAGTTTATCAAACCTGAAATTCCACCGCCGGTGGTAGAGCCGCCTCCGCCACCACCGCCTCCGCCGCCACCAAAAGTACAGAAAGTAGCACCGCCGCCACCCCAGCCCATCGCAGCACTTAAAACGGCGCCTGCGGTTGAAAATGTGGCGCCGACTGATTTGACTGTGCAAGAAAACACCAAGGCAGAGGCAACCAGTGCGCCGGTGATGGCAGCCAGCGGTCCGCTGGACAAAAGCGCACCGATACCTGAAGTAGCGCCACCACCAGCACCGCCTGCACCCAAGGTTGAAGAACCTGTAACAGAAGCTTCTGCTAACGCAGGCTATTTGAATAACCCCAAACCTGATTATCCCGGTGCGGCATTAAGAAATGGGTGGGGTGGAACAGTCATATTGCGTGTACGAGTGTTGGCAAGTGGAGCCCCTGAGAGTGCAACAGTCAAAAAATCAACCGGTAAGAAAGTACTTGATGATGCGGCTGTAAATACTGTCATGAAATGGACTTTCGTACCCTCTAAGCGTGGCAGCACACCTATCGATGGCTGGGCTACTGTGCCAATTATTTTTAATCCTGAACAATAAGGAATTTAGATTATGTTAGAAGTATCTTCATCAACATCTGCAGTCGTACAAGGTGTATTGATTGCATTAGTCATCGGCTCAATTTTCACCTGGGTTTTGATTTTAATTAAGGCCTATCAGGTGTGGCTGATCCGCCGTCAAAACGTTAAATTCCGTGGCGCATTCTGGTCTGCATCCGATTTGAATGCAGCTTCCAAGTTAGAAGGGCATGCAGGCCCTGCTTATCGTGTCGCCCAAGTGGGTTTTCATGCACTAAAAGAGTTTGATGCTTCATCAGGCGCTGGTGGGGATTTGCAGCACTCCGGTGACCGCCAGGATGTACTAGAGCGTGCTTTAAAGCAGCAGATTAAAAAAGAGCGTTTTATCCGTGAAGCCGGCCTGGTAGTACTGGCCAGTATTGGTAGTACTGCGCCATTCGTCGGTCTGTTTGGTACGGTGTGGGGCATTATGCACGCGCTGACTGACATCAGCCGCCTGGGCTCTGCCAGCCTTGAAGTCGTTGCAGGCCCGATTGGTGAAGCATTGATAGCGACTGCAATTGGTATTGCTGTAGCGGTGCCGGCGGTGCTTGCCTATAACTTCTTCCTGCGCCGCTTGAAGACCAGCAGCGACAACCTGGATGATTTTGCCGCAGACTTGATCAAAGTATCCCGCCGCGTGACTTTCCAGCCACGTATTGAAACTGGCAGTACAACTCAAGAAGCTAATGTAGTGCGTAACCTGAAAGGAGCGATAGCTTAATGTCTTTTAGTTCAAGCGATGGCGACGACGTCCTGAGTGAGATCAACGTAACCCCATTAGTGGATGTGATGTTGGTATTGCTGGTGGCATTTATTGTGACTGCCCCGGTGATGACCAATGCAATCTCCGTGAATTTGCCTAAAACGGTTGCAACCAAACCTACCGACCAGCTTAAACCTGTGACATTAAGTGTAGACGCCAAAGGCGATGTTTACGTGGATAAAGACCAAGTGCCCTTGACCGAGCTTGAAAGCAAGTTGAAAACGATTTACCAGCAACGTCCGGAACAGGTGTTTCATCTGAGTTCAGACGATGAAGTGAATTATGGGTCTGTTGCAAAGGTGATGGCGATAGTGGAACGTGTTGGCATATCCAAATTGGCTGTATTGACTAAAGCTGAGTAATACAAGCGTAGAGAAAATAGTGGAGATTTAAAGAATGACTAAATTAAATAGTTTTGTGTGCTTTAAGGGGACTTTAGCCGTCATAACTACCGGCTTAATGTTAAGTGCACAGAATGTGACTGCACACCATGCTTTTTCGGCAGAGTTTGATGCTTTGAAGCCGATTGAAATTAAAGGTGTGGTCACCAAAGCCGAGTGGGTGAACCCGCATAGCTGGGTATATGTAGATGTAAAAGAAGCCGATGGCACAGTCAGCAACTGGGGATTTGAGTTTGGGGCACCTTTCAGTCTCAAACAAAAAGGCCTGACCAAAACTGTGTTGCCATCAGGTACTGAAGTAGTCATCAATGGTTATTTATCGAAGAATGGTAAGAAATTCGCCTATTCCACTTCTATCAAATTGGCCGATGGCCGGGTATTCCAGACTGGCGGTGCACAGGACGCACCAGCATTGCCGTCTGCAGGTACCACTAACTAATGTCACTGATGACAAAAAATTAAAAGAATGGGATTTCAGTTGATGCTTTTAAAGATGCAATCCGGGCAACGTGTGAAAGAAATAGCGACCTTGCTGTCTTTCATGGTGTTGGCCTTTTTTTTACCGGTCGATCATGTATTTGCCCACGATACCAAAATTCCTCGCGGAGCTGACAAAAAACCGGATTTTTCCGGTATATGGGAGACCACCAGTTCGGCAGATGAAGATTTGGAGCCGCATATTGCACGCGCTGATGCTTCTTCTGGTGTGGGTGTGGTGGAGGGTGGAGAGATTCCTTACCTGCCGCAAGCTCTAGAGCAGCGAAAGAAGAATTTTGAAAACAGGTTCACCGCAGATCCACGCTTGAGAGGTGCCACGCTCGGCGTACCACGTGGCATCTATTACCGTGAACCCATCCAGCTATTCCAGCGGCCACGTGATATCACTATCGTGCATCAATTTGGACACTCGGTACGCACTATACACACCAACAATACCGAGCATCCTGATGATCCTAACGACTGGTGGTTAGGCGACTCCCGTGGTCATTGGGAAGGCGATACCCTGGTTGTTGACGTGAAGCACTTTAATGACAAAACCTGGCTGGATCGTTCAGGTAACTTTCACAGTGATGCACTGCACGTTGTGGAGCGCTGGAAGCTGGCTGATGCTAATACGATTGAATACAAGGCCACGATTGAAGACAAAAATGTGTTCAGCCGTCCATGGAACATCACTGTTTATTTGCATCGCCACCCAGAAAAAAACTTTCAGCTCATTGAAGATTACCGCTACACCCTCGAGTACGAGCAACATTACCCGCCAAAGCCGGACACTAAATAGCTCAGTAACTCAGTTAAAACAAATGAATGGTCAATGAATCATATGATGAAACATGGTATTAAGCGCTTTTCAGGGTACTCCAGTATTTTCCTTGCTTTGTGCGCAATGGCAGCGTCAGAGTCATCGCTGGCTGCCGATGAAGCTAAGAGCAAGGCTCAGCCAGTAGCTGCAACACCGGTTGTCACGCCACTTGGTCAGACCAGGATTGCCCGTGAAACTTCATTTCCTAAACTGGTCTCAGGAAAATGGAGTGGTCCGCGGTTGCCGGATGGCCAACCTGACATTAGTGGCTTGTGGTCGAACACGATTGGTAATCACAGCAATCTGGAAGACCCGCAAGCAGGGGTGATTTACGAAGCCAGAAAAAAACCACTGGGGCCACGTGAAGAGCGGGCACCAAGCCGAATCAGCGATCCTCAGGATGGTAAATTCCCTTTCCAGCCATGGGCCAAGGAAAAGGTGGAACAGTTCAGAATAGGCTTTCATAACCCCACCAACCCAGGTCATGTAGAGCCAAACGCACGATGCGCACCTGGCGGCGTGCCAAAATCTTTTTACTGGCATGGTTATGATATTTTGCAATATCCTGGGTATGTATTGTTTGTATTTGATAACGGCAGCCGCATTATTCATCTCGACAACAAGGCGCATCTGCCTTCCAAATTAAAACTATGGAACGGTGATTCCAGAGGGCATTGGGAAGGTAATACACTGGTAGTTGATGTGAGTAATCATAACGGAAAAGCACTGTTCGGACGCTCAGGTGAGTTCGTCAGTGAGAATGCCACTATTAAGGAAAAGTATATTTTTTCTGACGATGGCAAACGTTTTAATTACGAAGGCACGTTTGATGATCCGACCATCTATACACGTCCATTTACCATCACCATTCCTGCCATCAAATATACCGAAGCGGAGGATTCTGATGGCTGGAACCTGGAAGCCCGCTGGGCAAAAACTAAAACCAGCGCCAAGTATTTGGAACATGATGAACGTATATGCTTTGAAAACAATGGTGGCTTCGGTTTAGGTGCAACAGATACGCCACAGGTATTAGTTAAATAACAAATATTTCCAAGTTCATCGACTGATAAAGCCCGGTTTAAACTGGGCTTTTTTTTATGGTATTTGTAGCTTTATTCGATATAAGGGAAATGAATAAATGATCTTAATCTTAGTAAAATTTTATACATAACTCAGAGTGAAAAAAGCTGTTTCCACAGCAACAATCGCTAAAGATTATGTTGGGTGAGATGCAGTATTTTTAAATTTACAAAGATATTATTTTATTAAAATAAAAAATAAATTTCAATAAAATCAAGCAGATAAAAGATTATATAACATCATTCTTTTGTATGGTACGCATCTTGCGATAAGGCATGCGTGACAAAGTTTTAAAACTTACTATAAAAGGGATGATGTAATGCAAGACATTAATACAGGGACACACGCCAGACCCAAGATTATTGCCAAACTGCTTTCCACAATGGTGTTTGGAAAACACCATTCGACAGCAGTTTTCCGCGGCACCGCATTTACTGTATTGGCTGGACTTTCACTAGCAGGTTCTCTGGATGCATACGCGGCTGAGAAAGACTCTAAAGAGATCAGAGATAAAATCATTCAGCTTGAACAAGCGCTTGAAGATGCCAAAAGAGAATTGAAAGACCAGACTGGTGAAGAGCCTGCAAGCTCTGCAGAAGCCACTGGCAAAGCAGAAACAGCTAAAAAGACTGAACCAGAAGATCAGAACCTGCTTGGTTCCGTTGTCGTGACATCTCGTAACCGTGCAGAGATAGCGCAGGATGTGCCGATCCCTGAAACCATTATCAGCGGTAAACAGATTGACCGTGACCGTATTTTTACTATTGATGATTTAACCAGGGTTACGCCAGGTTTGACTGCAACAACACCAAACGCCCGGCGTTCCGGTATTTCAATCCGTGGTATCGGTAAGACTACAGGTAGTGAAAATGCTGAATCCGCAGTGGGTATAGTAGTGGATGATATTTACCTGAGCCAAGTAGGGATGTCTTTCCAAAACTTTACCGATCTCGACCGTGTAGAGGTTTTGCGCGGCCCCCAAGGTACATTGAAAGGTAAAAATACTACCTTAGGCGCAATCAACTATGTAAGCCGTGCACCAAGTTTTACAGAGCAGGGTTGGCTAGAACTGGAAGCAGGTGGCCGCCTTAGTGAAGATGCTTCTCCTTCTGGACAGAAAGCACGCGGCTCTTATAGTAATGCTATCGTAGATGGATTATTAGCATGGCGTGGTTCCTTCTTCGTAGATAAGCAAGGAGGTGACCGTGACAATGTTTTCATTGAAGGTGGGGAGTTTCATGAAAAAAATCGCCTAGGGGGAAGATTGCAGTTCCTAGTTACTCCCACTGAAAATATCACTGCTAAGATCAACCTAGACTCCGCAGTCGCGAATGAACTGAGCAATACCAAAGCCAAGATCGTTGATCCGATAGCCAATCAAAGACTGAGTCATACTGGGCGACTTTCTCGAGCATGGTTTGATGGCGGCAATTACAGACCAATTATAGGTAAAGACAATATAGATAAAGTCGAAATTAATGCTGCACAGCCATTGAAAACATATAACCGTGGTATTGCTGCAACCGTTGATTGGAATCTGGGTCCGGTCACTTTGACTTCCATTACCGGTAGCCGTAAATACCATTTTGATGCGCGGAACGATAACGAAGAAACAAAGTTTGATATTGCGCGCGGAGGTACATTGGTCGATGCCAGACAGTTCTCACAAGAATTCCGTCTCACTTCAGAACCAGGAGGTCTGCTGGACTACCAAACTGGTGTGTACTACCTGAATGCATCTGCTGACACAACTTCACGTAATTTGTATGGTGAAGATGCTGGTGCATTTTATTTTGGAGGCACTGATGCGGAATTTGATGCACTCTTTAACACGGCTGCTGGCCGTGAGTTGCTTAGAAACTCTCTCGACAATGTATATGCAACCAATCGGCAGATATCTAAAACGGACAGTAAGGCAGTGTTTGGTCAAATCAACTGGCACCTAACCGATAAAGTCGATTTAACAACTGGTTTGCGTTTTACCCATGAACAGCGTAGCAATAGCATATCCAAAAGCAATACTATGTATGATGGTTCGGCGCTTACGCCACTGACAGGCGCAACAGCGCCTATTACTGCGATACGTACTTCGGTGCTTGGCAACACTTACGGTTACAGAGACGGCGAGTTAACTGAAAATTCAATATCATGGTTGTTAAGTCCGAGTTATAAATATAACGAAAACGTAATGTTTTATGCATCTGCCGCTGGTGGTGAGAAATCTGGAGTAGTTGCTTTCCGTACTAATAACGGTGCACGCCTCGATGCTGAGCCAGAGAAGTCTTTAGATTTCGAACTGGGTTTTAAGAGCGTGTTATTTAATAGACGTTTGTTGTTGAATGTCAACTTGTATAACACAGTAGTTAAAGACTACCAAGCTAACACAAGTACTTTTGTAGGTGTCTCACCAGGTGTGCCTACTGGCTATCGTTCTGATTTTGGTAATATTCCTGAAATTACTGCGCGAGGTATAGAGTTGGATGGTGCATTTAGCGCTACATCTAATCTGGTCTTTAACTTTGGTGCAGCCTATAACCATGCGGTATATACAGATTGGGAAGAAGCGACTTGCCCTCAAGAAAGCAATGCTGCCATTTGCGATAATACTGGCAAACAAATTGTAGGTGCACCAAAGCTGACAGGTATCATAGGCGCTGATTATCGACTACCACTTCCTGGTGGCTTTACGGGCCATGCTTTCTTTAGCACAGTGTTTCGCTCCAAACAAAATCTGGAGGCTCAATTGTCGGAATATGGTGAAGTTAGTGGTTATTCAGTCACAGATGGTGGTATTGGTATTATTACCAATACCAAAAACAAATTTGAACTTAATCTAGTTGCCAAAAACCTGTTTGACAAACGTTATACTACCAGCGTTAATAACTACAACAACCAATATCCAGTTGGTTGGGATGGTCTTGGAACATTCCGTTATATCGGATTAGTGCTTAAAGGTACGCTGTAATCATTACTTAATAAAAATCGCCCATACAGGGCGATTTTTTTGTCTCTGACTAATCAAGCTTTTCTATTTAAAATGTTATTTGTTACCAGCAGGGTGAATATTCCTATCACATAATGAAATACAAGCTTAAGTACGACCATGCAGCTTCAAGCGAATCAATCACGAAACACTCACACCCAACTCATTTAATCTGTTCAGTTCAGTCGTATTTTCTGAAGTATGGCATTCTAAAATTTCCACATCTTTATCTTTAAAAGTCAATTTCTCGACTGTATTGATATTGCTGGCAAACTTGCTATTGAGTTCGCCGCATTTGTGGCTTCTTTTATTGACAAAGCTGAGATACTCTTTTTTTCTAGACTCCAAAATTGAGGCAGGGGCTGAGCTATCATTGATTAGCTTTGTGAAAGCACTACGCAGCCTCAGTTCAGAAACGCTCCAGATATTAAACACTAGCATGTTTTTTTGAGGCTCTTTCAGAGTTGGTTGTTCTGCTTCATGATTAGCTGCAGTCTCTGTGTTTGCTTCGGTATGCTGAAGTTGGTTACCCGCCGCTGATTCAGGTTGCTGAGTGCGAGTCACAATCACTGTAGCTTTTGTTTCGTTTTTCTTACGTTTTTTGGGCGAGGGTTTTGACTCGGGTAAAGGAGCCTCAGGCTGTTCTTCTGCGGGAGTATCTACTTTTGGCGTTTCAATAGCAGCAATTTCAGGTGTAGTCACCGTTTGGACACGCATATCCTGCGTAGAGAGTAGTGTGCTCCCATCTTCCTGCGCAATCAAGCCAAATATGATCACTCCAATCACGCCGATGAGAAAAATATTTAGTTTGCCAATTTCTACCAGGCCTTTTTCACAATGAAAAGGTTTTAAGGAGGCGTTATTTCCTTTTACAAACTTTGTATGATCAACCTTGATATGAGATTTTTCAGGGTGAAACGTGCTGCTCATTCATTTGTTCCAATGTATCTTCGTTCAATGTCGCCACAATGCCTTAAAAGTCTCCAAGACTCAAGGTTTTTGCACTTGATTACCAGTCAAATGCTGCGTGGTTACCTGATTGAATTAATCGATAGGTAAACAACTCTTGGTCTTTTATTGTAAATGCTTTAGTGAAATATTGATGCCTGGAATAAGATTGGAAATAGGCTTTAAACTATGTATCTGTGATAAACCTGAAATACACCAGTAGAGAGCCTTTTTAATAATAAAGGCGATTGACGCAATTTTATTTTGAGATTGAAAGTTCTACACCGCTTGCTTCAGCAAGGCGGACGATGGAAACATGCTCCCTCTCAAACGCGCTGAGCAGTTCTTTCAGGGTTGCATTGGAGAGAGCTTCATCGATATTTAAAGACAGGAATTGCAGGTCTGCCAAGACACCGAGCACGACCAGGGAGTGACGTTCTTTGAAGTTAATGCGGTCTATAAATATGGCCTGGATATTTTTTACGGAATTGCAAGCTCGGCCAACTGCTGAAAGCAGGTCCCAACCCACTTCACGGATAGCGAAATCATAATTGGCGCCATCGGCGATGGCTTCAACTTCAGCACGGTCAGTAAATAAATAATCGACGCTACGATATTTGCTGGAAAAGGCTACATGGGGTGCTTTAATTGTTTCGGCTGCTAATAACAAATCAGCAGTTAAAAAACTGCTGATGATTAGTAAACTTGAAATTAGCTTTCGCATTTGAAATTTTGATTATGCTGCGGCTATTAAGGTTTGTGTTTGTTTATCATTCAAGCTGGCGAAAACGTGATTACCTTTAACTGAAAATTTAGGTTGCTGCTCTTTTGGCTCAGTATTGGACTGTTGTGAATCAGGTGAAATGGTGTGTGAATCTTCACGTAAGATGGCATCAATATAAAAGCTTTTGTTCTTGTTATTCTTTTTAACTTTGTAAAAGTTACCAGCTTTGGTGGTTTGCATTTCAACTGGCAATACAGCTACGTTACGAATTCCAGCAGTACTATCAGTAAAGTTAGACGCTGTTTGTTGCGTTCCTGGGTTGATGGATGCACCAATAGATATGATGGTAACGATAGAGCCGATTGACATAATCACTACTGCGGCAGCTACAGCGCCAGCGGTAATTGCAGCTAATGAAATCGCGCTTGTAGCGCTGTTTGTACCTGAAGATTGTGACATTGTGTGTCCTCCCTCTAATTTCTAATTTGGTTTAATGCATTTATTTCAATGAAGGCTCAATAATGCTGATTAATCAAATTAGGCTCCATACATCTTTGGCTGAATCTCGTGTAGGAATATTCTTACAAAAACCTACATTTACTACAGAAGATAAAACCTTGTTTTTTATTGAATTTACAATCACTTAGCTAATATTTTAACTAGAAAGAGGGCGCGCAAATAAAAGTTCCGGATGATACTGATTGTGAGATGTAAGCTCTATTTTTTTGAGCTTAATTTAACGATGGGTTTATGAGGTTGAAATACACGGATGTTTAAGCAACTTCTTTACAGATATGGCGTCTGTGGTTAATGTAATTTACAGAATCCTGTTTAATATCATTTGGATATCAATTTAAAGCCTTAGAATCGGAGAAGAAGTTTGAATAAGCCAGGCAAAAAAGCATTAGCACCATTCAATCACGCACTCGGGCTTGTCAGCATGTTGCTAGTAAGTCCCGGAGTAATGGCAGAAACCAATATTGACAGGCAAACCGAAACAGCCATGCCGCGACAGAAAAACATGTATGGCCTGGGCGTTGGGGTGATTCCAAAAACTTCGGGCTCCAAAGATCAGCGTATGCTGATCTTGCCTGTCATCAACGCCAACTATGGCGAGCGCTTTTATATCAATGGTTTGCAGGCAGGCGTCTGGTTATTGGAGTCGGATGACAAACGTATCCGTATGGGTTTGTCTGCCGATGCTAGGTTTGGCTGGGATGCCGATGACAGCAGCCGTACCAAAGGCATGAACGACCGTGATTTTTCTGTAGATGTCGGCCCAGTACTGCGCTGGCAGACTGATTATGGCACCATCAATGCACAATGGGGATTCGATGCCGGTGGTGCCAGCAACGGCCAGAATGTGCAGCTACAATTTATCCGCAGTCTTTACCGGTCTGAACGGTTCCGCGTGAATGGCCTGGTTGGCGTGCAGTGGAATAACCGAAAATTTAATGATTATTACTTTGGCGTCGATGCTGATGAAGTTCGCACCGATCGCCCGGCCTATCAGGCTAAGGCGGGCACGCAGTTGCAACTAGGCGTTAATGGGATTTATAGTGTGACTGCTGATCAGGCGGTTTTTTTCGGGCTGATTGCCAATCGCCTTGGCAACCAGCAGGCCGATAGCCCGATCGTCGAAACTCGTTTTCAGCCGTTGGGTTATGTAGGTTATTCAATAGGCTTCTAAAGCGTTATAGTTTTATAAATGACAAGAACTGCTAATCCACTCAGGAGATTGAAATGAGCTCAACCCCATCTATTCGCCCACCTGTTCCGCCGTTCACACGCGAAACAGCCATTGAAAAGGTGCGGCTGGCTGAAGATGGCTGGAATTCAAGGGACGCAGCCAAAGTTGCCATGGCATATTCTTTGGATACGCAATGGAGAAACCGGGCAGAATTTGTGAAGGGCCGCGATCAGGCACAGGCGTTTCTTGAGCGTAAATGGAACAAAGAGCTGGAGTACCGCCTGATCAAGGAGTTGTGGGCTTTTACTGAAAACCGCATTGCGGTTCGCTACGCCTATGAGTCGAAAGATGACTCGGGAAACTGGTTTCGCTCTTACGGTAATGAAAACTGGGAGTTCGGGCCGGACGGACTGATGATCAATCGTTTTTCATCTATCAATGATTTACCGATTAAAGAAAGTGAACGGTTATTCCGCTGGCCTCTGGGTCGACGCCCGGATGACCATCCTGGCTTGAGTGAGTTAGGTCTTTAAGCAAACTAGAGATTTAAAAAACCGGCAAAAACTAATTTGCCGGTTTTGTTTTATAAAAAGTAAATACCAACCATCATTACCTGCCTTCAGATATTTTCTTCAAATTATCAAGGCCAGATCTATAAACCACAGTCATGGTTTTAATCGCATCATCATCGGTCTGGTTAGCGACTGGCTTATCCGAAAGGTCTTTGCGTTTAAAGTCACCACTCCAGGACACTTTGGATTTTGTAGCAGAGATCGCTTTCACACTAATGGTTGAGCGATAGTTGCTGACTGGCAACACGCCATCCAGGATTTTATAGCTAAAGGTTTTTTGCGCCGGGCTGAAGGTCAGCAATTCTTCTTTAACCTGGCTATTGTCTTGTAATGTCAGCAAGCGGATGGCGCCAGGAAGGTTAGGCGTGCCGCTTAAAATATGCGTGGTCTTGATGGCTGGGTGCCACAAGCCCAAGTCGCCAAAGTTGCTGACATTTGCCCAAACTGTATCTGCGTTTGCATTAATTTCAACTGACTCATCCAGTTTCAATGTCTCTGCTGCTGCATGGCTAGCAGCCGGAATAAATCCGGCCATCAATACCAACGATGTGAATAAAGCCCTCATTCATTTCTCCTTTTAAATTATTCTGATTTATTGATTGATAAATTGATTATCTATCCATGAGAGACTGTTTTAGAGAATAAATTCATAATAAGTACGCCAGCCAGGATAAAACCAATGCCGACGATGGCTGCAGTATCAAGTTTTTGCCCATAAAATACCCAGCCAACAATGGCCAGCAGCACAATGCCCAGACCTGCCCATATTGCGTAAGTGATCCCGATTGGAATGACTTTGAGCGTCAGTGACAGGAAGTAAAACGATAGCCCATAGCCAATGACCACCGCCATTGAAGGTAATAGTCTGGTAAAGCCTTCGCTGGCTTTCAGGCTTGATGTGGCGGTGATTTCGGAAATGATTGCGATTGCTAGATAAAGCCAGTACTTCATAGGGGTTCTCCGGAAAAGCTTGTATGGATGGGGCGTGCTTAAGTCAAATGTTAGATAGTGGTTGCGTGGGTAAAGGCAAGCCTAAATGCAGCAAATATCTCATCAATCAAAATTAAACGTGTATTGTTCAGAGGCTTTACTTGCCTGGACACCAGGCCGTTCAAGGCCGCTGGCTTTTACACCAAGCAGACGTATTGTGCGATTAAGATCTATGCGCTTTAAACATTTGCCCGCAGCTCGGCGTATCGATTGTGCATCTGCAATAGGTTTGGCTAGTGTCAGGTCACGGGTGACTGTTTTAAAATCATCGAAACGCAGCTTGAGGCCTATCTTGCGGCAGACATAGCCTTTACGTTGCAGGTCATCCGCGACACGCTCACACAAATGGGTAAAGCTTGCGCTCAAGGTTTGCTTGTCGCGCACTGCATGCAGGTTTTGTTCAAAGGTTGTTTCGCGGCTCATGGAAACCGGCTCGCTCTCGGTTACGACCGGCCGGTCATCCAGCCCGCGAGAGACGCGATAAAGCCATTTGCCGTAACTTTGTCCAAAATGTGAGATCAGCCAGGCTTCATGCAGTGTGGCAATCTCGCCAATCGTGTGGATTCCCAGTGACTCAAGCTTGGCGCTGGCTTTAGGGCCTATGCCATTGATTTTGCGTGCCGGCATGGGCCATATACGGGAAGGCAGATCGTCCATGCTGATAATGGTGATACCATCCGGTTTTTGGATATCGGAACAAAGTTTGGCTAATAACTTATTGGGCGCAATGCCGACAGAGCAAGTGAGGCTGGTGGCCTCCAATACGGCCGCCTTTAGCCTTTTTGCGATAGTCAGGGAATCCTCATCCAGCATGGTGATATCCACATAGACTTCATCAATGCCAATATCTTGAATGACGGGGCTGATCGACTGTATAGCTTCTTTAAATAGCCGTGAATAGCGACGATATAAATTAAAATTGACAGGCAGGATAATCGCATCTGGCGCCAGTTTGGCAGCACGCATGGTAGGCATGGCAGAATGCAAGCCCAGTGCGCGCGCTTCATAAGTGGCAGTGGTTAATACGCCACGGCCGACATAATCCCGCAGTCGCGAGAAAATATGCGTGCCATCATCATTCAATTTAGGGGTATCAGAAGCACGTCCGCCTACTACTACCGGCAAACCGCGGAGTTCCGGATATTGTGATAATTCGCAGGAAGCAAAAAATGCGTCCATATCGATATGCGCAATCCGGCGTGAATTTGCATCGCTCATGCTTAGCTGTAAAAAACTGAAATCATTCGAGCGAATTGTAGCGTTTTTAAAGCCGGCTTAATGTAGGAATATTGAATTAAAACTAATTCGCGATGAGCAAATATTTCAAAAAATATGAATGAAATAAAAAAACTTTCGAATGACTAAACAGGAGGGATGTTGTCGAATTTCTACCTGTAGTAAAACGGTAGATATTGGAAAGAGTGTTAAACTGACCTTATGTTGTCTCAACACAGTCAGAATAAATTTTATGCGGGTAGTTTTTTTGGGTAGCTTAAAACAAAAAAATCCTAAGTTATTACTAACAAAGGATTGTTTTATTCTTTATGGTGCCCAAGAGAGGACTCGAACCTCCACGTCGTTAAACACTAATACCTGAAACTAGCGCGTCTACCAATTCCGCCACCTGGGCTAAAGAAGCTGTGCATTTTAAAGGAAGAATTAATATTGTCAACAAGAAAAACTAAAACGCCTCTGCGGGCAAATGACCCGCAGGCGCAACGCGAAGCCGAGTTATATCAAACACCGTTACCAAGCCGTGAGCTGGTTTTGCAGCTTCTTTCCGATCAGGGTGTTCCCCTCAGCGCAGACCAGATATACCTGTTGCTAGACATCAGCCATGATGAGCGCGATAACTTTAACCGCCGCCTGGGCGCGATGGAGCGTGATGGTCAGTTAATGCGCAATCGTAAAAACGCATTTTGCCTGCCGGACAAGATACATTTAATCGCCGGCACTATTTTCGGCCATACCGATGGTTTTGGTTTTTTAGTACCAGATGACAAGACCAAGCATCCTGAAGATATTTTCCTGGGCCCGAAAGAAATGACCATGGTCATGCATGGTGACCGCGCCATGGTGAGGCTGGCTGGGCTGGATAGAAGAGGCCGCCCGGAGGGCAAGCTGGTTGAAGTGCTGGAACGAGCCAACAAGACGCTTGTAGGTCGCGTCATTCGCGCACAGGGTGTGACGATTGTGGCTGCAGAAGACAAGCGTATCAGTCAGGATATCCTGATTCCTTACCATCTGGATATGGATGCGCAAGTGGGGCAGGTGGTCACCATTGAACTGACTGAATACCCTTCCTCACATTCGCGCCCTATGGGCAAAGTGGTGGAGATTCTGGGTAACTATGCCGATAGCGGTATGGAAATCGAGATTGCCTTACGCAAGCACCATTTGCCGCATCAATTCAATCCGGCAGCCATCAAACAGGCTGAGGACTTTCCAAGAACGGTCCAGCCCAAAGATTACAAAGGCCGCAAGGATTTACGTGATCTAGCGCTGATTACCATTGATGGTGAAACGGCGCGTGACTTTGACGATGCCGTATTTGCCGAGCCGCAAGGCAAAGGCTGGCGACTGGTGGTGGCAATTGCTGATGTCAGTTTTTACGTGCAGCCTGGCGATGCCCTGGATAAAGAGGCGTTTGACCGCGGTAACTCTGTGTACTTTCCACGCCGCGTGATTCCGATGTTGCCGGAAGCCTTATCGAATGGCTTGTGCTCGCTCAACCCTGAGGTTGAGCGTTTGTGTATGGTCTGTGATATGCAGATCGATGGGCAGGGCGTAGTCAAGCAATACCAGTTCTACCCTTCTGTGATGCTGTCCAAAGCGCGCATGACGTATACCAAGGTATCTGCGTTGCTGCACGAGGAAGACCCGGCGCTGACCGCAGAATACCAATGGCTGCTGCCGCATTTGAATAATCTGAATGGCGTGTTCAAGTTAATGCTGACGCAACGTGAAAAACGCGGCGCGGTCGAGTTTGAATCCACCGAGACCATGATGGTGTTCAATGACAACGGCAAGATAGACAAGATTGTGCCGGTGGTACGTAACGACGCGCACAAGCTGATTGAAGAGTGCATGCTGGCCGCCAACGTTTGTGCCGCAGATTTCCTGCTCAAAAACGAGCAGACTTGCCTGTACCGTATCCATGAAGGCCCGACGCCGGAGAAACTGGAAGCCCTGCGCCTGTTTATGGGCGAGTTCGGTTTCGGCGTAGGCGGTGGTGAGAAGCCGCAGGCCAAGGATTACGCCAAACTGATGCAGCGCATTAAATCGCGTCCGGATGCGCAATTATTGCAAACCGTGATGCTGCGTTCTATGCAGCAGGCCGTTTACAGCCCGGATAATGTCGGCCATTTTGGCCTGGCTTACGATGCGTATACGCACTTTACTTCACCTATCCGTCGTTATCCGGATTTACTGGTACACCGCGCAATCAAGGCAGTTGTAGAAGGCAAGCGTTACCATGCCAAAGACTGGCATCAACTGGGCACCCATTGCTCGATGACTGAACGCAGGGCCGATGATGCGACACGTGATGTCACCAACTGGCTGAAATGCTTTTACATGCAGGATAAAGTCGGCGAAGTATTTGCCGGCACCGTGGCTGGCGTGACCAGTTTCGGCCTGTTTGTAGCGCTGGATGAAGTGTATGTCGAAGGCTTGCTGCATGTGACAGACCTTGGAAACGATTACTTTATCCATGACAAAGCCCGCCATGAAATGGTAGGCGAGCGTACCGGTGTTCGTTATCGCCTTGGCGACCGGCTGACCGTGAAAGTCGTGCGTGTGGACCTGGAAACCGCCCGCATCGACTTTACCCTGGCAGGGAAAGGCGACGCTTCCGATGAGGGCGCAGAAACTGAGACAGTTTCAGAAGCCGGAACATCCAGCCCAAGAAGATCGCAGGTAACAGAGGCTCGGGCCAGACCTGCAAGCCCCTATAACGCTGGTAAAACGGGTAAAGCGACAGGTAATAAAGCGTCATCCAAAGCCAGAACAGCAACAACCTCAGCAAGCTCAGGCAAAGAGGGCGCTGGCAAACCACGTACGGCAAAAGAAAAAAACCGTCGCTCGGTGCAAAAAAATAAAGGCAAACCCAAGGCGAAAGCCCGATAATATCGCCTGTGCACATTTCGCAAGGTTGTTTCTTATGCGTGCAACCTTGCGAAATATTCAAACCAGCCCGCGCTTGAACTAATCTGCGCGGCGTTTGGCGTTTGAAATCAGAATTAAATTAATTAGGAGTAACTATGTCAGAAGCCCGCATTCTGTTTGGTTTTCATGCGGTGTTGAGTCGCATGCGTCAGCATGGCAGCAGCATTCAGGAAATCATCATTGATCAAGACCGGGTAGATGCGCGTATGCGCGACCTGCTGGAGATGGCCAAGTCACAGAATATTCGTGTGATCCAGTCCGAGCGTAACCGCCTGGACGGATTTATCGGTGCACATGGCCGCCACCAGGGTGTGATCGCCAGGGTGATTGAAACGCCCATGCCTTATAAGGATATCCACGATATCCTCGAATCAGACCTGGATGAGCCACCTTTCTTTTTAATCCTAGATGGTGTGCAGGATCCGCATAACCTGGGTGCCTGTTTGCGTGTTGCAGATGCCATGGGCGTGCATGCGATCATTGCGCCCAAAGACCGTTCAGTCGGCTTAAATGGCACGGTACGTAAAGTCGCAAGTGGCGCCGCTGAAACAGTGCCGTTTATTTCAGTTACCAATCTTGCGCGCACCATGCGTGAGCTCAAAGAAGCGGGCGTGCATGTAGTCGGCACCACTATGGATGCACCAAGTGAACTGCATAACACCAAATTTGAAGGGCCGATTGCCCTGGTGATGGGTGCTGAAGGCGATGGCTTGCGCCGCCTGACCCAAGAAACCTGTGACTCACTGATTACTATCCCTATGTTTGGCTCAGTGCAAAGTATGAATGTCAGTGTCGCCAGTGGCATTGCTTTGTATGAAATCCGCCGTCAACGCGTGTTGGCCAATCCCCAGAAATAAGCTTCAGATTCATGATTACTTTAACTGGCCTTTGGCAGCAGTTACGCCGGCAGTCTCGGCGTTTGTGGTTGGGCCAGTGGCTGGCATTTTGCGGTGCCGCAGTCGCGGTGCCCATCCCGTTGATGATGCCACTGCTGGTCGATGAAGTCCTGTTAAATCAACCCGGTAAACTTACCCAGACTCTTTCCCAGTGGCTCCCGCCAACATGGATGGGTCCCATCGCCATCATTGCTTGCGTGACGATTTTCACCATTTGCTTGCGTCTGTGCAGTGTATTGCTCGGTGTGGCTACCACCCGCATTTTTGTCAGTTTATCCAAGCAGGTCACATTAGGCGTTCGGCAAACGCTGCTCGACAAGTTGTCACGTATCCGCATGCAGGTATATGAAAGCCTGGGGGCAGGGCAAATCACTGCGCGCCTGCTGACGGATATTGAAACACTGGATAAATTCCTCGGTGAGACCATCGCCAAAGTGCTGGTTGCCGTATTAAGTGTGATTGGTGTCGCCGTAGTTTTGCTATGGATGCACTGGCAACTGGCCTTGATTATTCTACTGCTTAACCCGTTTGTCATTGCGCTGACCATGGTGCTGGGTAAAAAGGTCAAACTATGGAAACAGCGCGAAAATAATGCGTTTGAAGTGTTGTCGCAATCAGTCAGCGAGACACTGGAAGTGATGCAACAGCTTCGCGCCAGCAATAGTGACAAACGCTTCCTCGAACAGGCTAAGCAAGCCGCGGAAGCGGTCAGGGAAGCCGCTACCGCTTCCGGCTGGAAATCAGATGCTTTATCCCGCTTGTCATTTGGCGTATTCCTGTTTGGCTTCGAGATTTTCCGTGCCGTCGCCATGTTGATGGTGGTGTTTTCGGATTTGTCAGTCGGCCAAATGATCGCCGTGTTCGGCTATTTATGGTTCATGATGGGGCCGGTACAGGAGCTGCTCAATGTGCAATTTTCCTACTATGCAGCCAAAGCGGCTCTGAGCAGGATTAACCAGGTACTGGAAGCAGATGAAGAGCCGCATTATCCGGCAGCAGTGAAAGGTTTCACTGACCAGCAGCCCGCCGCCATTACGCTAAAACAGGTGACTTTTGCCTATGGCGAGGGTGACCCGATACTTGATCAGGTCAGCCTGGATATTGCGCCGGGGGAGCAGGTCGCCCTGGTTGGAGTTTCCGGTGCAGGAAAGTCTACACTCGTGCAGTTGCTACTCGGCTTGTATGCGCCTAACCATGGACAGATTTTGTTTAATGGAAAATCGATAGAGCAATTAGGCTATGCCCAGGTTCGTGAGCATGTAGGTGTGGTCCTGCAACATCCCATGTTATTCAATGATAGCGTGCGGCAAAACCTTTCCATGCAACAACCTTATTCTGATGATGAGCTATGGCAGGTACTTGAAGTAGCCCAGTTGGCGCAATTTGTCCGTGATTTGCCAGAGCGGCTGGATTCGCAACTTGGACGTAGTGGCGTGCGCTTGTCAGGTGGACAGCGACAGCGGCTGGCGATTGCGCGCATGATGCTCAAGCAGCCGCAAGTTGTTATCCTCGATGAAGCGACGTCTATGCTGGATACCCACACTGAAGCCTTGCTACATGCGGCTATGCATGTGTTCTTGCGTGGCCGTACCACGATTACCATCGCGCATCGTTTGTCGGCCGTGAAAGAAGCTGATCGTGTACTGGTGTTTGATGCTGGCCGTATTATTGAAGAAGGCCAGCATGATACATTGGTTAACCAGGCGGGTAGTGTTTACCAGCGTTTATATGGTCAGCAAACAGCCTGATTCATGCAAACAGGCTTGCCCGGATTGAAAGGCCAGGCCTTACTGTCGTTGATTATTACGTTAAGCGAAACAGTGTATTGATTTCCCGCTAGTTTTTCTTAAATTCTTATCCGGTTACATTGAGTCATCCCGAATTTCTTCGGTTATCGACCTCAATGACAAAGGATAAATGATGAACTACACCAAATTTAAAATTGCGATGCAAATTCCAGTATTACTGGCTGCACTAATGGCTTCATCAGTTTTGCCGGTGTATCAGGCAACGGCGGCAGAAACATCAACGCAAGCTATCCAGAATGAAAGGGCTGTTTCATATCACACGGTAGTGATTGATGGCGTGAAAGTATTTTACCGCGAAGCAGGGCCTAAAAATGCGCCTACAGTCCTGCTTCTGCATGGCTTTCCAACCTCGTCACATATGTTCCGCAATCTTATACCGCAACTAGCTGACCGTTATCACGTCATCGCGCATGATTATCCCGGCTATGGTCAAAGCGATCAGCCAGCCATGGATAAGTTTAGTTATAGCTTCGACAACCTGGCTGCAGTAGTAGACAAATTGACCACCAAGATCGGTTTAAGCAACTATGCCCTCTATGTACAGGATTATGGTGCACCTATCGGTTACCGCCTGGCTGCTGCACACCCGGAAAAAATCACTGCAATCGTTGTGCAAAACGGTAATGCATATCAAGAGGGGATAGATAATCAGTTCTGGGAGCCGATCAAAGCCTACTGGAAAAATAAAACAGAAACTAATGCAGCCAAGCTGCGCCCGCTGCTGGAAATTGGCGCTACCAAATGGCAATACACTGAGGGCTTTCGTGACCCGGCTAGGCATGTGAGCCCTGATACCTGGGTAATAGACCAGGCCTATCTTGATCGCCCTGGAAACAAGGATATTCAAGTTGAGATGTTCTACAGCTACGGGACGAATCCTCCGCTTTACCCGGCATGGCAAGCGTATTTCCGTAAACATCAACCACCCATGTTGATAGTCTGGGGTAAGAACGACAAAATCTTTCCGGCTGCCGGGGCAACGCCTTACCTGCGTGATCTACCTCATGCTGAATTGCACCTGCTCGATAGCGGTCACTTTGCTCTGGAAGAGGATGGCGAGGAAATTGGCAAGTTAATGCACAATTTCCTTGATCGCAAAGTCAAACGCTAAAAATGCAGTGAGCGGAAAATATTGATTATTTTCCGCTCACTGTTTGGATTCTAGATAAAGGGGGAAGCGACCAGTCTGCGCTTAGTGACTGACTATCCTGGATACATAATTTTTGTCATAAGCTTTTTCACCCTGGTCATTGAGCACATGGGTGATTTCCCCGGTTCCACCTAGCGACACACTGGTTATGTGATCAAAGTGAATGCCCGGGCCGGTTGGTGCTTCAATCGCACTATGCAGTTTGACGCTGGTATTCACATCAAAGAAGCAGTAAATCCCCATGCCGATGGCTTTGTGGTGTTTGACATCGTCAGCGACTTTATAGGAGGCATAACCGTTGTTGCTGCCGTTCATCCAGCTTTGCTGGTTGGGCACATCATAAGGCGCTTCACTTTGGTAAAAATAGACTTCGCCATTCTCACCATTCCACAAGGTTTGATAGTTGTGGAAGTGCTCCACAAACAAACCGTACATGGTGACGTCATCACCATTCACGATAATACCGTGTTTGGTTTTGTTGGTTTGCCAGCCTATGCCATTGCCGTGGTCGCCGCGCCACACCCATAAGTTATCGCCTATGACATGGTTGCTGTTCACAATCACACTATGTGTGGCATTGCCGACGCTGGCACCACCCACCCTGAAAAATACATCATGCAGGGTGCTCGGGTTTTGCGCATGGCTGACAACCGTTTTCTTGTCGCCAAGCTGTAGCAATATGTCAGAGTTCTTTTCACCGGCATCAAATAGTACGCCGCTGACTTTGACGCCATCCACATCGGCCACAGTCATCGCGATATTGCCAGCAGTAGGCAACAGGGTGGCGATGCCTAATCCCAACACAACCGTATTCGGTTTTTTGATTTGGATTGGGGCATCAAGTTTGTAAATGCCTGGTGTCAGCAATAAGTGTTTGCCCTTGCCCAATGCGGCATTGATGGTTTTGGCGGTATCTTTATTGGCTTTCGCAATATAAAACTTGTTTAACGGCAGGCTTTCACCTGCTACGCGTTTGTCTTGCCAGCTGACTCCCTGAGTGTCTTTTCGCAATGCCGGAATAAAAACACTGTAATGGCCCACGCTATCAATATTTAAAAATGGTTTTTCACTGACCCGCGGCGTGCGCTCAACCACAGTATAGGGCGGTGTAGGCCAGTTGTTGGCTTCGGGCGCATTTTTTACGCCTACGAAAACCATGTTCCAGTTTTGGTTAGTCCAGCTGCCCAGGGTGGAGTTGCGGGTAAACCATTGTTGCTGGGTACCGGAATTGATCTCCTGATCAACCAGGCTGTCTGCCATAAATCCGCCACTCGACCAGCCGCCATTGTCATCCAGCAACATATTGCCGCGCACATGGATGCGGCGTAAAGGGGATGCCTGTGAAACCGCCCATTGCATGGTGCCGTTATCAGGCGTCACTGAAAGGTTTTCTACACTGCGCCAGAAGTTTTGCGTGGCATCACCGCCATGCCAGGAGGCTTCCACCTGGATACCGCCTTGCAGCATGACATCATCGGGAAACTGCCCCAGACCTAATAGCTGGGTATAAAACCCTAACCTGACTTTGTTATGGTAAACGCCAGGCTTGAACAATACCGCATAGCGCTCAGGGCCGAACTGGTTAGCTTCCTGCTGTTTGAATATGGCATCCAGTTTGTTCTGGATATCACTCGAGGGCATGGAAGGATCCATGATAATGACGTTCTCACCGAAATCTGGTGTTTGTGAAGGCGTATTTTGCGCTTCTGTTGCCTGGCAGCCAGCTAGCACCAGGCTGGCAAATAACGCAGAGGTCTTTGCACCAAGAGGCAGGTTGAAGGCTGGAAAATTTGAATGAGACAATGAAAAATAAGGCATCAACAAATGGGCTTTCATTTTTAAGTATTTGTAGGCTGGACCATGACATTGGCTATGAAATTCAATTTTTCTTATCATCCGTTAGCAGCTCATGACTTCAAATAAATGAGTTTTGTTTGAAAAATCAATAGCCTATGGCGCAAGCTTTAATGTGCTCAATGTATCTCGCCGAACACGGCCAAGCAGGTTTGCATCCTCAATCAGCGATTCTCCGTAAGAGGGAATCAGTGCTTTCAATGTGTCTTGCCAGGCTGGCGTTTGCATACGGTCGCCAAAACAGCGTTCGAGTACATCCAGCATGGCTTTGACACTCACTGATGCGCCTGGCGATGCGCCTAGCAATGCTGCCAGGCTGCCATCGGCAGAAGCCACAATTTCAGTACCAAACTCCAGTTTACCCCAGTGTTGATGGCAGCGTTTGATGATCTGTACCCGCTGGCCGGCATGCGCCAGCTTCCAGTCATGGCTATTCGCTTCCGGCAAAAATACGCGTAGTGCATTCATACGTTTTTCGTGGCCCTGGAATACTTCTTTAATCAGGTATTTTGTCAGGTCTACATTGTGCCGGCATACACCCAGCAGGCTTTTGATATTCTTGAATTTGACCGATTTGGCCAGGTCTAAGCGTGAGCCTTGCTTGAGGAAGCGGGTAGTGAAACCAGCATAAGGGCCAAATAGCAGTGCCGGTTTTCCATGGATCATGCGTGTATCCAGATGCGGAACAGACATCGGTGGCGCGCCAACTGCAGCCTGGCTGTAGACCTTGGCATGGTGTTTATTGATCAGTGCAGGATTATTGCAGATCAGCCATTGTCCGCTGACCGGAAAGCCGCCATAGCCCTGCGCTTCAGGGATGCCGGATTGCTGCAAGAGCGGCAATGCGCCGCCGCCAGCACCCAGGAAAACAAACGAGGCGTTGTACGATTGCGTTTGGCCTGAAGTTAAGTGTTGAATGTGCACCTGCCACGCACTTTGTTCTTTTAGGTGCTGCTGCTTCAGTTTGCTGACGCGCGATTGGGTCAGCAAGGTGAAATTAGAGCGTGTTTTTAAATACGCGACCAGTTGCCTCGTTAAAGCACCGAAGTTGACATCAGAGCCATGCCCGACATGGGTGGCAGACATATGATCTGCCTGCCTGCGGCCAGCCATCATCAGTGGCATCCATTCATTAAGTTTTTTTTCCTGGTTGCTCCATTGCATTTCGGCAAATAGCGGATGCCCTTTGAGCAGGGCGTGACGTTGCCGCAAAAACGCGCTGCTTTGTTCGCCCCATACTGCGCTGAGGTGCGGCACGCGCTGTATAAAATCATCGGCGTTCAATACGCCTTCTTTCACCAGGGTTGACCAGCATTGCAGCGACACTTCAAACGCTGCATTGATTTCAAGCGCGCGGCGAATCTCAATGTCCCCGTTTTTGGTTTTGGGAGTGTAATTCAACTCACAGTATCCGGCATGGCCGGTACCCGCATTGTTCAAGGCGTCGGAGCTTTCCAAGGCTACATCTTCCAACTGTTCCACCATGCAAATCTGTAGTGCAGGGTCCAGACGATGCAGAAGAATAGCCAGGGTAGCGCTCATAATGCCGCCGCCAACAAGCAATACATCGATATGGTTTGTTGCCATGGTGTGTGAGTTCCTCATAGGGAGGCGCTTGAGTTTCAAACGCACAATCATAATGCCGTCGCGCATTATAAATCGAAAAAGTCCAGCCATCATCTGGGAAATCGGTTTGGCAGGGCTGCATCAGGCTTGCCAACTTGTCAAATCAAGACTTTTGCGGTAATCTCCAGCATTCGCCAAACTGTGATTTCACAACAAAAAATCCCTGTATTAAAGGGCGGGTGAAATGACCGGAATTTGCGTCTTATTTGCTTTGAATAGGGCATGCAATATTCACAATAAACATGGCTACATACAAGGGGGAAAGTATGAAAAATCCATTGGAATCTGTCGCAGGTACTATCATTTCAGGGTTGTTATTAACTCTGGCACTGGTGTTTTTCCTTAAGAACTTTATCGCGGTCGGAGGCTAAACCATGGAACTGGTACCGGCTCTGGCACGATGGATACATTTCCTGGCAGGCATTACCTGGATAGGTCTGCTGTATTATTTTAACCTGGTGCAGATGGCTGCCTTGAAAGACGCGGCGGCGGATGGCACGGCTGCTGGCATCAGCAAACATGTGGCACCCAGGGCATTGCTCTGGTTCCGCTGGTCTGCCGTGGTGACCTGGCTGGCTGGTGCTGCTTTGCTTGGCGCGCATATGGGTGATGCTTTCATGCTGCGCAATGGTTTTGAAGTGATTGGTGTGGGTGCATGGTTAGGCACCATCATGCTGATCAATGTCTGGGTATTTATCTGGCCGAACCAGAAAAAGATTTTAGGTATAGTGCCTGCTGATGATTCAGCCAAGAATAAAGCGCGACGTGTAGCTATGCTGGCATCGCGCACAAATATGATGCTCTCCCTGCCGATGTTGTTTTTTATGGCGAATGGATTGAGTCATCGTGCAGTATTAGGATTTTAGAAGGTTCAAGACGTTTACGGCGGCTTGAGCCGCCGTTTTGTTTTTTGAAAAAGGGTTTGAAATGCATTCCGAACATTTAATGAACACCTATGGCAGGCAGCCGGTAACGTTTGTCAAAGGCGAAGGTGTCTGGTTGACAGACACCGCCGGTGATCGCTACCTCGACGCGCTGTCTGGCGTGGCTGTGAATGGTCTTGGTCATGCACACCCGAAATTTACCGCCGCACTCAATGCGCAAGTTGCCCGTTTGATCCATGTCTCCAATATTTATCAGATCGCCGAGCAGTCAGCACTGGCAGATAAGCTGGCTGAAATTTCCGGCATGGATAAGATCTTTTTCTGTAACTCAGGTTGCGAAGCGAACGAAGCTGCGATCAAGCTTGCGCGTTTGTATGGGCACAACAAGGGTATAGATCATCCTGAAATTATCGTGATGGACCATAGCTTCCACGGCAGGACCATGGCGACTTTGTCTGCTACCGGTAATCGCAAGGTGCAAGCAGGTTTTGAACCTTTGGTCAGTGGCTTTTTGCGTGTGCCTTTTGATGACCTGGAAGCCATCAAAACCATCGCTTCACACAAAAACAATGTGGTGGCTATCCTGGTGGAGCCGATTCAGGGTGAAGGTGGGGTGCATATTCCCGCTAGCCTGAGAACCTATTTTCAGGGCTTACGCGAGATCTGTGATGCGAATGGCTGGTTGCTGATGCTGGATGAAGTACAGTCCGGTATTGCCAGAACAGGCACCTGGTTCGCTTTCCAGCATACGGGGATTGTGCCTGACGTGATGACACTGGCTAAAGGCCTGGGTTCTGGCGTGCCAATTGGCGCTTGTGTGGCGCGTGGTGCAGCGGCTGATACTTTTAGCCCGGGCAAGCACGGTTCAACGTTTGGTGGCAACCCACTGGCAACTGCCGCCGGGCTGGCGACGCTGAATATTATTGCCGAAGAAAACCTGCGCGAAAATGCAGAGACTGTAGGTAATTACATTAACCAGTTGCTCACTGATGCATTAAAAGGCCAGAAAGGCATCGTCCAGATACGTAATGCCGGCATGATGATAGGTGTTGAACTGGATAGGCCTTGTGCCGAGCTGGTTAAACAGGGCTTGGCAGCAAAGATATTGATTAACGTGACTTCTGAAAAAGTTATCCGCTTGTTGCCATCACTGGTCATGACCAAGCAAGAGGCCGAAGAGTTAGTTAATAGACTCGCTCCCCTGATTTTGAATTTTTTAAAGGCAAGCGCGTGAAGTAACTGGCGCTGAAATATCATGAGTATCAAACACTTTTTGCAGTTTAACGATTTAGCGCGTGATGAGATAGAGCATATCTTTGCGCGCGCGAAATGGATTAAATCCCAGTTCAAAAATTACAAACAATACTGGCCATTAGTGGATAGAACGCTGGTCATGATTTTTGAAAAAGCCAGCACGCGTACGCGCCTGTCGTTTGAAGCAGGTATGCAGCAACTAGGCGGTTCAGCCATATACCTGAATACGCGCGACTCGCAACTGGGCCGTGGCGAACCGGTGGAAGATGCGGCGCAAGTGATTTCACGCATGAGCGATATCGTCATGATCCGTACCTTTGAGCAAAGCATTATCGAGCGTTTTGCCCAGAACTCACGTGTGCCGGTGATTAATGGTTTGACCAACGAATATCACCCTTGCCAGATACTGGCGGATATTTTTACATTCATTGAACATCGTGGTTCTATCCAGGGCAAAACCGTGACCTGGATCGGTGACAGCAACAATGTTTGCAATACCTGGCTGCAAGCCGCTGAAGTACTGGATTTCAACGTGCATGTGTCAACGCCTCCAGGCTACGAAGTCGAGTTTGAGCGTGCCAATCTTTACGGCACTGATCATTTTGAGTCGTTTGCTGACCCGATGGAAGCGGCACGTGACGCTGACCTGGTAACGACCGATGTCTGGACCAGCATGGGTTTTGAAGCTGAAAATGAAGAGCGCCGTAAAGACTTTGCCGACTGGCAAGTCGATGCCGACATGATGCGGGTAGCGAAAGCGGATGCATTGTTTATGCATTGCCTGCCTGCCCATCGTGGCGAGGAGGTTTCTGCAGAAGTGATTGATGGTTCACAAAGCGTGGTCTGGGATGAAGCTGAAAACAGATTGCACACGCAGAAGGCACTCATGGAGTACCTTTTGCTGGGAAAAATTCTTTAAGCGCTAGCTTAAGATGTGCAAGCTGTTTCGGCGCGAGCTAATCTTTAGGTTAAGCTTGGCGGCCATAGTGTTAACAGGCGGCATACCAAAGAAGCGTTGATGGAATATTTATTATTGGGAAAAGTGGCTTGATAAAACAAGCCTGATGATTTCAGTTTGGGATTTATTTAAATGAGCGATATTAAAAAAGCGGTATTGGCCTACTCCGGCGGGTTGGATACTTCCGTGATCTTGAAGTGGTTGCAAGACACCTATCAATGTGAAGTGGTGACATTTACTGCTGATCTGGGCCAGGGTGAAGAGCTGGAACCGGCGCGCGAGAAAGCGCAAAAGTTTGGCGTCAAGGAAATCTACATTGATGACCTGCGCGAAGAGTTTGTGCGTGACTTCGTTTTTCCTATGTTCCGTGCCAATACTGTATATGAAGGCGAATACCTGCTGGGTACATCTATCGCACGTCCATTGATTGCAAAGCGCCTGATTGAAATCGCTAATGAAACCAAAGCCGATGCCATTTCACATGGTGCGACCGGTAAAGGTAACGATCAGGTGCGTTTTGAACTGGGTGCTTATGCGCTTAACCCGAATATCCAGATCATCGCCCCGTGGCGTGAGTGGGATTTGTTGTCCCGCGAAAAACTGCTGGCTTACGCCGAAAAACATGGCATCCCGGTTGAAATGAAGCATAAGCAAGGCGGCAGTCCATATTCTATGGATGCTAACTTGCTGCATATTTCTTACGAAGGCCGTCATCTGGAAGACCCTTCTGCGGAAGCCGAGGAAGATATGTGGCGCTGGACAGTGTCGCCTGAGAAAGCGCCTGATGCAGCTGAGTACCTGGATATCGAATTCAAGAACGGCGATATCGTAGCCCTGAATGGCAAAGCCTTGAAAGCGCATGAAATCCTGGCAGAACTTAACCGTATTGGTGGCAAACACGGCATTGGCCGCCTGGATCTGGTGGAAAACCGTTATGTCGGTATGAAGTCACGTGGCTGCTATGAAACCCCTGGCGGTACCATCATCCTCAAGGCACACCGTGCGATTGAAAGCATCACGCTGGACCGCGAAGTCGCGCACCTGAAAGATGATTTAATGCCACGCTACGCCAGCCTGATCTACAACGGTTACTGGTGGAGCCCGGAGCGTCTTGCGCTGCAAACATTAATCGACCACACGCAAGCGACAGTCAATGGCTGGGTGCGTGTGAAGCTGTATAAAGGCAATGTGATTGTGGTAGGCCGTGACAGTAAAACAGATTCGCTGTTTGACTCTACTATTGCTACCTTTGAGGATGACAAAGGCGCCTACGACCAGAAAGATGCCGGCGGCTTTATCAAGCTGAATGCTTTGCGTATGCGTATTGCAGCGAATTTGCATAACCGCAAAAAATGACCGCAAACAAATAATCCTTATGTCCAGGCAACGTGTGATTGCTTATGATTCAACCCTGCGCGATGGAGCACAAGCGCAGGGTGTTTCATTTTCAGTCGAGGATAAACTCAAAATCGTGCAACGCCTGGACAAGTTAGGCATAGGCTACATCGAAGCCGGCAACCCCGGTTCCAACCCAAAAGATTTAGAGTTTTTCGCACGCGTCGGCGAGCTGAATTTACAACACGCCAAGATCATTGCATTTGGCAGCACGCGCCGAATTGGGATTGCAGCTGCCGAAGATAAAAACCTGCAGTCCCTGTTATCCGCCAATACCCAAGCGGTCGCTATTTTTGGCAAGAGTTGGGATTACCAGGTGACCGATATCTTGCGTACCACGCTGGAGGAAAACCTGGCGATGATAGGCGACACGATTGCCTTTCTCAAAGCGCAAAATAAAGAGATTGTGTTCGATGCCGAGCACTTCTACGATGGCTACAAAGCAAATCCCGAGTATGCATTGAATACCTTGCAGGCAGCGGCTGATGCCGGTGCGAATGTGTTGGCATTGTGCGATACCAATGGCGGGACATTTCCCAACGAGATTTTTGAAATCACCCAAACAGTTGTTACGCGTTTCCCCACTTTAGAAATCGGTATTCATTGCCATAATGATTGCGAGATGGCAGTGGCAAATTCTGTCGCTGCGGTGCAAGCAGGTGCGGTGCAGGTACAAGGCACCATCAATGGCATCGGTGAGCGTTGTGGCAATGCCAATCTGGTGTCTATCATTCCAAACGTGCAGCTGAAACTAGGGCTGGAATGCATTTCTTCAGCCCAGTTGGCTGAACTCACGACCGCTGCGCGCTTTGTAAGCGAAGTCGCAAACGTCACTTTTAATGATAAAGCACCCTATGTCGGCCATGATGCTTTTTCTCACAAAGGCGGTATGCACATTGATGCTGTGAATAAAAACCCCAAGTCTTATGAGCATGTCAGCCCGAACATGGTCGGCAATGAACGCCATATTCTGGTATCCGAGGTGGCAGGGCGCGGGGCGATTCTGAATAAACTGCAACAGATAGATCCGACCCTGACCAAGGAGTCTGATGAGGCTATCCAGATACTTGAACACCTGAAAGCACTGGAGCATGAAGGCTACCAGTTTGAGAGTGCAGAAAGCTCATTTGATTTGCTGATGCAAAAGCTGCTGGGCAAGTTTCAACCATTTTTCAGGTTGAAACAATATAGTGTGTACATTCATGAACCATCGATAAATGGCATCAACTCTTCAGCTACCGTGCATATTTATGTAGATAACCAGGAAGCGGAAGTGACCGCTTATGGCGATGGCCCTGTGTATGCACTGGATAAGGCAATGCGAAAAGCACTGGAGCCTTTTTACCCCGTCATCAAAGACATCAAACTGATAGACTATAAAGTACGTGTGCTGGATTCGAACCTGGCCACGGCGGCTAAAGTGCGGGTCATGATCGAGTCTACTGACCAGCAGACCAACTGGACCACGATAGGCGTCTCATCAGACATTCTCGAAGCTTCGTGGCTGGCATTAAAAGATGCGATCGAATACAAGCTTTTCAAGACGAAAAAGGCGTAATTGCATTCATTGTCAGGTAGGTTGCAGTAACACCAGTTTAAGTTGCTCCTGTTCAACCAGTCTCAATGTCACTTGCTGAAACTGGATCAATCCTAAATCAGGATGCTGAAATTCACGTTTTCCGCCTTGTCTTTCAAGCACATCATGTTGTTTCCAGAAGCGGTCAAATTCAGCGCTACTGGTACTGAGTTCATCCACCAGCTGTTTCACTTCCGGTTCTTCCAACCGCGAACGGCAATCGGCCCTGAATTCGGCGACAAGGCGACGACTACGCATTTCCCAGTTAACGACAAATTGCCTGGCGGCAGGATTGGCGAACACAAACCGGAGCAGGTTAGGGTGCTGACCTTCGGGCCCTTGGATATCCAGCAATCCGCTAAACAGGTTGGTCGCGGCCTGATTCCAGGCCAGGATATCCCACGTGCGACCCATTATGTAAGCCGGGACCTGTATCTGGCTTAAGATACCCACTAATGTTTCAGGGGCGGTATCGACTTCACTCTGATGCGCCTGCGGATCGCGCCGGTCGGCCATATCAAATAAATAACTGCGCTCGGTTTTGCTGAGTTTTAAAGCAGTCGCTAGTCTATCCAAGGCTTCTGACGACACATTGATTTCGCGTGCCTGTTCAATCCAGGTATACCAGGTGGCACTGATGCCGGCCAATTGCGCGACTTCTTCACGGCGCAGGCCTTGTGTGCGGCGGCGAGATCCTGAGGGAAAACCGAATTCTTCAGGGCTACCGCGCTGGCGCATCGCTTGCAGAAATTCAGCCAGTTCCTGGCGTCTTGTATCCATTTGATTTTATTATCCTATTAGTGTCAATACTAGTATAAATCATCTTCTTGTAAGGGTATTAAAATTTAGGTATTCTGCGCGTGTTTTATCAATTTATTAAGATTTGATAGCTTGGATTTGAAAGGAACAGTCATGGCAGGCAAAACGCTATACGACAAATTATGGGATTCACATGTGGTGCGTGAGGAACCAGACGGCACCTGTCTGATTTATATTGATCGCCATCTGGTGCATGAAGTCACCAGCCCGCAAGCCTATGAAGGGTTACGCATCGCTGGCCGTAAGCCATGGCGCAATTCATCCATCGTGGCTAACCCTGATCACAACACGCCGACCAAAGATTGGGATAAAGGGATTGAAGACCCAATCTCGCGCCTGCAGGTGGAAACACTGGATAGCAATATCAAGGAATTTGGTGCCTTGGTGTATTTTCCTTTCAAAAACAAGGATCAAGGCATTATCCATGTGATCGGGCCCGAGAACGGTACGACCCTGCCTGGTATGACAGTGGTTTGTGGCGATAGCCATACTTCAACCCATGGTGCATTTGGTGCGCTGGCACATGGTATCGGCACTTCTGAAGTTGAGCATGTGATGGCAACGCAAACACTGGTGGCTAAAAAGTCCAAACGCATGCTGGTGAAAGTGGATGGTCAGCTTGGTAAAGGCGTGACTGCTAAAGATGTCGCGCTGGCGATTATCGGCAAGATAGGTACCGCTGGCGGCACTGGTTATGCGATTGAGTTTGGGGGCGAAGTCATCCGTGGTTTATCCATGGAAGGCCGTATGACGCTGTGTAATATGGCGATCGAAGCAGGTGCACGTGCCGGTATTGTGGCGCCTGATGAGAAAACCGCTGCTTATCTTGAAGGCCGTCTGCATGCGCCAAAAGGTGAAAACTGGACCACGGCGGTTGCCTACTGGAAAACCCTGCAATCAGACGCAGATGCACAATATGATGCGGTGGTTGAACTGAAAGGCGCCGAAATCGCGCCACAAGTGACCTGGGGTACTTCGCCCGAGCAAGTGTTGCCGATCGGATCGAATGTGCCTGATCCGCAGCAGGAAGGCGATGCCACCAAGCGTACCAGTATCGAAAATGCGCTGAAATACATGGGGCTGGATGCCAATACGCCACTTGATCAAATCAAGCTGGACAAGATATTTATTGGTTCCTGTACCAATTCACGTATTGAAGATCTGCGTGCAGCAGCAGGTGTTGCCAAAGGCAAAAAAGTCGCCGGCAATATCAAACTGGCAATGGTCGTGCCTGGTTCCGGCCAGGTGAAACGCCAGGCCGAGGCTGAAGGCCTGGATAAAGTATTTATTGATGCAGGTTTTGAATGGCGTGAGCCAGGCTGTTCCATGTGCCTGGCGATGAATGCCGATCGCCTGGAGCCGGGTGAGCGTTGTGCTTCAACCTCTAACCGTAACTTTGAAGGCCGTCAGGGCCCTGGTGGACGTACGCATCTGGTCAGCCCGGAAATGGCAGCGGCAGCTGCGATTGCCGGTCATTTCGTTGACGTGCGCAGCGTATAAAAGGAGAACACCGTATGAAAGCATTTACCACTATTAACGGTCTGGTTTGTCCTCTGGATCGCGCAAACGTCGATACCGATGCGATTATTCCCAAGCAATTCCTGAAATCCATCAAACGTTCAGGCTTTGGCCCGTACCTGTTCGATGAGTGGCGCTATACCAACTATGGCGAACCTGGCATGGATTGCAGCACACGTCCTTTGAATAAGGATTTCGTGCTGAACCAGCCACGCTATCAAGGCGCGCAGGTGTTGCTGGCGCGTGATAACTTCGGTTGTGGCTCCTCACGTGAGCATGCGCCATGGGCGATTGAAGACCAGGGTTTTCGCGTGATTATTGCGCCTAGTTTTGCTGATATCTTCTTTAATAACTGTTTCAAAAACGGTATCTTGCCGATTGTCGCTTCTGCTGAACAAGTGGATATCCTGTTCAAGGAGTGCCAGGCAAATGAAGGTTACTCGCTGAATGTCAATCTGGTTTCACAAACGGTGACTACGCCTTCAGGTCAGTCATTCAGCTTTGAGATCACCCCGACCCGCAAGCACAACCTGCTGAATGGCCTGGATGAAATCGGCCTGACCTTGCAGCATGCGGATGAGATCAAGGCATTTGAGATTAAACATAAAGCCGCCCAACCCTGGCTATTCGCTTAGAAACCATATAAACCTGCTGTGCAATTGATTGACTTCGTTACGCGGTGCTCGTAATCCTCATGTACTTTTGTACATTCCGGTTTCTGTGCTCCGGGTGCCTTGTCACTCAATTGCTCGCGACGGTTTCTGATGGCTTCTCACATCATAGAATAATTATTTAGGATAAACCTATGGCATTAAATATTGCAGTTTTACCCGGTGACGGCATCGGCCCTGAAATCGTTGCACAAGCCTTGCGCGTGCTGGAAGTATTGAAAAAAGATGGTCTGGATATGACCTTTACCGAAGCTCCGTTAGGCGGTCAGGCTTATGACCAGTACGGTCACCCATACCCTGAATTCACGCAGAAAATCTGTAGGGCCGCGGATGCCGTGTTGCTGGGCGCTGTAGGTGGCCCGCAGTATGACACTTTAGATCGCCCATTGCGTCCTGAGCGCGGATTACTGGCTATTCGTAAAGACTTGGGTTTGTTTGCCAATCTGCGTCCGGCAGTGCTATTCCCGGAACTGGCGAACGCGTCAACCTTGAAACCGGAAGTGGTTGCCGGCCTGGATATCATGATCGTGCGTGAATTGACCGGTGATGTCTATTTCGGCCAGCCACGTGGCATTCGCACTAATGAAGAAGGCGTGCGTGAAGGTTTCAACACCATGATCTACAGCGAGCCGGAAGTGCGTCGCATTGCGCATGTGGCGTTTGAAATCGCCATGAAGCGTGGCAAAAAACTGTGTTCAGTCGATAAAGCCAATGTATTGGAAACCACCGAATTCTGGAAAGAGATCGTGATTGATGTCGCTAAAGAATATCCGGAAGTGGAATTAAGCCATATGTATGTGGATAACGCAGCCATGCAGCTGATCCGTAACCCTAAACAGTTTGATGTGATGGTGACGGGCAATATCTTCGGCGATATCTTGTCAGATGAAGCTTCCATGCTGACTGGCTCGATTGGTATGCTGGCGTCTGCTTCGCTGAATGAGAGCAAGCAGGGCTTGTACGAGCCATCACACGGTTCTGCGCCGGATATCGCTTGTAAAAACCTGGCGAACCCGATTGCGACTATTTTGTCTGCGGCCATGATGTTGCGATACAGCTTTGATAACGAAGCTGCAGCGACCCGCATTGAAAATGCAGTGAAGAAAGTGTTGGCAGCAGGCTACCGTACCGGTGACATCTATGAAGAGGGCACCAAGCGTGTATTCTGTTCTGAAATGGGTGACCAGATCGTGGCTGCGATGTAAACGGGCAGCGCGCGCCTTGTATGGCATCGCGCTCGCTCAGTTTTCAGGTGTGATATAGTCGCGCTTTTATTGGCGACACATTGAAATTAATCAGGAATTTAAAATGGCACAATTTGATAATGTCAGCGTTAAAAAGAAAGCAAACGTTTATTTTGATGGCAAGTGTGTGAGTCATACTGTGCTGTTTCCGAACGGTACACGCTGTACCGTGGGTGTAATTTTCCCGAGTACCTTGACCTTCAATACCGGCTCGCCAGAATTGATGGAAATCAATGATGGTGTCTGTAAAGTGCGCTTGAAAGATGAAGAAAACTGGACCACTTATAAAGCAGGTGAGAAATTCACTGTGGCGGGTAATTCGTCTTTTGATATTGAAGTGTTAGAAACCGTAGACTACGTCTGCCATTTCGAATAATTGTGTGATTGCTCGGCAGAGCGGTGTTGTTAGCGCTTTTCGTACTTAATATTAATGTACTGCCTGCCCGCTAACGCCTTGCTCTGCCATCGCTTGAAAGGTTTTCAAAGATGCCCAGTTTTGATATTACTTCTGAAGTTGATATGGTCAACTTAAAAAACTCGATTGATGCTTCAATTAAACAGATCACCAATCGTTACGATTTCAAAGGTACATCTGCCAAAGTCGAATTTAACGAAAAAGACAAGGTCATTACCTTGTTTGGTGACAATGATTTTCAACTGGACCAGATAAAAGATATTTTGCTTCCAGCAATGGAAAAGAAAGAACCGGAGTCTTCCAAGCGACTTGAACACAAGGACGTACAAAAAGTCTCAGGTAACAAGGTGAAACAGGATCTGCGCGTGCAAGATGGTATTGATAGCGACTTAGCCAAGAAAATCACCAAGCTGATCAAAGACAGCGGAATGAAAGTGCAAGCCACTATTCAAGGCGATACAGTGCGGGTTAATGGTGCCAAGCGCGATTTATTGCAGGATGCCATTGCGTATGTTAAAAAGAGTGTGACGGATTTTCCGTTGAAGTTTGGTAATTTCAGAGATTGATTTTAAGGAGAAAATAAATGAAAAGGTTAATGATGCTATTGGTTGTGACGATGGTGTTGGCAGGTTGCAATACCATGAACGGTGTGGGCAAGGATATGGAAAAAGCTGGTGAAGCTGTGCAGAAAAAGGCCTCCGAATAATGTTTTGATGCCGGGATGACCGGCGAGAATAACGAGATCACATGTTAAAAGTAGGGTTTGTAGGTTGGCGCGGTATGGTAGGCTCTGTGCTCATGCAACGCATGATGCAAGAGAAGGATTTTGCAGATATTGATCCGCAGTTTTTCACTACATCACAAACGGGTGGAGCTGCACCCAAGGTTGGCAAGGATTCGCCTGCGCTAAAAGATGCCAAGGATATTGCTGAACTGAGCAAGATGGATGCGATTGTGTCTTGCCAGGGCGGTGATTACACCAGCGAGATTTTTCCGCAGTTGCGCAGCAGTGGCTGGAACGGTCACTGGATTGATGCCGCTTCAACTTTGCGTATGGAAAAAGATGCAGTAGTGATTCTTGACCCGGTCAATATGCGTGTGATCAAGGATGCATTGAGCCAGGGTGGCAAAAACTGGATTGGTGGTAACTGTACGGTTTCCCTGATGCTGATGGCTTTGAACGGTCTATTCAAGGCGGATCTGGTGGAATGGGCCACTTCGATGACTTACCAGGCAGCTTCAGGTGCTGGTGCGCAAAACATGCGTGAGTTGATTTCACAAATGGGCGTGATTCATGCATCAGCGGCGAATTTGTTGGGCGATCCTGCTTCTGCGATTCTTGAGATTGATAAAACTGTAGCCGATACTATTCGGAGCGCTGATTTACCTACTTCTAATTTTGGCGTGCCTTTGGCTGGTAGCCTGATCCCGTGGATTGATAAGGATCTGGGTAACGGCCAAAGCAAGGAGGAATGGAAGGGCGGTGTAGAAACCAACAAGATTCTGGGTCGTGAAGCCAACCCGATTGTGATTGATGGTCTGTGCGTGCGCATTGGTGCAATGCGTTGCCATTCACAAGCCTTAACCCTGAAGTTGCGCCAGGATGTGCCGCTGGATGAAATCAACCAGATGCTGGCAGAAGCCAACCAGTGGGCTAAAGTGATTCCTAATGAGCGCGAAGTCAGCATGCGTGAATTAACGCCTGCGGCCGTGACGGGTACGTTAACAACCCCGGTTGGCCGTTTGCGCAAGCTGGCCATGGGTGGCGAATACCTGTCAGCTTTTACCGTTGGCGACCAGTTACTCTGGGGTGCAGCAGAACCTCTGCGTCGTATGTTACGTATTCTGGTTGAAGCTTAAGTAATTAATTAAATTGCAGCCCGTAAAGCCATGATTTGTTAATAAAATCATGGTCTTTTCGGGCTTTTGTTTTGCATGCATTCAGGTTTAATGGATGATAGAGTCCAAGCAAGGTAAGTTTGTGGCAAGCAGGGTGGCAATTGGCGTGCTTGCGTGGCTTACTGATTGATGCTATGTTGACAATCGCCATGAATGACAAGGGTTAAACGGTGCCTAAATTTAAATTAAAAAAATTAGCCTTTACATTAAGTCTGGGGTTGAGCTTGAGCGCAGCAATTGTTGCGCACGCTGCAGGTCTGGGAACAATGACCTCCACTTCAAAACTGGGGGAGCCACTGAATGCAGAAATTGAATTGCTGGCGGTTGCGCCAGGCGAATTAAATAGTATCCAGGCCGCGCTAGCCGCTGATCAGGTGTACCAGGATCAGATGCTGGAAAAACCTGCTTCTTACCCATATATTCAGATTGAGGTTGGCAACAATAGCAAGGGTCAGCCCATCCTCAAGCTCACCAGTTCACAACCGATTACCGAAGCTTTCCTGGATATGCTGATCCAGGTAGATTGGCCGACCGGGCGACTGGTCAAAGAATACACCCTCTTACTGGACCCTCCTGGATTTAATTCTAACTACGTGTCTGAATCATCAGGGTTGCCCGTGACCGGACAACCGCAAGCCCCCGCTGAAACACCTAAAGTGGAAAGGGTGCCTGCAGCCGACATTGAGCAGCCTGTTACAAGCAAGCCTGCTTCGAAAAAGTCGCCAGCTAACCGCGCCGTGGCTCCCAAGCCAACGCCCAAACCTGAACCATCCGCTGCAAACGTTGATACGCCAGACCCACTCACCACTGACCGAGGTGATACGCTGTATGCCATCGCGCGGCAAATGAAACCGGATAACGTCAGTGTCGAGCAAATGCTTGCAGCGCTTTACCGCTCAAACCAGGATGCGTTTGATGGTAAAAATATGAACCGTTTAAAAGTGGGCAAGATCATCCGCATGCCGGATCAAGACACTTTAAATGCCATCAGTAACCAGCAGGCTAAAAATCTGGTGGCCGAACATAATACAAATTGGGTGGCGTATAAAAATGCCTTGTCCAATGTAGTGGAAAAGTCTGCTGCCAGTGAAACCGGCGGTAACACCCAGCAATCCGCTGGCAAAATTGGTAGTGCACAGGACAAACCGGTACCACAAGTACCAGCAGGCAAAGATACACTTAAGCTGTCTGCCGGCGATGAAAAGTCTGGCACCCAAACCGATAAAGCTGCTTCTAAAGCTTCGGAAAATGCTGCCAAAGAAGAAGCCATCGCTAAAGAAAACGCTATCAAGGAAGAGCAATCGCGTGCCGCAGCGCTTGAAAAACAAGTCGCCGACATGAAAAAACTGGTAGAGATGAAAAATAATGCCATGGCGCAGGCGGAGAAAAATGCTGCACAAGCTACGGCTCCTGGTACCAAAACACCTGAAGCCCAAGGCCCGGAATCCAAAACTGAAGTACCTGCCACTCAGGTTACTGAAACGCCTGCAGTACCCGCCGAAAGCAAACCGGCACCCGCTGTTCAGGATTCGCCTAAAGCGAGTACAGAACCTGTTCCTGCTGAGCCTGCTATTGAAGCAGAGCAGCCATCTTTCATGCGTGTGCTGCTGGCGCGCTTGAAAGGAATCAGTCCCATATTGCCATGGGCCTTGATTGCCTTACCTATATTGATTTGTGTCTGGGCACTGATCCGCATTCGCCGTAAAAAAGAAATTGATACCTTTGAAGATGCGATCCTGACTTCACCAGCGACTGAAATGCAGAATAACACTGTATTTGGTGATACCCAGGCTGCTTCTGGTGACACCTCTTTCTTGACCGACTTCTCGCAAAGTGGTGTAGGCGGGATGATCGACTCACACGATGTTGACCCGATTGCTGAAGCCGAAGTGTACATGGCTTACGGTCGTGATGCGCAGGCAGAAGAAATTCTCAAAGATGCGATTCAAAAAGATCCCGAACGTCAGGAGCTTAAGTTGAAGCTGCTTGAAATTTACCAAAGCACGGCTAACAAGGGAGCATTTGAATCATTGGCTGGGGAGATTTACGCCAATGTCGGCCCTAATGACCAGACCTGGTCTAAAGTAGTGGCGATGGGGCAGAAGCTGGATCCTGAAAATTCACTTTACCAGATGCCGGCGCTTGATAATACCGGCCTAGAAACACCCGTGGTTGAAGCAGATAGTGCAGATCAAGGCTACCACTTCAATTTTGAAGCGCCAGCGCTTGAATTCGAACCAGCTGATAATAGCAAAAAAAATAATACTGATAATGCGGGCAATGCAGGCGTAGAAGTTTCGACTGAAGATTCATCAAGCGTAAATACATTTACTGAACCCTCACTGACAGAAACTAAACCGGAAAAATTTGCAGAATTACAAACAGACTTTGATAATCCTGATAACAAACCTGCAGATAATTTGCCGGAATTGCTAGAAACGCCTTCAGACGATTTAATCATCGAGCCTGTTCAGCAAGAAAATATTCTGGCTAACGAAAAAGCACCTCAGTCCGAGGACTCAGAGAAACCAGACCTTAATACTGAACTTCGCTTTGAACAAAGCTCTGAAAAAGAAACAATTGAGCAGACATCGGCGCCAAATGCAGTGGTTGATGCAGAGCTAACACCAAAAGCGCTGGACTTACCCTCCCTGAATCTTGATGACGACTCTTCAAGTTCAGTCAGAGATAATCAGGCTGCTACACAGGTGACAGGTGAGCAGACGCTATCATCGGATGATGCTGTGTTTGAATCTCTACCTGAGCTTTCGCTGGAGCTGGGAGGGCCAAATGATACGACTATCAAGACTGCTGAAGAAGAGGATGCACTCGATATCGATGATATCCGCCTCGACAATGTGGATGACGAAGTGCTCAGTCGCGTACCTGCCGAAACCTTCAGTACCGAGACCGCTTTCCCTGAAATTTCACTGGATGTCACAGAAAAGCCTGAGGAAAGCCTGGTTGAGTTTGATGGTGAGCCAGAAGAGGTTAATACCAAGCTGGATTTGATCCAGGCCTACATCGATATGGAAGATATGATAGGCGCCAAGGAATTGATCGAAGAAGTGCTTACCGAGGGTGGTGAACGCCAGCGGCAACGAGCTAGTGAGTTGCTTGCAAAAGTTGCATAAAACAAGGCCGGGTTTTCCGGCCTTTTTATTTGAAGATGAAGTAGACGCATAGCAATGGTATGGATCAGCCAAAAGCCTGCACGAATAAGAAAATATTGATTCAAAGCTTTGCGCTATTAGGTGTTATACCTGACAGCCCTTATACTATGCGCCATGAAAATTGCGATTGGCATTGAATATCATGGTGCTTATTTTCAGGGATGGCAAAGCCAGCCTAATGGCCGAGGAGTACAGGATGCAATTGAGCATGCCATAGCAATGGTTGGTGGAGAGCCGGTAAGGCTGCATGCGGCTGGCCGGACTGATACCGGAGTCCATGCGTTAATGCAGGTTGCCCATTTTGAAACGACGGTAGTACGGCCGCAAAGTGCATGGGTTCGTGGTACCAATGCGCATTTGCCACCATGGATACGTATCTTGTGGGCGCGCGAAGTCGCTGATGATTTTCATGCCCGATTTAGCGCCAAGGCACGCAGTTACCAATATGTGCTCTATAACCACACGGTGGCACCAGCGACCCAGCACGGTCGTGTAGGCTGGTACCATAGACCGTTGGACATTGCACCGATGCAACTTGCCGCCGAATTCTTATTAGGCGAGCATGATTTCAGCGCGTTTCGCGCCAGTGAATGCCAGGCGAGTTCCCCGATACGGACCATGCACCGTGCCGAAGTAAGCCAGCAAGGCAAACATATAGTTTTCAGCTTTCAGGCAAATGCTTTTCTGCAACACCAGATACGTAATGTCCTCGGGGCATTAGTCTATGTTGGTCAAGGCAAACTGACGGTCGCCGAATTTGCTGAGTTGCTCCAGCGTAAAGATAGAACGCTTTCACCCCCCACGTTTATGCCGGATGGCTTGTACTTTACGGGCGTGACCTATGATACGCATTGGCAACTGCCACCCTGTGAAACAAAGTGGGACTAAATAAGGTCCATGAAGCATATGAAAAGAACCAGAGTTAAAATTTGTGGCATTACCAGGCAGGAAGATGCATGGGCGGCTATTGATGCCGGAGCTGATGCTCTCGGATTTGTGTTTTATGCGCCAAGTCCGCGTGCTGTAGGCGCAGCCCAAGTACAGGCTATCATTAAAAATTTACCACCTTATGTTGGTAAGGTTGGCCTTTTTGTGAATGCTTCTGCCAGCGAGGTGCAAGAGGTGATCGATACGACTTCTCTGGATTGCCTGCAGTTTCATGGCGACGAAGCGGCGGACTATTGCGAGAAATTTAATCTGCCATATTACAAAGCAATCCGCGTCAAACCGGATGTAAGTTTGGTACAATGCGAGCTTGATTTTGCGTCGGCTTCCGCCTTATTGCTGGATACTTTTTCAGAAAAAGCAGTTGGGGGGACAGGCCAGACATTTGATTGGGGATTGATCCCTTCCGGGTTAAAAAAACCACTGGTTTTGGCTGGTGGATTAAATCCTCTGAATGTCGCTGATGCATTGCAACAGGTTCAGCCTTATGCCGTGGATGTTAGCGGTGGTGTAGAGGCGCAAAAAGGGATTAAATCCCCAGAAAAAATAGCAGCATTTATGCAGCAGGTTACCCAATACGATGCAAGACGCAATGCAGGTTGAGAAGGTATGCACTGGGGCGGTTTGAATAACAGAACGATATACGGAGTAACGCATGCAAGTGTATGACATGCCAGATAAACATGGCCATTTTGGTCCATTTGGTGGAATTTTCGTCGCGGAAACTTTGGTAGAAGCACTGGAAGAGCTGCGGCTGATGTATGAAAAGTATCGCCATGATCCCGAGTTTTTAGCTGAATTTGCTTACGATCTCAAACATTTTGTTGGCCGTCCAAGCCCTATTTATCATGCCAAGCGCTTGTCCGATAAAATCGGCGGTGCCCAGATCTACCTTAAGCGCGAAGATTTAAACCATACTGGCGCGCACAAAATCAATAACACTATAGGCCAGGCTTTGTTGGCCAAGCGTATGGGTAAGCCGCGCGTGATTGCAGAAACAGGCGCAGGGCAGCATGGCGTGGCAACCGCAACCATCGCTGCTCGTTTGGGCCTAGAGTGCGTGGTTTACATGGGCGCCGAGGATGTGAAGCGTCAGGCGCCTAATGTGTTTCGCATGAAACTGCTGGGTGCGACAGTTATCCCGGTAGAAAGCGGCTCTAAAACCCTGAAAGACGCACTGAATGAAGCAATGCGTGACTGGGTTACAAATATCTCCAATACGTTTTACATTATCGGCACAGTTGCCGGTCCGCATCCTTATCCGATGATGGTGCGCGATTTCCAGGCGGTGATCGGTATTGAAGCCAAACAGCAAATGCAGGAAATGATGGGTCGCCAGCCTGATGCTGTGGTGGCCTGTGTGGGCGGTGGTTCCAATGCGATGGGGATTTTTTATCCCTACATTGATGTTGAAGGCGTGCGCCTGATTGGCGTAGAAGCAGCAGGGCATGGGCTTGAAACCGGAAGCCATGCTGCTCCCCTAACTGCGAACAGCCCGATTGGTGTATTGCATGGCAACCGTACTTACCTGATGCAGGATGAAGACGGCAATATCGTTGAAACACACTCTATCTCAGCGGGCCTCGACTATCCGGGAGTAGGCCCGGAGCATGCATGGTTAAAAGATATCAAACGCGCTGAATATGTGGCGATCACAGATGACGAAGCCATGCATGCATTTCACCAGCTCTGTCGTACAGAAGGCATTATTCCGGCAATGGAATCAAGTCATGCCTTAGCTTATGGAGAAAAACTGGCTAGAACAATGTCACCGGACCAAGTGGTGCTTGTGAATCTGTCAGGACGCGGTGATAAAGATATTAATACCGTTGCTAAGCTATCTAACATCACACTCTGATGCAGCCAATTAGCTAGTCCAGACTATAAATAGCCCATCCATTAGAAAAAAGAATTTTTTGCTATGTCACGCATTCAATCCGTTTTTGCTGAATTAAAAGCGCAAGGTAAAAAAGCGCTGATCCCTTACTTCACGGCTGGAGATCCACACCCAGACCAGACCGTACCTTTACTGCATGCTTTGGTTGACTCCGGTGCCGATGTAATTGAGTTGGGCGTGCCTTTTTCTGACCCGATGGCGGATGGCCCGGTGATTCAGCGTGCAAGTGAGCGTGCGTTAATGCATAAAATGGGCTTGCGCAAAGTGCTAGCGATGGTGAAAGATTTCCGCGAAACCAATCAGAGAACCCCCATTGTTCTGATGGGCTATGCTAACCCTATCGAGGCAATGGGTGTATTACAGTTTGTGAATCTAGCCAAAGAGGCCGGTGTCGATGGCGTATTGACTGTTGATTACCCGCCTGAAGAGTGTGAAGACTTTAATAAACAACTGGCGACAGCCGGCATTGATAGTATTTTTCTGCTGTCCCCGACTACCGAGCCATCGCGTACCGAATTAATTGTCAAGCAGGCAACAGGTTTCCTGTATTACGTATCGCTTAAAGGCGTTACCGGCGCAGGTAACCTTGACATCGTTGAAGTAAAAAAACGTGTGGCTGAAATCCGTGGTAGTACTGATTTGCCTATTGGCGTGGGATTTGGCGTGAAAGATGCAGAGACTGCACGTGAGGTATCTGCGATTGCTGATGCGGTGGTGGTAGGTAGCCGTATGGTGCTGGCAATCGAGCAGTCAGATGAACACAACCTGATTCCGAATGTGCAGGCTTTGATGAAAGAATTACGTACTGCGATTGACTCCGTTTAGGGGCATCACATCATTTGAGCAGGAGAGACTATGAGCTGGTTAGACAAAATTCCTCAAAAAATCAAACGTGCGGTAAGCGGCGAGCGCCGCAATATGCCGGAAGGACTTTGGCATAAATGTGATGCCTGCCAGACCGTGCTGTATCGTACTGATCTGGATGCAAACCTGGAGGTATGTCCCCAGTGTGGCCATCATCACAGATTGGGCGCCCGCGCGCGTCTGAATGTGTTTCTGGATCCGGAAAGCCGCGTTGAAATTGGTGCCGATGTCACGCCAGTCGATGCCTTGAAATTCAAGGATAGCAAGACCTATACTGAACGTATGCGCAGCGCGCAACGCGACGTGAAAGAAAAAGATGCATTGATCGTCATGCGCGGTACGGTTGAGCGCGTACCGGTTGTCGTGGCTGCGTTCGAGTTTAAGTTTATGGGCGGCTCTATGGGTTCTGTAGTCGGCGAGCGCTTTGTTCGTGGCGTGCAGGCTGCTATTGAAAACAAATGCGCTTTTATCTGTGTTTCTGCCAGTGGCGGGGCGCGCATGCAGGAAGGTTTGCTGTCATTAATGCAAATGGCCAAGACCAGCGCAGCATTGACTAAACTTTCTGAAGCTGGCTTGCCTTATGTCTCAGTCCTGACTGACCCAACCATGGGTGGCGTTTCTGCGAGTTTTGCCATGCTGGGTGATGTGATTGTTGCCGAACCAAATGCGCTAATCGGATTTGCTGGGCCGCGCGTCATTGAGCAAACAGTACGCGAAACCCTTCCTGAAGGCTTCCAGCGTGCAGAGTTCCTGCTAACGCATGGCGCGATTGATATGATTATTGACCGCCGAGAAATGCGCGCAAAATTAAGTCAGTTGCTGGCCGGTTTTATGAATATTGCTAAAGTTGCCTGATGTCGTCACATGTGCCCGAGCTTCCTGTCACAGTCGAGGCTTGGCTTAGCTTCATAGAGTCATTACATCCCAAATCGATAGAAATGGGATTGTCACGGGTACAAGCGGTAGCCGCACGCTTACATCTGAAATTTCCTTTTACCGTGATCACCGTTGGTGGTACCAATGGTAAAGGCTCTACATGTGCCATGCTCGAAGGCATTTATGCTGCAGCTGGCTACCGTGTCGGCTGTTACACTTCACCGCATTTGGTGCAATATCAAGAGCGCGTCCGCTTAAATGGCGAGTTGATTGCCGATGACGTTTTATGCGCAGCATTCACCGCCGTAGAAAAAGCGCGCGAAGATATATCTTTGACTTATTTTGAGATGGGTACACTGGCGGCATTGTGGGCGTTTGAGCAGCAGCCTCTGGATGTCGTCATTCTCGAAGTAGGGCTCGGCGGCAGGCTGGATGCCGTCAATATTGTCGATGCCGATTGCGCTATTGTGACTAATGTTGACCTTGATCATATGGAGTTTTTGGGTGATACCCGCGAATTGATCGGCCATGAAAAAGCAGGTATTTACCGTAAACACCAGATTGCCATTTGTGGCGATGTACAACCTCCAATTTCTCTCCTGAATTATGCTGAATCACTTGGCGTACCATTAAAACGCTATGGTGTTGATTACCGCATGGACTTAGCGGATACGCAGTATAGTGACGCTCATGGCTCACTGGCCATTGGTTCGCTACCATTGTTTGGTGATTATCAGTGGCAAAATGCCGCCAACGTGATTTATGCAGTGCGCGCCCTGCAATCTAAATTACCAGTGACAGACGACGATTTACGACAAGGGTTGACCTCAACAAAAGTGGTCGGTCGTTTTCAATATTGGCATCGCTCGCCGGATGTGATTCTGGATGTTGCACATAACCCGCATGCTGCTCGTGCCTTGCGTAGTAATTTGCAACAACTGAGTGCCGATGGTTGTAAGATTGTTGCCGTATTTTCCATGTTGTCAGACAAGGATATCGCCGGCGTAGTAGATATTCTGCATGATGTCATCGATGAGTGGGAAATCGCGCCTATCCAGCATCCGCGTGCCGCCAGTGTTGATTATCTTAAGCAGTGCCTGAGCCACAAAGTTTCTGATCAGCAATTGAAAACACATCCTGACCTGCCAACGGCATTAAGAAGCTGTTATAAAAAAGCAGCAAAAAATGATAAAATTATTGTGTTCGGCTCATTTTTCACTGTGGCTGCCATCCTGGAAATAACACCTGACCAATGGATTTCATCAAGCTAGCTGTTGACTAGCAATATGTGAAATGATGTGAGTGAGAATTTAAGACAACATGGCAAGAGATAGTGTGACAGACAAAGAATTGACCCTTAAGAAAACAGCCCGCAGGCGGCTGGTGGGTGCCATCACCCTGGTTATTCTGATGTTGATCGTATTGCCTTTCGTCCTGAAAGACAGAGTCGTCGAACCTGCGCATGACGATGTTGAGATTACCGTCGTCAATCAACAAGCGAACCGCGAACCTATACTTGAATTACCGGATGAGGATGTTGAACTTGAGGTAGAGGCTGCTGCACCTGCTGCAAATGCCGCCACTCAGACAACGCCTGCGGTAGAAACACCTGCAGCACATATCGAAGAAGTGCCTGTTACACCCTCAGCACCAAGCAAACCCGCCAAAGCAGTGCCTGCGCAAGTGGCGGTTGCTGAAACACTTACTGCTAAGCCTGCTCCATTAGTTGAACCCAAAGTTGAACCCAAAGTTGAACCCAAAGTTGAACCCAAAGTTGAACCCAAAGTTGCGGCGGCGAAATCTAAAGAAGAGCCTAATTCTTCCGATAAATCATCAGGTAAATTCTATGTGCAGTTTGGCGTGTTCTCTGACCCGAATAACCTCGAAAACCTGCAAGGCAAATTGAAACAGGCCGGTTTTGAAGCAGCGACGGATAAAGTCGATGCCGCTGGCAATAAGTTACGGTTGCGGTCGCGCACGTATGCGACACGAAATGAAGCGGCAGCAGCATTGAAAAAGCTGGAAGCTGCCGGTTTTAGCGGAATAGTTGCGAAATCCTGAATCAGGCAATGACCATTTTTGATTATTTTGTACTTGGTATTATTGGCTTTTCCATTCTGGTTGGATTAATGCGCGGCGCTATCCGCGAGTTCTTTTCGGTTATCGGCTGGGCACTCGCATTTTATCTAGCCAACAAATTTAACAGTGAGGTTATTAGCTATATCCCGGAGCAAGTGCCTGGTGAAGCGGTGAAAGCGATTGCTGCATTCTTGCTAGTATTTTTATCTGTGCTGTTTTTATGCACCTTGTTAGCTTTATTACTGACCACCCTGATCAAGGCAGTAGGTTTGGGTGGCCTAAATCGCGTGCTGGGTGGTCTTGCCGGTGCAGTTAAAGGTGTATTGATCGTCTGCATACTGGCGATGCTTGCTGCGATGACCGATATTCCCAAAGACCCACGCTGGACCAACGCCATGTTGAGTGCCCCCGTTGAAGTGCTGGTCTTGAATTTGCTGCCATGGATACCATCTAGTATTGCCGAGCATGTGCATTTGGAACATGACCAGGCAGATGAATCCCTCATTTAATTTGTAATCTAGTCTTGGAATAGGATGTCGCTATGTGTGGAATTATCGGTATTGTAGGTAAAAACCCGGTGAACCAGTTGTTGTATGACGGGTTGCTGGTGCTACAGCATCGCGGGCAAGACGCTGCAGGGATTGTGACTTGCGATGGTAATACTTTCCATATGCATAAAAATAACGGACTGGTTAAAGACGTATTTCATACCCGTCATATGCGCAACCTGGCCGGTAATGTCGGCATAGCGCATGTGCGTTATCCGACGGCTGGCTCTTCCAGTGCGGCTGAAGCGCAACCGTTTTATGTCAACTCACCTTTCGGTATTGTGCTTGGCCACAATGGCAACCTGACCAATTCAGAACAGCTTAAATCTGAAATGTTCAGGCAAGATCTGCGTCATATCAACACCAGCTCCGATTCGGAAGTGTTGTTGAATGTGTTGGCGCATGAGATTGAAGATACCTCCAAAAATGCCTTGTTGAACAGCGACATGGTATTTGATGCGGTTTCTGGCGTACACAGGCGCTGTAAAGGCGCTTATGCAGTGGTTGCCATGATCGCTAACTTTGGTTTGCTGGCATTTCGCGATCCGCATGGCATTCGCCCGTTGGTGATAGGCAAGCAGGAAACCAGCAAAGGTACTGAATATATCGTGGCTTCTGAAAGCGTTGCTCTGGATGTGTTGGGCTTTACCCTGTTACGTGATGTTGAGCCGGGCGAGGCAGTATTTATCGATATGGATGGCAATTTGTTCAGCCGTCAATGTGCGCAAAATCCTAAACTGACCTCCTGTATTTTTGAATATGTTTACCTGGCACGCCCTGACTCAGTGATTGATGGTGTTTCTGTTTACCAAACCCGCCTGGACATGGGTACTTTGCTAGGCGAAAAAATCAAGCGCGAATGGGCTGACAAACAGATTGATGTCGTGATTCCTATTCCTGATACCAGCCGCCCGAGCGCCTTGCAATTAGGGATTTCACTGGGCCTGGATTACCGCGAAGGGTTTATCAAAAACCGGTATATTGGCCGTACGTTTATCATGCCAGGCCAGGCATTACGTAAAAAATCGGTACGCCAGAAACTGAACCCGATCGGCATTGAGTTCAAAGGTAAAAACGTTTTGCTGGTCGATGATTCGATTGTGCGTGGCACTACATCACAGCAGATTGTGCAGATGGCGCGTGATGCCGGTGCTAACAAAGTGTATTTCGCTTCTGCCGCGCCGCCGGTACGTTACCCTAACGTGTATGGTATTGATATGCCTAGTCGTGACGAGTTGTTAGCAACTGATCGTACCGATGAAGAAATTTGTGCCGAGATTGGTGCCGATGCATTGATTTACCAGGACTTGGATGCATTAAAAGAGAGCATTACCAAGTCCAACCCACATCTGACAGAATTCGATTGTAGCTGTTTTGATGGCAAGTACGTGACTGGTGATATTGATGCGGCTTACCTGAATCGTATTGAGGCGGCGCGTAGCGATTTCAACAAAAAACAACCGCCACCAAACTCAACTACGCAACTGGATCTGAATTTGTTATCAACCGATCTGGTTGGGGTAGATTAGCCCTTGACAGGCGCCATTAGAAGGCGTCTAATGAAATTGCGCTGATTTGAGTGGCGAACTTTAAACGAAGCCGAACTCAGCTTGCGAGCGCATTATAAATCCTGCTAAAGCGAGAGCCCAAAAACCCGTTTTAGCGCAATGCTGAAGCGGGTTTTTTATTGGCTGCATACCTTATAAAGTTAAATGTGTCGTTAAAGATTAAGATAGTTGGAAGATTAACAAAATGAGTGATCAATACCATTTGGAAACGCTGGCAGTACGTGCTGGCACGCTGACAACCGAGTTTGGTGAAAATTCTGAAGCCCTGTTCCTGAACTCCAGTTTCCGTTTTAAAAATGCAGCCCAGGCAGCAGCAAGATTTGGCGGCACAGAGCCTGGCAATATTTACTCGCGCTTCACTAACCCGACCGTGACTATGTTTCAGGATAAGTTGGCCGCTTTGGAAGGTGCCGAACAATGCGTGGCCACCGCCAGCGGCATGGCGGCAATTTTAGCCTGCATCATGGGTATTTGTAGTGCGGGCGACCATGTGGTGGCTTCGCGCAGTGTGTTTGGTACCACCGTGCAGTTATTTTCGAATATCCTCAAACGTTGGGGGTTGGAGGTGACATTGGTATCACTTACCGATACTGACGCATGGAAAGCCGCTGCAAAACCCAATACCAAATTGTTTTTTGCCGAAACGCCTTCTAATCCGCTGACCGAAGTAGGCGATATTGCCAAGCTGGCTGAAATAGCCCATGCTGCAGGCGCTTACCTGGCAATTGATAATTGTTTCTGCACCCCAGCTTTGCAACAGCCATTGAAATTGGGTGCAGATATTGTGATTCACTCTGCGACTAAATATATTGACGGTCAGGGCAGGGTGTTGGGCGGCGCTGTGCTTGGCAATAAGACCTTGATGGAGCCGGTCTATGGATTTTTGCGTACCGCAGGCGTGACCATGAGTGCATTCAATGCCTGGGTATTCGTCAAAGGCATGGAAACACTACAGATCCGTATGGAAGCGCATGCGCAACGTGCCCTGGCGATAGCGCAGTGGCTGGAACAACAGCCTCGAGTAGCCCGTGTGTATTACCCTGGTTTACCATCGCATCCGCATTATGTGTTAGCACAACAACAGCAAAGATTAGGTGGTGGCATCGTCACTTTTGAGGTTAAACCACGCGCCGGACAAAGCGCGCAGGAGGCCGCCTGGGAAGTAATTGACGCCACTAAGCTGATTTCAATTACTGCTAATCTGGGTGATGCGAAATCGACCATCACACATCCGGCAACCACTACGCATAGCCGTGTGACAGCCGAGGCCAGGGCAGAAGCTGGCATCAAAGATAACCTGGTGCGTATTGCAGTAGGGCTGGAGCACGTGGAAGATTTAAAAACTGACTTGCAGTTGCTTTCGCAAGCTTAACACCAGCTTTAAAACAAACGGTTTATCGCTACCTCACGACGGGTAATGCGATAAACCGTTTTTTATTATCCCGAGTTTTATTGCTTCTCTACATGGGCAGGTAAAACGATAGATTTAATTCTGTATTTTGCACTTGTTTTTTACTGCTACAAGGCTGATCCAGGCCATTTTAGCCGCGTTTTAAGCAGCCAGAGTCCGCTAAATATGCTAAAATCGCGAGATAATTTTTAACTATAAAATGGGTCAAGAATGAGTCAGTCTCCCGATCAGTTTGCTAAAGAAACCCTGCCTATCAGTCTCGAAGACGAGATGCGCCGCAGTTATCTTGATTACGCGATGAGCGTAATTGTTGGTCGTGCTTTACCAGATGTGCGTGATGGCCTCAAACCAGTACACAGACGTGTATTGTTTGCCATGCACGAACTATCCAATGACTATAACAAGCCATACAAAAAGTCTGCCCGTATTGTCGGTGACGTGATCGGTAAATACCATCCGCACGGCGATACCGCGGTGTATGACACCATCGTTCGTATGGCGCAGCATTTCTCCTTGCGTTACATGCTGGTTGATGGTCAGGGTAACTTTGGTTCAGTGGATGGTGATAACGCGGCGGCAATGCGTTATACGGAAATCCGCATGTCCAAAATCGCCCATGAACTGCTGGCAGATATTGAGAAAGAAACCGTCGATTTTGGCCCTAACTATGACGGCAGCGAACAAGAACCGCTGATTATGCCAACGCGAATCCCTAATCTGCTGATTAACGGCAGCTCGGGGATTGCAGTAGGGATGGCGACCAATATTCCTCCACACAACCTGAATGAAGTGTTGAACGGCTGTTTCGCGCTGCTGAAAAATCCGGAAATTTCGATTGATGAGCTGATTGAGTATATCCCTGCACCTGATTTCCCGACTGCCGGTATTATTTACGGCACGGTAGGCGTAAAAGAGGGGTATCGCACCGGTCGTGGCCGTGTTGTAATGCGTGGCCGCACGCATTTTGAAGATCTGGATAAAGGTGGTCGCCAGTCCATTATTATTGATGAACTGCCTTATCAGGTGAATAAGAAAACCCTGATCGAGAAAATTGCCGAGCTGGTTAACGAGAAAAAAATAGAAGGCATTTCTGATCTGCGCGACGAGTCGGATAAATCCGGCATGCGCGTGGTGATCGAGCTTAAGCGTGGTGAAGTGCCAGAGGTAATTCTTAACAACCTCTACAAGCAAACGCAACTGCAAGATACCTTCGGCATGAATATGGTTGCCCTGATGGATGGTCAGCCACGACTGCTCAACCTGAAGCAGATGCTGGAAGCCTTCCTGCGCCATCGCCGTGAAGTCGTTACACGCCGCACTGTATTTGAACTGCGCAAAGCGCGTGACCGAGGTCATGTGCTCGAAGGTCTGGCGGTAGCCCTGGCTAATGTGGATGAGATGATTGCCATCATAAAGGCCGCACCAACGCCACCGGAAGCGAAAAAAGAATTGATGGCACGCAACTGGCATTCCACTGTGGTGGAAGATATGCTCAAGCGCGCAGCTATGGAAGCATCACGTCCAGAAGGACTATCCGTAGACTTTGGCTTGACGCCAAATGGCTATCGCTTGTCAGATGTGCAGGCGCAGGAAATCCTGCAGATGCGCTTGCAACGCCTGACCGGCCTGGAACAAGACAAGATAGTGACCGAATATAAAGAGGTGATGGATATCATTGCCGATTTGCTTGATATCCTGGCGAAACCTGAACGCGTGACGGCCATTATTGTTGAAGAATTGAATGAAATTCAGAAACAGTTTGGCGACAAACGTCGTTCCGAGATTGAGCACAATACGCAAGACCTGTCGCTGGAAGATTTGATCACACCGCAAGACGTGGTAGTGACCTTGTCACATACCGGTTATATCAAATCCCAGCCTTTGGATGAGTACCGTGCACAGCGCCGTGGTGGTCGTGGCAAACAAGCCGCAGCGACTAAGGAAGACGATTTTATCGACAAGATGTTTGTGGCAAACACGCATGATTACATTCTGTGTTTCAGCAGTCGTGGCCGTGTTTACTGGCTCAAAGTCTATGAAGTGCCGCAAGGTAGCCGCGTTAGCCGTGGCAAGCCGATTGTGAACCTGTTCCCATTGGAAGAAGGTGAGAAAATCAATGCTATCCTGCCGGTGAAAGAGTTTGACGAAAACCATTATGTATTCATGGCGACCGCCATGGGTACAGTTAAGAAAACTGCGTTGACTGAATTCTCCAACCCGCGCAAATCCGGCATTATCGCGATTAACCTCGATGACAATGACTACCTGATTGGTGCAGAAGTCACCAATGGCAAGAATGACATTGTGCTGGTTTCCAACGGCGGTAAAGCGGTTTGGTTTACTGAAGATGACGTTCGCCCAATGGGTCGTGCGACGCGAGGTGTGCGCGGTATGAAACTGGCTGCCAAACAGCAAGTGCTTTCATTACTGATTGCAGAAAATGATCAGCAATCAGTATTGGTTGCCACCGAAAATGGTTATGGTAAACGTACTGTGTTGTCTGAATTCCGTCACTCCGGTCGCGGTACACAGGGCGTGAAGGCGATTGCAATCAGCGAGCGTAACGGCTTGGCGGTTGCAGCAAGATTGGTGACAGCAGATGACGAAATCATGCTGATTACGACCGGTGGTGTATTGATTCGTACCCGTGTTAAAGAAATTCGTGATATGGGCCGCGCTGCACAAGGCGTGACACTGATTAACCTGGGTGAAGGCGAGAAGCTTTCCGGTCTTGAAAAAATCGTTGAAACTGATGAAGACGAGAACGATAGCGAAGAATAGTTGAATTCATGACACAGATTTTTAATTTTTCAGCGGGTCCGGCAGTATTACCGAAACCGGTTCTGGAGCGCGCGCAAGCTGAAATGCTTGATTGGCATGGTAGTGGAATGAGTGTGATGGAAATGTCACACCGCGGAAAAGAGTTCACCAGCATTCTGGAGAAAACCGAAGCCGACTTGCGTCAGTTATTAGCCATACCGGCCAATTACAAAGTGCTTTTTTTGCAAGGCGGCGCTATTGGTGAAAATGCCATCATTCCGATGAATTTGCTGAATGGAAAATCGGCGGATTACGTCGTTACCGGTTCCTGGAGCAAGCGCAGTGTGCAAGATGCCAAAGTCTACGGGCAGATCAATATTGCAGCTTCCGCAGAAGCAGATAATTTCACGCATGTGCCGTCATTTTCCAAATGGCAGCTGAACCCTGATGCTGCCTACGTCCATTACTGCACCAATGAGACGATTAATGGTGTTGAGTTTGTGGATGTGCCTGACACAAAGGGCGTACCTATTGTCGCTGATATGTCTTCGCATATTCTTTCTCGCCCGATTGATGTATCGAAATATGGCGTGATTTATGGCGGTGCACAAAAGAATATCGGCCCGGCAGGTTTGTGCCTGGTGATTGTGCGCGAGGACTTGCTGGAACAAGCCTCACCATTAACACCAGCCGTATTCCACTGGAAAACGCAGGCCGAAAACCAGAGCATGATCAATACGCCGCCTACTTATAGTATTTATATTGCAGGCCTGGTGTTTGAATGGTTGTTGGCACAAGGTGGCGTTGAAGCGATAGAAAAAGTAAATATTGCCAAAGCCAACCTGCTCTACGACTATGTGGATCAAACCGAGTTTTACTACAACCCGATTGAACCGGCTTACCGTTCACGTATGAATATCCCGTTCCGTTTGCGCGATGAGAGCCTGAATGAGGCATTTCTGAAAGCCGCAGATGCGCGTGGTCTACTACAGTTAAAAGGCCATCGTTCCGTAGGTGGTATGCGCGCCAGTATTTACAATGCGATGCCGATTGAAGGTGTGCAAGCGCTAGTCGGTTTTATGCAGGAATTCGAAAAAGGTAATTCTTAATTCACATTAAGTATGAATCTTAAATGTCTGATTTATTAAAAAAATTTAGAGATAAAATTGATGCTATCGATGCGCAGGTGTTGGCATTGGTGAATGAGCGCGCAGCTTTGGCGCGTGAAATCGGACATTTGAAAGATGACGGTGTTATCTACCGTCCGGAGCGAGAAGCGCAGGTCATACGCCGTTTACAGGCTGACAATCAGGGACCTTTGTCTCCGGAAGCCGTCAGCCATATTTTCCGTGCCGTGATGTCGAATTGCCGTGCGCTGGAAAAAGAGTTGTCTATCGCTTTTTTAGGCCCTTTAGGCACATACAGTGAAGAGGCAGCCCTGAAACAATTTGGGGAAGGGCGCCAGGCAGTCGTTTGCGCCAGCATAGATGAAGTTTTCCGCACGGTGGAAGCGGGCCAGGCAGATTACGGGATTGTGCCGGTTGAGAATTCAACCGAAGGTGCGGTAGGTATTACACTGGACTTACTTTTAGCCAGTGCATTACAAGTCGTTGGCGAAGTGACACTGCCGGTGCATCATTGCCTGCTGTCAGCCCAACAGGATATTTCGCAAATCTCGCATGTGTTCTCGCACGCGCAATCCTTATCGCAATGCCATGAATGGCTCAATAAGGTACTGCCTGGTGTAGAGCGGGAGGCGGTGACCAGCAATGCCCGTGCAGCGCAGATGATTCATGAACTGGTTGCGACCCAAGGCACATTTGCTGCTGCGATTGCCAGCAAGCGTGCGTCCGAGCTGTTTGATTTGCATATTCTGGCTGAAAATATTGAAGATGACCCAAAAAACACCACGCGTTTTTTGGTGTTGGGTAATCATAGCGTAGCGCCGTCAGGGCAAGACAAGACTTCCCTGGTGATGAGTGCCCATAATAAGCCGGGTGCTGTGTTACAGCTGCTGGAGCCATTATCACGCCATGGCGTCAGTATGACCAAGCTGGAGTCCAGGCCTTCACGCCAGAATTTATGGAACTATGTATTTTTTGTCGATATTGAAGGGCATCAGCAGGCGCCTTCTGTGCAAGCGGCATTGAAAGAATTAGCTGAACGCGCCACATTCCTCAAAGTGTTGGGTTCATATCCAACCGCCATTATTTAACTGTTAAAGATATGTCTCATTCATCAAAGCTTTCTCATTTGTCGGCATTGGCGCCAGCCAATATACGTGCGATTGCCCCTTATCAGGGTGGCAAGCCTATCAGCGAGCTGGCTCGCGAAATGGGATTAAACGAAATAGATATCGTAAAGCTGGCCTCAAATGAAAACCCGCTAGGCATGAGTCCTAAAGCGCAGATGGCGCTTGAAGAAGCCATTTACGAAATCGCGCGATATCCGGATGGTAATAGTTTTGCGCTACGTGATGCAGTCAGCCAGAAATACCAGGTAAAGCCAGACCAGATTGTATTTGGTAACGGATCCAATGACATACTGGAATTGGCGGCACGTGCATTTCTAACAGCCAGTGATGAGGTAATTTATTCGCAGCATGCCTTCGCTGTGTATCCACTGGTGACGCAAGCGGCAGGTGCAACTGGAATAATAGTCCCTGCTGTGGATTTTGGTCACGATTTGGATGGCTTTTCAAAAGCCATTACACCAAAAACCAAACTGATTTTTGTCGCCAACCCGAACAATCCGACCGGCACATTGATTTCCAAAGCAGTGCTAAAAGACTTTCTGCAAAAAGTGCCGAAAAATATTGTGGTGGTACTGGATGAAGCTTATGACGAGTACCTGTCTGTAGCTCATAAATCTGAGGCCATTAAGTGGCTGGCTGAATTTGAAAACCTGATTATTTCGCGCACGTTTTCCAAGGCTTATGGACTGGCAGGTTTGCGGGTTGGGTTTGGCCTCATGCATACTGCCTTGGCCGATTTGATGAACCGCGTGCGCCAGCCATTTAACGTCAATAGTTTGGCACAAGTGGCGGCAACAGTATCATTACAGGATGAAGACTTTGTGGAACGCAGCTATGCAGTCAATCAGGCCGGTATGTCACAAATAACGCAAGGTTTAACAAAGCTAGGGTTAAGTTTTATTCCGTCTTTTGGCAACTTTGTCAGCTTTAAAGTGACCAATGCGAGCGCTGTTAATCAGGCTTTGTTAAAACAAGGCGTGATTGTGCGTCCGGTAGCCAATTACGAAATGCCGGATTATTTACGCGTGAGTATTGGCTTATTTAGTGAAAATGCACGTTTCCTGGAAGTGCTGGAACAGATTTTGAAGTCATGAATACCTATGAAAAATTAGCCACCGACGATGTTCGGGTGCTCGAAGTGAAACCCTTGGTGAAACCGGCGGAGCTGTTGTCACGCCTGCAGGAAAGTAATACCACCACCCAGAATATCCTGCAAACGCGCACAGCAATTCACCATATTCTGCACCAAGGGGATGACCGCCTGGTGGTCATTGTCGGGCCGTGTTCGATTCATGATACGGATGCTGGCATGGAGTACGCAAAACGCCTGCTTGAAGTACGTAACCGCCTTGGCAATGAGCTGGTTATTGTGATGCGTGTATATTTTGAAAAACCGCGTACCACGGTCGGCTGGAAAGGGTTGATCAACGACCCTCACCTGGATGGCACGTATGACATTAACTTAGGGCTGGAAAAAGCACGCCGCTTTTTGCTGGAAGTAAATGAAATCGGCATGCCTGCAGCCACTGAATTCCTGGATGTAGTATCGCCACAATACACGGCAGATCTAGTTAGCTGGGGCGCAATTGGTGCGCGCACCACCGAATCCCAGATTCACCGCGAACTTGCATCAGGTTTATCCTGCCCGGTCGGTTTCAAAAATGGCACTGACGGTGGGGCTAAAGTAGCGATAGACGCGATTAAGACCGCTGCAAGCCCGCATCACTTTTTATCTGTGACCAAAGAGGGTGAATCGGGTATTTTTGCGACCAAAGGCAATGAGGATTGCCATGTTATTTTACGTGGTGGCAAATTACCAAACTTCGATGCGAAAAGTATTGGTGAGGTTTGTGACCAATTAGCAGATGCTGGCCTGGCACCTGTGTTAATGGTGGATTGCAGTCATGGCAACAGTCAAAAGCAGTACAAAAATCAGATTGCAGTCGTTGACGATATTTCCGGCCAAATTGCAGGTGGAGATAGCCGTATTATCGGTGTGATGCTGGAGTCGCATCTTAACGAAGGCCGGCAGGATCATTATCCGGGCTGTACATTGAATTATGGACAATCCATTACCGATGCCTGCCTGGGTTGGGAGGATTCGGTAGCTGTGCTGGAAAAATTGGCGATTGCAGTAAAATTCAGACGCGAAAAACTGGCCGAAGAAGATTAGTCCATTTAAACAGACGTAAATTAAAAGCCGCATTATTCAATGCGGCTTTTTCATTTTGTAACGCCATATGATTGTGCTCATGAAAATCATGAGCAGGGAATCATTGTCAGTAGCAGGGTGAACTTGCAACGCATGCGTATGATGCGAGTCATACTTTACAGGCAAGAGTGATTGGTCATTGCCGCACGAAGAGTTATCAACGATGATGAGTGAATTATTGTATGATGGCCTTCGTTACCTCAATAATTATTAAAACAGAAGCGATTTATGTATATACACGTGTTGGGTGCTGGTGCTGGCGGGGGCTTCCCGCAATGGAACTGTAACTGTGAAAACTGTGATGGCTTGCGCAAAGGCACGATTAAAGCCACGCGTCGTACACAGTCCTCTATTTGTGTGTCCAGCAATGGCATTGATTGGGTGTTGTTTAATACTTCACCGGATATTTTGCAGCAAATCCAGGAATTCCCACCTTTACAGCCAGGACGTGCAATCCGTGACAGCGGTATCCAGGCCATTATTTTGATCGACGCCCAGATTGATCATACCACTGGCCTGTTTATGTTGCGCGAAGGGCAGGTCAAACGTGAGATTTACTGTACCAAAATGGTCTATGAAGACTTGACCAGTGGTAACCAGATTCTGAATATTCTCGGCCATTACTGCGGTGTGAATCACCACGAAATTGCGATTGATGCGAATGACATCAGCCAAGCTAACAGCTTTGAGATACCAAATGTGCCGAACTTGCGTTTTACTGCAGTGGCATTAAAAAGCGCTGCACCGCCTTATTCACCGCATCGTAATGATCCTCACCCTGGCGATACCATAGGCGTTTTGATCGAAGAAATCACAACCGGCAAAAAATGCTGGTACTCGCCTGGTTTGGGTGAGATTGAGCCACATTTGCCTGCCTTGATGAACCAGGCTGATTGCATCATGGTAGATGGTACTTTCTGGACAAATACTGAAATGCTGGACATGGGGTTGATGACTAAAACCGCACGTAGTATAGGCCACAATCCGCAATCGGGTCCGGGTGGCATGATTGAAGAACTGGATAAGTTCGGGTCAGACAAACCAGTACGTAAAGTGCTGATTCATATCAATAATACCAACCCGATTTTAAGGGAAGATTCCGCCGAGCGCGCCATTCTTGATGATCACAAGATCGAAGTGGCGTATGACGGTATGGATATCATTCTTTAGGAGAACAATATGAATGCAGTGACACAGGCAGCATTACCATGGACACGTGAAGAGTTTGAAGCCAGATTGCGGGAAAAAGGGCAGGGCTATCATATTTATCATCCGTTCCATGTGATGATGTATGAAGGAAAACTGACCAAAGAACAGTTGCAGTGCTGGGTCGCCAATCGCTTTTACTACCAGATCGCAATTCCGATGAAGGATGCAGCGATTTTATCCAATTGCCCGGACAAAGAAGTGCGCAAGCAATGGATAGTGCGGATTACCGACCACGATGGCGTAGATGACCAAATCGGCGGTATTGAAGCATGGATCAAATTGGGTGAGGCAGTTGGGTTAACACGTGAGCAAGTGACCAGCCTGGAACTGGTTTCTCCCGGTGTACGTTTCGCGGTGGATGCCTATATTAATTTTGCCAAGCAGCGCTCATGGCAAGAGAGCGTTTGCTCCAGCCTGACCGAGTTGTTCGCTCCTCACATTCATCAGCAACGTATCAGTTCCTGGCCGAGTATGTACCCATGGGTGAAAGAAGAAGGCCTGATGTACTTTAAAAAGCGCCTGACCGAAGCCCGCCGCGATGTGGAACAGGGTTTGGGCGTGACTTTAGACTATTTCAGTACCTCGCGTGAAATGCAGTTGAAAGCGCTGGATATCTTGCAATTCAAGCTCAATGTATTGTGGGTGATAGCCGATTCGATCATGCTGGCTTCGACTGACATTAAAGTCGAAGGCCGCGATTATCTGCGGCAGCCGGTCATCAAGATTGAAAACTGATGACTGATTAGACTGAAGATTTGAGAGAAGACAGATGGAAAACAATATTCAATATTCAGATATTTATGCGATTGCTTTACACCACCGCTTTCAGTGGGAAGAGGCGCAGCAAAGCTATGTCATCCTGTTTCCGGAGGGTATGGTGAAATTGCATGGGGGTGCCGGTGAGATTTTGAAGCGCCTGGATGGTAAAGCAAGCGTAGGCGATATCGTTACCGAGTTAAAAGCTGCTTTTCCGGATGCAGAAGGTATTGAAGCCGATATTCTCGGCATGTTTGACCTGGCTGTCAGCAAAGCCTGGTTACGCAAGGTGAATTGATCCGTAAGGAGAACAGCATGGCACAATTGAATAATGGGGTTGCAGCAAATGTTACGCAGAAACAGCCGCTTTGGCTGTTGGCAGAGGTGACCTACCGCTGCCCGCTGCATTGTGCTTTTTGCTATAACCCGACGGATTATGACAAGCACACCAAAAATGAATTAAGCACCGAGCAATGGATAAATGCGTTACGCGATGCCCGTAAAATGGGTGCCATCCAGCTCGGTATTTCCGGTGGTGAGCCTTTGTTACGTGATGACATTGAAGAAATCGTCGCTGAAGCACATAAGCTGGGTTACTACAGCAACCTGATCACTTCCGGTGTGGGATTGACTGAAAAACGCATACAGGCATTTAAAGAAGGCGGGTTGGACCATATCCAGCTTTCCATGCATGATGTGACAGAAGATATTAGTAACTTTATTACCAATACCCGTACTTTTGAGTTGAAGAAAAAAGTAGCGGCCATGATTAAAGCGCATGGTTATCCTATGGTGCTGAATGTGGTGATTCACCGCTTCAACATTGACCAGGTTGGCAAAATTCTGGAAATGGCTGAAGCGCTGGGTGCTGATTACGTTGAGCTGGCCAATACGCAATATTATGGCTGGAGCCTGGTGAATCGCGACCAACTGATGCCAACGCGTGAACAATTGAATAGGGCCGAAGCGGCCACCAATGCTTTCCGCGAGCGTGTTGGTAATAAAATGAAGGTATTTTTTGTGGTGCCTGATTACTTTTCTGACCGTCCGAAAAAATGCATGAATGGCTGGGGTGAGGTATTCATGATCGTCACTGCCAATGGTGATGTGCTGCCATGTCATTCTGCCCGCGTTTTACCAGGTATGGAGTTCCCGAATGTACGGGAAAATGGACTGGAATGGGCCTGGAAAGAATCGCCAGCATTTACCAAGTATCGTGGTAAGGATTGGATGAAAGAGCCTTGCCGCAGCTGCGACGAGCAGGATAATGACCTGGGTGGTTGCCGTTGCCAGTCTTATATACTAAGTGGCGATGCTGAAATGGCCGATCCGGTATGCACCAAATCACCAAACCGTCATTTGATTGATGAAGCATTACTAAGCTCACAAAATCCTTTAGTGCGCGAGCAACCGATTATTTTCCGCACCGACAAAAACTCCAAGAAATATGTGGAAGGCGACAAGGAAAGAGTAGAGCAATTTCATGCCTTGCCCTGATCATGGCAATTACATGCTTTATAATCAACAGGCGCTTTGGGCGCCTGTTATTTTTTTATGATCTTTTATTTTTTGTGAAAGTGTCTTCGTGCGGCATTCTTCTTTGTTGGTTTATGTATTGGCAGCTTTAGCTGCGTTGGCACCTTTCGCTATCGACACCTACCTGCCAGCTTTTCATGTGATGGCGGCATCGTTGCAGGCGGATCCTGTGGCTATCCAACAGAGTTTGACCTTTTACCTGATGCCCTACGCTTTGATGACCCTGTTTCATGGTGCCATTTCTGATGCGATTGGCCGTATCAGAACCATTAAATGGGGATTGGCGATTTTTGTATTGGCCAGTCTCGGCTGTGCTTTCGCACCCAATGTACAAACCCTATGGTTATTCCGTGCCTTGCAAGGTGCCAGTGGCGGGGCAGGTAATACTGTTGCACGCGCGATGGTTCGCGACCTGTTTTCTGGCGCTCAGGCGCAAAAAGTGATGGCAACAGTACAATTGTTATTTGGCATTGCACCGGCTGTCGCGCCCATATTGGGTGGCCTGTTGCTAGGCATACACTGGCAGGCAATTTTCATTTTCCTGGCGCTGTATGCAGCCATTTCCTTGTGGGCAGCTATGCGTTATTTACCTGAAACAATGACGGCAGATAAACGGGTGCCACTGTCGCTCCCAGGTATTAAAGACACTTATCTCACCATGCTGAAAAATGGCATCTTTTTGGTATTGATTGCCAGCCTGGGGCTTAATTTTTCAGCGTTTTTTATTTATGTATTAGCCAGTCCGGTCTTTCTGGTCGAACACCTGCATTTAAGCAGCCAGCAATTTGGTTTCCTGTTCATTCCTACAGTAACCGGTATGATGATAGGCTCCTGGATTTCGCGTCATTCTGCGGGAAAAATATCGCCCGCAAATTTGCTGCGCTGGTCATTTGCGTGGATGGTCGTGATCGCGGCTGTCAATGTTGCTGTGCAACTATGGGTCATGCATGCAATTCATCATGTATGGTGGCTGGCCATTATTCCTATTGCTTTATTTAATATAGGCATGGCAGCGGCTATGCCAGTGCTTTCTATTGCCGCTCTCGACTGCTTTCCCAAAGTGCGAGGTACCGCCGCCTCAGCTCAGGCCTTTATGCAAATGCTTTGTTCCACCATCAGTTCGGCAGTGATTGTGCCGCTTATATGGGATTCGCCGCTAAAATTAGCCGGCACCATGCTCTGCATGACGTTGCTTAGTGCCGGATTATTATGGATGGTCAGGCGCCAATTTGTCGCTGTGAAGCCCGTCTAAAACAAGGTCGTAAAATCATAATCTATGAGGGGTTTCTGGATTTAATCGTGTATTTGAATCGCATGCCTCTACTCTATGATGACACTATAAATAGCTATACACATTCAGTGTTAATCATAAAAGCAGATGGGAGTCACAAATGGAAATGTCCAGAGAAGAAGATGCACAACGTGCGTATGTCAAACTGCTTACTGGCCAAGGTGTGAGTCAGCGAGTACTCATACAACGTGAGTTCACCATTATCCGCTTAGGCGCATTCCTCAAAGATATTCCCTGTAGCGGTACTGCTTACCGTCATGCTGTAGACCGCTTCATCGCCAGTATTGATACTGCCGAGATTCCAATGGTGTTACCTGTGGTGCGTGAGTTTTTCTCGTTCTGGGTGCGTGATATCAAAGCGATAGCTGCAATGAGCCAGGCTAAGGTATTCAACGGCAATGTGCCGGTTGCCGCGGTGACGCAAGATGAATTATTCAAGCATTGGTATGATTTGGACAAGACCATCATGTCCACCGCAGAGAAGCAGATTTTGGAAGCTTTCCTGACCGATTCTCAAGCCAAGGGGTTTGACCCTGCCGCTTTTAAGGAACGTATGCGCATGGCAAAATGCCTGTTACTGTCGCTGCGTAATGTCGCTCACAAACAGTCACATAGTTATCGCCAGATGGTGGATAGAAATATGCCATTATTTAATGCGCTTGGTAACCAGCATAAATTCCTGAGTGTAGCGCGTGAATTTTATTATTTCTGGCGTGGCGATATGTTGAAACCTCAGCAGACGCCAGTACCAGCAAAATCTAAAGCCAAAACGTCAGAAATGGCCATGGCAGCTTAATCAATGCACAGGAAAAGATAATTCTGTGAATTACCTGATGATTTAACTGTGGGTTAGTTAAAGGGAATTAAACAAACTGCCAGCCTTAGCGCTGGCGAATTTTTTGCAGGATTAAGGCAGAAAGCTCTTCAATGGAACGGCTGGTTGAGTCAGCCCATGTGATGCCGTAACGGCGCATCATGTTTTCCGCCAATTCAATTTCCTTGCGACAGTTATCCAGTGAAGCATAAAAACTATCGGGACGGCGCTCGCTGCGCACGGAATGCAGGCGCTCTGGCTTGATAGTCAGCCCGAATATCTTGTCTATATTTTTCTCTACCGCCGCAGGAAAAGAGCCGCGCTCAAAATCTTCTGGAATCAATGGGTAATTGGCAGCTTTGATACCGAATTGCATGGCCAGATAAATACTGGTCGGCGTTTTTCCACAGCGGGATACACCAATCAGAATCACCTCAGCTTCATCCAGACCGGTGTTGGTCATGCCATCATCATGGTTCAGCGTAAAATTAATAGCTTCCATGCGCTCATGGTAGCTATTGCCCATAGAGCTGTAAGCAATGCTTGCACCTGTCAGAGGCTCCTGGTTGAGTTCTGAGCCTAGCGGATAGATAAAGCGGTGAAACAGGTCAATAAAGTAAGCATTGGCCTGTTTCAGGCGATTTCTATGCTCGCCGTTACCCACAGACATGATCACAATCGGGCGGATGCCGTCCTGATCTGCAACTTTCTGGATATGCTCGAAACCTGCCTGTACCTTTTCATCGTTATCGGTGAAGGGCAGGCGGGTAGTAGTGAATTTGGTATTTGGAAAATGCTCAAGCAGTTTGCTCAAGGCACCCGCCGTAATCCCCGTACCATCAGAAATAATAAACACAGAACGGTGATTCATGCGATTGCCTTGAGTGAAAGAGCTTTAAAGCTAAAAAATTATTTTTTAGTCAGACGCTGCCAGGTGGCAACCACAGTATCCGGGTTCAGCGAGACAGACTGTATGCCTTCGGCAACCAGCCATTCAGCAAAGTCTTCATGGTCAGAAGGGCCCTGGCCACAAATACCTACGTATTTACCTAAACGGTTACAAGTACTGATTGCCATTTTGAGTAATACTTTAACTGCGTCATTACGCTCATCGAAGCCATCAGCCAGGATGCCGGAATCGCGGTCCATACCCAGTGTCAACTGTGTCAGGTCGTTTGAACCGATAGAGAAACCATCAAAGTATTCCAGGAACTGCTCAGCCAGTAGGGCGTTTGCAGGAATCTCGCACATCATGATCAGACGCAGGCCGTTTTCACCACGTTTGAGGCCGTTTGCGGCCATGATTTCTGTCACAGCTCTGGCTTCATCAAGAGTACGAACGAATGGAATCATCAACTCAACGTTCTCTAAACCCATTTCATCACGGACTTTTTTCATGGCCTGGCATTCCATGGCAAAACATTCTTTAAAGTCTTCTGCCATGTAACGCGCTGCGCCACGGAAACCGATCATCGGGTTCTCTTCATCCGGCTCGTAAATGTCACCGCCGACCAGTTTCTTGTACTCGTTAGACTTGAAGTCTGAAGTACGCACAATCACTGGTTTCGGGTAGAACGCAGCCGCAATGGTTGCAACGCCTTCCGCGACTTTATCAATGTAGAACTGTTTCGGGCTGGCATAGCCACGGGCACGGTTATGAATGATTGTTTGAACTGACTTCGGCATGGCTTCGACATTCAAAATCGCTTTAGGGTGTATGCCAACCATGTTGTTGATGACAAACTCCAGACGCGCAAGGCCAACGCCATCGTTAGGCGTTTGCGCAAAGGTAAACGCCATATCAGGGTTGCCTACGTTCATCATGATTTTGCACGGCGGTTTAGACAATGCACTATTTGATTGCGTGGATACTTCAAAATCCAAAGCGCCGTGATAAACAAAGCCTGTTTCACCTTCAGCACAGGAAACAGTCACGATTTCGCCATCGCGCAGTAAATCCGTTGCATTGACTGAACCAACAATGGCCGGGATGCCTAATTCACGCGCAATAATTGCAGCGTGACAGGTACGGCCACCACGGTTCGTCACCAGGGCACTGGCGCGTTTCATCACCGGTTCCCAGTTAGGGTCTGTCATGTCAGCAACCAACACATCACCAGGTTGTACTTCGTGCATATCGGCTGGATCCAGCACGATACGTACAGGACCTACACCTACTTTTTGCGTCACGGCACGACCGGCAACCACTGGCACTGAGGAGTGCTTCTGTAATTTAAATGTCTCAGTAACGTTTTTCGCCGCTTCCTGGGATTTCACTGTTTCAGGGCGCGCTTGCAGGATATACAACTTATTATCCAGGCCGTTTTTACCCCATTCGATATCCATTGGGCAACCATAATGCTGTTCAATGGTGATCGCGTAACCCGCTAATTCCAGGATATCAGCATCATTCAGAGAGTAACGGTTAGATTCAGCCGCATCTACCGGCACTGTATTGGTAGATTTACCAGCCTGTGTCGCGTCAGAGAACACCATCTTGATCAGTTTTGAACCCATGGTGCGACGTACGATAGCCGGTTTGCCTTTATTGAGTAATGGCTTATGTACGTAGAACTCATCAGGGTTCACCGCACCTTGCACCACAGTTTCGCCCAGACCGTAAGAAGATGTGATAAATGCAACATCTTTATGACCGGATTCAGTGTCAATCGTAAACATGACGCCTGCACAGCCAATGTCTGAACGCACCATTTGCTGTACACCAGCAGACAGGGCAACATCGGCATGTACAAAGCCTTTATGAACACGATATGAAATTGCGCGGTCATTATATAAAGATGCGAACACTTCTTTAATGGCGTGGTTGATGTTATCCAGGCCATGAATATTCAAAAAGCTTTCTTGCTGACCAGCGAAAGATGCGTCTGGCAAATCTTCTGCGGTAGCAGATGAACGGACAGCGAAGGTAGTGCCCGGTGCCGATTTATCGATGAGCTTCGCGTAGTTCTGTGCAATGGCGCTTTGCAAGGCGTCCGGAAACTCGGCTTCCATAATCCACTGACGGATTTGCGAACCGCACTTCGCTAGCTCTTGCGTATCATCAGCATTTAGTTTATCGAGCAAGTCATTGATTTTTTTATCTAGACCGCCTTGAGATAAAAATTCACGGTATGCATCAGCTGTGGTTGCAAAGCCTGTCGGTACGCGTACACCCTTAGCGCTGAGCTGAGAAATCATTTCACCCAAAGAAGCATTCTTGCCACCGACTGACGGCACATCGCTGTTTCTGAGATTCTCGAATGGAATAACATGACTAACCATATAAAACCCTTAATTGTTTTAAATCAGATGATATCTATCGCCGATGAAATCTACCACCGAGTGCAATGGATCGAATTCGATAAAGTGAGGTTTACTCTTGAGTGCAACCTGTTTCAAGGAATTACTTTTATCCAAGCATTATGCCAAAATCATGTTTTAATGTCACGTCAGCTTCGCGCTGACAGCCCATATTTTTCAGCACCAGTATAATTTGCCGTTATGAATGCAGTAAACTCTTCAATACGCTCGGTCAGCGTGACTACCCATGGTCGGTTGCATCTCGGCTTTTTTGATTTAAGTGGCGAGAGCGAACGTCGTTTTGGTAGTGTAGGTGTGGCCACTGATGCTTACCAAACTGCACTGACTATTTCAACGCAAGCTCAGCAAGATGATGTAGATCCCTGGGCATTCAATATTCTGCAACAGCATTTAAAATCTATCGCTGCTAATAATCCAGCTCAACCACTTGATTTAAACATTCATCAGGCCGTTCCCCGGCATAGTGGCTTGGGGTCAGGCACGCAAATGGCGCTAGCAATTGGTGCAGCCGTAAATACACTACTGGGTAAGCCGTTGAACACCGCCCTTATCGCATCTGCCCATCAACGTGGTGCGCGCTCGGGGATCGGTATCGCTACTTTTGATCATGGTGGCTTAGTGGTCGATGGGGGTCGCGGCCCTGCCACTATCGTACCGCCATTACTGGCACGTCATGCATTCCCTGCAGAGTGGCATTTTTTACTAATTGTCGATCAAAGCCGTGATGGGCTGCATGGCAATGGTGAAAAAACCGCTTTCAAACAGTTACCGCCCCAAACAGTCGCAGCTTCAAAAGATATTCAGCATCAATTATTGATGCAAGGATTGCCCGCATTGGTTGAACGGGATTTCCAGGCTTTTAGTGCATTTGTCGGGGAACTGCAAAATTATAACGCAGATTATTTTGCGCCTGCACAAGGCGGTGCTTATGCGAGCCAGTCAGTGGCACACATTTTAAACGGCTTTAAACAGCAAGGTTTTCACGGAATAGGTCAAACGTCCTGGGGCCCTACCGGTTTTGTGCTACTGCCTTCGAAAGCTGATGCTCTACGAATGCAGGCAGATTTAGCACAGCGCCATGCCACAAACCAACATTTATCATTTATTGTGACCGCTGCCATCAATAATGCAGCGCGAATTGAAACAAATATATAGAATAAAGCTAAACTGATTATTAACCTTAAATAACATATTCGGGAAAAGTGTCTATTTTTAAGGTCTGATTCTGATTTTGAACATGTATATCATTGTGTATATTGCTACGAATACTATTTAGTAAACGGATTCCACAGGGGGAATAATGAAAAAAACCAGTATTATGCATTTATTCACAGCCGCGAAAAATGCCAGTCCATTCGATGTGAATATGGCATTTGATGCAGGCTATGAAAAAATTATTTCCTATACAGACGTAACGCTGAATGAGGTGATTGCTTTAACTCAAGATGCGATTTTTTCACGCAGCCCTAGCGGCCTTAAACAACAGGCTTTATTTTTTGGTGGCCGTGATATCCAGGTTGCGCTTGAAATGCAGAAACAGGCGCGCAGCGCCATGTTTAAACCTTTTGAGTGTCATACCTTTTCTGATCCTTCAGGCGCGTTTACAACAGCTGCTGCGATGCTGGCAAAAGTCGATTTTTACCTGCAAAAATCCGGCAGCGGTTTAGGCAAAGAGAAAATTGCTATTTTTGGTGCGAGCGGCACCGTGGGTTCTACTGCTGCGCTCATCGCCGCACGCCAGGGGTCTACAGTGTTGATGGTTGCGCATGCAGGTGTAGATAGTATGCAAGCCTATGTCGATAAATTATCCAGCAGTTACGATGTGAATCTAAAAGTGGTGGATGGTAGCTCTGAAGAGGCCAAAATTGCGATCCTGAATGAGGCAACAGTGGCTTTATGTGCCACGCCAGCAGGTATTCGTGTACTGGAAACCCGCCAGTTAGCCAATTCCAAATCATTGAAAGTGGTCGCGGATGTGAATGCGGTACCACCGTCAGGCATTGAAGGCGTAGATACATTCTCTAATGGTGGCCTGATTGAAGGTACACAAGTAGCCGGGTTTGGCGCACTGGCCATTGGCCAACTGAAATATGTGACGCAGAACAAGCTGCTGGAACAAATGCTGCAAAGTGAATCACCGATGCATATTGATTACCACCAGGCATATGAGTATGCCTGCGCCCACGTGGAGTAATTGCATCCTTGCGGTTGGCCATTGTGTCGCAAAGCGCACGCATTTATGCGGAAATGGCGAAGCGTGAAGGGTTTGAAGTATTAGCAATTGATGCTTTTGCAGATATTGATACGGTAGCAACTGCAGAGGAAGTTTGGAGATTGCCTGCATTGTGTGGGAGGCTAAGTGCTGCAGATGCAAAAACTTTAATAAATACACTGGATGCATGGCAACCGGATTTTGTGCTGATAGGCTCTGGATTTGAGGCAAACGTTGATTGTTATGCAAGCCTGTACAAACGGTATGCATTGCTAGGTAATGTGCCGGAAGTGATTGAACAGGTAAAAAATCCCTTTTGGTTGAAGGCGCACTGTGTTCGCCATCATGCGATGACACCAGAGCTAGTGTCACAAGCTCCCCAAAATGGACGCTGGTTATACAAGATTGCCGGGCAGAGCGGTGGAGCTCATGTACGTGATTGGAATAAAGCTTCGGCGCTAAATGTGGCGAATGGTTATTGGCAAGCATTTCAGTCTGGCCTGCCGGTAGGGGCGTTGTTTGTGGTAAGCAAGAATTCAATCACGTTGATTGGTGTGCATGCCCTGATACAACGGCCTGGAATGTATACATATGCAGGGGTTTCGCGTTTACATGATGAGAAATTAACGCAAGCCATGCAAGAATTGTTAGATTTGGTCGTACCAGATTCCGGCCTGGTTGGTATTAATAGCCTGGATGCAATCTGGCAAGATGGCCGTTTGCATGTATTGGAAATCAACCCCAGGTTAAGCGCTAGTATGCGTTTGTATGCAGAGTTGCCTTTGATACAGACTCAACTCGCCAGTTGCCAAGGGATGGAGATCCTTGAATTAAATGTATATAAAACTCATGCCAGTCATTGCATCGCGTATGCAAAACAAACGTTAGAAATAAATCAGGCGGAGCTCCCAACCTGGTTGGAAGACCGGCCTGAAAATCGCACAATCGAGAGAGGCGAACCTATATGCAGCCTGTATGCAGAAGGGCCTTCAAAAGATGCGGTGCAACAGATTTTGCAAGATAAAAAAACACAATTAGAGAAACTATGGGGCACTTATGTCTGTGAACACATCGAATTCAACATCCATTAGCGTGCAGCAATACAGTGCGCCACTGGTCGCACACCTGATCGCAAATGCACCGGCACTTGGCTGCCTGGTTACTAAACATGAGACTGGCGCGACTATTGTTGATGCTGGCATCCAAACTCCTGGTGGTTTAGAAGCCGGGCGCATCATTGCTGAAATATGCATGGGAGGCTTGGGTGGCGTGACACTGCAGCAAGTTCCGCAATTCGCTAATTGGCCATTGAGCGTGGTAGTCACAGCAAAGCAGCCTGTGATTGCCTGTTTAGGCAGCCAATACGCCGGCTGGGCATTGTCACACGAGAAGTTTTTCTCACTCGGTAGTGGCCCGGCACGCGCCATCGCACAGCGTGAGGAAGTTTTCAAAGATATTAATTACAGCGATAAAGGCGATCAGTCGGTATTGGTGCTGGAAACCGATAAAGTGCCGCCAGTGGAAGTGATTGAGAAAGTCGCCAGGGATACTGGTCTGCCAGCTAATAAACTGACTTTTATCCTGACCCCTACCCGCAGTATTGGCGGTTCGCTACAAGTGACTGCACGCGTACTGGAAGTCGCACTGCACAAATGCCACACCCTGCATTTTGATCTCAGCGCCATTGTTGATGGCTATGGCGTGGCACCAGTGCCAGCGCCTTCACCAGACTTTATCACCGGTATGGGCCGCACCAATGATGCAATTTTATTCGGTGGTTTTGTGCAATTGTTTGTAAATGTTGAAGATGCTGCTGCTGAACAACTGGCGCAACAATTACCTTCTTCCTCTTCTAAAGATTATGGACGTCCATTTGCTGAGGTATTTAAAGCAGTGAATATGGATTTCTACCAGATTGACCCTATGCTGTTTTCACCGGCCAAAGTCAGCGTCACTAACCTGAAGTCTGGTAAAACTTTCTTTGCCGGTCAATTCAATGAGGCCTTGCTAAACCAATCTTTTGGTGGATAAAAATTCATCTAAACTTGGTTAAGCATCCAATACATATTGCATCGAAGCTTACGTATATTTTGTACGTAAGCTTTCAATAATGTCTTATCCCAGCATTCAGCCCGGCCATCTTTCAGATTGCATGAAAATCGTTCCTATCTTCACCGATGAAGTCGCCCAGGCGGGCGGCTGGCATGGGCAAGCGCTGGCGCAAGCGTTTGACCGTCACGGCTGGCACGCGCATATGGTCTGCCTGGATAGCTGCCATGTCAGTATCGTTGACCAGCAAGTACAAGTGCATATTCCAGGTTTATCGCAACCTTCACCTATTGCATTTGTACGTGGCGTTGCCGCCGGATCTACCCAGCAAATCATCACCCGCATGAATATTTTGCATACCCTGCAACGTCAGGGCATGACTATTTATAACCAAGCCCGCGCCATTGAAATCACTGTCGACAAAGGCCTGACTACCCAGTTATTAGCCGAGCATGGTATCGCGACACCGAATACCTGGGTATGCGAGTATAGACAGGTTGCACACCCCCTGATGCAAGAAGCGCTGGATAACGGCAAAACATTAGTGATCAAACCCTTGTTTGGCTCTCAAGGCAAAGGTGTGCGTCTAATTGAGCATCCGCAGCAATTTGCCTTGCCGCAGGATATGTTTGTCGATGGCATTTATTATCTGCAAGAGAAAATCGATTGCGGCACCAATCAGCATGATTATCGAGTATTCGTCGTCAATGGTGAGCCTGTGGCTGTGATGCGCCGGCAGGGAGATGGCTGGCTACACAATGTTGCGCGTGGCGCACGATGCACGGCCAGTGACGAAGACGATGTGGCCGAAATAGGGGTGCAGGCAGCCGCTGCCATTGGCATCAATTATGCCGGGGTGGATATCATGCGCGACAAGCACGGTAAACTGTGGGTGATAGAAGTGAACAGTATTCCAGCCTGGCGAGGTTTGCAAACTATTACTGATTTGAATATTGCAGATATTCTGGTGGCAGATTTATTACGCTTTTCAGGCGAAAGCGATGTTGATTAATTTAGATCACTGTTGCCTATGAACGTACAAAGCGCATATTTAAAAGCTTGCCTGTCTGAACTGGAAGCACTCAAACCCGGCAATGTGCACATCTTTGCTGATGGTCACGGCATGCAGGTGCAACACTTTATCGATAGCGCCGAAGTCTCGGCACCTGTTCTGTGTGATGATGTACAGTATGGTGATCGCACGTTAGGGCAACGTATCCTGGCGGCATTAGAAGTTACTTATAACAAGGTAGCCTGTAATACCAACCTGGGTATTATTTTACTGGCGGCACCTATAGTGCAGGCTGTCTTACGTTATCCACATTTGCCTCTGTTGGATGGTCTAAAGCAAGTGTTGAATGAAACGACCGTGGAAGACGCAGCACTAGTCTATCAGGGCATTAGGATTGTAAGTCCCGCAGGAATGGGTGAGCGCAACGAACATGATGTATCACAATCCCCCCGGATTAACCTGCTTGAAGCCATGCGCCTGGCAAGTAAGCATGACACGGTGGCGCGCCAGTATAGCGAATGCTATGCACAACTATTTTCTCAAGCGCTGCCACTTTATAAAAACTATATTGATCGTTGGCAGCGTCCGGCCTGGGCACTGACCGCAGTATATCTAAACTGGCTATCCTCAGTGCCAGACAGCCACATCGCACGCAAGTATGGTAAGGAAAGGGCATTACAAGTACAGCAAACCGCGTTGGAACATGCCACAGCATTCATGGCACTCGAAAATCCTAAAAACTATATGACAGCACTACTCAACTGGGATCAATTGCTCAAGCAAGCGCGACTTAACCCTGGCACTAGTGCGGACCTCACCGTAATCACCGCCATGCTGGCAATGCTGATTTAATTCATGACGATCTCGATTCTCGCCAGTCAAGGGATGCTAGATGCATGTAACTCGCCTGTATGGCTAAGGTATACTGTCTGTAAAATTCAAAATCATTCACGAGGAGAGCGCCATGACTGATCAGGTTTTAAGCGAGCAGGAAATCCAACAACACTTTGCTGAATCTTTGCCTCACTGGTTTTATGAAGAAGGCTGGATCCGCCGCAAATATAAAACCAACAGCTGGAAGGGCACACTGATGGTGGTCAACACTGTCGGGCATTTGGCTGAAGCTGCCTGGCACCATCCTGATTTAACTGTTTCCTACGCCTTTGTGATTGTGAAGCTCTGCACCCACAGCGCCAAAGGCATCACCATGAAAGACATTGAACTGGCACGAAAAATAGAAGAGGTCATTCAATGGCAGCCAAATGCCAAAGGTGATTCTGCTCTGGAAGGTACCCCACAAGATGACCTGCGTTTCAGTTATGTAAAGTATGATAAATAAACTGCTCAACTAAGCAGTTGCTACATGTTATTGATTATCGCTTGATACTGTATGTCCTTACCAGTTAACACCAGTCTGCCCCCCGCGATTTTCCTGATGGGGCCGACTGCCAGCGGCAAGACTGCCGCCACGATAGCTTTATACCAACAATTGCCGGTAGAAATTATCAGTGTAGATTCGGCTCTGGTATATCGCGGTATGGATATCGGCACCGCCAAACCTGATGCCGAAACGCTACGCCAAGCCCCGCATCATCTGATTGATTTAATCACACCGCTGGAACAGTACTCAGCGGCGCACTTTGCCAAAGATGCACTCTCACTGATGAATGCAACCACAGAAAAGGGGCGCGTACCTTTGTTGGTCGGCGGCACTATGCTGTATTTTAATGCTTTGCAGCACGGCCTGAGCCAGCTTCCAGAGGCTGACCAAAATGTGCGTGACGAAATCGAAGCCGAGGCAGCTAAAGCGGGTTGGCCAGCGATGCATGCGCAGCTGGCAATCATTGATCCACAAGTAGCTGCAAAAATACAACCCACAGACTCTCAACGTATTGAGCGCGCGTTAGAAGTTTATCGCATAAGTGGTCAGTCGATGAGCACCTTGCGCGCACAATCCAGCAAACATGAACTTTCCTTTAATATCCTGAAAATTGCCCTAATGCCGAGTGAGCGCGCCGTATTGCATCAGCGCATCGCGGATCGTTTTAAATTGATGCTTGAACAAGGTTTTGTCGAGGAAGTGCAAAACTTGCTTGCCGAATATCCACAGCTTACCGCAGAAAGTCCAAGTATGCGTTGTGTGGGCTATCGACAAGTATTAGCCTACTTGAATGGTGAAATTGATCTTAAAACACTAGGAGAGCAGGGCGTTTTCGCCACGCGGCAACTTGCCAAGCGCCAACTGACTTGGTTACGCGGAATGACCGATAACCATGTGGTTGATTGCTTACATCCAGACTGGATCAATATTGCTTTTAAATCTATAAAACAGCATATCCAAAAATAATAAAAGCCGGAATTATCCGGCTTTTTTGATCTAAAAACTTAAGTAAGGATTTAATACGCGCTGTCCTGACCCACTACGGTTAACCAAACTGTTTTTGCTACAATTAACATATCCAGTCTCGGGCTCCAGTTACGCAAATATTCAAGGTCATAGTGCACACGCTGTTCCATCTTCTCAAGCGTATCAGTTTCACCTCGGAAACCGTTCACTTGTGCCCAACCGGTAATCCCTGGCTTAACCTTATGGCGTACCATATAGCCTTTGATTAACTTTCGATATTCTTCGTTATGCGCCACCGCATGAGGACGTGGGCCCACGACACTCATACGTCCTTGCAATACATTAATAAATTGCGGTAATTCATCTAATGAAGTTTTACGCAGGAATGCGCCCAGTGGCGTAATACGCTGATCATTCTTTGTCGCCTGCGTCACCTTGCCGCCATCTTCAGTCACCGTCATAGAACGGAATTTGTAGACCAGTATCTCTTGCCCATCTAACCCATAACGACGTTGCTTGAAAATGATCGCGCCAGGAGAGGTAAGTTTTATTCCAATGGCAATAATCAATAAAATCGGTGAAATCAGAATTAAAACAAAAAGTGAAAACAACACGTCAGCGGTGCGTTTAGTGAATCCATCCATACCTGTGAACGGAGTATCGCATACAGACACAACTGGAATACCGTTTACCTCGGATACGCGCCCCTGGATCAAATCCGTGACAAAAATATCCGGAACAAAATAGATTGAAGTTGTGGTGTCTTTTAAATCATCCAGCATTTTTAAAATACGTGGGTGACTGGACATTGGCAAAGCGATATACAATTTATGTACTGTGTGTAGGCGTAGATAAGTACTCAGCTCGTTCAAGCTCCCAAGTACAGGATAGTCTGCTTGTTCTTCTAAACGGGCTGGAGAGCGATCCTCAAAAAAACCAAGCACATTAATTCGCTGGTAATAATCTTCTTTAAGATTATCAGCCAACAAAATACCTTGCTCGTTCAATCCAACTATCAAGGTATTTTGCGGCGGCCCTTGCCATTCAATTAATTTTGGGCTGGCCCATTTTAACAACTGCAAGGCTGCAATTTGTGCCAATGGCGTGATAATCAACCAGGCAAGAATCATTTGTTCACTATAAAGTGTGATGTATCGCGTAACGTAAGCAAAAATTAAAACAAAAAAGGCGATTAATAACCATTGTGCGATGACATCCCTGCACATGGAAAAAAAAGACTTTCGAATTTTGGCGCCGCTAGGAAAAGTAATCGAAAACAAAACAATCGATACGATAAATATCGACATCGGAATTTGGTTTTCTGTGTATATGAAAAGACCCCATAGCACAAAAACCATTACTAATGGCTCGACAATGGATTCTAAAAGGTAAAGCGGACTATTAGCGCTTGCGGAAAGCCCCGATAGCGTTCTGATAGGAGGTTTTTTAGTGGCCATAAATTTCTTTTATAATTCTCATGTAGAGTTTAACGCATCCGTTGTAGTTACAGCAATTGTTTGTTTAGGCAATCGCCACCTTGAGTAGGTGCAAGAATGGCGCAGACATGATAGGCTTATTAGCAATATCATTTGTAAACGAGCACATATCAGTATCTAGATGATTTAAACTTTAAACTAATTTAGTTGGGAACTGTTCTTGTTTTGCAGCATGATTCAGTTTTTATATATAGTAGAATGCATACTAGTCTAAAAGGCCTTATCAATTCAGGGTGGCTCATGCCTTTAAAATATAACAATAGAGTAACAACATTGTTAGTACATCAAACAGTTTGGTGCTACTGCTTTTTTAATTTTGCATTTAATCCGGCGATAGCCGACGAATTTGATACGGTACAATTTAATGCTTCTGTTAACAAAGCCTGGGATAACAATCTTTTTCGTTTAAGTAATAACGAAATTTCTGATCAAATCACAACCTATTCAGCCGGCGTTCATATTGATAAACAGTATTCCTTGCAGAGATTTATGTTGAACGTCAATTATGTCGATAATAAATATCAACGCAATGATTTTTTAGACTTTGACACCATCAACTATGATGCAGAATGGCTATGGGCCCTTACTCCTTCATTAACTGGTAGCGTGTACTCCAGCAAAAGCAAAACTTTAAATGGTTTTAGTGATTTCCGGCTGTTGACTCAAAATATTAGAACGACTGAAATCAATAGATTCAGAGCGGAATACTCACCACATAAAGTTTGGGCTTTAATCGCTGGTTTAACTGAAACAGATAATGACAATAGTCAAACATTTAATGCTGTCGCACAATACAGTGCCACAGCATTTGATTATGGGGCCCGTTACAATTTCCCTTCAGGTAGCAACCTAACGCTCTTGGGGCATAAACGTGATGGTCAATTTCAACGTCCGATTAGTCAAGCTTCACTCTTTGATAATGGATTTACGGAAAATGAGTTTGAGCTGGACTTGGTTTTAAAGCCTACAGGTAAAAGTAGATTAAGTAGCAAGTTGGGCTATCTTTCCCGTGAATATGATAATTTCTCCGTCAGAGATTATGATTCATGGCTGGGTTATGTAAAGTATGATCTATTGCTGACTGGCAAGCTTAAAACAAACTTTGATTTATCCCGAGTTATTGGTCCATTTGAAACCAATTACAGTACTTATACTGTTTCTGATGCATTGCTGGTGGGGTTAAGCTATGACTATTCTGAAAAAGTGATTTTCAGTTTAAACACCCGGATTGCACAAAGAGATTTTCGACAAAGCGTTATTCCAGGGATAGATAAGCGAGTCGACGACGAAAAGAGTTTTTCAGGCTCAATTACCTGGCAGCCAATCAAGAATATCGGCTTTACACTTAACTCCATCAAGTCTTCAAGAAATGCTAGCTCAACATACAATAACTTTGATTACGATGATGTCACCACTAGCGTGATAGTTGACCTTAAAATTTAGGTAAATACTAAAGTCGCTTACTGCATAATCATGTTAGGTTAATGAAGTTAATGTATGCTTAAATGCCTGGGTACTTTCATGCATGTCGACATTGAATACAGAGCAGGGGAAAACAGGAGTTTGTTACTTAACGAATGTGTGTTTAAAGAAACTGTCAAAATTAAAGTGTTTAATGATTGCTCACTAATCTAAATATAGTACTTAAAGAAGTTTAATTGAATTTTTTTAAAGAACAGGCACCTAAAGTTCTTGCATTTTATGAGTTAGTTTTCATTGTGAAAAGAGTTAATTATTTATGACCAAATTTTTAAAATACATCGTAGCCGGATTTGTTTTAGTCTTCAGTACTTTCGCCCACGCAGACTACACACTCGGTGCCGGAGATTATGTAAGAGTCATTGTTTATGGCGATGCCGACCTTACCCGGGAGACCAGAGTCTCTGAAGATGGTGTTTTGACCATGCCACTTATTGGTGAGGTGAAAGTTGGCGGACTTACGACTATCGAAAGTGAAAAGCGCATTTCAGAGCAACTGAAACGTGGTGGATTTATTGCCAATCCGCAGGTTTCAGTGCTTATTCTTGAATTTATGAGTAAAAGTGTTTCTGTCTTAGGTGGCGTTTTAAAGCCAGGCCGATATCCAGTTGTGCGCCCAACAGATATAAAGGATATTCTTGCAGAAGCAGGTGGATTGACTTCGGAAGCATCGGAAATAATTACGGTAGTTCGTGGTGAAAAACGTAGCGAGTTCGATTTAAACGAAATTATTGAGCATCGTAATTTAAATGCTCATGATATCAGTCTAATTGGTGGCGAAACTGTTTATGTCAGTATCCGGGATGTAACTGTTGCAGGATTAGTGCTGCGCCCTGGGAAATACGGTATTCAGGGAGGCACTCGAAAAATTACAGACTTTATTGCATTGGCGGGTGGAGCGAATGAAATTGCAGGCGAAACTTTATTTTTTACCACATCACGTTCCGGTACACCAACAACGCAAGAATTAAACATTAATGATTTATTTAAAGCCCCTGCAAGCGAGTTGAATAAAGAGCTGACTCCAGGGGATGTGATTTATGTGCCCCAAGCGCCTCAGTTTTACATCTATGGTGAAGTGCAACGCCCTGGCATGTATAAAATTGATAAAAATATGACTGTGATGCAAGCAATTGCGAAAGCAGGTGGCCTTACATTGCGCGGTACTCAGCGGTCAGTTAAATTGCATAGAAAAAATGCAGAAGGAAAGGTAGAGAAAAAATCACCAGATTTGACTGGCACATTGATGGATGAAGATGTGCTATATATTGAAGAAAGTTTGCTCTAATTAATCAGGTGTTAATATGAATTTTTACCAATTTACAAATATTCTAAAAGCACGGTTCAAGATTATCATCCTTGTAATGATAATCACCATGCTTACAGCGGTTATCATTAGCTTGCTGTTTCCCAAAAATTATTTTGCCGCCAGCAGAGTCATTCTTAACTATAAAGGCGTAGATCCAGTCACGGGCATGGCAATGCCAGCGCAACTTATGCCAGGGTACATGGCAACTCAGGCAGATATCATCCTTAGTAAAAGTGTTGCGCTTGATGTGGTTAAAAAGTTTAATTTAACTGAAATCCCATCAATTAAACAAGACTTCGCTAATGAAGAAAATGGTGAAGGGGCCGATATTAACCAGTGGATGGCTGACAGGCTCGCAAAAAAACTTGAGATCATTCCTTCAAAAGAAAGTAGTGTGATTACCATTGGTTACAAAGCAGTTGATCCCACTTTTGCGGCAACAATGGCTAATGCATTTGCGGAATCTTATATTGCCACAAGTCTGAAATTGAAGATTGACCCTGCGATCAAAGCTTCGCAATATCTTTCAGAGCAAACAAAAATGCTGCGTGATAACTTGCAGCAAGCGCAAGATAAACTCTCGAAATACCAGCAAGAACATGGCTTGACCAGTATTCAAGATGCGTTTGATGTTGAAAGTTCCAAGCTTAGAGATTTGTCTACGCAATATAGCCTGACTCAATCGCAATCTATCGATGCCAACTCCCGAAGAAGTGATGCATCCAGAAATACCAGCGAGTCTCCTGATGTGTCACAGAATCCTGTTGTACAGAATTTACGCATGAATCTGGCCACCGCAGAATCAAAACTGGCCGAGATGGAGCAGCGGTATAGTAAAAATCACCCCTTGTATCAGTCAGGTGAAGCCGAAGTAGCCAAATTAAAAAGTCAATTGAACTCAGAAATCAATCGCACCGTCGCCAGTATAGGTAACAACGCGACCATTAACTCGCAACGGCTTGGCGACCTTAAAGTCCAGTTGGAGAAGCAAAAGCAAAAAGTGCTTGAACTGAATAGTTACCGTTCAAATTTTGCTATTCTCGAAAAAGAAGTGCAAATTGCGCAGAATTCACTTGAATCAGTCAACAATCGTTTCAGCCAAACTGCTTTAGAGGGACAGTCTAACCAGGGTGATATCTCTGTGTTGGAAAGAGCCACACCACCATTAAATCCCAGCAATCCAAGTGTAATGTTGATTGCTCCATTCTCAGCAATTGTTGGTTTTTTCCTGGGCTGCTTGTTTGCATTGTTATTGGAGTTTATTGATCGCAGAGTTCGTGGTCTGGATGATCTTGCTTTAATAGGTGACATCCCTGTATATCAATACAGTATCAAGTCTTCAATTTAGCCATTTACTGAACAAAAAATTATTGCATGAGTGCCGTTATGAATATCATTGAATCTGAATCCAATACTCCCATGAAAACCGTTTCAGCCAGTATTGGGCATTTACTGCTTGATATGGGTAAAATTACTGATAAGGATGCAGAGCGGATCTTAAAATTCCAAAAAGAAAAATCCATGCGATTCGGTGAAGCAGCCATAGCGCTTGGTTTTGTCACGATGGAAGATATTAACCACGCATTGTCTTATCAATTTGAGTATCCTTACTTATCTCCTGATAAAACTTCTTTTAGTCATGACCTGATTGCCGCTTTTGACCCGTTCTCTAAGCAAGTAGAAACTTTACGCTCTTTACGTACGCAATTGATGTTGCGCTGGTTTGAACGAGGCTATAAAGCAATAGCCATTTCTTCTGCACGTGAAGCTGATGGCTCCAGCCAATTGGCAAGTAATCTGGCGGTTGTATTTTCTCAACTGGGTGAGCGTACATTATTGATTGACGCTAATCTCAGGAATCCTACCCAGCATAAATTATTTAAACTTTCCAATAATCTAGGTCTTTCAGATATTCTGGCCGGTCGAGCATCTACAGATGTAGTAGTTAGAATTGCATCATTACTGAATTTAAGTATTTTAACTTCGGGTACTGTGCCACCCAATCCACAAGAGTTACTTAACAAAGAACCTTTTGACAAACTGATAGAACATTTTTCAAGCCAGTTTGATGTAATCATTATTGATACGTCCCCTATCTTAAGTTCATCAGATGCGCAAATCGTATCCAGAAAAGTAGGCGGGGTGTTGATTACTACACAGCTCAATAAAACAGTACTGAAGGATACCGAAGAGGCTGTAACAGCTTGCCGTAGTTTAGGTATTGAGGTTCAACTTGCTGTAAATGAATCTTAATATGTCTCCGCAAAAACCACTAAGGCTATCATTAATCCCGCAAAACAAACTGTTGAGTTATGTAGTTATATTACTTTCAATTCTGTATTTATTTGTACCTGTATTCTATGACTTGTCCACGACGGTCTGGAATGCCGATAGCCAGTCTCATGGCCCGGTGGTACTCGCTATTGCAATCTGGTTTTTCTATTTTAAAACCAAGCAAATTCTTGCTACGCCACAGCAATTAAATCCTGCCCCCTTTACCGGCTGGCTACTCATCGTAGCTGGCTTGTTAATTTATACGATTGGCTACTCGCAAAGCGTTTATTTACTATCGATTTTTTCGCTAGTCTTTATATTGGCAGGTGTCATTTGTAATATATTCGGAACAAAGATTGCTATCAAATATTGGTTTGCACTTTTTTTCTTTATTTTTCTGATGCCGTGGCCAGCTTCAGTCATAGATGCTGTCACACAACCAATGAAAATAGCTGTTTCCTATGCATCAGAATATTTGCTATATACATTCAATTACCCTGTGGCAAGGTCTGGCGTAATTATTCAAATAGGGCCATACAAACTTTTGGTTGCAGACGCTTGTGCGGGGTTAAACTCCCTGTTTACATTAGAAGCAATCGGCTTACTTTATATAAATGTAATCAACCATCAGGCATTCTGGCGTAATGTTTTATTGGCTGTATTAATCGTTCCTGTCTCTTTTACATCGAATGTACTGCGTGTTTGTACACTTGCACTCATTACATACTACATGGGCGATGAAGCAGGACAGGGATTTCTGCATAACTTTTCCGGAATGGTATTATTCCTGACAGCATTGATATTAATTATTTTGATTGATACAGTCATTCAAAAGATCGCTGAAAAATTTAAAATAAAATCATTACTTAGTTCAGAATAGTGACGTGTGTTTAATGAAAGACCTATTTAGCAAGTTGCCTGATGTAAAAATTAAAACAGCATTAATTTTATTTGTTACTAGCCTTATTTTTTTGGCAATTGCAACTTCTCTTAAGCCTCAGAAACATTATTCAAGTGGCTTTGATAATTTCGAGAACAGTATTCCCAAAGAGTTTGGTGACTGGAAAGAGGCTCCGCAACTGACACCACAAGTGAGCTTGGTAAGTGATACTAAAAGCTTACAAAATCAAATTTACGATGACGTCATCATGCGCACGTATGTAAACAAAGACGGCGCAAAAATAATGCTTGCGCTGGCTTATGTCAAAGAACAGCGTCAGGATGTTAAGGTTCATCAGCCGGAGATTTGTTACCCGGCACAAGGTTTCCAAATGCTGTCCTCGAAAGTCTCAGTATTCAATATGCCTGTTAGCTCAAGTCCTGTAGTTGGAAAACGGCAGGTCTACTCGGGTTCATCTCACCAAGAGGCCGTGAGCTACTGGATTAGGGTGGCAGATGAAACCCTTTTAACGGGCATCCAAATGCGTTTAAAAATTATTGAAGACGGTTTGTTCAAAGGGCGCTTGGACGATGGTGTTTTGGTGCGGGTGTCTTCAATCACCAATAATGAAAGTGATGTAAGCAAGTTTTATCAGCTACATGATCAATTCCTTAGCGAGTTGACTGCAACTGTAGAGGGAAAATTCCCTGGTTTACTAGTACCATCTGCCTCAAAGACATAATTTATGTCTGTTATGAGAAATACAAAATGGGTTGCAGTGTCTCAAGCTGCTAAGGTGCTTTCGCAACTCGCAAATATATTTATATTAGCGAGAATTTTGCCTCCCAGTGATTACGGTTTGATGGCTATAGCCGCAGTCGCCATTAATCTCGCTTTGCTGATTCGGGATATGGGGACCGCATCAAATATCATTCAACGTCCAACCCTGGACCATGGCATCATCAATGCAGTTTTTTGGTTAAACATTGCATTAGGAACTGTCATCTTTTTGATTGTCTTGTTGCTGGCACCAGTTATCGCAACCAGTTTTAACAATGACCAGCTAATTGGCGTATTAAGTTTAATCGCTTTGACCTTCCCAATGGCGAGCAGCTCTGCCATACATCAGGCCTTACTTGAGCGAGAGTCTAAATTTAAACTATTAGCTAAGATTGAGGCTTTTTCTGCGCTTTTAGCGATCACAATCTCACTGGTTGCAGCTTGGTCAGGTTGGGGCGTGTATAGTCTGGTCATACAGGTTCTGGTGCAAGCAATCAGTGTCACAGTCCTTTTGTGGATCAATGCACCATGGAAACCATCGTTAGATCCACAGTTATACAGACTAAAAGAGCTATTTCATTTTTCTGGAAACATGGCAGGATATCAACTTGTCAGTTTTGCTTTCAGAAATGCTGACGCTGTCATCATTGGTAAACTACTTAGCAGCTCTGCACTCGGCGTGTACTCGATGGCTTACAAGATCATGTTATTTCCGATACAGAATATTTCATGGATCACGACACGCGCAATTTTTCCATTACTCAGCCGCTGTCAGCATGACTTGTTTGAGGTGAGAAAACTTTATCTTAGTGCACTTAAGGGGGTTTCTTTCTTTACTGCACCTCTTATGACTGTGCTTTATGTCACAAGGCATGATTTTATTTTAGTGAGTTTGGGTGATAAGTGGGGCATGATTACTGACCTCCTGATTTTTATGACACCCATAGGTTATTTGCAGGCCGTAAGCGGGACCACTGGCCCGGTTTTTATGGCACTGGGCAAGACAGGTTTTCTATTCAAATTTGGCATCTTTGGCGCATTGATTCATATTATTCTTTTTATTATCGGCGCGCAGTCAGGTATTTTAGAAGTGACTCAGTGCTATTTAATTGCATCGGTAGTGGTGACATTTTTGACATTTGTATTTGCTAACAAAGCCATGATGCTATCAACCCGGGATATGCTGGTTACTGCTTTACCGAGTGTTACTTTATCGTTATATGCTGGCTCCATCTGCCTGCTTTTTGATCAGATCTTTCCGATAGTGAATTCAGTCGCCCGTTTTTTTACGGATTGCTTGGTGTTTTCATTAAGCTACCTGGTTCTTATTTATATTTTAAGTCCAGAGCATTTACACTTTCTTAGAAGGCATAAGGTCAGATGACAACAAAAGCACTCTATTATGTATTTTCAGATATCTTTGTTCCTTTCTTTTTGAATCTCTCTGAAATTCATCGAAAGCTCTATCATTACGAGCCATACTTGGTTTCATTCACACCAAGAGAGCGACGTATCCTGCAAAAAAATGGATATGCCGTTTATCCAGCTGACTTATCTGAAATCGATGCACAAGAAAACACAAGCGCTTTAAACTTATCAGAGTCAGACATTAATGATTTATTTGCCTTTATGCACGCAAAGCATAAAGGGAGTAAAACGGAATGGATAAGACGAACTTCGACACTATTGGGTTTTCTGGAAAGCTTCATTCAAAAAAACCAAATAAACCTGATAGTGGTTTGGAATGGTCAGGATCACGTGGCACGTGCACTTACTGAAATTGCAAAAAAGCATCACATTCGGACTGTCTATATGGAAAATGGTTACTTTTCCAACACGCTACAGGCGGACACTCAGGGTGTGAATATGAGTGCTTCAAACCGCACATTTGCATTTAGTAAAATAAATGAATTATCACAGTTACCCGCAGCGCAAGTTCCATCTGAATTAATAGCACCTACGCTTGTTCAGGTAAACCAATTATCTTCATTGAATAATGGGTTTAACTTCTTAAAAAGGATTCTTGATTTTAAGTTCTATGCAAAGTTTCCAGAACTCCGTGGATCAAGCTGGTTTATGAAGCGGAAGCTAGATAAGGCAAGGCTGGCTATCCCATTAGACACTATTCTTTTACCAAACAACTATGCATTCCTGCCGCTTCAGGTGCATGATGATACTCAAATTTTAATAAATTCCCCTCACTTCAAGGATCCCAAACAATTTATTCGGCACTGCTACCAGCAAATTCGTGAGGCATTGGGGGCAGAATATCCGATCATTGTTAAAGAGCATCCAGAAGACTTTTTGAGATATGACTATGATGACATCCGGGCAGAGTTTCCTGATATTATTTGGTTAAGAAAGTTTGACATTGAAAAGCTGCTTGATAACGCGACTTTCGTTGCTGTCATAAACTCTTCAGTGGGATTGCAAGCCATCGCTAGGGAAAAGCCAGTGATTGTGTATGGGGACTCTATTTACTCACGTGATCAGATTTGTAGCTTTATCACTGATTTGAGCCAGTCTAAAAATGCAATCCTGGATGCGAATAAGCCAATCAGTGAAGAGCGCCGTCAAAATATAAAAACATATCTTAAATATATTAATAGCCACTTCTTTTTTAAAGGAAGCTGGAAAAAATTTAGTCCCGAAAGCATCTCAGAATGTGCTTATAGAATTCATAAATTAGTTAATTAAATTATTAATATTATAAAAATTCCAATGTCTCAATTTCATCAGATCAACTTTTTTCATCATAAACCGATTTCTTCGATGGCAGCAGGCTTAGTTATAAGAATGAAAGAATTGCAGAAGGTAACAATATGAGACTTCCTTTTCTGGATTTTCTAAGATTTTTTGCTGCATTTTCGGTTATGGTTATGCACATAATGGTTAGGGGGTTTCCCAAAGATACGTACTATGCGCATAGCTTTGGAGTTTGGGGAGATTGGTTAAAGTATAATTATTTGGCAGTTAATTTATTTTTTATAATCTCTGGATTTGTTATTTTCTTAACTGCACAAAATAGGTCCGTAAAACAATTCTGTATTTCGCGTTTTCTTAGACTTTACCCAGCGTATTGGCTGGCCTGCACCATTTCATTTGTAGTTTCTTATTTTTATTTGCAGCATATATTTCATCCAACGATAATCAGATACATTGCCAATATGACAATGCTAAATGGTTTTTTTAAAATACAGTTTATTGATAATGTTTACTGGACACTATTTGTAGAATTAAAGTTTTATCTACTTACATTGTTGGTTATTTACTTTAAACAATTACAAAATGCAGAAAAAATCTTGTGGATTTGGCTGCTATTGAGTCTAGCAAACTACTTCATTCACAATCAAATAATCCAGAACATATTTATAACCGATTATTCAAGTTTCTTTTCGAGCGGTGCAATGCTCTTTATTATAAGTAATGATAATTTCAAACTGAATTTGAAAAGAGTTGCGTTTTTAATTCTAAGTTTTTTCTTGGGTTTCTTAAATGAAAGTACTACTTTGTCATTTAAAACAATTCAATATGGTTTCGAATTCAGCTCTTTAAAACTATTATTAGTTTTATTTGCAATTTATGTTTGTTTCATTATTGCTATAAATTATAAAATTTCAAAACACGATTCATCAAAAATATTTAAAGTATGTCAAATACTTGGGGCCGTCTCTTATCCGCTCTATCTTATTCACTTTAATGTTTCATTAGCTGCTTTGAATTTATTTGCGAGCGATGGAAGTAATCGATATTTTGTTGCATGGTGCTTAATAATTTTCTTACCTTGTGTAGCTTATTTAATTGCAAAATATTTTGAAGAGCCTCTTAGGAATAAACTTAATAAATTTTTTTTTATTAAGCACTTATCTTGAAACATTCACTAACTTTCCCTCATTAAGTTTAATTAAAGGCAATAGATGAAAATTAACGATTCAATTACTTTAGACAATAATCTACCATTTGTTTTATTTGGCGGTATTAATGTCCTCGAAGACGTCGACTCAACATTAGAGGCTTGCCGTCATTACGTAAATATTACAAAAAAGCTTGATATCCCTTTAGTGTTCAAAGCTTCTTTTGATAAAGCAAATCGTTCTTCTATCAAATCTTACCGTGGCCCAGGTCTGGAACAGGGTATGCAAATATTCCAGGCGGTAAAGAAAGAGTTCAATGTGCCTGTAATTACGGATGTACACGAGCCATGGCAAGCTGAGCCAGTTGCAGAGGTGTGCGATGTTTTGCAATTGCCCGCTTTTCTGGCTCGCCAGACAGATTTGGTGATTGCGCTTGCCAAAACCGGTAAGCCAATTAATATCAAAAAACCTCAGTTTTTAAGTCCGCATCAAATGGTGAATATTGTGGATAAATTTAAAGAGGCTGGTAATGAGAATGTGATTTTGTGCGAGCGCGGCTCTGCGTTTGGGTACGATAACCTGGTCGTTGATATGTTGGGTTTTGGTGTGATGAAAAAAGTCTGCCCGGATGTACCCGTTATTTTCGACGTCACTCATGCATTGCAGCAACGTGATTCATTAGGTGCTGCTTCGGGTGGCCGCCGCCAGCAAGTAGTGGATCTGGCGTTGTCCGGGATGGCAACCAAGATTGCAGGTTTATTCCTTGAAGCCCATCCTAATCCAAATGAAGCTAAATGTGATGGCCCAAGTGCATTGCCTATCGCATTACTTGAAGCATTCCTTGGTCAGGTTAAGGCAGTAGACCAGTTGGTCAAGTCTTTCCCGGCTTTAAATATCGATTAAGAGTCACAGGCACTATGCAGCAGAAGATTATCATTGTCATACCGGCGCGGTATGCATCAACACGCTTCCCGGCAAAGCCTCTAGCATTGTTGCTCGGTAAGCCAATGGTGCAACATGTTTATGAGAAAGCAAAACAGGTTGAAAATATTGCAGATGTGATTGTGGCTACCGATGATGCAAGGATATTACAGGCGGTAGAGCAGTTTGGTGGTAAGGCAATGATGACTTCAGAAAACCATCAATCGGGTACTGACCGTTTGATCGAAGTGATGAAAGCATATCCCGCAGATGCTTACATTAACGTGCAAGGTGATGAGCCTCTGATTCGCCCGGAAGATATTGCTCTGCTAGTGACACAACTTGGCTTGCCAGAGACTCAAGTGGCTACCTTGTGTCACAAGATCCATGCTGAAGAGGCCAAGAATCCAAACTTTGTAAAAGTGGTTTTAAATCAGTATAAACAAGCACTGTATTTTAGCCGCTCACCAATACCTTATCCACGCAATGCAGAGCACGCTGCATACTATAAACACGTTGGTGTTTATGCTTACAAAAGACATGTGCTTGAGCAGTTTTATGATCTGCCTTTCTCAGCTCTGGAAAATGCAGAGTCATTAGAGCAGTTAAGATTGCTTGAAGCGGGTATTCCCATACAAGCATTAACAGTGGATGAAACAGGGCCGGGTGTCGATACACCGCAAGATCTCAAGGCAGTGGAAGCGCTGCTAACGGGAAATGCTGTCGTCATAACTGAAAACCCACTCGCAAATATCAAACTTGTCATTACCGATGTGGATGGTGTGCTTACTGATGGCGGTTTGTATTACAACCAGGAGGGCGAGTTTATCAAACGCTTTCATGTGCGTGATGGTTTGGGTATTCGCATGCTGATTGAGCTCGGGATTCAAGTGGCCGTGGTTTCCGGGCGCGATTCAGCTGTGCTCAGAAAACGTATTGCCGACCTTGGTATTACACGCTTTAAACTTGGTGTGAAAGACAAGTTTCAGGCCTGTAACGACCTGATGCAAGATTGTGGTGTTAATAAAGAGCAAACAGCCACCCTTGGAGATGACTCAATAGATTTACCCGCCTTTAAAGCCTGCGGCGTCCGCTTTGCTGTTGCGGATTCTGCGGACTATGTAAAGCAACATGCAACGCATGTGTTGAAATTAGGTGGTGGTCATGGCGCATTTCGTGAGGCAAGCGATGCTATATTGATCGCTAAAGGAATGAGCGACGTATTATCTACCACGGATGGGTATGCCAGAATCATGGATATGATGGTGCAGTAACTTAGCTGGCTATTAAATGACTAAAAAAAGCATAGATATGAATACATCAGTGACTACAGCTATCAGCGAATCCCAAATTCTCGACATCGCCAAAACGGTATTTGATACCGAGATTGAAAGCCTGGTACAAATTGCCAATGGGCTGAATGACGAGTTTTTAAAAGCAGTTCAGCTTGTTTTAGAAAGTACAGGACGGCTGATTATTATTGGAATGGGTAAATCAGGCATTATAGGCAGGAAAATAGCTGCTACTCTAGCCTCTACAGGAACGGCCTCATTTTATGTGCATCCTGGCGAAGCTTTTCATGGTGATTTAGGCATGATTCAACCTGGTGATGTCACACTACTGATTTCGAATAGTGGTGAAACCGAAGAGCTGATCAGAATTATCCCTTTCCTGAAATGGCAAGAAAACAAGATGATTGCTTTGACAGGTAATCCCAATTCAACATTAGCTAAAAACGCGCATGCTGTTCTAAATATAGCCGTCGTAAAAGAGGCTTGTAATAATAATCTTGCGCCAACCAGCTCAACAACTGCTACCTTGGTAATGGGGGATGCGTTGGCGGTAACACTTTCGACCCTTAAGCAGTTCAGGCCTGAAGATTTTGCAAGATTCCACCCTGGTGGCAGTTTGGGTCGTAAGTTGTTAACCAAAGTGCACGAAGTGATGCGAAGTAAACAATTGCCGGTTTGTGACTCTAATGCAAGCTTTAGAGACGTGGTGAGTGTAATGAATCAGGGCAGGTTGGGTCTGGCCATTATTATTGATAAAAATAGGTTGAGCGGGATTATTACTGACGGGGACTTAAGACGCGTTTTAGATAAATACGATATTCCAATCAATCTAAAAGCCAGTGATTTTATGACGAGCTCACCTAAAACTATTAACCAAAACGAGATGTTTTCTACGGCTGAGGAATTCATGCAGAAATTTAAAATTAACTCTATGGTTGTATTAGATGACAATAACTTAGTAGTGGGTGTATTGCAGATTTTCAACTTGTAGTAAGTCAAACATTTATACCAATCTCAGTAAATTGCATACCCAATTTAAAATGAAACTTACCTAAAATTTGGTTAAAAATGACAAGCAAATCTAAAGTAGCACTTTTTCTTTTCGCATCTATTGCAGCCATTTTTTTTGGACTAGCATCATTAATGATGCTAAATTTAGCTGGCCAGCATTACAACTATTTATTATCGCTTCCGTTGTTTTTCGTTATTGCGATTCTATTTTTTCTTGATCGTCAGTTATTTTTTCTATTAATAATATTAACCAGAGCGTCTTTAGATGCCCCCCTTGACTCAATCAAGCTTGGAACTTTTGGCCTTGGAGCAGTGTTAAATGCATTAGTCATTATCATCGCTTTTTTAGCTATACTTGAAAAGAAACCAAAGTTAACCAATGACTTAGATTGGGTAAAAAAGTCGTGGGCTATTTTCTTAATATTAAGTTTCATCTCATTATTCTATGCACCAAAGCTTTTACCTAGCGTAAAGGTTTTTCTACTTTACGTTTCTTACTCTTCCATGCTCTACTTGGGCTTATACCTAGTTAAATCCGAAAATGATTTTGGTAAATGGATGAAAGCAATCTTTTACTCTTCCGTAATACCAGTTACTTATGGTTTGTATTGTTTGGCATTTGGAGGTCAAGGGGGATTAAGGTTAAGTGTGGAAGAAGGCTTAAGATTACAAAGTACTTTTAATCACCCCAACTCTTTTTCTTTTTATTTGGTTTTGATTATTACAATTACATTTTATATTTATAAAACTAAACCAAGTTACTTCAACACTACAGTTCTTAAAGTACTACCGATTTACATAATCACGCTTTTAGGTCTGTTACTAATGACTAAAACACGTGCGGCTTGGGCAGCATGCGGACTTTTTTTCCTTTTATATGGCTTGATTTTTGAACGGAAATTTTTAATTGTCTTATTTTTTGCTTCTTTTCTAGCTTTATTGATTCCAGATGTTCAGCATAGATTACTTGACTTGCAACAAGGCACTAATTGGGGCGCAACAGGTTACGAACGTCTAAACTCTTATGCATGGCGAATTAAATACTGGACAGATGCTCTACACTGGATGTCGGTAAAGCACTATATCCAGGGATATGGTCTTCATAGTTTCACGCATTTTTCAACGTCATTTGGCATGGGTAATGCCCATCATTTACAAACCGTTGAAATTAATGCTCATAGCGTTTACGTATTACTATTCTTTGAGTTGGGGATACTTGGGTTATTAGCATTTCTATTTATTATCTTTTCACACTTAAAGGCGTTAATAAAAATTTATTCTTATAATAAATTTTTGGTATTTACAGTAATTGTTGTTCTTGTCGAGTTTTTGTTCGAGTGTTACTCAGACAATATGCTTGATTACTTAAATTTTGATTGGTACTTATGGTTTTTGATTGGATTGACATTAAGCTATGTGAATCTTTCTAAAAACTCCAGTAAATATAAAAATGTTTAATTTTGTTCATGATGCTGATTACAAACAGGATTTAGCCCAGTATCCTAAAAGAGCGTTTTTGAAGGAGCAATCTATATGGGCTGTTGCTGTTTATCGATGGGGTAGGCGAATTAATTCGCAAAAGCCAGGGTTATATAAAAAATTCTGCACTACAATTTATTGGCCTATATTCCGTTTAATAGAGACAATTACCGGTATCAGTTTGCCAAAAGACGTTGAAATTGGTGGCGGTTTACGTATCTGGCATTTCGGTAATATTTTTGTCAATTCTGGGGCAAAAATCGGTAAAAACTGCACGCTACGACAGGGAGTGACCATTGGTAATCGCCATGAAAATGGGCCGTTGCCAATCATTGGGGATAATGTTGATTTCGGTGCTTATGCCCAAGTCTTGGGAGGTGTCAGGATCGGTAATAACGCGAAAATAGCTGCAATGTCTGTAGTCCTACATGATGTTGAAGATAACGTGACAGTTGCAGGCATTCCTGCAAAACCAGTTCGAGTTAATCAAGCAAGTTATATTGATCAAAATATATACCAAAAATGAAGAATACCTTAAGACAAAACTCGATTGATGTTTATAAAGGCATACTTATTTCTTTGATGGTGATAGGACATGCGGCACAAGAAAATACTTTTCTGTTCAATTTTATTTATAACTTTCACATGCCAAGCCTGGCGATATTGAGTGGTTTTTTATGGAGCTCAAAACACGCTACAACGACATTTCCCATTTTTCTTATTCAGCGTTTTAAAAGAATTATTTTGCCAGCATTTATAATGGGACTTATATGTTCTATACCGTTTTTGCTAAAGCTGGTTAAAGGAAATATCGAAATACATGAATTTTCTATAAAGGTAATTGGCACTTTTACTGGAAACTCTTCAGTTAAATATAATTTTAATTGCTCTCCGCTCTGGTATTTATATGCATTATTTTTTGCTGAACTAATGTTTTTTTATGTCACACGTTTATCCAAGGTTCTAGTGGCTCTGGTAACCCTCTTAATTATTTGCTTTTATACGCAATTTAAAATATCCGAAGTCCCTTTTTATACTGTTGGTTTGTTTCTGTCTTTCCAATTTATTCCATGGATTTATTTAGGTAAGACCATTTCTAACTATTTAAATAAAGATCTTTCATCATTGTTCAAAAGGGATACTAAAACGTTCGTTTTAGCATTGATTTTGACATTTTCGCTGATTTTAATTCCTTTACTTTCCAATTCTACAATTGTCATGGCCAGAGCAGTTTATGGAGCAAATATCACTGAGTTTACCTTTCATGTATTAATTGCATTGGTTGGTGCGTGGCTGATAATGTTTTATGCAAGACTTTATAAAAAATCGAGTTTCTTTACTTTTATTGGATATAGGACTTTGCCATTTGTGGGATTCAATTATCTTGTCCATGGATACAGCATTCGTTTAGGGTTGGACGCACTATTAACCGGTGTTATTGATCTATTGCTTTTGTTTGCCCTTGTTTATCTTTTGAAAAGCTGGCCTTTGCTTTCCAATAGTATTAATGGGCATGCTATAAAGTGAAAGCTAATCTGGATTTATGATGAAAGTTTTGGTAACAGGTTGTAATGGTTTTATCGGAAAAAAATTAACAAAAGCATTAATTTCTTCAGGATTTCATGTTCTGGGAATCGATCTCACAAGCCAAGATGCTGAGCTTTCAACATCGCCACTTTTCAGTTTTATTTCATTAAATCTAGATGGCGACCCATTACCAGATTTGCTGGGCTTTGATTGTGTTGTTCACCTTGCGATTTCGATGAACCCAAAGAGATCGCAATCTTCAGATGAATTGCTAAATGGTACTTATAGGCTATTGCAAGCCATGGAAAGCGCAAAAGTACCTATCCTGGTCGGGATGAGCAGTATGTCTGTACTTGATTTTGAGTATGTGCAGGAAAACTCGACGATTAATGAAGAGACGCCTAGGTGCACAAACTACGAAATAATGGGTCGATATGCCGCATTAAAGTCTGCCCAGGAGGCTGTTTTTATAAACTACAGCAACCACGCATGGGCAACTGTGGCAATTGTCAGGCCAGGCCTTGTGTATGAAGGTGAGCGCTTGAGTGATGCCTATGCAGGGATTATCAAAAATAAACTCTCAATAATTATTTCTAATAATGGATTTGTACCATTAGTAGAGATTAACTCTTTAATTGAAGGTATCAGTAATGTCATTCAATTAGGGAGAAATCAAAAGAAGGTGTCTTTTATTCATTTTGTAGATGATTATTTACCTACTCAAAGTGACTACCTGAAGTATTTACGTCAACGTGGAGCCATCTCTACCAAAACGATTTCAGTTAATTGGCGGGTTTTCAAGATTTTGATAAACATTATTTTTACTGCTTCAAGACAGTTCAACTTGCATCACAGTCTGCCTGATTTATTAATGCCACAAGCCTTTTCAACACGTCTGAAACCTTTTAAATATAGTAATGCTTATGCAAAAGAGCTTTTGGGTTGGAAACCAAACTGTTTGATTAAAAAGGATTTATAACAAGAATGCGGATTGCTTACTTTACTAGCGTTTATCCTAGGGCAACAGACACTTTTATTCAGCGTGAGGTTGTGCAATTAAGAGCATCAGGGCATGAGGTTTTTACCAGTGCACTGCGCCAGCCGGAAGGAGTTAACAATGTCAGCGAGCTTGTTGTAAGTGAGCGTAAAAACACTTCTTATCTCTTGCCTGCCAACCCTTTGAGATTAATTATTCTCAATTTGAAAATGCTGGGCAAGGTGCCAGCAAAGTATTTAAGTACTTTGAAACTTGCTTTTACTACACGTCGTCCTGGCATAAAGGGAACGCTGTATCAATTGTTTTACTTTCAAGAGGCGTTATTGCTTGCTGAACATTTGCAAAAAAATAATATTCAGCATATGCATAATCACTTCGGGGACAGTAGTGGTAGCGTAGCAATGCTTGCTTCGCAGTTGAGTGGAGTAGGGTATAGCATCACCTTTCATGGACCGCACATATTTTTTGAGCCCACATTATGGGCACTTCGCGAGAAAGTAAAGCACTCAAAATTTATTGTTTGCATCAGCAATTACTGTAAAAGTCAGATGATGCTTTTTTCAGATGTTGAAGATTTGGCCAAATTACAAATAGTACATTGTGGAATAGATTTAAACAGTTACACCATCAATAATGCATCTGAAAACAAAGTAACGGATGTCATAAGGTTGCTTTATGTTGGCCGTCTTGCAGTAGAAAAAGGCGTTCCTGTTTTACTGCGCAGTTTAATTGCATTAAAAAATGAAGGCTACAGGTTCCACTTGACTTTATTGGGCGATGGGCCTGAAAGAGCATCTCTTGAAGCTGATGTAAAAGCACATGAACTGGATGAAATGGTGTATTTTGGCGGTTTTTCCAGCCAGGAAACAGTGAGAAACGCACTGCAAGAAAGTGATGTATTTGTGCTGCCAAGTTTCGCAGAAGGTGTGCCAGTCTCTCTTATGGAGGCCATGGCTTGTGGTGTGCCTGTTATTGCCACTAATGTGGGTGGAGTCACAGAACTAATTGAGCATGGGGTTTCAGGCCTGGTTGTAGCGCCATCGGATGAGATCGCACTCAAAAAGGCAATTTCCAGCTACATTGATAACCCAGAGCTTCGTGAAAATGTTAGGAAATCAGCCAGAAAAGTGGTTGAGACAGACTTTAATTTACAGGCTGAGATAAGCAAGCTGCAACAGTTGATGACGAAGTATCTGGAAGGTTGAAATGATCGGCTATCTTGGCGGCACAGATCAGTCTTTACTCGAAAGTTTCCCTTTATGCATTGTGGGCGCTGGTGCAGCAGGGATTAGTTTGGCAATAAGCCTGTCACGTAAGGGCAAGCGTGTTTTGCTGATCGAGGGAGGGGATTGGAACGAGACAGCAGAAATCGTAGATGCGTATACTGGTAAAGCCTCGCCTCCTCATGCGCAAACAACTGAATACAGATACCAGCGGTTTGGAGGTACGACGCATTTATGGGGAGGCCGGTGCATTCCCTTAGACAAGCATGATTTTGAACAGCGTGGACATGTTCCCAACAGCGGTTGGCCATCTGGTGCATCAGAAATCGCTGATTATTACCCCCAAGCACTTGAGTATTGTGATGCCGGAAATTCAGATTTTACCATTTCAGCTTTTGGGCCTAACGCTAAACCAATATTTTCAGAAGCCCCTGGTTTGGCGCCTGATTTAAACGAATATATTGAGCGTTACAGTTTACCAACTGATTTTGGTCGTAAGTTTCGTGATGAATTAACGAATTCTTCAAATGTATTGGTGTTACTAAATACGCGTTGCATACGATTAAACTGTCTTCCTGAAAAAGCAGACGAGGTCAGTTCTATTACGCTTAATGATGGCGAAAATCAAAAAGTAATCACTGTTCAACAAATTGTTTTGTCCGGCGGCGGTATTGATACTACTCGATTAATGCTTGTAAGCAGACTATGTAATCCAGGATGGGGACACTTGGATGCAAGTTTAGGGAAGTACTACGCGTGCCATTATGATCTGATTTTTGGCTCGCTTCGATTCAAGAACGAAAAACCTATATTTGATTTTCAGAAAACCGTAGAAGGTATATATGCTCGCCGGAAACTACAGTTCTCTGCTTCCTTTCAGGCACAGCACAGCCTACTAAACTCTGCTTTCAGATTACATTTTCCTGCTTATGCTGACCCCAGCCATGGCAGTGGTGTTTTGTCGGCAATCTATTTGGCTAAGTCCGTACTCAAAAGAGAATATCAGACTATTTTAAATCATGGTGTGAACCAATCTACTGGATACGGTCAATCATTCAGACATTTGATAAATGTGATTGCTGATGCTGGATCTGTTAGCAAGTTTGCGTATGACTGGCTATTTAAAATCAAATTGGCAAAACGTAAGATCCCTTACACCTTGATTGCCAATCGCAATGGTACATATCCAATTGAATTTAATAGCGAGCAAGAGCCCCATCCGTCAAATCGAATAGAGCTTTTAGACGAGGTTGATCGTTTTGGTATGCAGCGCGTCAATGTTCATTGGAAATTGACTGATCTTGATATTGACTCCGGTATCAAATCCTTTAATTTGTTAAAACAAGCCTTTGAAAAAACTCAAAATTGTCGATTAGAGTTTGATGCCAAGCAATTGGAACTGGCGGTAAAAGATGCTTTACCCGTTGGCGGGCATCATATAGGGAGTACCCGCATGGGAGATTCCTCTCAAACTAGTGTAGTAGATGTGAATTGCAAAGTGCATGGCATCAAGAACTTGTATATTGCCAGTTCATCTGTTTTTACTACAAATAGTCATGCGAACCCGACACTAACTATTGTTGCAATTGCTTTGAGGCTCTCGGATTATTTATCTTCTGAGGAGCGCAACTAAAAACGGCGATTCTTAATTTAGGAGTAGTAGATGTATTTTTCTAAAAGTATCCCACGCTCAAAACTAATTGTTTTTTGGGTAGGGTTGCTAAGTTTAAGTATAACTGGCGTCTCGGCAAAGGAATTTGGTACATACGCCACCCCATTTTCTGTGAATTCTCTTTGGAATAGCAAGCCAGTTAATCCTAAGTTTAAAGAATTTCAAATACCAACGTCGATTTACTATCCCGCTATTCAGCAAGGTAAATATTCGACAGGCGTTTTTCAAACTAAATCGTCCGATCCTGAAGGCACCATCTACGGATACCCGGACAAAAAGGGAGTCTGGGACCCGGATTCTGAAGTATTCAAGCCGTTCATCAAGATTCCTCATTGGCCATCAGGTGTAGTTCCAGCAGAAGGAAGTGATGGGCATGCTGATGTAGTAGATGAATCCTTGGGAATTATTCATTCCTTTTGGCAGCTGAAATTGATTAATGGAAAGTGGGTCGCGGCTCAATACGCCTGGACAAAGTTAAATGGAACTGGATGGAGTGATCCTGCACATTACTTTCAAGGCGCAAGAGCTGCAGCAGTTCCTTCTAGCGCTGGGATTATTCGACAACATGAAATGGATGATGGTAAAGAGATTTATGAGCATGCGCTAGCTATCTCATTGGCTCATAACGCTTTATCCAAAAATCCCACATATGTATTCCCCGCAACCTCTGCTGACAGTGATGCGGATAAAACGAATAGTGGCGATATTCCTGAGGGTGCACTATTAATGTTACCACCTGACTTTGACATCTCTCGGATAAAAACACCAAAACTTATAAAAGTCGCAAAAACCCTTAAAACCTATGGTGCATATGTTGTTGATCGAAATGTCGGAACGCCGTTTGTCGTCTATGTTGAAAACGGGTCAAATGTATACAGCCTGAAAAAGGCAAATCTTCTATGGGATAGTCAAGCAGCTAGTGAGCTGCATTTGATACGTGAAGGTTTACGGCAAGTTTCTACAGCCGAGGGTTGGTTAAACGGTAATGGAGAACCGTTTACACCTGATAAAAATCTTAATTTGCTCTCTATGCGTGGCCCGTGGCGTCTTGTTTCAGGTAACACCTTAGGAGAGTTTAGTACTGCAGATCAAGCTGTTAATTTCGGCAAAACAGCCAGTCCTGTCGTGCAAGAAAATATATCCGGACGCTCGATGCAGATTGTTAATTGGGCAAAACCAAAACTTGGCGACTCTTATAAATTAACTATTAAAAGCAGTGGCGGTGCAAAATTAACTCTAAAAATCGTCGATAAAACATCAAAGAAAATCGTATTTCAATCTAAAGAACTTGGAAACGGCGAATCTGAAATATTTACTTGGCCCGCTGATGATTTTTCTACGATTTTAACTATTACTAGTGGAGTAGGAGATAGCTCGAGCTTGTCTGCAGAACTTCTTAAGCCTTGATAATAAGATAAATTTTAAGAGCTATACCCAAAAAACGTTAGAAAGATCAGTTAACCGCTAGGATACGTGCAATATTTAATCGTTTATGACTCGAAAGAGTTAGCTGACTTTAAATGGTATTTGAATGATTTTGATTTCACCACCATTGCAATTAGTGGTGTCGGTAATTATCTTCGGTTTCTTGTGACTTATTGGATTGAGTAAGTTTGATTTTGTAAGCGAAGCATTGTGTTTACGGCCATGTTTCATGTATTAAAGTTGATTTTTGCCATTTGCGAATTTTTATTGTTTTTAAGGTTGTACAAAAACTGATTTGTCGTTAATGTTCGATTAGACTATCAGAATTACAAAATGCACTCCCTTAAAGTGCCAGATTCGTATTGCGAATCGTGTTAGGAATTGAATGCTAATCTTCCAGATTTTATACTCCCTGCTGCTTTTAATGATTGCTGTTCCAATTTTGACGTTGTTCATTCAAGTAATAGCGGCTTTACTCATACCCAGCAAAGAAAAAAGTGGATTTCACTCAAATAGTCATTCTGCAAATGTGGTTGCGCTGGTTCCTGCTCATAATGAATCAACCAACATTATTGCTACGATTAACTCTTTAAAATCACAAACTTTGAGTGGACTTAGAATATTAGTCGTAGCTGATAATTGCGATGATGATACTGCAAGCGTTGTTCGTACCCAAGGTGTTGATGTGATTGAACGCTTTGATCAGCAGTTGAGAGGTAAAGGTTATGCACTTGATTTTGGAATTAAATATCTCAGCCAATCAGCACCACCCGATTTTGTAGTGATTGTTGATGCCGATTGCATCGCTGAATCTGATGCTTTAGAACGCTTGGTAGCTCAATCCATAGCGACTAATCGTCCTTCTCAAGCAGCATATCTGATGCTTACGCAAGAAGGGACTTTAATCAAAACGAAAGTTGCCGAGTTTGCATGGATGCTAAAGAACCTGGTGCGCCCACTCGGATATTCTAAATTAGGGCTTCCGTGTCAATTGACGGGCTCTGGGATGTCTTTTCCATGGAGCGTATTATCGAAAGTCAATTTCGCAACAGGGCATATTGTCGAGGATATGAAGTTAGGTTTGGATTTTGCAAGTATGGGGCATGCCCCTGCTTTTTGTCCCCGCTCATCAGTATTTAGCTATTTTCCTGTAAATGATCAAGGCTTGAAAACACAAAGAACGCGTTGGGAACATGGTCATTTGGACATCATTTTTAAAGTTGTTCCCGGACTAGTTACAAAAGCTATCAAGTCGAGAAATTGGAACTTATTAGCGATGGCAATAGATTTGTTAGTTCCACCTTTGTCCTTAATGGCGATGATAATTGTGGCGGTGGTGTTGATAGGGGCAGTAGCTAGTCTATTTACTTTATCAATGGTCGACTTATTCAGCTATGCTTTTTATTTGTTCTGTTTATTCGTTATTACTATCCTGGCCTATTGGGGGGTATTTGGTCGAAAAGTGATAAGCTTGGGTCAATTGTTGAGTATCCCTTTTTATATTCTTTTAAAACTCCCTATATATGCAAAATTTATTTTTAACAGACAATCTGAATGGGTTCGGTCTAAGCGGGATTGATTATAAAAGCGTTTCAGAAAGAAATTAGACACTTGGGTGCTGCTCAGGCGTTGTTCTGCAAAAATTATTAAACATAGGTCTTTTATGTCAAAAACCATTAAAATGTTTGGACTAAACATTGACAGCCTCTCTATGAATGAGGCCGTAGATGTCGTGAGAAGTTGGATCCTTACAGGAGAAAGTGACTGTAAATACGTTGTAACACCTAATGTAGATCATGTGGTACAACTAGAGAAAAATACGGCTTTCAAGAATGCATATTTAAAAGCGTCGATGATTGTTGCGGATGGAAAACCAGTCGTCCTAGCTTCAAAAATACTAGGTAAACCTCTCCCTGAAACTATTCCTGGTAGTGACTTGGTGCCAAATATTTTTGAGCACTTTAATCAGTCAGGTACTCCACTGAAGATTTATTTGCTGGGAGCAATGCCTGGCGTAGGTGAAGTTGCTGCAAAAAATATTAAAGCGCGTTGGCCAAGTGTAGACGTCGTCGGCATACTAAGCCCAGATTTTGGCTTTGAGAAAGATGCAGCTTATTGTGACCGAATTTGTGCATCCATAGCTGCTTCTGAGGCAGATCTTTTGGTGATCGGCTTGGGTGCGCCCAAGCAGGAGTTATGGATCAGCAAATATTCACATCAGATTCCTGTAAAAGTCGCATTATGTGTGGGAGCCACCATTGATTTTCTTGCTGGCAATAAACCGCGAGCTCCAATATGGATGAGAAGCATGGGCATTGAATGGCTACACCGAATGCTTTCTGAGCCAAAAAGACTGGTTAAAAGATATGCTATTGGGGCGATTGTATTCCCACAAATTTTCTTGAAGGAGTGGTGGAGAACTAAGGTTAATCCTTCATGAGCTTGTTCTGAGCCATCTACGCTCAATCAAAGCTTAACTAAACAGGCTTGGATTATGCTGTGAATTTGCAAAATCGTTTTTAAACCGGAATATTTTTATGCGTGTATTGGTTGTTGGCGGGGCTGGGTATATTGGCTCACATATGGTTAAGAGTTTGCTTGGCGCCGGTTACGATGTCATTACCTTTGACAATTTATCAAGCGGGCATAGAAATGCTGTGCTGGGTGGCGCTTTCGTTGAAGGCGACTTGGCTGATACCGAATGCCTTGAGCAAGTTTTTAAAGAATACCAGCCGGAAGCAGTGATGCATTTTGCTTCTTATATCCAGGTAGGGGAATCGGTACGTAAACCGGATATTTATTACCGCAACAACGTCACAAATACACTTAATTTATTGGATACCATGCGCGAGCATGGTGTTAATAAATTCATATTCTCATCAACCGCAGCTGTGTTCGGTGAACCTGATTATGTTCCTATCAATGAAGCACATCCTAATAGACCTTTAAACCCTTATGGACGGTCAAAATGGATGATAGAACAGGTATTGGCTGACTACGATAAAGCATTTGATTTTAAATCAGTTTGTTTGCGCTATTTCAATGCCGCCGGCGCTGATCCGGATGGACAGTTGGGCGAGCGGCACGAGCCGGAAACGCACCTGATTCCGTTAATCCTCCAGGCAGCTTCTGGAAAACGGGAAAGTATTCAGGTTTTTGGCCGCGATTATGATACGCCCGATGGCACGTGCATTCGTGACTATATCCACATAGTGGATTTGTGTTCAGCGCATTTGGCCGCATTGGAATACCTTAATGGTGGAGGCAGCAGTGATAGCTTCAATTTAGGTAACGGCTCTGGCTTCTCGGTGCAGGAGGTGCTTGATGCTGTGCAAAAGGTCTCTGGTAAAACTGTCACTGTCATTGATGGAGAACGCAGGGAAGGTGATCCTGCGAGGCTGGTGGCAGACGCTAGCCGCGCCAGAAGCACATTAGGCTGGAAACCTGTTTTTACTGATTTAGAAACAATTGTCCTGCATGCATGGCAATGGGAACTCAAACAGTCAAATTAACAAATTCAAAGTAAAAAAGGCAAGTAGATGAAAATTGTTCCAGTGATTCTTTCCGGTGGTTCTGGCACGCGTTTGTGGCCATTGTCTCGTGCAGTTTTGCCCAAACAATTATTGCCATTGGTGACTGAAAACACCATGCTTCAGGATACCTTGTTAAGGCTTTCCAGTTGGACTGAAATAGCGCCGCCGATAGTCGTTTGTGGCAACGATCATCGTTTCCTGGTGGCTGAGCAGTTGCGGCTTATCAACCTAAGCCCAGAAGCTATTCTACTTGAACCTGTAGCGCGTAACACAGCGCCAGCGATTGCCGCCGCGGCGATTGCGCTTCAAGAGAAAGATGTTCTGATGCTGGTATTACCTGCTGATCATGTCATTACCAATGTAGCCGCTTTTGAAGCTGCCGTGAAGCGGGCCAGCGTAGCTGCTGAACAGGGCAAATTGGTGACATTCGGGATTGAACCCACCCATCCAGAGACCGGCTACGGTTACATTCAGTCTGACAGTGCCTCAAAGTTTGCCGACAATTGTTATGAAGTTGCGCGCTTTGTAGAAAAACCGGATGCTGCAACTGCGCAAGAATATCTGGATGCCGGTAATTTTTATTGGAACAGCGGGATGTTTTTGTTTAAGCCTTCTGTGTTTTTGGCAGAGCTTGAGCAGTTTGCGCCAGATATGGTGAGCGCGGTTTCTAAAGCGGTCGAGCAAAGCTATAAAGACTTGGATTTTGTGCGATTGCATGAGGCTTCGTTTGCAGAATCTCCTTCAGATTCGATTGATTATGCGGTGATGGAAAAAACGAAACTTGCGGCGATTGTGCCGGCAAATATCGGCTGGAATGACGTCGGCTCCTGGACTGCATTAAAAGAAGTACAGCCGAATGACACCGATGGTAATGCGGCACGTGGCGATGTGTACCTGAAGGATGTGAAGAATACGCTGATCCGCGCTGAAGGCCGTTTTGTTGCTGTGGTGGGCGTAGAAGATTTGTTGATTGTGGAAACGGGTGATGCGGTGTTAGTGGCTCACCGTGATCGTGCCCAGGATGTTAAAGGCATTGTTGACCATTTAAAAGCCAGTGGCCGTTCTGAACACAAAATGCATCCACGTGTTTATCGCCCATGGGGTTGGTACGAAGGTATTGATATTGGCGAACGCTTCCAGGTGAAGCGTATTATGGTGAAACCAGGCGAAAAACTGTCGCTGCAAATGCATCATCATCGCGCTGAGCATTGGGTGGTTGTGAGTGGTTCAGCAATGATTACAGTGGATAACGTCACCAAACTCTATACTGAAAATGAGTCTACATATATTCCGATTGGTTCGACTCACCGTTTGGAAAACCCGGGTAAACTGCCTTTACATTTGATTGAGGTGCAGTCAGGCAGCTATCTGGGCGAAGATGACATTGTGCGCTACGAAGATACCTATGGCCGTAGTTAAAGTGGCCGATATGTCGGTATTGCAAACTGTAATGCAGCAGAGTGGGGTGGCATTTGGCACCAGTGGTGCGCGTGGCCTAGTAGTTGCCATGACAGATGAAGTTTGTGCTGCTTACACACAAGCTTTTGTAAAAACAGTCGAAGGTTCGTTTGCCATTAAACAGGTAGCCATTGCTGTAGATTTACGGCCAAGCAGCCCGTGCATTGCGGAAGCATGCGCAAAGATGTTGCGTCAGCTTGGGTTAGACGTCGTTTTTTGTGGTGCGATCCCCACGCCTGCCTTGGCTTTGTTTGCTCAAACACGCAGTATTCCGGGGATCATGGTCACAGGTAGCCATATCCCTTTTGACCGTAACGGGCTCAAGTTTTATCGCCCGGATGGTGAAATCACTAAATCTGATGAAGCTTCCATGTTGGCTTGTGAACTACAGGCACTATCCGAAACTGACACGAGTCTGCCAGCAGAAGACCCTCATGCCAGAGCCGAGTACATTCAACGTTACAAAGATTTATTGGGTGATCAGGCACTGACAGGATTAAAGCTGGCAATCTACCAGCACTCTAGCGTTGCGCGCGATGTATTGCATAACCTGTTAAGTGATTTAGGCGCAGAAGTTGTTTGCCTGGAGCGGTCAGACATCTTTGTGCCGATTGATACTGAGGCCGTATCACCGGAAGATACACAGCGTGGCCTGGATTGGGCAGCGCAGTACCAGGTAGATGCGATTATTTCTACTGATGGTGATGGTGATCGGCCATTAATCAGTGATGAACAAGGCAACTGGTTGCGCGGAGATATTGTTGGTTTATTAACAGCCAAGGCATTGCAAATCACACATTTAGCTGTGCCGGTGAGCTGTAATACCGCAATTGAAGCAAGTGGATTTTTCCAGAAAGTAGCGCGTACACGCATTGGGTCACCGTTTGTGATTGAAGGTATGCAAGCATTGCAAAAAGAAGGTGCAGCCAGTGTGGCAGGGTTTGAGGCCAATGGCGGATTTTTGTTAGGCAGCCATATACCTCAATCCCCTTCATTACAACCATTACCTACACGCGATGCAGTATTGCCTGTTGTGACTTTACTGGCGCAGGTAAAAGCACAAGGCAAGCCGATATCACAAATGGTGGCTGCCTTGCCTCAGCGATTTACAACCAGTGACCGCCTGCAAAATTTCCCTACGGAAAAAAGTAAGGCACTGCTGTCTGGCTGGACTAACAATCCCGCAAATATGTTGGAATCGCTGAAGATTAAAGAGCAAGTGTCTAAAATAGATACCACCGATGGTTTGAGGGTAACGTTGCAATCCGGGAGCGTGGTGCATTTACGGCCATCCGGCAATGCGCCTGAGTTCAGATGTTATGTTGAAGAAACCAGTCAGTTGGCAGCGCAATCATTGCTGGCTAGCGTCATGGGGCAGCTTAAGCAGTTTGCATAATCCAGGTTTTCAAATCTGATCAGATTGGCAGTTAACATTCATACTAAAATTGTCGTCATCGCAAAAACGTTCTAATATGCCTTTTTGGTATCTGAACACTTAAAAAAAAGGTTATTGATTACATGATTTTTGTTACTGGCGGCGCCGGGTTTATCGGCAGCAATTTCGTATTGGACTGGCTGGAGCAATCCGATGAGCCTGTGTTGAATCTGGATAAACTTACTTACGCAGGCAACCTGGATAACCTGACATCGCTTAACAATGATCAACGCCATATTTTTGTCAAAGGCGATATTGGCGACTTTGAATTAGTCAGAAGATTACTGGCTGAATACAAACCAAGAGCAATCTTGAATTTTGCGGCTGAGTCACATGTAGATCGCTCGATCCTTGGTCCGGAAGATTTTATTCAAACCAATGTGGTCGGCACTTTCCATTTGCTGGAGGCGGTACGTGCTTACTGGACCGCGCTGGAAGGCGATGCAAAAGCTGACTTCAGGTTTTTGCATGTGTCTACAGACGAAGTGTATGGTTCTTTAGAGAAAGAGGATCCCCCTTTCAATGAGCAGAATCGTTATGAACCGAATAGTCCTTATTCCGCTTCCAAAGCTGCTTCTGATCATTTAGTGCGCGCCTACCACCATACCTATGGTTTACCTGTGCTAACGACCAATTGCTCAAACAATTATGGTCCTTATCATTTCCCCGAAAAACTAATCCCGCTGGTTATTCATAATGCGCTCAATGGCAAACCACTTCCTATCTATGGCGATGGCCAGCAAATTCGTGACTGGTTGTTTGTGAAAGATCACTGTACTGCTATTCGCAGGGTCTTAGTTGAGGGGGAATTGGGAGAGACTTACAACGTCGGTGGATGGAACGAGAAACCCAATATAGAAGTGGTAAGTACTATCTGTGCAATATTAGATGAACTGAAGCCAATGGCAGATGGGCGCTCTTATAAAAACCAGATTACCTACGTAAAAGACCGTCCAGGTCATGATAGACGCTATGCAATTGATGCCACAAAACTGGAAAAAGAATTAGGGTGGAAACCAGCCGAGACATTTGAAAGCGGCATCCGGAAAACGGTACAGTGGTATCTGGATAATCAAGTCTGGGTAGAAAACATCACCAGCGGTCAATACCGGCAATGGGTGGAGAAGCAGTATCAATGAAATTACTTTTAACCGGATGCAACGGACAATTAGGCTTTGAGTTGCAACGCAGCTTGGCGCCGCTGGCTGAGGTGATCGCCATTGGCAGGGATGATTGTGATTTATCCGATGAGTCCGCATTACGCTCGCTTATCCGGGAGATTACACCTGACGGGATTATTAACCCGGCTGCTTATACCGCGGTGGATAAAGCTGAATCAGACCCCGGATCAGCCAGGAAAATAAACTGCGATGCACCCAGAATCATGGGTGAAGAAGCATCAGCGTGTGGCGCTTTTGTTTTTCACTATTCGACTGATTATGTATTTGAAGGGGTGGGCAAGCAGTTTTATAAAGAAACTGATGCGACCAACCCGCAAAATGTATATGGGCAAACCAAACTCGCCGGTGAGCGGGCTTTACTTTCTGCTTGCAAGCGTAGTTTGATCATGAGAACAAGCTGGGTGGTCGGCGCACATGGTGCGAATTTTGCAAAAACCATGCTAAAACTTGCCAGTGAGCGTGATGCGCTGAGCGTGGTTGCTGATCAGTTTGGCGCACCGACCTCAGCGGCGCTGCTGGCTGATATTACTGCGCAGTTGATAGGTCGTATCAAACATCAGGTTGATGAAACATTCCCTTATGGTTTGTATCATGTCGTCGCTGCCGGCGTGACTAACTGGCATGAATATGCCAGGTTTGTCATTGCAGAAGCAATCAAAGCAGGTAAGGCAATGAAAGTATCGGCAGATATGGTGAAACCAATCACCACTTCAGATTACCCGGTACCGGCTAAACGTCCGGCGAACTCCAGGCTAGATACGACATTGTTCCAAGACACATTTGATTTACGCCTGCCTGACTGGAAACAGGGTGTTTCTCATGTGTTGCAGCAAATTTTATAAGGCACATTATGGCAAAAAATAGAAAAGGCATTATTCTGGCAGGAGGATCTGGCACACGCCTGTATCCGGCTACGCAAGCGGTTTCCAAGCAATTGATCCCTGTGTATGACAAACCTATGGTGTATTACCCACTGACTACGCTGATGTTGTCTGGCGTTGAAGATATTCTGCTGATTTCTACGCCTCAAGATACACCCAGGTTTGAGCAGTTACTAGGCGATGGTTCACAGTGGGGCATCAATATTCAATATGCCGTGCAGCCAACACCGGACGGCTTGGCACAGGCCTTTATTATTGGTGAATCATTTATCAGCAACTCGCCAAGCGCGCTAGTCTTGGGCGACAATATTTTTTACGGCCATGATTTGGCGACGACCTTGCAGCAGGCAAATCATTCTGAAAGTGGAGCGACAGTGTTTGCCTACCCAGTCAATGATCCCGAACGTTATGGTGTCGTTGAGTTTGATGGGCAGGGTAAAGCCATCAGCCTGGAAGAAAAACCGACCCAACCTAAATCCCGTTATGCGGTGACCGGTTTGTATTTTTACGATAATAAGGTCTGTGATATTGCGGCAAACTTGAAGCCTTCTCCAAGAGGCGAGTTGGAAATCACCGATGTGAACAAGCATTATCTTGCCCAGCAGCAACTGAATGTTGAGGTAATGGGCCGTGGACACGCCTGGCTGGATACCGGCACGCATGAATCTTTGCTGGAGGCTTCGCTGTTTATCCAGACCATTGAAAATCGCCAGGGCCTGAAAATTGCCTGTCCTGAAGAAATCGCCTATCGCATGGGATACATCACCTCTGAGATGTTATTAAAACAAGCTGAAATTTATAAGAAAAATAGCTACGGCCAATATTTAATGCAAGTTGTGAACGAGAAGGTGTTTTAGTGATTGCGTATCAAACAGCGATTCCTGATGTTTTGGTTTTTCAACCCAAGGTATTTGGCGACGACAGAGGCTTCTTTTTTGAAAGCTTCAATGAGAATATATTTGCTGAAACTACCGGGCTTCGCCCTCGTTTTGTACAGGACAATCACTCTAAATCAGCAAAAAATGTATTAAGAGGTTTGCATTACCAGATTAAACAACCTCAGGGAAAACTGGTTCGAGTGACCCAGGGTGCGGTGTTTGATGTTGCTGTAGATCTGCGTTTACAGTCACCCACTTTTGGAAAATGGGTAGGAGAGGTTTTGAGTGATGAAAATAAAAAAATGCTTTGGGTTCCTGAAGGATTTGCTCACGGATTTCTGGTGCTTTCAGAATCAGCCGAGTTTTTATACAAAACTACAAACTTTTATGCGCCTGAGCACGAGCGCTGTATTATATGGAATGACCTGACCTTAAATATTGATTGGCCTATTGCCCAACAGCCCTCGTTATCTACAAAAGATGCGCTTGGTCTCAGCTTCGCTGAAGCCGATAAGTTCTAACACAGCCCGTCATAATTCAGTCACAGAATAAATCAACTTAAATCATGCATTTTGCATTTGACAAAAGCCATTGTTAAATGTAATAAAAAATTCACAATAAACCTTTTTTTATGTGTAAAATGCAAATCGTTTAGTGCACTTAAGTGGTGCATGCGCATCAATGGTGCAGCAAACTTGTGATTTTGATGCAATTAATTCAGCACTTAAGCAATCAACCTTGAAAATAATCAAATTAAATCAATAGGTTAAATGCTTTAAAAAGCTGGAACGTTTTTTGCTTTCCTTAACTTTGAAAATAAATAACGCGATAATAATATTTGAATAGCCCGAATGGGTAATGTCGTAAGAGAAAATATTAAGTTATTGTTAGAAAAAGAGGAGAATTATAAGGAAACGCTCAATGGGGCGTATTGTTGGGTGAATGCTGCAGTAATTGGCTGGCAATACCAACAAACCTTTAATCTCCCCGATTTACCTGGATGTCTCAGCTCCACGTAGTAATGTTATTGGTATGAACTTAGTCTGCTTCTGTTTAGTTTGAGTGCTTTAAGTTTGCCTTTTGTAATTAGTTTGTTTTTTAGTTATTTCTTTTAATTTTCTTAAGGATATATATGTTAAATATAAAAAAATCTTTGGCAGTAATGGCCTTTGGGTCTGCAATGTTGTTGCCTATGACTTCTTCTGCGACAGTCACTAACTTTAATGATATTACCGATAGTTCTAATAGTGGTTCTTTCAGTACATGGGTTGTAGCGGGTGCAGTGATTGATGCTGGTGATACATTCAATTTCAGCTTTACTAAAACTTCTGATCTTTCAATCAACATTTCCGAACTATTTGGTCTTAGCATTGGAAACACTTATTTCAGCCTAAAACAAGGTGCGACTGAGATTCAGCAAATCGCACTTGCTCCATTAGCTCTTGTAAGTTCACATACCTATACATTTGATGATCTGACAAGTGGTAGTTACTCTTTGACATTGGTTCCATCGAGCATTTTTACATTGCGTCTTGGTGGTGAAGTGGCTATCTCAGCAGCATCTGTAACCCCAGTTCCAGAGCCAGAGACTAACGCTCTGATGTTCCTGGGCTTGGGCATTATTGGTATGATCGCTCGTAGAAAATTTGCTTAATTCTCACTAGCAATTAAAAAGCCGGATGCACATGCATCCGGCTTTTTTGTTTCCTCGAATAGGTTATTCCAGAAGTCCTTTAATTCTTTGTGCCGCCATGATGGCTTCTTCTGGCGAGGCCACCAAAGCCATACGGATAAAACCTTTTCCAGGATTAAATCCATGAGCCTGGCGGGCCAGGAAAGAGCCTGGTAGCACCGTGACATTCAGTTCCTGATAAAGCTGTCTGGCAACGAAGGTATCATCCTGTTGAGTGTCTACCCATAAGTAGAAGGCCGCATCAGGAAGTTGTGTATTAGGCCATACTTGTTGAAGTATCGGTGTCACTGACTGGAATTTCTCGTTATACAGTTTACGGTTTTCGATCACATGTGCTTCATCATTCCAAGCCACGATACTCGCTGCCTGCACCGCAGGATTCATGGCACATCCATGATACGTACGATACAAAGCAAACTTTTCAATAATAGCAGCATCACCAGCTACAAAGCCTGATCGCATACCTGGGACGTTGGAGCGTTTGGATAGTGAACTGAACATGACGACCCGGCTAAAATCACGTCCTAACTTATACGCTGCTTCCAAAGCGCCTACTGGTGCATTCACTTCATCAAAGTAAATTTCTGAATAGCATTCATCTGAAGCAATTACAAAACCGTACCGATCAGACAACTCGAATAAGGTTTTCCAGGCCTCCAAATCAATCACTTTGCCTGAAGGGTTGCCCGGACTACAGACATACACTAATTGTGTACGCTTGAGAATATCTGCCGGAACCTGTGTCAGGTCCATAACATAATCATTCTCTTGGGTAGTATTGATAAAGTAAGGCATGGCGCCAGCAAGGAAAGCAGCGCCTTCATAAATCTGGTAAAACGGGTTTGGTGAGATCACAACGGGTTGCTGCGGAACGCTGGTGTCAATCACGGCTTGTGCAAAGGCAAACAAAGCTTCACGGCTGCCGTTCACCGGCAAAATGGCTTTATCAATATTGAGAGCGGGGATCTTGTAACGACGTTGCAGCCATTGATTAATAGCTTCGCGCAAGGCGGGTACACCGATTGTGGTAGGATAGCTGGCTAGTCCGCCCAGGTTTGCCCTCAAGGTTTCAATAATGATTTCAGGCGTCGCATGTTTGGGTTCGCCTATAGATAAATTGACAGGCGCAAAGTCTGGATTAGGCGTTAGCCCATCAAACAGGTCACGCAAACGTTGAAAAGGGTAGGGCTGGAGTAAATTTAAATGTCGATTCATAGGGTTGTATTATAAGTGAGCCTTGCGCATAAGCAAAAAGCCCATCAGCAAAAATATTTTGCTTTGGCAGCATTGATCTACGGTGCCATTTCCTGGGGGGTGATCTGGTACCCATATCGATTATTAAATGATAATGGCATCTCTGGCGTGCAATCCAGCTTTTTGAGCTATTGGCTGGCCTTGCTGATAGGAGGAATTATATTCTGGCGCCGCTACCCGCACATTTCCAAAGTACCTAAATTTGCATACTGGCTGAGCCTGGTAGCAGGCTGGACCAATCTTGCTTATGTTCTGGCTGTCATTGATGGTGAAGTCATGCGAGTGATGCTGCTGTTTTACCTCTCGCCTTTATGGACGTTGTTACTGGCGAAAATCTGGCTGCATGAACGTTGGCATAAACCGCAACTATTAGCCATCGCCTTATCGTTGTTAGGGGCTGATTTAATGCTGACAGATGGTCAACTCGCATGGCCGTGGCCGCAATCATCTTCTGATTGGCTGGCATTATCAGCTGGCATTGGCTTTTCGATTACCAACGTCATAACCCGTTTCTCCACTCACCTCACTATCGCAGCCAAAGGCATGCTGGTGTGGTTGGGCGTGTTTGGATTGTCGTTGCTCGTGCTGCTCTGGCAAGATGGTTTTTCCGGCCTCGCTTTTGCCAGCTCATTGACTTCGGGCACTATAGTTTTGATGCTGCTGATAGCATTTATGCTTATTTCCGCAACTTTGCTGGTGCAATATGGCATTACCAAAACACCCGCCATTCAGGCGTCTGTATTATTCATGTTTGAATTGATTGTCGCTGCGGTAGCTGCCTACTTTCTGGCACACGAGAGTATGTCACTGATAGAAATGGTCGGCGGCTTTTGCATCGTCGCTGCAGGCCTGTTGTCTGTGTACTATAGTGAGCAGTGAAGTCAGCGAAAAAAGTAGTGCAAGGTAGTGGTTATGGCAAAAGTTCTCGATAAACTTGTTCTAGCTGGCGACAAAACGTTAAGGGATCAAATAGCACTTGTGCCTGCTGTTTAACCTTTTTCTTCAGCGTCTGCAATGCGGCAGGGTTATTTGCTAAAGTCACTGCCTGTTTTACCAAGTTCTCCCAATCACTACAAACACACTCCTGCAAACCACTACGTTTAAGCAAACTGGCACTCACCCGTGCCGGGAATGTAACTCCTTCCACCGTCAGCAAAGGTACGCCTTGCCACAGCGCATCACTGGCCGTGGTATGGGCATTGTACGGGGTGGTATCCAGCATCAAATCAGCATGTTGCTGCCTGGCAATATGCAGCTCGGCGCTAGTACGCGGCGCGAATACAAGTCGGGCAGGATTGATGCCTGCCAGGTGCGCAGCTTGTTTGAGATTGTTGGTCGCCCATCGATTGCACTCCTGCAACCATAAAACACTTCCAGGGACCTGCTCGAGTATGCGCATCCAGTAAGCAAAAACATCGGCTGTGATTTTAAAGCTTTGGTTAAAGCTGCAAAATACAAAGCCGTGCTCGGGTAAGCCATGCTGGTATCTACTGCCAGCATCAGCCTGTGGTCGCTGTGCATTGTTCGGCTGGTAACAAGATAATTCTATTGGCTGCTCAGCCAAAGAATTACTTTTTACCGTGCTATCGACCAGAATCACATCGAACAAGGGGCGATTATTTACTTTGCCCATTGTGCCAGGGTAACCTAGCCAGTTGATATGACAGCGTGCCGGACGATAGGCGGCCACGCCGCTGCGACTGTTTTGGGTGAATCCGGTCAAGTCTATCAGGCAATCAATATCTGCAGCCCGCATATGGGCAGCCACTTGCGCGTCAGTCAGCGTAGCAATCTCAATCCAGTGATCCGCAGCCGCAATAAATGCGTTTCTTTCAACCGATTGATCATCTTTAGCCTGGCTATACAAGCTCACTTCAAAATGTTCGCGATTATGCGTGGCAATCACATCGGTGACCAGATATGCCAGCGGGTGTTTGCGAAAATCGGAGGAAATATAAGCTAGCCTTATTTTGCGACGGTCAGGTGCGGGAGAGGGGGCTGGTAATGGCTGTATGGATCCATAGTGCTGTTGAGCCCATGAGCTGGCGCATAGCAGTTGCTCCGCATCGCTAGTGCCTGGCATGGCGAGGAACGCAAATGGAGGAATTTGTGCATTTGGTTGCTGCTTTAGTGCTGCGCGGACTTCGTTAATGGCATCGTCAAGGCCTTGCCAGTCCGCCATGTGTTGTTTCTGGTGTATCCAGTGTACTTTGGCATGTAGCAACTGTGGATTGCATTTAAGCGCCTGCTCATAGGCCTTGATTGCTAAATCCAGTTGCCCGGTTTCGCGATAGGCATTACCCAGATTGTTTTGGATATCAGCATCGGCTGGATTGATTAACAATGCTTGCTGATAATGCTGAATGGCTTCCGGATTTTGCCCAAGTTTACGCAGGCTGTTGGCCAAATTAAAGTGAACATCTGCCTGTTGAGGATCTTGTTGTAAAGATTTTCTGAAAGCCTCCGCTGCGCGCAGTTCATCACCTTGCCGGCTGGCAACATTGCCTAACTGCATTAAGATTTGCGGATGATCAGGCGCCAGGCGCAATGCTGCAGAAAAGCATTTCTGGGCCAGGTCTAATTGATTTTGCGCCAGGTAGCATCGCCCAAGCTCGTAATGCAGGCCCGGGTCATGTGGCATCTTGACAAGCTGCTGCTGCAAATTGGCTATTTCCGGCGTCATCCTGTCACCTTAAATGGCTTTAATAGTTTTTTCCAGCCCAGTTGTTTGAACAGAAGTCGCTGTGGATGCAGGCCGTTCCAGAAGCTATCCTCGGTCAACTGCGGCAGGACTATTGAAAAATCCTTTAACAGCCTTCTGGCCAACACAGCGGCGCAATAAGGTGCAGTCATCAAGCCTTTGCTGCCATGTGCGATATGTATATATAAACCTTGTGGCGCGGGCAAGTCTTCATAATCGGTAATGCTGATAGAGGTTGGCTTGAGGTTGTCTGTAGGAAGTAATGGCCCGACATAAGGTAAATAGTCGGGGGAGCCGCAGCGCATTGAAGCCCTGGCATAAGTAATTTCTGCTGAAGAAACTGCATTAAATTGCGGACTTAAGTGACTGACCATATTGAGGTTACTTGCATTATCTGCATCCCTTACATCAGTATCTAAATCGCCATGCGCGAAAGTGGCACCCATGGCGTGCATGCCGTCCTGCAACGGTGTCAGGTAACCAATGCCGCACAGTATCATTTTTAAATCTTGCATGGCAGATTGTCCGGCAATCATCCCCATTTGCCCGCGCACCGGGTTTAGCCACATGCTGCTGTCTGGTAATAATTCGGCAGCATTTGCTGCGTTAGCTACAATCACTGCATCGAATCCCTGGTGCAAATCAGTACTGGATTGTAATTGCCAGCCGTCCTGTTTGGATAATGCAATGACATTCTGCTGCAGATGCACATGAATATTCACATGCTTAAGCATGGCAATACACGCTTCGCGAGGATTCACCCAGGCCGCGTCGGCAAAATACAAGCAATCTGATGTCAGAGGCACGCCTGCGAGCTCAGTGGCTTGAGCTGCATCCACGTGCTGCAATAGTCCCAAATGGGCATAACGTGCTGCGACTTTATGTACGCGCTTCTGTTCGCGCGCAGCACCACCTAATTGCAATAAGCCATTGTGTTTGAAAGCATCTTCAGCCAAGCCCAAATTGGCAAAGTGGCGCAGGCTAAAGCTATAGCTGCGCAAAGCTAATTCATCATTCAGAAGTTCTTCGGTATTTAAGCGTGGATAAAGCATGCCGCGTGGATTACCGGATGCCCCGCTGGCGATGGTTTCGGCACGGTCAAACACGTGTACTTCGCAACCCATAGAGGCTAAAAACCACGCACTACTGCAACCGGCAATTCCGGCACCGATGATGGCAATTTTTGGCATGTCTAACAGAGGTGTAATCGCTTGAGACGGCCACTCACCGCATAACATTTCACGCTTTGCTCCATAACCTGCGGTTTTTTTAGTTTGAAAACCTGCTTCTTGCAACTGGCGACGGACAAAGCCGGCACTGGTAAATGTGGCAAAAGTAGTGCCGGCTTTGGCGCACTTCGCCATACATTCAAACAGGGGCGCCTGCCACATTTCAGGGTTTTTTGAGGGGGCGAAACCATCCAGGAACCAGGCATCTGCTTTTAAATCCAGTTCACCCAACACGCTGGCAGCATCAGCAATGTGTAAGGTAAGGCTGGTCGAAAAATTCGGTAGCTCTAACTGATTAATGCCAGGTTGCAAAAAACGATATTGCTCGCACAAAGCCTGGCTGTACTCGGCCAGTTCAGGAAAGTGTGCATGCGCCTGTTGCAAGTCCTGCAAGGAAAAAGGTGCAATTTCGATACTGACAAAGTGTAAGTGGGCAGAGACAGGCGCTGTTTCGCGCCACAATTGCAAGGTTGCCAGAAAGTTCAGGCCGCTGCCGAAACCAGTTTCAACAATGACAAAGTGACTGGGCTTATCAGCAGGAAGGTTTTGCCAGCGCTGTTGCAAATGATTTTGTTGCAAAAACACATGACGCGTTTCAGCCAGCCCATGTTGCGGATGGTCTGGGCTAACGGAAAAATAGGTATCATCAAACGTGGTGGAGTAGGGCAAACCATCGCGCCATTCCAGTGCTGCATGGGTAGTCATAGGCTGGCAAGTGTATCATGCCTGATTTACCGCTTACACCCGTTTAAGCGCTCGGTAGCCCGGTTTTGCCAGCAATAAATGCACATCGCCCAGCGCGCATTCGGCAAATCCGCCTTCGCAATAACTCAGGTAGAAATCCCACATGCGAATAAAAGTATCGCTATAACCTAACTGTTTCACCTGATCGAGATTGGCAAAGAAGTTCTCGCGCCACAAACGCAGGGTGGTCGCGTAATCCTGGCCAATATCCTGCAGATCTATTAAACGTAAATTACTCGCACGTGTGAGGCTAGTCAACATGGCGGTATTGGAAGGGATATTAGAGCCAGGGAAGATATAACGCTGGATAAAATCCACCGAGCGAATAGCGCTTTTGTAGCGCTGATCCATAATCGTAATAGCTTGAATCAACGCAACCCCGTTTGGTTTCAGCAAATGGCTCACTTTATTGAAATAGGTGTCGTAGTATTGATGACCCACTGCTTCTATCATTTCAATAGACACCAGCTTGTCGTATTGACCTTGCAAGTGACGATAATCCTGCTTGAGTAATACGATTTTATCCTGCAAGCCTTCCGCTAAAACCCGCTCTTTTGCCAACACAAACTGTTGCTGCGATATTGTGGTCGTGGTGACACGGCAACCATAATGTTTGGCGGCATAAATGGCGAATCCTCCCCAGCCAGTGCCTATCTCTATCACATGGTCTGCCGGCGACAGCTGCAATTTGTCACAAATCACTTTTAGCTTGCGTTCAGAACCCGCCTGCAAGAGGCTGATATCCGCACTGGGTCTGTCTTCAGCATCGAACATGGCGGACGAGTACATCATGGTTGGATCCAGAAACAACTTGAATAAATCATTGCCCAGGTCGTAATGCGCGGCTATGTTTTTCTGGCTACCCGCTTCACTATTGCTGTTTAACCAGTGGAAAGCCTTAAGCATCGGTTTACTCAAATACTGGTAACCACCTTCAAGCGTATCCATCACAGACTGATTTAGCACCATCAGTCGCACCACATTGGTTAATGTGTCCGCCTGCCAATAACCGAGCATGTAGGCCTCTCCTGCCCCAATGCTGCCACCAAACGCGATTTCGCCATAAAAACGCGGATCATGGACGGTGATACTGGCCTGGATTGCTTGTACATTGCTTTGGATTGGAAGTTGGCCGAAAACATGGCTTTCGTTACCATCAATAATAGTCAGCTGGCCGACTTTCAGTCCGGCCAACCGTTTGAGCACCTGCTTTTTTGCCAGTTGCGCGACCCATTTGGCACGACTTTTAGATTTTAAGGGTTTGGTCAGCGTGTCAGTGGAAAGGGCGTTTGAAGGCATTGAGTTCATGATTAATCACCAAGTTTGGCGTGTTGTTTTGGGTGAGTGTAGAAAGGAATTCTTTTGAGCCATAGCCGCAGGGCTTGCCAGTAAATGGCTGCGATGACTTTGACAGTCATCCATGGATAGCTTAATAACATGCGATTTAAAGTACTGGCTTGCCAGGGATGTCTTTGTAATTTCAAGGTAGCGAAAAACGTAGCTTGCTCATGGTGCCAGTTTTGCATATGCACACTCAGTGCATCACCGGGTGCTGAAAATTGCCATTGATAATCGATATCCATGGGCATAAATGGCGAGACATGGAAATCTTTTTCCAGTTTGAACAGCATGGAAGTGGCCTGCTTTACTTCATGTACATAAGCAAACTGTTCTTTCCAGGGTGTGTTGGTAATATGGCTGACGATCGCCTGTAACTCACCCTTAGGGTCGTAGCAATAGTAAAAACTGACCGGGTTAAAGCAGACGCCCCAGTAACGACAATGGGTGAGTAGACCAATTCTGCCGAGAGGGCGTTGGCCGGTATGTTTTTCAACCAGGTCACGTACACATTGGTCCAAAGGTTGATCTGGCGCGCCCAGATAGTCTTCGCGCTTAAAATAAGCCAGGTTAGGCTTAAGGTAAGACCACAAGCGATTGCTTTTAAATAGTAAAGGCAGCTCATCTAAATCCAGGTACAGCATAAAAAGCTGGTAACGGAAGCCATGAGCTTTCGGTTGCAATCTCTGATGGCTGATCCATCCGGTGTAGATAGCACTATGCAACTTTTCATTCTGATTTGACGCAGATGCCGCATTCATCGCATGGCTGCCTCAAAGTGTTTGATAGCGGCCAGCGCACTGACCACTCCATCCTCGTGGAAACCATTCTTCCAGTAAGCGCCAGCATAGCCTGTGCGATGGTGACCACTGATATCAGCATGCTGTAACTGTGCCTGGGCGCCGGCCAGGGTATAAAGCGGATGGCGGTATTGCAGCTTTTTAATCACTTTGGCCGGGTTAATCGCATTGGTGTAGTTAAGCGTCACCAGCAAAGGCTCTGTTGAGCGTATGCCTTGCAGGATATTCATATTGTAAGTGACTTGTACTTTGTCAGTGGGCTGCGCTGCGACGTGATAATTCCAGGCCGCCCACGCCAGTTTGCGCTTGGGCATTAAGCTCGCGTCAGTATGTAAAAAAACCGTATTGTCCTGATAGGGAATTGCACCGAGTACTTCACGTTCATTATCCGTTGCTTCAGTGCCAAGAATGGTTAAGGCTTCGTCGCTATGGCAGGCAAAAAACACATAATCAAATCGTTGGGGCTGTTTGTTGGTAAACTTAAGCGTGACGCCAGCACTGTCTCTTTCAACGGTTTTTACGGGAGAATTCAGATGGATACGATCACGATAACCGGCAGTCACTTTTTCAACATAACTCGCTGAACCACCGATAATCGTGCGCCATTGCGGCCTGTCATCGATACTCAACATGCCATGGTGATGAAAAAAGCGCACAAAAAAGCGGGCAGGGAACTGCAACATTTGCTGTGCATCGGTTGACCAGATTGCAGCCCCCATCGGTACTATGTAGTCACGAATAAACTGTGGCGAGTAACCATTCAGCGATAAATATTCCCCTAACGGAATTTCATTGCCTTCTGCCAGCAAAGCCAAAGATTGTTTGTTGAAGCGCAGAATATCGCGAATCATGCGGTAAAACTTAGGCGATAACAGGTTACGCCGCTGGGCAAACAGGCTATTCAGTGAGGTGCCATTGTATTCAAGATGCGTGACTTCATTACGTACGCTAAAGCTCATGTCGCTGTTGCGCCAGGCCACACCTGCTTCAATCAATATGCGTTCGAACTCAGGATAAGTTTTATCGTTAAATACAATAAAACCGGTATCAACCGCATGTGTTTCTCCGGCGATTTCTACATGGTGGGTATGGGTGTGGCCTCCAATGTAGTCATTGGCCTCAAATACAGTGACCTTATGCTGTTTATGCAGGTGATAGGCGAGGGTGTTTCCAGCAATACCACTGCCGATAATGGCAATATTCAAGCCCATTGTTAATCGCCCTTCACAGTATGCTGGTTGCGTACGTCTATGGGAACTTGTTTGAGATTCCAGATCAGCCCCAACGCGGCCAACACTTTAAGACCATAATAGGTAAAGTCTATCTCCCACCAGTAAAAGCCTTGCTTCACTGAACCAGGATAGTGATGATGGTTGTTATGCCAGCCTTCACCAAGTGTGAGTAGTGCTAGCAGCCAGTTATTACGGCTGTGGTCGCGTGTTGCATATCTGCGGCTACCCCAGACATGGGCGAGTGAGTTAATACAAAACGTGGCGTGATAGAGAACAATAGTAGAAACGACAAACCCCCAAACCAGCAACTGCCAGCCATTGGTATGCAGTTGCGGAACGTAAACACGAAGCAATTCCCCTAATGCAAAAATAGCGGCCGCGAACCCAATAGGAACGATGCTATCAAAACGATCAAGCCAGCATAGCTCGCGAAAACGGGTAAGTTCACGCACCCGATCAAGCTGGGTTTTGAAACTGGCATGACTCAGAAACCAACCCAAATGGCTCCATAAAAAGCCTTGTTGATAGGGAGAGTGAATATCTTGTGGTTGATCGGCATGCACATGATGGTTGCGGTGATGGGCTGCCCACCACAATGGTCCACGTTGAACGGCGGTGGCACCAATGAGGGCAAACAGAAACTGCCCTGCGCGAGAAGTTTGAAAAGTTTTATGCGCAAAATAGCGATGATAAAAGCCGGTAATGGCAAACATGCGTGACACATACATGACCACGGCAAAGACAACCGCAAACGGGCTCCAGCCAACCCAGAATAAAGCCACCAACGCCAGGTGCAAGGCTACAAATGGCACTACCCGCCACCAGTCGATACTCTCGGCACTGGCATTGGCTGGTGGCTGATAACGCTGGTTATCCAGCCAGCCTACCAGCCTGCCAAATAGCCCCCAAATGCGGTAATGCATGTCACCTCCTTTTAAATAGCAAGCTTGATTAAATTACAGGGGCGGTTTTGATGGTGCTTTTGCATTCAGGTGCGGAAAAATTTCCAGCTTGTTGATGTCATATCCCAACGCTTTGATTTTTGCCACCAGTTCGTTATAAGTCGCCTGATCTATCGCTGGCTTACGTGACATTAGCCAAACGTAATCGCGTTTGTTTCTGGCAACAATGGTGTGCTGGTAGTCATCACTTAAATAAGTAATCAGGTATTCGGATTTGAAGGGCCACAGAAACTGCATTTTCCACTCAGCATTGCCACTATCCGGCACCACAAAACCTGTCGGATGATAAACCTTAAGCTTGCCATCAAACCCACCCTGGTTGTACGTAAAGGTAGTCGCAATAGTGCCATCCGGATTTTTTTCATAATGCTCGACCGGGTTATAGGGATCACGCTCCATAAAAGTGGGGATCGCCGCAATCACATACCAGTCACCCATAAAGCGATCAACATCGACTTTCTCGACCGTTTTGACAGGTGGTAAATTTTGACAAGCACTCAGTCCGAATATACTCATTATACAAATCACTTTAATTAAATTTTTTAACATATTGATCAAATAGCCTTTTAGACTAGTTTATAAACGATTTTGTAATCCTCTGGCGTAATGGATTCAAGAGCAACCCAGGCTTGTTGCTGGTCATACCAGAGTGTAATCTTTAACTTATCCTTGCCATTCAGGCGACCATTCAGGCGATATTGACGGGTCTGTGTGCTTTGGCCTTTAACCATGATTGTTTTAGGACCTTCATCCGTTACCGTCACATCCAGATATTCAGCATTTTGCGGATTAAGCAGTCGCGGCTGTTTGAGGATTTCAGGGTTCCAGTAAGCAAAAGTCATGGTGCATGCGGGTAAAGTTTGCTGGTCAGAGTTTTTCGCGCTGTGTTTATCGACCACAAATTGTTTGTCTTGCAGCTGCCCATTTACGTCTGTGACGACTTTATTTTCTTCGGTGTGCGCCTTTAAACTGGTCAGGCATGCACCTTGCCATGTTTCATCTGCCTGATGTGTGTAGCGATACGCGTTAATGAATAACACTTTTACATTGAAATCAGCATGGCTTTGCAACTGGTTGTTATTAAACGCAAAGGTATGGGTACCAATTTTTTGTTTATCCAGCCAAACCTCAAACGTCCAGTCTTTCGCTTGGGCGGTCGACAACATACCTAGACTTAAGGCAGTCAAAGCCAAAAACTGTTTTGCTTTATTAATTAAATTGATCACGCATCTACTCACTTTTTGGAATACCAGGAATAAAAGCATTGGTATTTTTGACGTAAGCGGCATAACCGGGACGGCGGCTATGGATGGTTTTCTCCATCAAGCTGACACCACTCACTTTCAATAGCAATAAGGTCATGATGATGGGCGATAGCCATACCCATGGATTGCCGGTAGCGGCGCCAAATAAAGCGAAACCCCACCAGATCAGGCTCTCACCAAAGTAATTGGGGTGGCGGCTGTAGCGCCAAAGGCCGGTGTTTAATACGGCATTTTCGTTTTCAGCTTCATTACGGAAGCGCATTAACTGGATATCAGCCACGACTTCCCAGTAAAAACCAATCAAAAACAACGCAACACCGACGTAATCCAACCAGAGTAAAGGCGCTTGATCATGGATGGCTGCATATAAAGGATAAGAAATGATCCAGGCCAGCACTGCCTGAAATGCAAAAATGATATAAACGCTTTTAAACCAGAAGTGTGGTTCGTTATTTTTACGGATAGTTTCATAGCGGTGGTCTTCCTTGCCCCAGTTGCGCCAGGTTAGAAAGATACTCAATCTAAGTGACCACAACGTGACTGCTGCCAATACCAGGCAGGCGCGCACAGATAGATCATAGGTAAAGATGGCAGTAATAAAGGCGGTGATTGCCATGAACAGGCTCCACATACTGTCGACATGGCTGTAATGGCGGGTAGCGAAGCTTAAAAGCCAGCCGCTCAGGGCAAACATCAAAATCGCAGTCAATGCATAAAAGTAGATCATGCGGGTTTCCCGAGAATGGTTTGAGATAACTGCCGGCGTATCCAAAACATGAATGGCATGGCAATTGCCCATTCCAGCGCTACCCACGCCAGGCTAAGCGTGGGATGGGGCAGGTGTATCACCTGTAATTTTGCGGAGCCAAGATAAGCCAGAGGGCCAAAAATGCCACCCAGTATTGCTGCAAGCATAGGTTTAGGCTGTAACCAGCGCATGCTGACGTTTAAGGTACAGGCAAATGCCAGCCATAAGGCAATCATCCAGAGCGGAATATAACTTGTCCAGAATTCCGGGTATTCAAAACTGATCAATCCCATGTAATAACCTATCTGGTCAAGCAAGCAGCCAATCAAAGCGGTGATGATGAGCGGTAAAGCTTGCTGCCAGCCTTCAACCCACTCTAAATGGGCTAGAGTAAAAATGATGACCAGCAGGAAAACAGCAAAACCCAATCCTGGTTTAGCTGATAGCACACACGCCCACCAAAGAATTTGGAAAGAGATAAAATTAAATATAATCAATTTATTAGAGTTCATATTTAATGTTTAACTTCTCATTTTTTCGAGAACAAATAATGACTTACCCACCAGGTTTGTCCCTGGTTATAGCCAAATAGCTCGGCACATGCCATATAGAATATTCGCCAGCGCTGCCGCCACAGTTCAGCGTCATCTGTACCATATATAGATTGCAACACCGGAGTAAGCACAGCGTGATTCTGGTCCATATTTTCCAGCCATGCATTGGCAGTTTTTTCGTAGTGAGTGCCGTCCCAGCGCCATTTTTCGATGATTTTCAAATCATCCTGGAAATATAGTGGCAGATCGTCACTCGGCATCATGCCGCCACTAAAAAAATACTGACTCATCCAGTCATCATCCGCCTTGACATCAAATGTATAAGGCGCGTGACGATGCACAAAAATATGCTTGAAAAACAATCCATCCGACTTTAACCAGCGCGCTACTTTGGCATATAAAACCTGGTAATTCCGCATGTGCTCGAACATCTCTACCGATACTATGCGGTCAAACGTTTGATCGGTATCGAACACATTCATATCCGCAGTAATGATGTTGATATTAGAAAGCCCGCGCAGGTTGGCCTGCTGCAAAATATATTCCCGCTGTGAGGCGGAATTAGAAACACCAGTGATTCGGGCATTCGGGTAATGACTGGCCATCCAGAACGTTAATGAACCCCACCCGCAGCCTAATTCCAGTATCTGTTGACCATCTTGTAGCAGTGCATGGGCACAGGTCTGTGAAAGTGCTAATTGCTCTGCTTCATCCAAAGTTTTTGTTTCAGGTGACCAGTAGCAGCTGCTGTATTTACGATTAACGCCCAAGCAATAGTTATAAAATATGGCGGGGACTTCGTAATGCTGCGCATTGGCCTTTTCCGGTAGGGGAGCAATCTCAGAGCTTTGCATCTGCTCTATAAACTTGATGAGTGCAGATTGCGCGCGTTCGCAATTTTCTTCATTGATTTCAATTAACCTGTCCTTGCATAGCTTTTGTATTCCTTTCCGGATAAGTGCATCAGGTATCAGGCCTTTTTCGGCAAGTTTTAGCGCTGCAGTTGCAATTGAACTCATATTTATTATCGCACTAACTATTTCGTTGTTGTTATGTCCATCATAAACGGAGTTTAGTTTCATCATGCAAAAAATTTTTAAATGGCCGCCTTGGGGTAGTGGCGTTTACTTGGAGACTTAACTGTTTCAAGTTTATATTTAACATGTATACTAATCTGTATAGTTTACTAAATATTTTGAAATGAAACCCTTTATGACGCGTACACTTTTTCGTTATTTAAGCTTGGCATCCATCACAGCCTTAATGGCTTGCACACAAGTTTCCAAGCCGACTTCAAGCAATACCGGCAATGTAGATTGGCCAAGTTATGGCTTAGATCTGAAGTCGCAGCGGTTTTCAAATCTGTCACAGATTAATCAGCATAATGTCTCAACATTAAAAACTGCCTGGAAAGTGGAAACTGGCGTCAAAGCGACATTCCAGGCCACACCCATCGTGGTGAATGGCATCATGTATGTCAGCCTGCCTTTTAATCATGTATTAGCGCTAGATGCGGCAACAGGTAAACAACTCTGGAAATATTCGCATGATCGCAAAGCAGATTGGGCCATGTGCTGCGGACCTGCCAATCGTGGCGTCGCAGTGGCTCAAGGCAAGGTATATATTGGTACCGTAGATGCAAGATTAATCGCGCTAGATGCTAAAACCGGACAAAAACTTTGGGATATTGATGTAGCAGCCAGCCAGGTGACTACAGAGCAGCAAGGCACACTAAATAGCAGCGACCCTAATAAAACCCGAAAAATCACTGGTGGCACCGGCGTGGGCATTGCCATGGCGCCGGTCGTGTTTAACAACAAGGTCATCATCGGCATTACCGGCGTGGGTTATGGATTACATATTGATAACCCTCGCAGCGATGCGCCATTGGGTGCCGTGATTGGCGTCACTGGGCGCTATGGCCGCCCTGGCTTTCTGGCTGCATTTGATGCGAACGATGGGCATCGTGTCTGGCAGTTTGATACTATCCCGACCAAAGGATGGGAAGGCACCTTTACGACGCAAACCTCTGATGGCAGTCATTTTGAACGTGATGTTGCAGAAGAGAAAGCGGCGCTTAAAACATATCCTGATGCCGCCACTTTTGGTGGAGGATCAGCGTGGAGCACGCCTGCCATTGATGCCAATACCAATACCTTGTATTTCGGAACCGGCAATCCATCGCCGCAAATGAATGATGTTTCAAGACCCGGAGATAATTTATATACCGTCTCATTGGTCGCACTGGATACCGAGACCGGTAAATATAAGTGGCATTATCAGCAAGTGCCGCATGACTTGTGGGGATACGATTTAGCAAGCCCGCCTGTCCTGTTTCAATACAATCATCATGGCAAAAATATTGCTGCTGTGGGGCAAGCGAGCAAAACCGGATGGTTCTATATTCATGATCGGGTCACTGGTGAATTTTTAGCCAAATCGGAAGCGTTTGTGCCGCAACATAACCTGTTTAAAAAACCCAGCATAGAAGGGACAGTCGTTTATCCTGGAATACTTGGCGGCTCAAACTGGTCGCCTGCCAGCGTAGATGAGCAACAACAAAAAGTGTTCGTCGCTGCCATGCATAGCCCGATCAAGTACACCATCCATGAAACAGATAACGATGATGGCAAGCATTCTATGCGCTACACATCCAGCGAACCTACCGATGATGCGCGTTGGGGTTTGTTAAGCGCGATTGATTTAAATTCCGGAAAAATCGCCTGGCAGCAAAAAACGGCACAACCCCTGGTAGGCGGCGTATTATCGACAGCAGGGGGCTTGTTATTTTCAGGTGAAGGCAATGGCATGTTTACGGCTTATGCCAGCCAAACAGGTAAACCCTTATGGCATTATCAATCGGAATATGGTGTGAATGCGCCACCTATTACTTACCAGGTAAATGGCGAGCAATATATTGCAGTCGTAAGCGGCGGTAACTCATTGTTTGGTTTTAAACAAGGCGATAGCGTTCTCACATTTAAGCTGCCAAAACCTTAGACATATTTTTAACTTAAAGCCAAGGAAGCCAATATTAAACACGGTAATAAGAAACGATTTTCAATCAGTTATTGTAATAATTAATTTAAGTAAAAATAATAATTGACATGTAAATACACTACGAATAGATTAGCGTAAATATGTATTTACTTACTGCTTCTGAGCACTTGATTGCCAATGCAAAAAAATGCTCGATTATTTTTTTAAATCAAAAACTTACAAATAGTAAACGATGGTTGAACGTTGTCCAACCATAAACGTCAAACAGCGACTTAAAAGCAATACAGACTTATCCTTGAAATTAAAAACAAGATAGGAATCGCAATGCTTAGTGGGGTGGTACCGGGGAATTCGCAACGTAAAGAGCTTTGGGCTTTAGAATCCATCATTATTTATGGGTTTATCAGCTTTTTTGCGCTGTTAGTGATTCTGGGTATTACCAGTATCATTTATTTGCAGCGCTTTTCTGAGAACAATCGCTGGGTCACCCATACCAATGAAGTCATCTCAAAACTGGATAGAGGTTTAGGGCTATTCAATCAACTGGAAGTTTCTCAACGCGGTTTTTTATTGACCGGTGATGAGAGTGCTATTAATCGACGTGACATTGCGCTGGCCGAGTTGCAAAAAGATATTACTGAACTTGCGGTGCTCACCAAAGATAATAGCTTCCAGCAAAAACAAATTACCCAACTTAGAAAGCTTATCGATAGGCGCCTGATTTACTTTAATCAGGTTGCAGATTTTGCCCGCACAGCATCAGTAGACAAATTAAAGGAATTCCTGCGTAAAGATTCTATTCGTAGGGAAGATATGCTCGAGATTCGCGGTGTCTTCAGTGCCATGTCACTTGAAGAGCAGAACCTGCTGGATGATCGTACCAGGTTAGAGCAGGATCACGCTAAAGACTTGCTGGTGCTGTTTACTGTCATGTCTGTGGCCATTCTGATTTTCTTCCCTTTACTCATCTGGCGGATTCAACGCGATCTTAACATCCGCAAACTAGCGTCTGCTGAACAAAAACGGCTCACGGATATTCTGGATGCTTCCCCTGACCTCATTGCAAACGCTAACCTTCAAGGCGATTATTTTTACCTTAACCGGGGAGGGCGCAAACTACTGGGGATTGGTGAAAATGAAGATATCGCCTCACAAGCCATCTCGCGCATGCGCCCTGCATGGGCGATTGATCTGATTCATAACAAAGCCATTCCTGCAGCACTCAACACGGGAGTGTGGAGCGGCGAAACCGCTTTTATCAGCCGGGGAGGGGTGGATATCCCGGTATCCCAGGTAGTGGTGGCACATAAAAATGCGGATGGCATCCCTACGCATTTATCCACCGTTGCGCGCAATGTGAGCGAGTTCAAGCAAATTGAATTTGACCTTAAACATGCGGCCATCTATGACCAGACGCATACCGAAATATTAAGGCTGTTCAATGCCAATTACGATCGTCCGAACATCCTGCAAAGCATGTTGGAGACGCTAGCCAGAAACCATGCATTTCCGGTATCTGCAATTTATGGCTACGATGAATGGGCTGGATTATATCGTCTGGAAAGCACGCATGCTGCGCCGACTGATATCCTTACTGAATTTAAACTTGGCCACGGAATAATAGGGGAGGCGATTCAAAATAATCAGACACTCATATTGCGTGATGTCGACCTGTTTCCATCCCTCAGCCTGGAAACAGGGTTACTTTCCATCAAGCCGGCAGGTATCATCATTTGCCCGGTTACCTATCAGGATAAATGTCTCGCCGTGCTGGTGCTGGCCGCCAGCCAACCGATTTCAGACCGCGATCAGACCTTTATTGAACGGCTTTCTGCGCAATTGGGCGTAGCCCTGCATAACATTGAACAGTATGGTGACCTCAAGCTGCTGGCCGAGCAATTGCATTTACGCAGTGAAGAAATCAGCTCAAAAAACGAACAGCTATTGGAAGCAGATAAGATGAAATCTGAATTCCTGGCTACGATGTCTCATGAACTGCGCACACCGCTGAATGCCATTATTGGATTCTCGGAAATACTTCGCGATGGCTTGATTGGCGACCTCGCAGACAAACAGAAAGTTTACGTCAATGATATTTTTGAAAGCGGGCAACACCTGCTTTCATTGATCAATGATGTGCTTGATCTATCAAAGATTGAAGCCGGGCGTATGGAGCTTGAGGGTGAAGTCATTGACGTTCAGAGTTTGCTGCAAAACAGCCTTTCTATCATTAAAGAAAAAGCATCTACCCAACGTATTAAATTACAGGCCGATTTATCAGATGCGTTAGGCAATGCCTGGCTGGATGCCCGTAAAGTGAAACAGATCGTTTATAACCTGCTCTCCAACGCGGTTAAATTTACACCTGAAGGCGGACAGATCACTTTACAAGCCAGCCTGGTTTCGCGTGAATACGTGCTTGAACAGACTAGAGATATACCGAAGAGCCATTATTCACCGATCGGTAATGCTGAACAGTTTATCCAGATCGCGATTACCGATACCGGAATAGGGATTGAAGCACAAGATATAACCCGCCTTTTCCAACCTTTTGTGCAAGTTGAAAGCACGCTTTCAAGGCGCTTTGAAGGCACTGGCCTGGGCCTGGCACTGGTAAGGAAACTTGCGGAATTGCATAGCGGTGCGGTGGCTGTGACCAGCACACCGGGTGAGGGCAGTACATTTACGGTATGGCTGCAATACAAAACCAACCTGGTAGACGCAGCGTTGGCATCCACACAAACCGGTGAAAGTATCCGGCAATTGGTTCTGTCGGATTCCCCACATGTATTGGTGCTGGAAGATGATGACCGGGCCGCGGATTTAATCAGGTTACAGCTTGAATCAGATAACTGTCGTGTCACGCGTGCGACTACGGCCGAAGTAGCCCTGGCTCTCTTGGCGGACAATAGCCCTCCTGATTTAATTACGCTGGATATTCTTCTTCCCGGCATGGATGGCTGGGAGTTCCTGACAACCTTAAAAGCCAACCCCAAGCTTGCGCATATCCCGGTAGTGATTCTTTCGATTGTGGCTGATAGTAATCGTGGCCTGTCTTTAGGTGCCGCCCAGGTATTACAAAAACCTGTTTCTGCGGATGATTTGCAAACGGCATTAAGCAAGCTTGGCTTTACCAAACCCGAGCACAACCAGCCAGGCGCAAAAATTTTAGTGGTTGATGACGACCCTAAAGCGGTAGAAATCATCTCATCTCATCTTGAGCATACAAAGCACACTGTGCTACGTGCTTACGGCGGCAATGAAGCTACCCATATCGCCAAATTACAACAACCTGACTTGATCGTACTAGATTTAATGATGCCGGAAATCAATGGATTTGAAGTCGTTGAAAACCTTAAACTGGATCCGCGTACAGCCAAGATCCCTATCATTATTGTGACGTCCAAATTCCTGTCGCCGCAAGAGCAGCAAACGCTTAAAGGGCACGTGTTGGCGGTACTTGAGAAATCTGAATTTAATCATGGCAACTTCCTCAGTGAAGTGCACCGTGCACTGGCCGGCAATAAAAAACACTCCTCAGGATATAAAGCATAGAGGTAAATATGGCAAAAATCCTGATTGTTGAAGATAACCCAACCAATATGAAACTCGCACAACTGCTGTTAGAAACCTCCGGGCACGAAGTACTGCAAGCGGTAAACGCTGTTGATGGCTTGGATATTGCGCGCAACCAGTTACCGGAAGTTATCCTGATGGATATTCAGTTGCCAGGCATGGATGGCCTCACTGCAGCGCGTTTACTAAAGGAAGATAGTAAAACCAGCAAGATTAAAATTATTGCGCTGACTGCATTTGCCATGAAAGGCGATGAAGAAAAAATGCGTCACGCAGGCTGTGATGGATATATTGCCAAACCGATCCGTTATAAAGAATTTCTGGAAACAGTTGATGCGGTACTTTAAAAAAACTCCAGCAAAGTTTAAAGCTAATCCAGCCATTTTTCAGGCGGGCTTAAGCTACCTTGTGGCAAATTCCTACATTGAAATTAGCTTGCGGGGGGATAAATAACATGGATATGAAAGTCACGCGCAAGACCATTCTCATAGCAGATGATGAGGAAAAAAACCGTACATACCTGGATGCCATCTTGACCTCTGAGGGCTATGCCACCTTGCATGCACATGACGGGAAAATGGCATTCGAGCTAATCAAAGAGCATCAGCCGGATCTGATTCTATTGGATGCAATGATGCCGGTGCTGAATGGGTTTGAGTTAGCCGAGAAGTTGAAAAGTAATGAAGCAACAAAAGTGATCCCTATCATCATGATCACAGCGCTGGTTGACCGAAACTCCAGAATGCGCGCTTTACAATGTGGGGTAGAGGAGTTTGTGACCAAACCGGTAGACCGTGCCGAGCTGTGGATTCGGGTTAGAAACCTGTTACGTCTGAAGGAATATAACGACTTTTTAACTAATTACAGCCGTACACTTGAGGTACAAGTTGAAGAGCGTACAGAGCAGCTGTTAACCAGTTATTTTGATTCTATGTTCAGCATACTGCGGGCGGCAGAATTCCGTGATAAAGAAACTGGCGATCACATCCACCGTATTGCTTTTTTCTGTAAGGAGCTGGCCGCAAATATTGGCATGGGTTCCGAATTTTGTGACACCATTTACCATGCCAGCCCTCTGCATGATGTTGGCAAAATTGGGATCCCCGATCGTATTTTGCTTAAACCTGGCCCACATACGCCTGATGAATGGGAAATCATGAAAACCCATGCAGCATTAGGGTACAGCATTCTTGGCAATGGAAACAGTACATCACCGTTTACCATGATGGGCGCTGAAATTGCCCTTAATCATCATGAGCGCTGGAATGGGACTGGTTACCCAAATGGTATAAAAGGTGAAGCTATTCCATTAGCTGCACGGATCATGGTGATTAGTGATGTATATGATGCATTACGCAGCAAGCGCCCATACAAGCCTGCATATACACATGAGCATGCATTACAAATCATGCTGAAAGGTGATGGTCGTACACGTCCTGAACATTTTGACCCAATGCTACTCAACGCATTCGAAAAGCTCGCTGAGCGCTTCAGGGAAATATTCGAAGAGCATGAGGATTTGCCTGAATAGTTTCTTTGCTGCTATCGAATTTTAAATGTGTTTATCCAAGATAAATTCGAATAGGGTGCTGATTAGTATTTACGGTTTTTCCTGGTCTGCATCACCAAGGTTGTTGCGCGTTCGCTATTAATAAAAACCTCGCAGCTTAATTCCGCCGTTTCTAAACCGGTAGGTCTCGAATTGCAGCTGCTCGAAACACGTTTATCCTGGTAACTAATGCCTGGCAATTCACCGAAACCATAGCGATCCAATTTACCTTGTACATGCAACACATTATCAAAGTAGATGTATACGGTGCTCGTCACACTTCTACCAAGAATTCCGCTTTTCAACTCCTGATCAACCTTGCCGGTTATTTGTACCGGTTTAGTTAAGGAGTTGGAACGATCCAATTGGTGAGCAGTGACATGACTATGCTGCGCAGTACAGCTGGCAATGAATACAGAAGCAACACAAAGATAAATGTTTTTCATCCTTGGTACCTTTTAAGAGAGGAGTTTAGATAATAACTTAAATCCAACAGCAGTAATATGGACATCATTACTATTTAACATAATATACATTATGCGAAAGAATAGCATATTCAATAGTGTTGCGTAGATTTGTCAAAATTACTATTTTTCAAAGCAAAGATTTAGGCATAAATAGTAGTTACTCCTGTTGCAATGAATTTGTATTGCTCTTATAGGAAATGCAATAAATATTGCACTTATTCTTAATAATCAATGTGTTGTTGAAGTATTCTAAAATTCGTGTAAACATCTGATGAAACTCTAATGGAGAATAACTTTGCTGAAGCAGATTACTCTTGCAGATATCCCATCGAAACTACATGGTCCGACACTAGTTGATGCGCTAGGACTACCTAGGTATTGGGCGACAATTTGGAGTTTGCACAACTCTGCTGACCTCGCAACCAGCACGCGACAAAAGCAAATGCTGTATATCGAAGATTTATACCAATTTGCTGACTCCCTCTGGGGGAGCGGCTTCCTGGATAAGGCGATTACACGGGTTGACCTGGCCAGTATCGGAGAGCTATTAGAAGCGTATTTTGTATCAATCCAAAATCAACCCACAATTAATAGTAGTGCTCATACGAAATGGCATACTGCTTTTGAGTTCATAAGGCTTACTTTATTGAGGCTGAGTAAGGGCAACAACCCTTTTAGTGAACTTAAAGAACTTGAAGCTAGAGTGAATAGGCTAAATTTACTGTATCAACAGTTGAAAATAAAAAGGCAACCTAGCCCAGATGTAATCAGGTCACTCCCCGCAAGTGTGGTACAGGCCCTTTATATAACGTTGGATCCAACCTCACCTACAAATCCCTTCAGGAATACTCGAACAAAGTGGCAGGTGTTTGTAATATTTATTGTGCTACTTCATCAAGGTTTGCGTCGTGGAGAGCTGCTTTCGCTTCCTATAGATGTAGTAAGGAGCGGCTACGACAAAGAGTTAGGTGTAACTCGATATTGGCTAGCTGTGCAAAAAAATCCTTATGCTAATACCGATGAGGACACTCGATATAACAAACCGAGCATAAAAACAGTAGACTCAATAAGGCAAATACCGGTCAGTGAATTAACAGCAAACGTAATTCAAGAATACATCGAGAATTATCGAGGGAAACCGAGCCATCCATTTCTTATAAACTCTCAACACAATAATCCCCTATCCACTGAGTCAATCACCCTGCTCTTTAAGAAGATTTCACAATTCATGACTGCAAGTGTTATGCATGATCTGCAACTGAGAACAGGGAAGACTTCCATAACTGCTCACGACTTAAGACATACATGCGCAGTGATTCGATTAAATCAACTGCTTCAATTGGGTGACTCTATGGATGTGGCACTGCAGAAAATGCGATCATTCTTTGGATGGTCCAGAACTTCAGATATGCCTCGTAAATATGCAAAAGCAGTCTTTGAAGATAGGCTGGCAAGTGTATGGAACAATGTTTTTGATGATCGTATTGCACTCCTAAGAGCTATTCCAAGGAGTGAGCCATGAAAATTGAGACTCAAGGTCGCTTGTTCCAGGAGGTGGGTGAAAAACTCCCTTTCGATTTGCCTGAACTTTCATCTGTAATTAGATATTACGATGACTTTAACGATACCCATAGGTCCATTCAGAATCCTCAAGATTTGGATGTATGGAAGATCTCAGCTGGTGGTTCAGTAACTTCGCTTAAATTTGATTGGCATGACTTGGATCTAAAAAGTTTATTGAAATCCTGGGTAGCTTTTCTTTTGCAAACTACAGCTCCTGCGACGGTCACTTTTTATTATTCTAGCCTCCAACGCATCCCTTCTGAGGAACTGTGGCTTCTTATCAAAAACACACCGACCACAGTGCGTCAATACTGGCACATTACACTAGCAAAAGACTACACCTCATCTCAACTAAGCAGCCTGAAAAGTATCCTCTACTTTCTTTGCCGGTCCAATTTACAAGGCTGGTCTTCTGACTTTTTGCCATCTCTTTCAAATCTCTCCATCCGAGCAATGGATAAATACGCGAGTGTTAGAACGGGAGATGTTTTTCTTAGTATGAATGAAGAGGCAATTCTGATCGCATATTTTGATGAGCTTGCACAGCAGATTTATAAGAGTTCTGAGTCACTTTCTGATCAAGAATTAAGAGATGTAGCCATTCTGATCAGCTCCTTCCAGTTTGGCTTGAGACCTTTGCAAATTGCAATGCTACGCATGGCTGATGTACGTATTTGGTCAGATGAAGCAAGTGATTTTCCATCCGTACATTTGAGCTTTCGGATGATCAAACAACGTACGAAAAGGAAAACCTTACATTTACCGCGAAGAGTAAAGAATGAATGGGCTGGGCTTTTTGCCGAGCTTTACCTGCGAAGAAAGAATGAAGATTTAGATGGGTCAGAAAGATTTTTTAAAGTGGAGAGCGCAAAGCAAACTGCAGAAGTCATTAGCAGACTTACTGGCGAATTGTTGCCTGAAAGTAGAAGCACAACTGAACTGCGCCATACTGCGGCTCAACGCCTGGCAGATGCCGGGGCCAATCAAGAAGAACTCGCTGAATTTTTAGGGCACAGTGATCTTGATACAGCTTTGGTCTACTTCCAAACCTCACCGAATCAAGCAGAGTTAGTTAATCGTGCACTCGGCGTTTCAAAGATATATCAGCAGATCGCAAAAATTGGACATGAGCGATTTATAAGTACTGAAGAGCTGACTTCCCTTAAGGCTGACCAACAAATCGGTGCAGTGCCACATGGGATACCAATAACCGGTATTGGCGGTTGCTGTAGCGGCCAACCCTCATGCGATTTCAATCCCGTAATGGCCTGTTATGGATGCAAAAAATTTATGCCATTACACGATAGTGAAATACATAGGAAGGTATTAGCAGACTTTAGAGGCGTGGTGTCCTTATTTGCGGATTCGAGCCGTGCAGACTTACGCACTCCAGCATTTCTTCAGCTAGAAAAGACCATAGCAAATGTTCAGTCTTTGATTGCAGAAATTGAGGGCGACCATGCCGAATGAACATTATGAGTCATTCATTGCCTTTGGGCGCACCTTGGCCGCTAATCACGAAGTCCAATGGGACTTACATCTTTATTCAGATGGAATAGTACATGAGGAGAGCGCATGGAATATAACAGCCATGGTGAAAGGCTCCCCTCCTCCCGTGCATTGGATTAGAGACTTTGGAAGTGACGTTAAAACGCTTCAGGAGTTAAATTCAAGACGAACCAAAACAGGAACTCAAGTTTTAAGAAAAACGCCGCTAACAAGCTCCTGGCAAGACTTTATAAAGAGTGCGATTTTGGAGCAGTTACTTTCTCGTCGAAATACCACGAGGCATGTAATTGGTAGCATTGCTCGGCCACTTAGGGTCATAGCCACCTGCACTTCGCGGGAGCCATGGGATTTATTGGTTGAAGATATTCACATGCATATGAAGTTGCTCAAGCAGCTCAGCCTTCTGGCAAGCTAGCAGATTGCATTCTAGGCGTGGTAAAAAATATTCTTGATATCAACCATATCACAAATTGCGGACCGCTCTACCCGGCCCTTGAATTTCAACGACGCAATATCAGGAATAACCGCACAAAGTTCACTAAGACTACAGATGAACTTCGCAAGGAGTTGGCTGAAAGAAAAAATGCAGCCAAGCTTCCCGAAAAGAAAGCATTTTGGGAACTGGTGCGTATCGTTTTCACGGAACAACCAAAGAGCTTTCTAGACATGCTGCGATTTGCTCAAGTCAAAATTTTACTTCTTTGTGGGTTACGCATTGGGGAGGTTTGTCTTTTGCCGGCAGATTGGAAAAGGGCTCGTGATTATTAAGATGCTTCTGGTCGTCCCGCGGGAGAGCTAGGAGGCTACTCTCGGGCGTTGATGTTACGTCATTTTGCTGAAAAACAGCAAAGCCCTGACTCGGACAGCATTGTTCTTTTTGAAACGGCACAGTATATTCCTTCGATGTTTGAAGGGATTTTGACTGAAACACTCGATCAGATAGTAAGTGCCACGCACCCCTTGAGATATACCTTGCAACGTCAGATTGAGGAGAATCGAATACTGCCATGGTTCAACAAAGATGAACTGATCTCTGCCGTCGATCTATACACCCACCTCACAGGTAACCCAGTATTCGCCAATTTATCATCTGATCAGCTTCAAAATTACTCTTCTCGCTACCGTAGTTCTTATGATCCAAGTGTGTTTGATGAAATGCGGGAATTGCAATTTAATATCAGCGATAACGCTCAATTGAATGGGGCTTTATATATCTTCTTCAACCGCCTTAAAGGAAAGCTTACCTTCAGACAAGCAAATGGAATTGAGTGGAATGATTCCAGATTTAAGTGGGTTAATGTGTTCTTGAGAATAGATGAAGTTGAAGAATATTTGCGTAAAAGCGTCTCCACTAAACTGTCCGATACTAGCCCTCTAAGATTAGCCGAAGGAGTCCTTCCTGCCCAAGATCTTATGTTCTTAATGCCTAAACGTGCGCTTGCTGAAGGACGTAACGATGGATTGTGCGATATAAAACGATACTATTCAGTGGGCAGGTTCGATGCTGCTATGTTGCAGCACTCACTTTCTGGCTCACATATTTCCGTTTCAAGTCTATTCGAAAACTATGCGCATAACGATGAATACCGAAAGCTTTCGCTTAACCCACACTCCTTTAGACATCTCCAAAACTCCGAGCTCTTTCGGTTAGGCATTGCCGATACTGCAATCACAAAACGATTTGATCGGCGAAGTGTGGCACAAAGCTATGAATATGATCATAGGTCACTTGCCGAAGAATTAGACCATATAGATCTTCCACCAGAAGTGGAAACTACATTAGGCGTGAAAGCCGCAACTGTAGCTCGATTGATCAAAGCGGGAAGAGCAAGCGGCCCTATCGTTCAGCAATTTCGGAAAATTCAGCACGAAGATGGCGAAGATGCAGCTTTTGAATATTTGAAGGTCGAAGCTGATGGTTTCCACTCGACGCCTTACGGGCATTGCATCAATAGTTTCACCGTCGATCCTTGTCCAAAACATCTGGAGTGCTTTTCGGGTTGCCGACATCTTACCGCGACAAATCTTCCTGAAAATATAAGCAATCTCATTAAGCTTGAACGCAGATTTCAAGTTGCTCTCACTGAGGCACAGGCTAAACCCGCAAATACAATAGGCCGATCAAATCAAATTGAACATGCAACGATCAGGTTGGAGAGCATACGCAAAATATTAAAGACCCCCACTGGGGCACAAGTCTTCCCTGAAGGCCAAGATTTTTCCAGGCGCAAAGATACTTCGAGGACGGTACACGATGACTAAGTCGTTCGCTAGTAGCCAACAACTCTCTATTGATATAGAAATAGAGTTAGTGCTTCAGCAGATGCTTGATAACGATGAAACTATCACTGCTAGAGGAGTGGTAAATAGGCTTGAAGGCTTAAAAGCTGCTTCGTCAATTACCCGGAATTCTCAAAGAGTTGCTCAGCTAAAGATATTTCAGGATAGGCAAATAGAATTTAGAAGATGGCAAGGTCGTGTGGGGAAGATTTCAAAAGAGAATCTTGCCCAAGCGATAGCAGCCCGCGAAGCAAAGATTGCTGACTTACAACGCCAAGTTGAAATATTAACTGCCTCTCACATAGCCATGATTCGAGCTGTTGGCGAGTTAGGGGGATATGCTAAATGGGCGAAATTTTTCGAGAGCTATCAAGTTACTCATGACATGTTGCTCTCAAAAATGGTCATATCCTCAGCAAATGAGGACGGAGCGAAGTAATAATCAAGTGACTACCTTTACTCAAATAAAAGTGCTTCTGCTTTAACTTGCTCAATTAGCTTTTCTATATCGCTCACACCATCAGCATTAGCGTACGTCTTTAATAAAAGTGTTAGAGGATGAATATTCAATGACTTGGCCAAGTCATTAACTTTTTCAATGGTTGGTGATTTGAGCCCTCTTTCAAGAGTACTTAAATAAGTTCTGCTTGAGGTATCGGAAAAGTCTTCTTGGGTTAATCCTATTTTCTTTCTGACTGTTTGTAGCGCCTTGCCGAATGCTCTATTAATTTCCATACGACTTCCTTTATAAAGAAGTCACATATAGCCAAAATGAACACTATAGGACTACAATCTATAGTGTTCATTTAATATTGCGCATTAATTCTGGAAAATGTTTGAGACCATTAATAACAGTGAGATCCCCTTACCAAAAGAGCTTGCTCCAAATGGCGAAAAACTTTGGAGTTATATACATGTGCAACTTCATAAAGCATGGTTTTATGCTGAAGTTGAACAGGTAATCGAGGGCTTCAAAACGCATTCAATGTATATTCTAAGCTCTGTTTCGCAGCTTCAGAGTTTGGCTGCTAACCAGTGAACAAAACTTACAGCTGTACATATTTCGGCCCCCAAGCACCTCACTGAGAATGATTGCTGGAGGATGTACCGTTTGAAAAGAATCATGCGAGGACTAAGAAAAAACAACAGTGGTGAAACGTGGACTACAATCTTCGAAGTTTATGATGAGGAGAAATTGATTTATGACCCTCCCCTTTCAGCAAGGGATAGGTTGAGGAATATCGAAGTTGTATTGGAGTTCCAAGGTCTTTAATGTCGTTTACCCATAAAATCGAGTGTCACATCTTTTATTGAGATTCCTTTGTATCTATATAAAGAGGCTTTGCAGAGTGCGTCAAGCTCAAACTGAGCCATATCACCTGGCGGCCCAACTAGTTTGTATAACCTTCCACTAATTGTATGGCCTTCTTTTAACTCAGTATCCAAAGCGGAGATGGGAGTTGATATTCTTCCACGCTCATTGATAAATCCGATGAAGTGGTAGGTTACACCTTCTTGAGACACGATCTCTTGAATTGCCCAATCTTCTAAAAGTACCTCTGAAATTACGGATACAGGTGCAGCAGGTGATAATATAATGATCATAGGTTATGAGCTGTTTCGGATCATTGTAACCAGTTCTCTAGATTATTTACTGTGTTTTTACAGAGCTCTTTAACTTGGTAGCATCAACAATCAATGCTTCTATCACAATACACAGGGGTGTAACACTATTGGAAGCCGCATCAGGACATTGGATGCGACATACAGCTGGTTTTATATGACTTCAGGGAATAGGATATCAGGCATGTGAGAGATAATCACTACACCAAAAATAACCTGCATTCGTAAGGTTATAGTCGTCATCAAAATACTGAGTTTAACCACAAGCTTAACTGGTAAAGTAGCCTTTTATTTCAAATATCCATATTGCTTCAATCTTTTAGTGCATTTAGCTAACTCTTCTGCAGCGAAAAGTTCATGCCACTTTTCATTTTCATAAATCAAAGCTTCCAAAGTTAGATCTAAACGCCCTCTCTCCCAAAGTGCTGTATACCCATCAGGAGTTTTCGGAGATAGAATCAATCTCCGAGCGGTTTCAACGGCTCCAAGTTCTAAATGCATGTTTTTAAAAGTTGTAGCTTTATAACCTGCTTCATTTAATGCTCGGTCATAAATGCTATACATCGCATGTTCAAAATCCTCACTTAATTTGTTACTCATGCCTAGCCTGTTCCCAACCTCTAATTTCCATATGTAGGATTGAAAGAAGCGCTTAACCATTTATAAAACGCTATAGGATTTAAGCAAGATTGCATCATGTGAACGCGATATCTTGATTGTGTTGTTGTAACCGCAAAAGATCCAATTATTTTTTCATTGAAAGAGATACCCACAGCAAACATATCTCGTGGAGGAATAGTAGAGTTTCCCAAATAAAAGGCATGATTATCCACGCCATCAAAAACTGCCTCATTTTCATCATACCAAGGAATAGAAAATAGCTTTCCATCTTCTAAAACAAAGCCATAATCAGATAGCGTAACAGGATGCTTTGCCGTATTCACTACATAAAGAGAAGTGGCTGGAGTAGCAATTGGTCTGAAAAGGCCTGTCTTTACATAGATTCTGTCCGTTTGATCTACAAATGTTTTCCATAAATTCAGAATGCCTGCGATGGCTGCAATCACAGCACCAACTAAAGTGACCAATTCTTGCATTTCCTTCTCCCTAGATGTGTTTTATAACTCCGATTATTTTTTCTGCCCTACTTCAAAAAAACTGCTCCCATTTCCTTTGATAGTCGCAATTGTTCCTCGAAAATCATATTTCTTTATACCTCGGGTGAGTTCAGTCTCCATATTAATGACTGCTACTTGAAATCTGGACTCATCATTTGATTCAAATTCCATTACACATGTAGGCTCTAATATTACCTTTACAGATTTGATAAGGCTATTATTGCCACCTTTTTGACGATGAATCTTTATACCAGTAATCCGTTGACATCCGGACTCGTCATGACCTGAAGTCCAAATTACCGATATAGGAAATTCTTTACCTTTTGGCCCTACCATCAAATCATGCTTGTATTCTTGATTTTTAGCATCAGTCAATTTCAAGGGAGTTTCAATTTCGTAGATTAATCCAGTTGTAGCTTTTTCCGAAGAGCAGCCTGACATTGCGAAACATAACGCAGCAATTACCCAAACCAAATTTCTCATATTGTTCTCCCTGTAATTTTATCGCTATAGGCTCATTGATATAAGTGTAATTTAAGCGTAAATTCTTACAAAGGAGTATGTAAATTAATATAAAAAATACGTCTTAGGTGAGGATAAGAAAATGAAAGGTTTTTGTCTGTGCATTGCATGCATTTTACTGCTCTCTTCTTGTGAAACTTCTTTAAAAAGCACTAGCCTGATCCCTTTCAAATATGCGGAAAATCAGCAGAACAATAGTAGTGGCTCAGGGTTGATATATAAATTACCTACCAAACGATTTACATTAACTGTTGATGGTGAAATCACTGATTGCAAGACTTTGGATAATGGAAATTACAATCTAATTACTAAAGTGAATACCAATTTAACGTCTAGTTTAGAAGGCGATGATTCGCAGGTTTATTTACTTGATTATCAAGCTTTGAAATCAAAGACGAAAACTCAGGAATTAGCAGTTACGATGGGGAATAACAATTTTATTTCTTCCATAAATAGTAAAGTAACGGATCAAACTGGCCCAATAATTACTAATGTAGCGACTGCAATTTTTTCGTTAGCTCAATCCACAATTATCCCAAACGTACTCCCAGGTCCAACTTATTACAACGCTAAAGGCGTTATAAGCATGGGTAAAGTAGTATCTAACTGCCCTGGATTTATAGTAAAGAAACTAGCTGAGATCAAACAGTTAGAATCACATGTTTCTGACATTCAGGCCAACCAAAAAAATAAGACTGAGTATTCAAACAAAATCACAAATGTGGAACAAGAGATTATTGCAATCGAAGCAACCCTAAAATTTTATAAACATCTTCTGAATCCAAAGTTGCGTACTGAAAACGAAAGAAGACTTGCTAGCAAATTAGTTGAAAAATCACATTTAAATGCCAAACTGACCAATATCAATGATTCTCTTAAGGACACAGATATGAATGGAGAATTGGGTAAGTTGGCTTCTGCAAAAGCTTACTTGACATTTAAAATAAGCCAAAGCACCCTTCCTTCACTAAAAATAACATCTGATCCTAGCTCAGAGATAAATTTAACATTAGATAAAGACCCTGCCTTCTTTCAAAGAGCACTCAATGCTGATAAGGACATTCTAGTTCATTGTTCGAACTGTCCAAATTTCAAATTAGCATTCAGAAGAGTGGCTCAAGTAGAAACTGCTCCTGAGCCTAAAAAAATAGCCGGTAATTTTGGGATTGCTTACAGGGTCCCGGCAAACGTAGAGGTTGAATTGTCGGTAAAACGTGAAAATGAGACCCTAGTATTGAGTAATAGCATTGTGCCTATACCCCAGTTCGGTCATATAGCAACTTTAGATTTGACTAATAGAGTTTTTGAAGACACCAACTTGCAAGTCAGTTTTGATGACAATGGAAGCATCACCAAACTCAACTTCAATTCAAATGCTCAAGCCCTGGCAGCATCAGCAACCGCCAAGGACGTATTTAGTGGATATCTAAACTTTGTCAAAGAGAATGAAAAGATTAAGGTTGATGCCAAGAAACAAGGCCTAGACCTGGGAAAAGCAGATATTGATTTAGCAAAAGCCCAAAGTGAGCTAAGCTTGATAAATTCAAATAATGAGCTTACAACGTCAAATAATAGCTTAAAGCTTCTTAAGAATGTGTTGGATTTACAAGCATCCCAAGCCGGTACTGGAGGTACTGATTATGAGAAGATTAATAAACTACAGCGTGACAATGAACTACTTAATTTGATGATTGAGAATGCAAAAAAACAAAAAGAACTGCAGGACATTCAAAAAACATTAGTTGTGACACCTTAGTGAGTCCCTAATAATTTAATTTTAACAATTAATCATACGCTGTGAAATGAATTTTTGTGAATATTGATCACAACCAGAATCGTTCAAATATGGTAGCAGCTAATGAAACAGCCCGATTGGATTAGTAAAGTAATTACGAGTTAGAATTGAATTTGGAAAGTAGTGATACTGTTCTTAACAATAACGTTATATGGTCATTCAAAAAACAAGATTGAATCATTACGTACCTGAATGGTATCAGAAGGGTTTTATACAAAACTCTTACGATAAACTGCATTACCTCAATCTGAGCCCGAATCAAATAATTCTTCATGATGGCAACATCAAACTTCATAGAGCCAAAAGCTTTAATTCACCGGCTAGTTGTTTTAATCAAAAAGATCTATATACAACTTTTTTTGGGATTGAAATCAATGATGATATTGAAAAGTTATTGTTTGGAAGCATAGATACTAAAGGCGCAGTTGCAGTAAAGGCAGTAATAGACGGTGAGCAATCTAAATTAGTTGAATACTTTGATGCATTTTTCGAATATGTGGATGCTCAAAGATTGAGAACTCCAAAGGGTCTTGACTGGATAAAAGCCCACTACCCTACTCTCACTCAGACTGAGTTGATGCTGGAAATGCAAAGCTTGAGATTAATGCATTGCACAATGTGGTCTGAAGCAGTAAGGGAAATCGTTTCTGCTGAAGATGCCGACATTAAATTCATCATATCAGATCATCCTGTGACCCTTTATAACGCAGAGATTCCTCTTTCCAACATTGCTTGTTCATATCCACAGGATCCAGATATTTCACTAATTGGGACTCAAACTATCTTTCCGTTAAATGAGGATTATTGTCTGATTTTGACTCACTTAGAATATGCAAAATATCCTCAATCAATAGACTTACTGAAACGGCGGACAAACGCACGTTTTCGAGGCACGTCATTTGTTCGAAAGGATTTATGGATTAGAAACCGTAAATTGACCGGCCCGGAAGTAACAGCAATCAATTTGCTGATTAAGAAAAGAGCAAAACGTTTCATCGCCTCCAGCCAACCAGAATGGTTGTACCCAGAGAATAGTTATCATGGTGATTGGAAGAAGATCGCTCAGACATTACTACCAAAATCTAAAGATCTTTTTGGATTTGGAGGGGATATTTATATTGGTTACAAAGATGGTAGTTCCAGCTTTCATGATCCCTATGGACGAACCTCGAAATCGTTTGAATTTCTCAAGCGTAAAAAACGCATAAAATGTGAAAAGCTACAAGATATATGTGGATGTGGAAGCGGCAGACGGTTCGAATCTTGTTGCCATGGCCTAGCTCCAGATATTAGACCAAGTTGGGATGTTTACAGCATAAGAGAAAGAAATCTCATGTTGTGTAACGCACTTACCCAAATACTTGGCATAGATGATGGAAAAAATTGGGAAGAAGTCAGAAGAGAGATCAATGCAGACCAAGTCAGAAAAATTCATGAATTGATATCCCTTTTGTGGCCAGCTGATACAGATCTTACTGAATTATTACCACGCGCTCAAAAATCCGTTCTAAGAGCAGTTTATCAAGGAGCTCCCGATGCTAGAACAGTTACTTTAACTATAATCAGCTGGTTGGCTTATTTCGATGAAATCATAATTACTTTCCCCTTTATCAATCCTCATTTAACCAAAAATCCTGCTTTTAACCCACTAAAAGTTCCTACGGAGTACAAAGATCAAACCTTAAGAAATACCTATCTGATGTTCGTCCTGCAGCCATATATTGAGCTGGGCTTAGTGCATGTTATCCCTGATTTTGGTGACTTCAATTCTGAGTTTGGACTGACGGTGATGAAAATGGTCGAAGCTAGAACCAAGCAATGGAAAGTAACTGAATCAGATGTTGCATTCCATAAAAAAATTATGTACATCGACCATTTCAATGATCAGATTCGACTTCCAATCGAGGCATTGAAGAAATATATTAAAAAAATCATGCCTGAAATACCTCAGGACATGTTGGAAGAGGTGGCGCAGAGATTTAAAAAGGATGCAATCGCAGATCCAATAGCACCGTTACAAGAAATTGGTCCGAAGAATGGGCAGTTTCGAATTCTAAAAGGCTTTAATTTGGAAACATCTTTGTTTTTAGCAATGCTAACGGGCTCTGTACTCTTCACTGATCAGTCTAATCATAAAAAGCAATTGTATGCGTTCGCTAGCTCATCCAAACAAGCTAACGATTCAAAATTCAACGAGATAATCTCTTTCACAAATCAACTGATCTTTCCTTTGCAATTAAACACGGAGAAGATTTATCAAGCGCTGAGAGAGGGGTTTGGATCAGAAATCCGAAAAGCAATACTAAGCTTGCTTGAATACACTCGCAGCCAAGAGCTTGATTCAAATGCTGACAAAATAATTAGTGAAATCGATGCTGGAATGCACCTTATTCATAAAGGCGAAACGATGAGTGACAAAGACATAATTCCCGCAAAACTTACTGCTGAGATACCTCTGAATGGTTTCGATAGGCCTGAAGTTAGACGATTGCTTTTGACTTTCAGTAGGCCTGAATTGGTAAGCACTGTACCAATATTATTTTATGCAGAATATCCAGACTTGGAGTTTAACCGATACAAATCTGGTGCTTGATAAAGATACAGAATTGGCCGAATTTAAGTTCAGAAAGTCAGAAAAGAATAATTCGAAATCAGTATTGCGAATTGAATCTCTCAGTACAAACCAAGTGCTTGGCGCTAAACTTAAATACAATTTATTCAAAATCATGTGCTTCAACTAAAACTATGTCCGATATAGACTCTGCTGCAACCAACAACAGCATTTTTTTTGAGGGTAGAAGGCTTCCAATAGATCACCTCTCCCCTGCCGATTTTGAAAATTTTGTGCATGCGGCACTTATATGCATATCAGATTACCTTGGTATAAAAATTACGGGCAAACCATCTGGTACTGGCGATGGAGGCTTTGATTCGGAAGGCATCCTAGTCAGTAACGGTAAAATTCTCTGTGTTCAATGTAAAAGACTGAGAAGTGCAATCACTCCATCTCAGATATCAGTCGAGTTAGCAAAAGTTGCTGCAACAAGCACCCTGGAAAACTCAGTGATTGGCATGCACCTATTCATTTGTTCTGGAGGTGTAAGCAAAACACTCAAAAGTCAGCTTCGTGAACGCTCAAGGGCCAGTTTAGCTAAAATTGCCGGCGAAAAATTAGCCACAATATCTAGTAACGAAGATTTAAATAGCCTCCGAGTTAGGTTGCTTGCACAGGGATTCAATCCGCATGAAGTTGCTGAAGAATACGTTAATAATTTAGATAATTTGTTCGTTTGGGGTTTAGAGGAGTTTGATGTAGCACTTTCCTCTAAATGGGAAAGCGTATTGGAAGTTGTTGGGCGGTTCTTTAAGGTCGCTAGTTACATCAGAGAGTTTCCCAGAGCTTCGTTTGATCGCAGTAAATATCTTGCAGATCATTTGAATTTTGACACCCCAATCTTCCCCAAGGTATCTGATGAACCCTTGCCTGATTGGATGCGTGGAAGTAGTGCAGCCAATCCTCTTCCAGTTGAGTCTGGGTCGAGAAAGTTTATAAAATCATTTAATGACCTTGCAGAGATCAACTCTGGAGAGCTAGTAATAATTCTGGGCGATGGCGGCGTAGGCAAATCGACTGCTTTGAAATTATTACGCAGAGAAATAATTAAGATAAACCCAGAGCTCAATCTTCCAATTTTAATTTCTCTTGCGAATTATTCTGCAGGCAGCTTGGAAAGAGCTATACACAATGAATTGGGGGTCATTTATGGCTCATGGAAAACATTACCGGACAACATCTATTTGCTTTGTGATGGTTTGAATGAATGCCAGTCAAACATTATCGAGGGTTTTTTGGATGAATTGAAGCTATTGCTAAGGCGTAGGCAAATAGCATGCATTCTTTCAACCAGGGGATCATCAAGACATAAAACAATCGTACTACCGAGCAATGTTACATACTGTGTGCAGGTTGATAACCTAACTCCCATAGGAGTTAAGCGTTTAGCTGAATATACACTCAAAACCAATTGCGACGAATTTATAAAAAAGTATCGATCCCTTGCAGATGCTTCATGGTCACCAATGCTGTGGACTCCATTTTCCGTAAATGTTGCTCTCAGTCTTTGGGAAAGTAACACCAACATCCCAGATAAGCTTAGTGAAATGCTGCAGAGTTTGTTAGAAGCTCGTTGTGCTAGAAATGCTGAATCTGCAATAAGGAGCTTGAGCAATGAAGTGGTATTGAAAATTGCAGGCTCACTTGCATTTCAATTTCTTATCACGCATCAAAAACTAGAGTGCTCTCAACTTGAGGCTGGTCAATTAATTCGCAATGCAAAACTTCAATGTTCAGATGCGCTTGGAGTTTCTGATATTACTGAGTTAGAGATTCTTCAAGTATTAGTTAGACATGAACTCCTTACCCTATCGCCTGATGAGCATTTGAATTTTGGGCATCAGCTTATTGCCGGCGCTTTGGCTGGTAATTTACTCGCTCAAAATTGGAAAGCAAATTTAAATTCTTTAGAAAACTCGTTAGCCGATGATGCATGGGTTTTTGCCACAAAATTTATAGATCATGGTGAGATACCGCAATACCTTGAGAATATTTTTAAGGTTGATTTGGTGCTTGGTGCCAAAGTTGCAAGAGAACTTCCAAACTGCTATGTGAAAATAGCAGAGGATTTGTTATATAAAGCCATTCACCCCACTGCCCCTGAAACCCTTAGATTTATGGGGCTACGTGCATTGGCTAGATTAGGCACTCCTGATGCTTTAGCAAAGGTTCAGGAGGAAATAGCGAAAAACAATGAAAATAGTTATGCTGCTCAACGAGCGCTATCTATCGCTGGAAATTTAGATTTTTTACGTCAAACGTTGATTGAGGTTGAAGCTCAACAACGCTTCCCTGGCAAAGTGTCAGGCGGTCCGATGGACCTTTGGGAAATTGCACCACTACCGATTCGAATTGACCTTGCTAGGCAATTTTTATTAAATTACTCTCCTACCAAATCAGTAAAAGAGTCTTTAAGATACGTTGCCTATGAGCGTGATGAAAACGATGCTGAGATCATTGAATCATATTTATCCGCAGCTAACACGCCGGACGCCTGTCAAGCCGCGTTGTACGCCTTAGCGGAGGTTTCCCCAAGCAATGCACAATCATTTGTCGAAAATGCTCTGAAAAGTGAGGAGCCCCTATTTCATAAAATGAGCATAATGAGGTTTGCAGTGCAGTCTGGTATACCAATCGATTTAGATTTTGCAATGAATTGCGCTCTCTCCGAATTTAAAGAACCAGGCTCGGATGAACATAATACGGCTTACAAATATACCAATTTCATTGAGCAAGTTATAAATGCGAATCCATTGCCTAGTCATCTTGTCACTTTAGTCGAGCAGAAACTAATTCTTAGTAGTGGAGTGACTAAAGAAAAACTTTGGATCATGGCTACTAAATGCAAAAGTGCTGTAATTTCTAATTACGCCGTCGCTTGTATTCACGAATGGGATCTTTATTTAGGAGCCGCTTGTAACTATTTCATAGAGCAAGATGATGAACGGTTAATTCATCACGACAACATATTAAATATATGCGAATCTCATTTTGCTACAGTTGTCGATTGGGACGATTGGAAAATCTGGCGAGCATTGTCCCTAACAATTAAATTACAACCCTCTCCTCTAATTGCAGGAAGTTTAACAACAGCAATTAGAACAGCAAACAAAGTACTTGGTGCCGTCCTGCAAGAAAAAACTGAGGTGTTATCTGCAGATGAAAAAATACTGCTTGGAAAAGGCGGAATTGAATTAGCCGCAATCCATCTGGATAGTACAATTGCAAAGTTAATTCCTGCGATAAACCATGTGAAAACTTTTATAGATGAGGCAGATTTAATTTCCTTACTTAATTTTGATTGTAGGCACTACGAGAGCGCAAAAGAGAACCTTGCCAATTGTTTAAGCGGATTAAATGATGATTTAATTGATCTCGCCCTTCTAGAGTCTAAAGATCAGTGGACTCAAATGAATGGTTTGATTGCTTCATGTGCAAATAACATAACAAGCACACGATTAAACTTGATATCAAATTTAATTTTTGAGCTTTATACTATCCCGGCTGGAATCCATATCATCTGTCAAATACTTGACTCCTGCTGGAGCGATGAAGTGGCCAAAATGGTAATTAAAACCATATCTGAAATCCCAGTCTGGCCTCAAGCCGAGCAGCAGTTTTTTAATAATTTTATAAACTTAGTTGCAAGAAAGATTACTGAAGCCGACCAAGCAATAATAAATGAATCGCTCGAGAGTGCCAAAACGCGCTTTGCAAAAAGGGTTATAACATTTTGGTCTGAGATTATTAGTGGCAATCGGGTTGGACTTTCAAGATTAACATCGCATTAGAGATTCTCAGCCGTTGATTATCCACATAGTGACTATTTAATACTGAGGTCAGCTAAAGCCTTCTCAAATAAAGGCCGAACGTCACTACCGAGTCCAGTATGCATCAACCCGACTTTAATATCTGTAAAAACCCTAAGCCCCAAAGCTTAAAAACCATTATGCTTTTCAAATTAGTTATGAGTACCATACGTAGTATTAGTTGTATTCCTGAGCCAGAATCCAATACTGTGTCGGATCAATAAAGTTTTTGTCATGGAGTTTGCAATGAATGCAGCTATTTGGGGACTTATCGGAACTGTAGTAGGGGCAATAGCAAGTATTGCGACAACTTGGATTGCCTCTCGAAACAATCTCCATATTCAATTAATTACCAACAAACAAGAGCTCACTGAACGTGCTAGCGCATTTCAACGTCAGACACTAGTCGACTTACAAGATGCGATTCACGACACTCTACGACTTACTACACAAGGTTATATTCAAGATCGTGATGCGCATTTTAGAGGCAACGCTTGGGGAGACAATATGCTTGAAGAACCACTCAATGAGGAGATCCGTCTTGCTGAGCGTAGAGTAGCAATACTGAGAGAACGAGTTTCTGATGACCAACTTCGCAAAGAAATAAAAGCTTTAATGAAAGTTGCCCAAAAGACTCTGCTTTCGACAAGTGCAGCTGAAGCAAAGTCCCTTATGGAAGAGTGCTATGTTGTAGGTAATAATTTATTAGAGTCTATTGGTACGGTTTTACGAAAGCATTATTAAAACTGCGATTGGCGATATATGTTGTGTCTGATATAACTTCACTCGCAAGGCTGCGCTTTTTTCGATAACGACGATAAGCCATATTTTTCTTTTGTGAACTTAACCAAGCTAAATTAAGTTATGCAGCCAAGGCTTGATCAGGAATGTAAATTTTTGGCTCATAGATAGCAGTTGTTACGCCTTCTGAATTTCGTCCAAGTTCGATTGTAATTAGGCGATCATCCTGAAACGCTGGACTAAGCTCTAAAGCCAAATATTCAAATAAAGGTCGTTCGTGAACCGCAATAATAATTTGTCGCTTATGTTGTTTTGATAATGTACGTAATAGAGCTGCAAATTGTGAGATATGCACTTCATCCATACTTTGAACTGGATCGTCGATTATTAGCCAAGGCAAAGTGGGTTTGACAGAGAGATGTAAAGACAAGAACAATGTTAAAGCGGCTGTATTAAGATTCCCAGCGCTTAGCATAGCTTGTGGGTTACCACCCTTCCCACCTGATCTATAAAGAGTTTCCAATTTTGCTTCAACCGATCCAGTGGATGGGTCTGGTAATGCGAATGCAGGGACAAAAGGTTCATCCGGTGCCAATCTGATGAATAAATCTTGCCAGACTTTATTTAGCTTATCATTGAACACACGCCTGACAATAGCAGTTCTTGCTTCACGTGCTTGGAGGCTTAAGTTTTTGGCTAAATCAAGACGCCTTTCTGACTCAGCTTTTGCAACTTTTAATTTCTCTAATTGAATTTTTAAAGGTTTATTGCTATCGGATAATCGCATTTTTTGATCTAAATGCGATTGCCAAGTTTTCACATATTCTCGCCCTAAACGTGACACCTGTTGTCGATTTGTCATTAAAAATTCAATTGATTCAGTGAAGTTTATAAGGCGGGCGAGTACCTCTTCAAGAGACTCTGACGTCCCAGGCAATGGCTGATTTAGAGTCTTTGCAATTTCCCCAATAGAAAAACGTAATGAAGTTGCGCGCTCATCACTGCTTCTAAACTCTGCTAACCGCAGTGAAGTCTCAGATGCACGTTGTTGTAACTCAACTCCTTTACTTGCAGGGACTTTTAATTTGTCCAACTTGACTATTAACTCTTCAAATCTTGCACGCCTTGTTTTTAGCAGGTCTCGTAATTCAGGGTCTAATATACGATTAAGTACTTCAGCTCTTTCACGTTCCGCAGCAGCTATGAGTCCTAAAGTAGTTGATTTGTCTGTAGCTAAAGCTTGCAGTCGACCTGCCTGCTCGGTTAGAGCTGCAATATGCCCAGACAAATGTGACTTCAATGGTGTAGAAGATACCTCACTGTAATCTCGTCCACAAACTGGGCAGTCCTCAGATTCTATATGTGGCGACAATTGTGCTAATAATTGGGCCAAACCCATGGTTAGAGTCGCACTTTCAGTTAGCTGTGAGTCAAGAACTGCGTTTCGTGCTTTTCCTTGTTCAATGCTTTGATTGAGCTCTGATAAGCGGACACCATCTTTCAAATCCTGTGTGAGAAGTGCAAGGCATCGTTCCAATTCTCTATCAACAGCACTGTATGCTACTGAACGGGCCAACTCAGGACTGCTTACTGATGGTGATGGCAAGTCAGGAAATGTTGTTTTCAGTTCTTGATGAATTAATTCAAGCTCGTTTCCCGTTTCTTGTTTCCAAAGGTCCAGAGCAGAGCGCGTCTGCGTCTCTTCATCTTCGATAACAGTTCTTTGAGCTGACTGAGTAGATATTATTAACTGATTCCATTGTGCTTCAGAGGCTTGTAAATCACGACGAATACGAGCAATTGAATCGAGTTGGGTCTCTTCTGATGTCTCTTGAAAGTAGACTAACGCATCCTTAGGGTTTATAAACGGATTATTTTTTTCAGGATACAGTGTGGAAATTCGTTGTTGAATTTCAACTTTAATTAAGTCGATCTCTTTATCAAGCTTGTCGATTTCGGCAGTACTATTCGCTATGAGTTTTTGTATTTCATTAATATCCTCTTCTGCTTCCCCATAACTTGGCACAGATTTACGAAGGCGACGGATATCTCCGGTCGGGTGTAGGCCATCAATTAAAGCTTCTAGACGATCTAAACCCAATAAATCCTTAACGAATTTAGTAAGAGCGGAATCACTTTTTCGAGTGTCCTGATGTTGATAGAGTTCTAACAATCTACTCAGTGTAGATTGGGAGAGATAGCAACGTTCACTAAAAAACCTACTGAACTCTTCATCTAATAAATGGTGATTCTGTACACCTGCGTTAGTGACAATTAATTTAGATGCTTTATTTTGACCGTTATGGTCATTCATAGTCACTTCAACACTACCTTGAGTTTTAGATTTATGTGTCAAATGTGAAACATAATCAACCTCACTACGGCCCAATGCTTGTACCGCACCAGTAAGGCCAAGTTCAATTGCTGAAAGTATGCTAGTCTTCCCCGCACCATTTTGCCCATGTATGATTACAACTGGTGCATCAAGGGGTATCGTAACTTCGCCATTAATACTTCTGAAATCGCTTACGGTTATTGATGTTAAGCGAGGCGTCATAGCACATCCTCATCGATAACGTTATCTAATGGCTCAGAAATTAACGTATTTAAGCGACTTTCAACTGCTTCGGTGCCTTGATTAGATGATTCAATTAACGCCATTTTGATAGTGTCTTCTTTTTCAATGTCCGTGAATGCAAATACAATATCTTTTTGCAGATCTTCCGGCTCTGGTAAATCCAATGGGAGCAATACTGCCAGCCAATTTAACATGTTTGTATTTTGATAATTTTCAGCCGACACCCCTAGTGGCAACACTCTAGATACTCGTGACATAGCATCTATGAAAGCGCTTCTAGGCCGAGGGCCAGCAACTACAGTAGTCAATGGCCTCAATGATTTTATCGAGTCCAGTGCTCGTGCAATACCCTCTACTTTTTGCTGAATACGTTTTTCTGAATCAAATGCCGTATCAACTAAAAGAATTAAATCTGAAGAGGTGCCTGTGCCTACAAATGCAGCTGGGATATCAAATTGAATTCCAGCCAAATTCAAAGGTACTGTAACTCGTTTAAAGTTAGCGGCGCTAAGCACTGCAGCTACTTTTTCCACTGGTGTTGTAGCGGTCACAATGCTGTTTCCTCTCTAAAGCGTTCAAATAGGGAAGTTACATTCGTTGATTCTTCCATCAACTCATTAATACTTACTTCGCGTAGCGTAGCTCTTCCTGTACGTCCTGGTGCTCCTCTAGGTGAGCGAGACATTGCTGGCGGAATATCTAAACTATGAACAATCACGGCATTATCACCTGTTGTGACATGCTCATTATTATGCAAACATAAAGCAGCATGAACATTGGCAGCAAAGAATAAGTTAGCACTATGAGTTTTGGTCACAATACCCAATGCCCCGCTTTTAGGGTCTGTTCTATCAGAGGGCTTTAAATTCCAATTATTTTCACTCAAACCCATGCCTATAAGCCCCACAGCGACTCCCAATTCTCTTAACCCCGACATCCCTATATGCGGATGATTAACTGTAATATTTACTGGGTCCGTAGATAGCGGATAGTAAAAATGAGATTCTTGTGCAGGTGCTTTGCCTTTATGAAAAAGTGAAAGAACTCTTTCACTCTGAGCTATTAATTCCCGTATAAATGGTTCATGACCCAAACCTTCTACTACTTGGCTTAAAGTATCCCTGACTACAAAAATGCCTTTTTCAATCTCTGAACGTCCAGCAGGATCAATTGCTCCGGGACAAGTTGATGCGAGCGCAGAAAGCTTTAAGCATAGAACATTCAATACTAAGGCTGTTAATAAAGGTTTACCGTAAGCTTTAATAAGAGCTTCTTCGTTAATTGCACTTCTGTTTTCAACTGAGTAGTTTTCACGATATACATTCTTAAGTAGGCCAGCGTGATCAGGATTTAAAGAGTTTGCTGAAAAAACATAAGCAAGGTCAGTAGATGGCCATGGCCATGGCATGCTTGTTTCGGCTTGTGCAAAAACTCCTTGAATGTTGCTATCCTGAGCTGACAAGCCAATCATTAAAGTGCGTTTAGTTGTGGCTAAAAGTACCAGTTGATTAAGTATGACCCTATTCTCAGGCACAGCTGTCCATGCGTCAATTTGAGACTTCCTGGCTACTAGTCTTACGCGATAATTGGCCTCATCCTGACTTGCCTTCAGTGCGCATCCATGAAACTTGTAAAGATGAGTTCTTTGTTGATTCCCTCTTAAGTCTTCAGGTCTGACAACTACGGACAATGCAGTGCCATTACTTAACTCGGAGACAGCTTTTTCAACTAAATCATCCCAATTTGCACTTGCTATACTGGACGCAACCCCTTCGGATACGAGTAAAGCGAGGCATAAGTGTTCTGCGTCAGGTCTTGTTGATGGATTTGCATATGTACTGGCTACATCAATTCCAGCCCAAACAAGAAAGTCAGCAGCCTCTTGGTCAACAAGAACGTCTAACATACGAGCGTAATTCGTGACTAATCTTTGCGAAAACGGCTCAAGATCTGGCCAGTTTTCGATGGGTTGATCTAAATTGTTTCTTTCGATTTCTTGTGCGGTTGGATGGGTATATCCAATTATTTCAGTTAGAGCTATCCTGAAGCGACAATTTGCATCACCCTTAACAACTCGTTCTTGCAGAAATTTCAGTAAATTTTTTATTACTGTTTGTAGCCCAGGTACACGTCCATAAGATATGCCAGATCCTAGCCATAGGGTATAAATATCTTCAGATACGCCCTTCGCCATTTCTGCAAAAGGACCGTCAAGCAATTCAAGAGTTGCTCTAACAGTTATTGTGTTTGCATCGTATACTGGTGCCAAGGCCATTATTTTTTATTGTACTTATAATTATCTAAACAATACCACAATTGTGAGATGCTTAAACTCTTTGTCAGCCTAATACAAATAACAGTGTTTAGACTTCAAAATGCAGTCAATATAATTACCTAGATTTTTTGTCACATTCCCTGCACAGAGTCCTAATCCAAGAGGTTTGTCTAAATTCCCCAGGTGCGCCACAAATCTCACATATCTTGTTTGATTCTTCTTCGGCAGAAAAAATCAAACTTGAATCGCCACTAATCTCCTAGAATGGCCGAAGCAGTAAGATACTGATTTCTTGCTACAGCCATCAATCGGTAAATTTGAAATTATTTAACGAATATGTCTAGCTGCTTTCCAATTAATGCAAACGCCTGTGCGGCGCTTCCCAAAGCAATATAAAAAACCCCCGCTGGTATTGGCGCCGAGCCCTCGAGTGAGATATTTGCCAAAAATGCAACGAGCTTACTCCTTGATGGGTTGCCTTTTGTTAAGTGATTTCTATCTTCAGCGAATTGGTACGCACCAGATGCAATCCACACAGTGCCAATGAAGTTGCTTAGAATTCCGAACAAATTAAATATAGTATCAGACGGCCAATCAAGACAATAGTCAAGGTACAAAATGAACCCGCCTGCAAATACTACTAAAATAAAAGCCGTTGACTGTATCAGATTGATTTTTTTGAATTCACCAATTAGGGTAGCTATCATTTTTACTCTCATTTTTACTTAAGTTGATTTTTAATTAGAAGCTGATAACTCTCTTATCAACTAACCTTTTAACCGGACTCTCTATTTATCCATCATTTATATGTGCATTTCAAAGGCATGAGCGAACGCGGCATTGGATTAAAGCTTATTTTAGTGAGTCTTCATAGAGGCCGTATTCATTCTGATGCAAAACTGTATCGACTACATAATCATCTGACTCCTAATAGGTCACCCCAGTCCCCAGTGTAATTCGGACTCTTAAAATTACGCTGCATCGCCCAGTCTTTAATGCCTTCTATTCCCTCTGATGCAAGCCAGATCGTTCCCCTGGAATATTTGTTATTGATCTTTCCACGACCTGCACCAAAGAGTCCCGACTTCTCATCGCGGTCTGAGTAACCAAACAAATCCGTTTGCAATCCATCTGAGGGAACGGTGAATTGACCAGGATGCACTGACCTGCACAACCGTTTGACTTGTCTGTCTAAAAGTTGTGTTGGGAGCATCACCAATTGATTTCAACCTGCTGGATGCTTTATGCAACAGTTGAGATTTTGACATTAAAAATATCAGTGAAAACTGTTGCGGATGAACTGAAACATTTAGCAACAACATCATCCTAAATCCTTCAGCAACACTACAAAAGAAAAGTCGTTATGAAGTGTTTATTCCTCAAGCCTAGGAAACGCAACACACCGCCGAAACTACTAAGAATGCGAATAATAATATTTAAATATCAACGCAAAGAGCATTGATAATAATACAAATAATTAATGTGGTTTTCCTGCACTCATTCAACATTTATTATCGCATTAACCCTGTAGCATCTTAACTCTACATTGGGAGATACCAAATGCAGTTGTTATCGACAACAGACATGGTGAAAAGAATTTCTGAGTCATGGTCATTTGTGAGCGGAACCCCTTTCGAGTTTAGGGAAAGCGATCACCGTTCCACCATTGCTGACCATGAAAACATGATGGCAGTGATTTTGCCTATGTATATTGATAGCCTGCCACATCGTGAATCAATCGCAATTGGTTTGATTTTGGATGACGCTGAGGCAGTCAAGGTGGCGGCACATATGTTTGGCCTGACACCAGAAACGCTTTCAGTGGCAGATATACAAGATGCAAAAAAAGAGACCTGTAACATCCTCGGCGGTAACCTCGTTGTGGGTGAAAATAGCAAATTAGGACTCCCCAGAGAAATTCCGCTGGCTGAGTTTCTTGAGTTGCAAAAAAATGCGACATTCAGCATGCTGTTTGTAAGCGATAAACCGAATGAGGACCTGGTTAATCTGGTGATCTTCAACGTAAATAATGAATCTTCCGGGGAATTTTTATCATGAGTACAGTGGCGAAATTTTTGATTGTCGATGACAGTCGAGCTATACAAAGCATTATTAAACGAGTCATTGAATCTTGTAATTATCCGAATCTGGAGATTCGAAGTGCAAGCGACGCAGAAGCTGCAATGGAAATTCTGGAAAAATATACACCGGATTTAATCATCACTGACTGGCATATGCCTAAAATCAGTGGCCTTGAATTTTGTCAGCATGTATGCCAAACCTATAATAATCGTATTCCAATCGGCTTTATTACGACCGAATCCAACATGGATAAAATAGAATCGGCTTATAAAAGCGGTGCTAAATTTGTGATTAACAAACCATTCCAAGATGCTGATTTAAAGACATATTTAACGAAATTTGTACCCTTTTCTTCTAATGAACAATCATCGGGTAAAGCCAGTGAAGAGCTCGCAAACGTAATGACTGTGCTCTCCAGCATGCTTAAAGGACAAGCATTCACACTGGAGCCCTGCCCTGAATTAAAGCTGGCAGATTACAGCGAAAATAATTTAATTGGCTTGTTTGGAGAAAATGGAAAAACGCCGCCAGTGAATGCCCTTGCTATTATGGAAATGAGTGCAGTAGGCATATTGTGGGCACTGAATAATGACCAACCTGCCATGGTGCAATCGTTTATCAAAAATGGTACTGCTTCAAATGATCAACTGGACGAGGCACGTAAATTTATGGATGAGTTTGGTGCAGGCATGTCACTTAGCAATAAAAATGGCCCACTTAAACTGGCACGCTCCAGCATCGTCAGCAGACAGTTTCCACGCCTGGAAATGTCGTTAAAAACCAATGAAGGGCGTGCTGACTATAAATTAAATGTACCTGGCATCGGTGCAGGTTATATCACTTACATCAAATTGATTTAGGGTATCAAATTGATCTAGGAGTATTTTATGGCTTATACCTTTAATGAAATTTTTGGCAGCGTTGGACTGTTAATCAGTTGCGGCGCAGCTGTTTTGCTCGTTAAGTTGCTATTAAGCAATACCGTGCAACAAGAAAAATTTTTCAATTCACTGGGAAGGTGTAATGCCGAATTGCAAAATTCATCAAAGAATCTTGAAACGCTGTGCGCGATACTGGATAGACGTTTCTCCAATATGGAAGAGAATTCCAAACAGCCAGATCCATTATTAATCAATACCTTGCAGAGATTTGATAAAGTATCAAAAGAAATACATGAACGCCTGGATGAAATGTTTATCACTAGCTCCTTAAGTAGTAATGATAAACAGGCCAGTGATATGCCCAGTGAAGCTGTGGTCAATGAAATAAGCAAATTACAAAGTAGCATGGCAGAAATCGCCAACCAGCTACGCAAAAGTAACTATCTCTCCATGGATGAAAACGCTGAGCTTGCTGCCATGCGTAAACGGATTGAGAGCTATCAATCCATGGTCATGAAGGCGCGTTCAGAAGCTAAAGACTCTGAAACCATTATGTCTGAACTCAGGCTAGAGATAAAACAGCTACAAACTTCCAAAAAAACCAATCCGACGGCCGAAACCAGTGCTGAAAATCAGCGTTTGCAGGAGCAATTGGAAGACGCAGAGCGCGAGAAAAAAGCGCTAGAAGACAAAATCAAAGCACTGGACAATGAAATGCAACGCAACAATATTGAAAAGAAATTTATCGAAGACCGGTTTATCGAACTTTCATGATCATTTTCCTCAGGCCACCGAAGGTGGCCTGGTTTTATTTGATCAAAGGCTTTTTTTTCTCAATCTGTTTTAGCTTGTTTGAAGCTGCCAACTGCTGTCGTTGTGATTCTTTTAACTGCCCTTTTATCATGCCAACATTTTCACGCAACTCATTCACCAGTTTCTGATTTTTGGCGGCCTGGCTTTTGGTGACTGCATGCTCTTTCAGGAGTGCCTTCTTTAATTCGCTGATTTCAGATTCCAGCTTATAGGCCCGCTGGCGTTCTCGATCAACTTCTATAAATGACCTTGCTTCCAGCTTTCTGAATTTGTCTTCTGATAATTTCAAGGCTGCATGCAGCTTATTAAATTCTGCTGAAAATTCATTATTGACGCTTTTTAGTGAGCCCTCCAACGCAGATTTTTCATTTTGCAGCGTTTTTACAGCTTCTTTCTGAGTAGCCGACACCTGATGGTCAATCAGGAATCTTTTTTCACTTTCCTGCAACTGCTTTCTAAGCATGGTTAATTCTGAATGCTGTTCAGCGCTCAGGCTCTCCATTTTTTTTAGCTGGGCTTTCAGGTTTTCCAACTCAAGCTTGTTGTTGCTTTCCAGGTTATTAATAACAGAATGTTTTTCCTTCACGTTCTGCTTGGCGACTTCAAGCGCGGATTTCCATAAAGTACTCAGCGCCTCACCAGCAAATTCCCGCAAAGTATCTGGCAACCCCGAATACTCAACATCCACCCTGTTTTTAAGCCTGAGTTCGTTCCAAAAGTTATTCACCGTTTGAACCGGCGTTGACATCGTCCCTTTGCGCACAAGCTGATACAGCTTATTGGCAGTGGGTTGAATCCCATAGCGAAAGAACATCAAGCGACATACTTCACGGTATAAATCTTTTACTTGTGGAAACTGGCTGCGAAGCACTTCAACATCCTGGACAAGCTTGGCTTCATTGATATGTACAGAGGTCATATTTCAAGTAATCAAATTGCTTAATTTGTTTTGTGACAAAAATATGTACTAAATAGTTTGCGAAAAATTTGGCTCAGCTACTTTCATGTTTACAAAATGCATCAACCCATATGTTACTGGTATCATTTTATTAATACGGCAAACTATTGATTTAAATTGATATTTTGCATAATTCAGACACATTCCCATTGATTACATAACAAAAGAACAGAATCGTTTTTAACATTTTTTATCGGAATGTTAATATTTTGATTGCAGATTTATCTGCACTTTTGGAGGGAGTTAATGAAAAACAAAATCAAAATTAAAAAATTACACACGAAATGTTTATTAAACTGGAGTTTGAAAGTTGGTGATCAACTGGGTACATTAAACAAACATAAAGCAATCAAGTTAGCTAACGTAAAACCGGCTGTTTTTCACCGCTGGGTATCAGGTAAAGTAGCAGCACCAAGCTGTACACTCAACCGCATAAAACATCATGCATTTGCTACTTTGCGAATCAGGCATCGAAAAAAACTAAACCAGTGTTTGGCAGTTGGCTTGGATGAAGAAATAATTAAAGCGCAGTTCTTATGGAAAAATATGATCTTCGATCAACTAAGCATGCCAGCAAAGCGCAGATTCTTTACCGGTTTGAAAAAGGTCCATCGTTAGTCTTAGTTAGTGAAAGCCACTCGCCTTGAGTGGCTTTTTTATTAACAATCAGAGAAAAAACCAATTATCTGAAATCAATATTAAATTACAGACACAAAAAAGCCAGCATTACAAAATGCTGGCTCTTAATTTACTACTTTAAATTGGTGGAGCTGGGGGGAATCGAACCCCCGTCCGCAAGCCCTCCACAGACAGTTCTACATACTTAGCTGTGTTGTTTATGTTTAACCGTACACTCACCAACGAGCAAGCAAGAGTAAAGCGAGTTGCCTTGGATTTAATACGTGATTAAGCAACCCAACCACGCACGATCCTCTCTAAATGACGCTGCTGCCGGTTACCCGGCCCGACCGAGAGGCTCTTCGGGGCAGCGTTCAGCCGGGATTAAGCGGCTAAAGCGTAAGTTTCGTCGTTTGCGACTATACTTTTTCAGATGGATTTACGAGGGAACCTGAATCCTCGGTATGCCCTGCACTGCTTTGCAACCCACGTCGAAACCTGGTCAGCCCCAATGCAAGCTAGCAAGTATACGCCTGAAACCCAGTCAAGCCAAACTTCAGACGCAGTTGTATGACATGATACAATTCGTGAATGTTCAAGAAAATCGTGATATTCGGCGTAGGATTGATAGGCGGTTCAGTCGCGCTGGCGCTGAAAAAATTACCTAACCCGCCACACATCACCGGCGTTGGCCGTTCAAATCAAAGCTTGCAAGAAGCTCTGAGCCTGGGATTAATAGACAGCGCGGAAACAGATATTGCAATTGCGCTGGAAAATGCAGACTTGATACTCATTGCTACACCGGTCGCACAAACGCCAGCCATTTTAAAATCCATTCTTCCGCACCTTGCAGCACAGACGGTGATTACCGATGCAGGTAGCACGAAATCTGATGTCATGGCTTATGCCGAAGCCGAGCTCGGTGAGCAGTTTAAGCAGTTTGTCGGCGGGCACCCGATTGCCGGCGCTGAAAAGAGCGGTCCAGCTGCTGCGATGGCAGATTTGTATATAGGCAAAAATGTAATTCTGACGCCAGGCTTGGTCACTGACCCGGAAGCGGTATTAAAGGTGACAGAGTTATGGAAAGTGTGTGGTGCTTTGGTATCCAATATGCGCCCGGAAGAACATGACAGTGTATTCGCAGCGGTCAGCCATTTGCCGCACTTGTTGGCATTCGCGCTGGTGGAAGATTTAGCCAAGCGTGACAATGCTGAACTGCTGTTTAAGTTTGCCGCCAGTGGTTTTCGCGACTTCACGCGGATTGCCGGTAGCCACCCTGAAATGTGGCGTGACATTGCGCTAGCCAATAAACAGGCCTTATTGCAAGAACTCAACACATACCAACAGGCGATAGGCGAGATGACTGCGCTACTCGAAAATAATGACCATGAAGGGTTATTTGCGCTGTTTGAACATGCCAGCCATGCGCGTAATGCCTGGGCAAAATCCAAAATCCAATAAAAGACTTAAAAGATTCATAGATATGGAACAACTGCACTTACCTTCATATACCAAAGCGCTTGGGTCAATTACTTTGCCCGGCTCTAAAAGCATTTCCAATCGCACTTTGTTATTGGCGGCACTTGCTGAGGGCGTGACAGTAATTCGTGATCTTCTGGATTCAGACGACACTGCAAGAATGCTGGAGGCACTGCAATCGCTTGGGGTAAAACTGGAAAATATTGAGGAAAATACATGGAGAGTGACTGGCTGCGGGGGAGCGTTTCCCAATAAAGAAGCCGATTTGTTTTTAGGTAATGCGGGTACTGCGTTTCGTCCACTAACTGCGGCGTTGGCTTTTTCAAATGGTCATTATCATCTGCATGGTGTTCAGCGTATGCATGAGCGCCCGATTGGTGACTTGATCAATGCATTACGACAAGCTGGTGCAGAAGTGAGTTACGAGAGCAATGAGGGCTACCCTCCCCTGCAAATTTCGCCTGCGACACTGGATGTCAGCCAGCCAATTCAAATACGCGGCGATGTGTCCAGCCAATTTTTAACCGCCTTGTTGATGGCATTACCGCTGACAGGTCAGGCCGCCACCATTGAAGTGGTTGGTGAGTTAATCTCAAAACCTTATATTGAGATCACATTGAATTTAATGCAGAGGTTTGGCATTCATGTACAAAGAGAGGGCTGGCAGAGCTTTCATATTCCAGCATCAACACGCTATCAATCGCCAGGTGAGATATATGTTGAAGGCGACGCTTCCAGCGCTTCCTACTTTATTGCCGCAGGTATTCTGGCCGGCGATGTCACTGTACTGGGTGTAGGCCAGGGCAGTATTCAGGGCGATATCCTGTTTGCTGAAGCCGCAAAGTTAATGGGTGGCCAGGTTAGCTATGCGGAAAATCATGTGCGCGCTGAAAAAACCGGTGACCTGAAAGGCATAGACCTGGATTGCAACCATATTCCTGATGCCGCGATGACGCTGGCAGTCATGGCCATGTTTGCCAAAGGCACTACCACTTTACGGAACATAGCCAGTTGGCGCGTAAAGGAAACGGACCGCATTGCCGCGATGGCGACTGAGTTGCGCAAAGTTGGCGCAAGCGTGATTGAAGGGGCCGATTTTATTCAGATCACGCCACCGGAAAAGTTAATAGAAGATGCAGTGATCGACACGTATGACGACCACCGCATGGCTATGTGCTTTTCATTGATCAGTCTGGCGGGTGTGCCAATCACGATTAATGACCCCAAATGTGTTGCTAAAACCTTTCCTGAGTATTTCAGGGTATTCAGTAGCATTGCCCAATAATCATGCGGCATAAGCCCATTCATGCTCGTCTCGCTGATTAACCGGCGCATGCGCATGTTGATGATGGTTCCAGGCACGCTCATGGAAATAAAACACAACCGTATTAATCGCTGGTTCAATGAGGGCCATCAACCCGCCAATCAGAATGCTGCCGGTAAGCAGATAAGCAATGCTGAACGCAACGCTGAAATGCAGTATCGCGAAAGAAAATGTTTTAATCATGCTGAGCTCCTTGGTTGTTAAGCACATCATATAAAAACCGAGTTGTTTTATCCAATTCATTGTTTTTAAGTATTTGATAAGAAAAATTTATGACTGAACAAACTTTATGGCCGGTAATAGCCATTGATGGCCCTTCAGCTTCAGGGAAAGGTAGCGTTGCTGAACTTGTTGCCAAAGCATTTGGCTTTCATTACCTGGATTCCGGGGCGCTTTACCGTTTACTGGCCTATGCAGCGCATACACAATCGGTGGCCTGGTCTAATGAATCCGCGCTGGCGGATATCGCCGTTAAGATGGATATTAGGTTCGAGAGTGGTGAAATATATCTCAATGGCGAACATGTAAGTGCCTATATCCGCACTGAACAAATGGGCAAAGGCGCATCTGAAGTTGCAGTCCACCCACAAGTGCGTACTGCTTTATTGCAGACACAAAGAAACTTCAGGAAATCCCCGGGCCTGGTTGGAGATGGGCGCGATATAGGCTCAGTCATTTTTCCGGACGCCATCTTAAAAGTTTTCCTCACTGCAGGCGTGGAAACACGTGCCCAGCGGCGTTACGACCAGCTTATCAACCGAGGGGATCGTGCAGATTACGATACGATTCTGGATGATTTAAAACAACGTGACCTGCGTGATACACAGCGATCTTCTGCCCCGTTAATACAATTGCCGGATGCGATGCTGGTTGATACTACGAAAATGAATATCGCCCAAGCCGTCGATTTGATAATTGAAGCCTATAAAAAGACCACCAAAATCACATAAAAAAAGCTTTAAGTCATTGAACTGAATAATTTTTTTGTGTATAGTCCCAGATTCGCGTTACATCTGGCGCCAGCTGGATGTGACAAATATTAACTTCATCCATTGCCTGCTTATCTTGAGTAGCAATGGCTCGTACAACGGCATGTGCTGTTTTACGTGTAAATTTGGACAATTTTTTAATGGCTTCTATTTCTAATTCAACCTCTTCTAACGAATCTTTTGCAGCCCTCTTCGAAGAAAGCCTGGCCCGCCAGGAAATGCGCGCAGGTGAAGTGATCACCGCCGAAGTAGTGTCTGTAGACAATGATTTCGTGATTGTTAACGCTGGTCTTAAATCCGAGAGCGTGATTAATGCCGGTGAGTTCAAAAATGCCCAAGGCGAACTGGAAGTTGCAGTAGGCGACTTCGTTAAAGTGGCGATCGAAAAGCTGGAAGACGGTTTTGGTTCTACACAACTGTCTCGCGAAAAAGCGAAGAAAATGCAAGCATGGCTGGATCTGGAAGAAGCCATGAACGAAGGCCGTGTCGTTAAAGGCTTTGTGAGCAGCCGTGTTAAAGGCGGTTTGCGTGTGTCTGTCAGCGGTATTATGGCATTCCTGCCAGGTTCACTGGTAGACATCCGCCCGGTTAAAGATACTACTCCTTACGAAAATAAAGAGTGGGACTTCAAAGTTATCAAGCTTGACCGCAAGCGTAACAACATCGTGGTTTCTCGCCGCGCAGTGATGGAAGACACCTTGGGTGCCGACCGTGAAGCGTTGCTGGGCAGCCTGACCGAAGGTGCTGTGATCAAAGGTATCGTTAAAAACATCACTGACTACGGCGCGTTCGTGGATCTGGGTGGTATCGATGGCCTGTTGCATATCACTGACCTGGCATGGCGCCGTGTTAAGCACCCATCTGAAGTGCTGACTGTTGGTGAAGAAGTTGAAGCCAAGATCCTGAAATTCGACCAAGAGAAAAACCGTGTTTCTCTGGGCATCAAACAATTGGGCGACGACCCATGGGTGGCATTGAGCCGCCGTTACCCAGTAGGTACACGCCTGTTCGGTAAAGTGTCTAACCTGACAGACTACGGTGCATTCGTTGAAGTAGAGCCAGGTATTGAAGGTTTGGTACACGTTTCAGAAATGGACTGGACCAACAAGAACATCCATCCGGGCAAGATCGCTCAATTGGGCGACGAAGTTGAAGTCATGATCCTGGAAATCGATGAAGACCGTCGCCGTCTGTCTCTGGGTATGAAACAGTGCAAACCAAACCCATGGGATGATTTTGCTGCTACACACGCCAAAGGCGACAAAGTATCCGGCCAGATCAAGTCTATCACTGACTTTGGTGTATTTATCGGTCTGCCAGGCGGTATTGATGGTCTGGTGCACTTGTCTGACCTGTCATGGACACAGTCTGGCGAAGAAGCTATCCGTAACTTCAAAAAAGGCGACGAGTTGCAAGCGGTTATTCTGGCAATTGACGTTGAGAAAGAGCGTATCTCTCTTGGCGTGAAACAATTGACAGAAGATCCAAGCGGTAACAGCGCGCCTATCGGTGAAGACAAAGGTGGCAAACAAAAAGCCAAAAAAGCTAAAGCTGATGATGTCATTATGGATGAAGCTTCAGCAGGTACCACTAATCTGGGTGCTTTGTTGAAAGCTAAATTGGACAGCAAAAAATAATAAAGGCTTTTAGGTCATGACTAGATCTGAACTTATTGATTTACTTGCCCAGCGTTTTCCGCAATTAGTGTTGAAAGATGCCGAGTTATCTGTCAAAACCATCCTGGATGCGATGACAGAAAACCTGGCAACTGGCGAGCGTATAGAAATCCGCGGTTTTGGTAGTTTCAGTTTGAATTACCGCCCGCCCCGTTTGGGACGCAATCCTAAAACTGGCACTAAAGTACAGGTGCCAGCCAAGTATGTGCCTCACTTCAAGGCTGGTAAAGAACTGCGCGATCGTGTAGACGCAATGGTGTAAATCAGCCTTTAATTATAAAAACGGCATCTCATTGAGATGCCGTTTTTTTTTGTTGCTACGGTTGCTGATCATATAATCCTGGCAACGTGTCTTCAAGCCATTAGTATATTCATGGCACCACTACTGGCGCTTAAGGTAAAATAGGCGCTACCTAAAAAAGAGACCTTGTATGCTGGTTGAATTTGAATATTGGTGGCTACTCATTTTGCCACTGTTTTTCACACTGGGCTGGATTGCAGCCAGGGTGGACATCAAGCAATTGATCGCAGAGTCCACTTCCCTGCCCGCTACCTACTTTAAAGGTCTAAATCTTCTGATTGCCGACCAGTATCATAAGGCAGTCGATGCGTTCAGCGAGGCCCTTTACCTGAATAAAGATTCGCTAGAATTACATTTTGTACTGGGTAGTTTGTTCCGCCGCACCGGTGAAACTGACCGCGCCATTCATTTACATATGAATTTGCTGGAAAATTACGAGCTCACTGATCAACAATCGACTTCGATCAAAGTTGAGTTGGCGCAAGATTACTTTAAGGCAGGATTGTATGACCGCGCAGAAGAACTGTTCCAGACTTTGCGCCACACGCGTTATGAACAGGCCGCCCAACGCCACTTGTTGGAAATTTATGTCAAAGAGCGAGAATGGTCACAAGCCATTGCCATTGCGACTGAGTTAGAAGGCTCTTCTGGTATTTCTTACCGTAAAGAAATCGCACAGTACTCGTGTGAACTGGCGGTCAACGCCATTATTCAGCAGAACTGGCAAGAAGCTAAATACCACCTTGAGCAGGCACTCGATGCCAACAAAAACTGCGTACGTGCCAACGTGTTGCTAGGCGATATGGCCGCACAGCAAGAAGACCATGCGGCTGCGATTGCATTCTGGAAAAGAATTGAGATGCAGGATCCTGAATATTTGGGCTTGGTCGCGCAGAAGATGTTGAAAAGCTATGCGGCATTACCATACAGTCATGCCGCGGCGGAGCAGCATGGCATCAAAGGCTTAAAAGAAGGCTTAACCCAATTAAACCTATATCTTGAAACCTACCAGTTGAGCAGCATTATGTCGGTGTTGTATGAAGCAACCTTGCAAGCCGAAGGTGCTGAAACCGCCGCAAAACTGGCACGTAATGAACTGATCCGTAAACCCAGCCTGAAATCACTAGACCAGTTGTTGCAAGCGCGTGCAATCCTGGATGATGAACAGCATGACTTACAGTTAATGCAGCAAACCGTCCGTAATGCGATTGGCGACCGCGCAGCTTATTATTGTGACCAGTGCGGCTTCCGTGCCAAGCAGTATCATTGGCAGTGTCCGGCATGCAATGCATGGGAATCCCTCCCCGCTGAGCCAACAGAAGCCACAATCCGTGATATCAAATTGCTAAAACGCAAGTAAGTGTTTCCCATACCAAATAGTAATCAAATATGACTGATAGCAAAATTATTGTGGCCCTCGATTATGCCGATGCAGAATCTGCAAAGGCATTGGTCAATCGTCTCGACCCTGCCCTGTGCAAATTGAAAGTAGGCAAAGAGCTGTTTACCGCAGCCGGGCCATCGTTTGTAGAATCGCTAGTAAAGCAAGGCTACGATGTTTTTCTTGATTTGAAATTCCACGATATTCCTAACACAGTGGCAAAAGCATGCCAGGCAGCTGCAAACTTAGGTGTATGGATGCTGAATGTGCATGCAAGCGGCGGCTTGCCTATGATGCAGGCAGCACAAGAAGGGCTTGATAAAGCCTACGGCGCGAAAGCACCGTTGCTGATTGCTGTCACTGTGCTCACCAGCATGGATGAGTCAACTTTGCATACATTGGGTATACAACGTTCTTTAAGTGATCATGTATTAGCACTGGCGAAACTAACCCAGCAAGCAGGTTTACACGGCGTAGTCTGCTCTGCACAAGAGTCAGCCATGCTCAAGCAAGCATTAGGTAGCGATTTCTGCCTGGTGACTCCGGGTATACGCCCTGCTGATGCTAGCCAGGATGATCAAACCAGGATTGTTACCCCTAAAGACGCCCTTTCTTTAGGATCCCACTATCTCGTCATTGGCCGCCCGATTACCCAAGCTGACGACCCAGTTGTTGCATTAAACACAATTATTAAAAATATTTAACATTTATTAAATAATTTAAATTTATACACCCTCTCTGTAGCGTTCTTGAAGCTAGAATCGAAGCAGGCTGATTGTTTAGCCTGTTTTTTATTTTATTGATCAGGAGAATATATGAGATACATGTTTTTAGTTTGTCTGATGTCGTTACTGTTATCACCATTGGCCCATGCCGCCGTCGATATTAATACAGCCAGTCAGGCCGAGTTGGAAAGCCTGAATGGCATAGGCCCAGCTAAAGCCCAGGCGATCATTGAATATCGTAAAAAGAATGGTGGCTTTAAAACGGTCGAAGAACTGGATCAGGTACCTGGCATCGGACAGGCGACATTCGCAGGCCTTAAAAAAGATATCAGCGTTGGCGGTAAAAAAGCCACGCCTGCGGAATCCACAAAAGCCGATAAATCAATAGAGAAAAAGAAACCCTTACAGTGATTGATATTGTCGTTATTGACCGTGCACCTATATTCATTAAAAGCAAAATAGGTGCATCGAATATAAAAACAAAAAACACCCATTCGGGTGTTTTTTATTGGCGGAGAGAGAGGGATTCGAACCCTCGATAGAGTTGCCCCTATGCCACCTTTCCAGGGTGGTGACTTAAACCGCTCATCCATCTCTCCGAAAGAAGGCGCGATTATAGCCCATTCCCTATAACGCGCCAAATTATTTATACCGCAATAATCAACATGAAAAAAAAGTGATGTTGAAGACAACTTCTATACGTAAAAGAGATTGAACTTTTCCTCATTAAACGAAGTAACTCAGTTATCTTATAAATCATTTAAAACACGGCAAAAAAGCTTGATTTTGTGGTTTTTAAGGTTTAATGTTTATCCCGTTAATCATCCTAAAAAGCCTTATTTTAAGCGGCTCAGATGATGATTGATCAGGTAATTGAGCTATCGCTCAATATGGCGGTTTGGAGAGCAGTTCTGCTATAACATCTATATAAAAAGTACAGGAGTGAATATGAGTTTGGATCTATTGAAAGCCATGGGTGTAAAAGTCCCTTACAAAGCAAAATACGACAATTTTATCGGTGGTAAATGGGTTGCCCCTGTTAAAGGTGAATATTTTGACGTAATTTCCCCGATTACTGGCAAGCCTTACACGCAAGCCGCTCGCTCCAGTGCTGAAGATGTTGAGCTTGCGTTGGATGCTGCACATGCTGCTTCAGATAAATGGGCAAAAACCCCCGCAGCAGAGCGCTCTAATTTACTGCTGAAAATCGCAGACCGTATCGAACAAAATCTTGAGCTGATTGCTACTGCTGAAACGGTCGATAATGGTAAACCGATCCGCGAGACCTTGAATGCGGATATTCCTTTGGCTGCAGATCATTTCAGATATTTTGCTGGTGCTCTGCGTGCGCAGGAAGGCAGTCTGAGTGAGTTGGACGAAAACACTGTGGCTTACCACTTTCACGAACCTTTAGGTGTGGTTGGCCAGATTATCCCATGGAATTTCCCGATTTTAATGGCGGCCTGGAAACTTGCGCCAGCCGTTGCAGCCGGTAACTGTGTGGTCATGAAACCGGCAGAATTCACCCCTATCAGTATCCTGATATTGATGGAAATCATTGGTGATCTGATCCCGCCAGGCGTGATGAACATTGTGAACGGTTATGGCCGCGAAGTGGGCGCCCCGCTCTCTAACAGCAAACGTATTAATAAGATTGCTTTTACCGGTTCTACCGCAACGGGCCGCTTTATTGCCCAGGCTGCAGCCAATAACCTGATTCCGGCAACCTTGGAATTAGGCGGAAAATCGCCTAACATCTTCTTTGAAGACATTATGTCTGCAGACGATGACTTTCTCGATAAAGCCGTCGAAGGCCTGGTGCTGTTTGCATTCAACCAGGGCGAAGTCTGTACCTGCCCATCACGTGCCTTGATACAGGAATCCATTTACGACAAATTCATGGAGCGCGTATTACCACGTGTTGCTGCGATTAAACAAGGTAACCCACTAGATCCAAACACCATGATCGGCGCACAAGCGTCACAAGACCAGATCAACAAGATTCTTTCTTATATGGATATCGGTAACCAGGAAGGTGCGCAACTGTTGTGCGGTGGTGAACGCAATGTACTGGGTGGTGATCTGGCTGAAGGTTATTATGTCAAACCAACCCTATTCAAAGGCCACAACAAAATGCGTATTTTCCAGGAAGAAATTTTTGGACCAGTATTGGCTGTGACCACCTTTAAAGACGAAGCCGAAGCCTTGAGCATTGCCAATGACACTATCTTTGGCCTGGGTTCAGGCGTGTGGTCACGTGATGGCAGCCGTGCTTATCGCATGGGCCGTGGTATTAAAGCTGGTCGTGTGTGGACCAACTGTTACCACGCCTACCCTGCGCATGCAGCTTTTGGTGGCTATAAAGAATCTGGTATTGGCCGTGAAACGCACAAGATGATGCTTGATCACTACCAGCAAACTAAAAACCTGTTGGTGAGCTACAGCCCTAAAAAACTTGGTTTCTTCTAACCCTGATTCCCATGCTTAAGGACCATCAGTAACAATAAAGGGGCGAATTTTTCGCCCCTTTATTGTCTATACTTTTAAGCGACTCATTAAGGAAAATAATGGCTGAACGACTTTCTGCAACGCCCTCAGCAATCAGTTTGATAGAAAAGCTCACTGAACAACATGGGCCGATAGTTTTTTTACAATCTGGTGGTTGCTGCGAAGGCAGTGGCCCGATGTGCATGCCCGCTGCTGAATTCAGGCCCAGCCCTTCTGATGTAAAGCTTGGGGTGCTGGCAGGAGCTATTTTTTACATGGGTGACAGCCACTTCAGCTTTATGACTAACACGCATACTATTCTGGATGCAGTTCCTGGCTCCAGCGGTTCGTTTTCGCTGGATGGCGGTAGTGGTTTTGCCTTTATAACCCGCGGACGCGTGTATACCGATGAAGAATTAGCGACACTGCCTGCAGAAGAACGTGTTGGCTATGCATAAGCAAAAAGGGCCAATCGGCCCTTTTAATATTTAAATCTAGCAGCATGAAAACCTGTTTAAAAACCTGCTTTAAAAGCCTAGGCTATCCAGCAAATCATCTACCTGTTCCTGGTTAGAAACTACATCGACCTTATTGTGTGGGTCAATTTGCGGACCGTTTAGCAATGAGTCTGAAGATTCTTCTTTTTTAGCACCTGGTGAAAAATCTACCAGCACCTGTACCAGCTGCCCTTCCAGTTCTTGCACCAGGGTCGTAATTTTTTTGATTACTTGACCTGTCAAATCCTGGAAATCCTGCGCCATCATGATATCCATCAGCAGTGATTTGGTCGCTGTCGTATTTTTATCTGCCAGAGACAGATAATCCAGGGTTTCATGCACGACTAAATCGTATTCTGATTTAAGGGCGGACTTGGCCATCACCGCTTTCCACCGTTCCTGCAATGCATGGGCACGATCAGCCATTTCAGATTGCAATGGCGTAGCCTGGTCGGTTGCATTTAGTACACGTTCAGCAGCTTGTTCCGTCATTCTGGCAACATAGTTTAACCGGTCACGCGCATCCGGGATTTCCTGTGCCACTTGTTCTAATACCTTGTCATAACCTAATGCACTCAAGCTGTCATGAAGCGTGCGTGTCATATGGCCAATCCGGCTGATCATTTCTTCTTGTTGATTACCGTTCAGGTTTTGCATCATGGCAGAAGCCATTTCTACCACGATGTTTTCATGTTTCGGATTGACAGCTTCGGTCATGATTAAGCCTCGCCTTTTTCCAATTTCTCAAAAATCTTCGATAATTTTTCTTCCAGCGTGGCGGCCGTAAAAGGCTTGACTACGTATCCGTTGGCTTTAGCTTGTGCTGCGGCAATAATGTTTTCTTTTTTAGCTTCTGCAGTCACCATCAATACCGGTAATTTGGATAACTTGGCATCTGCACGAATATTCTGCAGCATGGTCAGCCCATCCATATTTGGCATATTCCAGTCAGATACGACAAATTCGAAATCACCGCTACGCAGCTTGCTTAATGCATCAGCACCATCTTCGGCCTCTTCAACATTGTTGTAACCCAGCTCTTTAAGCAGGTTACGCACAATTCTGCGCATGGTAGAAAAATCATCAACCACCAGAAATTTAGTATTCGGATTGCCCATTTATTACTCCGCTATCTTTAGTGACATATTTATATCTAGCATTATCACTCCATATCCTTTAAATGCTAGCGGCAATAAAGCCTTGATTTGCCTGTTTATTCTTTGAAGCCTTCACACACGCAAGGCGCGTTCACTATTTGTTGCCAGATAATGCAATACCATTTTTGGCAGGTCTTTCAAATGCGCAACTTCATGCACGCCACCATGTGCAACCGCTTCACGCGGCATGCCATAGACGACACAGCTTTCTTCATTTTGTGCAAAGTTGTAAGCCCCGGACTCTTTCATACGCAACATACCCACTGCGCCGTCTTTGCCCATACCGGTCATAATAATGCCAATCGCATTCTTACCGGCATGCACTGCTGCAGAATCAAACAATACATCCACAGAAGGCTTGTGTCTATTCACGGGCTCACTGTCAGACAAGCGGGTGACATAGTTGGCACCGCTTCTAGCCAGCAGCAAGTGTTGATCACCTGGCGCAATATAGGCATGGCCCGGCAATATCCGCTCGCCATCCACCGCTTCTTTGACTGATATTTTACATAGACTGTCTAAACGGGCAGCGAACGATTTAGTGAACCCTGCCGGCATATGCTGCGTGATTAAGACGCCGGGACAATCTGAAGGCATTTGCATTAAAAACGATTTGATGGCTTCGGTACCCCCGGTAGATGCACCGATAATCAATAATTTCTCACTACTGATCAACGGGTTACGGATGGCATTTTGTACCTGGCCACCAGCCACTGATGCTTTCGCTATACTTTGCAAAGTGCTGACTTTAGCTTTGGCTGCAGTACGGATCTTATCGGTAATTTCATCGGCATATTGCTGCATGCCCTGGGTGATACCCATTTTTGGCTTGGTGACGAAATCTGTAGCGCCCAGTTCCAAAGCGCGCAGGGTGATTTCAGAGCCCTTTTCAGTCAGCGTCGATACCATCAATACCGGCATAGGCCGCAAACGCATGAGCTTTTCGAGAAAATCCAGTCCGTCCATTCTCGGCATTTCTACATCCAGCGTCAGGACATCCGGATTCAATTGCTTGATCATTTCACGCGCAACCAGAGGGTCAGGCGCAGCCCCTACCACTTCAAGGTCCTTGGTATCGTTAATAAGTTCAGTCAGCAAGCTGCGTATCAGTGCTGAATCATCAATAACTAACACTTTCGTTTTCATGGGATTTCCTTTTTATAATTATTATTATCAAAACAAATCGATATCGCCGCCCACATCGTTGGTTTTCAGCTTGCTTGAGTAAGCTTGCTCGCGTTTGACCAATGTGTAATTGTTCAGCTGTTTCAGTTTTTTAACCAGTACTTTGCCGGTCTTCGGGAAATAGTAGACTTTACGCGGATAGATATCCAGCAGGTCTTCACCTGTCACTTTAATACCTTCATCCTTGAGGTATTGTTTAACAAATGCGGCGTTGCGGTCACCTACGTTATTGGTGGTGAAACTGCGCAGCACATTACCGCCGCCAAATATTTTAGCTTCCAGGTTCTCGCGTCTGGCGCCATTTCTCAGCAACTGGTTAATCAGCACTTCCATGGCATAGGTGCCATAACGCATAGACTCTGACACCGGGCTATCGCGATCAGCGCTGCCGCTCTCCGGCAACATAAAGTGATTCATGCCGCCAATACCAGACTTGGTATCACGGATACAGGCAGACACACATGAACCTAACACGGTGACAATCAGCATGTCTTTATCGGTGTAATAATACTCTCCGGGAGAGATTTTGGCCGCATCGCAGTTAAACGTTCTGTCAAAGTACAGGGTGTTTGCAATATCTTCTTGTATAACACTCATGACTATTTCCGATTCATTAATAGGCTGGAACGTGCCGCGCCATTAGTTTTTAGTTTGTAAACGGTTTTGCCGAGCAATTGCAATTGCTGCGAAACATATAGAAAGTTCTCTGAATGCCCCGCCAGTAACAAGCTGTCTTCGCCCATCAGGGTGATAAACTTTTCAATAATCTTGCCTTGGGTAGGCTTGTCAAAATAAATCATGACATTGCGGCAGAAAATCACATCAAAACCATCATTGAATGGCCATTGATGGTCCAGCAAATTTAGCTGGTTGAAACTAATGAGCTCGCGCACCGCTTTTTTCACTCTGACCAATCCATCCTGTTTGCCAGTCCCCTTTTCAAAGAACTTGCGTACTCTGGATTCGTCCATTTTCTTGATGCGATCAATCGGGTAAACACCCGCCATCGCAGTAGTTAATACATTGGTATCGATATCAGTCGCGATAATCTCAACCGGGGGTTTGAGCGTATTAAATGCTTCACAGGCTGTGATAGCAATTGAATAAGGCTCTTCGCCGGTGGAAGCCGCCGAACACCAGATACGAATGGTTTTTCGTTTTTGTGAAGCCGTCTTGACCAAATGGTCAGACAGGATGGGAAAGTGATGCTCTTCCCTGAAAAATGAAGTCAGGTTGGTGGTCAAAGCATTGGTAAATGCCTGCCACTCATCTGAATGATTATTTTGCTCAAGCTTATCGAGATAGAGCTTGAAACTTTGCATATCGAGCGCACGTAAGCGCCGCCCAATACGGCTATACACCATGTCCGTCTTTGCATCGGACAATGAAATGCCTGCATGGCGATAAATCAGACTTTTAATTCTGACGAAATCATCGCGCGTAAACAAAAACTCGCGATCTTCTTGTTCTTGTTTTTTTAAGGCAGTCACTTCGTTATCCTATGCAAATCCGTCAGGTTCCATCAGCTTGAATTAAGCCTTGGTCGTGTTGATGCGATCTTTCATCTGGTTGATAGCCAGCTCAATCTGTTTCTCTTCACGGGCTTTGCTTTCAGCGCTTGTGCGTGCATATTTGCTACGCTCTTGCATTTGAGAGATTGCCAAAGCAGCCGCTGTATCATCAGAACGGCGGTTTTTTGCTTCTGGTGTTTGCGCTGCGAATGGGTGTAATGCTTCTTTGTACTGTTTAACAACATCAGCAGCTTTAGGCTCACGTGCTACAGCGGCTTTGATTGCAATTTTAGTTGCGCGATAGTTCCAGTCCTGGATACGGTCATCCATGTCGGCCTTGCTGTCGATAAATACACCTACACAAATAAATACATCATCTGCCTCTTCCAATGGGATGGTGCCATCAGCAACACAATCCATCACAGCCATGGCCACGCCACGTTGTGCTGGTCCAAACATCTGAGTAGCCTGGCGACCATCTTTAATGGTGACCTTGTTAAACATTACAGTGTTTGGTTTTACCATCATGTTTGGCGCTGCAATCGCCAATAAACCGTTTACTCCTTGTTTTTGATCGGTGAGCGTACGACAAAATGCGTCTTCTGCAGCGCTACCGCGTGGGCCCATAATTAAGTCAATATGTGCCACGTTTTTCAAATCCAGGCCACCCTCTGGGCGATCTTCGATGACCAAACCTTCGCCAATCAATACTCGATCAATCACTGCCATTTTTATACTCCTGTTAATTATTAAAAGTACTACTTATAAAAGGGCTTACAGCCTGCCCTATCCGTTACTGACTTTGCGGAAATCTCCCGCCCAGCCTGCATTTTCATGACGCGAACCTTTTGCGTTGCCTTCTACGATAAATACGCTAACCGCTGTTGCCAGCTCATTGGCGTGATCCATCAGTGATTCGGCAGCCGCAGCAGCCTCTTCAACCAAGGCGGTATTCTGTTGTGTTACATCATCCATACGGATCACGGCATCATTCACCAGGGCAATGCCTGCACTTTGCTCGTTAGAAGCAGAGGCAATCTCGCCGATAATGACGCTGACACGTTTAACCGAGCCAACAATTTCATGCATGGTTTTACCGGCTTCTTCTACCTGGCGGCTACCTTCTGCCGTCTTGTTGACCGAGTCATTAATCAATTCTTTAATTTCGCGTGCAGCGACTGAGGAGCGCTGGGCAAGATTACCCACTTCTGCCGCTACCACTGCAAATCCACGGCCTTGTTCGCCAGCACGCGCCGCTTCAACAGCCGCATTCAATGCCAGGATATTCGTTTGGAAAGCAATGCTGTCGATGACAGAAATAATGTCTTCAATCTTGTGGGCACTTTCATTGATGTCGCTCATGGTGTGAACTACTGCATTCACAGCATCGCCACCTTTGATCGCCACTTCGGACGCCTGCGCAGCCAGTTCATTCGCCTGTTTAGCGTTTTCGGCATTCTGTTTCACGGTTGAAGACAGTTCATCCATGCTGGATGCTGTTTTTTCAAGGTTAGCTGCCTGGTCTTCAGTACGACGGCTTAAGTCGGCGTTGCCCTGAGCAATTTCTTTCGCTGCAATATTGATGGATTCAGCGGCGGTTTTTACCGTCAATACCGGCTCAACAATCATATCCAGCGTATTGTTCATCCCTTCGACAATTTTGCGGTAGTCGCCTGGATGACGGGAGGCTTCGGCACGTACAGTGACGCGTCCTTCTTTGGCCGCTTCAGCCAGCATTTCAGCATCCTGGTTCAATGCTTTCAGGTTGCTACGTACTTTCTCGATAATCAGGTTGATTTCAGCTTTCTGGCCTGGGAACTGCTCTAATGGCGCATCGAAATTACCATCACCAAAGGCTTTCACACAGGCCATGGCTTTTTGGTTTAACTCAATATGACCAGCAACAATTTTATTAATAGAATCGGCTAATACCGAGAACTGGCCTTTAAACATATCCGCACGTAGCGTCATGTCAATATTGCCTTTTTCATGCTCGGTGTTGACCCAGTTGACGGAATCTACAATACCTTTGAGATTGCCACGGATACGATCAACACTCTTGTTCATCGCTGCTTTTTTACCTGGCATAGGCTCAAGCTGGGCTGTTAAATCCCCGCGTCCGATGCTATCCATCACGGCGATGAATTTTTCGGTTTCGCCCACATAGGCAGACACCATATTGTTGATGCCTTGCGCGACTACTTTAAAGTCGCCATCAAACTTAACGAGTTCAAGTGCAGTATCGGATTCGCCTTCTGCATGCGCAGAGGCCATTTTTTGCATTTCTGTAATCAAGGTTTTGACGTTAGTTTTTAAACTGTCAAAATGATGATTCAGTTGGGAGAGGTCACCAGGTAAGCTATCGAGTTGTGTATCGAAATTGCCCTGGCTCAGTGCCAGCATAGAGTGACTGGTTTTTTCCAGCAGCTCGGCAGGCAGCGCTAATATCTGATTGATAGCTTGCGCAATATTACGGTATTCGCCATTAAATTGTGCAAGATCAATTGTTTTCTTCAAATTGCCATTCGCCTGCTCGGCAGAGATCAACGCAATTTGCTGAGCCAGGCTATTTAAAGAACCTTTAGCCTGATGCAATGCATTCAGTACACTCTCGCCACCAGAGCCAGCAGTGTCATCTGTGCTGCTGAAATCTCCATCAGCAATTTCTTGTGCGGTCGCTAATACTTTGGCGGCTTCACCACCGAGATTACGTTTGACACTCAACACCAACAGCGTGCCCAACGCCATATTGCCCACAATCAAACCTGTCACCAAGCCACTATGTGATACACTGACAACAGCCCCCACACCTGACACAGCCAGCAATAAGCCTAATTGAGACGACAATTTCAAACGACCAAATTTGCCTGTTAATGCACCCAATTTCTCTGACAACATGTTGTCACTCCTTATTTTTGATTTCCAAAATCCCTGTAAATGGATGGTTTGTACTATTTATCGGTTTATGGTGGTCATTATTAAGGAACTTGCCTGGATTTAAATGATGCTAAAAAAGGGGAAACTCCATTCTATTTTGGTAATTGCAAAGCTAAAGAAAACAAGAAATGTGACGTAGGTCATGCGACATTGCTATCGCAATAACGAAAGCGTCAACATCTAAAATACACCCTTTGACATGTCTTTACAAACAAAAAAAGCCGACCTTATTTAGGTCGGCTTTTTTTGATTCCGTTACTGGCTAAAACTCTTCCCAGTCACTATCGTCAGTACCAGTCCGTTTGGAGGCGCTGGATTTCATCGGTGGCGGACTACTGCCACCTCCGGAAGCCGACTTGCCAAATGAGCCTTCAGAGACAGATTTCGAGCTATAACCGCTATCCCTTTGCGCACTCTGCTGGCTAGAGGCCACTTTCACCGGGCTGTGTCTTGCTGCCGGTTTCTGCGTCACCGCATGCCCGCCACCAAAGCTCTTGCCTTCCAGCTTGAACTGGCTGATGGCATCAGCCAGCTGGTTAGCCTGGTCTACCAGTGATTCAGCTGCTGCTGCCGCTTCTTCAACCAAGGCCGCATTCTGTTGCGTGGTTTCATCCATGCTGGTCACTGCCTGGTTGACTTGGTCAATACCGGTGGTCTGCTCGGCAGAGGCAGCCGAGATCTCACTGATGATGTCAGCCACACGTTGTACCGAGGACACCACATCTTCCATGGTGCTACCGGCATTCTCAACCAGGCGCGTACCTTCAGTGGTTTTATTCACTGAGTCTGTGATCAACTCTTTAATCTCTTTCGCAGCACTGGCTGAGCGTTGTGCCAAATTACGCACTTCACCTGCCACTACGGCAAAGCCTCTACCCTGCTCGCCTGCACGGGCGGCTTCCACCGCTGCGTTCAGGGCCAGGATGTTGGTCTGGAAGGCAATACCATCAATCACAGAGATAATGTCTTCAATCTTCTTGGCGCTATCATTAATGGCACTCATGGTCGCGACCACTTCGTTAACCACGGCACCGCCTTTGACAGCCACATCAGAAGCAGTTAATGCCAGCTGGTTCGCCTGTTTGGCGTTCTCGGCATTCTGTTTCACCGTTGAAGCCAGCTCTTCCATGCTGGCAGCCGTTTGTTCCAGGCTGGAGGCTTGCTGTTCCGTACGGGCTGACAGGTCGGCGTTACCGCTGGAGATTTCATTGGCGGCTGTGGTGATGGTTTCTACGGCTTCAGTCACGGCGATGATCGGGTCTACCACCATATCCAGGGTGCTGTTCACACCTTCGATAATCTTGCGGAAGTCGCCCTGGTGTTTGTCAGCGTCTGCACGTACGGTAATACGGCCTTCACCGGCAGCTTCGGCAAGCAGATTCGTGTCTGCAACCAAAGCGTTCACCGCGTCGATACACGTATTCAGGTTATTCTTGATTTCATTAAAGTTACCGTTGTAGTGCTCGGTAATAGGCTCAGGGACATCGCCTTTTGAAATACGGTCAACATAGTTTGCGGCCACATTCAAAGGTCCAATCACTGAGTCCAGCGTGGCATTGACGCCTTCTACAATCTTGCGGAAATCACCCTGATGTTTGGAGGCATCTGCGCGAGTTGACAACTGTCCATCCACCGCTGCTTTTGACAGCAAGTTGGCATCACCCACCAATGCATTGACGGCATCAATGCACGTGTTCAGATTATTGATGATCAGGCTGTAATCGCCCTGGTATTGCTCGGTGATCTTGGTCGGAATATTGCCCTTGGCAATGTTATCCAGGTAGCCGGAGGTGACATTCAACGGCTTCACAATTGCATCCAGTGTGTTGTTCAAGCCTTCCACAATCATGCGGAAGTCGCCCTGATGACGGGAAGCGTCAGCGCGTGTAGATAAACGACCCTCTACAGCGGCATGCGCAAGCTCGTCGGCATCACTGACCAGGCGCTTAATATTGCCACGCACCTGTTCAATCGCTTCGTTCACGAACGCTTTTTTACCCGGGAATTGTTTCAGTGTTTTATCAAGGTTGCCTTCACCAAAGGCTTTAACCACCTCAATCGCTTCTTTGTTCATCGCAATATGGCCAGCCACCATTTTATTGATGCCTGCGGCCATTTCACCGTAACCACCTTTGAAGCGGGTTTCGTCTACAGAACAATCTATATCACCTTCGTCGTGCTGCTGGCTGACATAGTTAAGGGACTGTACCAGGCCATCCAGCGTTTTTTGCAGTACGCGGATAGAGTAAGCCACACTGGTTTTATCGGTTTCGGGCAAAGTGATCTTCTGGTTAAGGTTGCCCTCAACAAAGTTACGTGCGATGACGGTTAACTCTGATGGCTCCATACCCAATTGCTTGAACATATTGCGCTTGATCAGCAACCCGATAGAAACCACCATCGCAAGCGCCACCAGTGCAATCGCAAACAGCAGGATTATGGCCTGATTTTTAATGCTCAAAGCCTGGCTGGCATTTGCGCGCGCCATATCATTATTAAATTTACGATGCTGACTGATCGCCGTTTGTACACGACTGATCACGGCCTGGTTAGCCAGCAACACGTCGCGTGCTTCTGTTTTTTTGTTTGAAAGAGACAAGGTAAGTGCATTACTGCCCAAACCATCATATGCACTGATCGCATCATAGTCTTTTTTCAGCAGTGCCTTATCATCGGCATTGCTGACATATTTGTCATATTTTTTGAGCGCAGCCATCAGTTTGCCATGAGTTTCGGCAACCTGTTTTTCAATCACCTGCATTTTGCCGTTATCTGTATTCAGCATGTGCTGCCAGATCAGACTATTCAATGTCTCAAATGCGGCCAGTGTTTCGTCTAACACTTCAATACTGGGTGCAGCTGTTTCATTCGCATAATTGGTATAATCATATACTTTCTCAGTCTGAAAATAACTGATACCAGTCAGTGTGAATAGCCCCAAAGCTGCCACGACAATCAGAATGTACATTCTTTTTGCGACGCTCATAATTTTCATACTCCAAATCCGTTAATTTTTTCGCCATAATTTGGCTTGCATACTATGTTGTTACACCTAAGTAATTTTCTATCAGCCGATAAAATGCGTTTTATTCGTTCTTTTCAGGCTCAAGTTTTCAAATCACGAAATCCGGGCCTGAATAAAAAAGCCCCTTATCCAGTAAGGGGCCTCTGCTTAAGCGATGCTTTGCTTATTTTTTTACTTTTGATGCATCAGCTACATCAGTTTTTTTCTTTGCTGCAGATGATTCGGCCACGGCATCACCTTTCATATGCGTGGCAGTCAGTTCGGCACTACCTTCTTCGTAACAAACACGACCCATCATTGATACTGTACAAACTTCAGCTGCCAGCGCATGAGCGGACAATAAAGATAATGCGCACAAAGCGACGGCAGTTTTAAACGTGTGTTTCATAAAGTCTCCATTAAAGTGTTGAATCTGGTTTAGCGGTTATCTCTACCACTTAACTGTGTTTACGAAGACTTTGAGTAAAACTTGAGAATACTTACACTTGCGTTACAAAATATATTTATTGCAACATTTAAGATACTTTTTGTTGCACTTTCATCACAGTTTGATCACTCTCATCATTAATCCTCAATACAAAAAAGCCGACCTTATTTAGGTCGGCTTTTTGTGATTCCGTTACTGGCTAAAACTCTTCCCAGTCACTATCGTCAGTACCAGTCCGTTTGGAGGCGCTGGATTTCATCGGTGGCGGACTACTGCCACCTCCGGAAGCCGACTTGCCAAATGAGCCTTCAGAGACAGATTTCGAGCTATAACCGCTATCCCTTTGCGCACTCTGCTGGCTAGAGGCCACTTTCACCGGGCTGTGTCTTGCTGCCGGTTTCTGCGTCACCGCATGCCCGCCACCAAAGCTCTTGCCTTCCAGCTTGAACTGGCTGATGGCATCAGCCAGCTGGTTAGCCTGGTCTACCAGTGATTCAGCTGCTGCTGCCGCTTCTTCAACCAAGGCCGCATTCTGTTGCGTGGTTTCATCCATGCTGGTCACTGCCTGGTTGACTTGGTCAATACCGGTGGTCTGCTCGGCAGAGGCAGCCGAGATCTCACTGATGATGTCAGCCACACGTTGTACCGAGGACACCACATCTTCCATGGTGCTACCGGCATTCTCAACCAGGCGCGTACCTTCAGTGGTTTTATTCACTGAGTCTGTGATCAACTCTTTAATCTCTTTCGCAGCACTGGCTGAGCGTTGTGCCAAATTACGCACTTCACCTGCCACTACGGCAAAGCCTCTACCCTGCTCGCCTGCACGGGCGGCTTCCACCGCTGCGTTCAGGGCCAGGATGTTGGTCTGGAAGGCAATACCATCAATCACAGAGATAATGTCTTCAATCTTCTTGGCGCTATCATTAATGGCACTCATGGTCGCGACCACTTCGTTAACCACGGCACCGCCTTTGACAGCCACATCAGAAGCAGTTAATGCCAGCTGGTTCGCCTGTTTGGCGTTCTCGGCATTCTGTTTCACCGTTGAAGCCAGCTCTTCCATGCTGGCAGCCGTTTGTTCCAGGCTGGAGGCTTGCTGTTCCGTACGGGCTGACAGGTCGGCGTTACCGCTGGAGATTTCATTGGCGGCTGTGGTGATGGTTTCTACGGCTTCAGTCACGGCGATGATCGGGTCTACCACCATATCCAGGGTGCTGTTCACACCTTCGATAATCTTGCGGAAGTCGCCCTGGTGTTTGTCAGCGTCTGCACGTACGGTAATACGGCCTTCACCGGCAGCTTCGGCCAGCAGATTCGTGTCTGCAACCAAAGCGTTCACCGCGTCAATACTAGTGTTCAGGTTATCAATCATCTGGCTGTAATCGCCTGGATAATGATCGGTAATCTTGGCTGGGATATGACCACGGGCAATATTCTCCAGATACTCTGAAGTCACTGTCAGTGGTTTCACAACTGCATCCAGCGTGCTGTTCAGGCCATCAATCACTTTGCGGAAATCGCCATTGTGCTTGCCGGTATCTGCACGGGTAGACAAAGCACCATTTTGCGCGGCAACTGCCAGTTCATTCGCATCTGCCACCAGTGCATTCACAGCATCAATACACGTATTGAGGTTGTTAATGATGAGGCTGTAGTCACCCTGATATTGCTCGGTGATCTTGGCTGGAATATTGCCTTTGGCAATGTTGTCCAGGTAGCCGGAGGTGACATTCAAAGGTTTCACAATCGCATCCAGCGTGCTGTTAAGCCCCTGGACAATAGTGCGGAAATCACCCTCATGCTTGCTTGCATCAACGCGTGCAGTCAAACGACCTTCAACCGCGGCATTCGCAAGCTCATCGGCATCACTAATCAGGCGTTTAATATTGCTACGCACCTGTTCAATCGCTTCGTTCACGAACGCTTTTTTGCCAGGGAATTGTTTCAGTGTTTTATCAAGGTTACCTTCACCAAAGGCTTTAACCACCTCAATCGCTTCCTTGTTCATGGCAATATGGCCAGCCACCATTTTATTGATGCCTGCGGCCATTTCACCGTAACCACCTTTAAAACGGGTTTGGTCGACTGTGCAATCAATATCGCCTTCATCATGCTGCTGGCTGACATAGTTCAGGGACTGCACCAGGCCATCCAGGGTTTTTTGCAATGTGCGAATCGAATAAGCCACACTAGTCTTATCGGTTTCTGGAAGGGTAATTTTCTGGTTAAGGTTACCTTCAACAAAGTTGCGTGCAATCACGCTCAGCTCAGTTGGTTCCATACCCAGTTGCGCACGCAAACGTTTGGTAATCAATATACCTGTCACCACAATCACAGACAGGCACAGCAAAGCAATAGCCGCAGATTGCCACAGGGCTTTCTGTTTAATAGCGGCCGCATTGTCGGCATGCACCTTACTGATCTTCTGGTTATACACCATATGATCATCCAGCTTATTAGCCAGCTCAACGGCCACTTTATCTGCTGCCTGCAGAAGGCTGGCCGCTTCAGGCGAACCGGCATCGGACAAAGCAAGCACACGGGTCATCTGGTCGAAATATCCCGCAAGCATATTCTGCTCTTGCGCGAACATTTCCTTGTCTGTGCTATCGCTGGTCAGGTCTTTGTAATTACTCATCGCTTCTTCAACCACTTTACGGCGGTCCTGAATTTGCGAGGCAAGCTTTGCCTTCTCGGCAGGCGTAGTTGCAGACACGTGTCTCAAAAGATTCAAACGCAGGCGCTGGTAATAATTTTCAGCTTTGGATAACTCCAGGATGCTTGGAATACTATTCGCATTGGCATGATTGGTGTACTCATAAACCTTGACTACCTGAGTTAAGGTAAAGCCAATTAAGACTACCATTGCGATCGCGCAGGAGGCGATCAGCAGATACATTCGTTTCGCAATTGTCATAACAAATCCCTAACCAAAATAACTGACATATTCAGTTTTATATCGCTGAATTATGGCAAAAAAACAATGAACAATATGCGGCTATCAGAGGGGTATTTACCTGCCAAATCTTGCTCAGGCAATCCTGTAAAAAAAGTCGCTGTGATCAGCTGGTTCTGTCTCATGCAGACTTTACTGATACACATCATGAATATCGACTTTTTTCAGGGAAACTTTAGGTTAAGTGCAGACGAATTTAGTGATTAAATTCAATGACTTTTGCTATATAAAAATGATTTCAGGAAGAAATATTTTTTAATTGGTTTTGAAGAGAGTTTTCGTTTAAAAATTAAGAAAAATATCTTCCTTACCGGATAAAAAATAAACACCACCAAAGCCTCCTGGTGGTGTTTATTTTTTTAAAGTGGATAACCGATCAAGGCGGATGCCCACAACAAAAAACCTTCATGCAATGTATTAAAAATTTCACGTAGTCTAATTGTCATGCTGCACCCTCCGTTAGTTACATGTTAAAACTCTTCCCACTCGTTGTTATCGGTACCGGTTTTAGCCAGTTTTGGCTGTGCCTGCTGGCTGCTTGAAGTGCGCTGTGTCACTGGTTTTGCTTTATGTGTGATAGGTGCTGATGCAGGCTTTCTCGCTGGGGTAACCGTTGTACGTGCCGCTGGCTTTTGAGTGTGCAGTCTGTATTTATTGACTGAATCCATCAAGTTTGAAGCCTGCTCAACCAGAGACTCAGCAGCCGCGGCCGCCTCTTCAACCAAGGCAGCATTCTGCTGGGTTGTTTCATCCATTTCAGTCACTGATTTATTGACCTGATCAATGCCGGAACTTTGCTCGGCAGAGGCGGCAGTGATTTCACCCATGATATCGGTCACGCGCTGCACAGAAGTCACAATCTCGTGCATGGTTTCACCAGCACTTTCAACCAGTTTGGTACCTTCTGCTGTTTTGCTGACTGAATCACTGATCAACTCTTTGATTTCTTTAGCAGCGCTGGCTGAACGTTGTGCCAGGTTACGCACTTCACCCGCCACCACCGCAAAGCCTCTACCCTGCTCGCCTGCACGCGCAGCTTCAACCGCAGCGTTCAAAGCCAGGATATTGGTTTGGAAAGCGATGCCATCAATCACGGTAATAATGTCTTCAATTTTGCGCGCACTTTCGTTAATCGCGCTCATGGTAGTGACGACATTACCAACCACTTCACCGCCTCGAACAGCCACTTGCGATGCAGCTTCAGCCATTTGATTTGCCTGGCGTGCATTGTCAGCATTCTGTTTTACGGTAGAAGCGAGTTCTTCCATGCTGGACGCAGTTTCTTCCAGGCTGGATGCCTGTTGTTCTGTGCGGCTGGAAAGGTCATTGTTACCGCTGGCAATTTCTTGTGCAGCAGTGTTGATGGTCTCGCCTGCTTCACGAATCTGCATCAATAACTCTGTCATGTTTTCCAGCAGGTTATTCACACCTTTACAGATTTCTGCTGTCGGGCCCGTTTTATCAGACAAATCGATACGGTCAGTCAAGTCACCCTCTGCCGCATTGGCAATGATGGATGAAATCTGGTCACTGACGCGACGCTCCTGTGTAATATCCACCCACTCTAGTGAAGTGCCAGAACGTACGCCAGCATTGTCAAAAATCGGCATGGCTTTCAGGCGTACAAACATGTCACCCAGTGGCATTTCAACCACATGTTCTTTGGTTAAACCAGTCAGTAAATTGCGTTGATGCGCCGGATTTTTATGGAAAATATCAAAATTCTGGCCGATGATTTTTGAGGCTTCAAAATGTGGCAACACTTTACGGAAATTAGATTCCGAGCTACGCATTAAACGCTCTGTGGAGGCATTCATGTAGCGGATAATGCCATCGTTATCGGCCATCATCATATTGGTAGAAGCTGAGTCCAGTGTTGTTTGTATTCTGAAGGCTTCAGCAGATTTAATCGCTTGTTCCTTATCAGCCAATACCGCTTTTGTAATGTCGGTGGCATATTTAACAACCTTCACCGGCTTGCCGTCCAGGCCGATAATCGGGTTATAGGAGGCCTGTAACCAGATATCCTTGTTGTTCTTGCCATAACGATGATAGACACTCTCGTCTGGCTCGCCACGGTTTAATTTGGCCCAGAACTCTTTGTATTCAGGGCTGGCTTTATGACGCTCACTGACAAACATGCTGTGATGTTTGCCGACGACCTCTTCCAGGGTGTAACCGGTTACCGCCAGGAAGTTCGGGTTGGCAGTGATCACGTTACCGCTAAGGTCAAACTCAATCACGGACTGTACTTTAGCGATGGCTTGAACCTTGCCCTGGTAATCCAGTTCAAGTTGTTTTTCTGCAGTGATACAGAAAGAGTAAATCTTGATTTTTGCCAGTTTTTTATCATCATCCAGGAGTGGCACATAATTAGCGCTAAACCAGTATTCATTACCGGATTTTGAGACGCGGCACACTTCCTGTTTACCACTTTCACCCCGGGCCAGTTTTTCCCATAATGCTTTATATTCAGGGCTTTGGGCAGAATGTGCTTTCAGCAAGAATCCGATGTGCTTCCCGATCACTTCTTCGCGGCTGTAGCCTAAAGGCGCTACCACGAGTTCATTACAATTCAGGACTTTTCCATTGACATCACATTCCAGTACACCAAAGGTCTGGTTGACCGCGTAGCCGTCTTCCTGGAAAGAGAAATTTAGTTTTTTGTCACGTGTAATATCAGTCAGGTAGGCTACGGCTTTGCGCAGTTTGGCGTTTTTATCCAGCACCGGTGCGTAATAGCCCTGAAACCAGGTTTCTTTATCCGACTTATTGATCAGTTTGAACGTGCCTACAGATGACTTGCCTGCAGCAAGATCTTTCCAGAAACTTTGGTATTCAGGCTTGGCTGCATCTTCTGCAGACAATAACTTGCGATGATGTTGTCCAAGCAATTCATTGGCGCTGTAACCTAGCACTGCACACAAATTCTCATTTGCGTGGATAATTTTTCCATCAGCATTTAATTCAATGATGGCTCTCGCCTTATTGATCTCAGTCTTAAGCGCTGAGAATTCGGCATACTCATCCAGAATATGCTGATACTGCTTAGTACCTGCTGCCAATTTATTTAAAATTGTTGAAAACATAATGGGCCCCTAGGAAGAAATTCCTGTTTCAATTCCGTTATTGAAAAGCGCCAGTGCTTAATGCACGACTGCATCCATTAATTCCATTTCATTGCTTGTCATCAGTTTCTCTATATCCACCAGTATCAGCATTTCCTGCTCTATGGTGGCTAAACCAACGATGTACTTGGTATCAATACGCGTCACCAGTGATGGCACTTCGCGCAGATGCTCTTCGCGCAGTTCACGCACATCAGACACGCCATCTACGACGATGCCGACAATACGGCCATTCAGGTTAAGGATGATGACAACGGTAAATTCGTTGTACTCAACCTTGCCCAGTTTGAATTTGATGCGCAAATCCACAATCGGCACAATTTTGCCGCGAAGATTGATCACGCCTTTAATGAATGGCGGCATATTGGCAATTTGCGTCACCGCGTCATAGCCGCGAATCTCTTGTACCTTGAGAATCTCGATGCCATATTGCTCATTGCCCAATACAAACGTCAGGTATTCGCCGGCTGCCGTTTTCATGCTGCCAGTATTGTTACCGCCGTGGTTGTTAGTCGTTTCTGTTGTAGTCATTGCATATGCTCCTTATGCATTGATGTGATTCTGTAAATTGGAATAATTCTGGTCAGCAAAAGACCGACCGCCCGTGATGTAATTGGTTGTTTGGCCCATCTGTGTAATGGCCGGCACATCAAGAATCAATGCTACTGAGCCATCACCCATGATGGTGGCGCCGGATACACCTGGAATACGTTTGAAGTTGGTTTCCAGGCTCTTGATCACTACCTGTTGCTGGCCTACCAAGCGATCGACAAACAATGCAGATTTCTTGCCATCCGCCTCCAGGATCAGCAGCACGCCGTCAGTCGGGGCTGTGATTTCGGTAGGATGGTTAAACAAAGCATGCAATGCGATGATCGGCAAGTATTCGCCCCGCACATGCACCATCAAGCCTTCGCCAGTAACGGTTTTCAGATCTTCTGCACGTGGTTGCAAGGTTTCTACAATCAGGTTCAACGGCACTACATACAGGCTCTTGCCCAGTGAGACAGACATACCGTCCAGAATCGCCAGTGTCAGCGGTAGTGAAATGGAAATAGTGGTGCCATATCCCAGCGCCGAGCGGATTTCGATATTACCGCCCATGGCACTGATGTTACGTTTGACTACGTCCATGCCTACACCACGACCTGAAACATCAGTGACCACTTCAGCAGTAGAAAAGCCTGGTGCGAAAATAAGGCTGTATACCTCGCTATCGCTCATGCTCTCGTTCACCGGTAATCCATTCGATGCTGCTTTAGCCAGGATACGGTCACGGTTAAGGCCACCACCGTCATCCGTAACTTCAATGACAATGCTGCCGCCTTTATGGGCTGCTGATAAAGTCAGCGTACCGCTTTCAGACTTGCCGAGTTCGCGACGCACTTCAGGCTTTTCAATACCGTGGTCCACACTGTTACGCACCAAATGCGTTAATGGGTCGACAATACGTTCAATCAGGCTCTTATCAAGCTCTGTCGTCGCACCATTGGTGACAAATTCAACTTTTTTGCCCAGTTTACCTGCCAGGTCACGCACCATCCGTGGGAAGCGCGAGAACACGAAGTCCATAGGCATCATACGGATAGACATGACAGATTCCTGCAAGTCACGTGTATTACGGGTCAGCTGGCTGACACTGTTGATCAGGCCTTCGTTATCAGTCGGATCCAGTGCATTCACGCGCTGTTCAATCATGGCCTGGGTAATCACCAGTTCGCCAACCAGGTTAATCAACTGGTCAACTTTTTCAATACCAACACGAATCGAACTGCTTTCTGCATTCTGTGGTGCAGCAGGCTTGTCTGATTCGCGACGTGATTGTGCACGGCGGTCTTCTTTCACTTCTGCAGGCGGTGCATTGGTGGCAGCTTTGGCCTCTGCTTCAGAGGAGGCTTTCGCCAGCGCTGCAGCTGCATTGTCATCACCAATCATTTGTGCTTTTGGTGCATCAGGGTGTGGCTTAAACGGTGCAAAGAAACCGTAACCTTCTTCCTGTGGTTCTTCACCGCTATTGGTAAAGAAGCCATAACCCACTTCTTCAGCAACAGCAACTTTGCCGTTTGCGCTGGCAGCTTGTGCCGGCTTGGCGTCTGCTGACACAGGTTCACTATCGAAGAAACCGTAGCCAAGATCAGCTACAACTGGTGCCGCCTCTGCTGGCGCCGCTTCTGCGGCTACCTCTACAACAGGTGGCTCGGCTGCAGGCGCTTCTGCGCCGGCTACTTTAACCACCAGTGCATCCGGATCCACAATAAAGGAACAGATGGAAATAATGTCGTCGGCACTGGAGTCTGTTTTAACCAGCAAAGCATGTTTATCACCACGCTTGTAAATAGCAACTTCGCCTAACAAGGCTAATTCATCTTTGAGATTATCTAAATCTTTTTCGGTGACTTCCGGCAGGCCCACATCGTAAACCTGGATACCGCTTGCCTGCTCTTCAGCTGTAGCGGTTAATGCCAGTGCTGGTGCGGGTGCGCTTGCTTGAGCCGCAGCAGGTTCTGGTGCAGCCGGTGCAGCAGCCGGGGCTGGTGCTTCAGTTTTTCCTTCAGAAAGGGCTTTTAAGGTGGCAGAGATTTCGTCCACTTGCGTGGCATCGACTTCGGACCCGTGGCGATGACCATCCAGTTGCATTTTGATCACGTCTTTAGCGGCCAGGAAAGCATCTACATGCTCCATGGTCAGTGCCATTTCCTGCTTGCGAATCTTGTCCAGCAAGTTTTCCAGGACATGGGTAATGCCCGCCATATCCATAAAGCCAAACGTAGCTGCACCACCCTTGATTGAGTGTGCTGCCCTGAAAATAGCGTTCAGCTCCTCAATATCGGGAGAGTCCACATCAATATTCAGCAGGAGACGTTCTGCCTCAGCGAGTAATTCCTCAGCCTCGTCAAAAAACACCTCATAAAACTGGCTCATATCCACTGTCATTATTTTCTCCAGTCCCTTAACCGGCGCTTAAGCACCAATGACTTTTTGTACGACTTCGATCAAACGTTTAGGATCAAAAGGCTTTACCAGCCAGCCATTAGCTCCAGCGGCTTTACCCTTTGCTTTCATTTCATCTGATGACTCAGTAGTCAGCATCAGGATAGGTACTTTTTGATAGGAAGCCAGGTTACGCAGATTGGTAATCAGCGTCAGGCCATCCATGACAGGCATGTTCTGGTCGGTCAATACCAGGTCAACGGTCTTTTCCTTGGCCCTGTTCAAGCCATCCTGTCCGTCTACGGCCTGCACGACATCATAGCCGGCGGCTTTCAAACTGAACGCAACCATTTGACGCAAAGAACCTGAATCGTCTACTGTTAAAATTGTCTTCGCCATTTTCACTCGCCTTTTTCGCTCATTATGTTAAACATGCTGTGATTAGAATAAATCGATATCACCGGTCGCCAAATCCTGCTGATTTACTGACTTACGTAAATGGCCGGTGAGATGGGCGCTACCTTGATCAAAATTCTGGTTTAGTTGCATGATGAAATCTCTGATTTCTTCATGCTCGTTCTCTGCCGCCATCGGAAACTGGTGGCTGGATAACTCATCTAATAATGTTTTCAAGCCATTGACACGATTGATCGTGCGTTGCAATAGCTGGTTGGTCATGTCCTGGAATTGCATGCCAGTCACAACCTTGTTTACTTCCTGCCCGATATTGTCCTGATAGACCTGCAACTGCTGCACCAGGTCAAGGTGTAGCTTGCCAGTGTCAGCCAATGACTGAATGACGGCTTGCTGCTCCGTCAATTGGGCATAGACATTCATAAAACTGGCGCTCAGTTTTTCAATCGCTTCGTTCAGCAAAAAGGTCGTTTGTTGTAAATCGGTTTCGATTTCCAGCAAATGCCAGTTGCCATTGCGAGAAACTGCAGCCAGTAACTCTCTTAACTCTTCGATGGGCAATGTTTTCATAGTGGTCCCTATCTTGCCTGATTTCCGTGTTTTTCAATCAAGAAATAAGCATTGTAAAAATCGCTCATTTCTTGGCTCCTTGATTTAATGTTTATTTCTTTTCAATTTCTTTTTGTGGCTCTTGTTGCGAACTGCTTTGTAATGCCTTCACCTGTGAAAGATCACTTTCGCTGGCTGAAATCTGGTCATTGTCTTTCAACAGATCTTCTTCGGTTTCTTTATTCATAATGATCAGGCTGATACGCCGGTTAATCGGATTAAATGGATTTTCTTTATCCATCATGATGGCAGAGCCTAAGCCGACCACCCGCATCAATTTGGTCTCATCCATACCACCGGAAATCAGTTCACGGCGCGATGCATTCGCCCGGTCTGCCGATAACTCCCAGTTGCTGTAGCCATGGTCACCATTGGCATAACCTGCCGCATCCGTATGGCCGGACAAACTGATCTTGTTATCCACGCCATTCAGCGTTTTACCTATCTCGTGCAGAATCTGTTTGGCATAAGGCTGCAATTCCGCCTTGGCATTCTCAAACATGGGCCGGTTCTGCTCATCAATAATCTGTATGCGTAACCCTTCACTGGTGATATCCAGTTTAAGCTGCGACTTGAATTGCTTTAAGGTCGGGTTTTCTTCAATCGCCTGTTCAATCTTGGCTTTGAGTGATTCCAGCTTGATCTTTTCAGCGCGTTTCAACGCTTCTTTCACATCTTCGATCTTGACCGTTTTCAGCTTACCGGGATCGCCATCTACCGGTTTCACCTGTCCTTGTTTTTTGGTGACATCGCGGCCGCCGGTATTTTTCAGTGCAGAATCACTTTGCCCGACAGAAGGCCCCATCAGCACCATGTGTAAAGGTGTCTGGAAATATTCGGCAATGCCTTCTTTTTGTGCTTTGGAGGTAGAGCCCAGTAACCACATCAACAGGAAGAACGCCATCATCGCAGTCACAAAGTCAGCATAGGCAATTTTCCAGGCGCCACCGTGATGACCGCCACCGGATTTCTTTATCTTTTTTACAATAATCGGGGCAACACGATCTTCTGCCATGATGTTCTCCAGCGATGCGCTGATTAATAACTAGGTTAACTATTTCGACTTGGCCTGTTTCACGTGCTCTTCAAGCTCGGTAAATCCAGGGCGTTCGGTGGAGTACAAAACTTTGCGGCCAAATTCCACGGCAATCGGTGGGGCGTAACCGTTGAGGCTGGCAAGCAATACCACTTTCACGGTTTGAAAGCTTTTGCTGGACTCTTCCAGTTTTTGCTCCAGCAGTCCGGACAACGGGCCAACAAATCCATAAGCCAGCAAAATACCGAGGAAAGTACCGACCAGTGCGTGCGCAATCAGGATGCCAAGCTCGGCAGGTGGCAATGCCACGTTTTCCATGGTGTGCACCACACCCATCACCGCGGCCACAATACCAAATGCCGGCAGGCCATCGCCCAGCTTGGCGATACAATGCGCTGGTACATGGCCTTCCATATGGTGGGTTTCAATTTCGTTATCCATCAGGTTTTCTACCTGGAAAGCATCCATGTTGCCGGAGACCATTAAACGCAGGTAATCAGTGATGAATTCCACAAGGTGGTGGTCATGCAGGATGGACGGATATTTGCTGAATAGAGCACTGGATTCAGGGTCCTCGATGTCTTTTTCAATCGCCATCAAGCCATCCTTGCGAATCTTGGTCAGGATCTCAAACAGCAATGCCAGCAAATCCATATACAGCTGTTTGGAGTATTTGGAGCCTTTGAATAAGGTCGGCAAGGCTTTCACGGTAGCCTTGATGGCTTTACTGTCGTTACCGACAATAAACGCACCAAACGCGCCGCCAAAAATCATCATGACTTCAAGCGGCTGCCACAGTGCGCCCAAATGACCGCCTGCGAGCGCATAGCCCCCGAAAATCATGCCGCATACGACTACATACCCGATGATAACGAACATGCCCTACTCCACTTTTAGCATTGAATACCTACAGCATAGCAATCGCCAGCTGGTTTCAATGTTTCAAATAAAAGGGATTTAGCAGGTTAATTATTGATCGTGCCGTTGCCGGCATACACTAAATACGGATAAGTTCGAATATAAAAATGGCTGCCAGCCATTGCTTGACAAGTGATTTTAAAAAACAGCTTCTACAGAGTTAAAGGGTGTTACAAGGAATACACGTACAGTGCAGGAGAGCTATTGGAGGGATAGATAATACGCCCTGCAGTTAAGCCAGGCACAGGAAACTCTGAGCTGACAAACAGGCTTCCTGGTCGCATTTCCCGGTGAACTTTTTGCCATACATCCGGCATCACCGCAGGCGACAAATAAGCAAACACTACATCCAGTTGTGCAAAGTCACTCTGGCGATAATCACCTAGCGTGAATTGCGTACGCCTGTGGGAAAAAATCGACCGTACCTTGCTCACCAGCCAGGGTAATGGCGCGATCTCAATCCCGTCGATCTGGTCTTGAGTGCGTTGGCGTGATAGAAACAACGACACATCACCAAGACCGCTGCCAATATCCAGCACACGCAAAGGCTGTTCACCGGCATGTTGCTCCAGGATTTGATGCATCGCACGCCATGTGGCAGGAAACGAAGGGTAAAAAGGGACGCGGGTATTGTGCACCGACCAGTAAAGCGTCAGGGTCACTACAAAACCGGCAAGATAGACCATAGCAGGGATATCAACCTGCTGCATCACTAAGACGGCTACAGGAAAAACAAGATGAATCCAGCGCCACCAGACCGGCATAAACGCAGCTCTGGCCATAAGGCTGACTAGAAATGCATGTGGAATTAACCAGAACCAGACCGAGTCCAGTCTTAATCCGACGCTACGTAGTTCGAAAGCGAATACGCTGTTGATTACGCCTGGCGCAATGCTCGCAATCAACAACAAACTCAAACACTGAATCAGCAATGCCTGACACCATAATTTCTGTGGCCATAACTTTTGAGACAGGGAACGTTGTGCAACAACTTGCTGCAACGCCCCTGACGAAAGTTTAATAGAACGCATGCTGTGTCTTTCTATCAATACCAGGTTGCACTCATCAACCTGACCAGTCACTCATTCACTTAAGCTGTCATTGAAACCAGTTTGTAGCTGAGTTCTTTGGCTTTTTTGGTTTTACCGGCACGTGAAGGTACGTGGCAAAGGTTGCACACATAGTTCTGGTTCAAATCGTAGCTGTTTACGATGTATTGGCCACCGCAGCAATGACAGACTTTAGTTGTCAGCATTTTGCTTTCAATAAAGCGAACCAGGGTCCAGGCACGTGTCAGAGACAAGATTGGCTCTTCAGTCTGGCTTGCATCTGGGCTTTGCACTTGCTGGATATACAGTGTGTAGGCTTTGATAATGGCGTGTATGCCTTCAACACCTGCGTAATCCACCATGAAACGATAGATATTATAGAAAATGGAGGAGTGAATATTTGGCTGCCAGGTCAGGAACCAGTCGGTCGAGAATGGCAACATGCCTTTTGGTGGGGAAACACCTTTCATCTCTTTGTAGAGCTTGATCAAACGCTCACGAGATAAAGTCGTTTGTGATTCCAGCAATTGCAACCGTGCGCCCAACTCAATCATTTGCATGGCCAGTTTAATTTGTTCTGCTTCGTTAACTACACTCTTCTTTTGCATGATAAACCCTCTTTTCTATTATTTATCGTCAGATGGGAATGACAACTTATACGGTAGATTCTGCTGCTTGAGCGGACATCAATACCGCTGTGTGCAAATGTGCTTGTGCAGGATCTTTAGTGTAGCTGGTCAACATACCCAGGATTTCGCTGTCATCAAAACGGAAGCGGGTCAGGAGCATGTTTGTGTTACACAGTTTGAGTAATTGTAGGTTGGTCAGGTTTTCCAGCAGGTCTGCGATTTCTTTGTTGATACCCAGACGGAAAATTGCGGTGGCTTTATCAGCGCGGATCAGTTGTTGTGCCAGCATCAGGTAGTTCAGATTGGCATCTTTGATTTCAGCGAGTAAATCGTTTTGCATGACATTCATGATCTTTTCTCCATTTATTTGCGGTTCAATTTAAGTACGCATTTGCGTTAGGCGTACTTTGCGCGCATTCATGGATGCCAACAATCAGGGTTTGTCGGTTAATTTTGTAAGACGGACGAAAACAGCCATGTAGGTGTTTGTCTTACAAAACCCGACATGGCATAACACATAACCATAAAAAACATAAGGTTATGATATTTATTTAATGTTTAACTAGAATAAATATAGCTCTATTTTCTCAGTGATGATCTTCTTTCAATTCAAAAAATAATTAAAGTTTTCCCTTTGTATTCCGATAACAGATGCTTTTTCTCTAAGAAAACGTCATTCGGTTAATCACGCGGGCACTTTTTGTCATAACTCGTTTACGGCAGTACGAAATAAAACTTTAGGGTTTTCTTTGAAAATAATTCATTTATTTTTTAAGTGATTGTTTTTAATAGGAAAATAAATTTAATATTTGCATTTATTAACACAAATCATTCTATAACTATTAGATTGCGGTCAATAAGTCCCTTTATTCGAACTATAAAAAAATGATTCACTGCTTAATAATCACTCATGTATTAACGGAACACCTGTCGTGTTTCTGAATACCAGATCAAAGAGTGAGTTATGGCAGCTGATGACAGCGATATGGAGAAAACCGAGGACGCGTCCCCCAAGCGATTGGAGAAGGCACGCGAAGACGGTGATATCCCCCGCTCCCGTGAGTTGGCAGCCTGTGCAGTATTGTTCACCAGTGGGATGGCCATCATGATGCTGGGCAAACCGATGGGTGAGGCATTAAAAGATGTATTGAGGCAAGGTTTGAGATTTGACCAGGCCTTGGCGTTTGAGCCGGAACTGCTGATCACTCATTTATTGAAAGTAATCGAGCAAGTGATGTGGGCCTTCCTGCCACTGGCAGTGATTATTGTGGCGGTAGCCGTAGCCTCTCCTATATTAGTGGGGGGATGGGTAATGTCACAGAAATCACTGATGCCTAATTTCGGCAAACTTAATCCTATTAAAGGATTAAGTAACCTGATCTCTAAAAACTCAGCCGTTGAACTGGTGAAATCGATTGCGAAAACGGTGCTGGTGGCTTCAGTCGGCTATGCCATCGTTAAAAAAGATCTGCAACCTATGCTGGGTTTATCTGAAATGCCGCTGGAATCCGGCATTAGCGCCATTAACGATTATATGGTGACCGGCTTCCTGACCATTGCTTCAGCCCTGGTGCTGATTGCGGTGATTGATGTGCCCTACCAGCTTTATCAGTATGCGCAAAAGCATAAGATGACCAAGCAGGAGCTGAAAGACGAAGCTAAAGAAGCTGAAGGTAGCCCTGAAGTGAAAGGCCGTATCCGCCAGCAGCAACGTGAAATGGCCCGCAGGAGAATGATGAGCAATATTCCGACTGCCGACGTCATCATTACCAACCCTACCCACTATGCGGTGGCTGTACGTTATAAAGAAGGTGAAAATGGCGCGCCTATCGTAGTGGCTAAAGGTGTAGATACGATCGCACAGAAAATTAAAGAGATTGCAGCTGAACATCAAGTGATGACACTGGAATCCCCTAAGCTGGCCCGTGCTTTATATGCACATACGGAATTAGAGCGCGAAATTCCACAAGCCTTGTATGCGGCCGTGGCCGAAATTCTGGCGTATGTATTCCAGCTGCGCGTGTTCAGACAACACGGTGGTGTACGTCCGGCCATGCCAGACAATGTGCCGGTACCGGATGCACTGGATCCACACGCTCTGGTGGCTACACCACCAAGCGCAACAGATATTGAATAGTTAAAGCAAGGTTTAAGGAGCTTATAGATGAATAACTGGCAACAAATGATGGGGAAACTGGATGGTCGCGCAGTCGCGGCACCACTCATTATTGTATTGCTGCTGGCCATGATGATCCTGCCGTTACCGGCCATCGTGCTTGATGTGTTTTTCACCTTTAATATCGCGTTGTCCATCCTGGTGCTGATGATAGGCCTGCAAACAACCAAAGCACTCGACTTTATCGCTTTCCCAACCGTATTGCTGATGACCACCATGTTGCGCCTGGCGCTGAACGTGGCTTCTACCCGCGTGGTGTTGACCGAAGGACATGCCGGACCGGATGCAGCAGGTAAGGTAATTGAAGCTTTTGGCCACTTCCTGATTGGCGGTAACTACGCAGTCGGTATCGTAGTGTTTGTGATCCTGACCATTATCAACTTTACGGTAATCACCAAAGGTGCCGGCCGTATTGCTGAAGTAGGCGCACGGTTTACCTTAGACGCAATGCCAGGTAAACAAATGGCGATTGATGCTGACCTGAATGCCGGCCTGATTGGAGAAGACGAAGCCCGCCGCCGCCGTAAGGAGGTCAGCCAGGAATCCGAATTTTACGGCGCGATGGACGGTGCCAGTAAATATGTTCGTGGTGATGCGATTGCCGGTATTTTAGTGATCATCATCAACATCGTTGGTGGCCTGATCGTCGGCATGGTGCAGCACGACCTCAGCTTTGGCGACGCAGTTAAAAACTATACCTTGCTGGCGATCGGTGATGGCCTGGTGGCGCAAATTCCATCACTGGTGATCTCTATCGCAGCCGGTGTGGTGGTTTCACGTGTTGCCAACAACGAAGACATTGGTGGTCAGCTGATCACCCAGCTGTTTGAGAATCCACGTGTCTTGAGTGTGACTGCTGGCATTATCGGCGGTATCGGCCTGATTCCTGGCATGCCGCACCTGGCTTTCCTGGCACTGGGTGCCATGCTGGGCGGCATGGCTTACTCTGTGAAAAAGAAACAGGAAAAAGCAAAACTGCAAGCCATTCTGGAACCGCAACCGGAAGATAAACTGGCACCTGCCAGTGAAGCCGAGGAGGCGACCTGGAACGACGTACTGCCAGTGGACACTGTCGGTCTCGAAGTGGGTTACCGCCTGATTCCATTAGTGGATAAAGCGCAAGGTGGTGAATTGCTGAAACGGATCAAAGGTATCCGCAAGAAATTCGCGCAGGAAATCGGCTTTCTGGCACCTACCGTACATATACGTGACAACCTGGCCTTAAAACCGAATGCATATCGCATCACCATGAAAGGTGTAGAGATGGCGAGTGGTGAATCCAATTTCAACCAGATGCTGGCGATTGACCCCGGTGCAGTGACTGGGGAACTAGATGGCGCAAAAACTACTGACCCTGCATTTGGCCTGCCAGCAGTATGGATTGAATCCGAGCGTAAAGAATACGCGCAAAGCCTGGGTTACACCGTAGTGGATGCAGGTACCGTGATCGCCACACATTTAAACCATATTATTTCACTGAACGCCGGTGAACTGCTGGGCCGCCAGGAAGTACAGCAATTGCTGGATCACCTGGGTAAAGAGTCCAGCAAACTGATTGAAGAGATTGTCCCAAAACTGATTACGCTTTCTTCATTGCAAAAAGTATTGCAGAACCTGTTGAACGAAGGCGTGCATATCCGCGATATGCGTACGATCCTGGAAACATTGGCTGACCATGCGCAATACAGCCAGGACGCTAACGACCTGACCGCCATGGTGCGCGTCAAGCTGGGCCGTGCCATCGTACAGGATTTATTCCCTTACAGCGACGAAGTGACGGCGATGACCTTGGACGGACAGCTGGAACGTTTGCTGCTACAGGCATTACAGAACAATCAATCCGCACAAAACGTGATTGAACCTGGCATTGCTGAAAAACTGTCTCAACAGACAGAAATGGCTGCCAGACAACAGGAGCAAATGGGGCTGACACCGGTATTGCTGGTAGCCGCCCCGCTACGCCAGGCCTTATCAAGATTTTTAAGAAGGACTGTCCCGCATCTCAGAGTGCTGTCGCACGACGAGTTGCCAGACAACAAATCCATTCGAGTGACCAGTTTAATCGGAGCGCAATAACATGAATATCAGAAGATTTTTTGGCAAGAATGCACGTGAAGCATTGGCTCAAGTCAAGCAAGCCTTAGGCGAAGACGCCATTATCGTGGCCAACCGCAGCGTCAATGGCGGCACCGAAATTATGGCAATGCTTGAAACTGATATCGAGAACTCTGGTGGCAAGCAGTCAGCAGAGACTAACCATGATGCGCGCAGTCTGCTCGAATTTGTCAACGGCAAAGAACCAGCACCACGCATGATGGCACCTCAGCCAGTGGCCGCGCCTGCTCCGGCGCCTGCTGAAGAAGCCGTATTAAAAGATCACGCGATCATGGATTTGTTCAAACAGCACAGCGAACAGCAAGAGCAGGCCTACCAGGTCGCTACGCAAACGCTGGAAGAAAAAATGCTCACCATGATGCAGGAAATGCGTCATATGCGCAGCAACTTTGAAACCCAGATGAGCGCCATGACCTGGCAACACCATTTACAACACAGCCCTGCAAAATCCAAAGTATTGAGCACCCTGCTCTCTGCCAGCTTCAGCGCGGCGCTGTCACGCCAGATTGCAGAAAAAATGCCGCAACATATCGATGTACAAAAAGCACCGATGTGGGCTAAAGAAGTGATCAGCCGCAACCTGCATACGCTGGATGATGAAGATGCATTGCTGGATAAAGGCGGTGTATATGCCCTGGTTGGCCCGACTGGCGTTGGTAAAACCACGACCACAGCTAAACTGGCAGCACGCTATGTGATGAAACATGGCACGCAAAACCTGGGCCTGATCACCACAGACAGCTACCGTATTGGCGGTTACGAACAATTACGTATTTACGGCAAAATCCTGGGTGTGATGGTACATGCGGTAAAAGATGAAGAAGACCTGAAAATTGCACTGAACGAGTTAAAAGGCAAACACATGATCCTGATTGATACCGTCGGTGTCAGCCAGCGTGACCAGGCAGTGACTGAGCAGTTATCCATGCTGAGCCGTGCTGAAACACCAATCCAGAAATTACTGTGCCTGAATGCGACTTCAACTGGTGAAACCCTCACTGACGTGATGCGCAGCTATAAAAAGCATGATATTGCCGGTTGTATCGTCACCAAACTGGATGAAGCGGCAGCGATTGGCAATGTGCTGGATGTGCTGATCCGTGAGCGTATGCGCCTTTTCTACACGACCAGTGGCCAACGTGTACCGGAAGATATTGAAGTGGCAAACAAACATGCACTGGTAGAACGTGTGTTAACACCACATCAGGCCAGCCTGCCATACCAGTATCTGGATGAAGAGTTGCCGCTGGTGATCTCAAGCATGATGCAAGCGCAAGGAGAGCAGCAGCATGTTTAACTACCATGACCAGGCTGATGGATTGCGCCGTATCATGGCCCGCTCATCAGCACGTGTGATCAGCGTCATGGGGGCGAATGGCCAGCCTGCTGAAACCTGGCTCAGCCAGTTGGCGGCAAGTATGGTGGGTCCTGGGCAGCGTCTGTTGCTAATTCAGGCTAAGCAACGACCTATGACAAAATACACACTACATGCGGTGGCTTTGCGCCAAAGCATACTCAGCCGCGCGGTGGTCAAGCATCCGCAAGGTTACGATCTGGCGACGCTGGCTGAAACTGACATATTAACCTCGTCCTTATCCGGCGATTTAAAAACAGAGCTTAACGGTATAGTGAATCAACTTGCGTATGACTACGATACCGTGATGATAGAAGCATTATTAGATCCGCTTGACCAGACCCTGATATTGCCCGTGATGGCACAACATACATTAGTGTTGCAGATGGGGCGTAATGAAGCAGCCATTAAATCGGCTTACATGACAATCAAGCGCCTTTGCCAGCAGCATGGGCAATTGCCATTAAGCGTAGTGGTGACGGATTCCAGCCATGAGCAGGGCCAGCAATATTTTATGCGACTGAACCAAGTCTGCCAGCAGTTCCTGGGAATCTCCCTGAGTTTTCTGGGCGCTATTCCTGAAAATAAAGTGCTACAAAAGACAGAAAATATTCAAGCCCATGGCTTGAAAAACCGCCATGGCCTGGAGCCATCTCCGGCAACGCAGTCTGCACTGGCATTCAAGGCAATTGCCAGAAGCCTGGATCAACGTGTAAGCACGTCGTCACTGGCTGCTGCCTAGAGTAAAGAGGGATAACATGTATACCGCTAAAGGCAAAACTAACAATACTGACCAGATGCTCAAGCAGCATAGCGGCCTGGTCAAGAAAATGGCATACCAGCTGAAATCAAAATTGCCCTCTTGCGTGGAGGTCGATGATTTGGTGCAGGCCGGGATGATAGGCCTGATGGATGCTATTCAACGTTATGAAGATACGCACGGTGCGCAGTTTGAGACCTATGCCTCACAACGTGTGCGCGGCGCCATGTTGGATGAATTACGTGGCGCCGACTGGCTGCCGCGTGGTATCCGCAAAAACATGCGAGATATCGAAGTAGCCGTGCAACAGCTAGAACAAAAGTTGGGCCGCCCGCCTACCGAATCAGAAATCGCCAAACACATGAATTTCAGTCTCGAAGACTACTATGATGTATTGAGCGACTGTCAGGGTCACCAGCTTATTTATTATGAAGATTTTCATGATGACGATGGTGGTGGCGAGCACTTCCTAGACCGCTTTGTGGATGATGACAGCAATGACCCGGTTAAATCCTTGCTGGAAAGCGATTTCCGCGAGGCGTTGATTGACTCCATCGATAATTTGCCAGATCGAGAAAAAATGTTGATGGGCCTTTACTACGAACAGGAACTGAACCTTAAAGAGATAGGCGCCATTATGAATGTGTCAGAATCACGTGTCTGCCAGCTGCATAGCCAGGCCGTGGCCCGCTTGCGTGCGTCAATGCGTGACAAATCCTGGACCGGAGTCTCCTGATGGATTGGGGTAGCCTGGCAGGCCTGCTTATCGCCCTCGCCGGCCTGGTGCTGGGTCAAACGATTGAAGGGGGACACCTTAAATCGCTGATGCAACCGTCAGCGTTTGTGGTGGTCATGCTGGGCACGGTCGGTGCAGTCTTGCTGCAAACCGAACTGAAAACATTTATCAAAGGCCTGCGCATGCTGCGCTGGGTATTCGTACATCCTGAAGACGACCGTCACAAGCTGGCCCAGCGCATTAACCAATGGAGTTTGCAGGCTCGTAAGGAAAGTGTCTTATCCCTGGAAAGCCAGATCAAGCGCGAGCAAGATCCTTTCGTACGCAAAGGCTTGCAATTGCTGGTAGACGGTACACCGGCTGACCGCATCCGCGAAGTGTGTGCCATTGATATGTATTACTTTGAAGTGCAAGAGCGCGATGCCGCCAAAATCTGGTCGGCTGCCGGTGGTTATGCGCCAACAGTAGGTATTCTGGGCGCGGTACTCGGTCTGATTCACGTCATGGAAAATCTTTCAGATCCTGCCAAAATCGGTAGCGGTATTGCGGTGGCTTTTGTGGCAACCATCTACGGTGTGGCATTGGCCAACCTGGTTTTCCTGCCGATTGCCAATAAGCTAAAGGGCCATATCCAGCATGAAATCTCACGCCGTGAAATGCTCCTGAATGCCTGGGTTTCTATCGCCAGAGGCGATAATCCGAAACTGGTCAGTGAACGTCTGGAAGCCTATTTGCGCCTGCGGGAGTCGTGATGTACAGGCGTAAGATCTACGATGACGATGATGAAAGCCACGACAGGTGGCTGATTTCGTATGCGGATTTCATCACCCTGCTGTTCGCTTTTTTTGTGGTGATGTATGCCACATCAACGATTAACCTGAACAAATACCAGACATTATCCAATTCGGTAGTGAATGCTTTTCAGGGTAATCCTAGCCAAGCGCCATCGCTGAATACTGAAAACCCATCCTCTTTGCAAAACCTGAGCGCCATCAAGAAACCATTGCCGCTGAGCTATTTGTACCAGGAGAAAAAACAGCGCGACATGGAAAAAATGCGCGCCATTGGTCAACAATTGGCCAACGTGTTATCCGTTTGGATAGAACAAAAAGCCATCACCGTGCAACAAGGTGAGTTTGGGGTGGATATTGCCATCCAGAATAAATTGCTGTTCAAGGCTGATCAATCCACGATGTCGGACGAAGGCCCGTATGTCATTAAACTGGTGAGCGAAGTGTTGAAAAACGAATATCGCACCATACAGGTGGAAGGCCACATTGACCGCCATGCGTTTGCTGATGATCCTAACCCAGAGGCAAAACGCTGGGAAATAACCGCGACTCAGGCCGCCCGTGTGGCAGGGATACTGGGTACACGAGGCGTGATCAGCAAGCGGCTTTCTGCGATTGGCCTGGCCGATACCAAGCCTGCTTCCAGCAGTGAAAATGATCTGGCGCAGACCATCAATAACCGTATTATCATCCGCGTGCTGACTGCTGAAAGTAATGCGCAGCAAGCTGCCAATAATACCAGTACCACCCAGCTGGAAATTTTACCGAAGGCGACTGAGCCTGTTGAGGCTGCCGGGGGGTCAATCAAGGAAACATTGATTGAAACGCCTGCTGTCGTTTCAACCAACCCATAATTCATGCAGCCTGATTAGGGCAGTCATCAAACCAGTGCCTGCTCCAGGCAGGCATCAAACTGTGCAATCGGCATAGGCTTACCAAACAAATAGCCTTGATAGCGTCGGCAACCATTATTCAGTAATAAATCCATCTGCTCCGGCGTTTCCACTCCTTCAGCAATCACGCTGAGGTACATGCTTTGCGCCATGGCAATAATCGTGCGCACAATAGTGCGGTCGTGGCTGTCGGTAACGATATCATTGACAAATGAGCGGTCAATCTTGAGCTGGTATAAAGGTAATTTTTTGAGGTATTGCAGCGAAGAATAGCCGGTACCAAAGTCATCGAGTGAAAACTGGATCCCCAGGCGACTCAGCTCACTCATGATACTCACAGCGTCATCCACATTTTCAAGCAACAGGCTTTCGGTCAGTTCAAGGCGCAATACATTCGGGTTGATCTGGTGTTTCTGGATACAGCTTTTGACCATTGCAATAAAGTTGGCTTGCCTGAACTGGCGGGCGCTAATGTTTACCGACAAGCTGAGATCACTGGTTTTACGGTCTTGCTGCCACTGCGCAATCTGCGCGCATGCCTGATCCAGCACCCACATGCCTATATCGATAATTAACCCGCTGGATTCCGCCACCGGGATAAACTGCAACGGGGAAATAAAGCCACGCTCTGGATGTTGCCAGCGCAATAAGGCCTCGGCACCAAACGGCCGACCGGTATGATCAACCTGTACCTGATAATGCAAAGCCAGCTGCTGCTGCTCGATCGCCTGGCGCAATTCAGTTTCCAGCATGATCTGGGTAGCAATTTCTGTCTGCATGCCGGCTTCGTAAACGCATGCGGTGTTGCGTCCCGCCTGTTTGGCTCTATGCATGGCGATATCAACCGCTTTCACAAAGTCGGTTTCAAGCGCATCGGCACTGGTAAAAGTGGATAGGCCCATGCTGGCAGTGATCTGCAGCTTATGGTTGGCGACTTTAAATGCACGCTGAAATACCTTTTTGAGTTTGCGCTGTAGTGCCCACACTTGCTGCAGCGCTTTCTCGCCTTCGCCGGACAGACCCGACAGCAATATCAGGAACTCATCGCCACCCATACATGCCAGAAAATGTGGTGACGCAACCTTCTGCAGCCGCTCTGCCACTTGTAATAGCAAATTGCTGCCCAGCGTATGCCCATGCGCTTCATTTATCCACTTGAAGTGATCCAGGTCAATATAGATCAATCCCCAGTGATGAGTCGTCTCTGCTTGTGATTGCAAGTGTTGAAGCACCTCGTAGGCTTTACGGCGATTAGGGAGGCCGGTCACCGGCTCCAGGTAAGCCAGTGCTTCTATCGTATCCTGCGACAAATGCCTGTCGACCACGATACTTACTAGCTTGGCCGCCTGCTCAATCATCGACTGTTCGTTTGCCGTGGGCGTCTGCGGCTGGCGATAGTAAATGGCAAACGCACCCAGCACGTCACCCTCCGCTGTCAGCAGGGGTTCTGCCCAACCCGCACGGATACCAGAAGCTTTGGCTGCATCGCGGTGATTTATCCAGTTGGGATGCGTCATCACATCTTCCACAATCACGCGTTGTTTAAGTGCAATTGCAGTCGCCAGCGACCCTTTGTCAGTTTCAAGTTGCAGCTGGCACAAGGTTTCCAGCATGGCCTTAGGCAAGGTCGGCGCAATCACCGTTTGCACCAGCTTGCCCAGGTGTTGCGTGAGCACAATGGCGCAATACATATCCGCATGCATGGCTTCAATATCGCGGGCTATTGTTTCCAGCACACGGGTGGCATCCTGCTCTTTAAGGACCAGTTCCAGCATTGAAAACTGGAAGCGCTCATAAGCGATAGCGCGCAATTTCTCATGCTGGAACTCCTGCGCGGACTGGCGTTCTTGCGTTACTTCACGCACCAGTAACAAATAGCGCTTCTCGCCGTCACTGTTGGAAAAATCGTGGGTGACTATCTCAAGCCAGCGCTGATCTACATTTTGTATGGGGAGTTGCGGTAATTGGAGTTGCTGTAAAGGGAGTTGTATGGTCCGCTGGGATACGCCTGGCAAAGGCTGGGAAAGTAATCCTTGTAACGGCCCATGTATAAGCTCTGGCAAATGTGTCCATATTGAGGAAACCATTTGTCCATCGTTATCTGAAACAGCGATATTCGCCCGATTAAAAAATAATAAGGCATCACAATTTCCGTGCTGATCGGTTTCCGCAGCTAAACCAAAACCAGAGGAATCAAAAGAGGAACGCCATTCTTCAACCGTGCTGGCGAGTGCTTGATTGGCCAGAACGAACGCGCTGGGCTCGAAAATTACTTTTAACATCAGATACCTTCACAACCGCAGTGTAAATCCAACTGCCGACAACCAAGACACTATGCCTGTCGGTTGTTGAAATGACACACCCCAAAATCATTAGTGAGAGTCGTCCCTAAAGTATTGCTCTCTTTTATATTTGCGATAATGTGTCCTGGCGTTAATGATGTCAAGCCTGAATTAAATATACAGGCGTGCGGCTGTCACATGAGAAGCTTAAACAAGGGATTAGGCGCTATGAATAACGCTCATGCCTTCTTGGAATCAGCTCTTTGTTGGAAGAGCGTAGTGAACATAGGGATGGCATCTGGCATCAATACCTATCGTTTGGCCTGATTAACATGCAGTTTCCAGCGCGCAATCATTAATCCGGCAAACACCATGCTGTAAATCACCGGTTCAGTGACATCTTTTTTGACCAGCCACCAGTAATGCAATAAAACCAATAGCCCGATGACGTAAACCAGTTTATGCAGGCTTTTCCAGCGCTGTTTGAGTGCACGTATGGCACGCTGGTTAGAAGTGGCGGCCAGTGGTAAAGTCAGCAGAAAAGCAGATGCGCCAACCAGCACATAGGGGTGTTTGATAATGTCTTTAACGATATCCGGCCAGTCAAAACTGTAATCCAGCCACAGGTAAGTCAGCACATGCAAGCAGGAATAGGCAAACATCCATAGCCCGAGTAGGCGGCGCACGGCAATCAACCAAGCTTGCTGCGTCCATTGTCTGAGTGGCGTGATACTTAAAGAAAGTAGTAAAAACACCAGCCCCCAGGTGCCAGTGGAGCGCTCGACGAATTCAACAGGATTGGCACCTAAATCATCGGTCATTCCCAGGATTAGTAGACGTAATAGTGGCAGGCTTGCACCTAGCCAGATCAGGGTTTTTAAGGTGCGGATTTTAGCGACAGGACCTGTCGGTAATAGGGACGTCAGAGGGTTCATACAAACGTTAAAATCTGTTTTAGGCTGTACAAAAATACTAGCGGTTTAACGATCAGGCCCTAGAAATTCTTTTTTAAATCCATTCCGGCGTACAGCTGCCCTACTTCATCATAACCATTAAACATTTTGGTTTTGATCCGCCCGGCAAATAAGCCTGCACCAATACGTTTTTCTGAGGATTGTGTCCAGCGTGGGTGATCAACTTGTGGATTGACATTCGCATAAAAGCCATACTCACGCGGGCCGGCTTTCACCCAGGTGGTAGTCGGCATTTTCTCCACAAAGCGGATGGTAGTAATTGCTTTGGCACCTTTGAACCCATATTTCCAGGGCACGACCAGGCGGACTGGTGCACCATTCTGGTTTGGTAACACTTTGCCATACAAACCCACCGCGAGTAGCGTTAACGGCTGCATGGCTTCATCCATTCGCAACCCTTCTACATATGGCCAGTCAAGAATAGGCATCCTTGCACCAGGCATATGACGCGGGTCATTGTAAGAAACAAACTCTATATATTTGGCATTGCCGGTCGGTTGCGCCCAATCAATAAGCGCTTTCAATGGCAAGCCTATCCATGGGATCACCATTGACCATCCTTCAACGCAGCGCATACGGTAAATACGCTCTTCAAGGGGTGCCAGTGCGAGTAACTGCTCAATAGTGATTGTTTTTGCCTGCTTGACTGCGCCTTCTATCTTGATCGTCCACGGTGTAGGTTTAAATAATACGGCTTCGCGCGCAGGGTCTTCTTTACCGGTGCCAAATTCATAATAGTTGTTGTAACCGGTGACATCCTCGTAGCTGGTCAGTTTTTCGTCTTTACCATAGGCGGTTTTTTTCGCATCCAGGGTAGCAGTCGCCGCTTTGGCATAAGCAGGCAACAACAGACTTGTGGTTAAAGCACTGGCCGCCTTAAGTACCGCACGACGCTGGTGAAACACCTCAAACGGAGTGATTTCAGAAGGCTGTATGTCACTGGGGTTACGGCGATTATTGTCCAACAACATACTGGCTCCTAAGATGTTTTAAAAGGTTCATGCGTTAATCAGATTGGACATGATAGATTAATAAAGAATCCCAGATAGCCTTCTTTAAAAATAAAGCCTGCCCAGCTGACGGAAGTATGGTTAAAAAAAGGGCTAAAGTCGTGAGACGTTTAGCCCTTTTGGTATTACTCAGATGATTAAACGCGCTGCTTGGATTTTCTCGCTGCAACACCTGCAATCAAACCCATCCCCGCCAGCAACATGGCGTAGGAACCTGGCTCTGGTACAGCTGCCAAACCTGTTACACCATTAAACGTACCGTTCAAAGTGGTTAAATATGTGGCTGCACCTGTGGTCAGGTTGATAGAAAACAATTGCGAATTCAATGTGCCGTCATCAACATTAAACAATGCATACGCTTGACCGTTACCTAAAATATCAAAGCCATTAGCGGATAAAGGGTCAATTCCTAATGAACCTACTGTTTGAATTCCACCATTCGTACCTGGACTATTAAAACCGGTATTCAGGAAGTTCAGGGTGTTGCTGCTTGTGTTGATGTAATACAAATCAGTAGTATCACCCGCCCCTGGATTCACGCCGGGATTGGAGTTCGTGTAAGCAACTGCGGTGTAACCATTGCCAATATTGTTAGCGGTATTACCCACAACGCCGGTATTAGCATTAACCGCATAATTATTGCCTGCGCCAGTCACCACACGTAATGAAGGGTTGCCACCAAAATCCGCTGTAGGATTAAAGTCGATGCCTACAGATTGACCAGTTAATGAAGCGCCAGTCAAACTGGCTTGAAAAGTAGCCGCGCCAGTCGTCGTGTTGAATGTATAAAGATTATTAGCACTTGTCACACCGTATACCAATCCATCGGTAGGCCTGAGATCGACGCCAAGTAATCTCTCACCGGCAGACAGGCCGCTGACATTGATATAGGAAACAGCGCCAAGATTCAGCGTATCTATCACTGCCAATTGATTAGTGTTGAAGGTGTATAACGTGTCAGCGTTTGCCTGTAAAGCGCCGGCCAGCATGACTGTTGCAAGTACTGCCTTTCGAATAAAGCGTGTATTCATTGTCTAACCTCTCTCAATAATTATTTTATATAGAAATCTGATAACCCCGATAAACTATATCACGATAAATAATACTGTGTTTAATTATTAACAAATCCAACTTTTACACATAAGAATCAAGTTATTGTTATCGCAGATAGTCGAGCGTCACGGCGCTTAATCAGACTAATTTGTAAGGCAAGTTTGTAAGACGAGTCAAATCACATAAGAGATTTAACTCTTACACGTTGACAGGCTGAATTTACTGCTAGTTCTGAAGAATATGTAAATAATTATTAAGGATTTGCAGCGCGTGCTTTTTCAAGCATGGCAGTTAATTCTGGATCCTGGATTTTTTGGCTGATACTTTCTGCTTGTGCCAGTAAACGCTCGGCCCCCGCTGCATCATTTTGTAAGTGCTTGGCTTCTGCCCATTCAATGGCCGTTTTAGCTTCATAAAAGCTGCCACCATTTTCTTGCGCATACTCCATCAGGCGTTGATAGGTTTTATCAGCACTCACGAAGTCTTTTTTGGCTACAAATAACTTAGCCAAAACCAGACTCGCTTCAGCGTATTGCTGAGGTTCGGCTGATTTACGCAACATCATGACGCCTTTCAACTGATATTCAATCGCCTGGTCCAGTTGTTGCATTTGCTGAAACGTAAGCGCTTCATGTACATAGCTATCAGCTCGTTCATCATCATTTAGTGCCAGTTTTTCACCTGCCTGAAACGCTTGCAGTGACTCGCTGTACTGGCCATTCTCAAACAGAGCTTCGCCGATCAAATTATGCGCTATTCGTACATAGCGCCGCATATTTTGCTGCTCGCTTAATTTGAGCGCTTGCTGGTAACTATCCAATGCAGCTGTGGTGTGCCTTGATTCCTGCTGCACATTCCCCAGCAGCATGTAGGCTGAAATCAAATCCAGACCTTGTGGCTTGAGGGCAATGGCTTTTTTAAAGCTTTGCTCTGCATCGGCTGACTGATTCAAGGCAGATTGCGCACGCCCTTTGCATAACCAGAACTCCGCTTGTGCGGGGTGTTTTTCAGCGATGTTGATGGCTTGGGAGAACTGACGTTTTAGCAGTGCCGAATCACAAGACTCTAATGCAGCATCTCGTGCAAATGATTCATTAATAATCAATAAATTAAGTAATATAATTAAAGTAATTTTCAGATGCATATCACAATAGATCAGCTTGTTTAGGTGAAGTAGTTTCCGCAGATAAATTTTCTTTGGTTATTGTTTCTTGAACCGTACCGGCACCAGACGATGCCAGCATCGCCAGCAATGCGTCTTCATCAAGAATGGTGACATTAAGTTGCTGTGCTTTTTCCAACTTGCTGCCAGCCTCTGCACCTGCAACCACATAACTGGTTTTGGCAGAGACACTACCGCTTACCTTACCGCCTTCTGCTTCTATCAATGCCTGAGCCTGATCTCGCTTGAGTGTAGGCAGCGTGCCTGTCAGTACAAAAGTCTTGCCTGCAAATGCCGCTGATTGGGATTTTTTTGGCAGATCCGCCCAATGCACGCCCAGTCGCCGCATTTCAGCAATCACTTCAATGTTGTGCGGCTCTTGAAAAAATTGGTACACCGCCTCCGCCACCACCGGTCCTACGTCATTGACCTGCATTAAACTTTCAATGTTGGCATTGATCAGCGTATCCAGATCACCGTAATGCTGAGCGAGATCCTTGGCCGTTGCTTCACCCACATTGCGAATTCCTAGCGCATAGATAAATCGTGGCAAGGTGGCTTTCTTGCTTTTTTCAATGGCAGCCAGCACATTTTGTGCTGACTTATCGGCCATACGGTCCAGGCCTGACAATTTTTCTAAATCAAGGCGGTAAACATCATCCAGATGATTCACCAGGTTACGTGCAACCAGTTGGTCAACCAGTTTCTCGCCCAAACCTTCAATATCCATCGCACGGCGCGAAGCAAAATGTGTAACTGCCTGTTTACGTTGTGCCGGGCAGATCAATCCACCGGTACAGCGCGCAATCGCTTCATCCTGCAGGCGGACTACATGTGAGCCGCATTCAGGACATGTGACCGGCATGACAAATAAGCGCGCATTTGCCGGACGCAACTCAGGTTTGGGTGAAACAACTTCCGGAATGACATCCCCCGCCCGTCTGACAACCACCGTATCACCAATTTGAATATCTTTACGGCGTAACTCATCTTCATTGTGCAAGGTGGCATTGGTGACTGTGACACCGCCGACAAACACCGGCTTCAACCTGGCCACCGGGGTAATGGCACCTGTGCGACCCACCTGCACAGTGATGTCTTCAACTATGGTCAACGCTTCTTCAGCCGCGAATTTATGCGCAACCGCCCAGCGTGGCGCACGCGAGACAAACCCTAGCGTGCTTTGCAGATCAAAATCATTGACCTTGTAAACCACTCCGTCGATGTCAAAAGGCAAACTGGGGCGCAAAGCACCAATCTCGGCATAATAATCACGTAAGCCTTGTGCACCTTGCTTAACGCTGCGCAGAGTCGTCACCGGAAAGCGCAAGTCAGCCAGGTACTGCATGGCCTCTGCATGTGAATGCAATGCAGGAATCCCTTCACTTGCACCCAAGCCATAGGCAAAAAAATGCAATGGGCGTTTTGCCGTAGTATTAGAATCCAGCTGGCGCAGGCTGCCGGCAGCGGCATTACGTGGGTTAGCGAACAGCTTGCCACCGATAGCGGCCTGTTGCTGGTTCAGTTTTTCAAAATCTTTCTTCAACATCAGTACCTCACCGCGCACTTCAAGTAAAGCTGGCGGGTTGCTTGAGGTTAGCCTGGTTGGAATCGCGCGGATGGTTTTAAGGTTGTGGGTGACATTCTCACCGGTATAACCATCTCCACGTGTTGCGCCTTGAACAAATACGCCATTTTCATAAGTCAGCGTAATTGCCAGGCCGTCAAATTTGGGTTCTACCGCGTATTCAATTTTTGTTTCATCTGTCGCCTCACGCACGCGGCGATCAAATGCTTCGAGCTCCTGCTCACTGAAAGCATTGTTAAGCGAAAGCATGGCTTGCCGGTGTTGTACGCTTTCAAAAGCGGCTGACGCCAACCCGCCTACACGTTGGCTGGGGGAGTCTGGAGTGACCAATTCAGGATGTTTTTGTTCAATCTCCAACAACTCCCGGTAGACACCATCATATTCATTGTCATCCACTTGTGGTTCATCAAGCACATAATAATGGTAGTCGTATTCAGCGATACGCTGCTTAAGCTGTTGCAAAACCAGCGCAGCATCATTCACAGACATGATTAAGAGAACAGGCGTTTGGCATGGGCGCTACCGGGCGTAATACCCTGTGCAGCCATGGCATTTGAAATATTGTTTAACTGCTGGCGGATTTTGTCTAGCTGCACATCACCGATAGGCTTGCGGTTTACATCAATCAAACTCGCACTCAGGCTGCCTGCCATATTGCGTGCTAAATCGACCATGCGATCAAACACCTGCAGGCTGTTAGCTGTTGTAGGGATATCCAGCTGAAATGTCACTCCTGTCATAACTGCCGTTTTTAGCATCTCGCCAGAAAAAGGTTTACCTTCATAATTGCGAATCGAATACTCGAGGTCGCCATCACTGTTAAATAACTCAAAACGGCCTTCTGGACTAAGTTGCATACCGCTGGCTTCTGCGAGGCCGCGTAGCTTGGTTGCATGGAACATTCCCTGATTGGCCAGCACATGAAACTCTACGGCTTTATCCACCTCAATGCAAAAAGCATCAATTAACTGAGCCTGTTGCGACGGCTCGTATCCGCCCTGCCAGTGAATGGTCAATCCTAATGCGCGTGCCAGTGTTTCCATCGATTTCTGGAAGCGTTTCAGTGTGTCCTGGTCAACCGGGCCACCCCTGTCTGCCAGCTGCAAACTGCAAACTACCTGGCTTAATGGTACTTGATTCTGCATCGCGGCTGCATCCATTGCCAATACATCCAGCCACACTGCTGATGAAGCTTGTTGCCCCCATAAAGTAGCATGGTGCGGGAACGTCCGGGCTTCAGCTTGCAAGTCTTCCAGTTCAATCAGCATGACCCCTAATGGCGCATCGATTACGCCTACCCAATCCATAGCGGTATGCAAGGCAGCCGGTATGACAACGGCTGATACTGAACCTGCTGCGGATTCGGTTTGATAGTCATTATCTGACCTTGAATCGTAAGATTCTGGAGAGTAATCTGTGGTTAATTGCTCCATTGCCGGTGATTTCGGCTCAGAGAAATGATCAGTTGCCTGGTATTGCGGCTGATGCGCGGATGGCTCGGCTTTATAAGCAGGCTCTGTGAAAGCGGGTTCTGTTTTTGAAACTGAAGGATTAGCCACTGGTGGCACTGGACGTACTTCGTTACCCTGCTTATTGGCATCAGGGTTTTTCAGGGGTGGTGCGGAGGCTGTTTTTGCTTTTGCATTATCCCCAACATTAAATTCCGGCTCGAATTTTACTGATGGGCGAACACGTGGTTCTGACATCCAGCCTTCAACTTCTTCGGCATTTTCAGCACCTTGTGTTTTCCTGGCAGGTTCTTTTACCTGGCTGCCGTCCAGCACATCGGCACGGGTGTGGCTGAAACGGTATTCAACATCTTTACGGTACTTTTTCTCTTGCCACCAGTTAAAAACTACCACTGCCAGTACAATGCTGACCCCCAGCAATACCAAAATCATCCACAAATCAGACATGTATGCTTACTATCCTTTAAAACTCCGCGATATGATACAACAAAACATGCCTTACGCCGCATGCATGCGTATCGCCTCATCTATATCAACATCTACAATCCTTGATACTCCGGATTCCTGCATGGTTACGCCTATTAATTGTTGAGACATTTCCATGGTGATTTTGTTGTGCGAAACAAACAAAAATTGCGTTTTTTCAGACATTACCCGCACTAACTGACAAAACCGCTCGGTATTACTGTCATCCAGTGGTGCATCCACTTCATCCATCAAACAGAATGGTGCGGGGTTCAAGCGGAACAACGCAAAAACCAGTGCCATCGCCGTTAAAGCTTTTTCGCCGCCAGAAAGTAATTGAATAGTTGTATTTTTCTTGCCGGGCGGCTGCGCAAACACTTGCACACCTGTATCAAGGATTTCGTCACCCAGTAACTCCAGCTTGGCCTGACCACCGTTAAATAACGTCTGGAACAACTCGCCAAAGTTACGATTGGCCTCTTCAAACGTTGCACGCAGCTTGCCCCGCGTTTCCCGGTCTATCTTCTGGATGGCTTCTTCAAGCGTCTCGCTGGCGGTCAGTAAGTCTTTCAACTGGCTATCCAGATAGCCCTTACGCTCTTTCTCAACAGACAACTCTTCAATCGCTGCCATGTTAACCGGCCCCAATTGTTGTATCTGCTGCTGTAACTTTTGTGTAGTTTGTGCCAACACATGCACTTTGCTATCAGTATCCAATCCATTCTGAATCAATGCCTCATCCAGCCCGGTTTCTGCCAGGGCAGATTGACATTGTTCTACCTGTAAGCGGCATTCTTGCTGCTTAAGGCGGCGTTGTTCAACAGCATCCCTTAACGGATGCAACTGTTGCTCCACCAACATGCGGTTGCGCTCTTGTGTCTGCAGTGAATTTTCCTGCTCAGCAAGCTGGTTTCTCGCCTGAGCCAATGCTTGCTCGCAATCGTGCTGTTGCGTCAGCGCATGCGCAAGGTTTGCTTTCAGCGTTTCCATATTGCTGATGGCTAATGTCTGCTCAGTTTCAACCAGATGATGTTGCAGGTTCTGACTTTCCTGCTCGTTTTGCGTCAGTCGCTGCTGTAAGTCATTGACAGCATTTTTGAGTAGTGTTTGCTCAAACACTTGTGACTGATGTGCCTTTTCAGCTTGTTGAACAGTATCACGAAGATTGTAATATGCCTGTTCGGCTTGCTGTTTTTGCGCCTGTGTTTCGCGTGCCGTTTGTTCCAGGTTAGCAAATTGCGCTTGATGCCCTGAAATATTGGCATGTGCCTGTGCGATTTCCGCAGCCAGATCAGCCTGGCGGCTTTCAACTTGAGTAATGTCTTCTTTAAGTACTGTTTGACGACGCATGGCATTGTCATGCGCCTGTTGCAAACGTGATACCTGCATCTGCGCGTCATGGAGGCTAGTCGTCAATTGCTTGATGCTTTGGTGGGTTTGCTGCTGTTGCTGGCGGGTATTTTGCAGGCTGACTTCTTGCGTATGCACTTGTTGCTGCGCCACAGCCACGGCCTCTTGCGCGTCTTTCAACCCGGCTTGAAGATTATCCAGCTGTTGTTGCCGCTCCAGAACGCCTTGCATCTGGTTTTGGCGACCATGAAACACCGCACTAAACCGCTGGTAAATATCCCCGCTTTTGGTCAGCAAACTAATATCATCTGGCAATAGTGATTGATAGCTTGATAATTGCTGAGCATCAGCAAGCACATATATTCCAGCCAACCAGTGTTGCAATGCAGCAGCCACCTGCGGTTGCTTGATCGTCAACAAGCTATACAGACTTGGCAACCCTTGCCATTGCTCCGTCGATGAAGAGGTTGACCCAGCATGAACAATCGCAATAGCAGCCTGGGGATGTGGCAACTGCGACCACTCCAATATAGTTTCTGGCAATAATGCATTTAATTTATTACCCAGGAACGCCTCTAATGCCGTCTGCCATTCTGAATCGACCTGAACGACCTGCCATAAGCGAGGCGCGGATTGCAAACCCGTTTTTTGCAACCAAGGGCCTAGTTGCTGGTCCTGTTTCATGCTTTGCTGCAACTTTTGCAGTGATTGAATCTCGGCTTCCAATTGATGCAATGCACGTTGTGCTTGTTGCCAGCCATTGCGTGATTGCTGCACCGTTTGCTGTTGCGTGTGTTCCATCGCCCGCAAATCGGCAAGCTGCTGCTCTTCACGCTGCAAAGCAGCCTGCTGCTCAATCATCTGCTGTTGAAGCTGTCCTAAGGCCTGTGTATCCGGCAATGCCCAGCGTTCAAGCTCATTATGCAATTGCTGTAAACGTTGCCCCGCTTCGGTCAGGTTACGCTGGATAAAATTCACGTTATTCTGTTCCAGCTGCATTTGCTGGCGGCTTTGCTGCACAGCTTGCTGCGCCTGATTTGCTGCTTGCTGGATTACCTGTAATTGTGTTGATTGCTCTGGCAAACCTTGCTGCAAGGATTGCAGATTCAGCGCATGCTGCGCCACCGAACTCTCAGCAATGGTCAATGCAGCCGTTTTATCAGCTACCTGGGTTTGCAACTGTGAGTGCTGTTGGGCGCGGTGTTCCATCTGGCGCTGCAACTGCAACTGCTCCTGCAGCAGCCGGTCTCTCGCTTCTTCTGATTGCTTGACTTGCAAACCGAGATTAGAAACCTGCGAATTCGCTTCATAAAAAGCGGCTTGTGCCGTATGCAATTGGGAAGAAGCTTCCTGATGATGTTGACGCGATTGTTCGAGTTGTAGCTCCTTGTCGCGCAAGCTGGCCATTTGCGCTTCCAATGCATTCACCGCCTGGTCAACCGTTTGCGAAGCGGCTTCATGCGCTAGCACGGCATCCCGCTTGCGTAACCACCACCACTGGGCCTCAGCCAGCTTGTGCGCGTCTTGCAAGGCATGAAATTTTTGCGTGACCACTGCTTGCGCTTCAAGCTTGATAATCTGCTTATTCATCTCCCGCGAAATATCTTCAACCCGTTCGAGGTTTTCACGGGTGTCTCGCAGTCTCAATTCCGTCTCACGCCGACGTTCCTTATATTTGCTGATGCCGGCGGCCTCTTCGAGAAAAACCCGTAATTCTTCAGGTCGGGCTTCCACGATACGTGAAATCGTATTCTGTCCAATAATTGCATAAGCACGACCACCTAAACCAGTGCCCAGGAACAAATCTGCCACATCACGTCTACGCACGGCGGTATTATTAATATAGTAAGTAGAGCCTTTATCGCGCTCGATCACGCGCTTGACCGAGATTTCGGCATATTGATTCCACTCACCACTGGCGCCGCCCAGGCTGTTATCGAACACAAGCTCCACACTCGCACGTGAAATTGGTTTTCGATTGCCTGAGCCATTAAAAATCACGGCATCCATCGCATCGGCACGCATTTCACGCGCTGAGGATTCGCCCAGCACCCAGCGTACGGACTCCATCACATTGGATTTACCACAGCCATTCGGCCCGACCACGCCTACACGCTGGCCGTGCAGATGAATGGTGGTCGGATCGACAAAAGACTTGAACCCCGCAAGTTTTAGATGAGTGAGACGCAAAGTAAGAAAACCGCTTATAAGAATTTGAATGGTTGCTTAAGCGTTATAATACCCACTTTTCCCAAGAAACATAGCCTGCAATGAACGAACAATTACTCGGTGGCAAACCAACAGCTGAACCCACTAAAGCACTGGAAACCTTTGAAAACCCGAATTCAAGCCGTGATTTTCATATTCATATGGAAATTCCGGAATTTACCTGCCTGTGCCCGAAAACCGGCCAGCCTGACTTTGCAGTGATTTATCTGGATTACATTCCTAACAAATTGTGTGTGGAATTAAAAAGCCTGAAACTGTATATGTGGTCATTTCGCGATGAAGGCTGTTTCCACGAAGCGGTCACCAACCAGATACTGGATGATTTAGTGGCAGCAATTGACCCTAAATTTATGCGCGTTACCGCTAAATTTTATGTACGGGGCGGCATTTTCACGAATGTAGTGGCCGAACATCGCGCCGCTGGCTGGCAACCACAACCTTATGTCGAGTTGTCACAATTCAGCGCACAGAGCAATATCCGTGGCTAAAAGCAGCTTTTAAACTGGCGCCAGCCATAGAATGAACGGCAATCACAGTTTTTTACAGAATCCTGCGAAAAATCGTTGACAAGATATGTGCCCGTCATTAATATGGCGCCTTCTTTGAATTGCAGTGCAAAACAAAGAAATGCATTACCAGGATTAGGGGGTATAGCTCAGCTGGGAGAGCGCTTGCATGGCATGCAAGAGGTCAGCGGTTCGATCCCGCTTATCTCCACCAAGTAGTTGAAAGTATTGAGTTTTTTTATAAAAATATTTTTCGATTTCTTGAAACAATGGTATACTGCACATGTTGCAAAATTTCTTAGGTCCCCATCGTCTAGAGGCCTAGGACACCTCCCTTTCACGGAGGCGACCGGGGTTCGAATCCCCGTGGGGACGCCAAAACACTTTATAGTGTTTCTGCTTCAAAATTCATTGCAATCAAGGTTTAACCACTAAATCTTGAATACTTGAAAAATTCCGGTTTCACCTCCAAAACGGCATCGTTATTCCGCCGCACAAAACTTCAAGACTCATCCTCGTTCCACATAGTCATTCATACTTTCCTACTGACTAGTGATGTCTTAAAGGTTTCCAACATTTGCTTGAGCCTAGACGCTCTGAACTTATGGTTTCAATTAGCTATCAATGAAAATTGAACAATACTGCTAAAATACATCAAACTTAAAGATTATGTTTTTGACCTAACCAACTTCACATAAAGAGTTATATGACGGAAAACACTGCTTTACAACTGGAAGTCGCCGAGTTAATGGTACAGGCATTGAACCTGGATGTTGCTGCGAATGAGATAGAACCTGATGCACCTTTATATGGCACTGGCTTAGGCCTGGATTCGATTGATATCCTTGAAATTGCACTGGTGGTTTCCAAACGCTATGGTCTGCAACTTAAGTCCGATAACGAAAACAATCACCAGATTTTCAGCTCTCTGCGTAGTCTTACCGATTACGTAGCAGCCAACAAAACCAAGTAGCGCGGCCTTCCGCCAAGTAATCAAAAGACGCCATGCCTAAAGCTTTTAAAGCCATCAGTGGCCTGCTAATAGCATTAGTCATCGTCTCTTTTGCGCTCCTTGTTCACCATGTAAATACCTTGGGACAAGCTAGTCTGTTAGGTGCCCTGCTCGCCTTAGCGCCACTGTTATTGATTGCATTTGTATTTGCGATAAATATTGATTCCAAATTATTGGGCATCGGTTTCGTATTGCTGGTTTTAATCTCAAGCTGGTGGGCATTGCCGCTGATCAAACAGCATACCGGTTTGATTTTCTGGTTACAGGACATAGGACTTATGCTGATGTTACTCATTACTTTCGCCAGAACACTGCAAGCCGGTCGTAAACCTTTATGTGTAGGTTTTGCCGAGGCTATTAATGGCGGGCCACTACCCGCCGATCACGAACGCTATGCTTATCATGTAACAATAGCCTGGGTTATTTTCTTCGGTTTGATGATAATTGTCTCTAGTTTGCTTTTCTTTCTTTCCCCGCTAGCTACCTGGTCGTTTTTTGTGAACTTCCTGACACTGCCTTTGGTGGCGCTGATGTTTATTGCAGAATTCCTGGTGCGCCGAACCGTTCTTACAGACTTGCCAAATGGCAATGTTATGGATGCTGTCCGTGCATACCTGGACTCCAGACAATCTTGACGCTTTAAACAATTATTCCATGCAGAAATTTCCCTTAGTAAGCCACACCAGCCTCAATGACAAGATTGCCTGGCGAAAAAATTCAGCGGTAACTGTCGGGCAGTTTCTTGCTGATGTGGCTGCACTGGCAAATCAACTCCCGGCAAGCAGGCATGTGTTGAACGTCTGTCGTGACCGTTATCACTTTGCCGTTGGCTTTGCGGCAGCTTTGGTGAGTAATAAAGTGAGCCTGCTACCCCCGACACACACGGTTGAAATGGTGCAGCGACTGCAAGCTTTTGCTACAGATGTTTTCTGCCTGCATGACAATCAGGATTGCGACATCGCGCTGCCTAAATTGCTTTACCCGTTAAGTTTGGCTAAACAAACAACTGCTGAAGAAATTCCATTGATTGATGCTCAACAAGTAGCGGCTATCGTTTTTACTTCCGGCTCAACTGGCACACCATTGCCTCATATAAAAAGCTGGGGTTCGCTGGTGCATAATGTACAGGCGCAAGCCGAAAGTTTGTGTTTAAAACCGGACATTACTTACACTTTTGTAGGCACTATACCGCCCCAGCATATGTACGGATTCGAGTCCACAGTGTTACTGCCGTTGCAAAGTAGCAACGCTTTGCACAGCGGACAGCCGTTTTACCCCGAAGATATTACTGGCGCGCTTAACCAAACCAATGGCGAACGGATACTGGTTTCCACCCCTCTGCACTTACGCTTGCTGTTAGATGCAGAAGTGTCGTTACCTGAAATAGCATTAGTTTTATCAGCAACTGCGCCGTTATCGGAAGCTCTCGCCCACAAAACAGAAGCATGCGTGCATGCACCTTTGATTGAGATATACGGCAGCACTGAAACCGGCCAGATTGCGACCCGGCGTACTACGCAAACCGATGAATGGCGACTCATGCCAAATGTGCGCTTGAAAACCGTCGCTGACCGGTTATGGGCTGAAGGTGGCCATGTAGAGATCCCAGCGGCACTCAATGATGTGATTGTGCCCACTGCTGATGACAGGTTCCTGTTGCAAGGACGCATGCAGGATATTATCAATATTGCAGGAAAGCGTAACTCTCTAGCCAGCCTCAATCATCACTTGACCAGTATAGACGGTGTGGTTGATGGGGCGTTCTTTATGCCAGACGAGCTGTCGCAAGACCACGTGACGCGTCTAAGTGCGTGTGTAGTGGCGCCTACCCTTACTGCCGCACATATATTAGACGAACTGCGCAAACGGATTGATCCGGTATTTTTACCCAGGCCTCTGTTGTTTGCGCAATCGCTGCCTCGCAACAGCACGGGCAAACTTCCCCGCCAGGCATTACAAATCTTTATTAGTGAGCTCACGAGGTAACACTAAAGTAACTGAAGAATAGCTCATGAAAAAACATACTCCATTCAGCATCTCTCCAGACCACCCGGCTTTCCCAGGCCACTTTCCGGGCACGCCTATCGTGCCGGGCGTTGTGCTGTTAGATAAAGTACTGCATGCCTTAAGTAGCGAGATTGGCCTGACGGTTACTGATTGGCAGATCAGCTCGGTCAAATTTCTGAGCCCGCTGACCCCGGGTGAATCTGCTAGCCTTGAATACGAGCAGCTTGCCAATGGCAGCATCAAATTTGAAGTATTGTGTCACCACAATAATAATCAACGCCACATCGTCATTGGCAGCCTCAGTGCAAAAGTGAAGGCTTAACAGCATGTCACAACCAAAAGAAAGCGTTTATAAGAAATCTGCCCCATGGTTGCAGCGCAAAGAGCGTAGCAATATGCTGATGCTGCATATTATGAGCTGGATCTCATTGCGCCTGGGCCGTACTATCTCTCGCTCGGCATTGCATCTTATCGCCTTTTATTTTGTACTGTTCTCACCGGCCAGCCGTAAAGCTTCCCTGAATTATTTACCGCGTGCACTGGGGCGGCCGGCTAGCTGGCGAGATCTGTACCGGCATTTTTTCAGCTTTGCTTCCACTATCCATGACCGCATTTACCTGATCAACCGTGACTACGATTTATTTGATATCGAGATTCACGGTAAAGATGTCATTCGTCCCCTGATCGATGCCAAAGAGGGTGTGCTGCTGATGGGTGCACACTTGGGAAGTTTTGAAGTGATGCGTGCGATTGGCCGGCAACTACCCGGTTTAAAAGTGTCTATGGTCATGCACGAAGACAATGCACAGAAAATCAATGCCATGCTGGCAGCGATCAATCCGGAAGCCTCTATGGGGGTGATTCCTTTAGGCCAGATCGACTCTATGTTGCAACTACAGCAGTGCCTGGATGAAGGCATGCTGGTAGGCATGCTTTCTGACCGCACCTTGGGTAATGAGCCTATGGCAGAGGTAGATTTGCTGGGCGATACAGCAGCCATTCCAACCGGACCGTTCCGCATGGCTGCCTTGCTGCGCCGCCCGGTCGTATTTATGGCAGGTTTGTATATGGGCGATAACCGCTACCAGGTACACTTTGAAACGCTGGCAGATTTTTCAGAGGTTCCACGCGGTCAGCGTGAGCAGACGGTAAATGCAGCGATTGCGCGTTATACCGAATTACTGAACCAATACACGCGTGTGGCGCCTTACAATTGGTTTAATTTTTTCGATTACTGGCAGTCGACCCCTGCTTCATTGCTGGATAAGGACAAATGAATATCCCGAATTTTATGATCAAACGCTACATAACGATGGCGCTTACTGGCTTGTTGCTATGTCTGTTGTCTTTGACCGGCAAAGCCGAGGGCACCTGGGATCTGGACCAACTCATGCGATTGCTGGCAAATAACCAAAGCGGGCATGCCAGTTTTATTGAGAAAAAAAATATCGCTGTACTGGATAAGCCTGTCGAATCCTCTGGTGAGTTGTTCTATACCGCTCCTGACCGTCTGGAAAAACGCACCTTAACGCCAAAACCAGAAAGCATGCTTCTAGAGAAAGACAGATTGACTGTTGAACAACGCGGCAAAAAACACGTATTGTCTTTGCAGAGTTACCCTGAAATTGCTGCCTTCATTGATAGTATTCGCGGCACGCTGGCTGGCGACCGCAAAGCCCTGGAAAAGTCTTATAAACTAAACCTCTCCGGATCACAGGAAGATTGGAAACTCAGTCTGCTGCCTGTACAGGATAAGATGAAAAAAGTAGTAAGCAATATTATGATTAGTGGCGCCAATCAGTGGGTGCAGACCATAGAAATCAAACAAGCCGATGGTGATAGTTCAGTCATGACAATTACGCCTGTTCCTCAAGCGCCTGCCTCACTCGAATAATAAGCCTACTTCTCTAGTGACCAAACCTTCTTTATTTGCTCAACAGAGCCCTGCGCGTACGGCATTAGTGCTGTGGCTACTCATGGTCTTGCTTAGCCTTGGAATTATAGCCCGTAGCCATTTTACCGCCGACTTATCGGCATTTTTGCCTAGCCACCCCACTGCAGAACAGCAATTGCTGATGGATCAGCTTAAAGATGGTTTGGCTTCAAGACTGATATTGGTCGGTATCGAGGGCGCTGACCCGCAAACGCGTGCAATGCTTTCTAAAGCTGTCGCCCATAAGCTACGCAGTCACCCTGCATTTGTCAGCGTTAATAATGGCGAAGAAATTACAGCAGAACGTGACCGTGAGTATCTGTTTAATCATCGCTACCTGTTGAGCCCCGCTGTGACGCCTGAACATTTCAGCACCGAAGGCCTGCGTGTAGCCATCGCTGACAGCATAGACCAGCTAGCATCCCCGGCTGGTTTGCTGACGAAGTCTTTGTTACCGCATGACCCAACTGGTGAGATGCTGCAATTGCTGGATGCCTTCAGTGGGAGTAGTCGCCCGGATATGTTTGAAAGCGCCTGGGCATCGCGGGATGGCAATACTGCACTGCTACTCATGCAAACAAGCGCCGCAGGGTCAGATACTGATGCGCAGAAACTGGCGATGCAGGCCATCAGCACTGCATTCGACCAAGCGGTAAACATCAGTGCATCCGGCATCAAGCCAACATTATTAATGACCGGCCCCGGCGTATTCTCAGTCATTGCGCGCGATACCATCAAAATGCAGGTCAGGGTTATTTTTATCGTCAGTTCGGTCCTGATCGCATTGTTGCTGTTAGCCGTATATCGCTCGAAGATAGCTTTGTTATTAGGTTTTCTACCGGTCGCTACCGGCATCCTGGCTGGCATCGCATCGGTAAGCCTGGCATTTGGCGTGGTGCATGGCATCACCCTGGGTTTTGGTACGGCATTGATAGGCGAAGCAGTGGATTATTCGATCTATTTGTTCATGCAAACCGAGCATGGTGGCAACAGGGAACAGAACCGCAAAAAGTGGGTGGCAACCGTGTGGCCTACCGTCAGGTTGGGCGTGCTCACTTCGGTGTTTGGCTTTGCATCGCTGCTGATGTCCGGCTTTCCCGGTTTGGCGCAACTCGGCCTGTATTCGGTTGCAGGGTTGATAGCCGCTGCGGCCATGACACGCTATGTACTGCCTTTCTTGTTACCTGCTAATTTTGATATCAAGGACTTCAGTAATAGCGGCACTCGACTGGCACACTATGCTAAATCCGCAAGCATCTTGCGCTGGCCGGCCATTTTGCTGGTAGTGGCGTCAGGCATCATCGTCTACAACCACCACGATCGATTATGGAATAAAGAGTTATCGGCACTCAGCCCGGTAAGCGCGGCTGACCAGGCATTGGATGGCCGGCTACGTAGCGGTATGGGCGCACCGGATGTGCGTTATGTCATCGTTTTATCAGGGGATAGCCAGGAAACGGTACTTGGTAATACCGAAAAAATATCGCTGACGCTGCAAAACCTGGTGAATAAAGGTTTGCTGGCCAGCTTTGATAGCGCCAGCCATTACTTGCCTAGCCAGGCCACCCAACAAGCCCGGTTGGAAAGCTTGCCTGATAGCGCAGAACTCAAATCCAGGTTGAATACCGCAGTGAAAAACCTGCCGATTAAAGCCGCTTTACTAGAACCATTCCAGCAAGATATAGAAACCAATCGGGCAAAGCCCTTGTTGCAGCGCAGCAACTTGCAAGGTACTTCGATGGCGATGGCAGTAGATGCCATGCTCTTGCAGCAAGGCCAACGCTGGAGCTCGCTGATCCCGCTGACTGCCCCCTCTGGCAGCGATATCGATGCTACTCAGGTGCGTCAAGCGCTACGCGATGCGAGCGTCCCGAATGTGTTGTTCGTTGATATGAAAGCCGAGTCCAACAAACTTTATTCCAGCTATATGCAGGAGGCAATTTTGCTATCGCTGGCGGGTGTGCTGGCGATTATCGGGTTGTTATTATTTGCACTGCGTTCATTCAAACAGTTACTGGCAATTATTATCCCGTTAGTGGCTGCAGTATTAACAGTGATGGCTGGCCTCGCTTTAGTTGGCCAGCAGCTGATTATCCTGCACTTGATTGGTTTACTCCTGATTGTGGCGATCGGCTCCAACTATGCCCTGTTTTTCAACCCAAGCAGTCAAGGCAAACAGGCTATCGCTCCCCAGACTTACGCTTCGCTGGTGTTCGCCAACGTCGCCACCGTGCTCGGCTTCGGCTTGCTGGCTTTCTCCACTGTACCGGTGTTACAGGCGATGGGGGTGACCGTGGCGCCTGGGGTGATTCTGGCATTGATTTTCTCCGCAGTATTCGCACGAAAGCAGCCGCCTGATGCGATACCTGGTTGATTTAGCCACTAGCGGGAAAAAAGCCGGCACTCTTTTTATCCTGCTGCCAGGCGCGACTCACATGCCTGAGGACTTTATCACGCAAGGTTTTGTACAGGCAGTACGTGAACGTGATCTGGACATAGACCTTATGCTAGTGGAATTGCCGTTTGAGCAGATTGCCAACCAGACTGCACTGCGTGATTTGAACCGTAAAGTGGTGACACCTGCGATTTCACAGTACCAGTCAATCTGGCTGGCGGGCATTTCCATTGGCGGCTATATCGCCATGGCGCATGCGCATTATTATCCAGGTCAGGTGCATGGTCTATTCCTGATGGCGCCTTATCCCGGCAATCGCATGACCACCGGCGAAATCGCCAATGCTGGTGGCTTGCTGGCGTGGCAGCCAGGGGTCATTGCAGATGACGATGTTGAGCGCGCTAACTGGATATGGTTAAAACATGCGCAGGCAGTTGAAATACACCTTGGTTACGGAACCGACGACCGCTTTGCAGATGGCATTGCGTTGATGGAGCAGGCAATACCTGTCGCCCAGATAGGTAAAATCCCAGGGGATCACACCTGGCCGGTTTGGCAGCAGCTGTGGTTTAACTTCCTTGATAAACAGCAGGCACAGTGGAAAACCATCCGCAACCAGAATACGGCTGCACAATCATGACAGAGCTTCAAACCAAAAACGAAAGTCTTCTGTTCAAATGGAAGCAGGCACCGTCGTTTATCAAAGCGTCTATCTTGCTACATGTGGCATTACTGATTTGCCTGTTGATCGCCCCTGCTCTCTGGCACTGGTGGCTGGCTGCATTCCTGGCCAACCATTTGGTAATCTCGTTGGTGGGTTTATGGCCGCGAAGTACATGGCTAGGGCCAAACTGGACTAAATTACCGCCAGCTGCCATATTGAGGAATGAAATAGCCCTGACTATTGACGACGGGCCTGAGCCTGCAGTCACACGTCGGGTGCTAGATATACTGGACCGTTACCAGGTCAAGGCAACATTTTTCTACATAGGCAATAAAGCGGCACAGCATCCTGAACTGTGCCGTGAGATTGTTACGCGCGGGCATGCGATAGAAAACCATAGCCAGCAGCATAGTGTCTTTTTTTCAATGTTCGGCTATAAAAAAATGATGAAAGAAATTCTGGCTGCGCAGGAAACTTTGCAACGCATCACTGGTAAACGGCCCACGTTCTTCCGTGCACCTGCAGGTTTACGGAATCCGTTTCTCGATCCTATCCTTAAAAAATTGGGATTGCACCTGGCAAGCTGGTCTGTACGCGGATTTGATACCAGAGTGAATGACGCAGAAAAAGTGAAAGCAAAGCTCATAAAAGGTTTGTGCCCGGGCGCTATCATTTTGTTGCATGATGGTAATGCTGCGATCACCCCGGCCAATGAACCTGTCATAGTAGCCGTGCTGCCTGCATTATTGGAGGCTGCCAAAGCAAAGAGACTGCGCTGTGTCACCCTGGCCGAAGCCGCTAATTGATATATTTACTAATTGCCAGTCCATCTGTTTCAGTCTTAGGGTACTCAGCTATACTGAACTCATGCAAGTTACGTTGTACTGAGCTGTAAATGAACGTAGCAGAGAACTTTTGATCAATGCACTAGAAATCCGTACTAATTAAAGATATGCGTAATATTAAATTCTTGTAACGAAAGCCGAGATTTTTTGAAACCATTATTACTTTCACATTACACCGTGACCAGTTGCATAGGCCAAGGCTTGCAGCAAACACTGGATGCTTTGTTACAACAACGGCAAACGCTTAAACCTTGTGATTTCGAAACCGTCGATTTGCCGACTTTTATTGGTGAAGTTGAAGCCCTGGATGATGTCACCATGCCGCCAGGTATGCAGGAGTACGACTGCCGCAATAATCGCCTGGCAAAATTAGGCCTGGAGCAGGATGGCTTTGACCTGGCTGTCAAAGCAGCCATCGACACCTATGGCGCCGATCGTATCGGTGTCTTTTTAGGTACCAGTACCTCTGGCATATTGGAAACAGAACTTGCTTTCCGCAACCGTGATAGAACCACAGGTAAACTGCCTAAGAATTTTATCTATGGCAAAACCCAGAATACTTATTCAGTCGCATACTTTACCCGCGAGTATTTCAAGCTTGCCGGGCCGGCTGCTGTGGTTTCCTCTGCCTGCTCTTCCAGCGCAAAAGTATTCAGCATTGCCCGGCGTATGATAGAAGCAGGCTTGATTGATGCCGCAATCGTTGGTGGTGTAGATACCTTGTGCCTGACTACACTCTATGGTTTCAATTCCTTAAACCTGCTTTCCAGCCAGGCCTGCCGGCCATATGACAAGGACAGGGATGGTATTTCAATTGGTGAAGCCGCTGCATTTGCTTTACTCGAGCGCGCGCCTGATACCCAGACGCCAAACTCAGTTAACTCTATAAATTCAGCTGACACCATCTTGTTACTAGGCGTAGGTGAATCCAGCGATGCCTACCATATGTCATCACCTCATCCTGAAGGATTAGGTGCGAAGCTGGCGATGCAGCAAGCGTTACAAAGTGCCGGCTTGAAACCATCTGACATCGATTACATTAACCTGCATGGTACAGCTACACCAAGTAATGATGCAGCAGAAGCTAAAGCGGTCAGGGCCGTGTTTGCGCAGGAAAATAAAGATGTGCCATGCAGTTCCAGCAAAGGCGCTACCGGGCATACGCTAGGCGCTGCCGGTGCGGTTGAAGCAGTGATTTGCGCCCTCGCACTGCAGAACAACTTTATCCCCGGCGGCCTGAATACCGAGGCTGTAGATACTGAACTACAGTTAAATTACCAATTGCAAAACCGCCCTCAATCATTGCAACGGGTGATGAGTAATTCGTTTGGTTTTGGTGGTACCAACTGCAGTTTAATTTTCGGTTTGGCCAACGCAGCAGACGCAGAAACGAGTGACAAGCCATGAGCTCCAGATTAACCGTATATATCGATGGCATAGGCCTGATCGCGCCGGGATTGAATGATTGGGCAAGCGGCAGCCAGACGCTGGCGGGCCTGGCACCTTACCAATCAGCGAAAACAGTGATTCCTACGCCGGAATTGTTACCGGCAGCAGAGCGCAGACGTGCCAGCGATATTGTGAAAGTGACATTAGCGACTTCGCTGGAAGCCATTTCCCAAGCCGGTTTAAGGGACAACAACCTGTCCAGTGTATTTTCATTTTCCAATGGCGATGGCGTGAACTGCCATAGTATTTGTGAAATGCTGGCATCCGAAGACAGGGAAATATCCCCTACCCGCTTCCATAATTCAGTACATAACGCGGCTGCAGGCTACTGGAGTATCGCCACAAAAACCATGGCGACTTCATCAGTACTCTGCGCATTCGATGGCAGTTTCGGCGCCGGCCTGCTGGATGCGCTTACGCAAGTAGTGGTTGAAGATACGCCTTGCATCTTGATGACCAGCGATACGCCTTACCCGGAACCCATGTTCAGTAAACGGCCAATTCCTGATAACAGCGGGATTGCACTTTTGCTAACCCCTGAAAAGAGTCCAGTAAGTATTGCGAAAATCACTGTGGGTGTGACTGATGAACCGGCCTATCAATTTAGCGATGCCGAGCTGGAAACTTTACGAACCGCCATACCATCTATGCGCGGCCTGCCATTGCTGCAATGGATTGCACGCAAGGAGAGTGGACATATAGTGCTGGATTACCTGGATGATTTACGCCTGGCGGTCGAGGTGACCCCATGCTAGATAATCAAGAATTTTTTGAACCTGGCAAGCCATTGGACCAAGCCTGGATTGCCAGTCATATTCCACACCAAGGCGATATGTGCCTGCTAGACCAGGTGCAAGCCTGGGATGCAGCCAATATTCGTTGTACGGCCATTAGTCATCGCTCAGCAGATAATCCTTTACGAGCAAATCAGCAATTGGGGATTGCCAATGGTATTGAATATGCAGCACAGGCGATGGCTGTCCATGGTGCGCTAACGGCGCCTAAAAACCAGCCAAAACCCAAAGTCGGTTATCTGGTCAGCGTGCGTGGCGTGAATATGCACGTGGCACGGCTGGATGATATCCAAGCAGATCTTTTCATTGATGCGACTTGTATCATGGCGAATGAAAATAATATGCTGTATGAATTTAAAGTAAGTGCCGGTGAAAAAATACTGCTTGAAGGCCGTGCCGCTGTGGTTTTAGATGCGGATGCCCTAATCGCTAATCACTAGAAAATCTATGAAGGTTGCATCATGAAAAGAGCTTTGGTAACAGGTGGTAGTGGTGGTATAGGCGCAGCGATTTGCCAACGCCTGGCAACAGATGGTTATCACGTGTTTATTCACGCCAACCATCATAAGGCGACTGCTGAGCAACTGGCACAGGAAATCACGGCAGCGGGCGGCAGTGCAGAAGCCTTGCAGTTTGATGTCACCGACCAGGCAGCGGTCAATACGGCATTAAGCCTGCTGGTTGAAGAGGAGCCTATACAAGTATTAGTCAACAATGCCGGTATACATGATGATGCTGTGTTTCCAGGTATGAGTCCGACGCAATGGCACCGGGTCATCGATGTATCAGTAAACGGATTTTTCAATGTGACACAGCCGTTGATGATGCCTATGATACGCAGCCGCTGGGGGCGCATTATTAATGTATCTTCTATTTCAGGGATCACCGGCAACCGCGGTCAGACGAATTACTCGGCGGCTAAGGGCGCGCTGAACGCCGCGACCAAATCCTTGGCACAAGAAGTCGCCAGCCGTGGAATTACCGTGAATGCGGTTGCGCCAGGTATTATTGAAACGGCAATGACCCAAAATACCTTTGATGCGCAAGCGATTAGCAATATGGTGCCTATGAAACGTGCAGGCACCGCAAAAGAAGTAGCAGACCTGGTCAGTTTCCTGGCTTCGGATCAATCTACCTATATTACCGGGCAGATTATCTCCATTAACGGCGGAATGATTTAAATCTCGAAGATAGTGTGTGATTTAACTGCTGATCTAGGTACGCAAGCGCCGTGTTACCAAGATCGGCAGTCTAAAAACAAATCCGACAAACAATCGTGTATACATCCAGGTAAGCAGCACATTGTCGCGTAAATAACGGAAGTGCGACACGCCACCTTCATCTGAACTGAAATAACGTACGGGTGCCGGCAGATTAACCACTTTAACTCCCAGCCAGCTCAAGCGCACTGCGGCTTCAGGGTCAAAATCGAAATGCCGCATCCAGGGATTAAATCGCATTACTTTCCTTAACGGCTCTATCGGATAGACACGGAAGCCGAACAGGGAATCGCCAATATTTCCACCTAGCGTTTCCAGGTTAGCCCACATATTGGAAAGTTTGCGCCCTTGCACACGGATATTAGGAGCGCTGGCATCGAAGATCGGCTTGCCAAGCACCATAGAAGCTGGCTGTTCAATAGATGACTGCATAAATTGCGGGATTAGCTCTGCCGGATGCTGCCCATCTGAATCCATGGTCAGCACATGCGTGTACGCTTCTGCACTCGCCTGATGCAGCCCCTGCAGCACAGCCGCACCTTTGCCTTTATTTTGCGGAAGATGGATCACACGCAATCCGGAATCTGCCTCTGCCATGGCTTTCAACGCCACTTCCGACCCATCCGTACTGCCATCTATCACTACCCACACAGGGTTCCAGAACTGGCGTGCCGCCTGCACAGTTTCGTATACTTTGACACCTGGGTTGTAACTCGGAATCAACACAATATGGGTTTTTGAAGGATTCATAGTTGGACTTATCATCAGATTTGCTTGAATCACCATTGAACCGGCGAATCAAAGTCAGGTGTATCAATGCTGGATGTATTGTGACTTTCCAACATCGGCATTTTCAAAGCATCGTCCCTTAGCACATCCTTGAAATAATCTTCAAGTTCTTGCATAAAGCTATGCGTATCTTCAGGTGGAGAGAATCGTTTGCCGAGCCTGACCTTATAACTGACCGGCATCACCGGTTTACGGAACAAAGACCAACCTTTGCTTAAATAGGGAGAGTTGGTTTCAATAATCACGGTTTGAACAGGTACTTTTGCCTGACGCGCAATGACTGCGATGCTGCCTTTTAAAGCGTTGACAGGTGGGCGCACGGTACGCGTACCTTCAGGGAATAATAATAAGTGGCTGCCAGTGTTAAAGTCTTCCGTGGCCTGCTTGATCATATGCCGTATCGGGTCATTACGGATGTAACGCGCTAAACGTGCACCTGCCCCTAAAAAAACATTATTCATAAGTTCAGACTTCATGACACAGGCGACATTAGGCAATCTGGAAATAATCATGACCGCATCTAACAGGCATGGATGGTTAGGCGCGATGATCAGTGGCTGCTCATTGCGTAGTTCGTCCAGTTCAGTCAGGTCAAAACTGCAACGCTGCGATAAACTCAGGCTCATCAGGTAGGCACGAAAAGAAATCATGATCACATATCGCCCAAAATAAAGCGCTTTACGTTCAGGCAATAATGGATAAATCAGGCTGGCTATCAATGTCCAGCACAAGCACAAAAAGCCTAACCAGAGTAAGCCTGCATAGAGCACAAAGTAGTCATACAGTCTCACCAGCAACGTTGAGAATGGAAATGTGAATACGCGATTAAAGGTCTTCATGCGATATGCAAAGCTTGCGAATCGTCTTGTATCAAGATCTCTTGCAGCGTTGCCTCTATCTCAACCAGTAACTCGTGACGGCAGATATCCGCTTGCACAAATATTGCCTTTACCTCTTTTTTAAAGTGATTGTTGAGTGTTTCACGAATGGATGCCAGGTCTGCTGCATGGCGAACATACACCCGGAAACATGCATTGGAAAGATTGAACAGTTGTTTGCCTTGCATACGGTTGGCCTCGCTGACCACTGCTTGCAGATTGATTAGCGTCTCTCTGGTTTGTCCAATGACATCTTGAACATGCAAAGTTTCATGGCCCACAATGCTAGCAGTGCCTGATATAAACAAGCTCATTTGCAGCCCTATCTGCACCAGGGTCGCTCTTGAAAAACTAGGCGTCAATGGACCGTATTGTTCTGGATAATTATAAGCTTTAACCTGCCGGGGATTTTCAATCGCTATTGCAGGGGTTTTACCGGCCAAAAATGCGATGCTTAATGGTCCGGTTTGCAAACCCAGTGCACAGGCCGCAGGCAATTGCTCGCCATGTTCCCTGCCCACATTCACAAATACATTTTTACGGCCAATGTTGAATTGGCGATACCGCTCAAGGGTATCGCTATGAGCAACAGTATTGCCATTGATATCAGCCATGTAGTTCCAGAAACGGTAAACCTGCGAATAGCCAAGTTCGTCTATCAATGCGAATATCAGTTGATAAGCGGTTTCAGTTGCCTGTTGTAATCCCGAAATCGTGTGCACTTGACTATCAATCATCATTTTGGATGACTCATCCAAAGTGATTACGCCAAACAGCAGCTCTCCGTTAAGTCTGTAACTAATGAGACCTTTATGAGCGCTTATCAATGGCTGATTCTCTAGTATCGCGGATTCGAGAGGCAGCAAGACTTCGCTAGACAATTGGATACCTGACAAGACAGGCGCGTTGAGATGAATTTCCGGGATATTATCGTGACCACAGTGACTATCAAGGTCACCTCGAGAGCCGCTAAAACTGACCGCCCCTAAAACCTGATCTCGCCATGTTTGGGGTTGACGCTTTAATTCGGAATAAGGCATGTATTCAAGTTTAATGCCCATTAGATTACTTCATTTAAAAATTGCATTACACACCAAGTTCGGCACCAAACGGAATTAAGTTTACTACTTTCATATTGGACACAAAGCAAGTTTGAGTCAATAAAAAGCTAGTCATTTCAGAAAACGAATTATAAGGGGTTACAGTGCCACAATTACCAAAGCTTTGATATTTATGATAATTAAATGCTTGGCATATTTTTTCAAACTGTGAAAGCGGCAGATTGTGAAGTGTTTTTTTAATGGTTAGTTTGAATGTTGTTGTCACCTCAATATAAAAAGTATAGCCCGTGAGTTTTGCTCACAGGCCGTTATTTTTTTCAAGTTGATAGTTACTTTAAGTACGGTTTTATTTTACTCAGAATCTCTTCACTATCAGGGCGAGTCATACTGTTGAATGAGTATACTTTTTGCCCACCCGGCAGAATGACGTATTTATAGAAATTCCATTGTGGTGCTTTGCCTGTTTGTGCGATAAGTTGCTGATACAGCGGGTTTGCGCTGGCACCAGTCACGCTGGTTTTTTCCATCATGGGAAACTTGACAGAATATGTCAGTTTGCAAAAGTCACCTACCTGCTTGTTATTGCCAGGTTCCTGTTTGAAATCGTTAGAGGGGAATCCAATGACAACCAGCCCTTTATCCTTATATTGCTCATAAATGGATTCCAGCGCTTCAAATTGTGGCGTGAATCCGCATTTGCTGGCGGTGTTTACAATTAATATCGGTTTATCCTGAAATTGACAAAAATCGACAGTTTGACCCTGCAGCGTTTTAAACTGGTGTTGATATATAGGTAAGCAGTCTGCAATTGCCATTGAAGAAACTCCCATGGTACACAATGCGATTATCAAACCACGCATTAAAATCTCCTGGTATTAATCATAATATTTACATTAATGCTTTACAGACAATCAGTTAGCCCAATTGTTCTATCTGATCGCTAGCATATTTTATTTTTCACTCTTTAAACATGGACTAATTTCAGGAACTAAACTTGGCTTTGGCACAGTCTATGCTAATGAATACGGTAAGAATGTCATGACTGACATGTTTGAGCAATAATTAACTGGTAATGAGGAGTAAATTATGTTGCAAAAAGCAGGCCCAACCGACAAATTCAAACGTATTGACCAAATGCTGGAAGACTTTGCAGGCGATGAAGTGGATGATTTTGACACTAGCTATGGCAGCTATGAAAAAAGTCATAAGCACTACTCTGCAGATGAAGATGCATTGATGGATATTGACGATTTATATTAATAGTGTGACCGTTTTTCGTGCAGAGTGAGCTGCATGGTTACTGATATAATAGCGTCATGGAAATTACTACACGCTTGGAGTTCGATGCCGGACATCGTATTCCTGATCACAAAAGTCAATGCCGCAATTTACACGGTCACCGCTACGCGATAGAGATTACGTTATCTGGTGACATTATTCAGGCAGAACACGCTTCAGAAAACGGAATGGTGATGGACTTTGCCGACGTTAAGCGCATTGCCAGAGAAACCATCGTCGATCGCTGGGACCATGCTTTCCTGGTTTACCAAGGCGATAACGCTGTTCTAGATTTTTTAAACAGCCTGCCTAATCACAAAACAGTGATTTTCCCGACTATCCCTACTGCAGAAAATATGGCTGCCGAAGCTTTTAAATTACTAAAGGCGCAATATCACGGCACCTTTGACAATCATCTTAAATTGATGAAAGTCAGGCTGTATGAAACACCTAACAGTTGGACAGATGCGTTTGATCAAGCCTAGCTAAGTTTTTTGATCACGTTAAGTTAATGTTTTAACTATTTATTGGACTGCTTACCAAGGTGTTGCACCGGATTTAGCCAACCCTTCAATATATTTGGCATGTGCTGCGATCTCTTCTACATCTGCGGTAACCAATTTTAGTCTGCTTAAATCCACCACGATACTTGCATCATTTACCTGCTCAGACGTACCGGTTAACTCCATTAGCAGGCTTTCCTGGCCTCGCGTCATTGCGATATAGACTTCACCTAGCAATTCCGCATCAAGTAACGCGCCGTGCAGCGTGCGCTTGGAGTTATCTATGCCAAAGTGCCGGCACAGTGCATCCAGGTTATTACGCTGGCCAGGACGTGACTCTTTAGCCATTTTAAGCGTATCAACAACACCACTGACTGATGCTTCCAGCTTATCCAGGCCCAATCTGGCCAATTCCATATTGAGGAAGCCCATATCAAACGGGGCATTATGGATAATCAATTCCGCACCGCGCACAAACCCCACAAATTCTTCGGCGATTTGAGCGAATAGCGGCTTGTCCTGCAAAAACTCCAGCGAAATGCCATGTACTTCCTGCGCACCGGCATCAATCTCGCGTTCAGGGTTGATGTAGACATGAAAGTGACGCTGGGTTGGTCTGCGGTTAAAAATCTCTACCGCAGCAATTTCAATAATCCGGTGGCCCTGGTCGGGATATAGGCCGGTAGTTTCCGTATCCAGAAAAATTTGTCTCATGTATCCGCTTTTTAAATGATTGATTTGGTAGGAGATGATTTTGCGATCGTTAACACGCCCTGGTTTGCCAGCACATCCGCGCGTTCATTGCCCTCATTGCCGGCGTGCCCTCTCACCCAGATCCACTCTATGGTATGCGGGGTTGCCAGTGCATCCAGCATTTGCCAAAGATCAGCGTTCTTGACGGGTTTTTTATCAGCCGTGCGCCATTGCTTTTGTTTCCAGCCTTTAATCCACTCGGTCATGCCTTTTTGCACATAACTGGAGTCGGTGTAAATCTTAATAAAGGAAGGTTTTTTTAAAGCCTGCAGGCCCTTAATCACCGCCATCAACTCCATGCGGTTATTAGTGGTGAGGGCTTCACCGCCAAATAATTCTTTTTCATGCAGCCCGGCTTTCAGCCAAACGCCCCAACCACCTACGCCCGGGTTTCCTTTGCAGGCCCCATCCGCATACATTTCAATCCAGCTTTGTGTCGACATCCGCGCATTTTAACTGTTTTTGTACTTTGTTTTGAATGCGTGTCCGGCTTTTTTGCGTTTGTAATGCCTTGTTCAGCGGTGATTTTTTCCAGTCAGGCTTGAGCAGCCGAACATGAAGCACTCTTTTTTTCGCCACCAGAAAATAAACACCGCCGGTCATGCCAAAAGTGCAAGCTCCCCATTTTTCGAACCTGGTCTGGCGTTCAAGCCAATGTTGATCATTGATCGGTAAGGCATGCATCAGGTGATGGCTCTCTACGATTTCAAACCCCAATACATTTAACCAGTCTCGAATCCGCCGAGCGGTGAACAGACGTTTAAAAGCGCCTGCCTGCTTGAACCAACCGGCTCTCGCACGCAAACCAAGGCAACTGAAAGGTGTTATGCCGGTCAGGATTAAGGTTCCCTCAGGCACCAATACCCGAAAAGCTTCACGCAATGTTTGCTGCGGATCATGGCATTGCTCCAATACATGCGGCAGGCAAATCAGGTCAACGGAATTTTCAGCTAAAGGTAAATACTCAGGCTCACAAAACATGGAGCTGTCTTTTGTGAATTGCCCATGCAGATAATGCTTGTAAGGAATACGGCACTGCGCGAGCAGATCATACCCTGACCAACCCAGTTGCAATGCATGAAAACCGAAAACGTTGGCGACAGCCTGCTCATAAACCTTAGTCTCACATTGGGCGATGTAGTGTCCCAGCGCAGTGGCATCGAAGGTGACTGGCTGACTAGGCTGCATGTAGGCTCCGATGAAATTTACAAAGATGATACGTTAAGGTTTTACGCCTAACTTGACATTAATGACCGTTTTCTCAATGATGCGTGATGCAAGAAACTTCCGCAAGTATAGAAATCACTGCCCTGCCCGCTTTTAGCGATAATTATTTATGGCTGATACATACTGGCAAACATGCTTTGGTGATTGATCCGGGCGATGCCACGGTGGTGGAGCATGCATTGCAAGCCAAGGGGTATCAGCTGGAAGGCATTTTATTGACTCATCATCACTCAGATCATGTGGGTGGTGCCCTCGCCTTGCAGCAGCATTGGCAGTGTCCGGTATACGCTCCCGATCATCACCACCCGTCATACAATGCGGTAAAAGCGATACGCGTCAAAGAAGGTGATTGTATTGAGTTTGCGTCTTTTCCAGACTTATCCTGCCAGGTCATGGCATTACCGGGGCACACCCTTGACCATATTGCTTACTATATCAATCAGCAACATTTATTCAGTGGCGATGTCTTGTTCGGTGCAGGCTGTGGACGTTTATTTGAAGGTTCTCCAGCACAAATGTATGCATCTTTGCAACGGATAGCGGCTTTGCCGGCAGATACATTGATTTATCCGGCGCATGAATACACGGTGCATAACATCGCCTTTGCCAGCACTGTTGAGCCTGACAATACTGCTTTACAAAAGCGCGCGCAAACTACTGCCATGCTCAGGCAGAACCAACAGCCTTCCTTACCGACTACACTGGCACTGGAACTGGCGACCAACCCCTTTTTACGTTGCGAGTCTCTGGCACAACAAACCAAGTTTAAAGATAAGCCAGCTGTCGAAATTTTTACCGAACTACGCGAACGCCGTAATGTCTTCTAACCAAAAACAAATTTACACGCACAAAGTCCATGGCTACGCAAGGGCTTGTCTCACATTGAAATTAACGTAGAATGTGTCCTCCTTTACCGTTCTCATACGTTACGTCAACCACATGCTGTTTGACCGGGATTTGCGGCCAATCAAGTTTTATCAATGCATGCACATGCATTCATACAGGGATAGCCAGGCTATCTGATGCGACATCGTGCATTAGCCTCAGGATTTTGAATTACCGTCATGCGTTTTAATCAATTACTGTTGTGTATTACCTTTTTGGCCTGTCCATTGCTGGTAATGGCCGAATACGTAGAACCAGCAACCTTGTCGGATGATAACGGCAGTTATGATCAAAGCTTTGGCGAAACCGAGGCTGAAAGTTACAGCTCCACCTACCAGTTTGAGGATGCGCTGACATTACAAGATAGCCTATGGGACCGTGTACGTGATGGTTTCAACATGCCGGATATTGATTCGGACTATACCAACAAGCACGAACAGTGGTATGCCTCGCGGCCTGATTATGTCTCGCGTATGCTGGAGCGCAGTAAAAAGTATCTGTACCACATCGTTGTCGAAGTCGAAAAACGTGGCATGCCGACCGAAATTGCGCTATTGCCTATGATTGAAAGCGGGTTTAACCCTAAAGCTTTATCGACCAGCAAGGCGTCTGGCATCTGGCAATTTATTCCCTCCACCGGCAAAGACTTCGGCCTTAAACAAAACTACTGGAAAGATTCACGCAAAGACGTCACCGCTGCGACACAGGCAGCGCTGAATTACCTGCAAAAGCTATATACCATGTTTGGTGCCTGGGACCTGGCCCTTGCGGCTTACAACGCCGGCGAAGGTACAGTGGCACGTGCGATTGAGCGTAATCAACGCCTGGGATTGCCCACCGATTACCAGCATTTGTCATTGCCTGACGAAACACGTAATTACGTGCCCAAGTTACAGGCGATTAAAAACATTATTTTCCGCCCGGAACAGTATGGGTTGACGCTTAATGAAATTCCTAACAAGCCTTATTTCACCACTGTTCAGGCACCGAATAAAATTGATGCGAAACTGGCGGCAGAACTCGCAGGCATTTCGCTGGAAGAGTTCACCGCATTGAACCCAAGCTTCACGCGCCCGGTGCTTATCACCGAAAACAGTTACCAGAAGCTGTTGCTTCCAACGTGGGCAGCCAGTAATTTCACCAATAACTTGAATGGTTACACGCGCCCTTTATCCAACTGGCATAGCTATCACCCAAAACGTGGAGAGCGTTTGGGCGATATCGCCAATCGCTTTGATATCAGCCTGTATGAATTAAGTGCAACCAATAACCTGAAACCGAACAGGAACCTGGTGGTGCGCAGGACATTATTAGTGCCTGCAGGCAATCACTCTACGCTGACCAAGCCGATTGACGCAGTGGCCATGGCACAAATCCCGATTGAAGTGGCTGTTGAAAAAGCAGCTTCAAATAAATACACAGCTATCTCACACAAAGTGAAACAAGGCGATACACTCTCTAAACTGGCGAAACGCTACGGGGTAAGTTCCAAGCAAATCATGCAGCAAAATCACTTGAAAAGTAAAAACCTGGTGGTTGGTCAAACCCTGCAATTTGAACAGCAAGAGAGTATGACCAGCGTTTCAGGCAAGAAGAGCTCTGGTGCACATATTACAAAAGCCAGTTACAAGAAGGCTTCATCCGGCAATAGCCATCGCTCTAAAAAATCCACCTCTTCGAATAAATCGTCTTCTTCATCGAAGAAGTCCTCAACATCCTCTACAAAAAAGAGCAAAACCAGTCATAAATAACAGAATCTGTATATGATGTGTGTTCTGCCTGACTATAAACTTGCCTAACACACAATATTGCACATGGCTCACCGTTATTTCCTGATTATTTCTTTGTGTGGCTTGTTGGCAGCCTGCAGCGCAGACGTTTCCGAGCAAAATAACGCTCCGTACAATCAATCCTTTCCCAGTCAATCTGGCGGTACATTCATTGATGCTATGCCATCAGACCCCAGCAGCCTGATTTTCATGGTAGCTGGAGAATCCGCTTCCAGCGCGATTACTGCCAATATATTCAACACATTGCTGAGATATAACAAGGATCTTGATCTGGCTGGTGAATTGGCTGAGTCATGGCAAGTAGCTGCCGACCAGAAAACGATTACCTTTCATCTGAAACCTGGTTTAGTTTGGGCGGACGGTCGCCCGCTCACCAGTGAAGATGTGTATTTCACCTGGCAATTGATTATTGATGAAAAAACCCGCAGCCCTTATGCATCCGATTTTCAGCTAGTCACCAAAGCCGAAACACCGGATAAACTGACTTTTGTAGTGCATTACGACCAGGCTTTTTCGCCTGCGCTGGATAGCTGGGCTGGCTTGCAAATTCTGCCCAAGCACAAACTAGCCGGGCAGGATATTCACACCACCAGCTTCGCGCAAAAACCGTTGGGGAGCCATTATTACCAATTAAAAGAATGGCGGCATGGCGAATATCTGAAACTGGAACGTAACCCGAAGGCTGTTTTAGGACAAGCGCAAATCAGCACTTTGATAGAGCGGATCATTCCGGATCCAGGCGCACAATTCCTGGAGTTAATGGCGGATCATATCGACAGCATGAATATGGACCCTATTACCTATGCCCGTATTATTCCATCGCGTCCTGAGTTACAAGCCAGGTTAAATCAATATAAAGCGCTAGGTAACAGTTATACCTATCTAGGCTTTAACCTGAAACGCCAACCGTTTAATGATGTGCGCATTCGCAAAGCAATTAATTACGCGATTGATAAGCAGGAAATCATCGATGGCGTTTATTTGGGATTGGGTGAACAGATTGCTTCGCCATATAAACCTGGCACACGCTGGAGCAACCCTCAATTAAAACCCTATGCTTTTGATCCGCAAAAGGCACGCACTTTATTGGCTGAAGCTGGCTACAAGGATACTGATGGTGATGGCATTCTCGAACGTGATGGAAAAAAACTGTCATTCGAAGTCTTAACAAACCATGGCAATAAGGAACGCGAAAAAACTGTTGTCATTATTCAGCGCCGCTTAAAAGAAGTTGGTATTGATATTCGTATACGCTCTATTGAATGGGCGAGTTTTATAACCCGCTTTATCAAAACCGGTGATTTTGATGCAGTAGTGCTGGGCTGGCAATTAGGGCTTGAGCCGGACCAATATGGCATCTGGCATTCCAGCCAGCAAAAGCCAGGTCAGTTTAACTTTATTGGCTACAATAACCCTAAAGTCGATAAGCTGCTTGAGCAAGGACGTAGTGAATTCGACCCAGACAAGCGTATGCACGTTTACCACCAGTTTGCGGAAGCTTTGTACGAAGACAGCCCCATCGTTTACTTATCGGCAGGTTACGGCCTGACAGCTATCCATAAACGCGTGCAAGGCATTATGAATCCGGTGCCACCAGCCGGCGTTGGTTACGACTCTCAAAAATGGTACATCCCACTGCCCCTGAGACGCACACAGATACAGGCTGAATAACATGCTTAGTTACCTGATAAGACGATTGCTTTGGATGGTGCCGATGCTGATTGGCATCAGTCTGATTTCTTTTTTTATTATGCATTTGGCCCCTGGCGACATCACCAGCACCGAGACTGCTTTTGACCCAAAGTCATCTGAAGAATCCAGGCAAAAATTACGTGCTTTATATAATCTGGACAAGCCAGTCATCGTGCAATACGGCCTATGGATGGAACGTATGGTACGCCTGGACTTTGGCCATTCATTTGCCAGCCATCAGAAGCCGGTGTTCTGGTCGGAAAAAGACAAAGACGGCAATGTGACGCCAGGCATGATTGAGGAAGCCCTGCCTATCACCTTACTCATGAATATTGCAGGTTTGTTAATTACCCTGTCGCTTGGCGTACCTTTAGGTGTGTGGGCTGCCAAACGATATGGGCAATGGCCTGACAGGTCAATTACCCTATTCAACTTTATCGGTTTTTCTATTCCCGGTTTCTGGCTTTCTTTGCTATTGATGTACTGGCTGGGCGTGATCCATCCCTGGTTCCCCATTTCAGGAATGCACAGCTTGAATTACGATCAACTGGATTTCTGGCAAAAAAGCCAGGATTTGTTTATGCATTTGTTCCTGCCGGTGGTGATTCCCTCTATTACCGGCCTGGCAGGCATTACTTTATTCGTTAAAAATGGCATGCTGGATGTCCTCAGTCAGGATTATGTCACTACCGCACGTGCCAAAGGCCTAAGTGATCATACGGTCACTTATCGGCACGCGCTGCGTAATGCGCTTTTACCGCTGATTACGCTTATTGGCCTATCTTTGCCTGGGTTGATTGGTGGATCGGTGATTGCCGAAACCATCTTTGCCATCCCGGGCATGGGCAAATTATTTTATGAGGCGGTAATGATGCGTGATTTCCCGGTGGTCATGGGTATATTGACCATAGGTTCCGCACTGACATTGCTGGGTAATTTACTGGCAGACCTTGCTTATGCCTGGGCGGACCCACGTTTGCGCAAAGGTGTGATGCCTGCCCGGTAATCGACAAGTCAATCATGAAAAAAATATTGCATAATCCATTGGCGCTCACCGGTCTATTACTGATCAGCATCATTCTATTGCTCGCCCTGCTCGCTCCCTGGCTGGCACCATATGACCCAGACGATATACACGTGAAGCAAATTCTGCTGGCGCCTTCTATGCAGCACTGGATGGGTACGGATGGTTTAGGGCGCGATGTATGGAGCCGCATGTTGTACGGTGGCAGGGTTTCGCTATTGGTTGGTCTTGTTGCGGTAGGTATTTCGACAGCGATTGGCGTGTTTCTTGGCGCCATTGCTGGCTATTATCGTGGCTGGGTTGATACTATCATCATGCGACTGGTCGATATCATGCTTTCCATCCCCAGCTTCTTCCTCATTCTTGCCGTGATCGCTTTCTTAAGTCCCTCAATCACCAATGTCATGATTGTGATTGGCCTGACTTCATGGATGAGTATCACACGGCTGGTGCGGGCAGAGTTCCTCAGCCTTACCCAGCGTGAATTTGTGACTGCTTCGACTGCATTGGGTGCGCAAGATTGGCGCGTGATATTTAAGCATTGCCTGCCTAACAGCCTGACGCCAGTCTTGGTCAGCGTGGTATTGGGTATCGCCAGTGCGGTGCTGCTTGAATCCGGCCTCAGTTTTCTCGGGCTTGGAGTGCAAGCACCGCAAGCATCCTGGGGCAATATCCTGACGGATGGCAAAGAGTATATCCAGTTTGCGTGGTGGTTATCGCTATATCCCGGGCTTGCGATCTTAATTACCGTGTTAGGGTATAATCTGCTTGGTGAAGGTTTGCGGGATGTGTTTGACCCAAGGTCACACACCGCACGCTAACCGTTAACCCTTAAAATCAATAAACAGGATCAAGCATGGCATTTCTTGCTGGAAAAAAAATTCTGATCGCCGGTTTGCTTAGCAACCGCTCAATCGCATATGGCATCGCAGCGGCCATGAAACGTCAAGGCGCCGAACTGGCCTTTACTTATCAAGTGGATAAACACGAAACGCGCGTTCGTGATCTCGCAGCTGACTTTGAATCAACTTTGGTATTACCCTGTGATGTGGCTGAAGATGCCCAAATCGACAATTTGTTTGTCGAGTTGGCAAAAGTATGGGATGGCTTGGACGGTTTAGTACACTCCATCGCTTTCGTTCCAAAAGTCGCACTGGCTGGTGATTATTTGGACAATATCAGCCGCGAATACTTCCATATTGCGCACGACATCAGCTCTTACAGTTTCTCGGCAATGGCCAAAGCAGCCTATCCGATGATGCAAGGTCGCAATGGCAGCCTGCTCACGCTAAGTTATTTAGGCGCTGAACGTACTATGCCTAATTACAACGTGATGGGCGTAGCCAAAGCCAGCCTGGAAGCCAATGTACGTTACCTGGCACAAAGTCTTGGTCCACGCGGCATCCGCGTGAATGCGATTTCTGCTGGCCCCATCAAGACATTGGCAGCTTCAGGAATTGCTGATTTCGACAAAATGATTGGCTTTAATGAGAAACATGCGGCCTTACGCCGAAATGTGACGATAGAAGAAGTTGGTAATGTTGCCGCCTTTCTTTCGAGCGATCTGGCTTCAGGGGTGACTGGCGAAATCACCTATGTTGATGGTGGTATGAATATCACTGCTGCCGGTCAAATCGACTAAGGCTTTCAAGAGTTGCAAAAAACGCCTGCACTTTAAATGTCGGGCGTTTTTTTTTGCAAAAGTTAAAGAATTTACTTTTGAATTCAAACATTATTAACACCAAAATAGTATTAATAAAACTATTATCTCCTGTCCAATTAGGTGTACTAAATAAAATCAAATATCTAATTTTTATTTATAAATAAAAATATTAAATAAATATATCACTCACTTAATAATAAATATTAAAAGTTCAATTTTCAGTTTACCAGGTCCTTGCGTGGGTTGAATTATGAGAAATGAAAAAATAGATATACTTAGATTTATCGGTCTATCCATGATTATTTTCGCTCACGTGGATCCGCCAGGAATTCTCTTTCAACTGCGAAACTTTGACGTCCCCTTAATGATATTAGTCTCAGCAATGTCATTTAGCCTAAGTTATAAAACCAATGAGCCATACCAGTCTTATGTATGGAAAAGAATTAAAAGACTGGTTTTCCCAGTCTGGATATTTTTAAGTTTTTATTTCCTCGCCTTAATGGCATTTGATCCTGGTAACCAAGAGCTTGAAACGCATACCATAGTCACCTCTTACGCGCTGCTCGAAGGCATAGGATATGTCTGGGTAATCAGGGTATTTTTATTGGTTGCACTGATCTCGCCTGTGATATATGCCTGGCATCAAAACACAGCGAGCAATAGCACATACTATGGCGTGCTGGCAGCCACCCTTTTACTTTATGAATTGGTACGTTACTTTGCCATGCCATACATCTGGCAAGATCCAGCAGAAATAGCGTCGGCCGTCTTATTGTATGTTATTCCCTACGGGATTCTGTTCGCGATTGGCTTACGCATGGCTAATGCCGCAAAGCTTCAACTTTACGTACTTACTGGTATTAGTTTGGGGATATTTGCCACTGCGGGTATGGGACTGTTTGTTTTCAATGGCGAGTTTATTCCTACGCAATCACTGAAATACCCTCCCTCGATTTACTATTTTTCATATGCGGTTTTTGTTTCAAGCTTGCTGTGGATTTACAGCGATAAGATTGAGTATTTTTTTGAGAAAATTAATATAAAAAATGTTGTGCTGTTTATTGCCAGTAATTCTATTTGGATTTACTTATGGCATATTCCCTTGATTAAGAATATTCATACACAATACGTGCTCAAATTTTTCATTGTTTTCTTAACAGCTGTTGTGATCACTTATTTACAAACTTTGCTGATAAGCCATTTGCTTGAGCGTATCGATCGTGTCGAACTAAAGAAAAACATCAAAATTTTATTTACTGGCTAAATTCGGCTAGACGCAGTATTTTGGATATTGTTAATTAAACGAAGAGTAATGCATGACTGCGGACTAACGCAGTGATTAAAAATAAACGGTTTGAACTAGCCAATTAACAATCCATGTTTCCCTATTGTTTCATTACCATTTCTTATCTGCATTTTCAGCTTTTTCAAAGAGCTCCCTGCTTATTATTTTTGCAGCTAGCGTTAAGCATAATCACCTTCGTTAGCCATTAAACTCTATTAATTGTCACGCAACTGCGGAAATAAAACCTTTATTTAAAGCTCTGATCAGAGTACTTAAGATCAGACAAGAAGTCGAAAACAAAAAAGGAGGGCAACTGCCCTCCTTCTTCAATGGTATCCAATTAATTAATTAATTAATTGTTACCGTTAGACAACAATACTTTCGTGTTGTACTGAATATCTTTTTTAGCTTTCAGCGATGACACATAAGCATATGACATTTCAGACCCAAGTGCCGCTTGATACGCTTTATAAGCCTTGTCAGCGACCTCAGGACTGTCTTTAAGCTTCTGGTTCACGGCGATCACTTTAATCACTGTATAACCCTTATTAGGCTCGTTAAAACCATAATAGGCTGGCAGAGTATGAGTATTCACTTTGAATACATTTCTCATCACTGCATCAGTTAAGCCCTGCGCATTTCTACGGTCAATGGTAACAGGCGGAATCCAGTCGGCATTCACTGCTTTGCCAGCTTTTAACTCGGCAAGAAGCGCCTCGCCTTTTTGCTTGGCCAATTTAGTCGCAGCTTCAGCTTTCAGTAAAGACTCAATACCGCTTTTGACTTCATCAAAAGTACGCGGTGCTTCTGGTGTGTACTCAACTGCCCTCGCGGCAACCACGTTGTTCGCAGAAATTTCTACAGCTTCAGTATTACGTTTTTCTTTTAACACTTCGTCAGAAAACACCATAGAGGCCAGACGGTCACTCTTAAAGAATTTGGCAATTTCATCTTTAGTCATTGCCGGTGAAGTTTGTACTTGCAAGTTAAACTTCTTGGCGACTGGCTCTAAACTGCCGGATTGCTCGTAAACAGTATTGCCGAAGTCATCTGCTAGTTCAGCATATTTAGCCTGTGCTTTCTGGAACAGTAATTCGGCTTTGATTTTGAGCTTCATAGAATCAAAATCTGAAGACTGGCCAGTAATACCGGTCAATTTGATAATGTGATAACCAAACTCTGATTCCACCAGATCACTAATCTCGCCAACTTTCATTGAAAATGCAGCATTTTCAAATGGCTTCACCATGGCACCACGTCCAAAACTGCCCAGATCGCCGCCTTTACTGGCAGAACCCGTGTCTTGCGAAAATTCAATTGCCAGCTTCTCGAAGTTTTTAGGATTTTCTTTTACCTGCTTAAGAATGGACTCAGCTTTTTGCTTAGCGGCCGCTTTTTCTTCAGCGCTAGCTGTACTGTTAAAGCCAATCAGGATATGGCTGGCCTGGCGCTGCTCATCCCCTTGGTATTTAGCAGCATTTTCTTCGTAATCTTGCTTTACTTCTTCATCACTAACGCTGACATCACCAACTAAGCCGGCAGCCGATAGCAACGTGAACTGCAGTTTCACCTTGGCTGGCGTGATAAATTTAGTTTTATGTTGATTGTAGTACGCTTGTACTTGTTCAGGCGTTACGGTCACTTGATTGATAAAATCAACGACCTTGACGTCTGCAACAGACACTTCACGCTGTTCGAACTCAGACATCAATGACTGCTCTGCAACTTTTTGCGGCATAAATACCAGGTTGGTTAAGCCATCACGCACTTGCTGTACGGTTAAGTCCTTGCGGATATTCTGCTCGAACTTTGCGGGAGTTAATTTATTCTGCGATAACAGTTGGTTATAAGTATCTTCAGAAAACTTACCATTGCTTTGAAACTCAGGCATACCCACCACATGCTGGCTCAATTGGTCATCACTGATTTTAAAACGGTAATCCTGAATGGCGCCCTCGACTACACGGCGAGTAATAATGCTATCCAGTACGGATTGTTTAAACGCTGGGCTTTCCAACAAAGCAGCATCTACTTTTTGCCCTTGAGATTGCAAGTAATTACGCGCATTCTCCACAGCGTTTGAATACTCTTGCAGTGATATTTTCTGGCCATCTACTTTCGCAACTGCGACCTGGCCGCCTGCGTTGTTTAGATATGAATCAATACCAAACAATGCAAATGGTACAACAATCAGTGCCAAAATGATTTTTGCCATCCACCCTTGTGTATGTTTTCTTAATGCTTCTAACATTTTTTAATTTCCATTACCTGATTTTTTTGCAACGGCAAACTATACCATAAACCGATACAAATCGCCCCAATCCAGCAGTTGCAATCGCTTTAAAAGCATATGGTTAAGAAGCTTGCGGAGCCTAAACTAATGACGAAAGTATCGAACGTGAAATCACTCGCTAATACTTGAACACGGGCACAGAAAATAGATTAGCAAATGCCATGGAGCATTTGTTGTTGAGAGCATGTTTGGTGGGAAACGCATGCTGCTTAGGACAAAGATTTCTAAACACAGATCATGATTAAAATTTAGCAGACTCAAGCTCAATTGACTAACTTATACATTAAAAGTTAAGCAATAAATCAACACAACATAAAAACAAAAAATGTTTACAAAAGACAAAAAAAACGAGTTAGGGATTAACCTAACTCGTTTTAATGTTGGCGGAGCGGACGGGGCTCGAACCCGCGACCCCCGGCGTGACAGGCCGGTATTCTAACCAACTGAACTACCGCTCCAGTACTCGTCAAAAATGAAATTATAGCACGATATTTTTTATAATTTCAACAACTATTTTCTAAATATTTACCGCCACTTATTGCTACTTATTAAAGTAACTTATTAAGTGTGGCAAGACTCAAAAAATTAAGAGCGCAGACATCGCACTCTTGATTTTTAAATTGTCTGGTGGGTGCTAACGGGGTCGAACCGCTGACATTCGCCTTGTAAGGGCGACGCTCTACCAACTGAGCTAAGCACCCGTAACAACCCAAGTGTTGCTACAGTTGGCCGAGCATGTTAGCGCTCAACCAAAGCACGCTAGTTTACAGCATCTTTCAGACCTTTACCAGCCCTAAATTTAGGAGATTTAGCAGCCTTGATGTTGATTGTCGCACCAGTACGAGGATTGCGGCCGGAACGGGCTGAACGCTCACCTACATAGAATGTACCAAAACCAATTAATGTTACCAAATCACCTTTTTTCAGTGCACCAGAGATTGCCTCTGTTGTTGCATCCAGAGCACGAGCGGCTGCGGCTTTAGAAATACCGGCTGCATTAGCAATATGATCTATCAATTCTGATTTATTCACGTGTTTCCCCTATCTAGTTAAAAAAACAGGTACATCCTGTATTGCCTTTATATCAAGCCGCAAAACGAGCTGTCAAGCGCTAATCCCGCGTTTTGACAATAATTCGCATCAATTTGCCTAATGCGTGACTGCTTGTTCTGGATTTGCGTCTCCAGCAGCAACAATTTCAACGGCTTCAGTATTTACCGCAAGTGGTTTTGGCGCGCTTTCCAATGCCAAATCCAGCACCTGATCTATCCATTTTACTGGGTGAATTTCCAGGTCTTTTTTGATATTTCCAGGAATATCTACAAGATCTTTTTCATTCGCTGAAGGAATCAATACGGTTTTAATACCACCACGATGCGCTGCCAATAATTTCTCTTTTAACCCACCAATCGGCAATACTTCACCGCGCAGGGTAATTTCACCAGTCATTGCCACATCAGCACGCGCAGGAATACCCGTCAGAACCGATACAAGCGCAGTTGTTAATGCAATACCTGCACTTGGACCATCTTTTGGCGTAGCGCCCTCAGGAAGGTGGATATGGATGTCCTTTTTCTCATAGAAATCAGGACTGATGCCCAATCCTTCGGCACGGCTACGCACGACGCTCATTGCAGCAGCTACAGACTCTTGCATCACATCGCCCAATTTACCGGTGGTAATGGTTTTACCTTTACCCAGTAAGGTTACAGCTTCAATCGTCAGCAATTCACCGCCCACTGAGGTCCATGCAAGGCCAGTCACCTGCCCCACCTGGTTATCCTTGGCGGCAACACCGAAGTCATACCGTTTCACACCAAGATATTGCTCAAGGTTTTTGCTGGTGACGTTAATTTTCTTAACGGTTTTAGTTTTACCTTTAGCCAGCAACTGCTCTTTAACCGCTTTACGGCAAATTTTGGCGACTTCCTGCTCAAGGCGACGCACCCCGGCTTCACGCGTGTAGTAACGTACGATATCGCGTAAAACGCTTTCTGCCACAGAAATATCCGTGGTTTTCAATGCGTGTGCTTTAAGCTGCTTAGGCAACAGGTAGCGCTGGGCAATATTGATTTTTTCATCTTCGGTATAACCTGAAAGACGAATAATCTCCATACGGTCCAATAACGGCTCCGGAATGTTCATGCTGTTCGCCGTAGCAACAAACATTACATCGCTTAAATCATAGTCAACTTCAACATAGTGATCAGCAAATGTATGATTTTGCTCAGGATCAAGCACCTCTAGCAATGCAGAGGACGGATCTCCACGCATGTCTTGCCCCATCTTGTCGACTTCATCGAGCAAGAATAACGGGTTTTTCACGCCAACTTTAGTCATGCTTTGCAGTACTTTGCCTGGCATGGAGCCAATATAAGTGCGGCGGTGACCGCGAATTTCTGCTTCATCACGTACACCACCCAAGGCCATGCGCACAAACTTGCGGTTGACTGCTTTGGCAATACTTTGCCCAAGCGATGTCTTACCGACACCTGGAGGGCCTACCAGGCATAAAATTGGGGCCTTTAACTTACCAACACGTTGCTGCACGGCAAGATATTCAACAATGCGCTCTTTAACCTTATCCAGGCCATAGTGATCGGCATCCAGGATATCTTCGGCTATTTGCAGATCCTTGCTGATCTTGGTTTTTTTCTTCCAAGGCAAATTGAGCAAAGTATCAATGTAGTTACGGACAACAGAAGCTTCTGCCGACATAGGCGACATTAATTTCAGCTTTTTGAATTCTGCAGTGACTTTGGTTAAAGCTTCTTTCGGCATGGCAGCGTTTTTAATACGCTGCTCAAGCTCATCCATCTCGGCATTTTCATCTTGCTCGCCGAGTTCTTTCTGGATAGCTTTAACTTGTTCGTTCAAATAGTATTCGCGCTGGCTTTTTTCCATTTGCCGCTTCACACGGCCACGAATGCGTTTTTCTACTTGCAGGATATCAATCTCTGATTCCATCAGGTATAGCAAATGCTCCAGGCGTTCAATCACGCTGAGCATTTCCAGCACTTTTTGCTTCTCTTCCAGTTTCAATGTCAGGTGGGCAGAAATAGTATCCGCCAGGCGACCTGGTTCATTAATTGTTGAAAGTGACGTGAGGATTTCAGGAGGAATTTTTTTGTTCAATTTGACGTATTGATCAAATTGGGTCATGACTGTACGCATCAAAGCTTCCGCTTCTTTATCGCTTTGGTCAGTTTGCTCTACTTCTTCGCCCAATGCCATAAAGCATTCGTCGGTTTCTGTGAAATCAGTCACACGTACACGATGCAAGCCTTCCACCAGCACTTTTACCGTGCCATCGGGCAGCTTCAGCATTTGTAATACCGTCGCCAAAGTACCAATTTCATAGAGGTCTTCAGCCACAGGATCGTCTTTATTTGCAGACTTCTGCGCAACCAGTAAGATTTTTTTATCACCCTCGGAAGCACGCTCCAAGGCCTTAACTGATTTGGCACGGCCAACAAACAGAGGGATGACTAAATGGGGATATACCACGACATCGCGTAAGGGCAGCAATGGGATTAAGGTGGCTTCTTCTGGAGTCTCAACGTCAAACAAAGTGTGTTCAGTCATAGCTTCTTTCAAAAAGTGTCAAAGGCTTGTGCCTTTGCATTTAGATGGGAACGTACTTTGAAAAATCAAGAGAACGGATCTCTTGTGACATAGATGGTATCTTGCAATAGCCCGAAGGCTATTGCAAGCATGATTTAACTCGCGTTTTCAACGCGTTTTTGGGCATCCTGATAAATCAGGATGGGTTCAGAGGTATGCTCGATCACACCTGCATCGACAATGACTTTGGACAAATCTTTGAGCGATGGTAATTCATACATCAGGTCAAGCAATGAATGCTCCAGGATAGAACGCAGGCCTCGGGCACCGGTTTTTCTTTCCAATGCTTTTTTGGCAATCAAACGCAGCGCAGAGTCTTCGAACTCAAGCTCAACGCCCTCCATCTTGAACAGCTTCATGTATTGCTTGGTCAGCGCATTTCTTGGCTCAACCAGAATTGTCATCAATGCGGCTTCATCCAGCGATTCAAGCGTCGCCACGACTGGCAACCGACCAATGAACTCCGGAATCAAACCAAATTTGATTAAATCTTCTGGTTCCACATCACGCAATACTTCACCTACAGCGCGGATATCTTCTTTGCTTTTTACTTCAGCACCGAACCCAATACCACCTTTTTCTGAACGGTGGCGAATGACTTTATCCAGCCCGTCAAATGCACCACCGCAAATAAACAGAATATTGGTGGTATCTAACTGCACGAACTCTTGATTCGGATGCTTACGCCCACCTTGCGGCGGCACTGAGGCAATCGTTCCCTCAATCAATTTAAGCAAAGCTTGTTGTACGCCCTCACCCGATACATCGCGAGTAATGGAAGGATTGTCAGATTTACGGGAAATCTTGTCGACTTCATCAATATAAACAATCCCGCGCTGCGCTTTTTCAACATCGTAATCACACTTTTGCAGCAACTTCTGCATGATGTTTTCTACGTCTTCACCCACATAGCCTGCTTCAGTCAAGGTAGTGGCATCAGCCATGACAAACGGCACATCCAGCATTCTTGCCAGAGACTGTGCTAGCAGTGTTTTACCCGAGCCTGTAGGCCCGATCAGTAAAATATTACTTTTTTGGACTTCTACATCATCTTTATTGTTTTGACCACCGTCAGAAAGCGGGTTGTAACCCAAACGCTTATAGTGGTTGTAAACCGCTACAGACAAATTCTTTTTAGCTTGCACCTGACCGATGACGTATTGATCAAGAATGGCGCAAATTTCTTGTGGTGTAGGCAGCTTTTTATCTGCTGACTTGATCTCGTTCAGACTTTGAATTTCTTCACGAATAATGTCATTGCATAAATCTACGCATTCATCACAAATAAATACAGAAGGGCCTGCAATCAGCTTTTTAACTTCATGCTGACTTTTGCCACAAAACGAGCAATATAAAAGCTTTTCGCTATCTGACTTATTGGCCATATTTATTCCCCTGCTGGTCGTCTTGCACTGATATTAAACAGTACGTGCGGCAATTACCTGATCTACCAATCCATAATCTTTGGCAGCATCAGCACTCATAAAGTTATCACGGTCTGTATCGGCAGCAATCCTGTCGACCGGCTGGCCGGTATGATGCGCCATGATGCCATTCAACTTGTCTTTTAAATACAGAATTTCTTTAGCATGAATGGCAATATCTGAGGCCTGGCCCTGGAAACCACCCAATGGCTGGTGAATCATTACACGTGAGTTTGGCAGGCAGAAACGTTTACCTTTTGAGCCAGCTGTTAACAGGAACGCGCCCATGCTAGCGGCCTGACCAATACATAAAGTACTTACATCAGGCTTGATAAACTGCATGGTGTCATAAATAGACATACCAGCAGTGACCGAACCGCCTGGTGAGTTAATGTACAAAGAAATATCTTTGTCAGGATTTTCAGCTTCCAGAAACAGCAACTGCGCTACAACAAGGTTGGCGGTCATATCATTCACCGGGCCAATCAGGAAAATAACGCGCTCTTTAAGCAAACGTGAGTAGATGTCATATGAACGCTCACCTCTACCACTTTGCTCAATGACCATTGGGATATACCCAAGACCTTGCGGCTCCATTCTTTCTTGCATCATGCCATCATGTGCGTTCATATAATTCATGGTTTAAGCACCCATCATCAATTCATCAAATTTAATTTTTTTGTTGGAGACTTTTGCTTTTTCAAGCACCCAAGCCACTACATTTTCTTCAGTCGCCAACGCTGCTGGCTCATCCAGACGTTTAACATCCGCGTAATACCAGGTCACCAATTCAGCCGGTTTCTCAAAGCTCAATGCAAAAGTATCTACCATTGCACGCACTTGATCCGCATTGGCTTGCAAATTATTGCTATTCACCACTTCAGTCAAAATCAGGCGCAGTTTAGCATTGCGTTGCGCTTGGGCTTCAAATAGTGAAGGATCCATGGGCACTGTTTGCGGGTCAACACCACGCTCACGCAAGTTTTGTACTGCAACCTGCATCAATCGGTTGGTTTCAGCTGCAATGATAGATTTTGGCAGCTCAAAAGTAGTTTCGTTCACCAGCGCTTCAAATACACTCTCTTTTAAACGCGATGCTATGCGTTTGGCTACTTCTTGTTCCAGGCTTTGTTTGATTTCAGACTTCATCGTTTCCAGATTGCCATCTTCAACACCCAGGTTTTTAGCAAATTCCGCATCCACCGCAGGGTAAACCGGTTGGGAAACTGAAATGAACTTCACAGCATAAGTTACTGTTTTACCAGCCAGTTGCGCTGGATTATGGTCGGCAGGATAAGTGATATCGAAAGTTTTTTCAGTACCGGATTTAGCGCCCACCAAAGCATCATCAAATTCGCTGACACGGCCAGGCTCACCAATCACGAGGTCAATACCACGGTCGCCAGTGCTCTCAACCTGCTCGCCATCGATGGAAGCGCTCAATGTAATGCTAATACGGTCAGCTTTTTTGGACGCGCGTTTTACAGGCTCGTAAGTAACACGCTGCTTAACCAATACATCCAGTGTTTTTTCAACATCGGCGTCAGTAACTTCTAATGTTGGGCGTTCGATTTTGACTTTGCTCAAGTCGCCTATGGTGACTTCAGGAAAAATCTCAAAAGTCGCTACATATTCTAATTCTTCAGCAGCTTCTTTAAATGGAAGATGCTCAATATTCGGGAAGCCAGCAACACGCAGTTTGTTTTGCTCGACAGCATCACCAAAGCTGGTTTCAACCGCTTTGGAATAGACTTCATCACGCACCTGGTTACCGTAGTGCTGATTTACCAGACCAACCGGCGCTTTGCCTGGACGGAAACCTGAAAATTTGGCGGTGCGCGAAATTTGTTGCAAACGTTGTCTGATTTGCCCTTCCAGCGGAGCTAAAGGGACTTTAATTGTCATGCGACGTTCCAAGTTGCTGACTGTTTCAACAGATACTGCTGCCATGCTGCACTTCCTGTAAAAATCGTTTGATAACGATGGGTTATGTGAATGGGCGCGCCATTGCGCGTCTCAATGAATGTTTAGCATAACCTGACCATACTCTATAAGCTTTACAAAGTGATCAAATCATGAAAAAAGAGCATAAAAATATAACACAAGTCTCAATTGAAATAAACTTCAAAACAGCACTCAACCCAGATGCAGGTTGCAGAGGCGATGTTGCGCGTTTCGATTAGATAAAACAATAGACTCGCTAGGGTTTTAAGAGTCTTAGCCCTTAAATCTCGCCTAACGCCACAATAGCTTCAATTTCAACCAGTACATCGCGCGGCAATTTAGCCACTTGTACAGTAGAACGCGCCGGTGTGTGGGTGCCAAAGGCCTCGCCATACACCTGGTTCATCGCTACAAAATCATCTAGGTTTTTCAAAAAAACAGTGGTTTTAACCACTTGATGCAAATTACCACCTGCTGCTTCAATAATCGCCTGCAGATTTGCCAGCACTTGCTGGGTTTGCGCTACCACATCGCCGTCATTCAAGCTGCCATCAGGGCGCAAAGCGATTTGTCCTGAGGTATACAGCGTGTTACCGACGATTACGCCTTGCGCATAAGGACCTATTGCTGCCGGTGCATTTGGAGTTTGTACGATTTTCATGATTTATTCCATTATGATTAAGTCAACAACCAATTAAGGCAGTGCCCAAACAATAAAGGCTTCCTAGGAAGGAAGCCTGATTGATCGTAATACAATTTAAATTTGATAAATTTTAAAATGCCGCCTTAAAACTTATGCCATACTTTTTTTCATATGGCTTTAAATGTATGGTGCGAAAGGAGAGACTCGAACTCTCACGCCTCGCGGCGCTGGAACCTAAATCCAGTGCGTCTACCAATTCCGCCACTTTCGCATTGCCAGTCATACATGCAAGCATTCATGCGTGCACTACCGACTTCGCCATTATAGCGCATTCCAACTGCGCTCACAATCTACCTGACATCACATTGACAAGCCGGGCATTCAACTGCAAGATGCGGAATTGATTATCGTAAATAGTTAGTGTCAGGACAGGATATGCATTCAGCCGAAGAAAATATGCTCAGAGCAGAACTTGAGCTTTTAATGAGAGAACGTGAAGTGTTGCTCAAGATTGCAGGCGTTGCTGCAGGATTGATTGCAGAATTAAATTCGGCAGACCTTCCTATCCGTACTGTAGAGGCCGCTGATTTGCTGGCTACCAGCATTAACCAGTTACCAGAAGACCTGCTCCAGGATGCACTGGATGCTGTCAACGCGACTATTGTCGAATAAATTGTTGAATAGTGCTTCAACGTTGAGCATTTCTATCAGCCGGCTAGATTTCACCGCCAATACGCGCGTTATTTATAAATATTGTTGACAATATGCGTTACCTAGCCTGCTTTTGCCCGCTATTACTCGCAGCATGCGGCATTGCATATCAGGCCCAACCAATACAACAGCAGCAAAATATTGAGAATATCCAGCAAGCCTCGCCTACACAGGAAGGTTTCAAAGAGTTTGTCCGCACACAATACCCGCAAACTGTCTGGCCGATTACTTCCTGGGATATCGACAGGCTGACATTATCAGCCCTCTACTTCCACCCTGCCCTTAAAGTAGCCAAGTCTGATTATGCCGTTGCACTCGCAGGCATTACCAGCGCGGGCCTGCGCCCAATGGTCGGTTTGAATGGCCAGCTTTCGCATAGTAACCAGGCCAACGGCGATATCAATCCGTGGGCTTATGGCTTGCAAGTCGATATTCCATTTATCACTGCCAATAAACGCCAGATCAATATTGATATTGCGCAGTACCAGGCAGATATTGCCAAAATATTTGTTTCAGAGAGTGCCTGGATGCTCAGGCAGCAACTGAGTCTGGATTTGATCACGCTGGCAGAACAGCAGGCTTTGCATTCCAGCCTGACGAAACTGCAAAAGTCGCAGGCGGATTTATTGAATGCCTATCAAAAAAGGCTGGACCTTGGTGTGGCGGGTAAGTCTGATGTGCTGCCGATACGCCTGCAGCATGATCAAGCGGCCTGGCAGCTACAACAGCTGACATTGCAAATCAAGCAAACCCAGCAAAAAATCATGCATGATGCAGGCCTGACCGACCAGCAAAATGTATCCCTGAATATTGCACCGCTGAACATTTCTCAAATTCTTAAGGCCAGATTTGAGCAACCGCAAACCTATCACGACGCAAAAACAATCCAGCATTACGCATTAATCAACCGCATGGATATTCAGCGCGGGCTGGCACAATATGCCAAGGCAGAATCACAACTGAGGTTGGAAATGGCCAAACGCTACCCTGATATCTCATTAAGCCCGGGTATCTTGTATGAATATGGTGACAGGATCTGGGCGTTAGGTATTGGCGGCATGCTGAATCTGCTGAATAAATCATCAGACCTGTGGGCATATGCCGAGCAGGTGCGGCAGAACGAGGCGACACGATTCTATGCCCTGCAACACCACATTATTCAGTTATCTGAACAAACCTATTTAAAATATCGTGATACAGCCAATCTGCTGATTACAATTACGCAGGAATACACCCAGCAATCCAGCCGCAAGCAGCAGTTGGAAAGCCAGTGGCGTAAAGGTCTGATTGATAAAACGGAATACCTGCAAACTGAAATCCAGTTTTATGCCGCACAGCAACGACTGGTCATACAACAGGCCAATGTGCTGCGCGCACTGCAGGAAATTGAGAATGTCATGCAAAAACCATTGCTTTTATCAGAGCAATCGATGACATTTGCCATAAAGACACAAGAGGCGCCATTAAAATGAATAAAAAAGCACTCTGGATTATCGGGGCTCAGATTGCACTTATTATCCTGCTGATTTGGGCGGTTGTCCTGGTTGGCCGCGATGAATACGAGACCATGCAGGATGACAATGAAGAAGAAATTGAAGGCCCGGTGCATGTAGTCGAGCAAAACGGACTGCAGCTCGTGCAGTTAAACCTGGCCACCCAGCAAAATAGTGGCATCCGTGTAGAACCGCTGCACCCTTATGACTATCATGGCAATATCAAGGTTCTGGGCACTGTGGTGTCTATCCAGACACTGGTGGATTACAACAGCCAGTATCAGCAGTTAAAAACCCAATTAGCCATTGCCGAAAGCATATTGCCTAACCACCAATTGCAATATCAGCGTTATAAACAATTAAATGAAGACGATAAAAACGTCTCTGACAAAGCGGTTCAAGAGGCGCAGGCACTGGTGATTAATGACCAGACCCAAATCAAGTCTGCGCAGGCACAATTAAAAGCATTGACGGATACCATAGTCGCACAATGGGGTAAACCGTTGGCGACATTAATTACACAGCACCCTGCAACAGGCTCGCTGCATGATTTACTGACGCAAAAAAAAGTACTGGTGCAAGTCAGTTTCCCGCTTAATTTCAAAGAGCCTGAAGCAAACTCGACTATTTTTATTTCGCCCATCCAGGATGAAATCAAACCTGTGCGTGCCGACTATGTTTCCCAGTCTATCCAGACTGATATCAGCAATATCGGTAAAACCTATTTCTATAGTGCGCCGGCAGAGTTCCTGCGCGTGGGCATGCGTGTCAATGTGGTGCCTGCCCAGTCAGCATCCTCTATGCTGAAAGGTGTGATTGTGCCGAATCAGGCCATTGTCTGGCATGGTGGTATGGCCTGGATTTATGTCAAAACCAAAGCAGATACGTTTTTGCGTAAACCAGTGGCTTCTGATGTAGAGCTTGACAATGGCTGGTTTGATAATAGCCTGCGCCCGGGTACTGAAGTCGTCACCCATGGGGCGCAATTGCTGCTCTCGGAAGAATTTAAATTCCAGATTAAAAATGAGAATGACGATTAAGCCGCGCCAACTTAAGAGCCGGAAAGAGCCACAGGCATGATGTCAGCACTGGTCAGATTCGCGATTCGATTTTATGGCGTGATTATCGGCCTCGCACTGCTGGTGTTAGGCTATGGTACGTATAGCCTGACTCAAAGTGATTTAAACGTCTTCCCTGAGTTCGCCCCTACCCAAATCGTTATCCAGACTGAATCTCCTGGCCTGTCAGCCAGCCTGGTAGAAAAACTGGTCACCCAACCGATTGAAAATATCATCGCCGGTGCCATAGGCATTAAAAGCCTGCGTTCACAGTCCATTCCGGGATTGTCTGTCATCACGGTTATTTTTCAGGATAAATCGGATATCTACCGAAACCGGCAAATCATCGCCGAACATCTGAATATGCTGGGCAACCAGCTACCACCAGGCATCACCCCCAACATTACCCCGCTCACCTCTTCTGCCAGTACGGTGCTGGGTCTAGGCGTCACCTCGGACAAACTCACCCTGATGCAGTTGCGTACCTTGGTTGATTGGCACCTGACGCCACATCTGATGGCGATTCCAGGCGTCGCGGATATCAATGTCTTCGGTGGCGAAGTCCGCCAGTTCCAGATAAAAATTGATCCGCGCAAGCTGATGCTATACCAGTTGAATGTACAGGATGTGGTGAATGCCGCAAGCCGCGCCACCGGAGTGCGCGGAGCCGGTTACATCCAAAATGACAACCAGCGCATTATTTTGAATAGCCAGGGCCAAACTACTACGCCGCAGCAGTTAGGTAATATCACGTTAATACGCAAGCTGGGGCGCACTATCCGCATCAACGACGTGGCAGAAGTTGCTGAAGGTGCAGCACCATCGATCAGCGCTGCCGCCATTAACGGTAAACCTGCGGTGTATCTGTCTGTGCAGGGCCAGCTGGGTGCCAACACCTATGCGCTTACCAAATTACTGGAAACCAAGCTGCGGGATATCAAGCCCAGTCTGACAAGTCAGCAAGTCACTTTGCATGAAGGGCTGTTCCGTCCGGCAAACTTTATTGAAACAGCGATTCAAAGCTTGCGCTCCGATATCCTGATTGGCTCAACGCTGGTCATAGCCGTGCTATTCCTGTTTTTGTTTAATGTCCGCACGGCAGTGATTTCTGCAACGGCTATCCCGCTTTCACTGCTTTCTGCCATTGTTGTGCTGCATCAATATGGCGTGGGCCTTAATATCATGGTGCTGGGTGGTCTGGCCATTGCCTTGGGCGAAGTGGTTGATGATGCCATTATCGATACGGAAAATATTTTCCGGCGCTTGCGCGAAAACCGTCAGCTTGCTCAGCCTTTGCCGATTCCACAAGTGGTTTTTCAGGCCTCCATGGAAGTGCGCGGTTCTGTTGTCTATGCCACCATTATTGTCGCACTGGTATTTTTACCACTAATCACACTGACTGGTGTAGCAGGTAAGTTGTTTGCACCTCTTGCCTATGCTTATATCTCAGCCATCATGGCCTCACTTGCGGTCGCTCTCACTTTGACACCGGCGCTATGTTACGCCCTTCTCGGCAACGCGCGGCTGGACGATCAGGAATCACCGTTACTGCGCTGGTTGAAGCAAAAATATGTGAAAGTGTTGCACCACATAGAACATCGTTATCAGCTGATCCTGGTCACCAGCTTTGTCTGTATTGCTATTGGGCTGGTGTTATTGCCGCTGTTCAGGAGCCAGTTTATTCCTGCCTTGCATGAGGGCCACTATATCCTGCATATGACAACCGTGCCGGGCACTTCAGAAGTGCAATCCCTGAAACTTGGCAACCAGGTGACCAAGGTATTACTTGAGATCCCAGGCGTAAAAAGCGTTGCCCAGTGGGTTGGCCGTGCGCCTAATGCTGCCGATACTTTCGGCACACATTACAGCGAGTTTGAGGTTGAAATCGGCACCGTTTCAGGTGCCGACCAAGAACGTATCTATCGCGCTATCCGAGAAGAACTCTCGGGAGAAACTGAAGATGACGATGACGACGGCAAAATAGAATTAGGGTTTCTAGGCGCAAACTTTGCAATTAATACTTTTTTAAGCGAGCGTATTGAGGAAACCATTTCAGGCTATGCTGCGGGCCTGGTGATTAATATCTATGGACTTGACCTGGATGCACTCGACCGCGATGCGCAAAGAGTAGCGAATGTTCTAGGCAGCATACGCGGTGTGCGCGATGTGATGGTGCAATCGCCACCGGAAACGCCCGAAATTGCGATAAGGCTCAAGCAGGAGAAACTTTCATTATGGGGTTTGCAGTCTGTGGATGTACTGGACACGGTTAAAGCAAGTTATGAAGGTGTGCCGGTCAATCACGTGTTTATGGGTAACCGTTCTATTGGCGTCAGCGTATTGCTAAACGACGCCAACCGGGATGATATTGCTGATATGCGAAATATCCCGATTTTTAATGCTGAAGGTCAAATGCTGAAACTGTCCGATGTGGCTTATATTGCACAGGAAGGTGGCCGCTCCAAAATTTTACACTCTGGAGCAAAACGTATTCAAACCATTACTGCCAATATTGCAGGCCGCGACCAGGAGGTTGTGCTCAGTGAAATACAGAAAGCCTTACACCAGAAAGTGACCCTCCATACCGGAAATTATATGGAATTTTCAGGCGAAGCTGAGGCCAATGCCGAGTCCCGTCGCGATTTAATCGTCCATTCAATGGTAGCCGGCGTCGCTATCTTCCTCATGCTTTATATCGCTTTTGGCAGCTTGCGTAACCTGTTATTGACTTTTGCCAACCTGCCCTTCGCATTGATCGGTGGCGTCGTGGCAACATTTTTTGCGGGTGGATGGATTTCAGTCGGCACGCTGGTTGGCTTTGTAACGCTGTTTGGTATCACACTGCGCAATTCGATTATGATGGTTTCGCATTTCCAGCATCTGGTCGATAAGGAAGGTTGCGAATGGAACATGGAAACCTGCATCCGTGGTGCGACGGAACGCTTGCCATCAGTATTAATGACTGCCTTGGTGACGGCACTTGGTTTATTGCCGCTGGCGATTGGTAGCGGCGAACCGGGACGTGAGATTGAAGGTCCGATGGCGACCATTATTGTGGGCGGTCTGATTTCTTCGACCATCCTCAATTTGCTGATCTTGCCGACCATCATGCTGCATTTTGGCAGGTTTGAGAAAACAAGCCAGTTTGAGACTACAGAATCAGGCGCCCGTTAAGCACTTTGGTATCCAGCCCTTGCTGAAACAAATCAAATTCGCTTTGATGCACTATCCAGGATTTGAATGCTGATTGCGGCAGGATTTTAGATAATCCGGCATCCACAATGCCCATGGCTTGCAAATCAGCCAGCGCAAAAGAAGTTTCTGGCTGCTGCACCCTGTCATCGGATTTAACCAGCAGTAAATGGCTGGCTTCAAGCTGGCAGGCCAGCCAGGCAGCCAAGCTGTCAGAAGTCGTTTCCCAGTTTTCCGGTAACGCTGTGTCACCCCATAGTTCCGGATTCAATGCCATTTCGCTAGGCAACCAGACCAGTCCCCGATGCTGCCAGCCGCGCTCAGCAATTTCAAGTGGATTTCTAGCCAAAGCAAGTTTAGGCAGCATGGCCACCAGACTGCGGGCCATTTGGTCCATGGCATAAATAGCCAGCGCATGCGCATGCAAGTCACTGATATGGCCATCGGCCAGCTCGGCACGTATTTGCTGAAATTGACGCACCGCATCGGCATACACACCGCCGCCCGGCACAATAATGATTTTCCCATCGCCCCAACGGACAACCAGCTCCAGCCATTTGAGCAGACTGTCATGGTGTGTCACGCTTCCTCCAAGCTTGATCACCCACATGATGTTTTCCCGAAAAAATTAAGAATGCGTTTTAAATTGCGCCACCAGTTTAAGAAACTGCGAAGCTTTATCCAGTGTTTCCTGGTATTCCTTATCGCAATCAGAGTCAGCAACGACCCCACCACCGGCATAAAACGTCATGGTCTGGTTGCAGATAACCGCTGTGCGTATTGATATATTGGTGTCCATACTACCATCAAATCCAACATAACCGATGCTGCCACAATAAATGCCGCGCCGGTGCGGTTCCAGCTCTTCTATAATTTCCATCGCCCGCAATTTGGGGGCGCCGGTAATGGAACCACCAGGGAAACAGCCGCGTAGCAAATCCATTGCATGATAGCCACTGGCAAGCACACCGCGCACAATGCTGACTAGATGATGCACATTGGTAAAACGCTGCAAGCGAAACAGAGCATCCACCTTGACCGAGCCAATTTCGCATACCTTGCCGATATCATTGCGCAATAAATCGACAATCATCAGGTTCTCGGCTCTGTCCTTGATACTGCCAGCCAGCGACTCCGCTTCCTGCTTATCCATTGCTGCATCTGCATGCCGGGGCCGCGTGCCTTTAATCGGGCGTGTTTCCACTTTATTATCAGTCACTTGCAAAAAACGCTCCGGCGACATGGAAAGCACTTCAAACGGCATCCCCTGCCCGTCATCCACCTGCAAATAAGCCATAAACGGTGCTTTGCTCAATTGGCGGAACTGGTCATACGCTTGCCACGCATCGCCTTGCACTTTGACAGCTAGCCGTTGTGCCAGGTTAATCTGGTAGCAATCTCCCGCCAGAATATAGTCTTTTACTTTCCGGAAAGCTTTTGCATAAGCAGGCTTGTCCATATTATGCGCAATGTCGGCCACTACGCTGAATGCCTTTTTATCAGGCTGTTCTTTTGGCTGCAATAGGCTAAGCTGCAATGCATGGAGTGAGTCAGGCGTGTTATAGCGAGCATGTGAAACCAGCTGGCAACAGCGTTTATGATGATCCACTACAATCGCCCAGTCATATATGCCGACCAGCAACTCAGGCAATGGCATATCGTGTGCGGCCAGTTCAGGCATAGGTTCGATGCTGCGCCCCAGGTCATAAGAAAAATAACCTAGCGCGCCACCGGCAAAAGGTACATCGGTCACCCGGTCAACCTTGTGTGGTGCCAAGAAACGCTTGATGACTGCAAAGGGATCTTCTTCATACTGTTGTAGTGCATGTTTAACATGCACCTCTGTGAACGGGCGACGATGAATAATTTTGGCAACCGGTTCAGCAACCACGATATCAAATCTGGCGCCGAGGCTGATCTCTTCATCGACTGAAAACTGCTTTTCAACGGCATCAACACGCCCACTTTCCAGCAACATGGGCCACAGCAAATGTCTGACCTGTGTCAGCCAATAAGCACCTTCGTGATAAGGTAATTCCAGCTGAATCAATGCCATGCCTGCCATAACCTCGCAACGGCATACGCCGGAAAACACACTTCTGCGTCGTTCTTTAATTGAGGATCATCAGCCAATATTGATGCCGATGCCGGTTTGTAAATCATGCCTAAGCGATGCGCAATCTCAGGCAACAAGAAACTGCCTGCTCCTAGCCCTGTTAAGGTTTGCGGTTGCATGGCTGACTTTTTTGTACAAGATTGAATCGCATTGACCAGTATGTTCAATTGTTTATCCCTGAATGCTTGCGCCAGCGAGCGCCAATGGATTGTATCGCCATCTTCCAGGTCATGACCTACCATGCGTGCCAGGCGCCGCGTGCTAGCATCCAAAGAGCGATCCTGACCATCTGCTGTATCCGCCAGATCATGCTTAGAAGGTAATTCTTGCAGCACGCGGTAAACATCGGCAGTGGTAGCAAAATACTCGGCGGCAATATGACGCACCTGTTGCTGCCACTCGATATAAGGTCCTAATGCCATCAAAGGGGTACGGACCACACCAGTGTAGAGCAAACCCTGGCTGGCCATGCGTTCGGCGTCTGTCCAGCCATTAGTCAGCACCTGCTGTGCATTGCAAACCGTAATATCGCAGGTGGTACTACCGATATCTACAATCAGCATACTTAAATCTGCATATGTTTCTGCGAGGCATTGCGCTGAAGCATGCCAGTTCATAGAGGCGATACCAGATTCCTTGCCATCAACTAAAGCAACAAACGCAGATTTATCAGCTTGTGAAGCCATATAGAACATGGCTTGGGGCAAGTATTTTTTCACAGTGTCTGCAATAGCGCGTACGCCTTGCGCACGGTTCTCAAATAAATCCACCAGTTCGCCAGTCATGGTCACCACATGCATGGATTGATTTGGTTCCAAAGACCATAAATCCAGCACTTTTTGCAATGAATCTTCGAGCCGGTCCAGACCTTTCCATAAAGCACACGCCTGCTGAGATACCCGCAAGACGCGCCCTTGCGCATCCAGCATCACCGCTTTCACATGCGCGCCGCCTATATCCCAACCAATAACCACATTACTCATACAGTAAAACTTTCATTCGACACAGCCTTGGACTCTGTATCAAACTCCACTTCAACAGACGGAAGTTCCAGCGAAACCGACGATTGCGCTACACACTCTGACAGCCTGTTATGTAAAACCGCATCCAGTATGCATTTGGCTGGATTCTCAGTAACTAACTTGGAGAGTTCAATATAGGGAGTTGTCAATCGAGGATTAATCTCAACCAAGGTTAACGCATTGTTATCAGTCAATATCATGTCCGCACCCCAATAACCAATCAATCCCGGAATAGCTTTTTTAATGCGTTCAGCCAGCGCTTGCATCAAAGGTAAATACTGCGCTGCCTGATTCACACCCGCACCCTCAAAGCTGAATTTTCCCTGGTTAATAGTGATCCTTTGCTGATGACCTGCAATTACTTTTACCTGGTCCTTGGTTGATAAAACAGACATGCTTAAAGCTTGACCTGCGATATAAGGTTGTAAAAGTAATTTATCATAAGGTAATGAAGAATTATTTTTTATTTTGTTATTAAATTCAGTGACTTCTGAATCATTGTTAAAGTGAAAAGTATGTTCGCAACCAGCCCCATCATCGGGTTTAATTACCCAGCCAGCCATGGTATTTTCATACCAGGTCAGGGATTGTAATGGTATTGACTCTTTTAAGTAGCGACCAGGAATAACTGAAATCCCTGACTGATCGCAAATGTCGGTCATTAACGATTTGGAAGTTGTTTTCCGGATGGCATCTGCGCTACACCCAATCCAGCATTTTCCTGCCTCTTGCACCAACTGATACATGCGTTCAAGGATGCCATCCGTCTCTGGCGCGATTACCCAGCAGGCATCTACATCGTTGGTAGTCAATTGTTTACGCCAGAGTGCAAAAATATCATCTGCAGGCTGTATAGCCACGCTAGATACGCTGACTGGAGGCATCACCCTGACATCATGGCTGGTGATACAATTCACATCCAGCTCAGATAAGTCAGCCAGCAGAGAGTCGCGCATCAGCAGACCTTCCTGTAGCAGGCTGGCTGGCATTGATTCAGATGCCAGGCCACCGGCACTGACATACTCACAAACCCAGATGTTCAAACGAGATTTATTTTGCATATTATTCCCGTCATCGATTTGATGCATGGCCTGGTAGTACAAGCCATTCAGGGGCAACGCCAATCTTACCGTCCCATACAATCAAAATTGACAGACAGTCACGCCCTGCTCGATGTCGTGAATGCTATTTTACAAGTTTATCCATTTGACTGTGTGTATATTGCCGATTTAAATGCCATTACCGGTGATACCACATTGCCAAACCATAGAGACTACATTGCCGAAGCCATGCAGGTATTCCCACAGATTCATTGGTGGGTGGATGCCGGCTTTAAAAGCACTGCAAACCTTGTACCTTGGCTAAATAACGCTATCAGGCCGGTACTCGCTAGTGAATCTCTATCGGATATTCACACTTATGAAAAGCTGCGTGAAATGGCAGAAAACAGCGTGCTGTCACTGGATTACTTCCAGGATGGTTTTCATGGTCCGGAGATACTTGAAAAAGATCACTCATATTGGTCGCAACCGACTATTGTGATGAGCTTGCCAAAAGTCGGTGCCAATCAGGGCCCGGATCTGGAAAAACTAAACGCAATCAAACAGGCTACGCATACAGCGTTATATGCGGCAGGTGGTGTGAGAAATATGCACGATATCTACGCGCTGGAAAGCACTGGTGCGGAGGGAGTACTGATCGCCAGCGCCTTGCACCAGAAAAAAATCACGGCGGTAGACTTTAAAGGGTTAGGTCAATAAAAAACCGGCCAAGGCCGGTTTTTTTACTGCGGGAATAAGCTTTATTCCAGGTTTGCGTGCAATGAGCGCATACCTTCTTCAGTCAGGCCTTTAGCGTGAATCAACTCGGAGATTGCGCCTTCCAGGAATACCAGGGTAGACAATTCAAATTGACCGCCCATAGGCATACCTTTAACCAATGGGAAGCTGTCGTCCTGACCGATTTGAACAACCAGGTCAGCTACATCTGCCATGGCAGAAGATTTCTTCATGGAAATAACCACTAGTTTAGCGCCAACTTCTTTCGCTTTTTTCACGAATGGCAACAGGGTTGCAGTACCGCCAGAACCTGAAACCAGAATCAGCAGGTCGCCTTTTTTGATGGCAGGAGTCACTACTTCGCCAATCATGAAAACGCTGTAGCCAGAATGCACCAAACGCATTGCAAAGAAACGTGAGACCAACAGCGAGCGACCTGCGCCACCGATAAATGTTGAGCCTGCTTCTTCAACTAATTTGAGTAATTCAGCCGCTTTTGACTTGTCAGTCACGTCTAAAATACGTTTTAAATTGTCCAAAATAAACTGTTGATGATCCATGTTTTTGTCCTGTTGTAGTCAAAATATCAAATAAAAAAACCCGACACATTGCTGAGTCGGGTTTTTATAATCGCTGATCAATAATTACTTATTGATAGTTAAAAAATTAACCGTGAGCGATAGCAGTGATTTCAGCAGCAGAAGCAGCTGGATCAGCAGCGCCGTAGATAGCAGCACCAGCAACGATGATAGTCGCGCCAGCGTCACGTACTTGAGCAGCTGTAGCAGCTTTAACGCCACCAGCAACAGAGATGTCAACACCCAGGTTCAAACCTGCGATCGCTGCCAAATCAGCGAAAGGAGTTTGACCAGCAGCTTGTTGGTCCAAACCAGTGTGGATACCGATGATGTGAGCACCAGCAGCAACAACTTCTTTAGTTGTAGCAACTTTGTCTTCAACGCTGATCAGGTCAACTTGAGCTTTTTTGCCGTATTTGTTAGCAGCTTTGATTACGCCTTTGATTGTACCGATGTCAGATACGCCCAAAACTACGCAGATGTCAGCACCAGCTTTGTAGAATGGCTCAGATTCGTACTCACCAGCATCCATAGTTTTCAAGTCAACCAGGATTTTGTTGTTTGGGAATTTAGCGCGCAGAGTTTCCAGCAATTTGATACCGTTGTGCTTGATGCATGGTGTACCGATTTCCAGAATGTCAACGTGCGGAGCAACTTTTTCTGCCAAAGCGATAGTTGCGTCAAAATCCAATGAGTCTAATGCCATTTGAGTTAATGCCATGTTTTTCTCCAAATATTTAAAGTTTCTAAATGCTATTTCTAGCGTACTACCAATTCAAGCTGGTCGCTAATAGTAAGCCGGCAGCCAAAATAAGTCAATGTTACAGGCCAATTTATGCCTGAGTGTAAAAATCAAAAACGGGCAGGTCCTGCCCGTTTTCTTATGTTCTCACACAGATATTACAGTTTTGCGGCTAATGCTGTTTCCAGTTTGTTCTGGTCAGCTACGAAACCACGGATACCTTCAGCCAGCTTCTCGGTCGCCATTGGGTCCTGGTTCAGTTCAAAACGGAACTGTTCCTCTGTCAATTTTGCAGGAGCTTCTTTGGTTTTGCCGCCATCTTTCAGTACTTGTACCAATGTACCTTCAGTTGCTGCCAGATCTTGCAACAGGTTAGGGGAAACAGTCAGGCGGTCACAACCGGCCAATGCAATCAGCTCGCCGGTATTACGGAAAGAAGCACCCATTACTACTGTTTTGTAACCATGTTCTTTGTAGTACTGGTAGATAGCACGTACAGAAACCACACCTGGGTCAGTTTCCTGTGTGTACTCGGTACCTGGATTTTTCGCTTTGTACCAGTCAAGGATACGGCCAACGAATGGGGAAATCAGGAATACGCCAGCTTCAGCACAAGCACGTGCCTGGCCAAAACCGAACAACAATGTCAGGTTACACTGAATGCCTTCTTTTTCCAGTTGCTCACCGGCTTTGATGCCTTCCCAGGTAGAAGCCAGTTTGATCAGTACGCGATCTTTGGAAATGCCTGAATCTTCGTACAGTTTGATCAGTTTGCGGCCTTTGGCAATCATCGCATCAATGTTGAAAGACAAACGTGCATCTACTTCAGTAGAAATACGGCCTGGAACCACTTTAGTGATTTCAGCGCCAATCAACACAGCCAGTTTGTCAGCTGCATTTTCAATTTGTTGTTCCTTTGAACCACCTTGTGCTTTTGCATAGGCAATTGCTGTCTCGATCAGAGGTGCGTATTCAGGAATCTGACTCGCTTTCAATACCAGTGACGGGTTGGTAGTTGCGTCTACCGGTTTAACGCTTTTAATCGCTTCAACATCACCTGTGTCAGCCACAATAGTGGTGATTGCTTTCAACTGATCTAATAAATTTGCCATTCGCTTGCTCCTAAAATGCAATTATCGTTACGTATAGTTATACATAGAAACCTCTAATATTATAACTGAATTTAATTGAGATAGTTAAGGGCTGTTACAATAACTGCTTATGTACGGGTTGTTAAAAACAGGCACATTGATCACCGCTGCCATTCATTAATATCAATAAATGAATTCGGATAACCGTAGTCATTACTCCGGTCTCGGCTTTTCATCCAGCCCCTTTTCGGGCACAATTATTGTTTTTTGCAAGTGTTCATTCAGTTTGGAATATGGGTTCTGTCACCTCTTTAAATAAAGAACAAAACAAGACTCGCTTCGCACAATTACCTGTTGACTGGTATCTCAATCCGGAAATTTATGCATTAGAGCAAGCACACTTGTTCTCGCTACATCCTCAATACATCGGTCACGCATGCATGACACCAAAAGCGGGTGATTACCGTACGCTGGATTGGATGCATAATGCGATGGCGCTGGTAAATAACCAGGGCGAGCAGCAATTGGTTAGCAATATCTGCCGTCACCGCCAGGCAGTCATGCTGTCCGGCCAGGGAAACACCCAGCATATCGTATGCCCGCTCCATCGCTGGACTTATGACTTGAATGGCCAGCTAATTGGTGCCCCCCACTTCGAGAAAAATCCTTGTTTGCATCTGGAGAACCAACCACTGAGTGACTGGCAAGGTTTGTTATTTAAAGCCACCCAGCCCGCAACTAAAAGCAAATCATTACAGATTGCTGACACGCTTAAACAATTAGGCTGCAAGCAGGACTTTGATTTCACTGGCTACTACTTTGACCAGGCGGTCGTTGATCACTATGACTTCAACTGGAAAACCTTTATTGAAGTTTATCTTGAAGATTATCATGTAGGTCCGTTCCACCCCGGCCTGAATCAATTCGTTGATTGCGGTGAGCTGAACTGGGAGTTTGGCGAACACTACAGCGTACAAACCGTCGGTTACAAACCATTGCCGGATTATAGTTTGTCTCCGACTTACAAAGCCTGGCAACAAGCAGTTACCGATTACCAGTCAGGTAAAAATCCGAAATATGGTGCGATCTGGTTTGTACTTTATCCCTTCCTGATGATCGAGTGGTACCCCAATGTACTAGTAGTGTCGCATATCATCCCGACCGGCGTCGACTCATGTAAAAACGTAGTTGAATTTTATTATCCGGAAGATATTGCTTTCTTTGAGCGGGAATATATAAAAGCGCAACAAGCTGCCTATTTCGAAACTGCAATCGAAGACAACGAAATCTGCCAACGCATGCACGATGGCCGCAAAGCGCTTTACCTGACCGGAAAAGATGAGCGCGGTCCTTATCAACACCCGATGGAAACGGGCTTGGAACATTTTCATCACTGGTATCGCAAGCAAATAGAACCGCACCTACCTGCGCAAGCAGTACGCTAGATTCACATTTTGCCAACCTTTTCACACCCCAGACATTGGAAATTAGGCAGCCTCTGGATGCTGGTCGCCGGATTAGGCTTTGCCATCATGGGCGCATTTGTAAAAACCGGTGCCGAACGCTTCAGCAGTACAGAGTTAGTGTTTTACCGGTCTATATTTGGCTTTATTACGATTGCCTGCATGGTTTACTGGCAAGGTAAACCGCTGAAAAGTCCTATGCTGCGCAAGCAAATGAGCCGCGCTTTGATTGGCTTTACTGCCCTGCTGCTGTTTTTTTATGCGATCGCGCATTTGCCGCTGGCAACGGCCATTACCCTTAACTACACCTCTCCCATGTTTCTGGCATTATTTTCACCGTGGTTGCTTAACGCAGAGCAACCCTTGTCACGCTGGCAGCAAAACACGTTGAATTTTTGTGTGATTAGCGGATTTGTCGGTGTGACATTGTTGCTGCAACCAAGATGGGAACCTGACCTTTGGCTAACTGCTGGTGTAGGCTTGCTGTCCGGAATAGGTGCTGCCCTGGCATATGTGCACGTCAAACAATTGGGCGTCAGTGGTGAACCGGATTGGCGCACGGTGTTTTATTTCACGCTGGTGTGTAGTGTTGCCAGTGGTGCTCTGATGTTGAATACCGAGATCACGACTTTACACTGGCAGGATTTACCTTTGTTACTTGGGTTAGGCATCTCGGCAACTATCAGCCAGCTCGCACTAACACGGGCTTACCGTACAGGCCATACATTGACTGTGGCAAGCCTGGCCTACAGCACAGTGGTATTCGCGACCTTGATCGGCGTGTTCTGGTGGGGCGAGCATTTATCCTGGCTTGAATATGCCGGTATGCTGCTGATTATGCTGAGCGGGGTTATCAGCTCCCGCGCCAGTAGCCCCAGACCATCAGCTTAAGGCTCAAGCAGGCCACAGCGCATGGCAATCAGCGCAATTTCTGCCGAATTCTGTGCGTTCAGTTTCTGCTTGATGTTGTATAAATGCGTCCCCACCGTGCGCGGACTCAGAAATAATGTTTCCGCAATTTCATTAGTGGATTTACCGCGCGCCAGCGACATAAACACCTCAAACTCACGTTCACTCAATACATCGACCGGGTTCTGTTCACCTGACAATTGCTGAATTGCCATCTGTTGTGCCACGCTGGCTTCAATATACTTTTTACCATTAGCTACACTGCGGATCGCTTTAATCAACTCTTCCGCCGCACTGCGTTTGGTGACATAGCCCATCGCGCCTGCATTTAGCACGCGTTTGGGATGTACCGAATCCTCATGCGCTGACAACACCAGAATACGCGCATGATTGTCCTTGGCAAGAATACGCTCAATCGCTTCCATGCCGCCAATACCGGGCATTGTGATGTCCATCACCACCACTTGCGGATGATGTTCAACATAGGCACGAATGGCCGCTTCACCACTTTCGGCCTCGGCAATGACCTTGATATCCTGATCGGATTCAAGCAGCATTTTGAAACCCATCCTCACAACTGCATGGTCATCTACCAGCATCACGCTAATCATACTTAGTCTTCCCTTTTATTTTAGGCCGATTGTATAGGCAATCGGATTTCTAGTGCAGTTCCAGCACCGGCTTCTGTTTCGGAAACGATTTTAAACTGGCCATGCAAGGCTTGTACACGCTCACGCATGCCTAGCAGGCCAAAATGGCGGGTTTGGTCGATGGCTTCTAGCGGCATACCGACGCCATCATCATTAATCGTCAGTAGCAGGTCATCTTCACTGGAAACGATGTGCACATTGATCGACTGGGCGTGCGCATGCTTAATTGCATTGTTAACCGCTTCTTGTACTATCCGGTAAATATTGATATTCACATTTTCGCCCATAGGCTGGAATCGACCAGAAACATGTAACTGGATATTTAACCCCGCATGCTGCGCCTGGTAGCCAGCCACCATATCGCGCAAAGTTTCTATCAGCCCCATGTTATCCATCGCCGCAGGGCGCAACTGGCGGATGATATTGTGCATGCCGTCGTAGATGTGATTGGCGGCTGCTACTATGGTTTGCGCGCTGGCAGCGATATCCGGGGTTTTATCCTTGGTTTTGTTTACAATGGCCACCGCAAAGGTCTTAATTGCCGTTACGTACTGGCCCAATTCATCGTGCAGTTCACGGGCTAAACTGCGTCGCTCATCTTCAATATGCTGCTGAATCAGTTGTGTCAGTTGACGGTTCTGTTCCAATTGCCGCTCGGCATCCAGAGAAACCGCCATTTGATTCAGGCTGGCGCCTATACGATCAAACTCTGGCAGTGAAAAGCGTGGCAATCTGGTGGTCAAATCCCCCTGCTCTATCTGGTTGATGCCGCGCAAAATATGATGTACCGGGCGCAAAGCATGACTTAACAAACCGTAAACGAGCAAATTTAGCAGCACAAAAAAACCGGTACCCATGACAATCAGTTGCAGAAAACCTGACCAAGCTTCACGAATCGAACCTTCAGCACTTGAAGTGATAATCAGGATGCCATAGCGCACACGTCGTGTAACCGTTTCTACTTTGGGTGAAACCAGCTTCACAAACCATTGCGGCGGATCAATTTCGGTTTTAAAGGTAGAGTCAGGGGAAATATACAGCGGCGTATTTGAATAATCGTAGAGCTCGATCCGGCTGCTGCGCACATAGCCCAAAGACTTAAGAAAGTCCTGCAGCACGTAATGGGTGGGACCCAGGCTGGGGTTCATGGCAGAGCTGACAATGACGGTATCCAGTAATTGCACTGTTACACGCATGGCCGCTTCGACACGTTCGCGTATGCTGTCTCGCGTATCCCGCACCAATACCACACCGGCAGCCACCAAAAAGGCCAATGAGAGCATAGTTACCAAGAGATTTAATCGAAAACGTAAACTCATTTTTAAGCTAGCTAGTATTTGGCGCTATTTAACCGTGATTAGCTGATTTGGGACAGCGTAAAATCATTAAATCCGACCTCAGTCTTCAATCACTAACTTATTCCACTCCTTGGGTTTTTCAGGATAAGCCAGGGGCAAATCTTCCAGCGCCTGCAACAAAATCCGCGATATCAACAAATTGCGGTTGGTTTTTGAATCTGCCGGAATGACATACCATGGTGCATGTTCGGTAGATGTTTCCTGCAGCGCGATCTCATAGGCTTTCATATATTTATCCCATAACGCCCGCTCATTAAGATCGTTGGGATTAAATTTCCAGCCTTTGGTCGGATCATCCAGCCGCTCCTGCAAACGCTCTTTTTGCTCTTCTTTGGAAATATGAAGGAAACACTTAATGATGGTTGTGCCTGTTTCGGTCAACATGCGCTCGAAATCATTGATCTGCTGATAGCGACGTTTGGCTTCCGCGTCATTAATCCAGTCATGCACTTTGACGATCAACACATCTTCATAGTGGCTACGGTTAAAAATCACCAACTCGCCTTTACGTGGCACTTGCGCATGCACACGCCACAAATAGTCATGCGCCAGCTCGTCCTCACTAGGCCCTTTGAAACTGGCCAGTCGTATGCCTAACGGGTCGCAGGCACTAAATACCTGCTTGACTGTGCCATCCTTGCCACTGGTGTCCATGCCTTGAAGAATGAGTAACACCTTATGCTCACCTTGCGCATGCAGAATATCCTGCCGCTCGTTAATGGCTTCAGTCAGCTGCATTAATATCGCTGCATCTTCGGCTTTGTCGCCTGACCTGGCGGATTTATCGTCCGCTTTAATCTGTTTAAGGGAGAATTTTTTAGGGTTAACGCGATAGCTGCTTAATTTATCCATGCAATATATACCAACTCATTATCAGAAAAATAACAAAGAGTGTATCGCAGTTTATTCAGCCAGGCATGTCTTCAGGCAAAAGAACCCCTGTCTAGACAAAACTAAGGCTGACTATTAAATACTTCATCAGCTAGAACCAGCAATAAAAAAAGCCGGCATAGCCGGCAATTTTATTTAAAGTATTACTTGGAGGACCGTTTACGCTCATGCTCAAGCAAGAAGCGCTTGCGCAGGCGAATGGTTTTAGGTGTGATTTCGACCAACTCGTCGTCATCAATAAATTCCACAGCACTTTCCAGGCTGATAGAGATAGGCGGTACCAAACGCACAGCTTCATCAGTACCGGAGGCACGTACGTTGGTCAACTGCTTGCCTTTGATCGGGTTAACCACCAGGTCATTATCACGGCTATGGATACCGATAATCATGCCTTCGTATAATCTGTCGCCTGGGCTGGAGAACATTTTGCCGCGGTCTTGCAGTTTCCATAAAGCGTAAGCCACCGCTTCGCCTTGTTCAGCAGAGATCAGCACGCCATTACGGCGGCCTGGCATATCTGCTTTCAATGGCGCATATTCGTCAAAAATGTGTGCCATCAAACCGGTACCACGGGTCAGTGTTAAAAACTCACCCTGGAAGCCAATCAGGCCACGGGCTGGAATGCGGTATTCCAGGCGTGTACGGCCATTACCGTCAGACTCCATATTGCTCATTTCACCACGGCGACGACCCAATTCCTCCATCACCGCACCCTGGTGCTCGTCTTCCAGATCGACGGTAAGTATCTCGTATGGCTCACATTTTTCACCATTGATTTCCCGGAAAACTACGCGTGGTTTACCCACTGCAATTTCAAAACCTTCGCGGCGCATGTTTTCCAGCAAAATAGTCAGGTGCAACTCGCCACGACCAGATACGCGGAACACATCGGTGTCTTCAGTATCTTCAACACGCAAAGCCACGTTAACCAGCAATTCTTTGGTTAAACGGTCACGGATCTGGCGGGAAGTAATGAATTTACCTTCAGTACCTGCCAATGGTGAAGTGTTTACCATAAAGTCCATGGTCAGTGTTGGTTCATCTACGCCAAGATGCGGTAAACCTACTGGCTTGTCACGGTCACAGATGGTGAAGCCGATACCGATTTCTTCGATACCTGAAATAATCACGATGTCACCTGCCTCAGCTTCGTCAACCGGCACGCGCTCGAGGCCTTTAAAGCCAAGCACCTGGTTAATACGGCCTTGTGCTACTTGTTCATCTTCACGCATCACTGCTACAACCTGACCTGGTTTGATCCGGCCATTAGTCACACGGCCAACGCCCAAGCGACCAGTATATGTAGAGTAATCCAATGCTGAAATCTGCAACTGCAATGGCGCATTGCTATCACCTTTAGGGGCTTCAACATGGCTTAAAATCGTTTCAAACAAGGCACGCATATTGTCTGAAGGTACCTTCATGTCCAGCGTTGCAAAGCCGTTTAAAGCAGAAGCGTAAACCACCGGGAAATCCAGTTGCTCATCGGTAGCACCCAGGTTTGCAAACAAATCAAACGTATGGTTGATCACCCAGTCAGGGCGCGCGCTTGGGCGGTCAACTTTGTTGATGACTACAATTGGCTTTAATCCCAGCGCCAATGCTTTTTTTGTTACAAAACGTGTTTGCGGCATTGGGCCATCAACAGCATCCACTAATAATAAAACGCCATCCACCATACCCAATACACGCTCTACCTCACCACCAAAGTCAGCATGGCCCGGTGTGTCGACGATATTAATATGTGTGCCTTCATAAGTTAAGGCTGTATTTTTTGCCAGAATAGTAATGCCACGTTCTTTTTCCAGATCGTTACTATCCATCACACGTTCAGTCACTGCCTGGTGTGAGGCAAAAGTACCTGACTGTTGAAGTAACTTATCAACCATGGTGGTTTTACCGTGGTCAACGTGGGCGATAATTGCGATATTTCTAAGGTTGCGTGCCATGTGAACTGCCATCTGTTTTGGAAAGGGCGCGATTTTAGCATAAATCACGTTAAATATTTGACTTTTAAAATAAAATGGCTATACTGCGCTCAACTTAAAACGCACTGGGTTGAAATTAACGCCCGACTGTTTTAAATTCATCGCCCTGACCCATCGATAACTCGTGAAATTTTGAGGCTATCATCTTTAGAAGTTGTTTTCATGACAACCTCTTCTTTTATCGGTTAGTGGCTATGCCTAGCGCCGGTAAAAGCGATTCATCTCCATATTTGCTTTGGCTTACTTTAATGATTTAGCACACGACTTTTCTTTGTGCTGACATTGGTTAGCTTTGCTTTTTTGCTTTGCTTTAATTTGCTTTACTTGCGCCCTTTTTAATTGTTTATGAAAGGGACATTCCTTGTCTTTTGCAGATTTAAATCTAGACCCATCCATTTTGCGTGCATTGACCGATGCAGGCTATGAGAATCCAACACCTATCCAGGCTCAATCTATTCCTGAAGCCTTGCAAGGCCGTGACATTATGGCCTCCGCCCAAACCGGTACCGGTAAAACAGCAGCTTTTACATTGCCAGCATTAAATTTATTAGCAACCCAGCACCCGGTTCGCAGCCGTGGTCCACGCATTCTGGTATTAACTCCTACCCGCGAATTAGCTGCGCAAGTAAACGAAGCAGCCCGTAAATACGGTAAATTCCTGCGCGCACGTTGCGTCAGTATCGTCGGTGGCATGCCTTACCCATTGCAAAACAAATTGCTGTCACAACCATTAGATATTCTTGTGGCAACGCCTGGCCGTTTTATTGACCACCTTGAGCGTGGCCGTATTGACTTGAGCCGTTTGCAAATGCTGGTACTGGACGAAGCAGACCGTATGCTGGACATGGGTTTTATGCCTGATGTTGAGAAAATTTGTGCCGCTTTGCCAGCTGAGCGTCAAACTTTGCTGTTCTCTGCCACCCTAGATGGTATTAAGGATATAGGCAAACGCTTCCTGAACAATCCACTGACGATTCAAGTGGCTGGTCAAAGAGAACAACATGCCAATATCGAGCAGCGTCTGCATTTTGTAGATGACATGAACCACAAAAACAAACTGCTGGAGCATTTGCTGATTGCTCCAGATGTCAACCAGGCGATTATTTTCACCAGCACCAAACGTCATGCTGATTTACTGGCGGAAGACTTGTATGCAGCTGGTCACAGCACCGCGGCATTGCATGGTGATATGACACAAGGTGCACGTAACCGTACCCTCACTAAACTGCGTCATGGCGATGTCAAAGTACTGGTCGCCACCGACGTAGCAGCGCGTGGTATTGATGTGCATGGCATTACACACGTCATTAACTATGACCTGCCAAAATTCGCTGAAGATTACGTACACCGCATTGGTCGTACCGGCCGTGCCAACAACTCCGGCATTGCGATTTCTTTTGCTTCTAACACTGATCGTCACCTGTTGCGTAAAATTGAGCAATACACTGGTCATAAATTCCAGCCAGCAGTCATTGCCGGTTTCGAGCCTAAACGCGCTATCCGCATGGATGATGGTGGTGGTGAAAAACGCGGTAATGGCGGTAAACGTCCTGGTAGCAGCAATGGTCGACCGCAAAACAAAGGTGGCTTTCGTGGTAACAGCCGTGATGGCGGTGGACGCGAAAACCGCGAATTCCGTGGCAATCGTGAAAACAGCTCTTTTGGTGACCGTGTGATGCGTGATGGCCAGCCAAGCAAACCACGTGAGCCACGTGCAACTACCGGCGTAAGCGAACCACGTCATGCTGAACAAAGAACAGACCGCGAAGTAAATGGCAACAGCAAAAGCTATACCAAAGACACTGACTTTCAGTTCGCCCGTGCATTGACCGAAGAGTTTGGTCAACGCCGCCCACGTTCTACTTCGGGCAGCCCATCAGCAAAGCCGCAAGAGCGCTTCGGCAATCCTAACGGTGGCAATCGTGGTGCAAACAAACCACGCACTGGTGGTAGCAAGCCATTTGGTGAAGCTGGTGGTATCAAACGTCCTCGTTCATTTGCATAAGCAGACATATGTCAGAGCAAAATACTGTAGATTTGAGTGCACCTTCAGATGCTCCGCCATCCCTAGATTTTAGGTCTTTGGGTTTGGCCGAGCCGTTGTTAAAAGCCATTGAAGAATCAGGCTACACAACGCCAACGCCAATCCAGGCCCAGGCTATTCCTTTAGCGCTTGAGCGCAAAGACTTGATGGCAGGTGCACAAACTGGCACAGGGAAAACGGCAGCATTTTCGTTACCGATTTTGCATACATTGCTTCCTCATGCGAGTACCAGCACCTCCCCGGCAAAACATCCGATCCGGGCACTGGTGCTGGCACCTACGCGTGAGCTGGCAATCCAGGTGTATGACAACATTAAAACTTACGCCAAACATACCTCCTTGCGTAGCCTGGTGGTATACGGCGGTGTAGATATCAAGACACAGACACCGATACTCAAAACCGGTGTCGAAATTCTGGTCGCTACGCCTGGTCGCCTGCTTGACCACGTTGAGCAAAAAACACTGTCGTTAAGCCAGGTGCAATTTCTGGTGCTGGATGAAGCCGACCGTATGCTGGATATGGGCTTTATGCCTGACCTCAAGCGTATATTGGCGTTACTCCCAAAACAGCGCCAGAACCTGATGTTCTCAGCCACGTTTTCGGATGAGATTAAAAGATTGGCCGATGCCTTCTTGAACCAGCCAACATTGATCGAAGTGGCACGCAGCAATGCCACCAATGACAATGTGGAGCAAAAAGCCTTTCTGGTGAACACAGATAAAAAAGAACGTTTCCTGGTGCAGCTACTGAAACAATATGCCAGCCAGCAAGTGATTATTTTTACCAAGACCAAATTGTCTGCCAGCAAACTGGCTCGTGCTTTGGAACGCGCTGAAGTTCCTTGTAGCGCGATTCACGGTGATAAGTCGCAGAAAGAACGTATTGAAGCACTGGATGCATTCAAGGCAGGTAGTATTCATGCCCTGGTAGCCACCGATGTAGCTGCGCGTGGCCTGGATATCAGTGACTTACCATTGGTAATCAATTACGAAATTTCTACTTCACCTGAAGACTATGTGCACAGAATTGGCCGGACAGGCCGCGCTGGAGCCAAAGGTATCGCTATCTCGTTGATAGATGAGGAAGAAACCAAGTACTTTGATGACATTGAAAAGCTGATTAAAAAACAGATTCCGAAAGAGAAAGCGGTAACCAGCACGCCTGATTACAAGTCTAGTCAATCATCGAGTCCACGTACACCTGGTTCACGCGCAACTGGCCAACGATCATCTAAAGCCAAAACAGCTGATGACGCCTGGTTTTACCAGCCTTATGAATCGACTGGTTTTGTTGAATCTACCAAACCAACGGTGGCGCCAACTACCAAACCATCATCAGCCAAACGTAAAGTGGTTGCTGCGCTATTAGGTGGCTTTGGTTTCAAGGCAACGCCAAAAGCTAAAGCACGCCCTGCCGAAAATAAACGGCAGAATACAAGCAAAGCCCGCCAGAAAGAGGGCTTAGAGCAACTGGCATCCCCAGAAGTAGAAGTCGAAAGCTCGCAATCATAATAAAAAGCCCCGTTTCAACGGGGCTTTTTATGTATTTTTAAAACAGTTGGACTTTAACCTTCGCGATTCCGCATAAAGTCAGCCACTCCATATAACTGATTAGCCATATGCCGGATAAGGCTCTCCTCAAACTGGCATTGGTGCATGGCCTTTATCATGCAATACATCCATTGGTCACGTTCGGATTCACCAATCGTGAACGGCATATGACGGGCGCGCAAGCGCGGATGACCATATCGCTCAATATAAAGCTGGGGTCCCCCGGTCCAGCCCATAAAAAACATGAATAACTTTTCACGGGTTTCGGTCAGATCCTGCGGATGCAGGGAAAGTAAACCTGATGCTTTGGGATCGGCTTCCATGATGTCATAGAAAGTCTCGACCAGCAGCCGAATATTCTCTGTGCCCTTCTCCGCACCGCCCAGCCACTCATACAAAGATTGCTTTGCTGAATTTGACTCTTGAATCTCAGTGAATGCCATGTTTATTAGCCAGCTACTTTTGGTGTGACAAGTGCTGCTGCCTGTTTGGCATGTTCACGCGCTAATTCAGTATTCTCTGCGGTAGCCAATGCCACGCCCATGCGACGTCGGATAAAAGATTCTGGCTTGCCAAATAAACGAATTTCGCTATTAGCCACTGACATTGCTGCTTCCAGCCCATGAAACTCAAGAATGCTAGCATCTGCGCCACCATAAATCACGGCACTGGCGCCAGCTTCCCGTTGTGCGACATCGACCGGCAGGCCGAGGATTGCTCTTGCATGCAGCTCAAACTCATTCAAACGCTGGGTGCACATGGTGACCATGCCGGTATCATGCGGGCGCGGGCTAACTTCAGAAAACCATACCTGCTCGCCTTTGACAAATAGCTCAACCCCAAACAAACCCTGGCCACCCAAAGCATCGGTGACTTTCCTCGCAACTTCCTGCGCGTTTTCCAGCGCCTTAGGATGCATGGCTTGTGGTTGCCAGCTTTCGACGTAATCACCCTGCTTCTGCACATGCCCGATTGGGGCACAGAAATAGGTTTTAACCTGACCTGCTACATCTTTTGCACGCACAGTAAGCAAGGTAATTTCATAATCGAAATCAATCTGGCCTTCTACAATCACCACCCCTTGGTTGACACGGCCGCCGCTGGCAGCATATTCCCAAGCAGTTTTGACTTCACTGGCCTGGGTAATGCGCGATTGACCCTTACCAGAAGAAGACATGGTAGGTTTGATAAAACAAGGATAACCAATACCTGCATCAATAGCCGCCTGCAACTCTGCCTCGGAACGCGCGAACGCATACGGAGAAGTTGGCAAACCTAATTCTTCAGCGGCCAGGCGACGGATGCCTTCGCGGTTCATGGTCAGTTGTACTGCGCGTACTGTTGGTACGACGGTCACACCAGAAGCTTCAATTTCTGCCAGCGCGTCTGTATTCAATGCTTCAATCTCGGGCACGATAAAATGTGGTTTTACTTTATTGACAAGCGCTTTTAACGCGTCTGCATCTGTCATATCAATCGTATAAGCATGATGCGCCACCTGATGACCAGGCGCATGCTCATAACGATCTACAGCGATCACTTCTACCCCTAAACGCTGCAAGGCAATCACGACCTCTTTACCCAGCTCGCCGCTGCCTAACAGCATGACTTTGGTCGCGTTTGCGCTTAATGGGGTCCCGATCATTGTTGCACTCCGATATAAAAGTGCAATTCTACCATGTGCGATTTATATGAAAGCTTATCGGCATTGATTTAGCGCAAAAGCCACGTGGTATTTTAAAAGATGTTAAATAAAAAAAGACCTCGCTTTCGCAAGGTCTTAAAACTGTAGTGACTTTGGATAAAGTCTTAAAATTTAAGAAGGTCTAGCAATGCATCAAACAGAAATCCCGTGCTTATCCATACGGTAACGCATAGTCATACGGGTGATGCCCAATATACGGGCAGCTTTGGAGACATTATTGCGCGCTTGCTCCAGTGCATTTAACAACATGGCTTTTTCAGCATCGTCCAGCGTTAACTGTGCTTCATTGCTAGCTGATGGGCTCACTGATTGATGACCGATCTGGGGAAGTCCCAAATCATGCTCCGAAATTACCGGTTGCGTGCACATCAGAACTGCACGGCTGATCTGGTGGCGCATTTCACGTACATTCCCTGGCCAGCGGTATTGCTGAATGGCAATTAATGCGGTCGAACTAAACTCATGGTAAGGCAATGCATAGCGTTTTTCGGTCATTTGTCTGAAATAGTTGGCTAGCAGCATCACGTCCTGGCCCCGGTCTCGTAACGGCGGCATCTGCATGGTGATCACATTCAGCCGGTAGTAAAGGTCTGAACGGAAACGGCCTTCGTTAGACATCTGGTATAAATCGCGATTGGTCGCTGCGATAATACGTGCATGTACCGGCCGCTCTTTGTTTGAACCAAGACGGCGAACCATGCGCCTTTCAAGTACATTAAGCAGCTTGGCCTGTAAGCCTAGTGGCAACTCACCGATTTCATCCAGAAACAAGGTGCCATCTTCGGCAGATTCAATCAGGCCCGGGCGGGAAGTCACCGCATTGGTAAATGCGCCCTTTTCATTACCGAACAACTCGCTTTCAATCAGCTCTGCCGGTAATGAAGCGCAATCCACGTGCACGAAAGGTTTGTCATGGTTCACGCAACTCGCATGCAGATAACGCGCCACCACATCTTTACCAGTGCCGGTTTCACCAGTGATTAACACGGTCGGTTGCACGGCATCGCTTAGAGAGCTCAATTGGGCAATGCGTGTGATTTGCTGGCGCACGCTTTGCATAGCAGCACTCTCGCCAATCAGCTGCACTGATTCATTGGCAATCGTGTCACGTTGACGTGAATAATCAAGGCTGGTCTGCAAGTCAGTTGTTTTCTCATTCTTTTGAATGATTAATAGCAACTCTTCAAGATCAATTGGTTTTTTCAGGTAATCAATCGCGCCTAATTTAATGGCATTCACTGCATCCGTCACATCACCGAACGCAGTCATCACGATGGTATTGATATTTTTTGCTACGAAGTCAGACAATAAATCCAGGCCATTGCCATCTGGCAATCGCATATCAAGCAATACGATATCCGGCTCAAACTGCTTCACAAGCAACCTGGCATCATGCAGGGATTCTGCATGCTCACACTCAAACCCGGCTTTTTGCAAACGCTTAACGACCGCGCGTGCAAAAAGCACTTCATCTTCCACCAACAAAATTTTCTTTTTGAAAGGTAAAAGTATCGATTTATCCGTAGATGATGAAATTTGTGAAAGCACGCATCCTCCTTTTTATTTTATTTTTAGTCTTTATCGTAACTTGCCAAAGATTGCTTAGGTTTGAACTCATAGCGCAAACCAATCCAGCCAGCACGTGGTGCACCTGGTAACAGGCTCAACGTTTTGCTTTCAGCCCCAAAAGTACCGCTAGCGTCAAACAAGCTTTCAGCTAAGCGGCCGGCAAGGTTATATTCCTTGTCAAAAATATTGGTAGCTTTAGCGAATAATTTCCAGCCATTTCCAAAGTTATACTGGCTATCCAGATTTACAATAAAGTAACCGCCAATTTTGCCACGGCCTGTGGCGCAGTCATCACCATTACTACAAATCGCGGCATTTGATTGATGGCTATTATTCTCGTTACCATAAACATACTGGTTAGAGTATCCAATTACGTTGGTACCCACATTCCAGCTAGGTGTGACTGAGTATTGCCCACGTAACTTCAACTGATGCTGTGGAATGGCTGGAATTCTGTCGCCAGAACGCGCCGTGTAAATTCCGTCATTGGTTTCACCTGAAGAGTTAGAACCGTTCACAAATTCAACATCAGTATCGTAGGTTGCATGAACGAAGCTGTAAGACGCGCTCCATTTAAACTTCTCAATAAAACCGTTAACACCCATATCGATACCCTGGCGTTTTGTTCTGCCGATGTTTTTGAAGTAACCGGCACCTGTTTGAGTGTTTGCAGCGGTAAACTGAATGTCATCATGGTTGATGGCATGATAAATGCCGGCGTTCCAGAACATATTGTCTGTCAGTTGACCACGGCCACCAAACTCATAAGTCTTGGCAACTACCTGATTTAAAGGTGGGTCGTCCGCCAATGCCGCAGGCAGTAAGCAAGGTGCAGCCGGGTTAGAACAACCCAGTTCAATCGCTGTCGGTGCACGACTGGACTCGCTGTAAGACGTATAAACGGTCAGCGCTTTAGTAGGTGTGTAAGTTAAACCTACAGTTGGATTCAAACGTGTGTAGCTGTCTTTTGCCGTTAAGCTATTGAAGTTATTGGCAGCTGAAGCCGGGCCACGCAATGTGTCAGTGTTATCTACACGCGTGAAATTCCAGCTGGCACCTGCATTCAAATGCCAAAACTCGTTGAGTGACAAAGTATCAGTGGCGAATAAACGGGCTGTGTATTGCTTGCCTGTTAGGCCTACAGTCTGACGCTGACCCAATGCACCGTCGCCGGAGGTCACAGGTGCCCTGCTTGGATCAAATACTGTACCGCTACCTGGGGTACCAGTAATGTCACCATCATCTATCGACTCACTCAAAGAAGACAAATTTATTTCTTCGTTTTGTTTAAAACGAATCAAGCTGTAGTCATATCCTGCACCCACTACAAACTGATTTTCCTTACCCATGAAATCTTGATTGAAAGTAGCCTGTCCTGTCGCACCATAAGTATTTTGGCTGGTATGCGTTCTATTAAACACAGAACCAATCACTTCACAGTCATCCGCAGGATTGGCGCATGTAATTCCTGGATAGCCAGTAAGGAAACTGCCGCCCAAACCATCATCAGTAAATGAACCTTCGTAGCCGTCGCCATTTAAGGTGCTACGGTTGGATTTTTTGTAATAAATGTTTCCTGAAAGCAGAGTGTCATTACTTAACCAATGGCTACCATTCAGGGCCAAGAAGTGTGAGTAATTATTCGTCGCGTCAGGACGCGTATGGATCTGGTCGCGATCTCCACTCAAAAGAAATTCTGGCGTTAAACCATTACCAATTAATTTGTTATCTGCACCGATGTAAGTCAACTCAAGCTTGCTAGTTTCGCTTTGCCAACCTGTTTTAGCAAATAGCTGGTTTACATGTGACGGCGAGTATTTTCTCCAGCCATCTTCAGTAGTGTGCTGAAACCCTATCAAGAAATCGACTGAGCCATCTTTAGAAACGCCACCATATTCAGCTAAGGCGCGTTGACGTCCCCATGAGCCCGCTTCGTACTCAATAGCAGCGCCTTGGTTATCGCGTCCGTTTTTAGTTTGCACCGCAATCGCACCGCCTAATGTGTTCAAGCCATACAAAGGATTTGAACCCGGGACGAGTTGCATATCACCGATAGCGAAATTTGGAATCTTGTCCCATGAAGTCACATCACCAAACGGTTCATTGACGCGCACGCCATCGACATAAGTGGATAAGCCTTGTGGGTTGCCTAGCAATGAAGAAGCAGAATAACCCCTGAAATTAATTTCCGGCTGCCATGGGTTACCACCCAGCTCTGTCACCGTCACGCCTTGCATATTACTGTTCATGTAATCTGCAATCGATACACCAGTCTGGTTGTTTAAAGCAGTTGGATTTGCCATCTGGATATTGGCTGGCACTTTGTGCAGAGGCAAACCAATGCCTTTTAGCGGTGTGGCACTGAACACTTCAACTTTTTGAAGATTCAATGATTCATCCGCTTTCACGATGGCGGTTTGTGCTGCATATGCAGACACTATGGCAAGCAATAGCGGCTTGACAGTAGTTTTATTCATAAAGGTATCCTTTTCCCGAGAATATTAATTTTTAACTTTATAAAAAAGCATATTCCCAAATGCAATTACTGTTCCGCAATTGCAGTAAAGAAAAAGACGTTTAAAATCAATAGAGTTAAAATCAGATGGTGTATAACAACCATTAAATTGGCTGTAGATAACCAATTTTATGGTTGTTATTGGTTGCAAGCAACCATTTTTTATCAAGTAGGTAGTGGTTGCAGTGTGATTTCCAGGCCATAAGCATTACGGCCAGGTTGCCAGGCGGCATCTACTGCGAGCGAGGTGAGCGATACAAGGGTTGGGGTATCTGATTCTGACGAACTGACATGAACGACTGGATAAAACGCACGTTGCCATGGCGGAATTGCCAGCATTTGGAAAATAACTTTTAATTCCCTGCGTGGTCGTTTGGCGTCCGGCTGTAAAGTCTCACCACCAGATCTGGGCAGCAACATTAATTCAAGGTTTTCAAACTTAGGTAACACTTGCCCATAGCGCCGGTGCAACGTGATAGCTGCAGGATTTACGCCCAAACGTGCAAGGGCAATTCCCCGCCCTTTACTGACTTTGAAATGCACTTGCCAGTCACCCCAAATTTGACTTTTGCCGCCCTGCCACACCAATTGCGTTTTAGGTAATGCGCTAGGCTTGCCAACACAATAAAGGCGCTGCTGATAATGGTGCAAATAGGCCAGGCCTCTACCGGCTTGCCCGTGTAAAGGCAGATGCAGATACCGATGCGGTTTTACCGTAGATAGTTGTTGCCAGTAATCCTGCAATTGTTCGGTATTAGGCATGCGCAAATCAAACTGCTGAAACCAGTACCGCAACATGTTTTTTGCACGTACATCGCCCAATAACCGCAGGCGCTGGATATCTACAGACTGACCTAACCACTCCTCCCGCACATCGCATGCAGAAATATCCTGATTGGCTAACGTATCGAGCAAGATTTGCGCTTCAGCCATATGATAAGCACAACGTGACAAAGCGCTATCTAACTGCGGATAACGTTCGCGCAGAACAGGCATTGCCGTTTGACGCATAAAATTACGGTCATAACTTGTGTCTGTGTTACTTTCGTCCTCTACCCACTGGCACTGTAACTCATGAGCGAGCTGTAAGATATCTGCCTTTTTAACTTGTAATAATGGCCTTAACAGATGGCGATCCGCATCCCACTCACTCATGGCTGAAAGCCCCTTGACGCCGGCGCCACGCACAAGTTGTAAAAGTAAGGTTTCGCTTTGATCCTGCAAATGATGCGCAGTGACTATGGCATGCGCAGCAAGCTTTTGCCGCTGCTGCTCAAGCGCCTCATAACGCGCCTCGCGTGCGGTAGCTTCGACGCCTAGCCCGCTGCGAGAATCGACATGTACTTTCTCAGCATAAAACGCTACACCGATTTCTCTACACACGCGTTCACACAAGCTTAGCCAATCATCTGCATGTGGGCTCAACCCGTGATGAATATGCATGGCAGAAAGCGTAAATGGTAACTCCGCAGAGAGCTTTGCCAGCCTATGTAGTAAAACAATAGAGTCGACACCGCCACTTAGCGCAAGCAGCAGGTGCGAAGGTGATGTGAGGTTTTTTTGTGCAGCCAGAAAAGAGGCAATGCTCTTTTCCAGCTTTGCAGATACAACGGATGCAGCGTTATTTGTCACTGTTATTTGTCAGTGGCAGCTTTAAACTTACCGTAGCTCATCAAACGCTGGTAACGAGTTTCCAGCAGCTGCGGTATTTTTTTGGATTGCAAGGTTTTAAGTTGCTGGGCGATAGTCTGGCCAATACGCTCCATCACCTCTTCATAGTTGCGATGCGCGCCGCCTAATGGTTCACTCACTATGGTATCAATCAGGCCCAGCGATTTCAGGCGATCAGCGGTAATACCTAATGTTTCGGCTGCGTCTGAAGCTTTGCTGGCACTTTTCCAAAGAATAGAAGCACAACCTTCAGGTGAAATGACTGAGTAAGTTGAATACTGCAACATATTTAAGTGATCGACTACGCCTAAGGCTAGCGCACCACCAGAACCACCCTCGCCGATCACAATGCCAATAATTGGGGTTTTGAGTTCTGCCATCACATACAGGTTACGCGCAATCGCTTCGGATTGACCACGCTCTTCTGCGCCAATACCCGGGTAAGCCCCTGGAGTATCTATTAGCGTGATGATAGGCATATGAAATTTTTCGGCTAAGCGGAACAAGCGCAAGGCCTTACGGTAGCCTTCTGGACGCGGCATACCAAAATTACGGTATTGGCGCTCTTTAATATCGCGGCCTTTTTGATGACCGATCACCATCACCGGGATACCTTTAAAGCGGGCGATGCCACCAACGATTGCCGGGTCATCGGCAAAGGCGCGATCGCCATGTAACTCCTGGAAATCAGTGAACAGGGCGTTGATATAATCCATGGTATAAGGTCGCTGGGGATGGCGGGCGACCTGTGAAATTTGCCATGCAGTTAAATTCTGGTAGGTGTCCTGCAGCAGCTTATTATTTTTCTTTTGCAACAGATCCAGCTCTTTGGAAATATCCAGCGAATCATGCTCGTCATGAGATGACTGCAGCGCTTCAATGCGCTTTTCAAGTCCGGCAATGGGTTGCTCGAAATCAAGATAAGTCAGTTTACTAGGCGTCAAACGTTTGGCACTCATTATGAATTCTTTAGTTAAAAAGTTCAGGCATTATAAAGGATTTTGACATTTTCTTTTGACAACCAGCCTTGTAAATTCAGTAGCAGGTCATCGTGTAACACCACTTGCCAGTCATCGCCCAGCATCAGGCTAACCTGGGCTGACTGGTTATGGTAATCCACTTTGATCGGACAGCGCTTTTGCTCTTCATTGGCATAGCGATAAGGTGTCAGCACTGTCATCAATCGTTGCAGGTCGGATTGACCATTGCAACTTAGTGTAAGCATCTGCGCAAACCGGTTGCGGACGGCGGCCAGGTCATATAATTTTCTGGCACTGACGCGAATACCTCCGGAAAACTCGTCATTGGAAATGCGCCCCTCGACGATCAATAACTGATCTTCCTTGATCCACTGTGCGTGTTGCATCAGCAATTCAGAGCCCACCACCACATCTGCTCTACCGACCGCATCATCCAGGGTGACAATGGCCATTTTGCCACGCTGGGTCATGCGTACCCGCACGCCCATCACCACACCCGCGAGCAGCTTAGGCTCATTTTGCGGTGCGAGCTCTCCCAGGTTGCCTTTGATAAACGGCCCCAACTGTGATTTATAGCTCAGGTAAGGATGCCCGCTGAGGTAGAAACCCAGCGCTGCCTTTTCTTCCTGTAACGCCTGCTCAGGGCTCCAGGGCGTGACTTCAGGCAGTTGATGCTGTGTCTCGACCACACCGCCAAATAGGCAATCTTGCCCGGCATGCGCGGCTCTTTGCTCAGCCGCACTGATAGCCCCATCCAAGCCTGCCAGCAACGCAGCACGATTTGGCTCAAGCTTATCAAAAGCACCCGCCCTAATCAGTGATTCCATCACACGCCGGTTCACTTTGCGCAAATCCAGGCGCTGGCAAAAATCAAAGATATCCTTGAATGGTCCGTCGGCTTCGCGCGCAGCGACGATCAAATCAATCGCCGCACCGCCTGTACCCTTGATTGCACCCAAGCCATATAAAATCTGCTGGGTACTCATAGGCTTGAATTGATAAATGCTGGCGTTCACATCCGGTGGCAATACTTCCACATGGTTGCCGGCACAATCATCAAAAAACGTATGCACGTTATCGGTATTGTTCATGTCGGCAGACATGGTCGCGGCCAGAAATGCGGCCGGATAATGTGCTTTCAGGTAAGCGGTATGGTAAGCCACCAATGCGTAAGCAGCGGCGTGCGACTTGTTAAAGCCGTAGCCGGCAAATTTTTCCAGCAAGTCAAACAGGTCGTTAGATTGCTGCAAGGTCAATCCATTTTTAAGCGCGCCTTCATTAAAAATCTCACGCTGTATAACCATTTCTTCAGGTTTTTTCTTACCCATGGCGCGCCGCAGCAAGTCAGCACCACCGAGACTAAACCCGGCCACTACCTGCGCAATCTGCATCACCTGCTCCTGGTAGACAGCAATACCGTAGGTTTCTTTCAGGATAGACTCAGTGGATGCATGCGGATACTCGACACGTTGCGTACCGTGCTTGCGTCGGCAGAAATCGGGGATCAGGTCCATCGGACCTGGCCTGTACAGCGCCACCAGCGCGATAATATCTTCAAACAGGTCGGGCTTGGCTTGTTTGAGCATATCCTTCATGCCGCGCGATTCCAGCTGGAATACCGCAGTGGTATTCGCTGTTTTCAGCAGATGGTAACTACGCTTGTCGTCCAGCGGAATGGTTTCAAAGCTTAACGGTGGTAACTGCTCTTGCGCGCGCTGCGCATTGGCATTTTCTAACGCCATATTAAGGATCGTCAGTGTACGCAAGCCTAAAAAGTCGAACTTGACCAGACCGACTGCTTCGACGTCATCTTTATCGTACTGGCTAACCAGACTGTCGCCATTGGGCTGGCAATAAACCGGGGAGAAGTCTGAAATCTTGCCTGGCGCAATTAATACACCACCGGCGTGCATACCGATGTTTCTTACCAAACCTTCCAGCCGCAAAGCCAAAGAAAGTAATTCTGCGACCTCTTCTTCTTTTTCGCGGCGTTCCTGAAGTTGCGGCTCTTTCTCAAGCGCGGATTCAAGAGTAATGCCCAGCTCAAGCGGAATCAGTTTGGCGATGCCGTCTACAAAATTAAATGGCAGATCCAGAACGCGGCCAACGTCGCGGATCACCGCCTTGGCGGCCATGGTACCGAAGGTGGCGATTTGGGACACCGATGCCAGGCCATATTTGTTTTTAACGTAATCGATGACGCGATCACGCCCTTCCTGGCAGAAGTCAATGTCGAAGTCCGGCATCGAAACCCGCTCAGGATTGAGGAAACGCTCAAACAGCAGGTTATATTTCAGAGGATCAAGGTCAGTAATACCAAGGCTGTAGGCGACTAACGAGCCTGCACCGGAACCCCGGCCAGGCCCCACCGGCACGCCATTATTTTTAGACCAATTGATAAAATCGGCCACGATAAGGAAGTAGCCAGGGAAACCCATCTGGATAATAATGCCGCACTCAAACTGCAGGCGCTCTTCATATTCAGTGCGCTTCTGCTCGCGTTTTTCCTCATCGGGGTACAGGTACATCAGCCTCTTTTCCAATCCTTGTTTTGACTGGTCAATCAAGAAAGCTTCCAGACTTTCACCATTCGGTGTGGGGAAGTCAGGCAAATAACTTTTACCCAAAGTCAGTGCCAAGTTACAACGTTTGGCGATTTCCACTGCGTTTTGCAGAACAATCGGCATGTCTGCAAACAAGGCCTGCATCTCTGCCTGGGTTTTGACATATTGGGAAGCGACGAAGCGCTTAGGCCTGCGCTTGTCTGCCAGCACATACCCTTCAGCAATACAGGTACGCGCTTCGTGCGCCATAAAATCATCAGGTGTTTGAAACTGGATCGGATGTGTCGCCACCAAAGGTAAATCGAGTTGCTGGGCAATGAAGGCTGTTTGCTGTATTAATTGCTCCTGGGCACGCGACTCGGGGCTCCCGGCATCGTGCACACGTTGCACTTCCAGATAATACCGCCCCTGGAACACTTCTGCCCAATTCTGCGCGGATTGCAATGCCAGTGCCTGGTTACCAGCTTGCAAAAGCTGGCCGATATCCCCTGCATTAAAGCCTGACAACATTAACAGGCCGGCATTTTTTTCTTCCAGCCACTCTGGTTTTAATTCTGCCCGTTCACGGTATTGGTTTTCAAGATAAGCGCGGCTCAACAGCTCACATAAATTGCGATAACCCTGCTGGTTTTGCACCAGCAATAACATGCGGTGTGGCTGGTCGCGCTGTATGGTGTTTTCTACCCAAACATCGCAACCCAATATTGGTTTCAAGCCTTTGCCACGCGCAGAATTATAGAATTTGACCGCGCCAAAAAGGTTGGCAAGATCGGTCAAAGCAAGCGCCGGCATGCCATCCTGCTTGGCCGCTTTGACGTAATCGCCAATGCGCACGGTGCCGTCCACAATGGAATATTCACTGTGACAACGCAGGTGAATAAATGCGGGTGGTGACGGTGGAGTTTGTGGCGATTCCATAGGGTTATTTTACCCGCCATCGACTTTTTTGTACTCATCCGAAATATAAATAATCTGGTTGACAGCGCTGAATCGCCGCCCAATCAAGGCTTAATCTATGGTCTTAACATATGCAAAAAGGACTTAAGTCCATCATGAATATGCACTATGATGTCAGGCTTGTAGATAATTAGGCTTGTTTGATATGTCGCATGCTATTTCATTACTTGATGAGCCTATTCTGATAGAAGACAATTTGCCGAGTGTGGGTGATATTTTGCCGTTCTTCCAGCTCGTGAATCACTTACTGGAAGACATTACCCTGGAATCCTTTCAGGGCAAACGCAAGATCCTGCATTTCTTCCCTGGTATTGATATCCCAATCAGCGCGCACAGCGTGCGTACATTGGATAAGCTTGGGAAAAGCTTATCCAATACAGTGATCCTGAATATTTCACCAGATCTGCCATTTACCATGACACGCTTTGCCGAAGCCGAAAATTTAACGCATAGCATCAACCTGTCCACCCTGCGTGGACGCGATATGTTTAAAAACTATGGCGTACTGATTATGTCCAGCAAACTGGCGGGATTACCGGCGCGGGCACTGATGGTGGCGGATGAGAATGACAAGATCTTGCATGTGGAATTAGTGAATGACTTGACCACAGAGCCAGACTTTGGCGCTGCCCTTAACCTGCTTGCGCGTTGATTACCTTATTTTTTATAAGGTTGATTGCCACCGCATGAAGCGCTACAGTAGCTACTTTTAACACTTAACCCGTTTTGGAGAACACTATGGCAAGCGTAACGCTTAAAGGTAACCCGGTCGCTGTTGGCGGAAAATTTCTGGCAGTAGGTGATACCGCACCTGACTTTCAATTGGCGGATGCTAAGCGCAACCTGGTAGGCCTGGATGCCTATGCTGGTAAACGTAAAGTGCTGAATATTTTCCCTAGCATTGATACGCCGACTTGTGCTACTTCCGTGCGCACCTTCAACAAAGAGGCCAGCAAGGCCAGCAACACAGCAGTATTATGTATCTCTGCCGATTTGCCATTTGCACAAAGCCGTTTCTGCGGCGCAGAAGGTTTGGAAAATGTAGTGACTTTGTCGACTTTCCGTGACACAGAAAAATTTGCCACCGACTATGGTGTTTTTATCACTGATAGTAGTCTGGCTGGCTTAACAGCCCGTGCTGTGGTTGTGCTGGATGAAAACAATAAAGTACTTCATAGCGAGTTAGTAAGCGAAATCGCTAACGAGCCTAATTATGAAGCTGCCTTGGCAGTTCTGTAACTATTGCATCGTTTAGTAGGCAGGCTAAAAGCAGCCTACTAAATGCTAAAATTTGCTTAGTTCAGTAAATAAAAAAGCCAGCTCGCGCTGGCTTTTTTATTTGCAACAGTCAGATGTATTTAAACACGCTTAAACAACAGACTACCGTTAGTTCCACCAAAGCCAAAGTTGTTTTTCAAGGCATATTCAATCTTCAAATCACGTGCTGTGTTGGCACAATAATCCAGATCACATTCGGGATCCTGATTGAAAATGTTAATGGTTGGTGGCGATACCTGATGGTAGATTGATAACACCGTAAATACAGACTCCAAGCCACCTGCACCACCTAGTAAGTGACCAGTCATTGATTTAGTAGAGTTAACAACCAAATTATAAGCATGGTCGCCAAAAGTGGCCTTAATCGCATTGGTTTCGTTGGTATCACCCAAAGGTGTTGAAGTGCCATGCGCGTTCATAAACTGTACCTGGTCAGGGCTCACGCCTGCATTTTTCAGTGCATTGACCATGGAGCGGCGTGGGCCGTCCATATTGGGTGCAGTCATGTGATAAGCATCGGCACTCAAACCATAGCCTGACACTTCAGCATAAATTCTTGCGCCACGTGCTTTGGCATGCTCGTACTCTTCCAGCACCAATACTCCAGCGCCTTCCCCAATGACAAAGCCATCACGGTCTTTATCCCAGGGACGACTTGCCGTCGCCGGATCATCATTGCGTCCAGATAAGGCGCGCGCAGAGGCAAAGCCCCCAACGCTCAGCTCTGTAATGGCTGCTTCTGCACCGCCAGCAACCATGACATCCGCATCACCATATTCAATCATACGTGCTGCTTCACCAATGCTATGCGTGCCAGTGGTACAGGCAGTCACAATCGCAATATTTGGCCCTTTCAGGCCCAACATGATCGACAGATTACCGGAAATCATATTGATGATAGTGCCAGGAATGAAGAATGGCGAGATTTTGCGCGGGCCACCATCGTCGTAATTGTCGTTGGTTGACTCGATCAAACCCAAGCCACCGATACCTGAACCAATGGTGACACCGATGCGCTCGGCATTGGCTTCTGTCACTTCGAGACCGGAATCCTTGAAAGCTTCCAGGCCAGCTGCCAGGCCATACTGGATAAATGTATCCATGCGGCGGGCATCTTTGGCCGGGATAAAGTCTTCAGCATTAAAGCCTTTGACTTCACCGGCAATTTGCGATGCAAATGGCGTTGGATCAAATTTGGTTATACGGGCAATGCCTGATTGACCAGCGATAAGATTGTCCCAGGCGTTCTGGTAACCAATCCCTACTGGAGACACCACGCCTAAGCCAGTTACTACTACTCTGCGTTTGGTCATAATAGAAATCAGCCCTCTTGCGAGGGCTGATTAAAGAATTAAGTCAAAGAATTACTTAAGGTTGGCGCTGACGTAGTCAATCGCTTGCTGAACGGTTGTGATTTTTTCAGCTTCTTCGTCAGGAATTTCGCAATCGAACTCTTCTTCCAAAGCCATTACCAATTCTACCGTGTCCAGAGAATCTGCACCCAGATCATCCACGAAAGATGATGTGTTTTTAACGTCAGCTTCGTTTGCACCTAATTGTTCACAAACGATTTTCTTTACGCGTTGTTCGATGTCGGACATCTAAAATACCCCTTATTGATAAGTGTCGTGTTCAGTAAACCGGTATTCTAACAAATGTTGCCTAGAATACCAAAAAACTATTGTTAAAAAGATATGGCAATAGACTTACCATATCAAACTATGCGCAGTACATGCCGCCATTTACATGTATGGTTTCACCGGTAATGTAAGCAGCAGCTGGTGAAGCCAGAAAAGCCACGGTCGCAGCAATTTCATAAACCTGCCCCAGACGGCCAGCGGCGATACGCTCAAGCATTTTTGTCTTGATGTCATCTGACAACTCGGCGGTCATATCGGTTTCAATAAAACCAGGCGCCACACAGTTTACAGTAATGTTGCGGCTACCTACCTCTTGCGCCAATGACTTGGTAAAGCCGGTCATGCCTGCTTTAGCCGCAGCATAATTGGTTTGGCCCGCATTACCCATGTGCCCGACCACGCTTGAAATATTAATGATGCGGCCCTGACGTGCTTTCATCATCGGGCGCAACACTGCCTGACTCATGCGGAATACTGATTTCAGGTTGGTGTTCAGCACAGCATCCCAATCATCATCTTTCATGCGCATCAGCAATGTGTCTTTGGTGATGCCTGCATTGTTTACCAGGATAGTCACATCACCATAGAGCTCGGCAATTTTTTTCAGCACAGCATCGATCTGTTCCGGCTGCGTCACATCCAGCGCCATGCCTATACCATTTACGCCCGCAGCTTTGAGGGAGGTGGTAATCGCATCTGCGCCACTGGCGGATGTGGCCGTACCAACGACGATTGCACCCTGCTTACCTAACTCTTGCGCAATGGCAGCGCCAATGCCGCGACTAGCGCCGGTCACTAAAACTACTTGTTGATTCAGCATCATTTCTCCTTCACACAGCGTTTTTTTATTATTGGTTTATAAAGGTTTGTATGGACTCTTCGTTTACCAAAGCCACACAACTCATCTCAGCGACTATACGTTTTGCAAGACCGGTCAAAACTTTGCCGGGACCAGCTTCAGCACTGCTTAAAACTTGTTGCGCAGCCAGTTGCTGCACTGTCTCTACCCAACGTACCGGGCTATATAACTGGCGCACCAAAGCATCTTTTATCTGTGCTGCATCGCTGTAACCCGCGACATCCGCATTGTGCAAAACCGGCACTTGCGGTGACTGCACAGCGACATTCTGTAAATAATCATGTAATTTTTCAGCGGCAGGCTTCATTAGTTCGCAGTGTGACGGCACGCTGACTGGCAATGGCAGTGCACGTTTAGCACCCTTGGCTTTAGCCAGCTCCATTCCACGTTCAACCGCCGCTTTATCCCCTGCAATAACCACTTGCCCAGGAGAATTAAAGTTTACAGCCTGCACTACCTGGCCTTGCGCAGCTTCGCTACAGACCGCACGCACAGTCTCATCGTCCAAACCTAAGATAGCTGCCATGGCGCCCTGCCCTTCAGGCACGGCTTGCTGCATGACTTCTGCACGGAATTTAACCAAAGGCAATGCCTCTGCAAAGCTTAGCGCGCCAGCGGCGACTAAAGCTGTGTATTCGCCTAAACTGTGTCCAGCCATCGCTACCGGTTGCTTGCCACCAAGGCTTTGATAGACGCGCCAGGTTGCAATACCGGCAGTGAGCATGATTGGCTGCGTATTCTGGGTCAGGTTGATTTCATCATTGGCTTCAGTCGCCATTTTCCAGAAATCTACCCCTAATACCGAGGAAGCCTCTTCAAATGTTTGCTTAACAATAGCGTGAGACTCAAGCCCTTGCATCATGCCCACAGATTGTGAGCCCTGGCCTGGAAAGAAAAAAGCAAATGTAGACATAAGAGTAAGAATATTAAATTAATTATTTAAAAACAGATAGTTGGCTAAGAGTTAAGTTTTAGTGAACAACTTCCATCTTCACTTAAAATTTAACGAGTGCAGAGCCCCAGGTAAATCCACCACCAAATGCTTCCATTAACAGAATGTGCCCGCGCTGGATACGGCCATCCCGGACGGCGGTATCTAATGCGAGTGGGATGGAAGCTGCAGAAGTGTTGCCATGGCGATCAACCGTAACGATCACTTTGTCCATGGACATATCGAGTTTTTTGGCAGTGGCTTGCAGAATACGGATATTGGCCTGGTGCGGAACCAGCCAGTCAATATCGGATTTCTGCATGTCATTCGCTTTGAGCGTTTCGTCTACAATCTGGTCTAGTGTGTTGACCGCAATTTTGAATACCGCATTGCCTTCCATGACGACTGTATCTGGCCCATCTGGATTTCGTGGCACATGTAGCTGGTTTTCGTAACTGCCATCGGCGTGAATATGGGTAGACAACACGCCAGGCTGGTCACTGGCCTGCAGGATCACGGCGCCAGCGCCATCACCCCATAAAATACAGTTACTACGATCTGTGTAATCGCAAATACGGGTAAAGGTATCAGCCCCGATCACCAATACATTTTTATGCTGGCCTGAGCGCATGAAATGCGTGGCGGTGGCCAGTGCATAGATAAAACCGCTGCATACTGCCTGCACATCAAAGGCCGGACAGCCAGCAATCCCCAGCTTGCGCTGGACCATAGTGGCGACACTGGGGAAAATTTTATCTGGGGTAGTCGTCGCAACGATCATCAGGTCGATGTCCTGTGCCTGAATGCCTGCAGCCTCAATCGCATTCAGCGCAGCTTTGGTTGCCAGGTCACTGGTGAGCTCATCTGTGACACGGTGACGCTGTTTAATACCTGTCCGGGAAAATATCCACTCATCGGTGGTATCGACCAATTTTTCCAAATCCACATTGGTCAATATATTGGGTGGCAGATAGCTGCCGGTCCCTGCAATTCGTGCGTAAATCATGGGTGCGATTATGCCTTAAATGGGTAAAAACGCCTAACAGAACAATGGCATGAGCGCGCTACGGCTCTTCCGCCGTCGCCAGATGTTCGATTTCAAGCTGGGATTGAATGCGCTTCAGAACACCACTTTGCGCTTCTTCCATTGCCACGTGAATAGCATGGTAAAAACCAACCTTGTCTGCGCCGCCATGGCTCTTCACCACAATGCCACGCAAACCCAGAAAGCTGGCGCCATTATAAAGGCGAGGGTCCACACGCTTTTTAAATGCCTTTAATACCGGGAAAGCACCAAGCGCCATTAACTTAGTCAGCCAGTTGCGTTTGAATTCCTGGGTCAGGAATTTACCCATCATATGTGCCAAGCCTTCAGTGGTTTTGAGGGAGACGTTGCCGACAAAACCATCACAGACCACCACATCAGTAGTGCCCTTGAAAATATCGTCACCTTCAACGTTGCCATAGAAATTCAGATGGCTACCACGCAATAACTCTGCCGCTTGTTTGGCAACTTCATTACCTTTAATATCTTCCGAACCAATATTGAGCAAGCCGATGGTCGGGTTAGGTTTATTGTTCACACAACTGACCACCATGGCACCCATAATTGCAAACTGGTATAAATGCTCTGGCGTACAATCCGCATTTGCACCCAAATCCAGCATAAAGGTGCTGCCTTTTTCAGAAGGCAAAGTAGAAGCAATCGCCGGACGGTCAATCCCCGGCAGGGTTTTGAGGACAAAACGTGCCGTCGCCATCAAGGCACCGGTATTGCCTGCACTGACACAAGCCTGGGCCTCACCGGTTTTCACCATGTTGATAGCCACCCGCATTGAAGAATCTTTTTTATTCTTCATAGCGCTTTGTGGTGACTCATTCATCAATACCACTTCAGACGCATGATGCACGCGCAGGCGTGGGCCAGCGGAAAGATGCAGGACTTTGAGTTCTGCCTCGATGGCATTCTGCAGGCCGACCAGAATAATATTGAGATTAGGATTTTCGTTCAGGATACGAACTGCCGCAGGCACAGTCACATGTGGACCGTGATCTCCTCCCATTGCATCAATTGCAATCACAACTTCCTGAGATTGCCCGTGTTGACTTGTACTCATGTTATTTCCCAAGTTTACTAACACACGATTTAGTTTATGCGCTGTATTACCGGCACAATCATTATCTGTACACTAGTTCATTCATTCGCCAGCATCTGAGCACTCTTCAATCTACGCATGCCTTGCAGGGCACAGGAAAAGTAGTCGCTTGCGCCAGATACACAAACGCCGCGCATTTTGTGCGCGGCGCAGTTTAATACCTTAATGCTTTACCAGCGATTTACTCGCCTTTTGCAGGCATCACTTTACGGCCACGGTAAAAACCGTTAGGGCTTACGTGATGACGCAAATGTACTTCACCAGTCGTTGGCTCGATTGCCAAAGGTGGGTTTGTCAAGAAGTCGTGTGAACGATGCATACCACGCTTGGACGGTGTCTTTTTGTTTTGCTGAACTGCCATTTTAAATTACTCCAAAATTAACCGCCGCAATTTGCAAATGGGCAGTTTAAAAACCAGAATTGCTACCTAATCCAGCATTATAAAATATTCCAGAGACAACTGCAAACAAATAGTGCAAACGTCGCTTTTCATTGGATATTTTATCTTCAAGTTTAAATTTTTACTTATTCAACTTTAGATTTTTAAGCGCTGCGAAAGGATTAGGTTTTTCACCAGCGGTCTTTTGCAAAGGCGCGCACTCTTCTTCGTGCATCACTGCAATAGGCAAAGCCATTAGCAACTCATCTTCCACCAGCGATTCAAAAGTGGATTCAGCGTTCGATTCCAACCAGTCAACATCTTCATCTTCAAGCAACGCTTCAGGCGGCTCGTCACAAACCGCAAATTCAAAATGCACATCCAAGGCTTGCGGCATCGGCGCAAAACACCGTTGGCAAATAAGGGGCAGATTTGTTTGCAACATGAGAGAAAGCATGGGTAATTGCGTATCACCAAAATAGCGCGGTGGCAGGCCTTGTAGCTGATAGGCCACCGAAACTGCTGACAACGCTTTCGTATCATCCACACCGAGCTCCCGCAAGGCCTGCTCCAAACGGTTAAGCGATGCCATCTCCAGCACACCTTCGGTATGTTTTTGCTGTCTGGCTATTTCCAGATAACGCGCATTCGACAAAGAAAAACTCCTTTTATTTACAGGCTATTTAATATAGCAAACTATACAGTGATTGACGAATCCTTCCATACAGACACTCGCGCCCTGTTTACTTCATACTATTTAAGGCGCAGGTTTTTTGTTATAATGGCGTCGCTTCACGCAGTGCTCTTTATCAAGAGCGCAACTATGGTGCGGTGTGTATTATCAACCCTACTTCTGGTGGTCAAGATAGTACAAAACCACAACCTAACTAGCCCAAACAGTCTTGATACAAGGTTTAAAACCGCGTAAAAGCTGGTGCTACTAAAACTCTGTCCTTTTTTCTTGCTTTAAGGGTAATGTGTGTTTAAGAAAATTTTAGTCGCGAATCGCGGTGAAATTGCGGTGCGCATTGTGCGCGCGTGTTCGGAAATGGGCATTAAATCCGTGGCCATTTATTCCGACGCCGATCGCCATGCATTGCATGTCAAAAAAGCTGACGAGGCCTACAACATCGGCTCTGACCCGGTTGCGGGTTACCTGAATGCACATAATATAGTGAATATTGCCGTGGCTGCGGGCTGTGATGCCTTGCATCCAGGCTATGGTTTCCTTTCCGAAAACCCGGAACTTGCTGAAGTATGTGACCGCCGTGGCATCAAGTTTATTGGCCCGGAAGCGCATGTGATTCGCCAGATGGGTGATAAGATTCAAGCACGTAATGCCATGATCGATGCAGGCATTCCATGTGTACCAGGTAGCGATGGCAATCTGGAATCACTGGATGCAGCCGTCGCATTAGCAAAAAAAATTGGTTACCCAATCATGTTGAAAGCCACTAACGGTGGTGGTGGTCGCGGTATTCGCCGTTGCGACAGTGAAAAAGACTTACTAAGTAACTATGACCGCGTGATTTCTGAGGCCAGCAAGGCGTTTGGCAAGCCAGAAGTGTTCCTGGAAAAATGTGTCGTACATCCGCGTCATATTGAAGTACAGATTCTGGCTGACTCGCATGGCAATGTTATTCATTTGTTTGAGCGCGATTGCTCTATCCAGCGCCGCAACCAGAAGCTGATTGAAATTGCACCATCCCCTCAGCTTTCCCAAGCGCAGCGTGACTACATCGGTGGTTTAGGCGTAAAAGCAGCCAAAGCGGTTGGTTACGAAAATGCCGGTACCGTCGAATTCCTGCTGGATTCCGACAACAATTTCTACTTCATGGAAATGAACACCCGCTTGCAGGTGGAGCATACCGTGACTGAAACCATTACCGGTGTGGATATCGTACAGCAACAGATTCGCGTTGCTGCCGGTTTGCCACTGCAATACAAGCAAAGCGAGATTGCTTTCCGTGGTTTTGCCATGGAATACCGTGTCAATGCAGAAGATCCGCAAAAAGACTTTCTGCCCAGCTTTGGAAAAATCACCCGTTACTATGCACCTGGCGGTCCCGGCGTGCGTATGGATGCCGCGATTTATAGTGGCTATGTTATTCCGCCCTACTATGACTCCATGTGCGCCAAACTGACTGTTTGGGCTTTGGACTGGGAAGGCGTGATTGAGCGCGGTCGCCGGGCATTGAATGACATGGTGGTGTATGGCGTGAAAACCACGATTCCTTACTACCAGCAAATTATGTTGCACCCGGATTTTCGTGCCGCCAATTTCAACACCAGCTTTGTAGAGCAACACCCCGAGCTGACTGAATATGACGTCGGGTTACCAAAAGAGTTGATGGCCGCAGCGATCGCTGCCGCGATTGCCGCCCACGAAGGCATTTAATTAACGTATCGCAGATTATTAGATCGACAAGATTATGAGCAAAATACATATCACCGAACTCGTTTTAAGAGATGGTCACCAATCCCTGATTGCGACGCGCATGCGTACCGAAGATATGCTGCCTATCACCAGCAAACTGGATGATATTGGTTTCTGGTCTCTTGAAGCCTGGGGCGGGGCCACTTTTGATGCCTGCGTGCGCTTTCTGAAAGAAGATCCGTGGGAGCGCCTGAGCAAGCTGCGTAAGGCTTTGCCTAACACGCCTATCAATATGTTGCTACGTGGTCAGAACCTGCTTGGCTACCGCCATTATTCAGATGATGTGGTACATGCCTTTGTAAAACAGGCGGCTGATACCGGCGTCGATGTGTTCCGTATCTTTGATGCAATGAACGATATCCGCAACCTGAAAACTGCGATTGAAGCGGTCAAAAACGTTAAAAAACATGCGATTGGTACCTTGTCGTTCACCACCAGTCCGGTGCATGACGTGGCCTACTTCGTCAATATGGCCAAAGAGTTGGAAGCCTTAGGTTGCGACAGTATTGGCGTTAAAGATATGGCCGGTTTACTCACACCAACATTGGCTGGCGAACTGGTAAGGGAATTGAAAGCCGCAGTCAGCGTGCCAGTGCATATGCACAGCCACGCTACCTCTGGTTTAGCCAGCATGGTCATGCTGAAAAGTGTAGAAAACGGCGTAGACATTATCGACACCTGCAACTCTTCTTTCTCCGAAGGTGCCAGCCACCCGACGACCGAGAGCCTGGTCGCTGCTCTGCGCGGGACTGAATACGATACCGGCCTGGATCTGGGCAAATTACAGGAAATCACTGCCTACTTCAAAGACGTACGCAAAAAATACTGGCAGTTTGAAAGCGAATTCACTGGGGTAGATACCCGTGTACTGGTTAACCAGGTGCCGGGTGGCATGATCTCCAACCTGTCTAACCAGTTGAAAGAACAAGGCGCGCTCAACCGCATGGATGAAGTACTGGCTGAAATCCCGCGTGTACGTGAAGACTTGGGTTTCCCTCCATTAGTGACGCCTACTTCACAAATCGTAGGCACACAGGCAGTGTTGAACGTATTGACCGGTGGCCGTTACAAATCCATCACTAACGAAGTAAAGAACTACCTGCTAGGTCAATACGGTAAAGCGCCAGCGCCTGTGAATGCAGAAGTGCGCCAGAAAGCAGTTGGCGATGCAGAAGTGATTACCTGCCGCCCTGCTGACCTGTTGCAACCAGAAATGACCAAGTTGCAAGGTGAAGCCGAACGCTTTGCCAACAATGAAAAAGATGTGCTGACCTATGCCATGTTCCCTGATATCGGCCAGACTTTCCTGCAAGAGCGTAATGCCGGTTCACTGCAACCTGAGCAATTACTTAGCAAAGAAGCAGTGACGCAGCAAACCGCTGCTGCACGCTACGCACCGAATGAATTCAATATCACATTGCACGGTGAAACCTACCATATCAAACTGACTGGTAGCGGCCATGCTGGTGAAGAGCGCCGTCCTTACTACGTAAAAGTAGATGGTATCTCTGAAGAAGTCTTCGTTGAAACCCTGGACGAAATGGAAATCAGTGATGGTGGTAATTCCAACGGTGGCAAGAAAAAGGCAGCTGCCGTGACTTCCAGCGGTCGCCCTCGCCCTACCCATCCAGGCTGCGTGACTACTGCCATGCCAGGCACTATTGTGACCGTTAAAGTCAACGTTGGTGACAAAGTGAATGCCGGTGATGGCGTACTGGTGATCGAAGCCATGAAGATGGAAAACGAAATCCAGTCCAGTAAAGCAGGTACAGTGGTCGCAATACACGTAGCCAAAGGCGATAGCGTAACGCCAGACGAAACATTGATTGAAATTCAACCTGATTAATAACCAGAGTAATCTACCGGTTTCATCAAAATGCTAAAATCCCCGAATATCCTTCGGGGATTTTTTTATCCTAATGACTAAGCCAACCCTAATTCTTGCTTCTTCCTCCCGCTACCGTCGCGAAGTCCTGGAAAAACTGCACCTGCCATTTGAATGCGTGTCGCCTGGTATCGACGAAACGCCACTAGCGAGCGAAAGTCCGGAACACACTTCTTTAAGACTAGCTGAAAGCAAGGCGCTAAAAGTGGCAGAGAGTTACGCAAATGCCCTGATCATCGGCTGCGACCAGGTAGCCACGGTGGATGGTTTGCAAATAGGCAAACCAGGAAATCATAAAAACGCAGTCAAACAACTCACCATGCTCAGTGGCAGAGAAGTGGTTTTTCATAGTGCTTTATCTTTGTATGACAGCGCCAGCCAGCAGATGCAATCGACTATCGTGCCCTACTACGTTAAATTCAAAACGCTGACGCCCCTACAGATCGAAACCTATTTACGCTTGGAACAACCCTACGATTGCGCAGGCAGTGCCAAATCCGAAGGCATGGGCATCGCGCTGCTCGACTATATGCGTGGGGACGACCCCAATGCTTTAATTGGCCTGCCTTTAATTGCACTGGTCAACATGCTGAAGCAAGCTGGCATTGATGTCTTATCCCTGCCACGTACCTAGCTTATAGTTAAATATCAGAGCGAACGCTGTTAACTTTTGAACGGCAGCCGCGTTTACAAAGTCACAAGCATACAAGCACACACAACAACGAGAGGATATTCATGCGACTCAGCTCCCTGCTACTTTTATCACTGGGTAGTTTTTCACTCGCTCACGCGGAAACGGCCATCATCAGCCCGCAATCAGATCAAACCGGTGTCGCCGTCACGATCTACAACGAAGATCTGGCCCTGGTCAAAGATAGCCGCAAACTCAAATTGAATAATGGCTCATCCGCTTTGTCATTCCGTGATGTCAGCGCTCAGATCAAGCCGGAAACAGCCCTGCTACGCAGCCTGTTGCCGAATACCAGCCTGCAAGTGCTGGAACAAAACTTTGATTTTGACTTGCTCAGCCCGCAAACATTACTAGAGAAATTTGTTGGCCAGCAAGTCAGCGTCATTAAAACCAACCCAACCACCGGTGCCGAAACTGAAGAAACCGCCACCGTCCTCTCAGCACAAAACGGCATCGTGCTTAAAATCGGCAATCGTATCGAAACAGGCTTTCCAGGCCGCATCGCCTATCCGAATGTGCCTGGTCAGCTGAGAGATCGCCCAACCTTGACCACGCAGGTGCAATATAAGGGTGCTGAACAAGCCAGTGTGGAATTAAGCTACCTCACCGGCGGCCTGAACTGGAAAGCCGATTACGTCGCTGAACTCAGCAGTAAGGAAGACACTATAGACCTGTCAGGCTGGGTCACCCTGAACAACACCAGCGGTACTTCCTACCCGAATGCCAAAGTGCAATTAGTGGCCGGCGATGTCAATCGCGTGCGCGAAGCCATCCGCCCGAAAACCATGATGATGCGCTCGGAAGCCATGGCGGCGGATGCGCCAATGCCAACTGAGCAAGGCTTGCTGGAATACCATCTCTATACGTTGCCACGCACAACCAGTATTGCCGAAAATCAGACCAAGCAGGTGGCACTGCTCACCGCCCAGCAGATTCCTGCGCGTAAAGAGCTGGTGTTAACCGGCGCTGATTACTACTATCAAGGCCAATACCGTGACGTAGAGAAAAAGCAGAAGGTGCAGGTCTATGTCGAGTTTGAAAACAAGGAAAGCAGCAAACTAGGCATTCCATTACCCAAAGGCACCATGCGCGTTTACAAAAAGGATAGCGATGGCACTGCACAGTTTGTCGGTGAAGACCAGATTGATCACACCGCTAAAAACGATACCGTGCGCCTCAAATTGGGCAATGCGTTTGATGTCACCGCAGAACGCGTGCAAACCGATTTTAAAAACCTGAACAAAAGCAATAACCAGGTGCCGCTGTATGAAAGCGCCTATGCCATCACCCTGCACAATGCCAAAAAAGAAGCGGTCACGGTCAACGTGCAAGAGCCGATCAATGGCGACTGGAAGATCCTGAATGAATCGCAGCCGCACAAAAAAACCAGTGCGCATCAGGCCACCTGGAAAATCAACGTTCCCGCTGAAAGCGATGTGACGCTTAAATATCGCGTACAAGTGAAGTATTAAATGATTTGCCGTTTCCATCTAATGGAAAACGGTGATCTATCAAGCTAAAAAAGCATCCTTTCACAAGGATGCTTTTTTTATGTCCGTCGTGGGATAATTCAGCTTAATCAATCAAACACCATACCTATGACAACCGGCACGCTTTATTTCATTCCCGTTCCCCTGGCAGAAGATACTTCGCCGCAACAAGTCGTGCCGCCAGAAGTGATCAGCCGCATGCATAGCTTGCAGCACTTCATTGTCGAGAACGAAAAAACCGCCCGCCAGTTTCTGGCCGCCAGCGGCCATCCGACGCCGATTCGAGAGTTGACGTTTAGTCTGCTGAATAAAGATACTCAGCCAAAAGAATTACCTGCCCTATTACAGCCCCTGCAACAAGGGACTGATGTCGGCCTGATGAGTGAAGCAGGCTGTCCCGGTATCGCAGACCCCGGCGCTGCCCTGGCAGCCATGGCGCATCAAAAAGGCATACGCGTAACGCCGTTAATTGGCCCCAGCAGTTTGTTATTAGGCTTAATGGCAAGTGGGTTAAATGGCCAACGGTTTACGTTTCTGGGCTATTTGCCAAGTGACAAAGCTGAACGCATTAAAGCGATCAAAGGGATTGAGTTTGATTCCAAGAAACAGCAGGCAACGCAATTGTTTATAGAAACGCCCTACCGCAATCAGCATATGCTGGAAGACCTGGTTGCCAGCCTGCAACCGCAAACAAAGTTATGCGTAGCCTGTAACATCACGGCAAAGAATGAATTAATAGTGACAAAAACGGCAGCAGAATGGAAAAAAACCCCGTTACCAGATGTTCATAAACAACCAACGGTTTTTTTGCTGTTGGCATAAACATTCAAAAACGAACTTTTCTCACCCCATCTGTCTGCGGTTTGAGCGCTTCCTGCGCTATGTTGTCATAATTTTGCTGAGCCTCTAGCACTTCCTCAATATGTGTCTCTGACCAAACTCGCAATGCTGCCAGCAAACCAACAAGTGTTTTACCCAATGCAGTAATTGTATATTCCACCCGGGGTGGAACAGACGGGTAAATTGTTCTCGAAACTAATCCATCCCGCTCAAGGCCCCTCAGCGTTTGCGTTAGCATCTTTTGCGAGACTCCACCAATCTCACGGTGCAATGTATTAAAACGTTTGGTTTCACTCTCAAGCAAGCCAAGCACCAGTACTGTCCATTTATCCGCAATCCGGTTAAGCATCAGTCGCGTCGGGCATTCTGCCTGATATGCATTCCAGCTACTCGCGATCTGCAGAGGTTGCTCAGTGTCATCTAGCATCGTCTTTTCCTTTTGAATCCAAAACTTATTAAGTGGGTATTAAGTGCATAAGTTACTTTAAGGTGCCTACTTACTAAAAGTAACTTATGGAATTATGATGCGCAACTCCATCACAGACAAGTGTTATGCAATTGCTTAAAGGAGAACTGATGAATCTGTTCAAACGCATATTGAATGCATTGATTTTGACAACACTGATAACGAAAGGAACTACTCTCATGGCGCAAGACGTAACCCAACAAAACAAACAACTACTGGCAGATTTCGCCAATGCTGTTTTTGTGAAAAAAGACTTCACTCAACTGCCGAAGTTTATGCAGCAAGGCTATATTCAACATAACCCGCTGGTGCCACAAGGATTAAGCGGATTTCAAGCTTTTTTTGCGGATTGGTTTAAAGCAGCCCCGGACTGGCACTATCAGCTGGAAAAACTGGTCGCAGAGGGTGATACGGTTTGGGCGTATGGTATTTATTCAGGAACGCAGCAAGGTGACTGGTTAGGCATCCCTGCAACCGGCAAGCATTACAGCATCCATGCAGTGGATATTTTCAGAATCGAGAATGGCAAACTGGCAGAACATTGGGATGTGCTGGATACGTATGGGCTATTTAAACAACTAGGGGTTATTCAATAGTCACTATTTGACGCTAGATAGATGAAGCCTGTTAATAACAGGCTTCATCATTTTAGATCAGCGATAAAGCTTTATTACCATTATTAAGCTGTATTACGCTTATTTATCTTGCGGCATACAAGCAGCACCTCATCCACTCCTTTGGTGTCTATCATGCCAGTAACAAGGTCGAGTTTCTTCTGGAAACGTACACCCATCGGCATGAATACATTGTTATACCACCATAGCGCGCGTTTACGCCTATGGGTGAGAAACCACATGCCGAGATCAAGCAGGCGTGACGATTTCGGCTGCATACCGTAAATAGCACTTTGCTCGATTTCAAAATCATATTTGGCAAGCTTAGCGACTAGAGATTCTGGTTCGTAACGGCGACAGTGCCCGACAAAGTCGTCAAAAGCTGTCCACTGCGATGGATGCAGCGGCACCGAGAGCAGCAATGTCGCACCAGGTGCAGCCACACGCGAAAGCTCGGATAAAGCACCATCGTCGTCATCAACATGCTCGACAATATCGAAAGCGCATACCAGGCCGAATATGCCATCCTCAAACGGCAACGCCGAAACCAGGCCCTGCATCGCATTTGCTCCATGCGCCTGCAGCTTGGCAACTGCTGGTGCGCTGATATCCACGAAATGTGTGCCCTGAATAGGTAATCGCGGTCTTAAACCCGGAGCGATTTCAAGACGAGTTTTAGATTTGGAGATTAAAGATGAAACTAGCGGCCAGGTATTGAAGCGCTCAGGGCTAACTAGCCGCGCATCCGTCCATAGCGGGTCGTAGAATTGCCGGTTTGCTTCAATGAGTTCGAGGTCTTTACTGACATTGGATGGCGCTAGATTTATCATGCAGGCATACTAACAGCAGATTTGAAATAGCAGGAAAAAACATGCATCACGAATCGCTGCGAGTAGCCAAATGCTTGCTTCCAATCTTATTTAGTCTCAATCAGTGCATACTGGAAGACGTGATTGCTAACCTTCAATCACTAAAGTCACTTCTACAAGACGGACAAAAAAACTGACAATGTTCTTTCTGCTAGCTTAAGCAGAAAGTGTTTTTCTAGCTAATGCGAATAGGCTGAATCAAGCTAAACGACGACGTTTCACCATCCCGACAATGCACAACCCGGCTAACAATAGTGAATAGCTCTCAGGCTCAGGAATAGCGGATGGGGTAATGGTAGGTATTTGTATCTTCGGTGGTAGCTCAGGGGCAGTGAGAGGGCCACCACGCGGCGGTACAAGTGGCACACCATCAAGAAATACTTTACCGGAAAAATTCAGATTGTTTTCGGATATTAAAGGTAATCTCACTACCACTTACTAAAGTGATGACCCCTGAGAAACTGATGTCTCTCGCTTTAAGAGTAGTTTCAGATACGAACAGATTTAAATAGCCACCAATATTGATAAAGCTGTTTGCGATAATCGAGAAAGAAGCATTCTGTGTATTGCCATAGATATCAATGCCACCGCCAGGCATGATATTTAAAGATGACAAATCAAATATATCGCCATCATTGACATACAAAGTCTCGCGTTGGTCAACAATCAAAGACTCGCCAGAGGCAGGCATCACCAAAGCGTGGCTCAGATTGGCAAAAAAAACCAGATTAACCAGCAAAACCGTTTTTAATAAACTCATATTCACTCGCGATTTCTTTTAATTTTTATCAATCAAGAAAATATCAGAAATCGGTTGATTCAAAGATGACTGTTTAGTGAAAACAGGACCAGCTTAAGCTTTGCCTGGAGAATTATTATTTGGAGAGGTTACCACCTATGAATTAACCGTCTTGAAAGTATTCGCCAGCAGCTCAAAATCTTCATCAGTTAACTTGATATTGATCGCCTGCATATATGAGCTCGAAGCAAAATCTGACCGGGTGCAAATGGTGTTTTCCTATGTCAAAGAAAACCTGAAAGCAGATTTATCCGTTGAATCCTTGGCAGAAGTCGTCAACCTGAGCTCGCGCCAATTAGTAGTGTGTTCACCGAAGAAACAGGCTTGCCCCCGGCAAAAGTCGTAGAAAGGCTACGAGTAGAATCTGCAAGGCTAATGATGGAAACAGGCCACCATCGAATTGAAATCATTGCCCGAGAAACAGGCTTTGGTGACCGTGAACGTATGCGGCAGGCATTTCTCAGGGCTTATCGGCAGCAACCTCAATCCATACAGCGGATTTCGTCTGGGAGTGCTAGGCTGTCAGTGTAATTGAATATAACAGAAGCTAATCACTATGTGGATCAATTCTAAAAAGTTGCTATTTATACAAGCGCAAAGTTGCGACATTTACTCATAATGTCGTCAAGCTCACGCAATATTGCAAACAAATCCACTGACTCGCCACGAAATGTTAGAACTCCCGTCAGAGGATTATAGAACCGATGAATATTTGGGACGTTACTTCCCCAAACCGGCTTAAATGGATCAATATAAGAATCCATGTAAACTGCAGAATTGGTTTTTTGAACCAGTCTTCGATGCGCTCATCGTAGTGCTCAAAATGATTGCGGAGCTTGCGATCAGAAAGTAGGCTTTGATCATCAATACTCAGTAAAGCTCGCAACGCTTCTCCTCTTGGAATGGAGATTTTTCGAGAAGGCCAAAGTATTTTGGAAACATTCCCCGCAGCAACAAGGATAGATTGAATTGAACACCACACTTCTAACGCGTCAAAACTATCATTCATCGCACATAGGCGTTCAGAAGCTCGTTTCGCAATGTTTGCCTGCTTGACGACCTCGGAAATAAAGACCATCTCTGCAAGTGGTTTGATTCTATCGTTACTGAACATTTCGTATTCTCGAAAGATTGTCGCCAATTTCTTGAATAGCAGCTCGTAATACTTGCAGACAAATTTTTGCCGTATGCTCCCTTGGAGAGAAGCCAGAACTCATTTGCTCAAACGGATGTATGTAGTTTCGGAAGTCTCTTAAGGAATGGCTGAACTTGTATGTGTCATGCTGTATCAAGCCCAATTCCTTGGCAACATCGATAAAACCACTAAGATTCCACAAGTGAAATTGCTTAACTCTCAAATTGCTATCTTTTGGAGATGACTTGGCAGAATTGAATTGCTGTGGATGCTGAATAGCCAACCCAAGAAAAATACCTTCCAATGCGCTTCCTGCCAAAAGTATTACTGCCAGCGGTGAGCCAGAGTTAAAACACTTTTCAATTTCCTTAACTCTCTGCTGAAGGACATCAGTAATAGCATTTTCGAGTTTTAGCATTCTAAGGTCGATGTTCGTAAACTCTCGACTCAGAAAGTCATTCTCTGAATCTTTTTGCTCTCCGGATTGAATTTCCACTTTTTCAAGTTTCTGAAAATAGATCTCAGTTTCGCGTCGAACAACCTTCCATTTGTCGAAGGCAAAGTATTGGTTGAACTCTTTTATCAGGAGATCTAAGTCTTGAACTCTGCCGATAAAATTTACAGGAGCAAAGGTATTTTTGATGCACTGATCGATATTCGGCGTTCCATTGATTTTCGCCAAACGTTCATCGGTGAAGAACCAGCGGGAAGGAAAGCCCTGACCATATGAGTCGTTGAAACCCAGATCATTGAAAAACTGAACCAGTTTTGGGCCAGATCGATATTCTGACTTTTCATTGATCATTTCTCGAAGACATTCAAGTGTCTTTTTGCAGAGAATCATTTGTTAGTGGCTCTCAATAGGAAATGTTTAGCACAATATATAGATAGGAAAGCAATCTATAGCTTAAAAATTTATTAAACATCATTGCCCCCGCGTAGTATCTTAAATACATCATTCAAACTTATTTGAAACTAGTTTGGTATGCTTCTATTAAAGGTTCCACATCTTTGATTTTACTTAATTTTCTTATTCGCAACGCCAAACGGAATATGCACCATCGGAATATCTCCCGCTGAAGATTTCAAATGGCTACGCTGATCATCAAAGAACATATGCGGTTTTAACACCGATAGAATTCTCGCTTTTTCCATTCCGCCCAGGAAAAACGACTCATCCGCAGAAACGCCCCATTCTTTTAATGTTGTCACGACACGTTCGTGAGCAGGTGCACTCCTGGCTGTAATAATGGCAATTTTCAGTATTTTTTTATAATTGGGATTTTCGCTCAGGAGTTTGTCTTCCAGCTTTTGCATCAAAGACAGTTTTTTAAACAGATCCGCCAAAGGCCCTGCCTGATGTGGGATAGATTGCTTGGCAACCTCATGCGCTTCAAATTCGGTTAGATCATTATTCGTTTTAAAAACAGCTTCAGCTTCGTCATCCGCAATCACGCCATCAAAGTCAAAGGCGATTCTCAACTCCGTATCAGTCTCATCATCATAGACTTTTGAGGGTAAAACTACGCCTGCGGGATAATCTAAATCTATCGCACTTTGCACATCCGCTTCGTTGGCACTCAGAAATAGTGAGGTGTTGAATGCGGGAATATATTCATGCGGAGACCTGCCTGTCATAAAACTGGCGCGTGAGATATCCAGGCCGTAATGTTGGATTGATCTGAACACTCTCAACCCTGTTTCCGGTGAGTTTCTTGATAACAGCACAACTTCTACCGGTAACTCTTTGGGAAAGGCCTTGTTAATTGCCAGGAACCTGCGAATAAAGGGGAACGCAACGCCTTTTGCAAACGGAACATTAATGTTCTTTTCTTGATGCTGGCGATACTCCTCTACGCCGTGGGTTTTATAAACCTCATGAGATTCAGTTAGATCAAACAAAGCGCTTGAAGCAACACTAATGACTAACTTTTGTTCAATTGGATAAGTCATAACCTATTATTTTCATTGAGTTTTATACAGGCTAAATTTATTGCCCGCGCATAAACATCTTATCCAGATCATTCAAGCTAACCTGGAACCAGGTCGGTCGGCCGTGATTACACTGCCCGCTTCTTTCAGTCGCTTCCATATCCCTTAGCAAAGCGTTCATTTCAGTGAGTGTGAGCTGCCTGTTGGCTCTGACAGCGGCATGGCAAGCCATCGTACCTAGCACTTCATTCTGTCTTTCCTGCAATACCCGGCTGGCACCGTACTCATGTAGATCACGCAGCACCGCGCGGGCCAATGACACCACATCAGCATCTTGCAACATAGTCGGGACGGCACGGATGGCAATGGTGGTCGGCGACAAGGTAGCTAAATCAAATCCTAGCTGTTGTAAGGTATCGCTGCCTTGCAGAGATTGCAATGTCGCAACTTCTACTTTTTCTGCATAAAAGCTCATTGGGATCAGCAATGGCTGTGTGGCGATGGCTTGCTCACTTAAAGCACTTTTCAGGCGCTCGTACATAATGCGTTCGTGTGCCGCGTGCATATCGACGACGACCATACCTTGCGTATTTTGGGCTAGGATATAAATGCCGTGCAATTGGCCTAGCGCGAAACCGAGTGGATATTGTTGCGCTTGTGGCGCTGATTCTTGAGTGAGAACGGCTTCAGACAGTGATATCGGGTTTAAGTAATCTTCTGAAAGAGCGTTTTCTTGGATACTCCCCAATACACTCACGTTAGTAGGTTTCAGGTCACCATACATTTGCCCGTAAAATTGTTGGGCAATAGCTGCGCCATTACTGATGGTCGGCTGGTAATTGCCATCGAAAACCGAGCGGTTTTGCAGGGGTATTTCCACTTGCTGGGGCGGCATGGATAGCCCGGGCGTAAACGGGTTAAATGGCGCTTGCACCGGCTGGCTGGCTTGTATTTCGGCTGAAGTCTTGCCTAATGCTTTGTGCAGGCTATGGAAAATAAACCGGTGTACGGCTTGCGATTCGCGGAAGCGGACTTCGGTTTTGGCCGGGTGTACGTTGACATCAACTAATGACGGATCCAGTTCGAGGAACAACACGAAGGCCGGATGTTTATCGCCATGTAATACGTCCTGGTAAGCCTGTTTGATGGCATGCGCAATCAACTTATCGCGCACAAAACGGCCATTCACAAACACATATTGCGTATCGCGGCTATGGCGTTGATAGGTAGGCGATGCGGTCATGCCCCACAGGCGCAAACCACCGTTGCCTTCATCCAGCCAGACGCTTTGTGAGGCAAACTCGTTACCTAAGACATCGGTAATACGTTGCTGTGGCGTATTTGCTGCCAGCCGCATAATGGCTTTGCCGTTATGTTGCAGTAAAAAACCAATTTGCGAGCGCGACAAGGCGATGCGGGTAAATGCATCTTCGCAATGGCCGAACTCGGTGTTTTCAGTTTTCAGGAATTTGCGGCGGGCTGGAGTGTTGAAATACAAGTCATGTACCTCAACAATAGTACCCTCATCAAGCGCTGCCGGGCTGATTGGCTGACCTTGCGTGCCTTCAGCACTAATCTGCCAGGCATGGCTGGAAGCCTGCTGGCGGCTGGTAAGCACAGTGCGTGAAATTGAAGCGATACTCGCCAGCGCTTCACCACGGAAGCCGAGACTGCCAACCTGCTCCAGGTCTTCCAGGCTCTGGATTTTACTGGTGGCATGCCGCGTCAAGGCGAGTTCCAGCTCATCTTTGGCAATGCCGTGGCCATTGTCAGTGACTTTGAGTAGTTTAGTGCCACCTTGAATTAATGCCACTTGAATCTGGGTGCTACCGGCATCAACACTGTTTTCAAGGAGTTCTTTGAGTGCCGAGGCCGGGCGTTCCACCACCTCACCTGCAGCAATTTGACTGATGAGTTGATCGGGAAGTAGTTTAATTTGCATCTGCTTATTCTACCTGTTTTGCTAGAATGGAGGCCATGTCGCTTTCCGATTTCCAGGCCTACCTCAACCGTTTTGCCCTCGCCCGCCAGCTTAAACGCCAGCATCACTTTTATGTCGGCCCGACCAATTCAGGCAAGACCTACCAGGCCCTGGAAACCTTGCGTAAAGCGGAGTCTGGCGTTTACCTGGCGCCCCTACGTTTACTGGCGATGGAAGTGCGGGACCGGCTGATGCAGGCAGGCGTGGCGTGCAACCTGGTCACGGGTGAAGAACGAGTTATGGTTCCTGGGGCGAGACATACCGCTTCCACGATTGAAATGCTGCGGCCAGATATGGCGTTTGATGTCGCCGTGATTGATGAAATCCAGATGCTGATGGACCCGGATCGAGGCAGTGCATGGACTGCTGCTTTAGTTGGCGTGCCCGCCAGACAGGTGTTTATCTGTGGCGCCAATAGCGTCACTGAAAGCTGCACCCGCGTGCTGGATGCACTCAATGAGCCTTATACCCTCACCCACTTGCAGCGCATGACGCCTTTGGTGATTGAAGACGCCAGCATTTGCGGTGAACGGTACCATGCAGCCAAGTTGCGAAAAGTATTGCAGGCAGGCGATGCGATTATCGCTTTTAGCCGCAAAGATGTGCTGACGCTGGCAGCCAGGATTCGCCAGTGGGGATTTCAGGTTGCCACTATTTACGGTGCGCTTTCTCCTGAAGTACGTCGCGGCGAATCAGCCCGCTTTGCCAGTGGCGAAGCGCAAATACTAGTGGCCACCGATGCGATTGGCATGGGACTCAATCTGCCTATCCGCAGGGTGATTTTTGCCAATATCCATAAATTCGATGGTGTGGCACCACGCATGCTGAACGCCACCGAAATGCGGCAAATCGCCGGGCGTGCCGGACGGCATGGTTTGTATGACACCGGCTATGTCACTGTGCTGGAAGATGATGAGCAATGGCATTTGAATGAAATGCTGGGCTGCGATGATACCGTGGCACCCTTTGCCCTGCCCATTGCAATCAGCGGCGGCGATATTGAAGATTTAAGCCAGCGGATTCCCACCTGGCGGCTTGCGGAATGTGTGGAATATTTACATACGAAATATCAACGACAATCTGGTACGCAGACCATGCAATGGCAGATCACATCATTGCAGCACCAGCAGGCGCTGTTGATTGATGAAACTGCTCCGCAACTGTCCATGCGTGATAAATATCGCCTGATGTGCGCCCCTCTTGCGATACAGGTACCGATTGCACGTGATTACTTTGTGCAGTGCATACAGGCTATTTATCACCAACAACCGCGCGCATTGCCGATGCTGCCAGAGTGGTTGAAAGGCAAACAAGCGCAATATCTGGAACAGGCAGAACTGATTTGCCAGCATTTAAGTTTGTATAGTTGGCTGGGGTATCAGTATCCTAAAATTTTTACAGATAGCGAATTGGTGGATGAGGCGAGGAAGACTTTGAATGGATTTATCAGCCGGGCGTTGAAGGTGCAGGCGGGATATGGAAAGACGCAGAGAGAGACGGAATTGGCGCAACAGCGCTAGTGTCGTTTTTCGCCTGAGAAGCGAAAAGGAATCGTGCATATCCTAAGAAATAACCAAATACTTAAGTAATACAACGTACTTTTTCTATATTTAAACCAGGCCTGGATTCTGGCCTACGCCAGAATGACGTACAGAAGAACTCGCCTGAGATATCTGACTTTTATTTTTTTGAAAATGAAGGGTTCGTCGCTATATACGACTTCACCCCCGACAGAATCGCATTGACCAACTTATCCTGGTACCCATCATCATTCAACCTGGCTTCTTCTTCAGGGTTACTGATAAACGCAGTTTCTACCAGAATCGAAGGAATGTCCGGTGATTTTAATACCGCAAACGCCGCCTGTTCCACATACTTGGAATGCAAGGTATTAATTTTGGCAATACGCCCCAATACCGCTTTACCCATCCGAATACTGTCATGAATGGTAGCCGTTTGTGATAAATCCAATAAGGTACGTGCCAGGTCCATATCGCGAGTATCAATGGCCACGCCCCCAATCAAGTCCACCGCGTTTTCTTTCTTCGCCAGATAACGTGCGCCGGCACTGGTAGCGCCGCGTTCGGATAATGCAAACACCGAAGAACCACGCGCAGTGCTGTTGATAAACGAATCTGCATGGATAGAGATAAATAAGTCCGCTTTTGCAGCACGCGCTTTTTTAACGCGGTCACCTAATGGTACAAAATAATCACCATCTCGAATCAGGATGGCTTGCATATTATCTTCGGCATCAATCTGTTGTTTCAGTTTGCGTGCAATCGCCAGCGTAATATTCTTTTCGTGGCTACCCTTAGCACCTCTGGCGCCGGGATCCTCGCCACCGTGGCCCGCATCAATCGCGATGGTGATAATTTTCTGGCCTGGTTTTACTTGTTTAGGTTTTTCAACCGGCTTTTCAGCTGGCTTATCTGAAACTGGCTTCTCCACGGGCTTTTCTGCTGATGCACCAGGTGTTACTGGCTCAGCGACTGGCTCGGTGGCACTACCAGGTTTTTCTTCATTGCTACCAGCCTCAGATTCTTGCATTTTTTTTGTATGTGCCAAGGCCGGTGAACCTAGCGGTGGTTCAGTTGTGGCTGTAGCCGGGGCAATGCTGATAGCCAGGCGTTGCTGCGAGTTACCCGCATTCATATCAGTCACCAAAGGTTTGATATCAGATTTGATATCAAACACCAGTCGGGTGGTATTTTCGGTAAATGGCGCAATACGGATTTTAGAGAGATAAGGATGCTGCGGATCAAGCTGCGGTGGCAACGCTTTTAAGGTGGGGCTGATAGCGACTGTATCCATATCAATCACTACCCGAAACGGGTTATCGAGTGTGAATACCCGGTATTTCACCTGCTGGTCCAGCAACAACTCCAGATGCACCTGGCTACCCTGCTGCTGCAAATTGGCTAGAATCACTTCAGCGGCCTGTGACGCGATGCTGAATGCAAATAACAAAGCTGTCAGCAGCCAGACTTTAAAGCATTTAAAACGACTTACTGGCATAAACCTTCCAATGATAGCGGTTGCTGGCTGGTGATATGCAGCACGCGCCCATGTGGCAAAATATCAAACTGAATCTCAATATCGGCAATTGGTAACAAAGTACCTGCATTCTCAGGCCATTCGACCATGCAAATACTCGTGGCATTGAAATAATCCCTGAATCCGGCGGCTTCCCACTCCTCAGGGTCTTGAAAGCGGTACAAGTCAAAATGGTAACATGAACCGATAGACAGGTTATAAGGTTCTACGATGGTGTAAGTTGGGCTTTTGACTTTTCCGCTATGCCCCAGTGCATGCAGGATACCGCGCACCAGCGTGGTCTTCCCGGCACCGAGGTCACCATGCAGGTAAATCACCTGCCCTGGCTGTAACTGCTTTGCCAGCAAACCTGCCGCATGCGTAGTCGCTGCTTCGTCTTTTAAAATCTGTGTAGAATACGTTTCTGTCATGTCAGACCATTTACATCCCGCTCCCATTCAGTTACCTGATCATCATGCTGCCGAAAAAATGGCAACCACGATCAAGGGCTGGGCGCGCGAATTGGGCTTTGGCAATATCGGCATTACCGATACTGACCTGTCCGCCGCTGAGCCAGGATTTATGCGCTGGCTGGAAAAAAAATACCATGGCGACATGGATTATATGGCAAAACACGGCTCCAAGCGCAGCCGACCGGCAGAATTGGTGCCCGGTACTTTGCGCGTGATCTCTGTGAGCCTGGATTACATGCCGGACGATGCACAGGATGGCTGGAAAATTCTCGAAGATACGAACAAAGCTTATGTCGCGCGTTATGCGATGGGGCGGGATTACCATAAAGTCATGCGGCAAAAGCTCCAGCAGTTATGCACACGTATCACCGACACCTTTGGTAGTTTTGAATATCGGGTGTTCGCCGACAGCGCGCCCGTGCTGGAAGTCGCACTGGCAACCAAAGCCGGTGTAGGATGGCGCGGAAAACATACGCTATTACTTAATCGACAACAAGGTTCGTGGTTTTTCCTGGGCGAAATCTATACCAATCTGGCTTTGCCTATTGATCAACCAACGACTTCACATTGCGGCAATTGCAGTGCGTGTATCGATATCTGCCCTACCCAGGCCATCGTCGCACCCTACGAGCTTGATGCGCGGCGTTGTATTTCTTATTTAACTATCGAGCACAAAGGCAGCATTCCATTGGAGTTGCGGTCGTTAATCGGTAATCGCGTGTATGGCTGTGATGATTGCCAGCTTATTTGTCCGTGGAACAAGTTTGCTGTTGCCACTGAAGAAAGCGATTTCGCCGTGCGCAATGGCTTGGACAGCACAGATCTTATCACCTGTTTTGGCTGGACTGAGGGTGAATTTCAGCAACGGATGGCTGGAAGTGCGATTTATCGCATAGGTTATATTCAGTGGTTGCGCAATGTAGCGGTAGGATTAGGCAATGCACCGACTTCTCCCAAAGTAATTGCTGCATTGACAGCAAGACTGCAGGAAGAAAACGAGATGCTACGGGAGCATGTAATATGGGCTTTAGACCAACATAACAATAAAAATAATTAATAAATAACAAACACTTAAGTATTAATATTAAAGCTATTTATTAAAATTTAGTGAATACTTGCCGGAAATGTAACAAACAGACTACATGCATTAGACAGGTATATCTGCGAGCAAAGCTGCCCCTAGCATTCCCGCATTATCTCCAGAAGTTGACATACCCACTTTGACTTTATCGCGTAAAACACGAATCAAATCAGTCTGCAATCGATCTGTAAATGACTCTTTCATCAAGGCCCAGGAAGACACCACTCCACCGCCAATCACCACATTTTCTACATCGACAATGTTTAGCGTTAGCGCAACCGCCTGTGCTAGCTTTTCACCTGCAACTGCAAACACTGATTGCGCTTGTTTGTCACCTTGTGTGGCTAGCGTTGAAACTTCATGCGCTGATAATTGCTTGCCGGTTTGCCTGGCATAGTTTTTACCTATCGCTGTGGCTGATGCATACTGTTCTACACATCCACGATTGCCACAACCACATTCCGGGCCATCATGCTCAACAATCAAATGGCCTAACTCTAATGCGTAACCATGTACCCCTGCCCATACTTTGCCATTGGCAACCAATCCACCACCAATCCCGGTACCAAGACCTGCATATAGCAAACCACCAGCAGGTTGTTCGAGCGAGCAGTACTCACCATAGGCCGCTGCATTGCCATCGTTAACTACGAGTACTTTCCGTCCGAGTTGCTGTGATAAATCCCTGCCCAAATTGACATTAAGTAGCCCGGGGAGATTTGGTGATTGAGCAAGTACACCAGTTTCCGGATTGATAAAACCCGGGAAACCTATCCCTATGCTCTGTATCTCAGGATGCTTATCCAGCATGGTTTGGATTGCCGTGGCAGTCACTTGCAATATATTTTGCCACGCTTGCTCGGGTGAGTTTTGTTTGCAAATAGCGGAATAGTTGGCTTGAAAACGGGTTTCTTCTAACAATATGAGATTAGAGAACACACCTAGTCTTAAGTTAGTGCCACCGACATCCAGTCCCAGGCGCATGGCTGTGCTGGATTCAGGCATAGGCGCGGCCACTTTCCTTTACCAGTTGTTTAAATACGGACACCTTTTCATCGGTGAGTTGTTCCCAATGCATACGCCAGGCCCAGTTATTAATGCTGGTGCCGGGTGTGTTCATACGTGCGCTGCCATCCAGCCCTAAAATATCCTGCATAGGCACCACAGCGAGGAACGCGATGCTGTTTAAGGCCAACCGCATTAAGGCTAAAGGCATTTCTGGCGACTCCTGGCGCACATAGTCCTGTAAATGCAACCGTGCACTTTCGTCTGCCTCCTGATACCAGCCCAGTGTGGTGTCGTTGTCGTGTGTGCCGGTATAGATCACACTGTTTTCATCAATATTCTCCGGCAGATAGGGATTATCGTAACCACTACCAAACGCGAACTGCAGGATTTTCATGCCTGGCAGGTGGAATGCATGCCTTAGGGCATCGACATCCTCAGTAATAATGCCGAGATCTTCGGCCACCAAGCTGAGTTGCGGGAAAGTTTGTAAAATGGTTTGTAAAAGCGCATGGCCTGGAGCGGATTGCCAATAGCCATTGATGGCAGTCGGTTCACTGGCTGGGATCTCCCATGCGGCCTGTAAGCCGCGGAAGTGATCTATGCGCACAATATCGAATAGCTTGGACTGGGTTTCAATACGTCCCAGCCACCAGGAGAAGCCATTAGATTGCATGGCATCCCAGTTGTAGTGCGGATTCCCCCAGCGCTGTCCAGTGACTGAAAAGTAATCTGGCGGCACGCCGGCCACCACAGTCATGTTTGACTGCGCATCCAGTTTGAACAACTCTGGATGCGCCCATACATCAGAACTGTCATAGGCAACAAATATCGGAAGATCACCGAACAGCTTGATGCCGCGCTGGTTGGCATATATTTTTAGCTGGGCCCATTGCTGGAAAAATATATATTGCGTGAATTTGATCAGCGTCAGCCTTTCCTGATGCGTTTCCGCAAATGCCTGCAGCGCCAATATATCGTGCACACGGTAAGCTTCGGGCCATTCATTCCAGCTTTTGTAGCCATGATGCTCCCGCAGGCTCATGAACAGGGCAAAATCTTCAAGCCAGTATTGTTGCGCCTGGCAAAAACGTGCGAAACCTGACCAGCTCAAGCCATGGCCATCCACTTTGGAAATAGCACCATTCGACTGCACGCGCAGCATGACTTTGGAAAATAACTCAGGTTGAGACAGGTTTACTTCATCCGGCAGGCACCAGCCCTCGTTCAAAAGCTGTTTTACACTGATCATCCCGGTATGCCCGGCATGCGCAGAAACGCTTTGGTAGGGAGACTGATCTTCATGCGGCAGGCTGACTGGCAAGGTTTGCCAGATAGAAACTTCCATATCTACCAGATGATTTACAAAACGATACGCATCCGGACCAACATTACCTTCGGGTAATGAGGTGATATGCATTAATACACCAACTTGTCTGGCTTGCGTCATATTGTTTTTATTGAATTGAGGTCTTGTAAGGGTTAAGTGAAAGTAAAGGCGACTGGCTGATCAAGTTAATTGACACCCATTCAAGAAGTCCCTCGACGCATAGTGCCTGCATTTTCGGAATTGCCACCGCCCTGGCTGATAGATTGGGACAGGTTGTCAGGCGGGACTAACCCCAGCAAATGATAAAGATTGCTGAGGTTACGGCGGTAAAGCTTGTCAAAACTGGTGACGCTTTGCGCATTGTTATAATCGCCAAACCACCAGAACCAGTCTGAGCTTTCGCAGACAGACAGTTGCTGCTGGCATTTCTCCTTGGCGGAAACTGAAAGCTTGTGCACGTGCTGGTCATAGTCACGCTTAGCCTCACACAACAGGTCCCATGCGCGGTTTTTGGCTGGTTCGCCGATCCAGGTACTGAAAGTGCCATGCACCCAGCTACCGGCGCTAATATCTTTCAGGAGTTTGGGCTGTGGTAAAACTTGTGATTGCTGCAAAGCAAGAATATCGCTAAAGGTCGTCATCTGGATCAGCGGGTGATTCGCCAGAGTCTGGTATAGCTCCTGCAAAAAGTAATAGCCGTTGTAAGGGTAATATTCCCAGGCATTCTCACCATCGAGAATCACACTTACAACGGGCGTCGTATCTATATCGCTATTGGCGTGAATAGCTTCAAGCGACTGGATAAAATCTTTGACAGCCTCACTTGCGTATTGCTTGGAATATTCAAAGCCAATTTTGTCGGATAATTGGTCATCGCGGAAAAAACAGACGATATCCTGCTGGCCATTAGTGACACGATATGGCTGGTATAAATAGTCTTTCGCATGTTCGTGTTCCAGTCCCAGTTTTTTCAGGCTATTGGCAAGTACACCCTGCCCGGTCGCTGCCCAGGCAACGTCCTGCTCTGCCAATAGTGACAAGGCAGCATGAGAGACTGCTCCCTCTGCTGGCCACATGCCAATTGATTTCTGCCCAAACACTTTCTCATGAAAAACCTTGGCGGCTTCAACATGGGTAATGGCGCGCGCATAACCATCCGGGTAATTCGGCGATTTAGGTAAAGGCGCAACTGGCATTGCGTCTTGTGTGCTTTTGAGGTCAATCAGCAATGGCAGGATAGGATGATAGTAAGGCGTGGTAGTGAGCTCAATCTGCCCTTTGGCAGCCAGTGCCTTGTAGCGCGGTAAAATGCCTTGCATGGTTTCGCTAAGCACCTCCAGCAAAGCTACGCGGTCCTCCAGGGTAAACAGCAACCCTTTTGTCATCAGGCGCTGAATGACTTTACTCTTGCGACGTAAACCTTCGCCCGTCCACGCCAGGTGATACCAAACGAGAAGGTCAGACTTGTACTGGGCAGAGAGGTAATGAAATTGTCCTGTTTTCATCACTGGCTCGACCAACTCATAAAGATGCAACAATCGCTGGTAATGCGGGAACGGACTAAGCATTTTCTCGTGGTGCGCTTTAAAGCAGCTATCCACAATCAACTGGCAATCCGCATCGCTAATATGATCCAGGTCAGGACTGGCCAATAAGCGTAACAAAGGGTCACGCCATTGGCCGATACGTGATTGTTCGGCGTAATCCTGTAATTGCTCTACCAGAATAGGGACAAAATTGAAGGTAACTCTGGCCTTTGGATTCTGTTCAAGATGATAGGCCATGTCACTGTAATCTTTAAGCGCATGCAAATAGGTCCACGGCAGAACATACTCACCACTGACCTGATCCCGGTAATCGGGTTGATGCATGTGCCAATACAGATTCAATAACAATTTTTTATCGGACATACATCTCTCTTTCGTCTTCGACTTACATAGTTCTATAAATTACTTTACACGATACAAATCCTGACCCAGCATGTCTGGCGTGACAAGCACAATGCCTTTTTCGGACACGTAAAAGCGTTTGCTGTCTCGAACTAAATCCACGCCAATCTGCATGCCTGCCGGTATGTCACAACCGCGGTCAATCACAACATTTTTAAGGATGACACCCTGGTTGATCTTCACCTTAGGCAATATGACTGCGCCATCAAGATCGCAGTAATCAGCCACATGCACACCGGAGAATAATACCGAGTTGGAGACGCTTGAACCGCTAATCAGGCAGCCTCCGGATACCAGTGAATCTGTTGCCTTACCCGTTCGACCTTCGTCCTTGAAGACGAATTTTGCAGGCGGCAATTGTTCCTGGTAAGTCCATATAGGCCACTCACTGTCATACAAGTTCAATTCAGGAATGACTTTTGTGAGTTCCATATTGGCTTCCCAATAGGCATCTATGGTTCCGACATCACGCCAATAAAAGCTGTTTCCCAGTGCGCCCACACAGCTATCGGTAAAACGATGCGCCTGCACCCGGTATTTTTTAATAATGTAGGGAATAATGTCTTGGCCGAAATCATGGTTTGAATTGCGGTCGTAGGCATCGCGGATCAGTTGCTCGTACAAGAACTTGGCGTTAAAGATATAAATACCCATGCTTGCGAATGCCTGGGTCGGGTCATCCACCATCGGCTTGGGGTTAGGTGGTTTCTCGTCAAAAGCAACCACACGATCCGTGTTATCCACTTCAAGCACGCCAAAACCTTTTGCATCTTCGAGCGGTACATTGATGCAGGCTATGGTCATATCCGCATTACTGCGCGCATGCGTAGCCAGCATTTTGCCGTAATCCATTTTATAAATATGGTCGCCAGCCAGAATCAGAATGTACTCGCCGCCATTTTCGCGTAACAAGTCAATATTCTGGTAAACCGCATCTGCGGTACCTTTGTACCACTCTTCGCCCAAACGCTGCTGGGCAGGAATAATGTTCACGTATTCATTAAATTCACCACGTAAAAACCCCCAGCCGCGCTGGATGTGCTGAATCAGGCTTTGTGCCTTGTATTGGGTGGCGACATTGATACGACGGATACCGGAATTAATACAATTGGAAAGCGGGAAGTCGATAATGCGGAATTTACCGCCAAACTGTACTGCCGGTTTCGCACGCCAGTCAGTCAGATTTTTTAATCGGCTGCCGCGACCTCCAGCAAGGATAATGGCAACTGTATTTTTTGTAAGGGTACTGATAAACCGGTCAGAATGACGCTCCTGCCGTCGGTTGTATCTTCTGCGTTCTACGAATTCGACTGCTTGAGCCATGATGCCTTCCTGTTTTCCTGATCCTGAAAATCAGCCTGCAGCTATGCATAGCGATACAAACTAAAACACGACACAACGCTTGTAAACAGCAGGTCCGACACCCACAGTCTGCATGATAATTCAGGCAAAGACAACGATATTTCCGCGGGAAACGGCGTAAAACCTCACTTTTTTTGTTAGGATGAGGGTTAGTCAAACGGACCTTGCAAGCATGAAATTCAAATCAGCAGCATCGCATCACATTTATTCCCAACACCTGCAACGCATTCTCGATGCAACTCATCACAATCCATTCGAGTTTCTCGGGACTCATCAGGATGAGGTGAACGGGCCATGGTTTGTACGTGTATTCCAGCCCAATGCCGAAAAAATCTGGGTGCACGTAAATAAAACCTGGCAACCGCTCACGTTGGTTGATCGCCAGGGACTGTTTGAATTTGCATCGCCAGCGGCTTTAACCGCCCCGGTGCAATTACGGATTCAACCGCATGGTCAAGAAATCTATTACGAAACCACAGATACCTACAGTTTTAACAGCACCATTCCTCAAGAGGATATTTACCTGTTTGGCGAAGGCAGGCTGCTGGAAGCCTACAATACCCTGGGCGCTATACCGATGACTATCGATGGCGTGGAAGGCGTCAGGTTTGCAGTGTGGGCGCCAAGTGCAGAACGTGTCAGCGTGGTGGGTAACTTTAATCAGTGGGATGGCCGTGTACATGCTATGCGCGTGCTGGGTGGCAGCGGCGTATGGGAATTGTTTATCCCGCGCTTGACCGAACATGACTTATATAAATTTGAGATCCGCAACCGCGAACATGGCTTTGTGGTGGTTAAAGCTGACCCTTATGGCAAAGCGTTTGAACCTAGGCCAGGTTCGGCCAACCGTATCTGCCAGAGTCGTTACATCTGGCAGGATGATCAATGGCTGCAAGATCGCCAGCAACATGACTGGCTGCATGCGCCGTTTAATTGTTATGAAGTGCATCTGGGTAGTTGGCAACGAGATAAGAATGGTCATTTCATGACCTATCGTAACCTGGCTGACACCTTAATTCCGCATGTAAGCAGCATGGGCTACACCCATATTGAATTATTGCCAATTGCCGAGCATCCACTGAATGAGTCCTGGGGATACCAGGTGACGGGTTACTTTGCGCCTACCCAGCGTTTTGGCAGCCCGGATGACCTGAAGTACTTTATCGATCAATGCCATGCCGCGAACATCGGCGTGATCCTTGATTGGGTACCGGGACATTTTCCTAAAGATGACTGGGCGCTGGCACGCTTTGACGGAACGGCACTCTATGAACATGCCGACCCAAGATTAGGTGAACATACCGACTGGGGTACATATATCTTTAATTACGGCCGCAATGAAGTCCGTAACTTCTTGCTGAGCAATGCTTATTACTGGATAAAAGAATTCCACATCGATGGCTTGCGTGTCGATGCAGTCGCTTCGATGTTATACCTGGATTATTCACGCAATGCAGGTGAATGGGTGCCAAATATTTATGGTGGACGTGAAAACCTTGAAGTCATTGAATTCCTCAAGCAGTTGAATACCATGGTTGGCGAGCGCTTCCCCGGGGCACTTGTGATCGCAGAAGAATCTACTTCATGGCCAGCGGTTTCACGCCCTGTCTACACAGGTGGGCTTGGTTTCAATATGAAATGGAACATGGGCTGGATGAATGATGTACTCGCCTATATGGAGATCGATCCGCTCTATCGTCAATACCAACACAATCGGCTGACTTTTGGGCAAATGTATGCCTACTCAGAGAACTTTGTATTGCCGTTCTCGCATGATGAAGTGGTACATGGCAAAAAATCCGTACTAGGCAAAATGCCGGGGGATAACTGGCAGAAATTTGCCAATTTAAGGTTGCTACTGACCTTCCAGATGACCATTCCTGGAAAAAAACTGAATTTTATGGGTAACGAATTTGCACAGTGGCGCGAGTGGAATGTCAACCAGAGCCTGGACTGGCATTTGCTGGAAGATAGCTATCCCGAACACCATATGCACAGGGGCGTACAATCACTGGCTCGCGACCTGAATACGCTTTACAAGCAAAGCCCTGCCCTGCATGTGCATGACTTTGACCAGGAGGGTTTTCAATGGATAGATTGCCAGGATGCGGGTCAATCACTGTTGAGTTATATTCGCCGCGGCAATGACCATAGTTTTGTTATAATAGTACTTAATTTTACACCGGTACCGCGTCATCAATATCGCCTGGGCGTGCCACAATCAGGTGTATACAAAGAAGTGTTTAACAGTGATGCAGCGATTTATGGCGGTAGCGACGTATGCAATAGCCATGGCTGTCACACTGACCCTGTTCCGTGGATGGATCAGCCTGACTCAATCAGCATAAACTTACCTCCACTAGCGGGTGTCATACTTCGGTTACAATGAATTGATACACTATAACGATTAATAACGGCTCGCAAAAGGCGTTCAAGGATTGCCATTTGCGGGCCTGATGAATTTATCCGACTTGAAATTTAATTGACTTGAAAAATAAAGCAACAACATAACATGGCAAAATTAACGACGCATCCTAGCTGGCACGCGCTGAACCAGCATCAAAGTGATATCCGCAATGTTCAAATGCGCGATTTGTTTAAACAAAACCCAAAACGTTTCGAAGAATTCAGTTTAAATGTAGATGGCATCCTGCTGGACTATTCCAAACATCGCATCACTCAACAAACCTTATCGCTGCTGTTCCAACTGGCCCGTGACTCTAAAATAGAAACTTGGCGCGACCGCATGTTCAGTGGTGAAAAAATCAACATCACCGAAAATCGTGCCGTGCTTCACACTGCCCTGCGCAACCGTAGCAATACACCGATTGAAGTCGATGGAAAAGATGTAATGCCGGAAGTGAATGCTGTACTTGCGCATATGCGTACATTCACTGAACAAGTGCGCAGCGGTCAATGGACTGGCTACACCGGCAAACGTATTACTGATATCGTGAATATTGGTATTGGTGGCTCAGATCTTGGTCCGGTAATGGCTTGTGATGCATTGAAACCATATGCTAGCCCTGATTTAAAAGCACACTTTGTTTCAAATATCGATGGCGCACACTTGATTCGCGCCCTTGAGCAATGCAACCCCGAAACTACACTGTTTATTGTGGCTTCTAAAACTTTCACCACTCAGGAAACCATGACCAATGCGCACTCCTCACGTCGCTGGTTCCTTGAGGCTGCAAAAGATGAGCAACACATCGCCAAGCACTTTGTAGCGTTATCTACGAACGCCAAGGCTGTAGGAGCATTCGGTATTGACCCGGACAACATGTTTGCATTCTGGGACTGGGTTGGCGGCCGTTATTCGCTATGGTCTGCCATTGGCTTATCTATTGCCCTGTATGTAGGCATGGATAATTTTGAACAGTTGCTGGCCGGTGGTCACGCCATGGACCAGCATTTCAAAACTGCGCCGCTGGAACAAAATATGCCAGTGATTATGGCGTTGCTTGGTATCTGGTATAACAACTTCTTCCACGTCGATACGCATGCAATTTTGCCTTACGATCAGGGCATGTCGCGTTTTGCGGCTTACCTGCAACAGGCAGATATGGAAAGTAACGGCAAATTCATCTGCCGTGACGGTAGCCGCGTCAGCTATAAAACCGGCCCGGTCATCTGGGGCGAAGCTGGCACGAATGGCCAGCATGCGTTTTACCAGTTGATTCATCAGGGTACTCAAATGGTGCCGGCTGACTTTTTGATGCCGGTAAAAAGCCATTACAAAGTCGGCAGCCCGGATGACCAGCATCACAAGATTTTGCTGGCTAACTTCTTGGCGCAAACCCAGGCATTGATGTTGGGTAAAACCCGCGAAGAAGCCCGTGCAGAATTGGTCAAGCAAGACTTTAGCGGCAAAGCGTTAGAAGATTTGTTGCCGCATAAAGTGTTTGAAGGTAACCGCCCGACCACATCTATCATGTTTGAGCAATTAACACCATTCACATTGGGTAAATTGATCGCCATGTATGAGCACAAGATTTTTGTGCAAGGCATCATTTGGGACATTAACAGCTATGATCAATGGGGCGTGGAATATGGCAAACAGATTGCCAGCCAAATCCTGCCATTGCTGAACAATAATGATGCGATCACCTGCTTTGATAGCTCCACCAACGGACTCATCAATTACTCGAAGAAAAACGCGTAGTTAATTGTTATTAAAATAAAAAAGGCCTTTTAAAAGGCCTTTTTTATTACTTAAACTCTATTCAACCAGCTGGTTCTTGATAGCATAATGCGTAATATCTGCATTATGTTTCAGATTCATTTTCTCCAGTAAACGCGTGCGGTACATACTTACGGTTTTCACTGACAAAGCTAATTTATCCGCAATTTCACTGACGGATAAACCTGAAGCAATCATACGCATTACCTGAAACTCACGATCAGACAAAGACTCATGTAATGCAGCTGCATGTTCATTACCGACCTGTTCGGCCAGAATTTCCGCCACATTGGCGGTAATATATTTCCTGCCTTTAGCCAGAGTGTGGATGGCAGTAAGTAACTCCTCAGAAGCGGTATGTTTGCACAGGTAGCCGGAAGCACCTGAGCGTATAGATCGCACCGCATATTGGTCTTCCATATACATGGATAACATCAGGACATTCAATGCCGCATTTTCACGCTTAATCAGTTTTAGCGCTTCAATGCCAGTTTTATCTGGAAGCGAGATATCCAGCAACATCACATCCGCTTCAATTTCACGCACACATTTAAGGGCTTGCGCCACATTTTCCGCTTCACCAACGACGTCAATATCACCACTGGCCACCAATATCTGTGTAATGCCAGAGCGCAGAATGGCGTGGTCATCGACGATGATGACTCTGATTTTTTTAGTATCCAAACCGTTCCCTCATCATTTCCCTGGTTCTGTGCTAAATATCCAAGTAAAACATATTTAAGTCATATCTAAAGTGCAACAGTACGCACTGGTGCTTGTACGCGGATTAAAGTGCCTTTACCCTGCGCAGGGGATTCGATATAGCACTCTCCTCCAAAAGCGGCTGCGCGCTCCTGCATTCCCCTCAAGCCAAAAGAATTCGGCTTTATTTTATCAGCTGGTGCGATGCCAATGCCATTATCAGCTATGGTCATGAATAACTCTTCTTCAACCCTGTTCAATTCTACCCGTACTTCATCGGCTTGCGCGTATTTCGCTATATTAGATAAGGCTTCCTGACAGATACGGAATAAGGCCATCGATTTATCGTGGTCGCATTCCAGCTCTTCACAATTAGTAATGAACCTTGCCTTCAAGCCCAATTGTTTTTTGAATTGATTCACTTGCCATTCTAGTGCATCTACCAAGCCCAGATCGAGGATATTAGGTCGCAGGTTACCGGAAATACGGTGCACGGAATCGAATGTCTGGTTCACAATCGCTTGCAGCATGGTTGCCTGCTCAATATCTACCGGTGAGCCGTTTTGAATTTTCTGGATAATGGTTGAAAGACCGAGTTTCATCGCCGTCATATTGCCACCCAGGTCATCATGAATTTCGCGTGCGATGCTGACACGCTCCTGCTCTTTTACCTGGTTTAAATGGGCGGTAAGTGCCTGCAAATCTTTCCTGGCCTGCTCGATTTCCAGTTTTTCCTGCTTGCTCTGGCTAATATTAAGCATAATGCCATCCCATTGCACAGCGCCCTGCCCAAGGGCCTGTATGGTGGCGCGGATATTAACCCACTTCATGTCCTGCCAGTCGGCAATCCAGATTTTACCTTCCCAATCAAGTCGTTTATGTTGACGGGCAGATTGTTGCAGCTTGTGCTTTAGCTGGCTGGCGGACTTTTCGTCCATAGCATTGAAAAAAGCCTGCACATTTTTCAGCAGTGCGGCAGCGGGAATGCCCAATAACGCTTCACAGCCTTCGCTCAGATAGGTAAATACGATTTGCGCATCAGCAGTCATGTGCATTTGAAAGACCAAACCGGGGATGCTGGAAACAATGGCTGAAAATCTGCGCTCGCTTTCTTGCAAGGCATCTTTGACGCTATCGACAGGGAGATCAGTGGTAGGGCTGGTCACAGGGCACCTCATGTAAGATGCCAATTAGCATACCATGACACTTGCAAAAGTGGGTATGCTTTACAGAAAGGCTAGGCGTTAGGCCTTGATTGCGCTGGAGCTGAAATTAACTAAAAATATATCAGGCCTGATTTTGCTGTAAATCTATATCTGTCATGACCCGGTTTTTACCGCTTTTTTTCGCCAGGTACATGGCCTGGTCAGCACGTAATAAAATCGATGCCACGTCATCTTCTTCCTGAAATAGCGCCACTCCAGCACTGAATGTGATCAGCAACTTCTGGTTATTACCTAAAAAATACTCTTTGGTAAGGGCGCGTTGCAAACGGCTCATGGTGGTCACTGCCTCTTCCAGATTGGTATTCGGCAGAATGACCACGAACTCTTCGCCACCCATACGGGTGACGATATCCGTTGGCCGCACTGTACGTTTTACCACACTAGCCAGATGTTTCAATGCAGTATCGCCAGCTGCATGGCCGTGCTGATCATTCAAGAATTTGAAATTATCAATATCAAGCAGCGCGACGCTTAGCGGCTCGCCATTTCGGCGATAACGGGCTATTTCAGTGCTAAAAGCTTCATCCATACCTCGGCGATTCAGGACGCCGGTTAATTGGTCAATCCGCACGACTTCGCTGAGCTGGGTCAGTTCATCTTGCAGCTTTAAGATACGTTGCTGTGTGTCGCTGGCAACACGTTGCTGATTCAGCAGATCATCGCGAGAACGCATGATGTCGGTTTGCATAACCGAGGTGTCACGCATTAATAAATTTACTAACTCATTGATTTTAATCAGATCGTCAGTTTGTGAAAGTTGCTGCGCATAGCTTTCAATCTTGCCGCCATACAACTCGCTGGCGTCACCCATGTATTTCAGTTTATCTATAAATGAACTGATCAGGGTTTTAAAGGAATTTCTCGCTTCAATCAGGCTATGTTTCAACAAGCCCTGTTTGTAGATGACTTCTTTCAAGCTTTTTTCGGCCAGCTTAAGCTTGGCACGATCCAACGGACCACCAATGATCGATTGCACGGCATAGACCTGGCCGCTTAACCAGCTATCATCCGCCACCAGCTCGCCAATGTTGGAGAGCAGCAAATGCAGCAGGTCAATAATGTCGCCACGCACATCGTCTTCTTTAGCGCCTATTACCTCTACGCGTAGCAACAAAGCTTTAAGTGATTTAGCCAGAGCCTCCCACTCTTTGAGTTTTTTTGCGCGCTCTGTGCTTTCTTGCAAAGCAACTGCTTCGGATTGCAAATCCGGATAACCCTCAAGCCTGGGGATTAATCCAAGATGCAATGTCTGTTTCAATAAGGTTTGTAAAATAGTATAGGCACTATGGAATTGCTGCACCTCAACAGGTAATTCTTCTTTGGTCAAAGGCTCAATCGCTGCCGGGGCAGCCATTACAGCCGTATTGTCTTTTGATTCGGGAGCAGCAGTTACCCCTTCAACTCGGGCATCTGCGGGCAACCAGTTATTCGCCATGCCAAGCAATTTTTCAGACAAGGTGTCGTCATTACCAAAATTGATTAGCACACGCTCAAGCATTTCACGTTTTTTGCCTATGTCCATGCCTGTACGTTTGTCATCCCAGCCTTGCATCAAGGTGCGGATCGCTTTAGGCCATTTGGTGGAATGGCTAAGTTGTTGCAACATTGCCTCTTTTAGCAAGTCTGCCAGTCCTTGCCAGTTGTCCTGCTTTAATACTTTTTCCCAACGGTTAACCCAGTTGGTTTGCTCCATAGAATCATGTGGTAACTGCTTTAATGCTTTGCGCAAGGCTGATGCAGCATCCTCCTTGGCCGGTTTTCCAGAAATTTCCAGATAAATCTGTGCGTAATTATCAGGCGTTGGTTCCACGCGGCGAACCGCCATTTGCTTGATGGTTTCACGAGCAATTTCAGATGCAGTCATGGAGTATCCATTCGTTGCCATAATATTTGTTACCGCGTAAATTTATAGAAAATAAAGCACATTGTGAAGTGAAATCCGGTGAATCGATGTGACCATAAGAAGGCAGATTGCCTGTTATTTTTTAGCTATGCCGTTAATGCTTTTTAAGACATAACTTTTTAAAAACTCAGCCATGCTAACCGGCTTTTGCGATACAATAGCGCCGGCGGGCCTCCCCGCATTGTAAGATAGCCAACCTGGTCAGATGCGGAAGCAAGCAGCCACAACTGTCAAGCAAGTGCCGGGGGTCGGGCTCGCCCCTTTCTGTATTGTCATTCCGGCATTTTTCTTATGTGTCTCTCTGAAAGATTAGTTGAGAGATGTGCACATAATCAGGCAATTTAGGCTAAAGTATTGGTTCGCCTCATGACATTTAATCAATAGAGTACGCAATGTCTTACCAAGTGCTGGCGCGCAAATGGCGCCCAAAATCCTTTAGCAGTCTGGTCGGACAAGACCATGTGGTTCAAGCGCTAAGCAATGCGCTAAGCCAGCAAAGACTGCACCACGCCTATCTGTTTACCGGTACCCGTGGTGTTGGTAAAACTACCCTTTCGCGCATCCTGGCCAAATCATTAAACTGTGCTACCGGCATCACGGCGACGCCTTGTGGTGAATGTGATGCCTGCCGTGCGATTGATATTGGCCGCTATGTTGATTATGTGGAAATGGATGCCGCGTCCAACCGCGGCATTGCAGATATGGTCAGCCTGCTGGAGCAGGCCATTTATGCACCTTCTGCTGGCCGCTTCAAGGTCTACATGATTGATGAAGTACACATGCTGACCAAAGAAGCATTTAACGCCATGCTGAAAACGCTGGAAGAGCCTCCAGCACATGTCAAATTTATCCTGGCAACGACTGATCCGCAAAAAGTACCGGTCACGATTCTTTCACGCTGTTTGCAATTTAATTTGCGTCAAATGGCGAGCAGTACCATTACAGCCCATTTGCAGGATGTGCTTGGTCAGGAACAAATTACGTTTGAAGCCCCCGCTTTGCAACTGATTGCGCGCGCCGCCAATGGTAGTATGCGTGACGCCTTGTCGCTCACAGATCAAGCGATTGCCTATGGCAACCAGTCAGTGCGTGAAACCGATGTTCGCAGTATGCTGGGAGCGATTGACCAGAGCTATCTGTATGAATTATTACGTGCCCTGATTGCAAACGATGCACCAGCCTTGTTAGATATTGCGCAGCAAATGGATTCGCGCAGCATAGGTTTTGAAAGTGCGTTAAAAGACCTGGCAGCTTTATTACACCTGCTTGCGATTGCCCAGCATAACCCTCAGGCCATTGCGGATGACCATCCGGAACGTCAGACTCTGCTGGAGCTTTCATCGCAGCTCTCAGCAGAAATGCTGCAACTGTATTACCAGATCAGCATTTTGGGGCATAGGGATATCGGGCTTGCGCCAGATGCGTATGCTGGTTTTACCATGACACTATTACGGATGCTGGCTTTTAAAGCAGACGCCATGGCGCCCTCTTCAGCGGCTCCTGCCGGCAATGCCGGGTCAACCGAAAATAATGCTCGCGCCACATCTGCCAGTGGTGGCGCACGCGCCGCGCTGGCGCAAAGCCGTCAGGCAGCGGCTCCAAATGTTCGGCAAGAACCGGCGAGTACAACGCCTGTTGGCCTGATGGAAACGACTATTTCTGTCACTGAGGCTGCACTCATCAATCAGCCGGTGATCGAAAGTCCACAGACTGAAGAACCAGCGCCTGCACAGCCAGTCAGTACCAAGGAAGCAGCGACAGTAAACTGGGATGGCAACTGGAGATCCTTAGTAGAAAATCATTTAAGTAAACTAGGGCTGGTGCGGGCATTAGCACAAAACTGCGAACTGGTATCTTATGATGCAGATCAAATGACACTACGCATCGGTGACGCACACAAACATCTTGCCAGCACTAATTACCTGGATAAACTGAACAGTGCCTTGAACAACCATTTTGGCCGCCGGATTAAACTGACTATCCAGGTGGGACAAGAAGCCAACACACCGGCCAGACAGATGGCGGTAGAAAAAGCTGAATTACAGGATCAAGCCAAAGACGCCATACTGAGCGACCACTTTGTGCAGGGCCTGATACAGGAAATGGGTGCGACCATTGTGCCCAACTCGATTAAACCTCTACATTAACCACATCAAATTTAGGAGCATACGATGATGAAAGGTGGCATGGGCAATATGATGAAACAGGCCCAGATGATGCAAGCCAATATGCAAAAGGCACAAGCCGAACTGGCATTGACTGAAGTTGAAGGCATTGCCAGCAATGGTTTGGTCAAAGTGACTATGACCTGTAGCAACGATGTCAAACGCATCCAGATCGATGATTCAGTCATGGACGACAAGGAAACACTAGAAGACTTGATCCTGATCGCTTTAAAGGACGGCAAAGCAAAGGCCGAAGCCACTTCTTCTGCCAAAATGAGTGGCATGATGCCAGCTGGTTTTAAATTACCGTTTTAAACCGGAACCGCGCGCTTGAACTCACCCGCAGTCCTTGAACAACTGATTAATGCCCTGCGCTGCCTGCCTGGCGTGGGGCCTAAATCTTCTACCCGCATGGCTTACCATTTGTTGCAGCGTGACCGGGAAGGCGCCCAGCGTCTGGCCGCCAGCTTGCAACAGGCCCTGGATAAGCTGGCGCATTGCGACTATTGCAATAATTTCAGCGAGCATGCGGTATGCAGCCTTTGCCAGGATAGCCACAGAGACAAATCCTCGCTATGTGTGGTGGAGATGCCTACCGACCTGATGATGCTGGAAAATACACGTAGCTACCAGGGCCAATATTTTGTACTCATGGGTAAGCTCTCTCCCATGGATGGTATAGGCCCGAAAGATATTCATCTGGATAAACTGCTCAAGCGTGTGCAAGATAACCTGGTTGAAGAAGTCATTCTAGCTACCAACTTCACTTCTGAAGGTGAAGCTACTGCTCATTACATCGGCCAAATGCTAAAATCCAGAGGCATTAAAGTCAGCCGGATCGCACGCGGCCTGCCGATGGGTGGCGAAATTGAATATGTGGATAGCGGAACGCTTTCAACCGCCCTGGTAGAGCGAAAAATGGTAACTTGAGCCCACATGCACTTTCCAAAATTTTAATCCTCCTCCATCAAACCTTCTCCATCCCAGTCAACTAATTCCTACAGGAATTTAAGCTTAAACCTATTAAGCTACCAGACATGAATCCCTATAGTGGCGCATTGCGTTACTTTTCCAATAAGGAGTCATGAGATGAGAGTAGACAAATTACAAGTTTCTGTATTAAGCGTCATATTGACAGGGTTTTTACAATGTTCTTATAGTTGGGCAGCTGGGGCCGCCGCCGGAGGCGCAGCTGGGGCTGCTGGTGCAGGAACCGTAGGTGCAAGTCCTGCCGGTACAACAGGTGGAGCAACGAATGGTACTGTTGGCAATGGCGCAACAACAAATGGCGTATCCCCCAATGGTGCCACGCCAAATGCAACTGGAGCTGGATCAACAGGAACTGGCAATCCAGGCGTTATACCTCCGGCCAGACCGACTGTTAATCCGAATCAGCCGGCTTCCCCGACTGGTCAAGACCTAAATCCAACCACGAATCCGGGTAGAAAAGATATGAACCGTGTAGATCCTAATACACGTGATACCCGTGCCAGAAATAGTATGAATAATTCCACTACAACCGTGCCACCCGTTCCAAACAATGGCTGTTATTCTGTAGCTGGTCAGCCTACTTCCGGAGGTAGCGACTGTGTACCAACTGACGCTACATCCCGTTAAAATAGGCGCATCAAGATAGAGCCGTTAAATAATAAAGCCAAGAAGTGATTCTTGGCTTTATTATTTTATTAAAACAAGTGGCTGTCACGCTGTACCGAGACAATAAGTATCATTGATCATATCCGATATCTCGCAGATTCTCTTCCACCTGTTCTTTAGCCAGTCCATAACGTTCCTGCAACTTACCTATCAGATATTCGGTATTACCTTCTGCCTCCTGAATTTCATCATCAGTCAATCTGCCCCATTTGGCTTTAATCCTACCGGCTAATTGCTTCCAGTCACCTTTTACAATATCTTCGTTCATAATGTTCTCCTCATAACAGCACTAATAGAAAAGTTCCTGAAAACATTATTGTGTCAATTTAATAACGCTTTTATAGGAAGTTACTTATTCGTTTGTAGGATTTTCAATCTGAAAAATGTAATGTGGGCAAAATCACACCGGCACTCTGTAATGAGGATTAGCAACCTCGCAGGCACTATCTATTTACAATGCAAGAGGGGCGAATTTAAATTCAAACATGCTTAGCTGATATGCGAGCAACAGAAATTATGCAAACTAATCATCTCTGCACTTAATTAAAATCCGACATTGTCGTTATAACAGGTAGACGCCCAGGTTTTCAAAACAATCACGTCGTCACTTAAGCCTGTTACACTTTTAAAAGCAAGGTCGTATTAAATGGAATTATTTCTGCATACTTTTGACGCCAACAGTCACGCCAATTCAGAAAACCCACTTTTTTCAGGAATTAATACTTCGTCGTTCAGCTATGATTCAGAGCCTGAATTGTTGAAAATTCTTGACCAGGTGATTGCAACAGAAGCCGCGCTCACATTAAAAGATACCTGGGTGCTTGTGACAGAAGACAATCACTCCATGAACCCGATGGAGGCACTGCAGGCAACAATGCCCTTCAATACCTTTTATGCACGTCACAAATATCCATGGTTGCTTTCTGACCTCACGCCCCATATTCAAATGCATTATCAGCCGATTGTTGATTTTGGCCAAGGCGGTAAAGTATTTGGCTTTGAGGCTTTATGCCGACTGAAAACGCCAGAAGGCAAATGGCTTAACGGCATGGAGGCTTTTGCGCTTGCGGCAGAAGTGAAGCGCACTCACGAACTGGATCTCGCTTGCCAGCAACTGGCTTTGATAGGCAAGTCACAATCTATATCTGCGGATAAGCCAATCTTTATTAATGTGCTCCCGCAAACAATCATGAGCCCCGGCTGGCTCGACTTTATTTTAAAGATATTGAATCAGCAGCAGATTGATAAACGCGATGTGGTGATCGAAATTGTAGAAAGTGAAAAAACAGACCCGGAAGTACTGGCTCGTTATTGTGACGAAATTCGCATGCATGGCCTGCGTATCGCGCTGGATGACATGGGCTCCGGCTTTAATGGGCTGCGTATTCTGGCTGAAGTACGCGCAGATTTCATCAAAATAGATCGCGCGATTGTGCATGAGGCACAAGGTAGCCGGGTGCGGACAGTGCTACTCGAAGCCATTATTTCCATGGCGCAACGTCTGGGATGTACCATCATTGCGGAGGGGCTTGAACGCGTAGAAGATATCACCTATTGTCAGGATTTGGGCCTGCACTATGCGCAGGGCCATTATTTTGCCCACCCCAAAAGCGTGCCCAGTGACCAGGTGACCGCGCTGCCTGTACGTGATGAATCACATCGTTCACATGTGCCTGATGATTTTCATATCGGTGAATATATCAGTCATGGCCTGACGATTGATGTCAGCTGCTCGCTGGCCGAAGCAAGACGTTTATTTAATGCTCATGCCGATATTGCGAATGCGGTGGTACTAGATGGACAAAAACCTCTCGGCGTTTTAAGACGTGGCAAGGTCTTTTCCAAGAAACAAACGGGGCTCGGTGCTTGTTGTGACCCGCTGCCAAAGGTCATTAACCATATGTGGCCTTCTTCTGTACTTGCGCGCATTTTTTATCTGGAACGTGGCAACATCGACATCTGGATTACAGTCAATGATGAAGGCGCTTATATGGGCGTTTTGCAGCCCATGGAGATCATGGCTCAATTAATCAGCCGTAAAGCATCCAGCGGTAATTTGCATCCACTCAGCCATTTGACTACCGGGCCTACGCTTAGACAAACGCTGGATAATAGCCTGCGCAATAACGCCAATACACAACTGATCTATATAGATTTGGATCATTTTAAAGCTTATAACGACCGCTACGGCTTTATCCGTGGTGACGCCATGATCCGGTTGTTATCGGAAATTATCCGTCAGGAATACCAAGATAAATCCGGCGTCATGGTGGGGCACATCGGTGGCGATGACTTCGTGCTCATCTACGATCATAATGCCCCAACACTGAATGAAACATTGCTACATATTATTAGCCAGTTTCAGGCGTTGGCGGTGCATCTTTATGACGCGACAGATTTGGAGCGGGGATTCTTTACTACCGAAGACGGGAAAGATCATCCAGTGGCCAGCGTGTCTATCGCTGTCGTCAACGGTAAACAAGGTGAGCTGGAAAACAGTGTGGTCGCGGCGGAACGGGCCGCCCAACTTAAAAAAATCGGTAAAGCCAATATTGGCAGTATTGTGGTGGTCGAAGATACACCACCGCAAACCATTTTGCCGAAAAAAGAGTTTTATTCAGGATGGCAACAGAAAGCACTGTCGGCATTACAGTCACTGTTGAATACGCATCGCTCAACGGGTTCACACGATCTCGACAGCTGCTTTGCCGAATTTCCTTATTTTGAAGTGATTTTTGAACTTGAACCTAACGGTGTCCAGCGCTATGCCAACTGGATTAATCCGAATATGTATGGAAAAATCAAGGCAGGCGGTGCAGGCATAGACCGTAGTCAACAGGCCTATTATCAACGCGTGGCAGAAACAAATGCGCCCTATATATCCAGCATCTACTTATCTACCGCCACTGAAGATTTCTGCCTGACGGTATCTCTGCCTATCCTAGATGACAACGGCCAGCTCGTCAGTATTCTGGTTGCCGATATTAATATTGCAGCGATGGCAGTGCTTAGCAGTGCACGCAGTTAAATCAAGGTAGGTTTAGCTTATTGGAGGAACTTAAAGATAGGCAAGTAATTCTTGCGGTTGCAGAATATAGCCATCGGCGCACCATTCCTGAGGCTTATCTGTATCAGACAGGTAACCAAATAAAGCAACCAGTGTGGTCATACCGGCAGCTTTACCGGCCTGCACGTCGCGCTCAGCATCCCCTACATACAAGATACTGGCCGGATCCACCTGCATGTGTTCACAGGCTAATAATAATGTTTGTGGTGAAGGTTTGGGCAGCGGTGCATCATCACCACTCACAACTGCACTGGCACGGCTGCTCAACCCCATATGCTCAATCATAGGCAAAGTAAACCGCCTCGGTTTATTAGTCACTATCCCCCAACGTAAACCGCGCTGTTCTATATCTGCCAATGTTTCTGCCATACCCTCGAACAACACAGGCTGTCGAGTCATCACTTCAGTATATAAACTGAGATACTCATGTCGCATCGCATCAAAATCACTATCGGTGGGCTCTAAACCAAAACCAATGGCCAGCAAACCACGCGAACCATGAGATGCATGTGGGCGGATAATATCATCCGCTAAAAAAGGTAACCCATGTCGCGCACGCTGCAAATTCAAGGCATAACCCAGGTCTGGTGCGGTATCCACTAAAGTACCATCCAGATCAAACAAAACTGCCTGCATTAATGATCCTTTATTGCGTGCAACATATAATTGACGCTGGTATCTGCGGTCAGGCTGTATTGCTTGTTCAGTGGATTATAGGTGACGCCGGTCTGATGTTGCAGTTCCAAACCAGACTGGCGTAGCCAGGCTGCAAGCTCTGAGGGCCTGATGAATTTAGCATAGTCATGCGTGCCTTTTGGCAGCAGATTCAGTACATACTCTGCACCTATGACTGCCATCAAATAAGCTTTGGCATTGCGGTTAAGCGTAGAAAAAAACAGATGGCCGCCCGGCTTGACCAAAGCAGCACAAGCGCGTACGACACTGGCCGGGTCGGGCACATGCTCCAGCATTTCCATGCAAGTCACTATATCGAATGACGCTGGCTTTTCTTCAGCCAATGCCTCTACTGCAATGCAACGATATTCGATCTGTATTTCTGCCTCTAATGCATGCAGTTGTGCGACTTCCAGAGATCTTTCAGCCATATCAATGCCTAACACCCGTGCACCGCGACGTGCCATAGATTCACTTAAAATACCGCCGCCACAACCTACATCCAATACCTGTTTACCATTCACACTAGCGCGACTATCAATATAATCCAGACGTAGCGGATTTAATTGATGCAAAGGCTTGAATACGCCTTGTGCGTCCCACCACTGATGTGCCAGATCAGCAAATTTATTCACTTCAGCGGCTTCTACATTCGCCATGATGCATTCCTCTTCACTTATTCAAGACTGGGATGACTGTATTTTTAATTGCCATTGCAAAGCAATAGACCTTAATTCTTCGGTGTTTATGTCCGCAAAGACGGCTTGGCCTTCTTCTGTGCGTTGATAACGCAATTGGCCATCCACCCATGTGTGCGTAACCTGTTCCCTTCCGGCGACATATACCAGATGCGAAATCGGGTCATAACACGGTAAACTGTTTAAATCATCCAGCCTGACTGCAATCAGGTCAGCCTGTTTGCCTGGTTCGATGCTGCCTATCTTATCCTGTAAACCCAATGCCTGTGCACCGTTGATCGTCGCCATTTCCAGGGCTGTATAAGCAGGGACCGATTCAGCATTGTCATCAGCGACTTTAGCCAACAGCGCTGCAGTACGCATTTCCTGCCATAAATCCAGTCGGTTATTACTTGCCGCACCATCGGTGCCCAAGCCTACATTTAATCCTGCACGCAAGGCAGCGGCGACAGGTGCAATGCCGCTGGCCAATTTCAAATTGGAACAGGGACAATGTGCAATATGCGCGCCCTGTGTAGCAAGCATCTCCAACTCGGCTGGTTCGAGGTGAACGCCATGCGCGCATACGGTGCTGGGGCCAAGAATACCTAGCGCTTTTAATCTTTCTATAGGTCTCACCCCGAATTGATCCAGGCTTTGCTGGATTTCGGCACGGGTTTCGTGCAAATGGGTGTGGATACCCATGTTCAATTGCTCCGCAAGGGTACTGATTTGCTCGAAAGTTTGATCGCTTACGGTATAAGGTGCATGTGGCGCAAATGAAAAACTGATGCCTGCATCATATTTAAACTGATCCCGTACTTCAGTACCTAAACGAATATATTCATTCGCATTATTTGCATAATTGGTAGGAAACTCCAAAATGACCAATCCAATATGCGCACGCATACCCAGTCGTTTCACAGCCTCGATTGTGGCTTGGGGAAAGAAATACATATCATTGAAAGTAGTTATGCCACCGCTCAGCATTTCAGCACCTGCCAATAGACTGCCATCATGCACAAAAGGCTTTGAAACCCATTGCCGTTCGGCAGGCCAGATATGGTCATTTAACCATGGCATCAATGCATAATCATCGGCATAGCCTTTAAGCAGATTCATGCTGCTATGCGTGTGCAAATTAATCAGGCCAGGAAGCAGTGCATGCTGGGAGCAGTCAATCGTTTCCCAATCACTCGCCCATTCCGGAATCTCATTTTTAGGAACCACTGCTTGGATAACACCAGCATCGACAATCACTACATGCTGTTCCAGCGTGGTCTTTTTTCCATCTATGGGAATTATCCAGCGTGGTTTGATAATAAATTGAGAGTCACTCATGCTTGAATTATAACCGAGGCTAGTCTGCACTGTGCCCGCTCAAAACTACAGACGTAAAAAAAGCCACGCATTGCGTGGCTTTTTAGTAAAACTAGCTGCTAATTATTGGCAACCAAGTTGTTTCGTACCTTCAGCACGAATTTCAACACGACGGTTAGGTTGCAAGCAAGAAATCAATTTCTTGGATACTTTTTTACCTTCGCACTGTACTACTGGCTCAGATTTACCTTTACCTTCGGCAGTGATCATACCACCATCAATACCTTGAGCAATCAGGTAATCAGACACTTGCTTAGCACGACGCTCAGACAGTTTCTGGTTGTAAGCATCAGTACCGATACGATCAGTGTGACCTGTTACGATAACAGCAGTAATTTCTGGGTTAGCCTTGATTTTAGCTGCAGTTTCTTCAAGAACTTTACGGCCTTCTTCACGCAGGTTAGCTTTGTCGAAGCCGAACAGTTTTTCAGCACTTACAGTCACTACTTCGTTTTGCGGTTTGCACATCGGAGCAGGTGCTGGCGCTGGTGCCGGAGCAGGTGCTGGCTCAGCCGCTGCTACTGGTGCCGGTGCTGGCGCTGGTGTTGGCTCTTCAACAACTGGCTCTGGTGCGCCGAAACGGAAGATACCGCCAAGGTTTACCAATGTGTTGCCGATAGTGCCATCTGCATCCACTGTACGAGTAGCATTACGTGCATCAGCACGGCTCCACTGGTGACGTACATCTGCCTGGATACCAAATTTGTCGTTAAACAAATATTGTGCACCCAAACCAACGTTGGCCATCCATGAAGTGTTTGCTTTATCAGACAAACCTACATTACTGTAATCCACATCGTTACGCGCTGCGCCAATACCTGCTAACAGGAATGGGCGGAATTTTTCGCGGCTGAATACATATAAAGCATCAAGGCCCAAAGCTGTTTGCTTGTATTTACCACTTGCACCGGCAATACCAGTATCTTCGTCAGCACGGTTGTAGCCCAAACGACCCTGGATATCCCAGTGTTCGCTTACTTCTTTACCAATTGACAAGAAACCACCACGGCCATTGTCAGCTTCAAGATCGTTGTCAGTGTTCATATAAGTCGCACCTGGTACAACATACCATGCACCACGGTACATATCTTCAGCTTGTGCAACTTGCGATGCCAGTACAAATGCAGACGCAATTGCCAAGCTTAAAAAATTCTTTTTCATTCATCGACTCCTTTATTATTTGGCTTAACTCGCCACATCTTTAGAAAGACTTACAAGTCAGACTATACGCAAACCTACTTCCAGACGCAACCCTCAATAGCACTAGGACTCAAGTATTTATTGGGTTTGAGGCAATAAACAACAAATTTCAGACAATTTTGTTGTTAGCTGCTGTACTTTTTCCGTGATCAACGGCTGCCCCCTCTGCTGGTTCATGCACAAGCCACTTCTGAAGCCGAGATAATCCGGTGATAAATCTGCCAGCTGATCGAACTGTTCCAAGCTCAAACCACCAGCCAGCCCGACATATAAATTCAAAGATTTTGCCGAATACACGAAAGAATTCAACATATCCAGATTAATCAATGTCGTTAAAGAATTTGATTTTTGAATGGTGTCTACCATGACTCCCCAATATCCTGCTTTAGCAAGTTCTGACAAAGTATCTTTGATAGCGCTTTGGTCAAGAATAGTTGCCGGTGACAACACTGCAATCAACTTGATATGTTTGAATAAAAAAGTGTTGATAACATCGTGATAACTTGGATTAGCCCAGATAGCCTCAGGTAACTTGATCACATCGACACCTATAGTCAACCGAGACTGAATTAATTCCTGCAAGAGCGTAGCGGACGAGCAATCATCACCAACCGTCGCACTGACTGTGATGCCAGTGTCCGGCTTGCGCTTGCGGTGAACATTCACAATATCTACAATTGATTGAGATAACTTGAGATCGAGTGCAGCCAGCGCTCCGTGTGAGGTATCTTTGAGATCAATCAACCGGACATCTGCTGACAAAGCGGTTTGCGCTTCTGGCACTGAACTAACACTAACCAACACTTGCATCATCAAGCCTGCTGCAAGCCGCTCTGGCGCGCTATATGGTTATTAATCGTATCCACCAGCCACTGCCAGGCTTCAAGCTCACGCTCACCGGCAGTTTTATCGATAGCAATTTGCAGATATTGCATTTCCTGGTTAATTTTTTCGATAGGCAACATATGTAAACGGCTCACAAGTACCGCCAATTCAATCACCGCCGCCTGGGCACGGTTGAATCCCATAAATGGCCCATGCAAGGCGCTTTCCACAACAGTCATGGTCAATCTGGGGCGCACTTCATCTTCCTCCATCTCATCCAGCTTGAGGACGTGATGCGTCAGGCAATCCTGCAGACGCACACAGCCTGGCGCAATCTCCTGCGTGGCAAACGGTGACTTTTTTGCAATGGCAGCGGCAAATATGCGCACATCATCCGTCAGGTTTAATACGGCATGACGGGTATCAAGGATGTTTTGCAACGTCGCAGAAGGCTTATAGGGTGAGATAACTACTTTACCATTACTCCATTGCACACCGAATGGCGCAATATGCACTTCGCCATGGGCAGAACATGTGGTCACTATCGTTTCGTAAATCATTGGCTATTCCGGATCTGACGCTGATTTAGGTTCAGCGCGTGTGTTTTCCAATCGCTCTTTAATAGAGGCTTCGCGATGCGCAATTTTTGCCTGCTTGTTTTGCTGGAGGGAAGCCACGCCCCATTCCAGCATTTCATCCTGCACATAACGTTTTTTCAATTGCCATGCGATTTGCGCGCGGGCCAGCTCTACGCCCAGGTAATATGCATGGGATGCATCATTTTGCACATTCAGCCCAGCATAAAAGCTGAAAGGGTCGGTGCCATGCTGAATGCCGTCACGATTGTAAACATGTACGCCCTCTTCACTCACCATAATCCTGAAGCTAGGATCTTTGATCTGGCTAGCCAGATCCATGATTTCTTCAGTGGAATATGGAAATGGTTTGCGATCATGCAGCCCTAACAAGCCACTTGAATACCCGCGCGGCAAACGCTTATCCTGACTTGCCCGATACATGACACGCCTGGCGATATCCGCTTCTGCAATCGCTTCAGAAGCATGCGGGCTCACTGAAGTTGCCAGCACGGCATTAATATTTAATTCGCTGATTACACCAAACAAAAGTGCATTGACACCGGTGGTATCAGCATCAGTCAATTCGGTCAGGTTACCAACACCCATCATGATCTCGATATCCGGATAACGCTTGCGCAATTTATGGTAACGAACAATAGAGTCTGTCAGGCCAAAATGAATCGGGTCAAGAATCGGGTCGGCGATAAAACGCCGTCCACGCTTAAGGCAATGTTTAATTGCCCGGGTCAGGCTGGCAGTATTTGCCGGTCTGGTGGGGATCAGGACAGGCGTCGCAGCGACTTCATCGGCTATCCATAAATTCTTCTCATGCAGGCTAAGTAAGTAGTCGGCGCCTGCTTTGCCGGCAGCCAGTAAATCCTCATCGCGCATAGAATCAACGCTGACCTGGAACCCTTCAGCTTTCAGCGCGCTGATGGATGCCGGCATGTGTTCAAATGATTTCCCTGGCAAGCAACCAAGGTCAATCACATCCGCACCCTGTTGCCGGAAATGTTCAGCTTTGGCGACAATCTGCTCGATACTTAAATCAGGCGCATCGACAATTTCAGCAAAAATCGTCACGCTATGGCGAGTCAAGTCTGGCGCTTTGCCTTTTTGTCCAAAATATTGAGGTAAGTCTTTCAAGTCTTTAGGTCCGCGTTCCACCGGTACGCCCCATTGCACGACTAATGGTTCAAGGTCTCCCTGGCATAAGCCCGGCAAAATTACCTTGTCTATATTTTCCACTTTAGGCACCCGACGCGCAATCAATGATGGAGTCATCAGTGCGGCTACCGATACGCCTATATGTTTCACTTCATATTCAAATGGAGATTGTTTTTTATCCGCCAGGATAGACTCTATTACCTGGTGCAGACTATGTTCTGCCAGTTTTCCGGTGAGGAACAGCAGTTTAGCCATCAGGTCTACTCAGCCAGGTGATCAGCTACCTGTACACCTGCGTGCAAATGTAAATCATGGTGCGTTGCCAGGCGTTGCATGATGGTGGATTGCAAATCAGCCATATCTTCCACCACGGCAGTATCAGCGAATGTCTTCAGTTTAGCCACATTTTCCAGGTCTATCTGGCGTGGGTAGACTTTAACGACATTATCTCGTGGCGCTTCAGATTCGAGTTCCGGCGCCGTATCGCAGGCGAACACAATACTAGGCACTCTGGTCTTGCCTGCCTGGGCAAATAAGTTTGTGACCAGGCTATCTGAAAAGCCATAAGCCATTTTCGCGATGGTGTTGGAGGTCGCCGGAGAAATCACCAGCGTGTGATAAACGCCTTCATAAAAGCGCTCAACCGGGATACTGCTGGCGGTTTTATCCTGATACACCTTATGGCCAGCCGCATCCAGTTGCGCCTGGAAACCGTATTGCTTGATAATTTCAGCAGCAGCGCGACTCAGGTAGATATCCACATCCTGTAAGGTATGCAAAATATGCAAGGACTCCCGCAGGTAATGGCCGGAACCGGTAATTGCCCAAGCCAATCGTTGTGCGCGCATCGCTAAAATCCCTTAATCAGGCAAAAGGATGTTGCAAAACGATGGTTTCATCGCGCTCTGGGCCGGTTGAAACAATGGCGATAGGCACGCCGCATAACGCTTCAAGCCGTTTCAGGTAATGCTGGGCATTTTTCGGCAAGCCTTCCCAGGTTTTAACGCCAAAAGTAGTTTCAGTCCAGCCCGGTACTGTTTCGTAAATCGGCACACAACCTGCCACATCATCCGCGCCGACCGGCAACATATCAACCACTTTGCCATCCAGTGTGTATCCGGTACAAATATCCAGTGACTCAATCCCATCCAGTACGTCTAGTTTGGTGATGCATAAACCAGTCAAGCCATTGATACGGGCAGAACGACGCAGTGCTGCGGCATCAAACCAGCCACAACGACGTTTACGACGTGTCACCGTGCCAATCTCTTGGCCAACGGTAGACATCTGGTAACCGGGTACACCTTCGGTCTCGATATCCAGTTCGCTCGGGAAAGGACCTCCACCAACGCGGGTGGTATAAGCCTTGGTGATGCCCAATACATAATGCAACATATTGGCGCCAACGCCGGTACCGGCTGAAGCCTGACCAGCGATACAGTTGCTGGAGGTGACATACGGATAAGTACCATGATCGATATCCAGCAACGTGCCTTGCGCACCTTCAAATAACAGATGCTCGCCGCGTGCATTCGCTTCATACAAAGCGGCAGAAACATCAGCTACCATCGGTTTTAACACGGATGCATGCTGCATACTGGCATCGTATTGCTGCTGGAAATCCACGGCAGCTGCGCCCAGATACTTGGTTAACACAAAGTTATGGTAATCCATCACTTCCCGTAGCTTCTCTGCAAAGCGTTCAGGGTGGAACAAGTCATACACACGTAACGCACGGCGTGCGACTTTATCTTCATAGGCAGGGCCTATGCCTTTGCCTGTGGTACCGATTTTCTTATCGGCGCTGCGCTTGGCTTCGCGCGCAAGATCCACAGCTACGTGGTGGGACAAAATTAACGGGCAACCAGGGCTGACTTTCAGGCGGCTTTTAACATCTAACCCGCCCTGCTCCAACGTGGCAATCTCGTGCAATAAATGCGTAGTGTCCAGCACCACGCCATTACCGATATAACAATTAACACCCTCACGCACAATGCCTGAAGGTACCAGGTTTAGTTTGTAAACTTTTTGCGCATCACCCTGGCCGACGACCAAAGTATGACCCGCATTATGACCACCCTGGAAACGCACCACACCTTGTGCGTGATCGGTCAGCCAGTCAACAATTTTACCCTTACCTTCGTCGCCCCACTGGGTACCAATAACAACGACGTTTTTTGCTTGCCTTGATTGTGTCATGTTCAATAATTATCTTGTCAAAAACGAAAATGGGTTGCCAATTTAAAAACAGTTTTAAATCGCAACGACCTGCCAGCGACCATCTACTTTTTCCAAAGTACGGTCACATGCCAATTCAGAGTAATCCAGCAGCGCATCTGGCAAAGCCTCAACCACGATCTGGCCTTGCGCACGCAGGGTTTCAACGACTGTTGCCAGTTCGCCATCACTGGATGCAGGCGCAAGAATACCTTTGTTTAAAATAGCCGGACCCAATGCCTGCAAAGCTCCGCGCAAATCCAGGCTAAAGCCAGTTGCGGGACGCGCACGGCCAAAAGCAGCGCCGACTTCATCGTAGCGTCCACCCAGGGCAATCGGGCCGGCATATTCTTTAGCATAAGCAGCAAACACCATTCCATTGTGGTAGTGATAGCCACGCAATTCGCTCAGATCTATGGTGACTGTCACTTCAATATTGCTTAATGCAGCAGCGACGGTAGCCATTTCATGCAAGGCCTGTTCAATTTCAGGAGAATCCGGCAAGACATCCCTCGCCTGCTCAAGTACTTCTATACCGCCGCTTAACTGGGTCAAAGCCACAAAAGCTTTGCGTGACTTTTCGGATAGATTTGTAATTAATTCTTTTACGCGGGAGACGTCTTTGGCTTGTAATGCGATTTGCAATTCACGCTCTTGCTGAGTCCCCAGCTGCGCCATATGTGACAAGCTGGCAAAAATAGCCACGTGACTGAGATCAACAAACAGGGTACGCATGCCTAGCAACTGTAATGCTTTTACCATCAACCGCTGGACTTCGATATCGCTTTCAATACCAGCATGGCCGTAGATTTCCGCGCCCAGTTGCAATGGTTCACGCGTACGTGCAAGACCATCCGGCTTGGTACGCAAAACGGTACCGGCATAACACAGGCGGGAAACCCCTTGATGGTTCAGCATATGCGCATCAATGCGGGCAGCTTGTGGCGTGGTATCCGCGCGCAAACCCATTAAGCGACCGGTGAGTTGGTCCACTACCTTAAAAGTAGCGATATCAAGATCATGCCCTGTGCCAGTTAATAACGACTCCACATATTCCATCATCGGGGGCATCACATACTGATAGCCATGAACACGGAATAAATCCAAGACTTGACGACGGTAGGATTCAAGACGCGCAGCTTCAGCTGGTAACACGTCTTCAATATATTCTGGAAGTAACCAATTATGCATCCCATTATTATACCTGCAAACCCCTGCCTAAGACATGGCTTTAGTAATGGAAATGGCTTGTAATCACGAGAGGCGAATATAAAAAAGGCACGCTGATTAAGCGTGCCTTCATATATTTCAAGTCTGCGATCAGCGATTAAGCCATAAAATCAGTAGCCCAACTAACGCTGAAATAAATCCCATAAAACGAATCTGTCCGTCTCTCAGTTGCAGGAGTTTCTCAAAGGTTTGCCGCCATGCCTGGGTAAATATTAATGGCATTAAACCTTCAATCAACAATACGCCACCAATCAGCCACCACCACTTCATAAAATGATTTTGCAGATAGCCTGATTATTTTTTACCGGAATTACGCATGTATTTAAAGAAGTCTGAACTCTGGTCGATCACCATTACGTCAGATTTACTTTTGAAGCTGTTTTTGTAAGCTTCCTGGCTACGGTAAAACGCGTAGAACTCAGGGTTTTTGCCATATGCCTGCGCATAAACCTCAGCCGCTTTGGCATCGCCCTCGCCTTTTACTTTTTGTGCCTCACGGTAGGCTTCTGCAATAATGACTTCACGCTGCCTGTCTGCATCAGCACGGATTTTCTCGGCTGCCGCAGAACCTTGCGAACGCAATTCGTTAGCTACAGATTTACGTTCGGCTTCCATTCGCTGGTAGACAGACTCGCTGACTTCTTTAGTCAGGTCAACGCGGCGCAAACGCACATCCAGAATCTGAATGCCCATCTGGCGGCTTTCCTTGTCAGCGCGTTCACGCAGAATATTCATGATCGTGGCACGTTCGCCAGAAACTACGTCGTGGATATTACGTTTACCAATTTCCGCACGTAAACCATCGTTGACCATTTGCGAAATACGACGCTCAGCCTGTACTTCTTCACCTCGCACAGAAACATAGTATTTTGCCGGATCAATAATGCGCCACTTGATGAAAGAATCCACCAGCACGTTTTTCTTCTCGCTGGTAATAAAGCGGTCTGGCTCTTCCCAGTTCAGGGTGAGGATACGTTTATCGTAATAACGTATATTTTCCACCATCGGCATCTTGAAGTAGAGGCCAGGCTCCTTTTTGACCGATACGATTTCACCCAAACGGAACACCAAGGCAAACTCACGCTGATCTACGGTATACGCTGATGAAGTAATTACTACCAGCAATACAAATACCCCGATTAACACACTTCCAATATTTCTCATGTTCTTTTTCCTTCAGGGCAAACTAGCGATATTCACGATCACGGCTACGCATGGCATCGCGCGTGCGATCCAGAACACCGGCATCAGATGATTGTGAGGATTCTTGCGCCGGCTTTTCAGCTGCTGGTGCAGCGTTACTACCGCCCCCGGCCCCGCTTGCGCCCATCAATTTATCCAACGGCAAATAAAGCAGGCTGTTGCCGCCTTTTTGGTCCACCAAAACTTTGCTGGTATTGGCCAGGATATGTTCTTGCGCATCGATATACAAACGTTGACGCGTCACTTCCGGCGCCTTGTTGTACTGGGTCAAAATCTGCTCAAAGCGGTCGGCATTACCTTTGGCTTCATTTTCTACACGTAATTTATAACCAGAAGCTTCTTCAGACAAACGTGCTGCCGTTCCTCGCGCTTTAGGGATGACATCATTGGCGTAAGCCTGACCTTCATTCTTTTGGCGCTCAAGGTCTTGCTTGGCTTTCACTGCATCATCAAACGCAGCCTGTACCTGCTCGGGTGGCTGCGCATTTTGCATGGTGACATTCACCACGTGCACGCCGGATTTGTACCTATCCAGCATTTCCTGCATCAGCTTTTTCGCTTTGGCGGCAACTTCGTCACGGCCTTCATATAGGACGAAATCCATTTTGCTTTTACCGGCGATCTCGCGAATAGCTGTCTCGGCAATGCCGCGTACGCTTTCTTCAGTCGAACGATTGCTAAACTGGAAATCCTCTACAGATTTGAGGTTGTATTGAACGGCCACCTGCAGGTCAATAATGTTTTCATCATCGGTCAGCATCAAAGACTCGCGCGGCTCTTTACTACGGCCAGACTCACCTTCAAATGAACGATAGCCCAATTCGATGGTGCGCACTTGCTCGAGGTTTACATTTTCAACCGTTTCAATCGGGAAAGGCAGATGCCAGCGCGGCCCAGGCGTAGTCGTTTCTACATGTTTGCCAAAGCGCAACACTACACCACGTGAACCCTGATCCACTATGTAAAAGCCTGAACCCAGCCAAATCAATGCCACCAAACCTAAAATAGGTGCAATTGGCAAAGGCTGTGGCGCAGGTGAGTTACCCTTAGGGCCACCCTGCCCGCCCTTACCACCGAACATACGATTCAGCTTTTGATTCAAATCTTTGAAAACCTCGTCCAGATCGGGCGGGCCCTCGTTATTCTTATTCCAAAAGCCTGGAAACTTTCTCATTCTCTACTCCGTGTTTTATTTTCCGGTTAAACGTAAGCACGCTCTTCCGTGCTCAGTTTCTTCAGATGTTGCTGATGTTCCAGCAATGCCTGACGTAAATCCTCGATACCAGTACCATCCATGGCTGAGACGCGTACTGTCCTGATATTACCATACTCGTCGCGGTCGATTCCCGGTGACATACCCATGCGATCAATCTGGTTCAGCACTACAATTTGCGTCACTTGCGAGGCACCAATCTCGTTCAGGACGATATTCACTTGCTCGATTTGTGTGTCGCGATTAGGGCTGGCGACGTCCACAATATGCAGCAATAAATCTGCCTGTGAAGCTTCTTCAAGCGTGGCACCAAAGGCTTCGATCAGCGTGGTGGGTAAATGTTTGATGAAACCAACCGTGTCAGAAAGCACGACGGGATATCCTTCCGGCAAATGCATTTTGCGCGAAGTCGTGTCCAGTGTTGCAAATAGCTGGTCTGCTGCGTAAACACCAGAATGTGTCAGCCGATTGAACAAGGTGGATTTACCGGCGTTGGTGTAGCCAACCAGTGAAACCGTCATCAGGTTGGAACGCTTACGCGCACGACGCTGCATTCCACGCTGCTGTTTGAGTTTTTCTAGCCTTTCACGCAACTGTTTGACACGCACCCGCAACATGCGCCTGTCCAGCTCAAGCTGCGTTTCACCAGGGCCGCCGCGTACACCGATACCACCCTTTTGACGCTCAAGGTGGGTCCAGCCGCGTACAAGCCTGGTCGATAAATGCTCTAACTGCGCCAGTTCCACCTGTAACTTACCTTCATGCGATTGCGCACGCTGGGCGAAAATATCAAGAATCAGCCCGGTACGGTCAACCACACGGGCTTCCAGAAACTTTTCAAGGTTGCGTTGTTGCGATGGGCTGAGGTCGTGATTAAACGCAGCCACTTTACTTTCGTATGCGGCCATTAATGCTTTGAGTTCATCCGCTTTGCCCGACCCGATAAAAAACTTAGGGTCTGGCGACTGGCGTTTGCCTTCAAGCGTAGCAGAAATATTTAATCCGGCAGTACCGGCAAGGTGGCGGAGCTCTTGTAAACTTTCTTCGTAATCAGCATCACCAAAGTTGACACTGACCAGAACGACAGCATCTCCGCCGCTAGGTCTATCAAACATGCATTAAGATTCTTGTGCGGGCTCGTGTGACCCCAGGCTAACTGGACGGGCTGGTACGATGGTAGAGATAGCGTGCTTGTATACCATCTGGGTAACCGTGTTTTTCAGCAAAATAACATACTGATCAAACGAATCGACCTGGCCTTGTAATTTAATACCGTTTACGAGATAAATAGACACTTGTACGTGCTCTTTTCTTAAAGCATTCAGAAAAGGGTCCTGCAGCATTTGGCCTTTATTATTCATCGAGTTGCTCCTTCTTTGTTTTAATCATATATTGGAGTTTTTATTATGTAGAACACCAATCCCTATCAGTGACTATGATTGTACCAATTTGTTCCAATTTCAATGCTTCTGCTTTATTTTTTTGGGAATAAAGCGCGAATGCGTTGTAAACAGGTTTCTTTGCCTAGAATCGACATCACCTGATCAATACTAGGCGACTGTGCAATCCCGATTAAAGCCACCCGCAATGGCATGGCCAATTTGGGGAATTTAATCTGTTGCTCAGTGACGACCTGATTCAGGCCATCGTGTAATTTATCGGCAGTCCAGTCGGAATCTTTAACTTTTTCCAGAAAACTTTCAATGTAAGCAGCTGTTTCAGGCTGGATATGCTTGCTTGCATCCGCATCATTGATCGCTGGCATTTGGTAAAAGAAGAAGATCTCCTGTGCCAACTGATTCAGGTTATTCGTTCGTTCACGGTATAAACTGAGTACTGCCATTAAATCCGGCGATTGAGTCTCGCTGACACCCAACTTAGTCAACCGTGGCTTCACTTCAGCAGCAATCTGTTCCAAAGGTAAAGTTTTAATGTAATGCGCATTTAACCAGTTTAGTTTTTCGGTATTAAATTGCGCGGCTGACGCTGTGATATGGTCAAGATCAAACCACTGGCAAAACTGTGCCATATCAAATACTTCATCGTCGCCATGTGACCAGCCCAAACGCGCAAGGTAATTCAATACCGCTTCGCGCAAATAACCATCTTCATGGTATTGCATCACGCTGACGGCACCATGGCGTTTTGAGAGTTTTTGACCATCATCACCCAGAATCATGGACAAATGGGCATATTGTGGAACCTGCGCACCCAATGCCTGCAACATATTGATCTGGCGTGGAGTGTTATTCACGTGATCATCGCCACGGATTACCTGCGTCACGCCCATTTCCCAGTCATCGACTACCACACAAAAATTGTAAGTAGGCGTACCGTCGCCCCTGGCAATAATCAGGTCATCCAGTTCAGCATTAGCGATCTCTATGCGACCTTTGACCAAATCATCCCAGGCCACCACACCCTCTTGCGGGTTTTTAAAACGCACGACTGGCGGCACATCTTTTGGCGGCTCAGGCAATACTTTGCCTGGTTCAGGACGCCAGCGGCCATCGTAACGCGGCTTCAAGCCCTGCTGCATCTGGCTTTCACGCAGGGCATCCAGCTCCTCCTTGCTGCTGTAACAATAATAAGCATGGCCTGCATCCAGCATTTTCTGAATCATGGCCTTGTACGTATCCATGCGTTGCATCTGGTAGTAAGGGCCTTCATCATGATCCAGCTGCAGCCAGGCCATGCCATCCAGAATCGCCTGCACAGCTTCAGGTGTAGAGCGCGCAACATCCGTATCTTCGATCCGCAGGATAAACTGGCCGCCATGGCGTTTGGCATAGGCCCAGGAAAATAATGCGGTACGTGCACCACCAATATGCAGGTAGCCGGTTGGGCTGGGTGCGAAACGGGTTTTAACAGCTTGTTGCATGATGACTCTCTAAATACTTAAGCGGGCTATTTTATCATGCTGGCGCAGCTCATGCTGTGCCACAAACCTGGATTACTCAGATTGAAGCGCCGAAGCAAACGGGTTATCATGCGCTCATGATGCAGTCTATTTCTTCCAGCGGTGAGATTCATGTCGGCGAGCTTTATGGCAAACCCGCCATGTCTGGTCAAACCAGTGTGATTTATCATGTGATTGCCGTGCACAAGCAAGGCATCACCTTGCAAAATATGGATAACCCATTGAGCCAGTTTGAAACCACGGAACATAAGCTGCTGCAGTCAGGTTATGTCAGGCTAAGCCAGACGCCTTATGTGAACCTGGCACAAACGAATAAAAGTAAAAATATCCAATCCAAACTGAAACGCTGCCCTTTTACACTGGATATTTTTGCTGATCGGGCTGATTGCGAACGGCCTCAATTCAGCCAACCTGCATAATTTAAATAAAATTCTAACAAACTCCATCGCATTACTGGATTTAAGTCACGGCGCTAACCCGTACTCAAACAAAAAATGCCGCAATTTGCGGCATTTTTTATTCTATTCAATTCATTAAAACTCGGGTGGCGCACCTATCAGGTCATGCCCTTGTGCATCGACAATTTGCACATCGACAAAATCACCCGGGCTAATACCCTCAGCGTCCTGCAGGTAAACAATACCGTCAATTTCCGGCGCATCCGCTTTGGTGCGCGCAATGGCAATCACGTTGCCATCATCATCTTCAGTCAGTTCATCCACCAGCACAGTTTGCAGGCTACCCACTTTCGCTGCCACTTTGGCAGCACTGATACGTTCCTGCACTTCCATAAAGCGGCTCAGGCGTTCTTTTTTGATTTCTTCCGGCACCTGAAAATCCAGTGCATTGGCGGTTGCGCCATCCACTGCGGAATAGGCAAAGCAACCGACGCGGTCCAGTTGTGCTTCTTCCATAAAGTCGAGCAGCATTTTAAAGTCATCTTCAGTTTCGCCAGGGAAGCCAACAATAAACGTACTGCGAATAGCAATCTCAGGGCAGGTTTCGCGCCAGGCTTTGATACGGGCCAGATTGTTTTCGCTACTGGCGGGGCGCTTCATCGCTTTAAGAATACGAGGGCTTGCATGCTGTAACGGCACATCCAGGTAAGGCAGAATCGAGCCTTCTGCCATCAACGGAATCACTTCGTCCACATGCGGGTACGGGTACACATAATGCAAGCGTATCCACACACCCAACTCACCCAGTGCCTTGCTCAACGCCGTCATATGCGTTTTAACCGGCCTGCCGTTCCAGAAACCGCTACGGAATTTCATATCGACGCCGTACGCAGAAGTATCTTGCGAAATCACCAGGATTTCCGACACACCGGCATTGACCAGGTTTTCCGCTTCGTTCATCACATCGCCAATCGGGCGGCTGACCAGGTCACCACGCATGCTTGGAATAATGCAGAAGCTGCAACGATGGTTACAACCTTCAGAAATTTTCAGGTAAGCATAATGCTTGGGTGTCAGGCGCACGCCTTGTGGCGGCACAAGATCAGTGTAAGGATCATGCGGCTTGGGTAAATGGGTGTGCACATGCCCCATCACCTCTTCCAGCGCATGCGGACCGGTGACTGCGAGTACGCTCGGGTGCGCGCCGGTAACGACGTCTTTTTTTGCCCCCAGGCAACCGGTTACGATCACCTTGCCGTTTTTATTCAACGCTTCACCAATGGCATCCAGGGATTCCTGCACGGCGGAATCGATAAATCCGCATGTATTCACCACCACTAAATCGGATTGTTCATAACTGTTGCTAATCTGGTAACCCTCAGCGCGCAGCTGGGTCAATATACGCTCAGAGTCAGAGCCAGCCTTGGGGCAGCCCAGTGAAACAAAACCTACTTTAGGCATAGTCTGCATAAATTAAACCTTTTAACCTTCCACCAGGAACTTGGTAACCGCGACCGAAGCGACGCCTAATGTAATCAATAATAACTGTAATAACGTATCGCGCAAGGCGGTACGTTTGTGTAATCCGGGAATCAAATCTGCCACCGCCACGTACAACATGCTGGAAGCCGCCAGACTCAAAATGTAAGGCACCCAGTGCTCAACCATGGAAAGTCCAGCATAAGCGATTAAACCGCCAGCCAGTGTTGCCAGGCTGGAGCCGATATTAAACAGGAATGCTTTGCGCTTACTGTAGCCGGAATGCAGCAGAATCAGGAAATCCCCTACCTCTTGCGGAATCTCGTGCGCAATAATCGCAAGCGCAGTGACCAGACCCACCTGCATATCCACCATAAATGCAGCGCAGATCAATACGCCATCAACAAAGTTATGAAAGGTATCGCCTATCATAATCATCATGCCGCTACGGCCCTGATCGTGATGGTGGTGATGACCTAACACCTGTGACGATTCGGGTAGCACCGGCCTGAATTTGATAGCCCCTTGCGGAGGTTTTACTTTGTGTTCCTTGCCTGACCCTGAAGAGAGCTCCGGACAATGAGCTTCATCGTGCATGGCATGCATTTCGCAATGCTCGCCATGACAGTGGCGCCAAAGCACCAGTTTTTCCAGCGCAAAAAACAGCAAAATCCCAAACAGCATGGTGGCAGTCATCGCCTCTATATTCGGGCTGGTTTCAATCGCGTGAGGTAATATTTCCAGGAATACTGCCGCCAGCAAGGCACCGATAGCATAGCTGACCAGTAAAGGTACCCAATGTTTTCTGGCATTCAGTGCAAACACCGCCGCAATCGACACACTTAAAACGCCACCCGCCAGGCAAGCCAGAATCAGGCCAGTCAGTGGGGAAATGGTCGCTAGCACCGCGGTTAATGATGTCGGGAAATTAATCATGCATAGTTTGTGGAAATGAGGCGCGCATTATACGTGAGTTATGGCAAAAATGAGCATAAACAATTAGTTATCCTCTATGCAGGCTTTCAAATCAGATGAATTGCGCAATCACGTAACCAATCACAATCCCTAACATTAAGGCCACGGTTAAGCCGCGGTAAGTCAGCACATCTTTTGAATAGCCACGCCGGATAGCTATAAACGAAACCAGATAGCCTAGTGCATTCAACAACCAGATAAAACCAAAGCTTAATACTTTGACGATGATGGGACCAATCACCGGTAACAAACCGATTAATCCGACTATCCACACAAATGCGCCAGAAACAAAGCCTACCAGCAATGCCACGCCGGCCAGCATTTTGACATCCCACTGATGTTGCAGGCCCCAGTAAAGAAAACCAACCGTCAATATGGTGACTGGCAACATGACTTTCCAGTCTTGCCATCGCCATGAAGCTGCACTGTCTACAGGTTTGGCCGAAGGACGTCGAAGTCTGTTCTTGACCATGACCCTATCCTTTTAAGTCGGCAATGGTGGTTGCCAGTGCATCCACTTGCGAACAGCGGTGCCAATGCGGTTTTTTTTGTGAGGCATCTGCGGCATACCCCCAGGTCACAAGCACAAAATCCATATTGTGCGCATCTGCGGCCAGACCATCTTCCAGCCGGTCGCCGATATACAGGCATTCCTCAATCGGCAATGCCAGGTCCTGCACAATCCGGCCAACCATATCCGCTTTGCGACTAAGTGCAGGCTGAAAATAATCCAGGGCATACACTCCCTGGAAAAACTGATCCCACTGCAAATGCCTGACAATTTTTTCGGTTGGAAATAATCGCTTATTGGTGGCGATGTATAACTTGTAGCCAGCCTGATGCAGTTGCTGCAACATCTCTGCCACACCATCAAACACAACCGATTTCAGGTAGCCGCTTGAATCATAGTGTTCTTTAAACACCTTTGCCAGTGATTGCAATAATGCATCATCGTCTTGCCCGGAAAGCAATTGAAGGCTTTCAATCAGTGGCGGGCCAATCACATCATTGCTTAATGGCATTTTTAAAGGCGTCGCTGTGCTTTTGAATGCATGGGCATAGCCTTCCAGGATACTGGGGGCAGAATCGATCAAAGTGCCGTCCAGATCAAAAATCAGGTGTTTTTTCATGAGGTACTTTATCTAAAAAAGTCGCATTGCTACGATTTGTATTGCGAATAATGGCTATGTGGCAAAGCTGGGGGATTATTCCAGCCAGATGAAAGTCGCCATGCGTCCGGTATCTCCATCGCGCCTGAAGCTAAAGAAAGATTCAGGTTCAGTATAGGTGCATCTTCCGCCACCATAAATACGGGTAATTCCTGAACTCTGCAAGCGTTGCCTGGCGATGGTATACAAATCACCCAGCCATTTATTGCCATGAGGACGGAATGCAGCTTCTGCTTGCGCGTCATGCAATATAAACTGTTGCCGCACTTCACCGCCGACTTCAAAGGCTTCCGGACCAATTGCAGGGCCTAGCCATGCCATTAAATGACTTGCCTCACCTGGCATCACTTCAACGGCAGCTTCAATGACACCATCACAAAGACTGCGCCAGCCGGCATGAATGGCGGCAACGACAGTGCCAGCTTTATCACAAAGCAACACCGGCAGACAATCTGCGGTCATTGTCACGCAAACGACTTCTTTGCGCGTTGAAAAACTGGCATCAGCAGTTTCAAGGCAACTCGAAGTGCTGGCATCAATTACGCGTATGCCATGCACCTGCTGCAGCCAGACCGGTTCCGTCGGTAAAAACGGGCTTAATGACTGGCGGTTGTGCGCCACGTGTAATGGATTATCTTTAACATGATCACCCAGGTTCAGGCTGGCATAGCTGCCAGTGCTGATACCCCCTGCCCGCGTCGTTTGTAACGCTTTAACGTTCGCAGGCGCAGGCCAATCAGGAATGATAAATTCGGGTTTATGCATCATCCTCGTCCGCTATCAGCGCTTCATCATCCCACTCTTCACTATCTTCCAGGTCGTCCTCAAGATCTTCATCGCCCCAGTCTTCATCATCGTCACCAATAAACAATCCGTTTTCGTCAACATTGAGGTCAACTGGTGATAAGGGTTCATCTGGCACTTCGGTGGCACGCATGGCCTCGAGCAAAGCACGCATATCATCCGCCAGCTCAATTTGCCACTCCATGTGTTCATTGGTTACCGGATGCGTCAGGCCCAGTTTAATGGCATGCAGGGCCTGGCGTTTGAAATCACCAATCACCGCACGCAATTCTGTGGACATCATTTTATGCGGGATGATATTGCCGATGCCGTACAAGGGATCGCCCACCATGGGCGCTTTTAAATGCTGTAAATGCACGCGGATCTGGTGCGTGCGCCCGGTTTCTAGATTGCAGCGCAGATAGGTATTGGTCCCAAAACGTTCCAATACCTGGTAATGCGTCACAGCAGACTTACCGCGGCGTATCACCGCCATCTTGACGCGCTGGTGTGGATGGCGCCCGATGGGCTGATCTACCTTACCGTTGCGCCAGAGCTGGCCCCAGACAATCGCACGGTATTCACGCTTGACCGTATGCGCCTGTAACTGGCGCACCAGGCTGGTTTGCGCCTCTAGTGTTTTCGCCACTACCAGCAAGCCGCTGGTATCTTTATCCAGCCGGTGCACAATACCAGCACGTGGCACCTCTTTAAGTTGCGGCCGGTGGAACAGCAAAGCATTCAGTAAGGTGCCGCTCCAGTTCCCTGCAGCAGGATGCACCACCAGGCCGGCAGGCTTGTTGATCACGATCAGGGCATCATCTTCATAGACGATATCCAGCGGAATATCTTCGGGTTCAAATGCGTTGTCTTGCGCATTCACTGGTGGCGTGACGGTAATGTTCTCGCCACCCCATACTTTGGTTTTGGCGGTAGGCGCTTTGCCATCGAGCAATACCAGGCCCTCTTTGATCCAGCCTTGTAACCGGCTACGTGAATGGTCAGGCAGCATTTGCTGCAACACCAGATCCAGCCGCTGCCCACCAAGGTTGGTAGGCACGACCAGCTGTAAGGAAGCGCTTTCTTTCATATTTTCAAACGGCATCAGTTATAATGCCCTGAGTTTCCTTATATATAACGATATTGAACAACATGCTTCGCATTTTACCGCTTAACGCCCTGCTCACGCGTGCTTTTATTTTCATCGCCGCGCTTACCTTAAGCGCTTGCGCTATTTTTGGTGATCCCAATCCGCTTGATGAAACAAAAGGCTGGCCTGAGCAACGCCTGTACGCTGCCGGCCAAGAAAAAATGGTGGATAAAAACTACGATAAGGCGATCGAGTACTTCCAAAAGCTGGAAGCGCGTTATCCGCACGGTGCTTATGCCACCCAGGCGCAACTTGAAGTGGCCTATGCTTATTACAAGAAAAGCGAACCGGTGTTATGCCTTTCTGCCGTTGACCGCTTTATCAAACTGCACCCGAACCACCCTAACCTCGACTATGCCTATTACCTGAAAGGCCTGGCCACCTTTAACGAACGCGGCGTTATCGAAAAATACACCAAACAGGAAATCAATGATCGCGACCCGAAAACATTGCGCGTGTCATTCAATGCGTTTAAGGAACTGGTCGAACGCTTTCCCAATAGCCGCTATGTGAAAGATGCCACGCAGCGTATGATTTTCCTGGTCAATACACTGGCTATGCATGAGATGCACGTAGCCCGTTATTACATGCAACGTAAAGCGTATGTCGCAGCGGTGAACCGCACCAAATATGTATTGGAAACCTATCCTAACTCAAGTGCTGTTGAAGAAGCACTGGTAACGATGATCAGCGCTTACGACGCTATGGGCCTCGATGACCTTAAAGAGGACACCTTGCGTGTACTCAAAACAAACTATCCGGAAAATCCTATGATTACCGGAAAAATCAACGAAGACGAAAAAGTCTGGTGGAAATTCTGGGAAAGCCTGTACCAGTAATTTTGATTAAAGTCTCGCCGGATACCGAAAAGCGCCAATCTTATGGCGCTTTTTTTGTTTGGTAGTGACTCAAACCTTTTTATGGGTGTTGGTCTTTGCTACCAGTGCATCCATCGCGAAAGCTTCCAGCTCAAAAGGATTGTCATAATAAATATGCCGCCCTCTCAACCCCTGCCAAAGTCCCGCTAACAAATAAGCCGGGATAAACAGAATCCCCCAACGTTCAGCCTGCCGCACATGTACATGTTCATGCGGACGTAGTTGCTCAAGTCTTGCGGCTGAGAAACCCAATATTACATGCCCAAGCGTCATCGCCGCGAATCCGCGACGCATCATCCAGTATGCGAACCTGCCGCCATGCACCTCGACTACACCATGTGCAAGACGTGCTTTTGCGCCAAATAACATCCAGACTCCTGCAGCCAGCATCCCGATCAGCGTGGTGGGTAACGTCCATAAAAGAATAAGTAAGCGCAAAATTTATTATCTTAAATATAACTAGCAGCCTGGTAGAGAAAATTGACTTCAGAGTTGTCTTGGTGAAAACATAATGATAGCCATTCCCAACATTGCCACACCGGCGCCGACTATATCCCACCCGGTCGGACGTATACCTTCTACCAGCCACAGCCAGATGATTGCCACGCCAATATAAACACCACCATAAGCCGCGTAGATACGTCCAGCTGCCGCAGGATGCAATGTCAGCAGCCACGCAAACACAGCCAGGCTGATGGCTGCAGGCACCAGCAACCACATGCTTTTCCCTTCTTTCAACCAGAGATAAGGCAGATAGCATCCTACAATTTCAGCCACTGCGGTCAGTGCAAACAACAAAAACGTTTTAATCAACTTTTATGCCTTATTGGTTTGTTGCAGCAAAGCTTTCTTGGCTGCAACTTTCGCATCAAATTTGTCTTTGAGAACCACGAAACGCTCATGGGTGCCTGTAGCAATCAGGTCAATGTCATCGTGCGCTTCAACCTTGAATACTAATTTTCGATCATTTATTTCGATGAGCTCAACAGTAGCAGTGACGGTTAATCCAGGTGGCGTAGGCGACTGATGACTGACATTGATATGCGTGCCCACAGTTTGCTCATGTGGCTGATCAAGATAAGGCTGTATCGCCTTGATACATGCCCATTCCAGAAAGCCAACCATAAAACCTGTTGCAAACACTTCCGGCATCACCTGAAACTCTTCGGATTCCGGGTATAACGCCGGAACAGTTTTTGAAACAGGTACCAGGAACTGGTGCTGATATCTCAGGCCAGGTTGCAGCGCAGCATCCATAAAAATTACTCCTGCTCTGAAATAAGCAATTGATTATGGTCAGTTTTCAGGTAAAAAGTGCCATTAGCATCAATCTGGATGGCTCGTATTCGGTAATCACTTAATACCGGCTCTGCATATACTAGCGTCGTGCCTTCACGGCGAACGCGGTACAAAGTGGTATTCCCCATACCGGCGACAAAAAAATCGTTATCCCAGAAATCGTTGCGACCGGTTTTCGGATATTTTGCGAGTGGGCCGATCCCAATCGAAGGCACAAATGTCATCAGCGGCTTCTCATGTCCCTCGTGGCTATTAAATTTGTTGCCGTAGTAGCCACTCATGCCATCACGCTCATAAATCGTGCCATAGCTGACTATTGGCCAGCCGTAGTTTTTGCCACGCTTAATCAGGTTGATCTCATCCCCACCACGCGGACCGTGATCGGTTAACCACAACTCATTACTTTCCCTGTCGTAAAACAGGCCGCCTGAAGGTGAGCGGAAACCGGTGGCATATACTTCTGTATTCAAACGCTGCAAGTCAATACGCATGACTTTACCAAGAGAAGTAGTTTTGTCCTGCACGCGGTCAGGTTTGGAAAAATCACCTATGCTTAAGTACAAGGTACGTTCATTTTCCCCCAACACCAGCTTGCCCCCCACCTGGTGACCGAGAATCGGTTCTTTAATGGCTGGTCGGCTGATATAAATCTCGCGGTCAAAGCTAACCTCGCTATTTTCAACATCCACCGCAAACTCGCTCACTGCCAGGCGCACACCGTTGGTTACTTCATCCCAGGCCGTATAGGCGACATAGAGGGTTTTGCCAATCAGCAGTGAGTCTTTGACGCCAGAAAGCTCTTTGCAATAAACGAGTTGCTTGCTGCTGCTCTCATCTGCCGAAGTATCACCGCCAGGTATAAATTTTGCCAATTGCTTGCCGGGCTTAACCAGCTCCATGGTTTCATTCTGGCGAACAAAATATACATCACCACACTTGCTGATAAACAAAAATAAATGTTTATCCAGGCGCTCAAACGGTCCACTTGGATATTGGTCTTCAAAAGGGAGCTTATAAATTTTTAGGGGTTGTGTGCCAAACACCGAGCTGATTCTTGGCGGCTCAGGCTCTTTGTTAGCATCTTTATCCGCTTGCGCAGCTTCACTGCCGGATAGCAGTAATCTTGGCACCACATCATCAGCAGCCTGTACATTCGGTGCAAGCATATTCCAGCTGAGTATTAGCCAACAGAGGGTAAATAATGTGGATTTTAAAAGTGGTCGGATTAACAATCGATGAGGTTGATAAAGCAAAACAAGGTTCTCCATTCTTATACTTACATACGAGTCGCAAGTACAGAAAAAAGTTTATAAAACGATTATATAAATTTTAAATTTATTATATAAATCAATAATATATTATTTTTTATTCATCCAATTTGTAATCATTATTTTCAGTAATAATGCAGCAATCATCACTAACCATGCCACTAGTGTCAGTTTAATAAATGCTGCAAAAGTATCCTGCTGGCAAACTTCACCCAATAGGGGGTTAACAGTATCACAGCCAAAAGCCACTACCGCAAATGCAAAACCTGGCCCAAGGTGCAAAATGGCCAGGCCGTAAATCAATCCACGTAACATATGTATTCCATGACAACGTTACCATTAATTCCAGTTATCAATTTTGACATCGGCGCAAACTTTTGCTTGTGGGGCTGTGATGCCTACTCTATGAAAAATATCTGCAATACCGTCTACCAAGACACTCAACAGCTTAACGTTTAAACGCCAGCACCAGTACCCCCATAGCTACCAACGCGACACCTAGCCACTCTCGCGCAGAAAGGCGTTCGCCCAAGAACAGGAAGGCAAATAACGCGACCAGCACCAGGCTGAATTTATCGACTGGCGCCACTTTCGAAGCTTCGCCCAATTGCAGCGCGCGAAAGTAACATATCCAGGAGGCTCCTGTCGCGACAGCGGATAAGCCTATGAATAATAATGAGCGCGCCGGCATGGTGAACGGATTGCTCCATTTACCTGCAAACCAGACGAAGGGTGCAAGCACGGCGGTGATGACCAGCGTGCGGATCAAAGTAGCGAAATCAGAATCAACGCCGGTGATACCGATTTTAGCAAAAATAGCTGTGAGGGCCGCAAAGCAGGCTGAAAGTGCTGCCCAGAAAAACCAGTCATTGATCATCACACTGCCCTTGTTTGCTAATCAACATTCTGACCAATGCGCCACAGCACACCTGAAGGATCGGTGATACAAAAATCGCGCATTTTCCATGGCTGTAGTTCTATCGGCCAAAGTTTTACGCCGTATTTATTGACCACACCGCTTTTCTCTACTTTCTGCCACCATGCGTCAACGTCTTCCACCAGCAGATGCATCATGAAATTTTCGGCAAAACCCTCAGCACAAAAATTTTGCAGTAAAAAACTCGAATTCCCAAAGTGGAAATAAGCGATACCGCCACCTTCTGAGGCCATGGTGAACCCAATATCCTGATAAAACTGCCTGGATAATTCAAAGTCTTGGGCCGGAACGAATGCCTTGATTTCTGTAACTTTCAGGTTGGTCATGATGAGGTGAGCCTATCTAGTGAATTGCTTGTATGACTCAAGTATAAATCAAGCTCATCCCTTACGTGTACCTGCCTCATATTCACGGTACAAAGCCATGGCTACCTGCCCTATCAACTCCAGCGGCAATGGCTGATCGAGTGGAAAAGATAAATTGCCTTTTTTGCCACGGTAGGCTTGCAATACATTGATTAATGCTAAACCTTGGTGACAGGAGGATAGATGCCGATGTGTTGCTTGAATGCTGCGAAATAGAAAAATACATGTTTATTGGCGCGGAATGCAGGTATTTGATAGCTGATACAACGCATTGCTTCCGGTAGCAAGGTCTCGACTTTTTCCTGGATAGAAAGCATTAAAGCCTGAATCTCAGGACTCAGGCTTTTGATATATTCCCCATGTGCGCTAAATGCCAAAGATGGCTCCTGGGAAGTTTAAGCTTCAATCTGCCAATCAGGATTCCAGACCACTTCCCAAAGATGTCCATCCGGGTCTTGAAAGTAGCCTCCATAACCGCCCCAGAAAGTATCCTGTGCAGGCTTGGTGACGGATGCACCACTTTTGCTGGCTTGCGCCATGACTTCATCAACCTCTGCTTTTGAACCGACGTTGTGTGCAATCGCAAAGCTAGTCGGGCTTGAAGGTAAAACTGGCAGCTTTGTATCATGTGCAAGGCTGTCCCGCGGCCAGAGTGCCAGCTTCAAGCCACCTTTCAGTTCAAAAAACACCACGGCACCATGTTCAAACTCTGTTCCCATGATCCCCTCAGTCGCTAACCCCATGCCATCGCGATAAAACCTGAGCGAGGCTTCCAAGTTATCTACGCCTAGCGTAATCATAGCGATCGAAGGTTTCATCGTTTACTTATCTGGTCAGGATGTATATGCATGTTGAAACGGCAGCGATAGACAAGCCAAAAGAAACAAACAGCATGGTTTTATAAGCAGCTACTTGTTTGTTTGCCACTTGCGCAGCCGCTTCAATTTGCTGGATTGCCTGCTGCATTTTTTCGGCTAGCACATGTATTGATTCTGCATTCTGCACAGCCGCAGCCTGAAGCTCTTGAATTTGCTTGGCCAGCAAAGGGTCAACCTTGGCAGCCGCTTCAGATTTGGAAGTAAAGGCAGGCACAGCAGAAGTGGCTACTTGCGCGATATACGGCGCCAACGCCTTGATAATAGGTAAAAACTGAATTGCCATAATAACCTCGCCAACATTATTTAACTTTGTCTGCATAGTACGGGCTGAATGCCTATACGTCCACCCTTGATAGCGAAACAGGTAGGTTGCGGAGATTCAAATTGCTCCACCCTACTCGACAAAGTTATCTCTATCCTCATAGTAAGCTGAGAGTGATATCAACCGCGGCGAGCTGCTTCAATAGTGGCGATATCAATCTTTTGCATCTGCATCATCGCTTCGAAAGCACGTTTGGCCGCAGCACGGTCCGGATCGGTAATTGCAGCCACTAATGCGCGTGGCGTGATTTGCCACGAAATCCCCCACTTGTCCTTACACCAGCCACAGTCGCTTTCTTCGCCTCCATTATCCACAATCGAGCTCCATAAACGATCAGTTTCGGCCTGATCATCAGTAGCTACCTGAAAAGAGAAGGCTTCATTATGTTTAAAGACCGGGCCGCCATTTAATCCAAGGCAAGGAATGCCTATTACCGTAAACTCAACCGTCAATGCCACCTTGCTTGCCTGAAGGGTAATCGCCAGGCGCATAATGCACCGTACCCACCGTGCTATCAGGGAAAGTGGCGGCATAAAACGTTGCCGCTTCCAATGCATCGCCATCGAACCATAGACAAATTGTATTTTTTGCTGCCATATCTCCTCCGCGGTGACCTTTGATGGTACTCATATAGGATCATAAATTAGTCATTAATGATGACAAAAAAATTTCAAAACTGGTTCAATTGATGATCTTCATTGAATTTTATTTAAATCCATGTCTACAATTAATTTCATTAACCATATTGTTATATTTTTCAATATATATATAAAATTTAGTGCACCTAATAGTAGAGATTAAAAAATGGATAGCCCACCTATATCAACATCTCCGCCCAAGCTTTTCCCTAGCATTACTGAGCGTTTAACGACACTTCAATACAGCAAGCGCACCGAAGAATCTTATATTCAGTGGATTAAACGGTTTATTACTTTCCATGACAAACGTCACCCACGGGATATGGGTGGTGAAGAAATAGAGGCATATTTAAACCATCTGGCTGAAGAAAAGAAAGTTTCGGCCAGCACGCAAAACCAGGCCAAAAGCGCCCTGCGTTTTTTATATGAACAGGTGCTGGAACGTGAATTACCGGTGATGGAAAACCTGGTGAAAGTGAAAGCCCATAAAGCGCTGCCTATAACCCTGACCAAACACGAAGTACAGGCCATCCTTTCAAACCTGAATGGCTCGATATGGTTGATCGCCAGCTTGCTATACGGCAGCGGCCTGCGTGTAATGGAGTGTTTGCGGCTGCGCGTCACCGATATTGATTTTGCCAAACTTGAGATTTTTGTACGCGATACTGAAGGGTATAAAAACCGCATTACCCTGTTGCCTGCTAGCCTGATTGAACCGTTGAAAGCGCATTTACTGGAAGTACAGTCATTACATGAAGAAGACCTTGCTAAAGGATTTGGCGAAACCAGAATGCCAGCAAGCTTAGCCAGGAAATATCCTGAGGCGGGTAAAGATTGGGCATGGCAATATGCTTTCCCTTCGAGCAGGCTTTCAGTTACCCAACAAACAGGGGCTATTTATCGCCATCATGCTGATGAAAAAACTGTACAACGTGCAATTAAAAAGGTGGTGAAACAGGCTGGGATTAAAAAATTAGTGACCCCCAATACATTCCGCCACAGTTTTGCTACCCATCTATTGCAGGGCGGGCAGGATATTCGTACTGTGCAGGAGTTATTGGGTCATGCCGATATAAGCACCACCATGATTTACACGCAGGTGGTGAATATTGGCGGGCGCGGCGTGGCTAGTCCACTCGATGTTATTTAGTGCTGCATTGATTCAGATAATAGCGAATCGCACATAAGTTATGCAGCCGAAGATAGAATTTTAAGGCCGATTAAACGGGCAAACTGCATGGCTGGCATAGGATTGCCAAACAGGCTTCCCTGTCCTTCCTCACAGCTTTTCTCCCTTAAGTAGTTGTATTGGCTGCGGGTTTCAATGCCCTCTGCAATCGCTTGCAGATCAAAACCGTGCGCTATATCAAGCGTGGCACAAACCACTGAATCATCTTGCTTGTGCTCCAGCATGCCATGCACAAATGAGCGGTCAATTTTAATGCGCGTTAAAGGATAGGTCTTGAGCAAACTTAAAGAAGCATAGCCAGTACCAAAATCGTCAAAAGCAATACCTACGCCAGAACTTTTTAACTTGCGCAGCGTTTCAAGCACCACTTCATCGCTATCCAGTGCAATATTCTCAGTCACTTCCAGCTCAAGAGCCTCGGGAGGCAAGCCATGTTTGGCCAATGTTTGCATGACTTCTTCCAGCAAGTTGCCTACCCTGAACTGTGCTTCAAACAGGTTGACGCCGATACGTAAATGGCTCGCGCCATGGCGTCGCCAGTATGAAACTTGAGCACATGCTTCATCAAGCACCCACGAGCCGACGATTGCAGCCAGCGGCCCGCCTTCCAGCGCTTGCATGAATGCAGCCGGTGCCAGGATGCCACGTTTGGGGTGATGCCAACGAATTAAGGCTTCTGCACCGGTAATGGCACCAGTGGCTAAACTGACTTGCGGTTGGTAATAGAGCAGAAATTCGCCTTCATCAACCGCCCGGTGCAATTCCATGGCATATAGGCGACGTGTGACGGCTTCCATCCGTAGCGCTGAGGTAAACAGAAACGCCCGCCCGCGCCCACCTATGCTTTTGGCTTTAAACAAGGCAAGGTCTGCATTGCTGACCAGCTCTAATGCTTCATGCGCTTGCAGAGGTGCCAGTGCTACACCACAGCTTGCTGCAACGCGTATTTCGTGACCATTAATGATGATTGGCTGCGCAATTTGAGAAATCAATACATTCGCAAACGCCAGTGCCTCTTCAGCATTGGTAATATTCGGGACGATGATGGCAAACTCGTCACCGCCAATTCTGGCGACGAGGCCAGGTGCATTGACCACTGCAGACATGCGCATCGAGACGGCTTGCAGAACTTTGTCTCCAATCGTGTGGCCCAGTGTGTCGTTGACGTCTTTAAAGCCATCAAGGTCAATGATGAAGACAGCTGCCGGCTTGGGGATGAGCAATGTTTCTTCGACCACGCGATAAAACCTGCCGCGATTGGCCAAGCCGGTGAGTACATCAATATTGGCGCGCTGGCGAAGCTCAGTTTCTTCAATGCGCTGTGCAGTGATATCTTTCAAAATGGCTTCAAAACGCATTTTGCCGGCTTCTTTCCAGCTGAACAGTGATAAGCCCAACAGGAACTCGGTACCGTCTTTGCGCAAACCAAAAATTTCTGTTGGCGTTTCCAGGTAATCCAGCGAACCTGTTGCTACAGCACGATCTATAATATCTTTCAGAACAAAACGTTCACGCTCAGGGATAAGTATATCGATCGGCTGGCCTATCCCTTCTAACACCTCATAACCATGCGAGTCGGCTGCCGCCCGGTTCCAGGCAACAATCTGGCGATGCTCGTTAAACCAAACCACTGGTGAATCTGAGCTTCCGGCGTACTCTTCAAAACTGGGGCGGTTGCGGTTACTTGCAGTTTCAATACGCCTCAATTCCAGGCGGTCAGAAACCATTTGCGCTAACTCTTTGAGGCGGCGCTGATCTTCTTCTGAAAAATTAAAATGTGGCTGGTTATCCACCACGCAGAGTGCGCCCAGCGCCAAACCATTTGGGGATAATAGTGGTACACCTGCGTAAAATCTGAGGTTGGTTGCGCCGGTGACGAGGGGATTATCGTAAAACCTGTCATCAAGCGTTGCATCGGGCACCACCATGACTTGCGTCTGATTGATGGCATGCGCGCAGAATGAAACATCGCGGCTCATATCCGCTTCACCAATCCCCAAACTGGCAGCAAAGAACACTTGGTCGCTGCCTATGATGTTCACGGCGGCCACTGGCATGCCAAACATACGTGAAGCAATATGTACGACAGGATCTAAACTGGGTACCAGGCTTTCATTGTCGAGGCCATGCTCTGACAAAGCAGCTAATCGTTCTTGTTCAGTGACTAGTATTGCAGGACATTTCATCGCAGTCTCATGTTCCTCGAGCTTTGGATTAATGGGCTATGCCTAATAACTATTGGCTACTGACATATCATGCAAGTATCATGACATATATTTACATAAATACTAACCAGGAACTAGTCTGACTTTGCGGATTTACACTTTGGCAACTATATTTTGCCAGTTTAATTCTTTTGTTTGTCCCCGATATGACTTTGTCCGCGCACCTTGGCTAGCTTGACCTGTTTTTGACGCTCACGCAGCGATTCACGTTTGTCTTCTGTGAGTTTTTCATAGCAATAAGGGCAAGAGATGCCTGCTTCGTATTGCTCACTCAACTTTTCTTCACTGGTCAGCGGCATGCGACAAGCGTAGCACTGGTCATGATCACCAACTTCCAGGCCATGTTTGACTGCAACGCGCTGATCAAAGACGAAGCAATCGCCCTCCCATAAACTTTCTTCTTTCGGCACGGTTTCCAGGTATTTGAGGATGCCGCCCTGTAAGTGATACACCTCTTCGAACCCTTGCTGCTTCATAAAGGAGGATGCTTTTTCGCAACGGATCCCGCCGGTACAAAACATGGCTACTTTTTTGTGCTTGGTTTTATCCAGATTGTCTGCGACATACTTGGGGAATTCACGAAAGGTGGTAGTTTTCGGGTCAACCGCATTTTTAAAAGTACCGATATGCACTTCGTAATCGTTACGCGTATCCAGCAAAATAACATCCGGGTCTGAAATCAGCGCATTCCAGTCTTCCGGTTTCACATAGGTACCGACCACCTCGTTCGGGTCTACCCCCTGCACGCCCATGGTGACGATTTCTTTTTTCAGTTTGACCTTCATGCGATAGAAAGGATGCGTGTCAGCCCAGGATTCTTTATGCTCAAGGTCAGCCAGGCGCGGATCCTGACGCAGGTAATTCAAAATTGCTTTTATATCTTCCGGCTTACCGGCAATGGTGCCATTGATACCTTCATTCGCCAGCAGCAAAGTGCCTTTAATCCTGAGCATCAGGCATTGTTCCAGGATAGGTTGTTGCAGGTCTTTGTAATTATCCAGGGTAACGAATTTGTAGAGTGCGGCGGTAAGGTATTGACTCATTTGCGAAGTAGCTTTGTTTCAAAGAGTCGCATTTTACCACCCTAAGCCGCTGAATGAAAAAGGGAAATGTGCAAAAAAGAAAACGGGCTTAGCGCCCGTTTCATAATAATTGATCCAGATCAAAAATTTATTGAATCACTAAAATTTCTGCTTTGCCCAAACCGCCCATATCACCCATCCAGCGGTGTACACGCAAACTGCTAATCTCGGCAAACCGGCTATCCAGCAATTTGAATGATTTATAAAGGATATTCAGGAATGGTAATTTATGCGGCCCACAATCAATCCAGGTAGCTTGTGCCGCAGGTGTTTTTGCCAGCAAAAGCGTGCCGCGTTTCATGCCGTAACCTAGATAAGCACTGGTATTGCCAAGCACACCCAAGGTACCCGCCATCATGTCGGAAGCACAATAGTCTCCGACATTCCCTTCAATCAGCAACATGCCTCGGCGCATGCGATCACCAGCACGTGCGCCAGCATTTCCTTTGCAGATGAGCACTCCATTTTGGAGTTGTGCACCCAGAAAATCGCCGGCATCCCCTTCAACAATCACCTGGCCAGTAGTCATGCCAAAACCAATATAAGCATGCTGTGAATCGGTTTTTTTAAAGGTGACTTTCAATGTTTCAACACTGTTATCAACGCTTACCTCGAATACTTCACCCACCGTTAAATGTTTGGTCAGTTTGATAGCGGTAATTTCAGAGACTGTTTTACCTTGCAAAGCTTGCGGCGACAAGGCACGGCAATCAATCTGGCGCGAGACGGGTTTGGCGGTTAAGACGATATGGCTCATACGGCCTCCCCACTTAAAATTGGACGCAGCTTAAAGTGATGCGGGCCCAGTTTTCCACCATAGTTACCGGCAGAAATACGCAAAATGCCATTCTCTTTGCCCAAACCGCAAGCAGCTTCAATACCGGCTTTCATAGAAGCGGCAATATCTTCAAATGCCAGGCCATTCACCACAATCTCCATCACACTTTCTACACGCGGATCAAGCTCGCTTTTTACCGCGCCTTTTAATGTCGGACAGAAAGCATCATTGGTACTGGCAAACATTTTGGGATATTTGCTACCAACTTTGGAGCCTGAACGCACCACGCCACCCGGAAACGGCATGATCACATTCGGGAAAGTGCGCATGGCATCAATCGCTGCTTCACACGCAGTCAACACTTGCGCCTGGCTTGTGCCTAACACCAGAAAGTTACCGCCACCAATCGCGCGCACCATGCCGGTGGTTTCCTCAGTAAGAAACTCGCCATCCATAACCGGAATACGCCAGTAGCGCTTGAGCTTGCCTTCGGCATTGGGAATCTGTTTGGAGATTTGATTACCATCACCAAAAAAGCGCAAATGCTTGCCTAGGCTGATCATATCTTCGGACTCGATACCCGCAAAGGCGGCCGCAGTCGGGCAAGTCAGGATACATTGCCCCATACGGGTTTCGAGCTGCTGCATAAGCACTTTACTACCCATTGCAAACAACAGCACACTGACACCAGGACGGCCATCAGGCGTTTCGTTCTCAGTCAGTTCGCGCTCTATACCAGCCTCTACACCACAGCCGATCACGCTGGTAGCAAAACCGGTCATGGCATTGGCTGCGTTGTAAGCCCAGCGCAAATTTTGCGCAGTGATCAATACGCGCGTGGCGCGCATATTGAAGGCTTCAGCAAAAGTGTCGTCTATTTCTACGCCGTTAATAACCATCATGCCCCCTGCACATGGTTAATGACATGGTTGCGGCCATCTTCCGCAATATGGTCATTACTGATTTTGAAGTGTTGCATTTGCATGGTGTGATACCGATCAAAATACTGCTTGATGTCTTTTTCAACGCCCAGGTCAAATGCAGGCTTGGCAGTATGGGTAGCGCCCCATACTACTTTAATGACTTTTCCTTCTTTCACTACCAGTTCACCATCCTTAAACACCAGGTCAGGCTTGCTAAACATGGCTTCTTTGTCAGGCTGCTCGGTATAAACGGTAATATCGGCGGCGGCACCCACGCCCAAATGACCACGGTCTTGCAAGCCTATCAATTTGGCCGGCGCTGAACGTGTCATGGTGGCGATTTCGTAAAGCGTGTATTCGCGATCCAGCGCTTTCAGGTTACTCATCGCCTGCGCATCCAGGTTCAGTTTATCGAAAGCATCATTACGGAATGATTTGTCCATCAGCAAGCGGATCAAATGCGGATAGGTCGTAAACGGTGCACCGTTTGGATGGTCAGTCGTCAGGAACACACGCCATGGATCATCCACACTCAGGAACACCTCAAGGCCAATCGCCCACTGCAAGGCATTCACATAATTTTCGTCACGGTATTTGAAGGGCACTACACCGCAACCGGCATCGCACTCAATATCCATAATCACCGATTTTTTCGGGTTAGCCACTTTGGCGTTCAAATGCTGCATCATGTTGTCGCCAGAGGCGGTTACGGTCTGCCCGAACAGTATCTGGCCGACATCGGCAGTAATGTGTTTGTTTTTATTGATCGCTTCCGCAATATTGGCGGCGGCGGAAGAAAACTTCTTGTCGCCTTCAGTGCCGTAGCTATGGAATTGGATATGCGTTAAGTGCATGGGCAAACCATCACTGGCACCCATGGTATCCAGGGTAGTCTGGAAGTTGCCAGCTACACCCAGGTTGTTACAGTGCACATGTAATGGTTTGGCGATACCAAGGTCATTCACGGCACGGCTCAGCGCCTGCAAAATACGGCGCGGCGTGATGTGGTAATGGCTGTGCTGCTGGTCCAGATCCTGGCGACGCTCGTTGAACTTGAACGCGGAGATACCACCCGGGTTTACCACCTTGATGCCTATCGTTTGTGTAGCATGCAAAGTCCAGGCAACGTAATCATTAATCGTTTTCTGGTCGGCATTCTGGCTGAGCAGGCGTAACAGGTAATCATCGTTACCCAACATAGCGTATCCGCCTTTATCGATCATGGGCGTATCGCCCATTTCCATATGGGCCTGGCGTGCATTTACGGCCAGTATCGCCGGCTCAAATGCTGCGGTATAGCCCATCTCGATATAACGCATACCGGTATCGGTGGTATTCGGCGTTGCGTGGTGGCTGCAATTGGCACCGCAAATATGCGCTTCAGGTTCCTGCATGCGGCGCATATCCTGGTATTCAGGGAGCAGCATGCGCGCAATATTCACTTTGCCGCCACCAATATGGCTGTGCATATCGATCGCACCAGCCATCACAATTTTGCCGTTCAATTCATGCGCCTGGTCGATTTTCTCGGTCTCGGCGGGCTTAGCGATAATGCGGCCATCACGGATATAGATATCTTCCAGTACGCCATCTTTATGATGGGCAGGATCAATTACCCTGGCATTTTTTAGCAACGTAATCATGCCTGCTTCCCTTCATTGGCTATGGCTTGTTCAATCAAAGCAACTACTTTAGATAAAGTAGGGACATCAGAAGGTTTGGCGGCTGTCAGCGGCAAAGTCACCGAGCCATCGACGCGGAATTGCTGGCCGCCAGTATCCAGGCCTGGTGTGGCTACCGGGATAAACACCGCTGGCGGTGTGATAAATTTGCTATCGGCTGCGCCCAGCATAATCACTGGCGAAACTTCGGCAGGCGGCATGGCTTCCGGGCTAAAACTGTTAACCCAGACGACTGCATCATGGTCTTGCCAGTTAGGCGCATCAATAATCACGCCATTGAGCCAGGTATGTGCGTAATTCACGCTGGTATCACCATCGCTGCCTCCTAGTGACAAGCCCATGGCGCGCGATTTCTGGTTCAGGGCAACCACGGTTTCGGTAATATTTTCTATGGTTAATTCTGCATGCTCGAAATGCAAGTCTTTGGACACCCAGACCAGGGTAGCGTATTTTGCGGCTTTTAGTGTTTCAGCCAGCGCGGCAAGGGTGCTGACTGGCACACCCGCAATACTTTCGCCAGCCACAGGTTTGTTCATAACCAGTGCGCGCAAGGCAGAAACAACTTCTGGCAAATGCTCGGAAGCACAGGCTATCACTTGCGGTGCGCGGCCATCCGGCGAAACACCCGCCTGCGTTTTGAGCTTATCGCCACCCAGGTAAATAATCTGCCGGGCTGAGGGTTCGGTAAACATGGCTTCGTCTACCCATACTACGCGCTCAAAAAAACGCGCATTGTGTGTGACCACATCGGTGCCTATCATGAGGATCACATCCGCGCGGTTGCGCACTTCAGTCAATGTCGTCGTTTGCCAGCCTCTATGCTGCAACACTTTCATATTGCGCAAAGTACTATCTGCATTCAAGTGTGTCATATCTGCACCGCTCTGGTTAGCCAGGCTGACCAATGCACGCGCGCCATGCACATCAGTACTGCTACCGGCGATCAAAGGCGATTGTGCCTGCTGGAGCAATTCGGCCGCGGCTTTTACCGCTTGCGCCAAGGAAACAGCTTGTCCATTAACCTGAGGCTGCACATTCAAAGAGCTAGACCGGGCGTAGAATTTCGCCGCCTTGCCACAAGAAAACTGCTGTTTGGCAATTGTATCCGCCGAAATATCGTCGCATAACAAGCCACACGCCGGGCAAGCATGCATAGTCTGTTCTGTATTTACCATATGTGGAAAGATCTCTCGTCTACGCTGAAAAAACTAACGCCATCGTTGAAAACAATCACATCATACAAACATCTAAACTAGATGGATAGAAAAAATAAAGCGGGGAATGCGCGTTATTTAGGCTATTGAAAATAAAGCTACCGGGAATCAATGATTCACTCATACATAAACAATCCGTAATCAAGGTTTATCAATCACGTTAAAAATAGTAGAATAGCTGTTTGATTTTTCTTGTTAATTAACTATATTGGAGTTCTCATGGCTTTAGAGCGTACACTTAGCATTATCAAACCAGATGCCGTTGCAAAAAACGTGATTGGTCAAATTTACACACGTTTTGAAAACGCTGGCTTGAAAATCGTGGCTGCTAAATTCACGCAATTGACACAAGCTGAAGCTGAAGGCTTTTACGCTGTTCACAAAGAGCGCCCTTTCTTCAACGACCTGGTTAAATTCATGATTTCCGGTCCTGTGATGATCCAGGCTCTGGAAGGCGAAAATGCCGTCCTGAAACATCGTGAACTGATGGGTGCAACCAACCCTAAAGACGCTGCCCCTGGCACTATCCGCGCTGACTTCGCTGAAAGCATTGATGCGAACGCAGTGCATGGTTCTGATAGCCTGGAAAATGCGGCGATTGAAATCAAATACTTCTTTGGATAATCATTGAATCGACGCCGGAAACGGCGTTTCCTGCTAAAAAATGATTTCCTTATGGATTCATGTTTCAAAGCGTCATCATTTCTTTAGCACGCCTGCACTGATTTAGCAGCCTGATGATTAAAGGCGAATAATACAGAAGGCCAATGATTGAAATCGAGAAATGGAATTTTGGTTAATTTACTGAATTTGAACCAACCGCAACTCGCCGAGTACTTCACCAGTATCGGCGAGAAGCCTTTCCGCGCCAAGCAGCTCATGCGCTGGATGCATCACTTCGGGGTACTAGACCTCGACCAGATGACCGATATCGCTAAAGTACTGCGTGAAAAACTACGCCAGGAAGCCGAATTTAGATTGCCAGATGTACAGTTGGAACAAGTTTCCGACGACGGTACCCGCAAATGGCTTATCGGTACAAACAACCTGAAAGACGGCACTTCAAACAGTGTAGAAACCGTTTTTATCCCTGAAGATGACCGTGGCACCTTGTGCATTTCCAGCCAGGTTGGCTGCGCACTTGAATGTACCTTTTGCAGCACAGGTCGCCAGGGCTTCAACCGTAACCTGACAGTATCTGAAATTATTGGCCAGCTTTGGGTAGCCAATCACTCTTTACGCCAGGCTGAAGGCTATAACATGCTGCCCGCGAGTGACCGCATTATTTCCAATGTGGTCATGATGGGCATGGGCGAACCGCTCGCCAATTATGAAAATGTCGTGACTGCCATGCAGATCATGCTGGATGACAGTGCTTATGGCTTAAGCCGCCGTCGTGTGACTTTGTCGACTAGCGGCATGGTGCCGGCTATGGATAAACTGAAAGAAGATTGTCCGGTCGCGCTGGCGGTATCATTGCATGCGCCTAATGATGCCTTGCGTGATGAAATCGTGCCTATCAACAAAAAATACCCAATTAAAGAGCTGATGGCTGCATGTGAACGCTATCTGGTCAAAGCGCCTCGTGACTTTGTCACTTTTGAATATGTGATGCTGGATGGTGTGAATGACACACTTGAGCATGCCAGGCAATTGCTGGACGTAGTGCGCAATGTGCCATGCAAGTTCAACCTGATCCCGTTCAACCCTTTCCCGAATAGCGGTTACGGAACTTCCAAACCAATGCAGGTGCGGGCGTTTCGTGATATGTTAATGCAGGCTGGCTACGTAGTCACTGTACGCAAAACCCGTGGGGAGGATATTGATGCTGCTTGTGGTCAACTGGCCGGCAAAGTGCTCGACAAAACCCGCCGGACAGAAAGAATCATCGCCATACAATCTGGTGCTATCCAGCCTGATGCTTTGCAATCTGGCCAATAAGTCATGAAAAAGAATTTTTTTGCGCAACACTTACTGATATTGCTGGCTGCATGCGTGTGGCTGGCCGGTTGCGCGCAAAATCCTTCCACCGGCGCCAATACTGCGCCTTATGATCAGCAGCCCATCGGCCGTGAAACTGGCGATGTGGAATCCGCCCGCGTGCATACCGAACTTGGTGCAGAATATTTCCGCCTCAAACGCTACGATGTGGCACTGGAAGAATTCAATACAGCGATTGAACGTAGTGCCAGCTATGCGCTGGCTTATAACGGCCAAGGGCTGGTATATGCAGCCTTAGGCGATAAACCCCGTGCTGAAGCGGCGTTTCAGCGTGCGATTCAATTACAACCGGTTAACTCAGAATCTCATAACAACTATGGTCGCTTTTTGTGTGACCAGGGCCGTTACGAGGATTCGCAAAAAGAATTCATGCTGGCGGTTAAAAATCCACTGTACAAAACTCCGCAGGTGGCTTACTACAATGCAGCCGTCTGCGCCCTGCGCAGCAAACAGAAACCGCAAGCCGAGGCGTATTTCAGCAAAGCACTGCAAGTTGATCCCTTGGCGCATGCCAGCGCTTACCAATTAGCCAATTTACAATTTGGCCGAGGCGACGCCACCGCCGCGATGAATACTTTGCAGAATAGTGTCAGCGTTGCCCCTACCCCTGAATCACTGTTGTTAGCCGTCCGCATCTACCGTGCTTTACAAATGCCGGATGAAGCGCATCATTACAGTGTACAACTGCATAAATTGTTTCCAAATTCCAACGAAACCAAACAATTGTTGAAAATGGAGTAAATGCAAGTGACGTCAGAAGACAGAAATCACGTCAGCGCTCTACAGGCAGAGCAGGCAGATAAACCCAAACGTGGGCGCAAGCGCAAAGTTGAGACCGGGGCTACGCCTGATCTAAGCTCAGGCAACGGCGCTGAAACCCACACTTTTGATACGCTTTCACCGGCAATTACAGGCGATAATGACAGCATGCAACCTTCTTCACCAGATAACGAATCACCCATCACTGAAGAGTCCCCTGTGGTTTTAACTCCAGGCTCAGGCTGCGGGAATATTTTAAAAGCCGCTCGTGAATCACAAGGCCTCAGCATCCATGAAGTATGCAGCCATCTGCGCCTCGGTCCAAAGCAGATCCAGGCGATTGAACAGGATGATTTTGACAAACTACCGCAACCCAGCATCGTGCGCGGATTTATCCGCAACTACGCCAAGTTGTTGAACATTGATGTCGCGCCAGTGCTGGAAGCCTATCAGCGCATGGTCCCTAGCACTGCACCTTTGCCACTGAGCGTCAGATCTAACGCCAGCCCGTCTATTATTGACAAGCCTGCGCGCGCTATTCGCCCGCAACGTATATTAACGTTTTTTATTTTTCTGATCCTGGCTGCGATTCTGGCTTACTTTTACGTGAACCATATCAAACCGCAAGCGCTCAAGAATGCCTCTCTGGCGCTGGATGTAGATGAAATCAGTGAAACTACCGGCCAAGAAATTAATGTTCCGGCACCCATGACTGACCCTGCTGTTCAACCTGGCATAGCGGCTGATGCAACAACGGCGCCTGAAGCCACTGTTGTACCTTCAACATTGCCAGCGACAGAACCTGCGGCTGGCAATCCGGCTGAAGTTGCACCAGCCATCGCTGCTGAACCGGCAAGCACACCTTCATCAACCTCTGATAGCACGATTGTCAGCACCCCTACCCCTGCTGCCAACAATGTTATAGAGAGCACGACGCTTAAATCTGCTGATCCGCAAAAAGCCGTCCTGGTATTTAAAGTCACTGAAGATTCCTGGGTACGCATCGAAGATATGCAAGGTAAAAAAGTCTTGAGTGAAGTGCTGACAGCAGGTAGCGAGCACAATGTGACGGCTGAAAAACCAGTTAACGTCATTGTCGGCCACGCCCAGGGGACGCAACTGACGATTGATAATCAACCTTATGATTTGACGCAGGCGACACGTGGCCGTGTTGCGCGTATTCAACTGAAATAAACATGCTACCACGTCGAAATACACGCCAGGTGATGATAGGCCATGTCGCAGTCGGTGGTGGCCTCTATGGCACGACATCCTCACCGGTGGTTGTACAAAGTATGACCAATACCGACACGGCAGATGCTGAAGGCACCATCCGCCAGGTGTACGAGTTATGGCAGGCCGGTTCTGAGGTGGTGCGTATCACCGTGAACACCGCCGAAGCCGCCGCACAGGTCGCTACCATACGCAAAGGCCTGGATGCATTGGGTTGCAATGTGCCGTTGGTAGGTGATTTCCATTTCAATGGCCACAAGCTGCTGCAAGCTTACCCCGATTGCGCAGAAGCCTTGGCTAAATACCGCATTAACCCTGGTAATGTCGGTAAAGGCAGTAAACGTGATGAACAGTTTGCCGCCATGATTGAGGCAGCCATCCATTACAAAAAGGCTGTACGTATTGGTGTGAACTGGGGTAGCCTGGACCAAGCCAAGATGGCGCAAATGATGGATGACAATGGCAAATTGGCCGAGCCGTTATCTGCCGATGCTTTGATGCGTGAAGCACTTATTCAATCAGCGCTGGAAAGCGCGCAACAGGCCATCGATCTGGGCCTGAGCCCCGACCAGATTATCATTTCCTGCAAAGTCAGCAACGTACAGGACCTGGTGCAGGTATATACCGACCTTGGCCAGCGTTGCGATTATCCCTTACATTTGGGGCTCACCGAAGCAGGCATGGGCTCAAAAGGAATTGTCGCCTCAACCGCTGCGCTGGCGATTTTATTGCAATCAGGCATAGGCGATACCATACGCGTATCCCTGACACCGGAACCTAACGAATCACGCACTAAAGAGGTCGTTGTCGCGCAGGAAATCCTGCAAACCATGGGCATTCGTTCGTTCACCCCATTAGTCACTGCCTGCCCTGGTTGTGGACGTACCACCAGCACTTATTTCCAGGAACTGGCTTTGCAGATCCAGACCTGGTTACGTAACCAGATGCCGGTCTGGCGCAGCCAATACCCGGGCGTAGAATCATTGAATGTAGCCGTGATGGGCTGCGTGGTGAATGGCCCTGGTGAGTCCAAACTGGCCAACATCGGTATTAGCTTGCCCGGCACTGGCGAAACACCGGTCGCGCCAGTGTTTGTTGATGGGGAAAAAACGGTGACCCTCAAAGGTGACCATATAGCCGAGGAATTCCAATTGATCGTTGATGACTATGTGCGCGCACATTACGCAGAAGGCGGAAAATTGCGCGCAAGCAAACCCAGCGTGATTCCTATCGTCGCCATCTCCCAATAATTCAAGCAACAAGCGTTAGCAATGACCCAAAAATTCCAATCCATCAAAGGCTTCTATGACATTTTGCCGGAAGCCACCCCGCTCTGGTTCAAACTGGAAGATACCGCACGCAAAATCCTGAGCCAGTATGGCTACAACAATATTCGCATGCCGGTGGTTGAACCCACGGAATTATTTGTACGCAGTGTGGGTGAACATACCGATATTGTCGAAAAAGAAATGTATGCCTGGGAAGATGCGCTCAACGGCGACAAACTCACTCTGCGCCCGGAAGGCACTGCAGGCTGTGTCCGCGCCGTGGTCGAGCACAACCTGACTTACAACGGCCCGCAACGCCTGTGGTATATGGGCCCCATGTTCCGCCATGAAAACGTGCAGAAAGGCCGCCAGCGCCAGTTTCACCAGATCGGTGTTGAAGCATTTGGTTTTGAGGGCCCGGATGTAGATGCCGAGCAAATCGTGCTATTGGCTCGTTTGTGGCAGGCGCTAGGTATTCAAGACGTAGAATTACAGATTAATAGCATTGGTGATGCCGATGAGCGGGCGCAATACCGCGAAACACTGATCAGCTATTTTGAGCAACATGCAGAACTGTTGGATGAAGATGCAAAACGGCGTTTGCACCATAACCCCTTACGCATACTGGATAGCAAAAATCCGCGTATGCAAGCCATGTGTGAGGCAGCGCCTAAACTCATGGATGGTCTGGGTGAAACGTCTAAACAACATTTTGCACAGTTGTGCGCCCTGCTTACTCAGTCCGGCATTGCTTACACCATTAATCATCGCCTGGTACGCGGCCTGGATTACTACAACCGCACCGTTTTTGAATGGGTGACAACCAAACTGGGTGCACAAGGCACCATCGCTGGTGGCGGGCGCTACGATACCCTGGTAGAGCGTATTGGTGGCAACCCTACCCCTGCCTGTGGCTTTGGCATTGGCCTGGAGCGTGTATTTCTGCTAATGCAGGAATACGGCATCAACGCTCAGAACCAGCCAGATATTTACCTGGTTAACGTGGGTGAGCTGGCAGAACAAAAAGCCTTTACCATGGCGGAAACCCTGCGTAATATGGGGCTGAGTGTGGTCCTGCATGCTGGCGGGGGTAGCTTTAAATCACAGATGAAAAAAGCAGACCGTAGCGGTGCCCGCTTCGCTGCCATTTTCGGCGATGATGAAGCTGCTGCCGATGAAATCAGCTTGAAACCTATGCTGGGTCAGGGCGAACAAACCCGCGTCAGTATTGAGCAAGTGCCGCTAATCGTACAACCGGCTTGAGAAACACAAGGAAAACGGATGTCTAGATTTACATACTCTTTTACATCCTTTTCAACGAAGTTGTTGCCTGCATCCAGAAAAGTCGATTGCGTATTTTTATAGCTTCATGAACGAAATCTTACGTATTGATCAGTTAAGTATCTATCCTGCCCATGCGCCGGAACGAAAACTGGTGCATCACGTATCCCTGTCATTAGCGCGCGGAAAAACCACCTGTATTGTCGGCGAATCCGGTAGCGGAAAAAGCCTCACTGCACTGAGCGTGATGAAATTACTCTCTCCGCAATTACATATGCAGGGCCAGGTGTTGTTTCAGGGGCAAGACATTACAGCCCTGGGCGAAAAAGCCATGCAAAGCATACGCGGCCGACAAATAGGCATGATTTTTCAAGAACCCATGACCTCGTTAAATCCTGTGTTGACCGTAGGCTTTCAAATCGGTGAGCCATTGCAAACCCATTTAGGGCTCAAAGGCGTTGCACTCAAACAGAAAGTCGCCGATTTATTGCAGCAAGTAGGCATTGACCCGACCCGTGCCAATAGCTATCCAGATGAGCTTTCTGGCGGCCAGCGTCAACGGGTGATGATTGCCATGAGCATTGCTTGTGAACCGGCTTTACTGATCGCAGACGAGCCAACCACCGCACTCGATGTAACGGTTCAGGCACAGGTATTGGCTTTGTTGAAAGCTCTCAAAGACCGTATGCAGATGGCCATGCTGTTTATCACGCATGATTTCGGCGTAGTGGCGGATATTGCCGATGAAGTCATTGTCATGTTCAGGGGTGAAATTGTGGAAGTGGGCAGCGTAGAGCAGGTACTGCATAGCCCGCAACACCCGTATACCAAAGCCTTGTTAGCTTGTGTACCAGACGCTGAAGGTAAAAAAACACTGCAGCCTATGACCTATGATTGGTTAACCCCTGCCTGAGGGAGTGCATATGTCTGATTTCATCCTGCAAGCACATCACCTGGTAAAAACTTACACCCAGCGTACTGGCGCACTGGGGTTAGGCAATCATAGCATTCGCGCACTGGATGATGTCAGCCTGCAAGTGAAACGCGGTACCACACTCGCGATTGTCGGTGAATCCGGTAGTGGAAAATCCACCTTGGCCCGTGGAATATTGCGCTTGTTACCGCTGGATAGCGGCCAAGTGGTATTTGACGGGGTAGATTTCCTGGCACTGGACAAATCTGCCTTGCGTATTGCCCGCCGCGATATTCAAATGATCTTCCAGGATCCATTTGCCTCGCTCAACCCCAGAATGCGGATAGGCGACATTATCGGTGAAGGCCTGGTCATCCACCGTATCGGCAATGCCAGCCAGCAGCGAGACGAAGTCATCAACATGCTTGAGAAAGTAGGATTGAAAGCTGAAGATGCGCAAAAGTATCCACACCAGTTCTCCGGTGGTCAGCGGCAACGCATAGGCATCGCACGTGCCTTGATTTTGCAACCCAAGCTCGTGGTATGTGATGAGCCGGTTTCTGCACTTGACGTCTCTGTACAGGCACAAATCCTGTTGTTGTTAAAACAATTACAACAGGAAATGGGGCTGAGTTACCTGTTTATTACCCACGATTTAAGGGTGGTCAGACATATTGCAGATGAAGTGCTGGTCATGCAAAAAGGCAAAGTAATTGAGCAAGGAAGTGTAGAAAACATTTATAATGCACCCCAGCAAATTTATACACAACAATTACTTAGCGCAATTCCCGGTCAGGGCTTGCGTGCAGCAACCGCATAATCACTCATACTAAAAAATAAGCAGGAAAATATCATGGCGTACGATTTGGAAGAACAGGAACAACTCGACGAATTCAGAGTTTGGTGGAACAAAAACGGCAAGATGGCAATCCGCCTGGTATTGGTTGCTATCGTTGCCTATGCCAGCTGGCAAGGTTACCAATCCTGGATGAACAGTAAAGCCACAGCGGCCTCTACTGCCTATCAAACACTGGTCAGCACTTCATTGCTCGACGTAGATAGCAAAAAAGCCGAGCAAATCTCTAAAGATGCACAAGCATTACAAAATGATTTCAGCATGACACCTTATGCAGGCAGAGCGGCTTTGTTTGCAGCGCGCGCCTTGCATCAGGCGAAACAAAATGAAGCCGCCGAAAAACAATTGCACTGGGCGATGGCTGAAGCCAAAGAACCTGCTATCAAACAAATGGCTGCGATTGAAATTGCAGGTCTGCAAATCGAACGTAATGCACTGGATGATGCCAAAAAAACTCTTGAAGCTATCAACGACAAAGGATTTGATGGACTGAAAAACACCATGCTGGGTGATATCTACATTGCAAAGAAACAGGATAAAGAAGCGAAAGAAGCCTATCTGCAGGCGCTTAAAGGTCTGGATCCTGAAGGCAAACTGTTTTACCTGACTCAGCAAAAACTGGACGCATTGGGTTAACATGCAGCGCTTGCCCAGTCTCCCTGCCATGCGTATGAAAAAACCAATCTCGCTTAATGCTTTCACGCTGGCTGCCTTGTTATTGCTTGGCAGCAGCCTCACCGCGTGTACCGCGTTCAATGATGTGAAAACCAATTTAAGCGAAAGTATTTTCGGGGCTGAGCCTGCTAATCCGCCAGTTGAACTTGAAGATATCAAGAGTTCATACGAAACGCGCGTTGCATGGTCAACAGATGTGGGCGAAGCGGGTCGTTATACCTACGCGCCGGTGCTGGCTGATAACATGATTTATGCCGTCAATGCCGAGGGCAGCGTGATGCAACTCTCTGCTGACAATGGCAAAATATTATGGCGAACCGAGCTGGATGAAGCCATCAGCAGCAGTGCTGGCATTGGTGGCGGGCTGGTACTGGCTGGCACCAATAAGGGTCATTTATTTGCGCTGAACATGAATGGCAAAAAACTGTGGAGTGCCATTCTGAGCAGCGAGATTCAGGGACAACCGCGTTACTATGACGGTACCGTCATTGTCCGTACCAGTGATCATCATATTTATGGCATAGATGCTGCGGATGGCCGCCGAAAATGGGTATACGAACGTGCTACCCCATCACTGTCACTTAAAAACCAGGCCGGGATTGTCGTGGATGGCGGTGCTATCTACGCAGGTTTTCCAGGTGGCAAACTGGTTGCTATCCGCGCCGATAATGGCAAACTCCTATGGGAAGCCACCGTCGCCCAGCCTAAAGGCGTGACTGAAATCGAGCGTATCGCAGATATCACCAGCCTGCCGTTTGTGGATGGCGCTTTCGTTTATGTAGTTGCTTACCAAGGCAAGGTAGCTGGCGTTGATCGCCAGCGTGGGCAGATTGCCTGGAGCCGTGATATTTCCAGCTATGTTGGCCTGACGGTTGATAACAGCAAAATTTATTTAAGCCACACCATTGGTTCTGTTTACTCTTTGGATAACAGCAATGGTAAAACTTTCTGGCGCCAGGGTAACCTTGGCTACCGCCACCTGACCGTACCATTACCGTTAAGTAATGTGGTTGCAGTGGGCGATCTCGAAGGCTATATACATTTATTAAGTCAGGATGATGGCAGCTTTGTAGGCCGCATTCAGCTTGGCTCCAAACCAATCATGTCACTGGTTGCGGGAACGAATAACCAGTTTCTGGCGCAATCACGTGATGGGCACATTTATGCCGTCACATACAAGTAATGTTACCTACCATTGTTCTAGTTGGCCGACCAAACGTCGGCAAATCCACTTTATTTAATCGCCTGACCCGGTCAAGAGATGCGCTAGTCGCTGACCTGCCGGGGCTGACACGTGACCGCCACTACGGCCGCGGCATGGGTGCAAGCCAGCCGTACCTGGTAATTGATACCGGCGGCTTTGAGCCGACGGCTGATAGCGGCATTCTGAAAGAAATGGCGAAGCAGACGCTGCTAGCCATTGATGAAGCGGATGTGATTATTTTCTTGGTGGATGCCCGTGCTGGCCTTACGCCACAGGAATTCACAATTGCGCAGACTTTGCGTAGAGCCCAGCGCCCTGTATTACTAGCCGTCAACAAAACAGAAGGCATGCGCAAAGCCGTTGTCAGCGCAGACTTTCACGAGCTGGGCATCGGCGAGCCACTGTCGATTTCGTCTGCGCATGGCGAAGGCGTGCGTGACCTGATTGAAATCGCACTTGAAACCATTGCTGATAAGCTGGAAGAAGAGTCCGCCCCCGTCAACCCAGATACGCCAAGAATTGCGATTGTTGGTCGTCCAAACGTGGGTAAATCTACCCTGGTGAATGCCCTGCTTGGTGAAGACCGGGTCATTGCATTTGATGAGCCTGGTACTACCCGCGACTCAATTGAAATTGAACTGGAAAAAGACGGCAAAAATTACATCATTATTGATACCGCGGGTGTGCGCAAACGCGGCAAAGTGTTTGAAGCGGTCGAGAAATTTTCTGTCGTTAAAACCATGCAGGCGATTGAAGACGCCAACGTCGCCATTCTGGTAGTCGATGCCAAAGAAGGTATCACCGAACAAGATGCGCACGTGGCTGCGTATATCCTGGATTCTGGCCGTGCATTAGTGGTCGCCATTAACAAATGGGACGGTTTGCAAGACGATGAACGTGAGTGGATCAAACGCGAAATTGACCGTAAATTGCAATTCCTGGACTTTGCCAAATTCCACTATATTTCTGCCCTGCGTAAAAAGGGCCTGAACGAATTACTGGGTTCTGTTGATGTCGCCTTTAAAGCGGCAATGGCCAAGCTGGCAACGCCGCAATTAACGCGCGTATTGGGCGAAGCGACCACGCAGCATCAACCTCCAATTACACGTGGAATCCGCCCGAAATTGCGCTATGCACACCAAGGGGGTAGTAATCCGCCGATTGTGGTTGTGCACGGCAATCATATTGATGGCATCAAAGATAGCTATACCCGTTACCTCGAAGGCATTTTCCGCAAAGCTTTCCAATTGGTCGGTACGCCATTAAGAGTGCAATATCACAAAGGTGATAACCCGTTTGATAAAGAAGACGAGCGCAAACAAGGCGAAGGCCTGGTAACCATGCGTCGCCGCAAGAACGAACTCAGAGCAAAACTCAAGCAACGCAACGAAAAAAATAAAACCAAAAAATAATGCTCACTTGCATTCAAATAAAAAAGGGACATTGCTGTCCCTTTTTTATTGTTGTATTTCTATGATTCTAACGTGTGATTAACGTAATGTTGGCAACCATGATTTTGCTGTTGCACCTAACTCTTGCCCCATGCTGGCGCCCAGTTTTTTGGCAAAACGGTCAACCACTGTTTCCTGGTAAGTGAAATCTACAATATCAGATTGTTTGATGATTTCACGTGCTACATAATCCGCGCTGCCTTCAGCATCGGCCAAGCCAAGTTTGATGCTTTCTTCACCATTCCAGAACAAGCCACTGAACGTCTGTTCATTTTCTTTCAGACGGTTACCACGGCCTTCGCGCACCACTTTAATAAATTGTTGGTGAATCTGGTCCAGCATGCTTTGTGCAAATGCTTGTTGTTTTGGATTCACGGGTGAGAACGGATCCAGCATGCCTTTGTTTTCACCAGCAGTCATCAACCGACGTTCTACGCCGATTTTTTTCATTAACTCGGTGAACCCATAGCCATCCATCAGTACACCGATAGAACCAACGATACTGGCTTTATCGACAAAGATTTTATCAGCTGCCACGGCTATGTAGTATCCGCCCGAAGCGCAGATATCTTCAACGACCGCGTATACGGGCACTTCCGGGTGCAATTTACGCTGACGATGAATTTCATCATTAATAATGCCAGCTTGTACCGGGCTGCCGCCTGGGCTGTTGATACGCAGAATAATGCCTTTGGTACCTTTATGGTCATAGGCGTCTTTCAGGCTGCTGATGACAGCATCAGCATTCACCTGGCCACCAGCCTCAATCACACCATTGATGTCTATCAGTGCAGTATGTGCCAGTGAAGAGTTTTTGTTTGCCCCTACCCAGCCCAATAACATCAGTAGCAAGAAAAAAAGGTAGATAAAAGTTAACGACTTGAATAACACAGACCAGCGTCTTGATACTTTTTGCTCTTGCAAGCCGGCTAATGCTATTTTTTCCAGACTGGAAATCGCGGCCCCTTGTGAAGGCTGGTTATTATTCAGTTCTGGCGACTGCTGGTTTTCTTCTTGCATATCAACTTTCATTAATAAATTTTAGTCACACTAGTTTTGGTTACTTCAACAATTTTAATCAGTTTGCCACTAATTAGTCATTCTGCGCTAAAAGAAATGGCTAAAACTGATCCAGATGCACTGTCACAATTCCGTCCTGCTCACTCACTGGGATAGGCGACAATGATTTACCCTGGCATGGCCCCACGATACAACGTCCGCTCTGAGGAGAATACATGGCGCCATGAGTCGCGCAAATCAACCATTCCTGGGTCATATTGAAAAATTTCCCATGTTCCCAGTCCAGCTCTACCGGTACATGCGCGCAACGATTCACGTACGCATAGGGTTTACCCTGAAAACGCACGACAAAACCAGTGGCGTGTGGCCCCAATATAGGCATGGCAAAGCGCAGCCCATCGCCCTTCTCCAGCAGATCGTCGCTGTTAAATTTCAATATGCTTTCATTCATATGGATTCCAGCAACCATGCGCTCAATGTTGTCACATCATTAAACATATGATTCGGCGAATACTGCTGTAAATGTGTGGCAGTTTGCGAGCCGTATGTCACGGCAGCTGTGATTACACCGGCATTTTTGCCCATTTGCATGTCATATTGCGAGTCGCCTATCATCAAGGTGCGCTCAGGCATGACCACCAGTTCATCCATCAACTCATCCAGCATTTGCGGATGTGGCTTCGAAAAACATTCATCGACCGTTTTGGTAGCACTGAAATATTTAGCCAGGCCAGATTGCTGCAAAGCAGTGTTCAATCCTCGTCGTCCCTTACCGGTAGCAACAGCCTGCTTACAGCCTTTTCGGGCGATGCTGGCAATCGTCTCAGCAATACCGGAAAACAGCAGAATAGTATTTTCAGCTGCGTAATAATGCTGGTTGTAATGGGTGATCAGCGCCTGTGCCTGAAAATTGGGAATATCCCCAAAAAGTACCTCAATCGACTCACGCAAACCCAGACCGATGATGCTCCGCGCACGCACTTCAGTTAATGCGGGCAAACCTGCTTCGGCGGCCGCTTTAATCAGCGCCTGCGTAATCATGCCGGTGGAGTCCGCGATGGTGCCATCCCAATCCCAGACAATTAAATCAAACTGCTTCACATGTAACCTTCGTTTTTTAGATCAAGAAAACATTATTCAGCATTTAGTTGACGCTGATATTGCAGGAAATTTTCCAGTTCTTCCGGTAAAGGAGCCACTAAATGTAACGGCTCTCCGGTTAATGGATGCGCAATACGCGTTTCGCTGGAATGTAAATACATGCGCTTCAAGCGCTGTTTGCTTAGCTGCTTGTTTAACGCAAAATCACCATATTTATCGTCACCGAGAATAGGAAAACCCAAATAAGACAATTGCACGCGTAACTGATGCGTGCGTCCGGTAATCAATTTCGCCTGTAATAAACTATATTGCCCAAGTGGTTCTTGCAAATAAAACCAGGTTTCAGAAACTTGGGTTTCAACCTCAAACCTGCCTTTGGCTGCCTGCTGTTTTGCAATCACACCACTGGATTTGAGCGATTTCCGGCCGCCAGGTTCAGTGTTGAGTAAAGGTTGCTCAACTACATGTACTCGCCGCTCGCCACTTTCATTGACAAACTTTTGCAAATCCAGCGTGACTTTCTTTTTCGCATCCTGCCACTGCCCCCGCACCATCATGACATAGCGTTTATCCATCTTGTGCTGGCGCATGGCTTCATGCAAAGCTGTTAAGGCAGAGCGCTTCTTGGCAATCATCAGTACGCCTGAAGTTTCCCGGTCCAACCTGTGCACTAACTCAAGAAATTTCGCTTGTGGCCTTTCCAGGCGTAATTGCTCAATGACACCAAGGCTGATGCCGCTGCCACCATGCACCGCCATACCGGCAGGTTTATTCAAGGCTAGCATGGCGTCATCTTCATAAATGACCATCTCTGCAAGCTTGGCTTTCACTATTGGCAAACCAGGTTTAGGCGCAGCTTCCGCAATACGTATGGGTGGCACCCTGACCTCGTCACCGAGTTGCAAACGATATTCGGCAGTGACCCGCTTTTTATTGACACGCACTTCACCGCTACGCAAGATGCGATAGACATGGCTTTTAGGGACGCCTTTGAGCACCTTAGCCAGGTAGTTATCCACGCGTTGTGTTTCAGACGCTTCATCTACAAGCAATAGCGTTACCCGGTCACTGGCCGGTTTATCCTGATGGCTGAAAGGCTTTTCAGGGCTTGCGGAGGCCACCTGTAATGGTGATGATTGTGAATTCGAGGTCATATGCAGGTGTTGCTTTGCTTTATCAGGACTTATAGATATACTGTCGGCATTCTGGGTCTGCGTTTTTTCCGGTTTCGTCGACGATTTTTTATGATGCCGACATCGAAATAACCATTGTTACAGCCGCCATTTTACTGGCTCCGCGTGTAAATTCAGAATCAAAAAATTTTGGTGAATACCGCTCGCCATCAAGTAGCGATAATTAATAGAAATACGAAACGCGAAGCTCAAGCAGAATAATTAATGATATGAGCCCGGCGTTTGCCAAACCCGAATTTTAACGAATTTAGACTCTGCATAGGGTTTTATTTTAGTAGATAAATAGTGTTGGATCATACAGGTGGATAACAATCCAACACCTGCCAAACCTTTCATCAAGCTAGACTCTGTCAGATATATTGAGTATCAATATGATTGCCCTTGCGGTTCATTGACATACTTAAATATTGTGCATATTGATGCATGCATTGCTTTACTGCTTTGCAATTGCCATTGCACTTACCCCACGTTAGATTCAGGTGGTTGATTCACAACCCTGGCTCGCCCTGTACTCATTCGTATTCTGCAGCTTCGTTTAGGAGCACTGCATGAAAAGAATGTTATTTAACGCAACGCAATCAGAAGAATTGCGCGTTGCCATTGTCGATGGACAAAAACTGATTGACCTGGATATTGAACATGCTGGCAAAGAACAGCGTAAAAGCAATATCTACAAAGGGGTCATCACCCGTATTGAACCTTCCCTCGAAGCCGCCTTTGTCGACTATGGTACCGACAGACACGGCTTTTTGCCTTTCAAAGAAATCTCCCGCAGCTACTTCAATGATAAACCTGAAGGTCGCGCCCGCATCCAGGATGTCATCAAAGAAGGCCAGGAAGTCATCGTCCAGGTGGATAAAGATGAGCGCGGCAGCAAAGGCGCCGCCTTAACTACCTTTATCTCGCTGGCCGGCCGTTACCTGGTGCTGATGCCTAACAATCCACGCGGAGGTGGTGTTTCCCGCCGTATTGAAGGTGAAGACCGCAATGAATTGCGCGACACCATGGCACAACTTGAAGTGCCAAATGGCATGAGCATTATTGCGCGTACTGCCGGTATTGGCCGTACCGCTGAAGAGTTGCAATGGGACCTGAATTACCTGACTCAATTATGGCAGGCCATTGAAGATGCTTCCAACTTCCAGCCTGGCGCCTACCTGATTTACCAGGAAAGCAGCCTGGTCATCCGTGCGATCCGTGATTACTTCAGTGCTGATATCGGCGAGATCCTGATTGATACCGTTGACGTACATGAGCAAGCATTGCAGTTTATGAATCACGTGATGCCAGGCAATGTCACACGCGTCAAACTGTATCAGGATGAAATTCCGTTATTCTCGCGCTTCCAGATCGAACACCAGATTGAATCGGCATTCTCACGGGAAGTGCGCCTGCCTTCCGGCGGTGCGATTGTGATCGACCATACCGAAGCGCTGGTATCGATAGATGTCAACTCAGGCCGCTCAATTAAAGGCGCTGATATTGAACAAACTGCATTCAATACTAACCTGGAAGCAGCGGAAGAAGTGGCACGCCAGATGCGCCTGCGTGACCTGGGTGGCCTGGTCGTGATTGACTTTATCGATATGGAAAACCAGCGCAACCAGCGTGACGTGGAAAACGCACTGCGCGATGCATTGCACCATGACCGTGCACGTGTACAAATGGGCAAGATCTCACGTTTTGGTCTGTTAGAGCTTTCCCGCCAGCGCCTGCGTCCTAGCCTGGGTGAAACTAACCATATGACCTGTCCGCGTTGTAATGGTACCGGTCATATCCGTGGCATTGAATCAACTGCATTGCATATTCTGCGCATTACACAAGAAGAAGCGATGAAGGACAACAGCGCGATCATCCAGGTGCAACTGCCTGTTGAAGCCGCGACTTTCCTGCTTAATGAAAAACGTGCCGATATTCACAAAATTGAACAACGCACCGGGGTTGAAGTTATCCTCATCCCTAACATTCATATGGAAACGCCAAACTACAATATCGTGCGTATCCGCCTGGATGATGTAAACGAAGAAACCAATCAAGCCAGCTACAAAATGGTAGATCTGCCAACTGAGTCAGATTACCAGCACCGTTTAGAACAGGCAGCTGCCCCTGGCAAAGTTGAAGCATTGGTAAAAGGCATTACCCCGGCAACCTCTGCACCCATCGTGGAAGAGAAGCCTGTTTACGTAGCCGTAGAACCTAAAAAATCATTCTTCGGTGTGATTAAATCCTGGTTGGGCCTGGAAGAAAAAGAAACTGTGGTAGAAGTCACCAAGCCAGCCAGAGAAACCAAAGACAATGGTCGTGACCGTAATAAAAACCGTAATCGTCGTGACCGTGACCGCCAACGCGAACGTCCACAACAAGAACGCGGCGAACGCCAGGCTAAAGACCAAGATACGTCTAATAAACCTAGACAGGAGCGTCCACAACAAGAACGCCCGCTGCAGGAAAGAAATAATCAGCAAGAAAGAAACAATAAAGACAGGCAACCACGTCAACCCGCGCAAGAAGCAGTAAAAACGGATGCTAACCAGGCGGCATTAACTGCGCAGCCAGCTGAGAATAGAGAGCGTAGCGAGCGTGGTAATCGTCGTAACCGTCATGGTCGTCGTGATCGTCGCCCGCGTGATGAATCTGCTAACAGCGAAAATGCAGAAAATTTAAACAACAACCAGACGGTTGAAGCGCAATCAGTAACGCCTACGCAAGCGCCTGCTGTAACAGCGCCCGCGGCCAATACTGAAGCAAATGCACCAGTCGTTGAAACCAAGCCAGCGGCAAAAGCTAATGTTGCTGAAACTATTGAAACGGCTGCGCCAGCAAAAGCAATTGCTGAAGTGAAAGCGAATGAAAACGCTGGATCTGAAGCCGGTGCAGAAAAACCGGCCCGTAATCGCTCACGTGGCGGAAAAGCCGCTAACAAAACGCGTAGTAAAGCTGCAGATGAAGCGTCGGCTAACGCTGCGCCAGCCATTGAGTTAGTTGAAACCGCAGCATCTAGCAAAGTCAGCAATGATGCTGCTGCTGAAAAACCAGAAGCCCAGAAGAAACCGGCAGCTGCTCGCAAGCGCAAACCAGCCGCCGCCAAAGAAGCTAACGCTTCAACTGCAGACTCAGGTATTCAACTGGTAGAGACTAATTCTGGTGAAAGCAAAGCTCCAGAGACTAAAACTGATGCGCCAGCTAAACCTAAGAAACCACGTGCTACTGCCAAGTGGAAAAAAGATGAAGCTGCCACTGGCGAAGCGAATCAAATGGTGATGGTAGAAACGCAGAAGAAAGAGTAGATTTCACTTCTGGTGCTATACCTAACCAGCAAAAAAGAGAGCCAGTGATGGCTCTCTTTTTTTATGGGGTGTTTTAAAGATGCATTTCTACATGCTTACTGCCAGCGCAGCACACACCAATAACCAATCATGGTCAGTACAATCGATACAATCACATGGCTGCTAATGTGGAGTACCGCCCAACCATAATTTTGTTTCTGCATGAGGGTAAAAGCCTCTGCCGAAAAAGTGGAGAATGTTGTTAATCCGCCTAGGAAACCGGTAGTCATCAATAAACGCCACTCTGGTGATAAATTTGGCACACTTTGCAATATGCCAAGCGCAACGCCCATTAATAAACCGCCTATCGCGTTGGCTAGAAAAGTCCCCAGGGGTATGACCCCTACCCCATTCAAACTGACAGACAAGCCCCAGCGTATCCATGCACCAACACTCGCTCCTACCGCTACTGCTAGCCAAGATTTCATTTTATTGTCCTTCTAAAACCAATTCAGGCAATGTATCATAACTCGTTAACGATACTGCCTATCCACCTCATTCTGTTTGATTTAAAGAGATTCCCTTGCGTTTATTATTTGCCACCTCAGAAATTTTCCCACTTATCAAAACAGGAGGCTTAGCAGACGTCAGCGGCGCTTTACCAACAGCACTATTTGCCGCCGGTATGGATATACAGATTGTGTTACCCGCCTACCGTGGCATGCTGGCCACCTGCGAATCACCGCGATGGCTTGGATCATTGCAGGTATTTCATGATATCAACTGTGATATTTACCAGACCAAACTTCCAGGTACGCAGATTCCCCTACTCCTGATTGATTACCCCCAACTTTATGACCGAGAAGGTGGGCCTTACCACCATCCCGTGTATGGCGAATGGCAGGATAATGCTTTACGTTTTGGCGTACTTTCTAAAGTAACCGCCTTATTGGCGATTCCTAATGCATTACAAGCATGGCAACCGGAAGTGGTCCACTGTAATGACTGGCAAACCGGCCTTACCCCTTACTATCTACGCCAGATGAACAGTGAAGCCAAGTCTGTTTTCAGCATTCATAATTTAGCATTCCAGGGTAATTTTCATGCAGATTGGCGCTTCCGCCTCACCCTGGATGAACAGGATTTCAAAGTAGACGGCTATGAGTTTTATGGCCAGATCTCCTTCATGAAAGCAGGTATTTATTACGCTGATTCCCTATCTACAGTCAGCCCGACCTATGCCAGAGAAATTCAAACCGAGCAATTTGGTTTCGGCTTTCAAGGCTTGCTGAAACATCGCGCAGCAGACTTGACCGGCATTTTAAACGGCATTGACACGCAGGTATGGAATCCGGCGACGGATGCCTATCTGCCAGTACATTACCATATTGATAAATTGCGCTGCAAAAAAGAGGTTAAACATGCGCTGCAAACTGAACTGGGATTAGCGCAACAGGCAAATGTGCCGTTGCTAGGTGTTGTCAGCCGGCTGACGCACCAAAAAGGCCTGGATATGCTGGCTACGATTTCCCATCAACTGTTGGAAAGCGGCTGTCAATTAGCGGTACTGGGAAGCGGTGAACCTTTACTGGAGCAACAGTATCAAGCGCTCATGCAGCAATATCCTGGGCAAGTGTCTGTCACCATCGGTTATAACGAACCGCTATCTCATCGCATCATGGCAGGTACGGATATTTTTGTGATGCCTTCTCGCTTTGAACCCTGTGGCCTAAACCAAATGTACGGCTTGCGCTATGGCACAATTCCCCTGGTCGCCAAAACCGGCGGCTTAGCGGACTCAGTGCATGGTGGTGAAATTAAGGCAGAAGGTGTTCCTGCAAACATGACAGGATTTGTAATGCCGCAAAATAATCCGTGGACACTTTTGGTCACATTGCGTCAGGCAATAAAGGTATTTGCCAATCCTAGTCAGTGGCAACAGCTGCAAAAACAGGCCATGCTACAAGATGTCAGCTGGGAAACCAGGGCTGAAAACTATTCAAACCTTTATCAAACCGTTGTTTTAAAATAAAAAAATCAACTCTCACTTTTAAGCCATAAAAAAAGAGGAGAGCTGGCACAGAAGATGCTTATTACTAATCAAGCTTCTCCAAAGCTAACTTCTCCTCCCTCAGGACGCCCAAGTAGGCGTCCTTTTTTTATCTATTACTCAGTCTTGGCCGGTGGTGTCATGACCAGGAAATGTTCACGGTAATACTTCAGCTCATCAATTGATTCGTAAATATCAGCCAATGCTTCATGGCGACTGGCTTTTTTAAAGCCTGAATAGATGTCCGGGCGCCAGCGACGTGACAACTCTTTAAAAACGCTGACATCCAGATTGCGGTAATGAAAGAATTGCTCCAGACGCGGCATGTAACGCGCCATAAAACGTCTATCCTGACAGATAGAGTTGCCACACATAGGTGATTTGCTCGCAGGTACATGTTCTTTCAGGAAAGCCAGCATTGCATCAGTGGCCGCTTCTTCATCCAGCGTAGAGGCTTTTACTTTATCAATCAGGCCACTGCGGCCATGCGTACCTTTATTCCATGCATCCATGCCATCCAGCACAGCATCAGATTGATGAATGACCAAGACGGGAGACTCTGCAATCACGTTGAGTTGCGCATCTGTCACAACGGCTGCCAGTTCAAGAATACGATCTGTATCCGGTAGCAAGCCACTCATTTCCATATCCAGCCAGATTAAATTGTCCTGATTAGTCGCCAATTGTGTGCCTCATGTCATGATTTCCATTAAAATGAAACATTATATTCAGTTCAGTGAACAAGGTGGATATAAATCCATCAAAATAGCTACCAATTACTCTAAGAATCCGTAACCTTTATGACTGAACTCTTTACTCAAATTTTTGTTGCTGTCATTGTGATCAGCCTCAGCATCCGTGTCTGGCTTGGCTATCGTCATATCCGTCATATCCAGCAACATCGCCAGCAAGTCCCTGCCGCCTTTAGTGAAAGCATCAGTTTAGAAGCGCATCAGCGCGCAGCTGATTACACATCGGCAAAAGTGAAATTGCGCCTGAGTGAAACGGTAATGGAATCAGTCGTCCTGCTGGCCTTAACATTAGGCGGTGTTCTGCAAATGTTGGACCAGCTTTGGTTACAGTGGCTGCCAGAACATGAAGTTATCCGCGGCGCTTTAGTTATTTGCTCGGCCATGTTAATTTCAAGTGCCGCGACCTTGCCTTTCGACTATATCCAGACGTTCAACGTCGATGAAAAATTTGGTTTTAACAAAATGTCCCGCGCGATGTTTTTTGCAGACTTGATCAAACACTCAATCGTAGGCCTTTTGTTAGGTGGCCCGATATTATTCGTGGCGCTTTGGCTGATGCGAGGTGCTGGCGATTGGTGGTGGTTATACCTGTGGTTAATCTGGAGTGCCTTCAACCTGTTTATGCTGGCCGTATACCCTATCTGGATTGCGCCTTTGTTCAATAAATTCACACCGATGGAAGACCAAGGCCTGAAAGCACGTATTGAAGCATTGCTGAAAAAATGCGGTTTTGCCAGCCAGGGTTTGTTTGTGATGGATGGTTCTACCCGCTCTGGTCATGGCAATGCTTACTTCACTGGTTTCGGTAAAAACAAGCGCGTTGTGTTTTTCGATACTTTATTGGAAAAACTGAATGCGGATGAGATTGAAGCCGTGCTGGCGCATGAGCTAGGGCATTTCAAACATCAACATGTAATCAAGCGTATCGTCATGATGTTTGGCTTGAGCCTGTTGGGATTGGCTTTGCTAGGCTTTTTAATGAAGCAGGACTGGTTTTATAACGGGTTGGGCGTTGCCCAAGCAAGCAATCATATGGCCTTGCTGCTGTTTATGATTGTCAGCCCGGTATTCATGTTTATTCTGCGCCCATTGCTGGCAGCTTATTCACGTACCAATGAGTTTGAAGCCGATCACTATGCGTCACAACAATCTCGCCCTCAATACCTGATTGATGCACTAGTTAAGTTATATCGCGATAATGCTTCGACACTGACACCTGATCCACTGCATTCGGCGTTTTATGATTCGCACCCACCTGCAAGTTTGCGCATTGCGAAATTGCAGACCTACGCATGAAAACATTAGTCATCATCGCTTTATCAACATTCGTATTCAAAAACGTCTATGCTGCTGGCTCGCCCGACTTTCAAGCAGGTGAAAAGCTGGTTAAAACGCACTGCATTTCCTGCCATGCCAGCAGCTTCGGTGGCGATGGCAGCGGCATTTACACCAGGGAATACCGCAAAGTGCGCTCATTCAATGGCTTGAAAGCCCAGGTCACCAACTGTAATACCATGCTTAACCTCAAGTGGTTTGATGACGATGAGCAACAGGTAGTACAGTATCTTAATCACACCTACTATCATTTCTAATATGCTTGAAGAAGGATTGATAGTCTCTGCGTTTGGCAAGCGCTATAACGTTGAATTGGCTGATGGGCGCGTACTCAGTTGTGTTACGCGCGGCAAAAAAGTCGATAACGCTGCGGGTGACCGTGTGTCAGTCAAACTGACTTCACATAAAGAAGGCGTGATCGAGAAAACCCTGGCGCGCGATACCCTGCTCTACCGCAGCAACGCCTTTAAAAGCAAAATTCTTGCGGCCAATGTCACACAGATACTGATCATCCTGGCCACCCAGCCCAGTTTTTATGAAGACCTGCTAAACCGCTGCCTGATCGCGGCTGAAGCTGCCGGCATACGCGCAGTGATTATTCTGAACAAGAGTGATTTGCCTAACCCTGATGCGGTGGAAAAGCTTGCCCGATATGCACAGCTAGGCTACATCTCCTTACTACTCAACGCCAAAGAATCGGTAGATGCTTTACGGCCTATCCTCGCCGGACATACGAGCATACTGGTAGGGCAATCCGGGATGGGTAAATCAACCATTATTAACGGCTTATTGCCCGAGGTACGTAGTAAGACTCAGGAAATCAGTACTACCCTGGATAGTGGCAAGCATACCACTACGGCTACCCATCTTTATCATCTGGATAGTGACAGTGCCATCATAGACTCCCCGGGCCTGCAAGAATTTGGTTTATACCACATTGATAATATCGCGCTTGAATATGCTTTTGTGGAGTTTAGGCCGCATATTGGCCACTGCAAATTCAATAACTGCACGCATACACATGAGCCTGGATGCATGATCCTGGAAGCCGTTGCCAAAGGTGAAATCGCCCCAGCAAGACATCAGATTTTCCAGCAGATACGTGCTGAAAACGCTGTCCATATTTACGGTTAGGCGCTAACTACTTCTTCTTTAGTCCAATGATTTTTAAAGCAGATTAAACTGCTGCTCACTCTGCATTTTATTTCTATTGTCAGCACTCTATAAAGCAAAACACCCTGCCGAAGCAGGGTGTTTTTAAGTCTACGCTTTTCTACGCGTAATGTGAGACAAGTCTCAAATTACAGTGCAAAAACGTTTAGTGCACCGCCGCCAGGAGCAGCGTTGTACTTGGTCAACTCTTTGTAGCCACCAGCAGCACCCAGTGCGTCGGTGTCACTTGTCATACCCAGGTTCATCGCCACGCCAGCCCAACCACCGATACCTGAGAAGATACCAACGTATTGTTTACCTTTGTTACCGTAGGTGAATGCATTACCAATCGCACCTGAACCAACCTGGAATTTCCACAACTCTTTACCGGATTTGGCATCAACCGCTTTGAACCAACGATCCAAAGTACCGTAGAATACCAAATCAGTTGCCGTTGTCAGAGCGCCACTCCATGCAGAGAATTTCTCTTTGTTGTACCAGACTTTTTTGTTAGTCATTGGATCATAAGCAGCAAAGCCACCCATCACACCGTCAGGACCAGCAAACATCGTCAATGTCGCACCAACCCATGGTTGACCAGCAACGTATTTGGACTCAACTGGCTCGTATGTCATACATACGTGGTTCAGCGGAGAATACATCAAACCAGTTTTTGGTGAGTAAGCCGCTGGTTGTTGGTCTTTAGTACCCAACGCAGCCGGGCAAATGCCTTTAGCGTTGTAGTCCTGGTGAGTTGAATAACGGCCATCTTTACTTGGTACGCCTGTTTTCAGGTCTACGTCATTTGCCCAGTTAACGAATGGATGTACTTTTTCAGCAGCAATCAAAGAACCTGTGTTTGCATTCCATGTGTAAGCAAAACCGTTACGGTCATGGTGCCAAGCGTATGTTTTGCCACCTTTGTCGAACAGGATGACTTCGTTTACGCCATCGTAGTCCCACTCATCATGTGGTGTCATTTGCATCGCCCATTTGGCCACGCCAGTGTCCAGATCACGTGCAGTCACAGTCATAGACCATTTGTTGTCGCCTGGACGTACGTCCGGGTTCCAAACAGATGGGTTACCAGCACCGTAGTAAACCAAGTTTGTTTTTGGATCATACGGCCACCAGCCCCACACGGAACCACCACCATGTTGCCAGCCATCTTTGATCGCTTGTGGTTTCAACCAGGTACGTGTACCCAATTCTTTTTCGCCACCTTTGATTTGTTCAGCTGTCAAACGTTTGAAAGAACCACCTTCTCTGTTACCGCCGTTTACGTCTTGGTAAACTGACAGTGCGTTATACAGAGGATTGTCTTTGTTAGTGTTTGCGTCATGCAATGTTTCGCTGTCCGGGCCTGTTGAGTAGGCTTTCCATGCAGTGGAACCATCTTTGATGTTATAAGCCTGGATAAAGCAACGTACGCCGAATTCAGCACCTGAACAACCGGTCAATACTTTGTCTTTAATCACGTGTGGCGCGTTAGTGTTAGTCGCACCTACTTTTGGATCTGTGTTTTTAACTTCCCAGATTTTTTTGCCGTCTTTAGCATCTAAAGCAACCAGCATACCGTCATTCTGTTGCAGAAAGATTTTACCGTCGCCGAAACCCAGGCCACGTGTCACGTTATCACAGCACAGTACCGCTTGAACGCTAGGGTCTTGTTTAGGGAAATAGGACCAAACGATTTTTTGGTTATCATTCAGATCCAGAGCGTAAACGTTGTTTGGAAAAGCAGATACCAGGTACATCATATTGCCCACAACCACTGGTGAACCTTCGTGACCACGGTTTACACCGGTAGCGAATGTCCAGGCGGCTTTCAGGTTTTTGATGTTGCCCTTGTTAATTTGTGCCAAAGCGCTATAGCCCTGGTTATTGTGTTGGCCACGTGGATGTGCCCAGTTATTTGGGTCTTTCATCGCGGCTTCTTGGTCAGCAGCTGCAAACGCCATGACTGGCAAGGCAAGTGCTACGCTAGCAGCAACACCAAAAGCAGTTTTGATTTTCATCATAGTTATATCTCCGAAGATAAATCACATGTAGCAATATTGAAGAAACATTTAAACATTGCGGAATGCTTAAAGTTTGCAACCGGACTAGGCTTCCAGAGCTTTTTAACCATCTGGTAACAGATGTATCACTTTATTAAGCGGTTGTAACTGTAATATAGATAGCCAGGGATAACAGCCAGCCAGTTCAGGGTTTTATTCATGGGCCAGATAGGGAATTTTTCCGAAAACTTTGTTGAATTGATTTTTTTTTGTATCATTCTGTTATTGAGGGACATGTCCTAGTGTGACCTTCAGGTAATTGCGGCATCTTCTTTGCAAAGATGATGCTTTTTTACTTGATAAACTTAAGGTAAACACTGGCTGTGCTCAGACCCTGGCATTACTCTCTGGTATTAGACAAAGACTCCTCTTCGTCCATCCATCAACAACTCATAGGGCATTTCCGCACCATGATTGAAGGCGGAGCCTGGCTTGGCGGTAGCGCCCTGCCCAGCTCACGCGACATTGCACAACGCCTGGGGATTAACCGCAAAACAGTTTCCCGTGTGTACGAAGAGCTTTCAGCCTTAGGCCTCATCTATACGCAGCCTAAGCGCGGTACTTTTGTATCAAGCGCATTACCATCAGCTTCAAATGAATCAGAGACATACCCCCCTTTGCAGCGCCAGCAGGTTGACCCTTATTCGAACAGCATTCACCACCTGATCCAGAAAACCAGTTTGCACCACATCCGTCGAGCAGCTTTGCATATGCACAAGCTGCAAGCGCATGATTACGATGCCACCGGATTGTTTAACCTTAAACATATGCTGGCTAATCTATTGGCGCATGAAAGAAGGTTCCTGGTGTCTCCTGACCACATCGCCTGCGGAAGCTGGCTAGCGCTGCAATACGCTGTCATCCAAAGTATCAGGCCGGAAGAAGGATTGTTGCTGGCGGATCATCATACAAGCGCGGTGATGATCAAGAGCCTGCAAAAACAAGGTATTAGCGTTATTCAACTGCCGGAAAGTAATGGCAATCAGGCGATAAACTTTACCGAGCAGATCGAAAAGTATTGTATTAATTATCCCGTAGCGGCGGTCTGGTGTAATAGCTCGACACTCTTTAATCATGAGAGTGATGCAGCCGGCCAAACGCTGCTTATCCAAAAATTAGCTGACTACCACTTATTGTTGATTGATGACCAGCGTGGCAGTTTTCCATTGAGCCAGCAAAACCATCCACCGTTAGCCAGCAAGTACGCTAAAAGCATGATGCTGGGGAGCTTGTACGGCAACTTTTGCGACACTTTTAACTTGTGCTTTGTCGCCAGCAATGAGAACCTTTCCAGCGAGTTTCTGAGCGCCTTGAATGAGCAACATCAGCAATCCTCATTGCTCAATATGCTGGCTCAAAGTGAATTGATCAAACGCGGAGAATACAAAAAATTGCTGACTGGCATTTATCGCTTCATGCAAACTCCTGATGCCAAGTTATTGACACCCGCATGAGTTATGCATACAACCAAATGGTTGTAATCAACCACCTAAAATTCAGGAAAAACTCCCATTGACTGAAAAAAACGTTTTTTCAATCATCAGTTTAAATGCACACCTCAAACTGGCATACAAAATGCTGGTTACAAGTAGGGAGTGAACTATCACTAGGACCGATATGGGCAACTGCAAATTTGCCCATATCGGGGTAGACACTCCCTAACTTGCATATTGATCTCATGCAAAAAAGGCACCGCTGTCGCGGTGCCTTTTTGAACATCTTGAATGCCTGAGTAAACTTACAGGCTATTCAATTCACTTATTACTCTTGGCCAATTTGGTAAACTTCATAACTGGTTTCTACGATTTTGCCAGTCGTTGCGTCTACTTCAACTTTCACTTCTTCGTTGTCAGCTTCAAGAATATCAAACTCGTAGGAAGCTTTACCATCAGGCTCAAGTTCGTATTCTGTTTCTACGACCTTGCCTGGATGTGCTGCTAAAGCGGTGGCTTTTGCATCTTCTTCAGATACTTTTGCCAGAGCCTTGAATCTTTCATCATCAGCAGTCACTTCTTCTTCTACTTCAGTGATTTTGCCAGTTTTGGCATTGCACTCGATATCCCAGGCCTTACCATCGTTAGATTGTACGTCAAACTCATAAACCAGTTGCTTACGCTCAGACTTGGCTTCCAGTTTAACGATTTTGCCGTCATGCTTGGACAAAGCTGCTTTTACGCATTTACCCAGGCTGTCATAGGCTTTTGGCTTGATAGTTTCGTGGTCAGCAAACGCCTGACCAGACAATAGACCGCACAGGGCGGCAGTGATAATTGACACTTTTTGCATTTTTGATCTCCGTGTTTAAAGTCATGATGAGGGCGCGATGCGCAAGCTAGGTACTCTTACACCGCGATTCATAACGCGAAAAGGATATCAAAAACGTAATTAGTTGTTTTAAATATTACATTTTGTTAACAAAATGGCTAAAAATAGCCATTTGTGATGAATTTTACAAACTGGACTATACAGCGACTGGCGCCTTAATCGCCGGATGTGGATCATAACCTTCCAGCGTAAAGTCTTCAAAACGGAAAGCGAAGATGTCCTTTACTTCCGGGTTAATAAGCATCGTAGGCAACGCACGTTCTGAGCGTGATAATTGTTCCTTCACCTGTTCCATATGGTTATTATAAATATGCGCATCGCCAAGCGTATGGACGAAATCACCTAATTGCAGATCGCAGACTTGCGCGACCATCATGGTAAGTAAGGCATAAGAAGCAATATTGAATGGCACACCGAGGAAAATATCTGCGCTGCGCTGATACAGCTGGCAGCTCAATTTACCATCCGCCACATAAAACTGGAAAAATGCGTGACACGGCGGCAGCTTCATTTGGTCAACATCAGCCACATTCCAAGCAGACACGATCAAGCGACGTGAGTCTGGCGTCTTCTTGATCTGGTTTACGACCTGTGTGATCTGGTCTATGTGAGAACCGTCAGGCTTAGGCCAGTTGCGCCATTGGTAGCCATATACAGGGCCAAGATTGCCTTCAGCATCCGCCCACTCATCCCAGATTTTTACGCCGTTTTCTTTCAAGTAGGCAATGTTAGTGCTGCCTTTTAAAAACCACAGAAGCTCATGAATAATAGATTTTAAATGGACTTTTTTGGTCGTCAGTAACGGAAAGCCTTGCGCCAGGTTAAAACGCATCTGGTAACCAAATACAGAAATTGTACCGGTGCCGGTACGGTCAGTTTTCTGGTGCCCGTGTGCAAGCACGTGGTTTAGCAGGTCATGATATTGTTGCATACATGGACTCCGTCAGTTTGAGATGGTTAGGTATTAGCAACAATGAAGCTTTTGATTAAATCTACATTGGCATCCAGTACGGTAGACTTCTGTGGCAAGTCTTCCAGGCCTTCCAGGCTGGCCGGACGTTCAGGCACTTCACCCAGCGCTTCCACGATAGCATCTTCAAATTTGGCGGCCAACGCTGTTTCCAAGACTAGCATGGGCACATTCGGGTCGCGTTTTTCCAAGGCGACTTTTAAGCCATCTGCAGTATGCGTATCGATAGTCACACCGTATTTCTCTTTGGTAGTGCGTATGGTTTGCAGGCGATTTGCATGGTTGCTGCTGCCGGACACGAAACCGAAATCACCGACCTGGTCGAAATAGCCCTCGGTGTTCAAGTCAAACTTGCCACCGTGATCAACTGCCGTCCATAGCTCGCGCACCCTGGCGCTATCCCGCCCTACCAAGTCATAAACAAAACGCTCAAAATTGGAGGCTTTGCTGATATCCATGGACGGGCTGGAAGTCTGGTAAGTATTAGCAGCGCCACGTGGCGCATAAACACCGGTCTTGAAGAACTCATCAAGAACGTCATTCTCATTCGTCGCTACTATCAATTGCGCAATCGGCAAACCCATCATGCGGGCGATATGGCCAGCACAGACATTACCAAAGTTGCCACTAGGGACGCTGAAACTGACTTTCTGGTCATTACTGGTGGTGACTGCCAGGTAACCCTTAAAGTAATACACGATTTGTGCCGCAATACGGCCCCAGTTGATGGAGTTCACGGCACCGATTTTATATTGCGCTTTGAAAGTGTGGTCGTTGGATACGGCTTTAACGATATCCTGTGCATCATCAAACACACCTTTCACGGCAATATTGAAAATATTGTCATCTTGCAGGCTGAACATTTGCGCAGTCTGGAAGCGGCTCATTTTCTGGTAGGGCGAAAGCATAAATACGCGCACGCCCTTTTTACCACGCATGGCGTACTCAGCGGCTGAGCCGGTATCGCCTGAAGTGGCGCCCAGGATATTGGTCGTCTGACCGGTTCTGGTCAGCACGTATTCAAACAGGTTACCCAGCAACTGCATGGCCATATCTTTAAAAGCCAGGGTTGGGCCATTTGAAAGACTTAACAGGTACAGGTTATCTTCCAGCTTAATGGTCGGTGTGATATCTTCGGCAGATTGCCCCGCACGGGTATAACCATATACGTCAGCGCGATAGGTTTTGTCGATAATGGCTTGCAGGTCGGTATGCGGGATATCGTTGTTATCCACCAGGCGCGACAAAATCGCAAACGCCAGCTCACGGTAATTCATACTGCGCATGGCCGTCAAATCAGCGTCACTGAATTGCGGATATTGCTCAGGCAGGTATAAGCCGCCATCTGGCGCCAGACCACCCAGCAAAATTTCACTAAAACTCGAGGCGGGAGACTGTCCGCGGGTACTGATATATTTCATTACATTAAACCTAATAATTTATAGCCACATTATGCAAAACTAGCTTAGCGCGACAATGTTTCCAGACGGATTTTGGTCACTGCGCCGGCGATTGCAGGTAAGGCTTCAATCTTGGCGATACCGGCATCCATGGTTTTTTCTTGAGTGGTATGCGTAAGAATAATGATATCTGCCTCGGCTTCACCTTCTTGCGGTTCTTTTTGCAGCATGGCATCAATCGAGATCGCTAAGTCTGCCAGGATCTTGGTCACATCAGCCATCACACCTGGCTTGTCGGAAGCACGTAAGCGGAGGTAATAACCAGACTGAATTTCGGCAATCGGCAATACCGGCAACGCTTGCTGCTGATCCAGTTGGTAACCCAGGAAAGCCACTCGCTGCTCTGCAGTAGTGCCATGCAAACGCGCAATGTCGACCAGATCAGCCACTACCGCACTGGCCGTAGGTTCAGCGCCGGCACCAGCACCATAGTACAAGGTTGGCCCTACTGCATCACCTTTCACCACGACAGCGTTCATCGCGCCATCGACATTAGCAATCAGGCGTTTTTCAGGGATCAAGGTTGGATGCACGCGCAACTCAATGCCCGCTTCGGTTTTTTTGCTGATGCCCAGCAATTTAACGCGATAACCTAACTCTCCCGCATACTGGATATCCTGGGTGGTCAGTTTGGTGATGCCTTCAGTAAAGGCCTGTTCAAACTGCATCGGTGTACCAAATGCGATGCTGGCCATGATGGTGAGTTTGTGGGCAGCATCAATGCCTTCCACATCAAAGGTTGGATCAGCCTCTGCGTAACCCAGACGTTGTGCTTCTTTGAGCACATCCGCAAAGGCCAGGCCTTTGTCACGCATTTCAGTCAGAATAAAGTTGGTGGTGCCATTGATAATGCCGGCTACCCATTCAATTTTGTTCGCACTCAAGCCTTCACGCAATGCCTTGATGATAGGGATACCACCCGCCACTGCCGCTTCAAAGGCCACAATTACGCCCTGCTCAGCCGCGGCTTTAAAAATCTCGTTGCCGTGTACTGCCAGCAAAGCCTTGTTAGCGGTAACCACATGTTTGCCATTGGCAATGGCCTGCAACACCAGTTCTTTGGCGATGGTATAACCACCAATGAGCTCGACCACCACATCCACTTCAGGATTATTAACTACCGCAAATGCATCATCGGTTACGGCAACCTGGCCACCAGTTACTTGCCTTGCCAGTTCCAGGTTTCGGTCAGCCACTTGCACAATACGGATATTGCCGCCAATGCGGCGCGCGATATCAGACTGGTTGCGCGTCAGCACGGTATAGGTGCCGCCGCCGACTGTACCTATGCCCAATAAACCTACTTTTAATTCTTTACCGACTTTTAGTTCTTTCATATCCACATTCTATAAACTAAGCAAACCTTTAAATAAATCATTGGCACGTGCTTGCACGTGCTATTTGGTATGTTTCTTACGGTAACCATCCAGATAGCGGCCTATGCGCGTCATTGCTTCTGTCAGGTCATCGACATTGGGTAAAAACACCACCCTGAAATGGTCTGGCGACGGCCAGTTAAAGCCCGTGCCTTGTACCAGCAATACTTTTTCTTCCAGCAATAAATCCAGGATAAATTGCTGGTCATCATGGATCGGATAAACCTCAGGATCCAGTCTTGGAAAAAGATACATGGCTGCTTGCGGCTTGACACAGCTCACACCAGGCAAGGCGGTCAACATGTCATAAGCCAAATCGCGTTGCTTACACAGGCGTCCGCCGGGTGCCACAAGGTCATTGATACTTTGATAGCCGCCCAGCGCTGTCTGGATAGCCAACTGCCCAGGCACATTGGCACAAAGCCGCATGGAGGCCAGCATATTCAAGCCTTCGATGTAGTCCTTGGCAGGTTTTTTATCACCTGAAATGATCATCCATCCCGAACGGTAGCCACAGGCGCGGTAATTTTTTGACAAACCATTGAAGGTCACGAACAGGACATCATCTGCCAGCGAAGCAATTGAGGTATGCGTGTTACCGTCATACAACACTTTGTCATAGATTTCATCTGCAAAGATCACCAGGCCATGATGACGCGCAATCTCGATAATGCCTTGCAGAATTTCTGGCGGGTACAAGGCGCCGGTAGGGTTGTTTGGATTAATAATCACAATACCCTTGGTATTGGCAGTGATTTTATTTTCGATATCTTTCAGATCTGGCAACCAGCCAGACTGTTCATCACAGATATAGTGACGTGCACTACCACCAGCCAGATTCACCGCAGCGGTCCACAGTGGGTAATCCGGCATTGGAATCAACACCTGGTCGCCATTATTGAGCAAACCCTGCATGGCCATTACAATCAGTTCAGACACGCCATTACCGACAATAATGTCGTCTATGGTCACCCCTTCAATTTTCTTTTGCTGGGTGTAGTGCATGATGGCCTTGCGGGCTGAAAAAAGGCCTTTGGAATCAGTATAGCCGGAGGCCTGATCCATATTCAGGATGACATCCTGCACAATTTCTTCAGGCGCGTTAAAGCCGAAAGGCATCGGGTTACCGATATTCAGCTTGATAATCCGTTGACCGTCTTCTTCCATCTGGCGGGCACGCTGTAAAACCGGGCCGCGGATGTCGTAGCAGACATTACTTAATTTATTTGATTTATTGACTGGCTGCATACTCTGTTAACAAACACATTTGGCGTGTGTTAAGCTCTTAAAGTAAAACTTTCATTCTACCTGCAAAGCCTTTCTTCATCAATGAACGCCTGATGAACCAGACGATGAAGTGACGGTCATGCACGGTATAATTTCTGTTTTATTTTTGAATGTGAGAGATGAACACAAAAGCATGAAATTACACTTGCACAGCAGTGATCAGCAATACCAGATTAATGGGGTAGATAGCCAGTCAATTATCATCAATCACCAGCCATATACACAACCCCTGATTGTCAGTGATGATGCACTCACTACAGACTGGTTTAGCGGCGCATGGGAGTCTCTGGATGCAGAAAGACTAACCGCAATATTGGCGTTCACGCCTGAAGTGGTGCTACTGGGTACGGGTGATAAGCAACGCTTTATTCACCCCAAACATATCCAGGCCTTCCTGTCGCAAAATATCGGTGTCGAATGCATGACTACGGCGGCTGCCTGTCGCACCTTCAACATACTGACAGCAGAAGGTCGTAAAGTCGTCGCTGCCCTGCTACTGGAAAAACATCTGGTGACTGACTAATCATTGTGGCTTTAATGTCACCTGCACTTCGTCAGCGGTTACACGCAAATTAGTCGGCTGATATCGTGTCCCTCCATAAGTCAATTCTTCCGGCTTTACTTCATATAACAACAGCTGATTCAGCCATTTCCCGCCCATTTCTTTAGCCACCTGCTGCAACATGCCATTCCATTGGTTATTGGCGCCATCGAGTTGAATCGTGTCGATTGCTGGCTGATCCAAAACCACGGCATTTCGCGCAGCATCAAATTTCAACAAGCCTGACAGACTCGCCTTGCCGGTTGCCGTATTCGCCAATAAATCACTGGCAATGCTGGCGTCCATAGTGGTATGTACCCGGCCGGTCGCCGGATCAAGCTGCACCTGTGCATTAGACAATTGCACATGAAACGCGCGCATGACGGTAAATGGTTTTTCCAGCTTGTGATTCAGTTTCTGCTGAATCTGGCTCGCACTCATCCTGACAGTGCGTTCGCCCATCATGGTGGCACACCGGCTGAACAAAAGTATGACTAACAATCCTGAAAAAATAATTTTAAAAAGACGCATTTGTAAGCCTTCTTTAACACTTGCAACATTGGTCAAAAATTGACATTCACTTTTCCTAGCTATTATAAAATGCTTCGCAATGAAGAAAAATTCTTATTCTCAACTAGACTCGTTTAAACAGCCTGGTGTTGCACGCGGTTTTACATTAGTTGAACTAGTCATTGTCATGCTGATTTTATCAATCCTGGCGGCCACCGCTTACGCACGTATTTCGCAAACCGGCTCCCAGGCAAGACTGGCCTCCTTGCAATCATTTAAAGCAACGGTACTGTCGGTAGCCACCATGGCAAAAGGCGTATGCATGGCGGATCCCCAATGCGATATTGATCACAGCAATGTCACTTCATCCACCATGATTGAAGGTAATAACATTTTATTCACCGGCAGATACCCGGTAGGCTTGGCACCTAATAACGCCGCGGGCCTGGATCAATTGATACAGCCCGGTAGCAGATTCACCATCCAGCCTGAACTTTCGGATATCAATCGCGCCACTTATTTCCTGGCCGGCGCACATGACGAGCAACATTGCAAATTGGAATACAGCATCACTTCCGCCGCATCTACACCTTCAGCATTATCTGTCACTATTGATAGCAGTGGCTGTTAAAAACTTGGAAATGCAGCCTGAAGAAAAAACGCGAAAGTTAGAATCAGGCATTTAGAAACCGGAAATAAAAAAAGTGTGCTTCTGAAGCCAGAAGCACACTTTATTTATTTTAGAATTTATTTTAGAGATTTTTGGTTGATAAGGTCAAAGTAGCGTTAGTACCACCGAAACCAAAGCTGTTTGAGAGTGCAGTTTCAATCTTGGCCGATTTGATAGGCTCACGCACGATGTTGAGGCCTTCTGCAGCCGGGTCCAGATTATCAATATTGGCAGAGGCAGCGATAAAGCCGTGCTGCATCATCAACAAGGTGTAAATAGCTTCATTCACACCTGCAGCCCCCAATGCATGACCTGACAATGACTTGGTGGAAGCAATTGCAGTTTTGCTATCGCCAAATACCGTGCGGATAGCTTCCAACTCTTTAGTATCACCTACTGGTGTGCTGGTACCATGCGTATTGATGTAATCAATCTCGTTGATATCCAGCCCCTGCAAAGCTTGCTGCATACAGCGCACTGCGCCTTCCCCACTAGGCGCGACCATGTCGTAGCCATCTGAAGTTGCGCCGTAGCCAACAACCTCTGCGTAAATCTTGGCACCACGCGCTTTGGCATGCTCATACTCTTCAAGCACCACAATGCCGCCACCACCGGATATCACGAATCCATCGCGATCAGCATCATAAGTGCGCGAAGCTTTATCAGGTGTATCATTATATTTGCTGGATAGCGCACCCATGGCATCAAACAGGTAGCTCATGGTCCAGTGCTCTTCTTCGCCACCACCGGCAAACACTATATCCTGTTTACCGAGCTGGATTTGCTCAACACCAGCACCAATACAGTGTGCACTGGTTGAACAAGCTGAGCTGATACCGTAATTCACACCTTTGATTTTGGCGCCAGTGGCCAGGCAGGCAACAATACCGCTGCTCATGGTTTTGGTCACCATATAAGGGCCAACCCGGCGTATGCCTTTTTCTTGCAGCGTATTAGTACCTTCGAGCATACTTTCAGTCGATGTGCCACCCGCACCTACAATCAGGCCGGTGCGCACATTGGAAACCAGGTCTTCAGGCAGGTTGGCATCAGCAATTGCTTCTTGCATGGCTAGCCAGGCATAAGCATGTCCTTTCGCCATAAAACGCAATAACTTGCGGTCGATGAGCGCTTCGATATCCAGATTTTTGATAGACCCAGCCACATGCGAACGCAAACCGCGCTCAGCATACTCCGGTTGATAGGTAATCCCTGAACGGCCTGCTTTCAGGCTGTCCAGCACTTCCTGTTTGTTATTACCAAGACTTGATACGATACCAAATCCTGTAATCACTACGCGACGCATTGCGCCTCCTTAAGACTTCAAAACTGTAAGGACCTCCAGGTAAGCTACGATCAGCTCACCTTCGTTACCATACATTGTTACTTGTAAAAAATTTTACTGATATATCAACTATATAACGCGTCAAATTTTTTACTCACCAAGTCTGGCTTAAAGTAAACCTATAAAAGCTTCCCTAAAAATTATCGGTGGTGGTAAACAAACCAACACGTAAATCACTGGCATTATAAATCTCGCGGCCATCGACTTCCATACGTGCATCTGCAATACCCATCACTAGCTTACGCATGATCACCCGCTTTAAATCGATGTGATAGCGGATCAGTTTAGCCTTAGGCAACACCTGGCCCGTAAATTTAACTTCACCTGAACCAAGCGCGCGTCCACGACCCAGGCCACCTTTCCAGCCCAGGAAAAAACCAACCAGTTGCCACATAGCATCCAAGCCAAGACAGCCAGGCATTACCGGGTCACCAGTAAAGTGGCATTGAAAAAACCATAAGTCAGGAGTGATATCCAACTCAGCAATAATTTCACCCTGCCCGTATTTGCCGCCATCATCAGATATTTTTACAATCCGGTCAAACATTAGCATAGGAGGCAAAGGCAGTTGTGCATTGCCCTCACCAAACATCTCACCCCGGCCACAGGCCAACAACTCTTCTTTACTGAAACTACTTTTCCTAGACATGTAATTTTGATTTATTAGTATAAAACAATATTTTCGCCGGAAATTGAGTTTAGTCAAAGCTTTTTGTCATTTCAAAAATATACAGACCTGTATACTTTTAAATAAAACCTAGGTAAGATTCCCTTAATTGTTACGGAATTTTACAAATTCAAAACCAAGGTTTTATTAAGGCTTGAATAATAATTCGCAACAAACGGCTGTTTAGAAATTACAATTTAGTTACAATTACCTTTCAAAAAATTATCTTACGTCAGGAAATCAGCAATGCAAGATCAACAATTAGCCGATTGGCGAGCACACGCGTTAAAACTTGAATCAGAAGTCAATAAAGTGGTGGTGGGTCAGGAAAGCCCAGTGCGTCTGATCACTACAGCCGTATTTGCTCGCGGCCATGTATTGCTTGAAGGTGATGTGGGTGTTGGTAAAACGACTTTGTTACGTGCATTTACCCGTGGTATTGGTGGCGGCTACCAGCGTATCGAAGGTACGATAGACCTGATGCCGAATGACCTGGTCTATCACACTTATCTGGGTGAAGACGGCAAACCGCACGTTAGCCCAGGCCCGTTACTTATGTCCGGGCAAAACCTATCTATTTTCTTCTTTAACGAGATTAACCGTGCCCGTCCACAGGTACATTCGCTGATGCTGCGGGTGATGGCCGAGCGCACCTTGACTGCGTTTAATAAAGAACATTACTTCCCGCACATGCTGGTATTCGCTGACCGTAACCAGGTAGAGCGTGAGGAAACATTCGATATTCCGTCTGCGGCGCGTGACCGCTTTATGATGGAAATTCCGATTCTGGTGCCTCCTGCGCACGACATTATGGAATCGCTGATTTTTGATACGCGCTTCCATGATGTGGATCAACTGATCAGCAATGTTGAAGAAGACATCTTGAAGTTTGATCAACTCAACAGTTTTGCCAAAGTGATCCAAGACAATATCTCTGCCACGCCTGCCCTGCGTAAATATGCGTTGAACCTGTGGCTGGCAACTAAAGACCCACTGGCTTATGGCATTAAAGTATCTAACGTCGATATGAAACGCCTTGTGTTATCAGGTGCCAGCCCGCGCGGTATGGGTATGTTGTTACGTGCAGCACGTGTTAATGCCTGGTTAAACGAGCGCGATGCCGTCATTCCGGAAGATATTCATGCTGTGTTCCACGAAACGATTGCTCACCGCTTGGTATTCAGCCCTGTTTATGAAATGCGCCGTACTGAAATTGCGCGTGAAATGCTCTCCGGTATTGTTAACGCCGTTGCTGCGCCTTAACGTGGGTTTGAGTTCATAGCAATGGATTACATCAAGGAATTCAGTTATCACATCAGCTGGCGCTCCCGCTCCCGCCGTCCTGGCCGCCATAAAAGCAACCAGCGCGGCATGGGTATGGAATTTCGCGGGCACACAACTTTACTTGCCTACCCTGATCCGCGCCGGATTGATATACGCCAAACCATCCGCGACCCGATGGAACAGGTGTACGTGCGCATTTTCAACCAGAAAAGTGCCACGCCGGTATTTGTCATGTGTGACTTGTCCGGTTCAATGCAGTATGGCGTGCCACATACCAAACTGACCACCGCCGCAGAAATTACACGCTCAGTGGCACAGTCTGCCACTCGAAATGGTGACCCGGCAGCGTTCGTCGGCTTTGATGATGAATTACGCGATGAATGGCTGAGCACGCTTTCAGCAAGGCCGCACAGCATGCTGGAACTAGCAGACAGGCTGGAAAATCATTTGCCAAATGAAGTAGGTGCCGGGGCATTGCTGGATAGCGCCAGGGTATTACCGCGCGAACGCTCGCTGATTTTCCTGGTTTCTGACTTCCATATGCCGCTAGGGCAACTCGAAGAAGCGTTGCTGCTGATGTTGCGCCACCACATTGTGCCGGTTGTGTTATGGAACAGTACCGAATACAAAGACCTGCCGGAATTTGGCGTAACCAGCATTAATGACCCGGAAACCGGCGAGCGCCGTACGCTTTTTCTGCGTGCCTCTTACCGCCAGCGGATTCTGGATACCTTTGCCGCGCGTCGCCAGGCGATTGAAGATATGTTTATGAAATTTGATATGCAGCCATTTTTTGTGGAAGACCAGTTTGATGCAGACATGCTGACTGATTATTTCCATCAATATGTGACTGTCTGAGGAAAGCGATTGATGAAAGCGCAAAAAACCTTATTCGCCTGTTTGCTCATGGCAATGCTGACCGCAACCACGTTGCCAGCCATTGCCGATGTAACATTGCCGAATGTAGACAATAAATATGTGACGGTGAAGGAAATAAACCCTACGCGTGATGCAGGCTATGTGGTCGGTGACAAGCTGGAACGCACCATCATCCTGACCGTGAAGAAGCCTTATGAACTGATTAAAGAATCATTGCCGATTGTCGGTTATGAACATCGCTATCGTGGCCAGGTATCCGGCGTCGAGTTGGCAAACATCAGTGTTGAAGATGAAACATTCTCTGACCGCAGTGTGCATACTATCCACCTTGTTTATCAAGTGTTTAAATCTGGTCGTGTAGTGCGTCCGGCCATCCTGCGCGGTGAAATCGTCAAACTACGTCACAACGGTAAAACAGAATTACGTCAACTGCGCTTTCCATCGTTTAATTTCAGGACTTCCCCACTATCTGTATATGGTGAAGTCAACCTGAAAAACGAGATGAGCCCGTTCATTCCGCCCTTCACTATAGATACCAAAAAAGAAGAACAAGCCCTGAAGATCGCTGCCGGCGTACTTGCCCTTAGCCTGCTGGGATTATTATATATTTTGGGCGCCCGCACCTGGCTGCCGCGCATGGGGGGTGCCTTTGCCAAGGCTTATCGGAGTGTAGGCAAGTTACCCGATAACCAGCAAGGCTTGCAACAGGCAATTGAGGTTGTCCATCAGGCAATCCAGAAAGTCGCCGGGCATAGCGTATTTGGTAATAATGTAGACCAATTTTTGCAGGAAAAACCTGCCTACCAGCCCGCAAAACCAGAGATCGAACGTTTCTTCAATTTATCACGCCAAATCTTTTTTGACTCCAAAACACCGCTAGATCTTGGCATGCCTGCCAAGCAATGGTTACGTACTTTCTGCCGCCATATGCGTGATTGCGAACGCGGCCTGACACCTGACTTGAATTCAGTCTCGAAACCAGAGGCAAAATAGCATTATGGCATTCACTCACCCCTGGGTTTTGTGGGCGTTACCGCTGGCATTGCTGCCGCTGTTGCTTGAACGCTCACATAGCAAACATTATTCATGGATAGGCCTGTTACCTCCGGATCCATTATCAAGCATCATTGGCCTGCTGTTAAAAGCCCTGGCTGCATTAAGCATCTTATTTGTGATCTTAGGTTTGGCAGGCCCGCATACACTTGAGCAAAAAGCACTGCGCACCGGTATTGGCGCTCAAATCGGTCTGGTGCTAGACCGTAGTGCCAGTATGGATGATGCTTTTGTAGGCGACAAAGATGGCCATATCGGCGAAACCAAATCAGTCGCGGCTGCGCGTATCATCACCAATTTTATTAAAGGTCGCCGTAATGACATGATGGGCGTGATTACCTTTAGTAACTCGGCCATGTATGTATTGCCATTAACCGAGAATAAAGAGGCGGTGCTATCTGCGGTGCAGGCCACTGCCGGTAACTCTTTATTTCAAACTAATATCGGTGGCGGCCTCACCAGTGCGGTGGAACTGTTTAAAGATGTGCCCGACTCCGGTTCACGCGCGATTATCCTAATCTCGGATGGTGCCGGTCGCGTCAGTGATATGGTGCAACAAAAACTGCGTGACTGGCTGCAACGCTACAACATCGGCCTTTACTGGATTGTGTTGCGCCAGCCTGGCGGCATCACTATTTTTGACCCTAAATATACCGAAAGTGGTTACGACGGCCATATGCCAACAGAAGTATTGCTTTATCAATATTTCCAGACCTTGCGCACCCCTTTCAGTGCATATGAGGCATCAGACCCGCGCTCGCTGGAAGCAGCAATTGCCGACATTAACAGCAAAGAAAAAAAACCAATTCAATATATGGAAAAAATCCCCGGCCATGATTACACCAATGTGTGTTACTGGATTGCCATCGTCATGATTGCGATTCTGCTGGCGGTTAAATATCTGGAGATCAACACATGGCGCTCAGCGTAAAAAAACTGGTCATTGGCCTGATCGTAGTAGCGGTTGCCGCGACGGCGACCATCATATATAGCTGGCAACGGATTCAGCAAGCCAAGGATTTCAACCAAGCGATCACCACGGCCAAGACACCGCAAACGGATCAGCAAAGTTTTGAAGCTAAATATGCAGTGGCTTACTGGCTGGCAAAAAATGAGCGTTACAAAGAAGCTACCTTGCTGTTTGCCAAGCTGATAGATGGATCAACGCCTGTGCAACGCGCAGCCATTTTGCATAACATTGGCAATATGTTTTTCCTGAAAGCGATTCAGGTCACTGGTGGCAACGATAACAGCACGCGTGATGAAGTTGAATACCTGTTAACCCAGGCGATGACCTCTTATAAAAGTGCACTTAAGGCAGATAACAACCACTGGGGCACCCGCCGCAATTATGACCGCGTCATGAGCTTGTTGCCTGAGAAACCCACGCCAGGTGTAGGCGAATCTGATAATCCGGGTTTGATCATGGGCAATATCCCCAATGGTCTGCCTTAAATGCAGGCGCTTATGCTTGCTTACTCACTTGATCAGTTAAAAGTATGAATATCTGGCTCAGACGATTTGTTAAACACCGTGATTCTGCCCTGCTCGGATTAGCACTGCTATTCCTGCTGGCGGCAGTTTTACGCCCTAGTATTCCGTTCAAACATAATATCTACACCTACTTTCTGGTTGCAGATATTTCGCAGAGCATGAATACGTCAGATATGACTATCCGTGGCAAAAAAGTCACGCGTCTGGCTTATATGCAAAACATGATGCATGAAGTCGTTGGCTCGCTGCCGTGCGGCACTAAAATCAGCATTGGCCTTTTTGCAGGTAACTCAGTCGCGGCCATGTATTCGCCGATTGAAGTCTGCAAAAACTTTGCGGCCATCCAGGATACGATAGATCATCTGGATTGGCGTATGGCCTGGTCAGGCAACAGCCGCTTGCGTGAGAGCCTGCTAGTGACCGCAAAAGTGGTTCGCGGCATGTCTGAGGCTTCGCAGGTAGTCTATTTTACAGATGGCGAAGAAGCCCCGAGATTGCATGCTTTCAACACTAAAAATCTGGAAGAATTTCAAGGTGGTGACGACTGGATTTTTGTCGGCATAGGTTCAGAAGAAGGTGATGCTATCCCCAAACTCAGCGAAGATAACCAGGTGATCGGTTACTGGTCTAATGAAAGCTTCGCCATGCAACCAGGCATTGCGCAGATTTCTGAAAGCACCCTGGGTGTACGTGATGACAACGTTGCGGGTGAAAATGATCGCTATATATCCAAAATGGCCGCTGAATACATGCAAAGCCTGGCGCAGGAGATAGGTGCCAAGTTTATTAAAGGTGATAGCAGCTACACGGTGATCCAGGCCATGAAAGCCCAAAAACCTGCACGCCGTGATATTGCCCCATTACCCCTGGGTTGGTTATTCGCCACTTTAGGCGGTTTGTGTATTGTAGGCACTTATGCCAGCCGTCATCCATTACGCCAGATCAAGCAGAATCTTAAAATCTACCGCAATGAAATCAGAGCAAAATTGTTTGCACGTAGCGAGGCAGTTGCCCACGACAACCATTTTCAATAACTTTATAAACCAGCCTGATTTACCTCTGTCATCCTAGGCCAGTGATGCAGGCACTCATGAGAAGTCACCATGAAAAATCATTGGCTAAGAGTCTGGCTGCACCATCGCGACACCATTTTACTTACTACAGCGTTGCTCTGCCTGCTTGGCGCTGTGTTGGTGCCTAGCATCTCCATCAAACGCAATGTACATAGCTACTTCCTGATCGCAGATATTACCCAGAGCATGAACTCTGCGGATATGTCGATAAACCACCGGCCCGTCAGCCGCCTGGAATATACCAAGCGCATGATGCACGAAATAGTCGCTCAACTGCCCTGCCACACCCGCGTCAGCATAGGTTTATTCGCCGGGGATGCGGTTGCCGCGCTTTATACGCCTTTGCATGTTTGCCGCCATTTTTCTGCCTTGCACGAAACCATAGATCACCTGGATTGGCGGATGGCATGGACCGGCAACAGCCAATTGCGCGAAAGCTTAGCTATCACAGCCAAACTGCTACGGCAAATGCCAGAAGCGACTAAAGCGGTGTTTTTTACCGATGGCGATGAGGCGCCCTTGCTGCATGCATTCAATACCCGCAACCTCAGGGATTTTCAGGGCGGGGATGGCTGGTTTTTTGTTGGCATAGGCACTGAAAAAGGTACTGGCATCCCAAAACTGACAGAAGACAACCAGATGATTGGTTACTGGTCGAATGAAAGTTTTGCCGTGCAACCGAACATTGCACAAGTAACCGCCAGCAAAAGTAGTGGCCGCGATGACAGCGTCGCGCTCTCTGACTATGATCGCTTCATCTCCAAGCGCGACTCGACTTACCTGCAAAAACTGGCGCAGGAAATCGGCGCGCAATATATCAATGGCGATGATACCTACGATGTATTGCAAACCATCCAATCGCACAAATCACCGCGCTATGAAATTGTGCCCTTTTCGATTGGCTGGCTACTGGCTACGCTGGCGGGCATATGTTTGCTAGGCACCAGTCTGCATCATGAGACCCTGCGTCAACTTAAACAAAAGTTTGGCATTTATCGCAAACAGCTTAAATCTAAATTGTTCAACCGCAGTGAAGTTGTCGCGCACGACAACCATTTTCAATAGGTTATTCGCGCAGCCCCCACTTTAACCAGACACGCAATGCTTTTTGGGAAATGGTATCTGCTTGATCAAACAATATCAGCAAGCGCTTGGGTCGTAGCCATTGCCATAAAAGCGGCTTTTGATGATGGGCATTATTCATCTGCTCGGATGCATCAGTTTTTAATTCTGTATAGGCAATGTGTAGCACCATACATCCATGATGCACCATGCTATCGGACAATACTTCAATCCGCCATAACTGCCCCAGTGCATTCATAATTATCATTTCCCCGAACACATCTACACTCAACTGTTGCACACTAAATCGCCAATGAGTAGCGACAAGCTGTGTCCATTGCCAAAAGCAAGCTGTGGCATAGAAAAAAGTGCCTGCGAATGCCCACCGCGGCGACAAGCTTAACCAGAGAGAAAACAGCACAGCGATTGAAAATACCAGCCACCACCCCCATAAAAATTTAGAAGGGTGAAAGCGCAAGGTTATTTCACTTGGTAGAATAGGTTTTTTCATCACGTTTGTGTGAAGCTGTTGGTGACAACATCCACACTATCAACAGAAAGTCATTTATGTCCAGCGCAGCTTGGCAACAATTCTTAATTTCACAGGGTGCTCAATTTAACGAATCAGGCGAAGCTTCATTTGTCGCGCCTGATATTCCGGCTTCAGGCCAATTATTCGACCTCTCAGTGGATGGCCTGATCGCCGTCAGCGGCGCTGATGCCCAGACCTTCCTGCAAGGTCAATTCACTAACGATATTAAGCAGTTGGCTGAAGCCGCACAATTTACCGGCTACTGTACGGCAAAAGGCCGCCTGCTGGCACTATTTTATGCATTCAGTATCCACGAAGTGATTTATCTGCAATGCCCGCGCGCACTGATTCCAGATTTGGTAAAACGCTTGCGCATGTTTGTCATGCGCAGCAAAGTAGTGGTCGAAGATGTCAGTGAGCAATTTGTGTGTATCGGACTGGCCAGTGCTGACTCGGCAGCCCACATACAACACCTGCCATTACACCCGCATCAAACCAGCCATAGTGCATTAGGTACATTAATTCGTTTGACTGATAGCCATGGAAAGCAGCGCGCGCAACTGGTAGTGAATGCAGACCAGGCAGAACAAGTCTGGAAAACATTTTCGGCCACATTTAGCCCAACCAGTACCAATCAGTGGGATGCACTGGAAATCCAGGCTGGTATTCCACAGGTCTATGCAAGCACGCGCGAGCAATTCGTGCCGCAAATGATCAATCTCGATGCGCTGAATGGCATTAACTTCAAAAAAGGTTGTTATACCGGCCAGGAAATCGTTGCGCGTACCCATTACCTTGGCAAGGTAAAACGCCGCACATTACTTGCCACTTTACCCGCTACCGCAGTCACGCCAAATCCCGGTGATGCAGTGCATGATGCCCAGCAACAGGAAGTGGGCCAGATAGTGCGTGCCGCGCCAAATCCGCAAGGTGGGTGGTGGGTATTAGCAGAATGCAGGCTGGAAGCAAAAGCTGCCGGCAGCATTTTCTGGCAAGAATATGAGCTGGCTTTAGCTGAGCTGCCTTACGCATTGCCATAAGCAAACTCTATACATAAAAAAATGGCGCTTCAGGCGCCATTTTTTTCAACTATATCTAATTACTATTGCTCTGGTATTGCAGCTGGGACATCCGGCGTTCCAGGATTCACGATGGACTCCTTAGACGGCACATTGGTGACGACACCATTGGATGCCGGAGGATTAGCATTTTTGCGTTGCATCACCTGATAGAACACTTCGTCCTGCTTAATCATTCCCAATTCGCTACGGGCACGCTCTTCCACTGCCGATTGACCTTGTTTCAGGTCCCGCACTTCCGCGCGCAAGGTTTCATTCCGCTGGCGGTAATAGTCATTACGCTTTTCGTGTGCTTCAATCTGCTGCGAATATTGCCAGACACGTGACCAACTGCCCTTGCCCAACCACAATGGATATTGCAGCAGGGCAATCAGGACAATGAAGATCACAGTCAGTTTGCGCACATCGACCTAGATGCGTTATCAGACTTGATTATTTGAACAACTGGTAGAACGCTGACAAACCAGCGTAGCTAGTCGCGTCGCCCAACTCTTCTTCAATACGCAGCAACTGGTTGTATTTGGCTACGCGTTCTGAGCGGCACAGGGAACCGGTTTTGATTTGCAACGCGTTAGTAGCGACAGAAATATCGGCAATCGTCGTATCTTCCGTTTCACCTGAGCGATGTGAAACTACCGCTGTGTAGTTAGCACGTTTAGCCATTTCGATCGTCTGGAAAGTCTCAGTCAGGGTACCGATCTGGTTCACTTTGATCAGCACAGAGTTAGCTGCACCTTTCTGGATGCCTTCACGCAGGATTTTCGGGTTGGTGACGAACAAATCATCACCGACCAGTTGCGTGGTTTTACCCAGGCGTTTGGTCAACAGATCCCAGCCGTCCCAGTCGAACTCGCTCATACCATCTTCGATGGTAATGATTGGGTATTTACCAGTTAAAGTCGCCAGGTAATCACTGAACTCCGCAGAACTCAATGAAGCGCCTTCTGATTCCAGGTGATATTTACCATCCTTATAGAATTCAGTACTCGCGCAATCCAGGCCCAAATAGATATCTTTACCTGGCTCGTAACCAGCAGCTTCAATTGATTCCATAATCAATTGCAAAGCTGATTCGTTAGATGGCAAATTAGGTGCGAAACCGCCCTCATCACCTACTGTGGTTGCCAAACCTTTGTCATGCAGTGTTTTTTTCAACGCATGAAAAATTTCAGCACCAGCGCGCAACGCTTCACGGAAGGTTGGCAAGCCAGCCGGCACAATCATGAACTCTTGAATATCGACAGAGTTGTCAGCATGCGCACCACCGTTGATGATGTTCATCATTGGTGTTGGTAATTGCATGAAGGCTGAACCACCCAAGTAGCGATACAAAGGCAAGCCACTCTCTTCAGCGGCAGCACGGGCACAGGCCATCGAAACACCCAGAATTGCATTGGCACCCAAGCGGTCTTTGTTTTCAGTACCATCCAGCTCAATCAGGGTTCTGTCGATAAAGCTTTGTTCTTCCGCATCTAGGCCCAGAATCGCTTCGGTGATTTCGGTATTCACGTTTTCAACTGCAGTTAATACACCTTTGCCTAGATAGCGGCTTTTGTCACCATCACGCAACTCTACGGCCTCTTTGGTACCGGTAGACGCGCCTGAAGGCACGGCTGCACGGCCAATGACACCACTTTCCAACAATACATCCACTTCAACAGTTGGGTTGCCGCGTGAATCCATTATCTCGCGGGCGATAATATCTACAATTGCGCTCATTCTATTTTCCTTATGTTTTTAACTTAAACTTTACGAATACATGCGAAATCAATTTAAAGAGTTTGCTCCAGGCAAAATCCATTAAAGGGTATGTTCGGCGAAACCGGCTTTTTTAACCAGCTTGTCCATATCAACCAGCAGATGCAGCAAATCTTCCATTTTGCCTAATGGCCAGGCATTCGGGCCATCTGATAGCGCTTTACTTGGGTCAGGGTGAGTTTCCATAAAGATACCGGCAATGCCACTGGCAACTGCTGCACGCGATAATACGGGCACAAATTCACGCTGACCGCCGCTTTTCTCGCCCTGCCCGCCTGGCTGTTGTACCGAGTGGGTGGCATCGAATACCACCGGGCAATTGGTTTCACGCATAATTGCCAAGCCGCGCATATCCGAAATCAGCGTGTTGTAGCCGAATGAAGCACCACGTTCGCAGACCATAATGTTGTCTACGCCACCGTTAGCCTCTTTGGCTTTATTCACGACCTGTTTCATATCACCAGGCGCTAAAAACTGGCCTTTTTTGATGTTCACAGGTTTGCCGGACTGGGCACAGGCGACAATGAAATCGGTCTGGCGGCACAGAAAAGCCGGTGTTTGCAATACGTCTACCACTGCAGCCACATGCGGCACTTGTTGTTCGTTATGCACATCGGTCAGGATAGGTACGCCGATTTGCGCACGCACTTCGTCAAGTATCTTCAAGCCCTCTTCCATGCCAAAGCCGCGAAAGGTTTTGGTGGAACTGCGGTTGGCCTTGTCATAAGAAGATTTATAGATAAATGGCACACCGACACGCTCGGCAATCTCTTTTAACTGACCGGCAGTATCAATCGCCATTTGCCTGGATTCAATCACACACGGGCCTGCAATCAAAAATAGCGGATGCTCGATACCTACATCAAAACCACATAACTTCATGATAATCCCTTGCTTGAAAATTAAACTTTGCTTTTTTGCGCCAGTGCCGCTTGCACATAGGCTTTAAACAAAGGATGACCGTATCTTGGGTTGGAAGTGAATTCCGGGTGAAACTGGCACGCGACAAACCATGGATGCTCGGTCTGTGGCAATTCAATCATTTCACAGAGCTCTTCACGAGGGGTACGTGCAGAGACCACCAGGCCCGCAGCTTTCAACTGATCTACATAATGATTGTTCACTTCATAACGGTGACGGTGACGCTCGTTCACTTCGCTGCCATAAATACTGGCAGCCAGCGTATTAGGCTCGATCGGCGAGCTTTGTGCGCCCAAACGCATAGTGCCGCCCAGGTCAGAATGTTCATCACGCTTCTCAATTTTGCCGCTGGCATCTTGCCATTCGTCGATCAGGCCGATCAGTTTATGTTCGGTCGATGGATTGAATTCCGTGCTATTAGCATCCTTGAAACCGGCAACATTGCGGGCAAACTCGATCACCGCCAGTTGCATGCCCAGACAAATACCCAGGTAAGGCACTTTATTTTCACGGGCAAATTGAATTGCCTTGATTTTGCCTTCGGTACCGCGCACACCAAAGCCACCTGGAATCAGGATAGCATCCATACTGGTTAAAGCATCGGTACCGGACTTTTCGATATCTTCACTGTCGATATAGTGGATCTTAACCTTGGATTCAGTATGAATACCGGCGTGAATCAATGCTTCGGTCAAAGATTTATATGACTCGGTCAGATCAACATATTTGCCGACAAAGGCAATGTCCACCTGCGCTTTAGGGTTGGCCACTGCATAGCTGATTTTTTGCCAGGCAGATAAATCCGCCGCTTTAGCCAGAATATTCAGTTTATGACAGACAATTTCGTCCATCATTTGCTCATGCAGCAAGCCCGGGATTTTGTAAATGGAGTCACTGTCGATCGCGCTGATCACCGCTTCGAACGGTACGTTAGTGAACAAGGCAATTTTGCGCTTTTCATCTTCCGGGATTTCGCGTTCGGCGCGGCACAATAAAATGTCTGGCTGAATACCAATTTCACGCAGCTCTTTAACAGAGTGCTGGGTTGGTTTGGTTTTCAATTCGCCTGCAGTCGGAATCCACGGCAACAAAGTTAAATGCACATAACAGGCATTATTTTTACCTTCTTCAAAACCCATCTGGCGAATGGCTTCAAGGAAGGGTAATGATTCAATATCACCCACCGTACCGCCGACTTCCACAATCGCCACATCGGCACCTTCGGCACCACGTTTAATATGTGATTTAATTTCGTCAGTAATGTGCGGAATCACTTGTACAGTCTTGCCCAGATACTCACCACGACGCTCTTTTTTGATCACGGTTTCGTAAATCTGGCCGGTAGTGAAGTTATTGCGTTTGGACATTTTGCTGCTGATAAAGCGCTCGTAATGCCCGAGATCCAAATCAGTTTCTGCGCCGTCATCGGTGACGAATACTTCGCCATGCTGAAAAGGCGACATGGTGCCTGGGTCAACGTTGATATACGGGTCAAGCTTGAGCATGGTCACTTTAATGCCACGCGATTCGAGAATAGCGCCTAAACTAGCCGCTGCGATACCCTTTCCAAGAGAAGAAACTACACCGCCGGTTACGAATACATATTTGGTCATGGATGAGGTACTTTGAGATTGTTGCAGACGGGAGAACATTTTACCGCAAAGCCCCCTCGCCGACAATGAAGGTGAGGGATAAAATCTCGAACCAACTCGCCAACCAGCCACTTCAAGCATACAATTAAATCATGCCAGACTATCAATCGAACACTCCTGCCCTGTGGCAATCCTTATTACCGCAACCTGATGTCAACAGCCACAAATATAGCCGTGGTTATGTATTGATCCAGGGCGGATACCCTATGACAGGCGCAGCCAGGTTGGCTGCGCTAGCTGCTGCACGCAGTGGTGCGGGGATCACTGCCATTGCCGTGCCGGAAAACGCATTCGGCATTTACGCCAGCCAGTTGTTAAGCGTGATGGCGAAACCCTATTCAAACATCGCTGACTTGCATGCACTTATTCTGGATACAAGAGTCGGCGCTTTACTGATAGGGCCAGGCGCTGGCAATTCGACAGACACACGGCAGACAACGCTTACCATGTTGCAAAGCGGGAAACCGGTGGTGATTGATGCAGATGCACTCAGTACATTTGCGCGACAACTTGATAAGCTAAGCAAAACCATCACTGCCGCTTGTGTATTGACGCCGCATGCTGGCGAGTTTCAACGTTTATTTGGCATTAATCCTGCCAGCAACCTGGATGAAAGAATCAGCCAGGTACTTCAGGCAAGTCAGCAGACCAATGCAGTGATACTTCTTAAAGGCTCACACACTGTGATTGCAGCGCCAGATGGCAGAGTCATTGTGAACGAGGATGCGCCACCGACATTGGCTACGGCTGGCGCAGGTGATGTGCTGGCCGGAATGATCACCAGCTTATTGGCGCAAGGTATGCCCGCACTGGAAGCGGCAGCAGCGGCCGCCTGGATCCATAGCGAAGCTGCAAGATTATTTGGGATCGGGTTAATGGCAGAAGATTTGCCGGAATTGGTGCCACAGGTACTGGAACAGTTGCTTGCCTGAACTTAACACTCAGCAAGCATCAGAAATACTATTCCCGAGTTCGCTGTTTGTTTTTCATTAACTGGTTCTGTTCGCGCTTCCAGTCTTTTTCGCGCTCGACATCGCGTTTGTCGTGTTGCTTCTTGCCTTTAGCCAGGCCTATCTGCACCTTCACCCTACCACGCGTGAAGTGCATATCCAGAGGCACAATGGTGTAACCGGCACGCTCGACCTTACCAATCAACTTGGCAATTTCTTCATTATGCAATAACAGCTTACGCGAGCGTATAGCATCCGGACGTACATGCGTGGAAGCAGCGCCCAATGGCGTCACATGGCAGCCAATCAGGTAAATTTCGCCACGCATAATCACCACATAGGCTTCTTTAAGGTTAATGCGGTTATCGCGGATGGCTTTCACTTCCCAGCCCTCGAGCACGACGCCGGCCTCGTACTTATCTTCGATAAAGTAGTCAAAAAACGCTTTTTTATTTTGCGCGATGGTCATAACGCTGGTTTGCCGGCTTAAATCACTTAAAATAGCATTTTAACCCAAAACCAAACTCCGTTCCGGCGCTATATTCAATAATGGCTCAAGTAGAAAAAACCGTATTAGTGATGCACTCCTGCGAAACCATGTTTCAGCTGGTCGATGCTGTCGAAGATTACGCCAGCTTTTTACCATGGTGCGGCGGCAGTGACGTCATCGAACGCACCGAACAGGTGACGCAAGCCACTATCCATATCCGTTATCACGGTATCGTGCAGCATTTCACAACCCGCAACCACAAACAGTTTCCGCACCAGATGGATATCACCCTGGTCGATGGTCCTTTCAAGCAACTAACTGGCCACTGGCACTTTATTGCCCTGCGCGAAGATGCCTGCAAAATAGAATTCAAGCTGGAATATGTATTCGCCAACGGCCTGATTGAGCGTATTATTGCGCCAGTGTTCAGTCACATTGCCAACACCTTTGTCGATAGCTTTGTGAAGCAGGCAAACAAGCTTTACTCTAAATAACCCAGCATGACTGAAGAGATTTCTGATCTGATGACTGTGGAAGTTGCTTATGCGCTACCGCAGAATCAGGTGATTATTTCAATTGATGTTAAAACGGGCACGACGGCACTGGAAGCAATTCAACAGTCACAATTATTGCTGGCGTATCCGGAGCTATCATTAAAAAATTGCAAGATTGGTATATTTGGCAAAGTCGTTAGCTTCGATTCCGTATTAAAGCCTTTGGACAGGGTGGAGATTTATCGCCCATTGATTGCCGACGCTAAAGAAGCAAGACGCTTAAGAGTTGCAACAAAAAAAGGAAGTGCAACAAACAAAGAAGTTGCTGCGAATAGAGGCCGTGCTGCCAAAAGTAGTCAGCAAAAACGCCAAAAAGAATGATGCTTCAAGGGATTTCGCTATTCAACTGGACAATTTTCGTCAATTTCGAACTGCGCACGCGCCAGGTTTTCACGAATTTGCTCATCGCTTAAATACTCTTTTTCGCCCACCTCATTTACCGTCTGCATCCGACCGCCAACCGCATAGTTACGATAATTAGATCTGGCTGCGGCACAGTTTTGCGCTTTCATACGTGTTTCAGCAGCTTTGGCGACAGCCGCCGCTTCATCAGACATTTGTGTCTTTGGTTTGCCTTTTCCAGAAGCAGTTTCTTGGTCAGCGGGTGCTGCCGTCGCATCTTCTTTATAAGCATCTGCGCGGGTTAACGGGTATTCACTGGTGACGGTAGCCGCTTTAATCTTCTGCGTACCTTCCTTGCCTGCAGGTGGCGGCATATCCGAATAATTGACCACGCCTTTGGCATCACGCCATTTGTAAATCTCCGCGTGCGCGGTCACATGCATCAAGCAGGCTATCAATACTATATTCCGCATCACTTCCATAAATTTCACTTTTGATTTCCGCCTCACCAGTCGCTACTTCGTTACTACCATCCGAAATGACTATGCATAAACCATGCCAGACAGCCTCAATTTGACTGCAAAAAACGCAAAACGCTTTGTCAAGGCAAAACGAAATCGGTATAATTATATTTTGGAGATAAGGATTCCACATGCGTTTGTTGCAACAAGCTCTAACCTTTGACGACGTTTTACTCGTTCCAGCCCATTCTACTGTGATGCCCCGCGATGTAAGCCTGCGCACAAAACTTACAAAAAGCATCACACTTAACATTCCCCTACTCTCTGCCGCTATGGATACCGTGACGGAAGCCCGCATGGCGATTGCCCTGGCACAGCTAGGCGGCATGGGCATTATTCACAAGAATATGTCGATAGAGATGCAGGCTTCACGAGTCTCACGCGTTAAACGCTTTGAATCTGGTGTCGTGATTGATCCGGTGACCATACACCCGGCAATGACAGTGCGTGAAGTGATTGAGCTGACCAAGCACCATAAAATTTCAGGCTTACCCGTATTACAAGATGGCAAAGTGGTTGGCATTGTGACTAACCGTGACCTGCGTTTTGAGACTAATCTCGACCAGGCCATCAGCAACGTGATGACCTCGCAAGACCGCCTGGTGACAGTGCGTGAAGGTGCAAGCCGTGAAGAAATCATGGGCTTGCTGCACAAGTACCGTCTGGAGCGTTTGTTAGTGATTGGCGAGCAATTTGAGCTCAAAGGCCTGATTACGGTGAAAGATATTCAAAAATCCACCGACCATCCGCTAGCCTGTAAAGATGAAAAAGGCCGCTTGCTGGTCGGCGCTGCGGTTGGTGTAGGTGATGGTACCGATGAGCGTATTGCCGCTCTGGTAGAAGCTGGTGTTGATGCAATCGTTGTCGATACTGCACATGGCCACTCACAAGGTGTACTGGATCGCGTCAAATGGGCAAAAACCCGTTACCCCAACCTGCAAGTTATCGGTGGCAATATCGCCACAGCTGATGCCGCATTGGCCCTTGTAGATCATGGTGCCGATTGCGTAAAAGTAGGTATTGGCCCAGGCTCCATCTGTACCACGCGCATTGTAGCTGGTGTCGGCGTGCCGCAAATCACTGCCATCAGCAACGTCGCAAAAGCACTGGAAAAATCCGGCGTGCCGTTTATTGCCGATGGCGGTATCCGCTTCTCCGGTGATATCTCAAAAGCCGTTGCAGCTGGCGCAAACAGTGTGATGCTGGGCGGCATGTTCGCCGGTACTGAAGAAGCTCCTGGCGAAGTCGAGTTATACCAGGGCCGTTCGTACAAATCATACCGTGGCATGGGCTCGATTGGGGCCATGCAAAAAGGTTCTTCTGACCGTTACTTTCAGGACAACACGGCGAATGCTGACAAACTGGTTCCGGAAGGCATCGAAGGCCGTGTGCCTTATAAAGGCAGCGTATTGGCAGTTGTGCACCAATTAATGGGCGGCCTGCGTGCTTCCATGGGCTATGTTGGATGCTCTACTATTGAAGATATGCGTAGCAAGGCAGAATTTGTACAAATCACCAGTGCCGGCATGCACGAATCGCATGTGCACGATGTACAGATCACTAAAGAAGCACCGAACTACCGTATTGATTAAATCTTACTGTTTAAACTAAACCTGGCCACAGAGGACACCGAGCGCACAGAGATTTTACTCTGTAACCTCTGTGTCCTCTGTGTCCTCTGTGTCCTCTGTGCACTCTGTGGCTAAAAAATGTCTCACTCAAAAATCCTTATTCTTGATTTCGGTTCGCAAGTTACCCAGCTGATCGCCCGCCGTGTGCGCGAAGCACACGTCTACTGTGAAATCCATCCCTGCGATGTGTCTGACGAATTTGTCCGCAGCTTTGGTGCCGATGGCATCATCCTCAGCGGCAGTCATGCCAGCGTCTACGAGGAAGAAACCGACAAGGCGCCCCAAGCCACGTTTGAGCTTGGTGTGCCTGTATTGGGTATTTGCTATGGCATGCAAACCATGGCGCAACAGCTGGGCGGCAAGGTTGAAGCCGGCCATAAACGTGAATTTGGCTATGCGCAAGTGCGCGCCCGCGGCCACTCTGCCTTGTTCCGCGATATTCAGGATGCAACGAATGCTGAAGGTCATGGCCTGGTCGATGTCTGGATGAGCCATGGGGATAAAGTCACAGAGTTACCGACCGGCTTCAAAGTGATCGCCAGCAATGATACGACACCGATTGCAGCGATGGCGGACGAAGAGCGCAAATTTTATGCGGTGCAATTCCACCCGGAGGTCACCCACACCAAACAAGGTCAAGCCATGCTGGAGCGCTTTGTATTGGAGATTTGCGGCGCAAAACCTGACTGGATTATGGGCGACTACATTGCTGAAGCAGTAGCCAGTATCAAGGCGCAGGTAGGCGATGAAGAAGTCATTTTAGGTTTGTCCGGCGGGGTCGATTCCTCCGTGGCCGCCGCATTGATACATCGTGCCATTGGCGATCAGCTGACCTGTGTATTCGTAGACCATGGCCTGTTACGCCTCAATGAAGGCGATATGGTGATGGAAATGTTCGCTGGCCGTTTACATGCGAACGTAATCCGTGTCGATGCCAGTGAGCAGTTTATGGGCAAGCTGGCCGGTGTCAGCGACCCGGAAGCCAAACGCAAGATTATCGGCGGCGAATTTGTAGAAGTATTTAAGGCTGAAGCGGCCAAACTAAAAGCCAGCGGCGCGGGTCATAAAGGCGCCACTTTCCTGGCACAAGGCACTATTTACCCGGATGTGATTGAATCCGGCGGTGCTAAATCGAAAAAAGCAGTCACCATCAAGAGCCATCATAATGTAGGTGGTTTACCCGAACAACTAGGCCTGAAACTGCTTGAACCCCTGCGTGACCTGTTCAAGGATGAAGTGCGCGAACTCGGTGTAGCACTTGGCTTGCCGCGCGATATGGTCTATAGACACCCTTTCCCCGGCCCAGGTCTGGGCGTTCGCATTCTGGGTGAGGTGAAAGCCGAATTCGCCTTGCTGTTGCAACGTGCCGATGCCATTTTCATTGAAGAATTACGTAATACCGTAGACGAAAAATCCGGCAAAACCTGGTATGACCTGACCAGTCAGGCGTTTACCGTGTTCCTGCCGGTCAAATCCGTTGGTGTGATGGGCGATGGCCGTACTTATGATTACGTAGTAGCCTTGCGCGCGGTGGTTACCAGCGACTTTATGACCGCACACTGGGCAGAATTACCTTATAGCCTGCTTGGCAAAGTGTCTAACCGCATCATCAACGAAGTGCGCGGCATCAATCGTGTGGTTTACGACATTTCCGGCAAGCCACCCGCCACTATCGAGTGGGAATAACCCTTAACTTTGATTCGATCTCATATTAAACAGAGAACAAGACAATGAGCACAAAACCGATTATCCTCACTGGCGACCGCCCTACCGGACCTTTGCATCTGGGGCATTTTGTCGGCAGTTTGCGCAACCGCGTGAAATACCAGCATGAATACAAGCAATATGTGATGCTGGCTGACGCACAGGCGCTGACTGACAATATGGATGATATTGATAAAGTGCACCGCAATGTGGTCGAAGTGGCACTGGATTACCTGGCGGTAAGCATAGACCCCAAGTTATCGACCATCTTCATTCAGTCACAAGTGCCCGAGCTGACTGAACTGGCGTTTTACTACCTGAATCTGGTCACCGTCGCGCGTCTGGAAAGAAACCCGACCGTTAAAGAAGAGATCCGCCTGCGTGACTTTGAACGTGATATCCCGGCCGGTTTCCTCACCTACCCGGTTAGCCAGGCAGCAGATATCACAGCATTCAAGGCGACATTAGTACCGGTAGGTGAAGACCAGATCCCGATGATAGAACAAACCAACGAGATCGTACGCCGCTTTAACCGTACTTATAAAAACGCCAGCACCAAGCAGGAAATCCTGGTGGAAACCAAAGCCCTGGTGCCGGAATTGGGCCGCTTGCCGGGCATCGATGGCAAAGCGAAAATGAGTAAATCTCTGGGCAATGTGATTAACCTCGGTGCAACAGCTGACGAAGTCACCAAGGCAGTCAAACGCGTTTACACAGATCCATTACATTTAAAAATCGAAGACCCTGGTCATGTTGAAGGCAATATTGCGTTCACTTACCTGGATGCGTTTGATACCGACAAAGCCGCTGTTGCTGAACTGAAAGCGCATTACACGCGTGGCGGACTGGCGGACAGCATTGTAAAAAAACGCCTGGAAGCGGTTTTGCAGGAAATGCTGGAACCTATCCGCACCCGCCGTGCCGAACTGGCTGGCGACAAAGGTTATATCTTGCAGCTGCTACGTGAAGGCACTGAGCAGGCGCGTGAAGTGGCCGCGCAGACCATGAGTGAAGTACGCGCTGCACTGGGATTAACTTACTTCTGATTACCTGGGACCACCACACTACATAATGAGTCGCGGATTTGTAAAAGAAGATGATCTGGAACTGGCCGGTACCGACCTGCCTGAAAGACCGGTCAGCCTGCATACAAACTACGTGACTCCAGATGGCCTGCAACAATTGCAGCATTCTGTAAAAACACTGGAAAGCCAGCGTCCGCAATATGCCGCGCGCAAGGAAGACCCTAACGCGCAACAGAAACTGGCCGAGATAGACCGTGATTTACGCTATTTATTTGCCAGGCTGGAATCTGTACAACCGGTTGATCCTGCCCAGCAACCGCGACATACGGTATTGTTTGGCGCGACAGTGACTGTAGAAGATGAGGAAGGCCAGCAGTTGCAGTTCAAAATAGTCGGCGAAGATGAAGCCGATATTGCCCGGCATAAAGTCAGCTATGTATCTCCGCTGGCTAAAGCGTTACTGGGTCGCAAAGTCGGCGACAGCACTATCTGGCAACGCCCGGCAGGGCCGTTGCAATTAGACATTTTAAATATTGAATATTGAAGACTAAATGAAAGTATCACAAGCCATCAACGAACGGCGTTCTGTTAAGAGCTACGACCCTGACCACCGCATGACAGAAGCGGAAATTGAGCAACTGATGTCGCTGGCAATGCTCTCTCCGACCGCATTCAATATCCAGCACTGGCGCTTTGTGTTGGTGACTGACCCGGTGCTGCGTCACCAGATTCGTACTGTGAGCTGGAACCAGGCGCAAGTGACCGATGCTTCGTTGCTGATTATTTTGACTGCTGACCTTAAAGCCTGGGAGAAAGATCCTGCACGGTACTGGGTCAATGCGCCCAAGCAAGCCAGTGATTACCTGGTGAAGGCTATCCATGACTATTACACAGATCACGCCCAGGCCGAACGGGATGAAGGCATGCGTTCGGGTGGCATGGCAGCCATGACATTGATGCTGGCCGCCAAGGAAATGGGTTATGACACCTGCCCCATGGATGGCTTTGACTTCGACGCGGTTGGCAAACTGATTAACCTGCCGGCGGACCATGTCCCGGTGATGTTTGTAGTAGTAGGCAAACCACTGGAAGCTGCCAAGCCGCGTAGCGGGCAACTGCCACTAAATGAAGTCGTCATTTACAACCGTTTTGAATAATTTTGCGTGACTTTGAATAAAGCGCGCGACCTTGATTAGCGATTTAATTAACTATTTTTTGAGAGTTCTTGCATGTTAGTTGCAAACAATATCACCATGCAGTTTGGTTCCAAGCCACTGTTTGAAAACGTTTCCGTTAAATTCGGCGACGGTAACCGCTACGGTCTGATCGGCGCCAACGGTTGCGGTAAATCTACCTTTATGAAGATCCTGGCCGGCGTACTGGAACCTACCAGCGGCAATGTCAGCCTGGACCCCAACGAGCGTATGGCTTTCCTGAAACAGGACCAGTTCGCCTACGAAGACCAGCGTGTGCTGGATGTGGTCATGATGGGCCACGAGCAAATGTGGAAAGCCATGCAGGAGCGTGATGCGATTTACGCCAACCTGGAAGCCACTGAAGACGATTATATGCGCGCCGCCGAACTCGAAGGTGAATTCGCTGAATATGACGGCTACACCGCTGAAGCACGTGCTGGCGAGTTGCTGTTAGGCGTAGGTATTCCTATTGAGCAACATACGGGCCTGATGAGTGCGGTAGCTCCGGGCTGGAAATTGCGTGTATTGCTGGTGCAAGCTTTATTCGCTAATCCGGACGTATTGCTGCTCGATGAACCAACCAACAACCTGGACATCAACACCATCCGCTGGCTGGAAGATATCGTCAACAACCGCGACTGCACCATGGTCATCATTTCGCATGACCGTCACTTCCTGAACCAGGTCTGTACGCATACCTGTGATATGGATTACGGAAAAATTACCTCCTACCCGGGTAATTACGACGATTACATGGAAGCCAGTATTGCTGCCCGTAATCAGCAGGCCAAAGACAATGCCAAAGCCAAACAGCAGATTGCCGATCTGCAGGACTTTGTACGCCGCTTCTCTGCCAACGCGTCTAAAGCCAAACAGGCTACCAGCCGTGCCAAGCAGATTGATAAAATCAAAGTGGAAGAATTCAAGCCTTCCAGCCGCCAGTATCCATTCATCCGCTTTGAATTCGACGACAGGGAAAAACTGCACCGTAACGCGGTAGAGCTGAAAAAGCTCAGTCATGGCTTCGACAAACCATTATTCAACAATGTGGAAATGATGTTTGAAGCCGGTGAGAAAGTCGCGATTATTGGTGAAAACGGCATTGGCAAAACCACCTTCCTGCGTGCATTGGCGGGCGATTTACAGCCCAAGCATGGTGAAGTGAAATGGGCAGAAAAAGCCAAACTCGGCTATTTTGCGCAGGACCACGAATACGAGTTTGAAAAAGGTGAAGACCTGTTCGAATGGATGACCGCTCAGCGCCAGCAAGGCGATGACGACAACACTGTGCGCAGCATGCTGGGACGTTTGCTGTTCCCTACCGAAGCTACCAAGAAGTCAGTGAAAGTGCTTTCCGGTGGTGAAAAAGGCCGTATGCTGTACGGCAAGCTGATGCTGGCTAAAACCAATGTATTGCTGATGGATGAACCGACCAACCACATGGACATGGAATCCATTGAAGCGCTGAATACCGCGCTGGATAAATACAAAGGCACCCTGTTTTTTGTCAGCCATGATCGTGAATTTGTGAGTTCAATCGCCACGCGCATTATTGAAATCAAGGCTGATGGCATTGTTGATTTCACTGGCAATTATGAAGACTACCTAGCCAGCCAAGGCATTGAATAACACCATATTGACTACGTGAGCGAATACCGACGTTGCCTGTGAACTCGAAATCCCGTGTACTTTATATGCGTTGGTTGCTCTTCACCTAGCTCACTCATTGGCTGAATGCTTGGGAATGAATAAGTGATACATTCCGATACATAGCCCTCCGCTCCTGACAAACACCCGATACATTCGGGTGTTTTAATGTCAACATTGCAATTTCGCAATGATGATTGAAAAGGATACATCATGAAATTAAAACAATTGGCTATCGCAAGTACTTTGGCTTTGGTATCCATGACTGCCTTAGCAGATCATGGCGCTAACTGCGGTAAAGGCAAATTCGACAAAACAACCTGGCAAGAGCACCGCGCAGAACATTTTGAAAAGCACCAGGAAAGATTGCACACCGTGCTGCAACTGACTGCCGCTCAGGAAAGTGCCTGGAATACTTACCAGTCGCAAATCAAGCCTAAAGACAAAGCTGAACGCCCTGACGTCGCTGCTCTGGAAAAACTGAACACTGTACAGCGTCTTGATAAAATGGAAGCGCTGGACAAAGAACGCGATGCTGAACAAGCACAACGTGCTAAAGCAATCCGTACGTTCTATGCACAGCTGAACGACTCGCAGAAAAAAGTGTTTGATGAGAATGCTTTCCCGCATCCTCACCATGGCAGACGCGGTCATGATCATGGCGGCCCTCAGCATGACAAACCACACCACGATAAGCCACAATCATAATCACAGGTAATACATATAAACCGGCCTGAATGGCCGGTTTTGTGCTCAAATATTTACTTCAACTGATAGAGATACCCAGCGATGACAGAAACCAGCCACGATACCCATGTTCTGGTGGTAGATGATGATGACGCAATACGCGACCTGCTTTGTGATTTTCTGCAGGAAAATCAGCTGAGCACATATCAGGCCGCCAATCATGCGCAAATGTGGCAAGTACTGCAACAAAAAGTGCCAGATATCATCATCCTCGATATCAATATGCCGCAACGAAACGGTATAGAACTTTGTCGCGAGCTGCGTGAATCACCCAAGTACCACAGTATTCCCATTATCATGCTTACCGCACGTAGTAGCTCGCTGGATACCATCATGGGCCTGGAGACGGGTGCGGATGATTACGTAGCCAAACCGTTTGAGCCATTGGAACTACTCTCGCGTATACGCAGCGTGATACGCCGTAGCCGTATGGTGGCAGAAAATGCTGGCAAGCAAAGCGAAGAACTGGATAACGGCATTTTGCGCCAGATTGCGTTTAACGAATGGACGCTGGATATCCAGAACCGCACGCTGATTGATAAATTGAATACCAGCATCCCGCTCTCCAACGCAGAATTCAAGTTTTTGCGCTTTATGCTGTTACACGCCAACCGCCCGCTTAGCCGTGACCAGTTAATGGAAGAAATGCATGGCCGCGAGGCAGGACCTTTCGACAGATCCATCGATTTGCAAATCAGCAGGATCAGGCAAAAAATCGAAGTCGACAGCAAAAATCCCACCGTGATCAAGACCTTGCGTAATGAAGGTTACTTGCTCACCGCAGATGTGCGCTATGTCAAATAAAGGGACCTGACGATATGCTGAAAAATCTGTTAGGAGCCATGTCAGTCAGGATTTTCCTGATAGCCGTCATTGGCATCCTGCTCACCGCCACAGTCGTCAATGTGCTGGGCCAGCGTGATTCACGTGTCAACGAATCCCGTCTGCGCGACCAGTTTGCGTTTGACCGCATCGAAAGCATGATCCGCATCCTGGAAATCACCGTGCCCGAAAAGCGCTCTGAAATCCAGGATGTATTCAAGCGTATGGGCAGCAGTTTAAAGCTGGGCGCCGTGCCTCCTAAAAACGTAACTGCCTTACCGGCAGAACTGGAAAACCTGAATACCCTGCTGGTACCGGAAATTGCCGATGTGATCAGCATCACCACCCAGGGCCGCTGTAGTGCACGTAACCGTCCGCCTGAACACCCACGTGACTTTGGCCCGCCACCACCGCCTCAACCAGGCTATTGTTTGGCGGTATACACACATTTGCAGGACAACACACCCGTATTAATCCAGCTACGCTATGGCGGGCATCGGCCACCACCAGGCCACCCGCCTGAGCGTAATCCGCTTGCCTTCGTGCTGGCGTTACTGGGGCTGATCAGCATTATCTGGGTGGTTGCCTCCGTGGCAACGCAACCATTACGCAAACTGGCAAACGCCGCCCTGCAACTGGCGCACAACATAGAAAATCCGCCGTTGCCAGAGAATCAGGGGTCAACTGAAGTACGCCATGCTGCCAAAGCCTTCAATGAAATGCAGCGCAGTATCCTCAAGCATGTGCAGGAACGTGGCTTTATTCTCGGTGCGATTGCGCATGACCTACAAACCCCGCTGACCCGGCTACGCTTGCGCCTGGAGAAAGTCAAAGACGCAGAACTCAAGCAAAGCCTGGTCAACGACCTGACCGCAACGCAGGAAATGGTGCGTGAAGGCCTGGACTTTGCAAGACTATGCAGCGAGAACGTCGATAAAAACCGGGTAGACCTCACTGCCCTGGCGACTGCTGTCTGCGATGATTTTGAAGAAGCAGGACATGCTATCCATAAAACCCTGCCCGACGAAGCCATCACCATCATGGGCTCGGCACACCTGCTCACGCGCTGCCTAAACAACCTCTTGAATAACGCGATTCATTATGCACAATTGCCTACCCTCACCATTCAGGTTAAAGCGTCTCGCGTACTATGCACTATCTCGGACGAAGGCCCGGGCATTCCAGCACAAAAGCTTGATAATGTGCTGGAACCCTTCAGAAGGCTGGAAGATTCACGCTCCAGACATACTGGCGGTACTGGTCTAGGTTTATCCATTGCGCGCATGATTGTTGAAAAACACGGTGGTAGTATGACCTTGAGCAATAAACCGGCACCTGAATCAGGGCTAGTGGTTCAAATCGATTTGCCTTTGAACTGAATTTAGAGCTTAAGTATCTATTGAATCAGTGCGTTAGCTAGGTGTAGACTAGCGCCCTTTCAGTATTCTATTGCTGCGAAAAACGGAGAAGTGGCAGAGCTGGTTGAATGTACCTGACTCGAAATCAGGCATACGTGAAAGCGTATCGAGGGTTCGAATCCCTCCTTCTCCGCCAAAATTATTTGGCTAAAATTTAGCTGCAGGAAAGAGTCTTTCGGTAATTTCCGTTGATCAATTTTGAGTGGGCTCCATACACACTTAATCAACTCAGGAAGAACTCCCATGTACACAATTAATGATTCCCTGCATTCTAGCTAAGGGCTTTTTTGCCAACTAGGACGGATTGAAATGAGGTTGTTATTTGTTTCAAGCTGTGGTGAATCAGCCCCATCCCCGATTTAGCAGGTATTTCCGAGTTTATAAGGCATCTTTTACAGGATGCCTTTTTCTTTTGTGGGACTGGACGTTTAAGTCTCGCCCCATATCATGACCTTGTTAGAGTAAAAATATCTTTCCTCTCCAGCCCATCCAAAAGCTGCCTACGTAGTTTAACGTATTAATAAACAACAGCTTAGGTGGGAGCATAGTGCCATAAACTAACGCTTTAACAAGCTTGGCTGATGGTTAGCCTATGCAGTAATCACCTAGCATACAACCCGCCATCGCCCCACGACCATCCATTCAGAACCTGGCGGTTTTGATAAAAGTTTTTATGTATTTTTAACTCAGTGGAGTCTTTCAAAATGGCGGAACATACTTGCAGTCCCGGTTGTAATCATGGCATCACCCCGGAAAACGAGGGGTTGATCAAAGAAGAGTTTCACGAAGCTCGAAGATCATTTCTGAAAGATGCATTTGCTGTTGGCAGCAGCACGGCCGCCTTGGGAGCATTGGGAATTACCATGTCGCAAAGTGCGTTTGCACAAAGCCAAAAAGTAGGCGCCGGTGCAGGGCGTGCCAGCCATTATTATGTGCCGGCCAATGACAAAACCGTTCACTGGGGCTTTTTCAGTAAATCCCTCAAGCCATTGATCGAGGTTGAGTCCGGTGACTATGTCACGCTGGAAACCCTCACCCATCATGCCAATGACGACGCCGAACGTATGGTGCGCGGTGACCCTGGTGCAGAAAGCGTGTTTTACTGGGACAGCAAGCGCAAAGGCGTTGACCGCCGCGGCATTGGTGCGATGAATGCCAAAGTGGGTGCAGGTGGTGGTTTGGGCGTGCATGTTTGTACAGGGCCTGTTGCCATCAAGGGCGCTGAGCCAGGCGATATACTGGAAGTACGTATTGTGGATGTCACCCCAAGAGCCAGTGCCAATCCACTTTACAAAGGCAAGGCGTTTGGCAGTAATGCGGCAGCCTGGTGGGGGTTTCATTATGGCGACACGGTGGAAGAACCCAAGAAACGCGAGGTCATCACTATTTATGAAGTCGATGCCACGGGTGAAAGAAACTACGCCAGCGCGGTGTATAACTTCCGCTGGACACCGCAGACCGACCCTTTCGGCGTGGTGCACCCGATTATTGATTACCCTGGTGTACCGGTGGACCACAAAACCATCCAGGAAAACCACAATGTGCTTAAAAACGTGCGGGTGCCTATCCGTCCGCACTTTGGCACCATGGGCGTGGCGCCTGCCGAAGCGGATATGGTCAACTCCATTCCGCCAAGTTATACCGGCGGCAATATAGATAACTGGCGCATAGGCAAAGGCGCTACCTTGTACTACCCTGTCTCGGTTAGCGGTGGATTATTCTCTGTAGGCGACCCCCATGCTTCACAGGGCGATTCCGAACTGTGTGGAACCGCGATTGAATGTTCACTCACCGGCACATTCCAGCTGATTTTGCACAAAAAAGCCAGCCTGCCAGGCACCCCTCTGGAAAGCCTGAAATATCCATTGCTGGAAACGCAGGATGAATGGTTGCTGCATGGCTTTAGCTATCCTAATTATTTGGCAGACTTGGGCGCAGATGCGCAGAACAGTATTTTTGCCAAATCATCAGTAGATTTGGCTTTGCGTGATGCCTATCGAAAAATGCGTGACTTCCTGATGAGCACGCAGGGATTAACTGAGGATGAGGCCATTTCACTGATGTCGATTGCGGTAGATTTCGGGATTACACAGGTAGTCGATGGCAACTGGGGCGTGCATGCTTTGGTGAAAAAAAGTATTTTCCCGCCACGCAAAACCTGATTGAAGTGCTGGTAGCTAACAGGGACAAAACACCATCCCTGTTATCTCAGGTGTTAAATACAAACAAGCCGGTTGTTTTGCACATGGCTAAACAACCGGCTTCTTGATTCAGAAAATTGAATGTTCACTGCTTTACTTTAACGCACGAATCTCAGGCAAATTTCTCCACCAGCCATAAACATCCATGCCACAGCCAAACACATAACGGTTTGGCACCGTTAAGCCAACTACATCCGCTTGCAGCGGCTTGACACAACCATTATCTTTATCAGCCAGTACGGCAGTCAATACCTGTGTGGCACCTGCTTTCTGGCAATACTGCACGACTTCTGCCAGGGTAATACCTTCATCCAGAATATCATCGAGTACGACCACTGTTTGTGCAGTCATATCAAACTCAGGCTCCTTGGCCCATACGATTTCGCTGCCAGAAGTGCCATGGTAGCGATTGGCTTGCAGATAATCGAGGCGCGCTGGCAGTTGCAGCCTTTGCATCAGCTGCCCGGCCAGGTAAAGCCCGCCGCGCATCACACACAATAGTAATATTGACTGGCCAGCCAGTTTATCGTGCAATTCTTGCGCTATCTGATCCAGTGCCTTGGTGACATCAGCTTCTGTAAAGACGATGTCAGAATGTGCAAGCCAGTAGTCTGGCGACTGGTTATCGGGATCTTGCATGATCAAAAGCTGGTTAGATAGCCAGGGTTTTCAGGTATTCTCTGAAGCTGCCGGAAATTTCATCATGCTGCAATGCCAGTTCAACGTTGGCTTGCATAAAGCCCAGCTTGCTGCCGCAATCATAGCGTTTACCTTTGTAGCGGTAAGCTTTTACTTTTTCAAATTCCATCAAGGCAGCAATACCGTCAGTCAGTTGAATTTCACCACCCTTGCCTGGTTTAACTTTTTCCAGGCACTCAAAAATACGTGGCGATAATACATAACGGCCAACGACTGCCAGGTTAGAAGGCGCCTCTTCCGGTTTTGGTTTTTCAACCATGCCTTTGACCAATAACAGATCATCAGTTTCTGCAACCGCATTCACTATGCCATAGCTGCTGGTTTCCTCAGGCGCAACGGTTTCAATACCCAGGATAGAACATTGATTTTGCTCATAGACATCAACCATTTGTTTGGTAATCGATACATCACCGCAAAGTAAGTCATCGGCTAACAATACGGCAAACGGCTCATCACCCACGACTGGTTTGGCGCATAACACCGCATGACCTAAACCCAACGCTTGTGACTGGCGGATAAATACGCAGCTGACCCCTTTAGGCAAAATGCTATGCACGATATCCAGTAATTTTTGTTTACCTGCAGCTTCCAGCTCAGCTTCGAGCTCATAAGCTTTGTCAAAGTGATCGGCAATTGAGCGTTTATTACGCCCGGTGATGAAAATCAGCTCGGTGGCGCCCGCTGCAATAGCTTCTTCAGCAGCATATTGAATCAATGGCTTATCAACCACAGGCAACATTTCCTTAGGGCTGGCTTTGGTTGCCGGCAAGAAACGTGTGCCTAATCCGGCAACAGGAAATACTGCTTTTGTAATTTTTTTCATGGTCGTATCCTAAAAAATTTCTAGTTTTAAATAATAAATAATCAGTGAAAGTGATCAATCATCAAAAAAATAATCTGGTATTAAAGCTGTGTCATAGATTTCATTTTTGGAGATTTCATTTTGAGTGACTGCAATTTTAACAAAAGAACACCACCTGCAAGTAACGCTGTAATCGCATTGGCGATGATCACCGGCCAATCGCCAATTAAAAGCCCGTAAACCAGCCATAAAATAACGCCTAGCGTGAAAATCGTATACATAGGCAACGATATCCCGCTTAAATCACGCGTGCGCCAGGATTTGATGACTTGCGGCACAAATGCTACCGTAGTGCATATCGCCGCTATCGAGCCAATACAGGTGTTTAGTAAACTCATTTCAAATCATCTACTTCGGCACCAAATGCCTGCAACTTGAGTTTTTTCAGCTGATCACGTAACTGGGCGGCTTTTTCAAACTCCAGGTTTTTGGCTGCATCATGCATGGCTTTTTCTACCCGCTTGAGTTCTTTGGCCAGCGTTTTCTCACTCATGTTCTCGTAACTAGCCTGTTCTTGCGCAGCTTTACGTTCACGGTGTGCTTCATCTTTATCGTACACACCTTCAATCAGGTCTTTAATCCGCTTGGTCACGCCTTTAGGCGTAATGCCATGTTTTGCATTAAACGCTTCCTGGATAGTACGGCGGCGGTCAGACTCATCCATCGCCAGTTTCATGCTGCGTGTGATCTTGTTGGCGTAAAAAATCACTTTACCATTCAGGTTACGCGCCGCGCGGCCGGCTGTCTGGATCAACGACCGTTCAGAGCGCAAGAAGCCTTCCTTATCGGCATCGAGCACCGCTACCAATGAAACTTCGGGGATATCCAGACCTTCACGCAACAGGTTGATACCCACCAGCACATCAAACTCCCCCAGGCGCAAATCACGGATAATTTCTACCCGTTCTACCGTTTCAATATCACTATGGAGGTAGCGCACTTTAACGCCATGCTCGGACAAATAATCGGTAAGGTCTTCTGCCATGCGTTTGGTCAGCGTGGTAGTCAGCACGCGTTCGCCAATCGCTACGCGTTCTTTAATCTCGCCCAACAGGTCATCCACTTGCGTATCGGCGGGTTTAACAATGATTTTAGGGTCTATCAAGCCGGTCGGACGCGCAATCATTTCCACTACTTGCTGCTGATGGTTTTTTTCGTAATCCGCAGGCGTCGCAGATACAAACACGCATTGACGCATAATGCGCTCAAACTCTTCAAACTTGAGCGGGCGGTTATCCATCGCTGAGGGCAAACGCCAGCCGTAATCCACAAGGTTTGCTTTGCGTGATCGGTCACCCAGGTACATCCCGCCGATTTGCGGCACCGTGACGTGGCTTTCATCGATGATCATCAATGCATGCTCCGGCAGATAATCGATCAGTGTCGGCGGCGGGTCGCCAGGTTTACGGCCTGTCAAATGGCGACTGTAGTTCTCAATACCTTTGCAAAAGCCGATTTCATTGAGCATTTCCAGGTCGAACCGCGTGCGCTGTTCAATACGCTGCGCTTCAACCAGCTTGTTTTCACTCAGATAGACTTTAACGCGGTCGCGTAATTCGGCTTTGATGGTTTCCATCGCACGCACCGTCGCTTCCCGCGCAGTCACATAATGGCTGGATGGGAAAATACGGAAATTATGGATTTTATTGAATACCTGGCCGGTCAGTGGATCAAACAACTGGATGCTGTCGATTTCGTCATCGAACATGCTGATGCGCACCGCTGTTTCACTGTTTTCAGAGGGAAATACATCCACAATATCGCCACGGACACGGAAGCAACCACGGCCAAAATCAAAATCGTTACGGTCGTATTGCATCGCAATCAAGTGCGCCACAATATCTTTTTGCTCAATCTTCAGCCCCTGATGTACATGCAGCACCATGCCATGGTATTCACCCGGGTCTCCGATACCATAAATGGCTGACACAGTTGCCACGATTACCGCATCTTCACGCTCAAGCAACGCCTTGGTCGCTGCCAAACGTAATTGTTCGATGTGTTCGTTAATACTGGAGTCTTTTTCGATAAACAGGTCGCGTGAGGGCACATACGCTTCCGGCTGGTAATAGTCATAGTAACTGACGAAGTATTCCACCGCATTATTGGGGAAAAACTCTTTGAATTCGCTATATAGCTGGGCGGCCAGGGTTTTGTTTGGCGCCATGACGATGGCCGGTTTACCGGTCCGTGCAATTACATTGGCCATGGTGTAAGTTTTACCGGAGCCAGTCACGCCGAGCAGGGTTTGAAACTTCAAACCATCTTCAATGCCTTTAGTCAGTTTTTCTATGGCCTGAGGCTGATCCCCGGCCGGAGGAAAAGGCTGGTGTAACTCAAACTTGCTACCTGGAAAGGTGACGATCACGAAAACAATCTGATTAAATAAACAATAGTCTCATTTTAACTGCTTTTGGTTCAATGGGCGTGTGATTTACATTTGACAACGCAGCATTTAAGGAGAACTATTGGCTTTGAAAGTAGTCCTCTGTTGGATGTCTGAAAAATCACTCTGGAGATTGGCTTGAAGCTTTTACTATCGGTATTTATTGTAATATTTTCTGCCTCTTCGCATGCTTATAACCAGCAGGCATTGATGGAAGCTTATTTTGGCGTCGTCATGATCCGTGGCTACAATGAGGATGGCGGCATGGCCTACGGTTCAGGCGTGGTGGTCGCTGACCATACTGTGGTGACCAATTGCCATGTGCTACGCGCCACCAAACAACCATGGGTTTCGCGTGGTGAAGATGCTTACCCGATCACCAGCGTCCGCGCCGATGTATGGCACGACCTGTGCCTGGTCACATCGCCGACCCTGCCGCTTAAGCCGGTTGTACGCGGTAATAGCTATGCATTGACACGTGGGCAGGAAATAAGCGCCATCGGCCATTCCAATGGCGTGCCCGCACCCATCACCTCCATTGGTGAGATTCAAGGCCTTTACTCAACCCCTTCCGGCAATATGATACGCAGTAGCGCTAAATTCCTGATGGGCGCCAGCGGCAGCGGATTATTCGATATGGATGGCAAACTGGTTGGTATCAACACTTTTAAAACCGCGGGTTACGGCCGCAGCATCCATTTTGCTTTACCAGTGGAATGGCTGGACACTTTGGAGAAAATGCCCGCCAGTACCGAGTTCCCCGTGCGTGGCAAAGCCTTATGGGAAGAAGATGAAGATAAGAAACCCTACTACATGCAAGCAGCGGTGCCAGAGTCACGCCAGGATTGGGCTAACATGGAGAAAATAAGTGCCATATGGACCCAGAATGAAACCAGCAACGCAGATGCCTGGTTTAGTCTGGGACTGGCTGAACAATCACTGAAACAATTTGATGCAGCAGCCACTGCCTATCAAAAAGCAGTCAGCCTGGATGGCCAGTTTGTAGAAGCGTGGTTCAGGCGCGGCGAAGTCGCACAGCGCTTGGGCGACGACAAAACCGTGAAAGACATTGAATTGCAACTGCAGAAAATTGACCCGTTACTGGTGTCGGTTTACCAGAACTATCTTAGTTGTGAGCAAAACTGCCAGAAACAGTAAGTTAAACGATCTATGAAACACGTTTGATTGCGCCAAAAATCTGTTTAAAACTGGTGTCATTCACTTCCACCGCACGTGGTTTTTGCGTAAAATGTTGCGTTTTTCATTTTTTTGCAGGCACGAAAGTCTAGCCTGCTTGTGCACATACCGATCAACAAGGACGCCATTTTGAGCAAACCTGCCGCCAACGTGCTATCTGCGCGAGTTTTATCCATTAAAGAATCCCCTACTTTGGCTATCACCGCCAAAGCCGCCAAATATAAATCCGAAGGCCGTCCGATTATTGGCCTGGCAGCAGGTGAGCCAGATTTCGATACACCGCAACATATTAAAGATGCAGCCAAAGCAGCCATCGACGCAGGTTACACAAAATACACGCCCGTCAGTGGCATTCCAGCCCTGAAAAAAGCTATTGTTAACAAATTCAAGAATGAAAACGGTTTTGATTATGCCGTGAATGAAGTGATTGTTGGCGTAGGCGGCAAGCAAACCATTTTCAACCTGTGTCTGGCAGTATTGAACCCTGGCGATGAAGTGATCATCCCGGCGCCTTACTGGGTCAGTTATGCCGATATCGCCATGGTGGCTGAGGCCAAGCCCGTGATCCTGGAATGTGGTATTGAGCAAGGCTTCAAATTACTGCCTGGCCAGCTGGAAGCAGCGATTAACAGCAAAACCAAACTGGTGATGTTCAATTCGCCTTCTAACCCGACCGGCGCAGTCTATTCATTGGAAGAATTAAAAGCATTGGGCGAAGTGCTGCTCAAACATCCACACATATTGATCGCTACCGATGACATGTATGAACACGTCAACCTGACCGGTGATCAATTCCATAACATCCTTAATGCCGCGCCTGGCTTGAAAGACCGTTGTATCGTACTTAATGGCGTATCCAAAGCGTATTCCATGACCGGCTGGCGTATAGGTTATGCGGCTGGCCCGGCTTACATCATCAAGGCGATGGAAATCCTGCAAAGCCAGTCGACCAGCAACCCGACTTCTATTTCCCAGTATGCCGCTGAAGCCGCCCTGAGTGGCTCACAGGACTGTATCAAACCGATGGTCGCTGCCTTTAAAGAGCGCCATCAATATGTGGTTGACCGGTTCAATGCCATGCCGGGCTTAAGCTGTTTAATGGCTGGGGGTGCTTTCTATGCTTTCCCGGATGCGCGTCAGGCGATTGCAAATCTGCATCAGGCTGGCAAAATCAAAGAAACTTCAGACATGGCGCTGGCAGAATACCTGCTGGAAGAACACAATGTCGCGGTGGTGCCAGGCTCTGCATTTGGTGCTGAAGGGTATTTCCGTATCTCGTTTGCTACCAGCATGGATAACCTGCGCGAAGCATTGGACAGGATAGAACAAGCGCTTAAAGCCTAATCCTGCACTCAAAATAAAAAAGCGCCATCAGGCGCTTTTTTATTATTCCAGTACTAAGATTATCTAGTCATTCAGAAAGTCTTTTAGCGGGCTGTTCGGTAACCCGATATCTGCACCTGCCGTTTGTGTCATCAGGTCTGCCAGTTCCGTAATCGGCATCACGGCTGGAGACACTACCGCATGATGATCGCCGGAAATCAATACATCATGAATATTCAAAGCATCTGCAGGGCTTGTATCTTGCAGCGCCTGCTCGGTGATTGAAGTATGCGCGATTGAAACAAAAGCGCTTGCCTCTTCTTGCAGCATGGATGCCAGCGGCGGCGTTAAATCAGTCGCATCATTCAATTGCAAAGCAGCCAGCACATGTTGAATCACCGCCGGATTCACTGCATGCTCACTGATATCCATGGTATGCGGCGATGCAGATACTTCGTCAGACAATGTGACCGACTGTTGTTCGGCAAATTGAACCATCTCGCCACTGATCGCCTGCATGGCAACCTGTGCGCCAGCCACGGTCACTAACTGATCGCCGGCATGCAATGTATCACCCGCTTTCAGCTGAATATGGTGACCATACTGATCCACAATTTCCGCAGCACCGGTCAGACCAACCACTTTTCCTAAAACTGTACGCATAAGCATCTCCTGTTACCGCTATTATAAACGACCTTGCCCCAATAAAAAATTGACCCGTTTGGGTAACAAAAGTGCGATCTGACCATGCAAACCTCTTGACTTTTATGACTGCCTATCAAGCAAAACCGGCATTTAAACTGCGCATCGAAAAATATGGAGAAATTCGCAAAAAGTGGTTGACCAAGGGGCACGGTCTCAGTAATATAGCGCCTTCAAACGACGTACCGATTCCTCAATAGCTCAGTCGGTAGAGCGCCGGACTGTTAATCCGTAGGTCCCTGGTTCGAGCCCAGGTTGAGGAGCCAAATTAAAAAAGCCTTGTAGAAATACAAGGCTTTTTGCTTTTCCAGTCTCTACATTTTATACGCGTTTTCTATGCTTGCGGTTTTTCTGCTGCCAGCATCTCACAAGCCAGTGCACCTACATCACGGACTGCTTTTTCTATCACCAAAGTCCACAGATGGCTGAAGTTAAGCCTTATGTAGTGCGTCAGTTCTTTCCTAAGTGAAAAAATCGTACCTGGCGCAACCGTGATGCCATTATCGATGGCGGCACGATAGAGTTCCAGCGCATCCAGCGCTTGAGGCAGCTTTACCCAGATGACGTAACCGCCCTTGGGCACAGAAAGCTCCGTACCTACCGGAAAGCTCTGTTCGATCACATTACGCATCAGCACATAGTTTGAACGCAAGGTATGACGTAATTGTTTGAGATGCTGCTCGAAACTATCGCGCTGCATGAATTTGGCAATTGCGATTTGCGGGGCTGAAGTCAGCGACAGGCTGTTCAGGAACATCAACCGCTCAACTTCTTGCCGGTAACGGCCAGCAGCCATCCAGCCAACGCGATAGCCTGGGGCCAGCGATTTGGAGAACGATGAGCAATGCAGCACCATACCGGTACGGTCAAAAGCCTTGGCGGGCAAAGGCGCTTGCTCGCTGAAATACAGTTCCCCATACACATCATCTTCAATCAGAGGAATCTGCTGTTCTGCAAGAAATTCCACTAAGGCCTGTTTCTTGGCATCGGGCATCACAAAACCGAGCGGATTCTGGAAGTTGCTGGTGAGGATAACGGCAGCGACACGCACATTGTCGGTAACGGCACGTAACGCGTCCAGATCAATACCGGAGTCTGGATGAGTGCGGACTTCAGCCACTCTCATGCCCAGGCGCTCTACGGTGTGCGCCAGCGCGTAGTAGCCTGGGGATTCCAGCGCGATGGTATCCCCTGCTTTGGCCACGGCTTGCAGGCAAAGGGTGATGGCTTCGGTAGCCCCGTGCGTGATGACGATATCGTCAGGCGATACATCCATGCCATTAGTAAGGTAACGCCTGGCAATCTGCTGGCGTAGCATCTCATTGCCTGGTGGCAGGTCGCTGAGAACGCCCCACTCACCCTGGTCATCGGTCAGGGCTTTTTCATACTGGTGGATTTTCTTGAGCGGAAACAGTTGCGGATCAGGGAATGGCGAGCCTAACGGGACCGTACCGAATTCGCGAATGGATTTGAGTGTGGTGAGGACCAGTTTGCTGGCATCGACTTCGGATAGATTGATATCTTTTGCCAGCGCTGAAGTTTGTTTCTGTTGCAGGCGTTTGCGTGGAGTGACGTAATAGCCCGATTGCGGATGGCTGCTGATCACGCCTTCCTGTTCCAGCAGTAAGTAACCACGTAAAACCGTACTGATGCTGAGACTATATTTTTCGCTGGCCTGGCGGACTGAAGGGACTCTGTCTCCCGGTCGCAAAACGCCTTCATCTATCATTGCGCGTATGCGGGCGGCAAACGAGACATAAAGCTTCATGGTGGTAAGACTGGGGAGAAACGCAGATGCGGACCATTATACGCCAGCGATATGCGGCGTAGCGGCGATATTGATGAAATATAAAGCGGCTTAAATTTAAGATGAACTCAATTTAAGCCGACTGCAGCGCGAGCGTGATTTCCTCTCCTGCGGGTGTCAGGGCCGCAACCAGGCGCTCTTTTTCCATCATGACATCGACCAGTTGCTGCTCGCTGAGTGCAGTCATCAGGCGTTGCAGTGTACTCATGCGTAATTCCAGACGCTTGCAGATAGCCGCCAGCGGAACCTGTGCCCGTCCCTGCCCATGTTCTGCATGTAGCAAAGCCAGGATGCCCAGCATACGCACAGCACTGGTATCTAGCGGGGAAGGATCAATCCGGTCAGGATGATCAACACTGATACTTTCTTCTATGGAAGCGTCATACTGGTCGTAATCAAGCAGCATTGGCAACCTCAGAAGCTTTCTCGATGATCACCGGAATCGATTTTGAAGTCGGTGTACGTGAATGATCGGCAACACTTTCTAACGGCACCAGGTTATTGGTCTCCGGGTAATAGCCACTCAGGCAACCTTGCGGAATGTCGTATGAAACGACCATGAAGTTATCTGCGCGCCGTGTAATGCCGTCCTGCCAGACACTGACCAGGTTTATCCAGTCACCGGCTTGCAAACCCTGGCGCTCAATATCGGCAGGATTCATGAAAATGACCCGACGCTGGCCGAAGACGCCGCGGTAACGGTCATCCATGCCATAGATGGTGGTGTTGTACTGGTCATGCGAACGGGTAGTCATCAACACAAACAACTGGTCGCCATATTGCTCGCGTGCCTGGTGGATAGGCGAATTTTGCGGGATAGCCTGTAACGTGAATTCAGCCTTACCAGAAGGCGTATTCCAGATCCGCTGGCTGGAAGGGACCGGCATGCGGAAACCGCCCGGAGTCTTGATGCGCTCGTTGTAATCCCTGAACGCCACCGGCATCGTCTGCTCAATGATGTCGCGGATCTTGCTGTAATCCTTGATATATTCCAGCCATGGCGTTTTGCTGCTTTTCAGCGTGGCATGTGCCAGACGGGCGACAATGGCAGGCTCGGACAGCAGTTGTGGTGAAGCTGGCTTGTTCATACCGTAGGAGATATGCACCATGCTCATGGAATCTTCAACAGTGACGCCCTGCGGACCGGTTTCCTGCGTGTCGATCTCGGTACGGCCCAGGCATGGCAGTATCAGCGCTTCTTTACCATGCACCAGGTGGCTGCGGTTGAGCTTGGTGGTTACATGCGCGGTCAGTTCGCAATTGCGCATGCCTTGCCAGGTGCGATCGGTATCGGGTGTGGAAATCGAAAAATTACCGCCCAGGCCGAAGAAGAATTTCACCTTGCCGTCTATCATCGCTTCAATTGAGGCGACTGCATCATAACCTGGCGTTTTCGGTACATTCAGATCAAATACACGATCCAGGCTTTGCAGGAATTCCAGCGGCATTTTTTCGTAAATGCCAACAGTACGGTTACCTTGCACATTGCTGTGGCCGCGCACCGGGCACAGGCCAGCGCCTTCCTTGCCGACATTACCGCGCAGCAACATTAAATTCACTAACGTCTTGATCGTCGCCACACCATGTTTGTGCTGGGTGATACCCATGCCCCAGGTGGAAATCACACGGTCGCCGGTGGCATAGATACGGGCGATTTCTTCAATCTGCGCTAATGATACGCCAGACTCTTCAACAATCACGTCCCAGCTTTCCTGGCGGGCGTCAGCAGCAATCGCTTCAAAGTTATTGGTGTGCTGGGCAATGAAATCCACATCTACCACACGCTCAGTACCTTTGACTATCGCGACATCATCCCACTGGATTACAAACTTGATCATGCCCTTGATTAGCGCCAGGTCCCCTCCCAGTTTCGGCTGGATAAACAGGCTGCTGATCTGGCTGCCTTTGAAAGACAGCATGTCGAACGGACTTTGCGGGTCGGCAAAACGCTCAAGGCCGCGCTCTTTTAATGGGTTAATAGCCACAATCCGCGCACCACGTTTCGCAGCTTCACGCAGTTCACCCAACATACGCGGGTGATTGGTCGCCGGGTTCTGGCCGAAAATCAGTAAGGTGTCGGCATGCTCAAAATCCTGCAGGGTCACCGAGCCTTTACCTACACCAACGGTTGCCGGCAAAGCAATACTGGTGGATTCATGGCAAAGATTAGAACAATCCGGGAAATTATTAGTACCGAATTCACGTACGAACAGCTGATACAGGAAAGCGGCTTCATTGCTGGCGCGTCCAGAGGTATAAAACACAGCTTCATTCGGGTCTGCCAGGGCATTCAAATGCTCAGCCATCAAGGTAAAAGCATCGTCCCATAAAACAACTTCGTATTTATCTGTCACCGGGTTGTAGCGCATCGGGTGGGTTAAACGGCCTTCATTTTCAAGGTCGAAATCGCTCCACTGCATTAACTCGGTCACCGTGTGCTTGGCAAAAAATTCGGGAGGAACCCGTTTGTTGGTGGCCTCAGCAGCTACCGCTTTCACACCGTTTTCGCAGAACTCAAAAGTCGAGGTATGCTCTTTATCCGGCCAGGCACAACCAGGGCAATCAAAGCCATCCGGCTGGTTTTGCGCCAGCAGGGTCAATACCCCTTTCACAGGAATCTTCTGCAAGGCAAGTTGCGCGGCGACTTGCTTGAGTGCTCCCCAGCCTGCGGCAGGGTGATGGTATGGCTTGATTGTGGCTTTTGGTTGAGACATAGTTCCTGCTATTCGGCAAATTTTTCTGGTGAAAAACCTTAATAACGGCTAAATCTGGGATGGATGTAGTGGGTGATAACCAGAAATCGCAAACGGATGAATGATGAGTCCCATCGTAAGCCAGCCAATGCAAGGAAAACAGATACAGAAATGCTAAATTTTTAGAGCACAGTTATCTATTACCCAGCCTTAAAAGCTTTAAGCAGCAAACTTTTAGTATGCATGCAACTATCCCCAGTCAAACCTGCTCAATGTAATAACCTTGGGCACTCTGATAATATTCATGAAGCATGATTAGCCTGCCCTGTGGATAGCCGTTAGCATCAAACGCGTTACAAAGGATAAGAATGTCTGATTTGGCATTAACGTTAGCAAGAATCCAGTTTGGATTCACCATCTCGTTCCATATTGTATTCCCGGCAATCACCATCGGCCTGGCAAGCTATCTCGCGGTGATTGAAGCCAGTTGGCTAAAAACCAAAAATACTGTCTATCTCGACCTGTACCACTTCTGGATCAAAATATTTTCACTGTGTTTCGGTATGGGCGTAGTGTCCGGCCTGGTGATGGCCTACCAGTTTGGCACGAACTGGGCTGGTTTTTCCTCTGTGGCTGGCAGCATCACAGGGCCACTGCTTGCTTATGAAGTATTGACCGCTTTCTTTCTTGAGGCTGGTTTTTTAGGCGTGATGCTGTTCGGCTGGAACAAAGTCGGGCCCGGCTTGCACTTTACTTCTACCGTAATGGTGGCGATTGGCACCCTGGTTTCAGCGACCTGGATATTAGCCTCCAACAGCTGGATGCATACCCCGCAAGGTTTTGAGCTGGTCGCTGGTAAAGTCATCCCGGTGGACTGGTTCAAGATTATTTTCAACCCATCTTTTCCATACCGCCTGGTGCATATGGTAGTCGGCGCCTATTTGGCAACCGCACTATTCGTCGTATCTGCGGGCGCCTGGCAATTGCTGCGAGGCAAAAACAATCCTGGCGTGCGCAAAATGATGTCTATGGGCTTATGGCTGATATTATTGCTCGCGCCTATGCAGGCCGTGATCGGTGACCTGCATGGCCTGAATACCCTCAAGCACCAACCCGCTAAAATCGCTGCGATTGAAGGCCACTGGGAAAATCCGCCAGGTCAGGCAACGCCATTGGTCTTATTTGGCTGGCCGGATATGGCACAAGAAAAAACGCATTTTGCGGTTGAAATCCCAGTGCTGGGCAGCCTGATCTTACGCCATTCACTGACTGAGCAAATTCCTGCTCTAAAAGACTTTCCGGCACAAGACAGACCCAATGCCACCATTGTATTCTGGACCTTCCGCCTGATGGTAGGCCTGGGGATGCTGATGATATTGCTGGCAGTGACTTCGTTATGGTTGCGTGTCAAAGACCGGTTGTACCAGAGCACCCCATTCCAGAAATTCGCCATTGCCATGGGACCAGCCGGAGTGATTGCCATATTAGCGGGCTGGTATACCACCGAAATAGGCCGTCAGCCATGGGTAGTCTACGGCGTGTTACGCACCGCAGATGCGGTAACGCCACATACGACAACCGAAGTTGCACTCACCCTGGGCTTATTCGTGGTGATCTATCTGGCGTTATTCGGCATGGGCACCTTATACGTGTTGCGACTGATTAATATAGGCCCGAAAACCGGAGAAGCATTGCAAGGGGATGCGATTTCCATCAACCCGACCGATGTAGACGAGTTTGCACTGGCACCAGAATTTCATCCTGATAACAAGGTGCCGGCAGCACCGGCTAATACAGACAAAACAGACAAAACAGACAAAAAGGATCAATAAATGGGCTTATCACTGGACTTATCATTGGTATGGGCCATCATCATCCTGTTTGGCATCATGATGTATATCATCATGGATGGTTTTGATCTGGGCATCGGCATCCTCTACCCGTTCTTTCAGGAGAAGCATGACCGCGACCTGATGATGAATACCGTCGCACCGGTATGGGATGGCAACGAAACCTGGCTGGTATTGGGCGGGGCCGGCTTGCTGGCAGCGTTCCCACTCGCCTACTCGGTGATTTTGAGCGCACTTTCGCTGCCACTGTTATTTATGCTGATGGCGCTGATTTTTCGCGGGGTGGCATTTGAATTCCGGTTCAGGGCAACTGATGAAGAGCGGCATTTCTGGGACAAAGCTTTTCTATGTGGCTCGATTGCCGCGACTTTCTTCCAGGGCATGACGCTAGGGGCTTATCTGCAAGGCATCAAAGTTGTCAACGACGCCTATGCCGGTGGACCGTTAGACTGGATCTCGCCTTTTTCGATTTTCACCGGCCTGAGCTTGCTGGTGACTTACGCCTTGCTGGGTTGCACCTGGCTAATCATGAAAACATCGGGCGATTTGCAGAAAACCTGCTACAAGCTGTCACGCCAGATTTCAGTATTCCTGTTTGCCACTATCGTCATCATTAGTATCTGGACGCCACTGATGGATCACGGCATCGCTGACAGATGGTTCACGATGCCTAACTTGTTATTTCTGTCGCCAGTACCATTATTGGTGGCATTTTTCTTTTACCGGCTGCAGAAATCACTCAGCGATAAATCCGAAACCACACCTTTTATTTACACCCTTTGCCTGATCCTGCTTGGCTACATGGGCCTGGGCATCAGTATCTGGCCTAACATTATTCCGCCACATATTTCCATTCACGCCGCGGCTGCACCGCCACAAAGCCAGATGTTTGCCCTTGTTGGGGCATTGGTTATTATCCCGATTATCCTGATTTATACAGGCTGGGCATATTACGTATTCCGCGGCAAAGTGAACCCGGACGATGCTTATCACTGATAGAGGCATGCGATGACTGGCAGAACACAGAAAAGCAGTTTTGCTAAAAGATTAGGCTGGTTGCTACTGATCTGGCTAGGCAGTATCGCCGCTCTCACGTTTGTGAGTTTTATGATTAAGTTACTCATGAAAGCAGCAGGCTTTAATAGCTAAACAGCCAACACTACATAACAGACAGGCACGATGAATCAACAGCCGCGAATCTTTTTCATTTTTTCCGGTCACCATAAAGATGGCCTTTTAAATCAGATTTATATTTATAAACATCTTGCCTGTTCAAAGATGGCCCGTTTAACATGCAAGTCAAAGTCAACTAACCTATAAACCACTCCATTCAACCGCGATGACAGAGCAGCAAAAAATAAAATGGCGGCGTTTGCGTGCCTGCAGTGCCTGCGATCTGGTCAGTGCTATTCCAGTGTTGCGGCCGGGTGAGCACGCCAACTGCCCGCGCTGTGGTCACGTGCTGGCAAGGCGACATCTGCACCCGGTGCAGCGTAGTATTGCATTGGCTGTCACTGCCCTGTTGAGCTTGATGATCGCGGTCGCCTTCCCGTTTATCAGCATGGATACCAATGGCCTGGATAGCCAGATTGCCTTGCCGGAAACCGCGGCGACACTGGTGAATGTGAACCAGCCACTGGTGGCGCTGATTGTGAGTGCGACCGCGATCATCCTGCCCGGGTTGTACCTGATCGGTGTCATCCTGATGCAGGCAAACGTATTGCGTAGAGTGCCGCGCGCCTACAGTGACGTGATTGCCCGGTTATTCTCGCAACTGCATCCGTGGATGATGGCCGATGTATTTATCATCGCGGCGCTGGTGAGCCTGGTAAAGCTGACTGACATTGGCGAAGTGCATCTGGGCGCTTCATTCTGGGCATATTGCGTATTTGCCATATTATTATTGATGACCACGCGCTCAGTGGATATTGATTTGTTATGGTTAAAACTGGCTGGCGAACCCTCGCCGGACCCATCCATCCTTTGCGGCATTAACGCGAGAGACCAGCATGTGATCGGATGCTCCACCTGTGGCCTGGTCAACGCGATACCCGAAACCAAAACTCCATCCGCATTTATCTGCATCCGTTGCGGCAGTACCTTGCACAAGCGCAAACCCAACAGCCTGCAATTTACCTGGGCCTTGTTGCTGACAGCGGCCGTGTTATATATTCCGGCCAACGCCTACCCGATGATGATTACGACCTCGCTAGGCCAAAGTCATTCTTCGACCATTATTGGTGGCATGATAGAACTCTGGCAGCACGGCTCGGAGCCCGTGGCGGTGATCATCTTTGTCGCCAGTGTCATGGTACCGATTATCAAAATGCTGATAATGGCACTCTTGCTATGGCTGGCGCGACATCCCGGCCCGTTGAATGCGCATCAGAAATCTGCGTTGTACCGGATCACCGAGTTAATTGGCCGCTGGTCTATGGTGGATGTTTTTGTCGTCGCCATCATGGTGGCGCTGATACAATCCGGCAACCTGATGTCGGTATTACCCGGCCCTGCGGCGCTAGCTTTCAGCGCAGTGGTGATTACGACCATGCTTGCCGCCATGGCATTTGATCCCCGTTTATTGTGGGATACACAAGGAAAACCTAATGACAGAGCACTCTAATAATCAGCCGCCCAATGATGCGCTGCCGCCTAATGATCAGAGCAAAAACGATCAGCAAGCTGATAATCAAAATACTGGTGACCTGCCACAAAAGGATCACCAGCTGGCAAACGTCAACACAGCCAGAATCTCGCCTATCTGGATTGTGCCTGTGGTTGCCCTGCTGATAGGCTTATGGCTGGCTTATGACAATTACACCAAGGTTGGCAAACAGATCACACTCTCCATGACCAATGCCGAAGGCATTGAAGCCGGTAAAACAAAAATCAAGGTACATAGCGTCGATATCGGCCAGATCGAGCAAGTGACCTTGTCGGATGACCTTACCCATATTGAAGTCATCGCCCGCATTACGCCTAAAGCCCAGCCCATGCTGGTCAAAGATACCCAACTGTGGGTAGTTAAACCACGTATCGGGCTGGAAGGGATTAGTGGATTAAATACCGTGATTTCGGGTTCTTATATTCAACTGCAACCGGGCAAAAGCCTGGAAGAAACTGACCAGTTTACGGTACTTGATCAACCGCCTATTTCCCTGAATGGCGCCAAGGGTGTGCATGTAAACCTCGAAGGTAAAGTGGGCAACGCCTTACGCGTCGGTGATCCGGTCACTTACCAGGGTTTGCGTGTAGGCCGTGTCGTCAGTGCCACCTTTGACCCGAAACAGCGCAAGATGCAGCACGAGCTGTTTATCGAACACCCTTACGATGTATTAGTCACCAAGAATTCGCGTTTCTGGACCGCTGTCGGCATAGACGTAAAACTGGATGCGCAAGGCTTCAGGGCGAATATCCCTACGGTGGAGTCATTGATTGCCGGTGGCGTCAGCTTCGGTCATCCGGATGATATCCCGATGGGGCAACCGGTACGCTCGGAGACCACCTTTGAACTGTTTGCCAATGAAGAAGCCGCACGCCAGCAAACCTACGACCAGTACATTGAATATGTGCTGCTGGTGGATGACACCGTGCGCGGCCTGAACAAGGGCGCGCCTGTGGAATTCCGCGGCCTGCGCATAGGTACCGTCATGAGTGTGCCATGGAAATTCAATTCACCGGAACGTAAAAAAGAATTCCGTTACGCAATTCCGGTGCTGATTCACCTTGAACCCGGGCGGTTGGCCGATAACGGCCAGGCAAACCTGGAAGAGTGGAAAACCCGCATTGGTCATATGCTGCAGCGCGGGCTACATGCCACCCTTAAATCCGGCAACCTGCTTACCGGTTCGGTTTATGTCGATTTGAATATGGATCAAAAATCACACAAACCCTACAAGCGCGAGCGCTTTGAAGGTTTGCCGGTATTGCCGACCAGTGCCACCAGCCTGGCCCAGATCGAACAGAAACTGTCTGACCTGCTGGATAAACTGAATCAGCTCAAGGTGGAGCCTGTGCTTTCCGGCCTGGATAAAAACCTGCAGCAATCAGAAGTAACGATGAAAGAGATTCGTGCGCTCAGTGAGCAAGTGAACAAGTTTATCAGCCAGCCTGAACTGCAGCAGATGCCTGCCAACCTGAATAAGACCATGCAGGAACTGCAAGCGACGCTCAAAGGGTTGTCACCGGATTCGCCTGCTTATCAGGAGCTGACAACTACCTTGCAACGCCTGGATAAAGCCCTGCGTGATATACAACCGTTGGCGCGCACTTTAAATGAAGAGCCAAGCGCGGTGCTGTTTGGTCGCAAGCCTGGCAATGACCCGGTGCCGCAAGCACCGGCTAATATACAAGCACCGGCCAACCCGTAAGGAATTCGCAATCATGATCACTACAAACTACTTACGTAACGGCCTGATGTTAGTTCTGGCATGCAGCCTGGGCGCTTGCCTGAAATCCAACCCACCGGTAAAAAGCGAACGTTACAGCCTGCCTGAAGTGCAGGCATCAGCCAGCGCGGCACGGGATAAATCGGCGACCAGAACACTGGTACTCAATAAAATCCAGCTGGCTGATTACCTGGATAGTGACAGGATCGTAGTCCAACTGGACGATATTACATTACATCCGGCACGTGACCATTTATGGGTTGATAATCTGTCACAAGAATTAAGCCGCGGCTTGCGTACCCGCCTTTCCAGCCGTCTTGCTGATACCGCAGTGGTTGACCCGCTGCCTGGCGCACCGTTAAAAACCAACAGCCTGCAACTCACCATAGACCAGTTCCACGGCCAGATGCAGGGCTATGCGGTGCTTAGCGGCCATTGGCAATTACTTTCAGCCGACCGTGCGCCGTTGCAAAACCAGTCATTCAAATTTACAACGCCATTGAGCGAGAGTGGCTATCCTGCACTGGTACGCGCATTGGGCAACAATCTTGACTTGCTCAGCGAGCAGATTGCTGCGCAAATACAACAGTTGCAATAGACATTCGCATTGATAACGCTGATAGTAACTAAAGGATTGATTTAAGCGGACTGTAAGGTTGGAATGATTTAATTAAGTTAAAGTTAATTAATTTAGGAGCCTCTGACATGTACTCATTTTTTCGTTTATTAAGCATTGCTGGTTTGAGCATGAGTTTGCTGGTTGCCTGTAGCGACAATGAAGCTTCCATTGAAAAAGCTTATGAGTCTGCTCACGAAGAGACAAAGGAGGCCGCTGGAGAAATTAAAGCGGCGACATCAGAGGCTGTCGAGGCCGCTAAAGAGGCAGCGGCAGTAGCCAAAGAGCACATTAAAGAAACCACCGAGGCTACTGAAAAAGCAGTATCCGCTCACTAGGATTGATAGCCGTTTGATTCATAAAGCACCCGCATTTCATATGCGGGTTTTTCATGTCATGCAGCAACGTTAGTTAGTAAACCTTTGCTTTTCTTAATCAACTGGCCCAGCTATAACCCAGGAATTTTTCATGTACACTGCCCCGTGATTTGCAGCGTTTACTGGAAAATTTAAATTGCCACGTTATCGGTTTTGGACGCTCATAACGCTTTGGATCAGCCTTATTCCACTAGGATTCGGCCTGATATCTTCAGGGTTTAGCATGATGCCGCCGGCATCAACGGCTCCGGCATTGCTCGGCACAACCTGCATTAATCAGCAAGGTGTGCTGGTCGCCAGCATTCCATTACAGGGCGGCAAGTTTGTCTGCCAGAGCGTGCTGAAAATTGCACAAGCCAACCAGTACGTCATCGATTTCAAAAACACCTCGACCATCGCCCGTTTCCAGCACGAAATTTTCGAGGAAAATATTGCTGAAAATAAAGTGATTGAAAAGCCGGCCATGCTGGCAATGATGAAAGGCGGCTTAAGCAGTTCTGAACGTAACCCTTTCGTGTTGCGGCATGGCCGCATCGTCAGCCTCAATCCCGGCACATACCGTCTGATCACCTGGCTGCAATCACCCTACTATCTGGCGCCGCCCGTGCTGATGCTTTCCGACCTCGCCAGTTATCAGCAACAAACCAATATCAGTGCGGCAATCAGCCTGTTATTACTAGGTATTTTATTGGGATTATTTACCTATTATGCGACGATAGGCATGTTAGCCGGCCGTATTACCGAGCGCCTTTACGCGTCTTTCCTGTTTGGACACCTGGTATTTCATGCAGCGGCGCTTGGCATTTTTAACCAGTTTTTTGAGTGGCACTGGTTTTACCTCACCGGCCTGCCCCTGCTGATTGCCAACCTGGCATATGTCAATTTCGTTTGCCACCTGCTAGGAATCAATCCATTTCACCGCCCGCGTCTCTACCGGCTTTCGCTGATCATCAGCGGCCTGCTGATCGCGTTGATCATCCTAGGGATGATTTTTCCTCACTGGATGCTGGATATGGCACGTGTAGGCATCCTGCTGTTGCTTGGCTTTGGCCTGGCCTGCGGTTTGCGCCTGAGCCTGCAACGCCAAATCATCGCGCAACTTTACCTGCTTGCCACTATCAGCTTCGGCCTGCTCGCGATGATGGCCGCAAACAACACGCAACCCACTTTCACCATAGAACAACTCGGGCTCTTTGCGGTTACTGTGCACGCCATATTGGTCTCATTGCTGGTGGCCTACAAAATCACCCGCCTGCATCAAGAGAAAGAGCTGATGCTGGTCGAACTGCAAAATACGCGTTCGCTGGCACTGACCGACAGACTGACCGGCATTCCCAACCGTCACGCGCTGGAAAACAAGCTGTTACAAATGCCGCAGCATAGCTGCCTGATGTTTCTGGATATGGATAACCTGAAACAGTTGAACGACCATTTCGGCCATGAAACGGGTGACCATCTGCTCACACTTTTTACCAAGATTTTATCCAGTAAACTCAGCGAGCATGGCAAGCTTTACCGCTTGGGAGGTGATGAATTCGCCATCCTTTGCCATGAAGATGATGTGGAGTGGTGCCAGCACCAGCTTGAATATACCCACCTGCAATTACACAAAGAAGGCTTTGGCGGTGCAGGTGCCAGTATGGGCGTTGTATTTGCGCATGAGGCCAACAGCACAGAAGCGCTATTACGCATCGCCGACAAGCGTATGTATGAAAACAAGCGTTCGCGCAAAAACCGCAAAGAAATGCTGCACGTCATGCGCCCTTAGTGTCGTCCAGAAAGTGCATCTGTGTACCCCACGCGCCGGAATGATTTATACTCAAGCAAAATCCATTATTTATTCAATACTCTCGCATTTCATCTCATGTGAAATTTTCAATCGGGCATTTTTAATCAAGCGCCAGTCATATACAGACACGCTGCGCTAGTAAAATCCTCATGTCACATACAGGTGATTGCAAAAAGTATTAAAGAAAGAAGTAATGCCGTTACTCACCACCCTGCTTGTACTGATTGTCTGCGCCCGCCTGCTCGGGCAACTTTTCAGCCGCTTTAATCAGCCCGCCATCATTGGCCAAATGGTTGCCGGTGTCATTCTAGGCCCCAGCATTCTCAGCCTGATCACCCCTACACCTGCCTTGTCAGGCATTTCCGAGTTGGCGGTATTCCTGATTGTGTTATCAGCAGGCCTGGAAATGAATTTCAAGGAGGTCATCGACTCCATGCGCGGTAAAGGCATCGTGATTGCCTTACTTGGGTTTATCCTGCCGCTCACCGGCGGCATCCTGATCGGCGTTAGCTTCGGGCTGGATGTCAGCCGTACTATTTTCCTGGGCTTATGCGTTTCCATTACCGCGCTGCCAGTCACCGTCAGCATCCTGCAAAGCTTCAAGCTACTCGATTCAGACATTGCCCGTTACTCGGTCGCTACCGCCATCTTTAACGACATTGCCGCCCTGCTGGTACTAGGCGTCATCCTGAATCTGCCCGAACAAAAATCCTACCACGCGGTCAGCATCGCCATCTTTAATGCCAGCTCAAAATTGATCCTGCTGATACTGATGATTCTCGGTGTCAGTCTGCTGATCAAAAAAGTGGTGGATACTGGCGTCAACCTGCATTTATGGTCAGAAAAACTGGTTGCGCTGATCGGTAATGAAGCCCTGTTCGGCATCCTGCTGTTATTTGTGCTGGTATTCGGCTCGGTCAGTGCAGCGCTCGGCTTCCACTTTGTGATTGGCGCTTTCTTTGGTGCACTGCTGATAGACCGTAACTTCTTCCTGCCCTCCCGCTACAAAGAATTAGAGTTAACGCTAGGTTCTATCACTGGCGGTTTTCTGGCGCCGGTGTTCTTTGCCTACCTGGGGCTGGAGTTCAAGGTGCAGATCATCGAATCATTCTGGTTTGTGACAGTCGTGCTCATCGTATCTATTGCGACCAAGATACTGGCTGGCTGGCTGGGCGGGCGTTTGATCGGGTTGCCCAAGAGCGATGCACTGGGCATAGGCTTTATCCTAAATGGCCGCGGCGTGATGGAACTCGTGATCGCCAGCATCGCCTATGAGCGCGGGTTTATTGGCCAGGAACTGTTCTCGGTGCTGATATTAATGGGGGTAATTACCACCATGATCACGCCGTTGATGTTCAGAAAATGGATCATGCCGCAGCTAGAAGCCAGAGCCAGCGAGGCATCTTCACGGCGCCAGCAATAAAAAATCGGGTTCAGCAATAAGGTTAGCCAAGGTTGTGCGCTTTTATTAAAGCATTCTGACACTTGAAAATTCTTTGCGGGTTCAAAATAACCAGCTAAGATTCATACATAATAGCGAATTCCTAGTCGCTAATGCCTAAGGCTAACTTTTGTTGCTTTCCCGACTTTTTCATTATTGTTTAATACTGTTCACAAGCCTGCTGCTTGCTAACTCAGTATTTGCCCACCCGGTGCTAGGCTTAACAGGGTGTGTGAATGAACATGGGCAGTCGGTAGAAAGCATTCCGCTACACGGTGGAAAATTTTCCTGCCACACCACACTCACGATTACGCAAGCTGACAGCTATGTCATTGATTTTAAAAACACCACCGTCATAGCCAACTTCAGCCATCGCCTCACCGCGGCTGATGGCAAAACCTATGAGGCACATGGTGGTTTAAGCAGCCGTGAAACGAACACTTACCTGTTACGTCACGGGCGCAGGTTTGACCTGACGCCAGGTACCTACCTGCTGACCACCGAGCTCAATTCCCCCTATTACCTGGCGCAACCTGAATTGTTTATCGCCAGCGAGCCAGATTACCTGAACCAGATATTGAAGAGTTCGGCTGGCGCCATCCTGATGCTGGGTGTGCTGATGGGCATCTTCTTTTATTACATCTCTATCGGCATCGCACCCGGCCATACCACCGAGCGCATGTATGCCCTGTTCATCCTGGGCAACCTGATATTCCAGGGCACAGCCCTGGGTGCCTTTGCGCAACTGGCTAATACACACTGGTTTTACCTCAGCAGCGCCCCTATCCTGCTTTCCAATATGGCTTATGTCAGTTTTGTCTGCAACCTGCTGGGGATCAACCGTACGCAAACGCCCAAGCTGCATAAACTTGCATTGCTGGTCTATGCGGTGTTGCTCGCGCTCTTGATCAACGGGTTTGCCAACCCGAACTGGATGCTCGAAATGGCACGTACCGGCGTTGCAATCTTCCTGACCTTTGGTTTTATTTGCGGCAGCTACTTTAGCTGGCGTAACGATCGTACTGCACAGTTCTATCTGATCGCCATCACAGTGTTTGGTGTGTTGGGCGGCATGTCTATCAGCGCGCAGAAACTCAGCACCAATATCTGGACCATAGAGCAAATGGGCTTAATTGCCGTGACTGTAGAAGCCGTCCTACTGGCGCTGGTGCTGGCCTACCAGATCAATCACCTGCACAAAGACAAAGACCGCATGCTGGTTGAATTGCAGAATACGCGTTCACTTGCCATGACCGATAGATTAACCAACATCCCCAACCGCCATGCGCTGGAAAGCAAAATGGTGAATTTTCCTGAACATGGCTGCCTGATCTTTCTGGATATGGATAATCTCAAACACTTCAATGACCATTTCGGCCATGACGTAGGCGATAACCTGTTGAAAAACTTTAGCCTGTTCCTCAACCAGCGCCTGGAGGGCGATGCCCAGTTATACCGGCTGGGCGGTGACGAGTTCGCGATTTTATGCCATCAGGATCAAGTTGAATGGTGCGAACACCAGATCGAAGCCACCAACAAGCAGTTGCAAAACACCGGTTTTATTGGCGCAGGCGCCAGCCAGGGCGTGGTATTCGCCAATGAGGCCAGCACACCGGAAGAGCTGATGCGCATCGCCGACAAACGCATGTACGCCAACAAACGCGCACGCAAAGACCGCAAGGAAATGTTGCAGGTTTTTCAAAACGAGCGCGCTTAAAAGCCATCACCACTACACTCCCTCAAACTTAAACCTTCTTTCAACGCAATGATGGGTGCAGCTCTCTTACTGGGGGCGTTCCGGCTGAAAAAGCGATCAACAGCTTGATAATCATGTTTGTGCCCAGCCTCCCTTGCGGAGGCTTTTTTATTTCTGCACTTCACACAAAATTCATTATTGGGACCCGCCACATCCGTTATAATGCCGCCACCTTTGGGGAGTAGCCTGCTTCATATCATTTGAAGTGCCTGTGTCAACATAATCGACTTACGTCGTGGTGCAGGCGGCCGTTTTCGGTTGGCGAGACTAATGGATATCAGTGCGACAAACGTCGGGAGTGCTGCTATCTGTTAATTTCGTCCCGACTAGAGAACCCAACATGAACTTCACCTCCATCGCGCTGATCGCGCTTGCCATGTCCACCGACGCGTTTGCCGCAGCGATCAGCAAAGGCGCAGCGCTCAAACATCCTAAACTGTCAGAAGCACTACGCACCGGATTGATTTTTGGTGTCATCGAAGCTATCACGCCATTGATCGGCTGGGCCATCGCCACCTTCACCATCAAAACTTTTGCGTCACATTACATTACCGATTGGGATCACTGGATTGCCTTCACCCTCCTGCTCGCCCTTGGCCTGCACATGATTTACGAAGGCTTTCAACCAGCAGAACCCGAAGAAGAAAAACCCACTAAGCACTCCTTCTACATACTCGCCATCACCGCGTTTGCCACCAGCATAGATGCCATGGCCGTTGGCGTCAGTCTGGCGTTTATGGATGTGAATATATTCATCACTGCCGCAGCGATAGGCTTTGCTACTTTTACCATGGTAACCATCGGCGTAATGCTTGGGCGTGTATTAGGCTTAATGTTTGGGAAACGTTCGGAGATTGTTGGCGGCTTGGTGCTGATTGCAATTGGCTCATATATTCTCTATGAGCATATTTCTTAGGAAATTTTGTGAAGCCTTAGGTTATATTTAGACTAATATTCTTTTTATACTTTAAACCGTGTAGAACCACATTAATGATGCATAAGATTAATAATTAACGAGACTTCATCATGACCGATAAAATAACACCTCCTGCACCTCCTGCACCTCCTGCACCTCCTGCACCTTTATCAACTTCTGGGAAACCAATGTTCTTTGGTCCAGAATCAACCAGTTGGAAAGAATTAAAACCAGAAATTCCTGCAGATATTTCGCCGGAAGATGAGCAAAAAATTTTGGCAAGAGCAAAAGAGGTAAAAGAAGAGCTTAAAAATTTCTTGTTATCTTCTCTACAAATGCAACATGTAGTTGTACTTGCAGGTAGCGGGACATCTCTTGGGCCAATAACTAAAGGCCCCTCAATGTGGACGTTATGGGACTTTTGTGTAAACACAAATCCAGGCACAGGTGAGACACCTCGTATAACAGCCCCATTGGCTACAACTGTAATATCCGAAATCGGATACGATATCAATTTAGAGAAAGAGAATATTGAAGCGCTATTGTCTCGTTGTGAAGCATATCTTCAAGTAAAAGCAAGCGCGGATGTTTCAACTTTAATAACAAACTCAAAAAGAGTTATTTTGGAAAAATGCTCTGAGTTCATTGATAAAACCGACGTGAACCAGTTGACAGCTCATAGAACCTTTCTTCATCGTCTATCACGTCGCCGTGTGCGCGACTCTCGACTAAAACTTTTTACAACGAACTATGACCTTTGTTTTGAAACTGCGGCAGGTAGGCAAGGATTAGTGGTACTTGATGGATTTTCTTTCACACAACCCCGGCATTTTGACCCTAGATTCTTTTTATATGACATTGTACGTAGACCTACAACTGGAGATGAGATTGGAACACCGCTTGAAGGAGTTTTTCATATTTACAAACTACATGGCTCAGTCAATTGGTCGCGGAAATCTGAAAATGAAATTGAAGTTGAGCCACAACCAACACCAGATTCAGCATGTTTAATTTATCCGGCAAAAGGAAAATACCAACAATCCTATGTTCAGCCTCATCTTGAATTAGTTTCTCAGTATTTCTCAGCATTACGCGAACCAAACACATGCCTAATTGTTACAGGATTTGGCTTCAATGATGACCACTTATCCGAACCAATCTTAGCGGCAGTTCGAACAAACCCACATTTACGTTTGATTATTGTGAACCCTTCATCTGATGACTTAACTTCTCGCCCCAAAGAAAAAAACAAGTATTGGGAAACCATATTCAATCTAGCAAAGCAAGGTGAAGATGTTTGGTTAATCAATGCTACTTTTGGTGACTTTGCGGAAATGATTCCAGACCTTAAGTCTTTAACACCTGCTCAACGCCTTACTCGAGATATTAAGCAAATGGCAGGTACACAGTGAGTAAAATATTTAATATTGAGGAAGCATTTCCAAGAGGGCTTTTAAGGCCTGAACTATTCATCGGAGTTTTATCGTCAGTCTCTGCGCAAGCCGTGCAATTCAACTTAAAAGATGCTGGCTCACCAAGTGGAGCACATTTTCTTGGAGGCAGATATGGAAAAGGCGAAGTCGGAGAATTTGTACTCATTGAAGGACAGATCAATCTTTTACTTGGACGTGTTGTAGAAATTCACCTTCCAGAAGCTGAGCGTCGTGCTGTTGATGTCTCTCACTCGAAAATCGTAAACCTTGATGCTGTGGGCACTATCCAACTTCTTGGATCTGTTGCAATGGATACCCTACGAGTTACTGCTGGTGTTGAATCCTATCCTCGCCTAGGTGATCGTATTTATGCTGCACCACACAATTATGTCGCTTACTTACCTCATCTAATGGAGGCAAATAACGATGCGAGCGAAAAGGTCTTTCTGAATTTAGGTGCGATTGATGTAGCTCAAGAAAGCACAGTCTCAATTCGACCAGAAAAACTCTTTGGCAGACATTGTGCAGTTCTTGGAGCAACTGGTGGAGGAAAAAGTTGGACCACTGCACGTATCATTGAAGAGTGTCTAAAACATAAATCGAAACTAATACTCCTTGATGCTACAAGTGAGTATCGTGGGCTTGTAAATGCCGATGTAATCCACTGCCATTTGGGAAGTCCAGTTAATGTGGCAGAAAACTCAACTTCATGCTCTCTACCTCCAACAGCATTTACCGAATCCGACTTTGTCGCCTTATTCGAACCAGCTGGAAAAGTCCAAGGCCCCAAGATGCGAGCGGCAATCCGAAGTCTGCGATTAGTGAAATTGAAGCCAGAGTTAGCTACAAACGGAGTTTTGAAACGCAAAGGCCAACCAAAAGCACCTGTTTATGAAGCTCTTCGAGATGAGGAAACATATCGAAAATTAGATGATCCTTCTCAAGAGTTCAATGTCTCTAAGCTAGCAAAACAAATTGAAGAAGAATGCATTTACCCCGATGGAAAAAGACGAGACCCAGAAACTAGACAAATGGTTACAGACCCAAGTATTTGGGGTGATGAGTCAGGGGACTTTTCTTACTGTCTTTCTTTAGTTTCACGGATTACAGCAGTAATTGGATCACCTGCATTTGAGTGTGTTTTTAGATCAAACAACCCCTCTTTAGCAAATAAAATCAAAGAGTTTATTGAGGGACCAGCAAAACTTCTTAGAATTTGCCTCAGTGGTGTTGCTTATGAGTTTAATGCAAGGGAAATTATTGCAAACGTTATTGGGCGTCACCTTTTGAGTTTAGCCAGAAATGGTGAATTTAAAGAACGTCCGATCGTAGCAATTGTCGATGAAGCGCATAACTTCCTAGGAAGAAAAGTGGGGTTAGATGACTATGCTACAAGACTCGACTCATTTGAAATAATTGCAAAAGAAGGTAGAAAGTACGGATTAAATATTTGCCTTACTACTCAAAGACCTAGAGATATAACTGAAGGTGTACTAAGCCAAATTGGAACACTTATTGTTCACAGGCTGACCAATGATCGTGATCGTGAGGTGGTGGAGCGTGCATGTGGTGAAATTGATAGATCAGCCTCTGCCTTTCTGCCAAATCTTAAACCAGGTGAAGCAGCAATTATTGGTGCCGATTTCCCTATACCACTTACAATTCAGATTTTCCCTCCTACGGCTCGGCCCAAATCAGATGGCCCAAGCTATCAAAAATTTTGGGCTTCAGAATAAAATTTTGAATATTTGATACTAAAAGCCTGTGCTTAAAGGCTTTTAGTATCTTTGTACCTTGTGATTCACAGCATTGAACACAATATAAGTCGAAACACTTAGCAACCCAGACAATCATCCGCGTTAAAATACCCCCACACTCGTTTTATTAGAATTTATATGGATAAACGTATCCCCGTCACGCTTCTCACTGGTTTTTTGGGTAGCGGTAAAACCACTCTGCTCAATAAGCTGCTGCATAACCCTTCGATGAAAGATACTGCCGTGATCATTAATGAGCTCGGCGAAGCAGGTTTGGACCAGATTTTTGCCAATAGCCAGATTTCGCAAACCATAGAGAGCGAGCATATTGCCGATAACACGGTGTTGTTGAGTTCTGGCTGTTTGTGCTGTTCGCTCAAAAACGAGCTGGCCGATACGATGCGCGATTTGTTCTTTAAACGCAGTTTGCAGGCGGTGCCGGCATTTAACCGACTGGTGATTGAAACCACAGGCATGGCAGACCCTGGCCCGATATTAGCCAACCTGATGAATGAGCCGGTGATTGAATCGGTTTACAGATTAGACGCCGTGGTAGTGACGATTGACGCGGCTTATGGTTTGCAGCAGATTGAAACGCAGAAAGAAGCGCTGAAACAGGCGGCGGTGGCGGATGTGCTGCTGATTACCAAGAAAGACACGGCTACACCTGAGCAGATTAGCGCTTTGCAGGCAAAGCTGGGCGCGATTAACCCGAATGCGACGCAGCAATTTGTGTTGCATGGTGAAATCGACCCGATGCAGATTATTGATGTGGGGCTGTTTGATTTTGCCAATAAGCAGGCTAACCCGCAGCGCTGGTTAAAAGCGCCTGCTAGCGGCTTTAGCACAGCTAAAAAAGGCACGATTCCACAAGCACCGGCGCATGATGATGTGACGACATTTACCGTCTATTTACCCAAGCCGATGGCATGGTCAGATTTTAAAGGCGTGATTCTCAAACTATGCCAGGTGCATGGTGAGCATCTACTGAGATTAAAAGGTATTCTGCACGTAGAAGACGCGCCAGCACCATTAGCGATACACGCGGTGCATTTTACGCCCTACCCGCCTACGCTGCTGGAAGGCTGGGATGAAGATGAGCCGATCAGCCGGATTGTGATTATTGGCAAAGGTATCGACGAAGCAGCAATCCGCGAGATGTTGATGCAATTTTGATCTGGGAACAATTTAAGAAAAACAGCGTCATCTGAATGGATTAATCATTTGTCATTGAAGTGACGCTGTAGAAGTTTAATGTGCAAAAGCACAGGATTTTTTGGAGTAAGTAATGGGACGTTATTTAGAAAAAATATTAGAAGGCTGGATTTTCCAGAGCCGCTGGTTGATGGCACCAATGTATTTGGGGCTGGTTGGCGGTTTGTTTATTTTGTTGGTGAAATTTGGTCAGGAGTTCTTCCACATTGTTTCGCACCTCGCCTCTTTCTCGGAACAGGAAACCGTGCTGTCACTGCTGGCGCTGGTGGATATCACGCTGGTCGGCAATCTGCTGATCATGGTGATTTTCAGTGGGTATGAAAACTTTGTGTCGCGTATTGATACGGCGAATAGTGAAGACAGACCTGAGTGGATGGGTAAAGTCGATTACTCCGGCCTGAAGATCAAGCTGATTGGTTCTATCGTCGCGATTTCAGCCATCGACCTATTGAAAGCGTTTGTGCACCAGAGCTCAGGCACTGCCAGCTTCACTACCGAGCAAATGGCGTGGCTGGTGGGCATACACCTGACCTTTATCATCACCGGCGTGCTGTTTGCCTGGATGGATAAAATTGCCGGTCACAGTCATGGCAAAGGTAAGTCAGATCATTAAGTAATTTTTCAGCGCAGAAGTTATACTGATTCAAACAGCGAAGACTGTACCCGGAAATGTTCGTGAGAACTATTTCAAAAATTAATCAGATAACCTTGGGAAAACCAGTATGATCAAAAAAATTATTTTATTAGCTTTAGTTAGTATGTTGCTTTCAAGCTGTGTAGTCTTGCGTGACCGGGATCATTGCCCGCCGGGCCAGGCTAAAAAAGGTAATTGCTAAATTACTTGATTGAAAAAAAAAAGCCTCACATCTGTGAGGCTTTTGTTTTGCTGGATTTGTTAATTAAGCACTTTTTTGCGACGTGCGATGAAACCAGCGATACCGAGACCCACCATCATCAAGCTCAGGCTTTCTGGCTCAGGCACTGCCGAAGCTACAGATGTCACAGCAGTGTATTGCAGGCTCAGGAAGCCGTTGAAAGGCAACTGCCAGCCTTGGCCCGGAATCGTGCTGTTATAGGCATTGCCAAGACCAAAACCGGATGCATCTGCTGCAGTTTGGGTACGTGACAGCTGAATGCCAGTCACACTTGCGTCACTGCTGGTGAGGTAGGCAATATACTTGGTGCCAGCATTCAGGTTCAGGCCCAGGTTTTCAAATGACAAGGCTGTGTAACCGCCTGCAGCATTGTATGTATCCACCGCGTTGAACGTAGAGGTTAACAAGTTGCTGCCAACAGTATTTTCAGCCTGATTCTGTGCGTTAGTACCTGGGTTCCACTGCGCGACATTTAACTGGAAAGAGGCTGAAGTATTACCAACTGCGTAGAAGCTGAACGATGACAGCAGGCTGTCGGATGTCAGTGAGAACACTTGACCGACTTTAGGTGAATCGCCACTTGGGTTGGCTGCATTGCCGAAAGAGGCAAATGGCAAGCCTGTGTTGGCGCCAGCTGGCACGTTGGTGTAAACCGCCGCTGATGCGCTACCGGCGAAAGCCAGCAACAGGCCGGCAACTACTTTCATTTTTAATGCTGATGAGGTCATGATTTTTTCCTTAAGGTTGGCGATGGCGCGATGTTAGAACCGCTATCTAACACAGCCAAATTACCCTTGGAATATTTCAGCTATTTGAAAAAATCTGCCCCACCCTAGTCCGCAGAATGGAAGCTATCCATACACAATAAGGGTGCAAACCATGCTTGTAAATTTATATAAAACTATAAGCCTCATCTTTATCCGCCTATAAAAAAAGCCTCACGACTGTGAGGCTTTTTTTCTTACTTGACAGGTGAATCAAGCAGTTTTTCTGCGACGTGCCATGAAACCGGCGATACCAATACCAAACATCATCAAACTGATGCTTTCTGGTTCAGGTACCGGAGTAATGGCAGTGATGGTTGAGGTAAACGTGTAGGCTCTGTTAGCCTCATTACCATTGATATTGAATCGAAAACTATAGTCACCAGCAGCAAGATTCAGGAATTCGAATTGATAAACATTGCCAGCTAAAGCTTGAAAACTTGATATATCTTTTAATAACACATCATCAAGGTACAGGCCAAAAGTTGTTCCTGGAGATTGGTTAGTAATCAGACTTCCTACTGCATCCAGACTGCCGATAAAATTAAATGCTGTGCTTTGTGTTGGCAGATCAATAATCGTGGTTTTATCTATAGCTGTACCGCTTGGATCTGTGCCTGTTTGATTTAATGGAGTTGTTGCATTTGCGCCAGTTGAAACCAGCAATCCTGCTAATAAAAATGCTTTCCCGAGCATAGTATTTCTCCTTGAATTATTATTCATTAATATTTACTGCGATAACGATTTTAAGATAACCATATACGCTAGACAATAGCTCGTATGGATTAAGTTAGGTAGTTCACATTACTTTGCATCTCGGCTTTGTAATATGCTCAGGGTGTATTGAATGATTACAGTTGAATACAGAACCATAACCCATCCTAACCCTGCCATTACGCTACCAACGCAATAGAACGTAGGACGTAGATAACGCATATCTAGCCGAACAATACACCTTTCAGTAGAAGGTTTTTTTGAAAATTAATTAAGAGTCAGCCCACTTCTTATGATGCTTCTCCCGGAACGGGAACGTCCTAAATTCTTGCCAATGGTTTCTTCAATAATATGCCGACGAATGTTGAATGAATTTTAAACGGCAACAAAGGTCAGTATTGATAATGATGTTTGGTAAGGCTGCAATTATGGAAGAAAAAGTATTTTTCAATTTTGACGGCGTCACTGTCAGCAATAGCAGGTTTATCGTCCGTAGTCAGACGTATGCCATGCAAAGCGTGACTTCGGTGAAGCCGGGTATCGTTGAGCCGAAACATGGACTGGCTATCCTGTTTCTATTTATAGGCTTTTTGCTGTTGATCGGCGAAATGCTGGAGTTATATGACGCGGGCGTGTTGCTGATTGCAGGCGCTGTTGCCATCGTGATAGGCCTGGTCGCATGGTTTATCGAAAAACCCAGGTACTCGGTGATTCTAAACACATCAGCCGGTGAGCACCATGCATTAATCAGCGAGAAAAAGCAGGATATCGAGCATGTGCTGCAAGCGCTGAACCAGGCGATTGTCAGCAGAGGCTAGTCTTAAACCTTAGGGATGGCTGAATACTACCCCTTGCATATACAACCTGCTGTCAGGATCAATATTTGGCTGGAACAAACATCTCTTTAGGTACCGGCCCGCGTATGTAATCGGCGTTATGCACGCGTTTCGGCAATACCACCGGCTTATGCTCCACGTTGCCATATTCAATCTGGCTGAGCAAATGGCTGATACAGTTGAGGCGCGCTTTCTTTTTATCCACCGCTTCAACCACCCACCACGGCGCTTCAGGAATATGCGTGCGCTCGAGCATCACTTCTTTCGCTTTGGTGTATTGCTCCCACAGGCGGCGTGATTCCAGGTCCATGGGGCTCAGCTTCCATTGTTTTAACGGGTCGTGAATACGCGTCATAAAGCGCAAGTGCTGTTCGTCGTCTGTGATTGAAAACCAGTACTTGATCAGGATGATGCCGGAACGCACCAGCATCTTTTCGAACTCGGGCACCGAACGGAAAAACTCTTCGTATTCATCGTCGTTGCAAAAGCCCATCACTTTTTCTACCCCGGCGCGGTTATACCAGCTGCGGTCAAACAGCACGATTTCGCCACCGGCTGGCAAGTGTGAAATATAACGCTGGAAATACCATTGTGTGCGTTCACGCTCGCTCGGTGCCGGCAATGCGGCTACCCTGCACACACGTGGATTCAGGCGCTGGGTTAAGCGTTTAATCACCCCACCCTTGCCTGCGGCATCGCGGCCCTCAAACAGCACCACGACTTTCAGCTTGTTTTGCACTACCCAGTCTTGCAGCTTGACCAGCTCGCCTTGCAGCCGGAATAGCTCTTTAAAATAAGTCTGGCGCTGAGATACCGAGGTTTGCGATTTTTCTGTGTGCAGACCATAGATTTCAGAGGCGTCCGCAAACTCATTCAGGATCTGGTCCATGCGCTCGTCATCGAGCTCCATCTCGAGTTCTTCATCAAAACTATCCATCATTTCATTGTTGAATCGCTCATCAGCATTGGGGATTTCGTCAGAGATGGTCATGTGGTTTTCCCAAAGTCTATTTAATTGAATAATCAAAAAATGCTAGATTTTTTTTATGACAGTTTGATGACTATTTCATTTTCAGGCATTTCTAAACAGTCAGGCGTTGTCATCAAACTGTCATCTTCAAAAACAATACTGCTGATATCTCGATAAAAATCAGGCGAATATTTATGGATACTTCAGCGGCTAGCTCTTCGTCACGCTTTCAGAGCGTGTCACCTTCCAGGCCAAATCTGGACAAAAAACCCAGCACACTGACCACAGTTATTTTCATAGGCCTGATGCTGATAGGTTTGATCTACACCGGCTTAAGCCTGATGAGCGACGTGAATGACACCGGTGCACCAACCACCACCTGGCTACCGTTTATATTATTAGGCGTGGCACTGGTGATTGCGCTTGGGTTCGAATTCGTCAATGGTTTCCATGACACTGCGAATGCAGTGGCGACGGTGATTTATACGCACTCATTACCTGCCAACTTCGCAGTGATCTGGTCGGGCATGTTCAACTTTCTCGGGGTATTGGTTTCCAGTGGTGCGGTAGCTTTCGGCATTATTTCACTGCTGCCGGTCGAGTTGATATTACAGGTAGGCTCCGGCGCCGGATTTGCCATGGTTTTTGCCTTGCTGATCGCCGCAATCATATGGAACCTGGGTACCTGGTTGCTAGGGTTGCCTGCCTCTTCATCACACACCCTGATTGGCTCTATCATTGGCGTGGGCGTTGCCAATGCATTGATGCATGGCCGTGATGGCACCAGTGGCGTAGATTGGGCACAAGCGACTAAAATTGGCTATTCGTTACTGCTCTCCCCTATTATTGGTTTCTTCTTTGCTGCGCTGTTATTACTTGCACTCAAAGCATTCGTCAAAAGCAAAGAGCTTTACCAGGAGCCTAAAGGCAACAAACCGCCACCTCTGTGGATTCGTGGCTTGCTGATTTTGACCTGTACCGGCGTGTCGTTTGCGCATGGCTCCAACGATGGCCAAAAAGGCTTGGGCTTAATCATGCTAATCCTGGTGGGTACGGTGCCTATGGCTTATGCCTTGAACCGTGCCATGCCGGTCGATCAAATGACCAGGTTCGTGGCGGTAGCCCATGTCACGCAAGAATCGTTAGCGCAAAACACCAATATTTCACCACCTGCAAACGACCAGGCTGCGCGCCACGACCTGACTGCATATGTGCGTACAAAAACAGTGACTCCGCAATTGATTCCTGCTTTGGCAGCCATGACCGGCAGCATAGGTGCACAGGTAAAAGCCTACGGCACATTTGCTGCCGTGCCGGCTGAGCAAGTGGGTAACGTGCGTAATGATATGTACCTGGTTTCTGAAGCGATCCGCTTACTGGATAAAGATAAAGGCGTGACTTTTGACGCCGATACCAAAGCCAACGTGGCTGCCTTTAAAAAGGAAATCGATGGCGCGACTAAATTCATTCCTTTATGGGTAAAAGTAGCGGTCGCGATTGCGCTGGGTTTAGGCACCATGGTCGGCTGGAAACGTATTGTTGTGACTGTAGGTGAGAAGATCGGCAAGACCCATCTGACTTACGGTCAGGGCGCTTCTGCTGAACTGGTGGCCATGACAATGATTGGTGCGGCAGATATGTACGGTTTACCGGTATCAACGACTCACGTACTGTCGTCTGGTGTGGCGGGTACCATGGCGGCGAATAAATCAGGCTTGCAAATGTCGACTATCCGCAACCTGCTGATGGCCTGGGTACTGACATTGCCAATGGCGATGATCTTGTCCGGCAGTTTGTACTGGCTGTTCACCCAATTGATTTAAGGCTGTTTTGTTTTAATAAAAAGACTCAATGGTGTTTGCACACCTTGAGTCTTTTTTATTGCAGGGATGCCTGGTGTTACAAGTGTCTATTGAGTGCTCAAACCATCAGGCAAGATATTTGTACGTGGAAATCACCGAACCATAACCAAACGCAAGTGCAGCCATCGCTGCGGCATGGGCTTGTGCCGCAGGCACGGTCACTCCATCAAACTCGAGATCAAGCGTGGCACATGCATCGTGCAATATGGTGGCGACATAGCCCATATCCACCGCCGCTCGCACCGCCGCATCAATACACATATGGCTCATCGCGCCGACGACAATGACTTCTTCCACCCCTTGCGCATCCAAGTTTTGTTTTAGATCAGTATCACGAAAGGCATTGATGTGATTCTTCACGATCACAGGCTCGCCTCCAACTGGCGCCACGGTTGGCTGGATATTGACGCCATCTGTACCGGGCACAAACACCGGTGCTTCACCATTGGCAAATTCGTGCCGGATATGAAACACCGGAACCCCATTTTTCCGCGCATGGGCAATGACCTTGGCTGCATTGGCAGCAGCGGCTTCAATACCAGATAAGGGCAGCTTGCCGGTAGGCAGGTATTCGTTTTGCAAATCAACAACAATCAGACCGCTTTTTTTCATATTGCTCTCCTGATGCGGGTTTTAAGCATGGCGATTAAACATAAGCGATTTAAAACTGGCGGCTTTGGGCCTTAATACTCTTCTATCGCTATGTTCAATCGATTGTATTCACTCGTGTTTTCCGAGGCATAACATTCCAGAACTTTGGAATCGCCATCCTTGAATTTAATCTTCTCGATAGAATTAATATTCTTTTCAAATTCCGGATTCAACTCTCCGCATTTTTTTGCCCTGCTGCTCACAAAGTGTAAATACTCTTTTTTGTTCGCCTCGGCACTGGCTGAGCCATTATTCAGCAGGTTGGTATATGCCCTTCTCAACCTGAGCTCAGAAACACTCCACAGGCTGAAAGTGATTTGGGTTGTCGACACGTTCCTGAGCGGTCGCAAATCCTCTACCGGTGCAGGCTCAGTTTTTGGTGGCGTTGGCACTTCGGCCACAGATTGCGGCGGCTGCACGACGTCTGCCTGTTCAATCGCAGGGGCAGGTTTTTCAGGGACTGCAGGAATCACCGTTGGCGCCACTCGCGGTGGTTGGGCAGGACTTTCGGACTCTTCCTCTACTTCCGGTAGATTAATCTGCTGCTCTGCTTTGGTTAAAGAATCAGCCACATCACTTAAAGGTTCAACCGCTGGCGGTGGCTCGGACTGATTCAAGCTGAATATCACCAAACCTAAAACGATCACTCCCACTAAATAGAATAAGACAGTGGCGATAAAATTGAATTTTTCATTGGTGGTATTTTCGCTACCGCAATTCGGACAGCTGGACGATACAGCCTCGTCTTTTGGATACCATATAAACCCGCACTCATTGCAGACCTTGTGTAGTCGAAGAATAATGCTCATCAGATTTCTCTTATTTTTGTTTGAAACGCGTTGGTTGAGGGGAAAATAGATTGGCAGTTTAAGTGACAGCATTGATCACTGAAATGACTCTTAATTTAGGTTTGGACATTGCAGATTAGTTCATCCGGCATTCAAACAAAAGGACTCAAAGTCATTCCCCAGGCGTTTTATATGCTTGCTTATTCCCGCTCCAACAGGATAGTAATCAATAGTGTGGTGTCAGCAAGCGCTTTCACTGTATGCGCTGCACCGGCACTCAAATACACCAGGTTATGCGCTTGCAATATCCGCTTATCCCCTGCCAGATCCAGCTCTACTTTGCCTTCTATGCACTGCATAGTCATGGCACCTGCGGCGGTATGTTCTGGCGTGGTTTTACCCGCCTTTAATATAAACCTGAACACCTCAATGTGACTTTCACGGATCAGGGTCTCAGAGGTGGCTTCCTCAAAATTGTCGCCATACGGGCGGATATTAATCACTTCTCCTGGTGCAAAATGTTGAATACTCATCAGCGTACGCCTTTATTTTGGTAAGGATGTGGGTTGATTCTAGCGCGATTGGAATCGCTTTCCAATCTGGTGAAGAACACAAGACTCGCGATTGCGAAATGCAAAGACTATGAAGATGACTATTGAATCGAGCCTGATCAAGTATGTCTGCGACCAAATCATTATAAGGGTTTTACCTTATGGCGATTTAATCATTTAACTCATATAAAACAGTATTTTCTTATTTCTTTCATAATCGTTTACTTATATAAATAATATTTAATAAACGTAGAACAAAGCCCGAAAAGCACTTTAATGAGCGAAATGGAACATAAATCCATTCCTTATCGCGCAATCCTTTTGCGCACCTTTAATATTTAATATCCAGTATCAAAAACCAACAATCGTTTGAAAGCAACTCCCATTGAGGCTACCACTTATGAGTATCGATTTTCTGAATAAACTGACAGGCAAAACCAGTAAATCTGACGCGGCCAAACAGCGCGATGACAATGGCCAGATCCAGGCCATTCACCAGGTCATGGGCGTGATTGAATTTGACCTGCAAGGCAATATCCTGGCGGTCAATGACAACTTTGCCGCAGTGACCGGTTACAGCAAGCAGGAAATCGTCGGCCAGCACCACAGCATGTTTGTAGACGCCACCTACAAGAAAAGCGCGGAATACAAACAGTTCTGGGAAAATCTTGGCCGTGGCCAGGCCGATAATGGCCAATTCAGGAGATTAGGCAAAGCTGGCAGGGAAATCTGGCTGGAAGCCAGTTATGTGCCGCTGGCCGATGAAACCGGCAAACCATTCAAAGTCATTAAATATGCATTCGATATCACCGCTGAAAAACAACGTGATGCCGAATCGCAAGGCCAGATTGCTGCGATCAATAAAATCATGGGCGTCATTGAATTTGACCTTAAGGGCAATATCCTGGCGGTCAACGACAACTTTGCCGCGGTCACCGGTTACAGCCGCGAAGAGATCGTCGGCCAGCACCATAGCCTGTTTGTCGATTCCGCTGACAAATCCAGCCAGGAATACAAACGGTTCTGGGAAGAGTTAGGCGATGGCAAAGCCAACGAAGGACAGTTCAAACGCGTAGGCAAAGGTGGCCGTGAAATCTGGCTGCAAGCAAGTTACAACCCGATTTTTGATGCGGCCGGCAAGCCTTTCAAGATTGTGAAATATGCGACTGATATCACAGGCGCGCAACTGAAAAATGCAGATTACGCCGGCCAGATCAGTGCCATCGGCAAAGTCATGGGGGTAATTACCTTTGACCTGAAAGGCAATATTATTGACGTGAACGACAACTTTGCCGCCGTCACCGGTTATAGCAAACAGGAAATCATTGGCCAGCATCACAGCATGTTTGTAGACGCCGCTTACAAAAACAGCCCCGAATACAAGCAGTTCTGGGACAAGCTGGGTAATGGCAAAGCTGATGAAGGCCAGTACAAACGTGTTGGTAAAGGTGGTAAAGAGGTCTGGTTGCAGGCAAGCTACAACCCGATTTTTGATGCGGCTGGCAAACCTTTTAAAGTGGTGAAATATGCTACCGACATTACGGCAGAGAAACTGAAAAACGCCGATTTCTCCGGCCAGATTGATGCGATTGGCAAAGTCATGGGCGTGATTACCTTTGACCTGACAGGCAAGATTACTGACGTTAATCCTAATTTTGCCGCGGTAACCGGTTATACAACACAGGAGATCATTGGCCAGCACCATAGTATGTTTGTCGAAGTGGCTTATAAAAACAGTCCGGAATACAAGCAATTCTGGGAAAACCTGGGCAAAGGCAAAGCGGATGAAGGCCAGTACAAGCGCATAGGGAAAGGCGGCAAGGAAGTCTGGTTACAGGCCAGCTACAACCCGATTCTTGACATGAATGGAAAGCCATTCAAAGTCGTTAAATATGCGACCGATGTGACGAGCAAGGTGGCAGAAACCAATGCCATGAAACAGGCAGTGCAAGAAACTGCCGAAGTAGTCGCGGCCACCAAGAGCGGTGACCTGACACAGAGAATAGATACAGATGACAAGCAAGGCGAAATCAAAACGCTTTGCGAGGGCGTGAACACTATTGTTGACGAAATGACAGACATTTTGTCTGCCGTCAAAATCGCCGGTGAAGCGATCAATTCTGCTGCAAGTGAAATTTCGCAAGGCAATAATGATTTGTCTCAACGCACCGAAGAACAAGCCAGTTCATTGGAAGAAACCGCTTCCAGCATGGAAGAAATTGCCTCTAATGTGAAAAATAACGCTGAAAACGCAAAAGAAGCCAATACGATGACCGACCAGGCCAGCAGCATTGCTGCCAAGGGCGGTGAGGTATTTGGCAAAGTGGTTTCGACCATGTCAGAAATTACTGAAAGCTCGTCACGCATCGAAGAAATCATCTCCGTGATTGATAGCATTGCTTTCCAGACCAATATCCTGGCGCTGAACGCTGCGGTTGAAGCCGCTCGTGCCGGTGAACAGGGTCGTGGTTTTGCAGTGGTGGCCAGCGAAGTACGCAATCTGGCACAACGCTCAGCCAGCGCCGCTAAGGAAATTAAATTACTGATTAATGATTCTGCCACCAAAGTCGCCAACGGCTCTTTATATGTAGAACAGGCCAGCGGCACCATGGAACAGCTAGTGACTGTGATTGACCGCTTCTCACAACTGATTAGCGAAATCACTGCCGCTTCGGTAGAGCAAAGTAGCGGCATAGACCAGATCAATATTGCCGTTAACCAGATGGATGAAGTGACCCAGCAAAATGCTGCCCTGGTTGAAGAAGCCGCGGCCGCAGCAATGTCGCTAGTCAACCAGGCAGAAAAACTGCAAGAGACTGTCAGCCATTACAGATTTGTTAATCAGGATAGCAACGGTTCATCCGCAAGAGCTTCAAAACCGCAATTACAGGCCAGAAGCCAGAGTTATGCAAAGAAAGTCAGAACTGGTACCGATAACGCTGGCTGGGACGCGTTTTAATTACACTGCCCATACCCAATACAGAATTACATTCAAACCCGCCTGCTGGCGGGTTTTTTATTGCCTGAAACCTTGCTGGATTTATATGTGGAATTAATGAGGTCACTGACTGGGCTGACGATAAATAAGCTTGATTGCGGTCTGCTACTCAATCATCAATATTTCCTTCTATTATTTGCATTTTTTATGGTGATTCTTTATTAGATTGTCCAAAAAATCTCTTTTATTTTTGTTGGGTAAGCATACGAAATAAAGCATATATATTTACTTCAATTAAATAACGGATAAATACCTTTCTTTTCCACCACTTAATATCTGAGCACCTAAATTAATATAATTTAAACTTCATTCATCTTAATTTATTACCAAGGGATTTGACATGCTCAATATCTTTAAAAGTAGTGCAAATTCGGCCAGCAAAGCGCTTTTACACAAGCAGATGGATCTGAGCGGTCAAATAAACGCTATTCATAAAGTCATGGGCGTGATCGAATTCGATCTTAAAGGCAACATAGTGGCGGTCAATGACAGCTTTGCTGCGGTGACCGGCTATAGCGTCCAGGAAATCCTGGGTAATCACCACAGCATGTTTGTGGATCCTGAATATAAAACGAGTGCTGAATATAAACAGTTCTGGGAAAGACTTGCTCAGGGCCAGGCTTATGATGGCCAATATAAACGACTGGGTAAAAACGGCAGGGAAATCTGGCTGCAAGCCAGTTATAACCCGATTCTGGATACGGAGGGCACGCCATTCAAAGTGGTCAAATATGCCACCGATATCACCCACGAAAAATTTGAGCATGCAGACTTTTCAGGTCAGATTGCGGCGATCGGTAAAGTGATGGGCGTGATCGAATTTGACCTCAAAGGCAACATTCTGGCGGTCAATGACAATTTTGTGGCAGTCACCGGTTACCGCGCAGACGAAATCGTAGGCAAACACCACAGTATGTTCGTGGCGGAAGATTACAAAGATAGCACCGAATACAAACAGTTCTGGGAAAGCCTGGCATTAGGCGAATCCAATAACGGTCAATACAAACGCTTTGGCAAGGACGGCAGGGAAATCTGGCTGCAAGCCAGTTACAACCCTATTTTTGATGGCGATGGCAGTCCATTTAAAGTGGTGAAATATGCGACCGATATCACGCGTGAAAAGCTCAAGCACGCAGACTTTTCAGGCCAGATTGCGGCGATCGGTAAAGTGATGGGCGTGATCGAATTTGACCTCAAAGGCAATATCCTGTCAGTCAACGACAATTTTGCCGCAGTGACTGGCTACAGCGCCAAGGAAATCGTAGGCAACCATCACAGCATGTTTGTGGCACCGGAGTATAAAGGCAGCGCAGAATACAAGCAGCTCTGGCAAGAGCTTGCCAGCGGCGTAGCTAATGACGGGCAATATAAGCGTATTGGCAAAGGCGGCCGTGAACTATGGTTACAAGCCAGTTATAACCCGATTCTAGATATGGATGGCAAGCCATTCAAGGTAGTGAAATACGCAACCGATATCACCCGCGAAAAACTGCAATACGCTGACTTTTCCGGACAGATTGCTGCAATTAGTAAAGTGATGGGCGTGATTGAGTTTGATCTTAAAGGCAATATCCTGGCGGTCAATGATAACTTTGCTGCAGTGAGCGGTTACAGTGCTGAGGAGATCATAGGCAATCATCACAGTATGTTTGTGGAAGGTGCTTATAAATCCAGCCAGGAATACAGGCAATTCTGGGAAAATTTAGGTCGTGGCCAACCTGATAGCGGCCAGTACCAGCGTGTTGGCAAACGCGGTAAGGAGATCTGGTTGCAGGCCACGTATAACCCGATCTTTGATATGGATGGTAAACCATTCAAGGTGGTGAAATACGCAACAGATATCTCCGCCAAAGTCAAAGAAACCCACGCCATGAAACAGGCAGTGGATGATGTAGTGAGTTATACCCAAACCGGCGACTTGACGCACAGAATCCCTACATCGGACAAATCCGGCGAAATCAAGCAGTTATGTGAAGGTATTAATATCATCATTGATGCCATGACCGATATCCTGAGCATGGTGAAAACTTCCGGTGAGACCATTAACCTGTCTGCCCATGAAATCTCCATGGGTAATAACGACCTCTCTCAGCGCACCGAAGAACAGGCCAGCTCACTGGAAGAAACGGCAGCCAGCCTGGAAGAGATTGCCGCTACCGTCAGGAATAATGCCGAGAGCGCCAAACAGGCCAACATCATGACCAATAAAGCCAGTGCAGTAGCCAATAAAGGCGGCGAAACGTTTGCCAAAGTGGTGCAGACCATGTCGGAGATTACCGAAAGCTCCTCACGTATTGAAGAAATCATTACCGTAATCGACAGCATCGCGTTCCAGACCAACATTCTGGCATTAAACGCTGCGGTAGAAGCAGCACGGGCGGGCGAACAGGGTCGCGGCTTTGCAGTGGTGGCCAATGAAGTGCGCAACCTCGCACAACGCTCTGCCACAGCTGCCAAGGAAATCAAGCAGTTGATTTCTGATTCAACCAATATCGTTGCCAGTGGTTCCCAGTATGTGGATCAGGCCAGTGGCACCATAGAAGAAATGATGACTGCCATCAAAAATGTGACAGACATCATTGCCGAAATCACTGCCGCCTCTGCTGAGCAAACTACCGGGCTGGACCAGATCAACTCGGCGATGAACCAGATTGATGAAGTGACGCAACAAAATGCGGCATTGGTGGAAGAAGCTGCTGCAGTGGCCATGTCACTGGTTGAACAGGCAGACAAACTAAATGAGGCGGTCAGCCAGTACAAACTGCCGGAATCAAAAACGGCACATCCGGCCAAGGTGGAAAAAGTTGTCAGATATGCCGCTGCCGCATAGACTTGGGGTGATTAACCTCGTTGCCTGCCTGTCACATAGCTAAATGGGAAAGTTGTTCTGGCACCTTGTATGGTCCTGCAAGGTGCTTTTTTTTATATCTGCACCCGGCTGCCCAGCTCAATCACGCTATTGGCCGGAATATTAAAATATTCCACGGCGCTGCTGGCATTACGCGACATAACTGCAAACAACTGGTCACGCCAGCGTGGCATACCGCCCCCGACATCCGGCACAATGATATCGCGGCTTAAAAAGTAAGAGTTACTGAACGGGTCCAGGGATTCGCCATCCAACGTCAAACCCAGCAATGCCTGAGGCACATCGGCATGCTGCATAAAGCCATAACGTAACTCCACCTGCCAGAAACCTTCTGCCAGTTTTTGCACATGAATGCGTGACTGCGTATTCAGCAATGGCACATCCTCAAACACCACATTGACCAACAGATTACGCTGATGCAATACCTGGTTATGCTTGAGGTTATGCAACAGCGCCTGCGGTACCGTTTCCAGATTGGAGACCATGTATACCGCGGTTCTCTGTACGCGTGGATGTTTGCTTTCTGCAATGCTGGCAATCAATGCTGAGAGTTTGGGATCGGTCTGCACCAATCCGGTCAATAACAGATGGCGGCCTTTTTTCCAGGTAGTCATCAATACAATCAACACCAAGCTCAATGCTATCGGAAACCAGCCACCCTGCATAAACTTCATCGAAGCCGAGCCAAACAATACGCCATCTACCAAGCCCAACAGTCCTACCAATGACCAACTCAGCCACATCGGGAATTTCCAGCGGTGACGCATCACGAAATAAATCAATACTGTGGTGATAAGCATGGTGCCGGTAACGGCAATGCCGTAAGCAGACGCGAGCGCCGATGAGCTCTGGAACGCCAGACAGACAATAATTACCGCCAGCAATAACGCCCAGTTCACCGCCGGCATGTAGATCTGCCCGGATTCACTGGCAGACGTATGGATAATGCGCATACGTGGCAAAAAGCCTAACTGGATCGCCTGGCGCGTCATGGAAAAAGCACCGGAAATGACCGCTTGCGACGCAATAATGGTGGCTAGTGTTGCCAGAATCACGGCTGGGATCAACAATGGTTGCGGAAAAGAAAGGTAAAACGGATTGCTGACAGCTTCAGGGTGCTGCAACAGCAAGGCACCCTGCCCCAGGTAATTTAACGCCAGACAGGGGAATACCAGTCCGAGCCAGGCCATCTGGATGGCCGGCCTTCCAAAATGGCCCATATCAGCATACAACGCCTCAGCGCCGGTCACCGCCAGCAGAATAGCGCCTATCGCAATAAACATGGCACCACCACGGGATTGCAGAAACTGCCAGGCATATTGCGGCTGTATGGCCTGCAACACTTCTGGTACTTGCGCAATCTGCCACACGCCTATGCTTGCCAGGGCCAAAAACCAGACAATCACAATCGGGCCAAAAAACCGCCCGACTGCATGGGTACCATGACGCTGAAACCAGAACAGCCCAATCAAAATCCCGATGGAGATAGGCAATACTTGCGCGGCCAATGCTGGCGACACGACCTGCAAACCTTCTACTGCGGACAGCACCGAGATCGCTGGCGTCAGCACACTATCCCCGTAAAAGAGGGCAGCGCCTAGCACGCCCAGCAATAACAAGCTGCTTGCGCGTTTATCCTGCGGTTTTAAAGTAGACAGTGCTAACGACAGCAAAGCCATCACGCCGCCCTCGCCTTTGTTATGTGCACGCAAAACCAGCAGCACATATTTAAAAGTCACCACAAATGTCAGCAGCCAGAAAATGGCCGACACGGCGCCCAGGATATTGGTCTGGTTAAGCGGCACACCGGTACTTTCGCTGAAAATAACCTGCATGGTATAGAGCGGGCTGGTGCCGATATCACCATACACCACGCCGATGGCACCCAGTGCCAGTGCCGCCAATCCGCTCTTCTTGATTGATAAATTGTCCATCTCATCCTCTTGTTAGTGATTGATGGGTATCAATATGCGCGTGGGCGCATATCAAACGCATAAACAACTAACGCAAAGACCAGAGACAGAAAATAAACAAAAGGATCAAGCCAGGCGATAGCCAATGCCCAGTTCAGTCAGCAGGTAGCGAGGCTCGGCAGGCGTCGTTTCCAGCTTACTGCGTAAACGACCAATATGAATACGCAGGTAATGCGTGTCATCTACATATTCAGCGCCCCACACGCTGGTCAATAACTGACTATGTGTAAAAATAGTGCCGGGCTTACTGGCCAGTAACATCAACAATGCATGCTCAATCGGGCTGAGATGCAGTTGCACGCCTTCTTTGGTGACTATGCCGCTGGCGCGGTTAATCAGTAATCCTTCGTGCTGATACGCGTGGTCTCGCATTTGCATCATGGCAGTGCGGCGTAAAGCCACCTGGATACGTGCCAGCAATTCCGGCAGGCCAAACGGTTTCATCAGGTAATCATCGGCGCCCAGATTCAGGCAGTGCACTTTATCTGCCTCATCCTGGCGGGCTGACAATACTAGAATCGGTACATCAGAATAGGCGCGCAATAGGGAAATAAATTGCTCACCGCCGCCATCCGGCAAGCCTAAATCCAGAATGACCATCGCAAAATCGCTGGCTTGCCGGGCTTGCGCGAGGTCACGCGCATGCAGCACCCGATAGCCATGGGCAGATAAGGCTGGGACCAGAAACTGGTAAACCCCTGCGTCATCTTCGACCAGTAATAGAGTTGGCTGTTTATCGCTCATGGTGCAATTAACTCACTCGCGCGTACAAACGGGAACATTAACTGCACGCAAGTCTGCTGATTGGGCCCTGAACTGATCTCCAGTGTGCCCTGATGTAATTGCATCACGGTATTGACGATAGAAAGGCCAAGCCCAAAACCACGGGTGCCGGCAGGTCGTTGCGTGTGCGGCGCAAACGCCGAAATGGCAAATCCTTCAGGGAAGCCTGGCCCTTTATTCAGCACTGAAATTTGTAACCATAAGTCATTTATGGAAAGTGTGATTTCAATCGCCGACCCTGCGCTTCGCCAGCAAATAGCATTGTCGATCAGGTTAGCCAGTGCATGTGCAACCAGCACTGCATCCATCCTCACCAGCACTTCCTCATCGCTGATATTCACCTGCAATGCTTCCGGCGGCGAGCGGCGCTGGTACCTGCTGACTACGTGCTGAATCACATCCTGCGGCGACTGCCAGTCCAGTTGCAGGCTGCTGGCACCAGCATCGAGTTTGACCAGGGTCAGGATATTTTCAGTGGCCTGGCTAAGGTAAGTGGTTTCGGCCTGTATGCTTTGCAATAATTGTTCGGACTGGGTTTCGGTGAGCGGGATCTGGCGGTCTGTCAGCACATTTGCTGCGCCTAGAATGACCGTTAATGGTGTACGCATATCATGCGACAAGGCGGTCAGCAGTGTTTTCTTGAAATTCGCTTCGCTAGCGGCGAGCTCGGCTTGTGCAAGTGCAATCTGCTGGCTGAGCTTGATATAAGCCTGCGCGCATTGATGCGTCAACAATTGCAGGAAATGCAAGTCTGGCATGGTATCCGTCGCATCCAGTACCATGACTTCTCGCTGCGGAAACCCGAATGGCAGCAGGCAATATCCCAGCGATGGCCAGTCATTAGTCCCCGTCCCCACCGGCCGGTTAAAATCCAGCGCCCATTCAACACTGGCAGCCTGAACCGGAATGAATGTTGTATCTTGTACATCCGATCCTGCCAGCCTAATCAATTCACCCGCTACAGTCAGTCTCATCACGCGTGCCTGCAAGGCAAAGACTTCGGCTATATGCTGGCAAGCGGCTTGCATTAATGTTTCGGTGCCTGATTGTGCAGCGAGTAGCTCAGCCAGTGATTGGAAAAAACGGGATTGTTGTGCCGCCTGGCGGGATTGCAGCATTTGCTGCTTTAAGCGCTGCATCACGCTGCTGACCGTCAAGGCGACGATGGCGAATACCAGCAGAATGACCCAGGACTGGGTGCTGGCGACGCCTAAACTGAAACGAGGTTCGATAAAACAGTAATTGATCAGCAGGAAAGCAGTGATGGCCGTCAGTAACGCGGCAGAAAAGCGCAGGAAATAGGCCGCCCACAATACTCCCAGCAGATAGAACATTGTGATTACTGTGACCCCTAGCTCCGCAAAATAGGAGAGACCCAGCCAGGTCACCACTGCCAGCCAGCTGATCAGAAGTAATAAATTCAGAGTAGAAAACGAAAATGTCACCAGTGCTGACCCCTTACGCCATCTATTCTGTTTCGGCAATCGGGTATCAGCAGGTGAATGTGGCATGGCTGGTTTATTAAACGTTAGTGCCCGTATAAATCCTGGCTCTTATAGTTTGGGCCAAAGAATTCTTTCATCAGGAAATCTTCCAGCCCGGCACTGTCAGCTGGCCTTGCGGACAAGGTCACTGTGCGACCCAACCGGTTAGAAATCCAGTCAAAGTCACCGTTGTAATGCTCACGGATGATCGCAATCATTCGGCGCACCATCACCAGGCGGATATCTTCGCCACTACCCGCTTCGACCTGGTAAAACTGGGTATTGGCCGAGGTGTAATCATTGACCCAGCCTTTAAAGCTGAAACTGGCGTTATACGGGTCCATACGCTTGATCATAAACAAACCATTGGTACCGAACTTGAGGTTGTTCATGATGTTTTTGGTGCGGCGCTCATCTTCCGAAGGGCCACGTTCCGCTGCTGCGGCTGCATCATTAATTTCCTTAGCGGCTATCTCCTCCGAATAGCGGTCAGTCTGCTTACGTTTGATCATGCTGGAAAAATCTTCCACCGGTGGAGGGGATTGTTGCGGCGTTGGCTGAGGTTTAGGCTGCAGCTTGGGTTCAGGCAACTTGAATGCGCTGTCAGGCTTCTGCGACTGGATAATTTTCTTAGGCAGCTTGGGTACTTCTTTAGGTTGTGGCTTGGGTTTTGGCTGCGGTTTCGGTGGTTCCGGCGGCATTTCAGGAGGCGGCTCTACCGGTTTCGGCTGACTTTTAACAGGTAATCCGAGATCCAGTACTACATTGATAGGCTCCTGAGAAGGCTCTTTCATGGGTTTCAGCAGGTCCAGCAAAAAACCCCAGAACAGTATCGCGTGAAAAATCAGCGATAGCAAAAAACCCCACATCAACCTGGCGGGGATGCGCAACACACGGTCCCGCTGCTTTGGTCTTAGCCAGTTGGGCGTGCTGAAAGGTTCAAATGGGGAAGGCTTTTGCATGAACAGGATTAATCACAGAGGTTGCTGATGTCATTCATGACTATTGTATTTCTTGCCAAAGTTTTTCGAGTCTTTTGATTGAGACAGGATAAGGCGTCCTTAATTCCTGTGCAAATAATGATACACGTAACTCCTGCAACTGCCACGCAAAGTCTTGTAACCCGCTTGTTACAGACAGGTTGGCTTTACGCAATTGTTCAATTTTCTGTTGCCATCGCTGCTCCAGTTGCACAATCGCCTGCGCATGCTTTCCATCCCGCTCTATGCTGGTCGGGTATTTATCGATACGCATGCGTATCGCTTTTAAATAACGGGGGACATGCGGCAATTGCTCCCACGGCGTGCGACTGAAACAACCGAGATAGACCAGCGCATTCAGTTGTTGTTCACATTCACGTTTGATTTTCTGCGTCACCGGTGTCATTTTCTGCAATTGCGCGGTTAATGCCTGGTATTCGCTGGCAATGAGTTGCACTTGCCGCGTTAACGCTTCTGCCACCGCCGGTAAACGCGTGCGTGCGCGGGCTTTAAGCTGCATAAATTCGGCATTAGTACGCGGCAAGGCATCTTCGGCGATAAATGCGCGGTCGGCAATTGCTTGCAGCATGTCTTCGCGTAACTGCTCAGGGTTCATGACGGCGCGTAACAACAAAGCGTATTGGTTGAATCCGGGCAGGCCTTTTTCCAGCTGCTTCATCTGCTCCTTGAGCTCAAAGCGCATCAAGCGGCACACGCCTTTGCGATGCGCAAGCGCAGCCTCCTCAACGGTATCAAACAGCTTGACGGCGACACTGTCCTGGTTATCTTCAATCGCAGGGTAACCGGTCAACTGGCGGCCATCCTTGCTGAAGGTCAGCGTTTTCGGCAAATCACCAAAGTCCCATTGCTTGAGATCAGTCTTTTCAATATCCGGTGAGCCACTTCTAAAGGTTAATTGCGCCGCAGAACCCAGTTGTTTCTTGAGTGCACTCCAGTCACGGCCCATGCCCAGCTCGCGGCCTTTTTCATCCACTACGCGGAAGTTCATCAGGTGATGCGCATCCAGCCCGGCCAGGTCAAATTCTTCCGGCTTCAGCTTGAGCGACGTTTTGTGCTGGATAAATTGTGACAATGCCGGTAATAAAGCGCCCTCTGTCTTGTGCGCCTGCAAAAAGCCGGTCACGAAATCAGGCACGGGTACGCACACGCGTCGCAAGGTCTTGGGCAGTGCTTTAATCAGGGCAGTCAGCTTGTCACGTATCATGCCGGGCACCAGCCATTCGGTCACGCTGGCATCCAGCTGGTTTAGTAGCGCTAACGGGATAGTCGCCGTTACGCCATCCAGTACATGCCCAGGCTCAAACCGGTACTTCAATGGCACCGTTTCGCCATCGATGGTCATCTGTTCGGGGAACTGCACCTCGGTAATCGCATTGGCGCCATGTCGCATCAGCGATTCACGCGTCAGGTATAACACTTTCGGGTTAATCTTTTCTGCATCCTGCCGCCACTTCTCGAACGAAATGCCATTGAAAACCCGGTACTGCTCGCTGATTTCCGGCACCACCTTGTCATAAAAAGCAAACAACTGATGCTCATCAATCAGCACATCCTGGCGGCGCGCCTTGTGTTCCAGCGCTTCCACCTCTGAAATCAGGCGGCGGTTAGCTTCCTGGAAAGGTGCGCGGGTATCAAACTCCATATTAGCCAGCGCTTCGCGTATAAAAATCTCGCGCGACTGCGCCGGGTCAACCGGACCATAATGCACACGTCGTTTCGGTACGATGGTCAGGCCATACAGGCTGACGCGTTCCCACGCGACCACTTGCGCGGTTTTGCGGTCCCAGCGCGGGTCACTGTAATGGCTTTGCGTTAAATCACGTGCCCCGCCTTCATGGGCGACAGGTTCAATCCAGTCCGGGTCTATTTTGGCGACGATGCGTGCATACAGCTTGGTCGTATCCACCAGTTCTGCAGCAATCACCCATTTCGGCCGCGCCTTTTTCAATGCTGAACCTGGTGCAATGGTAAAACGGATGCCACGCGCACCGGCGTAGGTTTCGCCGTCACCATCCTTAAAGCCTATATTACCCAGCAGACCGGACAGCAAGGCTTTATGCACTTGCTCATAACTGGCTTCCTTATCGCCCAGCTTGAAGTCCATTTCCTCAACCATTTCCCGCAATTGCGCATGCAACTCACGCCATTCTTTCAGGCGCAGAAAAGACAGGAAAGACTGGTGACACTGGTTCAACAACTCTTTATTGGATTTTTTGTTTTTCAGGGCCTGGTCGTACCAGTCCCACAATTTGAGATAACTCATGAAATCGGAGTCATCGGCCTTGAATTTAGCGTGCGCCTGATCAGCCGCTTCGCGTTTATCCATAGGCCGTTCACGCGGGTCCTGCATGCTTAGCACGCTGGCGATGATCAATATTTCGCGCAGGCAGCTTTCTTTTTTCGCCGCCAGTATCATGCGTGCCACGCGCGGATCCAATGGCAAACGGGCCATCTGCCGGCCGATCTCGGTAATCTCACGCCGCTCGGTTACGGCGCCCAACTCCTGCAGCAACTGGTAACCATCGCTGATTAAACGCGATGAAGGCGCTTCAATAAACGGGAATTCGGCGACATCCCCCAGGCGCAAATCGGCCATACGCAGAATGACGCTGGCCAGCGAACTGCGTAAAATCTCAGGTTCAGTAAACTCGGGGCGCTGGTTGAAATCGTCTTCCGAGTACAGGCGCACACAAATACCACTGGAAACCCGGCCGCAACGCCCTGCCCGTTGTTTGGCCGCTGCTTGCGAGATTTTCTCAATCTGTAATTGTTCAACCTTTGCGCGCGGGCTGTAACGGTTAACCCGTGCCAAACCGGCATCAATCACATATTTAATGCCAGGCACAGTCAGCGAGGTTTCTGCAACGTTGGTCGCCAGCACAATCCGGCGCTGTCCGCCGGGACGGAAAATCTTCTGCTGGTCCTCTATGCTAAGGCGCGCAAATAAAGGCAGAATTTCGGCCGACTTCAGCTTGAGTGAACTGCCCTGGTTTTTACGCAAATGGTCGGCGGTATCGCGGATTTCGCGCTCACCAGGCAAGAACACCAGAATATCGCCATCACCCTGCCGTAACAGGTCTTCAGCGGTATCGAGGATGGCGTCTTCCATCACCTCTTCTTCGTCATCTTCTTCCAGCCAGCGTGTTTCCGTGCGTGGCGGCTTGCGCTTGATGCCCATCAGGTCCTGCGCAAAACGGTCTATATCATCCAGTCCGTCATCAATCGGCACTTCGACTGCCACCATGGTGGTTTTATTGCCCAGCGGCCGGTAACGGATCTCCACCGGATAAGTTCGCCCCGACACTTCAATCACAGGTGCACCATTAAAATGGTTGGAGAAGCGATCCGCATCAATCGTCGCCGAAGTGACGATGATTTTCAGGTCTGGCCGTTTTGGTAATAACTGCTTGAGGTAGCCCAGCAGAAAATCGATGTTCAGGCTGCGCTCATGTGCCTCATCGATGATGATGGTGTCATAGCCATTGAGGAATTTATCACTCTGCGTTTCCGCCAGCAAAATACCGTCGGTCATCAGCTTGACATAACTACGCTCGGACAATTTGTCGTTAAAACGAACCTTGTAACCGACCACCTCGCCTAGTGGGCTGTGCAGTTCCTGTGCAATGCGGGAAGCGACAGAGCGCGCCGCGATGCGGCGTGGCTGCGTATGCCCGATCAGGCCGCTGACGCCACGCCCGAGTTCCAGGCAGATTTTAGGCAATTGTGTGGTTTTACCTGAACCGGTTTCACCGCAGACAATCACGACCTGATGTTTCTGGATCGCCGCTGCGATTTCGTCTTTCCTGCCGCTGACCGGTAATTCTTGCGGGTATTCTGGTTTTGGTAACGCGGCTAATCGCGCCTGCAACCGTTGTTGTGATGCCTGTACTTTATGTGCGATATCTACCAGGGGTTTATCGACGGGTTTGTTTTGTTTAAGTGCATCACGTAGCTGGTTTAATCGGCGCTTCAGGAGGAAGCGGTCAGCCAGCATGCATTGCGGGAGTTGTTTTTCGAGTTGGCTGATGAGTTGTGCGGGGGAGACGGCAGTCATAGGGGTGGGATTTTAACATGACGGCGTATATGGCCATTCATTCTCTGGAGTAAGAAAAGCGGATAATTTATTGAAACAGGTAGCGTTCCATTTCGCCTCTAGGCGAGTTACTTTTCTTTGCTTGCACAAAGAAAAGCTAACCAAAAGAAATGCACCCTAGCATCCGCTTTTTTCCTGCGTTGCTCGTCAAAACAAGCGGTCGCGAAACTCGACCTGGCAGCACACACAAATCGTGAGCTGCTGCGGGACTCGAACAAACGCTCCCTTCATCTTGTTTTGCCTGCGCTACTCGGCGCGTCAGATAGGGGCCCGGTTAAAACCATCACGATGGAACATACCTTGGACATGTAAGGTTAAAGGGCGCTAAGTGCGTTTTGAGCCTTGAAGACAAAACTCAAATTTTAATAAATCTAATTCTTTTGTTTCTTTTTCCCAGAGTGGTCGAGCGTGGTGCAAAGCAAAGAATTACACTCAAGGGAAAGCGTGTGCTTTTCATGGGCCCCTATCTGACGCGCCGAGTAGCGCAGTCAGCGTGGGAGTCGTCGGCCAGCGTCTGTTTGAGTTCCGCGGTGGCTTGTGTTTTGTGCAAGCCGCTAGGGCGAGTTTCGCTGGCCGCCCACGCTGATGAGCAACACAGGAAGCAAGCGGAAGCTAGGGTGCCCTTTCTTTTGGTTACTTGTTCTTTGGGCAAGCAAAGAAAAGTAACTCGCCTAGAGGCGAAATAGAATGGTGAATATTCTTAAAGATTAATCTAGCCTGGATTCTCCCTTGCAGGGCGCACTGGCTTTTACATAAGCCAGTCGTTCCGCAGGCATAGAGTATGATCTATGAACCCCTGCTACACCCTACGCCAGAATGACAAACTAAGAATTACCTTCTAACACACTCCTCAACTCCCGTATTGCCACCCTTAAACGCCGGTTCAAAATAAAACTTCCTGAACTGCAATCTGCCATTGGCACCCTTCTTAAACTCCGCAATCCCGGTACCAAAATCCTGCGTCTTACCCCCATACTCGCCATTCTCCACCGGCAAGGCAAAGTGCATCGCCGCATGCATGCCATGTGCCGCCGCGTGGCCTTTATAGAGTCCATAATCAGGCACTTCCAACTGAAAGTCATAACTGGTGTCTGACCCTTTGCTATGCTCCTTGCGCAACTTCATCGTCACTATGCCGGTATATTCACCTTCATGTGCATCCTCTCCACGGCAATCATAGATACCGCTCAGATCAAACGCATAAGCATTGGTGACCAGTAATCCCATCATTAGCGCTGCAAAAAATTTCATATTCTTTTCCTAACATTATTCAGGTGGACGCACCCGTACAAAGCTGGCAAATTTTGGTTTGCCCTTTTTAGTGATATCCCTGTAAGTATAAGTGACCTGGCTGCCGATTGGTGGCGGATTCGCACGCTCTGCATCACTAAAACCTGTACCTAACTTGAATTGCAATCCATCCGGCATTTCTACAAGTAAGGCACCCATTTTACCAACGTATTTGCCTTTGCCGGGCACATGCGCAATCACTATGGCTTCGGCATCCAGTTGTGGCTTAAGTTTAAGTAAAGCATGATTGCGGCCGGTGAGATATGGCGCATCAGCACGATGCAACATCAGCCCTTCCCCGTGTTTTGCAACGACGTTATCGAGCGTGCGTTTCAGGGATTGTTCATCTTGCACATGAAATTGTTTAATGACTTTCAGGTAGGGGCTGTTTACTTTTCGTGCGAGTTGCTCCAGGCGCCGGGCGCGATCTGCAAACGAGCCTTCTGCATTCGGTAGCTCGAATACGTAATAAATCACTTTTCGCCACGCCGCATCTTCCGGCACTGTTTGCCTGACGGTAGCCGACAGTAATTCAAATTGGCCGCGCGCTATCCACAACTCGCCATCGAGTGCCTGAGAGGGGAATTGTTTGGTGAACCAGGCTGGTGCGTGAATCGGGTGTCCCTGACGGCTGACTAATTGCTTGCCATCCCAGACTGCGCGAATGCCATCCAGTTTTTCGCTAATCAGGTATTCGCGGACATCTAAACCTTGCTGGTAGATATGTGCCAACAGGATATCCGGCGCTGTAGCATAGGCTGGAAAAACCCACATAGTGAATACCAAAATGATGCAGGCTTTAATAAGACACATAGAATTACCCCTGAGTAATTAATTTAAATTAACAAGAGTAAACTACATCAGTCTGGTGATTTCGGCAATATTTCTTATTTATAAAGCAAAAAATTACAGTAATTTATATTTAATAATCAAAGTACTTGGCACCATAACTTATCGTGATGAATGAGGTCCATCCATAAGGCGATCAAGCTCAATATAACCAGCATCATGCCGCTGATACGCATGCCGGTGGTTTCTTTAAACCACGTAGGTAATGCTTGTTGGCCTGATTGCCACAGCACAGGCGCGATCGCCATCACGGTGGCAGAACCGATAGCGAATGCCATCATCACCAATGCGCCTTGTAACCATTGCGATTGCAGCGAGGCCAGCATCACGGCCGAATAAAGCAAGCCGCACGGTAATAGGGCCCAGACCATGCCGGTAAACAGAAAATTAAATCTGGCGTGCCGGGTGTGTTGTTTAATCCAGGCCCAGACCTTTTGTGCACCCTGCACTGCCCATTGCGGTTGTTGACCGGTGACCAGCAACAAAAAACCCCAGGCGAAAATCAGGGTATGCGAAAACGTCCACAAGGGCTGGAATACCTGGCTTTGATTGGATAACCAGGCGAGACCACGCAGGCTTTGCGCGGCTAATGCGCCTAGCATGCCATAACCAAGCATGCGCCCAAGGTAAAAGCTCCAGGGGACAGTCTTTACAAGGCGTATCGGGATGGATTTAACGTGGGAGGGAGTTTGCATGGCGCCGCAAGCTGCACCACACATGGCTATGCAGTGAGGCCCGCCTGCCAGCCCCATGACGAAGGCGGTCAGGAGTAAACTGGCTAACATGCCGGCAGTTTAAAGGATTTTGGAGAACCTTGCACGGTTGGCATCGTGCTGTAAATAACGGTCAAATACCAGGGCGATGGCGCGGATAAAGAACCAGCCTATCTCAGTCACCTTAATCCCATCTTCTTCTATTATGATCAAGCCATTTTTTTCTTTTTCTACAAGTTCTTGAAGCTCTGACTTAAAGTATTCTCTAAAGTTTATCATGTAGGATAATTCTATGGACTCATAGCTTAACTCGCCATGACACATGATGGCCATAATCACCGCACGGCGGATCAGGTCATCACGGCTGAGGGCCAGGCCACGGACAATCGGCAATTGTTGCTGATCCAGAAAGTCATAATACTCTTCCAGCGTTTTGGCATTCTGGCTGTAAGTCGCCCCCATTTTACCAATCGCTGACACACCTAAAGCCAAGATATCCTGGTCAGCCATGGTGCTGTAACCCTGGAAGTTGCGATGTAACCTGCCCTGCTGCTTGGCAATGGCCAACGAATCTTCAGGCAAGGCAAAATGATCCATGCCTATGTAGACATAACCTGCCTGCATTAACTGCTGAATGGCTTCTGACAGCATCTGGATTTTATCAACCGCATGAGGTAAATCTTCCTGCAATATACGGCGTTGCGGTTTGAAGCGTGAAGGTAAATGCGCGTAGCCATATAGTGCAATTCGATCTGGCTTTAAGGTAATTATCTGTGAAATGGTTTGCCTGAAAGTAACAGGTGTTTGTTTGGGCAAACCGTAAATCAGGTCAGTGTTCAATGACTGAAAACCTATCTCGCGCGCTTGACGCATCAGGGTGGCGACTTGTTTGTAAGTCTGGATGCGATGCACAGCTTCCTGCACATCAGCATCAAAATCCTGCACCCCAAAACTCAGGCGATTAAATCCAAGGTTTCGCAAATGTTGCAAACGTGCCTGGTCTACCGTGCGTGGATCTATTTCAACCGAATATTCACCTTCTGCGCTGAACGTAAATGCCTTTTTCAACATGCGCACCAGACTGGATAATTCTTCATCACTAAAGAATGTAGGTGTGCCACCTCCCAGATGTAACTGGTTGACCTTTTGCTGCTGACCTAATGATTGCAGATGCAAATCCAGCTCGCGTTGCAGGTAGTCCAGGTAAATTGCACTTTGCTCATAGCGCTTGGTGACGATCTTGTTGCAGGCGCAGTAAAAACACAATGATGCACAAAACGGTATATGTACATATACCGACAACGGTTGCGTCCAGCTGTTAATATTGCGCTGCTCAATCGCCTTGCAATAGGTCGTCGCATCAAACGCCTCAACAAACCTGTCTGCCGTCGGGTAAGAGGTATAACGGGGTCCCGAGACGTCATAACGCTCGATATGCTCCTGCGTAATCATCAACGGTTGTTTCATAGCTAGCAAACTGTTTCCTGTCCGGGTGGGTTGACTGTAATGCCTGTCATGCAATGGGATTCACTTTGCCACAAAGTAATTGACGGCTACTTGATGCACATCAAATGGATAGCGGTCGTGCGAGCGCACAATAGGGCCACCTAAAAAATGGGAAGAGAGCGCACAACATGTTCAATGAAACATCAGGCCAGGACGCGTATAATTTGGCAGATACTCAACACCAGTCCAGGATTGTCTCTATGCATACTGAGCCAAGGCCAATTGAACACCAGCAAGCCGATGCCAAACAACTGGAATCCAGTTTCAAAGTCGCCTGTTCTAACTGCAACCTGCGCGAACTTTGCCTGCCTATAGGCCTGAGCTCAAATGAAATGCAGCAGCTGGATGGTATGGTCGCCACCCGCAAAAAAATCAAGCAAGGTGGGCATCTGTATAGCAGTGGTGATGCATTCACCATGCTGTACGCGATTCGTACCGGCTTTTTTAAGACTTGCGTGGTTTCTGAAGATGGTCGAGAACAAGTCACCGGTTTTCAGATGGCTGGTGAAATTATGGGCCTGGATGGCATTGTTAGCGATAAACATAACTGCAATGCGATTGCGCTGGAAGACGCCGAAGTATGTGTGATGCCGTTTAACCATGTAGAAGATCTGTCACGGCAAATCCCTATGCTGCAACGCCATGTGCATAAAATCATGAGCCGCGAAATCGTGCGTGAAAATGGCGTCATGATGCTGTTAGCCAATATGCGCGCTGAAGAGCGCCTGGCTGCTTTCCTGCTGAATTTACTGCAACGCCTGCACGCGAGGGGCTACTCAAAAAGCGAACTGATCTTGCGTATGACGCGCGAGGAAATCGGCAGCTATCTGGGTATGAAACTGGAAACGGTCAGCCGCACATTTTCCAAGTTCAGCGAAGAAGGTATTATCGAAGTCAAACAGAAGAATATCCGCATCCTGGATCACGACAAGCTGAAAGCGATCTTTAACGCCAGCACCTGCTAACGCAAATATAAGTGCAAGCCATTCTGGATCCAAGCTCAAGCGCTATTCAATAAGCTTAAAACCTACTGCGGACAATGTGATACAGGATTATGCGGGGGAGACTGCGCGCACAGGAGCTTCACGTGCGCGCATTTTTAGTTACAAATAAGTAGTGAGTCAATATTTAGTCATCAGCCGGTTTCATACCGGTTTGCGCGTGGTTGCGTGCGGCAATGGCGGGTGCCATACCATCTCTCTCAGCATCCAGTGTCTTATTGATTTCAATCCCTTTACGGTAATAGTCGTCAATCGGTGGATCAGGATGGGTAATCGCCAGATATAGCGTGATAAAGGAAGCCACTATCACTAATGCCGGGCCACCAATAATCAGCCAGACATAGGGGTTTTGGTACCATTTTTGTCGATCAGCCATCTGTGCTCCTTTGTGCATAATGCTGTGTGCCACGCTGCTCTACTCCTTTTGTTCGTACCTGGTTACCCATTAATTACTGGGCACGATAAATACAGATTTTTCCTTGATGGTTTCTTTGCTTTGAATATCTGTCATTTCAAACAAAATCTTGTGCGATCCGGCACGTATTTCACCATCCGGCAACTGTATCTCTACAATGACATTGCGCTTCTCAAAAGGTTTGAGCGCTTTGATTTGCTGGACATTGTTATCTGAGAAATGAACGGCCAAGTCAGGTATACCGGTGACTTTCAGATCGTAATTCCGCATCTCTTCAGTCTCGTTTTCCAGCTTGAGGTTGTAGACGTTTTCAATCTTGCCATCATTGGTATAACGCGCCATCACTGCGCGGTCACGCAATACATCCAGCCTGAAATCAGCTTTGTAGTAGATGCTGACTACCATGCCGACAACCAGGGTCATGAGAATAGCTGAGTAAATCAGCACACGTGGCCTTAACAAACGCGCCAGCATCTGCTGGCGGCTCCAGCGGTTATCCATGCCGTTTTGCGTGGTGTATTTAATCAGGCCTCTGGCATAGCCCATTTTATCCATGACATCATCACAGGCATCAATACAGGCACCACACCCGATACACTCATATTGCAAACCGTTACGGATATCAATGCCGGTCGGGCATACCTGCACACAAATATTGCAATCGATGCAACTGCCCAGGCCGTTGGCGTTTTCGCCGGCTTTTTTAGAACGTGCACCGCGTGGTTCGCCGCGCGCTTCGTCGTAGGTCACGTTCATGGTATCGCCATCAAACATGGCGCTCTGGAATCGCGCATACGGGCACATGTATTTGCAGACCTGCTCGCGCATATAGCCTGCGTTGCCATAGGTGGCAAAGCCGTAAAAACACACCCAGAAGGTTTCCCAGCCACCAGCCTGTAACTGTAGCAAGCTCGGCACCAGCTCGCGCATGGGCGTGAAGTAACCAACAAAGGTGACGCCAGTCCATAACCCAAATGCTATCCAGGCGAATTGCTTCAGGGATTTACGTGTCACCTTGTTAAGATTCCATTTACTGTCATCAAGGCGCATACGCGCAATACGGTCACCCTCGATTTTCTGCTCCATCCACATGTAAATCTCGGTGTATACCGTTTGCGGACAGGTGTAGCCACACCATAACCGCCCGGCAATGGCGGTGAACAGGAACAGCGAAAGCGCTGAGACAATCAGCAGGAAGGCCAGGTAAATCAAATCCTGCGGGTGAAAGATCAGGCCAAACACATAAAAGCGCATGCCTTCCAGGTCAAACAGCATGGCCTGGCGGCCATCCCATTGCAGCCATGGCACACCGTAGAAAAACAGCTGCGTGACCCACACCATGACCCAGCGCCAGTTGTTGTAAAAACCTGAAACGCTACGTGCGTATACCTTGTCTTCAGATTTATAAAGCGAAAAAACCACCTCCTGCTCAGGAATGGTGGTTATTTTCACAGCGTTCTTTCCAATGTCACCCATGGATTTCTGCATGCCTTACTTGTTTGAAAGACCCCAAACATAAGCAGTCAGCAGATGGATTTGCTCAGGACTGAATTTCTCTTCCCAGGCTGGCATCTGGTTGGTTTTACCTTCATGGATACGTTTGATAATGGCCGCTTCACCCTGGCCATGCAACCAGGTGTTGTCTGTCAGGTTAGGGGCACCTATCATCTGGTTACCTTTGCCTTCAGCGCCGTGACAGGCAGCACACACCACGAATTTATCCTTACCGGCATTGGCACGACCTGAGTCATGGATACTGCCAGACAGGCTTAATACATAGTTAGCCACGTTTTTAACGTCTTCTTCGCTACCGACAGCGGCTGCCATTGGCGGCATCATGCCAATACGGCCTCCGGTAATGGTTTCCTTGATTCTTTCCGGGCTGCCACCGTACAACCAGTCAGTGTCAGTCAGGTTAGGGAAACCACGGCTGCCTTTGGCATCAGAACCATGACAGGCTGCGCAGTTATTCAGGAAAATACGCTTACCGATATCACGCGCTTCTGGGATCTTGGCAACATCTTCCACTGGCATCGCCGCATATTTGGCATACAGCGGTGCAATTTTTTCGTTGTTTTTGGCTTTTTCGGCTTCGTACTGTTTAACGGCAGTCCAGCCAAATTTACCCTGGTATTCACCCAAACCCGGGAACAGGAACAGGTAAGCCAGACCAAAGATGACGGTGATGATAAACAGGCCTACCCACCACATTGGCAGCGGGTTGTTCATCTCTTTAATACCGTCCCACTCGTGACCATTGGTATTGTCACTGTCCAGCGTCACTTTTACGCGGCTGGCGAAAATCAGCAAGCCAACACAAAACGCAATGCCACCCAGGGTAATGGTCGAAATCCAGATCGGCCAAAATCCACTTACAAAATCATTCATGATGTTTTCCTTAACCTTTTTGCAGAGGTTTTAGTCTTGATCGAACGGCAGGTTCTGCGCGTCCTTGAAATTTTTGGAATTGCGGTTGCGCCATGCCCACACTGCGATCACTACAAACAATACAAAGGTCAGTAACGTAAACAGTATGCGTAATATGCTGATGATGTCCATGGCGCGACTCCTTATTTAAGATGGGTACCGAGTACCTGCAGGAATGCCACCAGCGCATCCATTTCGGTTTTGCCTTTAATGGCAGCACTACCCTCTTTGATCTGTTCATCGGTGTATGGCACGCCTACTTTACGCAGCGCAGCCATGTGGTCACCAATCGTTGCATCATCCACCAGGTTCTCATTCAACCAGGGGTACGCAGGCATGATGGATTCAGGCACGACGTCGCGAGGCTGGTTAAGGTGTACACGGTGCCAGTCATCGCTGTATTTACCGCCTACACGATGCAGGTCTGGACCCGTACGCTTGCTGCCCCACTGGAACGGATGGTCATACACATATTCACCCGCGACAGAGTAATGGCCATAACGCAGTGTTTCAGCGTGGAACGGGCGGATCATCTGTGAGTGACAGTTGTAGCAACCTTCACGCAGGTAGATGTCACGTCCAGCCAGCTGCAAAGCGGTGTAAGGTTGCAAGCCACGGATAGGCTCTGTCAGTGTCTTCTGGAAAAACAAAGGCACGATTTCTGCCAAACCACCGAAAGAGATGGTGATTAAAGTCAGCACGATCAGCAAAAAGTTATTGGTTTCGATTTTCTCGTGCAGATTGCCACTATTTTGTTCATGAGATGCCATGATGAATTCCTTAAGCGTGTGCAACCACAGCAGGTATTTCTACCGTCGCTGGTTTGCCGCTAGTTGCTGTTTTATAGGTGTTCCACAACATGATGACTAAACCGCTCATGTACAGGAAACCACCTATCGCACGTGTGAGGTAGTACGGGAATTTTGCTTTTACGCTTTCTACAAAGGTATAAGCCAAAGTACCGTCAGCGTTCATCGCACGCCACATCAACCCTTCCATCACACCGGAAATCCACAATGCTGAGATGTATAACACCACACCAATGGTCGCCATCCAGAAATGCACTTCAATCGCTTTTACGCTATACATCTGTTTCTGGCCGAACAGGCGTGGAATCAGGAAGTACAGGGAACCGATGGAGATGAAACCCACCCAGCCCAATGCACCAGAGTGCACGTGACCTACGGTCCAGTCGGTGTAGTGAGATAACGCGTTCACTGTTTTGATCGCCATCATCGGGCCTTCAAAGGTACTCATACCGTAGAAAGACAATGAAACGATCAGGAAGCGCAAGATAGGGTCTGTGCGCAGTTTATGCCAGGCGCCGGACAAGGTCATGATACCGTTGATCATACCGCCCCAGCTTGGTGCAAACAGGATCAGGGATAACACCATACCTAAAGACTGGGTCCAGTCAGGCAATGCGGTGTAATGCAGGTGGTGAGGACCCGCCCACATATAAGTAAAGATCAGCGCCCAGAAGTGGACGATAGACAAGCTGTAAGAATACACAGGACGCTCGGCTTGCTTAGGCACGAAGTAGTACATCATGCCCAGGAAGCCCGCTGTCAGGAAGAAACCAACCGCGTTGTGACCATACCACCACTGCACCATCGCGTCCTGTACACCTGCGTAAGCAGAGTAAGACTTGAACCAGCCAGCAGGGATCGCCGCACTCTCAACGATGTGCAACAAAGCCACCGCCAGGATAAACGCCCCGTAGAACCAGTTGGCAACGTAAATATGCTTGACCTTGCGGATACCGATGGTACCGAAGAACACAATCGCGTATGAAATCCATACGATTGCAATCAGGATATCAATTGGCCATTCCAGTTCGCCGTACTCTTTACCCTGGGTGTAACCCAAAGGCAAGGAGATGGCTGCAGCAACAATCACTGCTTGCCAGCCCCAGAAAGTGAAACTCGCCAACTTATCGCTAAACAAGCGGGTCTGGCAGGTACGCTGTACGACATAGTATGAAGTCGCGAACAAAGCACAGCCACCAAATGCAAAAATCACGGCATTGGTATGCAGTGGTCTCAAGCGGCCGAAAGAGGTATATGACAAGCCCAGGTTTAAATCAGGCCACACCAGCTGGGACGCAATAATCACGCCCATCAATGTGCCAAACACACCCCAAACCACTGCCATGATTGCGAATTGGCGAACTACTTTGTCATTGTAGGTCGCAGCCTTCACGGTTGCATCTTGCATGGATTTCTCCCAATCATTAAAACAAACACCCAACATGAAAAAACTACTTTTTTTGATGTATGCCCAATGTCGCACACATTAAGTGGCGACGATTTGACACATATCAATCCTGCTCTAATATTCGGGATCCTTCTTCTTCCAGATCCTCAAATTGTCCTGTATGGATGGCCCACCAAAAACCACCCAGTATTACAAACACCAGCAACACCGCCAGCGGTATCAATAAAAACGCTATTTCCATGGAGCTATGCCTGACCTTTCTGCCAGCCGGACTTATTCCAGTCCGTCAGCCGCAATGCATTAAGCAACACCAACAGCGAACTGGCCGCCATCCCTAAACCTGCCAACCAGGCAGGTAGCAGCCCCATGATCGCCAGAGGCACTCCGGCAGCGTTATAAAGCGCTGCCCATAACAAATTTTGTTTTACGATGAGGATAGTTTTCTTACAGTGCGAAATGAGCGAAACCAGCACACCGATATCATTACCCAATACCACCATATCGGCTTGTGCCTGCGTCAAAGGGACGCCGGTACCCATTGCAATAGAAGTATGCGCTGCTGCAATGACAGGGCCGTCATTCAAACCATCACCAACCATTAAAACTTTCCGCCCCTGTTTTTGCAGCAACATCACGTGTTGCAGCTTATCTTCTGCTTTTTGCAGACCTGACGCACTCTGAATACCGAGTTGTAATGCCAGATTTTTTACCGGCGCTATTCTATCACCAGATAACAGTTGAATATCAAGCCCTTGTGAAATTAATTGTGAAATTGCCGCCTTGGCATGTGGCTTCACCTGCTCCGTCAACGTGAATCGCGCCACCATCACGTTGCCAGCCATTAAATACACCTGGCGCTCTGCCCCAATATCCGATTCCATCACGCCACTGAACTGCGCATTGCCCAGTTTCACGGCTACAGCAGCTTTGGCTTGCGTATCCAGGGTCGCCGAAATACCGCCACCAACGACTTCCTGCCAGTCATGCATGACCAGGTCAGTGAGGGCATCTTGTTCTACAGCATAAGTATGCAGCGCCTTTGCCACCGGGTGGAGGGAATCGCGGGTGATCGAAGCCAGCATATCCAGAATCAGGGTATTGCCCCAATCAGGATGTGTTTCAGCCAATTGTACCTGTTGCAAGTTCTCGGTCAGCGTGCCGGTTTTATCAAACACGATGGTATCGATTTCACTCATGGCCTGAATCGCGTGCAAGCGGCGGATCAGCACGCCGCCTTTGGCAAACGTGCCCGCACTGGCCAGCATCGCCGCCGGTGTCGCCAGAGACAACGCGCATGGGCAAGTCACCACCAACACCGCGACCGCCGACATCACGGCTTTGGCCGGGTCTATAGACCACCAGTAACCAACCGCCACCAATGCGGCAAGCAACACGCCCCACAGGAAAGGTTGCGCGACTTTGTCAGCCAGCAAAGCAATGCCAGGCTTTTCAGTTGATGCGGATGCCATTAAATTCACCAGTGCATGGTATTGCGTGCCCTCGCCCACCTGCTCGACCTGCATCTCAATCACCGAAGTCAGGTTGCCGGAACCGGCAATGACCTGGGCTCCGGTTGGTTTCATCACCGGATCAGATTCGCCGGTAAGCATGGATTCATCGGCACTGGTATTGCCGACAATGACCTTACCATCCGCCGCAAATATTTCGCCTGGGCGAACATACAGAATATCGCCGACATTGATATTGCTGGCCGCAATTTGCACCCACTCGCCTGTTTCACTTTTTTTCAGCACTGCATGCGGCAAGCGGCGCATCATGTTTTCCAGTGCACCGGCGGTACGGTTGCGCAGTTTCACATCCAACCAGCGCCCGATCAGCAGGAAACTGACGAACATGGTGAGTGAGTCGTAATACACCACATCACCCCACCACCCGCCAGGCGCAAAGGTTGCCAGGGTGCTCATGACAAAGGCAGTGATAATGCCAAGTGACACCGGCACATCCATACCGAGCTGGCGCTGCTTGAGACTAATCCAGGCTTGGGACAAAAACGGCGTTGCCGAGAACAGCATCACCGGCAACGTCAGCACCCATGATGCCCACTTCATCAATTGCACCATATCCGGTGCCATGTCATTGCTATCGGCGGTATAGGTAGGGTAAGCGTACATCATGACCTGCATCATGCAGAAAACCGCGACTACCAGCCGCCAGAGCATCTTGCGCTGCTGGACGGTTCTATCGGTAATGGCGTTGTATTCGTTGACCGGCATGGCGGTATAGCCAATCTCATCCAGATTGGCAAACCATTGCGAAGGGGAAATTTTTTGTGCATCCCAAACCACGCGTACGCGTTTCGAAGCTGCGCTGGCATACACAGCAAGTACACCGGGAAGTTGCTTGATGGTCTGCTCAATGCGCCCGCTGCAAGCGGCGCAGTGCATAGAATCGACCCAGACGTGCGAGGTCCACACATGCGAAGAACTGGTATCACGCTGGCTAAAACGTTCCCATTCGGACTGGATATCCAGCCCTTGCCAGGGATTTGCACCGCTCAGTGCTTGGGACGCTGCCATTGCAATATGGACCATTCGTGAAACATTATACAACTTTATATTATATGATTGAATATAATATAAAACAATGATTTAGCCGGGATTTGAAATGTTTATTAACACCGAAAACGGCTGTATTTTCTTTGATTTAGCGCAAGGAATTGCTAAATAAGACAACCCAGTTATGACAAATGTCGGCGCATTCCGTTCCGGCACATCATCATTCAGTGTGCATTATTTGACACGCATACCAGGTTGCGCTCCACTGTCTGGTGAAAGAATATACGGTCCGCCACGCTCATCACTGGCTGCCAGTACCATGCCTTCACTCATGCCGAACTTCATCTTGCGTGGCGCCAGGTTTGCCACCATCACGGTCAGGCGACCGACCAGGGTGGCCGGGTCATAGGCAGACTTAATCCCAGCAAAAATCTGGCGCGGCTGTGCTTCGCCAATATCCAGCATTAATTTCAGCAGTTTTTCTGCGCCTTCCACATGCTCGGCACTGACGATTTTTGCAATGCGTAAATCCACCTTAGCAAAATCATCAATCGAAATATAAGCGCCCTCTTCTGTTGCCGTGGTCGTTTCCACTTTCTTGTCTGCTTTCGCTTCAGCCTTTACCGGTACCGCCGCACTTGCCTGCAAGTTTTCTTTGTTGGCTTCCACCATGGCTTCGATTTGCTTGCCTTCCAGACGCGTCACCATATGTGAATATGGCTGTATAGTTTGCGAACCCAACCCAAATGCCGCATCGGCCCACTGTAAAGGTTCCACATCGAAGAAAGCCTCTACCGCCGCTGCAATATTTGGCAGCACCGGCTTCAGGTAAATCGTCAGCAGGCGGAACATTTCCAGCGCGTTACTGCAAATCGCATGCAATTCTGGCGATTTACTTTCATCTTTCGCCACCACCCATGGTGCCGCCTCCGCCACATAGGCATTGGCTGCATCGGTCAGTTTCATAACTTCGCGCAAGGCACGCGCAAAATCACGCGCTGTAAAAGCTTCAGCAATCGCCGGTGCAGCAGCACGCATATCATCGATCACCGTATGCTGGGCAGGAATGATTTTGTTGTCGAATTTCTTGGCAATGAATCCGGCAGTACGGCTGGCGATATTGATGTATTTACCCACCAGGTCGCTGTTGACACGTGCGACAAAATCTTCCAGGTTCAGGTCGATATCTTCCATACTGCCATTCAGCTTGGCGGCATAGTAATAGCGTAAATACTCAGGATTCTTGACGTGATCCAGGTAACTTCGTGCCGTGATAAACGTGCCACGTGACTTGGACATTTTCTCGCCATTCACGGTCAGGAAACCATGTGCAAATACCTGTGTCGGCGTGCGGTGACCGGAATAATCCAATGTCGCTGGCCAGAACAAGGCATGGAAGTAGAGAATGTCTTTACCGATAAAATGATACAGCTCGGTGGTGGAATCCTTTTTCCAGTATTCGTCAAAGTCTAAACCAGCTTTTGAACACAAATTCTTGAAACTGGCCATGTAGCCAATCGGCGCATCCAGCCAGACATAAAAATACTTACCCGGCGCATCAGGAATCTCAAAACCGAAATAAGGCGCATCCCGCGAAATATCCCAGTCAGATAATTTGTTCTCACCCGCTTCGCCCAGCCACTCATTCATTTTATTGGCAGCTTCGGCTTGCAAAGTGCCGGAGCGGGTCCAGTCACGCAAGAAATCCACGCATTCGCTTAATTTAAAGAAGTAGTGCTCAGTCTCTTTACGTACCGGTGTCGCTCCAGACACTGCAGAATAAGGATTGATTAATTCTGTCGGGCTGTAAGTGGTGCCGCAGACTTCACAGTTATCACCATATTGATCCTTGGAGTGGCATTTGGGGCACTCGCCTTTGATAAAGCGGTCCGGTAAAAACATGCTTTTGACCGGGTCAAAATACTGTTCAATCGTCTTATTGGCGATCTTGCCATTAGCCTTGAGCGCACGGTAGATATTACCGGACAACTGGCGGTTCTCTTCCGAGTTGGTGGAATAGTAGTTATCAAACTGCACCAGGAAATCGGCAAAATCCTGGCTATGCTCAACATGCACCTTTTCGATCAGCGCTTCTGGCGTGATGCCTTCTTTTTCCGCACGGAGCATGATCGGTGTGCCATGCGTGTCATCCGCGCAAACGTAATGCACAGTATGGCCCTGCATTTTCTGAAAACGCACCCAGATATCGGTTTGAATATATTCAACCAGATGCCCCAAATGGATACTGCCATTGGCATAAGGAAGTGCAGAAGTGACCAATATTTTGCGTGTCATGACACCGTAACCAAAACTTAAAACGACTATTTTAGCAAACCCGTTGCAGTTTCAACGAATCTTTATGCCATTCGACACTACATAATCACTCGCCGTAAATTATATTGCCCGCGATTAGCAGGCAATATAATGAGTAGCAATGCCACAACCATTTATTGCAGCAACATTGGCGAAATCAATAATGCTTGATTGGCCTTAAGCTTTGGCAAAGACTGATTACGCTCACAATTCACTAACTTTTAGGAATCAGCACAGCACTCACAGTATGAATCACACCATTATCGGCATTGAGTTCATTGCCTTCCACTGCAACATTATTTACTTTTACGCCTTCGGTAACAGATAGCTTCAAATTTGCGCCTTCAAGTGATTTTATTTGACCGGCACTCACATCAGCCTGTGTAATTTTTCCAGGATATATATGATAGCTGAGCACTTTTTTCAACTCGGTTGGGTTAGCTAATAATGCATTTAATTTGGCTTTGGAAAGTTTGGCAAAGGCAGCATCATCGGGTGCAAACAAGGTAATCGGCCCATCGCCATTCAAGGTGCTTTCAAGGCCTGCCACTTTTACCGCTTTTAAAAAAGTTTTAAAGCTGCCATCTTGCTGAGCTGTTTGTAACAAGGTATCTGCATAAACAACACTGGAAAGGCTCATGGCCAGGGCAGTGAGTGCGAGTATTTTTTTCATATTATTTTCTCCTGATAAATGGGTAACTTAAATGTTCGGGCAAAATCTCTGTTACCGATGTATCCACATTATCCGTGGAGCCTTACGATTAACTTACCAGAGCATACTTATAGCTTACAGCCACCTTACTGGTCTGACGGAGAACGTGCCTTGGTACCTAATTTAATGGCTAAATCGCATAGAGTCTGCATGACTAGGAGTGCTCAATGGAGTAAGATACCCGCTCTCTTTAGTCAGGCATTACCTCAGGAATCCCAGGCATGGCCATCAGCGAATTATTGATTCAAAGCACCTTAAAACTTTGCATAGACCCAAATACTGGTAAAGATTTTATCAGTGCCAAATCCATCAAAAATATCCAGATTAACGGTAATGATGTCAGCCTGGATGTGGTGTTAGGCTACCCGGCACAAACGCAGTTTGATGTGATTCGCCAGCAAGTGGCGGATGCACTAAGAACTATGGATGGCATAGGCAACATCACAGTCAATGTCGGTTCGCGTATCGTGGCACACAGCGTACAGCGTGGTGTTAACTTGCTACCCAATGTGAAAAACGTGATTGCCGTGGCATCAGGCAAAGGTGGCGTTGGCAAATCCACCACCTCAGTGAATCTGGCCTTGGCCTTGGCGGCTGAAGGTGCAACTGTAGGCTTGCTGGATGCAGATATCTACGGGCCTAGCCAACCGCAAATGCTGGGTATCAGCGGTCGCCCGGATAGTGCCGATGGTAAAAGCATAGAGCCTATGCGCGCGCATGGCATTCAGGCCATGAGTATCGGTTTTCTGGTGGATACCGATACGCCTATGGTCTGGCGCGGGCCTATGGTGACTGGTGCGCTGGAGCAGTTATTAAGAGATACCCGCTGGCAAGACCTGGATTACCTGGTGATTGACCTGCCGCCCGGCACCGGCGATATCCAACTGACCCTGGCTCAGAAAATCCCGGTCACTGGTGCGATTATCGTGACTACGCCACAGGACATTGCCCTGCTAGATGCGCGCAAAGGTCTCAAAATGTTTGAGAAAGTCGGCATCCCTATCCTGGGTATTGTCGAAAACATGAGCACGCATATTTGCACCAACTGCGGTCATGAAGAGCATATTTTTGGCGCGGGTGGCGGCGAATTGATGGCCAAGGATTACAACGTGGATCTGCTGGGAAGCTTGCCGCTGGATATTAATATCCGCATGCAGGCGGATAGCGGCCAACCGACTGTGGTTGCTACCCCGGATAGCAAAATTTCAAGCACGTATAAACAGATCGCGCGCAAGGCGGCCAGCAAGATTGCGATTGCCAATTTGGACCATAGTGCCAAGTTTCCCAACATTGTGATTCAAAAAACCTAGAAAGAAATCGCATGACCATCCGTGAGCACCATATCGCAGAAGACCTGATTGGCGCGCAGTACGAGGCCATGGATGAGCGTACACAAAAGGTGGCGAGACAGCTGACCGAGCGCCGCCATATTTCACGTAACCCATCACAAAAATCCGGCCAACCCTCCGATCTCGGCCAGCGTGCTGCGGATGCCGTGGCGCGTTTTGGTGGGTCATGGACATTTATTTTTGCGTTTATTTTTGTTCTCGTTGCGTGGGTTATATTGAACTCTGTCATCTTGCTTCACTATGACCGTGCGTTTGACCCCTACCCTTACATCCTGCTCAATTTGTTTTTATCCATGCTGGCATCGATACAGGCGCCGATTATATTGATGTCACAAAACCGCGAAGCCGAAATTGACCGTAGGCAGGCCGAACATGATTACGAAGTGAATCTCAAAGCAGAATTAGAGATTCTGCTTTTACACGAGAAATTGGATGATTTACGCGAGCACCAGTGGCAGGAGCTTATTCAGTTTCAGCAACAGCAAATTCAATTACTGGAAAAGTTACTCACTGAAAAGAGTAGTAAATAAAGCATCTAAATTAAGGTATAAAAAAAGCGCCTGTGGGCGCTTTTTTTATTTTTCGCTATAACTACAGTTCTATTTCAGCTCAACACCGAAACAGTACACATCCACTCCGTTTGGTGACTGAATCAACGTTGCCGGGATCGCAACACCTTTACGCCAGTTATCAACCGCCTCTTGTTTGCCGGCACCAGTCACCAGAAACATGACTTCATTGGTATTGCTCAAACGGTCCTGACTAATGGTAATCCGGTCGGCAGGTGGTTTTGGCGAGTTGTAGACTGGCACCACGTCAGCAGTGTTATCAACCAGCTGGCCCGGGAACAGGCTCGCAGTATGGCCATCTTCGCCCAAACCTAGAATGACCAGGTCAAATGTACGCACACCTTTTAAAGTCTGTGCATACGCCTTGGCACCTTCAACATTGCCCAACTCAGCAGGGATATCATGAATCTGGTTTTGTGGAATCGCTACGTGGTTTAGCCACGCTTCACGCGCCATTTTGCTATTGCGCTCGGCATGATCGGCTGGCAGGCATCTGTCATCGTTATGATATATATGCCATTTTGACCAGTCTGCATCGGCTTTCGCCAGTAACTGATAGACAGCTTTAGGCGTACTGCCCCCAGCTAACACCACCAGGAAATTACCATGCTTGGCGATGGCTTCATCAGCTGCGGCTAAAATGCGCTGTAAAGCTGCCTGGTTAATTTCATCTTGTGATTGAAAAGTGTGCCAACGTGTTTGAGAGTTCAAAGACATAAAAAACCTGTAAGAAAACGATACGAAACAACTTTAAGTCATTCACAAAAACACTTTGTGACATTTTTGTTAAATAACAAAATGCAGCCTTTCAGTCGCTGGCTGCATTTGTTATAATTATAACCGACTCGACATGATAATTCTGCAAAATTATCAAATAACCCGCTCGGGTTCATGCCATCCAAAAGATGGGTGTTTCAATAACTGTCCTTACACCATAGGAAAATCCTGATGAAATTAGCAATGATTGGCTTGGGCAAAATGGGCGGCAATATGGCTGCACGTTTGCTTCGTCACAAAATCAACGTGGTTGGTTTTGACTTTAATACCGAATTCGTAAACAAATTAGTAAAAGACGAAGGCCTGGAAGCAGCAACCTCAGTTGCTGATGCAGTTAGCAAACTGGAAGGCCAAAAAATCGTCTGGTTGATGTTACCAGCTGGTGAAATCACTGAAAACCAAATCAAAGACCTGATTCCACTGCTGAACAAAGGCGATATTATCGTTGATGGTGGTAACTCTAACTACAAACACAGCCAACGTCGTGGCGCTTTATTAGCTGAACATGGTATCGGCTTTATCGACTGTGGTACTTCCGGTGGTATCTGGGGCCTGGATAATGGCTATTGCCTGATGTACGGTGGCGAAAAACAATACGCTGACGTATTGGCACCTTATGCACAAGCATTAACACACGCTGACCGCGGTTGGGCACACGTTGGTCCAGTCGGTTCCGGCCACTTCACCAAAATGATCCATAACGGTATCGAATACGGCATGATGCAAGCATTTGCTGAAGGTTTGGACCTGATCAAAGGCAAGGAAGATTTCCATCTTGACTTGGCGCAAATCACTGAATTGTGGCGTCATGGTTCTGTAGTACGCAGCTGGTTGCTTGACCTGACTGCAGAAGCCCTGAAAGACGACCAGAAACTGGAAGCCATTGCACCATACGTTGCTGACTCAGGTGAAGGCCGCTGGACAGTGGTTGAAGCGGTTGAGCAAGGCGTTGCCGCCCCAGTATTGACAGTGGCATTGCAAGCACGTTTCCGCAGCCAGGACTCAAAAGGTTACAGTTATAAACTGCTTTCCCTGATGCGTAATGCATTTGGCGGTCACGCAGTAAAAACCAAGTAATAAAACAGGCCTCTCTTGATGAGAGGCTTTTTTGCTTATTACTAGTGATGTTTAAAATATGGGAAAGGCTTGCCCTTTCCCGTTTACATTTTTATCTTAAGGTTAGAAATGACGAATAAAATTGATCCATGCACACTGGTGCTGTTTGGCGCTAGTGGTAACCTGGCCCGCGTAAAACTTTATCCTGGCTTATTCAGGCTGGACTCACTGGGCCGCTTGCCAGCAGAACTGAAAATTGTCGGCGTTGGCCGCCAAGTGGTTGATCTTGAAGCCTGGCGTGCAGACATCAAAAGCATGCTGGATGCAAAATTTAAAAAAGGTTACGACCAGGCCGTGTTTGAGCGCTTTATTGCGCGTAACTTTTATCATGCCAATCCGCCCACCGACCCTGATGCATTCAGCAAGCTGAAAGCAACGCTGAGCGATGAGTCTGTATTCCCGCAGAATCTGGCCTACTTCCTGTCAGTACGTCCGGTGGATTTCGCTCCGGTAGTGGAATCACTGGCGAATGTCGGCCTGACACAAGAAGACAAATACTGGCGCCGTGTGGTGATCGAGAAACCATTTGGTACCGATCTGCCATCTGCGAAAGAACTGCAAGCAGCAATTACCAAGCACCTGAAAGAAAGCCAGATCTACCGTATCGATCATTACCTGGGTAAATCTGCACTGCAAAATATCTTGCTGCAACGCTTTACCAATACTGTGCTTGAGCCGATCTGGAACAACCAGTATGTGGACCACGTACAAATCACCAACACCGAAATGCTGGGTGTAGGCGACCGCACCCAATTCTACGACAGCACCGGTGCATTGCGTGACATGTTGCAAAGCCACATTCTGCAAACCCTGGCACTGACCGCGATGGAATTGCCTAAGGACTTATCTCCTGAAGGTGTGCGTGACGCAAAGATTGCATTGCTGGAGCAAATTCGCCCGATTCCGGTTGATGAACTGGAAAAACACGCATTCCGTGCGCAATATAGCGCTGGCGAAATCAATGGCGAAAAAGTACCAGGTTATCTGGAAGAGCTGGGCAACAATGACAGCGTGGTTGAGACTTATGCCGCACTGAAACTGTTTATCGACAATCCACGCTGGAAAGGCGTGCCATTTTACATCCGCACCGCTAAACGCCTGCACGAAGCCGATACACGTATTGCTATCCGCTTTAAAAAAGCGCCGCTGCAAATCAATGACCAGGACCAGAACTGGCTCATCATTGGTATTCAGCCACGCGAATGCATCAAACTGGAAATCCAATCCAAGATCCCTGGCCTGGATATTCAAACGCGCACCATCCAGCTGGATGCCGCCAACCGTTGGGATAGTGATGACTCTGTAGACGCATACGAAGCTTTATTGCTGAACCTGATGCAAGGTGACAACTCGAACTACCTGCATATTTCTGAAGCTGAAGCGCAATGGCGTCTGGTTGACCCGGTCGTTAAAGCATGGGCTGAAGACAAGCGTCCGGTATATCAATACCCTGCCGGTAGCCGTGACCCGGCAGCGTCTAAAGTGATCTTCGAAAGTGAAGATCAGTTCTGGCGTTACAGCATTGAATTGGGCGGTGACAAATAAGCACTTGCGGTAGAAATACCGCAGGCTTAAATAATCGCCAAAAATTCATAAAAAGTTTGCAAAACTGACAGCATTTATTGTTATTATTTGCACCTACTAAAAGCGGAGTTTGAAACTCCGCTTTTTTCTCTTTATTTGCAAGTACACAAGCGCCACAAACCGCGCAAAGACTGGATATCGGAATGAGCATTAAGTCGGACAAATGGATACGCAGAATGGCTGAACAACACGGCATGATTGAGCCGTTTTCGCCGACACTGATACGCGAAGAGAATGGCGGGAAAATCGTTTCATACGGTACGTCATCCTATGGTTACGATATCCGCTGTGCTGACGAATTCCGCGTGTTTACCAATATCAACAGCACCATTGTCGACCCGAAACAGTTTGACCCGCAATCATTTGTCGAAGTATCTGGCAAAGGCTATTGCGTGATTCCGCCCAATTCGTTTGCATTGGCCCGCACGGTTGAATATTTCCGCATCCCGCGTTCGGTATTGACTATTTGCCTTGGAAAATCCACGTATGCGCGTTGCGGCATCATTGTAAATGTCACACCATTTGAACCAGAGTGGGAAGGCTATGTCACACTGGAGTTCAGCAATACAACCCCGCTGCCTGCCAAAATTTACGCAGGCGAAGGTTGCGCCCAAGTATTGTTTTTTGAATCTGATGAAGTGTGCGAAACCAGCTATAAAGATCGCGGTGGCAAATATCAGGGCCAGGTCGGCGTTACATTGCCAAAAATATAGCTTTTGAAAAAACTAACAACTACCACAGAGGCACGGAGTAAAAGCATGGCTTTCTCAGTGCCTTTGTATTTTGAGCTACACGTTTCAGTGATAAGTTAAGGACTCATTGAATGAAATTTAGATTTCCCGTCGTCATTATTGATGAAGACTTCCGCTCCGAGAACTCTTCCGGTCTCGGCATCCGCGTATTGGCTAAAGCGATTGAAGAGGAAGGAACTGAAGTACTGGGCGTCACCAGTTACGGCGACCTCACATCATTCGCACAACAACAAAGCCGTGCCTCTGCGTTTATCCTGTCAATTGATGATGAAGAAATCGTCGAAGAAAAGCCGGAAGCGATCGAACAATTACGTAATTTTGTGCAGGAAATACGTTATCGCAATGAGGAAATCCCGATTTTCCTGCACGGCGAAACGCGTACCAGCCGCCATATCCCTAATGATGTACTGCGCGAGCTGCATGGTTTCATTCACATGAATGAAGACACGCCCGAGTTCGTGGCGCGCCTGATTATCCGCGAAGCAAAAGCTTACCTGGATAGTCTGCCGCCGCCATTCTTCAAAGCACTGACGCATTACGCAGCCGATGGCTCTTATTCCTGGCACTGCCCTGGTCACTCTGGTGGCGTGGCATTCCTGAAATCACCAGTAGGCCAGATGTTCCACCAGTTTTTTGGTGAAAACATGCTACGTGCAGACGTCTGTAACGCGGTGGATGAATTGGGTCAATTACTGGACCATACCGGCCCGGTGGCAGCTTCAGAGCGCAATGCAGCACGCATCTATAACTGCGACCATTTGTACTTTGTAACCAACGGCACATCGACTTCGAACAAAATCGTCTGGAACTCGACTGTTGCCCCGGGTGACATTGTGGTGGTTGACCGTAACTGCCATAAATCCGTGTTGCACTCGATCATTATGACCGGCGCGATTCCGGTGTTCCTGATGCCGACCCGTAACCATTTCGGTATTATCGGCCCCATCCCGAAAAGTGAATTTGCCTGGGAAAATATCCAGAAGAAAATCGCCCGCAATCCGTTTGCCAGCGATAAAAATGCCAAACCACGTGTATTGACCATTACACAATCTACTTACGATGGCGTGTTATACAACGTGGAAGAAATCAAGGAAATGCTGGATGGCAAGATCGACACCCTGCACTTTGATGAAGCCTGGTTGCCACATGCGACTTTCCATGATTTCTATGGTGATTACCATGCCATTGGCGCTGACCGCCCGCGTTGTAAAGAGTCTATGGTGTTCTCTACCCAATCCACCCACAAACTGCTGGCCGGCTTAAGCCAGGCTTCGCAGATTCTGGTGCAAGATGCACAGGACAATCATCTGGACAGGGACTTATTCAACGAAGCCTACCTGATGCACACCTCGACCAGTCCGCAATATTCGATTATTGCCAGCTGTGACGTCGCTGCTGCCATGATGGAAGCGCCTGGCGGTACTGCTTTAGTGGAAGAGTCGCTGAAAGAAGCGCTGGACTTCCGTCGCGCCATGCGCAAGGTGGACGAAGAATGGGGCACCGACTGGTGGTTTAAAGTCTGGGGACCAACAGATTTGTCCGAAGATGGCCTGGAAGAGCGCGATGCCTGGATGCTGAAAGCCAACGAGCGCTGGCATGGTTTCGGCAACCTGGCCGAAGGCTTTAACATGCTGGATCCGATTAAAGCGACTATCATTACTCCCGGCTTGGACGTGGATGGTGATTTCTCTGAAGAATTTGGTATCCCCGCAGCCATTGTGACCAAATACCTTGCTGAACACGGTGTAATTGTAGAAAAAACCGGCCTCTATTCTTTCTTTATCATGTTCACCATCGGCATCACCAAAGGCCGCTGGAACACCATGGTGGCTGCGTTGCAGCAGTTTAAAGACGACTACGACAAGAACCAGCCATTATGGAAGGTATTGCCGGAATTCGTACAGAAACATCCGCGTTATGAGCGCATAGGCCTGAAAGATTTATCTACACAAATCCATGAAGTCTACAAAGCCAATGACGTCGCACGCCTGACAACGGAAATGTATTTGTCGGATATGGTGCCTGCCATGAAACCTACTGATGCCTTCTCAAAAATGGCACACCGCAAGATTGAGCGTGTGGCGATTGATGATTTGGAAGAGCGTGTCACGGCAGTATTGCTGACGCCCTACCCGCCTGGCATTCCATTGCTGATTCCTGGCGAGCGTTTTAATAAGGTAATTGTGAATTACCTGAAATTTGCACGCGAGTTTAACGAGAAGTTCCCTGGTTTTGAGACGGATAACCATGGATTGGTGAAGCAGTTGGTGAATGGTAAAGCAGAGTATTTTGTTGATTGTGTTAAGCAGGAAGATTAGGAATTAGCTAAATTGTCATAGAGTTAGCGCAATGAAAAGTTAACTGTATATGCTTTATGCTCCGCTACATTTCACCACCCGGCGAGTTACGTTTCTTGTTTACCCAAAGAATCAGTAACTCGCCGCGCCGTGGGGCAGAAAACATTGGTTAGGGCTAAAACTAGATATGTATGTAAACAAGGTAGCTCAAGCCAACAGTTAATGTGAGCTAGACATGCCTCTGATATACTAAATCACTATAGTGCAAGCCATTTTCCGAAATATTAGCCTTTTCAGAAACCAGCTCCCAATCAGCCATCTCTATTTCTGGAAAAAATGCATCCCCTCGCACTTGTGCAAACACACGTGTGAGATACAAGCGTGTCACGTCTGGTAAGCCCTGCAGATACAGCTCTGCCCCACCAATCAGAAATGGCTCGCTATCTCCCGCACACGCCGCCAGCGCCTCGGGAATCGAATGAACCACCTTCGCCCCTTCAACCTTGTAATCCGGATCGCGGGTAACAATGACAGTCGTCCGCCCCGGCAACAATCGCCCCAGTGACTCATACGTTTTGCGGCCCATAATAATATGATGCCCCATCGTGAGTTTCTTGAAACGTTTCAAATCTTCCGGCAGGTGCCAGGGCAGCTGGTTATTGTGACCAATCACACGGTTATCCGCGTGCGCTACGATCAGGGAAAGTGCTTGCATCGTATTCTTCTTAAAAAGCTGAAAGGCGTTTCAGGTCATTGATAATCACCTGGCTATGCCCGTCAGGATTCACATTACTGTAAATCTCCGCAATGGTGCCTTGCGGATCAATCACAAAGGTTGTGCGTTTGGCTATCTGGATCACCACCAGGTTAAATAATGCACCATAGGCATCTGCAACGTGGCCATTGGTGTCGGCAAGCAAGGGGAACGGTAAACGATGTTTGTGCGCAAACCCGGCATGGCTGGCAACAGTATCGACGCTGATGCCTACTACCTCGGCGCCCAAAGAATGAATTTGCTGGATATCGTCACGAAACTGACAGGCTTCTTTGGTGCAGCCGGGCGTATCGTCTTTAGGGTAGAAATAAAGCACCACCCATTTGCCTTGCCAATCAGCCAAGCGACGCGTACCGCCCTGAGCATCCGATAGTTTAAAGTCTGGTGCTTTCATGCCTACACTGAGTCTTGCTGAAGGCTGGCTATACTGACGATAGCCCCATACGGCCAACCACAAGATCAGCCCATACATAACCAGTTTGACAAGCATTCGCATTTTTCCTCTCTAAATCAGGCCCCAAGGCGGATGGGCCGTTGACGCAATAAGCTGCTTATTGTACCTTAAGGAAGCTATGGTTAAGAGCAGCTTCCAAGCCAAACTTGGTGCAAATATAAAATTTTTACACGGTATATATCTGATATATAAGGAGAAATTTTTTAGAGCAACATGTTTAGCTTTAAAGAGTGTTCAAGCTATGCATACTTAAATCCGCCATTTACTTTTAAGGCACACTACAAACGCGTGAAGTATCGCAGTCATCCACATGAATAATGAAGCCATCGCAAAACTGCTGAAACTGATCGCCGCCGACCCGCTGAGGTGGGAGGCATATCAGAAACTGGCGGGGCTGATGCTGCAAAATGATGAGTTTCATGCTGCCGAGCAATATCTGTTGCAGGCAATCAACTTGCAGCCGAAGGCACTGCAATTGCGGCTGCAACTTGCCAACTTGCAGATGCGCACCCAGCAGTTTTCAGCGGCGCATGACTCATACAAGGTGGCGATTAAACTGGATGCCAGGCAGGCACAGAGCTATTACCTGGATGCTCGCGCACTGAAAAACCTTGGTCGCGCACAAGAGGCAATATTGCGTTTGCGCACGGTGACCAAGCTGGATCCACAGCACATCCAGGCATTTACCGAATGCGTCGATTTGATGCTACAAACTCAGCAGTTTGAACAGGCGGTGACTGTACTTAAACAGGCAGTCAGCGCACATCCTGAACACGTACATTTTCACTATCGGCTCGGCGTGTTACACCAGCAATTGCATGCGCCTGCTGAAGCGCTGGCCTGCATGGATACCGCCATCAAAATTCAACCTGACTTTGCCGAAGCACACCATCAGCGTGCATTGATTTTGCAAATGCAATTGCAACATGCAGAGGCCTTGAAAGCGTTTCATCATGCTATCGCCTATCAACCCAACTTGCCGGTGCCATACAATAATCGCGGTGTCGTGCTTTGCCAGCTTGGTAAATACCCGGAAGCCATTGCTGACTTCCGGCAGGCATTACAGCTGAATCCCGGTTATGCGTCTGCTTATTGCAACCTTGGCCTGGCACTTTACGAAAACGGCGATACCGATGAGGCTTATGAGTGCCTGGAAACGGCATTAAAGCACGCACCCGCGCATGCACAGGCACGCTACGTCCTCAGCATGTTAAAACTGGCACGTGGTGAATACGAAGATGGCTGGCCAATGTACGAATCACGCTGGCAGGTTTTACCAGCTGGTGCATTGCCTAATCGACAATTGTTATGGGAAGGTGACACGTCCCTGGTTGGCAAAACAATTCTAATTCTTGCAGAACAAACGCTGAGCGACACTCTGCAATTTTGCCGTTATATCCAGTTAGTGAAGGCTTTCAAACCAAACCAGATAATAGTCGCCGTGCCAGATGCATTGTTCAACTTGCTCAATGAATTATGGGGTCATGCCGAGGTGATTCAGGTCATCCGGCAAGATGGCCGTGCCCTGCCACATTTTGATTTGTATTGCCCCATGCTGAGTTTGCCGCTGGCGTTCAAGACTGTTACTGAGGCAATTCCTGCTGCGCTACCCTATCTGCAGATTGCAGAGCGGCATGTGCAGCCATGGCAAGATCTCCTTGGCCCGGCAAGACGATTGCGTATCGGTGTGAACTGGTGCGGTGATGCGCATAACAAATATGACCGTCAGCGCAGTATTCCGCTACATTTGATGGCGCCATTATTGAAAATGGAAGTTGAATGGCACAGCTTGCAAAAAGAGTTCAGGCGTGAAGATCACATCATGCTAAAACGATTCCCCATGCTGGAATGCCATCATCCTTTACTGGCTGATTTTACCAATACTGCCGGGTTGATCATGCAAATGGATTTTATTATTTCGGTAGATACGGCTGTCGCGCACCTGGCTGCGGCACTGGGCAAAAAAGTATGGCTCCTACTGCCTGAACAAGCCCATTTCCGCTGGTTACAACAGTCGGAAACCTGCGCGTGGTACCCTGGCATGCGATTATTCAGGCAGGCACCTGACACCTCATGGGAAGCTTTGATTGATAAGGTGCATCAGGCGATTACCGATGTACTTAGCCAAAGTTACCGAGCGGAATAACTATTGCGCGTTAGGCACGCCAACAATGTGCATGACACGTGGCACATCCACATGCAGCAATTGCGCAATGTCTTTGTAATCGTCCGGCAACGCCGCGTTATCCCATCCATCAGCAGAATGTCTGGCCAGGTTGACGGCAAATTGCACATTCCGCACCCGCGGCAGGTGCGCACGTTGCTCATCCATCAGGTCATTCAGCAATGAAGGCAAGTTAAAGGTGCGCACCAACTCAGCCTGCAAATCAATGACCTTGAACCCCAACACTTCTTGCTGAACAGCGCGGCTGCGTAACGTTTTATCAGCTAACTGGCGCTTATGCACTTCACTCATGGCATCCGGGTTAAAACACCACATCAGCATTTCGGCAAAGTCATGCAATGAGGCTGCCACACGTAATTCTTCAGCATGCAAATCCATTAAATGGGATGCAAATTCCGCAGCAAAATAGCCAGCGCGATGGGCACGCACAACGAGTTTGATTAAATCGACCAGCGCAGCCACATGTTTGCTTAGTATCTCTTCCACATGCGGCACGGTAGGAATCTGCTCAAAGAAAGTACTGGTGCCCATCATGATAATTGCCTGCTCTACCTGCACCAGGTCTTGCAATTGGTGGCGGCTACGATGGTTATTGGCAAAGGTCAGCACCTTAAAAGTCATCAGCGGGTCATTAATCACAACGCGTGTAATATCACGTGCGCCGGTTTCATCTTCGTGCTCATGCAGCTGTGCGAGCTCCCTGGCGGTTTGCCGCAATACAGGAATATCAGCATTTTCAAAAAATGCCACCCAATCGGAAATGTTCCGGTTGGCTCTTGCCTCGGTAAGTGTCACCATCTAAACGCTCCTGCTTTAGTTTTGTCCGCCTGAGTATAAAACAATGCCAAGCTTCCGAATGTGTCGATGAGTCACTGAATTCACTGCCAGTTTTAATCATGAGCTGACTGTTTCAGGGCTATAAAAGGCTTGTTTCTTTAGGCATGAGACCCAATCTGCTATGTTAGAATGCAATCTTTGTGACTAGCTTCAGAGTCAGGTGATATGCCGCGACTCCCCTGTGACCAAATTTATGGCAATTATTCTGCATACACCCGAAGATATTGAAAAAATGCGCGTGGCTGGCCGGCTGGCTTCAGAGGTGCTGGATTACATCACGCCTTTTGTCGTCGCGGGTGTCACCACCAATAAACTGGATCAGCTATGCCATGACTATATCGTCAATGTGCAACAGGCGATTCCTGCGCCTCTCAATTATGCACCGGATGGTCACACACCTTACCCAAAATCAATATGCACTTCGATTAACCAGCAGATTTGCCACGGTGTGCCTAGTGAAAAAGAACTGAAAAATGGTGACATCGTTAACCTCGATATTACAGTGATTAAAGATGGTTACCATGGCGATACATCGCGCATGTTCCTCATTGGCGCCGTCTCACCACAGGCCAAGCGTTTATGCGAAATTACCTATCAGGCGATGTGGCGTGGTATCGAGAAAGTAAAACCTGGCAATACCCTGGGCGATGTCGGCTATGCGATTCAATCTTTCGCAGAAAAAAATGGCTACAGTGTGGTACGTGAGTTTTGTGGCCACGGCATCGGCAAAAAATTTCATTGCGAACCACAGGTGCTGCATTACGGGAAACCTGGCAGCGGCGTCACCCTTAAACCTGGAATGATTTTCACCATTGAGCCTATGATTAATGCCGGGCGGCGCGAGATCAAATTCATGTCTGATGGCTGGACAGTAGTGACTAAAGACCGCAGCCTGTCTGCACAATGGGAGCACACAATCGTCGTCACCGATGATGGTTTTGAAATCATGACCGTTTCCGACGGGTCTCCCCCACGTCCAACCCTGTAATATCCATTCCAGACCATGCCAGTGATAGCCAAAGAACAACTCAAGCAGTGGCGTGAGTCGTTCCAGCGATCACAGCAACAGCTTGCTGCCGCTTATCTGGCAAAACCTAATGCCAAAGTCCTGTTACAGCAAAATACCCGCCAGCTGGACCAGTTATTACGTGACATCTGCGCCGTATTTAGATTACCCGCGACAGTCAGCCTGATTGCTGTCGGCGGCTATGGCCGTGGCGACATGTTCCCGCATTCAGATATCGACCTGCTGATTTTAATGCCGGAAGAGTGCCCTGCAGCTTTGCAAACCGAGATTGAATCGCTGATTGGCGCCTTGTGGGATATCGGCCTTAATATTGGTCACAGCGTACGTTCGCTGAGCGAGTGTCTGGCTGAAGCGCAACTTGACGTGACGATTATGACCAACCTGCTGGAAGCACGCTGGCTCACAGGCCATAAGCCTGCTTTCAAAACCTTGATGCAATCATTGCATACACAATTAGATAAACCTCGTTTCTTTGCGGAAAAGTTACGTGAGCAGCAAATCCGTTACTCAAAATTTCACGACACTGCCTACAATCTTGAACCAAACATCAAGGAAAGCCCGGGTGGCTTGCGTGATTTGCATATGATTTTATGGATAGCGCAGAGTCAAGAACTAGGCCACGACTGGCAAGACCTGGTGCATACGGGTTTGCTCAGCCATGCACAGGCAAGACAACTCAAAAGCCACGAACGTTTACTGCAAAACTTGCGTATCCGCCTGCATTTGTTAGCCAAGCGACGCGAAGACCGGTTGGTATTCGACTTCCAGAATACCCTGGCTGAACAAATGGGTTACCAGACCACTACGCAAAAACGCGCCAGCGAACAACTGATGCAAGGCTTTTACCGAAGCGCCAAAGCCATCATTATCGAAAACGAAGTCTTGCTGAAGCTGATGCATGCGCGTGTCACTCCCCAGAATGAGCCTGCGACCGTCATTGATCAAGACTTTGTCCTGTCGCACAGCCTGCTAAGCGCACAAGCGCCTGACTTGTTTCAACGCAAGCCCGAGGCTATTTTGCGTTGTTTTCAGCTGCTACAGCAACACCCTGCCATCGCAGGATTCAGCGCGCCATTAGTCAGGGCGTTACAGGCTGCGCAACCGTTGATTGACAACACGTTCCGTCAGCAATCGGTAAACAAGGGGTTATTCCTGCAAATTCTACAAGCCAAAGAAGGTGTCCACCGTAGCCTGCGGCGCATGAATCGCTACGGCATCCTGGGACGCTACATCCCTGTGTTTGGCCGTGTCATCGCGCAGATGCAGCATGACTTGTTCCATGTGTATACCGTGGATGAACACACCATGAATGTGTTGCGCAACCTGCGCCGCTTTGCAAAACCTGAGTTACGGCATGAGTTTCCATTGTGCAGCCAGTTATTTGCAGAATTTAGTCAGCCGCATTTGCTTTACCTGGCAGCTATTTTCCATGACATAGCCAAAGGTCGTGGTGGCGACCATTCTGTGCTTGGAACCATCGATGCCAAACGCTTCTGCCAGAAACATGGCTTACCCAAAGCAGACACTGACCTGGTCGCCTGGCTGGTTGAAGCGCATCTCAAACTCTCCAGCACCGCGCAGAAAAGCGATTTATCTGACCCTGATGTGATTGAAGCTTTCGCAAGACTGGTAGGCTCGGAGTATCGCCTGACGGCTTTGTATTTACTCACAGTAGCCGATATTCGGGGCACCAGCCCGAATGTGTGGAATGCATGGAAAGCCAAATTGCTGGAAAGCCTGTTTTTACAAACACGCCGCGTATTGCAGCAGTCATTGAATACCGACGCACAACTAAGCCTGCGCAAGCAGGAAGTCCTGCAAAAACTCAGCAGCTTTAACATGAAAGAAGATTCAGTACAGCCTTTGTGGCAAGCGTTCGGCGAAAGCTATTTCAATCGATTTGACAGTGATGAAATCGCCTGGCAAAGCCGCTTACTCATCCCGCATATGCTGACTGAAACCGCCATCGTGCGTGCCAGACTTAGCCCCAAAGGCGACGGCATCCAGGTCATGATTTATAGCCGGGACCAGAAAGAGATTTTTGCCCGTATTTGCCATTTTTTCGACAGCATGCAATACAACATCGTACAGGCCAGAATCTACACCACCGCTCATGGCTATGCGCTGGATAACTTCATTGTGCTGGAGCCTGACACGCATCAAATCAGCTACAACGGCTTGTTAAAGCATATTGAGCAAGGCCTGACTGAACAGCTTTCCGGCACCATAGCGATTCCAACGCCTATCCGGGGCCGCGTCAGCCGGCAGGTGAAACACATGCCATTAACCACGCAAATTTTCATTCGCCCTGCCAGTACGTACAACGACCAACAACAACAGTTTCAACAGCTGGATGTGATTGCCAATGACCGGCCTGGGTTACTTGCCTGTATGGCGCTGGCATTGCTACACAATGATGTCGCTTTGCACAATGCCAAAATTAACACCTTGGGCAATCGGGTGGAAGATAGCTTTCTAATCTCAACCAGTGATGGAAAACCACTTGATGATACTCAAATTGACGCATTGAAAGCGGCTTTTAGCGAGCTTTGATACTGTATACGGGATCACAGCAACTCCACATACTCACCACATTCAACTGCATCCTACCCCTGTCAATTTAGCCATTAAAAAAACTACAAATTTTCATAAAGTTAAAAAATTATCGTATAAATTATTTGGCTAAACATTTCTACATTACACATCAATATGAATGTGGCAAAAATACAAAAAGATGAAATTCATTGCTGCTGAAGACAGATCGGTCTAGCTTTATTTTTGCATTGCTTGCTATATTTTCAACCACTATAACTTATTATTTCTCGTGGTTAATGACAACAATGAAAACAGCCCATCTCATCGTATCCCTTGTTATCGCAGCATCTTCAATATCACTCTCACAAGCTGGCACGTTAGGAATCGCGGCCGGTAGTTATGATTTCGACGGTTCGCATTCTGCCGCTGACTTTCGCCTGGAATATGAGGCTGATTCCAATATCTGGCTGGACAATCTGAAACCTTGGGCGGCTGTGCAAGCCACCACCGACGGCACTATTTGGCTGGGAGGTGGATTGTTGTACGACTGGCAGTTTACTGAAACCTGGCATTTAAAACCGAGCCTGGGCGCCGGTTACTATAGCCGCGGCAGCAGCGATCTGGATCTGGGCCATCCGCTAGAGTTTCGTTCGCAATTGGAAATTGCCAAGGACATCAACGATCAACAAAGTCTTGGATTGGCAGTCAGTCACTTATCAAACGCCGATCTAGGTAATGAAAACCCTGGCGTTGAAATATTAAGTGTTTATTGGCACTATAAATTCTAGCCTTAATATATCGATAACACCGATTCATCAGCTTTATCCCCATACTCACGCCAGCGACTTGTGACGAGCGGATGATTTAAACCCGATGATGGCTTAAAATATAGCCTCACATGTTTACTTATCCGCAACTCACTCCACTAGAACAAGCCAGTTTACCGAAACTGATTGCCCAACCAAGTGCTATCCCGAATAAATTTGAGGATAGTACGCATCAGCTGTTTTATTGCCAAACGGCGGATGGTGAAATGGTGTTGAAAGTTTGCAATCAGACGAATATAGGAAAATCTCACTTCTGGCTAGGCGCAAACCGTTTATTTGCCGCTGACTTTCCAAAGAGTTTGGGCAATATTCACTTAACGCACAATTTTTTGGAAAAAAACGGTGCGCTCACCGTACCTGATTTTTTCTCAGCAAGTAGCAATCGATTTGTAATCAGCCGTTTTTTAACCGGGGAAGATGTAAAACCGGAGCTTATCGGAGAGTTGTGGGTAATACAGTTAGCCGAACATATCGCAAAACTGCATCAATGCACATACGCCAGCTGGGGCAAGCTACATGCGCCGGAACTGTCTGCAACAGACTGGGCCAGTCGTTTACAAGAAACCCTGGTTGTCTTGGCTAACCAGCATGATGCGTCCATTGCTGAACCGTTACTGGCTGAAGTATTAGCGCAAGCAAAAAATATCCAGGAAATCGAATTCGTCCCCGTGATGTTAGATTTGCGTTGGGATCAATTCCGTTGTTTAAGCAACAATGATCTGGCGCTGATTGATCTTGATGCGTTCGTGATCGCACCACGTGCACTGGACCTGGTGTTGATTGAATATGTATTAACACCCGCGCAATTGGCTTTATTTAAGCAACATTATACTCAAACGCATAGCTGGCCTGACCACACTGCCAATACACCCTGCTACCAGCTACTGTTATTTTTGATGAATATACTGGGTGAAACTGATTTGGCACAGTGGATGCAGCGTATATAAATCAATCACTTTTATCGCCTTTAGCATTCAAGCTTGTTGCCGGTAAAGCTTCACCCAACTGATAAAGCCTACAATCGCCAGGATAGTGTTCAGCACAAATAAAGCCGCTGTGGCGTAATAACCTGTTTGAATATACAAAAGCGTGGCAGCGCCATCAATTACCGCCCAATATAACCAGTTCTCCAACACCTTCCTGGCGATCAGCCAGGTATTCATTACAGAAAAAACCGTCGTATATGCATCTAAGACAGGGCTTTGCGATTGTCCGCTTTTTTGCAGATAGGCACTTACCATAGCACTCACGACCACGCCGACAGCAATAAAACCAACATGCCAAAGCCAGGGCCAGCGGCTGATCGATAACGTGTCAGTTTGTTTGCCATGTTTATGCCATAGCCAAAAGCCATAAATCGCCATGCCCATATAATAAAAATTCAGCAGCGCCTGCATAGGAAGCTGACCTTCCCAAAACAGCGCGGTGTAAACCAGCGTGCTCAAGAAAGCAAACAGCCAGCACCACTGCGACTCTTTAGCTGCAAGTAAAATATAGGCAACACCCATCAAGGCTGCGGCAATTTCCCAATTGGACATCTGTTGAAATGCAGTCAGGACAGGCTGAAGATTATCTTGATTCATGGCTAGTTATAAGGTTACGAGTAAAGAAGTGAATATGGAAGCCACAGGCTTACACATCGACGACATCAGCCCTGTCTGTACCTATAAACTTCATCACGAACACACTGTGGGGTAATGCATCAAACACCGCTTCCATTTCTGCATCTAGGCAAGCCATCACATCGCGGTACTCGCCAAACACTTGTGTCGCTAGGCTATTCCGTTTCACTATCAGATTTTTATTGGCTTCTAGCTTGTTGATGAACTCCAGAATCGGCTCAACATAGCCTTCGGTTAGCGGATATAAACTGATATCGACTGAAATACGCATATAAACTCCAACAAGTAAAATAGTTTAAAAGCCAGGGCGGCCTTTTGATTTAATAATCGTAAGTGACCGTGACACCAGCAACGCGTGGCTCGGCAAACTGAACGTATTTTTCATCTATAAAGTTTTTGGCCGGGTTGTTACCAAAGTAAAATCCGCGCGTGGCATAGTCTTTGTCCAATATGTTTCTCGCCCACACGTTGACTTTCCAGTGCTTATCGTACTTATACTCAGCACTGGCATTTAATAAGGCATAGCCGTTGGATTTTGCCTTGTGACTGTCTGAAAAGTAGAAGTCTGACTTACCCTCTACATTTGCGCGTAACGTCCATGCTGCATTGGCATAAAACTCCGAACCGAGATTCAAGGTATATCTAGGTGCATGGGCTACTTGGCGGCCATCGTAGTTGATCGTTGTTGGTACACTGGCTACATTCTTAATAAAACTATAATTATCGAATGTTGCATCTAAGTATCCTATTGAACCCAGCATGCGAAATTTATCAGTGACAAACCAGTCCACACTGGCTTCCAAGCCCTGATGTGTAGCTTTGGAAGCATTCTCATAAAACTCTACAAAACTGCCTGATCCAGGTATTTGTGCTGAGCTTTGTGTTTGCGCATCTAAACGCTTTGCATAAAACGCAGCCAGATTGGTAATCAAGGCCCCATCCAACCAACTGGATTTAAGTCCTGTTTCAAAATTCCACATATACTCAGTGTTAAACTGTCTTTGACTTTGAGGCAAACCAGCCTTGTTATTAATGCCCCCGGGCTTATAACCGCGCGTCAAAGAGGTATAAAGGAGTTGATCCGCGTTAGCCTGGTAATTCAAGCCTAACTTGGCGCCCAATAGTGTTTCATTCACTTTTTTATGCAAACTGCTTGGTGCTAACTCTACGATGCCAGCATCAGAATATTTCGCCTTGAAATCCTCAACTCTCAAACCGGAAACCAAGGTTAATTTGTCTGTCAAATGACTATCAAATTGTCCGAATATCGCGGTATTTTCAGTTTTATAATCACCCGCCAATTGATTCAAGTAGGTAGGCCCATAGGTACTTCTGTAATCTGAAAGAGACTTAAAATTCTCATCTTGCACAAAGCGATAAATACCAACCGTCCAATCGGTTGTGCCGTTGAAAATACGACCAGCCTTGTCAGATAACGCACGCAACTCAAACGAATAATTATCTCGGTCACGATTATACTTTTCACCATCAGTTGCTGTGCTCCAGTCACCATCAAAACTATAAGTCGATGAGGAGTTTAAATAAGTGGCTTCAGACTGAATAATCACCGCATCTGAGGCCTGCCAATTAGCCTTTACTCCAAAAGCATTGGTATTCTGTGTATCTGCACCTGGTTGATTAGATTTACTGCGCCTTGAGTTGTCTAAGGTAAATGCGTCATAACCGTTATTCACATTCACATGCATCAAGGTGAAATCTAAGGTTAAATCCTCGGTCGCAAATAACTTGAATTTACTGCGGAACGTTAATTCATCCTGTTTTTGCGTATCATCACGGCCTAAAGTGTCGTTCTGCATATAGCCATCAGATTTGTGAGTATAGATGGAAGCACGCCCGAGTAACTGATCCTCAACAATAGTGCCGCCAACTGCTACGCCAAAATTACGCGTGTTATATTCACCCACGCCAGCCTGTGCACGCATTTTAAATTCTTTGGTAGGTTCTGCACTACGCATGGTAATCGCGCCAGCGATTGCATTGGGGCCAAACTTTGTACCTTGAGGTCCTTGCAGCACTTCTACAGAATCGATATCAAACAAGGTCGCGGCACCGCCAAGTCGGCTAAAGTCGATGCCATCAATGATCAGACCAACGGATGGATTCACAGGATTATCATATTGACTGAGTATCCCCATCCCGCGAATCTGGAAAAATCGCCCTCGCGATGCACCTGCTGACACATTAACATTCGGTGCCAGATTCAAAACCTCTTCCAGATGCTGCGCGCTGCGCGCCTCTATGGTTTCTTTATCAATTTCAGTCAGGCTAACAGCGGTTTTCTGAGCGGTGCTGGGGCGGAAATCCGCACTCACCACAATGTCCTGGAGCTTCACTGCCTTATCATCTTCGGCGGCCAGCACTGGCGTGCTAATTAAAAGCCCAATCAGGGACAATGGTTTTGTAATCGGTTTCATGAAAATCCTTTCTATAAGACACATAAAAAGGACAGGGGGAGAGTGACAATGACGTGAGTAGGTTTGTTGAGGGACAACAAACCAAAAACATTTGCGTTGTAGATGCTCTGCCTGTCCCTACGCCAGCATTATCTGGGTCAGGTTCATTGGGTTTCTCACTTGCGCGAGATCTCAGGTGTTAGCCACCCCAAGGCGATTTGATTTTTCAATCAGGATGAGATTGTAGGTTGATATCGATTACTTTGCTAGAGAGTGATGCTGTATTGCGTTTAAATACTCTGCATACTTTGCAAAATTTAATGATAAAGCTTGATCCAAAACAAAAAGCCCTGCGATGCAGGGCTTTTTTATTGAATACTTGCGACTACAATCTATTAGAAATGTTTGTAGTGTTTTTTCAATTGCTTCACAACTTCCCACTGGGATTTCAGGCCTTTTGGAAACTCAACGTAATCACCAGCTTTGATCGTTACAGTGTCGCCACCTTGTGGAGTTACTTTGAATTCGCCTTCCAATACGTAAGCTTTTTCAGTCGCAGTGAAATCCAGAGGGAATTTTGAAGGTGCGCAATCCCAGGTATTCCAGCTTTTTACGCCCAGGTCTTTCAATTTTTCTTCAGATGGATTGTGGTCGATGATAATTTGAGTCATGACAAATTCCTTAATAAATTAAAGTGATTATAAAACTTTAAATAGAAATGCCGCATTTATGCGGCATCTTGGTAACTGGCGGAAGAGGTGAGATTCGAACTCACGGAGGGCGTGAACCCTCGACAGTTTTCAAGACTGTAGCATTAAACCGCTCTGCCACTCTTCCGGAAGGCAGAATTATAGCAAACAATCAGTCGTCTGGAAGTGTTATTCCAGGAAAAAGTACATCATTAAAGCCAAATTTTGTTAGATCGCGGATACGCATGGGGTAAAGTATGCCAAAAAGATGATCACATTCGTGCTGCACTACCCTTGCATGGAAACCGCTGACAGTGCGATCTATCACGTTACCTTGCGGGTCAAAACCTTTATAGCGTAAATGCAGAAACCTTGGAACAATCCCTCGCATCCCAGGTACCGACAAGCACCCTTCCCAGCCATCTTCCTCTTCGTTTCCAACAGGTATGAGCTCAGGATTAATCAAGATAGTGAATGGCACCTCCTCAGCATCAGGGTAACGCGGGTTTTTGCCTACACCAAACATGACCACCTGCAAACTCACACCAATTTGAGGCGCGGCAATACCGGCACCATTCATCTCGGTCATGGTGTCATGCATGTCTTGTATCAATGCATGCAAGTCTGGTGTATCAAACTCGGTGACTTTTTCAGCCACTTGATACAACACCGGGTCGCCCATTCTGAGCACTGGTTTAATAGCCATGATCAGGCTCCATTACATATATCGAAAAATAGATCATGCGGTTGCGCAGTTGTGGTCAGATAAATATTGCGCAATCACACACTTCACTTTTTCCATGGTTTGCTGCAATAAAGGCATCACCTGCTCAAAATGAATGGCTTGCGCGCTATCGCCGCGACCGGCAGCAAAATTAGCTACCGGGCAAAGCGCGGCATAGGAAACACCCAGCTCGCGTGCTAGCGCCGCTTCCGGCATACCGGTCATACCTACAACGGTTGCGCCATCGCGTTCATATCGGTCAATTTCAGCGGCGGTTTCCAGTCGGGGCCCTTGTACGCAGGCATAAACGCCCCCTTCCACCAATCCACAGCCTGCATCAAGAGCTGCTTTCTGGCAGCGCTCACGCATGGTTTGCGAATAAGGCTGGGTGAAATCAATGTGTCTTACCGGCAACTCAACACCGTCATGGTAGGTGTTATCTCGGCCATAGGTGTAATCCAGAATCTGGTTAGGCAAAACAATATCGCCTGGAATAAGGTTTTGTGAAATACCCCCTACTGTCGCTACTGCCAGCAAGTCTCTCACACCTACCGAATGCAACGCCCAGATATTAGCGCGGTAATTGACTGCATGTGGTGGAATGGTATGTCCGCCGCCGTGTCGCGCCAGGAAAACCACTTCCTTACCGTTTATTTCACCAAAAACCAGTGGCTGTGAAGGTTTGCCATATGGCGTGCGCACAATCAGGCGTTTTGAAATATTCAGATTGGTGAGCTCTGTCAGCCCGGTGCCCCCAATAATGCCTAACATCCTATGATCTCTTTCTATTAACGCTAGTTATATCCAAGGTGTAAGCGTATCACGGATTTATGGCATACTTAAGCCATGCAAGCCTTTTCCAAGCCAGTGAAGACACCGGCCAGCCTGCCACTGGCACAGACACATTATGAGAATTTCCCGGTAGCTTCATTGTTGCTCCCCGCGCATTTACGCTATGCGGTCAGTGTGATTTACCAGTTTGCGCGAGAAGCCGATGATATTGCCGATGAAGGCGACGCCAGTGAATCGGAGCGTTTGCAGTCACTAGAGTCCTACGAAGATGAGTTATTACTGATCCAGGCCTATATTCAGGCTGAACGCCCGCTGTTTAAAACGCTGCAGCATGTAATCAGAACACACAAGCTTGAGGTGCAATCCCTGCTGGATTTAATCAGCGCGTTTAAACAGGATGTCGTCAAAACCCGCTATGCCGATTTTGCTGAACTGCTGGATTACTGCCGCCGCTCCGCCAATCCGGTTGGCAGGTTGATGCTGCAATTATATGGCGCGGATACAGCGCAAAACCGCCAATGGTCAGATCAGATTTGCACGGCTTTGCAGCTGATTAATTTTTACCAGGACATTGCCATTGACCTGCAAAAGCATGGCCTCAATGGACGCATATATCTCTGCCAGGACGAAATGCTCGCTGCCGGTATCAGCGAACAGGATTTACGCCAGCAACGATTAGATGCTATCTGGCAGGCATTCTTTTTGTACAATGTAGCCCGCGCCGAGCAATTATTGCAGGCCGGTAAACCGCTGGGCAGACATTTGACTGGCCGTATCGGGTTCGAGCTACGCATGATAGTCGCCGGTGGCGAACGTATTATTTATAAATTGAAGCTTTGCCGTGGCGATATTTACCACCACCGTCCAACACTGAATGCTTTTGATTGGCCGATTATTTTGCTGAAAGCCCTGTTTAAACAATGACCCCGCAACAATACTGCCAGCAAAAAACAAAACAAAGCGGCTCCAGCTTTACACTGAGCTTTGTGTTTTTGCCCAAGCAAAAACGTGAAGCAATGACTGCGCTATATGCGTTTTGCCGCGAAGTAGATGATGTCGTCGATGAATGTACGGATTACCAGATCGCACAAACCAAGCTGCAATGGTGGAAACAGGAAATACATCGTTTATTTCATGAAACCCCGCAGCACCCGGTCACCAAGGCATTGAAGCCAGTAGTGGAAGAATTTGGCTTGCAAGAAGCGCATTTCATAGAAATTATCGATGGCATGCAAATGGATACGCAGTACAACCGCTATGCCGATTTTGAGCAACTGGCATTATATTGCTACCGCGTCGCCAGCGTCGTCGGCCTGCTCTCGGCGCAAATTTTTGGCTACAGTGATAAATCCACGCTGGGCTATGCGCATGACCTGGGAATGGCTTTCCAACTGACCAACATTATTCGCGATATTGGCGAAGACGCCAGACGCGGCAGGATTTATATCCCGATTGATGAACTGGAAAAAGCGGGCGTAACTGAACAGCAGTTACTGCAAAGCCAGCCCTCTGTGCAGACACAGGCTTTATTGCTCAAGCAGATTGAACGTGCAGAAATGTTTTATGACAAAGCCATTAACCAGTTGCCTGAAGCTGATATCAAAACCCAGCTACCTGGACTGATGATGGCAGCCATTTACCGCGCACTACTGCGGGAAATCAAGCAAGACCCTAACTTGGTGCTTAACCACAAAGTCATGCTGCCCCCTTTCAGGAAACTGAAACTGGCCCTGGGCGTATGGTTTAAACGCCGCTGATGCATTGGAATGCTTAACCACACGCCTACTCCCCGCAATATTGCGGTTGTCGGTGCCGGGCTGGCCGGGCTGGCGGCCGCCTACACCTTACTGAGATCAGGACACAAGGTATCGCTATTTGAAGCTGCTCCGCAAGCCGGTGGCCGTGCACGTGGTGTGCAACATGCTGAAGCCATGTTAGATAATGGCCAGCATTTATGTATAGGGGCTTATCAGGCCACACGGGCATTATTAGGCGAAGCTGGCCTGAATCCCGAGCATCTCTTTACCCGTGTGCCATTGGCATTACATATGCATCATCGCGCGGATCGCATGTCACTTGTTACACCAACCTGGTTACCTGCTCCCTTGCATTTATTATGGGGATTGCTCACCGCGCATGGATTGACTGTTAACAGCAAATGGCAAGCCATCCGCTGGATGTTGTGGTTAAAACAATCTGCATTTACCCTAATGCAAGATACCACTGTTGAAAACCTGTTAAAGCAAGGCCACCAAACAGAAACTGCCATCAAGACCTTATGGGAGCCTTTGTGCCTGGCCGCATTGAATACCCCTATCCAGATTGCCAGTGCGCAGGTATTTCTGAATGTATTGCGTGACAGCTTTCAACAAAAGCGTTCAGACAGTGACTTTCTGATTCTGAAGTCGGATTTATCCAGCAGCCTGATTGAGCCTTTGCTGGGGAAAATTAGCATCTCAGGTGGCAAAGTATCATTGCGCACGCCTGTGATTTCTGTCAAAAACGAACACTCTCATTGCGTGCTGGAAACCTCAGAAGGCACACAGTTATTCGATGATGTGATTCTGGCTTTAGGCCCGCATCAATTGAAAACCGTGGTTAGTGACATTGCGGTGCCAGCATTTGAATACCAGCCGATCACCACGGTGTACCTGCAATATTCGACTCATTTCAGGCTACCCTACCGGGTCATGGGATTGTATGGCGGTCTGGCACAATGGGTATTTGACAGAGGGCAATGCTGTGACCAGGCAGGTTTGCTGGCGGTAGTGATCAGTGCACATGGGCCATTAAATGGTGATAAGGCAGCATTGATACAGCAATGTATCAATGAGTTGAATCAGGCATTGTCATCGCATGACATCCAACTTGAAACAGCACTCTTGTGGACGCAAGTCATTACCGAAAAGCGCGCCACTTTCAGTTGCACGCCGGATCTACATCGCCCACAAAACAAGACTTCCCAGCCGCATATTTACCTTGCGGGCGATTATACTGCCGGACCGTATCCAGCCACCATTGAAGGCGCTGTCAGAAGTGGAGTCGCGGTTGCCAATCTGATATTAGGCTAGACCGAACTCCGCTCTTCCAACTTTAAGCTTGCGGATCTTTGCAACCTACTACCAAATGATTTCTGGCCGGAACATAGATACCGTCACCTGCATCCGGATAAGTCTCACGATAGGAAAGATGCGGATCAACTTCAAAATCATGTGAGCAGTTTTCACTGGCTTTTTCCTTGCATTGCTCCAGCGTGGTATTAAATTCGCTACAGGTAAGTTTGTAACCCGGCCTGCCATCGCTGGTAGCGTGTGGCGTTGGCTGGTTACTTGCGCAAGCAGATAGCAGCAGGGAAATCAGTATTAGCGTTTTTTTCATTGTTTCTCTCCATTTCCACCTTTATTACATCCCGTCATATTATTGTCATATTGGTGTGTTAAGGACACACACAGGATAAGGCAAGAAACGAACCATATAGTTTCATGAAGATTTTGTGAAAATAACCGCGCCAATTCAACGCCAAGCCTTACCCAGACTTGTATCCAGACGGCTACAAACTGCTACAAAACCGGGCGCTTTGTAACTGACCTGCCAGTTCAAACTTCTTATACTGCACTCACTGGAATCAATACGCAGTCATGAATCAATATGAAGTCTTTAAAAATGCTCTGTTAAGAATAAAACAGGATTTTATGCATAGCGGGCAGTTGCCCTGGAAATGCCTGTTGGCACAGTGAATAAAATTGAAAAAACTAAAGGCAGATAAATAGCGAAGCTAGATTATCAATATCAAACCCACTTCCCTGTGACTGTTCAACCTCTTCTGAACAACCACCACTCAAGGCAACGATGCCACTCCCTGACATCGTAGCCATTTTTTTATCCCCGCAACAGATCGATGGCTTGTTCCAGCCTGTCAATCGCATCAATATGCAACCCAGGCACGCCGCCTTTAGGCGCATTGGCTTTGGGGATAATGGCATGGGTGAATCCCAGCTTGGCAGCTTCTTTAAGACGCTCCTGACCGCGTTGTACTGGCCGAACTTCTCCCGCCAGCCCTACTTCGCCAAACACAATTAATTTGTTTAGCAATGGCTTATTTTTAAAGGATGAAACAATCGACAACAGTACTGCCAAATCCACGGCGGGCTCACTGATTTTCACGCCGCCCACTGCATTGATAAATACATCCTGATCGAAACACGCGACGCCGGCATGTCGATGCAATACCGCCAGCAGCATTGCCAAGCGGTTCTGCTCTAAGCCAACACACAATCGCTTGGGGTTCGGAGCATGGGAGGTATCAACCAATGCCTGTATTTCAACCAATAAGGGACGGGTACCCTCTTGCGTTACCGTGATGCATGACCCTGGAACAGGGGTATCGTGATGAGACAAAAACAGGGCAGAGGGATTGCTGACCTCGCGCAAGCCCTTTTCAGTCATGGCAAACACGCCCAGCTCGTTCACGGCGCCAAAACGATTCTTGAAGGCACGGATCAGCCGAAAACTCGAATTCTGGTCACCCTCGAAATACAGCACGCTATCCACAATATGCTCAAGCACACGCGGGCCTGCCAACGAACCCTCCTTGGTGACATGGCCGACCAGTATCATGCTGATGCCCAATTGCTTGGCGATACGTGTCAGCTGCGCACTGCATTCACGCACTTGTGCCACCGAACCTGGCGCTGATTGCAACGCTTCGGAATACACTGTTTGGATTGAATCAATAATCACCAGATCAGGCTGATGCTGCTGCAATACCTGGCTGATTTTTTCCAGATTGATTTCAGCCAGCACATCAACCTGACTGGCATCTAGCCCCAGCCGCTTTGCCCGCATGGCGATCTGCTGCGCAGACTCTTCGCCGCTGATATAAAACGATTTCAGGTTCTGTGACACCTTGCAGACTGTTTGCAGCAACAGTGTAGATTTGCCGATGCCGGGATCCCCACCAATCAGTACCACTCCACCCGCTACCAGGCCACCGCCTAATACGCGATCAAATTCGGCAATACCAGTCTGCTGACGCGAAACATCCTGCGCTTCAACATCCGCCAGCTTCTGCAACTGTGCCGTGGGTGCCAAACTGGCAAAGCGGCTTTGGGTAACAGTTTCCGGCACTGTTTCCACCAAGGTATTCCAGGCGTGGCAACTAGGGCACTGCCCTTGCCATTTAGGCTCGCTAGCACCACATTCGGTACAGGTATATTGTGTTTTTGCTTTAGCCATGAAGACCTTGATTTTGCTTATTGTGTGACCATGAATGACAGAGACTGCGTTTGGAACCTACCCATGGTTAAAGATCACCCGCAAATCTCAACTGATTTTTCTTCACAAGCCGAGCGGTTGCGACTAATCAATCACGTGCATAGGCACGCGTGCTGTCACTGCACAAAGCAGCTCATAGCCTATGGTTCCGCTGGCTTGTGCCACTGCATCGACAGGGACCAAACTGCCCCATAATTCAACCCTACTGCCAATATTGGCATCCGGAATATCCGTGATATCAACCGCCAGCATATCCATAGACACTCGGCCCAATGTCCGTGTCAGCACGCCGTTGACAGCGGCAGGCGTTCCGGTAGGTGCGTGGCGAGGATAGCCATCTGCATAGCCGCAAGCGACGATGCCTACTCTGATGGGTTTATCGGCAGTGAACAAGCTGCCATAACCTACACTCTCGCCCGCCTGAATTTCCTGTACGCCGATCAACCCGGATTGCAATGTCATCACCGGCTGCAACTCCAATGAAACGGCCGTTTTATCTGCAATCGGTGTAGCACCATACAGCATAATGCCCGGGCGTACCCAATCAGCATGGGTGTGTGGCTGCTGGACAATCGCTGCTGAATTAGCCAGTGAGCGTTTGTAAGGCTGGATTGACATGACTTGCCCCACGATAGTCATGGCCTGAGTGACACCGTCTGCAATATCTGAATTGGCAAAGTGGGTCATCAGCACGATTTCACTGACATTTCCGCTGGCGGCCAATTGATCTAAAGCTGCTTGATAAGCAGAAGGCTGGAAACCCAGTCTATGCATCCCGCTGTCCAGCTTCAGGTAGACGCGAACTGGTAAATTCACTTGGTATTCGAGTAGCCATTGCAGCTGACCCTGGTGAGAAATAACCATATCCAGCCGGTAACGATCCACCTGTGCTATTTCTTCAGCTGAGAAAACACCTTCCAGCAACAGGATGGGATGCTGATATCCGGCATCCCGCAAAGTGACGGCTTCGCTGATATTCAAGACCGCAAACGCATCGGTTTCTTTTAGCCCACGCGCAGCATTCAGCAAACCATGACCATAGGCATTTGCCTTTACTACGGAAATGACTTTGGACTCTGGCGCATACTGCCTGACTCGTGCCAGGTTGTGTGCCAATGCTTTTTCTGAAATATAAGCAACGATAGGACGCATATTGAAAACCCGGCGCGTTAATATTCGTCTTGCATGTATGCCGCATTGGCATAATTTTCAAAGCGTGTATGCGCGCCCATAAAGGTCAGGCGAACACGGCCAATCGGCCCGTTACGCTGCTTGGCGATAATAATCTCGGCAGAGCCTTTTTCAGCACTGTCAGGGTTGTAGTACTCATCGCGGTACACGAACATGATCAAGTCAGCATCCTGCTCAATCGCGCCCGATTCACGCAAGTCACTCATGACCGGACGCTTGTCCGGACGCTGGTCCACACTGCGGTTTAACTGGGAAATGGCAATCAACGGCACATTCAACTCTTTTGCCAGCGATTTGAGAGAACGTGAAATTTCGGAAATTTCCGTGGCGCGATTTTCACCTGAGCGGCCAGAAGGTGCTGACATCAACTGTAAATAATCGATCACGATCAGTCCCAGTTCACCCGTTTGCCTGTGCAATCGCCGCGCACGTGCACGCACATCAAAACTGCTTAAGCCTGCCCCTTCATCGATAAAAATCGGCGCTTCGTTGAGCTTACCCAGCGCAGTGGTCAGTTTTTCCCAATCTTCATCCTCGAGGTTACCGTTACGCATTTTGTGCTGATCCAACCGGCCAATGGAGCCGATCATACGCGTCGTTAATTGTGTGGCACCCATCTCCATCGAGAAAATGGCCACTGCCTTGTTGGTTTCCAAAGCGACATTCTCGGCAATGTTGATCGCAAAGGCAGTTTTACCCATGGAAGGACGGCCGGCAACAATCACAAGATCGCCACCCTGCAAGCCTGAAGTCATGGAATCCAGATCACTAAAACCGGTAGGTGTACCCGTCACATCCGAATGGTTTTCACGCGAATACAGGTAATCAATCCGGTCAGCAACTTGTGGCAGCAATACCTGCATCCCCAAAAAGCCCTGGCTTTTGCGGTTGCCGCCTTCAGCAATCTGGAAAATCTTGGCCTCAGCCTCATCCAGCAATTGCTGCGCATTACGCCCATTTGGCAGATAAGCGCTTTCGGCGATATCGGTACCTACAGTCACCAACTGGCGCATCACGAATCGCTCATGCACGATTTCGGCATAGCGGCGAATATTCGCAGCAGTTGGTGTGTTTTGTGCCAGCGCACCCAGATAGGCAACACCACCAATGGTAGTCAGCTCAGCCGTGCTTTCGAGCGATTCGGCGACAGTCACAATATCCGCCGGCTGATTGCGTTCAATCAATCTGGCAATATGTTCATAAATCAGCTTATGGTCGTGCTGGTAAAAGTCTTGTCCCGATAAAATATCAGCGATTTTGTCCAGCGCTTCATTGTCCAGCAACAGGCCGCCCAAGACGGATTGTTCGGCTTCGATAGAATGCGGGGGAAGTTTGAGAAATTCGAGTTGTTCATCAGCCATCTGGCGATTATACCGAAAAGCGAATCAGCGTTTTCGAGTTTTGAAATTAACTGTGGGCCAAGGCAGTTAAAGTGAGTAGATTATTAGTTGAGGATGTATCTTTTACAAAATAAAAAAGGCTACCGAAGTAGCCTTTTCATGTGTTACTAAACGCTTGAATTAAGCTTCAGCAACCACTGTGACATTGATATCAACAACAACATCATGATGCAGTGCAACGCTCACAACAAACTCACCCACATTTTTCAACGGGCCGTTAGGCAAACGTACATCTGATTTTTTCACTTCATGACCTTGTGCTTGCAGACCAGTTGCGATGTCCAGATTGGTGACAGAACCAAACAAACGACCATCAACACCTGCTTTTTGTGCAATTTTCAAAGCAAAACCAGCCAATTTTTCGCCGCGTGCTTGCGCAACAGTCAGCAAATCAGCTTGTTGTTTTTCCAGATCTGCACGACGCGCAGCAAACTCAGCCTGGTTAGCTTCAGTTGCACGCTTTGCTTTACCTTGAGGAATCAGGAAGTTACGGCCGTAACCGTCTTTCACACGAACCACGTCACCCAAAGTGCCCAGGTTTGCTACTTTTTCTAATAAAATTACTTGCATGTTATTCTCCTAAGCCGCCAATTAACCTGGGTGTTTGTCTGTGTAAGGCATCAACGCTAAGAAACGTGCGAGTTTAACCGCAGTTGTCAGTTGACGTTGGTATTTAGCCTTAGTACCAGTCATACGGGCTGGAATGATTTTAAAGTTTTCAGAAACGAAATCTTTCAACAGATCTACGTCTTTGTAATCTACGTGTTTGATGCCTTCTGCACTGAAACGGCAGTAACGGCGACGTTTGTACATATCTCTTGCCATTTAAAACTCCTTCAATTCTTTATGCTGTATTAGCTGTATTTCTTGTATATGCATGACCACTTGTGTGCTTTTTGCACTGCGCTGCGCCAGGAAACCTTTAACTTTGATCTGATCTCCGCTTTGCAATGTCAGGTTGGCTTTTTCACCAATCAACACTGCCGCTAACTGGCACTGGACTTTGCGATTCAAACCTGCTTCCTGCTGCTCTGAATCATGTTGCAACTGCAAACGCAACAAGGGTAACCCGGCCGGTGTATAGCGTAACGGTTCAATTGCTTGCACCGTCGCTGCAATTACCAGCGTATTCACAATGACTTAGGCGGCTGCCTCAGTAGTGGCTGCAGGTGCGTCACCAACGATGGTTTTGGATTTTTCCTCTTTCATCATTGGGCTAGGTGCAGTTACTGCTGTTTTCGTCGAAATAGTCAGGTGACGTAATACAGCATCGTTAAATTTGAAGCCGTGTTCCAACTCTTCCAGCAACTCTTGGCTCACTTCAATATTCATCAGAACATAGTGTGCTTTGTGTACTTTTTGAATTGGGTAGGCAAGTTGACGACGGCCCCAGTCTTCCAGACGATGGATGTTGCCGCCATTGCCGGTGATTTGCGTACGGTAACGCTCAATCATCGCAGGCACTTGTTCACTCTGGTCAGGGTGGACAATAAATACGATTTCATAATGTCGCATGAGATCTCCTTACGGTTAAAGCCACCCTAAATGCGAATCAGGTGTGGCAAGGTTGGAAAAGAGCGGGATTATAGACTATAAGTCCAGTTTGAATCAAGGACTTATCTTGAATGCCTCAAAGGGAGCTGAGTTTCGCCAGGGAAAAAATACCTGGCATCAGGAATTTCAAAGAAAACCGGAAAAGTTTGCCTTCCAGAATTAAATTTACCAATGCTTTAAAGCACTTTTTCTTAAATCACTTTTGAATTTTATTCTCAAGCTCTTTATCTTCTTTGGGCAGGTAATAAGGGTCAGCCACATAGCCTGGCCCCTTCATGATAATAATCACCACCAGGCCTATGATCATGGCACCGATAAAAAACCAGAACGTGAATAGCAACCCCAAAAACATGGAGGTGCGCTCAAGGTTCTGCGTCAGCAATTCGCCTTGCTGCCACCAGGTATAGACTAGCGGGCTGGCAAATACCAGCGTTCCCAGTAACCACCACTTTGGCAGTTTTTTCAATAACTGCCATTCTTTATGGCTTGGGTAACGCACACCATTCGGAAGCTTGTTCAACAATCCCATCTCATTACTCACTTAAGCTACTTAACTTGGTAGACACTAAAAATAGTGATTGTTTCATTCTAATCCAGTGTCATTCAGATCTTCTTAAATGATTGTTTCATTCGATGAGCTTGGCTCTTCATAAAATCTCATATTAAAGAAACCCAGAATTCAGCCGTAAAAAACTCAGACCATGAATATTCACGGGCAAAGTTTGCCCTGAGCATAACAACTGAGGTGGCTTCATGCAGGCACAAAAAAAACAAACTCATTGGGAAGGCGTCTTGCATGCCATACAGACTTCCTATGCCATTAAACGCCATGTTGACCTGTTTAACTGGCTGAAACAGGACATTCATCCACTGATGCGTCACGATGTACTGCTTGCCGCATGGGGCAATTTCAGCACAGGTGACCTGCATTTTGATGTGTGCTCATCATTACCAGATGTGACAACGCAGTGCCTGTTACAAGACTCCGCCATCGTAAATTACTTGATGTGCAACCTTTACAAACGCTGGATTGAAAACGAAGAAAAGTGGTATGTCGTTAATCAATTCGATGCCAATGGCATTTATACACAATCGCCCAACCCGTTTACCCAGCAATTGAAAAAGATGCACTCACTGATGGTGTATGGGGTTCGCGATACCCGCCGCCAGGCTGATTGCATTTATGTATTTTTTGACCGCAGCAAAGAATTTCATGTGCCGGACCAGTTATTAGGCATGATCATGCCGCACCTGGACGCAGCCACTCGCCGCGTTGAACACCTGAAGCCAATTGTGAAGGATGAAGACCTGCTCGATACTATGGCGCAAGGTGGATTATCAGATCGCGAGCAGGAAATTCTGCATTGGGTACGCAGCGGTAAAACCAATCTGGAAATCGGCATGATCCTGGAGATCAGTGCCAATACAGTGAAAAATCACCTGAAACGTATTTTCCAGAAACTGGATGTTTCGTGTCGTGCCCAGGCGGTGGCCAAAACAGGTACTGTGACGGCCTACTCCAAGCCTAACTAGGCTAGCTGCTCCATATTTAATCCCGACCAGTAAAGCGCTGAATATCACGCATTTGCCGTTTGGTGGGGCGGCCAACACCCCGATCCCGTTCGGCAAAGTTATCAGCGCCGCTTTCCTGGGCCTGTTGCCGCACACGCAGACTTTCTTCAGTTTCGCGGTAAAGCAAGGCTGCTTCTGGCGCTCCACGACGCACATTACTAAGCGCTAGCACTTCAACTTCTATTTGCATGTCTTTGTTTTTGATGCTGACGCGCATACCCGGCTTCATCTCCCTGGCATTTTTGGCGCGGTCACCATCTACCCGCACCTTACCGCCATCCACCGCATCTGCTGCCAGGCTACGCGTTTTAAAAAAGCGTGCCGCCCACAACCATTTATCCAGGCGGCAACTGTCGTTTTGGTCATTCTCTGACGTGGCTTTTTTATCTGCTTTTTGGTTGTGTGCTCTGGCCATTATCTTTATTAAGGCTTGCTTGTGTCAGCCTGCTGTTGAATGTAAGCCATGTGCGCCTGATTGCGTTCCAGCGTGGCTCTGAAGCTAGCGAGCACCGTTTGTGCGCGCGCCATCAGCGTATTACCGGTGTAAGTACCATCCGCCTCTTGCGTGCCTGCTTCACTATTGGTGAGGTAGGCAATGCCTTCCAGCACATGATCGATGGTGATAATTTTGAACATGCCATTATTAACTGCCGTCACTACGCTTTCATCCAGAATCAAATGACGCTGATTACGTTTCGGGATAATGACGCCCTGCTCGCCATTCAAGCCCAATGCCTGGCAAACTCGGAAATAACCTTCAATTTTTTCGTTGACGCCACCAATTGGCATCACTTCACCAAACTGGTTGAGGGCACCTGTGACCGCGATGCCCTGCTTGATAGGCAAACCGGTCAATGCCGACAATAATGCAAACAATTCCGCGCATGAGGCGGAGTCGCCTTCAACGCCGTTGTATTCCTGCTCAAACACTAATGAAGCACTCAGGCTTAATGGTGCCAATGCCCAAAAGCTGGCGCTTAACCAGTTTTGCAGAATATAGATGCCTTTATCGTGACTGGGACCACTCATCTCGACTTCGCGGTCAATATTAATCACTCCGCTACGGCCAGGGTAACAGCGCGCAGTAATCCGAATTGGCGAGCCAAAACTGGCATCGCCCAATTCAATATGGGTCAAGCCATTCACTTGGCCGACCACGTCGCCATGGACCTGAATTAATAGTTCATTATCAATAATCGAATCACGGATCTGTGCTTCAAAAAACTGTTGGCGCAAGAGGCGTGCAGATAATGCCTGATTCACATGCGTATCTGTCACCAGACGTTCATCGCCCGCTGCGGCTGCACTTTCATGCATGAGTTGATCCAGGTGTGCAAAGCGGATACTGAAGCGGCTTTGATCTTCTTCCAGCCTGTGCATGAACTGCAGCAACACATTAACGGCTGCACCACTAAAATGCGGCAGCGCTTGCTGCTGGCATTTTTGTGCGATATAGCCTGCCACCCAGGCATAATTTTCCAGCGTCGCCGACACCCGGTCCTCAAACTCGACCTTGACCGGGAAAAAATCAAAGAAATCCGGCTGGGCTTCCAGGCAATCATAATAATCTTCACGGCTGGCAATCATGATCAGCTTCACATTGACAGGCAACGCACTTTGACGATTACCGCCTGTGCCTTGTTGCGCATGGTTGGCCCAGTCTTCGATCTGAATCTCATGATTACGCATCAAACGGTACAACTTCTCCAGCATGGCACCGCCGTTACTTTCATCCTGCATCAGGTCACGCAAATGCAACATCAGCATGCCGCCGTCGGCGTGGTGCAAGCTACCTGCACGCAAGCGTAAAAACTCAGGCCATTGCGCTGCTTCACCGGCAGCGCTCTCCAGCGTGCCGAACAAGGCAGCAAAGCCAGGGTCTTTTTCTTCCACAATAGGCTGCTTAACCCCTGCAGTCAGGTTGGCGCGCTGATCCACCAGCAGATTGACTCTAAAGCGCGACAAAAAGCCTTCATTCACCAGGCCATCCGCGTTATTTTCGGGTTCATTGCCTAATTGTTGCCAAGCCTGCAAATAGGCCAAAATTTCAGGCTTGATCACATTGAAAAGTGGAGATAATTTGGCGCTGCTCAACTGCGCGCGCATGCTATCGATACGCTCTTCCAGCCAAACTTCAGCCAGCGAAAGATTGGCTTGCCCATTGCTATCCAGCCACTGCGGCATTTCTGCCATCAGCGTCTTGATAAATATATCCATTACCGTACGCAGCTGTGAACCCAACCCGGCGGGAAGCTTGATGTAATTAACACCGGATTGCTGGCTAAAATCGTATAAGGCGACCAGGTCTGTGAGTGAAGTATCAATACCGGTCACTGCTGCCGCTTTCATGGCGGCCATGGTCAGCCCGGCACGGCCGGAGCCTGGTGTACCCTGCACCAGCACATTGCAACCGGACTGCTGCATCGACAACCCCATCATCAGCGTTTTCTGTGCCTCGGGCTGGAGCTTCCAGCCATAATCGGTAAGGCTTAAGTCGCTGGCTTCCAGCAGCGTTTCGGTTGATTCAAACGACATCGGCGACAGTTTGTAAGAAACGGTCAGTTCATTAGGGTTTAATACTTGCATCATGTAGGTGACTTTCCATTATTCTTTTGCCACTGTTGTTTGGCATGTTCATCGGTCGCACGGGCTTCTACCCAGCGCTCACCAAAATCGCCTATTTCTTTTTTCCAGAATGGTGCTTCTGTTTTTAAATAATCCATCATGAAAGCACAGGCTTCGAATGCCGCCTGCCTGTGCAGGCTGGTAGTCGCCACCAGCACGATCTGTGCTTGTGCCGCCAATGATCCCACACGGTGGATCAAGCGTATACCCAGCAATGGCCAGCGCTGGCAAGCCTGTTCGGCAATGCGCTGCAAAGCGGCTTCCGTCATGCCCGGATAGTGTTCAATGACCATTTCATCCAGTTTGCCATCCGCCGATAAATCTCGCACCATGCCGATAAAGTTGACCAATGCGCCCGCCTGCGGCGTGGCCGCTTTTAGCTGCTGCAACTCAGCCCCGGTATCAAAATCCTCCGGCTGTACAGAAATCTTGAGATACACAGGCGCGCTCAAGCTTAGCCTCCTGTCACCGGCGGGAAAAATGCCACTTCATCGCCTTCGTCCATGGTCGCCATATCATCAACCAGTTCATGGTTAATTGCAGCACGTACCACGCCACTGCCGTTAAACAGTTTCTGCCAGGTTTCACCGCGTTTAGACAGCCATGACTTCAAGGCGATAATAGTCTCTATACCCTCAGGCAACACCACATCTTCGGACGAGTAATTCACAACTTCCTTGATGCGTGCAAAATACAAAATGGTGATCTTCATGACGGGTTACTCTTCTCAATTTCTTCTAGTTCATCCAGCAGTTCCAGCGTACCCAATCCTTCTTCCTGGGCCAGCTCCACTTTTTCAATCTGGGCAAAGCGCCGGGTGATCTTCTGGCTGCTGATATGCACATCCTGGGCATTTTCATGCGCCTGGCGGATATTATCAGCCAGTTTTTTCATGCGCGTATCAAAGCGGTTAAAGTCTTTGCTAAGCTTGCCGAGTTCATCTTTAATGATATGCACCTGCTTACGCATTTCCACATCTTTCAACACGGCGCGGGCAGTATTCAGCACGGCCATCAGGGTGGTTGGTGATACCAGCCACACACGTTTCTGCATGGCATAATCCACAACTTCGCTATGGTAGGCGTGAATCTCGGCAAACACCGCCTCAGCCGGGATAAACATCACCGCACCATCCGAGGTTTCATTGGCAATAATGTATTTATGACTGATATCGTCGATATGCTTCCTGATATCCGCCTTAAACTGTTTCCCTGCTTGCGCCTGCAATACTTCGCCCAGGCTGCTTTCATACATGCGATGGTAATTTTCGAGCGGGAATTTGCTATCCACCGCAACAGTTCCGGTTGGCTCAGGCAGGAACAACGCGCAATCCACGCGTGCGCCATTACTGAAAGTATGCTGCATGGCAAAACTGTTGCTGGGCAGCACATTGCGCACCAGCCCCTCCAGTTGCACTTCACCAAAGGCACCACGGCTGCGTTTGTCGCCCAATAATTCCTGCAAGCTGACCATGTTGACGCTAAGACCATCAATTTTCTTTTGTGCTTCATCAATGGTCGCCAGGCGTGCCATCACACTGACAAAAGTCTCGTTGGTTTTCTTGAATCCGGCTTCCAGCCGCTCGGAAACCTTGCCGCTCATTTCCTCAAGGCGCGAATCTACAATCTTGGTCAGCGCTTCAACGCTTTGCGACAATGTTTGTGTGGTCGTTTGCAATGCAGTCTTCAGCATGTTTTGCTGCGATATGCCTTGTTCGGCCAGGCCATTCCGCAAACTCAGGCTGAGCTGCTCTGTGCTTTGGGTTAAATGATCACGCTGGGCAACCTGTAGCTCCTGCATGGCGACGCGCAATGTCTGCATGGATTCCCGCGTGGCGGTCAATTCTTGTGACAGTTGCGCACGCAAACGGTCCTGCTGGTCAGCGTTCAGGCTTTGCAATCTATCTGCCAGCAGATTGAGAGATTGATGCATTTCCCCCATCATCAGGCGATGCTTTTCTTCAAGTTGCTGTGAAAGCAATAGCGCCAGGGCTTGCTGTGAGGTCTGTTGCTGCTTGCGTGAATGCCAGAGCAGAATGCCGACAATCAGCAGCAATAACAGTAATTGAATAATTTGAAGGGCCATGCCGGCATTATAGCCGATGACAATAGCAGCCACATGGACTCAGGAAAATAACGGCTAACGGGGTTGCGTCTACCGGCACGGGAGACTCTTAAAGGTTAAGTATGAATACTTTTAAGCCAGGCACTTACTAATGATTGTGCTCCTGCAAGCCTGGAGCGCCGTGCGCGCGAGCCAGCCACTGCATTTCTGAAGGGTTATGTTCCATATCACCGAGGTCGGCATAATCTACATGCTGGTAATTGCTTAATGTGGCCAGTGTTGCCTTCGGCGGCTTGGCAGCATCGGTGGCAGCAAGCACTCCCGTTTGCAAAGCTTGCATCTGGATGGTGACTGTATGCTCCGGATAGTGGTATTGCACTGTAAATGGCAATTTCAGCGCAGGCATCCACAATACTTCTGTACGCACGCCGTTACCTAGTTCACCAACATACTTTTCCACATCCTGGCCATATTGCTGTTGCTTGTCTGCCGGTACTTTTTTCAGTTTTGCCAACTCTTCATCAGCAATCAGTTGTGACTTCACCTGCCAGATTTGCGCATCGGTTTTAATCGCCAGCAGTTTCAAGTCTACATCTGAATAATCAATTGCGCGGCCATCTTCATGCATCAGGTAACTGTAGTTAAATTGCCCGGCGGGCTTTTTCATCCACAGGCTACTGTTGTGTGCTGGCTGGCCATTCTGATGCAGGTGGCGGATCTCGACCTGGTCGTCTTCACGCATTAACCACCACTGCAAGCGTTTAGCTGAAGCATCTGTGCAAGGTGTCGTGCACTGTGTCGTTTCAAAACGTGCATTGACGATTTCTTCTGCAATACTTGCTTTGGCAGCCATCATCAACACTGTCGCAAATCCTAGCGTTTGAATTATTTTCATACTTTTTTCCATCATGTGGCACAGGGCGACAAATTGTCGCCCTGTATTGCAAAACACCTAAACTAGGTACGGAGACTTTCTTAGAGAACCCGTAATAAGTGAGCGAGCGGGATAAAGTACAAGGCGCACGGCACGCAAAAACCGGAGTGTACATGAGTACATGAGGATTTTGAGTACCGCGCAACGCAGTAATTTGCCCGCGCAGCCACTTGGTTCCTCAATTAATAACCAAAAGCGTCTTTCATCACTTGATAAATATAGCTTTGCTCTTGCACGCCATGTACCAGGTAAGATTTAGGCCCCACCGCGTAAATTGCCACCTCTTCACCGGCGTGGGTTTCAGAGCTCAATGGCACCAAAGCTTCCTGGTGGAAATCAGGATCTTCAGTATCCACACCCGACATATCCACTACACGACCGGCAGCAATCGCTTCGTTATACACAGCGTCGCCTGGTGAGTTGGTGTGGAAGCCAGGGCCGTTGGCAAAGCTCACAGTGGTGTAAGGCTTGCCGTCAGCCGCCAGGGTTGGCGCTGTTTTACCAGGCTCAACCACCTTACCCAAAATCGGGTTGCCACGTTTCGGGTAACCACCGATAGTCAGTGTGTGGCTATGGTCAGCCGTCACAATGATCAGCGTGTCGTTCAAGTTCACCTTGCTTGCGGCTTCGCGTACTGCGTCGGACAATGCCACTGCATCTTTAAATGTACGGTAAGCGTTACCTGCGTGTGATGCGTGGTCGATACGGCCACCTTCCACCATCAGGAAATAACCATTCTGGTTTTTCTTCAGGATATCAATCGCCTTGCCGGTCAATTCAGATAATGAAGGCTCGCCAGCGATATCGTTCGGACGGTCTTGCTCGTATTCCATATGTGATGGATTGAACAAACCGATCACCTTGTTGGTAGTCACTGGGTTCAATGCATCAAACCCGTTCTTGTCCTGAATATATACACCACCAAATTTGCTGACATATTCTTGCGTAAGGTTACGACCATCGGTACGACGACCTTTGCTACCTTCAATATCAGTCACTGTATTTGGCAGGAAGTAGCTGCGGCCTCCACCAAACACCACATCAATACCATCACCAATCTTGCCGCTACCAAAGTTGTCTATCAGTTGCGCAGCTATGTCTTTCACGCCGTTAGTCGCAGCAGCAGATGACAGGTTGGAGTTCGCTTCCCAGTCGCGGTTTGAAATGTGGGCATAAGTTGCCGCTGGAGTTGCATGCGTAATACGCGCAGTAGACACTACGCCTGTAGATTTACCGGCAGCTTCAGCTTGTTCCAGGATAGTGGTTACCTTGCCAGCGTTGATCACAGATGGATTGGCTTCGTTTCTTGCCACAGACTGGTTCAGCGAAATAATGCCGTCATTGGTTTTCACACCAGAGACGATTGCCGTCATGGTCGGGGCAGAATCAGAAGTCTGCTGGTTAGTAGAGTAAGTCTTGGATAAGGCTACGTAAGGAAACTCTTCAAATGACAAGCGGTTGCGTTCGCCATCTATGCCTTTTAACTGGCCCTCAAAAATACGGGCACCAGTCACGGTGGAGATACCCATACCATCCCCCACAAACAGGATGATGTTTTTAGCTTTTTTAGCATTTGGCACCAGTTTTTTGCTGTCATTCAGGCTGGCAGCGCCATCATTCAGCCAGAACTGTGCATCTTCAGCCAGGGCAACGTTAGAAAGTGCGAGTTGTGAGCCCAGCAGCATGGCAACCACGGCAGTGCGTTTCAAGTTTAAAAAGTCCATGATGATTCCTTTATTTAGAGTTTATAGTATTTTTAATTAATCTTTGCGACGGCGCATCACACCTGCCATCAGGCCCAGGCCTGCCAGCAGCATGGCAACTGAATCGGCTTCGGGGACAGCAGATACTGTATTCAGGCTGATGTTATCGACACCCAGCTGTAATGAATTCTGGTTTGCCACAGTGGCAAAGCGCAGGATATAACTTCCGCCTGAAGCCAGGCTAGCACTCAGGTCAAAGCTGTAATTCACATAGTTGTTCGCTGCTAGCACACCATTGGCGCCGCCGATATAAAGGCTTTGTACAACATCCGCGCTATCGATAGAGAAAGGATCGGCACCTGCCTTCAAAACATCTACACGCACGTGCTGGTTAGGATTGTCTGTCGCATCTACGCTGTAATCCAAGCCTGCAGCATCGATATTAGTGGTGCTGTTCTGATTATTTACAAACATCTGGAAGCTTAAAGTAGCTGATGAAACCGCGCCGGTGTTGAAGGTCTGGAACAATGCATTGCTGGCATTACCGTAGTTATCCAGAATGCCATAGTAGCTACCCTGATAAGCGCCAACGGTATTGTTTGCGGTGACCTCAGTAGAAGTGCCGGTTTGCGCCAGCACACTGCCAAAAAAGCCCTGCTCCGCCACTTGCCAGCCGGTGATATCGTAAACATCCGCGCCGTGTGATTCGAAACCGCCGTTTTGTATGAGTTCGGCCGCCTGTGTTGCAGGTGACAGTGCTGCCATTACCAGCATGCCAGTCATCGCCCAAGAGTTAAGCTTCATGTGAATATTCTCCCTGATTGTCTGTGATTAACTTGTACGCGGGTGTTTAGGCCTGCGTACTTACCTGAGTATTGTTAAAAACATCTGTTGCAGAAAGGTTTCACTCGCGTGAAGCTTATGTGACTAGTAAGACTACTGGCTAGTTGGACTAGGTACTAGAAAAGAAAAAACCCCGAATAAACGGGGTTATAAATGACTTTAACTTGAAAACACGACACAATCACACGAAGGCATCCATCATGCTGATGATCATGAGTAGCATAAATCCAAAAAACAGAATTTTCAGATTTAAACTCATAAACGGCCCTGTGCATTTGTGATGTTGCTAGAATAGGACTATCGCATTTGTCTCTCAATGGCCCGTTTGGGTCAATCCAGGCATGGCGTACGACAATAATACTAACCATCCCACCTTGGCGTCACACGTCATTACAAGGGAGCGATATGCTAAAACTAAAACTCATGCTGGGGTTCTGGCTGGCCAGCCTGACCCGCAGGCTGAAAAATAATTTTTACCTGTATCTGGCATTGCTGTTCAGCGCTTTTATTTTGCTGGATGCAGGTGTGTTCCATGTCGGCCAGAACATGCGCGACAAGGCGTTTGACATGATGGTGAAAAACCGCATTTTCAAGCCGGATCCTGATCCTGCCATCGTCATTATCGATATCAATGAAGCCAGCCTGGAAGCGATGTCCAAGGAATATGGCCGCTGGCCGTGGCCGCGCCAGGTCATAGGCGAGCTGGTCGAGAATATCCAGCGCCAGCAACCGAAAGCGATCATCTTCGATATCGTGTTTTCGGATGCTGATGTTTACAACCCTGACAGCGACAGCTACTTCAATGATGTCATCACCGCTTGTGAAAACTGCTTTTTCCCGCTGTTGCGGCTGGACGCCAGCCAGGACAGTAAAAGCCAGCTGACTTACGCGCAAATCCCCGGCTTGACCCATAGCACTGATGCAGACCAGCAAGCGACGTTTGCGGCTATCCCCCCGTATTTCAAAGGGGCCTGGAAACAGCAGCGCATGGGTACCCATAATGTATACCCGGATAGTGATGGCGTGGTGCGCCAATACCGCATGCGCCATCACGACAGAGGCTGGACCTTACCCGCCCTGGCCTTGCTGGTGGCAGATGCCATGCAGTTCGAGACCAGCAACACACCGGATGACATGCTGCTGAACTGGCGCGGCAAACCGTTTACCTACCAGTATGTTTCATTCAGTGATGTTTACACCGATAGCTCCAGCTCACAGCCGAAACGTGCTGGTGATGAATTCAAGGACAAGATTGTCATCATAGGTTCCACCGCACCGGCACTGTTTGATATCAAGCCAACTGCGATGGATAAGCAATTTCCCGGCGTGGAGATTCTGGCAACGGCGCTGGATAACACCTTGCACCAGGATTACCTGAAAGTCTGGCGCGGAAAACTGCCTTATATTTTGCTGAGCCTGTTATTGGTGTGGCTGACCACACTGGCGTTTTATTTCAAGGTAGACCGAGACCGTTTCAATGGCATCTTTACCGGTAGCCAGATCGGCCTGCTGGTATTGTCATACCTGGCGATCAACTTTATTCATACTTATCTCGACCTGGCCGCGCCTATTGTCTGGGCAGTCGCTTATTTCGGTATCGCCAAAATTTACGCACTGGCGACTGACCGTGCCCTGCAGCGCTGGCTGGCGTTTGGGCTCACATCTAACAGTGAAGAACTGGAAGTCTTGCTAATGCCGATAGCGATTGAAAGCCCGGAAACCTTGGGTGACGCAGTGATGAAACTGGTCCGCAAAGAAATCGAATTTGCCTGCCGTGCACCCAACCAGACTGATATTCTGGTTGGCACCCAAAGCGGCATCTGGGGCTTGTTTGGCGACATGGTCATTGTTAGCTGGCAATATAAACCTGAAGACGCTTATCGTGAGGCTGCAGCGCAGGATGCGCAGCAACTGGCGGCACAATTACCGGCACTGCTGAATAAGCTGAGTCTGCCACATCACCCTACGCTGCGTTATGGCATGCACCAGGGCAATATCGTCAACCGCGCGGACCAACTGGCGGCACAATGGCGGCTCTTGTTTGCGCAGGCGATGATAGAACTGGAAAAAGACTATTTATCAACCACGGAGAAAGTTGAGACACCTAGATGATAAAAAGAAGCATGATAAAGAACAGTCTACTGGGACTGTTGACCGCACTCGCTTGCAGCAGCGCGATGGCAGCCGAGACTGGCGTTGTATTAAAACCTGATCAATTACGCGCCGATGCTTTTAGCGATGCCAAAGTAGTCGGTAATGTGAATAAAAACGAGGCGGTAGATATCCTGAATAAAAAAGGCGCCTGGCTGCAAATCAAATCCGCAGGCAAAACCGGCTGGGTGCGTTTGCTGACGGTTAAACGTAACAGTGCTGGCGGTAATAACGTCGCCGGCGTAGTTGGTGTGGCTACCGGCCGTAGTGGCACGGGCAAAGTGGTTTCCACGACCGGTATCCGCGGACTGAGTGCCGAGGATCTGAAAACAGCACAATTCAATGAAGCTGAAACCAAAAAACTGGAGAGTTACACCGTCAGTGCGGATGAGGCAAAACAATTTGCCGCCAGCGGTGGCTTAAGCAGCCGTCAATACACATATTTTCAGGGAGCCAGCCAGCCATGAATTGCAGATTATTGAACAAAAGTCTATTCAAACAAACGCTTATGCTGGCCCTGTGTAGCGGCATGATGGCTGGCACCGCCGTCGCCCTGGACCTGAAAGGGGTGCTTAAAGATGGGGTGAATGAGCAACTTGGTGGCAAGACTGAACAGCCTGCACAAGCCACTGAGGGCCAGAATACTTCTGCGCAGGATAAATTAGCCAATATCAACTGGAAAAATCCCAGCCAGGAAGACGAAATTGCAGTGGGCCGTAACGTGACCGGCACGATACTTGGCGCCGCGCCACTGGTCAACGATGCTAAGCTGCAAGCATACGTCAACAAAGTCGGGCGCTGGGTCGCCAGCCAGTCCGAGCGTACCAGCCTGCCCTGGCATTTTGGCGTGATTGATAGTACAGATGTCAACGCATTTGCAGCGCCTGGTGGGTATGTACTGATCACCAAAGGCCTGTATCAACGCTTAACCAGCGAAGCACAACTGGCTGGTGTACTGGGTCATGAAATCGCCCACGTCGTGCAAAGGCATCATTTAAAAGTGATGCAAAAACAGGCGCTGATGGATGCTGGCACATCCTTCCTGAAAGAGAAAATCAGCAAAAATAAAATCACGCAGCGTGCCGTGACTACCGGTGCCGAAATCAGTGCCCGCAACCTGGATAAAAGTGCTGAATACGAAGCTGACAGCATGGGCACAGTATTAGCCGCAAGGGCCGGTTATGACGCGTATGGCCTGGCAGAAGTATTACAGGAGATGGAACTGCTAGGCAATAATGATGGGAGCGTAGCGCTGCTTTTCCAGACCCACCCTCACCCGGATGACCGTGTGGCGCAACTGAGCATGGTCAGCGGTGACCAGATAGATAAAATCAGTGGTGGTAAAACCCTGGAAAACCGCCTTTACAAGCTGAAGTAAACTTTACAGCCGAAAACAAATAAGGCTCGCCGTGGCGAGCCTTGTTTATCTAACAACCTGCACCTATACCCAACCGCGCTCGCGGCACTCATTTTTAATATAAGCGTAATAGACAGGTGCAGCTACTATGCCCGCTAAACCGAAAGTGGCTTCCATTAGCAGCATCGCGACCAGCAATTCCCAGGCGTGTGCGCGTATCTGGCTGCCTACTATCCGCGCATTGAGGAAGTACTCCAGTTTATGAATCACAATTAAAAATAACAGTGACCCGATGGCGACAATAAAGGAGTGACTGATACTCACAATCACAATCACGGTATTAGAGATCAGGTTACCGACCACCGGCAGCAAACCAACCAGGAAAGTCAGCAAAATCATGGTTTTGGTGAATGGCAAATGGATGCCGCAAAGCGGCAGGATAATCGCCAGGTAAATAGCAGTCAGGCTGGCGTTCACCGCAGAAATCTTAACTTGCGCAAATACGATATTCTTAAACGCCTGCGCAAATAACCCCACTCGCTGCAACAGGCTTTGTGCAAACGGACGCTGGTTAGTTTTGGTTTGCACGTCATGCAAAGCCACCATCGCGCCAATCACCATACCAATGAGGATATGTGCAAAATGGTGCCCGGCTTCTTTACCCAGCAGCTGCCAATCTGCCGAATGCGCACGTAACCATTCGATCACCGTTTGCTGTAGTGTAATGGCATCATCGGGCAGGCGGTCATTCAGCCAGACTGGCAGCACTGCACGCGAATCTTCAATAATACGGGCAAGCTGGTCGAACAGCATGGTCAGGCCGCCAGTATCACTGCGGATCAGGGTCACGATACTCATACCCATCGCCACCAGTAAACCAATCACAAAGGTCGCGAGCAGAACCACCGCCAGCCACTTGGCATATTTGCCAGGCACCCTGCGCGCAATAATCGGTGAAATCACATGAATCAGCTCGAATACCAGCAGGCCTACCAGTAAAGCGGGCAGTAGCTGTACTTTTAATACCAGCCACATCAAAACGGCCATCAGCACATAAGTGGCGGTATCAAATTTTTGGGTTTGGGTCACAGCAGACTCCGGACTTTCGTCATGAATGGCTAATATTTGGCTTGCAACTGCCGGGCAGCATCGACCGGTAATTTAAGCAGGAAGTGGACAGCTTCATCAAACTGCTTGTCCAGCACTTCCCCGTTTAATCTTTGTACTTCCCGCGTCAGCTCATCAACGCGTTTGTAAGAAGTGGAAATTTTCAGGTGTACCATTTCAATAAACGGGATTGTCCCAGCGTGATCCATGGCCTGCCTGGCAGTGCCGCCATAAGCACGCACCAGGCCACCAGTGCCCAGATTAATTCCGCCGTAATAGCGGATCACGGCGACGCAGCAATTGACATAATTTTGACCGTCCAGCATTTGCTGAATCGGTTTGCCCGCAGTGCCTGCAGGCTCGCCTGCGTCAGAAAAGCGAGCGACTATGCCTTCAGCGGTTTTCATGCGGAAAGCATATGCCAGGTGACCTGCGCTTTGATGCTCACTGGCAAACTGGCGCAAAAACAATGCGAGCTCGCGTTCGTTTTCACACCGCGCAGCGCGGGCAATAAAGCGTGACTTGTTGATGGTTTGGTCGGCCTGGCCGAGTTGACTAAACGTCTGCATGACTAAGATTTCAGGAAAGGCCGATTATTCTACCACTGGGATCCACGGTGATACGCTGGCTGGCGGGCTGTTTCGGCAAGCCCGGCATGGTCATAATGTCGCCACATACAGCGACAACGAAACCGGCACCACGCGATAATCGCAACTCTCGCACATGCAAGGTATGCCCTACCGGTACGTTGCGCAGCTTGGCATCAGAGGATAATGAATATTGTGTTTTTGCTACGCATACCGGCAAACCGCGACTTGCTTCGGCCATGGCCTCTAACTGTTGTTCTGCCTGCGCGCTGAATGTCACATCTTTAGCACCATACAGCGATCGTGCAATGGCATGCAGTTTATCAGTCAGTGACAAATCATCCTGGTATAGCAATGTTGGATTGGCTGTTTGTTGCGCTAGGTTGGCAACCGCATGTGCTAGGTCGAGTGCACCCTTACCACCCTGCGCCCAATGCCGGCATACATGTAGACTGCTTTCCCAGGATTCAACGGCTGACTGTAACAACGCAACTTCAGCCTCAGTATCATGCGTAAAGTGGTTAAGTGCGACCAATACCGGCAAACCGAAATGCTGGCGCATGTTATCTACATGTTTTTTCAGGTTAGCCATACCGACTGAGAGCGCTTGAAGATTCTCTGTATTAAGATCAGCCACTTCCACCCCACCGTGATATTTGAGTGCGCGGATAGTCGCCACCACTACTGCCATATCCGGCCTTAACCCGGATTGGCGGCATTTGATATCCATAAATTTCTCGGCACCGAGATCGGCACCAAAGCCCGCTTCAGTCACTACGTAATCTGCCAGCCGCAAAGCGGTTTGCGTGGCGACCAGGCTATTACAACCGTGAGCGATATTGGCGAATGGGCCACCATGTAACAACGCTGGCGACCCTTGCAGGGTTTGCACCAGATTAGGCTGAAAGGCATCTTTTAATAAGGCGGTCATTGCGCTTTCCGCTTGCAAATCACTGGCAAAAATAGGCTCGCCTTTTGTTGACTGTCCCACTTGCATACGGCCCAGACGACGGGTTAAATCTGCCAGATCAGTCGCCAGGCAAAAAATCGCCATCACTTCACTGGCTACCGTAATATCAAAACCGGTGTCATAGGCATACGGCTGGTTAATGGTAATCCTGCGCAAGGCGCGGTCATTCATATCCATACAGCGCCGCCAGCTTACATGATCAAACTGCAAGGCATTGCCATGGTAAATATGGTTATCCACTAAAGCAGCCAGCAGGTTATTGGCAGCACTGATGGCATGAAAATCGCCGGTGAAATGCAGGTTGATATTTTCCATGGGCACGACCTGCGCGTAACCACCACCGGTGGCGCCGCCCTTCATGCCAAATACGGGGCCTAAAGAGGGTTCGCGCAAACAGGCCAATGCCTTGTAGCCAGCCAGGTTCAAGGCATCGGTCAAACCCACCGTCGTGGTGGTCTTGCCTTCGCCTGCTGGCGTCGGATTGATGGCTGTCATCAAAATCAGTTTGGCACGCACCGGTTGTGTGCGCAGTTGATTCACGGTGGATTGCGTAAGCTTGGCCATATGCTGGCCATGAAGATGCAAATCTGAAGCAGAAAGCCCTAATCGCCGGGCAATATCAGTGATAGGGCTTAATGTGGCCGCTTGCGCAATTTCGATATCACTTAACATGCGTATCCCTGGTTCAGGTTTCAAGGTCAAGTTTGATGATTAACGTTTGGATTTACTGCCTCCGAGGATAGATCCTAGCACGCCCCTGATAATGGCACGGCCCAGTTGAGAGCCAATCGCCCGTGCTGCAGATTTCGCTGCAGACTCTAATACCGAGTCGGAGCGGCTTGTTTTACCACTGAGAATTCCGCCCAGATCAAATCCGGAAGAGGACTCTTGCTCTTGCGGGGCTTTTTCCTGAGTGGCCGCAGCGGCTTGCTCAGCCCGTTGCTTGAGAGTCTCATAGGCAGATTCCCTGTCCACTAACTTGTCATACACTCCCGCGACCAGTGATTGCGTCATTACCTGGTTACGTTCAGCATCGGTTGCGGGACCCACCCTGCTTTCCGGCGGACAGATAAATGTGCGCTCTACCGGCGTCGGGGCACCCTTCTCATCCAGGAATGAAACCAGCGCTTCACCTACCCCTAGCTCGGTAATGGCAGTAGCCACATCCAATTTTGGATTAGCGCGGAAGGTTTGCGCTGCGACCTGGACTGCTTTCTGGTCACGCGGCGTAAAAGCGCGCAAAGCATGCTGGACACGGTTACCCAATTGCCCTAGCACCACATCCGGAATATCCAGCGGATTTTGCGACACGAAATAGATCCCTACCCCTTTTGAACGCACCAAGCGCACCACTTGTTCGATTTTCTGCATCAACATTGCGGGTGCATCGTTAAACAGCAAATGCGCTTCATCAAAAAAGAATACGAGCTTTGGTTTTTCCAGGTCACCCACTTCCGGCAGTTTTTCGAATAGCTCGGATAACAGCCACAATAGTAAAGTGGCATAAACACGTGGTGAATTCAGTAATTTATCTGCCGCAAGGATATTGATATAGCCCAAACCTTTGGCATCGGTTTGCATCATATCTTCCAGGTTTAGCGCTGGCTCTCCAAACAAAGCATCACCGCCTTCAGTTTCCAGCTGCAATAATGATCGTTGAATCGCGCCCACACTGGCGGTTGAAATATTGCCGTATTGCGTCTGGTAGGTCGCGGCATTTTCGGCACAGTGCTGCGCCATGGCACGTAAATCTTTCAAATCCAAGAGCAGCATGCCATTGTCATCGGCCACCTTGAAAATCGCGTTCATTACACCGCTTTGCACTTCGTTAAGGTTAAGCATGCGGGAAAGTAGTAAAGGGCCCATTTCGCTAAGTGTGGTGCGAACCGGATGCCCTTTAGCACCAAACATATCCCAGAACATGACCGGGTAAGCTTTATTGCTGTAACCCGTTAGCGCCAGCTGCTGCACGCGTGCCTCGACTTTGGCATTGCCACCGCCAACCTGGCTCATGCCGGATAAATCCCCTTTGACGTCAGCCATAAATACCGGCACACCAATACGTGAAAACTGTTCGGCCAGACTTTGCAAGGTCACGGTTTTACCTGTACCGGTGGCACCTGCAATCAGGCCATGGCGGTTGGCCATTTTTGGCAACATCACGCTGTCGGTTTCATTATTTTTGGCGATGAGCATCGGTTCTATCATGGGAAGCACTCGTTTAAGTAATTGTTTGGTTGAGTATAGGTGATGACCCTGAAAAGTGGAAGGTAGTTGGCGGCAAACGATAGATCAAGAATCGCTTAAAAATCACCGCGACGTGCTTTTTCCATCAAACCAATCAAGGCATCTTCCAGTTGCTGCGCAGAAGCCTGCGCTCTGGGAGTAGGATTTTTGATATTTTTCAGATCATGCGTAGGCCTATCTAGCCCTAGGTATAAATGCAGCTTGCCTTGCGCATCCGGTTTTTCATATACAGCCACCCGGCAAGGCGCAAATACCAGAAACTCGGGATGATCGAGGATAATTTCCGTGCCCATGCTGAGGTTACAAAAGGTGCGGACCTCCTTGATCCCTTGTGGGTCTTGCCCGCGCAATTTCATATGTTCGCCAATCGGGAAATTGGCCGGACTGACAAAATTCATGCCTTCAGAAATAGACTTTAAGCTATCCACCAGATCCTGGTAGCTGACATTTGGCTGAACCGGTACTTCATAAATCGCGTTATCCAGATCTACATCCGGCATGCCATGGCCGATTGTACGCATGTGCGGCCCTTTATCAACAGCCTGTGCGCACCCCGTTATCGGCATACATAGCCATAGCAAACAACATAAGCCCGAGATGCAGCGATGCATGGTCAACATTCCTTTTTTAATTGAAGTTCATTACAGCACAGCGCCCTAAGCAGTCATGTGACTAAAATCACGGCAAATCACCAGCAGGGTTTATAAGTCTTGATGAAAAGCGCGCTGCACCGTACGTTTGTCGTATTGCGGCGACAGCATGGTAATAAAATTCAACATGTAGTCACGCAAAAAAGCATCACGACGCACACCCAGATAAGTCGTGCTATTCGGGAATAAATGACTGCAATCCAGGCTTTTAAGGGGCGCATCTCGTACTTCGTCATAGGCCATATTCGCAATAAGACCTATCCCAAGACCAAGGTTGACGTAAGTTTTAATCACGTCGGCATCAATCGCGGTAAACACTACGTTCGGCTGTAAATCGGCGTCATGAAATACTTTAGAAACCAAAGTACCACCGGTAAATGCAAAGTCATAGGTAATCAGCGGGTAATCCGCCAGGTCTTTTAATGTCAGTTTGCCTTTTTGCAGCAAGGGATGTTGCGGCGGCACTACAAGGCAGCGGTTCCACTCGTAACATGAGAGGCACGACAAACGCTCGTCATCACTGATATTTTCGGTTGCGATGCCGATATCGGCCTCACCGGAAGCCACATGCTCGGTGACCTGTGCCGGGTTACCCTGGTGGATCGCCAGTTTGACGTTAGGATATTGCGCGATGAACTGTTTAACCGCAGACGGCAAACGGTACCGTGCCTGCGTATGTGTCGTAGCAATGGTGAGTTCACCACTATCTTCCTGGCTATATTCATCGCCCACGCGTTTGATATTCTGCATATCCAGGATCACGCGTGCTGCCAGATCTACAATCTTACGGCCGGGTTCGGTGACGCCAATCAGGCGTTTGCCATTACGCTGGAATATTTGCAGGCCCAACTCTTCCTCAAGCAACTGAATCTGTTTGCTCACACCCGGCTGTGAAGTGTGCAGCACTTCTGACGCAGAAGAGATATTCAGCTGTTGACGGACGACCTCATGTATATAGCGTAATTGGTGAAATTTCATTGCCTGCTCAATATAACCAAAAGCTATATCATAGAACAACTGGTTATTAAATCAATAATTAAAAATCTGGTACATTTCGCGCACTAAAGTTAAGAAGATACTCCTCATGGAATTCGGATACATACTGGCAGGCTTTGTTGTCGGCTTTTTGGTGGGTTTAACAGGCGTTGGCGGTGGTTCGTTAATGACACCCATTTTGTTGCTGGTTTACAACGTGAAACCAGCGGTAGCAGTCGGCACAGACTTACTTTATGCATCCATCACCAAATCTGTCGGTATTTTTGCGCATGGCAAACTGGGGAACATTGACTGGCGCATTGTGAAGCGCCTGGCTATCGGTAGCATACCTGCCTCTATGGTCACATTGTGGGCGCTGCAAAGTATGGACTTGCAATCTAGCAGTGCCGTCTCCACCATTAAGTTCTGGTTAGGCATTGCACTGATTATCACTTCTATCGCTGTGTTGCTGCGAAACAAACTGATCTCCCTGGTTGCCAGTGAAGAATGGATTACCGTCCGCTATGTGCCCGCAGCGACGGTCATTCTCGGCATCATACTTGGCGGATTAGTGACCCTCACTTCAGTCGGTGCCGGCGCTTTGGGCGTAACTGCGCTCATCATGCTCTACCCTAAAGAAAAGATCACCACTATTGTCGGCAGTGATATCGCGCATGCGGTGCCATTGACGCTGGTGGCTGGTGTAGGTCATGCCTCTTTGGGCACAATAGACTACACCTTGCTAGGCACATTATTGATAGGTTCAATCCCCGGCATCTATCTCGGTAGCCACCTGAGTTCGCGGGTTGCCGAGCACTGGGTGCGTATTGTGCTGGCTATGATATTGATTTATGTAGGCTTTAAGCTGGTTTTCCATTAAAATACTGCCTCTTCGCAATGGCGAAAAAGTGATTTAAGCATGTACAAATACGACCCTATAGACCAACAAATTGTCAACGAACGTGTCGCCCAATACCGCGACCAGACCCGCCGCTACATCGCTGGCGAGTTATCCGATGAAGAATACCGCCCGTTAAGGTTACAGAACGGTCTGTATATCCAGCGCCATGCGCCTATGCTGCGTATTGCGATCCCTTATGGTTTGCTTGCAAGCAAACAGTTGCGCAAACTGGCAGATATTACAAAAAAATATGACCGCGGATACGGCCATTTCAGCACCCGCCAAAACCTGCAATTGAACTGGCCAAAACTGGAAGATACGCCGGATATCCTGGCGGAGCTTGCCACTGTCGAGATGCATGCCATCCAGACCTCCGGCAATTGCATCCGCAATATCACGACTGATCAGTTTGCAGGCATTGCACCGGATGAAATTATTGACCCGCGTGCAATTGCAGAAATCATGCGTCAATGGAGTACATTCCACCCGGAATTTGCGCTGTTACCTCGTAAATTCAAGATTGCAGTTTCCGGTACAACGCAAGACCGCGCCATTGTGCAAGCGCATGATATCGGCCTGGAATTTTACAAAGACAGCAATGACCAGATGGCAATTAAGGTCTGGGTTGGTGGTGGCCTGGGCCGTACACCTATCCTGGGCACGGTAATTCGCGAGCATCTTGAATGGCAGCACATCCTGTCTTACTGCGAAGCCGTCATTCGTGTGTACAACGTGCATGGCCGCCGCGATAACGCTTACAAAGCGCGCATCAAGATTCTGGTGAAAGCCCTGGGCATTGAAGAATTCAAACGCCAGGTAGAAGAAGAATGGGCGCATTTGAAAGACGGCCCGCTCACGATTACCAATGCCGAACTGGACCGCGTGGCCCAATATTTTGAGCCTATGCCTTATGAAACCTTGCCAGCGCATGATGCATCGTTTGATGCTGCGATTGCCTGCAACCCGGCATTTGCGACCTGGGTGAAACGTTCAGTACAACCACATCGTGTACCTGGTTACCGTGCCGTGACCTTGTCATTGAAACCACATGGCAAAGCGCCAGGTGACGTCACTAGCGAACAAATGCATGTAGTTGCTGATCTTGCAGATGCTTACAGCTTTGGCGAACTGCGTTCTTCACATGAGCAAAACCTGATTTTGGCAGATGTGAAACTATCTGATTTGTTTGCCGTTTGGGAAAAAGCACGCGCAGCCGGTTTGGCAACGCCTAATATTGGCCTGCTAACTGACATTATTTGCTGCCCTGGCGGTGATTTCTGCAGCCTTGCCAATGCTAAATCCATCCCGATTGCAGAAGCGATTCAAAACCAGTTTGATGACCTGGATTACCTGCATGAAATTGGTGACATCGAACTGAATATTTCCGGTTGCATGAACGCTTGCGGCCATCACCATGTAGGCCATATTGGTGTGCTAGGCGTGGATAAAGACGGCTCTGAATGGTATCAGGTGACTATTGGTGGCAAGCAAGGCAATGACGCCAGTATCGGCAGCGTGATCGGTCCTTCTTTCTCGGCTGAAGAAATGCCTGGCGTAGTTCAAAAACTGATAGAAGTGTATATCCGTGAACGTCATGAAGATGAGCGTTTTATCGATACTGTCCGCCGGTTAGGCATCGCGCCATTCAAAGCGCATGTTTATGCAGACCAGAAAAAGGAGCCACGGCATGAGTAACCTGATTCGTCTGAATGCCGAAGGTGTAGCTGAAATCGTGCAGGATGAATGGATACGTGTGATCCCCCCAGCCCTCGGTGAAGAGTCTGTACGCAAGCAAGCGGGTAAAGTCGTATTGTTCAAGTTGACTGGCGAAACCACTTTTACACCTGAACAAATTGCCGACACACAAATCCCTGCAACTGGCAAAGTGCTTGTGCCGCTGACGGTGTGGCAGGCTCGCAAGGCTGAATTGCAAGCTCGTTTGGACGCTGGTGATGTTGGCATTGTGCTGGCAACCCATGAAACAGCAGAAGCCTTGCAGGAAGAATTTTCAGATATTAATAGCCTGCCGCTAGTTGCTGTATTCGTTGAGCGCTTTGCTGATGGCCGCATTTTCACCCTCGGCAACTGGTTGCGCACCCGCTTCGGTTACAAAAATGAATTGCGCGCTATTGGTGACGTATTGCGTGATCAGTTGTTTTTCCATAAACGTTCCGGCTTTAACAGCTTCCTTATCCGCGCTGACCGCTCTGCACAAGAGGCCGTCGCCAGTCTGAATGACTTTAGCCAGCCTTACCAGGGTGCTGTGGATGACGTGCCTGTCTGGCGGAGAGTAAATCGCTCATGAGTGGTGCTGTCAGCATGCTTAAGCCGACCGCTAAAAATCCGGCTACCAGTCCTGAACTGATTGATGCATTGGTCAGCAGTGTGCAGGCCAAGCGTGCGCAAGCGTTAGAATTGCTGAAAGCAGCCGTTGCCGAATTTCCGGCAATCACCTTCGCCAACAGTTATGGCGCTGAAGATATGGTGCTCACAGACCTGATCGCAAAAGAGCAACTGCCTATCGAGATTTTCTCACTGGATACCGGTCGCCTGCCTGCCGAAACTTACACACTGATGGCTGATGTGGAAAATACCTATACCATTAAACCAATGGTGTTTTTCCCCAGGCACGAAGCGGTTGAAAATTATGTGCGCACGCAAGGTATCAATGCTTTTTACGAAAGCATTGAGCTGCGTAAAGCCTGCTGCCATATGCGTAAAGTCGAGCCATTACAGCGCGCCCTTTCCGGCAAACAGGCATGGATCACAGGTATGCGTGCTGAACAGGCGACTACCCGCAGCAATCTGCCGACCCGGGAATACGATGCTGGCAACAAGCTGGAAAAATTCAATCCTTTAAGTGATTGGACTGAAAAAGAAGTATGGGCCTATATCCGCATGTTTAGCGTGCCCTACAATGATTTGCACGACCAGTTTTACCCAAGTATAGGCTGCGCGCCATGTACACGTGCAGTCGCCATGGGCGAAGATATCCGTGCTGGCCGCTGGTGGTGGGAAGACCCGACGAATAAAGAATGCGGACTGCATGTTAAAAAGTAACGACAAATGAATACGGTTCAATACATATGCTGTGTTGAACCTGAAAGCATTTGTGGCTGATTGATAGAAGATTGAAATGACAACTAAACAACCTTTGTCTCACCTCGACTGGCTGGAAGCTGAAGCCATACATATTTTGCGCGAAGTCGCTGGCCAATGCTCAAACCCGGTATTGCTGTTTTCGGGTGGTAAAGACTCATTATGCATTTTACGCCTGGCAGAAAAAGCATTCCGCCCTGGCCGTTTTCCGTTTCCGCTTTTGCATATCGACACCGGTCATAACTACCTAGAAGTGGTGAACTTCCGTGACCAGCGTGCGGCTGAATTGGGTGAGCGCCTGATTGTGCGCTCAGTGGAAGATTCGATCAAACGCGGCACGGTGGTATTGAAATCGGCCGATGAACCGCGTAACAAGCATCAATCTGTGACCTTGCTGGAAGCCATTGAAGAATTCGGCTTCGACTGCTGCATTGGCGGTGCCCGCAGGGACGAAGAAAAAGCGCGTGCCAAAGAACGCATCATGAGTTTTCGTGATGAGTTCGGTCAGTGGGACCCTAAAAACCAGCGTCCTGAATTGTGGAACCTGTACAACGCCCGCGTGCACAAGGGTGAAAACATCCGTGCTTTCCCGATTTCAAACTGGACCGAAATGGATGTCTGGCAATATATCGAGCGCGAAAAACTGGAACTGCCTAGCATCTACTTTGCGCATCAGCGCGATATTGTCATGCGTAATGGCTCGATTTTCCCGGTGAACGTGCCCCTGTCTGATGGTAGCCTGATTAATCAGCCAAAAGCGGCCGAAGAAGTCATCAACATGCAGGTGCGTTTCCGTACTGTAGGAGATATCACTTGCACGGCGCCAGTCATTTCGGATGCTGATGATGTCAGCAAAATCGTGATTGAGACAGCTACAACGACTATCACCGAGCGCGGTGCGACCCGTCTGGATGACCAGACCTCCGAGGCTTCGATGGAGCAGCGTAAAAAAGAAGGTTATTTCTAAAAATGCAGATAAATCCATGGGTAGCATTCCATAGGGCGTTTCCCAAGAGTTCTTCAGCATTTTAATTAAGTGAACATTATGACAACACAACACAATGATTCTTTGCTACGCTTTATGACTTGCGGCAGCGTGGATGATGGCAAAAGCACTTTAATTGGCCGCCTGTTATACGATACTAAAACCATTCTGACCGATACGCTAAGTAATATTGAGCGTACCTCGAGTAAACGCGGTATGGATGCCGTGGACCTGTCATTACTGACTGATGGCCTGCAAGCTGAACGTGAACAAGGTATTACCATTGACGTGGCTTACCGTTATTTCAGCACCGGCACGCGTAAATACATCATCGCTGATGCGCCTGGTCATGAGCAATACACGCGTAATATGGTGACTGCCGCTTCTACAGCGAATCTGGCAATCATTTTGATCGACGCCCGCCGTGGTGTGCTGACACAAACGCGCAGACACAGCTACCTGGCGCATCTGGTAGGCCTGCAGCATATTGTGGTAGCAGTAAATAAAATGGACCTGGTTGATTATGACCAGGCCACATATGAAAAAATTAAAGCGGATTACCTGGCATTTGCTACCGAAATTGGCTTGGCGCAAGCACGTGATATCAAGTTCATCCCGATGTCTGCCCTTAACGGCGACATGCTGGTAGACCGCCTGGACAACCTGGATTGGTATCAAGGCGAGACGCTGCTGGAAATCCTGGAGCAGGTGCCTGCAGCGCACAGCGACCCGGCAGAACAATTCCGCTTCCCGGTGCAATTTGTTTGCCGCCCACATGATTCTGCCAATCCTGAACTGCACGACTTCCGCGGCTTTATGGGCAGGGTCGAGTCTGGCGAGATTGCTGTAGGCGATGCTGTTACCGTATTACCTAACGGCTACCAATCCAAAGTCAAAGCCATTCAGATTGGCAATGATCAATTGCAAAGCGCGCAAACAGAACAAAGTATTACCCTGTTGCTTGAAGACGAAATCGACACCTCGCGTGGTGATATGATTGTGAAAACTGCTGAAGTGATAGAGCCGGTGAAACAGATTGAAGCTCACGTTTGCTGGCTGTCTGAAACACCGCTGTCTCCAGCCCGTACGTATGTTGTGCGCCACACTTCTCGTGAATCCAAGGCCAAAATTGGTACGATTCAATACAAAGTAGATGTGAATACGCTGGAACAACAATCGACCGCTGACTTGAAAATGAATGACATTGCGCGTGTCAGCTTTAAACTGGCCCAGCCGTTGATGGTCGATAGTTATGATAAAAACCGTGCCACTGGTGCGTTTATCGTCATCGACGAAAGTACCAACAATACCGTTGGCGCGGGTATGATTGTTTGATCAATCGCAACGCAACTCATCGTCAATTAGACTAATTTGCAATAAAATATCGTTCTGGCTGACCCTAATATTTTGGCTGAAACCAAGCCGCTAAGGATTTGAAAAAATGACCTATGTAGTAACCGAAAATTGTATTCAGTGCAAATATACCGATTGCGTAGATGTGTGCCCGGTCGACTGCTTTGTTGAAGGCCCTAACTTTCTCGCCATTAACCCGGATGAGTGTATTGACTGCACCCTGTGTGTCGCGGAATGCCCTGCTGAAGCCATTTTCTCGGAAGATGATGTGCCAGCCGACCAGCAGCACTTTATCGAACTGAATGCGCGTCTTTCAACGGTATGGCCTACCATCACCTCGAGAAAAGATCCTCTGCCGGAAGCAGACGATATGAACGGTAAACCAGGTAAAACTGCATTGCTGGTCGAATAGCCAACCTGCTCCAAATAAAAAACCGCTCAAGTGAGCGGTTTTTTATTTGTTCACGCTTGGGTTTTAACCACCTGCCGTGACGGACTGATGGCTTAAACCCACAACAAGCAGTTTTTTCACAGGCGCATAACTGCGACGGTGCTCAGTCGTTACACCGTATTCCGCCAGGCGCTCAAGGTGCAACGCAGTCGGGTAGCCTTTATGCTGGGCAAAGCCATACTGGGGATATTGTGTATCCAGTTCCAGCAAAGAAGCGTCCCTGGCTGTTTTTGCGAGGATAGAAGCCGCAGAAATTTCAGCGACTTTACTATCGCCTTTAACAATGGCTTCACATGGCAAGTCAAACTTTGGCCGGCGATTACCATCTACTTGAATCAAGGTCGCATGCATATCAAAATCGTTCACCATTGCCAGATACGCGCGCTGCATCGCCAGCATACTGGCTTGCAAGATATTGATCTCGTCTATTTCCTGCGCGCTGACACTGGCAATGCCCCAAGCAAGGGCATGTGCTTTAATTTCAATAGTCAGTGAATTACGTTTGGCTTCAGATATTTTTTTGGAATCCGCCAACCCTGGGATGGGGCGTTCTGGATTAAGAATCACAGCCGCTGCATATACCGCGCCGGCCAATGGCCCCCTGCCCGCCTCATCAATGCCACAGAGCCGCTGAATAGTCATGATGCGGTCGGCAAGAACTGCCTGATGACAGCCGCCGCCTTTTGCGCACTGTTCTGTTTTAATTGCGTATGGATAGCGCGATATTTTTCGCGCAGCACCGCCAGGCCGGTTTTATCTGCCAGTAAGTTATACAGCGTCTGTGCAATTTGTTCGGGATTGGCGTCCTTCTGTAATAACTCAGGCACAATAAATTCACCCGCCAGGATATTTGGTAAACCTACATATGGTTGTAGACGCATGCGTTTCAGCAGTTGCCAGCTCATATTAGACATTTTGTAAGTGATCACCATCGGTTTTTTAAGCAAGGCCGCCTCAAGCGTTGCCGTGCCTGAAGCAACCACAATAGCATCAGCGGCTATCATGGCCTCATGGGCATGGCCGAACATGATCTGCATATCGATGTCGATATCAGGCTTTTGTGTCAGCAACTGATGCCAGGCATTCTGGAATATATCGCGTGTTTCACGCGTCACCAGTGGCACCAGGAATTGCACGGTATTGCCATTCTCGCGCATCAAACGCTCGAATGAAATAGCCGTTTCCAGCATCAGCTCAGCATGAAAAATCACTTCTGACTGACGGCTGCCTGGTAATAGTGCAATCACTACACTATTCTTCTTCAATTTGAGCTTTTCACGCATTTGCGGCACATCTGGTTCCATAGGCAAAGCATCTGCCAGCGGGTGACCGATATAGGTCACAGGAACGCCTATCTGCTGATACAGGGGGGGCTCAAACGGGAACAGTGCCAAGATATGCGAAACCGCACGTTTAATATTGTGAATACGGTTTTTGCGCCATGCCCAGATGGAAGGGCTTACATAGTGAATAGTCGCAATGCCTTTGGCTTTCAGTTTCTTTTCTAACCAGAAATTAAAATCAGGCGCATCGATGCCAATAAACACATCAGGTTTCTGTATCAGGATTTGTTTGAGTAACTCTTTGCGTAGCTTGAGCAAGCCCCAAAGATGCCGGAGTACTTCCAGGTAACCACGTACCGAAAGGCGTTCAATCGGGTAAAGAGATTTAGCCCCTAAACTCATCATTTTAGGTCCGGCAATGCCAAAAATCTGAATATCTGGATGCAGTGACTTGAGCTCTTGGATCAGGTGGTAACCCAGCAAATCACCGGAGGCCTCGCCCGCCACCATTGCAATTTTAGCCATAGTGTTTTTGAACTAACGCACAATGCCGCGCGTAGTTTGCGCGAGAAAACGGGTCATCAGGCCGATTTCAGGGCATGATTTTTCCATTTCAGCCAAAGCCAGTTTTGCTTCTTCAAATGACAAACCCTGACGGTAAAGCACTTTGTAAGCACGCTTGATCTGCTGAATCGCTTCCGGAGTATATCCGCGTCGCTTCAGGCCTTCCGCGTTAATACCATGCGGTTGCGCATCATAGCCGGCAGCTGTGACGTAAGGTGGAATATCCTTGAATACAACTGAACCAACCGCAGTAATAATATGTTCGCCAATCTGGCAGAACTGATGCACCAGGGTAAACCCGCCGAGGATAGCGTGATCGTAAATGGTGACGTGACCCGCCAGGGATGAGTTATTGGCCATAATCGTATGGTTACCGACGATACAATCATGCGCAATATGCACATAGGCCATAATCCAGTTATGGTCGCCAATTTTAGTCGTGCCTTTATCCTGGATGGTGCCGCGGTTGAAAGTACAAAATTCGCGTATGGTGTTATGGTCACCGATTTCCAGTGTCGTCGGTTCATCCTTGAACTTCTTGTCCTGGGGTTTTGCACCCAGGGAAGAAAATTGGAATATCTCATTCTGTTTGCCGATAGTGGTCGGCCCTTCTATGACCACATGAGAGCCAACTTTGGTACCCGCATCAATACGTACACCAGCGCCTATGGTGGTGAATGCACCCACTTCAACCGAACTATCCAGTTCAGCTTTGGGGTCAATAATGGCAGTAGGATGAATCAGGCTTTGCATCTTTTAATGTGTGCTGCATACCGCAGCAATACGGAGATAAGGGTTATTTTTCAATCGCTTTGAGAATACACATCATGCTGGCTTCAGCCACCACTTCGTCAGCCACTTTGGCGACCGCATTGTATTTCCAGATACCTTTTAAGATACGATCAATTTTGACATTCAGAATAATCTGGTCACCTGGGGAAACCGGCTTTTTAAAACGCACATTATCGATTCCGGCAAAATAATACACAGAGTCATTCGTCGGTTTAATGTTCATGGTTTTGAATGACAAGATGGCAGCTGCTTGCGCCATTGCCTCCACAATCAATACACCTGGCATCACAGGATGATAAGGGAAATGACCTGGGAAGAAGGGCTCGTTCACTGAGACATTTTTCACTGCTACAATTTCTTTGCCTAGTTCCATCGATAAAACGCGATCCACTAATACGAACGGGTAACGATGCGGCAAGTGTTCCAAAATCTCATGAATATCCATGCTATTCACTGCATTCTCAGCCATAAATTCTCTCAATCTTCTGTATGTTTTTTTATACTGCTTACTGCTTGCTCAAGCTGCTTGAGCTTGAGATTGGTTTGTTCTAAATGCCGGATATTCGCAGCTGTCCGTAACCAATCTTCATGTTTCTGGAACGGCATCAACGCAGTGTAAGTACCCGGTTGCTGGATTGAACGCATGATCATGGAGCCTGGTGAGATCGTTACGCCATCAGCAATCTGCAGATGACCTAATATCATTGCGGCGCCTCCAATTTTACAATGCTGTCCTATCACAGCGCTGCCAGCAATGCCGGTACAGCCTGCAATCACTGTATGCGCGCCAATGCGGACATTATGGGCGACCTGTATCAAATTGTCCAACTTCACACCATCTTCGATGACAGTATCATCCAGGGCACCCCGATCTATGGTGGTATTAGCACCTATATCTACATGATCACCAATAACGACGCGGCCTATTTGCGGTATTTTAACCCATTGACCCTGCTCTTCGGCATAGCCAAAGCCATCATTTCCAATAATACTGCCAGAAAACAGATGACAGTCATGACCGATGACAGTGCCATGCTTGACGACTACGCGCGGCTCGAGAACCGTATGTTCGCCGATAATGACATCATCCTCAATTACGCAGCCTGCGCCAATACGTACGCCCTTACCTAATGTCACCCGATCACCAATCGTGACCATCGCATCTATGGTTAGCTCATGAGGGAGTTTAGTCTCATAGCCAATCACAGCACTATCATGAATATGATTGCTATATTGCTTGGGCGGATTTAGCAGAGCCGATAGCTTGGCGAAATAGGCATAGGGATTTTCTGTCAGGATGCACGGTAATTCAGTCAGATGCCTGTGCTCAGCACGCAAAATAACCGCTGAGGCTTGCGTCGCTCGCAACGACTGCGTGTATTTGGTGTCATTGAAAAAAGCGATGGATCCAGCCTGCGCTTGCGCCAGGGAAGACATGCGAGAGACTTTAACGGATGTTTCTTCAGGCGATGACCCTGTACTGACTTCGCCTCCCAATGACGCCGCAATATCTTGCAATGAAAAAAGTTGCGTCATGGATACCAGACCTTAGAATGCTTTCTGACTATATCGCAGGCTATTTTTTGCCAAGCAACTTGAGTACTTTATCGGTGATATCGATACGTTTGCTAGCGTAGGCAATGCCACTATAGGCAACCAGATCGTAGCCTTCATTTTCGGCAACGGTTTGTACTGCTTTGTTAATACGTTCCTGCAACACGGCCAATTCTTCATTCTTGCGTAAGTTGATATCTTCACGCAGCTCACGCTGCTTGCTTTGGAACTCCAGGCGCATATTATTCAGTTGGCGTTCTTTCACACGACGATCAGACTCATTAATGCTCGTGCGATCATGATCAAGCTGTGCCTCCAGATCGCGAATCTGCTTTTGCAGTTTTTCCAGATCCAGAGAGCGTGGACTAAACTCTCTCTCCAGCTTTTTGCCCGTTTCAACCGTTTGCGGTGCTTCTTGCAGCAGTTTATCGACCTGCACGTAGCCTACCTTGAAATCGGCAGACCAGGCTTGTCCGCACCACAGCATAAGGCTCAGCCACACCACCAGAAGACTTCTCATGCAGCTACCCCTTTCTGCGTTTGCATTATCCTAAACTTAAGCAAGGATGCCATTAAAATTGCTGACCAAACTGGAATTGCAATGTTTGTGTATCATCATTTTCTTTTTCTTTAAGTGGCTTGGCAAGAACAAGCTTCAATGGGCCGAATGGTGACACCCATGTCACACCGACACCAGTTGAAAATCTCAAATAATCGGAATTGATAGAATCGTTCTCACCAAAAACACCACCGCCATCCACGAATGCACTCAATCTGAACTGGTTAGACTGCGAGACAAATGGGACTGGCATAAACAATTCGATATTTCCAACCAACCGTTTAGTACCGCCGACCGCAAAATCGGAACCTGAAATCGGGTTTACATCACGCGGACCTAATGATGAGTTCAGGAAACCACGTACACTGTTCACACCACCGGCATAGAAGTTCTTGAAGAACGGGTAATTTTTGCCGCCATAACTTTTCGCATAACCTGCTTCACCATTCAACATCAAGGTGAAATCTTTGCCCATGTCTTTAAACCAGCTATGTTGGTAACTCATTTTGTAATATTGCAAATCCAGACCTGGCAATGACACATCGCCAGACAAACGTTGCAACACACCACGGCGTGGGAAAAGAATGTTATCCCTGGAGTCGAAAGTCCAACCCGCATTCAGCACCACAGAGTTACTGCTACAACCATTGCTGTTTTCACAGAATCTCAGATATTGAATCGGACTGTCAGCGGACAAATCAACACTGGTAAAATCAAGCGTCACACCGGCACTGAGGAAATCCATTTCAGATAGAGGCATACCGAAACGCATACCTACACCGTAAGACTGGCTGTTATAGTTACCCACGTTTAAAGTAGAGGAATTTCTTCTGCTGGTATCCACGTCACGGCGGTATATATCGAAGCCACGGCTGATGCCATCCGGCGTGAAATAAGGGTCTGTGTAAGACAATGAATACACAGTGTTATAGCTACTGGTGTTCACTTGCAATGCCACACGGTTACCAGTTCCCAGGAAGTTAGGCTGGTTGACGTTGAAGCCCAATACCACACCATCACTACTGGATAAACCGGCACCAAACTGGACGCTGCCAGTGGCTTTTTCAGCCACCGTCACCGTCATATCGACCTGGTCGTTAATACCTGGGACGGATGGTGTCTCTAACTCAACACTATCGAAGAAGTTCAGGCGCTGGATACGCTCTTTAGAGCGCTTGATCTTATCACCGGCATACCAGGCGGATTCCAGCTGGCGCATCTCGCGACGGACTACGGCGTCACGTGTTCTGGTGTTGCCTTGCACATTGATACGGCGAACGTACACTTTGCGGCCAGGATCAACAAAGAAGGTAAAAGCAACGGTGTGTTCCAGTTTATTGATTTCCGGCACTGCATTCACGTTAGCGAACGCGTAGCCTTCTTCACCCAGCTTGTCATTGATATTTTTGCTGGCATCAGTGACTTTTTGACGGTTAAATACATCGCCATCCTGGATATTGATCAGCTTACGCAGGTCCTCTTCCGGCAATAACATTTCGCCAGCCAGTTTGGTCTTGCTGATGTTATATTTTTCGCCTTCGGTGATATTGACGTTGATGTACACATCACGTTTATCAGGAGAAATCGATACCTGTGTTGAATCAATGGAGAATTCCAGGTAACCCTGATTCATATAAAACGAACGCAAAGCTTCAAGGTCAGCGGTCAGTTTTTGTTTGGAATACTGGTCATCCTTATTCCACCAGCTCATCCAGTTTGGTGTCGTCAGCAAAAAGTTAGCGCGTAAATCCTCTGTTTTGAATAGATGATTACCTACGATATTGATATCGCGAATTTTAGCAGCCGGGCCTTCAGTGATTTCAAAGCGGATAGATACGCGATTGCGCTCAAGCGGACTGGAAGTTGCTTTTACTTCGGCACTGTACTTGCCTTGCGAAAGGTACTGGCGCTTGATTTCCTGCTCGGCACGATCCAGTAAGGATTTATCAAAAATCTGTCCTTCGGCAATACCGATTTGTTTGAGGCCTTCCTTTACTTTGTCAGTTGGGAAAGATTTGTTACCGCTAAAGTCAATCTGGGAAATGGAAGGACGTTCCTGGACAGTCACCACTAATACGTCACCATCATTTTCAATACGTACATCCTTGAAAAAACCGGTGGAATACAGCGATTTAATCGCCTGTGCGGCCTTTTCATCGCTCATCACATCGCCTACCTGCATCGGCAGGTAATTAAACACCGTACCGGCTTCGGTACGTTGCAAGCCCTCTACACGAATGTCAGAGATGACAAAAGGCTCTGTCGCGTAGGCTTTCAGATGGATAATTGCTGTTAACAGGCACAACAATAACTTGGAACTAGACTTTATTCTCATTAACTATGCTCTCAACCTACCAGGTAACGATTAATGTCATTGAAAAAAGCGATGAACATTAAAGCACCCAGCAACCCCAAACCAAGACGCTGGCCAATCTCCAGCACCTTGTCAGGCAAAGGTTCTCCTCGAATCAATTCCGCCATATGATACAACAAATGCCCGCCATCCAATACTGGTATCGGTAGCAGATTCATGACTGCAATGCTGATACTTAACAATGCGATAAAGCCGATATAAGGCTTAAGTCCTAGCCCAGCGGTTTCCCCAGCTGCATCCGCAATGCTGACAGGGCCACTGATCGCTTTTAAAGAGGCTTGCCCGGTCAGCATTTTACCAATCATTTTTAAGGTAAATACGATGGTTTCCTGTACACGGTGCACTGCGCGTATGGCTGCCTCGGCTACGGTGTAATGGCGTTCAACGCGGTAGGGTGCCAGGTCAACAGCCTCCATATTGACCGCTGCACCAAGGCGCCCGATTTTTTGTCCGGCTTCTACCACCGTTTCCGGCAGCAATTTCACCTTTAATATTTCGCTGCCCCGCTGATATTCAACTTTCAATGGTTTCGATGGGTTGGCCCTCACCCACTTCACAAACTGCTGCCAGTCTTCGACCGGTTTATTATTAACGCTAAGAATATGATCGCCTACCTGCAAGCCACTGGTTTCCGCGACCGAGCCCGGCAGAACCTCACCGACCACTGCAGGAATGACAGGCATCTGCATGGAAATGCCGACTTTCTGCAAGACATCGCCTTCTGGCTCGCCAGGTAAGGCCGCCATTGGCAGGATATGCGTATGCGCTTCGCCCTGCACTGTGCGGGTGACCACTTTGATTGACTGATGCGCCACCCAGGCTTCAAGCAACTGCCATTGGGCGTCTTGCCAGGTAGTGACCGGTTTGTTATCGAGGGAAACCACCAGGTCGCCTGAGCGCAGTTTAGCCTCGGCTGCCAGTGAACCTGATTCTACCGGGCCAATATATGGTTTCAGGCCTACCTCGCCCTGCGCAATCAAGCCCCAGTAACAGACAAAGGCCAGTAATAAATTAGCCAGAGGCCCTGCAAATACAATCCACATTTTAGCGGCAACATGTTGGCGGTCAAAAGCGCGCGACCAGTCGGTGGTGGTGGCTTGATATACTGGCGTTTCGAGGGATTCGGACTCACGGCTATCAAGCATTTTGACATAGCCGCCCAGTGGAATCCAGGATAGTACCCACTGAGTGGATTCTGGCGAGTGCTGGTATTTAAAAATAGGCTTGCCAAAACCAATCGAAAATTTAAGCACCCTGACGCCACAACTTCTTGCAGCCAGGTAGTGACCAAACTCGTGGATGGTGACCAGCACACCGATGGCGATAATGAATGCCAATACAGATGTCATAGCGCTACCGCTTTAAAAACAGAGGTGACTGTTGTTTTCGCAATCGCATTCTGGACACAGGTACGCGCCTTTGCATCAATTTCCAGTAATTGCTCTATGGAATTCACTTTTTCGACCGGCAGTTTTTGCAGCGCTTCATTCAGCAACCGCGGAATATCTAAATAATGAATTTTATCCTTGAGGAAAGCCGCCACCGCAACTTCGTTGGCAGCATTGAGGACAGCAGGCGCGGTTCCCCCTGCGGCCAGCGCATCATAGGCCAGTTGCAGGCAAGGGAAACGATCAGTATCAGGGTTTTCAAATTCGAGCTTAGCTATATCGACCAGGCTCAGCGGTTTGACACCTGAAGTGATCCGTTGCGGGTAACCAAGACCATAGGCAATCGGCGTGCGCATATCGGGGTTACCCAATTGTGCCAGGATACTGCCATCCACATAAGACACCATGGAATGAATGACACTTTGAGGATGCACCACCACTTCAATCTGGTCAGGACGTGCATTAAACAACCAGTGCGCTTCAATGACTTCCAGGCCTTTATTCATCAGGGTAGAAGAGTCAACGGTAATTTTTGCGCCCATCACCCAGTTGGGATGCTTAAGCGCCAACGCGGGCGTCACTTCAGCCAGCTGCGCGTGCGTAAAACTGCGGAACGGACCACCGGAAGCGGTCAGGATTATCTTATTGACGCCAACATCCGCGATGTCCTCATACGCCTGGCCCGGCATGGCCTGGAAGATGGCGTTATGCTCGCTATCAATCGGCAGAAGTGTCGCTTGCCCTTGCTTGACCGCATCCATAAATAATTGGCCGGCCATCACCAGCGTTTCTTTATTGGCGAGCAATATCTTTTTGCCAGCGTTGGCAGCTGCCAGCGCAGGCAATAATCCAGCGGCGCCTACAATCGCGGCCATGACAACATTCACGGTTTCATGCGCTGAAACTTCGATCAACCCCTCAATTCCAGAGAGCACTTCACTCTTAAGATTTTCAGACTGTAACCGTTGGTGTAAACGCTGCGCTGCATCTGTATCCTGCATCACGGCATATTGCGGTTTGTAACGCGCGCATTGTTGCAACATGGCATCCACATTCTGGTGTGCGCTCAAGGCAAACACGGCGTAGCGGTCCGGATGTTGTGAAATCACATCCAGCGTCTGCTGACCAATGGTGCCGGTACTGCCCAGTATAGTGACGTATTGCAAAATGGCCTTTTAAAATGAGTAAGACTGTTGCCAGTAATGAAACCAGAATACCAGGCATAAACCTACCGGCAGTGCCGGGATCACCCCATCGACACGGTCCAAAAACCCACCATGCCCTGGTAAAAACTGTCCACTATCCTTCAGGTTGGCGCGACGCTTGAAAAACGATTCGAATAAATCGCCATATACACCGACAATGGTGATAATCCACAGGCCTGGCAGTACCCACCAGGTTGTCACGGCCCCGGTAGCTTTCAAAGTAACAGCATACACCCCAACCACCAGCAATGCACCCAGCACGCCTTCCCAAGTTTTGCCCGGGCTGATGGCTGGTGCCAGTTTATGCTGCCCAAATTTTTTACCGAAAAAGTAGGCCGCGGTGTCAGCCAGCCAGATAGTAGAAATGATAACCAGCAATACGTAAGGATTGACCTCTTGCGCAGTCACCAGCGCCATCCACAATGACAACATAAGGCAGCAGCCGAGGAAAAGATTAATTGCCTGCTGCTTGAAAAAGGTATTAAAAAACATCGCCACTGGCACAACAATTAACCAGAAAAATGTCATCCCTATAAACACTTGCAAGGCATGATAGAAAAACCAATGGAAACCCCATCGCTGCAACAAAACCAGCATAGCCACGCCAGTGAGTGTAGAAAATGTTAAATAGATCCGGGTCTGCGTCGGGCTTAGCTGCAAAAAACCGGCCCATTCATGCAAGCAGACCAGCGTTAGCAGTAACATGGCAGACGCCCACCACATCATGGGCAGGTAAAACAACGCTGGGAGAAATAGCCCTAGCAATATTACTGCCGTGATCACTCTGGTTTTCAACATAGATATAAATAAATTAAGTCGCGCTATTATCGCTGCTGAATTGTTCACTGGTACGCCCGAAACGACGTTCACGTTGACGGTAAGAAACTAACGAAGCTTCAAAGGCGGCTTCATCAAAATCAGGCCACAAAGTATCTGTGAAATAGAGCTCTGTATAGGCAAGCTGCCACAACAAGAAATTACTAATGCGTGTTTCACCGCCGGTGCGGATAAACAAATCCGGTTCCGGTGCATAAGGCATTGAGAGATATGGCGTCAGGTCAGATTCATTGATTTCAGTGACCTTGCCGTCCTTGGCTTGCAATAGAGCATTTACTGCATTGATCACGTCCCAGCGTCCGCCATAGTTAACGGCAATGGAAAGGGTCAGTCCGCTATTACCAGCTGTCTTCTGCTCGGCTTCGAGCATTTTTTGTTGCAACACTTCATTAAACAGGCTACGGTCGCCTATTAATTTGAGAATGATGTTGGCTTCGTGCAGCTTGCTGACTTCCCGCTCCAACGCTTCCAGGAACAAACCCATCAGGAAGGTCACTTCTTCAGAAGGACGGCGCCAGTTTTCGCTGCTAAACGCAAACAAGGTCAGAAATTTGATATCCAACCGCACGCAGGCTTTCACCAACTGCCTGACAGACTCAAGGCCGCGCTGGTGTCCTGCTACCCTGGGTAAAAAACGTTTTTTTGCCCAGCGGCCATTGCCATCCATAATCACCGCCACATGTTGCGGCAGCTCGTTGGTGTCGGGGACTTGCTTGGTAGAACTGGAAAAGAAACCCAAAATATACGCTCAACTAGATAGCAGCTTACACCGCCATCAAATCCGTTTCTTTCTGTTGCAGCAGTTTATCCACCTCAACCACCGCTTTATCGGTCATTTTTTGTATTTCTTCTTCAGCACGACGCTCATCATCTTCTGAAATCGCTTTGTCTTTTTCCAGTTTTTTCAATGCATCGTTGGCATCGCGGCGTATATTACGAATCGCCACTTTGGCGCTTTCACCTTCTGTGCGTACAATTTTAGTCAAGTCGCGACGACGCTCTTCAGTCAGCATAGGCATAGGTACACGGATCAGATCGCCGTTGGTTGCCGGATTCAATCCCAGATCACTGTCGCGAATAGCTTTTTCTACTTTTGCAATCATGTTTTTTTCGTAAGGCTGCACATTAATCGTACGTGCGTCTCCCAGGTTAACGTTAGCGACCTGGTTAACCGCCACCATAGAGCCATAGTACTCAACCATGACATGGTCCAGCAAACCGGCATGCGCGCGACCTGTACGTACTTTCGCCAAATCTGTTTTTAATGCGTCCAGAGACTTTTGCATCTTCTGCTCGGCAGATTTTTTAATGTCTTCAATCATGATTTTTCTCCAATCTTACTTTACTTCCGCAACCGTCAAGCATTAAGCCTTAACGCGCGTGCCTTCATTCTGACCCAGGATAATATTCTTAAGCGCGCCTTGTTTGAAAATACTGAAAACGGCAATCGGCATTTTCTGGTCACGGCATAGAGTAAACGCTGTAGCGTCCATTACTTTCAGGTTTTTATTAATCGCTTCATCAAATGAAACGGTATCGTAGCGGGTTGCTGTCGGATCTTTTTTCGGATCAGCGGTATAAATGCCATCGACCTTGGTCGCTTTTAAAACGATTTCCGCATCAATCTCTACGCCACGCAATGCAGCAGCCGTATCGGTGGTAAAGAACGGGTTACCGGTACCGGCACCAAAAATCACCACTTTACCTTCTTCAAGGTAACGAATTGCTTTGCCACGAATATAAGGTTCAGCCACTGCTTCGATATTCAATGCACTTTGTACACGCGCAGCGACACCCGCATGCTTCATGGCATCCTGCAACGCCATGGCATTCATGACCGTAGCGAGCATACCCATATAATCAGCCGTTGCGCGGTCCATGCCTTCGGCTGCGGGTGCGATGCCACGGAAAATATTACCACCACCAATCACGATGCCGACCTGCACACCCATATCAACGATTTCTTTGACTTGCAAAACAATCGCATTCACTGTCTCACGATTAATGCCGTAAGCATCATCGCCCATCAGCGCCTCACCGGATAATTTAAGGAGAACACGCTTGAAAACAGGTTGTGCCATTGCTATTTTTCCCAAACTCAAAATGTGCCTATTTAATCACAAAACACGGTTTATTGGGCCAGAAACCGACCCGTTAAGCATAAAAAAAGTGGAATCCGCAGATTCCACTTTTTAGGGATTGCTTGAAAGCAATTAAACTTTTGCCGCAGCAGCTACTTCAGCTGCGTAATCCACCACTACTTTTTCAATGCCTTCACCAACAACATACATCGTAAATGAAGCAACGCTTGCATTGTTATTTTTCAGCAATTGCTCAATCGACAGTTTGTCATCTTTCACAAAAGTCTGGCTCAGCAAAGTCACTTCTTTCAAGAATTTTTGCACAGTACCGTCAGCGATTTTTTCCAGCATGGCGTCTGGTTTGCCAGCTTCTTTAGCTTTCTCAATCGCTACGCGACGCTCTGCTTCGATCAAAGCCGCATCCACGCCACTGGCATCCAGTGATTTCGGTTTCGCAGCAGCTATGTGCATCGCCAGGTCTTTACCCAGATTCTCGTCACCACCAACCAAGTCAACCAGCACACCGATTTTGCTACCGTGTACATAGCTATACAACTGGCCTTTGGCTTCAGTACGTACAAAACGACGTGGCGTGATGTTTTCACCGATTTTACCAACCAGTTGCGCACGCACAGCTTCAGCAGTCTCACCACGCATAGGCAAACCAGCAACCGCTTCGATATCGGCAGGGTTATTTTCATTAACCACTTGTGCCAATTCAGACACAAATTTCAGAAACTCTTCGTTTTTGGCACAGAAGTCTGTTTCAGAGTTTACTTCGATCAAAGTACCAACTTTACCACCAGCGGCGATATTGATACCTACGGTACCTTCAGCTGCCACACGGCCAGCAGCTTTGCTTGCCTTGTTACCAAAACGCACACGCAGAATTTCTTCGGCACGTGTCATATCGCCTTCAGCTTCAGTCAATGCTTTTTTACAGTCCATCATAGGTGCATCGGTGCGCTCACGTAACTCTTTCACCATGCCTGCGGTAATTTCAGCCATTTACTACTCCTTTTGTTAGGATTCCTGCTTGAGGATTTACTAAATATTCTTTTAATCAACAATACACTGACGATGTGTCAGCCATATTGCATGCGATGCAATAGAAAAAGGGGCGCATAGCCCCTTTTTTCGCTGCGAGTAATTACTCGGCAACAGCCTCTGTAGTCGCGGCTGCTGGCGCGGCTTCTTCTTGCGCTGCTTTAACGATTTCAGTAATCGCGTTAGCACGGCCTTCCAGCACTGCATCTGCCATACCACGAGCGTACAGACGAATCGCACGTGATGAGTCATCGTTACCAGGAATTACATAAGTAATACCATCTGGTGAGTTGTTGGTATCAACGATACCAATCACTGGAATACCCAGTTTGCGTGCTTCAGTAATCGCGCCACTTTCATGACCAACGTCGATCACGAAAATCGCATCTGGCAAGCCGCCCATCTCTTTAATACCACCGATGGAACGCTCCAGTTTTTCGATTTCGCGCTTGATGCCCAAAGCTTCTTTTTTACCGAACTTTTCGATGCTGCCGTCTTGCATCATGTTTTCGAAGTCAGTTAAACGCTTGATAGATTGTTTAACAGTTTTGAAGTTAGTCAACATACCACCCAACCAGCGATGGTTAACGTATGCGCAGCTGGCACGTTGCGCTTCTTCTTTAACGATGTCGCGGGCTTGACGCTTGGTGCCTACGAACAGAATACGGCCCTTGTTGGCTGCCAGAGTACGCACATATTTTTGTGCATCTTCAAATAGTGGCAGGGTTTTTTCAAGGTTAACGATATGGATTTTGTTACGATCGCCAAAAATGAACTCAGCCATTTTCGGGTTCCAGTAACGAGTTTGGTGGCCAAAGTGAACACCAGCCTCCAACATTTGACGCATAGTCACTGACATAATAAGTCTTTCTATTTCAAAGGGTTATTCATTCACATGCATTCAATAACACCCTTGCGGGCACCCTATGTGAATACATGCCAAGTTAATTGACAAAAAAGCCAATCCGCAATTATATGGCAGAAAACGCTTGTTTTCAAGCACTTACCACGATTACTCATACGGAATGGGTGTCCCCGTCAGGACTCGAACCTGAAACTAGCCCTTAGGAGGGGCTGGTGATATCCTGTTTCACCACGAGGACAGCGGCAGCATTTTAAACGCTAGTGATCAAAACGCCTAATCCAGCAGAAGAAAAAACAAGCTTGCCATCCACAATTGCTTATCAGTAGCATAATGTTTGCATACTTAAAAGCTTGCCTGAAAACACATAGATGATGACATTAACCCAAGATGAATAGCGACACAATTAACCTTAAGGCTGCTGCCATTCGCGCTGCCATTCTGCAACATGAAGCGGATATCGAAGGCCTGGACCGCGAAATCGGCGATGGCGACCACTACATTAATATGAAGCGCGGCTGTGAGGCGATTGTCGGCATTGCCCCGGAACTCGAGGCTTTGTCAGCCGCTGATGCGCTTAATAAAATCGGCATGAAACTGCTGAGCACGATAGGCGGTGCCTCCGGCCCTTTGTTCGCCAGCTTCTTCATGAGCATGGGTAAAACACTCAAGGCCTGCGACAACATAACCATTAAGGAAATCGCGCTGGCTTTTGACGCTGGCGTGCAGGCCATCATGCAGCGCGGCAAAGCGCAGGCAGGTGAAAAAACCATGCTTGATGTACTGATTCCAGTATCGACTACATTTAAACAATTAGCCGAACAAGATAAATCTGCAAAAGAAATCGCATCAGCATTAAAAGCGGTTGCAAGTGAAGGCCTGGAATCTACGCGTAATATGTTAGCCACCAAAGGTCGCGCTTCCGGTTTGGGCGAGCGTGCTATCGGCCATCTGGATGCCGGTGCTAAAAGCTGCCAGGTGATGATACATAGCGTTTGTGATCTGGTCTTAAGCAATTAAATCATCTGCAAACTGATACGCGATGCAAAACCAAACAATTAAAAACGATTAGCGGCTTACTATGTCGGGCACAGGAGTAAATATGAAAAAATTTCTAAACAATGTAGATCATATGCTGGTCGAAAGCCTGAGTGGCTTTGCCACTGCGCATGCCGATCTGGTTGAAGTACACTTCGAGCCTACCTTAGTCACCCGCAAGCACAAAGCAAAAAATAAAGTCGCGATTATATCCGGCGGCGGCTCTGGCCATGAACCTTTACATGCAGGCTATGTAGGCAAAGGCATGCTTGATGCTGCCTGCCCAGGACAAGTCTTTACCTCGCCAACACCGGACCAGATGCTGGCGGCAGCAGAAGCGGTGCATGCCGATAAAGGTGTGCTATTTATCGTGAAAAACTATGCCGGTGATGTGATGAACTTTGAAATGGCCGCTGAAATGCTGTCATTTGAGCATGCAACGGTATACACCTCAGATGATTGCGCTGTAGTTAACAGCACTTACACGACTGGCCGCCGGGGTGTGGCCGGTACCGTGATTGTAGAAAAATGTGTAGGCAGCCTGGCAGAAACCGGCGCCGATCTGGAAGCATGCAAAACACTGGGTGAAAAAATCAACCGGCGCACATCCAGCATAGGCGCAGCGTTGACCAGCTGTACGGTGCCAGCTGCTGGCCGCCCTACTTTTGATATATCCGACAGCGAAATTGAAATGGGCGTTGGCATTCATGGAGAACCTGGCCGCCGACGTGAAAAAATGCGTGAGGCAGATGCCATTGTCAGTGACATGGTGGCTGCGATTTTGCACGATATTGAAACTAAACAATTACCGCTCAATGGCGAAGTACTATTGCTGGTCAATGGCCTGGGAGCGACACCATTGATGGAGCTTTATTTGATCTACAATACCGCTGCCAAACTGCTGAAAGAAAAAGGCTTTACTGTCGCCCGCAGCCTGGTTGGTAATTACATCACGGCTATTGATATGGCAGGTGCATCAATGACCGTTTGCTTGCTGGACGAAGAAATTAAGCAACATTGGGAAAGCCCGGTGCATACTGCGGGCCTGCGCTGGGGCGTATAAGAGTCTGGGGGCTTCCTCTTTGTCAGCCTTTGGATTCAAATACCGACTGCCAAAGTGCAATCACTGGCTGTTGCAATGGTTCTGCCAATGATTTTTCGACCTTGGCCGGCTCACCCTGTAATTTACTTGCGTGTATCCAGGCACGGTACTGACGGTATGACTGCCGCACCAGCTCGGCAAGTGGCGCATTGATCAACCCACTTTCTGCCAATACTCCCAGCAAGGCAATATTACCAATGTTCTCGGTTAATTTTTGGTAATCTGCCGCATGCAATAACACCAGATATTGCACTAAGAACTCAACATCTATAATGCCGCCAGCTTCATGCTTAAGGTCAAACATGGCAGGGTCAAAACGATGGGAAGCACGCATCTTCTGCCGCATATCCAGTATCTGTTGCTTGATATCTGACTGATTGCGCCTAGATTTCAATATCTCCATACGGATACGCTCAAACTGCTGCCCCACTTTGGCTTCACCGGCGACAAAACGCGCACGTGTAATGGCCTGGTGCTCCCATACCCAGGCTTTATTTTTCTGGTACTCCTCAAAAGCACCCACACTACTCACCAGTAAGCCGCTGTTACCATCCGGCCGTAATTGCAGATCGGTGTCATACAGCAAACCGGCATTGGTGATGGTATTGAACCAGGTATTCAGCCGTTGCGCATAACGGGCATAGACTTCCTGCGCGTTATCGGCGGCATCGTCATACAGGAAAATAATGTCCAGGTCGGATAAATAGCCAAGTTCCTTGCCACCCAGCTTGCCATAGCCAATCACTGCAAATTGTGGCGTTTCTCTATGTTTGAACGAAATATTCTGCCAGACAGTTTGCAGGCTGACCTGTAGCACCACTTCAGCCAGCGCGCTCAGGTCATCTGAGATCGCTTCCAGCGGCAATGCAGTCATCAAATCCTGTGCGGCTATTTTCAGTACATTGGCATGCTTGAAGTGGCGCATGGCATCCATTTGCGCTTCCACATCACCCGCCAGATGCGCCATATGCTGGATCAATTCGGCTTTTAATTGCGCGGCATCCAGCCGTTTAAACAGGGTTTGTTTATTCAGTAATTCATCAAGTAATACCGGGTGTGCGGACACATATTGTGCAATCCACGGGCTGGCGGCACACAATTTCACGATCAAAGCCAACGCATCGGGGAATTCAGTCAGCAAGGCTAAATAGCTGGCGCGGCGGCAAATGCTTTCCAGTAAATCCAGCGTACGAATCAATGCCGTGTCCGGCACTATGCTTTGCTGCTGTATCGCCTCACGCAGCAGTAGTGGCATTAATTGATCGAGGCGGCGTTTGCTTTGTTCGGGTAATTGCTGAATTCTCTGGCTGGCACGCGTGTTTTGCAGCAGCTGTACAATATCGGCAGCTCGGGTATAGCCTTGCTCCTGCAACCATTTCTCAGCCTCACTTGCGGCAATCGTGCCTTGCCAAATGGCTATTTCCTGTTCTAAATCATTTGCTTGCTGATCATTAGTTCTCTGATCCTTGAAAGTATCATCAAAGAATCGCTGCACTCGGTCCCTGTGCTGATTCAGCTCGGCGATAAAACTGTCCCAGCTCTGATGTTTAAGCATGCGTAACAGGTAGTCACGATAGGTCTCTGAATCCGGTAGACCCTGTGTCTGCTGGTCATCGATATACATCAATCTATGCTCCAGGTTACGCAGGTAGATATAACTCTCTGTTAGGGCCGCGACATCTTCCGCAGGCAGCATGCCGCGTTCCGCCAGACGCGCCAGCACAGCCAATGTTGGCTTGATCTGTAAGTCGGGCAACTGCCCGCCACGGATCAACTGGAACACCTGTGCAATAAACTCAACTTCGCGTATGCCACCGCGACCCAGCTTGATATTGTTCGACATGCCGCGTTGCACCACATCGCGCTGGATTTGGGTTTTCAGGTCACGCATAGACGCATACGCGTTAAAATCCAGGTATTTACGGAAGACGAATGGCCGGATTAGCTTATTCAAAGCTCCCGCTGGCCCATAGACCACCCTTCCCTTAATCCAGGCATATCGCTCCCATTCGCGTCCGTAGTTCTGGTAATAATCTTCCAGTGCATCCAGGTTACAAACCAGTGCGCCTTCAGAACCATACGGGCGCAAACGCATATCCACGCGGAACACAAAGCCATCGGCAGTCACATCATCCAGCGCCACAATCAATTTTTTACCCAGCCTAGTAAAGAAATCCTGATTGCTGATGGATTTTTCACCATCAGTGTCGCCTTCGTGCTCATAGGCAAAAATCAGGTCTATATCAGATGACACATTCAGTTCACGCCCGCCCAGCTTGCCCATGCCGACTACGATTAATTGCTGAGGATGGCCTTGCGCATTACGCGGCGTGCCATAAGTCTTGACCAGTTCGGCGTGATAGAAATCTGCCGCGGCAGCAATCGCCGCTTCCGCCAGCGCACTGGTGGTCTCTACAACTTCTTCAAAATTAGCCAGACCATTCAGGTCGCGAACTATCATGTGTGCCATCAAGCGTTGACGAATCTGCCTTATTTGTTGCAAAAAAACCGCTTCTGAGTGATTTTTTTCAGTTGAATCCAGATTTTTTTCGACTGAAAATAGCTTGGCGACATCTGCAGTCTTATAGGTCTTGTATAAGTTATCTAACAGATCAGTCAGGAAATCTGTATTTTTTGTAGCGAATCTGGCAAAAAACGGGCTACATGCCGCCGCATGCAGCAAATAGGCCGCTTCTGTAGACGGCACCTGCTTTTCTGTTAGAATTTCGGCAAGCTGTTGCATGAGATATCGCTCTTAATGAGGGTGTTTTGTGTGCTCGGAGAGTTGGTCAATCAGAACCAGAACAATAATACCTGAGGTTCACCAAACCTGCATTTTGGTTTGATTTTTTAAGATTGATTTTTGGCATTTTTTGACATTGATTTTTGGGGGACGCTATGTCTATCGAATCTGTACTTCATGAGCACCGCGTGTTTGCACCGGGCGCAGCTTTTTCCAGCCAGGCAGCCGTGGGCAGCATGGAGGAATACAACCGTTTGTGCAAAGAGGTTGCACAGGATTACGAAGGATTCTGGGCCAACCTGGCACGGGAATTATTGATCTGGCACAAACCGTTCACTAAAACCCTGAATGAAGAGCAAGCTCCGTTTTACAAGTGGTTTGAAGATGGTGAATTAAACGTTTCAGCCAACTGCCTGGACAAGCATTTAAAAACCATCCCGAACAAGACAGCCATTATCTTTGAAGCCGATAACGGCGACATTAAAAATGTCACTTACAAAGAGCTTTATCATCAGGTTTGCCAGTTTGCCAATGGCCTCAAATCACTCGATCTGATCAAAGGCGACCGCGTCATTATTTACCTGCCTATGGGCATTGAGGCCATTGTCGCCATGCAGGCCTGTGCACGCCTCGGCCTTATCCACTCTGTGGTATTTGGCGGTTTTTCTGCCAAAAGCCTGAATGAGCGCATCATTGATGCCGGTGCTGTCGCAGTCATTACCTCTGACGGCCAATACCGTGGTGGCAAAACACTGCCATTGAAACAAGCAGTGGATGAAGGTATCGCGATGGGGGGCTGTGACAGCATCCGCAATATCGTGGTGTTCAAGAAAACCGGACAGGATGTGGCCTGGGACAGCAAATGTACCTGGTGGCATGACCTGATTGCAGGAAAACCCGACGAGTGCGAGCCGGTGATGGTCGAGGCCGAACATCCTTTATTTCTGTTGTATACCTCAGGTTCCACCGGTAAACCTAAAGGTGTACAACACAGCTCGGCGGGTTATTTGCTCCATGCCATGAACACTATGCGCTGGACTTTTGATATCAAACCGGATGACATTTACTGGTGTACCGCCGATGTGGGATGGATTACCGGCCATAGTTATGTGACCTACGGCCCGTTGGCCATGGGCGCAACGCAAATCGTGTTTGAAGGCATCCCTACTTTTCCTAACGCGGGCCGTTTCTGGGAAATGATACAGCGCCATCAGGTCAGCGTGTTCTACACTGCGCCGACCGCAATCCGTTCATTGATTAAAGCTGGCGAATCTGATGCTGCTACGCACCCTGGAAAATATGATTTATCCAGCCTGCGCTTGCTGGGCACGGTAGGTGAACCGATCAATCCTGAAGCGTGGATGTGGTACTACGAGCAAGTAGGCGGCAGCCGCTGCCCTATCGTGGATACGTTCTGGCAAACAGAAACCGGCGGTCATGTCATTACACCGCTACCGGGCGCTACTAAGCTAGTTCCGGGTTCATGTACCCTGCCCTTCCCCGGCATTGATATAGATGTGGTGGATGAAACCGGCAAAGATATTCCCTGGGGCAATGGCGGTCTGCTGGTAATCAAGAAACCCTGGCCGTCCATGATCCGCACTATTTACAATGATCCAGAACGTTTCAAAGCCAGTTACTACCCGGCTGAACTGGGTGGCAATATTTACCTGGCGGGGGATGGCGCCGTGCGCGATGCCACCACTGGTAACTTCACCATCATGGGACGGATTGACGATGTGCTCAATGTCTCCGGTCACCGTCTGGGCACCATGGAGATTGAATCGGCACTGGTTGCTAACCCATTGGTCGCTGAGTCAGCTGTCGTGGGGAAACCGCATCCGATTAAAGGCGAATCCGTGGTGGCATATGTAGTGTTGAAAGGCAAACGTCCGGAAGGCGAACAAGCCAAGAAAATCGTCGCTGAATTGCGTGAATGGGTAGGCAAGGAAATCGGCCCGATTGCCAAGCCGGATGAAATTCGTTTTGGTGATAATTTACCAAAAACGCGTTCAGGGAAAATCATGCGCCGCTTGCTGCGCAGTTTGGCCAAAGGGGAAGAAATCACCTCTGATATTTCCACTTTGGATAACCCGGCGATTCTGGAGCAGTTGAAACAACCAGTGAGTTAAGACAGAGCAGTATGGAAGGCCTGATTATCCTGGCGGTATTTATCGCGATTGCTGTTTTCCTGATGCGAAAATAGCAATCAGCTTACTCACAGCCATCCCCATCAGGCAAATAGGTTAAAATAGCGGCTTTTAAACGAGCCGCTATTTTTTCATGTCCAGTTTGCAGCAAGAAGTCCAACGCCGTCGCACCTTTGCCATTATTTCTCACCCGGATGCGGGTAAAACCACGCTTACTGAAAAGCTGCTGTGGTTCGGCGGCGCTATCCAGGTCGCTGGTGAAGTTCGTGGCCGCAAGGCTGCGCGCCATGCCACGTCTGACTGGATGGAACTGGAAAAGCAACGTGGTATTTCAGTCACCTCTTCCGTGATGCAGTTTCCCTACCGTGACCACATGGTCAACCTGCTGGATACACCAGGCCATGATGACTTCTCTGAAGATACCTATCGGACGCTGACAGCGGTTGACTCGGCCGTGATGGTGATTGACTCTGTCAATGGCGTGGAAGCGCAAACCATCAAGCTGCTCAACGTCTGCCGTATGCGCGACACGCCTATCATCACCTTCATCAATAAGCTTGACCGCGAAAGCCGTGCGCCAATTGAGTTGCTGGATGAAATCGAAACGACACTGGGCATGGAGTGTGCGCCCATGACCTGGCCAATTGGTATGGGTAAAACTTTCCGTGGTGTTTATAACCTGGTGACTGACAGTATTCTGTTTTTCGATCCACGTGCTGAAAAAGGCACTTCGGAAACTATCCAGGGTATCGACAACCCGCGCCTGGACGAGCTGATAGGATACCAGGCACAAGAGCTACGCGTGGACATTGAGCTGGTCCGTGGTGCATCGAATGAGTTTAATAAAGAGCGCTATTTAAGCGGCAAGCAGACGCCTGTATTCTTTGGTTCTGCAGTCAATAACTTTGGTGTGCAATCCTTACTGGATGCCGTAGTTGATCTGTCACCGCCACCACAAGCACGCAACACGGCCACGCGTTCTGTTGCCGCCAATGAAGAAAAATTCGCAGGCTTTGTATTCAAGATCCAGGCCAATATGGACCCAAAACACCGCGACCGCATTGCATTCCTGCGGGTGTGTTCCGGCCGTTTTGAACGTGGCATGAAAATCAAGCAAGTGGCTTCCGGCAAAATGCTTAACGTCAATAACGCCATTACGTTTATGGCGCAAGACCGTACTATTATGGATGAAGCATATTCCGGCGACATTATCGGCATTCCTAACCATGGCACCATTAAGCTTGGCGATACATTTACCGAAAACGAAGCACTGAAATTCACCGGCATCCCTTCATTTGCACCGGAATTTTTCCGCCGTGCACGCATTAAAAATCCGATGAAAATGAAGCAGTTACAAATAGGCCTCAAGCAACTCTCCGAAGAAGGCGCAGCGCAGTTGTTCCGTCCGCTACTTTCCAACGATCTGATCCTTGGTGCCGTAGGTATGCTGCAGTTTGACGTAGTGTCGCATCGCCTGGAACATGAATATGGCGTCGATATGATTTTCGAGCCATATGACTGTTACACGGCGCGTTGGCTGAAAGGCTCAGATGCAGATCTGAAGGCCATCGCTGACAAGTACGGTTTCAACGTAGGTTTGGATAGTGCAGATGACTATGTCTATCTGGCACCTAACCGCGTCAACCTGCAGATGGCGCAAGAGCGCTACCCGGATATCCAGTTTATGGAAACACGGGAAATCGCTTAAATCCATACATTCGATGTCAGCAGGACTTATGTCTATTTCAATGCCGTCAGGCGTGATCAAGGCTTTATCTTTCAAGCAACCGTTTGCCTGGCTGATCGCAAACGGCTACTTGCTGGTCGATGACCGCACCTGGGGCACGCAATATCGCGGCCCCATGCTCATTCATGCCAGCAAAGGGTTGTACGAGCAGTATTATCAGCACATTAAATTCAACACCGACGTTCCCATCCCTGATGTGGATAAACTGGAATATGGCGGTGTGGTTGGCATTGCCAAACTTGTGCTGTGCTGCAAACCTGGGGAATTACCAACAGGAGTTAGTCGCGATCAGCGCGCGCATTTCGGCGGTGTGCATCATGACTATTTTGGTTTTTTATTTGAACAGGCAAGACCGCTACCGTTAATGCCATGTGCGGGCAAACTTGGTATCTTCGAGCTTGATATCGATCAGTTATTGGCGGCCCCGCCGGCAGCACAAACAGAGTTGTTTTGATGCAGACTCGACCTTGGAACAGATTATCGACAATCACTTGATCGCTAAACGACTTGCATACTGAGATTCGGAATACCCAATGAAAAATGCCTGCCCATGTTACAGCGGTAAAGCTTATACAGACTGCTGCCAGCCTTTGCATAACGGCACACCCGCACCAGATGCTGAACGTTTGATGCGTTCGCGTTACAGCGCCTATGCATTAAAATTGCCAGAATATATTTTGCATACCTGGCATCAAGACACACAACCTAAAAGCCTTACTCAAGAAGATTTAGGAGGTATCAAATGGTTAAAACTGCAGGTGCTTTCACATGAGCAGCCGGATGCGGATACGGCGTTTGTAAAGTTTGTGGCGACTTTTCAGAGTGGTAAACAGAAGAAAGAACAACTGACCGAATATAGCCGATTTAGCCGAGAAAGTGGGCAATGGCTTTATATTGATGGGCAAGCTGACTAGGTGATTATTCAATATAAAAAGGCAGCGACTCCGCTGCCTTTTTAATTACCTGAATATTAACTTAAAGCCCCTGCTTGAGGCTTTCCATAATAAACGGATCCAGGTCGCCATCCAGCACGCCCTGCGTATTGCCAATCTCGACATTGGTACGCAGGTCTTTGATACGTCCCTGGTCCAGCACATAACTTCGGATCTGGTGACCCCAGCCGATATCGGTTTTGGCATCTTCCAGCGCCTGCTTTTCCTCGTTTCGCTTGCTCAGCTCTAGGTTATACAAAGCACCCTTCAGCATATTCATCGCTTCCTCTCGGTTACGATGTTGTGAACGGTCATTCTGGCACTGCACCACCACATTGGTCGGCAAGTGGGTGATACGCACCGCTGAGTCGGTTTTGTTAATGTGCTGACCACCGGCACCGCTGGCGCGGTAGGTATCAATGCGCAAATCGGCCGAGTTGATGTCAATTTCAATCGAATCATCTACCTCTGGGAATATCTGCACGCTGGCAAAGCTGGTATGACGCTTGGAGTTGGCGTCAAACGGCGATTTACGCACTAGGCGATGGACGCCGCTTTCAGTACGCAATGTGCCGAACGCATAATCACCGCTGACTTTGATCGATGCGCCCTTAATCCCGGCAATATCACCTTCTGACTCCTCCAGCACCTCGACTTTGAAACCTTTGCGCTCGACGTAACGTAAATACATGCGCAATAACATGCCCGCCCAGTCCTGCGCTTCAGTACCGCCACTACCAGACTGGAATTCGATAAAGCAGTTGTTGGCATCCAAAGGCTGCGAGAACATGCGTTTGAATTCCATCGCAGCGATGATTTCCTCAATCTTTTTTGTATCTGCTTCTACACTCAATAAGGTGTCATCATCATTCTCTTCACGCGCCATCTCAAACAACTCACGGCTATCAGACAATGACTGATGCACATCGTCCAGCGTCATGACCACGGTTTCCAGCATGCGTTTTTCCTTGCCCAGGTTTTGTGCCTTTTCTGCATTGTCCCAAATCTTGGGATCTTCGAGCAGACCGTTGACCTCGGCTAAACGTTGCTGTTTGTTTTCGTAGTCAAAGATACCCCCGAAGGGCCTGGTGACGTTGCGTCAAATCGCTGAGTGCGTTGGCGATACTATTGAGGTGTTCGGCTTCCATTTTTGATTGGTCAGAGAGTAAAAGCCAGCATTATACCGCAGCCTTGCATGTGATTCAGGGTCATAGATGGGCATCAATTTAGTAAAGAATTCATATTTTTGTCACATTCACTGTCACAAAATAGTAAAATCACGGTCACAAAACTTTGTAACCGTCCGGGAGTCCTCAATGGCGCATGCCACCTTTGGCCGCATTATGGCTGCAATCAGCCCTAGAAACGATAACTATTTTGTGCTGTTTAACCGTCTGGCCGACTGTGCTGTGCGTGGTTCCAAAGTATTGGCGTTAATGGCAGCAGAGGTAGATCAGGCCGGGTTTCACACACATTTTGCCGAAATCCGCAAAATTGAATCCGAAGCGGACGAATATACCAAAGAGATCCTGCTTTCCCTGCACAAGACCTTTATTACCCCGTTTGACCGCCGAGAAATCCGCGAACTGGCGATGGCGCTGGATGACATCATTGATTATATGGAAGCGATTCCGCAGAGTGCGGAAATCTACGGCCATACCAAATTCACCCCTGAAATGGTAGCGCTTGCGCAGATCCTGCTAAGAGCGGCCGAAAAAGTACGCGATGCCGTGCATATGCTGTCAGATATGAAAGATGCCGAACGCATTTTGCGCACTTGTGAGGAAATCAGCACCATCGAAGGTGAGGCCGACCACATTATGCGCTCTGGCATGCACAGGCTGTTTTCTGAAGACCATGATGCCCGCACCCTGATCCGTTCCAAGCAACTATATGATTTGTTCGAAGAGGCTGTCGACAGCTGTGAGGATGTCGCGGATGTGATTCACGGCGTCGTGTTGGAACGCATTTAAGGAATCGTCATGGATCACGTGATAATCGTCATGGCGGTGCTTGTTTTCGTCGCCCTGATCTTTGATTTTATGAACGGCTTTCATGATGCCGCCAACTCCATAGCGCTGATGGTTTCAACCCGTTTGCTAACCCCTCAGGCAGCCGTTATCTGGGCTGCTTTCTTTAACTTTGTCGCTTTCCTGTTTTTTGGTTTGCATGTGGCAGACACGGTAGGTAAAGGGATCATAGACCCGAATATCGTCAACAACACCATTATCTTCGGCGCCCTGTTTGGCGCAATTGCCTGGAACGTCATCACCTGGTGGTTCGGCATCCCCTCCTCCTCGTCACACGCGCTGATTGGCGGCCTGATCGGCGCAGGCATGGCGCACTCAGGCACTAAGGGCGTGATCATAGGCAGCAAACTGATCAGCACCGGTATTGCCATTATCTTGTCGCCATTGTTTGGCATGTTGCTGGCGCTGTTGTTGTCCATCGGTATCATGTGGGCATTTCAGCGCTCATCACCCTACAAAATCGAAAGCCGCTTTAACAAGATGCAATTTATTTCATCTTCGTTATTCAGCCTTGGGCATGGCGCTAATGACGCGCAAAAAACCATGGGCATTATTACGGTATTGCTGTTTGCCAATGGCTACCTGCAAGGTGACTTTCATGTGCCATTCTGGGTGGTGATTGCCTGCCAGCTGGCAATGGGCCTCGGCACCCTGTTTGGCGGCTGGCGTATCGTGCGTACCATGGGCATGGGCATTACCAAGATTCGCCCGACCGGTGGCTTTGCAGCACAAACCTCCGGCTCGATTGCGTTATTCCTGGCCACTAGCCTGGGGATACCCGTTTCAACTACCCACACTATTACCGGCGCCATTGTCGGCGTAGGACTATCACGCCGGATGACCGCTGTACGTTGGGGATTAGCTTCGCGTATTGTCTGGGCATGGGTACTGACTATCCCCTGCGCAGCGATTATGGCAGCAATTGCGTACCATATCGGTGAAAGTGTGTTGTAAGAAAAATGTCATGCAAAATAGGCGCCTGGTGCGCCTTTTTTATTTTTTGTCACATTTTTGTCATATAAAGTTTCTAAGATTCACGCATTGCAAGATAACACCACACACAGGAGTGTATAAATGAATACCACGTTGTTCCGCACTACTTTAATCGCTTCATTGATTGTACAAACATTCAGCTTTTCAGCAGCTAATGCAGCGGACAAGATTATCAAAATTGACGGTTCGAGCACTGTATACCCGATTACCGAAGCCGTCGCTGAGGAGTTTCAGCGTACCAAAGGTATCAAGGTGACTGTAGGTGAATCTGGTACTGGCGGTGGTTTCAAAAAATTCTGCCGTGGCGAAACTGACATTTCAGATGCTTCACGCCCAATCACACAAAAAGAAATAGACCTGTGTAAAGAAGGCGGCGTACAGTTTATCGAGCTACCAATCGCCTACGATGCGTTGACTGTAGTGGTGAACAGTAAAAATGACTGGGTAAAACAACTGACAGTCGCAGAACTGAAAAAAATCTGGGAGCCAAACTCTTCTGTTAAAAACTGGAAGCAAGTGAATGCAACCTTCCCGGACAAAGCGATGAACCTGTATGGTCCTGGTACTTCTTCCGGTACATTTGATTACTTTACTGAAGCGGTGAATGGCAAAGCCAAAGCCAGCCGTAAAGATTACACGCCATCAGAAGATGACAACGTCCTGGTACAAGGCGTTTCAGGTAACCAAGGTGGTTTGGCTTACTTTGGCCTGGCTTACTACCTGGAAAACACAGACAAGCTGAGAGCCATTCCTATTGTAGCTAAAGAAGGCGGTAAACCTGTATTGCCTTCTGAAGCAACGGTAATGGACGGTACTTACCAACCACTGGCACGTCCATTGTTTATCTATGTGAACGCAACTTCAGCTGCATTCAAACCAGAAATCAAGGCATTTGTGAATTTCTACCTGGAAAATGCACCGGAACTGGTAAAAGAAGTGAAATACGTACCATTGCCAAAAGAAGATTACGATGCAGTAAAAACACATTTCAAAGCGATGAAACCAGGCACTGGTTTTAACGGTACTTCAGAAGTCGGCATCAAGATTACTGACCTGTTATCCCGTATCAAGTAATGATGAAAGGGGCTGAGCAAGCCCCTTTTTTCTTCACTAATCGGCCTGTAGCGCGGATTATCCGCTAAAATTCTTACCCTGACAGATCATCACTATGGCGACTCAAGCAATGCAAGCACCCGTGGAACTGCCCATCAGCCCCAGACTGGCTAAAAACATCCGTAGAAATGTCAAAGAACGCATCATTGAGTTGATACTGATGATGGCGGCACTGGTAGCGGTAGCCACTACCTTCGCGATTGTAGGCGTGTTGTTATATGAGTCTTTAAGTTTTTTCAAAACCGTGTCTGTGGTTGAGTTTTTCACCGATACCGAATGGACCCCCCTATTTGAAGATGCGCACTACGGCATCTTGCCACTGGTTTCCGGTACATTAACGACTTCTGCCATCGCCCTGGCAGTGGCCGTGCCTATCGGTACCATATCGGCGATTTTCCTGTCTGAATTTGCCACACACAAAACACGCGAGATTGTGAAGCCTATCCTGGAATTGCTGGTGGGTGTACCAACCGTAGTGTTCGGCTATTTTGCCTTGTTCTTTGTCACGCCATTACTGCAGACCATCTATCCGGATCTGCCTAGCTTCAACATGCTGGGTGCCGGTATTGTGATGGGCATCATGATTATTCCTTACATTGCCTCACTGTCTGAAGATGCCATGCGCGCGGTGCCTATGAGCATGCGTGAAGGTTCTTATGCGATGGGTGCAACCCGTTTCCAGACTGCGGTTAAAGTGATCACGCCAGCGGCTATCTCCGGTATTGTGGCTGCCTATATCCTGGCGATCTCCCGCGCGGTGGGTGAAACTATGGTGGTAGCGATTGCTGCGGGCCAGCAACCTAACCTGACATTCAATCCACTAGAAAGCGCTGCGACGATTACCGCTTACATTGTGCAGGTTGCCATGGGCGATTTGCCACATGGCAGCATTGGTTACCAAAGTATCTTTGCCGCCGGCCTGGTGTTAATGGCAATGACGTTAACTTTTAACATCATCGGTCACTGGGTACGCAAACGCTATCGCGAGAGTTACTAACTCTTAAGATATACCCTGACGCAAAACTGACATATAACAACGATACACTGCCGGTAACCGACTACCGGACGATGCGGGAATAATACCAACATGGAACATAAAGCTTCTGTACTTGAAAATCTGGCCGAAGTGCGCGCCATGATTAAACGCCACAAGCGTAACGACACATTGTTTGCAACGCTGGGCCTACTCTGTCTGATGCTAGGCCTGATGACACTGATGTTGCTGTTCTGGCAGTTGATTGCTGATGGCTATCCTAAATTCAACCTTGAATTCCTGACTGAATTCCCTTCGCGTCGTGCAGCGCGTGCCGGCTTGCTTTCCGCATGGGTAGGTTCATTGCTGGTGATGATTGTGACATTCCTTTCTGCGGTGCCTATAGGCGTCGCCGCCGGTTTGTACCTCGAAGAATATGCGCCGAAAAATTTCTTTACTGACCTGATTGAAATCAACGTCTCCAATCTGGCTGGCGTACCCTCCATTATTTACGGTTTGCTGGCGCTAGGTTTATTTGTGTACATCCTGGGTTTGGGTCAAAGTATCCTGACGGCCGGTTTAACCTTGGGTCTGCTGATTCTACCAATTGTGATTGTGTCTACCCGCGAAGCCATACGTGCTATCCCGGTTTCTATCCGCGAAGCCGCATACGGCGTTGGCGCGACCAAATGGCAAGTGGTGTATGACCATGTATTCAAATACTCTTATGGCGGCATTTTGACCGGTGTGATTATCGGTATGTCCCGCGCTTTAGGTGAAACTGCACCGATTATCACCATTGGTGCGCTGACATTCATCGCCTTTCTGCCACCCTCACCAATCACTACAGAGGCACCATTCATTAACTTTGAATGGTTATCCTCCGGCTTTACTGTGATGCCGATCCAGATGTTTAACTGGTTGTCCCGCCCTGACCATGCATTTCATGTCAATGCGGCCGCCACTGGGGCACTCATTATTGTTGTCACCTTGTTGATGAACGGTGGCGCAATCTGGTTACGCTACAAAATTCGTAAAAATATTAAATGGTAATGCCACACAGGATTTAGAAAATATCATGGCCACAATAACGACCCCGATTAAAGCCGAAGCACGCGATTTAAACTTTTTTTATAGCAACGGTGCCCGCGCACTCAAAGGTATTTCCATGCCTTTGTACGAGAACAAAATCACTGCGCTGATTGGTCCTTCAGGCTGTGGTAAATCCACATTCCTGCGCTGTTTCAACCGCATGCACGACCTGTATCCTGGTAATAAATATCAGGGCCAGATTGTAATGCACCCGGATAACACCAATGTGCTCGATAGCGGCGTGGACCCGATTGAAGTACGCATGCGTATCAGCATGGTGTTCCAGAAACCTAACCCGTTTCCGAAATCGATCTATGAGAACGTGGCTTACGGTCTGCGCGTGCGTGGTGAAAACAACAAACGCATCATGGATGACAAAGTAGAAGAAGCGCTGAAAGGCGCAGCATTGTGGAATGAAGTCAAAGACCGTTTGCACGATCTGGCATTCAACCTGTCCGGTGGTCAGCAACAACGCTTGTGTATTGCCCGCGCGCTGGCCACGGATCCGGAAATCATGTTGTTCGATGAACCGACTTCAGCACTGGACCCGATTGCAACGGCAAACATTGAAGAGTTAATGGTTGAGCTGCGTAGTAAATTAACGATTCTGGTCGTGACACACAATATGCAACAGGCAGCACGTGTGTCCGATTACACGGCGTATATGTACCTGGGTGAACTGATCGAGTACGATGATACCGACAAAATCTTTACTAACCCTGGCCGTAAGGAAACTGAAGATTACATTACCGGTAAATTTGGTTAACTCCACTTTTCCAATAAAAAACGCCGCAAATTGCGGCGTTTTTTATTGGACACTTACAACATGCTCAAGCGTTTAATCTTCGATAACTTGCTCAGATGAAACTGATCCGTTATTTAGGAAGGTAAGGGATGGCACCTGCAACATCAGTGTCATCTATCAACTGGAAACGGCTTTCAGTACCCTCTTGCCTGGCTTTTGAGAATGGCGCATATTCAGGGTCATTCGCAAATGCTAATGCTGCTTCTTTATTAGGAAACTGAATTAAAGCAATCAATGTGTTTTCTAATGGCTTACCCTCAAGCACATCAATATTAGCACTACGACTCAAATATCTTCCACCATGTTTTTCCGCAATCAGGTGAACATGCTTTGCATATTCAGGAACCCATTCATCATTTTTAAGTAGTACATCTGCAATTAAATATGCTGCCATTTTCACTCCTTGGATGTGTAGAAATAATCAATTAATTCGAGTTTTAAACTCTATTGTTTAAATCAATGAGAAATTTAAAGACTGCCAAATTCTGGCTGGCACTCAAAAAAGGCAACCAGCGTGCGGCAGGTGTTGAGTTAACATATTAGATTATCCTGAGATTGTGCTGCTTGCTCGAGTGCAAGGCTGCCGGTATCTTGGCGCGCCAGCTGGCAAGCGTCAAGTGGTCCAGGAAAAATTCCGGAAAATCAGCAGGGATGGCAGCATCACAGTAAGTGTGTGCTGCCTGAATTATGCGGCTGCAGAAGCTGACAGCGGAAAATTGGCCAGCATCAAACGCTCGTAGCACTCCAGCAACTTCTTGGCCTGTGCTTCGCTTGACCATACCTGTTCCACATAGCGTTTGCCATTTTTACCAACACGCTCACGCAACTGGTGGTCAATCAGCAAGGTTTGTACTTGTTCGGCAAAGTGCAACTCGTCATCTTGTGCAATCAGCGCGCCCTGCTCATGGCGCAAGATGGAGGCAGTGCCCAGTTCAGCGATGGCAACCACCGGTGTTTCCTGCGCCATGGCTTCCAGCAATACCAGCCCTTGTGTTTCACTCTTGGAAGCAAACACAAAGATATCCGCAGCACGGTAAGCGGCATTCAGGCCGACAGCACGGTCCAGGTAACCCAGGAACATCACGTTCTGTTGCAAGCCGTTATCCTTTGTCATTTTTTTCAACATCGCTTCGGCCGGGCCTTCACCCGTGATCACCAGTAAAACCTCGGGGTGATCCTGGATGACCAGCGACAACATTTCCAGCAAGAACTGGATATTCTTTTCATGTGCAACCCGGCCAACAAACATCAGCAAAGGCCTTTGTGCGGGGATGCCATATTTCTCCCTGAAAGCTGCGCCATCACCAGGTACAAAACGTGAGGCATCCAGGCCGGTAGGAATCACGGTAATTGGCGTGGTGACCCCGTATTGTTGCAAGACATCACGCATTTGCGCTGAAGGTGACACCACGGTATCCACCTGCTGGCATTGCTTACGAGATACCCATTGCGCAATATTCACCGCAAACTTACGTGGTACCCACGGCAAGTAATGGTGCATATAGTCTTCAAAGAAGGTGTGGTAGGTTTCCAGCACCGGCACTTGCAGTTTCTTGGCGATTTTAAGCCCGGCATAGTGCGCGATAAAGGGAGTATGGATATGAACCATGTCGTAATCACCAGGATGCAGGCTTTCAATATAGGCCACCAGTGCCGACCACTTCATTAAGTAATCTTCAGGATCAAACACAATCTTGCGCGCATCTATGCGCGTGATCCAGGCTTCATCACCAATCAGTGCATGATCAAGGGGCTGCGCGTATTGAGGCGCAATCAGGTGCACGCTATGCCCATCTGCACGCAGGCTTTCTGCAAAGGTGCGAATGCTGGTTGAAACGCCATTTACGCGTGGGAAATACACATCTGAAATCATCAATATTTTCATGCAAAGTTCCGTTTAAGCGGTTCCATGTAAACAATTCTCACATACTTTAACAAGGGTTCGTGATGCTTTTATGACTAAATCCCTTTCATATCAATGTCATACAATCATCATGCATCTGTCATCTACCAGGCGCAGAGTGCGCACATGCAAAAAAGTATCTTCAGATGTTTAGCCGTACTGCTATTAATGATTGCGATGCCCAGCGAAGCACATGCCTGGGGGTTGTATTCCCATGTGGCTTATACCCATAGCTGGTTACAGACATTACCTTTATTGCCATTGCCCTGGTTAGGCGTGATGCGGCGTTACCCGACACTGGTGCTGGCTGGCGCCTGCCTGCCGGATCTGGCAGTAGTTTCCCGTACCTTTAATCACAGCCATGGCTGGGGCATAGGCCAGCAATTACTGCATACCAAAAATGAGAGACAACTGGCGCTGGGTATAGGTTATAACGTCCACCTGCTGACCGATGTCGTTGCCCACCAGCATTTTGTACCTACTTTTGAAGCCAAGTGGCAGCATGACAGTCTGCTCACGCATGCGGCTGCTGAATGGGCAATGGATGCTTACCTGCAAACGACAGACATTCCTTCGCCTTCCAAACTATTGCGTATACACCGCAAAACCATTGTAGAAACGTTAACGCAAGCGATGCAGTGTGATTCCGGCATCGTAGAAAAAGCTGTTTCCAGGTTAGCTACTGCCGACCAGGCATTGCGCCTGTCGCGTATTCCCCAATATTTGTTGCGCCGTTACGGCAGGCTGGATAACGAGTTTGAACACAAACTGGCCTATTACCGCGACCAGGTGAGTTTGGCATTGCAAGACCTGCCTCAGTTACTCAACGGGTCGTTTCCCTCATTGCATGCCGAGCATGTCAATTTAGGCATGGAACAACTGGATGACTGGCGCCAAAAATGCCTGCAGGATGCCAGGCTGCGCCCTACCCGTGCCATTCAAGCGTTTGAGCATTACCATCATCAGTGGTTTAACCAGCCAGACTGCTAGCGCACAAAGCCAAGCTGCCGCTGTTGCTTTAACAGCTAGCGGTTATGCTTTAATTACCAGGCTGACTTGAATCTATTGGCGCTGGCTCCATCTAACGAGTACCCATCCTCCAGCCAACAAAAACAATACATGCCGCCTCTACGCTTCCTGCTCACATTCACCACCATGGTCAGTGTCTTGCATTACTACATCGGTTCACGCCTTCTAAACTCGGTTGCCTGGGCTGATTGGGTGCTGTGGGCCGGTTGGATATTCCTGGTCATTTCAACGCTGCTGCAGCCAGTCGCTTTCCTGGCACGCGGGCTGCGTAACCATGCTTTGCGTGATACCACCAGCTGGGTCGCAATGACGCTGATGGGCGTGTTTTCTTCATTGCTGGTACTGACACTAATACGAGATATTTTCTTGCTGGTGGTCGCTGGGATGGATGCTTCGCACTTTTTCCAGGCGAACTTTTTAACGCTGGAGAAGAACACTGCTTTATTGGCAATCACAGGCGCAGTAGCAATCAGTGTGATCGGCTTTTTCAATGCCCGTCGATTAGCCAGGGTGATTAAAATCAAAGTGCCTTTACGCAATTTGCCTGCCACGCTGAATGGCTTCCGTATTGTGCAGATCAGCGATATCCACGTCGGGCCTACCATTAAAAAAGGCTATCTTTCGCGCATTGTTAACCGCGTCAACACCCTAGACGCCGACCTGATTGCCATTACCGGCGACCTGGTGGATGGTCGCGTCAGTGAACTCTCAACGCATACCCAACCGCTGGCGCAATTGAATGCGCGCCACGGCAGTTTTTTTGTTACCGGGAATCATGAATATTATTCTGGCGCACTGGACTGGATTCAGGAAATAAAGCGCTTAGGGATACAGGTATTGCTCAATGAGCACGTGCAGCTGACGCATGATGGCGCAACCTTAGTATTGGCTGGTGTGACAGACATTACCGCTGGCGGGTTCTATGACCATCACCAGAGTGACCCACATGCAGCGATTGCCGGTGCGCCGCAGCATGCACCAAAAATCCTGCTCGCGCACCAGCCGCTGAGTTCCAAAGAAGCCGAGTTGGCAGGTTTTGATTTACAGTTATCCGGACATACGCATGGCGGCCAGTTTTGGCCATGGAAATACTTGGTGCCACTGCAACAGCCTTATGTAGCTGGCCTGCACCGTTTGAAAAATTTGTGGGTATATGTGAATCGGGGGACCGGTTATTGGGGCCCACCCAACCGCTTTGGCTCGCCGTCGGAGATCACCTGCCTGACACTAGTACCGGCAAATGATTAGAGCGTCATTGACGCTCTAATCAATACCTGGCGCTGTTAACCCTCAACGCGCCTGCGGTAAAGCACATCTGGCACATAGCTAGCCAACACTAGCAGTATTGCCAGCACCAGATACACGACGCGTAACGGGTAGTCTGTGACAAAGCTGGCGGTAGCTTTTTTTGCGGCAATAGACTGGTAAAACGCTTCCTGGTCCTGCCCTTTAATGTAACTGCCTTTGAATTCCGCTGACAGCTCTTTCAAATACTCTTCTTCCAGTTGCGACAGCATGCGGTCATATTCTGCATAAGCGACTGGCGGGTCCGGTTCATCACTGCTGGGGTCGGCGTAGGTCACCCCTACAGCACCTGCATTATTATTCTCGCTGACCGGCCAATAGCCTACAGGTTTGTTAGCCGTGTTATATCGTGTAATCGCCACCTTTTCTGGACCGCCTACCCCGACAAACGTGAAAAACTCACCAATCTGCACACCGCTTAAATCCTGCTTGATGGTCACGTTTACGCGTGGCGCTTCATCGCCATCGGTGAAAAACAGCATTTGTGCCGGTTGATTCAGCGCATCATAAATATGGGTCGCTGCATGTACGGAAAAGCTCAGGCGGCTATTGCCTTTCCAGGCCATGCGCCATTCCAAGTGATCAATGCCATCGGTAATCACATCCAGGTTTTTGCATACTTCCAGCGGTGTTTGCAGCATGGCCACGTTATCAGAAGCAAAAATGCCTAAACTGAAATACGTGCCGCATGGCGCTTTATGCACGATCTGTTTCATCAAATGTTGTGCGAAGGCAATGCGGCTGATTTTTTTCTGGTTCAGCATTTCATCTTCAGCATTCATACTTTGTGACACATCGGTGATCAGCAAATAATGCTGCACCTGCTGCCTGAGCTGTATGCTGGGCTTCACCAGTGCCAATACCAGCAAACTCAAAGCGAGTGCGTAGAGCACAGGCTCATAGTACTGTTTCAGCCATGCTATCGCTTTCATTATGGCAACCCGATCGGCAGATTACTGAGTTCCATATGCGACTGGTCTTTAGTGCCCGCCTGCATGCCGCGCGCCATCACCGAGTGCAATAGACTCAAATTGAATTTGGCCGCTTTATCTGCAGGCTGCAGGCGTAATGACTGCTCATAAGCGATTTTTGCCTGTGTAAATGCATAGCGCGCCTCATCCTGAAACGAACCATCTTCATTCACGGTGCGCACCAAGCCGGACAAAAACAGGTTATTCCCGATATTGAAATGGATATGCGGCAGCTCGGCTTCTGGCGGACCGACTTCCAGCAACTGGCCATAGGTTTGCACCGCATGTTTATAATCGCCGTGTTTGCCCTGGTCATAGGCCGCAGTAAAGCGCTGTAAGTAGGGATATTCTTTTTCTTTAATCAGGCTGCCATTCTGGATTTTTTGATTCAGCGCCTGTAATGACTGTAACTGCCAGCCAAAATACATCGCACCAATGATTCCTGCCACGGTAATGCTACCCCACAGCCAATTGGCTTTTTTTGCATGTGTTGCCATTAGTACATCCTTATATGTTTAACCAGCACCAACCCAAATCCCAGTACCAATGCCAGCAAGATTAAATCTTTGGCATAGTCATGCCCGGGAATCATGATGGCGTATTGAATGACGTTTTTTTCCTTGGCATCGATTTCACGCAGGGCAGATTCCAGCGCCGTGGCGTTATCTGCCTCAAATGCCTTGTATTTGATCTTTAAGGAACGGAAAAATCTATCCAGCGCTATGGCTTCCGGTACACGCTCTTCTTCATAGACGTTGTCACTGAAAATACTGATGTCATCAGGTTCACGTAGCACAATCCAGTACAAATTGAGTTTTTTACCTGTCAACTGTTTCTGGATCTGGTATTTCACGCGCGGGCTTAATTTACCAGCCCCATCCGACAGCAAAACGATAGCGCGCGAGCCGGTGCTGGCGATGTTTTCAAACAATGTCACTGCATTGGTGATGCCGGCACCGATATTGGTCTGGTTCAAGGCCGGGCCAGTCGCGGCCTGAATCGCCGAGTGGATGCCATCGCGATTGGTGGTGATTTTCATGCCATACAGGGCAGAGTTGGTAAAGCCAACCACGCCCATCATGTCATCCGGTCGGGAATCGATAAATGCAGTAATTAATCGCCTTGCCGCCATAGACTTGATTTCTGCCGCATGCCCACCGGTACTTTGCCCGGCAAACGGGTGATCCATACTCACGCTGCGGTCAATCACAAATACACTTTGCGCCCCTTTGCCGACTTTTTGCTCTTGGTGGCTATCGCCCTGTGGACCAGCCAAAGCTAACACCAGGCATAGCAGCATCAGTGAAGTAGCGGCTTTAACCAGCCGGTTGGCGGTATCTGAAAACGGGTCTGCAGGCACCATTTGCAACCATGAGTAAGTTTGCGCATGCCGGCTTTTCAATAGGAAAGGGACAGCGACTACTGGCAACAGCAGCAAGAACCACGGGTGTAACCAATGCATCAGACGCCCCGTTCACAATCGCGCAGCTGGCGCGTAAATGTTTTACATTGCTTTAAATAACCGGCAGCGTCGATGGCTTGCCCGCTATACAGCACCGCATTGGACTCGGCAAAAAAAGCATGAAGCGCTTGTTCTAGTGGTTTAAAACCAGGTTGTTGCGCGACAAACTGCGGCACATGTGACGCCAGCATTTGCTGGCCGAAGCGCTGATTCAATGCATCTTGCACAATCAGGGCTGCCTGCTTCTGGCCTTCAGCGTTTGCTGGCAGTTTTTTTAGTTTGCGGTAAGCACGGGCAAAGTGCCCGTTCACCATAGGCAATAAAGTCCAGTCGGAATTCCGGTAAAGCAATACCAGGCCACCAATCACAACCAGTAACAGGCTGATAACCAGTCCTCGTTGTGGCGTTTTCGTATCCAGTAATGCCGGGCGGTGTTGTGCAACCACACTTTGCTTGGCTTTTTGTAACTGGTCTGGCAGTTGCGCCATCAACCAGAAGCGCCATGAAGGTAATTCAACCTTGGCACCGCTTTTAAATGTCACTTGTTCGGCCGGCAGTTGCAACTGCACAGGTTTGCCACTGCTGGCGAATACCTGGTAATCGTATACCAACTTGTAAACTTGTTGATTTCCCTGCTTGCGGCTATCGACTTGCAACTGCCGCAGTTCAACACCGTTACGTTGCAAGCCTTTCAGTGGCAGGTAATTGTCATTGAGCTGATCATTTGCAGCCACCGAAACCTCGATGGAGCGTTGCAATACATCACCGATCTGTATCCCGGCATAAGAAGCCGGGTTTTGCACGCTAAGTACTTGCACTTTGGCCGCTGGTGTTTCGGCCAAGGCAAGGCTTGGGCATACAGCAGCCATCAACCACCATAAAAAAATCTGTTTCATCAGCACACTCTAATGGATAAGTTGTTCAAAATAATCCGACAGCAAGGCCGAATCGAAGCGTCCATCTACATACAGCGGACGAATATCAAAGCGCGCAAATAGCTGGTCCAGCGCCTGTTTACGTTGCTCAAACATCTCGACAAACTGCGCGCGGATGGCCTGGCGGAAGAAAATGGTTTTTTGCTGGCCGGTTTCGGGGTCTTGCAAGTTACCGAAACCAAAGCGCGGCAAACGCTGATATTCCAGCGGATCCCATAATACGATGGGAATCATTTGGTGATTGGCCATCAGGTTCAAGCCATGCTCAATCAGTGACAGCGGCAAATGAAAATCGGAAATCCAGAACACCAGGCCTTTTTGCTGGCCCAGTAATCCGGCCGCCTCGACGATGCCACTGCCATCTCGTCGCGTACTGCGAAAATCACCGATTTCGGCGATGGTGGCAAACGACTGGTGCGAATGGTGCCCGGCTGACAGGCTCAAATGCGGAATCACGCTATGGTCATAAGAAACCATGCCAAACAGGTCACTGTTCTCATGGGCCGAGCAGGCAATCGATGCTGCCACCGCTTTCACCGTATCCAGCTTGCTCACTTGCCCCTGAAACTGCATGGAACTGGATAGATCACAGACGGCATAGAGCGGAGACGATGCCTCCTGCTTGAATACACGCACCTGAATCTGCTCATAAGGATCGCGCAGCGTTTGCCGCAAATCCACGCGCCTGGCATCCGGATAATCAACTAGCGAAACATGCTTGCTGAATTCATCGCCTGGGCCACGCTGTATGCCCAGGTGTTCGCCAGTATGCACGCTGGCGGAACGCCAGGGCACCTGGTAGAAAAAGGGCTGGGCGTAGTCGGGAATCATGCCGCTTTAGCCTTGGATGGCACGCTGACGGACGCCAGTATCTGGTTGGTTAACTCACGCGACAACTCGGTACGGCGGCTTTCGAACATCGGGTTAAGCACCAGTCTGTGCGCGATGAGTTCATGGAACACCGCATGAATATCTTCAGGGAATAAACTGTCACGATTCATTAGCCAGGCATGCACACGGGCTGCTTTTAATAACATACCCATACCACGCGGACTGGCCCCGGTATGTATCAAGCGGTTAACATCCACGCTATCAAGCTGAATGCCGTAAGCAGATGGTTTTTGGGTAGATTCCCACAAATCCAGCGCATAATCTTCAAGCACATCGCTGGCGCGGATATGGCTTTGCAATACGTCAGAAAAAGCATTTAGCTGGTCATAAGCCAGTACGCCGGCATCCACTTGCTGGGTCAGGCGCTCGGCATGCTGGAACTTCACATCGAACATCAAGGCCTTGCGTAATGCACGATCCTCAGGAATTTCAATCGGGATTTCCATCATAAAACGGTCGCGCGCTGCGGATGGAATCTCAAAGGTTTCATTTTTTTCTACCTGGTTACGGTCGGCAAATACCAGCATATGCGGCAAGCGATATTCTTTTTTAAACGCGCCGATATGTCGCTCAGCCATCACACGCAACATCAATGCATGTACCTGCGGCCTGGCGCGGTTGATCTCGTTAAAAAAGAACACAGACAACTGCTCGCCAGCACGTAGCAATGGGCCTTCTTCCACTTTTGGACGGCCATCTTCACCAAGGAATGTGTGGTAGATCAGATCGTTAGGCATCAGGTCAACAGTGCCTTCAATACGCTCATAAGCACCACCCAAACCACGGGCGATCGACTGCAGCAACGTCGTTTTACCCACGCCTACACCGCCTTCGAGTAACACATGGCCACGGGCAAAAATGGCAATATTAATGGCACGGATTGCCTTGTCCTGGCCGACCACTACTTTTTTCACTTCGTTTTCGAGCTTAAGCGCATGGTCGCGCCACTCGGTCAATTGTGTTTCGATTGATACGGATGTCATGGTTATCCCTTGTTTACAAATTCAGCCGGGGCTATGATGCCAAAGTAGCTTCTGGAAAAGGTGCGGAAGAACTGGTTGCAATTTGTGGTTTGCCACGTTAATATGCAGACAGGTCTGTTCACTTATTTCTAGTCTACTGCAGCCATCGAAAAAAAAGCAAGAAGATTTTTATGGGGTTACCAGCGTGAACGTACTAGCGATAATGAAGAAGACAGGACAGCGTGGCGCACGCAGCGTGAAAACCTACGCGCTCTATGGCCTTTGGAAATTGGGATTTAAGCAATGGTGTCGACATGCGCCGTTATACATGTTGCGCCAACAGCTGGTAGCCTGGAACTCGCAGCGCATGCATGTGCATGGTGCCAGTGCTGCTTTAAATACGCAGGACATCCTGCATATTCGGCAGCTGATAGAACGGGCTCAACATACAGCGGATGTGGCACTGTCGCCAACCCTGCTGGACCAATGGTTTTTCCAGGCCATAGGCGCCATCCGTGTGCAATCGCAAACAGGTGTCGATACTGCCTGGCATTTGTTTGAGCAGTCCGTGCATGAACAACTAGGGAGCCAGTCATTTAGCCGTTCATTGTCCTTTGGCTTGGTGGTGACGCTCAGTGTGGTCTGGATGACTATGGTAACGCCAATGCATCAGCCGACGCATACTGAATGGTCACCATTGGAAGAAACACAATTTGAGTCAGGTGCGACCGCTGATCCAGTCACGCTCAGCTTGCTAAACCTGGCTTACCAGAAAATGCAAAACGGCAGTTGCCAACTACCACAGGCAGCAATGTTGCCAGATGCGCAGCGACAGGCATTTATTATGTTTGTCACCAATGGCAAGGTAGATGTTGACCATGTGGAACAGTTGCGGCAAGCACTTGGATACGTGAGTTGCCTGTACCCACAAGAACTCATGCGCCCGCAAGGACGTGAACGTTTTTAAACCAGCATAAGCAGAAAAATCGGGATCTCCCATCGAATGGGAAAAGGATAAATGATGAACATGCGTGAGAAAATTTTAACCATTGCCAGCAGCCTGTTTGATACCAGAGGTATTCAGGCTTCTGGCGTTGATACCATTATCATGGAGGCAGGCGTAGCTAAAGCAACCCTGTATAAGCACTTCCCCAGCAAAAACCAGTTGATTACGGCTTATTTGCGTGAAAAATCCGACAAATTTTATGGCTGGCTGAATGCCCAGCTGGCTACAGGTAAAAGTGAATCGATTGAGTTGCTGATTCAATTGTGTGAGTTACTGGAGCAATGGATTACCCAGCCAGAATTCCATGGCTTGCCATTTCATATCGCTGCAGTAGAGTTTCCGGACCCTGAGCATCCGATTAACCAGTATTCAGCCGTTCTTTCGGCAGAGTTGCAAACCTATCTATGTAAAATTGCCCGCAATGCCGGCGCGAAGGATCCGGAAGCATTGGGTCAGCAATTAACCATTCTTTTTGAAGGGGCGGCATTAGTAGAACGACTTGCCCCGAACACCGGTGCCGCTACTCGTGCAAAACTAGCAGCGATTACCCTGGTGCATCACGCTACCTGATCACGTGAAAACACCAATGTGCTAACCTGGTGGCACATTGGTGTTTTTACAGTTTCTTTAGCCATCTCTGCTAACACTTCTGAGCTCGTTTTTTATTCATACCTGCCTGATCTCACTTAAAATTAATCTCTAACCAATGAGATTTGGCTACGCATTTGAGCTTTTAAAAAGAGTGGGATTCGCTTTTCAAAAGAAATGCCTTTTCAAGCCTCACACCTGTAATTTCAAATAAAATATTAAATTATTTACCGATTGGTAATAAATATATTGACAAGCATAAACACCTTCTTTACTATTTATATACCGAATGGTAATTAAATAGTAAATCAAATTTTATAAGGAATTCAAGATGAGCACACCACAGCAACGCATTGCATTTATTACTGGCGCTAATCGCGGTATCGGTTTTGAAACTGCCAAGCACTTAGGCGGACAAGGCATCAAAATTATTCTTGGGGCACGTGATGAAGCCAAAGGCTTGGAATCAGTAGCGCAATTAAAAGCCGCAGGCATTGATGCGGAATATTTGCACTACGATGCGGCATCAACAGACGCCCCTCAAACAGTAGCTGAAGCATTGCAATCACGCTTTGGGAAACTGGATATCCTGATTAACAATGCCGGGATATTGAAAGAAGAATTGATCGGCCAGAACAATACGTTAACTGTTGACCAAGACACACTTAAAGCTACTTTTGATGCCAACTTTTTTGCAGTAGTGGCACTGACTCAAGCTCTGCTGCCCTTGCTTCAAAAATCTCCAGCGGGCAGAATTGTTAACCTGTCCAGCATTCTGGCTTCACAAACATTACACAGTTCGCCAGACTCGCCTATAGAGGTCGCAAAAGGACTGGCGTATAACGCCTCGAAAACAGCATTGAACATGTTTACCATACATCTGGCGCATGCGCTAAAAAACACCCACATTAAAGTCAATTCTGCGCACCCTGGCTGGGTGAAGACTGAACTGGGCGGGCCTAATGCGCCAATGGAAATCAGTGACAGCTGGAAGACTTCAGTCAGGTTAGCTACACTGGACGATAATGGCCCTACCGGTGGTTACTTTCATGAGGACCAGGCTTTGCCATGGTAAATAGCACAAACAAACGCGTGGCCTTCAAACGTAAACTGCTATTCGCAGCACTGATGTCACTGGTGACTGTGAATATCGTGAGCATTTCCATCCTGCTGATTAATCACGTACCTAGGGCGCTATTGCTTGAAAAGTGGCTAACCAGCATCACAGTGGCCTGGCCGATCGTGTTTGTGAGTATTTTGATGGTTGCGCCGTGGTTGTTACGGCTGACGGAATGGCTGGTAAAAGACCATAAGTAACCTTGTTTCCTCTGCTATTGTGAGGAAGCATTGGAGAGCGAGTCTGGCTGCCCTGAATAGGCAGACCTGCTCGCTTAAACTGACGGGGCAGGTTAGAAAGGCTTGCGCGGTTCCAGGTGACGGAAAATGATACGACCTTTATCCATATCATAAGGAGACATCTCAATAGTAATCTTGTCGCCCGCCAGAATACGGATTTTATGTTTACGCATTTTGCCACCTGTGTAAGCGATCAACTCATGACCGTTTTCCAGTTTCACACGATAGCGCGCATCCGGCAAAATCTCGGTGACTGCGCCCTGCATTTCAATTAACTCTTCTTTTGCCATTCAGCATCCTCTAAAAATAAAAAAAGCCCGGAGATTCCGGGCCCCTTTTCCGGTAGGCCGTTAACCAGCCTTGCGGACGTGCAATTAATTATTCAATGATTTGAATATTTGCAGCTTGTTTGCCTTTAGGGCCAGTAGCTACTTCAAAGCTAACGCGTTGGTTTTCTTTCAAAGTTTTGAAACCTGCAGATTGAATTGCAGAAAAGTGTGCGAATAAATCTTCGCCGCCGTTGTCAGGAGTGATGAAACCAAAACCTTTTGAATCGTTAAACCATTTAACTGAACCTGTTACCATGATAAATCCTTGAATGAAAATTAAAAATTTGGGCTAATGCCCATAACGAGGATCAAGATGGCGGGAAGTAACGATACACCAAAAGATAGAACCATAGAACAACGACACTACTTGAACTTCGTGAGGGCACACTATGCACGTAATCTTGAATATTGGCAACTAGTATTTGATAAACCGCTAAAAAATCAAAAAAATCATTAGATATCATGGTGTACACGCTGATAAAACAACGATTTAGCTTTTTAAAAAACATAGGGAAAATGATTATTCCAGATGACTTTTTTATTTAAAAGTACTTAGTATTTCAAAAATCCTTTCATCATCACAATGCGCTACATTGAAACGCAACCATGAAGAAGGTGCTTGATGGGGGCTAAATAAATTGCCGGGCGCCAGCATGATGTTTTGTTTTGCTGCGATCGTCGCAATTTCAGCTGCATTACCTTCGTTTGCAAGCTGCGCCCATACAAACATACCACCTGCAGGCTCTGCATATACACTCAAGCCACAAGCCTCTAGCTTGCTGATTACCCGCCCTCTTTCGACTTCAAGCCGGGAACGAATTTTCTCCATATGCTTACGGTAGCGCCCTTCGACAAGTATCTGGTACATCACACGTTGATTAATTTCTGAACTGGTTAGCCCGGTGAGTAATTTCAGGTCCAGCAATCGCATGGCCAGTTCGCTATGGCAAGCCACAAAACCTACACGCAGGCTGGCCGAAATGGTTTTGGAATAGCTACTGACATAAATGACCCGATTCAACTGATCCAGCGTGGCCAAACGTGGCGCATGATTTGAGTGGAAGTCGCCGTAAATATCATCCTCAACAATATACAAACCAGACTTTTCAGCCAGCTGCAATATCTGGTGGGCAATCGCCATGCTGGTGCTGGTACCGGTTGGGTTATGCAACACTGTATTGGTGAAAAAAAGTTTGGGGCGATAGGTTTCAAGATGCTGCTTTAGCACAGCAACATCTGGCCCGTTCATCCCGCGTGGTACAGCTATCAGCTTGGCGCCCAGAGATTTCAGGTATCCAAACAAAGTGTAATAACCAGGGTCATCCACCAGTACCACATCCCCTGGCTGGATAAATAGCCTCGCCACCAAATCCAGCCCGTGCGAGGCACCATTAGTCATGATGATCTGTTGCGGCTCCAGGCTGATGCCTATATCCGCCAGGTTCTTTTGTGCCAGTTGTTGACGCAAGGGCAAATAGCCACGGATATCGCCATAGCCCGTTAAAAATGCACCGGGCTTGCGCGAAAGCTCGTGCAGGCTCTTTTGAATGACCTTTTCATCCAGCCAGTCACTTGGCAACCAGCCACAGCCTGGACGGATGATATTTGGAACATCACGAAAAGTGTTATGCAACAACCACAATACATCGTCGGCGCGTTCCAAAAAAGTGGTTTGCGGAATCGCCTCTTCGGTTTGGGTGAGGGAAGCCACATAAAATCCTGATCCGCGACGTGATAACAAATAGCCAAGCGCTACCAAGCGATCATAAGCGTCCACAACGGTAAAACGGCTAATGCCATGCTGGATTGCGAACTCCCGGATCGATGGTAAACGTGTGCCTGCGCGCAGCACACGTTGCTCAACCAGATTTTTGATACCGGTGACTACCTGCTCAACCAGAGGAACAGAATCTGAAGTATTCACTGTGATTATCGGCATTACTGGCATGGCAATATGACCTGTACAGTTCTATCAACTGAAATAAAGATTGTACATGTAGTGTACATGATGATAACGATATGATGCTTTTAAAATTTATAAAGCAAATATTATGAAATCGTTAATAGCACTCTTGATTGTTGCAGTCACATTTTCGCCATGGTTAGCCAAAACAGAGCATCTAAAAGCAACGCTCATGGCTCAAACTGCTAAATCTCAGCAGAAAGATCAGCTATCACCTTGCATTGTGCATTTAAGCGCTCCAGCTGATTGCAAGGACTTATCCCAACCAACACAAAAGTTCGTGCTGGTCAGAGGTCAACCGTTACCTATTTAACATTATGTATGTCCCTCAACATTTCTCCGAGCCTAATATTGATGCATTGCATGCGCTGATGCGCTCTTATCCGCTGTCTACGCTGGTTTTAATGTCAGAAGACGGTTTAAATGCAAATCATATACCTTTATATCTTGACACTGCCAACGGTAAACATGGCACTCTGAGCGGACATATAGCCAGGGCTAACCCACTGTGGAAAGACCTTGCTGCCAATCATCAAGTGCTAGCCATCTTTCACGGCCCGGATGCTTATGTGACGCCTTCCTGGTATGCGAGCAAAGCGAAAATAGGCATGGTGGTACCCACCTGGAATTATGTTGCAGTGCATGCGCATGGCAGAGCAAAGGTGATTGAAAACAAGGAGTGGTTACGCGCACATCTTTCATTATTGACCACTGAACAGGAAGCCAAATTTGAACAGCCTTGGCTGATTGAAGATGCACCGGCAAGCTTTATCGATAAGTTGATACTTGCAGTGGTGGGAATTGAGATTGAGATCATTCAACTGAAGGGTAAGTGGAAGGCTAGCCAGAACCAGTCAGTGGAAAATCAGTTGGGTGTTATTCAAGGGCTACGTGAAGGCACCAGCCCTGAACAATGCGAGATGGCCGCGATTATTGAAAAATCAATAACCAGTCATTGAGTAAGAATGGCGCCAATAGCTGCCATTCTCCTGTCACTGTTTTAAAACAAGGGTGAATACACCGCTACCAGTAAATACCCTACCCCGGCACCTGCCAGCACATCACTTGGATAATGCAAACCAAGTACAACCCGTGATATACCTACCAGCACCACAAAAGGATAAACGATAGGAAACAGTTGCGGATAATGTTGCACAGCCACCATCCCGAAAGCCACTGCGTGCAAGGTATGTCCGGAAGGGAAACTGAAATAATCCAGCGGTGTACCGCTTAAGAGTACATCCTGTCGGACTTGAAACGGTCTTGGTCGGCTAGTGCGGTGTTTCAACCACTTATACACCAGGGTACCGCTGAGGCCAACGGTAAGCATTTGCAGGCATACGTATAAGCCACTTTGGCCCTGAGTGATTGCAATCACCAGCATCAATAGATACCAGAACATGCCATCGCCCATGCGCGAGATGGCGCGAAACAGGTTGCGGATCAATCGATATTGGCCGGTATGACTTACTTTGACACACACACGGCTATCAACCGACTGCACCCATCCCAAAGTTTGTTGTAATTTAAGCATCTCAGGTCCTTTCCGCGGTTTGCCCCGACTTTAACGGGGTGCGCCGACTACTTAGGTGAGCTTAGTATGACCAGGATGCTTGAAACTATAGTGAAGAATTCGTGAAATTAATGTGACTTGCTTATAGTGCCAGGAACTATTTCCAGAGTACGCGGTAAACAAAACCCGGGAAGGAAAATACGAGGAACAGGCAGACAGTGATACTGTAAAATTCCCAGCCTTGTGGCCATACCTGACCCATGACCAGTTGTTCCACAAAGTAGGCAATCACCAGTGTGATCAGGTAAGCAGGCACCAAGGCAGCGAAGCGTTGCCATAATTGATTGACGCGACCAGCGATACCCAACCACTTGTCTGAAATCCAGCCCAGGTTGGCCATGAAAAGTATTAATACCAGGTACAGCAGTTTAGTTAGCATAATGTGATTACTGCAGACTCATTAACAGGCTGCGGCCACAGACGCTCAGCAGAATTTCCGGGAATAAGCCCAACCCTAATAATGCCAGTGAATGTACGCTTAATACAAAACGCATATCGATCGGCGCAGTCAGTGGGGAATTATCAACCGGTGCATCAAAGTACATTTTGCGCACGATATTCAGGTAGTAGAAAGCGCCAATCACTGCCATTAATACTGCCAAGACCACTTGCCAGGTAAATCCGGCCTGCCATGCAGCTTGTAATACAGTAAATTTGGCATAGAAACCGATGGTAGGCGGAATGCCCGCCATGCTGAACATGATAATCAGCATCATGAAAGCAAACCAAGGATGGCGTTGATTGAGACCTTTAAGGTCGTCGATCTCTTCCGCTTCAAAGCCCTGACGGCTTAACAGTAAAATAATGCCGAAGCCGGCGATTGAGGTTAGGACATAGGTGCTGATATAAAAGAAGCTTGAGGCAAAGCCATTGGCATTGGCGCTCATCATGCCGAACATGATAAAACCGACATGCGAGATGGTGGAATATGCCAGCATACGCTTGAGGTTGGTTTGCACGATGGCACTGAAGTTACCAATGATTATAGACAGGATTGCCATCAGCATCAGCATATCCTGCCAGTCTTGCGCGAGCGGATGCAGACCTTGTACCAGCAACCGCACGGTCATCGCAAATGCTGCTAGTTTCGGCACAGAGCCGATCAACAGTGTCATTGGCGTTGGCGAGCCCTGATACACATCCGGCACCCACATCTGGAAAGGCACAGCCCCAAATTTGAAAGCAATCCCGGACACCAGGAATACCAGGCCCATAATCAGCACAGGGCTCTTGTTCTGCTGCATGATGCTGTTGGCGATGTCACTCACATCCAGGCTACCGGTCATACCGTAAATCATGCTCATGCCATACAGCAACATGCCGGAAGCCAGGGCTCCCAGCACAAAGTACTTCATGGCTGCTTCTGAGGCACGCGGATTATCGCGGTCAAACGCAACCAGCGAATACAGGCAGAGAGATAATAATTCAAGGCCGATATAGATAGTCAGCAAGTTATGGCCGGACACCATAATCATCATACCCAGCAGGCCAAACAGCACCATGGCATAAAACTCGCCACGGTACAAACTGCGGTCCTGCAGGTATTTGCGGCTGTAGACAAAAATTAGTGAAGTACCCAGGTACATCATCATTTTGATCACGTCCGACAGCGTGTCGTCTATGAACATGTGGGAGAACGCAAAGCCAACTGCAGGCGTATGGGTTTTAAATGTAAAGAATGCTGCGGCAAACAAGGTGAACTGGCTCAACCCATAAATGATGGAGCGGTTTTGCGGCAGGATAAATAAATCCAGCAACAAAATAAACATGGCCATGCCCAATAACACCAGTTCCGGCAACAGGGCGAGCAAATCGAATTGCATATTATCCATTTTCTAACATCCTGCCTTAATAGCCAGTGACCGGCAATTTGGAAATCGCCATATGTTTCAGGAATTCACTAGTGGTAGCCTGCATCACTTCAGTAATTGGCTGTGGATACACACCGAACCCAATGACAAGAATTGCCAGAATACCCAGAATCAGGAATTCGCGTTTATTGAGATCTGTCAGCTCAGCTACGTGGTGGTTTGCAACATCACCAAAAAATACGCGCTTGGTCATCCATAAGGTATAAGCAGCACCGAAAATTAAAGTTGTGGCTGCAAAGAAACCAACCCAGAAATTAAATTTGACTGCGGCCAAAATCACCATAAATTCGCCAACAAAGCCCGACGTGCCTGGCAAGCCACTGTTAGCCATGGCAAACAGCACGGCAAACCCGGCAAACACCGGCATTTTGTTGGCGACGCCACCGTATGCCGAAATTTCACGGCTGTGTACGCGGTCATACAATACGCCTACGCTCAGGAACATGGCAGAAGAAATAAAGCCGTGCGAGATCATCTGCACCAAAGCGCCTTCCAACGCCAGCTGGCCAAACATAAAGAAGCCTAAAGTGACAAAACCCATGTGTGAAATTGAAGAATAAGCAATCAGCTTCTTCATATCGGTCTGCACCAGGGCAACCAGGGCGATGTACACCACTGCGATCAGCGATAGCACGATCATGGCGGTACTGAAGTAGTGTGACGCGTCCGGCGCAATCGGCATCGCAAAACGCAGGAAGCTATAGCCGCCAAGTTTCAATGCAATTGCCGCCAGCACCACAGAACCACCTGTTGGCGCTTCCACATGGGCGTCCGGCAACCAGGTATGCACTGGCCACATGGGGATTTTCACAGCGAAGGCCATAAAGAAAGCAATAAAAATATAAATCTGCGCTTTCATGCTTAAAGGCAGCAAGTAGTAATCGGCCAGTTCAAAACTACCTGTCTGGTGATACAGGTAGATAAATGCCACCAGCATCAACAGGGAACCGAGCAAGGTATACAGAAAAAACTTGACGGTGGCATATACGCGGTTAGGACCGCCCCACACACCGATCACCAGGAACATCGGGATCAGCATTGCTTCCCAGAACACATAGTAGAGCATTGAATCCAGTGCCGTGAAGACACCTATCATAATCCCGCTCATGATCAGGAAGGCGGCCATATACTGGGCAACATGCTTGGTGATCACTTCCCATGCGGCCAGCACTACAATCACGGTAGTAAAGCTGGTCAACAGCACCAGCGGCATGGAGAATCCATCGATACCCAGGTGATAATGGATATTAAACGCCGGGATCCATGGCAGCAACTCTTCAAATTGGAAGAAGCCATCCTGCACATCAAACAGTGTGTACAGAGGTATGGTCACCAGAAAACTGACCAGGCTACCTGCCAATGCCAGCCAGCGGGTTAAAGTCGCTTTGTGGTCACCGCCCAGCAGCAATACCAGCACACCGGATAATATTGGCAGCCAGATGGCGAGACTTAACCATGAAATACTTGTGAGGTCGGCTTGCATCATCAATTAATTTTTACAAAGAAAGTCATAAGAAGAAACACGCCAATAATCATGGTAAAAGCGTAGTGATAAATAAGGCCTGATTGCACATTGCGTAATCTGGCAGCAATCTTACCCATGGTTTTGGCGGTGCCATTCACCATGGCACCATCAATTAAAGTGATATCGCCAAACTTCCACAGCAAACGGCCCAGGTAACGGGAACCGCCGGCAAAGAATTTCTCGTTAAAACTATCGAAACCATATTTGTTATCCAATATGCGGTAAATCACGTCGAATCGCTGTTTGATCGCCGCCGGAATATCCGGGCGCTTCATATAGAAGAACCAGGACAAAAACACGCCAGAAGCAGCCAGGATAAATGGCAGGCTGGCAAAGCCATGAATCGCCATACCAGCCGGACTGTGCATAAACTCATGGTAATGATGTGCCAGATGCTCCATCGCCGGATGCACTTCAGGATTCACGAAAATCACATTCTTGAAAAAATCGCCAAACACCATAGGCTCCACCGCAAAATAACCAATGACCAGTGATGGAATTGCCAATAATATCAATGGCAAGGTCACTACCCAGCCTGGCTCATGCGGATTGTCATTCGGGCCAAGGCCGTGATGATGCGCATCGTCATGTGCATGATCGTCATGATGGTCATCTGCATGCGCATCGTGCGTACCATGGGCATCGTTAGTATGCGCGACATGCTTATGGTCTGCGTGTCCGGCATCTCCATGCGCTACCTGGCGCCATTTTTCTTCACCGTGAAACACCAGGAAATACAGTCGGAAAGAATAGAATGCTGTCACAAATACGCCAACGATCACCGCAAAGTAGGCGAACCCGCTGCCTGGAATATGCGATAACTCTACTGCTTCAATGATGCTGTCTTTTGAATAGAAACCGGAGAAGAAAGGTGTACCGATCAAGGCCAGCGAACCTATCAGCGAAGTAATCCATGTGATCGGCAGGTATTTTTTCAGGTTACCCATGTTGCGGATATCCTGGTCATGGTGCATACCCATAATCACAGAACCGGCACCCAGGAATAACAAGGCTTTGAAGAATGCGTGTGTCATCAGGTGGAAAATTGCCACTGAGTATGCCGAAGCACCCAGCGCGACCGTCATATAACCGAGTTGTGACAGCGTGGAATATGCCACCACACGTTTGATATCGTTCTGGATAATCCCCAGGAAACCCATAAACAAGGCAGTAATCGCCCCAATCACCATCACCGTGGATAGCGCTGTTGTTGACAGTTCATATAGCGGCGACATACGTGCCACCATAAAAATACCTGCCGTTACCATGGTCGCGGCGTGAATCAATGCAGAAATTGGTGTCGGGCCTTCCATCGAGTCTGGCAACCAGACATGCAACGGCACTTGTGCCGATTTACCCATGGCCCCCACGAATAATAGCAGACAGGTGACTGTCATCAGAGACCATGAGCTGCTACCCAGGATGTTCACTTGTGCATCTGCCATAGATGGTGCGCGTTCAAACACGGTGGCGTAATCCACACTGCCAAAATAATACAGCACCATACCTATGCCCAGCAGGAAGCCAAAGTCCCCTACCCGGTTCACAAGGAAAGCTTTCAGGTTAGCGTAAATGGCTGTTGGACGCGTAAACCAGAAGCCAATCAGCAGGTAAGACACCAGGCCTACCGCTTCCCAGCCGAAAAACAGCTGCATGAAGTTGTTACTCATCACCAGCATCAGCATGGAGAAGGTAAACAGCGAGATATAGCTGAAGAAACGGCTATAGCCCGGATCCTCTTGCATATAGCCTATGGTATATACGTGCACCATCAAAGACACGAAAGTGACGACTACCATCATCATGGCACTCAGGTTATCAATCAGGAAACCGACTTCAAAATGGATATCACCTGAGTTTAGCCAGGTATATACGGATTCATTCAGGGTAAATCCATCCAGTGTCTGGTTGAGTATGGTGACGGATAGTACAAAAGCTGCACCGACACCGGCGATGGTAATGGCATGCGCAGTCCAGCGTGGCAGTTGATTGCGGAATAAACCAACGATGGCTGCCGAAAATAACGGCAGCAAAGGGATCAATATCAGGATTTGTTTTATTGTCATGCCACTAGCCTTTTAACTGATCCAGATCATCGACGTTGATAGTGTGAAGATTACGGAATAGCACCACCAGAATTGCCAGTCCAATCGCCGATTCAGCCGCTGCAACCGTCAGGATAAAAAATACAAACACCTGGCCGGCGATATCGTTGAGGTAATGTGAAAAAGCGATGAAATTGAGGTTTACCGCTAATAGCATCAACTCAATCGCCATCAGCAGGATGATGACATTTTTACGATTGAGGAAAATACCGATTACGCTGATTGCAAACATCAGCGCGCCCAAAATCAGGTAATGAGACAAGCCGACCATGGTTATTTTTTCTCCTCGGCAACAGGTGTTGGCGCTGGCGGTTCAACTTCGGCAGGCATGGAAACAATTCTCAGCCTGTCATTACGCTTCACTTTCACCTGCTCGGATGGGTTCATGGATTTGTTATCCTTGCGCTCACGCAGGGTCAGCACAATAGCAGCAATCATGGCGACCAGCAGTACCACGGCGGCTAACTCGAAAGGTAACAAATAGTCGGTATACAGCACCTTACCCAATGCCGCGGTATTGCTGTAATTAGCAGGTAACTCTACCGCCTGGCTTGGTTGCAGGTTTTTGTCAGCCAGCACCAGTGTCATTTCAACCACCATCAGCAAACCAATAAAACCTGCCATTGGCAGATATTCCCAAAAACCTTCACGTAATTTGTCGAGGTTGATATCCAGCATCATGACCACAAACAGGAACAACACCATCACCGCGCCGACATAAACAAGGATCAGCGCGATAGCGAGAAACTCTGCCTCAAGCAATAACCAGATACCGGCTGCGGTAAAAAACGACAATACCAGGAACAATGCCGCATGCACCGGGTTGCGGGTAGTAATCACGCGGATGCCGGAAAACAGCAGGATAGCTGCCAGCACATAAAAAACAATATCAGTAAATACCATAATTATCCTGTCCGCGCTTAGCGATAAGCCTTGTCCTGCGTGCGATCGGCAGCAATTTGCGCCTCATATTTATCGCCCACTTCCAGCAACATTTCTTTGGTGTAAATCAGGTCACCGCGCTGCTCACCGTGGTAATCAAAAATACGCGTTTCAACAATGCTGTCTACCGGGCAGGACTCTTCACAGAAACCGCAGAAAATACACTTGGTCAGATCAATGTCATAACGCGTCGTACGCCGGCTGCCATCGTCGCGCTGGTCAGATTCAATAGTGATCGCCATCGCCGGGCAAACTGCTTCGCATAATTTGCAGGCAATGCAGCGCTCTTCGCCATTCGGGTAGCGACGCAATGCATGCAACCCCCGGAAGCGGTTCGATTGCGGCGTGCGCTCTTCCGGGTACTGGATGGTGATTTTCTTGGCAAAGAAATAGCGTCCGGTCAGGGCCATGCCTTTCAGCATTTCCCATAACATCAAACTGCCTAATGTATTTTTAATCGCGTTCAACATGGTAAGGTTTCCAAATTCTTTGTCCGTACATCCTATTAATGGAACAGGTACGCCCACTGTGTCTGCATCATGGCGGCAACTACGACAATCCACACCAGCGTGATCGGAATAAATACTTTCCAGCCCAGACGCATGATCTGGTCATAGCGGTAGCGCGGGAAGGTCGCACGGAACCACAAGAATAAAAATAATAAAAATGCGACTTTGGCTAACAGCCACAAAACACTGTCTGGCAAGAATGGTACTGGTGACAACCAGCCGCCTAGGAACATCAGTGCGGCCAGCATGGACACCAAAATCATGTTGGCATATTCCGCCAGGAAGAAGACCGCGAAAGCCATACCGGAATATTCCACATGGAAGCCAGCCACAATCTCCGACTCACCTTCAGCGACGTCAAACGGTGCGCGGTTAGTCTCCGCGACGGCACTGATGAAATACACAATAAACAGCGGGAACAATGGAATAAAGTACCAGTGCCAGAAACCACCCTCCTGCCCCATGACAATCTTGCCCAGGTTGAGGGAGTTTGCACACATGAGCACACCGACAAGCGTAAAGCCCATGGCAATTTCATAAGAAACGATTTGCGCGGCAGAACGTAAAGATCCCAGGAATGCATATTTGGAGTTGGATGCCCAACCGGCAATAATCACACCATATACCGCAACTGAAGTCATGGCCAGGATATACAACAAACCAGCATCGATATTAGCTAATACCAGTGTCGCATCAAACGGTATCACAGCCCAGGCGGCAAAGGCAGGTGCAATTGTCAGGATAGGGCCAATAAAAAACAGCACTTTGTTCGAAGCGGTAGGCAGGATGATTTCTTTGAATAACAGTTTTAATGCATCTGCCACAGGTTGCAACAAACCGAATGGACCAACACGGTTAGGACCGATACGCACCTGCATATAGCCAATCACCTTGCGCTCGAAATAGGTCAGGTAAGCTACGCATACCATCAAAGGCAGCACGATGGCGACAATTTTCACCAGTGTCCATGACACCAGTTGCACTTCCGGCCAGTAGGATCCAAATAAGTCAGCGAAGAATTGCATGTTATGCCATCTCCGTCAGTTGTTTTTCGTAAATCGCCACTTGCTCGACTGCCGCTTTTTCAATCGTAATATCACCCATCAGATCACCCAAACCGACTGTCAGCGGATGTGCTGCGGCTACACGCACGCAACCTTTTGCCACATGATTATCTGCGCGCACTTTCAGCACCGCGCTGCCTTTGCTCTGGCGGACAACCACAATGTCGCCATCCTGCAAGCCTAATTCGGCCAGCTGGTCGCCGTGAATACGTGCCATCGGGCGGATGTTGTATTTGGTTTTTTGTAGCGGTGCAGAACGACGCACGATAGGGTCAAATTCGTACTGCGGCACTTCACCGATACGCTGCAAACCTGTCTTCTTGATATTCACCTGGATTTCAACCAGCTCTTTCAGGTTGTTGTTCAGACTACGCCACACTACTGCCGAAGGCTTCTCACCATTGAACAGTGCATTTTTAACTTCTTCGGAGCTGTTGTAATCAAACCCGGAAAGTCCCAGTGTATTCGCTAATACACGCAATACCTTCCAGCCAGGACGGCATTCGCCTAACGGACGTGTCGCAGCCTGGAAGCTTTGTACACGGCCTTCCATGCTCATAAAAGTACCGGAAGTTTCAGTAAATGGTGCAATCGGTAACAGGATATCGGCATTTTCAAGGGCAGAAGATTTGTACGCTGTTAATGCCACTACACACTCGGCTTTAGCCATCGCCTCGTTAGCCAATGCCGCATGCTGGCAATCCAGTTCTGGCTCGATATTCAATAACAGATAAGCTTTACGCGGTATTTCAATCATGGCGCGCGCATGCATACCGGTGGCTGAAGGCATGACGCCTATCATATGCATACCGGTACTATTGGCTGCCGGAGGCAAAATACCGCCCTTGGCACCACTGATACCGCCAATCGCTTCCGCCATACTATACATTTCGGTAAAACGCGGATCACTCAATGCCATATTGCCCAGGAAAATACCGACCTTAGGCGCAATCAGGATCAGGTCCTCACGGATACCGGCCAGGCTTTCCGCAATTTTTTGCGTATTTGGGCGTATCTTGATTTCTTCCAGCAACTCATTCAATGCCGGTGGCAAACATAGTGACAGTTTTTGCAGGCCGGACATGGCTTTCAGAATCTGGCCCAATACATTGACCATATCATTCGGGCGCACAATCACTTTGTGCGCAATATCCATCAATGGATCATTGTCCAGCGGGCTGACAATGCTGAGCTCGGCACCATTCGCCACCGCTTTACGGATACGCTGTGCCAGCAATGGGTGTTCATTGCGGATATTGGAGCCGATCAACAGGATACGGTCCAGCTCTTCAACTTCCTGGATATTACAGCCCATCCATGGCGTACCGGTACGCTTACCATCGAGACGGAAATCCGTCTGGCGCAATCGGTAATCGACGTTGCCGCAACCCAAGCCATCAGCCAGTTGCTTGATCAGGTAACCTTCTTCCATGGTGCTGTTTGGGGAAACCAGCACGCCGAGTGCCTCGCCACCATGTTGTTTGGTAATGTCTTTAAGTTGGCCTGCAGCAAATTCCAGCGCTGTTTTCCAATCTGTTTCCTGCCATTGCCCGTTGTGCTTGATCATCGGCACTTTCAGGCGATCCGGACTGTTCAGGCCTTCGTAAGAGAAACGGTCGCGGTCAGATAACCAGCATTCGTTGATTGACTCTTTTTCACGCGGCAGTATGCGCATGACTTTGTTATCTTTAACATGCACTTCAACATGAGAACCAAGGCCATCATGCGGGGCAATTGAAGGACGACGCACTAACTCCCAACTACGTGCAGAATAGCGGAACGGCTTACTGGTTAACGCGCCGACCGGGCATAAATCAATGATGTTGCCACTTAATTCTGAATTAACTGATTGATCAACGTAAGCAGTAATTTCTGCATGCTCACCACGGTTGACCAGGCCCAACTCCTGCATACCGCCAACTTCCTTGAGGAAGCGCACACAACGTGTACACTGAATGCAGCGTGTCATATCTGTACTAACAAGCGGGCCGATATTTTTGTTGAACACCACGCGTTTTTCTTCTGTGTAACGTGAACCGGAAGCGCCATAGGCGACTGCGATATCCTGCAAATCACACTCACCGCCCTGGTCACAGATCGGGCAATCCAGCGGATGATTGATCAGCAGAAATTCCATCACGCTTTTTTGTGCTTCAACGGAAGATTTGCTGCGTGTAAAAATCTTCATGCCATCGGCGACCGGTGTGGCACAGGCAGGCAAAGGTTTATTGAATTTCTCCACCTGTACCAGGCACATGCGGCAGTTGGCAGCTACAGACAGTTTCTTGTGATAGCAGAAACGCGGGATGGCAATGCCTACCGCATCCGCAGCATCAATAATGGTGCTGCCGTGTTCGACCTCTAGTGGTTTGCCATCAATTTCAATATTTAACATGTCTGCAATCTCTAAAATTTATTTGTTGAGCTGGTCTCAAAAATAGATTTTTATTTACCGTCGATCATGGATTTTCCATGCTGTATGTAGTACTCAAACTCGGGGCGGAAATGCTTGATAAAGCTCAACACCGGTGTTGCTGCCGCATCACCCAGCGCACAAATTGTGCGACCGGAAATGTTATTGCTTAAATCAGTCAGCAAATCCAGATCTTCCATTTTGCCTTTGCCATTCACGATGCGCTCGATAATGCGATATACCCAGCCGGTGCCTTCGCGGCATGGCGTACATTGGCCGCAGCTTTCTTCGTAGAAAAAATAGCTTAATCGCTTAAGCGTTTTAACCATGCAAGTGGTTTCATCCATCACAATCATGGACCCTGCACCCAGGCTGGAACCGGCTTTACTCAAGCCATCGTAATCCATGGTGGCATTTTCAATCGCACTGGCTGGCATAACCGCCGTAGAAGGTCCACCAGGAATAACCGCTTTTAGTTTTCGACCTTTCCAGATACCACCGGCCATTTCGAGCAAGTCCTTAAAAGGCGTGCCCATTCTGATTTCGTAGTTACCTGGCTTGTTGACATGGCCGGAGACTGAGAACAATTTACTGCCGCCGGAATTAGGCACACCCAGGTCTGCAAATGCCTGGCCGCCATTCTGCATAATCCAGGGGATCGAGGCGTAGCTCTCGGTATTATTTACATTGGTAGGCTTGCCAAATACCCCATAACTGGCCGGGAATGGCGGTTTAAAACGTGGCTGGCCTTTTTTACCTTCAATGGATTCGATCAGGGCGGTTTCTTCGCCACAGATGTAAGCACCGTAGCCATGCACTGCGTATAAATCGAAACTGAAATTGGTGCCGAACAGGTTTTCCCCTATATAGCCCGCTTCACGCGCTTCGGCCAATGCCGCTTCAAATATTTCGTAATCCTGCCAGATTTCACCGTGGATATAGTTATAACCTACGCGCGCGCCCAATGTGTAGGCGGCAATCGCCATACCTTCAATCAACTGGTGCGGGTTGTAGCGGATAATGTCACGGTCTTTGAAAGTGCCTGGTTCACCTTCATCGGTGTTACATACCAGATATTTGGTGCCATCGTAATAACGCGGCATAAAGCTCCACTTCAATCCGGTCGGGAAACCGGCACCGCCGCGACCGCGCAGGTTAGAGACTTTTATCTGGCTGATGATTTCCGGTGCTTTGATTCCCTCAGTAACTAATCGTTTGAGTTGAACATAACCACCCAATTTTTCATATGTCGCCAGTGCAGCAGGATTTTCTTCAGTCAGTGTGCGTAAGGTGACCAGGGTCTGCCCCGCCAGGTCTGTTTTGACCACAGGCGCTTTGTTTGCAGGGGTATTTGAAGTGCTTGCCATGACCCGTTCCTTCAGCCCTTGTTTAAATCATTGATGAGCGCATCCACTTTTTCAGTGGTGAGAAACTCATGCATTTGACTGTTGTTCACATGCAGCAACGGCGCACCGCCGCAACATCCCATGCACTCGCCTTCTTTCAAGCAGAATTTGCCATCAGCAGTGACTTCATTAAAACCAACCCCAAGCTTATGTTGCAGGTGTTCGACAATCTCATCCGACCCGCGCAACATACACGAGATATTGGTACAGATGGTGATCTTGTGCTCACCCACCGGCTCCAGCTCATACATATTGTAGAAAGTAGCCACTTCAAGTGCAGCAATTTCCGGAATACGCAAATACTTCGCTACTTCAGAAATACTCTCCTTGGACAGCCATCCGCGCTCCATTTGCACAATACGCAAGGCTGACATCACAGCTGCCTGTCGCCTGTCTTTGGGATACTTGCCCAGTTCGTATTCAATTTTCTCTATCGATTCTGCACTTAACATGCTTGTACCTTAAATATCTTTTCGACTTATCCAGTGTGAAATCCGGGCCATCTTATCGATCCGATTACCTATCGACTTTTATCTATCAATTTCGCCGAACACAATATCTTGTGTACCAATGATCGCCACCAAATCGGCAATCATATGCCCTTTGGTCATTTCATCCAGCGCTGCAAGATGCGCAAACCCTGGCGCACGAATTTTCAAGCGATAAGGCTTGTTGGCGCCATCGGAAACCATATAAATACCAAACTCACCTTTAGGATGTTCAATGGCGGCATAAGCCTCGCCTACAGGCACGTGAAAGCCTTCGGTAAACAACTTGAAGTGGTGAATCAAGTCTTCCATGTTGGTTTTCATGCCTTCGCGGTTAGGCGGCGCAATCTTATTGTCACTGGTGATCACCGGGCCAGGATTCACGCGCAACCAGGCTATACATTGCTTGATAATGCGGTTGGACTGGCGCATTTCTTCCACACGCACCAGGTAACGGTCATAACAGTCACCGTTCACACCCAGTGGAATATCAAAGTCCATTTTGTCATAGACTTCATACGGTTGTTTCTTACGCAAATCCCAGGCAATCCCTGAACCACGCAACATCGCGCCAGTCAGTCCCAACGCTAATGCACGTTCAGGTGTTACTACACCAATACCGACCGTACGCTGTTTCCAGATACGGTTATCGGTCAGCAACGTTTCGTACTCATCCACATACGTCGGGAAGCGGTTGGTAAAGTCTTCAATAAAATCAAGCATGGAACCCTGGCGGTTCTCATTGAGTTTCTTGATTTCTGCATCGCTGCGGAATTTAGTCGTTTCATGCTGCGGCATTTTTTCCGGCAGGTCACGGTATACACCGCCAGGGCGGTAATAGGCTGCATGCATACGCGCGCCGGAAACCGCTTCGTAAACGTCAAACAAATCTTCACGCTCACGGAACGCATACAGGAATACTGTCATCGCTCCCACGTCCAGCGCATGAGCACCCAGCCATAACAGATGGTTTAGGATACGGGTAATTTCGTCAAACATGACGCGGATATACTGCGCACGGACAGGCACTTCCAATCCGAGCATTTTTTCAATCGCCATCACATAAGCATGCTCATTGGCCATCATGGATACATAATCCAGACGATCCATGTAGGGCACGCTCTGCAGGTAAGTGCGGTTCTCGGCCAGTTTTTCCGTGGCCCTATGCAATAAACCAATGTGCGGATCTGCACGCTGAATCACTTCGCCATCCAGCTCAAGCACTAAACGCAACACACCATGCGCCGCAGGGTGCTGCGGGCCAAAGTTCATGGTGTAATTCTTAATTTCAGCCATACTAAAAATTCCCTAGCTTGCCAGATTTAGCCATGATGTTTTCCTTCATCACGAATCAGGCGCGGTACATTATTGCGTTGATCAATCGAAACGGGTTGATAAACCACACGTTGCTGTACCGGGTCATAACGCATTTCTACATTGCCGATCATGGGGAAATCTTTACGGAACGGATGGCCGACAAAACCATAATCCGTCAGCAGGCGACGTAGATCCGGGTGGTTTTCAAACATCATGCCGTAAAGGTCAAACGCTTCGCGTTCAAACCAGTTGGCAACCGGCCAGACATCAACCAATGTAGGAAATAACGGAAAGTCATCATCCGTCGCAAACGCGCGGATACGCACGCGCTGATTCAAACTTACAGATAACAAATGTAACACCACTGCAAAACGTGGGCCTTCCCAACGCCCGTCAGCATAGTCAGAATAATCCACACCACACAAGTCAATCAGCTGTTCGAATTTGAGTTCCGCGTGCGTTTTCAATTTATCCGCTACGGCCAGCAAATGTTTAACATGTACTTCTACCGTAATCTCGCCCAGCTTTTGTTCGAGCTTGATCACGCCATCACCCAGCGCTAACTTGAGCTGTGCGGATAAATGTTCGAGTTTTGCGGACATAGTTTGATTTCTTGGCTGAGTTTTTTAGATTCTGGTGAGCGTATCAGGTTCGGGCAATCGTATTGGTACGTTTGATTTTTTTCTGTAGCTGGATAATGCCGTACAGCAGAGCCTCTGCAGTTGGCGGACAACCTGGCACGTAAACATCGACCGGCACAATACGGTCACAGCCGCGCACTACCGCATATGAATAATGGTAATACCCACCACCATTGGCACAGCTACCCATAGAAATAACCCAGCGAGGTTCGGCCATCTGGTCATAAACCTTGCGCAACGCAGGAGCCATTTTGTTTACCAGCGTGCCAGCAACAATCATCACATCCGATTGCCGCGGGCTGGGGCGGAATACGATACCAAAGCGGTCCAGATCATAACGCGCCGCGCCGGCATGCATCATTTCTACCGCACAACACGCCAGGCCGAACGTCATCGGCCACAAAGAGCCGGTACGTGTGTAATTGATCACCGTATCCAGTGTGGTGGTGACAAAGCCTTTTTCCAGTACGCCTTCAATGCTCATAATGCACCAATCCTATTAGTCCCATTCCAAGGCGCCCTTCATCCATTCAAAGATGAAGCCGACCACCAGCACAAACAAGAAAACCATCATCGCCCAAAAACCAGCCTGGCCAATTTCCTGGATCACGATCGCCCAGGGGAAAAGAAAAGCAATTTCGAGATCAAATAGGATAAACAGAATGGCGACCAGGTAATAACGCACATCAAATTTCATGCGCGCATCTTCAAACGCTTCAAAGCCACATTCATAAGGAGAGTTTTTTTCCGCATCAGGGCGATGCGGAGAGACGAGTTTACCAATAATAAGCGGCCCCAGGCCAACGCCCAAGCCCACCAGGGTAAACATCAAAATCGGGAAATAATTTTCTAACACTGATTTGCCTTAATCGATCATGTTAACAAGTCATTTCACTGCAAACCCAAAGGTCTGGCAACTACACAACAAACACGCCCAAGCAAACACTTCCCAACCAGCCGACGTCGCGAAACCTTGAATTAATAGATCACGCATGAACATCGCTGGTGCCGTCGGCGAGACTCGAACTCGCACAACTTTCGTCACTACCCCCTCAAGATAGCGTGTCTACCAATTCCACCACGACGGCTAAAAATTAATTGGGAATATCTTTGGGTGTATTTTCAACCGGCTTGGCAGGTTCAACTGCCTCGCCTTTGGCCGGAGCCTGTTGTGTCAGCGGGGATTTAACCACGCTGCCAGAACCCGCTTTATTACTGGACAAAAATGCCAGCGTCAAACTGGTTGCAAAAAATACTGTAATAAAAATCGATGTCAGCTTGCTGAGCAAATTGGAAGAGCCGGAAACCCCGAACAAACTACCTGAGGCGCCACTTCCAAACGCTGCACCCATGTCAGCGCCTTTGCCGTGCTGTAATAAGACCAGGCCAATCACTGAAGCTGCTGCCAACACATGAATGACAAGAATGACGTTTTCCATATTCCTTAATCCGATAATGTAATAACAATGATGCTTTTGGCACGTTTGCTATTGAGTTAGAGGTGCTATTTTACAGGAACGGCCTGACATATCTTTATAAATTGCCCAACATCTAGCGAGCAACGGCCGATCAGCGCACCATCTATTTCCTTCTGATTTAATAATTGTACCGCATTTTGTGGACTTACGCTCCCTCCGTAGAGGATTTTTAAGCTGGCAGAGGCCGATTTATCGGCATTCGCTACTGACTCGCGAATAAACTGGTGCATGGCGACCGCCTGCTCTGCAGTCGCGGCCAAGCCAGTACCAATCGCCCAAATCGGTTCATAAGAAACAATGGTATCGGCAAATGCTTCGCCACCAAACAGGCGAATAATTGTTTCTAACTGCCGACCCACCACACGATCCATGACGCCGGCTTCGCGCTCAAGCAGAGTTTCACCGACGCACAAAATCGGCTTCAGGCCATGGCGTTTGGCTACCATCATTTTTTCAGCGATATTCTCATCCGACTCACAATACGCCGTACTGCGTTCGGAATGCCCGATAATCACATATTGCGCGCCAAAATCGCGCAGCATACTCGCACCGACTTCACCGGTATAAGCACCTTGCTCGAACTTGGCCAGATTCTGTGCACCCCAGCCTATCCGTGAATTGGACAGCAACGATTGTGCCTGCGCCAGATATGGATACGGTACGCAAACTACAACATCTGTTTGCGTAAGCGAAGTTAAGCCTTCCAGGTAGCCCTCAATCAATGCCTGGTTAAAAGCCAGGCTGCCATGCATTTTCCAGTTGGCAACAATTAACTTATGGGGCTTTGTGTTTGAATCAGGTTGAGACATGCAGAAATTAACTCACAATGTACGGAGCGTTAGCCCATTGAATTTGCTTTGCGCGAATTCTACGCCCGCACACCGTGAGCGACAAGTCTGGTGATAAAACTTATAAAGCCAGGCAATAAGACCCGGCAACATCATTAAGCGCTCAAGAACGGATAATCAGTATATCCCTTGTCAGTGCCACCATAGAATGAAGAAGGGTCGGCTTCATTCAGTGGAGCATCTTTCGCATAGCGCGTAACCAGGTCAGGGTTCGCGATAAATGGCACACCGAAAGCCACGGCATCCGCATGCCCACTGGCAATCACTGCATTGCCACGCGCTTTGTCATAGCCAAGATTGGCGATATAGCCATTGTTGAACAGTTTACGCAGTGCCTCAAAATCGAACGGCTCAGATTCACCGCCCCCATGAATGCCGCCTTCAACCGCATGCAAATATGCCAGATCAAACTGATTCAATGCCTGTGCAACATAATTGAAAGTCTTTTGTGGCTGGCTGTCTTTCATATCATTGAACGGATTCACCGGCGAAATACGCACACCCACTTTGTTCGCTCCAATAGTGTCCACTACCGCTTGCACCACTTCCAGCAATAATCGGGTGCGATTCTCTAGAGACCCGCCATAAGCATCCTCGCGCTGATTTGATCCATCTCTCAAAAACTGATCTAGCAGATAGCCATTTGCTGCATGCACTTCAACCCCATCGAAACCCGCCGCGATGGCGCAACGTGTCGCATGTACATAATCTTGTACTATGGTGGGCAGCTCATCCAGCTCGAGGGCGCGTGGAGTGACATAATCCTGCAAACCTTGATAAGTAAACGCCTGCCCTGCCGGTTTGATTGCTGAAGGAGCTACAGGCTGAGACTGGTTGGGTAATAAACTAGGATGTGAAATACGGCCTACATGCCACAACTGGATGACGATTTTGCCACCTTGTGCGTGGACGGCATCGGTCACTTTTTTCCAGCCGGCAATCTGTGCATCGGTATAAATACCTGGCAAGGCCGGGTAACCGTGTGCCATTGGTGAAATCGGCGTTGCTTCAGTAATAATCAGGCCAGCTGTGGCACGCTGCTCGTAATATGTCACATTCATCGCCTGCGGTACACCGCCCTCACCTGCTCGATTGCGCGTAAGCGGTGCCATCACTACGCGATTTTTTAATGCGATTTCGCCCAGTGTTAATGGGGAAAATAAATCTAATGCCATGCTTATCTCCAATACATTTTACGAATCTTAAAACGAATATACGGAAGCCTGACCAAACCAAGCTTCCGTATTCATATTTCTAATTACTGTGTTATTTAGCTTTAACGCCTTCAATCAACAAGGTCACTTCAATCTCATCGCCTACTGGTGAGTTGGCACCAGTCGCCCAGCCATAACCGTAATCCGAGGCTTTCAGAGTCACATGCCCTTCAAAACCTGCGCGTTGCCCACCCCATGGATCAGAACCGTATCCTAATACACGTACAGGGATATCCACTTGTTTGGTGACGCCATGCATGGTCAACTTGCCCTGTAAAATCGCCTGATTCTGGTTTGAAGCAGTAATCTTGGTGCTTTCGAACTGAATCTGTGTGTATTTGGCGGCATCCAGATACTTGTCGGCTTTGATATGCTCATCGCGCTTGGCTAAACCAGAGTTCACACTGGCAACATTAATTGTGGCGCGCACGGTAGCTGTATTCAAGTTGGCTGGATCAAGCGTAATCACCCCCGTCACATCATTAAAAGTGCCGGAAGTTTTGGCAACCACATGGCGGATGCTGAAATTGGCAAAACTATGTGCAGCATCAATATTGTAGGTTTCGGTTGCGGCCCAGGCTTGTGAAGCTGCCAACAGACTTACAGCTAAGAGTAACTTTTTCACTTTAATTTCTCCCTAATTTGGATTGTTATTTAGATTCAGAAAACCGTTTGGCAATCGTAGCAACGCGCTCACCCAAATGCTCGGCAGTTAATAGATCACTAGGAATCGGTCCAAACTCTGGCCCCTGATCGGCATTCGCCTGCGCCATCGCGCCCAGGAAGCCACCCAAACGATTTAAATCGTTGACCGACCCTTTACTGTTATTGTTCCCCGGCAATAAATCCTGTCCTACCCAGATCATGCCGTGTTGTGCTGCAAACACTGCTAACTGTATTAATGTACTAAGCTTGTCCCCGCTTTGGCTGGCAGAGGTGGTGAAGCCAGCTGCAATCTTGTCTTTCCACTCGCGGACATACCATTTCTCCGAACTGGCTTCCATAAAAGCTTTAAAAGCAGCTGACGCTGAACCCATATAAGTCGGGCTACCAAAAATAATCGCATCACTTGCTTTAAGTGCATCCCATTGCTGCTGGGCTTCTTCTGCAGTGAAAAGATGCAGTTTTACGCCTGCCACTTTCTCGACACCGCGCGCAACCGCTTTGGCTTGCTCTGCGGTATGGCCATAACCACTGTGATACACAATTGAAACTTGAGTCATGTTGTTACTCCCTTCATATTAAATAATGAATGTTAAAACCTATTTTTTATTGCCAGGTAAATCAAACCACAACACTTCACTTTCTTCGTGCGCGCGCATTTCCAGTTTAGTCGCATCTTCAATTTTCAGCGCATCGCCAGTGGCTAATCGCTCACCATTGATCTCAACTGCACCGCGGGCAACATGCATATAAGCGCTGCGGCCTTCGCTTACTTCCAGAGGCAGGCTATGTTCTGCCTCAAGCACAGTGGCGCACAAAGTCACATCCTGGTGAACTTTCAATGAACCATCCCAGGCATCAGGCGAGGCGATCAAAGCCCAGCGATTCAATTTATTCTCTACAGAAATCGTTTTTTCTTCATAGCCTGGCGCCAGATTCAAAGTCGCAGGCTCAATCCATATCTGCAATAAATGTGCGGTGGTTTTGTCAGAGGCATTCATCTCACTATGACGCACGCCAGTACCTGCCGTCATGCGCTGAACATCACCGGCACGAATGACTGACCCATTACCCATGCTGTCGGTATGGCGCAGCTCACCTGCCAGCATATACGTAATGATTTCCATATCCTGATGGCCGTGCATGCCAAAGCCGGTTGCCGGGGCGACTTTATCGTCGTTTATCACGCGTAATACTGAAAACCCCATATGGGCCGGGTCGTAATAACTGGAAAATGAAAAGCTGTGAAAGCTTTCCAGCCAGCCATGATTGGCGTAACCACGTGTGTTTGAAGGGCGAATGTTCAACATTTTATTCACTCCGTTTGAAAGATTAAATGTATGATAAAAAAACACTAACCCCATTGATAGCAAAACATTTTGCATCACTTGTTCAATTTTTTTGATTAAGCATTTATGAGCCTCAAACTCAGCATTGAAGCGCTGGAAGTAATTGACATGATCGCGCGCAAAGGCAGCTTTGCGGCAGCAGCAGAAGCTTTATACCGCGTGCCTTCTGCACTCACCTACACGGTACGCAAGCTTGAGGAAGATTTAGGCATAGAGTTATTTGACCGTAGCGGCCACCGCGCGACCCTGACAGCAGCGGGCGCAGAATTGCTTAAAGAAGGCCGTTATTTGCTGGACGCGGCCCAGACGCTGGAATGCCGGGTGCGCAGGATAGCCACTGGCGTTGAAACCGATATTGCGATTGCTATCAGCGACCTGTTCGATTTTCAGCCTATCCTGAATTTACTACAAACGTTCTACCAGCAGGGATTTGGCACCCGGGTTAAACTTCTGCGTGAGGTCTACGGTGGCAGTTGGGATGCTCTGCAAACCAACCGCGCAGATATTTCAATCGGTGCACCGGGTGATTCCCCACCCGGCAATGGTTTTGGCACTCATTTGCTAGGGCAATTGGAATTTGTATTTGCGATTGCGCCGCATCACCCATTGGCATTACTGCCTGAGCCATTAAGCGCCAATGATATTGTGCAGCACCGGGTAGTCGCTGCAGCGGATAGCTCACGCAACCTGCCTCCGCGCACCTCCGGCATACTTTCCGGCCAGGATACCCTAACCGTGCCGGACATGCAGACGAAGCTGCAAGCGCAAATCTCCGGTATTGCGATCGGCTATCTACCCAAACAAATGGCGCAAGCCGCAGCCGATAAAGGTCTGTTGCTGATCAAGCAAGTGGCTGAACCCAAACCAGTTGCGCCCACTTTTATTGCCTGGCGGCATCAACGTCCTGCCGATATGGGCAAAGCCATGCAATGGCTACTCAAGCAACTCTCAGAACTCACTTTGGAGCAATTACTCACCAAATGATTTATCATTTGAGCTGGATTGCCTAACGGAAAAAGCATGTCACAAGAACAACTGCCTGAAGAGTTCGAACCATTAAACCGCATTGCCATCAAGGCGATGCTTTGGCTCAACGGCCTGGCTCATATCATCATTGGCCTGGCACTCGCTATCTCGGTCATTATGTTCACCTGGCTGTTTTTTATCGATGTAAAAGAGGCTGCTTCAACCAACAATCTGGTACATGGTTTTTTACGTGCGCTGGGTACATTAATGTTGCTGTGGTCCATATCAGCATTAATCTCAGCAGAAATCCGCTACCTGCGCGGCCATAAATTACTGGTTGAAACCTTTGTCGAGGTGGTCCTTGTCATGTTTCTACGTAAACTGATCGTGCTACCCGTACAGGATGCCACCCCAACCTACCAGGAAATCGGCATCTGGCTGGCGGGCGCTTTTACCATGGGCTTGGTATATATCCTTATTCGATTGGCCGATAAACCCAGTAACACATAATATTTATGCAAGACCAAGATTACATGCGCATGGCAATTGCGCTCGCTGAAGAAGCGGCCAGCCTGGGTGAAGTGCCGGTAGGCGCAATAGTTGTAAAGAATGGAGAAGTGATCGGCCGTGGGAGAAATGCCCCGATCAGTCTGAATGACCCGACAGCACATGCCGAAATCCAGGCCATGCGTGAAGCCGCCAAGCACTTGGGTAATTACAGATTAGTGGATTGTACTTTGTATGTGACTTTAGAGCCTTGTGCCATGTGCAGCGGCGCTATCCAGCACTCACGTATCGCCCGCCTGGTCTATGGAGCCAGCGACCCCAAAACCGGCTGCTGCGGCAGTGTGATCGATTTAATGGCCGAACAAAAACTTAATCATCATTGTGAAGTCACGGCTGGCGTCAGTGCCGAAGAGTGTGGCACGCTGCTGAGCAGCTTTTTCAGACAACGGCGGCTGGAGAAAAGCAAAACTTAAAAGCCATGATTTAAAGCAGCACAGTGGATAAGAAAAAAATAAACCCGCCGATGGCGGGTTTATTGATCACTACTTAAACCGAATTAAGCAGATTTACGACGGCGAACGATAGTCCCGATCAAAGCCAGACCAGCCATCATCATGGCGTATGTTTCAGCTTCTGGCACTGCAGTCACCGCAGTTAAGGCAAAACCACCAAGAAACATATCTTGACGAATACGAGCGCCTTCTTGTGCAGATGCACCTTGAACGATATGAACTGCATTAGCAGTCCATTCATAAGTTAAACCAGTTGCATCAACCTTCAATAAATATAAGCCAGAGTTAGGATTATTTTCATTAAGAGCAACATCAGTGCGGATAGCTACTTTATCGGCATCAAAATTGGTGCTAGCACCTGCAACATAGGTAGCTTTATAGTCTGAGCGTGATGGGTCACGCAAACGATAACCAGTGGTACCAGAACCATAAGCAGTGAAACCAGAGGTCCAGGCTGCTGAAATAGTGCCAGTTTCTCCAATTTCTGAAAAACCGCTACGTACGATAGAGTTGATCTCGGTAATACCATTGGTATTGTTTAGCATCTTAAAATAAGAGCCAATAATATAAGAATTGCTAGAACTCTCAAACCATACAGTATCGATGAAAGAACCAACCACATTGCCATTTACAGGTGAAAAAACATCTGAAGTCGCCGTGGCTAATTGCGTCCAGGAAATAGGCAACGTACTGATGAAGAATGGATCTGTCGTTGTGCTATTTGTACTTCCTGGAGTACGGTCCCCATTATTCAGAATTGATACGAAATTGCCAGCGTAAGCGCTATTAGCTGCGAAAGAAATAGCCACGACTGCTAAAGATTGTTTCCAAATTGTTGTTTTCATATTAAAATTTCCTCACAAAAGTTGATTTTTTGAATGGCGGGGTAGCTTTGCTCCCCGCTCTTTTTTTTCATGGCGCTATAAAATGATTGCTATTTAGCAATCTTTGAATGACGGCGACGTGAAATCAATCCAGCCACACCTAACCCGGCCAAAAATAATGCGTAACTTTCCGGCTCAGGAACGGGGGTAGTGACGGCAGTCGGAATAAATCCTGTGATGAATCCTCCTGCTGGCGTTTGCCCCTCTTCTCCAGTTTGATAAAAACCGATCGCCTTACCTAATGTGTAAGTCGTAGCATCAGTTTTAACCAGATACAAGCCAGACCATGGGTTGTCTTCAGTAACACTGAAGTCGCCTTGCTGACGAACAACATCGCCGTCATAGGCAAAAGGACCTGACCCACCCTCTGTAGACTGTGTTTTCACTGCATTATATTGACGCAAATCAGAGTCAGTCAGAAAGGTCCAGGCAACTGAAGTACTGTATCCAGTAAAACCGTAACGATACAAAAAGTTAGCTTCATCCCCTGTACCCTGTGGATCCCGGTTTAAATAACGGGTACCGAATACCAGGCTGTTGTCTGCGCTATCTCTAAACACAAAATCATAGATGTCTGCTTGCGCGGAACCTGCTGCCAGATCTACACCTCTGGTAACGCTCCAATCTAAAAGCGTCAAGGTTCCGGTTGCAAGTTCAGTGTCTATGTCATAGGCCGGAAATGCCCGGTATGTTAGAGAGGTAGGAACAACATCCCCAGTACCTCCAGATGTGAATTGCGTGGTATCGCTGTAGCCAGCCTCGTAATTCACATTTGTAGCCAGAATAAACATGGAATCTACAAATGCATCGTTGTCACCATCAACAAAATTGTTAGTCAGCGATTGAAAGTTACCAGCACTCGCATGACTTGCTGCAAAAGCAAGCACTGTTGCTATCAAAATCTTTTTTAATTTCATTGCTATCTCCTCAAATTAATTTTTTGAAATATAAATTCATGGCAATCAACTGCATCATGCGATGCAGTTTTGCTTTCATTGTTATCTAATTTTTTTACGACGAGAGAACACAGAAATTACACCTAAGCCAAGTGCCAGCATGGCATAACTTTCTGGTTCCGGAACCGGAATCACGGTGAGCACGCCAGAAGCCCCATCATATGTATAACCAAATCCGTTACCGAGGGGGCTTAAAACTACAATTTGAGAAAAAGCACCACTAGAACTTGTAAAATCAAACAAGTCAAAGGTGTCGCCCGCATTACCGGTATATCCATCAATGAATGAAAGCTGCAGAGTTCCACCGAATGTCAGATTGCCATTAACGGTCAAGTGATCATATTGGGTTCCCTGGGCGAGACCGCCAATTTCGAACAAAGCAACGTTTGCATCACCGAATACAACGTCACCATTAACGGTTACAGAGCCAGGACTATTACCAGGTGAATATCCTCCGTTAAATACAAACGTACCACCTCCACCTAAACTGGCGCCAACTTGCTGATTGAATGATCCATTGAAAGTGGTAGTGGTCCCCACTTTGGTATTAATTTGAGAACCATTCAAGGCAGAGATCGAACCAGAATACTGAGCGTTACCATATTCATTGCTCAGGTTTCCACCTACATTCATGTTAGAAGTGTAAGAGCCTCCATAGGTTTTAACAGTCTCACCGCTTGTAATACCACTTTCCAATTTAGTCGGGGCATAGCCTGACAGAGAAACTGAGAGTGGCGTTTGACCCTCTTCGCCACCCTGGCGCACTTTAATAGCGTTGTTAATCACCTTAAATGCAGTAGCATCTGTTCTAATCAGATATAAGCCTGATTGCGGATTTCCCTCAGAAGCATTCACATCCGTCCTGAACCCTACGACATTAGCGTTGTAGACATCTGCACCTTGTTTCAAACCAGTTTCTGATCTGGCGATACTATAGGCCCTCAGATCGCTGCTGGATAAACGGGTCCAACCGGCTTCAACTTTAAAACCTTCATAACCATAACGAAAAATATCATTGGCTTCTGATAAGTTACGCAGGCCATTGATAGGCCCAAATAACAAACGCGAACCAATGACGACGGAATTGGTTGTTGTGTCCATAAAGACATAGTCGCTGAAAGTGCCAGCGAATTTTGAGTCCTGCGCACTGACAAAATTAGTGTCCACTTTACTGATCAAAGACAAACTTGAAGGCAGGTTATATACCCCCGCCTGGACATTCGCCGCGATGTAGGTTTTATCTGCTAAAACATTGGCAGCGCCTGCACAGCGAATGCTCGTTGCACTAGTTACCCCACAACCAGGCTGACCTGCTGCACCTGGCAACGTAACAAATGCGGCGTTCGCATTTGATACAACCAGCACCCCGCCGAGCAAAGCTGAAATCATGCTAGAAATGACTTTTAACTTCATAATATTTTCCTCGTATGAAATAGAATTATTGTTTTTTTCATACACTGCAAATCTCATACCAATCTCATAAAAAGAAAATATTTAAACAATTAACTATTTATTATCAATATGTTATAAAAATAAACCCAATAAAACCTAACAAAAAAATAACTTTGCTAACACCAAAAAATAGGTGAAGGTTCTAATAAACCATCATTAACAACCACATGGCTGCTAGCAACCACGGACTAATCCATCTTCAGTTTTCTTTGTTTCCAATCCAGGTCATAGCTGATTCCAAACCAGGCAGCTCTTGGTGCACCCGGGCCTATAAAGGTAGTATTTTTCCACTGGTCGGAATTGTAGTTAAAGCCTGAAGCATCACTAGCAGCTACACCGCTTGTAGGGGTGAATGGAGTCCTGCCTAAATTACCGGCAGTGGCATATTCCCTATCAAAAATATTATCAACGCGTGCAAATAAAGAGAATCCGTTATCAAATTTATAATTAGCGCGCAGATTGAAGACGGCATAACCAGGAATGCTGCCACTACCGATATAGTCATATAAGTCACCAAAAGTACCCCTTGCGTTACGAGGCTCATGCTCGTTATTTTCATTTCCTCTCACATACGAAGAGGAGTGCATGACCATATTTAATGTCATATCAAATTTTTTATTAACTGCATAATTCCAGCTAGCCTGCACAATATGATTAGGCATTCCTGGCAATTCATCACCAGGCCTGACATACACATTATTTTGGGCACCAACGACGGTATTACTGCTGTTATTAGGATTGATGATGGTGGATGGCGATTCGAATGTTGCCCGCATCCAGGTGTAATTCAAACTTAGTCGATGCGCTCCCCAGACGCCGGAAACACTTCCTTCGATACCCTGCCGCAAAGTTGCACCAAAGTTATCAAAGACTCCACGGTTTTTACGGCCTAACGGTACAAATAAAATATCATCCGTTAGCTCAGTTCTAAAAAAGCTTAAATTCCAATTTAAACTTTCACTACCAAAAATACTGCTTGAAATACCTCTAGTACCCGCTTCGTACGAAGTTGATCTAACCTGTTTAAGATAAGGATCTGCAGTGAGGGAAGTGGGAATCGCGCAGCCGAATTGATAATTCGTGCTACCTACAATTTGTGTACGATCGATTGCACAACCTAACTCAATCACAGAAGGTGTGCGTGCCCCGCGACTAATATTTCCGTAAGCGATCACACTGGGTTTAAATTCCCACGCGACACCTACTGAGGGATTAAAGCTGCGATAACTGTAGTCGCCTTTGGTACAAATGTATTTTCCATTGTCACTTGGGTCGTTTACATCAGCAACACAACGTTCTCTGGATGGATCAAAATAAGTTCCTGTTCCATCATCCTCAAACTGATAAAGACTAAGACCGCGTTCAGATTGCAAATCATTTTTTACCCGGGTATGGTTAAATCTAGCGCCAAAAGTGATATGCAGATCATCTTTTGGTGACCATGTATCGCTCACAAAAATACTTTTAGTATTGCTACTACCCGTCAGGTTATTTCGAACAATTGGAAACTGAGCAGCAACAAGTCCCAGCGTAGGAACACCATTTTCGCCATAGTAAGCAGGATTTTCAAACAACTGCCTATCTGCACCGATATCAGCAAACATCTCACTTTGCTTAAACCGAACATCATTAGCGTCATAAGTGACGCCAGCCGTGATCTGGTGCTTTTCCGTTAAAAAATTAAGTTGTAATGCAGACCCCTCTCCCCCTTGTTTTAAATCAGAAAAACTAGATACCCCATTAGGTAATTTTCCTGCACAACCACTGCCTGGGCTTCCTGAGAAAGCACCTCCATCCGGATAGCTGCCATCTGGACAAAGCACTTCGATACCTCGTCGATCAGACAGTCCTGGAAAGTCATCATAAAAGTCTGATCCTATAGCCTTTTGCTTTACATTTCGCTTGTACGTCAATCCAGAAATGGAAACATTGTCATTGATATCAAAACGCCCGGTCAGGTTATAGTGCTCAAGATTGTTTTTATTTTCATCAGGCGAGGTGAAAACGGCTTTTCTATCTTGCTCATACATTTCATAAGGCACCACACCATTTCCGGTTAAAGCGGTGTCTACATTCAAAGCTGTAAAATTCAACTCGCCATAATCACTACGCATCGTTGCACTGGTAAACAGCTGCCTGACATTGGAAGGAGAGTTAGTGCGCCAGCCATCTTCTTTAAAATGATTGTAGGCAACAAAAACACCTAAAGTGCCATTATTGAAACCATTTGAAAACTGGGCCTGCTCCCGCCCCCAGGAACCACTCATCAATTCGGCACGCATCTGGTTATGCGTAAACCCGTTCTTTGTAGTCAGGGCTAGAGCACCACCCAGTGTATTTAACCCAAACAAAGGATTTGAACCGGGTATCAGATCAAGGCTGGCAATGGCATTCATGGGCAGAAAATCCCAGTTGACTACTTCGCCAAACGCCTCGTTGACGCGGACACCATCCAGATAAACGGAAATACCTTGAGGCGTTCCGATCTGTGGTGAGGCTGTAAAACCACGGTAGTTTAGATCCTGTTGAAACGGATTGCCCGCATAGTCATTTATCGTAACGGATTGCAGGGAGTTATTCATAAGGTCCGTGATATTGATAGACTTGGAGTCCGCGATGTCCTTGTCACTAATGCTTTGCACATTAGTTGTCATCTTTTCTCGATCTATCACTAAGCCAGGTAAAGGCGTGATGACACTACGCCTTTTAGCTTTAACTACAATTTCATCCAGCTCAACTGCGCTTTTCGGATCTAAAGTTTTTTGGTTGTTTTCTTTAGAACTATCAACAGCATCTGCGGCAATTGACACGCAAGAATAAGCTGCCAGAAACAATACTGACTTTAATTTATTATTTAACACTACACTTCCCCCCGATTAGGGAGAGCTGTGCAAAAACCAAACCAAGTGCATTAAATTTTTTTATTTATTTAAATCATATACTTACGTGTTAATTTATCTTTACAGCCACTTTATTCTGGTTACAGTAAACCAGCATGGTTCTTAACAACCAATACTAGCCATAAAGAAGATAAAATCAGGCAATAAAAAACCCGCCGTAGCGGGTTTCTTTTTTATTGCTAGTTATTAGTGCTTAATCACGGTTACCTAGCAAAGCCAGCAAGATGTTCAACAGGTTAACAAACAGGTTATAAACATCAAGGTACAGATTCAATGTCGCCATTACATAGTTAGTCTGGCCACCACGTACAATCTGGTTTACGTCATACAAAATGTAAGCTGAGAAAATAAGTACTGATACACCAGAGATAGCCAATGATAATGCTGGAATCTGGAAGTATAAGTTTGCTAAACCGGCAACAATCACCAGAACCAAGCCAACCATCAGGAATTTACCAATGCCACTGAAGTCACGTGCCGGGGATGAGCCGATACCAGCCAGAGTTAAAAAGGTAATCCCTGTACCCGCTGCAGCCAAACCTACAATCTCGGCACCATTACGTAAATGCAACGCATACTGGAGAATTGGGCCCAGCATAATGCCGAATGCGAATGTCATTGCCAACAGCAACCACACACCAATACTGCTATTCTGGTTAACAGCAATCAGTTTGAACATACCAAACATCACAGCCAGGAAGCCGATTGCAAATATGAACGGATGCGCCGCCAAAAATCCAAAATTCATTTGCAGGCCTACATAGGCACCAATGACGGTTGGAATCATACTCAAGCCGAGTAGTGCATATGTGTTGCGCAACACGCGGTTCTGCGTATCGGATACATTACCCTCACGACCTAAAACTTGCATATCAGACATAATGTTTTCTTCCTCTCAAATAAAACGTTATTACTTTTAACTTCAAAACCTTTAACTTTCAAGAACTAAGATAAGGGCAAATGGACAAAGTTTCAAGTTTAATCATCACTTTTAGACTATTTATCCTAAATTTTCCAGATGGCATAAATCACTAGTGCGATTAGCATGATTCTGGTGATTTGATAAACTGTCCGGTTCCAGCGTTTGAAGCGGCGACGATATTGTCCAACTACCCAGGCGTAGTGAAACAGGCGGTTAATCACACCGGTCTGGTCACCATCTTCATTGGGGGAGCTGGCCGCTGTCACAATGGTATTAGCTAAAAAACGATTTACAGACTGTGCCCAGCGATAACGCATTGGACGCTCGATATCGCAAAACAGGATGATGCGGTTTTCATCGGTTTTGTTATACGCTTCGTGTATGTAAGTTTCATCAAACATCACCGCTTGCCCATCGCGCCAGCTGTAATTTTCGCCATCAACCTTGATATAGCACAAGTCATTATTCGGCGTTGCCAATCCCAGGTGATAGCGCAATGATCCAGCATAGGGGTCGCGGTGCGGATTCAAGTGCGCACCTGGTGGCAGTTCGGCAAACATGGCGGCTTTTACACTGGGGATACTTTGCAGCAAAGCTACGGTTTGCGGGCAATAAATGCTGGCAGAAGGATGCTCTGCGTCATACCACTTCAGGTAAAAACGTTTCCAGCCGGTTTTGAAAAATGAATTGAAACCGGCATCGTTATTGTTTTTAGCGGCGGCAATACGTTCCTGGTCGCGCACATGCAGGGCTTCCTTGAGGATGTCCTGCCAGCGGTCGCTGATCACTTTCAGTTCTGGGAACTCGCTGACTTGCACGTAAGGCGTCGTCGGTGCTTTTGAAAACAGGTATAAAAACACATTAAAGGGCGCCACAATGCCTGAGTGATCAAACAGTTGCCTGTAAAACTTATGCCGCACCTTGCCGCGAAAGTGCACGTAGCTGACAGAGGCCAAAAATATCCCTAAAACAATCCATTTCATAGCAATTACCGATGATTGAGCTTGAAAAATTACTTTTTAATTAAGTGCTTAGCTTACTTTATCCTGGCGTGATTAGAAAGGCTTCATGCAAACAAATCTGCTTCTTTTAAGCCCACCAGCGCAACCCGTTTTACGGCATCTACATAATCAGCTGATTCACGTAGCGCAACCATATCTGCCGGGTGATGCGCGCCGTGCATACGCGCCAAGCGCGCAATCGTTTGTGCAGAAATGCTCCATTCGAGGTTTTCCAGTAACTCATCCGTCAGATCTGGGCGGTTGCACAACAACACCATATCGCAACCGGCATTCAGCGCCGCCAGTGTGCGTGCTGTCACATCGCCCGCTACGGTGGCGCCTTCCATACTCAAATCATCGCTAAAAATCACGCCGTTAAACCCCAGGCGCTCACGCAATACTTTTTGCAACCAGCGCGGCGAGAAACCGGCAGGTTTTTCATCCACTTTAGGATAAATCACGTGTGCTGGCATAATCGCATGCAAACCCTCATCAATCATCTGGCGGAAAGGTTGCATGTCGTTTTGCGCAATCTGGTCAAACTCACGATCATCCACCGGAATACTGACATGTGAATCAGCTACCACAAAGCCGTGCCCGGGAAAGTGTTTGCCAACTGCCGCCATACCGCCTTTTTTAAGGCCCTGCATCAAATGAAAGGCTAATTCATTAATTGCCTGCGGATCGCGGTGAAAGGCACGGTCGCCAATGACCAGGCTATCGCCGTAATCCATATCCAGCACCGGGGTAAAACTGAAATCCACACCATGTGCACGCAACTCAGCTGCCAGGATATATCCGGCCTCTACTGCCAACTCTTTCGCTTTACGCGGATTTTTGTCCCAGATATGGCCAAACTCACGCATGGGTGGAATTTTTGTAAAGCCTTCGCGAAAGCGCTGCACGCGCCCGCCTTCATGATCGACCGCAATCAATAATGGCGGCTGGCGCACGGCATGAATACTGGCAGTCAGCGCTTTCAGTTGCTCGGTACTTTCAAAGTTACGTGCAAACAAAATCACGCCCCCCACCAGCGGGTGTTGCAAACGGCGGATGTCATCAGCAGTGAGTTCTGTGCCAACAACATCCAGCATGACGGGACCTAAAGACATAAAGTTTCCTGATGTTTTCTATGAATGATTTAACCTGTTTGGCCCAGGCTAGCTCAATTTTAAACGATAAAGGCTGGTTACTTCTTTTGATCTTGCGGCAAACAGCGGGTCCTGCTTATCCTGTGATTTACCATGTTTAGGCTGCGTGTCTAAACGCTCAATCACTTGCAAGCCAGCTTCAGCGATCCAGCCGGTTAAATCATCTGGTTTACGCAAGCCAATCAGCTCCGCCAGATTTGACATGACCAGCCAGGCCTCACCATCCGGGTTTAAATGCGCTTTAACGCCACTTAAAAACCCCTTCAGCATCTGGCTATCGGGATCATATACCGCTTGCTCGATCGGCGTGTTGGCCTTAGCTGGCAGCCACGGCGGATTACACACTATTAAATCGGCTTTGCCTTCCGGAAACAGGTCTGCTTCAACAATCTGAATATTGGTATGCATATTCAGGTGCTGTAGGTTGTCTGCAGCGCAGATTAAAGCGCGTGGACTGGTATCCGTAGCAATGACATTTTTTACGCCACGGGTCACCAACACGGCGGCGATGACACCGGTACCGGTGCCTATATCCCATGCAACCTGAGGATTATTGAGTGGGGCTTGGTCAATCAGTTCCAGATACTCACCACGTACGGGCGAATACACCCCGTAATGGGCGTGGATATTGGCATTCAGCGCGTGGATGGGGACGCCCTTTTTACGCCATTCATACGCGCCGACCATACCTAACAGCTCACGCAACGAAAGTACCAGGCGTGCGGGTAATTTGTCTTTTTTCTCATCAACAATCAATGCGCCCTGCACTGCCGCTTTCACATCCGGTGCACGCGGTAAATCACATTGCCCGTATTTAAGCTCAATCAACACTTTATTCGTGATGTTGGCACGGCCGATCTGGCGTGCACGGTGCTGGTGAAAAGTCTCCAGCATCGTAGCGGCGGGTTTGACCGGTTTGCGATCTACACGTCGCGTAATCGCCTGCAATAATTGTTTGGCATTTTGAAAATCGCCACGGTAAAGTAAAGCGGTGCCTTCGCACGCCAGACGATAGGCCTCGTCTGCTTTGGTCGTGTCATCTGCGATGACTACGGCTTTTGGCGGCAGATTGCCTGCTTCTGACTGCCAGTCAGCGGCTTGTGTTTTGTTTTTTTCGTACCAGTTAATTTGGTTCAATGGGGTTCCGATAGGTATATGGATAAAAATAGGACGGATGGCACACGTTAAAGTTTGAACGGGCTAAAGTCCGTATGCGTGTCGTAGTAATCTTCATTTTCTGCACGCTTCAGAAACGCAACGATTTTATAAGTAACTGGCGTAAAAGCAATTTCAACCAGCACTTTGGCGACAAATTGCGCCAACACGATTTGCGGCATCATAGCATCCGGAAACTCTCCAGAACCATAAAATGCCAGAGGAAAAAACAATATCGTATCTACCGCTTCACCAAATAGTGTCGAGCCTATGGTACGACTCCATAACCAGCGCCCCTTGGTGAGGATTTTCATTTTGGCCATGACAAATGAGTTCACAAACTCTCCTGCCACAAATGACACTAATGAGGCGATGGCAATACGTGCTGTCGAACCAAATACCGATTGATAGGCAGCCTGATCGTGCCATTCAGGCGCCGGTGGAAGTGCTACTATGACCCATGCCATCAGGCTGGCAAAAGCCAGGCAAATAAACCCGGTCCAAATCACCCGCCGGGAGGCGGCATAGCCATACACTTCAGTGAGGATATCTCCAAAAATAAAGCTGATCGGAAAAAACATAATGCCCGCACCAAACGTCAGCGCACCCATCAACGGCATATGAATCTCGGTGATCTTACCTGGGCCAATAATATTGGAGCAGACCAGCACCACGGCAAAAGCCGCCATGATCAGGTCGTAATAACGATATTGCTTTCTCATGATCTGGATTCGCTTCGAACATCCAGTTTGTCACGCAGCACATCGCCACCCAGGTTAATCGCGAGAATCAGGCTCATCATGCATACACCTACTGTCAACACATAATGCGGGGCTACCAGCATAAACCTGACTGCATCCCGCAGCATGGCACCCCACGAAGCATTCGGTGCTTGTATACCTAGCCCCAGAAAAGACAGTGACGCTTCTGCGATCATGACGCTGGCCATGCTGTAAGCGGCTTCAACCAATAAAATAGAAATCAGCAGCGGCAATATATGCAACAGCATCACCCGTAATGAACTGGCACCAAGTGACTCTGCCGCCAATACATGCAATCGTTCCCGCAATGCCAGCGTTTGCCCACGGGATAATCGCGCATAAGTCACCCAGCCTGTTAGGCATAAGGCGAGGATCAAATTATTAATACCCGCGCCTAATACCGCAGCAAATGCAATCGCCAGTAAGATACCGGGGAATGCCAGGAAAATATTGGTAAGCTGCATCAAGGCATGATCGAGTTTTCCGCCCTTGTAACCGGCGAGCAAACCAATACAGATGCCTATGGTCATGGTCACTGCGGTGACTATCACGGTGACCATAAAAGAAACTTCTACGCCGCGGATCACACGCGCCAGGATATCGCGACCGAGGTCATCTGTACCTAACCAGTGTTGCAGGCTGGGCCATTGCAGAATCGCTTCAAGATCGGTGTGATTGGGGTTTGTGCCAACGATATGAGCCATGATGACTGCAAACAGCCAGAAAGCCAGCGTAGACAATGAAAAAGTTTTCATCGTGCGCCTCTGGTGCGAGGGTCAAGCCAGCGATAAGCGAGATCCGTTGCCTGGTTGATCAGCACATAGCTCAATGCGATCACCAGCACACATGCCTGTGTCACCGGGTAATCGCGCTTCTCAATGCTATCCACCAGCAGGCGACCTATGCCGTTCCAGCTGAAAATGGTTTCGGTAATCACAGCACCCGCCAACAGACTACCCATTTGCAAACCGACAATGGTTACCAGGGGCAGCAAAGCTGCACGCAATGCATGTTTTAATAAAACCTGCCGTTCGCTCAGGCCTTTGGCACGAGCAGTGCGGATATAGTCTTCGTTCAACACTTCCAGCAGGCTGGTGCGTGTCATGCGTGTCAGAATGGCACTCAGGCCTAAGCCTAGGGTCACCGCTGGCAAGATAATGGAGGCAGGACTACCCATGCCGCTGACCGGCAACCAGCCTAACCACACCGCAAATACCAGCATCAAAACCGGCCCCAGCCAGAATGCGGGCATGGCGGCGAGACGGATACTCACCATGGTCACCATGACGTCCTGCCAATGTCCGGCTTTCAGAGCTGACCATATTCCCAGCGGAATACCTATCAATAAGCCTATGCTTAATGCAGTGAATGCGAGTATCAGTGTTGCGGGATAAGCCTGTGCCAGCAATTGCGTGATGGGTGTTTGGGTATGAATAGAGACGCCAAAATCCCCTTTAAAGATGTTCGAAACATATTGCCCAAACTGCAGATACAAAGGCTGATCCAGGCCAAGCTGGACTTTAAGCAACTCGCGATCTGCCGGGCTGGCGGATTCGCCCAGCATGACATCGACAGGGTCGCCGGGTACCATATGTAACAAGGCGAAGGTCAGACAGAGTACGCCAATGATCACTGGCAATAATGAGGTGAGGCGTTTAATCATTCACTCCATGGGGAATAGATTGACCTTCTACACCCCGAGCTTCTGTCTGTTGATCATTTTGCAATAGATTAGGCCGCTTTTGATCTTGTGGCGATTGATCTTGAATATTTACGGTAGTACCGACCGGCACCTGGTCAAATAACGCAATTAAATCAGCATTGCGCATGCGTACACAGCCATGCGAGCCAGGCGCACCAAACTCAGTCGCCTCCGGCGAGCCGTGTATGTAAATATAACGCTGCATGGTATCGACATTTCCCAGGCGATTTTTGCCAGGCTCTGTGCCACTTAACCAAAGAATGCGGGTTAATATCCAGTCACGCTCAGGGAATTGCTCCTTTAATTCAGGCGTAAATATTTCTCCAGTCGGCCGGCGACCTCTGAATACCGTATTCTCAGGCACATCAGCACCAATTTTGGCACGGATAATATGGCTGCCCAATGGCGTACAACCGCTATCTTTGACACACCCAACGCCATTAGCGGCAGTGGAAACTGCATAACGGCTAAGCTGCTTGCCGCTGTCGTCAAACAGCGTCAAAGTCTGTGCAGGGATGGATATTTCAATGTGCATATGCATTATTCTAAGCGATTTGCCGGGGATTTGCCTTGAGAATGGCCGCTGATTTAATGGCAGCTCTATTTCACGCGGTAAATTACATTACAATCTTTGCCATTACGTTTAATGAGTTTTGCTTATGCCGCATCACGAAATGCATTTTTTACAGCGCAGCGGCTGGTTAAGGGCTTCAGTGCTGGGCGCTAACGATGGCATTATTTCCACCGCCAGCCTGTTGATGGGTGTCGCGGCGGCAGGTGCTGGTAATCATGCATTGTTGATTACCGGTATTGCAGGACTGGTCGCTGGCGCTCTTTCGATGGCGACTGGTGAGTATGTATCCGTCAGTTCGCAAACGGATATCGAGCAAGCGGATCTTGCCCGCGAAGCCAGGGAATTGCGGGAAGACCCGGATAGTGAACTGCGCGAGCTGACCGGCATTTACGTCCAGCGCGGATTACCCCAGGAGCTTGCGATTCAAGTTGCGCAGGCACTTTCACATCATGATTCGCTGGCCGCGCATGCACGCGATGAACTGGGATTGCATGACTTTAACCAGGCGAACCCTTTGCAGGCAGCGATGGCTTCGGCGCTGGCATTCACCAGCGGCGCTGCCCTGCCCTTGCTCATCGCCTGGCTCGCCCCTCATGCGCAAGTGCAGCTATGGTTAATCTGCAGTACCTTGCCGTTTTTGGGATTACTGGGTGCAGTGGCTGCGAAGGCCGGTGGTGCCAGTGTGTGGAAAGGAATGAGCCGTGTTGTGATTTGGGGTGCACTGGCGATGGCCGCAACTGCCCTGATTGGCCATTGGTTCGGGGTAAACCCTTAACTATTCATGGGATGGCTGGAACACAACTTTGGCCAGCCCGTCCCAATTACCGTCTGGCATCGGCTGGTAGGCTTCGACACTGCTGCGATAAGCTGCGAACTGGCCTTCATACCAGAGCGGTATATACGGTAACTGTTCATGAATGCGGCGGGTGACTGCTGGCCAATCTTCATTTTTCAGCAAGGTATCCAGTTCAGCATCCCGGTAACCGCCACGGTTAAAGCCTTGGGGTGGCGCACTGCCTGAACCAAACACTTTGCTATAGATTTCCGGGGTTTTAATACCCACCCAGGTCAGCCCTGATAGCTGAAAATTACCTTTTTGCACATCGGCAAAGAAAGTGCCCCAATCCAGGCTTTTAATCTGTAAATCAATGCCTGCTGCCTGCATTTGTGCCTGCAAAATCGTGGCCAATCGCACGCGTTGCGGGTCGGTGCTGGTTTTGTATACCAGCGTTAGCGGTAGTTTGATGCCTGCTGATTGCAATAGCTGCCTGGCCAGTTCCGGCTGATAGCTGTACGGCTGTAATGCAGGATTTCCAGCATAATGTTCTGGCGGCAGGATGGCATTTGCCTGCCGGCTGTGGCTGACCATGACCTTGTGAATAATTGCCTGGGTATCAATGGCATAGGCTATGGCACGCCTGACCCTGACATCGCGCAGGAATTCAGCCTGCACATTCAAGCCGAGATACGAATAGTTGGCACCAGCCACGGTTTGCACTGTGATATCTGGCTGTTTTTGCAGGTATTTCACCAGTTCAGGCGGCAAATCTCCCTGAATGAGATCCGCTTCACCTCGCTTGAGTTTTAGCACACGAACATTTGGGTCCTTGACTTCATTGAAGCTGACTTTGAGACCGTCACTCAGCCTGACTAGCTCAAGCTCGCTATCCCAGCAATTAAGTTTGAATGGTCCACTGCCAACAGGTGCATGACCAAAATCATGCCCCGCTGTAATCAGTTCAGCGGGTAAGATACCGATAATCAGCCTGGCCGGGAAATGGGGATCCGGGCGGCTGAGCTCAAAATCAATGGTGTGTGAATCCGGCGTGCTGATCTGTTTGATATGCTTGAATTCAGCAGTATGTGGCGAGTTTTTGAGTTGCAACAAACTTTCATAAGTAGCTTTCACGTCGGCAGCGGTCAATGGTTTGCCATCATGAAAGACTGCCAATGGCCGCTGAAGCTGAAAGCGGTAATGCAATGCATCCTGCATTTGCCATGAAGCTAACCCTGGCACCTCATGCGAAGCCGAATCAAACTCAACCAGCCGCTGATAAAGCAGATGATTAACCCGCTCCGAAGCGGCATCTGTGGCATACCTTGGATCCAGGTTAACTGGCGCTTGTGCGATTGCAAACACCAGCGCGCGCGGCTCAGTGTCTGACTGGCAGCCTGACAACACCAGCGCAATCGCTAATAAGCTATAGCCTGCAACTCTTCTCAACAACATGTCAAATGCCTTCAAGCAACTTCGCTAAATCAAACGCGTTCAAACACAGCGATTGATTCCACATGTGCGGTGTGCGGGAACATATTCATGACACCTGCGGCTTTCAACTGATAGCCTTTAGACTGGGTCAAAATCGCTACATCACGTGCCAGCGTAGAAGGATTACAGGATACATAGACGATTAACTGAGGCGCGCCTTGGCCATCATCCGGCAATGACTTGATCAGCTCCATCGCGCCATCACGTGGCGGATCAATCAGCCATTTATCAAAATAACCCAGGCCTTGCAGCAGTTCCGGCGTCATATCAAACAGGTCAGACTCGGCAAACTCGACATTACTGATGCCATTTAAATGGGCATTTTCAATCGCGCGTTTAACCAATGCCTGTGCGCCTTCTACACCGTAGACTTGGGCACCACTGCGGGCGATTGGCAACGTGAAGTTTCCCAGGCCACAGAAAAAGTCGGCAATGCGCTCACCCGCTTTGGGTTGCAACAATTGCATGGCGCGACGGATCATCACCCGGTTGATACCCGGGTTTACCTGGGTAAATTCTATCGGGCTGAACGGGTATTCCAGGTTGTATTCAGGCAGGCTGTAATGCAGGCGGTCACTGTGGCCGAATAAGGGCTTGGCGGTGTCCGGGCCTTTGGTCTGCGTCCAGAATTGCACGCCATGCCGTTCCTCAAACGCTTGCAACAAAGGCAAGTCACGTTCTTCGAGCGCTTCCAGGATACGCAGAAGCAATACAGTGGCATCTTCGCCGACTGCCAGTTCAATCTGCGGCAGTGACTGCCTGACGCTTAACTGCCCTATCAATTCCTTTAGTGGCACAATCAGGTCAGAAATGGCTTTAGGCAGCACCTGGCAGCTATCCATAAACGTGACATAGCTGGTACCTTTTTCATTGAAGCCTACCAGTACGCCGCCTTTTTTCTCTACATACTTCACCCGCAGACGCGCTTTGTGACGGTATTGCCAGGGCGTACCCTGGATTGGTGGCAGTATTTTTTCAGGCTTGATACGGCCAATGTGCCATAAATCTGCTTCCAGCAACCTTTGCTTGGCAGCCACTTGTGCAGAAAACTCCAGATGCTGCATGGCACAGCCGCCGCACGTGCCGAAATAGACACAGCCTGGGGTAACGCGCTGGCTGGAAGGTTTAAGCACTTCCAGCGTGGCGGCAACTTCATAGGTAGCTTTTGAATAATGCGACGCAAAGCGCACTTTTTCAAACGGCAATGCGCCTTCGATGAAAACGACTTTGCCATCGACATGCGCGACCCCTCGACCTTCCTGGTCCAGGGATTCGATGACGGCGATGCGGGATGTTTGTTTCGCCATGGACGCTGGCGACAGGCGGGTTCTTTGACGGTTGCTTCTCATAGCTGTTATTTTACCTGAATTGGGCTTACAATCCTTCACGAAGCACTGCAAATAAGGGAGACCATATGTTAAAAAAATGGAGTCTATGTATTGCTCTGGTGATGGCAGTTTGCTCCGCAACTTGCCTCGCAGATGTCGCCATCCAGCAGGATGAACATGGTGTGGATTATGTGACTGGTGGAATCGGCTCGGAAGAAGTTGAGGCGCTGGAAGCGTTTAAAAAGCAATTCAACCTGTATTTCCTGTTTTCGGAAGGTAAGATCGGCCGGCTGGTAGATGGCGTCAGTATCACTATCATTGATGCCAAAAAACAGACCGTATTCAGCCTGGATCAAGCGGCCCCCAGATTACTGCTCAATCTACCTAAAGGCAAATATTCCATTATTGCCAGCTACCAGGGAAATACCCAGCGTTACACTTTCACCAGCAACGCAAAAAAACATCAGCGTGTGATTCTGAACTGGAAGAATGCCAATCTCGATGAAGATTCACGTGAAGACAACAGGGAAGAAGACGCGACACCTGATGAAATTAAAAACGATACCAGGGCCGCATTGCCTGGCACTAGCTGACTTTAAGCTGCTGATGCTTTAAGCTGAGCTAACTGGGGTCCAGGCCGCCAGAAATTGTTGCCAGTGCGTGCCGCCGTAACCAGTCAAGGTCTCACGCGTCACGCGGATTTCTTCTTCATATTCCGCTTCGCTTAAATGGCCGCGCATTTTCAGAAAACGCAAATAAACCAGATGCGTATTAGCAACATCTGTTTCACAGTAATCGCGTATCGCCTTGATTTCACCATTTAAGTACGCTTGCCACACCTTGCTGCCGTCCATGCCGAGTTTACCGGGGAAGCCACATAACTGTGCCACCTGATCCAGAGGCGCATTGGCACGGCCGCTATACATTGCCAGCACATCCATCAGATCCAGATGACGCATATGGTAGCGGCTGATGTAGTTATTCCATTTAAATTCTTTATCATCCTCACCCAGATCCCAGTAACGTGGCGCAGTAATGCCGTGCACCATGGCGCGATAGTGCAAAACCGGCAAATCAAAACCAGCACCATTCCAACTGACGATATTTGGCGTGTATTTTTCAATGCCGTCAAAAAATCGCTGGATGATTTCTGCTTCGGAGGCATCTTCGTCGCCCAAGGTCCAAACCTTGAACTGGTTGCCTTCACGCAAAGCACAGGAGACAGCGCACACACGTTGCAAATGATGCGGTAGAAAATCATTACCGGTTTGCTGTCGGCGTTGGTGAAAAGCGATATTGGCTACGTCAGCATCACTCAAACCGGAAGGAAGGTCGTGCAATTGACGTATGCCGTCAACATCGGGAATAGTTTCGATATCAAACACAAGGCTGCGAAGCATAAGAGCCACAATCCGGCAGGATTGCCTACAAAATAATATGGTCGTAACCATATCACAGGCAATGGCTACCTCACTAGCCGAAAATCCTCATCTTTAAGCAATTTAAAGACTTTGGGGAATTAATTCACCAGTCAATTGTTCACAGGCATTGGCCTTAAAACCAGCCAATCACCTGCTAAAAATCAGGCAATTTCCAGCTGTAAAATATCCTGATCATTATTTTCCTGCAGCCATTCCGCAGGCGCTTTGTGCAATCGGATCGGCGTTTTCATCTCGTCCCCTTCAAACGTCAGGATGGCGTAGCTAATATCCTCTGGCGCTTCAATGGGGGTGAATTTACCAAAACCAAAATCAGCGTTACGCATGACTTGCCAGGCACCTACCGGCTCGGTGTATTCAGGCTTGGAAAAATAATGTGCGATTTGCTTGTCAGTCGCAGTTTTGAGCACGCAATCATTTTCGCGTGACATTACCGACCAGCGATAATCCAGACCGTCGGCAATCGGCTGCAACTGCAAGATATACCAGTGCAAATTTTCACGCACCAACTGTATCAACGATCGCACGCGGCCAGTTTGCTGATTCAGGATATAGTAGATCCCGGAATCTTCCTGTCGGATAGGTTGGCCCAAACGAGGTAGAACGAAAAGATTATTTGCCACAACAAACTCCTTCCATTGCAATATGCACTTAGTTTGCATGCAATGACCATGCCTGAAATTTAAATAAAGTGCTTTTACCCCTTTGTTTTTTGATTTGTTGTAGCGGCAAAAATATTACTCAACTGCTTTTTAACGCATGGTCATTTCATAAAACTTGAATAATCTATTTTCTTTACAAGGCCTTAGCGCGATGCAGCCAATTACTTCCTGGCCCACTGTCCGTCGCGCTGTACCATCCAGCCTGCTTGCGCTCTATCAATCCAGCGCTGGGCGAATGTGCGTTGTATCTCACCTTCCCACTCCGGGTGACCATTTGCGGCAGCAATTCCCTGATATAGCTTTGCGCGGTCAGCATTTTCATCTTTCACCAGCGCGGTCAGCGCACTACGTTGGGACAATGGCACCAATCCGGCATCCTTCACGGCGACAAATCCATCAGCAGTCAATCCCACTGCGCCCGATAGATAATGCGGTGATAGCAATTGATGACGGTTTTGCATACTGGCTTTTACTGCAGCAACAGCGGGCGTGTTTACATCAAGGTCGGCTGCTGCATGTACCTGCATCGACAACAATCCAAATATCATGCCAAATATCAGATGCTTAAAGTTGTGATAGCAATCAAGCGTAAATAGTTGCAATTTCCCTAACCATGGTTTGCGTATTTTGATGATTGAACTCATGGTGCAGACTCCTGATTAACGGATGGTGTCACTGCTGGTGTGGCTGCAGGGACATTGCTTTCTTTAGGGGTTGGGTTGGGCGCCTTGTCCGGAGTATGCGCAGGAGCTTGGCCAGCAGGTGTTTGCCAGATTTCGTCGATCACTTTATCGGCTGCTTTTTCAGCCGCCGCGGCAGGAAAGTAGATATTGATCGTGACGCAAGCGGTCAATCCGCACGCGGCAACTGCCAGTAAAAATCCATTTACCCAATGCCGGTATGGTTTAGCAAAAGCGAGTTTCAATCTGGTTCCTTTCACAAAATTCCGCTTGTTTTAATCAGTTAACAAGTTCTAGTCGATAATGATTTTACTATTACTATCCGTTACCCGCTGCATGCGTGCCAGCACATCTTTCCAGCTGACATACCTGGTGTACCCGTTCACATTGACCGACGGCGCACCTTTGCCTTTGACAATCACAAAGCCATCGGGAATCGCTTCCACCCCACCCATTTTGCAGATATCACCACGCAATTCGCAGCGCAAGCCAATTTTCTCGTAGCCAAATTCTTTAAAGAACCGCAGGAAAGTGCGTTGCAAGGCTGCAGCCGTACCTTCACCACCCAGTGCGGTAATATTCTCCACGGCACGCTGCGATATCTTCTTCTCAAACGGTCCATCGGCAGTCTGGATGACAGCATCCATATATACCGGCTTCCAGTTTTGCAAGCGCAAGTGCCTGATATCGCCTTCCAGCTTGCCGGTAATCGAGCCAAAATTAAATGTACGCGTAATTTCACCCAGGTCTATATCGCGCATGGTGAAGTTGGCGTGCAGCTTTGGTACTGCACCTAAGGGGTCATCAATATCCAGGTCAGACATGCCAACCATGCCATTAAACAATTTAAACTGCATATCGCCTGTCATGCGCAACTCGTGGTTGGCATAGGTGATTAAGGGCACCGATCCGGTTATCTGGCCACGCATGGTCGGCCAGTCCAGCGACTGACTGAACTGTGACATGCTGATAGGCTGCATATCCATTCTCACATGCCAGACCATGCTTTGATTGATCCAGGCAGCGGAAAGATCCTGAAACTCCAGCGCACCATCCAGTATCGGCAACTTCAGGCTGGGTGAAGTGATCGAATAACGGTTCACCTCAGCCCACCAGCTGGTGGGGCCCAGCGGGACTTTTAAAACATGACCGGACTGGTAACCCATGGCTATCTGTGTTGGTTGCTCATAATCCCACGGGATACTGGCATTAAAATGGCTAAAGCCAAATTTGCCGAGCTGGTCTTCGAGGCTCGCATCGGTAATATTCAGGTGAAATTTTAAAGGCTGCAATCCTTTGGCTTCAAAAGACCAGTCAGCTTTGCCGGACACTTTCAGGTGACCAAATGCCGAATTGGGGATCAATGGCTGGATGAATGCCTGGTAAACGCCGTTAAAATCAACATCACTGGCATCGACCTTTAATAAATCAAATTCTTTGCTGACCAGGTTGACGCGGCTCTGGCTGTGCAATGTACCTACACCAGGTAAGTTAAGGGTCGCTTGCTCGACATCAAGATAAGGCTGTCGGTAAAACCCTTTGATTTCAAAGCGCTTGCTGCCATCGGCAAAATAAAACGGTTGCCAGAATAATTCACCCTGTTGCCAATCGAAAATACCCTGCCAGCGCCAGCCACCCGCTTGTTCATGCGCAGAAAGACTGACCTTACCGGTAAGTTTATCCGCCGCATGCAAGCCTTCTGCATCACTAAACTTTGCCTGGTTTACTGATAACTCCAGGTCTACGCCCCTTGCCATTTCACCGCTTTTACCGACCGATTTCCAGGTCGGGGTCACCAGCAACTCAAATGGGATGTGGGAACGGACATCTTGATACAAGCCATCTTCGCAACGCCAGGTTTGCGTAGCCGCTTGTGCTGGCACCAGACAATGAAGATGAAACTTGCCCCACACTGCGTCATGCAATGCTTTAACTTCAGCGTCCAGGGACAAAGTGGGTTGCAGGACCTTCTGACGGTAATCCAGGAAAATGCGTGAATGCCTGACCTGGTATGGCTCCATTTGCAGTTGATCGGAAGTAATCAGCAAGGTCGGGCGCTGGCTGATATCGAGTGAGATATTCGGTTTATCCAGTGTGGCATCACCCAGTGTCAGGCGTTGGGCATTGATTTTAACCTGTTGTTTGCTGCGTAAATCCAAGACGGCATTGGGTTTATCGAGTCGAAACAGGTCGCTGCTGATACTGTCTGCGCTTAAGCTAATTTGGCTGATGGCACAGGCCTGTGCTGACCATAACATCAGGCTCAGGCACCAGATGCGCATCAGTCTGGGAAAACTCCGGTCGACAGGTAACGGTCACCGCGGTCGCACACGATGGCGACAATCACGGCATTATTGACTTCTTTGGAAAGTTGTAGCGCGCAGTATAGAGCCCCGCCGCTGGAAATACCGGCAAAAATACCTTCTTTATGCGCGAGTTTGCGCGTGGTATCTTCCGCATGTTTCTGGCTGACGTAACGCAGCTCATCGACGCGTTTGGCATCAAAAATGGTAGGCATGTAGGCTTCCGGCCATTTGCGGATACCGGGAATCTGGGCGCCCTCTTCCGGTTGCACACCAATGATCTGGATGGCAGGATTCTGCTCTTTAAGAAATTGCGAGGTACCCATGATGGTACCCGTAGTACCCATGCTGGAAACAAAATGCGTGACTTTACACTCAGTATCACGCCAGATTTCCGGCCCGGTGCCTTCATAATGCGCGAGCGGATTATCCGAATTACCAAACTGGTCCAGCACAATGCCTTCGCCTTCAGCCTGCAGCTTCATCGCGACATCACGCGCCAGCTCCATGCTGCCGTCTTTGGGCGTCAGCACCAGCTCAGCACCATAGGCTTTCATGCTTTGGCGGCGTTCAACGGACTGGTTTTCCGGCATTACCAACACCATTTTATAACCACGCATGGCCGCCACCATCGCCAGCGCGATGCCGGTGTTGCCACTGGTCGCTTCAATCAGGGTGTCGCCAGGCTTGATATCGCCGCGTTGTTCGGCACGCAGAATCATGCTATAGGCAGGCCTGTCCTTCACCGATCCGGCCGGATTATTGCCTTCGAGCTTGAGCAAAATGGTATTGCTCTCATTCGGGTTCATGCGTTGCAAGGCGACCAACGGCGTATTACCGACAAAGTCATCTAAAGTTTTATATGGTTTCATCACAGACTGACAGAGATTGTGTTCCGGACCCGGAATCAACCGTCATCCAACATTTCAAATTTGAGGAATAATTTAATACACTCGCCAGCTTAATATATGTAAAATTCCCATATTGTTACTGAGTTAGCTGGTGAAGTACGCATTTTACATAAACTGACCGCATCACAAAAACAATAATTGCCGAGGAAAAAGGGATGTTGAAAAAGTGGCTTAGCCGAGTGCTTGTCGTCATGTTACTTCCGATCCAGCTTTTTCCGAAATTAACCGATACTGTTAACGTTCGTTACAAGGTTATTTTCCTCAATAATGTTTTCACCTTTGCCGGCCTTGTTTCCCTTGCAATGAGCGTGATCCGCTGGAATACCAATCCGTTTCTCGGCAAAGTCGACCTTTTATTCTCCTGTATCGCTTTTATCCTGCTATGGATACTGCACCGCCACCATAAACTGGTTGAATTAATTGCGAGCATTGCCCTTTGGCTATGTTTCGTACAATTTCTGATCGTGTTTTTTCTCGCCAACGGCAATCCAACTCGAAGCGGTCTGCTATTGCTGGTACTGGCTTCCGCTTTTTACCTCAAAGGTCGCAAAGCCGGGTATTCGATGCTGGCAATCATACTAGCTCTGGTGGTGGGCAATCATTTAACAGGAATGTTCCCTTCGGAATTCAATAACCTGGATATTCTCAGCCTGGGGTTTTACATGCTGGCCCAGTTTTTTATTATTCATAACTATGAAAGCCTGCGCGAAACACAAACCAACTACCTGAAAGCGTTAAATACGGATCTGGAAGCCCTGGTTAAGCAACGCACCGAACAGCTGGCGGCCGTGAATTCGGCGCTGGAGAAAGAAAAAGAAAACCTGACCAGACTTTCCAGCACGGATCATTTAACCGGCTTGAGCAATCGTCACCACTTCGAGACAGTATTTGCCGAATACTCTCCCGCTGCGCGTGGAAAAACGCCTGATGCGCTGATATTGATCGATATCGATAATTTTAAAAAAATCAACGACACCTATGGGCATGTGCTGGGTGATAAGGTGTTGAAGAACGTGGCAGCATGCATTAAACAACATAGCCGGATTTCGGATATTGTCGTGCGCTGGGGTGGTGATGAGCTGATTGTGTATGCGCCTCGCACGTCACTCAAGCAAGCCTCTCAACTGGCTGAAAAGATGCGCAAACAAATACATTTACTCAATATTAGCGAGATAGAGTCAATCACCATCAGCGCGGGGGTTGCCGCGATGCAAGCCGGTGATACACTCTCACACTTGCTGCACCGCGCTGACAATGCGCTGTATGAAGCCAAACAGGCCGGGCGTAACAATGTATATTCGGCTGAGTTAGGCTAATGCGCTGTTGGAAAAAAGTACCTGACAACTCCGGATTTAGTTTTATTTATGATGTTTAGATTCCCTGCCCTTGTTTTAGTCGTTTTCTTGCAGTTGATACTACTAAGCCCTGATTTATACGCGGAGCAATGGCAAGCGGTTCAGGGCCGCGAAAAATTCCTGACTGTGTCTGTGGACCTGGACTCTCTGCAAGTCGGCCAGCTCGACGATATGATCCGTTTCAAATTAAGGGCGGACGATCATGATGACACCATCACTACCAAATACGTGCAGGCATCGTGCAGCGAATTTTCGATAGAAGCAGAACGTGAAGTGGTGTTTCATAAATCCACTATGACTTCAGAAACACTGGACTGGAAAAACGATAACGCGTTAAAGAGCAGCGCTGAATCCTCCCAGGCCAGATTGTCATTTTGGGGATATACTCAGGCTTACGGGCAAGCGATTTCACTGGCATGCCGCAGGGTCGGCAATCGCGCGCCAGAGCGTTTGTTAAGCATGCCTGCTACCAGAGAACAGTGTGCAATGACGAACCCGTTACGCAAAGTAGCGTGTGCCAGTCATGGCAGCTGGCGTGCCAATTACAAGCTATATATGTCGCGCTCGCATGATGTGATCCATAACTGCAGTATTGCGGAAGACCGCATGACCAAACAGGCGGCATGGTTGTTGAAGAATGTCATGCGCTGCCAGAATGAAAGTTGCGGTAATGAGATTCTGGAGAACTGGATACATAAACGCGGCGAAGATATTGCCAGCGTGATTCATATGCCTAAGAATGCCAGTTACAGCTGGAGCAGCCAGCAAGGCCCAGTATGCAAATCGCTCAATCAGGCCGACCAGGCGATTGCAAGCATGCAAACTGAAGAGATTTACGCCAAGGCCAAATACCTGGGTTGCGTAAAACGCGAAAAAGCCAGACTACGCGCTGCCAGCATCCCAAATGACATGCTTCCGCAGTTGGCTGAGCAATCATGCGAAAGCCAGTTTCAGGAATGGCATGAAACGATATCCAGACAATCTGCCATGCTGGAAAAAACAACATCTCAGTATTAATGAAAAAGGCGCTGTTTAAAGCGCCCTTTTCTATGCCATCAGAATAATCATTAACGACTGCAACGTCTCGCACGGAACAGGAACACTGCATACGTGCCAAAAGCTAAAAAGCTGATCAGCCCCAGTTGCGGCAAAGTCAGACCAAGGAAAGTCCAGTCAATCGCGGCACAATCACCGGTACCACGAAACACCAGGGTCAAGGCCTTCTTCAGCGGGAAGTTTTCAAACATATAATCAAACCCTACGCCGCAGTCGGCAATGATTTCGTCTTTATGCACTTGCAACCACCAGTGACGAATCGCCACGCCCACGCCGCCCAAAGCAGTCAATACCTCAACCACTGCCAGACAGGAACTTAACCAGGATTTGGGCGGTAGAAATGCATGCAGTAAAAACAGCACGCCTAAACTCATAAAAATAATGCGCTGTGAAATACACAGTGGACAAGGTTCGAGGTTGTAATGCACCTGGATTGCCAACGCAAGCGCGACTATCCCGAAACAGGCCAGAAACCCTAACACGTAACCGCCTTTACCCTTAAACCATTGACACATTGCCTGCTCCTGCGCATTGAATAAAATTGAATTGTAATGGATTAAGCGCTAATGCGGCTGCTGATGGGCCTGACTTTGATGAATGTTTGAAGCTGGCATCAGGATGCGGCAGATATTGCATCACTCTCGCGCATGGCTGACTTTTGCCTGACCTCGTGATGTTTCTTTTTATAGTAGTGAGCAACCCGTTTCACATAATCACGTGTTTCAGGATATGGCGGAATACCTTTATGCCGTTGCACGGCATTTTCGCCCGCGTTGTAGGCTGCAGTCACCAACTCGACATCACCTTTAAAATGGCCGATGAGCCAGCGTAAATATGAAAGCCCGCCTTTGATATTCTGTTCAGGGTCATAAGCATCTTTAACATGGAACCTGGCCTGCGTGTCCGGCAATAATTGCATCAACCCCTGCGCCTTCTTGCGTGAAGTCGCTTTCGGGTTAAAGCCAGACTCCACTGCGATTACCGCCATCGCCAGGTCAACATCTACGCCATACTTGGGAGCATGCTTTTTCACTAACTGATAGACTGGGCCACGTTTGCGGTACAACACTTGAGCCGCAGAGTTTTCATGCGTATGCATACATGCTGGCAGTTTTGCCAGTTCGGCATTGCCCGGCTCTTTATCCAGCCATTCCCTGGCCTCCCTATGTCCTTGTATGGCCGCCAAACTAAAAAAGCGTGCCGCAATATCATGATTCACTTCCACACCTTTGCCAGTGCTGTATAACCAACCCATGGCAAATTGTGCATCCGGGTCGCGCGCCTCGCCCGCGAGCGCACAATAATGCGTGTAGGCTTGCTCATAACTGCCAAGTCCCAAGGCATTTTTAGTACCTGAAGCGAGGCTGATTTGCAGCTTGATAAATTGCTTGTAAGCATCATTCTGCATTTTTGACTGCTCACGGGTATAACTGGTGATTGGCTCAATGACTGCTGGCATATCAGCTACTTCAATCTCTTTCGCAGGTTGGGATGTAGCAGCTTCATCAATCGCAGGCTCACTTATACCAGGCTGGCTGACGACAGCCTCGTCATCCGCCATAGACGCCAACGACCATAGCGCAAAAAAAGCTATCACCAACCAGGTTGTAAACCAGGTCTTAGTCGAAAGCAAAATGAATTTATATAAAGAATAGGAATTTATGTTTTGGCTAGCTCGCATTGTTTGACACCATATTAAATATCGCAATGCCCCACTCTTTAAATGACCTCGGGGAGCTGACAAAGTGCCAACTACATTTGTTAAAGAGTGCGAAAAACATGATTAAAATTTGTTTTTATAATTTCTAAATGGCTGGTGGTGTACTGAAAACCTTGCCGGTTTTATAGAAAAATAGCCAAACTGCAATCAGCTGTTGGATAATGTAGGCCTATGGCTAGTTTGTTATCGACGTCTTCCAAGCAACTCTTGAGTGTCAGTGACCTGACGCGTTTAACTAAAGAATTACTCGAGACCAGTTTTCCGTTGTTCTGGGTCAGTGGCGAAATCTCCAATTTCACCCGTGCGGCCAGTGGTCACTGGTACTTTTCGCTCAAGGATGCCAAAGCACAAGTACGTTGCGTGATGTTTAAAGGGCGCAACAGCCTGGTCGAAAGCATGCCTCGCGAAGGTGATTCGATAGAAGCGCGCGCAACGGTGACACTGTATGAAGCGCGTGGTGATTTCCAGCTGACCATCGAGTTTATGCAACCGGCCGGTTTAGGGCGCTTGTACGAAGCTTATGAGAAACTAAAACAGCGCTTGCAGGCCGAGGGCTTATTTGACCAGTCTCGCAAGCAACTTATCCCCGGCGACCCGCATACCATCGGCGTCGTTACTTCTCCCGATGCAGCGGCGTTACGAGATGTGATCACGGCGATACGCCGACGCCACCCCGGCATTGCGGTAATCGTTTACCAGACGCCAGTGCAAGGCAAAGGCGCGGCCGAGCTGATTGCGAATGCCATCCGCCTGGCCGATCAGCGACAAGAAGTTGATACGCTACTGATTTGCCGTGGCGGCGGCAGTATTGAAGATTTATGGTGTTTTAACGAAGAAGTCGTGGCGCGAGCGATTGCCGATTGCCGCCTGCCGACCATCAGCGGCGTGGGCCATGAAACCGATTTCACCATTGCTGACTTTGTCGCTGATTTGCGTGCTGCCACGCCTACCGCGGCGGCAGAACTGGCCTGCCCGGACCAGTCGCAATTGCGTTTACAGGTTACCCAATTACAACAAAGACTGATGCGAGCCATGCAATCCCTGTTGCAAAAACAGGCACAAACGCTGGATTATTTATCGCGCAGGATGATTTCACCGGCGCAACAGTTACAGCAGCAAAAGCAATCCCTGGAGCAATGGCAGCACCGTTTGCAATTAGCTATGCAACATCTTTTGAATAAACAGTTTCGGCGGCTGGACCATTTTTCGACCAGCCTGCAACAGCTGAATCCGCATCAGGTACTGGCGCGTGGCTATGCCATTGTGCAAAAAACCGATGGTCATGCAGTCACAGATTCCCGGCAACTGACTTCGCAGGAACCCTTGCGTGTCACTTTATACAACGGATCGGCAGAAGTGGTGGTTACTGAGATCCACCAGCCAGATCAGCAATCCTGATTACCTTGCGGATAATTGAAAAATTTACAAACTCTTAACACAGGGCACACAGGCGCGGCTGCAAAAGTCATTGGTTAAGCTGTCAAATTGACAGATAATAAACGTTTGCTTTACGTAGTTCACACAATGGACAATACAAAAAGTCAGCCCGCGGCATTGCATACCATGGCACTTGCCGCCCTCGGGGTCGTATTTGGTGATATCGGAACCAGCCCCCTCTACACGATGAAAGAAGTATTTGCGGTAGGTCATCACCCATTACTACTCACTCAAGATAACGTTTACGGTATTTTATCGTTAATAACCTGGGCACTCCTGCTCATTGTTTCCTTCAAATATGTAGCCTTTATCATGCGGGCGGATAACCGAGGTGAAGGCGGGATCATGGCCTTGCTATCCCTTGCCAGCCGCTATGCAGGTGGCGAGCCGGAGCAAAGAAAACGCATCATGATGCTGGGCATTATCGGCGCCTGCATGTTTTATGCAGATGGCATGATTACCCCGGCGATTTCAGTATTATCCGCAGTCGAAGGCCTGGAAGTCGCCGCCCCACAGCTGGATAACTGGATAGTCCCCATCACCTTGCTGGTCCTGTTTTTACTGTTTTGGGCGCAGAGTAAAGGCACCGCGGTGATGGGCGCGTTTTTTGGCCCTATCATGCTGACATGGTTTGCGGTGCTGGGTATTTTAGGCGCAATTAACATTAGTCATCACCCCGAAATTCTCAAAGCACTAAGTCCTTATTACGCTTTCCTTTTTTTTAGTACCCAACCCAAGATTGCGTTTATTGCCTTAGGTGCGGTAGTACTGGCGGTCACAGGTGCCGAAGCACTATATGCCGATATGGGGCACTTTGGCCGCAAACCGATACGATTGGCCTGGTTCCTGTTCGTATTGCCTGCCTTAATCTGCAACTACTTTGGCCAGGGCGCATTGATTCTTTCCGAACCTGACTCTATCCAGAATCCGTTTTATCACCTTGCCCCCGACTGGGCTCTTTTCCCACTGATTATACTGGCGACCCTGGCCACAGTGATTGCCTCACAAGCCGTGATTACAGGCGCCTTCTCTGTCTCCCGCCAGGCCTTGCAGCTTGGCTTTATCCCGCGCATGCACGTTGCGCATACCTCTGAACAAACCGAAGGCCAGGTCTATATGCCCAGGGTAAACTGGGGCTTGATGATTGCGACCATGGGGCTGGTACTGATTTTTGGCAGTTCCGGTGACCTGGCCGCTGCTTATGGCATTGCCGTGACTGGCGACATGGTCATTACAACCTTGCTGGCAGCAGTGGTTTTCCATCATTTGTGGGGATGGAGCAAGTTCAAAACCGCCTGCCTGATTTCACTGTTCCTGGTCATTGATCTGTCTTTCTTTACCGCCAACATCCTGAAAATTCCTGATGGTGGCTGGGTGCCGCTGTTGATGGGTCTGATCATCTTCACCCTGATGCGCACCTGGAAAACAGGTCGCGCTTTGTTATACAGTACCCTCAAATCAGAATCGATGGAGCTGGTACCGTTTATTAAAGCGATAGGTGCGCACCCGCCTGCACGCGTCAACGGCGCCGGTGTCTTCATGACACCTAACCCGGACGGTGTGCCACATGCACTGTTACACAACCTGAAACACAACAAGGTATTGCATGACAGCGTCGTGATTTTGACAGTACGTTTTGAAGATTACCCTTACACCAACAGGGAAGAACGCGTATTGGTTGAGAATCTGGACTTTGGGTTTTATCGCGTCACCATCCGCTATGGCTACATGGATGAACCGGATTTACCTCGTGACCTGGCATTGACCGAAGCACAAGGTTTGATACTGGATGCCATGGACACCTCTTTCTTCGTTGGTAAAGAAAGTCTGATTGTGTCTGACAAGCCAGGCATGGCCTTCTGGCGCAAAAAGATATTTATTGGCTTGTTCAGAACCGCAGAAACCATTACCAACCAGTTCAAATTACCGCCTAACCGGGTGGTTGAATTGGGGTCACAAGTAAAAATTTAAGTTGGTCAACATGACTGTGTCACACTAGAATGTTATAAAAAATAACCCGTATCCAGTCTGGGTGTATTCCGGTACCGAGAAAGGAAAAACTTTAATGTCCATGATAACAACCACATCGATCAAAACAACTTCCATCGCCATTTTGTGTGCCATGCTTTCCGCTTGTGCCAGCACCACGAATAACAGCGTATCTGGCGTGCAGCGCAGCCAGCTGCTGCTGTTGCCGACAAGTACCGTGAACCAAATGTCCTCGCAGTCATACACAGAAACTTTGCAGGTAGCGAAGAAAAATAACACCCTCAATGCTGACAAGGCGCTATTGACGCGTGTCACCACTATCTCCAACCGGCTGATTGCGCAGGTAGGGGTGTTCCGTCCGGATGCTGCGCAGTGGAAATGGGAAGTGAACGTCGAAAAAAATGACCAGCTGAACGCCTACTGTATGCCTGGCGGCAAAATCATGGTGTTCTCTGGCCTGGCTGAAAAACTCAAAGCAACTGATGATGAATTAGCCGCAGTGATCGGCCACGAAATTGCCCACGCCCTGCGTGAACACGGTCGTGAACGTATGTCGCAAGCTTATATACAGCAATTTGGCTTGCAAGCGCTGGCTACCGTAGTGGGCGGTACAGCCGGGAATATGGCGGCACAGGGTGCCGGGCTTGGCAGCCAATTACTGTTCTCCATGCCAAATGGCAGGGAGCAGGAGCGCGAAGCTGACCGTATGGGACTGGAACTGGCAGCCCGAGCCGGCTATAACCCGGAAGCGGCGGTGAGTTTATGGAAAAAAATGATGGCGGCTAATAAAGAGGCGCCACCAGAATTTTTAAGTACCCACCCTTCCAGCGAAAACCGCATCAAGGATTTGCAGGCGCTGACTCCCAAAGTCATGCCACTCTACCTGGCGGCGAAGTCTAAATAACTTCCCCCGGCTTGGGATAAGCCTGACACATTCAATCAGCACTAAAAACCCGAAATTAGGTTAAAATTTCGGGTTTTACTCCTCCCTATAATTTAGAGAACATCATGGATCCACGTCTAAGTATTATCGAGGCGGCTTTTGAAGACCGCGCCAACATCAACCCTGCAAATGCATCTGCAGAAATCAAGCAAACTGTTGCTTCCATTCTTGATGACCTCGACGCTGGTAAATTGCGCGTGGCCAGCCGTATCGGCGACACCCAGCAATGGGAAACCCATCAATGGCTGAAAAAAGCCGTGCTGCTGTCTTTCCGCCTGAAAGATAACTACCTAATGGATGATGGCGTTACCCGTTACTTCGACAAAGTGGACCCGAAATTCGCGGACTATACCGAAGAAGATTTTAAAGCTGGCGGTTTCCGCGTTGTGCCAAATGCCATCGTGCGCAAAGGCTCATTTATCGCTAAAAATACTGTGTTGATGCCTTCATACGTCAACATCGGTGCCTATGTCGGCGAAGGCTCCATGGTGGACACCTGGGCGACTGTCGGTTCATGTGCGCAAATCGGTAAAAACGTACATTTGTCTGGCGGCGTTGGTATTGGCGGTGTGCTGGAACCAGTGCAAGCTGGCCCTACCATTATTGGCGACAACTGTTTCGTCGGTGCACGTTCTGAAGTGGTTGAAGGCGTAGTGGTTGAAGACAACTGTGTGATTTCAATGGGTGTTTATATTGGCCAATCAACCAAAATCTATGACCGCGAAACTGGCGAAGTGCATTATGGTCGCGTACCGGCCGGTTCAGTAGTCGTTTCCGGCAACCTGCCTTCCAGCGATGGCAAGTACAGCCTTTATTGCGCAGTGATCGTGAAAAAAGTTGATGCCAAAACATTAAGCAAAGTCGGTATCAACGAATTGCTACGCGGCATCTAAATTCTGCAGCGGGAATCACTTAAATAATAGTCTCAGGAATGATGCGCTGAGGCTTAAAAACTTAAGCTCAAGTTATCAGCGCAACCAGTCGTTATAACAGTGATTCTCGTTAATGCATAGGCGAAGACGAGATTTGAGGATGGAGAAATAGAATAGCAGTAAATTAATCAGGCTATAAAGCACAAGCAGTAAAGTAGTAGTGTCACAACACCAACAATCAAAATAATCGTGAATCACTCATTTATGACTACAACGCATCTTTTTGTCCCGATTCTTTTCACACTCAGTGTGATCGGGTGCTATTTTGCGTTTGAACTGGTAGATCGCCTGCGCAAGGTAGCTGCCAAAGACCATGACAGCCTGCTCAGGAAAAATGCGATTATTGTCGCCCTGGGCGTATTCCTGTTGCATTGCGGCTATCAAATGTCTGCTGACAATTTCCCCAGAATTGCCGAACATCCGGTTGACTTCGTCGGCAGCCTGTTATGTGCATACATGCTTTCACTGTCGTTACTCAGTACCGTCAATAAAAAGAAACTCCCATTGCGGGAACTGCTTTATGGTTCACTGGCCGCAGCACTAAGTGGCTACCTGCTTTCATATTTTTACCAGATCAGCGCTGGCGCAATCAATACGCGTATCGATACCTGGACTGCATTATTTGCGTTCTTCCTCTCATGCCTGACTTCTGCTCTCGCGATTGTCACCATGCTGTGGATCAAAAGTTACGAAGGCAAAGCATTGCAACGCCTCAAAGTCATGTTCTCGGTTGAAATCGCGCTAGGTTTCCTGGCCTCGCATGCGGCGATTAACCTGAGCATACTGCACAACAACATGTTTATCGGCCAGCCAACTGACCAGGCAGGCAATTACCTGGTGCTGCTATTAACGCTGGCGCCGGTTTTGCTATTTATCACCTCATTTATCCTGGTGATTTTTTACGAGCGGAATGTGGATCTGGCGCAAAGCAAGCTGACTTTCCGCAACACCCAAAGCGCCAACAAAAAATTCCTGGCTTATGACCCGCTGACACAATTGCCCAACCGCGATGCACTCAACCAACATCTGGCTATTAATGCCAAGCGCTGTGACCGCAACGGCGAATCATTGGCACTGGCATATATTGACCTGGACCACTTCAAGCCGGTTAATGACCAGTATGGCCACCATATCGGTGACCTGCTGTTAATCGAGGTTTCCAAACGCATTAGTAACGCTATCCGTAACTGTGATTACGTCGCCCGCGCCGGCGGTGACGAATTTATTGCTGTACTCAGCGAAATCGAAAATCACCAGAGCGTAGTCACTGTTATTCAGCGCATCATAGATTCCTTGCGTGAAACCTTTGTGATTGAAAATCACGTGATTGAGATTTCCTGCTCTATTGGCATTTCCATGTATCCGCAGGATGGCAATCTGCAAAAACTCAAATTGAATGCAGATGCGGCCATGTACAAAGCCAAGGAAAACGGTAAAAACCAGTACCGTTTCTTCGATGCTGAAATTGAGCAAGCTTCTGACGAAATGCAGCAGACGCGGGTGGAGTTGAAAAAAGCCATTACTGAACAAGAGTTCAGGTTGTTATTTCAACCCAAGGTAGATGCGGCAACGCGGCTGGTTCATGGTGCTGAAGCCTTATTGCGCTGGCAACACCCTACCCGCGGCCTGCTATCACCCACACACTTTATTGAGGCAGCCGAGCGGTTTGGCATGATTGAAGAAATCAATGCCTGGGTGATTTCGCAGACCTGCAACACCATCAGCCAGGCCAGGGAGCGTGGCATAGACTTGAGTATCTCAGTGAATTTGTCCAACCAGCAATTCAGGAACAAGCATCTTAGTGCACATATACAAGCTATCCTGGAAGAACATCAGGTTGAAGCGCGCAATCTCATTTTAGAGGTGTCCGAAACCACCGCTATCCATCATCAATCGCAGTTTAAAGAAACTTTGCGGCACTTTAAAAAGCAGGGATTGAAAATCTCGCTAGACGATTTTGGCTTGCACCCTTTCAGCCTGACCCACCTGCAGGATCTGGAGATCAGCGAAGTAAAACTGGACCGCTCACTGACTAAAGGTGTAGCTGCCTCAAAAATCTCGTTATCGATTGTGGAAGCGATTGTCAAACTGGCACATGCGCTGGACTTGAACGTGGTGGCTGAGGGTGTGGAAGATGAAGAACAGCGCCAGGCCTTGGTCAGCATCAACTGCGACCAGATGCAGGGTTACCTGTTCTCGAAACCGGTTGAGCAAAAATTCCTGTTTGATGTGTTCAGTGAACTCCAGTTGAAATCCATCACCAAAAGCCTGTTTTAGTTTTTTAGTACTCCCTTCTCCCGCCGAATTAATTACTCCACCTTTGCTGCTGGCTGGTAAAATGGTTTCTTTGACCAAGAATTATCGCCATGAAACTTTACGGCATCCCCAATTGCAGTACTGTCAAAAAAGCACGCGCATGGCTGGATCAGCATGCAGTCGCTTACGAATTTCACGATTTTAAAAAACTGGGGCTGGATGCTGCTACCGGGCAACAATGGCTAACCCAGCAACCCTGGGAAAAACTGGTCAACCGCAGTGGCATGACCTGGCGCAACCTGAGTGACACCGAGAAAAATGCCGTGGTAGATACAGCCAGTGCATTGCGGCTGATGCAGGAGAAAACCTCAGTGATTAAACGCCCGGTACTGGTCGATAACAATCAGATTCTCGCCCTTGGTTTTAACGAAGCCGATTACAACCAACTCTTTGCCAAAGAATAGTCATCATGTCAAAAACACTGGAACTCGCCATTGACTTGCTTAAACGCCGCTCCCTGACACCGGAAGATGCCGGCTGCCAGGAAACCATGATTGCGCGCCTGGAACCACTGGGTTTCAAGATTGAGCGCATGCGTTTTGGCGAAGTAGATAACTTTTATGCCCGCCGCGGCACTACCGGCCCATTGCTGGTATTTGCCGGCCATACCGATGTGGTGCCTACCGGCCCGTTGGATAAATGGCATACGCCACCTTTCGAACCGACCATTAAAGATGGCATGCTATATGCGCGCGGGGCGGCCGACATGAAAACCTCATTGGCGGCATTTATCACCAGTATTGAAGAATTTGTGGCGGAGAATCCGGATCATCCTGGTTCTATCGGTTTATTGATTACTTCTGATGAAGAAGCCATTGCCATTGAAGGCACGGTCAAAGTAGTAGAAGCATTGCAGGCACGCGGTGAGACTTTTGACTATTGTATCGTTGGCGAACCGACCAGTAACAAACTGGTGGGCGACATGATTAAAAATGGCCGTCGCGGCTCATTGTCCGGCACATTGATCGTTAAAGGTATTCAGGGCCATATCGCCTACCCGCACCTGGTGAAAAACCCGATTCACCTGGTGGCGCCTGCCATTAAAGACATGGTGGAAACGGTGTGGGATAACGGTAATGAATACTTTCCACCTACTTCGTGGCAGATTTCGAATATGAATGGCGGCACCGGAGCGACCAATGTGGTGCCTGGTGAAGTCGAAATCCTGTTTAATTTCCGTTATTGCCCTGAGGTCGATGGTCAAGGCAGTTCTGAGACCAGCTTGCGTTCACGTGTGCATGCCATCCTGGATAAACATGAACTGGAATATTCTCTGGACTGGGAACATAACCAGTCATACATCACGCCGCGTGGTGAGCTGGTTGCCGCCATCAGCCAGGCCATCGAGCAGAATTACGGCATCACTCCGGAACTGTCGACTACCGGCGGCACTTCTGATGGCCGCTTTATTGCGGATATCTGCAAGGAAGTCATTGAATTCGGCCCACTAAACGCTACTATCCACAAACTGAATGAATGTGTTGGCGTAGCGGATATCGAACCCTTGAAAGAGACCTACAAGCGGACCATGCAATTGCTGCTGAAATAAACCGAATAAACCTATGACAGACACTTTACAAACCATACGTGACTGGCTGCGCTACGCAGTCAGTCGTTTTGAAAACTCGGATATTTTTTATGGTCATGGCACCGATAACAGCTATGACGAAGCTGTCTGGCTGGTGATGAGCGCACTGCATCTGCCGCACGATACGCTGGATAATTTTCTTGATGCACGGCTGACGGCAGAAGAAAGCCAGCATCTCGCAACATTGATAGAAAAGCGTGTCACTGAACATACACCCACTGCTTACCTGGTCAATGAAGCCTGGTTACGCGGATATAAGTTCTATGTCGATGAACGCGTGATTGTACCGCGCTCATTTATTGCCGAACTGCTTGAAAACGGTTTGCAGCCATGGGTAGAGTTTCCGGAAATGGTGGAATCGGCTGCCGATATCTGCACCGGCTCAGGCTGTTTAGGTGTGTTGCTGGCGGAGGCTTTCCCGAATGCGCATATCGATGTGATCGACATTTCTCCGGATGCAATTGAGGTGAGTAATATCAATATAGGACGTTATGGCCTGGAGCATCAGGTACAAACCGTGCAGTCCGATATGTTTACTGCACTCAAAGGCAGGAAATACGACGTTATTATCAGCAATCCGCCTTATGTGGATGCACCAAGCATGGCCGAATTACCGGCAGAGTATCGCCAGGAGCCTCAATTGGCACTAGGCAGTGGTGATGCAGGCTTGGACCACACGCACACGCTGCTTACGCAAGCCAGTGAATATTTAAATGATGGTGGCGTGCTGGTAGTTGAAATCGGTCATAACCGTGATGCCTTGCATGCGGCTTATCCTGATCTGCCATTCACGTGGCTGGATACCAGCGGCGGAGACCAGTTTGTGTTTATTCTGACCAGGGAAGACTTGCTGGAAGCAGGTTTGCTTGCAGAGTAAAGCTGTTGTTTAAGCTTTACTGAATCGTTTAAATGCTAATTAGGCTTTTTAACTTGTCTGCCACGATTAACGCAGTATCAATTTAGCAAGCCTTGGCTTTATTCCAGTCATCCGCGACCACGATCCCTATCGCTACGCTTTTTAGCCCCCGAGTTCACACGCGCATTCTGGCGCGAAGCCTGTTTTAAATCTGAATCCTGGCGAATACGGCGTGTACCTGGTGGGGGTGCCGGACGCGCAGGTTTTTCAGTAGGTGCAGCGCCATTCGCTGTTTCCAGCAGGCTGCGGCGTTGTTTGCGCACTTTCGGTACAAATACACTGGTTGCACGGTCTTTTTCACGCGGGCTTAACTGCTTCAGCGGTTTGTTTGGCACCGGCAATCCCACCCATTCCAGAACACCAACCACCTGTTTTTGTTCCAGTTTAAGCATGGTACCGCGTTTAAGGCGTGGCGGTAGATTGATAGGCCCGAAGCGCACACGCATCAAGCGGCTGACCGGTAAATGGAAGGCTTCAAACAGGCGGCGTACTTCGCGGTTACGGCCTTCTTTGATCACCACCTGGTACCATTTGTTCACGCCTTCACCACCAGTCGCATAAATGCTCTCGAAATTGGCGGGGCCGTCTTCCAGTTCGATACCTTGTTTCAGTTGCGCCATCTGGTCTTCAGTCAGCTCGCCCAGAATACGTACCGCATATTCCCGTTCAACTTCATAGCGCGGGTGCATGAAGTGGTTAGCCAGTTCGCCCGAGTTGGTGAATATCAATAAGCCGCTGGTATTCATGTCCAGGCGGCCAATCGCGATCCATTTACCCTGTTTGATCTTGGGTAATTTATCAAATACGGTAGCACGCCCTTCCGGGTCGTCCTGGCTGACCAGTTCACCTTCTGGTTTATGGTAGAGCAATATTTGTGGCAATTCCGGTTCAAACGGCAAATGCAGGATGCGGCTATCAAGACGGATGACATCGTGCTCATCAACAGTAGCACCCACCACAGCGACTTGGCCATTGATGGTGATGCGGCCGCTACCTATCAGGGTTTCCATCTCACGGCGCGAACCAAAGCCTGCCAGAGCCAGCAGTTTATGCAAGCGATGTCCCGCACGTGCAGGGGTAGCCGAATCTTCGCCCTCCTCTTGCACGACTGGTGGCGGGGTAACGGCCGGACGTTTTGCGGGAGAACCTGGTTTAGGTGTTTTAAATGGACGCGCCATGCTTAACCTCTTGAATGAAGGCTCTATTTTAACGTATTTAAGAGGTTCGCCCTAAGGCTAAATCTTGGCCGATTTGAAAACTTAACCTGAAACCTGGCTTGGCGGCATTCAAGCAAGGCAACACACGGCAGGCAAATTTAATACGTGCGAGATTACGTCACATAGTCTCGGCATGCACCACCTGTAACTGCAGGTTTCTGGCGCCATTGAATTCGTTGATTTGCAATGCATAGGCCAACGTCACTTTTTCGGGCAACAAGGTAGCCTGCTGGAAATAAATAGCCTCAAACTGTGCGCCCTGTTTTTGCAAACGCAATTTAAGGTGTTTTTCGCCCAAAATTCGCTGTTGAACTACTTCAAAGTCGTCATAAAACAAAGGCGGCGGAAAGCCCTGACCCCACACCTGATGGCTGAGAATTTCTGCGTTTTGCAGGGTCATCTCCTCTATTTCCAGGGCACCGTCGGTTTCCAGCACTTGCTGCAGGATTTCCGCAGTAATCAACTGCTGCACTACCTGCTCAAAAACCTGCTGGAAACGGACAAAATCATCGGCGCGTATACTGAGACCTGCCGCCATTGCATGACCACCAAACTTGATGATTAAATCAGGGTGTAACTTGGTCACCAAGTCCAATGCATCACGTAGATGCAAGCCGGCAATCGAACGACCGGAACCTTTAATCAGGCCTTCTCCGGCATCTGCGAATGCAATCACCGGGCGGTGAAAGCGATCTTTGATACGTGAAGCAAGAATGCCAATCACGCCTTGATGCCAGTCTGGTTGGAAAACACTGATCGTATACTGGCTATCCTGAAAATCATGGTCGAGGTCTGCCATAGCATCCCATTGCATTTCGGCTTCGATTTGTTTGCGTTCGGCATTCAGCGCATGCAATTGCTGTGCGTATTGCATGGCTTCTTGCGGCGTGGCTGCCAGCAGGCAACGGATACCTATAGTCATGTCATCCAGTCTGCCGGCGGCATTCAGGCGGGGACCTACATAAAACCCCAAATCTTGCGCAGTGACTTGTTCCGGATGACGACCCGCCAGTTTCAATATTGCCAGAATCCCCGGGCAAGCCTGCCCCTGCCTGATACGTTTTAAGCCCTGCCGCACCAGGATGCGGTTATTGGCATCCAGTTTGACCAGGTCAGCTACTGTGCCAAGTGCCACCAGGTCGAGCAAACTGCCAAGATGCACGGCATCATCAGTCAGCAAACCGCGCTGCTTCAACTCTGCGCGCAGTCCTATCAGCACATAAAACATCACGCCCACTCCGGCCAAATGCTTGCTGGGAAAATCGCAACCACGCTGATTGGGGTTCACGATACAATCCGCCACCGGTGTTTGCTCTGCCGGCAAATGGTGATCGGTGATCAATACCTGCATCCCCAGCGCTTTCGCCGCGAGTACACCGTCAATACTGGCAATACCATTATCTACCGTTAAAATCACATCCGGCTGCTGCCTGGCGGCCAAAGCGACGATTTCCGGCGTTAAGCCATAGCCATATTCAAAACGGTTGGGTACTAAAAAGTCTACCTGCGCACCCATCATCGCTAAGCCACGCATGGCAACACAGGTGGCGGTGGCACCATCCGCATCATAGTCACCAATAATCAGGATATGCTTCTTTTCCTGTATTGCATCCGCCAGCATTATGGACATCTCGGTACAACCCGTGAGTGCCTGTGGTTTTAGCAGATGCGGCATGTCTTGCATTGTCCAGTCATCAACAGACACTGTCCTAGCAGCCAGTAACCGGGCTAATAAGTCCGGCAAGCCTTGCGCCTGCAAGGCCTCAAATGATGTTGTTGAATATGGTCTTTGCTGAATTTTCATAAATGGTTAAACGCGAGCGAAGGCGATTAAATGGCCTCGGGTAATTTGGAGGTTGGCAGTGAGGCTTCCAGATGCGCATACAAACTTTCCAGGGTGTAGGCTTTACGCCAGAAGTGCCAGCGATGGCTTTTTTTACAGCTGATCCGCACACTGCGCTCGGCCACCGGCAACACAATTTCAAGCTGAGACAACTGTCCTTTTTGCCATGCATTGCTAAGCGCATTCCAGTCAACCTGATCAGCGCGGTCAACCACCATCAATGCGTCCTGATTCGATTGGCCAAGTACTTCAGCCATTGACAGCTGCTTCACTCCCGGCAGCTGGCAGGCAGATAAGCCATCAAATACGTCACCAGAGCCATAAACCACTTGCGATGGATGTTGCCATTCCGGTAGCGCTGGCACACTCGCAAACCACAAACTGTTTAGCTGCGCCGGCCAGGCTGTTAAACCAGTTTCGCTGGATAGCTGATGCAACAGCATCTGAATTTCATTCGTCCACTGACGAACAAGTGAGGCATGCTTACCTTGCGGTTGCCACTGGAAAGCCTGCTGATATAAACAGTCTTGCGGCCAGGGCGATTGCACATCCAGTTTGCTCAGAGGTTGTATCCACCAGAATCGCTGACCCGGTGTTGGGCACACAATAAAATCTTCTTGAAAATGTTGCTGCAATCGCTGGGTTAAATACACATAAACTTCAGCAGGTAACTGGATAGTGCCCTGCAAGGAAAACGTATCCCGCTGTAAACCGAGATGCACAGGCAGCAGGCACATTACAGGCGTATCTTTCATCGCATCATTGCTTGCGCGCAGTACGGCTGACACAATTGATGTAGGTGCTGAAGCCTTATCCGTAAGAAGCTTATCCGTAACGTGCAAAGCTGAAAACAAAGCAGCGAGCGGTGTGGCGGAGCTTACTTGCCAGTCAGCCTTTAACAGCATGGAGCACTGTCCAGTCAGAGACTGCACCAGGCCAGCCGTTTCAGTGGCTGCATCGGAGAGATAATCTGTGATATAAATTTGCTGTATCATGAAAAAACAAATACACTCTTTTTACAAAAACGAGCCAACTATATGCAAGACTGGCTTAAGCGGGTCCGCAAAATTTACTGTTTGTATCTTGTGGACTTATACACGATTTAAGAGGGGATGTCATGACATTAGCAATACCCATATGCGATAATCATCATCGCACATCCATCACCGTGTTGAACCAACCGAATTACCCGTCACCATGCAATTTTTCCAGCAATTAAGTATCCAGTCCCGATTATTGTTATTAGTAATCGCGCCGATATTTACCTTATCCTGCTCCCTGCTGATGCTGGATTTCAAAGAGCAACTGCAACGTGATGAAGAAAAACTTAGCCAGCATGCGCTGACCACTGCAAAATTTCTCTCAGCCGTTGTGCATAACCAAACAGACCTGCATGGTCGTTCCTATATCGAACGCCTGCTTAAGGCTAGCCAGCTAGATCGCGAACCTTATCTTTCCCTGATGATTGCGGATGCAGATAAACGCCCGCTGGCACAACTGGGTGCTTCGTTTACCGTTGGTGATTCATTACCTCGCCAGGACGCTATCGTGATGCAGCAAGCCACGCATGACATCACTATGGTGAGAGTGTTTACTACTGAACCTAAGCATGCCCTGCTGGGATTTGTGTTTGTTGCCATCGATAAAGCGGCTTTAATTGAAGATCACCGCCAGGCGTTTATCAGGAATGTAGGTTACATCACATTAGGGCTGATGCTGTGCTCAATACTGGTATATTGGGTCAGCCGCTCCATTAGCCAGCCCATTCGCGAGATGACAGCCGCACTGAAGCGCTTCGTGATAGGTAACCAGCACATCAGCCAGGTGAAAAATACCCTGCCTGAAATTAATTCGCTGCAAACAACGATCAATGAAATCTCGAGAGAGATGCAGCACGTCGAAGCTGACATGCGTCATCGTATCCAGGATGCCCAGGCACAATTACGTTACCAGGCACGACATGATGCACTAACTGGCCTGGTGAATCGCCAGGAATTGGAAAGACGCTTGCAACAAGCATTAGAAGACGTTAAGCAGCACCGTGCCGATCATGTGTTTTGCTACATGGATCTCGACCAGTTCCGCGTCATTAATGACACCTGCGGCCATCCTGCTGGCGATGAAATGCTGAGACAGATCAGCATGATCCTGAGTCAACGCATACGCGCTGAAGACACATTTGCCAGACTTGGCGGTGATGAATTCGGCTTACTGCTCAGCTATTGCCAGGTCGAAAAAGCCATTGAAATCGCCGCGCAATTGCGCCAAATGGTGGAATCATTCCGGTTTATGCATGAAGGCAGGTTGTTTCATACCGGCATCAGCATAGGTATCGTTGAAGTCACGGCTGACCTGAAAGACGTAGGCCAGATTACCCGTCATGCCGATGCCGCCTGTTATGTGGCTAAAGATAACGGACGTAACCAGATACATTTATTCCATCCTGAAGATGATGTGTTACTCAAGCGACATGTGGAGATGGAATGGGTATTGCGCATCAATGAGGCAATAGAACACAATGATTTCGTGCTGTATTGCCAGGGGATTTTCCCCATGCAACAGAAAGAGTTGCCGCCGTTCTATGAAATTCTGATCCGCAAGCGTGATGAACATGGCGGCATTATCCCGCCTGCAGAATTTTTACCATCAGCTGAACGCTATCAACTGATGAACAAGATTGATCGCTGGGTTATTCAGCATGCGTTTATGGCTTTGCAGCCTTTATTCAAAACGCAATCCAGCAACAAACCATTTATCGTCAGCATCAATCTCTCAGGCATGTCTTTGGGCGACCCGACGCTGTTACCTTATATTAAAAACTGCTTCAGCAATTACGAAGTTTCTCCCAGTCATGTTTGTTTTGAAGTCACTGAAACTTCAGCCATCATTAATATCGACAACACCATCAAACTGATTAACGAATTGAAGCTGATGGGCACGCGCTTTATGCTGGACGACTTTGGCAGTGGCATGTCTTCCTTCAGCTACCTCAAACATTTGCCGGTCGATTTTCTGAAGATGGATGGCGCTTATGTGAAAGATATCACCACCAATAAAGTGGATCTGGCGATGGCAAAAGCGATTCAAAGTGTCGCTGAGTCCATGGAAATTGAAACAATAGCTGAATACGTTGAAGACCAGGCCACTCTAGACTGCCTGAACGAAATGGGCGTTGCCTATGCACAGGGTTTTTACCTCAACAGGCCGATTCCATTGAGTGAGGCACTTTCCCGCCATATCGCTACTTCGCAGCCAGCCAAAAAAACAGTCATCACAACTGATACCATTGCTTAGTCACTCGTCATCCGCAGGGTGCTTTAGAGCAATACGGACTTGGCTTCATGTCAGTTTCAAAGAAACAGTGTTGTTGCACTTTCTAACGATGCTTGCGTGCGAATATCATCAATTGTGAATATCGCTTCCTCGCCGATATTTGTCGGAATATCCAGTTCGTTACCCACACGGTTAATACGGATTGAATCAATCGAAATCCCGCTTTCACTGTAATGTACGCCCACAATAGTGGCCTTCATCACCTGCTGCTGACACTCAGGTAATACTTCATCCATATTGAGCAAAACCACGAGGCAGGTTTGGCATTTGCTATTGTCAAACCATTTTGAGAAATTGAAGAGATCACGTTGGCACTATCGGTAGCCGCCTGGGCGTAAATGGAATGATGCACAGGAAACAGAAAAACAAAAAATACCATGCAAACATCGATAGGGCTTTGAAATAATTTCATACATCAGGCTCCTTTCAGAAAAAGAATCAGCGACATGATTGCGACAGGTACAATGACCGCCATCGCACCGGCACCGGCTAGAAGAACCGCCTTAGAAATGTGCATGCGACTCACCTTTAGAGAATGACCCTCATGCATTGGTGGAATTTGAATCCGGTGAGTGTGCTGATCTGATAAATGCGATTTCGCCATGATCAATCTCCACAAATAGTATTACAGAGTGTTACATTGCTCACTAAAGAATTCAGTCTGATAACGTACACAATCGACACACATTCACAGCAACTCCCCAATCTCAACTCGATTGATTATTGTTTGGATAATCAACTTTCCCGATGCAAACTTTAAGACGATTTTTCAGAAAAAGTGCCGATGCCACTGGAAAATATTCAAGGCTGATTTACTGCTATTCTAAAACTGCTGTTTTAATGAGCAATCATTGTGGACTCATACGTTTGCTTATCCATCTCATAGCAATAACATGCTTTTTGCAGCAATGCCATCGGGTTCAATATCTCAATGTGACCCCGGCTGTAATGTACGATTTTAGCTTGCTGTAATTTACTGGCGATATTGTTAATGCCTGCCCGGCGCACTCCCAACAAGGTCGCCAGTAACTTCTGGGTGATGGTAAGCGTCGATGTCTGCAGCCGGTCACTATAGGCGAGCAGCAATCGAGCCAGCCGTTGCTGTACGTTATGCAGTCCATTACACGCAGCAGCCTGCGCATGTTGCGCATTCAATACTGCAATATACCGATCCAGACAGATACCGAAGTTTTTGTTGCTCAACTTGAGGGCATACAAATGCTCTACAGAAATGCGCAGTGCCGTCCCTTGCGCAAGCACGATGGCAGAATACGGTACAAACTGAACACCAAGTGCTGGCGCGATATCTAACATTCCCTCATTACCAATCAAGGCAATAGCTAATGGCTTATCCAGCGCGTGCTGCAGGATTAAAGCAATGACTCCGCAAGTTGGAAAATAGATGTATTCAATGGCAATGCCAGGTGCATTGAGTTGTTGTCCTAGCGTAAGCTCTACCCATACGCCATACTTTACCAATCGATTTTGGCAACGACGATCTAGTTGGTTTATTAGCCTGTTCCAAGTAAGCACGTGTTCCATTCAACAAAAATAACATCTATGCAATGTTACGTATGTTCGTTTACACACATGCGGAGCATCCCTTCCCGCTTTAGGCATGCTTATCTGCTAGACAGTCTCGGGATCTTTAAAGAAAGATGGCTTGGATGAAACCTTACCTAGCTTATGTTATGAGGCTTGTATCGGGCTATTACTGGCAAAAGCATAAGGAGATGGCAGCTTGAATCAAGCTAAATCGTATCGGCTTTTTGATGATGATTTCTTTGCATATCCGGGAGTAGTCGATCAAATTCTGTTTTAACTACCTGATAGCACTCGCATACTGCCTTTTCCAGCTTGGGTCGGTCCAGTACGCGTATGTGCCCACGTGAATACTCTATCATGCCGGCACGTTGCAGCCTGCCCGCTGCCTCAGTCACCCCTTCACGTCGTACACCCAGCATATTGGCCATTAACTCCTGTGTCATATGAAGATCATTTGCAGATAACCTGTCCAGGCTCAGTAATAACCAACGACACAATTGCTGTTCAATCGAATGATGGCGGTTACATACGGCAGTTTGGGTCATTTGAGTAATTAAGGCCTGTGTGTAGCGCAATAGTAAATGCATCATCGCGCCTCCACGGCTAAATTCAAGTTTTAACAGGCTGGCCCGCATTCTATAACCATGGCCTGAACTTTGTACCACAGCACGGCTGGGCGTCGTTTCACCACCCATGAACAATGAAATCCCTAACACTCCTTCATTACCTACGACTGCAATTTCCGCGGATGCCCCGCTTTCCAGGACATACAATAAAGACACGATAGAAGTAGTGGGAAAATACACATGCTGGAGCTGACCACCAGACTCGTACAGCGTATGCCCCAAGGGCATAGCGACATACTCAAGCATGGGTTCAATTCGGAGATAATCGGATTCTGGCAGCGCCTTCAACAAGTGGTTTTGTTGTGGTTGTGGAGTGGGTTTGCTAACCATATTCCGCCTTTAGCTGAAAGTTACATGATAGTACACCTTACTTATCTATTATGTGCGTATGTGCGATAGCGTACATTAGGATTCTTGCATGATGTACAGCGTTGACCTGCCCAAAGCTAACTACATAGATAGTGATGCCATGATCACACTTTGACCAAGTCTCTCCCAAGCAACATTCTGGTTTAACTCACGCGCAATCCACACGGAAAAGAGTATAAAAAAGCGCCATGCGAATGGCGCTTTTTTATTTATTATAACATCTCAATCCAATGTGATTTCCTTACTAACCTTTCCTGGTGCGACGTGCACCAATCAAGCCAATCAAGCCCAATCCTGAAAGAACCATCAGGCCGGTTGAAGCTTCCGGTACGGCAGCAGCTGAAGCAAATCCTTCAGCATTTGAACCGATCCCATTTGATATAACAAAGTTTCCTGGTTGATAGTTTGTGGCATTGGTACGGATAATCTGGATGTAACTGGTTGTCCCAGGTTGAATATCGCCCGTCACCACCGGTACAAAATTAAATCCGATGACACCGGCGTTTGAGCGGTCTGCGTTATCAGAAAACTCACTGCCATTTGCGAAGATCCCGAAACCAGTTCCAGTCTGATACACATCAACGACACTCGCGCCCAGGCTACTAAAATCAAATCCCGCAAAGCGGTGAACGCCATTCTGGGAGCTGTCTTCATTGGTGAACTGATAGTAAAAGTCAAAACCTGTGGCGGTTTGATATACGGCAGAACGGGCGGTACCGTTGTAACTGATATTACTGATGGCCGTGATAGCACTATCAATCAAAGTGCCACCAAAACCGCTGGCTACGATATCTACGCTAGTAGCCGAAGAATTCGACACGAGTACGGTGGCATGGGCACTACTCATTACACCTGCCATAGCAAGGGTAAGGACTAAAATTTTCATTTTCAAATGCATGTCGAGCTCCTTAAGGGGAAGGGATAGCGCAATAAATCAGGTGAACTCTTGCGCTGATATGCATCATTACTGATTGCAAACTTGAGTGCTGTACGCTAGAACACTTATCAAAAAAGAGTTCTGGCGTTGGTTGTTTTTCTGCCTAATCCAGTGCAAAAGCAATGAAGACCATCTGGATAAAATTGCCGCTTGAGCTTGGATAAACAGGGTTTATTTTGGTTGATGTTGAGTGATCTTATGCCTGCCCCTGTGTTCGATAGCGTACAGACACTAATTCAATAACATCTCAATATATGACTTATAAATGTGCTGCAGTTGCCAGAAGATAAAATCAATTGCAGATGACTTTTAGAAACGTAACTTGTGCTTGTTTAACAGGTGATGAGTCTGTACCACTTAACTCTTTCCCTATGGCTATCCCCTCCATAAGAAAAGGGAAATCCCGCTTTGGCGGGATTTTTTTGCTAGATACGCATTGAAAGATTACAAACCTGTAATGCGCGAAACCGCACACAGGAGAGAAGCCAGGCCAGGTTGTTAATTAACGGTAGTGGCAATGACTGGCTTGATTTGCCAATCATGCAAAATGTCTGCCAGTGGCGTATATACTGGTCTTTGACCCGTATTATCAGCATAGCCTAGCAACCCTGCCGGGCAATGCCGGTTATCATCCCAACCTGGATAATCCACCACAGGATAGAGACAGACGCCATCGATCGGAATTCCGGATATTTGCGCTTTAGCCACTTCATTAAAAATATAGCTTGCCCAGGCTGTGCGGTTTTCTCCTTCAGCACCCGTTTCCGCCACCAGCATGCGCCGTCCATAGCGCAAATAGACTTCAGCCAGCATGTCGTACAAAGGCCGGTAAGCCGGCGATGTGGGAGACACTTTTTCACCTCCGATATACCACTGGTTATTACTGTAATAATTCAGACCGACAATATCCAGATATTTAGGATCGCCGCCTAAGCCAGGCCATGCTTCACCAATCAGCATATCTAACGCTTCAAATTGCGCTTGTCGATAAGCTTCAGCCTGGCCTTTATCTCTTGGTCGGTCAATTCTGGGTAATACGTTAATCAACGGCTCAGCGGTGATGAAACGTGCACGAGGGTCTACCTCCCGTAAAGCCTCAATCGCAGCGATGGTAGCCCGCACGAGTTGATGTTTTAGCTCAAGCGCGCGTCCCTTGGCTAAAGGATTAAAAAAGGCGACTTCTCCACCGGCCCAGGCCCAAAACGACATTTCGTTGACTGGGCAAAATAGCGGGATAGTATCTGTCTCATTTTTAATCACGCGTGCCGCTTCAGCAGCAAACCGCGAAAACCGTTTCACAAATTCTGGACGCCAGATGTTCAATCCATCCGGGATGCCATAGTGACTCAGATCCCAGACAACCTGAACTTGAGCGTGATGGGCAGCCTTCACCAGTGGTAAAAAACTTGACCAATCATATTCACCTGGCCGGGTTTCAATCAAATGCCATCGCAGGCCATCACGTATGGTTTTAAGCCCATGCGCACTGAGTGCCATGTAATCCTCAAGTGCCCACCTGTCATGCCTGGTGGAAGCAATCAGGTCCAGACGTCGCCCATCTCTTCTACGATGTGTCGAACATTCAAACCCGCCCATGAAAAAACTGTTGAAACTTTCTGAAGGTTGCAACTTAGGTCTCTTTAAGCGCAGTAGCCATGACAAGCGCCGAATCAGCCTCCACCGTTACTAATCGCTGGTAAGTTGCCAATGCCTGACCCACCACCTGGTCCATGTTGTAATACTTGTAAGTGGCCAGACGCCCGACAAAAGTTACTTCCGGGGTTGCCTCTGCCAACGCTTGATATTCTTTATACAAAGCTGCATTTTGCAGTCGCGGGATAGGATAGTAAGGATCTCCCTCTGCCTGCGGAACTTCATAAGTCAATGCTGTTTTGTCATGTACTTGCCCGGTGAGGTATTTATATTCCGTGATACGCGTATGCTTGATCTGTTCATCCGGATAATTCACCACAGCCACGGACTGGAACTGGGGTTTATCAACTGTCACATGCCGGAATTCAAGCGAGCGGTATGGCAACTTACCAAAGCAATAATCAAAATATTCATCAATAGGCCCGGTAAAAATCAAATGCCCATACTTGATGGTATTTTTGACGACGCGGTAATCCACATTTAGGAGTGTTTTAATATTGGGATGGTCCACCATCTTTTTAAACATGGCGGTATAGCCGTGCAGTGGCATTTGCTGGAATTCATCCTGGAAATAGCGGTCATCATCATTCGTTCGTGTAGGCACACGCGAAGTCACCGATTTATCCAACTCAGAAGGATCAAGCCCCCATTGTTTTTTAGTGTAACCGCGGAAGAATTTTTCGTATAACTCTGTGCCAATCTGGTTGATGACTACATCTTCTGACGTTTTAATGTCCGTCACAGGTTCGGCGCGCGCTGCCAGGAATTTCTCGGCCTGTTTAGCATCCATGTTCAAACCATACAACTTGTTCAGTGTTGTTAAATTAATGGGGATGGGCAGCAACTGGCCATCCACATCTGCCAGCACGCGATGCTCATACGCGCGCCATTCTGTAAAGCGCGATAAATAGTCCAGGATACGTTGCGAGTTGGTATGAAAAATATGCGGGCCATACTGATGAATCAGGATGCCATCATGATTGAAATAATCATAAGCATTGCCGCCAATATGCGGGCGTCGATCAATCAGAAGCACACTTTTGTTAGAATCAGACGCCAACCGTTCCGCCAGCACGCTACCGGCAAAACCGGCTCCTACAATCAAGTAGTCGAACTCTAATTCAGCCATTAACTGCTCCCTAACAATACCGGACTTGTTTGCGATACTTTAGAGAGAAAAGCATTGGCTGGACTGATCTGCAGCTTATCTTCCATCTGCAAATACATTTTTTGCCAGGTTTTATCCCATGACATGCCACGCAAAATGCTGTCAGCTTTTGCAGAAATAACAGCAGGATTTTCCATCGCTTCGAGCGCCATCTCGATTGAATCAATGAATGCCTGGCTGTCTGCGGCAATGAGCACCAGCTCACTTTCACCATACATGCGAACCACATCATGAATAGGGGTGGAAACCACTGGCCGTCCGCCTGCCAGGTATTCCGGCGTTTTGGTAGGGCTAATGAACCGAGTGGATTGATTAATGGCAAATGGCATTAATGCCACCTTCCAACCACTTAAATATACCGGCAACTCATCATACGTTTTTGGCCCCAGGTAATGGATATTCGGCAGTCTTGGCAGCGTTTCCGGGTTTATCTTTACAATCGGCCCAATCATTACCAACTGCCAATCCGGGCGCGCGGTAGCAATCTCCCGAATGAGCGCAACATCAATCCGCTCATCAATCACGCCATAAAAACCGATTTTTGGTCCAGCTATATTGGCCTGATCGACAGGCTGTTCATTCACGAGTCTTGCCTTGCCAAAATGCACGGTATCAACGCTACTTGGAATGGGATGCACATTCTGGTGTTGCTTGCGTTTCGTGTCATAGAGGCTGTAGCCACCGGTAAACACGATGTCAGCTTTTTTGAATAAAGCCTTCTCATAACCGAGCAACTCAGGTGGTGCCCCAAGAAAAGCAGAAAGTTCATCCATGCAATCGTAAACAACCAGCGACGCATTAATATGATCAGTAAACGACAGGCTCATCGGCGTGTAATACCACAATATCGGATCAACGTCGGCAATCATCAGATAGTGATCGAGTAAACTCCTGAGTAAATCCGTGCCGCCAGTCGTACCTATCTCTCGGGCAGGAATATGCGGGATCAGTACGCGAACATCCTCATGTGCCATTTTCACTTCCAGCCAGGCAGTTTCGCCTTCACTGGCAATCGGTTCTTCAAAAAACAACACCTGGAACATCTTGGAGAAGCGGCTCATCAGATGCTGCGGTCTCTGGTACACAAAATCCCAGCGCAAATGTGATAAACATAACAATGCAGGTTTGGAATTACCTGGCAAAGCGAATAGTCCCTGACTGTTGTGTGCCGCATGCGGCTTGATATTTTTAACTTCAAAAGGCGACCGACTCATCAACTGCTCCTCATTAAATTTTTAGACCTTGCTTAACTCCTTTGTAGCTTAAGGGTTTGGCAGACCAAACAAAATCGGCCTTTGAATTATTCTCATGTAGGAGGATATTAAGGATTAAGACGGGTGCAGTTAAACAGGCTCTTTTATTTCACAGATATAACAACAACATGAAGTATTAAGCGGGTTAGCGTACAGTGAAGAGCTGGAAATTATGATCTGTTTTTAGATGTGAGGCCTACGTAAATTACTTTTATTGCACGCCATCATGGCTAAAAGATAGCCTTTGATATTCAAAAAAATCACCCGTGAAACACAAAAAATATAGCCAGCCCGTAAGGCTGGCTATATTCAGATTGAAGCAATTAACTAAGAAAAACTTTAAAGATTTTTGAGTATTTAAGCGTTTAAAAACAGATTAGACCAGCGGCGGGTCTGTTTCACGAGAGTGATCGCGCGGTTTACCCAGTGCAGTGATAAATGCTTCAATATTGTCATAAGCGTCATCATCCGCGATAAACAGGCTTGGATCAGGGTTACCATCTGATAAAACTTCCTCAATGCCTGCTTTTTGCAATAAGCTTCTTGCCGTATTAGGAACCAGAATAGGTTTGCAATGACGGTATTGATTTTGCAGGAATTCACAGGTGTGGGCATTGAGTGCCAAATTGGCCACCGACTGCTCACCCTCGGCGATTACCATCCCATCAAACAGCACGCCAGGCATGGTTTCCAAGGTCGCTTCAACATGAATAGTCTTTCCTTCTGCGGTTTCCAGCTTGCCTAGTTTAGTGCTCAATATACGCGGTACCCCGCCTTGGGCAAGGATGGCATCATACAAGGCATTGACGTTGGCTCCATTCACACCATGCGAAGCCAGGATGGCTACACGTTTGGTTTTAATAGTGCCATCACCTGGATAGAAGGTTTCTGACAAAGCTGGTGAGGCATCCAATACGGGAAACGAAATATCGCTGGCCAAAGGCGCGGCAGCAGGCAAATCAATGCCCAAGCCATCAGCCACTTCCTGAGCCAATGTCTCATCCACATTCACTAACAGGGATACGACCCGTTCGCGTATGGCAGGCACCTGTATGCGGGTGAGCTCGAACCTGAAGGCATTGATAATGTGCTGCTTTTCAATTTCCGACTGGCTAATCCAGAAAAGCGTTGCTTGAGAATAATGGTCAGCAAACTTTTCAGGCTTGCCGCGCACTTTATCCTCCGCGACAGGTTCCGGAAAGCTGGTGAATCCCTGCATACCCCCCTGGAATGGGCAACCACCGCCTAAGGAGTTTGGTTCATAAGCCACACGGCCGCGTGGAATATTCTGTCTATGCATGCCGTCGCGCTGATTGTTATGAACTTCTTCTAGCGGCGCATTGATAGGGATTTCATGGAAATTGACACCGCCTAGTCTGGAAATTTGCGTATCCAGATAAGAATGAATGCGGCCCTGTAACAATGGGTCATTAGTGAAATCTATACCTGGAATAATATGTGCAGTACAGAAAGCAACCTGTTCGGTTTCTGCGAAAAAATTATCCGGATTACGGTTCAGCACTAATTTTCCAACTGCAACCAGCGGCACCAACTCAACCGGAATCAGTTTGGTCGCATCCAGCACATCAAAGTCAAATTTATCGGCTTCTGCTTCAGTGAATATTTGCAGGCCAAGCTCCCACTCAGGATAAGCACCCGCTTCAATCGCTTCCCACAAATCACGGCGATGAAAGTCTGGATCTGCGCCACTGATCTTCACCGCTTCATCCCAGGCTAACGAATGCGTACCTGCCACTGGCGTCCAATGGAACTTGCAGAAAACCGATTCATTATTTTCGTTAATCAAACGGAAGGTGTGTACGCCAAAGCCTTGCATCGTGCGATAGCTACGAGGAATCGCCCTATCCGACATTTGCCAAAGCAGCATATGGGTTGATTCAGGCATCAGGGAAACAAAATCCCAATAAGTGTCATGTGCGGAAGAAGCTTGCGGCATGGCGTGGTGCGGTTCAGGTTTCACCGCGTGGACCAGATCAGGAAATTTCATCGCATCCTGAATAAAGAACACCGGAATATTATTCCCCACCAGATCCCAGTTGCCTGAGTCAGTATAAAACTTAACGGCAAACCCGCGTACGTCCCTGGCTGTATCACTTGAACCGCGCTCACCAGCCACTGTAGAGAATCTGACAAACACCGGCGTTTGTTTGCCCGCCTCATTAAAAGGCGAAGCTTTGGTATATTCGGATAAAGGCTGGTAATTCTCAAAATAACCGTGTGCTGCAGAACCACGCGCATGCACTACGCGCTCCGGGATACGCTCATGGTCAAAATGTGTAAGCTTTTCACGTAGGATAAAATCTTCCATCGCGGTCGGACCACGCAGTCCAATTTTAAGAGAGCTTTGATTATCACCAACAGCAACGCCTTGGTTGGTTGTGAGTGTCTGGCCAGCCGAATCAGAACGAACACGATCCAAATCGCCTTTTTGCAGATTCTCACCATCTGGCGGACCTTCACCAGTCTTTTCATTGGTATTCAGCTCACTGACGGTGCTGGCGCCGACTATTGCGTCTGGCGCTTCTGAAGTTGTACCTGAGAAAGGACAACGTGAAGCTTCACCGTATTCAGAGGATTTTGTGGCATTGTGGGGAAAAGATGTTGAAAGCTCATCCGACCCTACAAATTTATCTACTAATTTGGTAGGCACTGAATTATCCAAAGCTGAGTCCGGCGGCTCATGGGTAGAAGGTCCAGATACAGTTGATAAAACGGAACCTAATCCAATTTGAGTCTTCGGTGCTTTAGCCATGATATTTATTCCAATTTAATTGATAAGGAGCATGGATTATCGAAACTTAAATGGAATGCGGTTATAAGTGCCTCCTTATTTTGATGTAGGAAGATCGTTTCTTTTTGCTCACATAAAAAACCCGCGTAATGCGGGTTTGTTTTCATTGACCTAATAATTACTGAATATAGCCCTTGATCTCATCTTCTTTCCTTACAGGCCTGGTGAAATCCAGCTTCATCGCGGAAGGATTAGCTTGCCAGTTTGGCGTTGAGAAAGCACGTAAACAGGTTAGTGCATTTGGGATATTGCCACTACTGTCTTGCTTACAGATATCAATGGCAGCCACCATGCACCGCGCGCCATTCTCAAAACCCGATCTAATCTTGTCCACACACACCGACTCGCCTATCAACGGGCTTACTGAGGGGTCATCCATCTTAAGCTTGATTGAATCATAAGCATTTAACTTAGAAGTCACACATTCGTTAAAGCGTGGAATATTTCCTGCATTCCTAAAGTCATGGCAAGTATTCAATTCTTTGGATAACAGGAGCCTGGACGACTTATAGAACCAGGCGTTTTTTTCTGCATGGGCTGCAAGTACGCAAGTCATTAAAGTTATTGCCAATATAAGCGTTTTCATAGTTGAATTAAATGGTTGGCTTAAAGTGTGAACGTATTAAAGGCCATTCAGTTTACATCATGGATACAGCCAAAAATGACTCACTTCAGACTGCATATAGCTAGAATCTCTAACTTTGAACGATCAAGTGAATATCTCGAAGATCTAAATTTTAGATAATCACCGAATCTCCTGAGTCAAACAATACACTGATATATCTACACCCAAATACCCCCATCTATTAAATGTCACCATCCCAAACAAATCGTCATTACAATTAAGCAAGTAAAGAACGAGGTCTATGATGATAAGAGTATTGATTTCTCTGGTTGCTTTAGGAATAACATCATGCGCACACCAGCAATCTATCACCACAACAAATACTTACGAAAAGGCAATGCCGTTTTCTAAAGCTGAAATAAAAAAAGTTGAAGCGAATCAAGAGGGTATATGTGCTAAATATTCTGCCAAATCAAACATCCGGATAAAACGCATGAAAGCAATCAATGCCTCCATGGATGAGCAAGGCTTAACGCAAAAGCAGAAAAATGAAAGGTATGATTATTTAATGTCACACCTTAATGACGGCTTGGAAGACTCTGAACAATGGAAAGATAAGTGTGATGCTTTGAATAAAAAGCTTGATGAAATGTATAAAGCAAATCAAATAGCTGGTGATAAATACTTGGAACAACGAACACGTAAATACTAAAAGCGGTTACTGCTTTTAATAGGGGCGAGGAATTCTGATTATCAAACCTTACACACTCGGACGAACAACAAGTTTTCAGCCGCATTTGATTAGGGATTCAGAGCCGTTTTGAATAAAATGGAACACTTAATTTAATAAGTCTCGATTGGTCGGACGGAGGGATTAGAACTTAGCCTTCCAAGCCTTTATTTATAAAGATAGCTGGCATTGAATCTTTGAAGTTACCCCCAAAGTTACCCCACTTTAGTAAAAGTGACCATCTAAAGCATCGTTAATCAAACATTCTCACAAAAACCATCAATAAGGTTACTATCCATACAGATACAAAAACAAGAAAAAGAAACCGATGATCTTTATCAACAAATTTAGTTTTATTAATAAAAACCTTTGGACTCACAAAAAATCTCCCAAATACCCTTCTATTGAAGTCGAAAAAATACGCGCTAACTGCAACGCAATGAAGTAGTCCTAACACGGGCTCATATACTGCGCCGGCAATAGCAACAATGCCTAAAACACTAAAAGCTCCAAAAATAAGAACATTTGCTATAAGTCTTTCCATAACATCCTCTATAAATAACCCTTCCAGCCCTATTTTGCATCACGCCTATCAAACTTAATATCTACAGACTTACGCACGTACAGCATCCCAATTAATCTTGTCATCAACGGGCTTTATGCTTTGCGAGGTAGCCTTTAGCCCTAAAACCTTCTCCACATGAGCCCTTAGTACCACAACGCTACCGTCTGGGCGGCTTTTATGCTCAATGCCCATATGATTTAATGAGCGAGCCTGGGCATCTGATCGTTTATTACCTGTCAACGGCTGTGCTGGTGAAGTTGTCGAAGATTGCACCAGCGTGGCCGCTATGCCTGGTTAACCCTCAAGGCTGGGCTTATTACAAAAATCGTTTCTAGCTCCTTTCTGTGTGCCCTATGCTTGCTTAAACGGCAATACCTTTGCCCCAGCCTGTGCCATATCTAATTGATCGCTCCACCATTGCGCAATCTCTTCCCGCTCTTTAGCGTACAGTGCCTTGTTATAAGTCGCGCTGATTTCGTTGCTGTCTTTGTGTTGTAAAAACGCATCAATGGCCTCTTTACGGAATAACCCGCTTTCATTTGCCTGAGTACTGAAAAAGTGCCGGCAGCCATGAGGGACAATGTGATAGTCGGTGAATGTGGTACGCAGTGCTTGCCTGATTGTTGCTTCACTCAACGGCTTGTAGGTGCGTGTAGATAGAAATAAAAACTCACTGTGCCCGGTGTATTGTTTTAATTCATTGAGCCTTTGCATAACCTGCTTGGATAAAGGCACTACGTGGGCTTTGGTCATGTGCTTACGTGTTTTGGAGCGCTCTAATGGCAAGGTCCATAAAGCATTATCAAAATCAAACTCATCCCATCTGGCCATACGTAGTTCACTGGGCCTTTGCGCAATGTGCAAGGTGAGATACACACAGGCCTGCACTTCGAAGTTGCCACCATACTCGGTCAGGTTGCGTAACAGCTTGCCAGCATCAGCCATGTTCTGCAGGTGTGGCATGTTCTGCGCCATGTGCTCATGGAGCCTGTCGTCTTTCTGGGTGATCGGGTTTAAGTCGATAAGGCCATCATTCACGGCAAAGTCAAAGATGCTTTTAATCATGCGTCTGGTCTCATGCATGATGCGTAATGCCCCTCTGGCTTGCATGATAAACAAGCAGGCCTGGATATCTTTATATCGGAGGTCTTTTATGGAGTGCTTGCCAACGCGATTAAAGATATTGCCTTTTAATGCGCCCTCCATTTTTCTTAATGTGTTGGGTGCTAATGTACGCGCTTTGATTTGCAGCCAATCAGTGGCCACCTTCTCAAAAGTTAATTCAGCATCAGTAATGCTTTGCTGTTTTTCGCGCTGTCTCTCAAGGCTGGGATCTTGACCAGCTGCGAGAAGCTTTTTGGCTTCGTCACGCTTTTGTCTTGCTTGCTGGAGGGATGTCTCAGGATAGGTACCCAGTGAAAGTAACTTCTCTTTTTCACTCAGGCGATACTTCAAGCGCCACCATTTACCCCGTTAGGGTTCACGATCACAAACAAACCTTTTTCATCGTAAAGCTTGAATGGCTTATCGGCCGGCTTTGCATTGCGTAAAGCGGTATCTGTCAGTGCCATTTTGGGGTAACTCCCGCAGGGGTAAGTTGTGTTACCCCATAAGTTACCCCAATTAAGGATTAGATGTCAATCAACGTCTTGATACGTTAAAAGACAACTTAATGGCTTAAATACGTTATTTAAAAGGGATTTTGATACTGATTGATACGGTGTGAAATGTTTGATTGGTCGGGACGGAGTGATTCGAACACTCGACCCCTTGCACCCCATGCAAGTGCGCTACCAGGCTGCGCTACGCCCCGACATTTGAGTTCAAGCGGGAACCCGCCTGAAAAGAACGCTGAATTATAAAACAAAACAGCATATTCGCTAAGCAGAATATGCGGTTTTGTGTGTCTGGAAGCTAGTCAGGCAGCGACTTTGAGCAGCTTTATTACCTGCTGTAACTGCTCTTTTAAAGCCAAAATATCTACAGTCGGCAATTTTGAAGCTTCAGCTGAAATTGCAGTTGCATTCTGGTTTGCGGACTCTGTTGCCAAGCGTCCGGCCTTTTCTGCTTTTTCATCCACGCCATCTAACCGATTGCGGGCACCACTGATAGTAAAGCCTTGCTCGTAAAGCAGTTCACGAATCTTGCGGATAAGCAAAACTTCATGATGCTGGTAGTAGCGACGGTTGCCGCGACGTTTAACAGGTTTGAGCTGGGTGAATTCTTGTTCCCAGTAACGCAATACGTGTGGCTTTACACCGCACAATTCGCTGACTTCACCAATGGTAAAGTAGCGTTTGGCGGGGATAGGCGGTAGCGTGATTTTTTGCGTTTCGACCATGTGTAAATGCTAAATTAAGCTTGTGCTTGCAAAGGTTGTTCTGAGTAGTGTTCTTCTACCCGCAATTTTAATTTTTGACTGGCATGGAAAGTCACCACGCGACGTGCCGAAATTGGTATTTCTTCGCCTGTTTTCGGGTTACGGCCAGGACGTTCTGATTTAGTGCGCAACTCAAAATTACCGAAACCGGAGAGTTTTACGCTGTCTCCATTTTCCAGTGCATTACGAACTTCTTCAAAAAACGCTTCGACCATATCTTTGGCTTCACGCTTATTTAGTCCGACTTGTTCAAACAACAAATCAGCCAAGTCAGCTTTTGTGAGTGTCATTAACGATCCCCTGAACCTTCTTATTATGTGAGATTACGCTAGTATTGAATTAACTGATATTCCTCGACTCACCGAGGAATATCCGAATAATTATCTTAGTACTGCAGAAAAATTCGATGACCAATTTTTTAGGATTTGTGACAAGATTGTGTCCACTTCCTCATCGACCATAGTCTTGGCAGTATCTTGCATAAGTACAAGAAATGCAAGGCTTTTTTTGTTTTCTGGCACGCCTTTACCCTGATAAACATCAAACAATTTGACCGTTTGCAACTGCGGAATTTGCTCTGCAATTATGGCTTCTATCATTGCTTGCGCAGAGATATTTTGATCAACCACCATGGCTAAATCGCGACGCACCGGCAAGAATTTACTTACCTCTTGGTACACTGGAACTTGTTTGGTATGGATGGCAGCCACATCTATCTCAAACAGGAAACAAGCCTGGGTAAGTTGATATTGCTGTTGCCATTGCGGATGCAATTTTCCCAGCCAGCCTACGGCTTTATCACCCAGGTAAATACGTGCTGACTGACCAGGATGCAGTGCCGGATGTAATTCGGAAACGAAACGTACCGTGTTCGCGGATAATGCTTCAACATGTGCTTTGGCATCGTAAAAATCGAACTGGCGCGCTGTACTGCCCCATTGTTCTGGCAACACATTGCCATAACATACCCCTGATAACACAAGTGTCTCCGTATAGCCTTGAGCCTGGCGCACATAGCGACTGCCAAGCTCAAACAACATCGCACGCGATTGCTGACGGTTGAGGTTATAACTCAAGGTATCGAGCAAGCCGCCCCACAAACCAGAGCGCATCACGCTCAGATTGCTGGCGATAGGATTTTTCAAGGCAATAGGTTGGTGGTTAGCATATAAATCACGCTCCCAGGCGGCATCGACAAAACTATAGGTGATGACTTCCTGATAGCCTTGTTGCACCATCACGTCACGCAAACGGTCGTGACTACGCTTAGCTTCAGGCGCTGCCAGCATGCCTTGAGACGCGACTGGCGTTAATGCCGGGATATGCTCGTAACCATGCAACCGGGCAACTTCTTCAATCAGGTCTTCTTCACGCGCAATATCAAAGCGGAAACTAGGCGCGCTCACCTTGAACACCCCATTCGATTCGCTGAACACAAAGCCTAACTGGGTGAGCAATTGGCCGACCTGCGCTGCGCTGATCTTAATGCCAAGTACCGAAATCAAACGCTCGTAACGTAAAGTCACCTGTTTACGCTCTGGCAGTTGAGCAGTCGCAGAAGTGATAGGCCCAGCGCTGCCACCACAGATTTCCAGCACCAGTGCTGTCGCGCGTTCTAGCGCTTGTGAAGTATTGCCGAAATCCACGCCGCGCTCAAAACGGTAGGATGAGTCTGTGCTCAAGCCCAGACGGCGAGCTTTACCAGCCAAAGTATCCGGCGTAAAGAAGGCGCTTTCAAGGAATATGGAATGTGTCTTATCTGTCACTGAAGTAGGTTTGCCACCCATAATCCCTGCCAGTGCCACTGCACCATTACTATCGGCGATGACGAGGTCATCGGCTTTCAGGGTTACTTCAGTATCATTAAGTAGGGATAATTTTTCACCCGCTCGTGAAAAACGAACCTGGATATCGCCTTGCAGCAGATTCAGGTCAAACGCATGCAGTGGCTGGCCCAGCTCAAGCAATACGTAATTGGTGATATCAACCAAGGCGCTGATACTTCGGATACCGCTACGCTCCAGCCTGCGAATCATCCAGTCCGGCGTTGGAGCCTGTGCATTCACACCTTCAACCACCCTGCCGTAATACGCTGGGCAGGCTTCGCTGGCGGTGACATTAACAGCCTTGCTTTGGTTACTGTTGACGACAGCAGCCTGGATGGCAGGCACTTTAATCGGCGCGCCTGTCATGGCTACGACATCTCGTGCGATGCCGAGAATGCTGAGGCAGTCAGCACGGTTAGGCGTTAATTTCAATGTGTAAGTATGATCATTGAGGTCAAGATATTCACGGATATCCTGCCCGACTGGCGCATCGGTAGGCAGTTCGAGCAGGCCGCTGGCTTCGGCAGCAATGCCCAGCTCCTTGGCTGAACACATCATGCCGAATGACTCCATACCGCGCACTTTAGCCTGTTTAATACTGATACCAGGTAATTCTGCACCGACTAATGCACAAGGCGCTTTCAGGCCGGCACGTGCATTAGATGCGCCGCACACAATTTGCAGCACTTCTCCACCGACGTTGACTTTACAGACCTGCAAGCGGTCAGCATCCGGATGCTTAGCCGTTTCAAGGATTTCTGCCACCACTATGCGCTGAAAAGCAGGCGCAACCGCGGTTAACTCTTCGACTTCAAGGCCCGCCATCGTCAATGCATGACCAAGTTGCGCAGTATCCAGCGCTGGGTTGACCATGGAGCGTAACCATTGTTCTGAAAACTGCATATTCTTATTTATACCTATCTGATGAGGTTTAAAAGTGACGAGCGTTTATTTAATAAACTGCTGCAAAAAGCGAAGGTCATTATTAAAGAAATGACGCAAATCATTTACCCCGTAGCGCAACATAGCCAGGCGCTCTACGCCCAGGCCAAACGCGAAGCCACGGTATTTTTCACTATCGATATTGACGTGCTTGAGTACTTCCGGGTGCACCATGCCGCAACCACCGATTTCCAGCCAGCCGCCATTCCAGCTCATATCCATTTCGGCAGATGGCTCGGTGAACGGGAAGAATGAGGGACGGAAACGCACTGTGAGGTCATCGCGCTCAAAGAATTTCTGCAAGAAATCCTGTACCACGCCTTTGAGGTTTGCAAAACTGATCTGCTCATCTACCCACAGACCTTCCACCTGGTGGAACATAGGTGAATGGGTGGCATCGGAGTCGACACGATACACGCGACCAGGTGCAATAATCTTCAGCGGCGGCGTGTTGGTTTCCATGTAATGCACTTGCACTGGTGAGGTATGCGTACGCAACACGTGCTCCATACTGTCAGTGCCGTTATCTACGTAAAACGTATCGTGCATGGCACGCGCTGGATGATTATCAGGAATGTTCAGGGCGGTGAAATTATAAAAATCAGTTTCAATTTCAGGGCCGTTGGCAACACTGAAACCGATAGAATGAAACAGTTCTTCTACCCGGCGTAACGTCAGCGTAACGGGGTGCAAACCACCTGCAGACTGCGCTCTTGCCGGTAAGGTTACATCAATGCTCTCACTCGCCAGCTGCTTGGCTTGTTCTGCAGCCAGAATGCTGTCGCGGCGTGCATTGAGTGCCTGCTCAACCGCTTGTTTAACCACATTAATCGCGGCTCCAGCTGCCGGACGTTCTTCCGCAGAAAGTTTACCCAAGCCTTTGAGGGCTTCAGTCAACGCGCCAGACTTACCCAGATATTTGGCTTTGGCGTTTTCCAGGGCTGGCACATCATGACAGTTAGCAAAGTCTTGCTGCGCTTCTTCGATTAAGGGGGTGAGATCGGCCATAATTATGTTTTCTTGCGATTATTTTTGTTGCAGCAATTGAAATAAAAAAAGAGGCCGCAGCCTCTTTTTTCGTTAGGTCAGACTAGGCGCTTAAACCTGTTTTTGCCAATTCTACGAATTTAGCGAAAGCAGCTTTATCAAACACAGCCAGGTCAGCCAATACTTTACGGTCAACTTCAACCGCAGCTTTTTTCAAGCCATTCATGAAGCGACTGTATGTCAAACCAGCTTCACGGGCTGCAGCGTTGATACGTGCAATCCATAATGTACGGAATTGACGTTTTTTCTGACGACGGTCACGGTATGCATATTGACCGGCTTTCATCACCGCCTGTTTGGCAACGCGGTAAACGTTCTTACGACGACCACGGTAACCTTTTGCTGCTTTTAAAACTTTCTTGTGTCTTGCGCGGGCTATGACGCCACGTTTTACTCTAGGCATGTCGGTCTCCTTATTGTGTTGGCATCATTGCGCGAACGCGTTTGACATCAGTTGCAGAAATAATGGAAGTACCGCGCAGCTTACGTTTTTGCTTGGTTGTTTTCTTGGTCAGGATGTGGCGTAAGTGAGAGTGCGTACGCTTCACTTTACCGTTACCCAAGAACTTGAAGCGCTTTTTGGCGCTGCTCTTTGTTTTCATCTTTGGCATTTTGGTCTCCTTAGAGGTTGAATAGAGAGTAACTAGGCAGCCAATTTAGCCGTATTACTCCAAAAAAACTTTTTTATTGCTTTAGCTTGCTGGCGTGAAAATTATTCAACGCCTGGGGTTTCTTTATCAGCAGGTTTATCTGCTTTTTTGGCGACCGGAACGACTTTTTTAGCCGGTGCCAGTACCATGACCATTTGCCGGCCTTCCATTTTAGGATATTGCTCAACCAATGCATGTTCTGTTAAATCTGCTTCAAGGCGTTTTAACAACGCCAAACCAAATTCCTGGTGCGTAATCTCACGACCACGGAAGCGTAAAGTAATCTTCGCTTTATCACCATCACCTAAAAAGCGGATGATATTACGCAGCTTGATGTTGTAATCGCCATCATCGGTGCCGGGCCTGAACTTGACCTCTTTAATTTGCACCTGTTTTTGTTTTAGTTTTTGCTCATGCAGACGTTTGCTCTCGGCGTATTTGAATTTACCATAATCCATCAAACGGCACACTGGTGGTGCTGCATTTGGTGCAATTTCAACAATATCAATATCAGCTTCTTCCGCTTTGGCAAAGGCCTCTCTCAGAGTCATCACACCTAACGGCTCGCCATCTACACCAACTAAACGCACTTGTGGCGCAGTAATATCGCCATTGATGCGTGTATCTTTATCTTGAGCTATAACAATCCCCTAAACAAATAAACAAAGCCGCACAGCACCTGAGAAAATCAGACCTTGCTTTGGATGTCTTGTTGCACACGCGCTACAAACGCGTCTACCGTCATCACACCCAGATCTTCACCTTTTCTGGTACGTACGGCCACTTGACCATTTTGCATTTCCTTGTCGCCTACCACAATCAGGTATGGCAACTTCTGCAAACTATGTTCGCGTATTTTATAGGTAATCTTCTCATTTCTCAAGTCAAAATCGCATCGAATGCCATTTTTCTTCAAACTTTCAACCACTTGGCGCACATAATCGGCTTGACCATCAGAAATATTCAATACCATGACCTGCACCGGGGCCAACCATGTGGGCATGGCACCAGCAAAGTTCTCAATCAAAATACCCAGGAAACGCTCCATGGAACCGACAATCGCGCGATGCAACATAATCGGGCGCTGACGGGAATTATCTTCTGCCACATACTCTGCACCCAGGCGTTCCGGCAGGTTCGGGTCAAGCTGGATGGTGCCGCATTGCCACATCCTGCCCAATGAATCTTTAAGTGTGAACTCGATTTTAGGGCCATAAAATGCACCTTCGCCGGGCTGATATTCAAACTCAAGCCCATTAGCTTTAATCGCATTTGCCAATGCGGTTTCAGCCATATCCCACGCTTCTTCAGTACCCACGCGCTTTTCAGGACGGGTAGACAGCTTGACAATCACGTCATCAAAACCAAAGTCTTTATAGACTTCGTATAGCATCTTGATAAAGTCGGCCACTTCGGCCTCGACTTGCGATTCCATACAGAAAATGTGGGCATCATCCTGGGTAAAGCCGCGCACGCGCATCAAGCCATGCAAGGAACCGGAAGGTTCGTTACGATGACAGGAGCCAAATTCAGCCAGACGCAACGGCAAATCGCGATAACTATGCAGACTACTGTTGAAAATTTGAATATGACCAGGACAGTTCATCGGTTTCACTGCGTAATCGCGGCTTTCCGACTGGGTGATAAACATATTGTCACGGTAATTTTGCCAGTGACCGGATTTTTCCCACAGGGTCTTATCCAATACTGTCGGCGTGCGCACTTCCTGGTAATCATATTCTTTGAATTTGGCGCGCATATACTGCTCGACTTCTTGCCAAATCACCCAGCCACGAGGATGCCAGAACACCATACCAGGGGCATCTTCCTGCATATGGTAGAAATCAAGCTGTTTGCCTAACTTGCGGTGGTCTCGCTTCTCGGCTTCTTCCAGCATATGCAGATAAGCTTCCAGCTCATCCTTATTGCGCCAGGCAGTACCATAGACACGCTGCAACATCTCGTTGTTACTATCGCCACGCCAGTAAGCGCCAGCCAGCTTCATCAACTTGAATGCTTTTAATTTGCCGGTATTTGGTACGTGTGGTCCACGGCACAAGTCGGTAAACCCGCCTTCTGAATACAGTGAAACATCCTCATTACTGGGGATGCTGGCAATGATTTCTGCTTTGTAATGTTCGTTAATGCTTTTGAAATAAGCGACCGCTTCATCGCGCGGCAATACCGTGCGCTCGACTTTTTCGTCCTTTTTAGCCAGCTCAACCATTTTCTTTTCAATGGCTACCAAATCGTCCGGTGTGAACGGGCGCTTATAGCTAAAGTCATAGTAAAAGCCGTTTTCAATCACAGGACCTATGGTGACCTGCGCATCAGGAAATAATTCTTTGACGGCATAAGCCAATAAGTGAGCGGTGGAATGACGGATCACCTCCAGGCCCTCTTCATTTTTATCAGTGATAATTGCGAGATCCACGTCCTGCTCGATCAGGTAACTGGTATCTACCAGTTTAGCCTCTTGCCCTGGATGCGTGACTTTGCCTGCCAAAGCGGCTTTCGCCAGCCCAGCACCAATATTCATCGCAACATCAGCCACGGTCACCGAATTCTCAAAGCTTCTGGCGGACCCATCAGGCAAGCGTATTACAGGCATGTATTCTCTCTCGAAAGGTTAAAATCACTAATAAAACAAGCGCATGGCACTGCTTTGTGACCAAACGAACATTATCGCACAGCGCGTGAAAAGTCTGCAACGGAACTGCTCACCAAAGTTGAAGCAGTCAACCGTCATTAAGCTTGGTTGATCAGCGTCGAAAATGCGAAAAATAAAAAAGCCACCTCGCTTGAGGTGGCTTTTAATATCTGGTAGTCGCGAATGGACTCGAACCATCGACCCCCACCATGTCAAGGTGGTGCTCTAACCAGCTGAGCTACGCGACTATAAACTCACAGACATGCTGCGAATCAATAAGGTTGCGCATTCTATCCGAAAGCATTCAGCTAGGCAATGGCATGCATTTTAATTAATGGGCTACAAAACTCATTGCAATAAGCCGGCACTGGCTACACAAATATCAATTAATGGCTTAAATAGGTGCCTGAGCAATGTTATTCCTTCATTGCCGGTTGATTTTGCGCTGACTTCACAACATCTTTTGCGTCAACATCAGTTCACAAACTATCGATCACTCTTTAAGGGGGTGGCGCAGTCAGCCGGTTAAATATCTCAACACCCGGGTAACCATCCTGTGGCAGCTTCTGGGTTGCCTGATAGCGACGAATCGCGGCTTGCGTTTTGCCACCAGGAAAACCATCCGGCGTGCCACTATCAAACCCCTGCGCGTTCAGTGCTTCCTGTAATGCCCACATTTGCTGGTAACTAAGGGCCGGCGGTTCAGGGGGCATTGCCAGGGTGTACATATCCTGCCGTAACTGCTGGCTTAACAGACTCACACTGAGTGCATAATTCACCGAGCGATTCCATTGCATAATCACATCGAAATTCGGGAATATCATGTAGGCAGGCCCATCAAAGCCTTGTGGCAGGATAATCGCTGCTTGCGGCAGGCTAATTGCATTATCCGGCACGCCGATCACCCCCAGTTTTACCCATTCACTGACTGGTTTATACAGCTGCAACTGTGCCTGGCTGTAATCAAATCCTTGAGGCAATGCCACCATCATACTGATGGGTTTTCCGGCCTGCCAACCGGCCTGGGAAAGATAATTGGCCGCTGAGCTGAATATATCCGGGTATGAATTCCAGATATCAATTTTGCCGTCGGCATCGGCATCAACCCCATACTTGAGCAAAGTGCTTGGCATGAATTGCATATGTCCGGTGGCGCCCGCCCAAGAGCCTGTGACCACACTATCGTAGTGATGCTCACGCTCAACCACGCGCATCAGGTTAAACAGTTCACGCTTGAAAAACTCTGCCCGGCGGCCTTCATAAGATAAAGTTGCAAGGGCGGATGCCAGGGGGATATCGCCCATATAGCCGCCAAAGTTGGTTTCCAGCCCCCAAAAAGCGACCAGTACCTCCTTGGGCACCTGATACAGCTCTTCCACCACATACAAAACACCCTGGTAATCTTGCAGCATTTGCTTGCCTTTGATGACTACACGCTGGTTGATGCGTCGATTCACATAGGCTGAGAAACTGGTCACAAACTCTGGCTGCTTGCGATCCAGATCAATTAGCTTTGGCAGATAGGTCACATTGTTGAGCGTGAAATCCACTGCTTGTGGCGCAATGTGTAAAGCCAGCGCTTCCTGACGTATCGCCGAGACCCAGGATTGAAACGCTTCTTCATCATCTGCATTCGCCATCACACTATTGAGCAGCAGCGCTGCAATGCATAACACCTTCAACATAGCGTGTGATTTTCCCTGCATGATTGATAGAAGTTGGCCATTACTGTCTGGCTGCCAGTATGGCTTCGTAGCCTGCACGGTAATCGGCAAACTTCAATTTAAAGCCACTTTGTGGCAAAAACTGGTTAGTGATGCGCTTGCCGGTTTGGGGCTCTAAAGGAGGCGTATCCGGCAATGGCAACTGCATTTTGCCAGCCATCCACTGCAACACTTCGTGCTGTAGCGCCGGTACGCCATCGGTCACAATGCAATGTGCCGGCAAAACCATGCCGTTCGCAACCTGTTCATACAAATGCACCACAGCCCTCGCTACATCCAGTTCATGAATACGGTTGGTCCAATGGGCCACTTTTGGCCAGCGCGCTTGATCCTGCACCGCACGCAATAAATACAAACGTTGCGAGCCATAAATGCCTGACACGCGTAACGCAGAATGCGTGCATGGCAACTCATACAGCAATCGCTCAGCGTCTAGCATCACCTGTCCATCAGCATCTGCAGGCACAACGGCAGTACTATCATCCACAAATTCGCCTTGATGTTCGCCGTAAATACCGGTACTGGAGATAAAAAAGACATGGCGTAGTGCAGACTTGGAGACATGCGCCAGCACATTTTTCAAGCCTTGCACATAGGTTTGCTGGTAAGACTGGCCTTCCACTGGGGCCAGGCAATACAGCAGAATTTCAGGCTGCAACTCGGCAATCGGCGCTAACGCGTCTCCTTTTACCACATCCAGATGCAATACTTGCGCACCTTGCGGCACAGCCTGCCTGGAACGCCTGACGATAATCAGCTCATGTCCGTGTGCAAGGGTTTCTTGCGCAATTAATGTGCCCAAGCCACCACAGCCTATTTGTAATACTCTCATCAACTACTTTCTTAAAGACTTAATCCTGACACCGGATGTTTGAGCAAGTATCGCTCTGCCAGCAACATGGCACCCATCGTTTTACTGTCAGTGATTTCGCCGCTTTCAATTGCTTGCATCACGCGCGCAAACGGCCAGACAAACACATCCATCGCTTCGTCAATGTCCCTGGCATGTGCTCCCAGCGTCAGGCCAGTCGCCAGGTAAATATGAATCACCTCATTCGAATAGCCAATACAAGGATGCTGAACACCCAGCTTCACCCATTCGTTACCGCTGTAGCCGGTTTCTTCCAGCAACTCACGCTGCCCGGTTCGCAATACTGGTTCGCCCGGGTCAATTTTACCGGCGGGCAATTCTATAAATACCTGCTTGAGCGGATAGCGGAACTGTCTTTCAAGCACCACGCCACCGTCTTGCGTCAACGCGACCACCACCACAGCACCCGGATGCATCACATACTCGCGTCCGCTAATGGTGCCATTAGGTAAGCGCGCTTCGTCGTAACGCACGGTCAACATCTTGCCTTGCGCCATGATCTCGCTGGAAACGGTAGTTTCAATTAAGTGCTGATCGACTGATTGATCACTTGCAGACACAGCCTGAGAAGAATTACTTTGTTCGGTCATACCTTAAACATCCATACCACTTACTATGTTTACACTGCATTTTTAAATGTATTGCAATCATTGACACTCCCTGATTGCAGGCCCGCTTTAAACCATTGCACACGCTGTTCGGCACTGCCATGAGTGAAGCTGTCGGGCACTGCATAGCCGCGCGCTTGCTTTTGCAGGGTGTCATCACCAATCGCAGTCGCTGCGCGCAAAGCTTCTTCAATATCGCCAGTTTCCAGGATACGGAATTTCTCATCCGCATGATGGGCCCATACGCCGGCATAGCAATCTGCCTGCAATTCCAGCTTTACCGAATACACATTCGCCTCAGCTTCAGAACCTGCCTGTTGCCTGGCCTGCTGTACTTTTTGCGTGGTACCCAATAAATTCTGTACGTGGTGGCCAACTTCATGAGCAATTACATACGCCTGGGCAAAGTCACCGGGCGCTTTGAAACGCTCTTGCAGTTCTTTATAAAAACTCAGGTCAATATAGACTTTCTGGTCTGCCGGGCAATAAAACGGCCCCATCGCCGCCTGACCCTGTCCACAAGCCGTTTGTGTCGCGCCACCAAATATTTCAAGGTTAGGTGCACTGTATTGCTGCCCGGCGTTGGAGAATAATGATTGCCAGACCTGTTCGGTACTCCACAAGACGCGGGAGACAAATTTAACATTAGGATCATTGCTATCGGCTGCTGGCACCGAAGTTTGCGTGGCAGGCTGGCCCTGTTGCGCCAGATTCAATACCAGGTTTGGGTCGACACCAAAATACATCGCTACCAGCGCAATAGCAATCGTGCCTATGCCTATGCTGCGGCCACCGATCATGCCACTGCCGCGGCTATCTTCTACATGCTGGCTTTCTTCAAGATCATCTAAACGCATATGGTCACCAAGCCTGGTTGAAAATTGTTGGATTATGAAAAATGTTGCGTGAATGTGATTACTTTAGCATGCAGCACTGATAAAATCACACCATGTTCACTGGGATTATTCAAACCGTCGGCCACATTGCCGACGTAGTCACACACGGCGACGATTGCGCATTACGTATCGAAGCCTCCGATTTAGGCCTGCAAGATGTACAGCTGGGTGACAGCATTGCCGTGAATGGCGTGTGCCTCACTGTTACCAAACTGGAATCCACTTCCTTCGAAGTTATGGTGTCCAAAGTCACTTTAGATGTGACCAGTGGCCTCGGCCAACCTGGTGCTGTGAATCTTGAAAAAGCGTTGCGACTGGCAGACCGGCTGGGCGGCCACCTGGTGACCGGCCACGTTGATGGCGTCGGCACCATTAGCGTTTTGGAGCAGGTAGGCGAATGCTGGCTGCTGAAAGTACGCGCGCCACATGCCCTGAGTAAATACATCGCCCAAAAAGGATCGTTGTGCGTCAATGGCATCAGCCTGACAGTCAATGCCATCACGCAGGATGAAGTCAGCATCAACCTGATCCCCCATACCATGCAGCATACAATTATGCAGTATGCAAAACCCGGAGACGCAGTGAACCTGGAAATTGATTTGATTGCGCGTTATGTAGAGCGCATGCAAGCCTGGGAGCAGGAATAATGTCGGCGCAGATTAGTACTATTGAAGCGATTATCGCCGACATCCGCGCCGGAAAAATGGTCATTCTGGTCGATGACGAGCACCGCGAAAACGAAGGTGACTTTGTGATTGCGGCTGAATTTGTGACCGCAGAGCATATCAACTTTATGGCTAAATACGGCCGTGGCCTGATTTGCCTGACATTGACAGAGCAACGTTGCCGCCAGTTGAATCTACCGCCGATGACCCGCAAAAACGGTACGCGCCTGGGCACAAATTTTACCGTCTCTATCGAAGCGGCTGAAGGTGTCACTACCGGGATTTCAGCGGCTGATCGCGCAACCACAATCCGCGCAGCCATCGCCAAGAATGCCAAGGCCAGTGACATTGTCAGCCCGGGGCACATTTTCCCGATTGGTGCCATGAATGGCGGCGTGCTGGTGCGTGCCGGGCATACTGAAGCGGGTTGCGATCTGGCACAACTGGCCGGCTGCGAACCTGCCAGCGTGATCTGCGAGATACTCAAAGATGACGGCGAAATGGCGCGCCTGCCAGACCTGATGCAGGTCGCAGCAGAGCATGACATCCGCATCGGCACCATCGCCGACCTGATTCACTACCGCGCTGCGCATGAAACCCTGATTGAGCGCAGTGCCGAGCGCAAAATTGAAACGGCTTTTGGCCCCATGCAACTGATAGCCTATCGCGACAATATTGCGCAGGAAACGCATCTGGTGCTGGTGAAAGGTGATCCGTTAACCGCTACCGAAACCCTGGTACGGGTGCATGAACCTTTATCCATGATTGACCTGCTGGATAGCAGCCATCAATCGCATAGTTGGAATCTATTACAAGCCATGCGTACCATCAGCAATGCGCCGTGTGGTGTAATTGTGTTAATCAACCATGATGAAGATGGCCTGGGACTGACAGACAGGATTTTACGCGCAGACCAGAAAATCACACTCAACCAGGAATTACGAAACTACGGCATCGGCTCACAAATCCTGCTCGACCTGGGCGTAAAAAAAATGCGCCTGATGGCTGCACCGCGCAAAATGCCAAGCATGGATGGTTTCGGCCTGGAAATCACCGGCTACCTCAGCGAAGAAGAGGCGTCACCCTTATGAGTGAACAATTACCTTTGTCCGATATCAGCGAACGATTAAACCTGACTGGCCAGATTCTCATCGCCATGCCAGCCATGCAAGACCCCTATTTCAGCAAAAGCGTGATTCTGATTTGCAGCCACGACGATGATGGCGCCATGGGTATGATCCTCAACCATCCGTTACAACTCAATGTCGGCGACCTGTTTGAGCAACTGGATATGCCGTGCGACGCCCCACACCAACAGGACCGCCTGGTACATTTTGGTGGGCCGGTGCAGGTCGAGCGCGGCTTTGTGCTGCACACACCTGCTACTGAATTCAACACCACGCTGGGCTTGTCTGAAGGGCTGGCGATGACTTCTTCCAAGGATATCCTGGAAGCGGCAGCACGCGATGAAGCCCCACAGGATATGTTTATCGCTCTCGGTTATACCGGCTGGTCTTCAGGCCAACTGGAGGATGAGATCCAGGCCAATGCCTGGCTCACCCTGCCGCTGGATGACCGCGAGCATTTACACAAGCTCATCTTCAACCTGCCCAGTGATGACAAAGTGTTGTGGGCCATGCAGCAGTTAGGCGTGGATTACGCAACCCTGTCCGAGGTTGCAGGGCATGCCTGAGATAAAGCACAGCAAGCAACCCTTAACGCAAAGTCACCTGCCTATTACCGAACGCCTTTATCCTGATATTAGCGGCAGTGTGCTCGCGTTTGATTTCGGTGAAAAACGGATTGGCGTCGCAGTGGGTGAAACCCTGCTCGCACTGGCGCATCCGCTGCTCACCATTGAAGCGGAAGATAATGCCGGAAAATTTGACCGCATCGCGGCTATATTGCAGGAATGGCAACCGGTTCTACTCATCGTTGGACTACCGATGACCATGGACGGCGACGCCCATGCGATGACCGCCCTGGCACAGAAGTTTGCGCAGCGCCTTGAGGGCCGCTTCAACTTACCCGTGATGATGATAGATGAGCGCCTGACTTCAGCCGAAGCGTCACAATCACTGCGCGAAGCAGGGGTCCGGGGCCGTGCGCAAAAACAACATTTGGACCAGGTTGCCGCACAAACTATATTACAATCTTACTTTGACGCCTATCACTCACGTTCATAGCACAGGACTCTCATGATACTGCCTGACCCCGAACAGTTGCTGGATCAGCTTTACCAACAATTAAAACCCCGCGTCCATGAAAATACCGCTTTGGTCGGCATCTACACCGGTGGCGTGTGGCTGATGGAAAAATTGCTGCAACGCCTCCAAACCGAACTGGGGCGCGACATTGCCCATGGAAAACTGAATGCATCCATGTACCGCGATGACTACGCCAGACGCGGCATGAAAACCACCGCCCAACCCGGCCACATCCCTTTTGACGTGAATGACAGGCATATCATCCTGATCGACGATATTTTCTATACAGGCCGCACAGTGCGCGCTGTGATTAACGAGCTATTTGATTATGGTCGCCCTGGCTTGATAGAACTGGCCGCACTGATCAACCGTGGTGGTGCACAATTACCGATTCGTCCTGATATCGTTGGCGCCGATATCCCATTGCTCGCCCACCAGGCATTTGAACTTTCCATCAATACGCAGGGACGTTTGCACCTGACGGTGACAGATTCCAGCCAGTCTGCTACCCATTCCCCAGAAGCCAATCTGCCTAACGACAGTGGAGCCAATTAACATGTACAACCCGCAACTGAACGCGCAGGGGCAACTACAACACCTGCTCAGTATCGAGGGCCTGCCCAAACGTATCCTGACTGATATTCTGGACGCTGCTGAAAACTTCGTCGGGGTAGCTGAGCGCGAAATCAAGAAAGTGCCGCTATTACGTGGCAAAACGGTCTGCAACTTGTTTTTTGAAAACAGTACTCGTACGCGCACCACCTTTGAAATTGCTGCCAAACGTTTGTCTGCCGATGTGTTAAACCTGAATGTCAGCACCTCATCGCAATCCAAAGGCGAGACCATACTTGACACGGTCAACAACCTGATTGCCATGCATGCCGACATGTTTGTGGTGCGCCACCAGCAGAGCGGCGCCGCACACTTTATCGCACAGCATGTACCGCCGCATATCAGCGTGATTAATGCCGGTGATGGCCGCCACGCCCATCCTACCCAGGGCTTGCTGGATGTATTTACCATCCGCAAATACAAACCTGAAATGCATAATCTGCGCGTTGCAATTGTTGGAGACATATTGCATTCCCGCGTGGCGCGCAGCGAAATTCACGCACTCGCCACGCTAGGTGTACCTGAAATCCGTGTCATTGCACCCCGCACCTTATTGCCTGCGGAAGTTGAAAAACTGGGCGTACAGGTTTATCACAATATGGATCAAGGCTTGAAAGACGTTGATGTGATCATGATGCTGCGCCTGCAAAACGAACGCATGTCCGGCGCCCTGCTGCCAAGTACACATGAATTTTTCCAGACCTTTGGCCTGACGCCCGAGCGGCTGACACTGGCAAGGCCAGATGCGATTGTCATGCACCCGGGGCCAATGAACCGTGGGGTTGAAATCGACTCAAGCGTGGCGGATGGCAAACAATCGGTCATTCTTCCGCAAGTCACCTATGGCATCGCGGTACGCATGGCCGTGATGGCAATTCTTGGGGGAGGCAACGCGGCATGAATATAGTCATTAAGCAAGGCCGCGTGATCGATGCCAGCCAGCAACTGGACCAAGTCTGCGATATCTATATCAGTGGCGATAAAATTACCGCCATCGGCAATGCACCAGCCGGTTTCAAGGCAGACCAGACGCTGGATGCCAATGGCAAATGGGTACTGCCCGGCCTGGTGGATTTGTGTGCGCGCCTGCGTGAACCTGGTAGCGAATACAAAGCTACCCTATTGAGCGAATTACGTGCAGCCATGGCCGGTGGTGTCACCAGCCTGGCATGCCCACCGGATACCGATCCGGTACTGGATGAACCTGGGCTGGTTGAAATGCTCAAGCACAGGGCGAAGTCACATGCCCTGGCAAATGTCTATCCTTTAGGTGCCGTTACCCGCCAGTTAGAAGGCCATTTCCTCACCGAGATGTTTGCCCTGACGTCAGCCGGTTGCGTCGGTTTTTCACAGGCTGATACACCGATTGTCGATACGCAAGTGCTCTGGCGTGCCTTTGAATACTCTGCCACCTTTGGCTATACCCTGTTTATGCGTGCAGAAGATCCCTACTTGGCGAAGAACGGTGTTGCACATGATGGCGAAGTTGCTTCCAGGTTAGGCCTGAAAGGTATCCCGGTAGCAGCTGAAAGCATCGCCCTGCAAACCATGCTGCGCATTGCCCAAAACACTGGCGCTTCATTACATATTGCCCGTGTTTCCACGGCGGAGTCTGTGGAATTGATACGTCAGGCCAAACAATCGGGTGTACGCCTGACTGCTGATGTCAGCATCCAGCACCTGCACCTGACAGAAATGGATATAGGATTTTTTGACAGTATGGTGCACCTGAAGCCACCTGTGCGCACCCAACGTGACCGCGATGCCTTGCGCGCGGGATTACTGGATGGCACGCTGGATGCCATTTGCTCTGACCACACACCGGTTGACGATGACGATAAAGCCTTGCCTTTCGCCGAATCCCGCCCCGGCGCGTCAGCACTGGAATTATTGCTCCCATTGACTTTAAAATGGGCAGCGCAAGCCAAGCTTTCACCTGCACAAGCGCTACTGAAAATCACGCAAACGCCTGCCAATATTTTAGGCGTGCCGGCAGGCACCCTCAAAGTCGGGGCGATTGCCGATGTAGTGATTTACGACCCGGAAATCGAATGGCGTGTAGATAGCCGCGTATTGGTCAGCCAAGGAAAAAATACACCTTTCCTGAATCAGTCACTGGCAGGAAAAGTCTCGGCAACTTTCACCAGCGGTGAATTGGTATTCCAGCAGGAATCATTGCAGCAAACCAAGTCCTAAGCAGTTGCAGGTGCCAGAAATCAACAAGCCCCACTAACCAACGCTAGTGGGGCTTGCTATATTCAACTCTTATTCTTTACGACTGTTTCAAAGAATCACTTTATAAAATATCAAGGTTGGAAATCTTGTTTTGATCCTGATTTTCCGGGTTTGCCAGTTTGCTGTTCAGTTTAATTTTCAGTCGCAAATCATTCACCGAGTCGGCATTACGCAATGCATCGTCATAAGTGATTTTGCTGGCTTCATAAAGCTCAAACAAGGCCTGGTCAAAGGTTTGCATACCTAACTCACGCGATTTGGCCATGATCTCTTTAATCGCGTGCACATCGCCTTTGTAAATCAGGTCAGAAATCAATGGCGAATGTAGCAATACTTCAACCGCCGCCACACGACCACTGCCATCGACTTTGGGAATCAAGCGCTGCGAAGCGATACAACGCAGATTGAGTGATAAATCCATCAGTAATTGCTGACGTCGTTCTTCGGGGAAAAAGTTAATAATCCGGTCTAATGCCTGGTTGGTACTGTTGGCGTGCAAAGTCGCCAGGCACAGGTGGCCGGTCTCAGAGAAGGCAATCGCATAATCCATGGTCTCACGATCGCGGATTTCGCCAATCATAATCACGTCCGGCGCCTGGCGCAGGGTATTTTTCAGCGCCGCGTGCCAGTTCTCGGTATCTACACCTACTTCGCGCTGGGTAACGATACAGTTTTTGTGGCCGTGGATAAACTCTACCGGGTCTTCAATGGTAATAATATGGCCATAGCTGCTTTCATTACGATGGCCTAGCATCGCCGCCATCGAAGTAGATTTACCCGAACCGGTACCGCCGACAAAAATCACCAGTCCGCGCTTGGCCATCACTACGTCTTTAAGGACTGGCGGCAGTTTCAAATCATCAAATTTTGGAATATTGGTATTAATGACGCGGAATACCAGGCCCACCGCGCTACGTTGAATAAACGCATTGACGCGGAAGCGGCCAACGGACGACATGCTGATCGCAAAATTGCATTCCAGGGTTTCTTTAAATTCCTGGGCTTGCTTGTCATTCATGACTGCACGGGCAATTTCGGCAGTTTGCTGCGTATTCAGAGTTTGCGATGACACCGGTGTCAGTTTGCCATCAATCTTCATGGCGGGCGGAAAACCGGCTGTAATAAACAAGTCAGACGCTTTTTTGGTGACCATCAGCTTCAGCAGGTCGTTCACAAACTTTTCAGTTTGTGCTCGGTCTTCGCCTGTTTGTATAGTATCCATCCTGTTTCTTAGCCCATGATTGAGTCGCGGTTTGCTGCTTTGGTACGTGCTTCATCTGCACTGATCACATTGCGCTTTACCAGATCCTGCAAGTTCTGGTCTAACGTCTGCATGCCTACGTTTTGCCCTGTTTGAATCGCAGAGTACATCTGTGCGATCTTGTTTTCACGAATCAGGTTACGGATCGCCGGTGTGCCTATCATGATTTCATGCGCAGCCACACGGCCTTGCTCATCTTTGGTTTTACAGAGTGTTTGCGAGATCACCGCACGCAATGATTCGGAAAGCATGGAGCGCACCATTTCTTTTTCAGCGGCAGGGAACACATCGACCACCCGGTCTATGGTTTTTGCAGCAGAGCTGGTGTGCAAGGTTCCGAATACCAAATGACCGGTTTCCGCAGCTGTCAGCGCCAGGCGTATGGTTTCGAGGTCACGCATCTCACCAACCAGAATCACATCCGGGTCTTCACGCAGTGCCGAGCGCAAGGCATTATCGAACGACTGTGTATGTGGGCCGACTTCACGCTGGTTGATCAGGGATTTTTTCGAGGTATGCACAAATTCGATCGGGTCTTCCACGGTCAGGATATGCGACATTTGCGTCTCGTTGATGTAATCAACCATGGCTGCCAGGGTGGTGGATTTCCCGGAACCGGTAGGACCGGTCACCAGCACAATGCCACGTGGCGTATCTGCAAGGTCTTTAAATACCTTGGGTGCATTCAATTCTTCCAGCGTTAGCACTTTGCTCGGAATAGTACGGAATACGGCACCGGCACCACGTTGCTGGTTAAATGCATTGACCCGGAAACGTGCCAGGTCAGGGATTTCAAACGAGAAATCGCATTCAAGGTTTTCTTCATACACTTTGCGCTGGCTGTCATTCATGATGTCATACAGCATGCGATGCACTTCAGCGTGCTCCATGGCCGGCAAATTGATTTTACGCACATCGCCATGCACACGGATCATCGGTGGCAAACCGGAAGATAAATGTAAGTCTGACGCTTTATTTTTAACAGAAAATGTCAATAAATCTGAAATATCCACATTTGACTCCAGTGATTTTTATATAATGTTATTTTGTCTTTCAAACTGCATCCCGGCACACCCATGACTGCGCTTATCAACCTGGCCGATAATATTGCTGATATTCAGCAACATATTGCTAAAGCCAAAACGAGCTTTAAAGCGCCACAACAAGTAACGCTATGTGCAGTCAGCAAGTCGCAACCACCCGAGGCCATTCGCAGTGCTTTTGAAGCAGGTCAAACCATATTTGGCGAAAACTATCTGCAAGAAGCGCTGATGAAACAGCAGCAATTACAGGACTGTGCAATAGAATGGCATTTTATTGGGCCGATTCAAAGCAACAAAACACAGCAAATTGCCCGTCAATTCGATTGGGTACACTCAGTTGACCGCCTGAAAATCGCACAACGCCTGTCAGATGCACGCACTGCAGAACTCGCGCCGCTGAACATTTGCCTGCAGGTAAATATTAGCGAAGAGGCAAGCAAGAGTGGTGCCAGCGGCCAGGAACTGCTGGAACTTGCCTTAAATATCAAACAATTGCCGCATTTACGCTTGCGCGGACTGATGGCGATTCCGGCGCCCCAGCAGGATTTTGCTGCGCAACGTGACCAATTCCGGCAGGTGCGGGTATTGTTCGAGCAATTGAATACCCATGGACTCCAACTCGATACTTTGTCGATTGGCATGAGCGGTGATTACCAAGCTGCCATCGCCGAAGGCAGCACATTGGTACGTATAGGTACCGCAATCTTTGGTGCACGTTTGCCGAAAACTTCCCCAGATTCAAATTTAGCTACCAAAGGAGCTGTTTAAACATGTCCTCACTCGCATCGCCCCGTATCACTTTTATTGGCGGCGGCAATATGGCGCAAGCACTGATCACCGGCCTTAGACAGCGCGATTTTGCCATGCAACAGATTACCGTGATTGATCCGGATGCCAGCAAGCAAGATAGATTGCAGCAAGCCCTGGGAGTCCGCACCGCACAGGCGCTGTCGGCGGAAGCTTTGCAGGCGGATGTCATTGTACTGGCGGTAAAACCGCAGCAATTGAAAACAGTCGCTGAATCACTTGCACCCTACCTGCAGTCACAACTGGTTATTTCGGTGGCAGCGGGTATTCGTACCACAGATTTAAGCCGCTGGTTAAATGGCTACAGCACGTTGATACGCACCATGCCGAATACACCGGCACAAATCCAGGCGGGAGTGACCGGCGTTTACGCACTAGCGAGCGTCAGCGAAGGCCAGCGTCTACTGGCAGATAGTTTGCTGCAAGCGGCAGGTGACGTGGTGTGGCTGACCGATGAAGCACAACTGGATGCGGTCACCGCCATTTCCGGTAGTGGCCCGGCCTACGTATTCTTGCTGATTGAAGCACTCACCGATGCGGGAGTCGCGCTGGGGCTGGATAAAGACAAGGCATTACAACTAAGCGTGGCGACTTTTAAAGGCGCCAGCCTGCTCGCCGCCGCAAGCGAGACACCCATTGCCACATTGCGCGAGCAAGTGACTTCCAAAGGCGGCACCACCGAACAAGGTTTGCTGAGCCTTAATCAGCATAATATTCATGCCATCATGCAACACGCGGCACAACAAGCAGCCAACCGGGCAAAAACCCTGGGCGACGAACTGGGAGGACAATAACGATGTTAGGTGAAATGAGCATATTTTTGCTGAGGACAGTATTCGGGATTTTGACGTTTTTACTGGTGTTACGTTTTTTGATGCAATGGACCCGCACCTCGTTTCAAAACCAGCTCGGGCAAATGACTGTGGTGCTGACCGACTTTATGGTCAAACCTGCGCGCAAGCTGATACGCCCGGTCAGGCAATGGGATATGTCAACTTTATTGCTGGCCTTGCTCATGCAGGTGATTTTATTCGCGCTGCTTTCCACCCTGGCCGGATTGCCGCCTGCACCGCTGTTCTGGTTATGGCAGGCCGTGGTTGGCGTTTTGGCGCAAATCATTGACGTATTTTTCTATGCGATTCTGTTGATGGCAATCTTAAGCTGGGTTAACCCGTACAGCCCGATTTATGGCGTACTCAACCAGCTGAGTTCGCCTATCCTTGACCCGTTGCGCCGTGTATTGCCGCAGATTCAAGGCTTTGATTTTTCAGCATTGGTCGCGCTGATCTTATTGCAAATGATCAGCCGGGTGGTGATACCAGGGTTGGCAGTCGGCGTTATTTAATTGGATTAGCGGGCGGCTGAAAGGTCGCCCAGCTTACATCCAGACTATCTTACATCCATACGATATCGAACTCTTCGCGGCCGTATTGGGTATCCGGGTGCAGTGTCACCGGCTTTTTAATAAAGTCCGAAAGGCTGGCGAGGCTTTGTGACTCCTCATCGCCCAGCATATTGATCACTTCTGGCGACGCCAGGATTTTAAAGGCATTGGCACTCTTGAACTGCCTGGATTCACGCAGCAATTCACGCATGATTTCATAGCTGATGGTTTGTGCCGTTTTCAGTTCGCCACGACCCTGGCATACCTTGCAGGATTCACACAACAAATGCGCCAGGCTTTCACGCGTGCGTTTACGTGTCAGTTCCACCAGGCCTAAAGCAGAAAAGCCGTTGACGTTGATACGCGCCCTATCCAATGTGACCGCTTTGCGCAATTCCTCGAGTACTGCTTCCCGCTGTGCGTCTTCATCCATATCGATAAAATCGACAATGATAATGCCGCCCAGGTTGCGCAAACGGAGTTGGCGGGCGATGGTTTGTGCCGCCTCAAGATTGGTTTTAAAAATGGTATCGGACAGGTTTTTACCGCTGACAAAACTGCCGGTATTCACATCGACAGTGGTGAGCGCTTCCGTCTGGTCAAAGATCAGGTAGCCACCGGATTTAAGCTCTACTTTACGTGATAGAGCCTTCTCGATTTCATTTTCAATATCATAAAACTCGAACAGGGAGCGCTCACCCTTGTAATGTGTCAGCGGCTTTACTGCGTGCGAGACGTATAATTCGGCAAACTCTTTCAAGCGCTCAAACATTTCACGGGAATCCACACGGATATTGGTGGTTTCCTTGCACACTACATCGCGCAAGATACGGCGCGGCAAACTGAGGTCGTAAAAAATAAGTGAACGCTCACCGACGGTTTTGCTCTCAGTCTGGATCTTGCTCCACACCCGGCGCAGGTACTCAATATCAGCCAGCAACTCTTCATCAGTAGCAGCCTCTGACATAGTGCGGATAATGTAACCACCTTCGCGATCTTCAGGTAACAAACCCAGCAAACGATTACGCAAGAATTCGCGCTCTTCCTCAATATCAATCCGCTGTGAAACGCCGATATGTTTTTGATAAGGCAAATAAACCAGGAAACGGCCGGCAATACTGATTTCAGTGGTCAGGCGCGCACCCTTGGTGCCAATCGCTTCCTTGATCACTTGCACGATAATCGATTGGCCTTCGTGCAGTACTTCCTGAATCGGCCGGTCAGTTTTAACATCGCCTTCTTCAGCATGGCAATCCATGATATCCGCTGCATGTAGAAAAGCCGCGCGGGGCAAGCCTATTTCAACAAACGCAGATTGCATGCCTGGTAACACGCGCACGACCGTGCCGCGATAAATGTTGCCGACAATACCAAGTGAAGATGCACGTTCAATATGCAACTCCTGAACCACACCCTGTTCCAGAATCGCCACCCGAGTCTCCTGCGGCGTGACGTTAATTAGTACTTCCTGCGCCAATGACATTTTGCTTCACCCGATCCCAACTATTATCGTTTTTTTCCAGAGTTTACCACGCGTGCAACAACTGCGCCGTTTCATACAGCGGTAAGCCCATCACCCCGCTGTAACTGCCGTCAATGCGCGATATCCAGGCACCTGCGCGGCCCTGTATTCCATAGGCACCGGCTTTGTCCATCGGTTCACCGCTAGCCACATAATCTTGCAAAACATCCTTAGGCACTTGCATCATTTCCACTCGCGTTGTGTTCAATAAAGAGTGCACCTCCCCTGCCTGGTAAACCGCAACCGCGGTATGCACCAGATGCACGCTGCCACTCAGGCGGGACAACATCGCCATCGCCTCTTCAGCATTCTCTGGTTTGCCAAGAATGTCTTGTCCCAGCGCCACCGTGGTATCCGCAGCCAGAATGGGTATTCCGCTATCCGCATAAGTAGCAGCAATCGCCAGCGCCTTGGCTTTTGCCAGGCGTTGTACATATAGCGCCGGGTCTTCTCCTGTGAGGGTGGACTCATCAATATCTGCCGGCACGATTTCGCACTGCACACCAAGTTGCGCCAGTAGCTCGACACGGCGCGGGCTGCGCGATGCCAGAATAATCTTTTGTTGTTGCATAGTTAAGTAGCCTGTTGAAATTGAAAACGTGACTGGTATAAGCCCGACAAGTTAACACAAAGACGCCGATATTTTCCGTAAAGCCCTTTTGCCAAAGCAACACTGCCGCTGACAGCCCTTTCCGGCATTGTGTACAATAGCCGCTCACCTCACATCATGATTTAAGAAAACCTGCATGAATTCGATTGAACACCTGCTACAGCGCGCCGAACAACTAATCACGCGCCTGGAAACCCTGTTACCTGCACCACTGGCTGAACCTAACTGGCAAGTGACTGCCTGGCGCTGGGTCAAACATGGTGCGCAAGGCCAGTTGCAAGCAGTCGAACACCCACATACGGTTTCGCTGGAAGATATCCGGTTTATCGACAGGCAAAAAACTGAAGTAGTACGCAATACCAAACAATTCCTGCAAGGTCTGCCTGCCAACCACGTATTACTGACTGGTGCGCGCGGTACCGGAAAATCGTCATTGGTAAAAGCCTTGCTGAATGCTTATGCAGACACTGGTTTAAGGCTGATCGAAGTCGATAAACAGGATTTAACCGACCTGCCACAAATCACGCAATTGATCAGGAACCGCCCGGAAAAATTCATTATTTTCTGTGACGACCTCACGTTTGAAGCGAATGACACCGGCTACAAAGCCTTGAAAGTCATCCTCGACGGCTCGATTGAAAACGCCTCATCGAATTTGTTGGTATACGCAACATCCAATCGTAAAAACCTGATGCCTGAGTATATGGCGGATAACCAGCCGATACTGGAAAAAAGCGGCGAAATTCGCCCGAATGACACCATAGATGAAAAAACCTCATTAGCAGAACGCTTTGGCTTGTGGTTATCGTTTTACAGTTTTGACCAGGATGAATACCTGAGCATTGCAGAACACTGGCTGCAAACTTTTGGCGTCAGCATGGATGACACTGCCCGCCATGCTGCCTTGCAGTTTTACCATACCCGCGGTGCCCGCAGCGGACGCGTCGCTTACCAGTTTGCCAAGGATTATGCCGGCAAACTGCAACTGAAGTCTTAATGATGGCAAAACTAGTCCAAGTCGCGGTCGCCATCCTGATACGGCCAAACGGTGAATACCTGCTCGCCAGCCGGCCTGATGGCAAGGGCTGGGCAGGCTGGTGGGAATTCCCCGGTGGCAAGATCGAAGCTGGCGAAACTCCGGAACACGCATTGATCCGTGAATCCCAGGAAGAGCTTGGTATCACACCGACAAAGATTCAACCCTGGATAAAACGCCATTACGACTACCCTGCCACGCTTGATGCAGAAGCCAAAACCGTGCTGCTGCATTTCTTTTTTGTCAGTGAGTGGCAAGGTGAATTACAGGCACGTGAAGGCCAGCAGTTTGCCTGGCAGCATCCTCAAAAACTGAATGTCAGCCCGGTGCTTCCCGCAAATGCCCCTATCATGCAGGCGCTATCATTACCCTCTGTGTACGCCATCAGCAATGTGCAGGAAATGGGGGAACATGCTTTCTTGCAAGCATTGAGAAAACAACTGGATCAAGGCCTGCAACTGCTGCAAATCCGCGAACCGCAACTCGACAAAGACAACCTCACTCAGTTGAGCACAAAAGTATTGTCATTGTGTGCGCCTTACGACTGTCGCTGCCTGTTGAATGGCAGCCCGGAGCAAGCCATGCAACTCGGCTACCAAGGTGTGCATCTTAACAGCCAGCGCCTGATGACCATGATGACTAAGCCAGACAACCTGCTCATTGGCGCTTCCTGCCACGATGCTGGGCAACTGCAAAAAGCACAAGCCCTGCAACTCGATTTTGCGTTACTCTCGCCTGTATTACCGACACGCAGTCATCCGGAAGAGCCTGGATTAGGCTGGGAGAAATTTGGTGAAATGCTCAATGGTCTGGAAATACCGGTTTATGCGCTGGGCGGCATGCAACTGGAACACTTAGCCCATGCCCAAGCCTGTGGTGCGCGCGGCGTCGCTATGCAACGGGCGATCTGGATATAACCATGACTGGATCCACCTTGCATCGCATCTGTCTTCAAAACATAAACTCAAAGCAGGGATTAAATTGACAAGGTATCTTTTAATTTTTATCGCTTTCGTTATTAGTGGATGTAGCACCCTCAGCCCAAGGTCGAATGCAGACTGGGTTGGATACAAGGAAAGTGGAAAGGCGTCATATTACGCCAACAGCCACCAGTCAAAAAAGACGGCAAGCGGTGAGCTATATAAACAGGAACTTAAAACAGGTGCACATAAAGTATTGCCATTTGGTTCGCTGGTTAAAGTGACAAACGTCGATACTGCTAAATCGGTGATTGTCAAAATCAATGATCGTGGTCCCTATGTAAAGGGACGGGTAATTGATCTTTCAAAGTCTGCATTCAGTGAGATCGGCAGCATTTCAAACGGTGTTATTGATGTGCAAATCGAGGTTATCGAATAATATCTCACTCAAGCGTTTGATCTTACTATAACCCGAGGACTTTCAACTCTGCCTGGCGCTGAGAGTTTTAGTGCCAAAGTTTAGCGCGCAGCGACAATACATGGGGAAACCGAATTCCTTAAGGGCAAAGTCGCATATAAAATGGGCGAGTTGCAAATCGCGCAGGATAGTTTTCGAATTGCCAACGCGAAGTCAGACCGGGCATTTCACGTCGAGGACAAAAGTACAAAAAGCTGCTAACTGAGAAGATCAGCAGCTAACAAATCATTTCAGGCGTTCGGCTTCGCCAGCGCCTGCATTGCAACGCTAGCCATGAACACAAATTTTGGAAACTAAGAATGCGGTCAAAAAATACTGAAAAAATCCTACATCCAAAGCTTGGGTTTCCCAGAATTCTCGCGCTTGCTTTTGTTTTCTTATGGTTTTTTATTGGTGGAATTGCGCATTTTGCTTTTACTGAACTCGAGATGAAAATTATGCCTCCCTGGTTGCCGGCACACAGGGAGCTGGTGCTGATTAGTGGCTTCTTTGAGTTGGCAGGCGCTATCGGGATTTTATTTGCCCGCACTCGTCGTATTGCGGGTTGGGGACTGATTCTTTTAACTATTGCAGTAACACCTGCGAATGTTTTTATGTTGCAAAATGCGAGCCAGTTTCCCGAGGTGCCTTATTGGGCGCTAGTCGCTCGCTTACCTTTGCAGATACTGTTGTTGTTATGTATTTGGTGGGCAACCAAGCCTCCTAAACCTCATCTTAAGAGCACCTAAATAACTTATATGGGTCCCAACGCTGCAATTCATGTCGAGATAAAGCCTGATAATTTTAGAAGTATATTGAAACGCTCATTGGGCTGGGGACAGGAAGTTAATTTTTTGAAGGCCTAACCTACTACCAAAGCATGATTAGCTAACTTCCGCACCTTTGCTTTAGGCTACAATCGTTATCATGTACGAATCAAAAAATAAGCCACCTATTCCACATAGACTGTTCGCCAAGCGTGTAGCGCTCCATGCTGTAATAGCTATCGGTTTGCTGCTGCTTTCACTGGCTATAGGGATGGCGGGCTACATGCATTATGAGCAGCTCGCGTGGCGCGATGCCTTTTTAAACTCGGCAATGCTGATGGGCGGCATGGGGCCTGTGGATGCGCCAAAAACAGATGATGGAAAAATCTTTGCCGGCCTGTATGCACTATATGCGGGGCTTGTTTTTATAGTCACGGTTGGTTTGGTTCTTACGCCAATTGTGCATCGCATCATGCACAAATTTCACTGGCAGCAAGATAGCCAGGCTTAATCAAGAAAACAAAATATCAGTATTAACCTGCTCCAAAAAATGACTACCTCTAAACCTGCTCAGCCAAATAATCCCTTACATGGTGTCACCCTTGAAAGTATCGTGACGAGGCTTGTTGACCATTACGGCTGGGATAAACTTGGCGATAAAATCAATATCAATTGCTTCAAGAATGATCCATCGGTGAAATCCAGCCTCAAGTTTTTGCGAAAAACACCTTGGGCCAGGGAACAGGTGGAAAACCTTTATCTTTCCACTTTTTAAGTAGCTGGCAACGGCTTTAGTGCTGTTTTATAAACGCGGCAATCGTTTCTAACATATGTTTGTCGCGCAGGGGTTTTGCCAGTTTGGCCGCCATATCGACATGGCCATACCCAGCAAACTCGGCGACCTCTACCGGCCCGCCTGCAGCCTTGATTTTAGCGGCCAGGTTATACGTGTTTCTGGGCCAGACGGTGCCGTCTTTGGTACCTACCATTAGCAACATGGGTGGATTGTTGCCGGTGACAAAATTAATGGGTTGCGATTTCGCCCGTTGGTCTTCCGGGCCAAAAATTGTTTTCAATCGATTACTTTTGAGCGGCAGAAAATCATACGGGCCAGCCAATCCTATCATGCCGGCGAAATCTTTTGGTTTGCTGTTCTGCTCTGCAAGAAACTCAGTATCTAATGCCAGCATGGCGGCGATATGCGCACCGGCAGAATGGCCTGCCAGGAAAATGCGATCAGGGTCGCCTCCCAATTCGGCTGCGTGCAATTTCACCCATTTAGCAGCTTTGGCAGGGTCTTCCATAAAGCCTGGAAATAGCACCTCAGGGTAGACGCGATAATCGGGAATGATGGTGATAAAACCCTGCGATGTCATGGCTTCGCCTATAAACTTATAACTCCCGCGATTGCCGGAATCCCAGCTTCCGCCGTAAAAGAACAACACGACAGGCAGGCCTTTGTTCGTAGTGCCCGTGCCAGCGATATCCTTTGAGGTATCTGGCTGCGGATTATTAGCCAGCACATGATGCTTAGGGATATAGATATCTAATGCTTGCCGGGGTAAGTCACCATAAGCAACCCCCTCTCTCAATTGATATTCTTTATCCGAAATGACAGCATTAAGTATGTTGACCGGCGAGCACGCAGTGGCGAGAAAACCCATGATAATTAAAACAATATAGTAAAAACTGGTTGGGAAGATAGATGGACTGGCATGGCAATGAGGCATAACTTGTTATTAGTGTCGGCAATTTATTAGTGTCGGCAATAAGCATCAGTGAATGAATAAATAGCGTATAAATGAATTACACCGATATGAGCTTTAAACGCTGAAAAAATTCATTTCAAAGCCAGAGTAAGTGTGCGTAAAGTCCTGGCAGAATTTTCGAGTTAGCTATTTTGCTAACCATCATGATGCCTGCAAATGAAAATTGCAGTTTAAGCAATTACTTGTTGTAGAAATATTTCTTGAACAGGTAGTGTTTGGCCTTCCAGACATTCCAGCTCAAATGACAAGGCGGGGCGTAATAATACGCCGTGGATTTTTTCTTGCATCGCAATGATTGTCATTGCTTTATAACCCGTTTTACTAATCGTCTTAGATGATAATAGGCACTTGAATGCGTTGAGCTTTGTATTATTTAACGGTGCTATTACCTGGAGTGAATACTGCCAGCGAAAAAAGGCATGTTAATTATTTGTGCGAGAATTCAATAATTACACTCGCGTGTAACCATTAAAGTTTTATTCAGGCTCTTCAAGATCGGGTGGTGTGGTATCAGGAATCCTGAATTTTTCCGTAGCCCAGTCGCCTAAATCCATCAACTTGCAGCGTTCGCTGCAAAACGGCCTGTATGCATTGGCGGTCGAATACTCTGTCATTTCGCCACAGCCCGGGCAAGCAACCTTGCGTGGCTTTACTGCTGCTTGCATCAATTGTGTCCTGGCCCAGTAAAATTGCAGATAATCATCTTAAAAGGGATATCTTGCTCGCAAGCCTTAGGCCGTTGCACAAAATCCAGCTTCTGGAAACGGATATTGATGGCGTATTTATTGGCACTCACCTCGGGGAAACACTCATCATGGCTAATTTCAATCCGCAATAGTTGTGCAGGTTTGTGCCCTGAAAGTTGCTGTTGGTAAGCGCCTTTATGCGCCACCAAGGACATGACTTGACCGCTGCCGCGCAGCAATTGCAGGAGCATGCGTATCGCTTCGTACATTGGCATCAGGCGGCCCAGCCATTGCGCAAAGTCGGTTCTACGACGATCTACACTCAAATACAGCCAATGCCGGTAGGAAGGCAAGTCAAACTCGCAGACACCGCCTGGAATACCGGCACGCTGTTTCACGCTCATCAACCAGTCATTGTCACGTAACGATTGGCCCAGTTTCTGGTGATCTGATCTTAATAGCGTGGCACACCGGTCCAGGCTAGCCAGGGTTTCACCAAGGGCATTTTGATCAATATTCGGATTGCCCTGCAAGAATGAAAGCTGGACTTTATGCCTGTCCAGTTCCTGCAATAAATCGACTTTTAAATCGCCACGATCAATCAGGTCCAGGATTTGTAACAGCGTTAGCAGCGCCACATGGTGATTCACCTCATGGCCTACTTCAATGTGATGCAGCATCTTTACAAACAAATCTTCCAGGCGGAGATATGTTCTGATGCGCTCGTTAAATGGAAACTCGTAGCTAGACACGGCAGCCTTTTCTGTCAGCTGATACTTGAAAAGTATGCAATAAAAGCCTGATTATGAAACCCTTTTTACTCAGTGGCAAGTTTTTGAGAAAATTTGATGAAAGTTAAGCACTTTTTCACGTAAATTTTCCAGGGTCTTATTGTTTTCAATGACTGAATCTGCAATTTCCAAACGCGCTTCGCGACTGCTCTGCGCGGCGATAATAGCTTCTGCCATGGCTTCGGATAGCGCACTACGTTGCATCACTCGCGAGATTTGTATTTGCTCACTACAATCGATCACCAGGACATGGTCAATCATGCGCCAGTCATCACGGCTTTCGACCAATAGCGGAATCGCTAATACGACATAAGGCTGTGCAGCATAATGTGCAATCTGCTGTGCAGCCTCTTCACGGATGGCAGGATGCATAATGTTATTTAATTTATCCAGCGCATCTGGTTCTGAAAATACCAGCTCGCGCAATTTGGTACGGTCCAGCTGACCCGCAGCGTCAAACATCGTATCCCCGAAAGCCTGACGCACCGCCTGCATCGCTACGCTGTCGGGAGTGCTCATTGCACGGGCGATTTCATCCAGGTCTACCACTGGCACGCCCAGTTCAATAAAGGTTTTACACACCTCGCTTTTGCCACTGCCTATGCCGCCGGTAACGGCCACTACTTTAGTCATTGATATATATTCAGGTACTAATGAAATTAAGGGGCCAGGTAAAAAGAGGCCAAAGTTTGCCCATAAAACAGTGCGGCTATACCACCCAGAGCCAGAAAAGGACCGAACGGAATGGCAGTCTGGCGGGTTTTACCTTTGAATAAAATAAGCGCTATGCCAATCACACTACCGACCACTGAACTGAGCAATATGACCGCTGGCAGTAATTGCCAGCCAAACCAGGCGCCAATAGCAGCCAGCAGTTTAAAGTCACCATAGCCCATACCTTCTTTACCAGTCACCAGCTTGAACAACCAATACACAGCCCACAGCACCAGGTAACCTGCCATCGCACCTACAACTGCTGAAGTGATGTCGGTGAACCCGTTATTTAAATTCAGTAGCAAGCCCAGCCACAACAATGGCAAAGTGATGTCATCCGGCAATAACTGGGTATCAAAGTCTATAAAAGTTAATGCGATTAATGCAAAGACGAATATCAGGGCAAATAATGTCAGGTGGCTATAACCATATTGCACAGCCACTGCCAGAGACATTGCCCCGGACACAGCCTCTACCAGGGGATAACGCGCTGAAATAGAGGCTTTACAGGCTTTGCAACGCCCGCGTAAAAACAGGTAGCTGATGACAGGGATATTTTCCAGTGCACCTATCATGTGTCCGCAATGAGGGCAGGTAGAACGTGGAACTACCAGGTTATATTTAGGCTGATCGGGTACAGGTTGGCCTTGTAAATCCAGGCAGTTAGCGTGCCACTCACGCTCCATCATTTTGGGCAGGCGATGTATGACTACGTTAAGGAAACTGCCAACCAGCAAGCCCATCACCAAGCATACACCCTGCAGAAAATGTGGTTGCGTTCTCAACAAACTTAAAACAGGCTCAAGGATTTCTGTCATGATACCGATAACACTATTAAGGTTGCTGCATCATCTCATCGTTAATACAAGTAATCAAGGCTAAAAGCCTGTAACGCATGGTAAAGCCTGTTAGAAAGCGGAAATTACTGCCTTGAAAACAGGTTCAATGTCACCATTTATGTGTAAGATGAGAATTGCACTCCAGCCGAGTGACTTCGAATCCGAATCTTATTAGTGAAGGAAGTTGCCTATGTCTGATCAAATCAAATTCACGCCTCCCACCGAAGTCGAACTGGGCCAGGTAGAACATCCTGCCTGGGATGAACCGGTTATCTGCCGTGTTGAAGTCGACCTGCCAGGATGGTTGGCAAACCTGACCGGACAATCACACTGGGAAGTCTACAGTGAAGAGGAAGAGGAAAATTGCGTCAGCTTCGCCATGCGCGCATCACAAAAACATGGCCTGCATACCATTACCAGTCGTATCGACAATGCATTGCAAGCTGAAGTGACGCTTTATCATAATGGTTATGCAGTGGTAGATGTCAATGGCGAATCATTGTTTGATGGCGCGTTGACTAACGCAACCAATGAATGCGCAAGACTCAGTTATTACCATGCCAGTGGTGAACCGATAGCGCTAAACTGACCTAAGAGGTGTGGCATGCATTGAAAAATGCATGCTGCCAGTTCTTATTGTTGGCGGCTGACTGAAAACCTGGCTAAATCCAGCAATACTTGCTTAGCCGGGCTTGTTTCAAAAATATCTAATGCTTCACAGGCGAACTGTGCTTCTTTTTGTGCAACCGAACGCACATAATCAAATGCTTTTACTGCATGCAGGATTTCCAGTACTTGTTCGAGGTGCGTAACCTGCCCTTCCAGTAATGCCTGTTTTACCAGCTCTGATTGTGCGGTTGGCGCTTGCTGGATCGCATACAGCATCGGCAATGTAACCTTACCCTCAGCCAGATCATTGCCTAGCGTTTTACCAAATTTTTCACTATCTCCGGTCAGATCCAGTACATCATCAATCAACTGAAATGCCGTACCTAAATGCATGCCATAGGTTGCCAGCGCTTCTTCGCGTTCGGGGCTAGCCTGGCATTGCACGGCTCCCAGGCGGGTGGCCGCTTCAAATAACTTGGCTGTTTTAAAATGGATAACTTGCAGGTAATCCTGCTCACTGACGCCTATATTGCGCACATTCAACAATTGCAGGACTTCGCCTTCAGAAATAGTATTGGTAGCGTCAGCCAGAATTTCCATCACGCGCATGTTCTGCAGCTTGACCATCATCTGGAAAGCACGGGAATACAAGAAATCACCCACCAGTACGCTGGCGGGGTTGCCATACACATGATTGGCGGTGGATTTACCGCGGCGCAAGTCAGAAGCGTCTACTACGTCATCATGCAGCAAAGTCGCCGTGTGAATAAATTCAATGATGACTGCCAGCTGATGATGTGCAGGCGTGACTCGTGTGCCAGCCAAATCTCCCGACATTAACACCAATGCCGGACGCAGGCGTTTGCCGCCACTATGGATGATATATTCCGAGATTTGATTAATGAGCGGAACTTGCGATGACAAAGACTGGCGAATAACGACATCCACCTGCTGCATATCGTCTGCAATCCGCGCCAAACAGGCATTTAAAGACACTAACATACCAATAAAAAAACAAAGCTAGAGCATATCATATCTGACACTCCTCTCGCTATGCTGGAATGCTAGTGCAGGCAATACCGATACGCCGAATATTTAGCCCAGTTTATTGGAAAATTAACGATTAAGACTTTTCTCACGTTTGATGCGTTTAAAAATCCAGTACTACTTTTAAAAAGAATTTCTTTTTTAAAAAGAAAACATAATTGAGATGTAGTGGAAAAGAAAAAAGCCTTGTTTCGTGAGAAACAAGGCTTTTATTTTTTGGCGCGCCCGGAGCGATTCGAACGCCCGACCCTTTGGTTCGTAGCCAAATACTCTATCCAACTGAGCTACGGGCGCCAAGGTGTTACAACGCTGTTGCAACAAGGACAGCATTATAACACAAGTTTAAATTTTTTGGCGGTGAGCGAGGGATTCGAACCCTCGATACAGGTTTAAGCCCATATGCTTCCTTAGCAGGGAAGTGCCTTCGACCACTCGGCCAGCTCACCGTTTTAAACGAGTACTACATTACTGCTCAACACAGTATTGCTACTGCATCGAAGGGCGCCATAGTACGCGAAAACCCTTCGTAAATCAACGCAAAATTAAAGAATGTTTTTAGTCAGATTACGCATCATCCAAAGCAAAAGCTTTATGCAACACGCGCACTGCCAGTTCCATATATTTCTCTTCAATCACCACGGCAATTTTGATTTCACTGGTGGAAATCATCTGGATATTGATGCCTTCTTCCGCAAGAGTGCGGAACATCTGGCTGGCGATGCCCACATGTGAACGCATGCCAACACCCACTACAGATACCTTGGCAATTTTGTCGTCGCCACTGATTTCACGTGCCTGGATATGGCCCTGCACTTTGTCACGCAAAATACCCAGCGCTTTGTTCATTTCATTCTTGTGTACGGTAAACGTAAAGTCGGTGGTGCCATCTGCGCCGACGTTCTGGATGATCATGTCCACATCAATATTGGCATCGGCCACCGGGCCTAAAATCTGGTAAGCGATACCCGGTTTGTCAGGCACGCCTGCCACAGTCACTTTTGCTTCATCGCGGTTAAATGCAATGCCAGAGATGATTGGATCTTCCATGTTTTCCTCATTTTCTTCAAACGTAATCAATGTGCCATCGCCCTCTTCCTCAAAGCTGGAAAGCACACGCAGTTTCACTTTATATTTGCCGGCAAACTCCACTGAGCGAATTTGCAATACTTTGGAACCTTGAGATGCGAGTTCCAGCATCTCTTCAAAGGTAATTTTTTCAAGGCGGCGCGCTTCTGGCACCACGCGCGGGTCCGTGGTATATACGCCATCGACATCTGTGTAAATCTGACATTCGTCCGCACCCAGGGCCGCAGCCAAGGCGACGCCGGTGGTATCAGAACCACCGCGACCAAGAGTCGTAATATTGCCATTGGCATCCACACCCTGGAAACCGGCGACGACACAGACATAGCCATCATCAAGGTCTTTTTTCAGGTGATGTTGATCAATATCCAGAATACGGGCTTTGGTATGCGCATCATCGGTCAGAATCCTCACCTGTGAACCGGTATAGCTTTTAGCTTTAATACCCAGCTCCGACAAAGCCAGCGCCGTCATGCCTATCGTCACCTGTTCGCCGGTAGACAACATCACATCGAGTTCACGCGGATCCGGATCCGGCATGATTTCTTTAGCCAGTGCAATCAGACGGTTGGTTTCACCGGACATGGCCGACACCACCACTACGACCTGGTGACCCATGGCTTTGTAGCGCGCGACGCGCCTGGCCACATTGCGGATACGCTCAGGATTTGCCACTGAGGTACCACCATATTTTTGTACTATTAATGCCATTATTAAGCTCTAATTATCAAATAAATTAATGTAATTTTTGTTTTACCCACTCAGGTACACTACTTAATGCCTGTGGCAGTTTGCTGGCATCTGTACCGCCCGCCATTGCCATATCTGGCTTACCGCCACCCTTACCACCTACCTGGCCGGCAACATGGTTCACCAGCTCACCGGCTTTAAGCTTACCAATCAAATCCGCAGTCACACCTGCAGCCAAACTGACTTTGCCGTCAGACACACTTGCCAGCACAATCACGGCCGATTTGAGTTTGTCTTTCAGTTTATCCATGGTTTCTCGCAGTGCATTGGCATCAGCGCCTTCCAGAGTCGCTGCCAACAAGTTAACACCATCGACATTCTGCACCTGGTTCACCAGGTCATCGCCCTGCGCGCTGGCCAATTTCGATTTCAGACGCGCCAGTTCTTTTTCCAGTGACCTGACGTTATCCAGTATCTGAGAAACTTTGACCGGAAGCTCATTTGCTGGCGTTTTCAACTCGCCGGCCATTTTATTAATCAGCACTTGCTGCGCTTGCACCAGTTTGAGTGCACCCTCGCCAGTGGTCGCTTCAATACGGCGTACGCCCGCAGCAACACCGCTTTCAGATGTGATTTTGAACAGACCTATATCACCAGTGCGGCTCACGTGTGTCCCACCGCATAATTCTCTTGAAGTCCCGATATCCAGCACGCGTACTTCATCGCCATACTTTTCTCCAAACAGCATCATGGCACCGGTTTGCTGGGCGGCTTCAATATCCATTAGTTTTGCCAGTGTGTCGGTATTGGTCAGAATCTCGGCATTGACCAGCGCCTCCACTTTGGCTATTTGTGCATCAGTCACCGGTAAATTGTGTACAAAGTCAAAACGGGTTTTTTCAGTATCGACCAGGCTGCCTTTTTGCTGCACATGTTCACCCAGCACTTCACGCAGCGCTTTATGCATTAAATGTGTGGCTGAGTGGTTACGCATGGTCGCGTGGCGTGCTTGCAGGTTGACCTTGGCCGTTAAAGCATCACCCACAGACAGGGTCCCGGTTTTCAGCACCCCGTGGTGGCCGAATACTGCTGCCTGGATTTTCTGCGTATCTTCCACTTCAAAAATACCATTGGCAGATTTCAGCTCACCGCTATCGCCAATCTGGCCACCGGATTCAGCATAGAAAGGCGTGTCATCCAACACAACTACGCCGACGTCACCTTCATTCAATGATTTAATAGGGCTGCCGTCTTTATACAAGGCTAATACTTTGGCTGGTGTTTCCAGTTTTTCGTAGCCATGAAAACTGGTGGCCTGGCCTGCATATTCCAGGTTAAGTGCCATTTTGAATTTACCGGCCGCACGTGCCTGGTCTTTCTGGCGTGCCATGGCTGCATCAAAACCGGCCGTATCGACAGTAACACCGCGTTCACGGCAAATATCCGCAGTTAAATCCAGCGGGAACCCGAAAGTGTCATGTAGTTTAAACGCCAGATCACCATTGAACACCGCTGGCTTGGTCGCCAATTCTGTTTCCAGAATCTGCATGCCATTTTCAATCGTTTCAAAGAACCGGTCTTCTTCCTGTTTAAGCACTTGTGTAATACGCGCTTGATTGCTGATCAATTCAGGATAAGCCTCGCCCATTTCCAGCACCAGATCTGCCACCAGCTTATGGAAAAATGCAGCACGACAGCCTAACTTGTAGCCATGGCGAATCGCCCGGCGAATGATACGGCGCAGCACATAGCCACGACCTTCATTGCCTGCAATCACACCATCAGCGATCAGGAAAGAACAGGCGCGAATATGATCAGCCAGCACTTTCAGGCTGGGGCTTTCCAAATCGGCAGTTTTAGTTTCACGTGCCGCGGCTTTAATCAGTGCCTGAAATAAATCGATTTCGTAGTTGGCATGCACGCCTTGCAATACCGCAGAAATCCGCTCTAGGCCCATCCCGGTATCCACTGATGGCTTAGGTAGCGGGTGCATCACGCCCGCTTCATCGCGGTTGAACTGCATGAACACGTTATTCCAGATTTCGATAAAACGGTCACCATCTTCATCGGGGCTGCCTGGAGGGCCGCCAGGAATATGATCGCCGTGATCATAGAAAATCTCGGTACAGGGGCCGCATGGGCCGGTATCGCCCATCATCCAGAAGTTATCTGAGGCATAACGCGCACCCTTGTTGTCGCCAATGCGTACAATCTTGTCAGCAGGCACGCCGATTTCCTTGTTCCAGATGTCATAAGCTTCATCATCTTCAGCATAGACCGTCACCATCAGGCGCTCTTTAGGCAAGGCATATACTTGAGTCAGTAACTCCCAGGCGAACGTAATTGCGTCGCGCTTGAAATAATCGCCAAAACTAAAGTTACCCAGCATCTCGAAAAATGTATGGTGACGCGCGGTATAACCCACGTTTTCCAGGTCATTATGCTTGCCACCTGCACGCACACATTTTTGCGAAGAAGCGGCGCGGGTGTAAGCGCGTTTATCAAAACCGAGGAACACATCCTTGAACTGGTTCATACCCGCATTAGTGAACAACAAGGTGGGGTCGCCATGTGGCACCAGCGAGCTGGAAGCCACCACCTGATGGCCTTTAGAAGCAAAAAAATCCAGGAATGCCTGGCGGATTTGCTTGCTGGAAGGTTTACTTCCGTAACTAACTGTAGTCTTCTGGACTGTCATCTTCTGCGTGTCTATTCAAAATTTTCTTGATTACATCAAACGTAAAACCCCGGCTCTGTAAAAAACGGGCTTGTTTAGCCCATTCTTCACGCGTGGTCGGGGACGCTTTAAACTTTTTGCGCCAGACTTCACTGGCGCGTTCCACTTCATTGACCTGTAATACAGACACTGCCTCGGCTACCAGAGCATCGTCAACGCCCTTCTCTCTTAGCTCATTAGCAACACGTGCAGCGCCGAACTTCACCTGGCGGGCATGTATCATTTGCTCGGTGTAGCGGGCATCGCTTAACCAGCCGCGCGTCTTGAAATCAGCAATCAATGCAGGAATATCATCCTCTTCATTGGCGTAGGCTTTCAGTTTCTGCGCCAGTTCAGTTTCGGAATATTCCCTTTTACTTAGATATTCCAAGGCACGCTGACGCAGTGACTTTGCAGGCTGCTCACGCAAATGGTTTAATCATCCTCAGTTCTGGCAGCAGTCATGCCATCTGCCAGGATGTTGGAATTAGCACGAATCTGCGCTTCAATTTCAGCAGCAATGGCCGGGTTTTCGCGCAGGAATTCCTTGGCGTTTTCTTTACCCTGGCCGATTTTTTCACCTTTGTAGCTATACCATGCGCCAGACTTCTCAACCAGTTTGGCGTTAGAACCTAACTCAATCACTTCGCCCAAACGGGAGATACCTTCGCCATACATGATGTCGAATTCAGCCTGCTTGAATGGAGGCGCGACCTTGTTTTTGATCACTTTGACGCGTGTCTCGGAACCCGTGACTTCATCACCTTTTTTGATGGCACCTGTACGGCGGATATCCAGGCGAACAGAAGCGTAGAATTTAAGCGCGTTACCGCCGGTGGTCGTTTCAGGGTTACCGAACATGACACCGATTTTCATACGGATCTGGTTAATAAAGATCACCAGCGTATTGGTACGTTTGATATTGCCGGTCAATTTACGCAAAGCTTGCGACATCAGGCGTGCCTGCAGGCCCATGTGGCTATCGCCCATTTCGCCTTCAATTTCGGCACGTGGAGTCAATGCGGCAACAGAGTCGACCACCACGATATCCACTGAACCGGAACGCACCAGCATATCTGCAATTTCGAGCGCCTGCTCGCCCGTATCCGGCTGCGAGATCAACAAATCAGGCACATTCACACCCAGTTTGGCTGCATATTGTGGGTCCAGCGCATGCTCGGCATCAATAAATGCAGCAACGCCACCCAGTTTCTGCATTTCGGCAATCACTGACAAGGTCAATGTGGTTTTACCTGAAGATTCAGGACCGTAAATTTCGACAATACGGCCACGCGGCAAACCGCCGACGCCAAGGGCAATGTCCAGGCCTAAAGAGCCGGTTGATACTACCTGTAAATCTTCACCGATATCAGCATCGCCCATGCGCATAATGGAGCCTTTGCCAAATTGCTTTTCAATCTGGGAAAGTGCGGCGGCGAGTGCTTTGCTTTTGTTGTCATCCATGGTGTTGCCTTCTGTATGTAGGGGAAAATGCGTTTTTAATTTAAACGCTATATAATCAGATAAATAACTGCTAATTATTTCATAAATCGACCATCAGTGATATGGCATTCGAACGATTAGTGTAGTGAATTGTCAACCGTAATAAGGCATACACGTTTAATAGCCATCATGCTTTAATCGTTTTCCGTGAGAGGAGCCTTTATGAAGATCGTTAAATACATTTTAGGTGTTGCGTTAAGCAGCATAGCAGCATTATCTGCCCATGCTGATAACAACTGGTCAGTCGGTGTTGTAGTGGGTAACCCTTATGCAGCTCCACCCGTTTACTACGCGCCGCCACCGGTGTATTACGCACCACCGCCAGTGGTGATTTATCGTCACCCGCATAGTACTTACTACGGTGCACCAGCGGTTGGTTATGCGCCACCAGCACCCGGCTTTATCCAGTTTGGTTATGGTAACGGCGGGTACCGGAATTATGACCGAGGCCCCCGCGGCGGTTGGGGACGTGGTCATGACCATGGTCACCACCACCATCACCATTAGCGCGGTCAGGTTTCTTTAATCAGTGTTAGCAAGCCTGCCAGTGAATAACTGGCAGCTTGTTGACGAATGTCTGCTCTATCCCCATCAAAATAGCGTGTTGCTACCAGCAGTTTTTTCGGTTGCTTGTTGTTGAAGCTTATCGCCCAGCCGAAACAAACCATTCCCACTGGCTTTTGCACAGAACCTCCGCTTGGGCCAGCGATGCCGGTCACGGAAGCACAGATATTGGCGCGACTATGTTGTAATGCGCCTAAAGCCATCGCTTGAGCAACCGGTTCACTGACTGCACCATGCATATCAATCAGGGTTTCAGGCACGTCTAGCATTTCTGTTTTTGCTTCATTGCTATAAGTAATGAAGCCACGGTCAAACCAGCCTGAACTCCCTGCAATAGCGGTGATTGCCTGGGCAACCATGCCTCCGGTGCATGATTCAGCCAGCGCTAGTTGCAAACCCTTTGCTTGCAATGCCTTACCCAAAGTCTGGCTTAATGTTTCGAGGTCATTCATTAAAACCACCATTTAATCAGTTGCAAAACGATGATTGCCATCATTGCTGCCAGTGCATCATCCAGCATCACGCCCAAGCCACCTTTGACGTGCCTGTCTGCCCAGCTGATTGGAAACGGTTTCCAGATATCAAACAGGCGGAATGACACAAATGCGGCCAATCCCCAGCCCCAGGTCAATGGCACGGTGATAAGAATCGCTGCCATGGCGACAATTTCATCCCAGACAATGGCACCATGATCATTTACGCCTAACGCGCGACCGGTAAAAGCACTGCACCAGATACCAAATATAAACATCAACAGAATAGCCAGCCATTGTTGCGATTCCGGCAAGTGCATGATGACCCAGAATAACGGAAAACCTAACAGCGTGCCTGCTGTGCCTGGCGCTTTGGGAAACAGCCCAGTACCTAGTCCCAGGCTGAAGAAATGCAAAGGATGCGAGAAAAGCAGCGCCCAGTCAGGATCAGTGGCTGGATAACGGTGGTTAGCCAAAATGCAAATATCCTTTCTGCGATAACTCGATCTGAACTTCACCATCCGTGACGTTCAGGCCAGTTGCTTCGGTAATACTACCTATCCGCGTTAAAGGCAGATTAAGTTTGTCTGATAATGCCAATACTTCGTCACGTCGCTGCGCAGATACAGTAAAACATAATTCATAATCATCGCCTCCAGCCAGCACTGCCTGCTGAAGTACTGACTGCGCAACATTGTTGACCAATTTAGGTTTGGAGAATAACGCCCAATCAAGCTCGGCGCCTTTGCCGGAAGCCTGGAGGATATGGTTCAAATCCGCCAGCAAGCCATCTGAAATATCAAGTGCTGTATGCGCGATGTCACGCAATGCCAGCCCCAAGGCCACCCGAGGTTGTGGTTGATGCATGGCAGGCGCAAAATTCGCTACATCTTCCGCATGCAAATCGAGCTTACCCATTTTATTTTGCAGCCACAATGCCGCTTTACCTAGCGTCCCGCTGACCCAGATATCATCACCAACCTGTGCCCCACTACGCTTAATCGCTTTGCCCAGCGGCACTTCACCTAAAATATTAATCGCTATGTTTAATGGTCCGCGCGTGGTATCACCACCAATCAGTAAGACGCCATAGTTATCGGCACAGGCGAATAAGCCCTGGCTAAAACCTTGCAACCAGTCATGATTGATTTCCGGCAAAGCAATCGACAATGTTGCCCATTTAGGATTGGCACCCATGGCTGCCATATCACTGATATTGACCGCCAGGGCTTTCCACCCTATTGAGTAAGGATCAGCCTCAGCAAAAAAATGCGTCCCTGATACGGACATGTCGGCAGAGACAGCCAGTTGATAGCCTGGCATTACGCTGATCAATGCTGCATCATCACCAATACCCAAATCGGGATTACTCGCATCTTCTGTACGCAGACGGGTAAAGTATTGAGCGATAAGATCAAATTCAGCCATGCCGTTTTTTCCACCAGCGTTCTAGCAAAACTATCACTAGCCAGGCCAAGCTGATGCCGGCTAAATCTGCGAACCAATCATAGACGCTGGGCTGACGCGTGGTTGTCAGCACGCCTTGCAACACTTCCATTAATGCACCAAACACCGTCAATCCAATCGCGATAGACAGTCTGTGCGTTGGGAAAGCCATCAGGCCCCAGAACGTCACACCGCCAAAAGCAATAATGTGTTGTATTTTATCTTTGTAGATTGAGACATCATTAGATGGCGGCATTTCGATTAATAACAAATAGGTCAATATGCTGAAACAGGTGATAAAAATCAGGGTGGAAATCTTTTTGTAATTCATCATTCATTCATTTTTTGACGTTGGGCAGACTTGGGTCTAAAAGACTTAACAATACTTTCTGCAGTTTCAAGATACGGCATAGGCTGATTGACTGTCGCCAGTAAATCGAGGCAATATGGCACCGCTGCAAAAATCCCCGGCACCAATGTATTGCCCTCGGCATCTTTTAATCCTTCCAGCGTTTCCTGAATTGATTTTGGCTGCCCTGGCAAGTTTATTATCAGGCATTGCTTGCGAATCACTGCCACCTGCCGTGACAAAATGGCAGTGGGAACAAAGCGTAAACTGATTTGACGCATTTGCTCTCCAAAACCAGGCATTTCGCGATCTGCAATGGCCATGGTGGCTTCCGGGGTAACATCTCTAACCGAAGGTCCGGTGCCCCCGGTGGTGAGGATCAAATGACATTGTTCTTCATCGACTAATTGCTTGAGTGTGTCTGAAATGATGGTCTGCTCATCGGCAATCAAGCGGGTCACGATTTCAAAAGGTGAAGTCAGGGTTTTTTCAAGCCAGGAAGACAATGCTGGAATCCCCTTGTCTTCATAAACGCCTTGCGAAGCGCGATCACTGATGGAAACCAGCCCAATGCGCGTGAATTGTTGTTGCATAACTTGAGGTCTATGTTAAGTTGGTCTGTATTGAGGTGGTCTGTGTTAATGTACCAGCACATCATAACATTACCCGACACATCAGTAAGCTGAAATGGTGTCATTCGTCATGGAGAGTCAGATGAAAGTCTTATGCAAAGCAGCGCGTGTAACAGGCCGAGCCGCCTCGCCTCGCCAGTGGTTTATTCTGTTGCCTTCGCTGGCAATCATTACCTTGTTGATGTTCTCGAAAACAGTATTGGCAGATGAAAACCCTTATGCTGCCAATTACCAGGCACAAAACCAGGGTAATTTACATTCACTGCAAAACAATCCCGAGCCGCAATTACTTATTGGTACCCGTCGTGATGGCGACAATATCAAAATGCTGGAAAACGGCTATGACCTGATGGGCCTGAGTGAGTTTGAAGCAGGAGACATCGCACCCGAACTGGCGATTATTCACGGACGCAATATCCAGGCGGATACCATACTGGTGTATGTTAAAAAATCCGGTAACGCGACCCCGGCCTCCAAGATGGAAGTGATTAAAGAAGCCGTCAAAAAAGGCCAATCGCTGACTGAAAAAGATATGGCGATCGACCCAGGCAAATACCGCTATTACGCAACCTACTGGGCCAAATTACCGCCGCCAGTGTTAGGCGTGCATGTGATTAAACTGGTTGCCCGTAAATCTTCTCAACAGGATGAACAAGCACAGGCGACTGATGTCAATGAAGGCGTTAGAGTGATTGCTGTGATACATGGCTCCGCTGCAGAGCAAGGCGGGTTATTGCGCGGAGACCAGTTACTCAGCCTCAACCAGGAAAAAGTAAATGATGCTGCGACTTTATCCAGCCTGGTGAGACGCTTCAAAGGCAATACGGTCACCATAAAAATTCAACGGCAATCTGAAGCGCTTTCGTTAAAAGTCGCCCTTTAACTGCGAGCCATTCTGAATTGTCATCATATTAAATAGAAAGTGTTTCAAATGTTTCAAGTTACGTTCGAGCATCAGGCAGCCCGCATAGCGTCTGGTCATATCGACGACATCCAGTTTTTACGGGCGCTGCTTGATGATATTCGCCCTCGTCACTCAAGCGATACCGAAAGTGCAAGCAAGTCAATACAGGCGCTGTGTTTCTTGCTACAACAACAACCTTCATTTGCTCTGGAATTGCGAAACAGCATCCTGCGCCTTTTGAACGAAAAAAGTGTGATTTCACTGTATTCCGAGCATGGCATTCAGTCTGACTTAGGATTTTTTACTGAAATCTACCGACGGTTTTCCCATAAATTATTGCCTGAAGTCCCAGACCCTAGATACCTGAAAGATGTATTTGGCCAGGTTTTTCACCACACCCATGATGCCAACTGGGTAACCGGCGTGCCGAATACCGTATGGCGCGACTTTATACATACCCTGGCATTAGGTGAAGGGAATGATTTGCAGCAGGAGAGCTGCATTCAAGAATTGAAGGATGCATTACAGGTACTCTCTTACCGCTTATCCGCTTCTGGCCTGGACCCTGAGCTTATTTTGCAGCATGAAGACCTGGAAAATAACACTTCGCCATTCATCACCCAGAATATCGAAATCCAGAAATTTCTGTCGCTCACCACTACCACTGCAGACGACATACAGCATATTTATGACGTATTGAAACGCTGCCAGAACCTTAACGATGAAATCCGCAAAGCGAATGCAAAGACCGGTACCAGCATTTCGCTGACTGCCCTGATGCAAAGAATGCAGCAGCAAATTCATCGCATGCAATTATTAGTGGATATTCTGCACGGGCTTTTACTCAAGCATGATGTCAGTGATGCGATTACACGTTTGTTCAAGCAACTGGTATATGCAGAGTGTAAAAAGAATAACCTGTCCGAATATTGGCGCCATAACACCGAGTTACTGGCCCTGCGCGTGACTGAAAACGCCAGCCACACCGGTGAGCATTACATTGCACAGCATCGGCAGGAGTATTTCAAGCTGATGGGTTCAGCCATGGGCGCCGGGGTCATTATTGCCTTTATGGCCATGTTTAAAATCATCATCGCCAGCTATCACTTTGCCCCGCTTGCCGAAGCCATTTTCTTCAGCCTGAATTATGGCTTAGGGTTTGTCCTGATTCATCTGCTGCATTTCACAGTTGCCACCAAACAACCGGCGATGACGGCGGCAACAATTGCATCAGCGATTGATGATGACGGGCACGATAGCAAAAATATACACAGTCTGGTCAACATTGTTGCGCAGACGACCAGCAGCCAGACAATCGCCATTCTGGGTAATGTGATCGTTGTGATTCCGATGGCAATGTTTATCGACTGGCTGGTAGTGCAATATAGCGGCCATCATTTTATAGGTGAGGCCAAAGCCAATATCTTGCTGGATTCCAACAACCCATTGATCAGCCTCAGCGCCCTGTATGCTGCGGTGGCTGGTGTGTGCCTGTTCCTTTCCGGCCTGATTGCGGGCTATCATGACAATTTGGCGGCTTATAACCGCATTCCTGAACGTATTGCCCACCTGCCGCTTTTACAACGCCTGCTGGGGAAAGCGCGCCTGCAGCGTATTTCAGAATATATACGCCATAATCTGGGCGCACTGGCCGGTAACTTCTATTTTGGCTGCCTGCTTGGGTTTGCCTCCGGGTTGGGAGTGATGCTTGGCTTACCTCTGGATATCCGCCATGTGACTTTCGTAGCGGCATTCTCGGGGTATGCATTTTCTGCACTGGATTTCCAGATCACCTATTACATGCTTGGGACAGCCTTACTTGGGATTTTTGTGGTGGCGACCATTAACTTGCTGACCAGCTTTGGTTTAGCCATTTTTGTCGCCATGAAATCACGGCAGGTACGCTACCGGCATTGGAAAGCTTTTGCGCTGGAATTACTGACTTTGCTTTATCGCCAACCTTGGAAGTTCGTTTTGCCACCTAAAAAGATGGAGATGGAAACTAGACTTGAGAAAACTAGCCACTAAGCACAAGCAACTTAGTGGTTAATATTTAATAGATTTCTTTGTTTCCTATGTGGAGCTTTTGTTATCAGGAAGTTTTTTCTATTACAAAGTGAAATATGCCGTCTTCCTTTTTAAAGGAAAGCAAGGTCACCGGATGATTGGTAATCAAGTTACGGATATTTTGCTCGCTACCTAGTGCTGTTGTTTTAACCAGGATAATCTGGCCAATGGACAGTTTATCTATTGCTTCCTTGGTTTTTAACATCGGTTCAGGACTTTCCAGCCCTGTTAAATCCAACTCTAAATCAACGTTCTGTTTCACGATAACCCCTAGATAGACAGTACTTCGGCAAATGCCAGGTACTTTTTTTAATTGTAGTGCATTATTTGGAGCCGTAAAATTACCCACTTTACAGGCATCATATAAACTTGCATTAAACGACAAGCTAGCCGTCTAACTTTACGGCCCCAACTTAACCGCTATTCGGTATGTTCATCCGGCGCGTTTGTAGCACCTTCAGCCAGGTCCCGTATCATCTTGAATAACTCACGACTGCTCTTGGGCGGCTTATTGGCAGCCAGCTCTTTTTGCGCATTACGGATCAATGTACGCATATGCTGCACATCGGTATGCGGATATTCCACCAGAAATGCCTCAACCGCCTTTGCGTCTTCTATCAGGCGTGTACGCCAGCGTTCCATCTGGTGAAAGCGGGCATTTTCTTCCACATGCTTACCTTCCCATTTCTGCAGTTGCTCCACGATTGGCGCCAGGTCAATGTCACGCATTAAACGTCCAATATATTGCAATTGGCGGCGGATCGCCCCGTTAGCAGTCAAGCGCTTTGCTTCGGCAATCGCGTCACTCAAGGCTTCATCCAGTTGTAATTTTTTTAATCTCTCTTTTGGCAGTTCAAGCAATTGCCGCCCGATCTCCTGCGCGGCATCGGCTTCTGCTTTTAATTTGGTTTTACTGGGTTGGGAATCTTCCATGGGTTTAGCTATCATTCGCGGTTGTGCAGTTATGGTAAAAGCAATCTCTGCCAAATCACGGTATGATACCAGCTTTAATTGCCAAGCAAAAAACAAGCGCTCATAGCATGCAACTGGAACAACTCAAACAAATCTCTGAAGATATTATTCAACTGGCCAGGCAGGCAGGGGCCAGCAGTGCCGAGGCCGATGTCAGTTTCGGCACCGGCCAGAATGTTTCTGTCCGCCAGGGCGAGACTGAAAATATTGAGTACAACCGTGACAAAGGTTGTTCGGTGACGGTGTATTTCGGGCAGAGAAAAGGCTATGCCAGCACTTCTGACCTTAGTTTACAGGCGCTTAAAGATACCGTCGAAGCCGCCTGTAATATTGCGAAATATACTGCAGAAGATCCTTTTTGCGGCCTGGCCGATGCTGAATGCATGGCAAAAGAACTCCCGGACTTGTCGTTACACCATCCGTGGGCTATCGATGTCGATCAGGCGCTGGAATTAGCCAGGCGCTGTGAAGCAGCAGCACTTGCAGTAGACCCGCGCATCAGCAATAGTGAAGGCGGCAGCGTCTATAGCCAAAGTGGCGCATTTGTATACGCAAATAGTCACGGTTTTGTTGGCGGTTACCCTAGCTCACGCCATAGCATTAGCTGTTCAGTGATTGCCGAATCCAACAACCAGATGCAACGCGATTACTGGTATAGCAGTGCGCGTGATGCGCTGGACCTGGAGTCGCCAGAGCAAGTCGGCCAAATCGCAGGCTCACGCACGGTCAAAAGATTAGATGCCCGCCCACTCAAGACAGGCCAGTATCCAGTGTTACTTGAAGCACCGTTGGCAAGTGGACTTATCGGTACGCTGCTGAGTGCAATTTCAGGAGGTAATCTATATAGAAAATCTTCATTTTTACTTGATAGCCTGGGGCAAACAATTGCCAGCCCGTTATTGCATATCGATGAAGATCCTTTCATTCTCAAGGGTGCTGGCAGCAGCCCGTTTGATAATGAAGGCGTTGCCTGCCAGAAGCGTACCCTGGTTGAGAATGGCGTGCTGCAGGGTTATTTGCTTGGCAGCTACTCTGCACGCAAACTGGGCATGCAATCTACCGGCAATGCCGGTGGCGCCCATAATATCCTAGTGCGGTCTACCGGTCATAACCTCGAACAATTATTACAGACCATGGGCACCGGAATACTGGTGACAGAACTACTTGGTCATGGCATGAATATGATTACGGGTGATTACTCACGTGGTGCTGCTGGTTACTGGGTTGAAAACGGGGTCATTACTCACCCTGTGGAAGAGATCACGATTGCCAGCAATATGCAGGAAATGCTGAAAGGCATAGTTGCGATTGGCAACGATATTATTCCGAATAGCTCCAAGCTGACCGGCTCAATATTAATTGATCGCATGACCGTCGCCTCGGCTGACTAGCCCTAGAGAATGCGGTACAAATAAAAAAGGCTTTGCATCACTGCAAAGCCTTTTTTGTCGCACTAACCAATGATCGCTAAAAGGATCAAGCCCCTTATTTAGCTTCCAGTGTTATTAAAGTATCGTCGATACCTGCAACTACTTCTGTGGCAGTGCTTTCCATTACCACAGGCTCTACAGGAGTTGGTTGCTCGCTCACTTGATCAAGTAATGGTGGCAACGCCTCTTCTGGTGCAGATTCAATGGCTGGTGTTTCAGCCAGATCAGCAGAAATATCAGGTGTTGTTTGCTCAGTGGATACTGTCGACTCTTCAACAGCAGGCTGTTGAACTTCTACCGTTGCCGCATCTGTAGTCAGCATGCCTGCTTGCTCCTCAATCGGTACAGCTGATTGCAATACAACGGTTTCAGAAACAGCTGGCTCAGCTGCAGCACCATTTGCAGCTGGTTCATCTTCTGGCTCAAATTCATCCTGCAACAACTCTGCCGGCACAATGCCATCCTGAACCATGCTTGCTCGGCGTTGCAGGTAGGCATCACGCATGAAAGCATACGGGTCGATAGAGGCATCATCTACCAGGTCTTTGGCATCCAGCAATTGCGTACGTTTGTCTATAAACTGCACTAAACGCACCTGGTTATGCGCGCGGATCTGGCCGGTGTTATGCAGGTAGGTAATCGGGTCTGAAGTCACAGTATCAAATGCCAGACCACCCGCATCACGTACAGTGCTTGGTCCCAAAATAGGCAATACCAGGTAAGGGCCTGTGCCTACACCCCAGTGACCTAAAGTCTGACCGAAGTCTTCCTGATGTTTTGGGAAGTTGTCTTTACTGGCGACGTCGATCACGCCAGCGATTCCGAAGGTGGTATTGATCACAAAACGACCCGCATCGGTAAATGCCTGCGCAAATTTGAGTTGCAGCAAGTCGTTAACCACTGTGGTCAAAGTACCCAGGTTATTGAAAAAGTTGGTGATGCCAGTACGCACTGGTGATGGTGTAACTGCCTTATATGCCTTGGCAACCGGCTTCATGGCATATTTATCGACCACATCGTTGAATTTGTAAATCCCGCGGTTAACCCCTTCAAGCGGATCTTTATTGGTGGTTGCACACCCTGAAAGGCCAACAAGTACGGCAATCAATAAAACGGCTTTTAGTTTATTCATATTTGTCATTATATTTAGATCAAGCGCCTTGGTATCAATAGCATTAAAAAATCATCTTGGCGTGTAACAAGCGTAGACTTGAAACACCCTGCAATCACTTTTATCGGCGCCTTCTTCAATAATTGAAGGGCAACAACGCTATCGCGATCTACTACAGAATCCTTACTACTAGCTTAATAACTGCAAAGTAAAACGAGTTTATTCTACATCAAATGTCATTTTTACTTCACATTATTTTTGTATAGCGATAATGCCTCTTGCCTTTGTACAGCATGGTCTACAATAGCCATCGGATAGTCTATTTGAGGCATACTGACGAGCAAATCTTTATTGTTTGAAGTATCCGCATATGGGGCATGAATCTTCCTGTCATCTAACCCCGTTAACTCAGGTACATATTTGCGGATAAACTTGCCTTTTGCATCAAACTTTTCCGACTGTGCCTGCGGATTAAAAATCCTGAAATAAGGCTGCGCATCACATCCGGTGGAAGCCGCCCATTGCCAGCCGCCATTATTGGCAGCAAAGTCAAAATCAATTAATTTCTCGGCAAAATATTGCTCGCCCCAGCGCCAGTCGATCAGCAAATCCTTGACCAGAAAACTAGCCACCACCATACGCAAGCGGTTATGCATATAGCCGGTCTCATTCAACTGCCGCATCGCTGCATCCACAATTGGATAACCGGTACGCCCTTCACACCATGCCGCAAACCAGTCGCGGTTATTGGGAAAAGGTAACTGGTCATACTCCAGCCTGTATGCGCGCCGTTCCAGTTGCAAATCCGGCCGGTGATAACACACCTGGAAGTAAAAATCGCGCCAGATCAATTCACTCAGCCAGGTTGCAGCACCTTCATTACCTGCCAAAGACAATTGCCAGGCTGCATGGGCCAACTGGCGAATTGAGATAGTGCCAAATCGCAAATGCACCGACAAATAAGAGACACCTTTGATGGCAGGATAGTTGCGTGCATCATGATAATCTTCTATGCGCTGTAAAAAGTCATCAAACAACTGTTGCGCACCCTTGATGCCTGTCGGCAAGCGCATCGTTTTCAAGTTGGTGCGGGAGAAACCCATACTTTCCAAAGACGGCATACTTTCAGCCTTGCCACCGGCCAATGACTTAAGGTAACGTTGTACCGGATAGGCCTTTAAGTAAAACGGATTCAACTTGGCCAGATGCGCACGTTTATAAGGCGTGAATACGCCATAAGGCTTACCGGTCTGGGTCAGGATTTCGTCCTGTTCAAATAGCACCTGATCTTTAAACAAATGGAGCGTTTTGTCTACGCGCAACAAAGCCTGTGCCACCTTCTCATCTCGGGCAATGGCCAGCGGCTCGTAATCACGATTGGCGTACACTGCGGCGACTTCCAGCTGTTGTGCCAGCCTGGGTATTTCTTCTATGGCTTTGCCATGGTGTATTAAAAGATCGCCGCCCTTTTGCTGAAGTGCCAGTTTAAGTTCATTGAGACTTTCCCAGATAAATTCAACCCGCCGGTCGTATTTATCAGGCAAGGCATCCAGGATATCGGTATCAAACACAAACGCCACGTACACTTGCGCGTTAAGCTTCAAGGCGTGATACAAGGCAGCATGATCGTCAATGCGCAGGTCGCGACGCAACCAGACCAAGGCTTTAGACATAATTATTCCCGGTGATAAGGATGACCACTTAGGACCGTGTGGGCGCGATAGAGTTGCTCGGCGAGCATTACACGCACCATTCCATGTGGCATGGTGAGCTTGGAAAGACTGAATAACCACTGTGCCTGCGTCTTCAGTTGCGGGTGTAAGCCATCCGCGCCGCCTACCACCAGCGACACATCGCGGCCCATTTCCTGCCAGCCTTTTAACTTGTCTGCCAATTGCAAGGTAGTCACGGCTTGACCGCGCTCATCCAGCGCCACCAGATAATCCTTGCCGACGACTTCAAGAATGCGCCTGGCTTCCGCCTCTTGCACCACTTCGCTATTTTTTCCTGCTGCCCGTTTGTCAGGTTTGATTTCGATAATGCGGGTTTCAAGCTCGCGCGGCATGCGCTTTAAATACTCGGCACAAGCCGATTCAACCCAGTCGGGCATTTTATGTCCCACCGAGATGATATTCAGCTTCATACAGGGATGATGACGAAGATTTTGCTGGAGAAATTACTGTTTGCGTTCACACGCAAAACCTTGGTGCAAACAAAAACTCACTCCGGTGTTGGTGTCCGGTGCAATGTGCACGTTCTTATGCGCGTACATAGTGAGTAGGCAGATCGCTTAATTAAGCAGCGGAAGCAGCGCGGCGCGATTGCGACTCGCTCCACAATTGCTCAAGGTTGTAATAAGCGCGGGTGGCAGGCACCATCACATGAATAACGATCTCGCCCAGGTCAAGTAGCACCCATTCACCGTCTTTTTCACCTTCAATGCCACGCGTATCAACGCCTTTTTCTTTCAGTTTCTCGCGAACGTTATCCGCAATCGCCTTACATTGGCGGGTGGAATTACCGCTCGCTACAATCATGTAGCTGGTAACGGTGGTCATCTGACGCACATCCATTACCGTAATATCAAAGGCTTTAATATCTTCCAGCGCGTCTACAACGGCTGCTTTTATATCTTCAAGAGGGAGAGTTTTATCTATAGGTTGCATAGGCACATTCAATGGGTTCAGGCAGCTTGCGCCGGGATATGGTTTTTTTGTTCGACGACACGGTTGTGTGTATCGACATAGACCAGTTGTGGATGGTAGTTGGCCAATTCGGCTTCGGTGTATTGTGAATAACTTGCGATGATGATCAGGTCATCCGGATCTGCTTTGTGCGCTGCGGCCCCATTGACTGAAATGACACCAGAGTGACGCTCAGCGCGAATCGCGTAGGTTGTAAACCGCTCGCCATTGTTGATATTGTAAATCTGGATCTGCTCATATTCATGGATATTGGCAGCTTCCAGCAAGGCTTCATCGATGGCGCAACTACCTTCGTAGTGCAGCTCGCTGTGCGTCACACGCACCCGATGCAGCTTTGATTTCAACATGGTTCTTTGCATTGCATCCCTTCAGTTAATTTCCGCCAGCGCGGAAAAGGTCGTAATTATAAAGTTATCAATAGCTTAGCGCAAAATAATTTTCATAAAACCGTGACGATTTCTCTAAAGATTGACTTCACAATTATCAATCAAACGGGTATTACCCAATTTGGCCGCCGCCACTATCACTAGTTCAGTTTTATCTGGGGATGGCTCACTCAAATCCGTTTGGGAGCGGATATCTACATAATCTACCTGCCAGCCCTGCTTTTCCAGACTGGAAATGCTTTCCTGGCAAAGCGTAACATAATCACGCCTGCCATGTTTCAAGGCAGTTCGCATCTGCTGTAATTGTGCATATAACTGGGCCGCCTGATGCTTTTGTTCTGGTGCTAGATAGCCATTGCGGGAGCTCATCGCGAGGCCTGAAGGTTCGCGCATGGTATCCACACCCAATATTTCAATGCCAAAATTAAGCTGGCGCACCATTGTGCGTATCACCATCAGTTGCTGGTAATCTTTTTTACCAAACACCGCCAGGTCAGGTTTAACCATATTGAATAATTTGGTCACCACCGTGGCGACGCCGGCAAAGTGGCCTGGACGGCTGGCTCCGCACAATATATCGGCCAGAGGCGGTGGTTGCACAATCACCTGTTGCATTAAATCTTGCCCATTAAAGTCAGGGTACATTTCATCTACCGCAGGCGCAAACACGACATCTGCACCCACAGTACGTAACTGATCGCAATCGGCTTGCAACGTACGCGGATAGCTGCCGAAATCTTCATTGGCACCGAATTGCAGTGGATTGACGAAAATACTGACTACCACGATATCGGCTCGGCCTTTAGCCTGGGTTACCAGCTGGCAATGCCCGGCATGCAAGTTACCCATGGTTGGCACAAAGCCAATACGCTTGCCTGCACAACCATCGAGGAAAGCGCGCAACTCGCGCAAAGTATGAAACAACTGCATGCTAGTGCTTACCCTTTGAATGCTTAAGATCGCAGCAATATAACACAGCGCAGTTTGCGCATTCGACGCTGTCAGCCAATTGACAAGCGGGCGAACCAACGCCTATAGTCGGTTATGCAATCTTGTATAAATAACAATTAGAGGAGTGTGAAGTTATGAGTGTGGCATCCGAATTCAAACAATTTGCGCTAAAAGGCAACGTCATGGATCTGGCAGTCGGTGTGATCATCGGCGGTGCATTTGGTAAAATCGTGGACTCTCTGGTCAATGATATTATCATGCCAGTGATCGGCAAGATTTTCGGTGGCTTTGATTTCAGCAATATGTATTTCCCGCTGAACGGGCAATCTGGCGACCTTGCCTTGGTAGAAGCAAAAAAACTGGGGGCTGTACTTGCTTATGGTAACTTTATTACCATTGTGCTCAATTTCATTATCCTGGCTTTTATCATCTTCCAGATGGTGAAATTCATGAATAGCCTGAAACAAGCAGAACCACCACCAGCACCAGCTGCTACGCCGGAAGACATTGTATTGCTACGTGAAATTCGCGATAGCCTGAAGAAGAAATAAACGATTCAGTATCCATCAACAATAAAGGGTGCCCAGGCGCCCTTTAATTTTCAACCTAAAATCTTAAGGCGTAGGTTGTATTTCATAAGTCTGGCCCGATGTCGCATCTGAACCATCATTATTCAAAAATACAATCACGCTCACCTGGTCATCAATCAGGTCCAGCTCCGTGGTCGGGTAATAAGCGCCCTTCGGATCCTTATTGATATTATGATAATGCCAGATAGAAGCCACTACACGACCACTGTCCTTTAGCTTCACATCTTCGGCTCGTGCCGGCTCACCCAGCAACGCAATAATTTCAGAGCGCTTAAGCTTGCCAATGGCAGTGACAAAGCCCTGCTCGTCTTGAGGGAGTTTTTCAGTCGTATTGCCCGCCAACACGGAAGTGCTTAAAGTAACCAGCGCCAACGTTGCCAAGAGGGTAAACCAGGATTGTGTTTTCATTTTAACGCTCCTTTTCAGATACTCAGGCAATCAAAACAAAAATTGGTTCGCACCAGTGAGGCGCTCACACAATTTCTTTAAACAGATTCAATCGGGTAAACTTCTTCCGGCAACTGTTCGACCATCAATACATGTACCCGACGGCTATCTGCATGCACCACAGTAACACTGAGGTTACCTATGCGGATCTGCTCGCCTCGTTTAGGTAAATGGCCGAAATGATTAACCACCAGACCACCTACAGTAGAAAACTCTTCGTCGCTAAAGTCGGTGCCAATCGTCTCATTTAGCTCGCCAATTTCAGTCAGCGCCTTGACACGGTATTTGCCTACGTCTTGCAGAATAATGTTGCCTTCATCCTCGTCGTCGTCATATTCATCTTCAATATCGCCGACAATTTGCTCGAGTACATCTTCAATGGTGACCATACCTGCTACGCCACCATATTCATCCACCACGATGGCGATATGGTTGCGGTTGCTGCGAAACTCTTTCAACAGCACATTCAAGCGTTTGGATTCGGGAATAAACACTGCCGGACGCAGCATGTCCCGTAATTCAAAGGTTTGATTGGCGTAATAACGCAGCAAATCCTTGGCTAGAAGAATCCCTATCACATCGTTTTTATTATCTTCAATAACGGGGAAACGGGAGTGGGCTGTTTCAATGACAAATGGCAGAAAGGTCTCGGCGGGTTGCGCAATATCGATCACATCCATTTGTGAGCGTGGGATCATGACATCCCTGACTTGCATCTCGCTAACCTGTAGGACACCCTCAATCATGGCGAGGGAATCGCCATCCATCAGGTGGTTTTCATAAGCCCCGTGCAGCAACTCAACCAGCTGCTCGCGATCTTCTGGCTCGCGCAGAAGGAAATGACTTAATCGTTCTAATAAAGAGGGTTTATGGGACAACTTTTCCGGCTCAGAAGCCATATGTACTGCTGAAAACAGCATCCTGTATAAAGAGATGATTTAAGCATACATTAAAAACGATGAATATGTCACCTCCGGCCACTGGACTACTGTGGATTTATGCCAGATTTAAGATGGTTATTGGCACTTTTCGGCACAAATCTGCTAAATTATCTCGCTATGTTAAATCGCTTTTTTCTCCTGCTGGCTGCGCTGCGTGCATCGCTTATCTTTAAAATTGTTGCCGGAATACTTATTTTCTATTTCTTGTTCGCCTGGCTAGCCATTAATCCCCTGGCGAAATGGCTGCTACCTAAAATCGCCGAAACCCAATTGGCGAGTAAAGCCTCCGTTGAAAAAGTCATTTTTGATCCTTTCCGCCTGATAGCGACGATAGAGCACCTAGCGCTGGCTGAGAAAAGCGGCGCACCGTTAGCGTCTTTTGACAAATTGGTCGTAGATATGGAATTCAGCGGGCTGTTTAGCTGGGCCTGGAAAATGAAACATATCGAATTAACTGCACCCCAAGTGAACGTCCATATTTCCAAGCAAGGAAAACTCAACTGGTCAGACCTGATTGCCAAGCTTAACGAAGAGCCATCTCCGCCAGAAAAAGACCTGCCGCGTGTGATTATTGAAAATATTGATATTCGTAAAGGTGATATCGAATATCTGGATGACCAGCATTCAACACCGCTACAAGCCTCCTTAAAACCGCTGGACTTCGAACTGGATGGCTTCTCGACCTTGCCTGAAGACCGTGGTGATTACCTGATAGCCGCCAAACTGCCTTACCAGGGTGGGACGTTGAAGTGGAAAGGTAACTTTGGTGTTAATCCACTGGCATCGCAAGGCTCACTTGCCATAGAAGGGTTGAAAATTGCGAAACTCGTACAATGGGTGAACACTCAATCATGGCCATTTCAACCAGATGCAGGCACCTTTTCCAGTCAGTTAAACTATGATTTTTCACTACCAGACCAGCATCCTAAACTGTTAGTGGCTAATGCGACATTTGCGATTGATACCCTGGCGGGAAAACTGGCACAAGGTGATCGAGTAACATTCAACCAGATCAAGCTCCTGATCAGGCAATTTGCATTTACCCAGCCATCGCATACCACGATTACAACACAAGGCATTACCCTTAATCTTGATCAACTCAAGTTACAAAAACCGCAAGCAGAATTTACACTGGCCTCAGCCAATGCCACCTTACCCATGCTTGAATTCACCGATAAGGACCATGCGCAAGTCACTTTTGAAAATCTCAACTTGCAATTCGCGCAATTGCTATTGCAGCATCAGCAAAAAAGTCTTTTCCAACTCCCCGCATTATCTGTAGAGCAAGTCAGCCTGAATCTGGCCGAACGCCAGGCAGACGTCGGAAAAATATTGCTGGCGGATGGCAAATTTTCTGCAACCCATCACGCCAATGGCACGCTGGATTGGCAGCAGGCATTTGCCACTGCAACCGCATCAAACACAGAACAAAAAGTGTCTGCAAATAAGGAAAAATCAGAGGCTACGCAAAAACCGGATGCCCCTTTCCATTTAAATATAGGCGAAGTTGCGCTAGAACATTGGCAACTCGCTTACCTTGACCAGCAGTTTGCGAAACCCTTGGAAGCGAATATCGCCGACTTTAACCTGCATCTGGCGCTAGACCAGCAAACAGACATACAGATAAAACAAATCAAGGCCGAAGCCAAGCAGCTCAGCGTGCAATCGGACAAGAAACCAGTCGCGCAACTGGGCAGTCTGGCGCTTACTGATGGCTCATTGGGATTGGCTCAACAAAAAATCAATCTGGGCGCCCTTCAACTTACCGGTCTCAAAACCAGTGTGATCAGGCAAGCTGACCAGCAGTTAAACTGGCAGGCATTACTTGCCCCGGCGGCTAAAATGGCAGAACTCATGCCTACACAGGGAAACATTATTTCTGTGCCAAGCAAGCCAGAAGCGACTACTTCTGCAGCATCGGAAAAATCTGCCTGGGCATTTGGTTTAAAACGTTTTACCTTGCAGCAGGCCGATATTCATATTGAAGACAATACCACCGCTACACCGGTCATATTGGATGTCGCAGATGGTAGCATTGAGCTTGCTGACCTGAGCCAGCAGATGACACGTGCATTACCGGTGAAAGCCGCTTTCAAAGTAAAGCAGGGCGGGCAGTTCAGCGCCCATGGCAAATTATCTCCTTCACCCTTTAAGACTGACTTGCAATTATCGCTGGTCGATTTATCACTCAAACCATTCGCTCCCTATATCCAGCAAGTCGCCTTGCTCAACTTGCAAGATGGAAGCGCCAGTATTCAGGGGAAACTTCAGAAAATCAGCAATGGTGCGACCACCTTTGATGGTGGATTCAATGTCAAAAATTGGTCACTGCTGGAAGAAGCCAGCCAGCAACCTTTTCTGCGTTGGGAATCATTGCAGGGAGATGGACTTGCCCTTTCGCTAGCACCCAACCGCCTGCAAATAAACACGCTAACGCTAAATAGCGCGCAAACAAAATTCATCATTTACCCTGACCGTAGCCTGAACATTTCCAAGGTCATGCGAACCTTGCCGACTACAGCCAGCAAACAAGCTGCCACCAAACCAGCCGGCAATGAGCCGCCCGCGACAGCGGCTGACACTAAGCCAGCGAATACAAATAACCATTCACCGGACTTTCCTGTCAGCGTGGATACGGTGCGTATCAATGGCGCCAAACTCGAATTCGCGGATTTGTCGTTACCACAACCTTTTGGGACCAACATCCACTCGCTTGGCGGAGTCATCAACGGCATTTCAACCAATCCCGTTGCAATAGCCCAGGTAGAGCTTGATGGCAAGGTCGATGAATATGGGGCAGCGCGTATTCAAGGGTCGTTGCAACCATTCAAAGCAACTGAGTTCACCGATATCAAACTGGCGTTTAGCAATCTTGATATGAACCGGCTCACACCCTACTCCGGTAAATTCGCCGGGCGCAAAATTGAATCCGGCAAACTATCGGTGGATCTCGAGTACAAGATCAAACAGCGCCAGTTGACGGGTGAAAACAAATTTGTGCTCAAGAAACTGACGTTAGGTGAAAAAATAGATAGCAAAGATGCGCCTGACCTGCCACTCGACCTTGCCATCGCCATACTGGAAGACAGTGACGGTGTGATTGACCTGGATTTACCGATCAGCGGCAGTCTTGATGACCCTAAATTCAGCTACGGCGGTATTATGTGGAAAGCCTTTACCAACGTGCTGACTAAAATTGTGACCGCCCCATTCAGCGCATTAGGCAAACTGTTTGGCAGTAGCGAAAAACTCGAGGCTATTGTGTTTGAGGCAGGAAAATCTGCAATTTCGCCTCCGGAACTGGAAAAGCTGCATGCAGTCAGCAAAGCACTGGAAAAACGCCAGCAATTGAAATTAGGCATTATTCCTGGTTATGACTCGGCAGCGGATACCCGTGCCATCCAGGAAATGATACTGCGCAAACAAGTCGCGGAAGAGATGGGCATACGTCTTGAAGCGGGGCAATCGGCTGGGCCCATAGACCTGAATAACCCAAAAGTACAATCAGCGTTAAGAGCTTTGCACGATCGCCAGACTAATAAAGGCCTGCTCAAACGTCTGGCCGCCAAACTGGAAAAAGTACCCGAAGGTTTTTACCCACAGGCGCAGGAAGCATTAATCACCAGTATTCAAGTCACGGAAACCGACTTGCAGAACCTGGCCAAATCCCGTGCAGACTCTATTCAGAAAACATTGCAAGAGGCGGGAGTCAGTGCGCAAAGAGTGACGTCAGCGAATCCCGTCACAATCAAAGGGGATAAAAACCAGGTGCCAAGTAAATTGACACTGGATGTGATAAAAAATTAGCTGGAGCTACAGAATCAAGGTCATTAAGAGTGACCTTGATTAATTGATTGGAAAATCTACATTACCAGTACCGTCAGTAACTGCTGAAAAAACCTCAATGCCGGTGACAGGATCATACTTAATACGCCGGTAAATAACAGCGCAATCAAGATCAGCATACCGTAACGCTCTACCTTGGAAAATGCGATTGCTGCTCGCATCGGCAACAGACTCACAGCCATCCTGCCACCATCTAATGGGGGTAATGGCAATAAATTCAGCACTAACAAAACCAAGTTAATCTGAATGCCGGCAATACTCATTTGTGAGAGGAAATCCTGCGCTGACAGCGGAAACAGTTCAATTCTGGCAAGAATCAAACCCCAGCCTATCGCCATGACAAAGTTGGAGGCAGGCCCGGCCAATGCGACCCATAGCATATCTTTTTTAGGATGACGCAAATTAGCGAAATTCACCGGCACTGGCTTAGCCCAGCCAAACAACACGCCACCCAGCATCACGCTTAATGCAGGTAATAAAATAGTGCCGACAGGATCAATATGCTTAAACGGATTCAGCGTAATCCTGCCCATACGCTCAGCCGTCAAATCCCCAAAAAATTTCGCCGCATAGCCATGCGCGGCTTCATGCACGGTAATCGCGAACAAGATGGGTAATGCATAAGCTGCGATTTTTTGTATGACGGTTAATTCCATTTGATTTCAAATTCCTAAGTTCTGACCTAGTCAAGGCCAGGGAGCAACACCGGCACGTACCAGCTCAGGTGGGTCCTGGGTCAAGTCCAGCACTGTGGTTGCGCCAACATGCGCAATATCACTATCTATCACCGCATCCACCTGGTGTTCGAGTGTCTCGCGTATTTCCCAGCCGACCGACATCGGCACATCATCGCAAGGCAATTGCAAGGTCATGCTTATTAAAGGCATATTCAACGACTCAAGCAATGCTTGCGTGACGATATGCCTGGGTACGCGCAATCCTATGGTGCTACGTTTAGGGTGCTGCAGGCGGCGAGGCACTTCGCGACTGGCTTCCAGCAAAAAGGTATAAGCGCCGGGAGTCAAGGCTTTGAGTAAACGGAACTGGCTGTTATTGACTTTGGCATAGGTGCCAATCTCGGCCAGGTCGCGGCAGATTAAAGTAAACGGATGGTCATCATCCACGCCGCGCATGCGACGGATACGCGTTTGTGCGTCCTTAAACTCCATCGAGCAGACCAGTGCATAACTGGAATCTGTCGGGCACGCAATCACACCGCCCTGCTGTATCAACTGGGCTGCCTGCTGGATCAATCTGGTCTGCGGATTTTCCGCATGAATGATGAAATATTGTGCCATCGTAACTATTGCAGCAGGCTTGCTTCCGGCCAATCCTGCCAGACAGGCACGCAGCCGGCTGGCAAATCCGGCAAACGCCCCATTTCCATGTAGGACATACCAGGCCCATGGTAATCAGACCCTTGTGAAGCTTTCAGGTCAAAACGGTGCGCAAGTTTGGCAAATTGTGCATATTGTGGTGGCTGATGGCTCCCAGTGACCACTTCCAGCGCCACACCCCCTTGATCCCTGAACTCATTCAATAGCAAATGCATATTGACGAAGCCCAGGTCATATCTGCCCGGATGCGCCAGCACGGCTTGGCCACCGCTATCTTTAATCAGCGTCAACGCCTCTTCAAGGCTCATCCACTCATGATTCACATAGCCAGGCTTGCCTTTAACCATGTATTTTTTAAACACGGATTTAATGTTTTTTGCGTGCCCCTGTTTCACCAGGAACTGGGCAAAATGGCTACGCGTCATTACGCTATTGCCGGATATTTCCCGTGCACCCTCATAGGCATTGGCAATACCGGCCTTCGCCAGCCCCTCGGCTATCTGGCGGGCACGCGCATCGCGTCCTTCCCGCACTCTGGCAAAAGCCTCCAGCAGTGCAGGATGCTGAGGATTAACGCGCAATCCGACGATATGCAAAGTTCGCTTTTTCCAGGTGGCTGAAATCTCAACCCCATCAATCAAATGAATGCCATGCTGTTCGGCGGCCACACGTGCACGTGCCAGCCCACTCACTTCATCATGATCGGTCAATGCCAGCACGCGTACACCTTTACTGGCGGCGTGAGCCACAAGCTCCTCAGGTGAAAGCAAACCATCGGACATGGTTGAGTGGCAATGCAAATCGATGGGGACTGTCATGATTGATGATAATGCTGATTCGGTAATTGGGAGGAAACTTCGCCTGTTCTGACCTTCGTTAGGAAACGAACTTTGCAATTCGACAGAAATCATAGCAAAATAGTGCCCTCACAGATAGCAGGAATTCAGTCACCTGATCCCACATGCAAGTCATTATCGATTTATTGCCCGTCATCCTCTTTTTTATCGCCTATAAAAAAGCAGGTATTTTTGTAGCCACCTCTGTTGCTATTATCAGCACATTAGTACTCATGCTGGTCGTGTGGCTAAAACGCGGCAAAATTGACAAGATGCTGATGATTAATGGCGCGGTAATCACAGTGCTTGGTGGTATCACCTTATTGCTACACGATAAAACCTACATCATGTGGAAGCCAACCGTGATTTACTGGATAGGCGCACTGGCACTTTTATCCAGCCGCTACATTTTCCAGAACAACCTGATCGCCCGCATGCTGGGCAAAATCATCGCCCCGCCAAATAATGTATGGGATAAGCTAAACCTGTGCTGGGTACTCTTTTTAGTAGGTTTGGGCAGTTTAAACCTGTACGTGGCTTTTCATTATGATGAGAATGCCTGGGTAAATTTCAAATTATTCGGCACGACCAGCATCATGTTCATATTCATTATTTCGCAGGTGTTTGTGCTAAAAGATTATTGGATAGAGCACACACCGCCTGCCTGAGAAAACTGACGGATAGTCCTTATGTTATACATGATTTACGCCCAGGATAATGCCAACAGCCTGCCGTTGCGCCTGCAGCACAGGCCTGCCCACCTGGAGCGCCTGCAGCAGTTGCAAGCCGAAGGCCGCTTGGTACTGGCAGGCCCATTACCTGCCATTGATAATATAGACCCGGGCGAAGCCGGTTTTAGCGGCAGCCTGATCGTGGCAGAATTTGAGTCATTACAGGCCGCTACCGAATGGGCTGACAACGACCCTTTCAAGCAAGCAGGCGTCTATGGCAACATTGTAGTGAACCCTTTCCGCAAGACGTTGCCATAATGCTGCAAACTGAAATTACACAACGTCTGCAAGCACTTCAGCCCGAACAACTCGACATCGAAGACGACAGTGCTTTGCACAAAGGACACGCAGGAAACACGGGCGGCGGGCACTTTACCATCACGGTGAAAAGCTCGCTATTTTCAGGAAAATCACAGATAATGCGCCATCGCATGGTATATCAATGCTTGCAAGACTTGATGCCTCATCGCATACATGCGCTCAGTATCAACGCATTATCCACTGATGAGTCATCTGATTGAAACAATTCTGTTTTTTAATATTGCACCATTTCGTTTTTTAAGGATATTGCATGAAATTTTTGAAAATGATGTTGGCGATTGCATGCTTCAGCGCATTGCCACATGCTTACGCAGCTGATGCTGATGCCATTGCTACTGTTAACGGTAAACCAATCAAGAAAACCTGGGTTGAGTTTATCTTAAGAGATGCTGAAGCACGTACTGGCCAAAAAGCCAACGATGGCATGAAAGCCGCTGTCGTGAATGAACTGGTAGGTTCTGAACTGGCTTATCAGGAAGCGCAAAAAGCAGGCATTGATAAACAACCTGACTTTATCGCGAGTGAAGAACTGGCTCGTCGTAAACTGTTGGTAAATGCGTTCCTGGCTGATTTCATCAGAAAAAACCCAGTGACTGAAGCCGAGAAAAAAGAAGGTTACGAGCAGTACAAAAAAGAGCTGGGCGACAAGGAATACAACGCACGCCACATTTTGGTTAAAACCGATGCTGAAGCAAAAGCGATTATTGCAGACCTGAAAAAAGGGACTGACTTTGCCAAGATTGCCAAAGAGAAATCATTGGACCCAGGCTCTAAAGAAAAAGGCGGCGACTTGGGCTGGTTCTCACCGGCTGGTATGGTTAAACCATTTGCAGACGCATTGCTAGTCTTGAAAAAAGGCGAAACAACACCTGAGCCGGTTCAGTCTCAATTCGGCTGGCACGTAATCAAACTGGTTGATACACGTGCATTGCAAGTACCTCCTTTTGATAAAGTAAAAGAAGGCATTGAACGTACCATTCAGCAACGGAAGCTTGAAAAATACATGTTGAGCCTGAAAGACAAAGCGAAAATTGAAGTAACAGGCGTTGAGAAAAAAACACCTTAATCGCTTCAGTGTTGATTAGTTAAAAGCCAGCCCATGCTGGCTTTTACTTTTTAATGTGCCTGTAAATTGCAGCAATCGCCATTTAAGGTTTTACTCACCTCAGGGTTCTGCGATAAAATCAAGAATTGTTCTCATTTGCAGGCTTGCTTAGCCCCTATGCAACTCAACGCACTCAAACCCGGTGAATCCGCAATCATCAATGGCATCCAGGCCGAACAGGCACTGGTACAACGCCTGCATGCCTTAGGATTTCGCCCGGGAAAGCAGGTGCAAGTTGTCCGCCAGGCCGCCTTCAACGGACCTTTACATATCCGTATAGGCTCAACGGATGTAGTGATCCGCGTGCAAGATGCGCAGGCCATTCATTTAGCTAACCCTTCACCTGAATCCTTGTCCGCATGAAACGTGTTGCTCTACTCGGCATGCCCAACACGGGCAAATCCACCTTGTTTAATCGATTAAGCGGTGCCTCGGCACGCGTCGGTAACTGGCCGGGAATGACAGTAGACCTGTTGAGCGCCAAAATTTTACTTGGCGGCCATATTGCTGAACTGGTGGATTTGCCTGGCCTGTATGACCTGCACGGGTTTTCAGATGATGAAGAAGTCGTCAGGCATTTCCTTAGTAATCATCCGATCGACCTGGCGCTGATTATCCTCAACAGCGCGCAGATTGACCGGCAACTCTCTCTAGCTTTGCAGATCCGCGCATTGGGTTTACCAACCGTGTTGCTACTGAATATGGAAGACGAAGCGAAACGCGCTGGCATCACCATAGACACCAAGCAGATGAGCCAGGAACTTGGCATGCCGGTGCTGACTATCAGCGCCAAATACGGCAGCGGTTGCCCGGAAGCTTTGCAATTGGCAGCCAGAGTGCTTGAAAAACAAGCACCTGCCAGCGACCCCCAGCTGATTGCTACTCAGCTGCAAGCCGACAATGCCGTCGAACAGGAAATGCAACGCATTATTGACCGTTCGGTGCAAATGCCTTTGCAGCTGAATACATCGACGACTGATCGCATTGACCGTGTGCTCCTGCACCCGTGGTTTGGTTTACCGTTATTTTTTCTCGCTATTTTTCTGTTATTCCAGTTTATTTTCACCATAGGTGCTCCGTTACAGGATGCCACTGCCTGGATTTTTGACACTTTACGGGGTGAAATACTGGATCCGGCATTGTCAGGACTGCCAACATGGCTCAATGGATTATTACTGGACGGGCTTTATACTGGCCTGAGCACGGTCGCCGCTTTTGTGCCGATTATAGTGCTATTTTTCCTGGTGATGAGTATGGTGGAAGATAGCGGCTATCTCTCCCGAGCTGCTTTCCTCATGGATACATTGATGGCCAAAATGGGGCTGGATGGACGTGGATTCGTGATGGTACTGATGGGGTTTGGCTGTAACGTACCGGCGCTGATGGGCACCCGTGTCATGCGTAGCCGCCCTATGCGCCTGCTGACCATGCTGACGATACCCTTGTCCCTGTGTTCTGCACGATTGCAGGTATTCCTGTTTATGATCGCCATACTCTTCCCTCCTTCACAGGCAGCAATGGCGCTGTTCTCGCTATATATGGTGAGTTTTTTCACTATTTTTCTCACTGCCATCCTGTTCAAACAGAAATTTGTCAGCAGTGAACCTTTTGTGCTCGAATTACCTCCATATCGTTTCCCTACGCCAAATCAAATCTGGATACGTGGCTGGCAGGAAGTCAAACATTTCCTCTATCGCGCTACTAAATTTATCGTCATCGGGGTGTTGATGGTCTGGCTGTTAACGCATTTGCCTACTACGGCAGTCCCGGCAAGCTCAGAAACCTGGGCCGGCAGCATAGGTCGCTTTTTTGCGCCGGTGCTTGACCCGATCGGCATTGATAATCACCTTGCGATTGCGCTTATATTTGGTTTTGTCGCCAAAGAGATTGTCGTGGGTTCGCTGGCCGTGATTTATGGTTTACAGGGAGATGCACTTAGTCATCAGATCGCCGCCAATATTGATTGGGTGCAAGGCATGAGTTTTATGCTGTTTACACTGATTTATACGCCGTGCCTGTCAACCATTGCCACTTTGCGGTCAGAAAGCAAAAGCCGCGGATTTATGTGGCTTTCGCTTGGCTGGTCACTTGGCCTGGCGTGGCTCATCAGCCTGGTTTTCTATCAAGGCGTTCGCGCACTCGGCTATTAATCAGCCCAAAGCTGCATTTAAACTCAAATCGATCCAGACAATTTCACGGCAACTCGCGGGCTGCTGTTTTTAACCGGCGCTTGTTTTTGGCACTGCGGGACTGTTCACTTTCTGCTAAAATAGCGGTTTGAATTTTCACCGAAAAATCCACTCGCCTCATGTCTAATCAAGCGCAATTTTTAAGCCTGCGCGGCAGTGCCGCCCTCTCCCAGTTCCGTCTCGATAAACTCTATAGCACACTCAAAGTCAGCGCCCCGAATATTGCGCATATTGCTACGGAGTTTGTGCATTTTGCTTTTAGCGAAAATGCATTAAGCGCGGCAGAGCAAGATACCCTTCAGCAGATTTTGACCTACGGCCCACAAACCAAAGCCGAGACTGCCGCCGGCGAATTGTTACTGGTGATTCCACGCATAGGCACTATTTCACCATGGGCTTCCCGTGCCACCGATATCGCATACAACTGTGGTTTGCACTTATTGCGCCTTGAACGTGGTATTGCCTATTTTGTCACCACCCGCGATGGACAGCCACTGACGGACGCTGAAAAACAGACTTTACGTGCAGTGATACAAGACCGCATGACTGAAACGGTGATTTACAGCGTGGCAGATGCCGAAAAGCTGTATCACCATGCCGACCCGAAACCATTAGCAAGCATTGATATCCTGGCCGGTGGTAAGGCAGCCCTCGAAGCCGCCAATAATGAAATGGGCCTGGCACTGTCTCCGGACGAAGTGGATTACCTGCTTGAGAACTACCTTAAAATGGGCCGCAACCCGACCGATGTCGAGTTGATGATGTTTGCGCAGGCCAACTCCGAGCATTGCCGCCATAAAATCTTTAATGCCGACTGGGTGATCGACGGTGTACAACAAGAGCTGTCGCTATTTAATATGATCCGCAACACGCATAAGCTGAACCCGGGCACGACCGTGGTCGCTTATTCGGATAACAGCTCGATTGTGCAAGGCCAGAAAACCAAACGTTTTTATCCATCTGCCGACCGTAGCTACCAGTTCGTTGAAGATGACATGCACTACCTGATGAAGGTAGAAACCCATAACCACCCAACCGCCATTTCACCATTTGCCGGGGCTGCCACTGGCGCCGGCGGCGAAATTCGTGATGAAGGCGCTACCGGTATCGGTTCCAAACCCAAAGCAGGCCTGGCTGGATTCTCGGTTTCCAACCTCAACCTGCCTGACTTTGAGCAACCATGGGAGTCGAACTACGGTAAACCTGGCCGTATCGCCAGCCCGTTGCAAATCATGATCGACGGCCCATTAGGCGGTGCAGCGTACAACAACGAATTTGGCCGTCCTAATATTGCTGGTTACTTCCGTACATTTGAGCTGGAAACCACTGGTGTCGACGGCAATGCTGAAGTCCGCGGCTACCATAAACCGATTATGCTGGCCGGTGGTGTCGGTAACATTTCCGGCAGCCATAGCCATAAAAACACTATTCCTGCGGGTGCAGCGCTTATTCAGCTAGGTGGCCCTGCTATGCTGATTGGTCTTGGCGGTGGTGCGGCATCCAGCATGGATACGGGGGCCAACACTGAAAACCTGGACTTTGACTCAGTGCAACGCGGCAACCCTGAATTACAGCGTCGTGCCCAGGAAGTCATTGACCGTTGCTGGCAGTTGGGCGACAAAAATCCGATTGTAAGCATTCACGATGTCGGTGCCGGCGGTATCTCCAACGCTTTTCCTGAGTTGGTTAACGATGCCAAAGTCGGTGCGATATTCCAGTTGCGCGATGTGCATAATGAAGAACCGGGCATGGCTCCACGTGAATTGTGGAGTAACGAAGCGCAAGAACGTTATGTGCTGGCAGTGACCCAGGATCAGTTGCCATTATTTGAAGAAATTTGTGCCCGCGAACGCTGCCCATTTGCGGTGGTGGGCATTGCAACTGCTGAACGTCATTTGACGGTGGAAGATAGCCACTTTGCCAATAAACCTGTGGATATGGATTTATCCGTATTGCTGGGCAAACCACCAAAAATGTTGCGTGATGTAAAGTCTAGCCAAAAAGCTTTATCTGCATTCGATACCAGCAAGATTGATTTACAAGAGGCTGTTGCCCGGGTATTGCGCTTGCCTGGCGTGGCCGACAAAACTTTCCTGATCACCATTGGTGACCGTACGGTCACTGGCCTGATTGCGCGCGACCAGATGGTCGGCCCATGGCAAGTGCCTGTCAGCAATGTCGCTGTGACGTGTGCCGGTTACGAAACCAACGAAGGTGAAGCGTTTGCCATCGGCGAAAAAGCGCCTTTGGCATTGCTAGATGCGCCAGCTTCCGGCCGTATGGCGATTGGTGAAGCGATTACCAATATTGCCGCCGCTTCAATTAGCGACATCGGCAACCTGAAACTTTCCGCGAACTGGATGGCACCCGCGGGCCACCCGGGTGAAGATGCTGCCTTATACGAAACGGTAAAAACGGTGGGGATGGAGTTATGCCCTGCCCTTGGCATCAGTATCCCGGTGGGTAAAGATTCCATGAGCATGAAAACAGTGTGGAATGAAGATGGCCAGAACAAAGCTGTCACATCACCCATTTCACTGGTGATTTCAGCATTCGCCAATACTTCAGATGTGCGCAAAACACTGACGCCACAATTGCGTACCGATCTCGGCGACAGTGAATTAATCCTGATTGACCTGGGTAATGGCAAAAACCGCATGGGTGGCTCGTCACTGGCGCAAGTGTATAGCCAGCTAGGCGACACGGTGCCAGATGTAGATCAGCCTTCACAGTTGAAAGCATTTTTTACCGCCATCCAGCAATTGAATGCTGATGGCAAACTGCTGGCTTACCATGACCGTTCTGATGGCGGCCTGTATGTGACTTTGGCAGAGATGGCGTTTGCCGGTCATTGTGGCTTAACTGTGGACTTGAGCAAGCTGCCGGGCGACAGCATCAGCGTATTGTTTAATGAAGAACTGGGTGCCGTACTGCAAGTGCGCGCAGCTGAAGCTGCAGACATTAGCAGCCTGTTGCAACAAAATTTGGGCAGTAGCGTTCACCGCATAGGCAACGTTAACAATGGTCACGACATTGTGATCAAGCATGGCGCCACTCACTACCAGGCCGCTCGTATAGACCTGCATCGCATGTGGTCTGAAATCACTTACCGGATGCAAAGCCTGCGTGACAATCCAGCCTGTGCGCAGCAAGAATACGACCGTATCCTGAATGCAGGTGATGTAGGCCTGCATGCAAAGTTAACGTTTGATATCAACGACAATATTGCCGCGTCTTATATCAATACCGGCAAACGCCCGAATATGGCGATCTTGCGCGAGCAAGGCGTTAATGGCCAGACTGAAATGGCCGCTGCATTTGATCGTGCCGGGTTTAACAGCGTTGATGTGCATATGAGCGACGTCATCAGTGGCCGCGTGTCACTGAAGGACTTCGCTGGACTGGTGGCCTGTGGTGGCTTCTCGTATGGCGACGTGCTTGGTGCCGGTGAAGGCTGGGCAAAATCCATCCTGTTCAACAACCGTGCGCGCGATGAATTCAGCGGCTTCTTCAACCGTGGTGACACGTTTGCACTAGGCGTGTGTAACGGTTGCCAGATGATGAGCAACCTGCACAGCATTATTCCTGGCGCTGACCTCTGGCCGCATTTTGTGCGCAATAAATCAGAACAATTCGAGGCACGCTTTGCGCTGGTAGAGATTTTAAGCTCTCCATCCATCTTTTTTGATGGCATGGCAGGCAGCCGTATGCCGATTGCTGTGGCCCATGGTGAAGGATTTACGGAATTTACTGATGCCAACGCTGTCACAAATGTGCTAAAACAACAGCTGGCAAGTGTGCGTTTTGTGGATCATGCGTCAACGCCGACGGAAGTCTATCCGTTTAACCCTAACGGTTCCGCCCAGGGGTTGACCGGATTCACCACTCCGGATGGTCGTTTCAGTATCATGATGCCACATCCGGAACGCGTGTTCAGGACTGTGCAGAACTCATGGCATCCGGATGACTGGCAGGAAGATAGCCCGTGGATGCGTATGTTCCGCAACGCCCGCAAGTTTGTTGCTTAAGCAATAAAGCAAAGTTGTTAATTTTAAAAAATGAAAATCAGGTGTTTGGAGAAATTATGAAATCGATTAAATGTTTACTGGCCTTACTCGCCTTGTCCTTTTCACTGCAGGCTTTTGCGCTGTCAGATGAAGAATATATGGAGTTTACTGAAGCGCTTACCGGCGGCAATGTTAAAGTCGTCAAGAAATACGTAGAAACTGACCCAAGCCTGGTTAACCAGAAGTTTTTCGCTTGGGAACCCTTGCAAATGGCGGCTTCTAAAGGTCGGATGGACGTAGTGAAATACCTGATTTCAAAAGGTGCTGACAAAGATTACGTTCACCCGGCCAGCAACAATACGGCTTTTCATATGGCTGCCTTTATTGGCGACGAAAAATTAATGAGATATCTGGCCGCACAAGGGGCTGATGTGAATAAAAAACTGAAAGGTGATGTTTCATTGATTCGTTACTTCAGGGAAGAGCATAACGAAAAAATGGTTGCGTTACTCACAGAGCTCGGCACTAAAGATGACGGCTGTAAGGAAGAAAAATGCTTTTAATGTCTGGTAGATACCATCATTAAAAACAAAAAACGGTCATGTCTTGCATGGCCGTTTTTTTTGCATTCGGCCTTTGCAATTCAGCTATGTAATTTTTAGTTAGGTAATTCTGTAATGTAACCAGAGTCACGCACACCACCGCGATGACTTAGAATAATATAAAACAAGAATAACTAAACCAGACTCCTGGGGGAATGATGAAGAAATTGCACCTGAGTATTGCACTGGCTTGTTGCGGGATGTGGATGATGCCACTGTCCCTTTATGCTCAAGACAATGATGCACAAGAAAATATTTCTCATGCGATAACGACACTCGCCGCCTCTTGTGCCGCTTGCCATGGCCCTCAAGGAAATAGTTTGGGTGGTACGCCTACCTTGGCGGCGTTAAATAAAGACTATTTTATCCAACGCATGCAGGGTTTCAAAAAAGGCTCAATTTCATCTACCGTGATGCATCATCATGCCAAGGGCTTGAAGGATGAAGAAATCACCGCATTGGCAAATTACTTTGCTCTCCAGCAAAGACACACGCCCACAGTTGCACCACATCAGTCTTTTCAGGGGGCACAATAATGCGTATGAACAAACACCTCCCCTCAACTCTTGAAACGTCATCCCGCAGACAATTTGTTCGCTCAGTTATTTATGGAGGCCTGGCTTTTTATGGCATGCCTGCGTTTGCGCGTGCCAGTAAACCACCTCTTGGGCATGTAGTGATCGTAGGTGCCGGTTTTGCCGGGCTGACAGCCGCCAAATATCTTCGCGAATGGAGTCTGGGCAATATCAAGGTGACTATTGTTGAACCGAATCCACAGTTTATTTCCTGCCCGCAAAGTAACCTGGTATTAGGCGGCAGCCGCACGCTGGATGATTTAAGTTTTTCTTACGCGCTGGCACGCAAGCAGCATAACCTGCAATGGATTAAAGATTCGGTCACCGCGGTAGATATCGCAAACAAACAGGTGACCCTGTCACGCGGGAGTTTACGTTATGACCGCCTGGTACTGGCTCCAGGTGTAGATTTTGATTACAGCCGAATCCCTGGCATGCCTGCGCCGGTTGCTGATATTCCACATGCCTGGAAAGCGGGCAAACAAACATTGCAATTACGCCAGCAGCTGGAAAGCATGCCGGATGGCGGCGTATTCGTGATGACCATTCCGGCAGGCCCTTACCGTTGCCCGCCCGGGCCTTATGAGCGTGCCTGCCAGGTCGCGCATTATTTCAAACAATACAAGCCAGGTAGCAAGGTCATTATCCTGGATGCCAATGCCGATATCACTTCTAAAAAAGGCCTGTTTTTGCAGAGCTTTCAAGGCGCCTATCAGGGCATCATTGAATACCACAATAACAGCGGCATTTTGCAATTAGACACCGCCAGTAAAACCATCAAGACAGACTTTGAGACAGTGAAAGCGGATGTACTGAATGTGATTCCACCGCAACTGGCAGGCAAAGTGGCTCAAACTGCTGGGCTGGCCAATGTTGATCAGCGCTGGTGCGAAGTAGACTTTACAACCTATGCTTCAAATGTAAATTCGGATGTACATATCATTGGTGACAGTATTTCGGCGGGTTTGCCAAAATCTGCGCACATGGCGACTTCGCAAGCCAAAATCTGCGCTGCCGCCATTGTTGATATTCAGTCAGGCATCCCGCCGAATCCGCTGCCGGTATTTGCCAACACCTGCTACAGCTTTGTCGACGACAAACAGGCAATGCACGTGGCAAACGTCTACCGTTATGATCCTGCCAAAAAATCCATGGTGTCCGCTGAAGGCGGTGGTGTGTCTACAAAAGCCACGGACCAGGAAGGTGACTATGCCCAAGCCTGGGCGCAAAACATCTGGGCGGATACATTGACATAATGACTGTTCACTTGAATTCTGACGCTGCAATGAAATTATCAAAACGTCTGTTAACAGGCTTATTCGGCGTATGCAGTGTCGTCGCTGTAGTTTTCATTCAAACTATTGCTTTAGCGCAAACTGAAGTCCCGGCTCAAAAGCAAACCGCAGCCCCAGCTTCGCTGAAACAAGACCCAAAAGTGCAAACAGCGCTGTCCAGATTAAGAATTGCAGACGGTCTGAAAATCGAACTTTTCAGTGATGTAAGTCAATGGGGATCGCCACGCATGCTGGCCCTGGACAAACAGGGTCGCTTGCTGGTGAGCCTGACAGATCAAGGTCGCGTCATTCGATTGAATCAGCAGGGAGAGGTTGAGGTCATTGCCCAGGGATTGGATGCGCCGCATGGCATAACGCTCCTGGGTGAAGATTTGTTGATTGCCGAGCAGACAGGAGTAGTGAAACTGGTCAAACAAGGTGATCGCTGGGGATCACCCCAACCTTTTATCCGCAACCTGCCTGGCGGCGGACACAGTTCAAAAACGGTAAAAGTATCTCCCGATGGTTTTATCTATATCAATGTCGGTTCCAGCTGCAATGTATGCATTGAAGAGAATGCCATGCGTGCTACGTTGCTGAGATTCACTGCGGATGGTCGCCCGGCGGGTGCTTTGCAAACGGTTGGCCGGCATGCGCAAGGCGCCATCTGGGCCACAGGGCTGCGCAACACGCAAGGGTTTGCCTGGCACCCAGAAACCGGCGACCTGTTTGCCACCAATAACGGTGCTGATAACCGCAGTGGTGTTAAAAATGGTCCCGCAAATGATGACTTGCCTCCGGAGCACTTTAACCAGATTATACCCGCCAAAAATTACGGCTGGCCTTATTGCTGGGCAGACATCAAAAATCAGGGGCACATGTTTCAAGACCCAAACTTTACCGGCGAAGCCGATATATGCAAGCAAACACAAGCACCAGCCATCACCCTGCCGGCACATAGCACCCCCATAGGATTAACATTCTTGCAACGGAGCCGTTTGCCGGAAAACATGCAACAGGATGCGATTGTCGCCTTGCATGGTTCATGGAATCGCCGACAGCCAAGTGGATATGCTTTGTTCCGTATAAAATTCAGGAACCATCAACCGGTCGCCACCGTCCCATTCATTGAAGGCTGGTTGCAAGGCAACCAGTCGTGGGGAAGACCAGTAGATGTGATTGTTGGCGCTGATGGCTGGCTTTATGTCAGTGATGATCAAACTGGCTGGATTTATCGCGTACGTAATGACTAAGTCCAGTTGCAATCCTTATGTGTGATCCCCATTTGGGGTAGTGAATCAGCCATTTAATGCTGATATAACAGGAGCAAGGCATGAAGCAAATTTTAATGACTGTGGGCTTGATCTGTGCAAGCTGGATCGGCGTCGCTAACGCTGCAACTACGCCGGCATTAGTCATTCAGGTACCGGATACTTTTTACCAGCATCCGGTACGTTTATTACACCCTTATGCCAATTACTGGCATAACCGTGGAGAGTCGGCTGATAAAGTAAGTGCATCTGCTTTTCAGTCCCAGCATTACACCACCTCAAGTTGCACAGCAGATGCGAATGGCCAGGCGTTGATTGTTATTGAGCCGAATATGTTTTATAACCCGCAAATGGGCGTATTTCATAGCCAGATCACTGCACGCGTATATACCAAAGCAAGCGCAGACAGCGCCCTGGGTAAACCGCTATTGACAGCCAAAGGCGAAGGCCAGTCACGAGGCTGGATAACTTACAATGTTGAAAACTTTGCCCAGAAATCTTACCAACAGGCATTCGACCAGGTGATTCAGCAGTTACAGAAAGATCCTGTGTTCAAACAATCAGTTGAGCAAGCGTCTGTACAGAATTTTGAAGCTTTATGCGATAGTATCAACACTATTACCCAACCAAAATTATTCTTTTAGGAGCAATCATGTTGTCTGGCTATCGTCACCGCGTTATCTCAAGTTTATTCGCAGCAGCGTTTTTTTCTTTAAGCAGCTATAGCCATGCACACGGGCTGGATCCGGTTAACGGATTGTTTACCCCTGAATCGGTCATTCAGGCAGCAGATGGCAAACTGTATGTATCCGAAATTAACGAGTTTGGTAAAGATGGCGATGGCCAGATACGCGTCATTGATCACGGAAAATCCAGCGTGCTGGTTCAAGGCCTGGATGATCCCAAAGGATTGACCATCATCGGCACTGACCTGTTTGTGGCCGATAAAAGCAGAGTCTGGCGCGTGCAACTCAACCAAACCCCGGCTAAGGCCGAGGTGTATATCGCTGCTACTGAGTTCCCTCAAGTGCCGCAATTTTTGAATGACTTGGCTGCAGATGCAAACGGCAATCTGTATGTCAGCGACAGTGGCGACATTATGGGCACCGGCAAAGGCGGTGCAGTTTATAAAATTACGCCGCAACGCAAACTCAGCCTGGTGATTGATGGCAAAGCAGATCCGCGCGTACTGGCGCCTAACGGCTTACTGGCAGATGCCAAAGGCGAACACCTGTTAATCGTTGATTTTACCTCCGGTATTCTTTACAACTATGATCTGGCAGCCCGTAAGTTACAGGAAATTGCCAGTGGATTTGGCGGCGCTGATGGCATCGTTCGTCAGGCAAACGGTACGGTTTATGTGAGTGACTGGAAAAACGGCAAGGTTTACCGTGTCGATAACAACAAGGCCGTGCTGCTCAAAGATGGTTATCAGTCTGCCGCAGATATTGCGCTCAGCCAGGATGATCATCATCTGCTGGTACCGGATATGAAAGCAGGCGCGCTGGATGTCATCCGTCTGAAGTAACTGAACGAGATCGACAGACAAAAAAAACCACGCTTGCGCGTGGTTAAGTGAGAGGATACACACGAAACCGCTAATTGTCTCAGCTATACCGCAGGGAATACAGCTAGCTTTGGCAACATCACAGTTACTTGCTTTGCGCAGTTTTTTTGTCAACCTCCTTTCGGGGGTTAACCACTGGCTGCGCACCAGCGTGTTTGGCAGACCTGAGATGCTTGTTCATCTCGACTTGTTCTTGAGGAGTCGGGTTGGTTCTCGCAGTACAGGCAATCGAAATCAACAAGCCTAGCATTACGATAGAACGCTTCCTCATCATCGCTCCTTACATATGTTCCAATGGCGCTTTTTAAATTTTTTCATCGCACGTGATATGCATTCCGTGTCTTCACCATTGCACAATACGCCCCTCCCCTTACAGCCAACTTACAAACCAAAAAGACAGATAATTTGGAGTACACTGCACTCGTTCATATTGATTGGCAGACATAATGCGCTTATTAATTGTTGAAGATGATTTGGTCATTGCAAACGGGCTGGTGCGCGTACTGACGCAGGCAGAATATGCAGTGGACCATGTGGCAGATGGCAAACAGGCCATACGTGCCATTCAGGATGGTGTTTATGACCTGGTGATTTTAGACCTGGGATTGCCGACGATGGACGGCACGCAGGTATTGTCACACTTACGACAGCAGGCAAACCCGGTAGCGGTGTTGATACTTACAGCGCGAGAGGATGTCGCCACGCGCGTACAGGCGCTGGACCTGGGCGCTGATGACTTCCTTACCAAACCTTTCCACCTTGAAGAACTCGAGGCGCGCGTGCGGGCGCTCATACGCCGCAGTAAACTCGGTAATAACTTACCGTTGCAATGCGGCAATCTGAAGCTGGATGTTCCTAACAAATTGGCTAGCATTAACGAGCAGGCAATTACCTTGTCAGCCCGTGAACTGCATCTGCTGGAAACCCTGATGATGCGCATGGGTAAGATTATCGCTAAAGAACAGATTATGGAATCGCTGTGTAACTGGGACGAGTCCCTCGGTGATAATGCGATTGAAGTGTATATCCACCGCCTGCGCAAAAAGATCGAACCAAGTGGTGCACGCATCCGCACCGTTCGTGGCTTGGGTTACATGCTGGAAGCTGAACATATCAACCCATGATGGCACCACCCCGCTCGCTCAAAAACCAGTTACGTTTATGGTTGCTGCTCACCATGTTGTTTGTGCTGGGCATTTCTGCGGCTATCTCTTACTCGCGTGCATTGCATTATGCAACGCAGGCTTATGACCAGGCGTTGCTGCGTACGGTGCTGGCACTTTCCGACGAAGTGATCGTCGATGAGCATAACCAGGTCAAAATCGAATTGCCGGAAATCGCCAGCCATTTACTCAGCTACAACGAAGGCGATCATATTTACATCCGCATTACCGCCCCCGAAGGCAAGCTGGTATTTGGTGAAGCCCACCTGCCGTTACCCACACACCCGGTGATAGGCAATCAGGAGATATATTACAACAGCACCTACAAGGGCGAGCCTATTCGTGTGGTGACTTTCGCGTTACCGGTCAGCACCGAGCCGAATGCAGGGAATATCCTGATTAGCATGGCGGAAACCACCGCCAAACGGGACGCGATGGTGGCAGAGATGGTGGAGGAAATGTTGCTGCCGCAAGTACTGATGATGATACTGGCCGCCATCGTGATCGAGCTAGGTATTTTTTTCGCACTCAAACCGATGCAAGATTTAAAAAACGCTTTGCATGAACGTTCTTACCGCGATTTAAGTGCACTGGATACTGACTCCACGCCACACGAGCTTCAGCCTTTGGTACAAGCCATGAACGCCTTGCTGGAACGGGTCAAATCCGGACTACAACAACAGCAGCAATTTATTGCGGATGCCTCACATCAATTACGCACTCCCATTGCCGGCTTGCAAACGCAGGCTGAGCTGGCTCTGCGCAGTGAGCCGCCAGAGTCAGTGAAAGAACCGCTTAATTTCATATTGCGCAGTACTACGCGGCTATCGCACCTGATACAGCGGCTATTGAGTATGGCCAGAACAGATGCGGCAACCACTCAATTGAAATTCCAGGCAGTATCGCTGACCAGCATTATTTACGAAGAATGCGCGCGCTGGATAGGCCCGGCAACTGACAAAGGGCTTGAGCTCGAAGTGTTGATTGAAACCCAGCATGATCATGTCTGGGGCGATGCCTTGATGTTGTCCGAGATGCTTAACAACCTATTGGAAAACGCTATTCTGTATACGCCTGAACAAGGAATGATCAAAATCAGGCTATGGCAAACCGCTAGCGATGTGTTTTTGCAGGTAACAGATAACGGGGTGGGCATTCCCCCAGAACAGGCTGCTCGCATATTCGAGCGCTTTTACCGGCTAAACCCCAATCAGGGCAACGGTTGTGGTCTTGGCTTGGCGATTGTGGCCGAAGTAGCCGAGCATCATAACGCCACGATTAATGTCAGCCCTGGATTGGAGCATCCGGTGACACGCGACACCGGTAGCCAATTCACGGTAAAATTCGGCTGGTATGATGTCCTGCCTCAGAACACTCGCCCTGCAAATACTCACGCTCAGTGACCCGCAACTAAAATGCACAAGAATGCATTTGCTGTGGGATGACTTGAATACAGGTAAATTGCACCTAAATACCTCGCTTAAATTAGATAGTGCTGCGCCTATTCCAGGCCGGCCTGAGCGCCCAGCATTAGTCCCACCCAGGGAGCTTAAACGCCGCGCCATGAATACGGTTGAAGGACGTGCTGCCCTGATTCATGCACTCGCGCATATCGAATTCAATGCTATCAATCTTGCCTTAGATGCCGTCTGGCGGTTTGCAGACATGCCAGCAGAGTATTACAGAGACTGGTTGCAAGTGGCGAAAGAAGAGGCCTATCACTTCACCTTACTGCGGAAACACCTGCAAGATCTTGGGTTTGATTACGGTGATTTTGATGGTCACAACAGCTTGTGGGAAATGGTCGAAAAAACACAATCCGATGTGCTGGCCCGCATGGCATTGGTGCCGCGAACCCTGGAAGCACGTGGCCTGGATGCAAGCCCGCCGTTAAAACAAAAGCTGGCACAAGCCGGTGACCATGCGGCAGCGGCTATCCTCAATATTATTCTGCGTGATGAAATAGGCCATGTCGCCATTGGTAATCGCTGGTTCCACTTTTTGTGTGATCAACGTGGTCTTGACTCAATCGCAACGTTTGAAGAACTGTGTGCTCAATTTCAGGCACCAAAATTAAAACCGCCATTTAATATGCAAGCACGCAAACAGGCCGGATTTACCGATCAGGAATTAGCCTATTTAAACGGGGAATTTGTTTAAAAACTGGTATCCCCCTTTATTTATTTTGCCACCTGGCAACTATCTTAATATCTACAATTACACGGTCATTTGCAAACGCTAGTCTCAACAAAGTACCGTTTTCGGTAATATTTATATCCAAAACATACCTTTCTCTAAAACTATAAAGCTTAAATTGACGTAAGAACTATCTTTTATTTAAACAATCGCAATATGAGTGAAATCATTAAAATAGGCTTCTATTTAGCCTGCACAAGATTTCAGGTCTGTTTTAGTTACTTATAATGCAAAAGGAACCAATTGAAATGAATTGCGGCAAGTGTAATCCACAAGATCTGGGAATTGATTTCTCAATGGCTTTTCAGCCGATTGTGGCATTTCACGAAAAGAACGTGTGGGGTTACGAATCGCTGGTGCGTGGCCTCAACAATGAACCCGCTTCTTTCATCCTTGATCAGGTAAATGGATCAAAAGTACACAGCTTCGACCAGATCATCAGGTCACGATCCATCAGGCTCGCCAATAAACTCCAGTTTGATCAGATACTCTCTATCAACTTTTTGCCTAACGCAGTCTACAACCCTGAAAACTGTATTCAGGCGACCTTAAATGTGTGTGACGAATTGGGTTTTGATAAAAAACGTATTATGTTTGAAGTGACAGAAGCAGAAAAAATTACTGACCACGCACATTTGAAGAATATTTTTACTGAATACAAGAAACACCAGTTTCTGACAGCGATTGATGATTTTGGCGCAGGTTACTCAGGTCTCAACCTGTTAGCGGAGTGGCAACCGGACATTATCAAGCTGGATATGAATCTGATTCGCGATATTGATAAAAACAAAACCAAACAATTGATTGTGAAAAGTATTTTGGATGTATGTCATGGCCTGAATATCACCGTGATTTCAGAAGGTATAGAAACGGTCGGTGAATTGTCAGTCATGGTGGATTTTGGCGTCAATCTATACCAGGGCTATTATTTCGCCCGACCACTTTTCGAGAACTTGCCTGCGATTCCTGAGGAATGTTTTAATCTCGGTTGATAGGGCACACTTTGGACTGTTGACTCACATTAAATCAACCATTGCGCCACCGCACCCACCAACCCGCTCACTAAAATTACAATCGCTACATTTACGCGATATTTGAGCACCGCAATCAGCGCCACTAAGCTGAGCACAATTGAAAACCAATCGATACTGTTTGCCATACCCTGCGGCCAGAAGATATGCCATGCAAAAAATAAAGCCAGATTAAAAATAACGCCCACCACGGCGGCAGTCACGCCGCTCAAAGGTGCGGTAAACTTGAGGTTACCATGCGTGGTTTCAATCAAAGGTCCGCCTAGGAAAATAAAAAACAGGCTAGGTAAAAAAGTAAAAAAAGTCACAATGGTTGCCGCCACAATGCCTGATAAACCGGCATGTCCCGCACCCAGTATTTCGTTGTTCCAGCCACTGACATAAGCAACAAATGTCACGACCATAATCAGTGGGCCGGGCGTCGTTTCACCGAGTGCCAGTGCATCCATCATCTGGCCTGCCGTTAACCACTGGTAGTGCTCAACAGCCCCTTGATAAACATAAGGCAATACCGCATAAGCGCCACCAAACGTGAGCAGCGCTGCCTTGGTAAAAAACCAGCCCATCTGCGTAAAAGCGCCTTGCCAGCCATATAGACCAACCAGTATCAGCATCACTGTTACCCACAGAAAAATAGCACATAAGATCACGTGCCGGAAACGTTGCCAGCTGAATATAGCATGTAGCGGCGTTGGAGTAGCGTCATCAATCAATGCTGGATAATGGGCTTGATGGGTTACAGCATGCCCGCTTACCTGTTGGAAATAATGAGGAAAGTAATAACCACCGGCCACACCAGCCAGGGCGGCAAACAATACAATCAGCGGAAACGGCAGCTTAAAGAAAAAAATACCGATAAATGCCAGGATGGCAATGCTCCACAGCAATGGATTTTTGAGGGTTTTGCTACCTATGCGGTAAGCAGCAAATAAAACAATGGCGATCACCGCCGGTTTGATACCATGAAAAATACCTGCCACGGTGGGGATTGAGCCATAAGCCATATACACCCATGCTAAAGCGACTAGCATAAAAAATGATGGCAGAAAGAAAAGGATACCGGCAATCAGGCCACCTGCCGTACGGTGCATCAGCCAGCCGATATAAGTCGCCAGTTGCTGCGCTTCAGGGCCAGGCAATAGCATGCAGTAATTCAATGCATGTAAAAAGCGGCTTTCTGATATCCAGCGTTTCTGTTCAACCAGGTCATGGTGCATCAGTGCAATCTGCCCGGCTGGGCCGCCGAAGCTGATACATCCCAACTTAAACCAGTAGAGGCTGGCTTCTGTTAACGAGACCGCCTGTGGCGGAGAATCTGTTTCTGTGGACACGCTCATGACGCCTTCTCAACAGGGTTATGCTACCAACATACACGTCCGATATGACAATTACCGATGTGGACTACATCGTTAACAGGTTTGCCACACCATCCAGGCCGACAATATTTAATGCATACTTGGCCTGTTGCTGTACCACAGGCTTGGCATGATAGGCCACCCCAACTTCAGACACTGACATCATTTTCAGATCATTGGCCCCATCACCAATCGCAATTGTCTGTTGGGCGGTTAAGCCAAGCTGGTCACGCAGTTTGACCAGCTCGTCGGCTTTGCGCTGGGCATCGACAATATCGCCCAGCACTTGACCAGTCAGTTTGCCATCAACGATTTCGAGAGCGTTGGAAACGGCGTAATCCAGCCCTAGCGTTTGTTGCACATAATGCGCAAACACAGTAAAGCCACCCGATACCACCATGGTTTTAATGCCGTGCTGTTTACAGGTATCTATCCACTGCGGAACGCCTGGATTAAAACGTAATCGTTCATCTATTACTTGTTGCAGTGCTGTTTCCGGCAAACCTTTGAGGAGTGCAACACGCTTGCGCAAACTGGCGGAGAAATCGAGTTCACCACGCATGGCTGCTTCGGTGATCTCGGCCACTTGCGGTTTGATATTCATCATGTCTGCAATTTCATCTATGCATTCGATCGAAATCAGGGTGGAATCCATATCCATGACGCACAGACCAAATTTTGACAGACGATGCGCGTCTTCAACTAATGCACAATCAATTTGCTGGCTGGCACAAAATGCTTTCACCTCCACATAATCGCCTTCGGCAACCGGCAGGTAATATGCATGCTGAGCGACTTGTGCAAACTGGTTATAGCCACCAACCAGGCCATGGATGTGCGTGAGATGCGCCATGCTGATGGCAGGCCCTTGAACCACTAAACGCATGATGAAATCAACTCGAATTTAAAGGCTGAATTATACCAGTGGAAGCCACAATGCCTGATTTTGTATTGTTCAGGCATATTTCTGTTTTAGGATTCGCCCCGCCGATGGTATGCTTGCCAAAAAATTTGAAACTTAGTATTCAACATCTCACCTGGGGAAAGTAATGAAACAAGCGTCTCAAACATTACCGTGGCTTAACCTGCCTAACCTGCCATTGCCGCTCAAAGCTTTGTTCGTAGGCTATTTGCTGGTGGTTGGCGTGGGCTTGTGTATGGCCGGTTTGCAAATCATGCTCACACACGGCATGGCTGACGGTAAATTTGGTTTATCTGTAAACGACATTGTATACAGCTATTACGGTGACCGTAGCGGCACTAAGCTGGCAAGCAAACTGAATGGTTCAATGTCAGACAAAGCGCCGCTGGAAGTGCGTCAGGACATTATCAAGTGGGCGCAGCAAGGCGCACCACAAGACCAGTGGGAATCACACTATAAACAGATTTTTGCCCAGCACTGTGTCATGTGCCACAGCAATATTCCCGGCATTCCTGACTTTACCAAATATGAAGAAGTCAAAGCGCGCGCTGAAGTGAATGAAGGTGCGACTATTAGTGGCTTGACCCGCGTGTCGCATATCCACTTGTTTGGTATCAGCTTTATCTTCTTTTTCATTGGCCTTATTTTCAGCTTCGCTGTCAATGTGCCAAAAACCGCCAAAGTGATTGCTATCGGCTTTCCTTTCGCCTTTTTGATTGCCGATGTGATGTCATGGTGGCTGACCAAATGGTCGCCGCATTTCGCTTGGTTAACCATTATCGGCGGCATGGGCTATAGCCTGGCTTCCAGCTATATGTGGATTATCAGCATGTACCAGATGCTGATACTCTCGCGCAATGGAAAAGTTTACGGCAATGCCTGGGCTGAAGACCTCTAAGCAATAAGTTCGTATAGCCAATACCGCACTTTAGCCAGAAAACCGCACTTGGGTGCGGTTTTTTTGTTTGCAGCCTAGCTTTGAGTGGGTATTTGCGCGAAAATAACAGCTTAATCATAAAAACAGTTTATTTTCATGAATCTGCACGAATATCAGGCTAAACAATTACTGCAAAAGTATGGTTTGGTCACTCCCGCCGGCCTGGTTGTCCAATCCGAAGAAGCTGCTGCAGCCGCCACCAAAGAACTGGGTGGTGAAGCCTGGGTGGTGAAAGCCCAGGTACATGCCGGAGGCCGTGGTAAAGCTGGTGGCGTAAAGGTCGTGAAATCGGCCCTGGAAGCGCAAACAATGGCTGGTGGCCTGCTCGGCAAACACCTCGTCACCTACCAGAATGCACCTGATGGGCAGCCTGTACATCAGGTGCTGGTGGAGCAGACATTGCCGATTGCGCAAGAACTGTATCTCTCAATGCTGGTAGACCGCAGCCTGGAACGTGTGGTCATGGTCGCCTCCAGTGCAGGCGGTATGGATATTGAAGAAATCGCAGCTACCCAGCCAGACAAAATTCTGCAGGAAATCTGTGACCCGCTGAATGGCCTGGTCGATTACCAGGCGCGTAACCTCGCGTTTGGCCTAGGCTTAAGTGGTGACCAGATTGCGGCTTTCACCAAACTGGCCAAAGGCCTGTACAAATTATTCAAGGATAACGATCTATCCCTGCTGGAAATCAACCCGCTGGTGGTGACCACCGAAGGAAAACTGGTCGCGCTCGATTGCAAGATGACCGTTGATGATAACGCGCTCTATCGTCAGAAACCGTTTGCGGAAATTCGCGACTGGTCACAGGATGACGCCAAGGAAGCTGAAGCGCATCACAGCGGACTGAATTACATTGCACTGAATGGGAACATCGGCTGTATGGTGAATGGCGCCGGCTTGGCGATGGCAACCATGGACCTGATCAAGCTACATGGCGGCATGCCGGCTAACTTCCTGGATGTCGGCGGCGGTGCCACGGCGGAAACCGTGACCAAGGCATTCAAAATTATCCTGGCAGACCAGAACGTAAAAGCCATCCTGGTGAATATTTTCGGCGGCATTATGCGCTGCGACATCATTGCGACCGGCATTATCACTGCCGTGAAAGAAGTAGGCATGACTATTCCGGTCGTCGTTCGACTGGAAGGCACCAATGTGGAGCTGGGTAAACAAATGTTGCGCGAAAGCGGCCTGAATATTATTTCGGCAGAAGGCCTGACCGATGGGGCAAAACAAGCAGTTAAAGCAGTAAGTGAAGGTGTGTAGTCATGGCAATTTTAGTCGATAAAAATACCAAAGTATTGTGCCAGGGCTTTACCGGTAAACAGGGCACATTCCATTCTGAACAAGCCTTGGCTTACGGCACTCAAATGGTCGGTGGCGTGACACCGGGCAAAGGTGGCCAGCTTCATTTAAACCTCCCGGTGTTTAACACCATGCGCGAAGCGGTCAAAGAAACCCAGGCAAATGCCAGCGTGATTTATGTACCACCGCCATTTGCTGCTGACTCTATCCTTGAGGCTGCAGATGCCGGCATAGCACTGATTGTGTGTATCACTGAGGGTATTCCGGTGCTGGATATGCTGAATGTGAAAGCAGCCTTGCTTGCTAACGGCACCCGACTGATTGGCCCCAATTGCCCTGGCGTGATTACGCCGGATGAATGCAAAATCGGCATTATGCCGGGCAGCATCCATCAACGCGGCAAGGTTGGCGTGGTTTCCAGGTCTGGCACATTGACTTATGAAGCGGTACATCAAACCTCTGCGCTTGGATTAGGCCAGACGACCTGTGTCGGCATTGGTGGCGACCCGATCAAAGGCCTGAACTTTATTGATTGTCTGGCACTCTTCCAGAATGACCCGGAAACCGAAGCGATTATCATGGTGGGGGAAATTGGTGGTAGCGATGAAGAGGCCGCGGCTGACTTTATCAAACACCATGTGACCAAACCAGTGGCGGCTTATATTGCCGGGTTGACTGCCCCTAAAGGTAAACGCATGGGCCATGCAGGTGCCATTATCTCCGGCGGTTCTGGCCGTGCTGAAGACAAAATCACAGCGTTGGAAGCCGCAGGCTGTGTGGTAGCTGATTCACCTGCAGGCCTGGGTGAAGCGGTATTGGCGGCGATTCAACGTGCTGCAAAATAATTGTTTGGAGATAGCATGAAGCGTATTGCGCGGACGACTTATTGGACCAGTTTGTTGTTATGTGGCACCGTACTGTTGCTAGGTTTGTCCTTGACCGCTGAAGCTGCAAGCAAAAAAAAGAGTAAAGCCAGCCCCGACGAAGCGACCATAGTCGATAAATCAGCCATGGATGCGCCGCCGGTAGACGCCAGCGCAAACATTTCCTATCTGCTGATTGCATCCTCCAAAGGAGATGTCGCAACGGTAAAAGCGTTGCTCAAAAGCGGCGCTAATCCCAACGTCACCGATGCAGAAAAAATAACACCTATCATGTATGCCGCGCGTAAAAACCAGGCAGAAGTCATACGTGTCTTATTGGAAAGTGGTGCCAGTATCAATGCCAAAGACCAGGGTGGCTGGACTGCGCTGATGTTTGCCGCCAAGAAAAACAATATTGATGCCGTGAAAGTATTGCTGGATAAAGGCGCTGATGTAAAAGTCCGTGATCCGGATGGATGGAGTGCGCTTGGCCTGGCGGCGACTTCAGGCTACAGTGATCTGGTCGGCATGATCATCGCGAAAGGTTTTGATGCCAATGTGCGCGCCAGTGATGGCAAAACAGTGCTGATGTATGCAGCTAAAAGTGGCAGCGTGCCTACTATCACCGCGATTCTTAAAAACGGCGCTGATCCTAACCTGAAAGATAAGCTCGGCACTACTGCGTTAATGATCGCAGCCCGCGAAGGCTTTACGCCTGCGGTGATCTCCTTGCTCGAACAAGGTGCAAAAATTGATGAAGAAGATGAACACGAATGGACAGCGTTGACCTGGGCGGTTAAAAAAGACCAGAAGGATGTCGCCAAAGCTTTGCTGGAGCGCAAGGCGGATATTGATCATCAGGATAGCGAAGGCACACCGCTACTACATTTGGCCGTCAGCAATAATTCACCCGACATGGCGGACTTGCTCCTTAAACACGGTGCCAATGTCAAAACGCGCGACCAGTACGGCCTGACTGCTTATGTCTATGCTTTAAAAGCGCAAAACCCGGCCATGGTCGAACTGATTAAAGCCGCAGGTGGCAAATACTGAATGTCCGCTGCATGAAACTCGCCATAGCCCAAATGAACAGCATGGTTGGTGCCATGCAACAAAATGCTGAACATATACTGGAACGCGCCAACTTGGCCTATGCCGAAGGCGCGCGGCTGCTGCTGACCCCTGAACTCTCACTGTGCGGATATCCGCCGGAAGATTTACTATTCAGGCAGGATTTTTACGAGGCGAATCAACGTGCATTGCATTGGCTGGAACAGCAGTTGCCAAGCGATATGGCAGTGGTGATTGGTCACCCTCAGGAAATTGCTGGCAACCGCTACAACGCGGCTTCCGTGATCCATTCAAAACGTATTCAGGCTACTTACCATAAGCATCACCTGCCCAATTACAATGTGTTTGATGAAGAACGTTATTTTGAAGCGGGCGAGCTACCAGTGGTGTTTGAATGGCAAGGCACGCGTTATGGCATTTTAATCTGTGCAGATATCTGGGAACCGGCGCCCGCACTGCAATCCTTGCAGGCAGATGCGCAAGTCTTGCTGGTGATTAATGCATCCCCCTATCACATGTACAAGCAACTCACTCGCTACCAGGTTTTGCGAGACCGTATCCGCGAAACCGGCCTGCCGATCATTTACGCGAATATGGTGGGGGGACAGGATGAACTGGTGTTTGATGGTGGCTCATTCGCTATGAACAATCACGGCGAGCTCATGCAAGAATTACCGATGTTTGAAGATAAGCTGAGCTATGTGTTACTGGAAAACAACCAACCGGTTGCTACGACACTTGAGACGCATCCGCCATTAGAAGCGACGGTTTATCAAGCTTTGCAATTAGGCTTAAAAGATTACGTCAATAAAAACCGTTTCCCTGGTGTGGTGCTGGGTTTATCTGGTGGCATTGACTCTGCGCTGACACTGGCAATCGCGGTCGATGCATTGGGTAAGCAACGTGTGAAAGCAGTGATGATGCCTTCGGAATTCACTGCAGATATCAGCATTGACGATGCCGCAGAAATGGCCAGACTGCTGGATGTGGAATATAGTGTGTTGCCGATCAAACCTTTATTCAATGGCTTTTGTCAGACACTGGCTGAAGAGTTTACTGGCAAGGCATTTGATACCACTGAAGAAAACTTGCAGGCGCGTATCCGAGGCATGTTACTGATGGCGATCAGCAATAAATTCGGCAATATGGTGATTACCACCGGCAATAAATCAGAAACAGCAGTTGGCTACAGCACCCTGTATGGTGACATGGCGGGTGGTTTTGCGTTAATCAAGGATGTGCCTAAAACGCTAGTTTATAAACTCGCCCGCTACCGCAATAGTCTCGGCCAAGTCATTCCAGAGAGAATTATCACACGTCCCCCAAGTGCCGAATTACGTGCTGACCAAACCGACCAGGATAGTTTGCCGGCCTATGAAATACTGGATGCGATTATGGAAGCTTATGCCGAGAAAGACCTCAGCATTGAAGATATTATCCAACAAGGCTATGCAAGGGCAGACGTCGAGCGAGTGACCCGCCTGATAGACAGAAACGAATATAAACGCAGGCAGGCTGCAGTGGGGGTGCGTATCACTGAGCGTGGATTCGGCAAAGACCGACGTTACCCGATCACCTGCAACTTATCATTTTAGTTTTACAAATTAATTACTCAGTCATTCAGTAACCATGGCATTTGAATTAAAAGCAGCGGTTGCGTAGAATGTTTTAAAAATTAATCACGGAGCACTTATGAAAAAACTAGAAGCCGTCATCAAACCATTCAAACTAGACGAAGTGCGCGAGGCCTTATCAGAAATTGGTGTCAACGGACTAACCGTCACAGAAGTCAAAGGATTTGGACGTCAGAAAGGCCATACCGAGCTTTACCGTGGTGCGGAATATGTGGTGGACTTTCTGCCAAAAATCAAAGTAGAAGTTGTCCTGGCAGAAAACATGCTGGATAACGCGATCGAAGCGATTATCAAGGCTGCGCACACCGGCAAGATCGGTGATGGCAAGATTTTTGTAACTTCGGTAGAGCAAGTGATTCGTATCAGAACCGGTGAAACAGGCGAAGCCGCTATTTAAGCCAAATTACTTTATTGCCATGGCAACTTTGACCTGAAGTTGCCATTCTTACTTCCTACAGGAAAACCAATGAGTTTTACCCTCCTTAAAACCATTGTACTGCTTAGCATTTCCAACCTGTTTATGCTGTTTGCCTGGTATGGCCATCTCAAAAACCTGAATAGCAAACCCTGGATCATCGCCGCCCTGATTAGCTGGGGTATCGCCCTGATTGAGTACTTGTTCCAGGTACCGGCCAATCGCATAGGATTCACACAATTAAACCTGGCGCAACTTAAAATCCTGCAGGAAGTGATTACACTGGTGATCTTTGTACCGTTTGCCATTTTCTATATGCAACAGCCGCTGAAGTGGGATTATCTTTGGGCAGGCTTGTGCATCATGGGTGCGGTATACTTTATTTTCCGCCATTGACTTTCGCCAGCGGCTTACCAGCGTTCTACATGCTCATTGACCCTAACGGGCTATTTCATTTAATAGTCCGCATCCTTATGATTGCCACATTAACAAATCCAAATAACCAATCTTAATCAGGGAAAAAATATCATGAAAAAATTACTTGCCGCAGCGTTGTTGTTAGCCAGTACTTCCGTTTTTGCTACCACCACTACATTTAGTGGCTATGACCAGCCAGGTACAAGCAATTCAAAAACCACCAAAATCAGTATTTCTTATCTGGATGGTAGTTTTGACCTGTCAGGCGTATTGGATCCTAGCTTCAGATTGATTAATGAGCATAACTCAGGTTTCTATAACGGTTTAACTCTGATTAGCGATGCGGATGATACTTTTACATACTCTCCTATCATTTTCCCTTTGCACGATTTTGACCTGACAAGATACACATTCAGCTTCTCAAATCTGGCTGCTGGTACTTACACATTGCAATTCAACCTGATTGCAGGTGGTCACTACAATGGTAGCTACACTATTTCGCCAGTCACCATTCCAGTACCGGAGCCAGAAACTTATGGCATGATGCTAGTAGGCCTGGGCCTGATGGGTACCATTGCACTGCGCCGCCAGAAAAACCGCTAGTTTTTAGCTTTAGTCTTAAATAAAAAGCCTCAATTAATGAGGCTTTTTTTATTGCTCGCAAAACTGAATAACGTTTTAGCATGCCTATGATTGCATGGCAAAAATCTGTCGTACCGCTTCTAAATCGGCGGCGGTATCCACGCCACTGGCCGGTGCGTTCTCAGTCACTGTCACAGCCACCTGGTAACCATGGTATAACACGCGCAACTGTTCCAGACTCTCAATCTTTTCAAGGGCAGTGGCTGGTAAACTGGCATATTGCTTAAGAAAACCAACGCGATAGGCATAGATACCAATGTGCCTATGGGCGATTAACTGCTCGCGGAATTCTGCATCACGTGGATAAGGAATAGGCGCGCGACTGAAGTACAGCGCCTGGTTGTGAACATTTAACACCACTTTGACGATATTGGGATTCTCAAAAGCTGCGCCGTCATGAATGGGATGGCAAGCCGTTGCCATGACTGCTTGCGTATCTTTGGCCAAAGCCTGTGCGACCTCATTGATCAATATCGGATCTATTAGCGGCTCATCGCCTTGTACATTCACCACAATCGTCTCATCGGGCCAGCCCATTTTTTGGACGACCTCGGCAATCCGGTCAGTGCCTGAAAGATGATCTTCACGTGTCATCACTGAGGCAAATCCAAACTGTTCGGCCACCTGTGTAATGGGAGTGTGGTCAGTTGCAATCACCACTTCGCCTGCCTGGCTTTTATTAGCCTGGATAGCTACCTGGATTACCATAGGTTTGCCGGCAATATCCAGCAAAGGCTTACCCGGCAGGCGGCTACTGGCAAAACGGGCAGGAATAACCACTTTAAACATGCGTCTGCCCTACTCTGTGTATTCGTGTTCTTCCAAACGGCGGGCTTCGTCTTCCAGCATGACCGGAATGCCATCACGCACCGGATAGGCCAGGCGGGCCGACCTGGAGATTAATTCCTGTTTTTGTTTGTCGTATACCAGCGGCCCTTTGGTGACCGGACAGACCAGAATTTCCAGTAATTTGGGATTCATTTTAAATTTCCTTCGCGTTTTTTAGCAGGCCCAATACGCAGCCTGCCAAGGTTTGCTGATGTCCTATTGGTGTCAGTTCGGCAGTCACCGGTAGAAACCAGGCATTGTTTAAATCAAGATGTCGACATTTTACGGCATCTTTCTCGGTCATCAGTAGGGTTTTGCCTGCCGCATCCTGAAAATCTTGTCTGGTATATGCATAATGGTCGGCAAAAACTCTCGTCTCAAATACCAGCCCCATTGCAATCAGTGAGTCGAAAAACCTGTGCGGATGTCCTATTCCTGCTATAGCTAACAACGGTTTCTGTTTCAATGCCTGCGCTGGGATTCGACTTGAAAAATCAGAAACAGCCGTCCACTCACCGGCTTGCAAAGATTGTTGAAAACAAGGTTGTTCGAGGGGGACGATTGGTGATTGCCCGGTCTCAACGATCACATCAACTTTTTGCAGGCGGCTCAGGGATTCGCGCAATGGTCCAGCAGGTAATAAACGACCATTACCCAGGCCATGCGGACGCTGCACAACTGCAATTTCAATATCCCGCTGCAAAGCATAATGCTGAAGGCCATCATCACATATTAGGACATCTGTTTGCGGATACGCCTGTAATAAAGCCCGGCCACTTTCTGCACGTAGCGGGTGCACCCACACCGGGCACGCAGTCCGCTGCGCGATCAGCACCGGCTCATCACCATATTCAGCAGGCATACTGGTTGGGGTGACTTTGCCAGTGTGCTGCCCCCCATATCCGCGACTCAAAATACCCGGATGGTAGCCAGCCGCCCGTAAAGCATTGGCGAGATAAATGACCAGTGGAGTTTTGCCTACGCCACCTACTGAAATATTGCCCACCACAATAACGGGAACTGGCAGCTTGCTGCTGGAAAACAATCCAGCTCGATATAGCGCTCTGCGCAAGGCGGCCAGGCTTGCGAACAGCCAGGTTAATGGCAACAGCAGGCATTGCGCCCAGCCTTTATATTGCCACTGCTGTTCAAACCATCTGCGCCACATTAATCGTCTTTAAACTCTTTGTGATAGAGCTTGTTGTAGTATCCGTTCAGCGCCAGCAGCTCTTGATGTGAACCGGTTTCAATAATTTTTCCGTGATCCATTACGAAAATCCGGTCAGCATTTTCAACAGTGCTCAGCCGGTGCGCAATCACAATAGTCGTCCGGTTCTGCATCAATCTATCCAGCGCATTTTGCACATGCAATTCAGACTCGCTATCCAGTGCAGAGGTTGCCTCATCCAGCAATAGTATCGGCGCATTTTTAAGGATAGCTCGCGCAATGGCAATGCGTTGTCGTTGACCGCCAGATAAACGCACGCCTCTATCGCCTATTTCACTTTGCAAGCCAAGCGGCATGTGCTCGATAAATTCCCAGGCGTTGGCAGCTTTGGCTGCTGAGATCACTTCTTCTTCGCTGGCGTTACGCAACGCACCATAGGCGATGTTGTTGAAAATGGTGTCGTTAAATAATACGATATCCTGGCTCACCAGTGAAAACTGGGCACGCAGACTATTCAACTGGTAATCGCGCACATTCACACCATCAAGTGATACTGTTCCCTCTTGTACTTCGTAAAAACGCGGCAACAGGTTGACCAATGTTGTTTTGCCACTGCCGGAGCGGCCAACCAGCGCTACTTTTTCACCGGCGCGCACATCAAAACTAAGCTGGTTTAATGCACTTTTCTTAGCCTGGGGGTAACGCACAGTCACGTCCTTAAAGCTTAGCTCTCCCCGCGCATGCGCAATGCGGTAGTCGCCACTTTCACGCTCGTTATCCAGATCCATCAGCTCGAATACACTTTGCGCAGCTGCCAGGCCAACCTGTACATCTTCATTTGCGGCAGTAATATGTTTAATGGGAGCAATCAGCATCAGTAAGGCACCTACAAAAGCGGCAAATTCACCCACCGTGAACTGACCCAAGGCGTAGTAAACCACCAGGCCTAAAGCGACTGCGGATAAAATTTCAATCACAAAGCTATTCAGGCCGGAGATTCTGGCAGTGCGTAATTCCAGTGTGCGATTTTTTGCGACTACATTAGCAAATCGCTCATTCTCAAAGGCTTGCGCGCCAAAAATCTTGACGATACGCTGGGCTGAAATCGCTTCTTCAGCCGTTTTGGTGATTTCGCCCACCGCTTCCTGGACTTTTTTAGCATTGGCACGTAATTTTGGCGTTGAGCGCGCGAGATACATACCCATCAATGGCGCCACCGCAGCAAACACCAGCGTCAGCTTCCAGTCCAGGTAGAGCATGTAAGCGACCAGCCCGATGACCGTCAGCACGTCGCGTAAAACATTCAACGCTGAGCGGGTAACTACGTTGGAAAGACGTTCAATGTCGTAAGTGAGTTTTGAAACTAACAATCCGTTGGAATTGGCATCAAAGAAACTGACAGGCAGCATCAATAACTTGGAAAACACCTGGTTGCGTAATATCTCAACTACGCGCCGCGCAACAATACGCAAGCTATACGATGAAAAGAACCCTGCCAGGGCGCGAATAGCCATCAGGCCAAACAGCATTAATGGCAATAGCAGCATTTCCTGTGCAGACTCTTTTACAAACCCATCGTCAGTGATTTTTTTAATCAATGCCAGAAATGCGGTGTTACTGGTAGAGAGGACAGCGGTTGCCACCATAGAGACCAAGAAATGGAATTTAAATTGCCAGGCATAAGCAATCAACCGGCGGTATAACTGGCCGGGGTTAATGATTTTATTCTGCTCAGATTTCTGTCTACGGGACATGCAAATTCTCGGATACTATAAACAAATAGCCCGCCAAAGTTGACGGGCTTGTTTGCAGGCAATCACAGCAAGCTGCAACTCACACATTAATGCGAGTTTACCTGTGTTGCAAAGGTAATATGGGTGTAATTCGCCATGCGCGAGGCTTCCATAATATTAATAACCGACTGATGCGTGGCTTTTGCATCCGCGTTAATAATGATGGTTGGCTCTTTACCGGCCGGGCCACTGGCAGCTGCTTGGGTTAATGCGTTCGACAAATCCGCGACTACCGCACCATTAGCCTCTTTACCGTTTACCAGGTAACGGCCACTGGCATCGACTTCAACCGTAATCGTCAATGGTTTTTCCTGCGGCGAACTGGCATCCGCGGTAGGTAAATTGATTTGCAGTTCACTGGTACGTGAAAAGGTGGCACTGACGATCAGGAAGATAATAATCACCAGCAACACATCAATCAGTGGAATAAAGTTAATTTCCAACTCTTCATCGCGGACACCACGCTTGAAATTCATAAATTGCCTTAGCCTTGTATCTTGACTGTGATCAGCTTAATTGCGATCGCCATGAATAATTTCAACCAACTTGATGGCTTGCTGCTCCATATCCACCAGGAAACCGTCTATTTTACTGCGGAAATAGCGGTAGGCAATCATGGCTGGCACAGCGACCACAATACCAGCGGCCGTGTTGTACAGTGCCACTGAAATACCGCGTGCGAACTGGGCCACATCGTGACCGCTGTTGGTAAACGAACCAAACAGTTCTACCATACCAATCACAGTACCCAGCAAGCCGAGCAATGGGGCGACAGTAGCGATTGTGCCCAGGGTTGGCAAATACTGTTCCAGCTTGTGTGCGACGGCACGGCCGGTTTCTTCAATCGCTTCTTTTGTGATTTCACGGGAGTTACCGATATTGGCAAGTGCGCTGGCGAACACTTTTCCTAACAGGGAGTGGGCTTCCAGGCGGCTTAAGGTTTCACGGGTGATGCCACCTTGCTTAAGCCAGTTTTGTACTTCAGGCAATAATTGATCAGGAGTGACGACCGATGCGCGCAAGGCCCAGGAACGCTCCACAATAATCGCCAGTGCAATGACTGAAGCAATAACCAGAGGCCAGATTGGCCATCCGGCCGCTAAAATGATTTCCCACACAGCAAACACTCCAGTTGTTTTTAAACTTCCGCTACTTTAGCGTTAACCAGCCTTAAGGGCAAGTTTTGTCCAGTATCTGCGCCGTTACAATTCCCAGTAATGCGGTTCTATTTGCCGCCAGCGTTTGACTACTGGCGCCTGGCCTGATAAGAAATCAATCAAGATGGCGCCATCGTTGTCTGATCGCAATATTGTTGTCTCGATTGCTTGATAACGTGAAATCACCTCCGGTTTGGGATGACCGAAGCGGTTAAGGTAACCGACAGTGGCGATGGCAATCGCAGGTTTGGTCGCATTAACAAAGCCGATGGTGGAAGAAGTTTTACTGCCATGATGAGGCATGGTCATCACGGTTGTCGCTAACTGATCCGGTTCGGATGCCAGTAAGCGGCGTTCGGCTTCCTTCTCGATATCACCCGTCAGCAGCAAGCTACCATGAGGTGATTTGACTTGAAGCACGCAACTTTTATCATTATCTTTTAAATCTGTATCGGTGTTTTTTTCGGGTGACAGCATGCGGAAACTAATATTATCCCACTGCCATTGCTGACCCTGATAACACGGTTGCGGCCGCAAAACTGGCGGATTCGGTAAGGTTTGAATTTGTTTGAAAAAATCAGACGCCGGCGTTAGCGAGCTTAGAAAATTATCGACCGATACGCCTGCCAGCACTGAAGCCATACCGCCAGAATGATCATTATCATCGTGAGAAATGACTACTGCATCCAGATGACTCACCCCCAAATGGCGTAAATAAGGAAGTACGATGCGCTGACCGGCATCGCTTTCTTCATTATAAGCAGGCCCGGCGTCATACAGCATAGTATGGTGAGCGGTTTGCACCAGCACACTGAGTCCTTGCCCGACATCCAGCACCGTTACCCGCATTTGACCAGGCTGCAATGCGACTTGCGTAGGTAATAAGAGTGGAAGCCACAACAATAGCCCGGCCCAGCGCAACGGCCAGCCACGCGGCATTAACCAGACCAGCATGCCTGCCATCGCCAGCAGCCAGGCCCAGATCGGTGGCGTGGATAAATAGCAGACCGCGCCCGGCAGTTGGCGTAACCAGTGCAATCCATGTGCGCACCATTCCCACAGAGTAGCGGACAGGTGTAACAAAAAGTCGAGCGGCAGTATAGCGCCAGCGATGGCAAGCGGCACGATAGCCAGGCTCACAATGGGAATGGCCAAACCATTCGCCAGTGGTGAAATCAGCGAAAGCTGATTAAAAAGTAAAATAAGTACCGGCACAAATGCCAGCGTGATCACCCACTGGGTTTGCAATGCACTTTGCCACCAGCGCGCGGGCCGTAACCGGCCACTCATGGCAAAAGCCAGAATAGCCACCGCGCCAAATGATAGCCAAAATCCGGGTGCCATTACCGCCCAGGGATCCACCACTAACACCACCCACACCGCGGCACTCAATACCCATGAAAAAGGCAATCGCTGCTTGAGGCTAAGCATGACGATCATGGTCAGCAGCATCAATAATGTACGTTCGGTGGGGATTGAAAAGCCGGCCAGGGCAGAATAGGCAATCGCCACCAGCGCACCACCGACCCCTGCCGCCAGCCTTGACGGTATTCGCAATGCCAGGCGTGGGCGCAATCGCCAGGCCCAGCCGGTAAGCAGATATCCCATAGACGCCAGCATGGTGATATGTAGCCCTGAAATGCTGATGAGATGATTGATGCCAGTATCCACAAACAGCTGCCAGTCTGCCCGAGCAATCCGGCTATCATCGCCGATCACTAACGCCCGCAATACAGCGCTTTGCGGGGTCGTTCCCAACACTTTTTCAATGCGATTACCGACAGCAGCACGCCAATGAGCAATAAGTGCCGATGGTTTCCACACTAGTCTTTGCAATCGGAGCATAGGTGTTTTGCTCACAATGGCCCCACTAGCGCCGATGTTATTAGACAGGCACCACGCCGCATAATCAAAGCCATGCGGGTTTCTGGTGGCATGCGGGCGCTTTAGCCTGACACTCCATTGCCAGCGCTCTCCTGCCTGCAAGGTCGGTAACACGGACGATGGTTTGGCTGACTCGCCACGATAGGATTGATGATAGAGATGCAACCTTACCCGCTTAGGCATGGGGCAATCTGCCGTGAAACTGCGCTCAACAGCAAAATCCACATGTTGCCCGCGGGCATCACGTTCAGGCACACTGACAATCACGCCTTGTACAGCAATGACCTGTTGCTCGCAGTCTGAGGGTAGTTGCGTTTGCAGGCGGTCCCATGCACGCAGTTGCGCCCAGGCAAACCCGAGTGCAGCAATCAATACAATAATGAATAGTTTACGGAAGGTATGTTGATAAGGAATATGCCTGGCGGCTATCACCTGATTGCCATAGGCTAACCACCCGATGAGGATTAAGGCTGCCAGCCAGCCCAGCCATGCACTGAGTGACCACAGATGCGGTTGTTGCTGAAACAGCCACACACCAAACAACAACCCGACTGTGGCGCCCGGCAGCATGGTATGCGTTACACCGGGATAAGCGCTGGCTCGGAAATAGATTCAAGGGGTTGCAGTGTGCCGTCTTGCAACCGGTATTGCTTGTGCATGCGTGCAGCCAATGATAAATCATGTGTCACCACCACCAGCGCAGTGCCGCGCTCAACCTGGATGTTTAACAATAACTCAAACACGTGCTCGGCGGTTTGCCGGTCAAGGTTACCGGTTGGCTCATCTGCCAGCACGCAACGCGGCTCTGTCACCAGCGCACGTGCAAGTGCAGCCCGCTGCCGTTCACCGCCGGACAATTCGCCTGGGGTATGTTCCAGTCTATGGGCAAGACCGACCAACGTAAGGTAATACTCGGCTTGTGCCAATGCTTGCGCACGTGGAATGCGGCGGATAAACAAAGGCATGGCTACATTTTCCAGCGCACTGAATTCTGGCAACAAATGATGAAACTGGTACACAAAACCCAAGTACTGGTTACGCATGGCGCTTTTTTCCACTTCGGATAGCGTGGTCAACGGTTTACCCAGCCATTGCACTTCGCCGTGCGTAGGCGCATCCAGCCCGCCTAACAAATGCAACAGCGTACTTTTGCCGCTGCCAGAAGCACCGACAATCGCGATATGTTCACCTGCAGCCAGACTTAGATCCACTCCGGTTAACACCGAGGTATCCAGGCCCTGATAGGTTTTCGCCAGGCCCTGGCACTGCAAAATCAGATTACTCATAGCGCAAAGCCTCCGCCGGATTCATTTTGGAAGCGCGGCCACTTGGATACAGCGTCGCTACCAGGCTCAGGAAAATGGACAAGCCGATAATCGTTGTGACATCCGACCACATCAGTTTGGAAGGCAGATCACTGATGTAATACACGTCTTTGGATAAAAACTGCACATTAAAAGTACGCTCTATCCACGGCACCACCGTTTCAATATTCAGCGCCAGGATCACACCAAGCAATGCACCAGAGACAGTACCAATCACACCTATCATGGCACCTTGCACGACAAACATACGCCGTATCGCCTGCGGCGTGGCGCCCATGGTCCGCAAAATCGCGATATCGGCACGCTTGTCGGTCACAGCCATGACTAGCGTCGACACGATATTAAACGCAGCCACGGCCACAATCAGCGCCAGGATAATAAACATCACACGTTTTTCCAGCTGAATCGCCTTAAAGAAATTGGCATGCTGCTGGGTCCAGTCAGTAATGTAATAGTTCGGCCCCAGCGCTTGCATCAACTCACGGCTAACGCGGTCCGCAGCAAACAGGTCAGCCAGCTTCAAACGCAAGCCCGACACCTGGTCGCCCAAGCGATATAGTTTGGCAGCGTCATCCAGGTGTATCAATGCCAACCCGGCATCATATTCATACATACCCACCTGAAAAATACCGGTCACGGTAAATTGTTTGATACGTGGCACCAGCCCCGCTGGCGTTACCTGGCCTTGCGGTGCCATCAGCACCACCTTTTCGCCTATGCGCACGCCCAGTGCCTGCGCCAGGTCACCGCCGAGAACGATATTGAATTTCCCCGCCTGCAAATCCTCTAATTTACCGATTTTCATTTGCGTCGATAAATCCGACACTGCGCCTTCGGCCGAAGGCAGCACCCCACGAATTAACACGCCTTGCACTGCCTGGTCACGCGTCAGCATGCCTTGCGCCATCACATAGGGCGCCATGCCTTGTACCTGGCTGGAGAATGTTTTTGGTGGCAGGGATTGAATCTGGCTTTGCACATGCTGCCAGTCAGACAGGCCTGCATCAAAACTGCGTACTTCTATGTGTGAAGCCACACCCAGAATGCGTTTACGCAATTCGTCCTGGAAACCATTCATCACGGACAATACGACAATCAAAGCCATCACACCCAAAGCGATGCCTATCATGCTGGTCAGTGAAATAAATGAAATGAAATGATTGTTACGTTTGGCACGTGTGTAGCGCCAGCCTATCCACAATTCATAAGGTAGCCGTTGGGCCAACGCGTGTTTAAACGCGGCAAAAGAAGCTTTATTCATGCTCGCATGTTAACAGGTTTAAAGCCTAATTTGATCGCAAAAGCGCAAGGTTTAAACGAGTTGTGATACATCCATACCGGCTTCAAACTCATAAAACGGGTGATGTCCTAAATAGAGAGTGTGCGATTAATTGTCAGTCAAGTCTTACGCACAAATACTCGATTCACCGACTTATCTCCAAACTAATTCTGGATACTATGATTCCCAGGTCGTTGACCGATACTAATCCAAAAAACTAAGGAGACTTACATCATGAATAAAGACATTTTTGAGGGTAACTGGAAACAACTTAAAGGTAAGGTACAAGAGCAATGGGGCAAGTTGACCAATGACGACCTTGACGTGATTGAAGGTAAACGCGAACAAGTGGTTGGTAAAATCCAGGAGCGTTACGGCATCACTAAAGATGAAGCTGAAAAGCAAATAAACACATGGGAAAACGATCACCGCGGATAATCCGTGATTCATTCTCAAAAAAGGACAAGCTCAGCTTGTCCTTTTTTACTATCTAAAACAATAAAACTTCAACACTAACCGGTATTCCTCAATCCAGCCGCAATCCCGTTAATCGTTAGCGGGATTGCCAATTTGAGTTTTTCATCAGTCTCGCCGTTGCGGTAACGTTGAATCATTTCCACCTGCAAGTGATTGAGTGGATCCAGATAAGGCAAACGCTCACGTATCGATTTTGCCAATACCGGCTGGCTGGCAAGCCTTTGCGTGCTTCCAAGTAACAAATTCACTACCTCTATGGTCAATTTGTGTTCCTGCTCTATACGGCTAAAAATTTCTTCACGCAAAGTGCGGTCAGGCAGCAGATGTGCGTAATGCCTGGCGACGATGAGGTCGGTTTTGGCTAGCACCATATCCACGTTATTGATCAACGTTTTGAATATAGGCCAGCCAAGCAGCATCTCTCGTAGCAATGCCAAACGGGATTCTTTATCACTGCCTGGTTGGTGTAGGTATTGATGAATTGCACTACCCAATCCAAACCAGCCTGGCAACAATAAACGGCACTGCCCCCATGAAAAGCCCCAGGGGATGGCGCGCAAGTCTTCAATGCGCCGCGTAGATTTGCGTGAGGCCGGGCGGCTGCCTAGATTCAATCCGGCAATCTCCTCAATGGGCGTGGTGCTGAAAAAGTATTCGGCAAAGCCTGGTGTTTCATAAACCAGGCTCCGATAAGTGGTCATGGCAGTGGCGGAAAGGGTTTCCATCACACTCTCGAATGCACGCCGTTTAGCCGGCTCCAGCTGATCAGAGGGAAATAAGCTGGCATCCAGCGTCGCGGCAATAAGCGTTTCAAGATGCTGGCGCCCGACCACCGGGTCTGCATATTTATTGGCAATGATTTCGCCTTGCTCGGTTAACCTGATCTGGCCATCGACCGTGCCTTGCGGCTGCGCCATGATTGCCTGGTAAGTCGGCCCACCGCCACGCCCCACCGTACCGCCGCGCCCATGAAACAAGCGCAGCTTCACTTTAGCCTGCTGGAACAACTCCACGAGTGAAATTTCGGCTTTGTATAACTCCCAGTTAGAAGTCAGGAAACCACCATCTTTATTACTGTCCGAATAACCAAGCATGACTTCCTGCTCACTGCCCTGATTGCGGATCACGTGCCGAATGCCCAGCAAGCTCAACCATTTGCCCATAATCATAGGGGCATCGCGCAGGTCGGCAATGGTTTCAAACAGGGGAACGATATTTAAATCTACCTGGATATTCGCCGAACCCCATACGCCACGCAGCAAGCCCGCTTCGCGTTGCAGCAGGGCGACTTCCAGCAGGTCAGACAGTGTTTCAGTATGCGAAATAATATACTGGCGCACGGCGTGGCTGCCAAAGCGTTCCCGCATTTCCCGCACCGCTTCCAGCACGCCGATTTCTTTGTGCACCAGCTCGGAATATTGCTGGAAAGGCGAGAACAGCAGCCGTGGCTGTTTCAACTCTTCCAGTAAAATACCTATTTTTTCATCTTCATTGAATCCGGCATAATCAAATTCATAGCCCGCTTTTTGCAATAGCTCGGTTATTACGGCTTCATGTACATCTGAAGACTGGCGTACATCCACGGTCGCCAGATGAAAGCCAAAAGACTCAATCGCTTTCATCAACTTGCCCAGACGCGGATAGATCAGCGCCTCACCGTGATGTTTGCGTAAAGACTCCGCAATGGTCTGCAAAGGTCGCAGCAAGGCTTCGTAACCTTCATATGGTAAAAGATCGCTATCGCTGTCATCTGCCCAATTGCAAGCCGGCAACAAATTTTTTGCAGTCGCCAATAAACGGTCATGAATGCCATTCAGTGCCAAGCGATAAGGCTCATCCATGCGATGTGCAGACTGGTCACGCGACGCTTTGGCCAGCGCCAGCACGCCCTCTTCCACCGCGATCAGTCGGGTGGAGACACCTAGCTCACGCTTAAGTTGGGCTAGTTCCTGCAGATAAAAACGCAACACGGTCGCCGCCTGCAAACGCAACGCTTCACGTAAGGTAGTACCATCGACAAACGGATTACCATCCCGGTCGCCCCCGATCCAGCTACCCATGCGTAAAAAAGCTGGCAAGTGATAGTGGTTGCCTGCTGGCAGCAGTGCCTCCAGATCACGTTCCAGATCCTGCAACAGTTCAGGAATGGCATGCAAAAACGTGCTCTCGTAATAGGTCAGTGCGTTTTCTATCTCATTCACTACGGTCAATTTTGAAAAACGCAGCATACGGGTTTGCCACAAGGCAGCAACCGCGCCTTGCAGCAGCAAGGTATTACGTGTCAGCTGGCGTTCTGCCATTAAGTGGGCACGCTCTGCCAGCAACTCTACAATGCGGCGCTCAATATCAAGCACGCTTTTACGTTGTACTTCAGTAGGATGCGCTGTCAATACCGGCGACACCAATGCATCATCAAAAAACTGGTGCACAGTATCAAAAGGGACTGCCTGGTCGCGCAACAGTGCCAATGAATGTGCCAGCATTCCTGCCACTGCGATACCCTGGTTAGAATTGGCGATTTGCTGGCCATACAAATCTTCAGCCAGGTTTACCAGATGCTTGTAATAACTCAGCGCGCGGACGACACACACAGTTTGTGCTGGTGTCAGCGCTGCCAGCAATTGCTCCAGCTGTAATGAGGCATTCTGATCGTGCGTGAGGTGGAATTTGGTCGCCGCCTGGCGGATAGAGTCGATCTGTGCAAAAACGGCTGGCCCGTCTACCTCCTGAATGGCCTGGTCAAGCAAATGCCCCAATAGATGGATATTATCTGCCAGTCGCGCTTCTGCCGAAACCGTGCTGCTGGCCTCTGGTTTTTTTATCATGGTGTCTTCTCCCCTAGCTCAGTGATACACTAGCAACAAGCAGGCCACCTCTATATTGGGATTTTCCACTTAAAAATCATAAGCTTAAAAAAATCATGCTACGGATTTTTTTAACTGAATTTAAAAAGTGCACCGATTTGGCCCACATTAAATAGGCTCAGGGTTACAAGCAGGGATTGAGCACCTTTATTGCAATGAATGTGCAATACAATGAACTATATAACGCATCATGGTCATATTTGATGGATATAAAACAGATGGATGAAAATCGATTGATACAACAATTGCTGAGTATCTGGCAATCCATGGCCCCGCAAGGCGCGTGGGTTCAGGATGGTTTTTTGTTGTTCATGAGTGTGATTGCAGTTGTGATGCTGTTTTTTTCAGGCACAGTGATAGGTCTTTTTGTGCAATCGCTATGGGGAATTTTTGTGACCCATCGTCACGCTGTAGAATCTGAAACTTAGTTAACAATCCTGGTATTACTTCAGGTTAGAAGCCAATAACTGCCTGATGGCCTCCAGTTCACTTTGTACATCATCTGCATAATCCTCATACTTGCGGCCATCGGTTTTCGCATACCAGTATTTACTATTCCAGGTATCCCCTTCGACTTTATGCAACACCGCATGTATCCAGTTTGCCGTGGAGTCACTGTAATCCTGCGCAATCTTGTGCGCAGCATCCCAGTCACTGACCTGCGCCAGTTCCACGGCCTCAAGCAAATGCGCTTGGTTAGACATGCTGCGGATACTCGATAGTCCCCTTCTGGATAAATTCGATCTTATAGCCGTCCGGGTCTTCAATAAACGCAATTATAATCGTGCCGTGTTTCATCGGCCCGGCTTCACGTATCACCTTGCCACCCTGGGCTTTCACCTGTTCACAGGCCTGGTAGGCATCATCCACTTCAATCGCCATATGGCCATAGGCTGCACCCATATCGTAACTAGATTTGCCATAGTTGTAGGTCAATTCCAGCACCGTATTGTTGTATTCGTTGCCATAACCGACAAATGCCAGCGTGAATTCGCCATCCGGGTAATCCTGGGTACGAATTAATTTCATACCCAACACGCCGGTGTAAAAATCGATAGAACGTTGTAAATCGCCAACGCGCAACATGGTATGTAAAATTCGCATCATTACCCCTTATATTATTACTGCTCTCAATATTGATACTTACACACTGGTAATGCGCAAGTACTTTTCCATTAACTGTTCCTGTGTTTCCGGTCGGTCCGGGTCTAGCGGAATACAACTGATCGGGCATACCTGCTGGCATTGCGGCTCTTCAAAATGTCCTACGCATTGCGTGCACAGGTCGGGATTGATTTCATAAATCTCTTCGCCTTGCGATATGGCTTCATTAGGGCACACGGGCTCGCACACATCGCAATTAATGCATTCATCAGTAATAAATAAAGACATACGTAGATTAAGCCGCCAGCTTTTGTTTGATAGCCGCTTCAACGCCAGGAGAAACAAACTGGTTTACATCACCGCCCAGACGGGCAACTTCTCGCACAAGGCTGGATGAAATAAACATATACTCTTCTGCCGGCGTCATAAACAAGGTTTCCAGTTTTGGGTACAGCTTGCGGTTCATGCCTGCGAGCTGGAATTCGTATTCAAAATCGCTCGCTGCTCGCAAGCCACGAATCACCATTTGCGCGCCCTGTGATTGTACAAATTGCATTAACAGGCCATCAAAACCCACCACCTTGATGTTCTCGCCAGCAAATACCGATTGCGCCAATGCCACACGCTCTTGCAGGCTGAACAGGGTTTGTTTGCTGGTACTGCCAGCCACGGCCACGATGACATCGTCAAAGAGGTTGGCAGCACGGCGCACAATATCTTCATGCCCCATGGTAATCGGGTCAAAAGTACCCGGATAGACTGCAATTCTGGTTTTGCTCATTCACTGATATTCCCGAAAGTCATGCGCACGCTTAGACAGCTGTTGCTGTCGCTGGCGTGATTGCTGGCTGCAGCAGATGGTAATAGACTTGCCCTGCCTTGCCAGACTTGACCACTTGCCAGTCAGAATCAGATTTTAACGCATATTCGGCTTCTACATACAGCCAGCCGTCATTGGACAAATGGGCAGCTAAGTGTGGCAGCAATTTATCCAGCCATTGTTTATGATACGGCGGATCGCAAAAAATAACATCGTATCGTTGCGTGTTTTGCGCCAGGAACTTTAGCGCATCAGCCTGGCGGATATCGGCTTTTGTCGCATCCAGCAATTGCTGATTCTGCACCAAGGCCTGGAATGGCGCTTTGGCGAGTTCCAGCATGGTGACTTTGCTTGCATTGCGAGATAGCGCTTCAAACCCTAGCGCGCCGGTGCCGGCAAATAAATCCAGGCAGGTTTTTCCTGTCAACTCTTGCCCCAGCCAGTTAAACAAGGTTTGACGCACGCGATCAGAGGTAGGACGCAAGCCCTCAGCATCGGGAAATTTTAATACCCGACTACGCCAGACCCCTGCATTTAGACGAACTTGATTCATGAATACTACTCAATTCATTAGCGACCAGGTCAGCATTATAAAGGGGATGCATACAGAAGGCATCGCGTTTAACCCATAAAACGGATCGTGCTATTATTCACAGCAATTAATAAAGGAAATCACATGGAATTTTTATTTGGATTTGGTCTGCTAGGCAGCTTGATAGGGTTAGCGCTAACATTGTTTTGGGTATGGATGCTGGTTGATTGCCTTGCCGATCAGAAAGAAGACAAACTGGTCTGGTTCCTGGTGATTTTCTTCCTTAATCTGGTGGGCGCCGTTTTATATTACTTCCTGGCACGCAAAAAACGTAAGGGCTCAGTACTTTAAAACAATCAAACCATTATCAAAAAAGCCGACAATTTGTCGGCTTTCCTTTTTCACTCAGCTTACTCGGATCCAACAATCACGGTAGCAAAATTCTCCGGATGCAAGCGCCGTTTAAAGGCATCATTCACTTGCTGCACAGTCACTTGCGCAACGCGATCATTAAAACTGTCCAGATAGTCCAACGGCAATTTGTAGAAGCCAATAATATTCAAATACTCCAGAATCTTGCCATTGCTGTCGATACGTAACGGGAAACCACCGATCAGGTTATCCTTGGCTGCCTGCAGTTCTTTTTCGGTCACACCTTTATCAATAAACTGCTGTACGGTTTGCTTGACCAGCTGCAATCCTTCTTCCGCCTGCTCTTTCTTGGTTTGCAAGCCGATCTGGAACGGGCCTAACTCTGCCATCGGTAGAAAATAGCTATAAACGCTGTACGCCAGGCCGCGTTTTTCACGTACTTCTTCGGTCAGCCGTGAAACAAAACCGCCACCCCCTAAAATATAATTACCGACATATAGCGGGAAGAAATCTGCATCACCGCGCTTGTTACCGGGCTGGCCCAAAAGAATATGCGCCTGCAAGGCAGGATGCGGTAACTTTTTCACGCTGGCAGTTTTCAGCGGTGGTACTGGCGGCACCGCTGCCACCGCCGGGCCTTGCGGCAAGCCTGCACTCAGGCGCTCGGCAATCCGTTTGGCCTGTGCCGACGTTAAATCGCCTATCAGTGAAATTACTGCTGACTTGGCAGTGTAATGTGTCTCATAAAACTGGCGTAAATGCGAGACGGTTAAGGATTGTACGGTATCGATTTCACCGCTCTGGTCGAGACTGTAAGGATGTGTGCCATAAAGCGAGCGCATAAACGCTTTTTGCGCGATGCTGTCAGGCTCGGTTTCGGCTTCCTGCAAGCCAGCGACAATGCGCGCCTGTTCACGCTTCAATACCGCCTCGGGAAAATCGGGTTTGTGCAACACAAAACTAAAGGCTTCCAGCGCACCGGCTTGCTCACTGGTCAGTGTACGTAACTTGAATCCGGCACGGTCCGCATCAAAGTTACCACCAAGCACAGCGCCAATATCGGCAAAACGGTTGGTCAGGGTTTCTTCATCCAGCCCGCCAGCGACGAGTGCCATCAGGTGTTGCGTCACTCCCGCAGCGCCTGAAGTTTCCGGTGAATCGTGCGCGCTGCCTGCCGGGAAATTGACACTGATATCCATCATAGGCAAAGCATGGTTTTCAACAAAATAGACCTCACTGCCCTGTGCGGTGGTCCAGTGCTGAATGTTCAAACCAGCCAGCACATTGATGGCATGGCTTTGCAGCAACAATGCCAGCAGCGTGATTTTTAAATACTTAAAAGCTTTCATTCTGTGTCCTACACAACGTGTGTAACGCGATTTCCGTTACGGATTTAAATTTATTGCCAGCTTTAATGCTGGTGTGGTCGCCCGGCCGGTTTGGCATTCGGATCCATCGGTTGCGGATCCAGCGTAACCAGGGTCATCTGGTCCGGGACTAGGTATTTCCTGGCTACCGCCTGCACCTGTTCGGAAGTCACTGCCTGTACGCGTGCTGCGTTTTTTTCCAGCAGGCTCAATGGATAACCCATGGTTTCCAGTTGGCCGATCTGCATCGCCTGGTAAAACATCGAATCCCGTTTATAGACATCTGCGGCAATCACGGCGGCTTTTACCCTGTGCAACTCGGCAGCCGTAACACCCTTGTTTTTCACTTCTTCCACCAGCTCCCAAATGGCTTTTTGTAGTGCCTCCAGCGCGACGCCTTCACTGGGTGAAGCAGCAATCTCAAACATCGACTCCTGGCCACGGTTGGTACCGTCATAACCACTATCTACATCCAGCGCAATCGCCTGCTCACGGACCAGTTTCTGGTTGAGTCGCGATGCATCATTGCCACTTAAAATACTGGATAGCACTTCAAGCGCATACGGCTCCCAATCCTGCTCATTGTAAGCAGACCCGTTTTTCATGGCTGGCGCGTGAAAGCCCATCGTAAAATAAGGTAACTTGGCCGGTGCCTTGACAATCGCACGCCGCTCACCCAGCTGTGCGGGTTCCACCTGGGGTTTACGCACAGGCAACGGTTTGGCCGCCAGCTTGCCGAACGTGTCTTGCGCCAGCTTGAATACTTCTTTGGCATTGACATCCCCGACCACCACGACGGTGACATTGTTGGGTGTGTACCAGGTGTTGTACCAGTCACGAGCATCTTGTGCCGTCATGTTGTCGAGGTCGTTCATAAACCCCACCACCGGGCGGCCATAAGGATGCGCACGATAAGATGATGCTTCAAACTGTTCATTGACACGCGACTGAGGTTTATCTTCTGTACGCCAGCGACGCTCCTCCTTGACCACTTCAATTTCCTTGGCAAATTCGGCATCGGTAATCTGCAGATTGGCCATACGATCAGCTTCCAGCTTGAAGGATAATGGCAGTTTTGATTTTTCCAGCTGCTGGAAATAACAGGTGTAATCCTTGCTGGTAAACGCATTTTCCTTACCGCCTGCGGCTGCCACCTGTCGTGAAAACTGTCCGGCCGGGACTTTTTTCGTGCCCTTGAACATCATGTGTTCCAGCACATGGGCAACCCCTGTTTTGCCATTGACCTCGTCCAGCGAGCCGGCGCGGTACCATACTTGTGAAACCACCACCGGCGCCCGGTGGTCTTCCTGCACAATAACCTTGAGGCCATTTTTCAAGGTGGTTTGCACAATTTCGGCCGCTTGCAAGTGACTGGCACTTAATAACGTAGCCAGAATCAAGATTGCCTGGTGACGCATGGGAAAACTTTTTTTCATGGATGAAATCACTATAGAAACAGGTTTTAAAAGCAGAGGTGTGACCGAATGCTTGACTACTAAGTTCGCCAGACTATAACGTTATCTGTACAACACATATATTCCAGAACGCCTTTGCCGTGGCGGTAAAGCGCGATTCGGCATAAAATAACCATATTACCGAGTTTTAAGCTGCCATGTTCAATCCCTTTGCCAAAAAAACCGAGTCTTCCGCCCCTCCTCCTGAAGAAACTACCAGCCTGAGCTGGGCACAACGCCTCAAAAATGGCCTGGCGAAAACCCGCCAGCAGCTGGGCGGTCAACTAAGCGCCTTGTTCGGTGGCGGCAAGATAGATGAAGACATTTATGAGGAACTGGAAACTATCCTGTTGACCTCGGATGTCGGTATCAATGCCACACAGCATTTGCTAGAGCAGCTACGCGCCCGCGTCAAACGGCAAGAATTACAAGACACCATTGCATTAAAGCAGGCGCTGAAAGAAACGCTTTCTGACCTGCTCTCTCCGTTGCAAGTGCCGCTGGATGTCAGCGGCCACCAGCCTTATGTGATGATGATGGTCGGCGTCAATGGTGCCGGTAAAACCACCACCATAGGCAAACTGGCAAAATACCTGCAGGCACAAGGGCACAGCGTATTGATCGCCGCTGGTGATACTTTTCGTGCTGCAGCACGTGAACAATTGCAGGTATGGGGAGAGCGTAACGATGTACATGTGATTGCCTCGGAAAGTGGCGACCCTGCCGCAGTGATTTACGATGCAGTCAACTCGGCTATTGCCAGGAAAATAGATGTGGTGATTGCCGACACCGCCGGCCGTTTACCGACACAGTTGTACCTGATGGATGAGATCAAGAAAGTCCAGCGCGTGATTGACAAGGCATTACCAGGGGCACCGCATGAAATCCTGCTGGTGCTGGATGCCAACACAGGCCAGAACGCGGTTAACCAGTTGAAAGCTTTTAACGATGCGCTTGGCGTCACCGGTCTGGCACTAACCAAACTGGACGGCACTGCCAAAGGCGGTGTGATCGCAGCGATTGCGCATTTGAGCCAGCAATCTGCACATAGCACTCCCGTACGTTTTATCGGTGTCGGCGAAAGTATTGATGACTTGCGTCCCTTTGACGCCAATGACTTTATTGATGCCCTGATTGATTAGACGTGACACTCTTTAACTATCCATTGTTAAACCAGAATGTTAAAACCAGATTATCAAAAACATGATTGCATTTAACAACGTCAGCATGCGTTACCCGAATAGCGCGCACCTGTTCCGCCAGGTCAGTTTCAACATAGAAAAAGGTGACTTTGTGCTGATCACCGGCCAGTCCGGCGCCGGGAAAAGCACCCTGCTCAAACTGATGGCAGGCATAGAAGCGCCCTCCGGCGGCCATATCCTGATCAACGAACAGGATATCAGCCAGTTGCATCAAAACGCCATTCCCTACCTGCGCCGCCGTTTTGGGCTGGTGTTCCAGGATCACAAACTACTTTATGACCGTAACAGCTTTGAAAATGTCGCTCTGCCGCTGAGCATACAGGGCATTACCGGCGAAGAAGCTGCCCGCCGTGTGCGTGCTGCCTTGGACAAAGTAGGCTTGCTAAACAAAGAAAAAGCCATGCCTATCACCTTGTCTGGTGGCGAACAACAGCGGCTGGCCATTGCACGGGCGGTAGTGAGCCGTCCCTCAATCGTTATTGCCGATGAACCTACTGGCGGCCTGGATAGAGTGGCTTCGCTGGAAATCATGCAACTGCTGAAAGCCTTTAATGATGTAGGGGTCACCGTTGTCATCGCCATGCATGATGTGGCGCAAGTGAGCACCATCGCCTATAGAACCTTGCATATAGACCAGCAGACAATCACGGCGATGCCAGCCCAGGTGGGTATGCTATGAAAAACTGGCTCAATCAACATACGCTTGCGATTAAATTGGTTATGCAGAGGCTGAAGTCGCACTGGCTGAACACCCTGACCATTTGCCTGGTGATCGGTATTACTGTCACCTTGCCAGGCTTGTTGTTCGTCGGCGTGGACAATCTGCAAGACGCCTCGCGCTCCATCAAGCAGGACGCGCAGATGAGTGCATTCCTCAAACCTGCGCTGAACGGCAATGTCATACAGCGTTTAATTAATGATGTGCAGGAATTACCCCAGGTAAAAGAAGTACGCTTTGTCCCCAAGGAAGACGCGATAAAACAGCTGGGGGAACAATTCCTGCAAAAAGACCTGCTTGCAGATTTGCCGCAGAACCCGTTACCGGATGCTTTGTTTATCACCTTGGCCGACACAAATCCGATTACAGCCAAATCGGTGCAGGATATCCTGCAAACACGGGCAGAAGTGGAAGAACTAGTCATCGATAGCGTCTGGATGGAACGCCTGAATTCCATGCTGGTGCTTGGTAAACGCATTGCGCTGATCTTTGCCAGCCTGCTGGGGATCGCCATGATCACAGTCATCAGCAATACGGTACGTATGCAGGTGCTGACACATGAAGCCGAGATTGAAGTGAGCCGGTTAATTGGCGCGACACACAGTTTTATCCGCCGCCCGTTTTTATATATGGGTAGTGTGTATGGCTTGGGTGGTGGTCTGATTGCGGTTGGCTTGTTGTTTGCGATTGTCTGGAACCTCAAACAGCCAGTGCAACTACTGGCGAATAATTACCAGAGTAATTTTCAGTTGGTGTTTCATCTGGTGAATATTGGCGGGTTGATTTTATTGGCTTCGACGTTGATAGGCTGGATCGCGGCGTTTATTGCGTTGACACAGAAGCGGTAAGCCACCTGCATGCAAGAAGGCTGCCTGATGCTTGGTCCCGCGCGTGTTCAACAATAGTTAGTCATTCAGGCGTTGGCCGAAACCCAGTTAGTGTTGATATAGCTTTAATCTAATAAAGAGCGAATGCTTCGCTTTCTGTGAAGGTCTAATCGGTATTTCTTAAGATTAACACCATTTCCTTTTCGCTTCCCAGCGAGTTACTTTTCTTTGCTTGCCCAAAGAAAATGTAATCAAAAGAAATGCACCCTAGCTTCCGCTTTTTCCCTGCGTTGCTCGTCAACGTGGGCGTCCAACAAAACTCGCCCTAGCGGCTTGCAAAGAACGCAAGCCACCGCGGAACTCAAACAGCCGCTGGCCGACCTCTCCCACGCTGACTGCGCTACTCGGCGCGTGAGATAGGGGCCCGTTTAAAACCATCACGATGGAACGTTAGTTAAACGGGTTGGGATTGAGGGCGCTAAGCACCTGTGTAATTTAAGACTAACCCGCCAACTATCTTTCTGCTTTGCTTCTGATTTGTTTTCTTACGCTAGTCGAGCGGGATGCAATGTTAGGAAACTTACCCAAATAACTGCGTAGTGTCTTTCAGGGTTCCCTATCTGACGCGCCGAGTAGCGGAGTCAAAATAAGGAGTAAGGGAGCGACTGTCTGAGCTCCGCAACAAGCCACGAAGTGTGTGGCTTGTCAGGGCGAGTTTCGCGACCGCTTATACCTAAGTCCGGCAAAGCAACGGACGAAAGTCCTAGTTCGAGCAACGCAGGAAACAAGCCGAAGCTAGGGTGCCCTTCTTTTGGCACGCAAAGAAAAGGCACTCGCCTAGAGGCGAAAGAAAATGCCGAAACACAGCACCAACCATCCAAAGAGTTACTGATTAGAACGTCACAGCAGATGCAAGAAAGCTAAACATGAACACTGTCTAAATTCCAGCCTCCGCCGGAATGACGATTTTTGCAGGTACGCTGGCTTCTGCATAAGCCAACCGTTAAGCAAGTGATCTGATCACTGCGAAACGTAATTTGGCCCACTCCCCCCCTCCGGCGGTACCCAGGTAATATTCTGCGTCGGGTCCTTGATATCGCACGTCTTGCAATGAATGCAGTTTTGCGCATTAATCTGCAACACTTGCGCCCCTTCCTGCTCGATAAACTCATACACCCCAGCCGGGCAATACCGCTGTTCCGGGCCGGCATACTTCGGCAGATTAACCCGTTCTGGAATATCTTTCACCGTCAGTTTCAAATGGCATGGCTGCTGGTCATCATGCCCGATATTGCACAGGCTAACCGAGCTCAGCTTATCAAAAGTCAGTACGCCATCTGGCTTGGCATACTCTGGCTGCCGACTATTTTTGGCTTCATCCAGCGTGGAATGATCAGCAGTGGTGTGTTTCAAAGTCCAGGGCAAAGTAATACTAAAGTCGGACAACCACATTTCCGCACCACCTAGAACTGTGCCTATCCACGTGCCCCAACGCGACAAGTAAGGTTTCACGTTGCGCACAGCAGTTAAATCCTGCCATACCCACGATGCCCGCAGCTTTTGAGGATAACTGGTCAATATTTCCGGTGCTCCATGCTGAATGGCATCAAACACCGATTCTGCCGCCAGCATGCCGGATTTCATTGCGTAGTGGCTACCTTTGATCTTGGGCACATTTACCAAGCCAGCGCTGCATCCCAGCAATGCACCACCGGGAAATGCCAACTCTGGCAATGCCTGTATGCCGCCTTCTGAAATAGCACGTGCGCCGTAACTGATGCGTTGCCCGCCTTCCAGCAATGCTTTCAGTTTCGGGTGGGTTTTATAGGTCTGGAAAATATCAAATAAAGACAGGTACGGATTGCTGTAATCCAGGTGCACCACATAGCCGACTGACACCTGGTTTTCACCATGATGATAGATAAAGCCACCGCCACCGGTATTAGCATCCAGCGGCCAGCCTAACGTATGCTCAATCAGGCCTTTCTGATGCAGGTCCGGTTTGATGCGCCAGATTTCTTTGAAGCCCAAGCCGTATTTGGCCGGACTGGAAGCCGCGCGTAAACCATAACGTGCTTCAAGCTGTTTGGTCAGCGAGCCACGTGTGCCTTCGGCCACCAGGGTATATTGGGCACGGATCTCGATCCCAGGCGTGTAATTTCCAGTGGGATTGCCTTGTTTATCCAGGCCCATATCACCGGTAATCACGCCTACCATGCGGCCGGCGTCATCATAACTTGGCGTTTGTGCAGAAAAGCCTGTGTAGATTTCCACACCCAATTCTTCCGCTTGCGTAGCCAGCCAGCGGCAAACTTCACCCAGGCTGACAATATAGTTGCCGTGATTGCGCATCAGCGGCGGCAAAGTCCAATCGGGCAATGTCCAGTCTTTTTCCTTACCCAGCACGACAAAAGTATCTTTATCCACCGGCGTATTCAAAGGTGCGCCCAAAGCTTGCCAGTCTGGCAATAGCTCCTGCAAGGCCCTGGGGTCCAGCACTGCGCCGGAGAAGATATGACTGCCGACTTCGGCACCCTTTTCCAGAATACAAACACTCAGTTCCTGACCTTGCGTCTGGGCTAATTGCTTGAGACGGATGGCGGCTGATAATCCTGCCGGGCCAGCCCCGACAATCAGTACATCATATTCCATTACATCTCTTTCCATGCTTCCTCCAACATTCAGGTTCCCGCCATTAGGCAATTGCCGGGATATCAATTAAATCGCTACGCGTCGCCCCTTGGGTGAACGCCTGGCAAAAGGCCAGGAACTGGCGTATACCGCCAGTTTGATATTTTTGTCTATGCCATAAAAAATAAAAATTTCGGTGAAACTGCAAACTATGGTTTTCGATCGGCACCAGGCTGCCGCGCCGGAATGCATCTTTAAGTGCCAGCCTGGAAATACAGCCTATGCCCAGTCCAGACTCCACCGCACGCTTGATGGCCTCGGTATGTTCCAGCTCCAGCGTGATATTGAGCCTGGAATAATCCTGGCTGAATGCGCGGTCAAATGTCTCACGCGTACCAGAGCCTTTTTCACGCACTATCCACGGCTGCAACAGCAAGTCAGACTTATAGATGGTTTTACCTGTCTGCGCTAATAGGGCCAAAGGATGCGAAGGTGCGGCAAAAATGACCAGCTCATCGGCAATCCAGGGCGCTACAGCAATATCCGGATGATTACACTCGCCCTCTATCATACCCAAATCCAGTGTATGATTCGCAATTTGCTCAACGATGGTACGGGTATTTTGCACTTGTAGCTGGATGTGGCTTTGGGGATATTGCTGCAGGAATTTGGCAACCAGCAAGGTGACCAGGTAATTGCCGACGGTGAGTGTAGCGCCTATTTTCAAATGCCCATAGCCTTGCTGGCCATGCAGCATGCGTTCGATTTCGCGGGCGCGGTCCAGCAACTCGACGGCTTTAGGCAGTAATTGTTGCCCGGATTCATTGATACGCAGGCTTTTACCGACGCGGTCAAACAACTGGATTTCAAATTGTTTTTCCAGCTCGATCAAGGCGGTGCTGGCAGCGGATTGAGACAGGGCCAGTTGCTCACAGGCACGGGAAACGCTGCCAGCGCGGCTGATGGCGACGAAAATCTCTAATTGCCTGAGGGTGTATTTCATTAAGTAAAAGGATTATGCGAGATTTGCGTCGCATCAATATCAATCTATAAAATAGATATATATTATTATAATAATCAATTTAATAAATATTACAAGCTAGCTTAAAATGCTCGGCTACGAGCAAGAACATCTCAGAGAAAGCAACGTTTTATGAAAGCATTAGTAGCGATCAAAAGGGTCGTTGATTATAACATTCAAGTCCGCGTGAAAGCCGACGGTTCCAATGTGGATATTGATGGCGTCAAGATGGGCATCAACCCTTTCGATGAAAACGCGATTGAAGAAGCCATTCGCCTGAAAGAAAAAGGCATCGTCAGCGAGATCGTTGCAGTGACTATCGGTGGCGCTGCCAACCAGGATATATTGCGACACGCGCTGGCGATGGGTGCAGACCGCGCCATGCTGATTGAGACACAGGAAACCTTGCATTCCCTGGGTGTGGCTAAAGTATTGAAAGCGGTAGTAGAGCGCGAACAGCCAAACCTGATTTTACTTGGTAAACAGGCCATTGATGATGATGCTGGCCAAACTGGCCAGATGCTGGCAGCCTTGCTGAAATTGCCGCAAGCCACTTACGCTTCGCAAATCACGATTGAAGGTAGCCTGGCGACTGTAGTCCGTGAAATTGATGGCGGTACGCAAACACTGGCTGTCAGCCTGCCAGCCGTGATTACTGCTGACTTGCGCCTAAACGAACCACGCTATGTCAAACTGCCTAACCTGATGATGGCGAGAAAAAAACCACTGGAAAACGTACCATTGGACTCCCTGAATGTCTCCCTCAGCCACAATGTGCAGCAACTGAAAGTTGCCACACCACCTGCCCGCCCAGCTGGCGTGATGGTGAAAGATGTGAATGAATTACTGAGCAAATTGCGTACGCATGAGGGGATTTTGGGATGAGCACACTGATTATTGCCGAACACGACGGCCAGCATTTGAATGAACAGCTCGCGCGTGCCATCACTGCTGCGCAGCATTGGAAGCAATCGGTAGATGTGCTGATTGCCGGGGCCCAGCCAGATGCCTTGGCCTCACAGATTGCCGCCTTACAGGGTGTGAATAGCGTATTGGTCGCAAGTGATGCGGCCTTGCAACATCCGACTGCCGAACACCTGGCTGATATCATCGTGCCGCTGGCTGCTAATTACAACGTAGTGCTGGCTGCGCACAGTGCCTTTAGCAAAAATGTGCTGCCTCGCGTTGCTGCCTTGCTGGATGTGAATATGCTGTCCGACGTGCTGGAGATTCTGGATCGTAACACTTACGTGCGTGGCATTTATGCCGGTAACGTACTGGCAACCGTGCATAACCAGGATGCGACGCAAGTGTTAACCGTGCGCGGTAGCAAATTTGCCGCTGCACCGTCTGGCGCTACAGCAGAGATTAAAGCAATTGCAACGCCAGCCGCCCCGCAAGGCAGCCGCTGGGTATCTGAAGCATTTAACAAATCCGAACGCCCCGCCCTGACTGCTGCCAAAGTCGTGGTTTCCGGTGGCCGCGCCCTAGGTAGTGCAGATGCTTTCGCCCAGGTGATCGCGCCATTGGCGGATAAACTGCATGCAGCCATTGGCGCCAGCCGTGCAGCCGTAGATGCCGGTTATGCGCCCAACGATTTACAAGTGGGACAGACCGGCGTAGTGGTTGCCCCCGAACTGTATATCGCCGTCGGTATTTCCGGCGCCATCCAGCATGCGTACGGCATGAAGGACAGCAAAGTGGTTGTGGCTATTAACCAGGACCCGGAAGCACAAATCTTCAAGATTGCAGACTACGGCCTGGTGGCAGACTTGTTTGAAGTCGTGCCTCAGTTGACAGCTGCGTTATAATAATGCCTTTAAATTCAAACCCTTTGCCTAGTCGCGAGTAAAAATAAAACATGAGTAATAAAAAATATTCCACCGAAACGATCCTGAGCGTTCACCACTGGAACGACACCCTGTTTAGTTTTAAGTCCACGCGCGACCCAGGTTTGCGTTTTGAAAACGGCCAGTTTGTGATGATAGGCATGGAAGTTGACGGCCTGCCACTGACTCGCGCCTATAGTATTGCCAGCCCTAATTACGAAGAGCATCTGGAGTTTTTCAGTATTAAAGTGCCTAACGGCCCGCTGACTTCACGCCTGCAGCACCTTAAAGTGGGAGACCCATTACTGGTGAGCCGCAAGCCGACCGGTACACTGGTGACGCATGATTTGAAACCAGGTAAAAACCTGTATTTCTTCTCTACCGGAACCGGCCTGGCGCCTTTCATGAGCCTGATCCAGGATATCGAAGTATATGACCGCTTTGAAAAAGTCATCCTGATTCATGGCGTACGTTATGTAAATGAACTGGCCTATGAAGAATTCATCACCAAAGATTTGCCGAATAACGAATTCTTTGGTGAAGAAGTGAAGAACAAGCTGATTTACTATCCGACAGTAACACGCGAACCATTCAGAAACCAGGGCCGCCTGACTGACCTGGTGGAAAGCGGCAAGCTGTTTGAAGACATCGGCCTGCCACCGCTAAACCCGGAAACTGACCGCGCCATGATCTGTGGTAGCCCGGCCATGCTGGTAGACACTGCAGCCATGCTGGACAAACGCGGGTTCAAGGTTTCACCGCGTATCGGCGAGCTGGGTGACTATGTGATTGAGAAGGCTTTCGTAGAAAAATAAGCCTACTCACAAAAACTAACACAGCAATATGATCGCAGTGTCCAGATATCAATAGTATGAGCAAGATATCTGACACTGCGATTTCTTTTGAGCCAGCTGAGTTCTCTGATCTGCCGGCATTAAGCGCCCTGCTCACCCTGCTGTTTTCGCAGGAACAAGAATTCACACCTGACCCTGCCGCCCAGCAACTAGGCCTGGCTGCTATCCTTGAGCAACAGGACAGCGGCCGTATCCTAGTGGCACGATATCAGGGTGAGGTAATTGCCATGGTAAGTTTACTGTTTACAATCTCCACCGCATTGGGTGGCCGTGTTGCCTTGCTGGAAGATATGGTCGTAAACCCGACACATCGTGGCAAAGGTATAGGCTCGCAATTGCTGAGCTATGCCCTGTCTTTTGCCCGGACGGAGCAGATACTTAGAATTACCTTACTCACAGATCACGACAATCTAGCCGCCCAGCACTTCTATCAACAGCATAGTTTTCAGCAGTCCGGCATGCAGGCATGGCGCTTGATACTTTAAACTTCTGAGTTGAATCGGGCGAATTAACGTCGGGCATCTTTCATGCCGATGGCAACCACAATCGCCAGCACAAACACGACGGAAAGTAACAAAAAACCCTGCGCATATGCCTGGAAGGTTCCGGCAGAGGTTGCGCCGCACATTTCCTGCCGCCATTCGAGAAACACTGCCATCATAGTCACACCGACCACGCCACCCAATTGTCTGGCATAACTGACCACCACCGAAGACTGCCCTAAATCTTGCGGCTCCATCTCGTGCAAGGTAGCAAGATTGAGTGCGGGCAGGATCATACCGAGGCCGATACGGCCAACCACAGTGGCGGCGACAATTTCCCAGTATTGCACCGTATCGGCCGCGACGACAAACACCAAAAACGAGGCGCCAAATATAGACAATCCTGCCAGCGTGATGCGCCTGGGGGACAATTTATCCGCCATTTGCCCGGCAAACGGGATCGTCAGCACCAGCGCGATGCCGGAAGGGAGCAGCAACAACCCGGCGTCAGTGGCACTAAAAGACAAGGCTGTTTGTAAAAATACCGGTATCAAATAGGTCGAGGCAAATAAACCAAAGCCATAGGCAAACGCCACGAAAGTACCGCGGCTAAAAGTTGGTTTGGAGAACAGGTGCAATTGAATAATAGCGTGCGGCAACCTGCGCGCATGGCGTATGTAGCATGCCATGGAGACGACTAGCAATGTGGCATAACCCAAAGTCCAGAATGCTATCAAGCCGCTATGATGCAAACTGGATACAAACTCGATTAATCCTATGGAGGCGGCAGATAGCCAGCCCAGGCCTGACCAGTCAAATGGTTGCACCTCCCTTTTGCGTGGCGCCGGCAACCAGATGCGGGCGGCGATCAGCGCCAGGAATGCAAACGGCACACCTAACAGGAAAATAGCTTGCCAGCCAAATTGGTCAAGCATCCAGCCGCTGATGGAAGGTGCAATCGCAGGCGTAAAAGCAATGCCGACAATCAGGATGCCTGATGCGCGCCCCTGGATATTAGGTGGGAATAAGCGCATTAATGCCATGATGCCCAGCGGTTGCAACACGCCCGCTGCCAGGCCTTGCACCAGGCGTGCGATAACAACGTGGACAAAGGTATGCGAATAAAACCCTGCCACACTGGCGGCAATCAATAACCATAAGGCTGCCATAAATACTCGCCGCAGGCCAAAGCGCTCAAGTAGCCAGGCAGCAGGCAACATGGCAATGGTCATGGCAGCCAGGAAGGCCGTCATCGCCCACTGCACATGGTCTTGCCCCAAGTGGAACGTTCTCGTTAACGCTGGCACCGCCACATTGAAACTGGAGGTGCATAACACGCCGGCTATCGTGCCCAGGCCAATGATGCATAACACCATCCACTTATACTGCTCACCATAGTGCTGCGTTAAGGCATCATAAGAATGCACTCGTCTAAACAATCTCACAGATTTCGCCTGTTCTTTTTATTCAGCGGAAATAGCCATACAGCATTGTGACTTACATTTACCGAAGCCGGTTCACCATGAAACGAAATAGACTCGCCCCGCACTATATGGTTATCGTTAAACCACCAGGATGCTTAAGTGACAAGCCTTCGCGCCTAAGCTTGAAAACATACCCGGCTAAAACGCGCTTTTGATGACGCCGCCATCTACGCGTAAAGCAGCACCTGTCGTTGCGGAAGATAAGGGGCTGGCAATATAGACCACCAGATTGGCGACTTCTTCAGTGGTAGCAAATCGCTTGATCAGCGAGGTTGGCCTGACATGTTCAAAAAACTCCTGCTCGAATGCTTCCTGTGATTTGTTTTCTGCCTGAGCAAGTGCTTCAACGAAATCACCTACCCCACGGGATCGTGTAGGTCCGGGCAATATGCTGTTGACAGTAATCTGCGTCCCCGCCAAAGATTCGGCCAGGCCACGCGCAACCGCAATCTGTGCAGATTTTGTCATGCCGTAATGAATCATTTCCGGCGGAATCTGCACACCGCTTTCACTGGAGATAAATACGATACGGCCCCAGTCTTTTTGCTTCATGCCGGCCAGGTAAAGCCTGGCGAGACGAACACCACTTAATACATTCACATCAAAAAAACGCTGCCAGTCAGCGTCAGGAATATCTTCAAAATTCTTGGGCTCGAAGATCCCCAGATTATTCACCAGTACATCGATTTCCGGATAGGCCGCCACCAGCTTCTCGGCCACCTCTGCCTGCGTTAAATCTCCGGCAAAGCCCGAAACTTTTTTACCGGTCGCATGCTGAATATCCTCGATCGTTTGCTGGACCGAACGTTCAGAACGCCCGTTAATGACTACTTCTGCACCTTCCTTTGCTAATAAGGTAGCTATTGCCAAACCGATCCCCGCCGTGGAGCCGGAGACCAATGCCTTTTTACCTGCCAGTTGCAAGTCCATAACCGCGCCTTTCCATTTAGTTTAAAAATTGACAGTTATTCTATTGCGACTTGAGTATTTGCGCCATGCAAGAAAAGATGCTTCGGCGTTTCGGAATTTTCTTGAGAATAGCCTCTGCAATCGGCTCAAAATCTATAGAGATACCTCCCTTATCTATGTGCTGTCAAAGCACCAGCAGCTTTACCTTTGCTGTTTATACGGCAACATAAAAATTCAATCATTCTCACAATTCCTAATCCAATAAAAGAATAATCATTTAAATTAAATCAATCACTTAGCCGAAGTGAGCAAATGACGCAATCCGCTTTTCCAAGCTGGCATGCTAGATGCTAAAGAGATCAGCACCAGAAACGAATAAAGATTGACCTGCCATACGGGAATCATCATTCAAAAGATATGACCCGACTATCATTTTTTCAAAATCAAGGAGATACCTTTGAAAACCGCCCATCCATTAGGCATCGCAGCGCTTGCACTGACTACAGCCACTTCATTCATCGTACCTGCGAATGCACACCATGCCTTTTCAGCTGAGTTCGATGCCAATAACCCTGTTGAAGTTAAAGGGGTAGTTACCAAGCTGGAGCTTACCAATCCACACAGCTGGTTATACATAGACGTTAAAAACCCTGATGGAAGCGTGACGAACTGGGGTTTTGAATTCGGGGCGCCGTTCAGCCTGCGCGAAAAAGGAATTAATAAAACCGTTCTCAAAGCAGGGGTAGAAGTTTCAATCAAAGGCTACCGTTCTAAAAACGATAAAGAATATGGTTATGCAGTGACTACTACCCTTGCGGATGGCCGTAGCTTCAAAACAGGCGGCGCGCAGGATGCTCCTACAGTAAACCCATAAACATTTTAATAATCATCCATTTAAGGAAAACAAGGAGTCACTTTGAAAACGCTATCCTTACAGCTCGGCAAGCCATCCTGGCGCGTCGGCTTGCACGCTTTGATCCTGGTCGTGGCAAGCACCCTTACCAGCCAGGCTTATGCCGCTGAAAAACTGCCGCGCCTGGCTAATGGCAAGCCTGACTTTTCCGGCATCTGGCAAACCACCAGCGCAGCCGATTATGATCTTGAGCCACACTCTAATCGCAAAGACGCCCCGCCAAGTGCCGGCAACGTTGAGGGCAACCTGATTCCCTACCTGCCCAAAGCATTGGAGCAACGTAAGAAGAACTTTGAAGCACGTGCCACCGACGACCCCGCGTTAAAAGGTTATACCTTGGGTGCCGTACGCGGTGTGTACTATCCTGAGCCCTTCCAGATTTTCCAGCGCGCCAATGACTTGTTCGTTGTACACCAGTTCGGCCATTCGGTACGCACTATCTACACCAACGGCACAGACCATCCGCTGGAACCTAATGACTGGTGGCTGGGAGACTCCCGCGCAAAGTGGGAAGGCGACACGCTGGTAGTGGACGTCAAGCACTTCAATGGCAAGACCTGGCTGGACCGTTCCGGCAACTTCCACAGTGATGCACTGCATGTAGTTGAAAAATGGAAATACCTGGACGCCAATACCATCGAGTACAAAGCCACGCTGGAAGATGAAAACGTCTACAGCAAACCCTGGACACTGAGCGTAATCTTGTACCGCCACCGCGAAAAGAACTTCCAGTTGATCGAGGATTACCGTTTCACCCTTGATTACGATGAGTACTATCCACCTAAACGCCCGGCCAACGCCGAATAGCTCCTTTACGACATCGCGATCACTAAAGATAAGTAATCTATCAAGAGAGAATAAGTATGCAAACCAACTCATCTATCAAGCATCCGCTGGCCTCGTTGTCAAATGTGGTGGCGGGTTGCCTGTTACTCACCCCGCTGCTTGGTATTTCTGCCGATCAGCCAGCAAAAACGCCACCGGCTAAATCAGTTGCAGCGACAGCTGGCAGCACGCAAGGTACGCCCAACCCTGAAGTGGCCCGCTGGGAAAAAGAATTTCCGGCCATCGCTTCAGGCAGATGGACTGGCGCACGTACTGCGGACGGTCAACCGGATATTTCAGGCCACTGGTCCAACACCATTGCCAACCACAACAATTTCACTGACCCGCAAGGTGGCATTCCTCACGACCCTAACCCTAACCGCCTCGCCAAAGGCCCGCGTAATGAACGCGCGCCTAGCCGAGTCAGCGACCCGGCAGATGGCCAGTTGCCGTTACGGCCATGGGCTTTGGAAAAAGTGAAGGAGTTCCAGATCGGTTTCCACGACCCGAAAAAGCCTGAGTACATAGAACCATTGGCTCGTTGCGCGCCTGGCGGCGTTCCCAAGACCTTTACCTGGCATGGTTTTGAGATCAGCCAGTATCCCGGTTACGTGCTGTTCCAGTTCAACTCCGGCACGCGCATTATCCACCTGGATAACAAACCGCACCTGCCGGACAACATCAAGCTGTGGAACGGTGATTCGCGCGGCCACTGGGAAGGCAACACGCTGGTAGTGGATGTAAGCAACCATAACGGTAAAGCCTTATTTGGCCGTTCTGGCGAGTTCGTTAGCGAAAATGCAAAAATCCAGGAACGCTATATTTTTGATAAAGACAACAAACGCTTTAACTATGTCGCGACGTTCGATGACCCTGAGGTTTATACTCGGCCATTTACAGTGACCATACCCGCCAAACGCTGGACAGCTGCTGATAAGACCAATGGCTGGCAATTTGAAGCCACTATTGCCAATCACCCACAGGGCAAAGTGTTTCTGGATCGAGAAGAACGTATTTGTACCGAAAATAACGGTGGATTCGGTTTAGGCGCCCGTAGATAAGATAACTATTAGAGACTCAAAAGCCGGAAGCGAATGCTTCCGGCTTTTTTATAAATTATTTTGTATCTAAAATGATACAAATTGAATCTATCATTCATTATTAATCATTAAAATGACGTCAAAAACAAACATCTTGTTTCTGTATAAACAGTTTGCTTGAAATATGTTTTATCATCAACAAAATAACTCATCCCCCCACGTATTTACATAAAAAAACACAATACTGAATGTTTATTTTTCATTAAAAATCAATTACTTATTAAATCACATATAGATCACACCGATTAAAACTCCCTTACTCTGGATTTGGAATGCAAGTTGCTAAAACCATGGCACCTCAAACAAGTAAAGGGACTCTAAAAGTGAACTATATAAAAAAATATCCGGCCGATCAGATTATCCGGCCGCTCTTTCGACGAACATTGATTAGCATTGCCGTTGCCGGACTTTCGCTGACTGCAGTTAATCCAGTCTACGCGGCTGACGATCAGGAAGTGAACGAACTAAGACAAGAAGTCGAACGATTGAAACAAGCGCTTAGTCGTTCTGAAAAAGCCTTGGCGGAGGAAAAGTCTGCGAAACCTGGCAGCGAAAAAGTCGATACGGAGCCGACTACAATTCAGCAACCACAACAGGCACAGACAACGCCTCCGGAAGATGCCAACGAATTGGATTCATTAGTTGTTACGGCTCGTAAAAAGAACGTTCTGGAAAGAATCAAGGATAAGCCGGCCTCCATTTCGATTGTCAGCGGTGAAGAACTTGATCGCTTTCAGGCGACTAACATCACCGAAGTATTGAGACGCGTTGGCAATGTTAACTTTAACTATGGAAACCCAAGGACAGGGTCGCTTACTTTACGAGGCATCACCACAGGTTCTAGCGATCAGATCGCGCCAACTGTAGGTGTACTCATTGATGGCGTTGGCATTGCTTATACTCCGTTAGCAAATGGGTATATTTACACAGATATTGACACGGTTGATGTTACACGCGGACCACAAGGAACGGCGGGGGGCTTATCAAGCAACATCGGGCGTGTCACCTTTAAAACCAAAGAGCCTACTTTTAAACCCGTTGCCAGCGTTGCACAAACATTTGGTGAATGGCATACCTCCAAAACACAAGCTGTGATTGGCGGGCCGGTGATTGATGATTTGCTTGCCTGGCGTGGTAGCTTTGTGCGTGAACAGCAGGAGGGCCCATTTAAAGAACAGTTTCCGGACTTTGAAGGTCGTGGCAGTTATCAAAACACTGACCGTACATTCGGCCGTATCCAATTCTTGTTAACTCCTTCTGAAAACTTCAATGCCAAACTAAGTTATGAACTGCAACCAAAAGGCTCAGAATTCGTCAACGGCAACACTGTTAGACATCCCGAACCAAGGACCTTTAGTAATGGTGTAGCAAGACCAGGTAGTAATGTTGATACGGCTTATAACAAATATGTTAACCGCGCCTGGTTTAATCGTGATCCAACAGTTTGGAATCCTTCGACCGACTATTACAAATACATGACGAATACCGATAACAATGGCGCAATCATTACAAGTTCGGAAGGCTTAACGGCCAATTTGTATTTGAATGCCTTGGGGCATGAATTCAAATCTATCACCGGCTGGCGTAATCACTGGTTTAGTGCATCTAATGACGAGGGTACGCCATATGACATCACAAAAAGCGGTGGCTATATCACGGACTTCAAACAGCTGAGTCAGGAATTCAGGTTCAACTCCATTAAAGATGAAAATAGCTTAGTAGATTATCAAGGTGGTTTACTGTATTTGAAAACAGACAACCATTCACTGGGTAGCCGTACTCGTTATGGTAATGATGCGGGTGCTTTCCAAGCAAATGATGGCCTGTATACCAGTTTAAGTGCTTCTGCCGCTGGTCAAGCATTGCTCAGAGACTCGCTGAATCTAGCTTACAAATCTCAAAACACAATCGTCGAAAACAAAAGTATCGGGGCAAACGCACAAGCAGACTGGCACCTGAGCAAGCCCCTTACTTTGACCACGGGTTATGCCGTTTCATTTGAAGATAGAAGCACTACACAAGGAGTATTTTTGCTTGATCCTGGCGTCGGTGGCGATCTTACGACTGCATTTGGCAATAGCGCCACAACAACTACTGTTGGTGGATCAGCTGCGGCTCAAGCAGCGGCTGATCGTTTGGCTCAGCGCTATTTTGGAACAACATACAATGACCTAATAGACGACCCTCTAGATACCGCAAATATTGCAAGAGCGAATCAATTGAGAGATGCAGCTCGTGTTCGTAATGGCACCTTGCAACCTGGATCTCTATATAACTATAGAAAAGCTAAGCCATGGGATGGGGCCGTCCACTCTGCTGTCGTAACATTGACCGACAAGCTCAGTGACAACATCTCTGTATATGGCTCGCTTCAGTATGGCGAAAAAGCTGGCATTTCTCAAATGAGTGCAGCTGGTCTTGCCGCCCTTGTAGACAAAGAGAAGACCACTGGTGTGGAGTTTGGTTTGCGTAGTGCATTACTCAATAATGAGCTGTTACTTAATGCAAATGTTTACGTAAATGAGATTAGGGATTTCCAAACCACTATAGCGACTCCTGATGCTAACCTGACCCTTCAAAATGCATCAACAACTTCTTGTGTGGGCGCTGCTTGCCAGGGTTACTCCAGCCAAGTTGGCAATGTGCCCAAAGTTCGTGCAAAAGGGATTGAACTTGATGCCACCTATCTGGGCCTGGAGCATTTTAATTTCCGTTTAGCAGCAGCTTATAATGATGCGCGCTACGCAGATGACGCGTTCTTTGCATTCCCTAGCGAACGCAGCACTGTTGGATTACAGCCCAGCCAGCTGTTTTATAATGCTAAAGGCGACACTTTAGTACAATCGCCTAAATTCACCAGCAACTTATATGCGGGTTATAACTTGCCGGTATTTGGCAACTATGTATTCCATGCTGATGCAAATTACAAATACTTTAGCAGCTATAACATCAGCACTTCGTCATACGACAAGGTAGATGCATACGGTTTGCTAGATTTAGGCGTAGGAATAGGTCGCAGGGATGGCTTATTTGATGCAAACGTTCTAGTTAAGAATGCATTTGACAAAGAATATAACCCATATGGTTTCGCCAGCTATACACCGTCGCTACCGCGTTGGATTGGCGTTGTATTTAGCAGCAAACTTTAATGAAAGAGTAGGCAAAATAAAACCAGCGTGAAAACGCTGGTTTTTTTATTAGGGCATATCAAACAAAAACTTATAAATCATGGCAGGACTTGCAGGTACGCGATAGCACGGTCGCTTTTTGACCCGCATGCTCGAAATCACCGGCGTCGACCAGGAATTTAATCTCCTTGGTCAACTCATGGCTTTTTTGTGCCAAGCCTAACTGCTCATCAGAATCAGCTTTGAGCGTGTAATAGGACTCCACCTTGGAAAACATGCCTATTAATCGCTGCACGTCATCATTGCTGGCTGTCTTGTTATTCAACGCCAGGTGATTAGTCAGGCTTTTGCTGGTATCTTCAACGTCATGCATGAAGTCTTCATCGACTTCAAAATCTCCGGCCTCTACGCTCCACGTGGTGGCCAGCATGACCGCCAGCATCATGACTACCCGCAAACGCATTATGCCAGCAGTTCATCAATCACCCGGCCATATACCACAGTCGGTCTCTCAGAACGTCCATTATTCAGATAGGTTACTTTGAGGTGATCCAGGCCTAACAGATGCAGGACAGTTGCATGGAGGTCATAAGTGTCAACAGCATCATCTTTATTTGTTACCTTCAGGCCAATGGCATCGGTTTCACCATAGGAGGATCCTGCTTTCACACCACCGCCAGCAATCCATTGGGTGTAGCCAAAGGCATTATGGTCACGACCAGTGCCGCTTTCACTCCAGGGTGATCGGCCAAACTCTGAAGCCCATACCACCAGCGTACTATCCAGCAAACCACGTGATTCGAGGTCAGCCAGCAAACCGGCGACCGGTTTATCCACCATACGTGACATCAGGCCATGGTTGCCGTCCAGGTCATGGTGCGCATCCCAGTCATCGGCAGAACCTTCCGGCCTGTTATCTGGCGCGGCGGATACCACTTGCACAAACCGTACGCCTCGTTCCACCAGACGACGTGCACGCAACAACGTGGCGCCATACCCTTCACTGGTGTTGTCATTCAGGCCATAAAGGGCTTTGGTAGCAGCGGATTCTCCTTTAAGGTCTACGGCTTCAGGCGCTGTCAGTTGCATACGTTCAGCCAGTTCATATGACCGTAACCGCGCTTGCAACTCGGTATCATGGGTGTGTCCCAAACCACGCAACCGGTCTAACTGGTTAAGTAAGTCCAGCGAATTCCGCTGTTGTGAAACTGAGCGCAGTTCGGGGCGATCCAGATAAACAATAGGGGAATCACCAGGACGGAAAGCGGTACCCTGGTACACAGCCGGCAGGAAGCCGGAACTCCAGTTGACCGAACCGGCATCCGGTTCACGCATGCCGTTGTACAGCACCACATAAGAAGGCAGGTCGCGGTTGGCTGAGCCAAGTGCATAATTCACCCAGGCGCCCAGTGAAGGCCGGCCAGGGTTTAAATCCCCGGTATTCAGTTTGAGAATAGAAATATCATGCGTGGCACCCACGGTCACGCTGGAGCGAATAAATGCCATCTTGTCGGCCTGACTGGCCATGTTAGGCAGCAGATTTGAAAACCAGGCACCACTGTCACCATGCTGCTTCCAGTCACGGTTGTTAGCCGCATACAGTTTGCCTACGCCCCCTTGAGTAAAGGTTTTAAGCCCTTTGAGGAAAGAGGCTGGTACATCTTGCCCGGCCAGCCTAATCAGTTCCGGTTTATAGTCAAACAAATCGAGTGAGGAAGGCGCACCTTTCATATGCAGCCAGATCACCGACTTCACCTTGCCGGCAAAGTGCGTCGGTTTTGGTGCGAGCGGATCCACCAGATCGGACGCCATGGCCGTCCCAATAAAGCCAACGCCTGGAATAAATCCAGCCGCAGCGGCTGCGCCACCCAGGCCTAAACCGGCGTTGATCAAAAACTTCCTGCGGCTGTCATTCATTGTTTTCCCCAAAGCTTAAAAACGTTAATCCTAGAAACTCACATTTAAGGTAATACGGACTTAGAACCTGTATACAAACTCATTGGTATTCACCAGGCTTTGCACCATATCGACGAAAGCTGCGGTACGTACCGGGTTAAGGTGGCTGGTATCTGCCACACCTATGGGCACGGCGACAGCAAATCGGCCATCCTTGGCCTGCGTTTTAATGATGTTTTCCTGCTTATTCAGGAAATCCTGCAATGAGGCGCGCTCCTGGTTGCTAGGCAAGCGGGAGAAAATCACCTGATACAACCGGTCCAGCTGTGCTTTTTCATTGGTACCGGCTTCATTAATCACACGGCCAGCCAGCGACTGCGACCAGTTGACCACCAGCGGGCTGTTGAATAAGGTCAACGCCTGCAAGGGGGTAGTGGTGACATCACGTTTGTGATGGGCCTTGGAAGGATCCGCCGGATCAAAATTCTGCAACATCGGATAGGGCAAGCTGCGTTTACTATAGATATAGATCGAACGGCGGTTCCAGTCAGATGTGGTTTTTGAAACCGGCCACAGGCGATTACCATTCTCATCCACAGGCCCCTGATCGCCCGCCGTCACAGGCGGCAATACCGATGGGCCGCCTACGTCCTCGTTCAGCACGCCGGCTACATAGAGCAAGGAATCACGGATAACTTCAGCTTCCAGTCGTTTGCGCGGATAAGTTGCCAGCAATTTGTTTTCCGGATCGACTTTGGCCGCTTCCGGACGCTCTGCTGAAGATTGGCGATAGACGCTGGACAGCAGAATCTGGCGATGCAGTTTCTTGATGCTCCAACCCTGCTCGGTGAAGTTAGTCGCCAGCCAGTCAAGCAGTTCGGGATGCGTAGGTTTGTCGCCGGCACGCCCAAAATTCTCAGCCGTGGAGATAATGCCGCGGTCAAAGTATTGCGCCCACACGCGGTTGACATACACACGAGCAGTCAGTGGATTTTCCGGGCTGGCCAGCCAGTTAGCGAGCGCAGTCCTGCGGCCTGAAGAAGTGGCGGTCGGCTTGATGTCGAGTGTGGCATTGCCCCACAACTTTGGCAGGCCTGGCTGCACAGCTTCGGTTGGCCGCTCATGAATACCACCGAACCGTACAAAGGTCGGTGGGATATCAGTCGCGCTCAGCTCTGCCGCTGCAGTGTAATTTGAGGAACCACTGGCAGGTTTCAAATCATCAAACTTGCGCAATTCTTTCTGCAGGCGCTGGTATTCATCCCACGCAGCCACCTTATCCGGCGTATGCTCCGGATGCTCCTTGGTTTCAGCCACCAGTTTCAGGTAGCCGGTGCCGCCATTCACGCCAGACACAGACTGCCAGCGGAAATTAATCCATTTATCCAGCCCGTTCTGTTCCTTTTCCGGCTTTTGCAAGGCAGCCAGGGTGTCAGTTATATAGCGCGACTTCTGGTACTGAATGCTGGCATCCTTGTATGGATCCAGCACTTTGCGCTGAGCATCACGGATATGTTTGGTTGCGGCCTGGTATTTGACAAACTGCTCCACATATTGCTTGTCCCAGACACTTTCAGAACCTTTTGCCAGCTCTTTTTTGGTATCAAACACCGTGTTGGAGAACACCGATTGGAACTGGAAATACTCTTTCTGACTGATTTTGTCCTGCTTGTGGTTATGGCAACGCGCACATGCCATGGTGGTGGCCAGGAAAGTCTCGCTGACATTATCAGCAATATCGGTTTCAATCTGGTATTTGCGCTGTATCATGTCGCGCGAATTGCTGTTATCAGGATAGCCAGCAAGATAACCGGTGGCGATTTTTGCTTCCTGGCTGTCCGGCCATAATTCATCCCCGGCAATTTGCTCCTTGATAAACAGGTCAAACGGCTTGTCCTGGTTAAAGGCCGTAATCACATAATCGCGATAGCGCCAGTTATTTGGACGCCCGGCATCATTCTCAAATCCTGCACTATCGGCATACCGCGCCAGATCCAACCAGCGACGTGCCTGACGTTCTCCGAAGCGAGGAGATGCCAGCAGGCGATCTACCAGCTTTTCATAGGCGTCAGAAGACCTGTCAGCAGCAAAAGACTTTACCTCTTCGGGGGTAGGTGGCAAGCCCCAGGCATCCATGGTTGCCCGGCGGATAAAAGTTACCCGATCAACTTCTACAGCAGGCTTTAACTGTTTACTTTCCAGCTGCGCCAGAACAAAACTATCGATGGGCGTGCGTACCCATGCTTTTTGCGACACCACCGGCACAGCAGGTTTTTGCGCTGTCTCATAAGGTGACCAGCGTTTTTCTGTCGCTGAATTAGCCGGACTGCCCTCTTCAGCCATTAACGGACCAGCAAATAAGACTGACAGTAAAGCCAGGCACTGTATGTTCTTCATTGTTTTTATTTCCATCATCAGGTAAATGTTAGAAAACGCACCGTATCGGTTACGACACCATGACATCAACGGCTACAGGGGATATAGCAAACGCTATACCAGATGATAAAAATGCTTACATCACAAAACTTATTGCAATAGAAACAATGAGATAAGAATTAAAAAAGGCAGGCCGGGAGATAAGAAAAATAATTTAACAAAAGAAAATTTGTTTTAAATAAAACAGTAGGCTGTTGCAGCAACAACAGCTTAAAAATCCAGATCAGCAAAAAATACCAACAAAAAAACCATCACCAGGCCTGGTGATGGTTTTTCTGATGACATCAGCTTTGAACTGCTAACCGAATTAGCGATTACCGGATAAAAATTAAAATACTTATTAAACCCACTGTGGGTTAAAAACTAGAATTTAATTTTTGAAGCGACCAGCGAAGCGGCAGCTGTCCTGGTTTCCACCCCGAGTTTCTGGAACACGTGTTCAAGATGTTTATTGATAGTACGCGGGCTGGTACCCAGGATCTCACCAACGTCCTTATTGGTTTTGCCCTTGACTGTCCAGTAAAGCACTTCTGATTCACGTTTGGTGAGCTGGAATACCTTACCCAGTGATTCAATTTGCAGTTCGTCCGAGTGCTCGCGCAGCACGATTACCCATTGCTCTTCACTGGTATTGGCTACCGTGAGGCTGAGCCGCGCACTGCCTTGATTAACATTCAAGGTTTGCATCGTTTGCTTGGCGGAAAATTGCTGTACACAGTTTTCCAGCCATTGATAAATCATGGGTGGCAAAGTCTGCACTGCGCTATAAGCCTCTTTGGCTACCCATTCGGCGAAATACTGTTCCAGGTATTGCTTGGCTAACGGCGTTTGCCAGACCAGCCGTTTATCCGCAGGTAGAATGGCTATCGTGGCCTGGCCAAAGGCATCCAGGGCAGAAGTGGCCTGATGCATTTTTGTGGCATTCTGCACATGCGCTTTCACACGGGCCAACACTTCCGCCGGACGCACGGGCTTGGTCACATAATCCACGCCACCGGCGTCAAACGCCATGGTGACGTGTTCAATTTCAGTCAGGCCGGTCATGAAAATCACCGGGATATGCTGTGTTTCGGCGGTGGCCTTGATGCGCCTGCAGGTGGCAAATCCATCCAGGCCAGGCATCATCGCATCCATCAGGATCACATGCGGCTGCATCAGGTGGGCGACCTGCAAGGCCATTTCACCTGAATTGGCGACACAGACCTGATAGCCAGACTCATCCAGGGCATCATGCAGATAAGCCAGGTTTTCCGGCACATCATCTACAATCAACACAGTATAGTTTGGGTTGGTCATTTTGCATCCTCAATCAAGCGTTGCAGTGTAGCAAAATCAAAGCGGTCTATGGCCTGTTGCAGAGCGTTAATCAATGTTTGATGATGTGAATATTTTTGCGCCAATGTCGCAAGTACTTCTCGCGCACCTTTGACATAGCCGACCTTGGCATACTGCATCAGGTTTTCCATTAATTCTGCTGGAATAGCGGGGGCGTCTTTTGGAACTGGTATCGCCTGAGCGTCTGACAGCAGTAACTGGATCTCTTTGTTGCTATCTACATACCGCCAGACCAGGCCCAGGCGGTGCCCTACCCAATCCAGCACTTCGTCCAGATTCACTGGTTTAACAAAGAAATCCTGTGCAGGTATTTTTGCCTGGTTATCCAGGCTGCGGTCGTAGGCATTGGCAGACACAATCGCGATAGGAATCTGCGAGTGATGCACCTCGCGGATAATATAAGCGGCTTCCCAGCCATCCATCACCGGCATCGCCAGATCCATCAATATCAAATCAGCTTTCACTGTCCGATACTGATTTACACAAGCCTGGCCATTGGCCGCCTCGTGGATAATAAACCCAAGCGGCTGCAAGGTATCCCGCAACAACTCTCTATCGACCTCTTCATTATCCACCACCAGAATAGTGCGGGGCGAGCCTTCGTAGCCGGTACGTTGCCTGACCGCCTGTTTGGATAAATGCGCAGTCTCGCGGATTTGCGGTAAAAACAACCGGATATCAAAACGTGTGCCATACCCGACCACGCTGTCGAAATGAATTTCACCACCCATCAGTTGCGTTAACAGCTTGCTGATCGTCAAACCCAAGCCAGTGCCCCCAATGCCGACCACATTCGCTGCACTGCCCCGCTCAAATGGCTCAAAGATTTTCTCAACCTCATTCGGAGCAATACCGGGGCCGGTATCCTGAATTTCAATCTGTGCAATTTCACGTGCGTAGCTGATGCGGAAAGTCACACTACCCTTGGTGGTAAATTTCACCGCATTACCGAGGATATTCACCAATATCTGCATCAGGCGCTTGTGGTCTGCACGCACATATTCAGGTAAGGTGCCGCTCTGTTCAAACTTGAAAGTCAGGCCTTTATTTTGTGCCTGGATTTCAAACATACTCACCATATGGCTGATGAATTCAGGAAAATGCAGTGGCTTCACATCAAACGCCATTTTGCCACTTTCAATACGCGCGATATCCAGCGTACTCTCAATCAGTGACAGCAAATGCTCGCCGCCACGGCTGATGGTTTTGATTGCCTGTTTACGATGCGCAGGGATACTGTCATCGTTAGTCAATAATTGGGCATAGCCAAGAATACTATTGAGTGGCGTGCGCAATTCATGACTGATGCCGGTAATGTAACGGCTCTTGGCCTGGTTAGCCTCTTCAGCCAAGCGGCGGGCTTTTTGCAATTGGGTATCGGTTTTTTTATGAGATTCAATCTCTTCCAGCAACAAGCCCGTCTGCCGGTTGGATTCTTCCTGTGCGACGCGGCGGCTGGCTGAAGTCAGCACCAGCCACCAGGCCACAATGCCTCCCAAAAACAGCAATGCAACAAACACCTTGAGATAGCCAGAGCGGAAGCGTGCCATCAGTTCAGGATACTGCTGCCCTATGGTCAATGAATCATGCAGGTAAATCAAGCTGATGGTCGCGCCAAATAACAGCATGGCTATTACCATCAGCAACAAGAAGTGCGCCACACCACCGTTAAGATGCGGCCAAAAGCGCTTTGGCAGGATTTTTCTATTGACTGCTTCCCACTGCGCACTTAACCGTGCCTGCGGTTTACAAGCATCATGACATCTTGCGTCCAGGCAGCAGCATAAGGAGCAAATCGCGCCGCCATATGCCGGGCAATGCGCCATATCGCTGACTTCATATTCTCGTTCACAAATCACACATTGCTTGGTTGCTGAAGGTTGCAGATAGATCGGGCGCTGCCTGGCCAGGTAATACTTGCCTTTGGTATACCAGGCAATCAGCGGCGATAGAAGCATCGCGGTAAATAATGAAATAAAAGTAGAAAAGGATTGCGCTACTACGCCCATGACACCGGTGTAAGCCGCAATCGAAATCGCCGATGCAATAAACATAGCCCCCACGCCAACAGGGTTGATGTCATATAGATAAGCACGGCGGAATTCAATGCCTTTCGGGCTTAACCCGAGCGGTTTATTAATGACCAGATCAGCAACCACTGCAGCAATCCAGGCAATGGCAATATTGGCATACAGCCCGAGGATTTCTTCCAATGCCTGGAACACATTCAGCTCCATCAGCACAATAGCAATCATCACGTTGAAGGCTACCCAGACGATACGTCCGGGATGGCTATGGGTGAGCCGCGCAAAAAAATTAGACCATGCCAGTGAGCCGGCATAGGCATTGGTCATATTGACCTTGATTTGCGACACACAGACAAATAAGGCCGTGATTGCTAGGGCAATGTCGTGATTGCTGAATACATGCTCAAAACCAACCAGATACATGTGCGTCGGATTGACCGCAGAGCTAATTGGCATATTCCGAGTAAATACCAGGTAGGCTAACAAAGCTCCTGCCAGCATTTTGAGCATGCCGAGAATGACCCAACCGGGGCCAGCCATTAATACCCCAATATTCCAGCGCCAGTAATTTTCTTTAGTTCTCGCCGGCATAAAGCGTAAAAAGTCGACTTGCTCGCCAACCTGCGGAATCAACGCCACACCAACAGCGGTCGCCGCACCAAACATCAACCAGTTGAAATGCCCACCATTGGTGGATGTCCCGGCAAAACTACTTAGCCTGTGCAACACATCGGGATCCGCATGCAGAATCGCAAAAAATGGCAGGAACATCAGCGCGATCCAGATCGGCTGCGTGATCATCTGGATGCGGCTGATCAGCGTCACGCCATGTGTGACTAACGGAATGACAATCAGTGCGCTGACCAGGTAACCCAGGTATAGCGGCAAATGGAAATAGAGCTCAAGCGCATAGCCCATAATCGCCGCTTCCAGCGAAAACAGTATAAAGGTGAACGAGGCATAAATAAAAGACGATATCGTCGAGCCGATATAACCAAACCCGGCGCCGCGGGTCAGCAGATCCATATCCAGCCCGTATTTGGCCGCGTAATAGCTGATAGGCAGACCGGTCAGGAAGATAATCGCGCCGACAGCCAGAATCGCCCATAAGGCATTGGGGAAACCGTAATTAATGGTGATTGTGCCGCCAATCGCTTCCAGCACCAGGAAAGAGATGGCGCCCAACGCAGTATTGGATACCCGTAAAATGGACCATTTGCGAAAGGCACGCGGCGTGTAGCGCAGCGCATAATCTTCAATCGTCTCGTTCGCTACCCAATTGTTATAGTCGCGACGAATCTTGACGATACGCTGTATCGGTTCGGCAGTAATTTCGCTAGCTAATCCGGGAGACGGCGTAGACAATCAATAACCCTTTAATGATGACAGGCTTTAATAACAGGCCTGTGGCAATGCACCACAGACCAAAAACTTTCCCCACGCTATAGTAAGGTCTGCAGGTAAATCAATCATTACGTTAATTGACGTAGCGATGAAAGGCAAGCAACATCACAGGCCTTTACATTAAAAAAGCGGATCTCAATGATCCGCTTCCAGGTGATTCGTATTTATAAATTCGTGATCAGGCAATCAGCCAGTAAGCACCCAGGCCCATCATCATGCCGCCCAGCAATTGCGTAGTGGCTTTTAGCCATGGCTGTTGCTGGCGACCCAATATCCAGCCCAGACCATGCAGGGTGGCTGTTGCCAGCACCATTCCCGTTAATGAACTCCAGCTTTGGCCAAGCTCAACACCATGCACATAACCATGCGCAGCCGCGACTAAAGCAACTACACCAAACTGCGTCCACCTAGATAACTCAACCCGAGCGACCAGCAGCCCACCCATCACCAGCACAGTGGCCGCCACCATGACTTCCGCCAGTGACATCGGCAACCACACCATCGCCAGTGCCGCAAACACTGCCATCACACTGACAAACAACACTGGTAATTGCCAGCCCTGCTGCGCCTGGCGACGTGCTGCCCAGATACCTAAGGACAACATCACCAGCAGATGATCCCATCCGGTCAGGGGATGTAAAAAACCAGTTGCGAACCCCGCCTGTAAGTCATGTCCAGGATGCGCGTATGCCACACCCGATAACACACTAGCCCCGATACCTAAAAGAATACTTTTTTTCATAGAATCTTCTCCCACAGAATTGTAACTATTTATTTAGCTCGCCCATGACCATCTACTTAAAGCTGAACGCTGCTTGTTTGTGGCAAGGCGCATGGGCGAAGACAGTACAAATAGTACGGCAAGCCCTGCAACACCGCCACAGACAGGCAGCGTTCAGCTTTATTGCATGAGGCCTTGTTTTTCGATGAAGGTGACAATCTCCTCCAGCCCCTGCCCACTCTTCAGGTTACTGAAAATAAAAGGTTTTTCACCTCGCATGCGTTTTGCATCCTGATCCATCACTTCCAGCGAAGCGCCAACCATAGGCGCCAGGTCAATCTTGTTGATCACCAGCAAATCAGACTTGGTAATGCCCGGGCCGCCCTTACGCGGGATTTTCTCACCGGCGGCTACGTCGATCACATAAATCGTCAGATCAGATAGCTCAGGGCTGAATGTTGCCGCCAGATTATCGCCACCGCTTTCGACAAACACAATATCCAGCGTCTGGAAGCGTTTACTTAACTGATCCACCGCTTCCAGGTTCATGGAGGCATCTTCACGAATCGCCGTATGCGGACAACCGCCGGTTTCCACGCCGATGATACGCTCAGGCGATAACGCCTCGTTACGCGTCAGGAATTCGGCATCTTCCTTGGTATAGATATCGTTAGTCACCACGGCAATGTTGTAAAGCTCGCGCAACCGCTGGCAAAGCGCAAGTGTTAAAGCCGTTTTACCGGAACCGACCGGGCCACCGATGCCAATACGTAAAGGCTCTTTGTACTCGGTAACCGCGGGGGTGGGTGTCTCAAATTGGGTATGTATTTTCATGATCTGAATAATCTACTGTATTGCGTTTCGTGTTGGCAGCCGGCAATGCTGAGTAACGGGTTAAAGTTGCTCATGGCATCATCCGGTAATTGCATAGCGGCTTCTATCACTTGTGGCAAGCGCTCTCCCAAGCTAAGCAGGATGGTCTGCCCGGCCACCTGACCAAGCGGCACAGCCTTCATGGCAGCGCTGGCCTGATTTTCCAGCCAGCCCCAGATATAACCATGCAGCACCTGTTCAGCCGGAATTTGCCAATGCTGGGCAATGGCTGCATATAAAGTCGGGAAAGCTGGCGATTCCAGTGCGTTAATCTGTGCCACCAATGCGGGCGACATGGGCTTGAGGTCATTCAGCAAACGCCGCAGGGAATAGCCCATTTGCCGTGTTTCTGCCCATCCTTCAGCGGTGTCCCGCCCTGCCTGGTAAAACATGTCCCACTCTTGCACTGCGACTAAATCCTGCGCCTGCCAGGCCTGGTATAAACGGTATAGCACCGGCAATTCAAAACGGGCCTGATAAATCTGCAAACTGTCGCCTATCCAGGCTTGTGCGGTTGCAACACTGGTAACTTCACCCGACTCAATCGCCCATTCCAGTCCTTGCGAATAGCCATAAGCACCGACTGGCAACAGCGGGCTGGCCAATTGCAGCAAGCGACTGAGTGCGAGGGCATTAACCATGCGCACGTCCACTATTTTTTGGTCGTAACGAATGCAAGGCATCATCCCCATGGCGATGACCGCCACCGTAAGCGCCGGCTTCCGGCTCAAAAGGAGCGTTAACCTCGCTCACCTGCATGCCTAACCCCAACAGCATATCTCTCAGCACATAATCCTGCTCCAGGCGTAACCAGCCATCCCCAATTTGCAAAGGCACATGACGGTTACCTAAATGATAGGCTGCACACATCAGGTCGCGAGGTGTAGGCGCAATGACGTTATAGACCGGCTCTTGTGCTGCCACGATTTGCACCACCGTTCCATCTTCAGATTTTAATAAATCTCCACCACGCAGGATGATACCGCGGCTTAAAAACAACGCGGCTTCGTTGCCCGAGGCCAACTTCACGCGCAGGCGGCTTTTCTGCCGCAGGTCAAAAGGCAGTTCGAGTGTGTCGTCTATATGACCACTGACAGTGATACGTTCGGTTAAATGAATCATGTTTAGAATAAAAAGTAGCGTTGTGCCATAGGCAACACTTCCGCCGGTTCACAGACCAAGGGCATGCCATCAGCAAGCACTTCATAAGTTTCGGGATCGACGTCGATCTTGGGTAACCAGGTGTTATGCACCATGTCGGATTTTTTCACGTCACGTGTACCTTTGACAGCGACTAGTGGTTTTTGCAACCCCAGTGCCTTCACTTCAGGATTTTCCAGCCCTGCTTGCGAAACAAAGGTCACTGCTGTTTTGAGGCCACCGCCATACGCGCCAAACATGGGACGGTAATGTACGGGTTGCGGGGTTGGAATGGAAGCATTCGGGTCACCCATTGCAGCAGCCGCAATCATGCCACCTTTGATAATAGTAAAAGGCTTCACCCCAAAGAATGCCGGCTTCCAGACCACCAGGTCAGCCAGTTTGCCCACTTCAACAGAACCCACCACATGCGATACACCGTGCGTAATGGCAGGATTGATGGTGTATTTGGCTATATAGCGCTTGATACGGAAATTATCATTACCTGCTGCGTCTTCCGCCAGTGGTCCACGCTGAATTTTCATCTTATGCGCGGTTTGCCAGGTGCGGATAATTACTTCACCCACTCGTCCCATGGCCTGTGAATCAGACGACATCATCGAGAAAGCGCCAAGGTCATGGAATATATCTTCCGCAGCAATGGTTTCGCGGCGGATACGGCTTTCGGCAAATGCGATATCTTCTGCAATCGCAGGATCCAGGTGATGACAGACCATCAGCATATCCAGATGTTCGTCGATGGTATTGACGGTAAATGGTCTTGTTGGATTAGTAGAGGAAGGCAATACATTCGGATAGCCAGCCGCCTTGATAATATCCGGCGCATGGCCGCCACCCGCCCCTTCAGTATGGAACGTATGGATGGTGCGGCCTTTGAAAGCACCTATTGTAGTTTCGACAAACCCTGATTCATTCAGGGTGTCCGAGTGGATAGCAACCTGCACATCCATTTCGTCAGCGACGCTCAGGCAATTATCAATGGCTGCCGGTGTGGTTCCCCAGTCTTCGTGCAATTTAAGACCGATCACACCAGCCCGTACTTGTTCACGCAGTGGTTCAGGCAAACTCACGTTCCCCTTACCCAGAAAACCCAGGTTCATAGGGAAGGCATCTGCGGCCTGCAACATGCGATGGATATGCCATGGTCCTGGTGTACAGGTAGTGGCGAAAGTGCCAGTCGCCGGGCCGGTACCGCCACCAATCATGGTGGTGACGCCGGACATCAATGCTTCTTCGATCTGTTGCGGGCAAATAAAATGGATATGCGTATCAATACCGCCTGCAGTAATGATCATGCCTTCACCGGCAATGACTTCAGTACCTGCGCCCACTGCAATTGTGACACCGGGCTGGATATCAGGATTGCCTGCCTTGCCGATGGCAGAAATATAACCACCTTTGATACCAATATCGGCTTTAACAATACCCCAGTGATCAATAATCAATGCATTGGTAATCACGGTATCAGCAACTTCAGCTGCCAGGCCTTGCCCCTGGCCCATGCCATCACGGATCACTTTGCCGCCGCCAAACTTCACTTCCTCGCCATAGATGGTGAAGTCTTTTTCGACCTCCACCCACAACTCGGTATCCGCCAACCTTACCTTGTCACCGACAGTCGGGCCGAACATTTCAGCATAGGCGCGTTTATCCATTTTCACTGTCATTGTTTTTCCTTATTGCTCTGACTTTATTGCTCGCCTGCTATTTCAGGGCGCCCATGACTTTACCGGCAAAGCCGTAGACTTCACGCTTGCCCACCAGTTTGACCAATTGCACTGTACGCGTCTGGCCTGGCTCAAACCGCACCGCCGTCCCCGCCGCAATATTCAAGCGGGCACCGTAAGCTAAAGCCCGGTCAAAAGACAACGCTTCATTCGTCTCATAAAAATGATAGTGTGAGCCGACCTGGATCGGCCGGTCACCCGTGTTCGCCACATCCAGCGTCACCGTTTCGCGCCCTGTGTTTAATTCGATGTCGCCTGCTGCGACCTGCATTTCGCCGGGAATCATTTATATGCTCCTGTGAACCTAAAAACACGCATTCTTTTAATCGTTAATCTTAATTCGCAGGCTTGATGTTGCAAGCGTAGAGGGCAAGGCGCGCATCCGCAGACAGTACAATAAGTACGGCAAGGATAAGCAACACCGCCATCTGCGCTTGCAACATCGAGCCCTTATGGAATCGGGTGGTGGACGGTGACTAGCTTCGTCCCATCCGGGAATGTTGCCTCTATCTGGATATCCGGAATCATCTCCGGCACCCCTTCCATCACTTCATCACGTGCCAGCAAAGTCGTGCCATAACTCATCAGTTCCGCCACCGTTTTGCCGTCCCGCGCCCCTTCCATGATCGCCGCGGAAATAAAAGCGACGGACTCAGGATAATTCAGCTTTAAACCACGTGCCTTGCGCCGCTCGGCCAACAGAGCGGCGGTGAAAATCAATAATTTATCTTTTTCTCTTGGGGTTAATTCCATAAGCGGCTAATTCCATAAATGGTGAGCTACGTAGACAAATGCTCTTTGACTATTTCTATGGCGATCAGGTATTCCAGATACGTGGCCTGATGGCGTCTTTTTGATAATACCACGGCCTTAAAATCTGCCAGCAATGCTCAAAGTATTGCCTGGCCTGCTGCGATGCATTACCAATATAACGGATACAAAGCACATCAGGTAAGGCTGTGATACCTACTTTGGCATTTGATAACACTATCTCACGGCAGGCTTGTAACACTTCGGCAGGTACAGCGCCTGCACATACCAGAAAGGTGCCGAATACCGCTGCACCCCCCAAACCAACTCGACTGGTCTTGACCAGGTCATCCGCCTGCATGCGCGCACGCTCGTTCCAGATCAATCTACCATTTCGAGTGATACGCTGATTTAACTGGTAAAAACCACTTTGCCAGATTTCCTGTTGCGCCTGGCGGCCAAGGCAAACGATATCCCACACCGCCAAAGTGGCATCTGCTGCCAGCGCTATCTCTGCAGAAAAACCTACTTCTGCAGCATCAAATAAAATATTTTCCTGCGGTAACCATTCCAGGCCACTGCCTGCCGCCAATTGAAAGGTGAGCGTTTGTGTCGCTTTGGTACCATTGGCCTTGTACCACTTGCCTGCACCAGGCGTCGTCAACAAGGCTCTTGCACCTTCTCCAACTTGCACCTGTAAATGCAGTGCGTCGCCCCCTGCCACACCACCGGGAGGATGCACCACCACCGCATGACAAATATCCTCGCCTTCAGGATGCAGGCTTTTCTGAACGACCAATGGTCCATGATGCAGACGATGTGCCAGATAAGAGCGTGCATCACGCCTGGCGAAGCCAAGCTCAAGCCTTGCTTGCCAGTGTTTTGTGGCAGTGAGCTTTAAGGGTGGCGATACGATCGCAGGCTTTAAATCATCCATAACGGCATCATGCCACAGCTTAGAAAATTATTTTAATACTTGGCACAGAGAACACTGAGTTCACTGAGAAAAACTTAACTCAGCATTTGAAATCTGTGTTCTCTGTAGCTAAAACAATCCTAAAGCTAAACAGACAAATAGCTTTTCACCTTGGCAGCATCGACATTATCGCGGGTATCTTCATGAATAAAGCGGCCTTTATCAATCACGATAATACGGTCAGCCACTTCCATCGTGAAACTCAACACCTGCTCTGAGACAATGATGGTGATTTCACGCATTTTGCGGATTTCGTTCAATACCCTGGCAATATCCTTGATGATAGAAGGCTGGATGCCTTCGGTAGGCTCATCCAGCAATAACACTTTCGGGTTAGTTACCAGCGCACGGGCAATCGCCAGTTGCTGTTGCTGACCACCAGACAGGTTACCGCCCTTGCGCTTGCGCATTTCATGCAGCACGGGGAACAAGGCAAAAATATCATCGGGGATCTCGCGGCTGGAAGATTTCTCCAACCCGGTTTCGATATTCTCCTGCACCGTCATGTTAGGGAAAATCCAGCGGCCTTGCGGTACATAAGCCAGGCCCTTCATCACGCGATCATGCGTAGCGGCACCTTGCAGATCCACGCCATCCACAGTAGCTTTGCTGGATTTGCTAGGCAAAATACCCATCAATGACTTGAACAAGGTCGTTTTACCCATACCATTGCGGCCCATAATCGCCAGGGTTTCATTTTTATTGGCTTTGAAGTTCAGGCCATGAATCACCTGACTTTGGCCATAACTCACCTGCAAATTCTCAATTTCAAACATGCTGTGCTCCTCTAATGGCCCAGTAATTAATGACCCAAGTAAACTTCAATGACTTTTTCGTCAGCTTGCACTTTTTCCATCGGCCCTTCAGCCAGGATTTTGCCTTGGTGCAGTACAGTGACCTTATGTGCGATTTTCTTGACGAATTCCATGTCATGCTCGATCACAATCACTGACCTGTTCTGGCAAATGCGGTTAAGCAACTCAGCCGTCTGATCGCGTTCTTTTGCACTCATGCCAGCGACTGGCTCATCCAGCATCAGCAACTCCGGCTCCTGCATCAGCAGCATGCCAATCTCCAGCCATTGTTTCTGGCCGTGGCTGAGCAAGGCTGATTCCATATCCAGGAACTCAGTCAGCATGATGTCTTCTGCTACCTTGCGTACACGATCTTCGACTTCCTGTGTACGTTTGAAAGTCAGGCTGCCAAACACGCCACGGCCTTTCGGGTAAGAAACTTCCAGGTTCTGGTACACCGACAAATTTTCATAAATCGATGGATTCTGGAATTTACGGCCTACCCCCGAACGTACGATTTCGTGCTCAGAGAGCTTGGTCAATTCGGTATTGTTAAACTTGATAGACCCGGCGGTAGATTTGGTTTTACCGCAAATCAGGTCAAGCACCGTGGTTTTTCCGGCACCGTTAGGACCCACCAGTACACGCAGTTCATTTTTGTCGATATACATGGTCAAGCTATCCACTGCTTTAAAGCCATCGAAGGAGACGGTCAAATCTTCTACTGCCAAGACGAAGTCGGTGTTACTCATGCTTCTGCTCCTCTTAATTTATTACCCTCGATTGCAGATGTCGCATCTGCTTTCTTGCGCGGTGATCTCTTGGTGGCTACACCGGTAGAGTCTGTAGCCAGGGATGTTTCAATGCTTGTTTCGGTAAGTACTGCTTGTGCTTCTACCTTAGAAGTACTTACCTCAGGCTTTTTTGCAGGTGCCTTGTCTTTGAACCAGCCATATTTAGTCGCATACTTATCCCAGATACCAGCCAAACCGCTTGGGAAGAACATCACCACTGCGATAAACAGCCCGCCCATCAGGAACAGCCACATTTCAGGATAAGTTTCCGAAAACACGGTTTTTCCGTAATTTACCAGCAAGGTGCCATAGACAGCGCCAACCAGTGAAGCACGGCCACCCACAGCACAGAAGATCACCATTTCAATCGATGGCACGATACCGACGAAGGAAGGTGACATAAAGCCCACCTGCAGGGTAAACATGGCACCACCCACCGCAGACATCATCGCAGCCAGACAGAAGATAAAGATTTTGAAATTGGAGACGTCGTAACCTGAGAAACGTACGCGCTCTTCTTTGTCACGCATCGCCAGCAACAGCATACCGAACTTGCTGCTCATGATGTATTTGGACAGGAAGATCGCACCGAACAGCAACAGACCATTCACAAAGTACAGGATGTATTTGGCAGAATCACTACGGATATCCCAGCCCAGCATGGTACGCAAATCAGTCATCCCATTCACACCGCCGGTATACCCTTGCTGGCCAACAATCAGAATACTCAGGATCAGCGCCACGGCTTGCGTAATGATGGAGAAATACACACCGCCCACCCGACGTTTAAACATGGCGTAACCGATGATGTAGGCGAACAATGCAGGAATGGTCAGCACGGCAAAGATGGTGAACGGTAAACTCTTGAACGGCTCCCAGAACCATGGCAAGGCAGTCAGCTGGTTCCAGTCCATGAAGTCAGGAATACCAGGGGTAGACTGGATCTTGGTACTCAGCGGATCAGAAGCCTCCAATTTAAGGAACATGGCCATGGCATAACCGCCGAGGCCGAAAAAGATACCCTGGCCTAAACTCAGGATACCGCCGTGCCCCCACAGCATGACCAGGCCGACAGCGACAAACGCGTAAGTCAGGTATTTACCGATTAAATTGAGGCGGAAGATATCTAAGCCCAGTGGCAGTACAACGAAGATGATGGCAGCCAGCACAGCCAGGCTGATCACTCCCTCCTTACCACCCAGTACAGGGCTGGCTTTCATTTTTTCCCATAATGTCATCAAGATTTCTCCTCTGTTGATGCGTTGATTCTATTGCGGCAGGGCAAAACACTTAATACGTTCATTTACTTATGGCAACGCGTGGAAAACATCTTCACTCGTTGCCATCACCCTTTTATTTACGCAGTTTGGAGGCAAACAAGCCCTCTGGTTTCATCATCAGGATGGTGACGATGACGAGCAAGGTAGACACCTTACCCATAGAGCTGGTCATAAAGAATTGCAGGATAGATTGTGCCTGGGCGATACCGAAGGCAGAGGCAATCGTACCGACGATGCTCGCTGCGCCGCCAAACACCACCACCATAAAGCTGTCGACGATGTACAAGGTACCTGTGGTCGGGCCAGTGGAAGCAATGGTAGTAAACGCAGCACCAGCGATTCCGGCAATGCCGCAGCCGAGTGCAAATGTGACACGGTCAACTTTGGCAGTGTTGATACCTACTGCACCAGCCATGGTGCGGTTTTGCACGGTAGCGCGCACACGCAGGCCCCAGCGGGACTTGTACATAAACATATACACACCGAAAGTCACCAGCGCTGCCAGCACCATCACGAATACGCCATTAATAGGAATATCAATATCTGGTGTCGGTTTAAATGACCCGAGCATCCATTCAGGCAACTCGGCGCTGACTTCTTTGGCGCCAAAGGTCGAGCGGAAAATTTGCTGCATGACCAGACTCAAACCCCAGGTAGCCAGCAAGGTATCCAGCGGCCGCTTGTAGAGGTGCCGGATCATGATGAATTCAATAAAGTAACCAACGGCGAACGCCAGTACAAAAGCAATCGCTATGGCAAATATAAAGTAATAATTAGTGAATCCGTAAGTCGCAGCCACTTTGGAAAGCAGGACCGTGGTATACGCACCGATGGTCATAAACTCACCATGCGCCATGTTAATTACACCCATTTGCCCGAAAATAATTGCGAGACCAAGTGCCATCAGCAGCAACACTGTAAACATGCTCAGGCCCGAAAAACCCTGCATCACCACAATATTGCCTATATCTGCCATCGAATAACCAAACATACAGGTCTCCTTGAAACTTAAAAAACACACACTAATGGGATTTACTACTTGCGCTAAACGGTAGCCGGCAAAACCGGCTACCGCTCAGGCATTTAAGACCAGACTAGTTTATTGGTAGCCTTTTGGAAATGGATCAGGTTTGATGTAACCAGAGGTGTAAACCACTTTCGCCTGGCCATCTTTACCCCACTGACCAATACGCAGTTTGGTAGTCAGGTGATGGTTAGCTTCTACAGTCACAGGGCCTTCTGGTGCATCTTTAAACTCGTAGCCAGGCAATGCTGCTTGAACCTTGTCTACATCGAAGCTGCCAGCACGTTCAACCGCTGCTTTGTACAACCATGGGCCCAGGTAAGCCGCTTGCGTCACGTCGCCGATCACAGCATCTTTACCCCAGCGTTTTTTGAAGGCTTCAACAAATTTTTTGTTTGCATCGTTGTCTTGCGACTGGAAGTATTTCATGGCTGAGTAGAAGCCAGCCAGGTTCTCACCACCGATACCCAATACTTCATCTTCGGTCACGGAGATGGTCAACATGGTTTGCTTGCTTGAGTTCAGGCCAGCTGCGTTCAACTGTTTAAACCAGGCTACGTTACTGCCGCCAACAACCGCTGCATAAATCACGTCAGGTTTTTTCAGTTTGATTTTGTTGATCACAGAACCAAATTGCGTATCACCCAAAGCGATGTACTCTTCACCTACCACTTTACCGCCCAGATGTTGCTCGATGTGTTTACGGGCAATTTTCATGGAAGTACGTGGCCAGATGTAATCAGAACCGATCAGGTAGAAAGTTTTAGCTTTCTTCTCTTTAGCGATCCAGTCCAGACCTGCCAGAATTTGTTGTGTCGCTTCCTGACCTGTGTAGAACACGTTTTTAGATTGCTCTAAACCTTCGTAGAATGTTGGATAGAACAGCAAGCCGTTGTCTTTTTCAAACACTGGCAATGCAGCTTTACGTGAAGCGGATGTCCAGCAGCCCATCACAGAAGCCACTTTGTCTTTTTCCAGCAGTTTCTTCGCTTTTTCAGCAAAAGTCGGCCAGTCAGATGCGCCGTCTTCCTGCACGACTTCGATCTTGCGACCCAGGATACCGCCCATGGCGTTGATCTGCTCAATCGCCAGCTTTTCAGCCTGGATAGAACCTGTTTCACTGATCGCCATCGTGCCGGTTGCGGAGTGCAGGATACCGACTTTGACAGTTGTGTCAGTCACGGCCAGGCCGGTGGTGTTCACTTTTGCTGTTGGATAGTCTGCAGCAAATGCGTATCCGGTAACGAGACCCGCTGCCATCATGGCACCTAACATCGCGCCTTTGATAAAACCCCTTCTGTTCAAGGTACTCATTACAACTCTCCTTTAAAAATCAGTTAACTTCAAAATTAAACATTGCTCACTACATACTGTATTCAGGAACTGCTTTATTACGACGAGGGCTTTAGTCGGCTGATCAGACGAGGCCCGATGAGCTTTACTTGGTCGATCAGACTAGTGTCCGATCATCCAGGGCCTGGCCGTTTTCTTGGTTTGCATCTGCATCGCCGGTTTGCCGTTATCAGGGTTCACCTTGGTGGTGGTTTTGCAGGTATGTGAGCCTGTACAACCACAACTTGAGCGGCGACCACTGCGTGGCTCGTGGGCAGATTTCTCGTTACGTTCATGCGCAGACCGTTGTTGCTTGCCCATGATGGCCAGTTTAGGCACCGACAGGATGCGCGGACTTTCAGACCCACAGCAATCACAATCAGCTGGCAAACTGGATTCACTCATTTTGCGTAGCGCGGTAAACACGCCACAACTGTCACACTCATATTCGTAAAGAGGCATCTCGCTTTTCCTTATGCAAACTTTTAAAACGTAAACCTAAGTTTCCTTAAATCTTAAGTACTTGGCGCCACATTGATTCCAGGTGGGACTTCGATCTTCGGTCCATCAGCATTCGGACGGATATCAAATTCGAAGATTTCGGTCGGGACCCACAACGTTGCACACGCATTCGGGATATCTACAATGCCGCTGATATGACCTTCAACCGGTGCAGTACCAAGGATAGCCACCGCCTGTTCACCGCTGTAGCCGAATTTCTTCAGGTACTCAATCGCATTCAGGCAAGCCTGGCGGTAAGCCACATGTACATCCAGGTAGTGTTGTTTACCAGCTTCATCTACCGAGATACCTTCAAAAATCACATAATCACGATAAGTCGGAGTGATCGGGCTAGGCTGGAAAATCGGGTTCTTGATACCGTATTTCTTGACGCCATCCTTGATCAGGCTGACCTTGATGTCCAGGTAGCCGGCCATTTCAATCGCACCGCAGAAAGTAATTTCACCATCGCCTTGTGAGAAGTGCAGGTCACCCATAGAGAGACCACCGTCTTTCACATACACCGGGAAATATACTTTGGAGCCTTTGGTCAGGTTCTTGATGTCGCAGTTACCGCCGTGGTCACGTGGCGGAACGGTACGCGCACCTTCCGCCGCCGCTTTTTTGGCAGCATCACCTGACAAACGGCCCATTACCGCAGACTGTGGCTCGGGTGGCAGTGCCAGCGCCGGTATGCGGTCAGGGTCGGTGGCAATCAGCGCAGCTTCACGCTCATTCCAGGTTTCCAGTAACTCACGTGATGGCAGGCAACCGATCAAACCAGGATGCATGATGCCGGCATAACGCACCTTAGGTACATGGCGGGAAGTAGTGTAAACGCCGTGGAAATCCCAGATTGACTTGCTTGCCTTAGGGAAATGGTCAGTCAGGAAACCGCCGCCATTTTCCTTGGCAAACAGGCCGTTAAAGCCCCATTGCTGGTCTTCAAACGTACCCACGTCGAGGATATCCACCACCATCAGGTCGCCCGGTTCAGCACCTTCAACCCCGATAGGGCCACTCAGGTAATGCACCTGGGTCAGGTCCACATCACGGATATCGTTGGCGCTGTCGTTGTTACCGATCTGGCCGCCGGTCCAGTCCATGCACTCGACACGGAACTCGTCACCAGGCTTGACCATGGCAATCATCGGCAGGTCCGGGTGCCAACGGTTATGGATCTGACCGTCCTGCTCCCATGGCTTTTTATCCAAATCCAACTTCACTATTGTTTTCATTACACTCATCTCCTTTGTGAGAAAGGCTTATAAGGTTTGCTTAAAATTGCATCTGCAATGCAACACGGAAGAAATTGTCGCTAGAGGTTGTAGGTGTATCAGTCTTGCCATAAGTCGCTGTAATGACAGAGTTGTATGGCGCGATCACGTAGTTGGCACCGACTTCAAAGCGCTTCACATCGCCACCTGGGCGGGTATTTGTAAATGTGGCTGGTGTGGTAGCTGTGCTAAACGTGGTTGCACCATCTGCGTCAAATTTCTGGTAACGGACGATAGGCATGATCTTGCCCCAGCCGATTGGGTCATTGAACAGGTATCCCAAACCGGCAGAGTAAGCTTTACCTTGCTCGCCGAGCAAAACATTGTCTGTGTCATAGTAGTAATAAGCAGCTTCAGCAGAGAAAGTACCTGGGCCTACATCTTTTTTCTCAAGCAGGAAATCCACGCTGTAAGATGAATAATCACCCACTGTGCCTGTTGGGCTAACCACGCCATCTTTTTTCATACGGCCAGCGACACCAATAGCCAGGATGTCTTTCGCACCAAAATAATTACCTGTACCGTAGTAACCAGGCTCTGCATCCCAGAAGTCGACTTGCACACGCCCGGCGTACATCAATTTGTCTTTAGTACCATTGGCTTCAGATTGCGCACCCACACCGCTGAAACGGAAAATGTTGTCGCCTTCAAAGGCACCGAAAGAAACAGCTACGTGATCCTCCATAAAACTGGTCACCACAGCCACACCATCATCACGGCCAATCACGCCACCGTTCCAGCCGTAGCGGGAAGCGATGTTTGCCCAGTATCCACCACCCATAGAGTAGTAAGGGCCTGCCATGTTGGCACGGTCACTTGGAGACAGGAAACGACCTGCCCAGATGGACACTTCAGGGGTAACCTGAAACTGCACGTTGGCATCAATCACTTCAAAGTTACTGTTGGCAGAACCACCACCTGATTTCTCAGTGTTCAACATCCCCTTGATGTATTTATTGAATGAACCTGACAAATACAAACGTGCACTGTCCAGTGTGAAATCGTTAGACCGATCACTGCCGTTGGCAGCTGCGTCTTCAACAGAGTTGTAACTGGTGATAAAACCGAAGCCGGCACTGATATACTTGTCTTCACCAAAACTGATAGTGGCGCCCGCATTTGCCAATTGCGCACCCAAGCCACAAGCCATTGCTACAGCGGTATGCAAGGCACATTTTTTAATATTCATCATCTAAAACTCCCTTTCTCGTTAACTTCAAAACAATCACAGTCGATCAAAACTTGTGCCCAGATTAACGACAGGGAGGTGTAGGACAAATACGTCAATTTGCGTAGGATGCTAAATAGCAAACCCCGCTAGACTTCGCATAACAAATTGAGAACAGGACTCGCAATGCGTCTTTTAACTTACTTAATATTGGTAGCTTTATTGCCCGGTTGTGGCGAGGTTTCATATAAGCGCGGAGGTTCGCAACAGGATATAGACAGGGCGCACCAAGCCTGCCGTGGCAGCGGCGATCAACTGAGCGCCTGCCTGGCAGAACAAGGCTGGCAAAAACCAAAAGTTGACGCGCTGGATCCGCTGTTTGCGACCATAGAAACCCGTGACAACCACCAGGAAGTCATCAGTAAGCCGAGTCCGTTTATTGAGATCACTCCGGATAAAAAGGAAAAACCAGTCGCCCCTGCTGTTGCGAAAACACCACAGAATAGTGCTACAACTTTAACCAAGCCTACAGAGATGGCTGCACCTACCGCCGCTGCAACGACAACCAGCACGACCGCTGAAGAGAAAACAGACAAGGCCGCCAGCCACTCAACAGTAAATGACGGCCCCGATGTGGAATACGCGATTAACTCCTGGTGGAAAATGGGGGCATTTCCAGACAAGCTGAAACAGGATCAAGTCTCCTGCGAGAAGAAACTGGGGCCAGATTATTTACCCAACTACAAAACCCAGACGTTCAAACGCGCCTTTGTAGTATGTATGCATGATTTGGGATGGATGGCGATCAGGAATATTAAATAGCATGGATAGATGATTAATACTCGGTAATTCTTATGCAATGTCGCAAAAAACAGATTATTTTTTTGTATCCATTGCGAGATATTTCATGCTTGAATAGCGCAGTCAATCTGTGAGCGCAGGTTGCTAATCTTGCAGTGGCATAGTCCACTGCAAGTTAAGGTGCTTATGTTTTAAATTCTGTCATGGTCTCGCAACCATTTTCAACTGACTTCACTACTGGCGCAGAGATAAACATACCGCGTAAGTTTTTGATTAACATGCGTTCACAATCTTTGTGAATGACTTGAGCACGCTCTACTTTGTCAGATAATCCTTCTCTGTAACGCACAGTCTGGAAAGGCTTGTTTTCTGTCGACTTACCAGCCACGAAAGTTTGTAATGCAATATCGATTGACTGGGCATGGAGTTGTGATGATATACCTTTAATATTTTCTCCCTGATTACCAGTCCAAAATAATGAGGAGTCAGCGCTATTATCAGCATTAGAAATGACCCTGATCAGGCTTTTATAAGCCACTTCCGGCGTTTGGCCCGGCATGCGTATAACTATGCTGTCATTGATAATAACGGTTTTCTGATCTTGTGTAAGCATGAAGGTTGGTGCACTTTCAATGATCATCTTACGGTCAGAATAGCCTTGTGCTTTTACATGTTCTGCCGCATGTATTATCGATACCCTGTCAACCGTTCTTTGTATTAGCTCTCCATATTTAAAGTTATTAAGTGCCTCTTGATAGTTCGATAGCACTTGGTCAGCATTCAGTTGAAGCTGATTTTTCTGGTCGTTTTTAGCAGAGTTAATAATGAGCGCGTGCGTGACGATGGCGGCGACAAGTCCTGCCGCGCTGGGTGCGGGGTAAAGCATGCCTCCTTTACCCGTCCCGGCTTCGTCCAAACTATAAACGCCATGGTAAACAACCGGCCCATCGCTGGGTATCTCAAGCATCCATTGGCTATTGCTTTTAAAAGGCAATGATAATGTGGCTGTCTTACTGGCTGGTTCAGCCATTCCACTTGTATTGAAAAAGAGCGCATATATAGCCATGCTTCCCAATAATAAAATGCGTTTCATTGATCATCACCCTTTAAAAACTGATTAAGATTTGCTTACACTATTTGGTCACTGTAGGAGCAATAGTGGAAGTGATCACATTTCCCGAAAATGGGCTTAGAAACGAATCTTTACCGATTTCCATTGCTTGAAAATAGGCATTTGTCAGTCCAGGAAACGCAGTCGGCTCGTCCCAGTTTGATTCAGCACTTTTTGTGACTGAGACAGGCAAATACCAATCATAGGTATTGTCGGCTAAATTAACCATATAGCCCACGCCCTGCAAAGTGCCTTTTGGATCGCTGGTGGGGATGTATGACGCATACGTCCTGACAAAACCCAGGCTGTTGATCTCAATCACTAATAACTTATTAATATTGTATTTTTGTTTAAAAGATGAGAAATCCTTTATAGCGACTTTGTCCCCTTTAGTCCCCGAACTCTTTAAATCCTTTACATTTAAGGCTTCATCAATCACAAACACGTCGGCCCCTTTTTTCTTCAGCAACACTGCAAGCTGTTCTTTAACTGTAGGCAAAGTGTCGTATGTTAAGGTTTGAGTGTGTTTAGTGAGCGATGAGTTAGCAATTGAAGCAGCCGCTAAACATAACAAGCAGTCCGCACCTGGAAACTGTGTATCTATTTTCGGTAACGCAGTCATCGCTATTCCGATACGTTGATTGTTTGCAATCGCACTGTTTGAAAGTGCGACAGGCGTTTGCGGTGCAGTCGCACAACCGCTTATAAAAATTACTAATGCTACTGTTAAAACCGTTAGATGAGTTTTCATTAAAAATCCCTGATTAGTTTTTATAAATTATTACAGCCTAGGCTGAGTTGCTAAATTAAAAGCGCTTGCACTTTATCAAGATATGTAAAGCATGACAATAGTACTAATGTTAGGTAAATGCATCGCATAAAACTTTTGAATAGACCTTATCTGCAATAGTCCTTAAGTAAGGCTACAAAACCCTAATTTATCCATTCCAACTTACGAATCACTTTAGGATAAATTCCTATACAGCTGTCAGCGCATTCTGACGTAGCTATCAGATTTATGAGACTACTTTCCTGTTGTACAGATTTTTAAAATGCCCACCATGCATTTATTTCATGCTTAATCTAATAAGCATGTTTATCTGAGAGGAAATACCATGATTAAAAATGTAGCGATGGGTATAGTATTTTTAACAACTTCAGCGCTAGCCTATGCAGATGGCGTCGCTGTCAGTATCGGTCAACCGGGATTTTATGGTCAGATCGTTTTAGGTGACCCCTACCCGGCCCCACAAGTCGTCTATGCACAACCGGTGATTATCCAACCACCACCTGTAGCTGTTGTGCAACCCCCTATGTATTTGCGTGTCCCGCCTGGCCAGATGAAAAAATGGTCACGCTATTGTGGTCACTACGGCGCATGTGGCAGACAAGTATATTTTGTCCAGGACTCCTGGTACCAAAATGTATATGCGCCCCGCTATGTATCTTACTCACATGATCATGACGATTACAGGGGTGGCAGAGATGATCATCACCATGAGCACTATGACAAAAAAGGACGTGGCCCCAGGCATGATGATCGTGTGCCGGGAAATGGCAAAGGGCGTGGGAACGGCAATGGAAACGGTAAGGGCAGGGATTGATTTTAATTCAAAGTATTGCACGCACTTTCCGTGCAATACTTTGAAATGATAAGCTTCTTTTATGTATTTCTCTTCTTTTGCAGCAAATTGCTTACCCTTTCTTACGTTTACTTTCATCTTAATACGCTTGATAAAAGTGTCCGTTTTTTAGGGTAAGTCATGATTTACTTAACACGTAATAAAGTACCACTGACGCTTGAGCCCTGACCGACACCACTAGTCGCAAAAAGATTAAAGTTAAGAGTACCAGTCGGCCAAATGAAAGTCGTCGATTGCCCATTAGATAAATCATAGGTATCAATCCTCGTCTTCCCGCTCTGGTCGTAAATAACCAGTCTCAGTTTACCACCACCAGTAGTGACGGCAGTCAGTTTAAACTTGTCCCCAGGATTAGGTTTAGCCCATGTCACCTGGCTTACAAACCGGTTAGTTGGATTCGACTGCACAATAGGTGATTTTGTTGGGCCAAATTCCACCGCTTGTTTCCACGTATTAAATTGCCCGACGCTAGGGTCATTCTTGTACCAACCATTTCCTCTTTTAACACCCCATGGCCCACGCATAGATAAAATATTTAAATTTTTCTCTGGCGTAAATGGGGCTCCATTTGCATCCACCCAATACTTGGCAGCGGTGACTCTACGCAAAGACTGGCGAATTAAGTGCAACTCGTTACCGGCTCTGGAATTCCATCCATTTTTATGTACATTAAGCCCAGAGCCTATTTCAGCATAGATCACAAAAGGCGTGCCGTGATTAAGATCAACCACATAGGCACCATACACTTTTAATGTTTTCACAATTTTAATCAGTTCAGGCGTCTTAATCTTGGAAACATCAAAATCTGAGGGCAGCATGAGTAATGTACCTTCAGGGATCTGACCAGTATTTTTTGCACTTAAAGTGTCAGCTGATGTTGCAGGATAAACATATCCTGGTCCCATGCCAGTCTTATCAAGAGACATGGCTAGCGCATGAGGATAGATAGCATCGTTACTTAGAAACTCCTGTTTCCGGATGATACCTGGGCAGGCGCCTATCGCGACAGCCCTTGCACCTTGGTAATAATGTGCCGGATCAGCCCAGCCATCACCTTTCATTGACGACCATGCGTATAAGTAGGCCGTCCAGGCACCATTCACTTTTTTCAGCTGCCAAAAAGAATGTATCACGCCGGTTGAAACATCATAGATATCAGCATGACCATCGCCACTTGCAGAAGGCTCCAAGTCAGCGGGCCAATGCGGGACAACGACTTGAGGCAGATTTGTTTCGGAATCAGCATCATATATACCCTGTCGACCTGGAGTGGGTTTAACCGTCACAGCCCCACTTTTATCGTCAGCATAAAAACATCCTGACGAATATTTACCTGATTCAATTAAAGGATAATATATTGAAGGTGGGATCACATAATTAGAAAAAGTCGGGGAAATAGGCCTGCTATTCCAAAGAGAGTTTTTAGCAAAGGGCTTTGCATAATATTCAGCAAGCCGTAATTGACTACTGCTCGAATTAGTATTGTTACTTAATTGGGCTGCCGCAACATTTGGATCAACTGCACCAACAGCACTTATGGCTGTTAATAGGGACACTGAGGCTAGGCAATTCCGGATAATAAAAGACACGTTTGTGTATGCTTTCATCATTTACTCCTATAAGGAAAGGTTATGATTAAATGATCAGCATTCGTAAATCCAACGTAACCCATGCAAACTTGGGTGGCATTTATGAGTAGTTATACTGATGAACAAGCACAACATTCATGATATGCACTTTACATTTTTTACTGCACTGACATTCCAAGCAGTCGCTATACGGATTGTTTCCACGAGGTGACTGCCAACGACTAAAACGCTTTCCAATAACACTTCTAACTCATCTGCATCAAAAACCTAAAGGCTTTTGTTTTTTTCGATATGAGTATAATTACTGACAGTCAAAAAATAATTGCCAGTTTATTATCTCAATTTGTACTGTTAGCAAACCCATAACACTAAAGTTTAACGGTTTAGATAACATTCTTTCTTTTAAGTCGATCCACATTTTTAATCTAGACAGTGTCCGATTATTCGATATTTAAAGTGCTTTTACACTGCATTGCTGTTTTGATGATTACCCTTCTTGCAAATCAAGAATAGCCAAAATTTGTCACAAAATTTACAAGCTATTGTATAAAGTGACCAGGATGGGAAGTTGTTTAAACATCTCGGATTAAATTGCTAATGAATTTAGCTTCAATATCGATTTACAAGACTTATTAGCAAAAGATATACCACTTATGTAACTGGTCACTCAAAGTCTCCTGCAACTATGCTCCCAGTTTTTAAACCAAAAGTTTGTAAAGTCCATGTATATAACTGGATAAGTAAAATTACTTAAAATGAATTAATGGATTTGTGTGTCGCAAACTACTGCATTGGCCCTGCTTTTTAGCATTTTCCTCGCATTTTGCGCCAGCTTATCTATTGCAAACCATTGAAATATAAAGAGGAACTTTCAAGCCCTCGCAATATCTCACGAATCTTAAGTGATTCTGGGATTCAATGTATTTGCAGCGGAAACAGAAGAGGAGACAGTATTCGTGACCTCTCCGCACAACAGTTATTATCAATCTCCCCTGCAGCCGTCTCATCAAATTACTACCACTTGCAAATCTCTGGGATCAACTAGGTGTGCGAACGGGCTTTCATCAAGCATGGGATTATCATGTTCGGTGAGGCACCAGCCAGCAGGTTTGGGATGCCCTACTGACTCTCATTGCGAAAACCCGGGCAGATGAGCTGATGAACACGCATATTTTCAACCATGAGTCGCGCTTGAGATCCTTTGAAATCACTGCCGGCGTTTACAACATGCTAGTAATTGTAGCCTTGGGGGTTTTTAATAGCTTTCCGTAATTCTTACAGCGCAATCAGCCATCTCCTGATAAGCTTTTTCAAACCGTCTATTTATCATCGAATTTTCAAATGAAGAAGAACATCAAGGAGATGAAATGACGAACACTTCCCCAAAAAACTTTGTAGAAGAAATCATTGATAACGCGCTTACCCCTGACGCTGACACGGGCAATCAAAACGCACTTTCACAGGAAAACAACATGAATATCAACCAGATCCTTCCGGAAATGCCGGTGGTCTGTTCGCAAGGTGGTCAGTTTGCAACAGTGGATCACCTTGAAGGCACTGACTGCATCAAGTTGAATAAAGATAGCAACGGCCAGCATCACTATATTCCGACCAGTTGGGTAACCAGTACTGAAAATGGCAAAGTTGTCGTTGATCGCCCTGGCGATGAAGCAATGAAAAGTTGGTCGCTAACACCAATTCATTGATGCATTCTCTACTATTCAATGAGTATTATTTTAAACAGACTCAAGGTTAACTCCTTGAGTCTGTTTGATTATTAAGCGTCGATATCTTGCTGAAATTTTATTATCCATTCGATAAAACAATTAGGCTGGTCACTTTAAGTCAGACTTTACTCTTGGCTAACTTCAACCCTGCTTCAACTTCAGCTCTACGGCCGGCATCAGCATCTTCGCGTCCAATCCTTGGTGAGGCAACTAATGCTTTTTCATAGTACGGAATGGCTTGCTTATATTCACCTTGTTCACTCAGAAAATCCGCATAAAAAAAGTTGGGATCTATGCCTGCTGGATTTATTTGCAATGCCTTTTCAAGATAAGCTTTAGCTTTTTTCTTGTCGCCGAATCCGATTGGCCAACCTGGTACCTTGTAATATAGTGAACCTAAACTGGTATACGCTGATCCTTGGAGCGCATTTGGATTAGACTTTTCGGCTGCAAGCAGCAAGTCACGTGCCTTTTCGGCAAGTTTAAGTGCCCCAAGGCCACCTTTCGCTTTAGCATAACCAGCATTGGCAATGCCTTCCCAGATCAGGGCTTCCGGGGCATTAGCATTTCTCTCAGTGATCAGGTGCGCTTCTTCGGACAGATTTTTGAACGCAGACTCCTGTGCATCTTTAGGGGTACTGTAATTAGCCTTCGCCCATTCGTGCTGCAAACTGGCAATACTTCCATCAAGTTTTTCATCAGCCATGACTAAGCCGGAAAATAAACTGAGTAAGAGAACAGAAATACCTAACCGATAATGTTTCATGAGAATGCTCCTTCGAAGTTATAAAAAATGACGTGCAATGGCTGTATCTTTTTTAATACCACTGCTGACTAATTTTGGACACACGCCATTTAGCCAGGCAAAGAATGACTGTGGCTGCCCTATAAACACTTCTTGTTGATTTTTTTCAAGGCCGCGAACAATACGGTTGGCAACCACTACCGGCTCATCCATTTCACTGTTAGTCTTTTGCCACATGGCAACAGTATTGGCATCGTTCATCGCCGTGTTAATCCCTCTGGGTGCAATATAAGTGACGCCAATATTGGTACCTAATAGCTCACGGCGTAAGGATTGAGAAAATCCATGAATAGCGAACTTGCTGGCGCAGTAGGTTGCAAAATGAGGAAAACCCAACGAGCCAAATATTGAGCCGACAAATACTAAATGGCCAGTACCCCTCAGCAGGAATTCTGCAAGAATGGCGTTAGAAAGCTGAATCGGTATGGTTACATTTGTTTCTATCATTTGCTCGATGCGCTCTGGAGTCTGCTGTTCAAATTTAATGAAATCCATGACACCTGCGTTATTGATTAAAATATCGACCCCGCCCATATATCGCCTGGCAGCTTTTGAAACGTAAGAAATTGCTCCCGTTTCACTGAGATCAATCCCAATAGTGTGCGCACTTTTGCCAATCTGAAATAACGAATTTTTCAGTTGTAGCAATTTGGCCTCATCCCGGCCAACCAAGGTGAGCTCAGCGCCTTTCCTGGCAAGTGCGATTGCAAGTTCTTGGCCTAACCCGCCTGTTGCACCAGTCAGGAGAATTCGTTTTTCTTTGAGGTCCATATCAAGCCTTCCCAATGAACTGCTCACCCAAATCCCGAAAGATATCGGCATACAATTTGTAAAATACCTTTGCAGCATGCACCAATAATTGCTGATCTTCCTCATCAGAGATTTTGTTAACAATCTCCTCATAGAATTGCGTGTGCTCGACATCAAGAGCGCCATGAGAAGCCAGATAACTAAAGCAGTTGGCTGGTAGATTCAGGCTTTGAGAAATTGCTTTTGCTGCATGGCTCGCCACTGCTGTACTCGTCCCTTCAAGTACTAATACCATGCCAAAAAAGCCGATTGGATTGACACGGTTAACCATATCATATGCATATGAAACCATCAGTTCTGTGGCTAAACCTGGCTTGCCATGACGTACTTTTTCTTTATCAAATTCGCAGGCTTCAATATCGTTTAGCACCCATTCCTGGTGACCCATTTCTTCTTCGATGTATTCACCAGTCGCCACCCGTAACCACTCATATCGCTCCTCTAAACGCCCGCCTGTAGACATAAGCAATGGAATAGTATGTTTAACATGGTGGTAAGCCTGTGTGAGGAATGCCACATAGGCTTCCAGGCTCAATGTACCTGCAGCACCACGCGTTATTAGCGGTAGACTTAGAAGTGCTTTTCTGTCCGGTTCTGTTGCTTGCAAAAGCTGTTCGTAAAAGGTCATGCCAATTCCTTGTATAAATGATGAATAGCTGCCTGGTGTACTTGATAAATTGCCTGTCGTTTCAGTCTACCATTCAGGGTTAACTGTTGATTGGCACTCCTAAATGGGCTGACCGGCACCCAATGTTTGATACGGGCGTAATCTGGCAACTGTTGATTAATTTCCGCGATTGATTCGGAAATCAATTTCTCGGATATGCCTGGTTTACATACGACAAGTGCAATATTCCATGGCTGCGCTTCTCCATAAACACACGCTTGAGTAATGTATGGAGAATTCAATAATGCGCATTCAAGCCATTCGGGTGAAACGTTTCGACCAAACGATGTGATGAACATGTTTTTCTTACGACCTTTGATATATACATATCCCTGCGCATCCAGAGCACCTATGTCACCAGTGGCTAACCACTCATGGCGAGCAACTTCCGCTTGTCCGGTATACCCTAGGAAATGCGTACCTTTCACCAATATCTCACCATCATCGGCAAGCTTGATTTCCAGATGTTGCAAAGGTTTACCAACACTGCCGACTTGATTTTCGGACATGGTATTTAAAGCAACCACTGAGGCACATTCAGATAGCCCATAACCCTGAAAGACTGGCACTCCAAGCTTATTGGCTCTGGACAGCAATTGGCTCGCCACAGCTGCACCACCCACTGCAAGAAAGCGCAAATTGGGCAGAGGCAAGGCCCCGGACTCAATCACACTGACCAGTGCATTGAGTAGCTCTGGAATGAAAATAGCGGTGTTGGCTTGCGTGTCCGATAGTGCATAATGCAATTGCTGAGCATCCAATTGACTGCCATTTAATCCCACTTCCTGGCTGGAGAGTAAATGCACCTTTGCGCCTGCAAGCAGGGCTGCATAAACACCCGCTACATTCTCCAAAAGTGTAGCTAGTGGCAATACGCATAAATGATTCGCTTCACCAGTGATCCCAGTTGCGTGAATCACAGACCCGGCTACATTCAACATGCTTTCTACACTTAAGCACACGCCCTTCGGGGTTCCCGTGGTGCCAGAGGTATAGGTAATTTTTACAGTTCCTTTTGGTAAACGCTTTGGAGGAACACTTAACTCGATTTGCATGACGCGTTTACCTGCAATCAGCAAGGTCATTTTTCTCTTGATTAAGCTTGCAAAAATCCTGCTGAATCGTTCAGGCTGGTCTGTAATCAATGTCCCGACACCGGCATCCAAAACCGCATGGAAGATTTGCGTGTCAGTGAAGAAAAATGGAAGAGACACTGACGGAATTTCACAACCTAATACAGCGATGTCCAATACAACCCATGCCGGATGATTGGAAATTGCAAAAGCAATCGGCTGACAACTACTATCCAGCGCTAACTCGCGTCTCAGTTGATCAACTTCGAGCTGCAAATGCGCATAGGTAAGTGCTGTGCTGCTACCCTGCAATGCAACTGAGTGAGGGCTTAGTAAGGCATGTTTCGCTAAAGCTTGTTCAAAAGTAGCGTATTGCATTTTCTTACCTCACAGGCTGACGAACAACCACGACTTGTGGCTGGTTATCGTAGTAACGCCCCCAGTTGGCTAATTCACCAGGGGGTAAGCGCATGGGGTCCACTGGTGATAAAGGCAGTACATCGACGCCACCTTTAATCAATCCATTTTGTAATGTGTGATGAGCAGTCGCCACACAATACTGCACCCCTGCATTAATGCTATGTTGAATTACATGTGAGATAAGGATGCCGGCGTTTCTAGGATTGGCAACAGCAAGATTGCCGATCTCCGTGATATCTGAACGTTGAATTTTGCAATTGAGGTTTTGCGATATAACGTTTTCAATAGGTTCATCCAGATACTGTTCCAGGAATAAAGATGAATCGCTTGCATCGCGCATTCCAAACGCTGCCATCAATTGATGATTCTGATCTCGTAAAGCGATCAGTTTAGGCATGAAATTTTTTACATGCGCGCCGTATGCAAAATCGAAAACTGCTGCAATGAAGTTTTCGACCTCGATTCGATCCGAATGAGTTGCATTTATTTCAAACGCGTTAATCTCTTGCAGGGTATATCTTTTGGGTTTTGCAAAGACGCGTAAATCATAGGCTCTTTCAGCATAAAAGGCCTGAGGAAACACTGGGATCGATGCGCTGAACATATAGGCTTTCCGTAAGAATACGATCCTAACTGAGCAAGCGACATGCCAATAAAAAAATTACTTTAAAATCATTAAGTTAAGGAAATTAAAATGATAATTCATGCAATAAATGCATAGCTGCGAAAGAAAAGCCCTGCAAACTTTGCAGACAATTTATCTCCTAAACTCGCGAATTAATTCTTACTTAGATTGAGGGTCGATAACTTCTCTAATCGCATGTATATCCATTCTAGATAAATAAATTGGAACACCATGTTTTTGCATCTATAGAAAATTTAGATATTTTTTACCGGGCTCATATTTTTAAATTTAACTTTTCTTTCCAACTACTCTCTAAATGACGCTAAGCCGCGCATTATCGATTGCTCAGTATCAATGAAAATGGGCACATTACCTGTCTTAGATTAAATGCTATGGCAACCACCAACTTGCAAATCATCACAATTTGCCTGAACTTTTCTATCAGGCTAGCACTCTCACTCTTTGAGTGCTAAAATTAGTTTAAACCTCTTTATCAAACAAGGAGCTTTACCATTAACGCTTTAACTATACCTGTCGTTTCCTCAGCGGACAGCTTGGATAAATACCTGCAAACCATCAAGCAGTTTCCAATACTCACGCCTGAAGAAGAATACAGCTATGCCAAACGCTTGAAAGAAACCGGCGACCTTGAGTCTGCACGTGGGCTGATTGTTTCGCATCTTCGCCTGGTTGCCAGTATTGCGCGTGGTTACAGCGGTTATGGCTTACCGCAAGCTGACCTGATTCAGGAAGGTAACATTGGCTTGATGAAAGCAGTCAAACGCTTTGACCCTGAGCGCGGCGTGCGCCTGGTGTCTTTTGCCATGCACTGGATTAAAGCTGAAATTCATGAATACATTGTGCGCAACTGGCGCTTGGTGAAAACCGCGACCACTAAAGCACAACGTAAGCTATTCTTTAATCTGCGTAGCATGAAGCAAGGCTTTGAAACATTAAGCCCGGATGATGTAAATCGTATCGCTACCGAACTGAATGTAAAACCTGAAGAAGTCGTTGAAATGGAATATCGCCTGAATGGTCAGGAGATTCCACTGGACGCTCAGGTAGATGATGATGGTGAAGAAGCATACAGTCCGATTGCTTACTTGCAGGATGAAGGTCCTGAGCCGTCAGCTTTGCTTGAGACATTGCAAACAGAGCATATGCAGACTGAAGGCTTAAGTAATGCCATGCAACAGCTGGATGAGCGTAGCCGCCGTGTGTTGCAGGCGCGCTGGTTGACTGAGGGCGATGTATCTACCCTGCACGAACTGGCAGCTGAGTTCAATGTGTCTGCGGAACGTATCCGCCAGATTGAGCAAAAGGCGATGCAGAAAATCAAGACTTACATGCTGGAAAGCAAATAATAAAAACGGGTGCTTAGGCACCCGTTTTTATTTGTGTTATTCAACTATTATCAATCTCCAACTAATAATCTAAGCCGCCTGCACAATCACATCTTCGTGTTGCAGGGTATGTAAGGCTTTGCCATTTAGTTGCTCCAAGTCGGCAAGTTGCTGCCTGATGGTCAGTTCGACCTGCTCCAGGTCTGCAATACGCTCTTCCAATGTATCAGTCGCCTGGTAAATACGTTTAATACTTTCCACGCGGCGTTTCAATTGCACATGATGCTCACGCATCTGGCTTTCCATAGGCGCAATCACGGCTTTCAGCCAGCTTTCAGCGTCACGGTTGGCTGCTTCATACTCAAGAATCACATGACTGGCCAATGTTTCAAAAAACTTGCTGGTTAAGGTGAATTTTTCATGCGCAATCATATTGAATGTCGTATTGAACTGATCGCGATATATGGTTTCAAGCTTATTAAGCGCTTTGAGGTAGCGCGAAGTTGAAAATGGGGGTGGGCTTTTCTGCAACAGGCCGTGTTCTTTCGAGAATTTTTCGTACATGGCTTCCATCATTTTTTTGATTTCGAGCACATGAATGTCCGCTTCCATCATGCGGCGCTTCAAATCACTGAAAAAATCATCCATGGCCTGGCGCATGGTTTTCGTGAATGACGCTTTCATCATATTGTCGCGTGTTTCGCGCACTTTGTTTTTGAGTGCCGGCATGCCCAGGTGATGGAACAACTGGTTGGATTGCACCGAAAATACGCTACGTAGCGCTTGATAACGCTGCAAACCAATTTCAAAATTGACTTTATCCTGCTTGACCTTACGCATCATTTGCGCAATCACATCTTCGTTTTTGCCTTGCAGGCATCTGAGCTCATCGGTTTGATCGATAACGCTTTGCAAGCGCGTTTCCAAAATGCTGCGGGTTTGCAGCATCATATCTTCGAGTTCGCTATGTATGCTTTCACGCACAATTTCCTGCTTGGCAGGAATCAATTCATCAGAAAGATTTTTTTCCAGCTGTAACAAACGGCTTTTTGCCAGTAACTGATGATCTCCAGTCACTTTTGCCAGCAGGCCTTTCTGAGCGGAAGTTGGTAAAATCTGCTCACGAGAAAGGCCCAGGAGTTCGGCAGTTGTTTGCAACTGGCGAGACAGTTCGGCTTGTATTTCATCGTCAGTTTTTAGCGGATCCCACAGGCCATCTATCTTGTTGAGCACAGCCATGCGCCCTTTTTGCTTCCAGCGTGCACCACTGATGTAACGGCGCCATACTTCCATTTCGGACTTGGTGACGCCAGTATCGGCACCCAGTATAAACAGTACTGCATGCGCATTTGGCAGCATGCTCATGGTTAATTCCGGCTCGGCACCAATCGCGTTTAACCCTGGCGTATCCAGAATGACTAAACCTTGTTTGAGTAAGGCGTGCGGAAAATTAATCACTGCATAGCGCCAGCACGGGATTTCCATCAAGCCATCCTGGCCAATAAGCATTAAGTCATCGGGATGATCAGGATGGTATAAACCCAATGCTTGCGCTTCTTCACGCGTGACACGCCGGGTGCGGCTGACCTCTTTAAAGGCTTCAACCATGCTCTCGCGGGAATGGGCGTCGAATTCAATCACCGACCATGCCTGCGGCATGCGTCTGTATTCGCTGATGGATATTTGATTGGCGCCGCTCTCGATCGGCAATAATGACAGGCTGACTGGCTTGCCCAGATCATAACGAAGTTCGGTAGGACACATCGTGGTGCGGCCTGCACCGGAAGGTAATAAGCGATGACCATAATCTGAAAAGAAAATAGCGTTGATCAGTTCGGACTTGCCACGGGAAAACTCTGCCACAAATGCGACCGTCAGTTTATCTTCCCGCAAACGGTTAAGCTGCTGCTGAATACGTTCTTCAAGTTGCACATCGCTGAGTTGTTTATCAGCCAACCAGCGCCGATACTCCCCCAATACATCAGCAATCGTCTCACGCCAGCGCGTATACAAATCAAATTGTTGTGCCAGTCTGTTATTTTCCATAGGACCTGCTTATATAGTTATCCGGTAACCTACTTAGGATTGCCTGTTTTTTCATTAATCTATCATGATTTCGTAAAAGTTCAAATAAATCATGAAGGTATAGCCATTAATTCATAAATAAAATGAATTATCAACCATAAGATTAGACATATACGCACTTATGCGTAGGTGGTTGTCATCTGCTATCATTCACATAAGCTATATAACGGTCCAAAGTACGACATTCTTCAATGCCATGAGCGGTCTTCAAGCAAAAACTCCAACCCCTACCCTGATCCAGTTACATCAGGGATCGCGCTTGCTGGAAATTCATTTCGATAACCATACCGAATGTATGCTCTCATGCGAGTTTTTGCGTGTGTATTCGCCTTCGGCAGAAGTGCGCGGTCATGGTGCCGGGCAGGAAGTCCTGCAAACAGGTAAAGAACTTGTGAACATCAGCGGAATCGAACCGGTGGGCCGATATGCTATTAAACTGATTTTTGACGATGGTCATGATACCGGCCTGTATTCATGGGATTATCTGTACTACCTGGCCCAACACTATGAAAGCCTGTGGCAGGACTACATCACCAAGCTGACCATGGCAGGCCACACCCGTAAGGAAACCTAATATGCAAGACAACACTGAGCAGGATAAAACGACCCACTTTGGCTTTGAAACGGTCGCCGAGCAAGACAAGCAAAAGAAAGTCGGCGAGGTTTTCCATTCTGTGGCGCAAAAATACAACATCATGAATGATGTGATGTCGGCTGGATTGCACCGCTTATGGAAGCGCTTTGCAGTGGATGTCAGCGGCGTTGGCCAGGGTGACAAGGTGCTGGATATTGCTGGTGGCAGTGGCGACTTATCCAGCCTGTTTGCTAAAAAAGTAGGTACACAAGCAGCACATAACCCCGGTCAGGTAATTTTGACCGATATTAATGCCTCCATGCTGAGTGTGGGCCGTGACCGCATGATAGATGCAGGGTTGAATATTCCGGCTGCCCAATGCAATGCCGAAATACTGCCATTTGCAGATGAAACATTTAACTGTGTGATCGTGGCATTCGGCTTGCGCAATATGACACATAAAGATAATGCACTGAGTGAAATGCAACGTGTACTGAAACCGGGTGGCCGCCTGCTGGTACTTGAGTTCTCCAAAGTATGGCAACCGCTGGAAAAATTATACGATACCTATTCTTTCAAACTGCTGCCCAAACTTGGTAAATGGATTGCCAGTGATGAACCCAGTTACCGTTACCTGGCTGAAAGCATCCGCATGCACCCGGACCAGGAGACACTGAAACAGATGATGCATGACGCCGGTTTTGCCAAAGTGGATTATTACAACCTGACAGCAGGCGTTGTTGCCTTGCACAAAGGCATTAAACTTTAATTCTATGTTTAAACCATTGATTCAATTTGTGCTGCAACACCTGATGCAGCAAAACAGCTGGACTGCACCCCTGCTTCAGCCATATGCCAACCAGACCATCTGTATGGATTTCAAGGTGGCCCGGGTCGCCCTTACCATCCTGCAAAATGGTGAACTGGCCGTCGCTGCCGATTCGGCGACGGCGGACGCCACGATTCATTTACCCCCTAGCCTGGCTATGCGTTTGTTACGCAAAGACCCGCTCGCCTCCAGCTTGATTAAAATTGATGGTGATGTCGCTTTGGGTATTGAAATCGGCAAAATATTCTCTGCTATCCGTTGGGATGTAGAAGAGGACTTGAGCAAAATTGTCGGTGACGTCGCCGCCTACCAGGTAGTGCAACTGGGCCAGGAAAAATTCAAGCAACTGCAAGCCAATGCCAAAAATCTCGGGGAAATGCTGGTGGAATACTGGCAGGAAGAGCAACCCTTGATTGCCAAGAAATCCAGTATTGAACGCTTCAATCAGTCAGTAGACCAGCTGCGCGAAGATACTGACCGTCTGCAGTCGCGCGTCGACAGATTGCTGGCGGCCGCGCCCTCGAGAGAAAGCCGATAAACATGCACTGGTTTCGCCTCTTCCATATTATCGGCATTTTTATCTGGTATCGACTGGACATCTTTTTTGTACGCGAAGAGAAATCCAATACATTACCGCGCCTGCTTAACCTGCTGTTTTTCTGGCGCCAGGCACCCCATCAGCGCGCGATCAGGTTACGGCTGGCACTGGAAAGACTAGGGCCGATTTTTGTTAAGTTCGGCCAGATGCTGTCTACCCGCCGCGACCTGTTACCGCCTGATGTGGCCGATGAACTGACCAAACTGCAAGACCGGGTACCACCATTTGCATTCAGCATGGTAGAAACCATCCTGATGGAAGCTTTTAATGCACCACTTCAGAGTACTTATGCCGATTTCGACCCGGTGCCGGTCGCTAGCGCCTCTGTCGCGCAAGTGCATTTCGCCACCCTGCACAGTGGTGAACAGGTAGCAGTTAAAGTATTGCGCCCAGGTATTGCTGCGATTATCCATCGTGATATTGCGCTATTACGCACGCTGGCATGGTGGGTCAAAAAACTGTCAAATGAAGGCCGCCGCCTGAAGCCGGATGAAATGGTGGATGAATTTGCCCGCCATACAGAGCATGAACTAGACCTGACGCTTGAAGCTGCGCAATGCTCACAGCTGGGCCGCAACTTCAGTGACAAGCGCCTGCTAGTACCCGTTGTTTACTGGGACTATTCGCGCAAACAAGTCATGACCATGCAGCGCATGTTTGGCACACCTGTGCGTGATACCTACACATTAAAAGAAGCAGGAATCAACCTTACCCAACTCGCACACGAAGGTGTTGAAATATTCTTCACCCAAGTGTTTCGTGATGGCTTCTTCCACGCGGATATGCACCCCGGTAATATCCAGGTTGTGACCAAAGGCCCGGATAAGGGAAAATTTATTGCCCTGGATTTCGGGATTATGGGCAGCTTGTCCCCTACAGACCAATATTACCTGGCGCGGAATTTTCTGGCATTTTTCAACCGTGATTACCGCGATGTCGCGGTAGCGCATATTGAATCTGGCTGGGTGCCAGCGGATACCAACGTTGAAGCGCTGGAAACGGCGATCCGTGCCATCTGTGAGCCGATTTTTGAGAAACCGCTTAAGGATATTTCGTTTGGCCGTACCCTGCTCAGCCTGTTCCAGATGTCGCGCCGTTTTGGCGTCAACATTCAACCGCAGCTGATTATGCTGCAAAAAACCCTGCTCAACATTGAAGGCATGGGGCGTGAACTCGATCCCAATATCGACTTATGGCATAGCGCCAAACCATTCCTCAAACGCTGGATGAGCGAACAGATAGGCTGGCGCAGGTTAATCAAATCCGCCAAGCATGAATTACCTTACATGCTGGCACACGCGGCTGAAATTCCAAGGTTATTTGAGCAATATTTACGCAACCAGAGTGAGTTTGCCAAACAGCAAAGCCATATTGATGCCATGCTGGCAACGCAACACAAACAAGCGATCTGGCAGAAATGGTTTATCAGCGCCATTGGCGTACTGGTATTGTTACAACTCGCCAGTTTGTTCTTGTTATTCACAAATTAAGTTGCAACACGCACGCACAAGTAAAAAAGCCTGGGTTTCAGGCTTTTTTACTTTTCCAGACAAAACAAACCCTATCCTTAAACAGGTTTTGTTTTAAAATCTGCCTTTTGCAACGGCCTTAAAAGGATAGTGATAGTGCTGCTCTGGTTTGTGATAGCGTATTTGCTGGTCTCCATTGCAATCGGCCTGTTTGCAGCCAGAAATGTTCACAGCACCAAGGACTATGCGGTCGCTGGCCGCCATTTACCGCTACCCGTCGTCATGGCGACGGTATTTGCCACCTGGTTTGGCGCCGAAGCTGTGTTTGGCGTTTCCGCGACCTTCGTACGCGAGGGCCTGACCGGCGTGGCGGCAGACCCGTTTGGCTCCAGTATGTGCCTGATCATTGCCGGTATCTTCTTTTCCAGCCGCCTGTATAAACTCAATATCCTGACCCTAGGCGACTTTTATCGCATGCGTTATAACCGCACGGTAGAAATCCTCACAACTATTGCCATCGTCGTCTCCTACATGGGCTGGGTCGCGGCACAAATCAAAGCACTGGGACTGATTTTCAACCTGATCAGCGATGGCCATATTCCGGAACAGACCGGCATGATTCTAGGCACCGCAATTGTCCTCACTTACACGACATTAGGCGGCATGCTATCTGTCGCTATCCTGGACTTTGTGCAGATGATTGTAGTGATAGGCGGGCTGCTTTACATCGCCAGCATTGTTTCCGGCCAGACGGGTGGCGTGGGTCCGGTGATTGAGCATGCACGCAATGCCGGAAAACTGCATTTTTTCCCGCAATCCACCAACTGGAGCGTCTGGCTGACTTTCCTGGGCGGCTGGCTCACCATGATGCTGGGCTCGATTCCACAGCAAGATGTTTTCCAGCGTATCACCTCGGCAAAAACGGCCAATATTGCGCTATGGGGTTCTTTCCTGGGTGCCAGCATTTATTTCTGCTTTACGTTCGTGCCCATGTTCATTGCCTATGCGGCAACGTTGATAGACCCTGCAACCTTTGGTGCGCTAGTTGAATCGGACTCTCAGCGTGTGTTGCCAACCTTGGTGCTAACGCATACGCCATTAGTGGCCCAGGCAATCTTCTTTGGCGCAGTGCTGTCCGCCATTATGAGTTGCTCTTCTGCGACCTTGCTGGCGCCTTCTGTCACTTTTGCCGAAAATGTCATTAAAGGATTTGTCCCCACCATGACCGACCATGCATTCCTGCGCGTCATGCGCCTGTGCCTGGTCGGCTTTGCCGGTATGGTGCTGTTTTATGCGCTGAATTCCGAGCTCTCTATTTTCGGCATGGTAGAAAGTGCTTATAAAATCACCTTGGCTGGCGCATTTGTGCCACTGTTTTTTGGGGCATTCTGGAAACGTGCAAGCAGCCAGGGTGCGCTCGCTGCGATTATTTTTGGTATCGGCAGCTGGATACTGGTAGAAGTCATGATCGGTGACGAAAGCGTGATTCCGGCACAATTATTGGGATTGGTCATTAGTGCGATAGCGATGGTGGCAGGCTCGCTGCTACCACAAAAATTTGGCGGCTCACCGCAACCGCCGCATGGTTACCTGCACGAACATGCTTCGCGCAGGCATACAGAATAAACCTTCACAGGTAACGCTTAAAACTGTATTGATATAAAATGATCGGATCCGGAACGGTATATTATGGAACTGCAGTTTAAAGCCACGACTGTTCCCGCAAACAAAACAGGCGGGCATTCATGATAATGCCGGGGCGTTTCAGTAATTTGTAAGCAAGCATTTTATGGTAGTCAACAAACGGTTTTACATCATCATCCTCAGCGTCATTGTGTTGACAGGTTTTCTGGCGACCAGCCTGATTGGTTACTTTGTGGCCAAAGACTCGCTGACCGAGCGCCTGCAGCAGGAAATGCTGCCTCTTACCAGCGACAATATCTACTCGGAAATCCAGCGTGACTTGTTACAGCCACTGCTGATTTCTTCGCTGATGGCTAATGATGTATTTGTGTTTGACTGGGTAAATGGTGGCGAAAAGGATGCCAGCAAGATGACCAGTTACCTGGCCCAGATCCAGAAAAAATATAACACCATCACCGCATTTTTCATCTCCGAAAAATCCAAGCTTTACTATCACCCGTCGGGCGTATTAAAGAAAATTTCGGAAAAACATGAAGATGAAAGCTGGTATTTTGAGGCAAAAAATTCACGTAATCCCTATGTCATCAATATTGATCGCGACACCGCAGACGTACGTCGCTTAAGCATTTTTGTGAATTACCGCATCGAGGACAAATCAGGCAATTTTATCGGCATCATCGGTGTTGGCCTGGCCTTACAATCGGTGGTTGAACTGATAGAAAACTATCAAAAACGCTATGGCCGCGAGATTTACTTCGTGAACCGCCAGGGCGAAATCATGTTGCGAAGCAGCCAGTATCATGCCGAGCTGCATAACGAAAACAAAGCGGCATTGAGCAAGGCATTTGTCAAAATCCTGACTTCTCCAAGCGCGTCATCTTCATTTAAAACCAATAATGGCAGTACGCTTTACCTCAACAGCAGACTGGTGCCCGAGTTTGACTGGCATTTGATTGTCGAACAGGTCAACGATCCGAGCTCTGACCGCATTGAAACTGCCTTTATTATTAATATGGCAGTAGCGCTGGTTATTAGCGTGATTGTATTGTTACTCGCGCATGTGGCGGTGCGTGGTTACCATGAAAGACTGGAATCGATGGCGACACAAGATAAGCTAACCGGTGCCACCAGCCGCCAGGTATTTGAGTTTTACTTTGGTCAGGCTGTTGCGCGCTGCAAACGGCGTGACGAATCACTGTCATTAGTTTTGCTGGATATCGACCTGTTCAAGCTGATAAACGATAACTATGGCCACCAGGCAGGCGATTTAGTACTGACCAGAATTGCCCAGCTGATTAAATCCCATGTACGTGAAGAAGATATTGTTTGCCGCTGGGGTGGTGAAGAATTCCTGCTACTACTGACGAGCTGCAATCTTGAGCGCGCGCGGGGAATTACCGAAATCATCCGGTCAGCAGTCGCTGGTTTGGAATTTCACTTCAACAACCAGGTTGTCAGGGTGACGATTAGTGCCGGGCTGGCAGAAATGCAGCAAAGTGAAGCGTTCGCGCAAGTGGTTGAACGTGCTGACCATCACCTTTATGAAGCCAAACATGCCGGACGCAACTGCATTAAGCCTGATAGTGATACGGATAACGAGACGGCGTGATAAGGCTGGCTTGATGAAGCGTATTTGAAAATCTGGCAGTTTACACAAGTGCACGCGGCTGGCATGTCGCGCAATAAAAAGTAGAGCGCTGGCCCAGGCGTATATTAGCAATCAATTGCCCACACACACGGCAAGGCTGTCCTGTACGGCCGTAGACATAGTAGGTCTGCTGAAAATAGCCAGGGTTGCCATCTGCGCCAAAAAAGTCCCTCAAACTGCTCCCCCCTGCTTCCAGCGCCGCAAGCAATGTTGCCTTGATCTCTGCTGCCAGCAACTGGCATTGTGCTAGCGTCAGACTTCTGGATGGTGTCTCCGGATGAATACGCGCCCGGAACAAAGACTCACTGGCATAGATATTCCCGACGCCGACGACAATATGCGCATCCATAATCGTTGGTTTGATTGCCGCATTACGTGAGCGTAATTGCTGGAACAAATACTCGCCATCAAACGCGGCATCCAGAGGTTCCGGCCCAAGGCTACTGAGTAATGGATGCTCAGATGGTTCTTTATCTAGCCACAAGACGGCACCAAACCGTCTTGGGTCACGCAAGCGAATTACTCGCCCATCTTCAAAGGCAATATCGACGTGATCATGTTTCTCATGCGGGAAGTAGCGCTCCAGCAAACATAACCTGCCCGACATACCCAAATGCAGTAACAATACACCCTGGGAGACCGGCTCCCCAGCATCGCTGATTTCGCCGACTTCCATCAGGATATATTTGGCTCTACGGGTGAGCTGCAATACCCGTTTGCCGTGCAAATACTGTGGCAAATCAGCCGGAATAGGCCATCTCAGGCCATGATGGCGGACAGTGACTTCGCTGATGCGCGCACCCTGCACCGGCAACAAACCCAGGCGGGTGACCTCTACCTCAGGTAATTCTGGCATGCGCTATTTGCTTTTCGGGGCCTGGATATTCACCGGTGGATTGACCATAGTGAAACCAACATCGTTTGGGAAGTGATAAATAATGCCTTCATCGGGACGTGCCAGCAGGTATTCCGGGGATTCCTGGATTTTATCAAAGTGCACTTTTTTGCCATCGCGCAGCAGCACTTCGAAAGACGCGTAAGGTTGTCTGCGATCCGGCGTATACACTTCAACTGAAGTCGCCTGCGCCTGTTTCCAGCTAAAGTCCAGCCACTCATTCATTTCATTCTGGGTAGGCTTGGCCTTGGGGTCGTTCGCAGACCATTTGCCATCAGTTGCCAACTCAATCTTGAGGGCATTTTCTTCCCACTGTTCAAGATGCGCCAGGTCTAGGCCGGCCAGCTGTTTGCGCTCCGCAGGTGATAGCGGTGTTTTATCTATCATTTCAATAGGCTGCGTGGACGCCGCCTCGCTATATTGGCCGGATAGCATATACACATTGCCTGCGTAGCCAACATACTGCTCTTCAGTGACAGGATTATGCGTGCCGAAAATAAATACATGCTCGCCCTGTGCACCTGACAGAGTCACCTTTAACTCCGGCTGATCCAGTCCGTATTTCGCGGCATCCTGCAATGGCAACTTGGTACCGCTGGTCGCAGCAATAATAGACAAGGCCCGCTGGACAGACATCTGGTCAGCACGCGCGGCATATGGCTTGCGCATCATCCAGTAGCCGTCCTGGCGTTCAAAAATGGTTGGCGCCTTGGCAGGGAATTCGATTTTCAGTGACTCGGCATCCGCCATTTTGAGGCTAGACACATCATACTTGGCAGCCAGCGCTTTTTCTTCAGGTTTCAGGTGCAGGAAAACGGCAATGCCAACCACAACTGCCAGCAGCAACAGGTTCAAAATCCATCTTTTTTTCATTGCGACCAACTCCGTGCCGATACGACTTCAATAATTCACAAACTTTACTCAATTATGCTTTACGGCGTTTCCACCACAGGAAAAAGCCTGCGATCAGGATAATGACCGGCAACACATACTGGGTGCCATAGCCGACGACTAATGCCGCAATAGAACCTGAAGGGATATTAATATTGATATCTTTCAAGGGCATGGGTTGGATAGTAATCAAACGGTCATCACCTGCCAGCCAGTTGATGATATTAATACCCAGGTCAAGATTACCGCCATTGGTGATAAACGTATTAGCCAGGAAATTAGCATTGCCAATCACCACCACGCGTTGACCTTTTTTACCAAATTGACGCTCTAAAGCCACACCGATATTAATCGGGCCGGCTTTGTCCTTGCCCTGGTCAAAACGGACTTTAAGGTTTTGCGCACCGGCTGGTATTTTGTCCGATTCCAGCCAGCCGTTCTGGGCCACATCAATCAGGCGCCCTACTTTCCACCCCAGGTCATCAGATGCGTGACCATCGATCTCGTGTGCCTCAGGGAATACGGTGCGCAACATGAAATTACGGGTAATCGGATGATCACCATAGAGGCTGGCGAATGACATTTTAGGGTCCGCGCCATACTGTTCAGCCGTGCGGTCAACCACCATGCCTGCCGAAACCTTGATACCAAGATAATCGGCAACCTCTTGCAAACCATGCAGGTTATCATCATCCAACAACCAGAGCACATTGCCACCGGCTTCAATGTAAGCCTTGATTTTCTTGGCCTCTACCGCACTGACATCTACTTGCGGGGCTGCGATTACCAGCATGGAACCGTTAGCCGGTACATCTTGCGCAATGGTTAAATCAGGATTGGCGAACTTGAAGCCTTTGCTTTCCAGTTGCTTGCCAAACTCGCCCAGGTCATGGTTTTTCTCGCCTTGCAGCAAGCGCTCACCGTGTCCATCCAGGTACATTACCGGCTGGTTATTGGTACGTGACAGGCGTACCAGCAAATTGGTCATCTCCTGCTCGGCGAACGGCGGGTTAATGTGCTCGCTGCGTTTGTTGTATTCAACGATGGTTTCTCCATCCACCTTGACACCGGCTTCTTGCGCCAGTTTTGGCTCTTCGGATGGATTGACGAAATTGATGAACACATTTTTCTTTTCGCGCTGGTAACGGGCCACGAAATCCAGCATACCCTTGCGGAAAGTGTCGCCGTTACTGGCGTCATCCTTGGTCGCATAGACGGTAATATTGATATCACCATCCATCTGCTTGAGCACATTGATACTGCCCTGGGTGAGGATATTACGGTTGGCCTGTGTGATATCTTTTGCCCAACGGTACTGGTTAGATAGATAGCCCAACATGACTATCATGGTTAAAAACACCAGCACGAACATCCAGTTTTGTGCCAATAACTGCAATCTAAATTTACGGTTAATTTTCATAATGCTTTCAAACTTAAAAAACAGTTCCTGTTAACCACGCAGCCGATCAGCATCCAGGCGACGGATGGTCAAAGTTAAAAATGTGATGATGAATAAAATAAAGAAGGCCAGGTCAGCGGTATCGAGCAGCCCATTGGCAAATGACTGGAAATGGGTGGAGAAAGAAAACTGCCCTGCTACATTGGTAGGGTCGTTTGCGAAAAAACGCCCCAGGATCATCAGGATAAACGACACAATAAAACTCAAGATACCGGCAATAATAGGCTGGGAAGTCAGGCTGGAAAAGTAAATCCCCAGTGCACAGAAGCTTCCGGTCAATAATAGCAGTCCCAGGGTGTTCGCAATGATGTATCCAAAGTCTATGTCGGACCACAGATTGAGCGTAGATAGCATCAGGCCTATATACAGGATCAGGCTAGACAGGAATATCATCAGTCCTAGAAATTTACCCACGACGATATCGGTAATGGACAGTGGTGAGCTAAACAGAAACGGTAAAGTTTGGCTACGGCGTTCCTCGGCAATCAGGCGCATGGAAAGTAAAGGCACGGCGAACAGCATGATAAAAGAGGCCGAACCATAGACACTCTGCGATACAGATTGCGTAATACCAAACCGCTCGGCCGGGCGAATGGCGCCAGAGGCGACATCCAGGTAATCAGTCACGCCATTGGCGAAGTAGTTACCAAACATCGCGGCAATCACAGCCAGGATAATCCACCCCATAGGCGAGGCGAACATGCTTTGTAGTTCTTTTCTTGCTATATTCAACATACGTGGTCTTTCAATGTAGACAGTCTTGCAGAATCAGCTTAAGCCGCTTTTGGCAGGTCTGACGAAGTGGCAGAGTCATGATAGGTCAGCTGAACGAATACGTCTTCCAGGCTGGTCTGGTCAGGAGCGATATGATACAGCCCCCAGCCATTTTTAACTGCAGCCTGCACAATAGCTTCGTGCGGCTGGCTACCTTCATGAAAGCGGATGCGCCATAAACCGTCTGCGGCTTCAACCTCTGCGACACCTTCGATGGCAGCTAGCTGCGCAACATCTGGTGACTGACGCAGACCTACCAGCAATTTGTTACCGATACGCTGCTGTTTCAGCACATCAATGCCGCCATTAAACACCAGCTTGCCTTTATCGATAATCTGCACGTGGTCACACACCATTTCCACTTCCGGAAGAATATGCGTAGACACAATCACGCTATGCGCCTGGCCAATTTCTTTAATCAACGCACGGATATCGCGAATCTGGATAGGGTCCAGACCGACAGTCGGTTCGTCCAGAATCACCACCATAGGGTTATGAATAATCGCTTGAGCGATGCCAACGCGTTGTTGATAGCCGTTAGACAGGTTCTCAATCAGGCGCTTGCTCATGTGTGTTAACCCGCAACGCTCCTTGGCATGTTCAACCGCTTTTTTAATGTGTTTGCTGGAAACGTTATGTAGTCGTGCTGCAATAGTCAGGTATTCGTCTACCGTAAACTCTTTGTACAGCGGGCGCATCTCCGGCAAATAACCGATCAATGCCTTGGCTTCCTTGGGACTTTCTATCATATCAATGCCACAGATTTTCACGCTGCCGGCACTAGGTGCAAGGTTGCCGGTCAACATTTTCATCGTGGTGGATTTACCTGCGCCATTCGGGCCGAGAAATCCGAGTACTTGTCCTTGCTGCAAGGTAAAAGTCACGTCACTTACTGCGGCACGACCTCCATAAAGACGGGTCAATTCAATTGCTTCAACTGTCAAATTTGCCATAATTCTTCCACACACCTGCTTACTCAAGACTTTGCCTACTCCGGCACAATGATGCACCGGCAAGCAAATTCCTAGACAAAGTTTTCACCAAAAAGTTATAGTGTCTACATCACGTTTTATCAGTGGCTGAAGACTGATGATAAACGCCAATTACAATTCAGTTACAAATCGCACATTATGGATGAACTTGCAGCAACTGTCACGGACTAAACTAAAACTCAGCGATCACTATTGCCCGCTTCATGACCCTCATTGCAGCCTCCATTACAAGACTTATTAAACAGGAATCAAGTATGCCTCAAACCCGCCGCCCAAAGCTTAAACCAACCTTACTGCGCCGCCCGGCGTTGGCGTTGTGGCTTGCATTATTGGCACCCCCTGTCTGGTCTGCCAGCAGCTCTCCCACGATGACAACACCCACTGCCGAATTTGTATACAAATACCTGCTGGGAGAAGTGGCGGCTCAGCGCGGTGAGTTTGTACTAGCCAGCCAGTTGTTCCTCGATTTAGCGAAACAAACCCGCGACCCATTACTGGCAGAACGTGCCACCCAGGCGGCCACCATCGCACGTGCGCCGCAACTCGCTCTGCCTTCCGCAGAGCTTTGGTCTGAACTGGTGCCGGACTCCATCCCTGCCGCACAAGCCGCCAGCCAGTTATTAATCGCCAACGGTGAACTGAAAAAAGCGGTGCCTAATATCCAGAAAGTACTGGCGGATGAGCGCATACGCCCAAGTGCCTTTATGGAACTGAACAGCCTAATGATGCGCGTGACAGATAAGAACAGTGTGCTGGAAACCATCCAGTTGCTGGCTAAACCTTATCCTAAATTGCCTGAAGCGCATTTTGCCATCTCGCAGGCGGCTTACTTTGCGCGCAATGAAGCCTTGATGGAAAAAGAGCTGAAAGAAGCCTCGAAACTGCGCCCTGGCTGGGAAGCACCGGCACAGATCCGCGGCCAGATGCTGACTGAGAAAGACCCGCAAAAAGGCATCGCCTATTACAGGGAATTCCTGCAATCGCACCCGGAAGCTGACCAGATCAGGCTGGCGCTGGCACGCACGCTGCTTTTACAGAAAAACCCAACCGAAGCAAAAGTAGAGTTCACCAAACTGGTGGAAAGACACCAGAACAATCCGGAAATGAACGTGATTGTTGGCCTGCTGGCGCTGGACGCCAAAGAATATGAATTTGCTGACCGCTATCTGCAGCATGCACTGGAAGTCGGATTCAAGGAACCGAACAAGGTCTACTTCAATCTGGGCCGCTCGGCTGCTGAACAGCATGATGATACCCGCGCGCTACAGTGGTTTGACAAAATTACCGATGGTGAACAGTTCCTGGCCGGGAGATTAGCGGCAGCGGCGATTATTGCCCGTCGCGACGGCATCGATGCCGCGATTGCCATGCTGGATAATGTCAGCGGCCTCACGCCTGAACAACAAACCCTGGTTGTGCAAAACCAGGCTCTGCTACTCAACCAGGCCAAACGCACAGATGAAGCTTATGCCCTGCTGGAAAAGGCAGTGCAAAAATATCCGGATAGTCCTGAGCTTTTGTATGACTATGCGTTGAATGCCGAGCGTGTGGGTAATTTCAAGGTGATGGAAGACACCTTGAGTAAAGTGATCCAAATGAAACCGGATTTCGCGGCTGCTTACAATGCACTTGGATACTCATTTGCTGATCGCAACATCAAGCTGATCGAAGCCAAAGCGCTGATTGAAGCCGCCACCAAGTTGTCACCAGAAGATCATTACATCATGGATAGCCTGGGCTGGGTTTATTACAGATTAGGCGACATGGGTCATGCCGTTGAGCAATTACGCCGTGCTTATGCCATTCAGCAAGATCCTGAAATCGCTGCCCACCTGGCCGAGGTGTTATGGAAGCAAGGCCAGCGTGAAGAAGCCAAGCAAATCCTGGATAAGGCGCTTTCTGCCAATCCGGAAAACGAAGTGCTTGCCTCTACGGCGCAAAAACTTAAATCACCACTGTAATGCCGCTGCTTTTGAAACTGTCTACGCCCCTGGCCTGGGGCAGAATTGTTGCAAGCTGCTGTTTGGCGTTAGCCGTGGCAGCTTGCAGCATCCTGCCAAAACAGCCAGTGAGCCAGACTGCAAGCGCTGCTTCACAGCAACGCATACAAACGCTCGCAGCAGTAAAGCAGTTTTCTTTAGAAGCCAAGCTGGCTGTGCAATACAACGGCAAAGGCTATACCGCAAGGCTGGACTGGCAACATGATGGTCAGGAAGATCACATGCGGATTTTCAGCCCCTTAGGTCAGCAAGTCGCGCTGATTCATCGCACTGCAAATTCCGTCACCCTCACCGACCAGGCGGGCAAACAGCATCAGGCTGGTGATGTTGCCAGCCTGACTGAGCGCTTGCTAGGTTGGAGATTGCCACTGGCAGGCCTAAGCCAGTGGATATTAGGTATTCCGCATAATGCCAGCCCATACCAGGCCAGCTATCTTCCTGGTGGCGAACCTGCTACCTTAACCCAGGATGACTGGCGCATAGAATATGATGACTACCAGACAGCTTCAATAAATGGCGTCACTGCATCGTTGCCATACACCACCCGCTTGCAACAGCAGGATGTGCGGCTGAAACTGGTGATTCAGCATTGGTAATAAATCTGTATTAAAAACAGCCGACCATCACAACCTGCGGTAAAGGCTGCGTTTTTAACTAAAGATTCATCCCCAGCTGTCGATAATGGCACTATGAGCCGTTATCAGTTTTCAATCATTTACTATCGCTTTTGGCTAGCCTCCGGCCTGCTAATCCTCGCCTGCTTACCGTCTATGGATTGCCAGGCTGCGCAATGGCTGTCGATCAAGAAAACAGATCTCAACCAACTGATGGTTGACAAGCAATCATTGGTAGAAGAAAAAAATTACATCAAAGCCTGGGTAAAAGTGGATTACCGCCAGCCGCAAAAAAATGTGGAGTCGGTAGACCGTGTTTACAATCACGCCAAAGCACTATGGTATTTTGATTGTGCCAAGCGTAAAGCTGCCACTATCCAGGTATTTCAATATGACCAGGGTGAGCTGGTCTATTCAGCCGGTACTACACTCAAGCAAGCCGATTTTATTGAGCCACTGCCTGACTCCGAAGTGGAAATTACGCAGCAATATGCCTGCAAATGGCAAGCCAAGGAAAAGCAGCGCGCCGAAGCCATCGCCAATCGTGCGGCCAACCCTATCAAGCCAGCTGTTGCTAACGATAAAGATAAACCCGCTTCTCCAAATAGTGTAGCCGAGCCTGCGACACCAGCTGCAGAGGCCGCACCTGCGGAGAAAAACAGCGCTGCCCCTAAACCGGCAGCAGAAAAACCTGCGCCTGCCAAAGATGAGCCAGCCAAAAAAGCTGAGCAAGCGCCTGCAACAGAGCAAACCAAAGCATCGGAAAAAGACAAGAACAAAGCCGCCAAGCAAGACAAATCTGCCCAACAAGGCAAAGAGGAAAAACAGGATAAAGATAAAGAAGATAAGTCCTGGGCCTATAGTGGTCCGCACGGTCCTGATAAATGGGGCAGCTTAAACCCTGATTTTGCGGTATGTAATGCCGGTAGCCAGCAATCTCCGATTAACGTGGATAACACCATCACCGCAGCGTTGAAGCCGATCAAACGCTTGCAAAAGTTTCCGCTGAAGAATATTGCCCTAAAAGACCACAGCCTGATTCTGGATGCGGGTAGCGGTAATATGATGGTGCTGGATCAGAAGCCTTACCAGTTGAAATATATCAGCGTGCATGCGCCTTCCGAGCACCAGACTAAAGAAAAGTCTTATGCGGCAGAATTGCAAATGGTGCATGAAGATAAGGCCGGCCATCGCGTGATTATTGCCGTCATGCTGGAAGAAGGCACTGCGAATAGCACGCTGGAAACGTTGATCAGCAGCATTCCTAAGGAAAAAGGACAAAGCAAATCTCTGGCGATCAGGGTCACACCGGCAGAGTTGATGCCGACCAAACCGGCTTACTACCGCTACACCGGCTCATTGACCTCCCCGCCTTGTACCGAAGGTGTGCAATGGATCATCATGAAGGAAGCTTTAAAAATATCCAAAGCACAGCTGACCAGATTGCAACAGGCGATTGGCGAACCAAATTTGCGTCCTATCCAGGACAGCCAGGGCCGCATGATTCTGGAATAAGGCCAGGACTTCAAAGTTAGCCTCGTTCCAGAATCAATATGCATGTGCCTTTAATTGAGGCACATGCTTTACAATACGCGCATGGATTCTTCGTTATATTTCGCGCCGTGCAAGCTCAACCTGTTTCTACATATCACTGGTCGCCGTGCCGATGGCTACCATGCCCTGCAAAGCATTTTCCTGCTGCTAGACCATGGCGATGACTTACGCATTGGTGTACGGACTGACGGCCAAATCGTGCACCAAAACCCGCTCGCCGGCGTGCCGCCGGAAAAAGACCTCGCCGTTCGTGCTGCCCATGCTTTACAGACTGCCAGCGGTTGCCAGTTTGGCGCGGATATCCATTGCACTAAACGCATCCCTATGGGAGGTGGCCTTGGCGGCGGCAGCTCAGATGCCGCTACCACCCTGCTGGCCCTTAACCAATTATGGCAACTGAATTACTCGCGTGAGCAGCTGATGCAGATTGGCTTAAACCTGGGTGCCGATGTGCCGGTATTTATTTTTGGCCAAACTGCCTGGGCAGAAGGTGTTGGCGAACAACTTTCGGCAGTCACTTTAACCGCTGAAATGCAGGAAAAATACTATGTGGTGATTACCCCGCAAATTCAGGTTCCAACGGCTGAAATATTTGCGCATCAAGCATTGACAAGAGATTCAAAACCATTGAGAATAGCGGACTTTTCAAACGGCGCTAATTCCAGCGCGTTCTGGCAGCAAGCCAGAAACGATATGGAACCAGTTGTTTGTGCACTCTATCCTGAAGTTAACAATACGTTGGCCTGGTTAAAACAATACGGCGATGCTCGTATGAGTGGCTCCGGTGCTTCAGTATTTGTGGCGGTAGACAGTGCAAAAAAAGCAGATGAATTGATTGCAAACAGACCAGAAAACACTTCTGGTTTTTGGGCAAAAGGGTTAAAATACCATCCGCTTTTCAGCTCGGCAAAAGATTAAATTGCCGGCAGTAAAAGTGATAGTAGAAAAGTTTCTTGGGGAGTCGCCAAGCTGGTTAAGGCACCGGATTTTGATTCCGGCATGCGAAGGTTCGAATCCTTCCTCCTCAGCCAAATATAAAGCGTGTAGATTTAACAATTTACACGCTTATTTTTTTGCAGGTTTCTGCCTCCGGCAGGAATTCGGGTTTTAAGACATCGTTTTCGCTGAAAAGGGTACAACGTTGAGTAACGCCAACATGATGGTTTTTACCGGCAATGCCAATCCGGTACTGGCACAAGAAGTTGCCACGCATTTGGGCATTGAATTAGGGCGCGCTGATGTTGGCCGGTTTTCGGATGGCGAAATCATGCTGGAGCTGCTGGAAAACGTGCGCGGCCGTGATGTATTTGTGCTGCAATCCACCAGTTATCCAACCAATGACAGCCTGATGGAAGTCATGGTCATGGTAGATGCATTGCGTCGCTCGTCCGCTGGCCGTATTACCGCAGCGATTCCCTACCTTGGCTATTCTCGCCAGGACAGACGCCCGCGCTCTGCCCGTGTTGCGATTACGGCCAAAGTGGTGGCAAACATGCTGACCAGCGTCGGTGTAAACCGTTTGCTGACCATGGATTTGCACTCCGACCAGATTCAGGGTTTCTTTGATATTCCGGTCGACAATATTTATGCAACGCCGATTTTGCTGGATGACCTGGCCCTGCAAGGTTATGAAAACCTGGTGGTCGTTTCACCGGATGTTGGTGGTGTAGTGCGTGCACGCGCCGCTGCAAAACAATTGAATGCTGACCTGGCAATTATTGACAAGCGTCGCCCAAAAGCGAACGTTGCCAAGGTCATGAACATTATTGGTGAGGTTGAAGGCCGCACCTGCGTCATCATGGATGATATGGTGGATACCGCAAATACCCTGTGCGAAGCCGCAGCAGCGCTGAAAAATCAGGGTGCGGTGAAAGTGGTGGCTTATGCTACTCACCCGGTACTGTCAGGCGGCGCCGGCGAGCGCATACTGAATTCGGAGCTGGATGAGTTGGTCGTGACCAATACCATTGCGCTAAACGACAATGCTCGGGCCTGTAGAAAGATCCGCCAACTGAGTGCGGCAACCTTGCTGGCTGAAACCATCAAGCGCATCAGCCAGGAAGAATCCGTTTCTTCGCTGTTTATGGACTGAATGTCATAAACAGTTAAGGCTAGGATTAAAGAATAAGTTTTACACCACCAGCTGGTCGCGGCGGGTGGATTTTAGTGTAGTACCACCATTTTTCATGGTGTTTTTAGGAGTTTTCCACATGAGTATCGAAATTAAAGCCGTCAAACGTGACGTTAAAGGTACGGGTGCGAGCCGCCGTCTACGTCGCGCTGGCAATGTGCCAGGTGTAGTGTATGGTGGTGAAAAGCCAGCCATCTCTATCGAGTTTGATCATAAAGAACTGTTTATGCAGTTCCGCCACGAAGCTTTCCACGCTTCTATCCTGAGCCTGGTTCTGGATGGCAAAACAGAAAGCGTGTTACTGCGTGACTATCAACTGCACCCGGTGCGCAATACGATTCAGCACATCGACTTTCAACGTGTGTCTGCTTCAGAAAAAATCCACGTTAAAGTGCCTTTCCACTTCATCAATGAAGATGTAGCACCAGGCGTTAAACTGGGTGGCGGTAATATCTCGCACATCCAGACTGAAGCTGATATCAGTTGCCTGGCTAAAGACCTGCCAGAGTTTATTGAAATCGACCTGGGCAACCTGGAAACAGGCCATTCAGTACACTTGTCTGAAGTCAAACTGCCTAAAGGCGTTGAGTTCGTACAACTTGCCCATGGTGATGACGCAGCGATTGCAACGCTCTTGAAACCACGCGGTGGTGAAGAAGAAGTGGCTGCTGAAGAAGAGGCACCACCAGCAGCTGAATAATCATCGGCCACGCCGGCGATTTAACGCTAAAATAAACGCGCACAGTTTTGTGCGCGTTTTTTTATGGCGACAGGTTATTAGATTGAATTTCCACTTGAAATATATAGGCTAATTTTATTGCAGCCACTCTTAAAGCTGTGCGCTTTTAATCATTAAAGACAACTCATGAGCGGGATCAAATTAATTGTAGGCCTGGGTAACCCGGGTGAAAAGTACACCATGACCCGGCACAACGCCGGCTTCTGGCTGGTAGATCTTCTGGCGCAGCAATCTGGCAGCCGTTTATCGCCTGAAGCCAAACTGTTTGGCATCGCAGGAAAATGGTCGCCGCATGCTGACAAATGGCTTCTAAAACCCACAACGTTTATGAATGCCAGCGGGAAATCGGTCGCTGCACTCGCCAATTACTACAAAATATTACCTGCCGAAATCCTGGTGGTGCATGATGAGCTGGATTTACTACCCGGTCAGGCAAAACTGAAGTTCGGCGGCGGCCATGGCGGCCACAATGGCCTGCGGGATATTCATGCAGCATTAAACACGCCTGAGTATTGGCGCTTGCGCATAGGCATAGGTCACCCAGGCAACAAAGCCGAAGTGGTTAATTTTGTATTGAAAGCGGCCAGTAAAGACGAGCAGCAGGCCATCGATGACAGCATCATTAAAGCCACTACCGTGACTGATCTATTGGCACAAGGCCAGTTTGAAAAGGCCATGCTGCAACTGCATAGCAAATAGCAAAGCCACTATCAGCGGTGCGCTGAATGACTTCACAAACAACCTACTGCGAGACAGTATGCTGCTGCCACTGGTGAACCCAATTGACAAAATCATCTGGCCGCAGTGGTTGCGAGAAATAAAAGCCCTGACCGTGATCACAACCCATATCGCGTAATATTTCCAGCTGGCGCAGGCTTTCAATGCCTTCTGCAATCACCTGCATGCCCAGACTGTGAGCCATCATGATAATGGCACGGCACAAAGCTTCATCTTCACTGGAAGTCTCCAGTTCGCGCACAAACGAACGGTCTATTTTGACGTAATCAATCGGGAATTTTTTCAGGTAAGACAATGACGAATAGCCGGTACCAAAATCATCCAGCGCTACCTGCACGCCCGCCTGCTGGTATAACGCCAGGCGTTCACTCACCTGCGAATTGGCATCCATCAACAAGCGCTCAGTGATTTCCACCACCACCATATTGCGCTCGGTATTGCCGCTTAAAATCTCTTTTAGCCAGTCATGCTGCTTTTTATACTCGGACGCAAACTGCACAGGCGATTTATTAATCGCCACCTGAAAATCAGCATGTAAACTCTGCCGCCATGTGCGACATTGCTGGATTGCGGTTTTAAATACCCAGTCGCCAATCGGCACAATCAGCAAGGTATCTTCTGCAATACTGATAAACTCCATCGGCGGGATGATCCCTCTGATCGGATGCTGCCAGCGTATCAGTGCTTCTGCTTTTAACACGGCGTTGGTTTGCAGATTGACCACCGGCTGGTATTCGAGGAAAAACTGCTGGCCCTTAATCGCCATATGCAGGTCATGCGACAACAGCATGCGGTTTTCGGCATGCTCCTGCATGCGCGGCGTAAAGTAGGTGAAGCAGTTACCACCCTTCTGCTTGGATGCATACATGGCCTGATCCACCCGTTTCATCAGGTCATCTTTATTGCTGGCATCATCCGGGAAAATCGCAATCCCCAGGCTGGCGGCAACATATGCATGGCTGTTTTCCAGCTTGAATGGGGTAGACAGGCTATCAATCACCTTCTGTGCAATATTCTCCACATAAGCTGCATGCGCATCGGTGAGCATCAATACAAATTCGTCACCGCCCAGCCGTGCCACCAGGCCGTTTTCATCAATACATTGTGTCAGGCGCTGCCCAGCATGTTTCAATAACAGGTCACCCTGGTCGTGGCCTTGCGAATCATTCACCTCTTTAAAGCGGTCTAGGTCTAGAAAGATAATCGCCACTTTATGGTTATTGTTCTTAACCAGTCGCAATTGCTGATCCAGGCGTTCAAAGAACATGCGCCGGTTAGGCAAGCCGGTCAACGTGTCCACATTCGCGTATTGCCAGATCGCCTCTTCAGACTGCTTGATTTTGCTGATATCTGCCAACGTACCAAGTACCCTCAATGACTTGCCCTCGTCATCGCGCTTGAACACCATGCCGCGGTCATACACCCACTTCCAGCTACCATCCTTGCATGCCATGCGATACTCCATCGCATAGTGGTCACGCTCGCCATTCAGCACTTGTTGCAGCATGGCCATCGCTGCCGGGTAATCATCTTCATGGATACGCCTATGCCAGCTGCCAGGCTGGTGATCAAACTCATGCGGTAAAAACCCCAGCATGCCTTTCCAGCGGTCAGAATACACAATGCGGGATTCCGGTACATACCAATCCCACAAACCATCGCCGGTACTTTCCAGTGCCAGCATCCAGCGCTGCTCGCTGGTATTGAACTCCTGGTTAAATTTCTCCAGTGCCTGCTGAGTCTGGCTGCGCATCACTGCGAAGTAGGCAATGCCGCCCAGCAACATACTGAGGAAAATCCCCAGAATACCGATGCGGTTGGCCTGGCCATAATCAATTGTCGCTTCAAATGCAGGCGTGGAGCGGGCCCGCAAACTCCACTCCTGCCCATTGATGCCCAGCACATGAGACATGCCGTAAATCGCCTTCAGTGCATGCAGTTGCGATTCGTCATTGCTGTGGTACAACGGCGTCTGTCCCTTGCCTTTGACCTGATCAAACACATCAAAATGCACATGCCGCTGCTCTGTCTGGTGCAGCGCTTCACTTAAGAAAACCGCCACATCGAAACGCAAAAATACCCAGCCATTCAGCATGCGCCTGCGGCCATGTACAGGAATATCCGTCAGCTTGCCGCGATACACCGGCGCATGTAACACATAATGTTTTTGCAGCGGCAAGATATCATCTATCATCGAATGGGTAGCCATTACCAGCTGCCCACCATCCCCAGACGTTAGCAAATCAGCCCTTATCGCTGCATGACCAAAAGCATTCTTGAACAATACTTCACGGTTGGTATCGTTTCGAGGCTCCACATAGATGATAGGCGCGAACTCGTCGCCCTTGAATGTATTGCCACGCTCCTGCAACAGTTTCTGGATAGGCATTTCCAGGTCTTTAAAAGTATCAGGGTGTTGCAGGTTGATGTATTTGATAAATCCGATCGCGCTCAGGCTGGCATCACCGGGGCGCTCGATAAAGTCATTCACGTAGAGTTTGAATTCATCGGCAGAAACATGCTCTGAAGAAATATAAAGCTGTTCAACACCCTTTAATATCTGGCGGTAGGCCTCTATCCTGTGCTGAATATCTTCCGCGGCATTGACGACGGATTGCCTGAATTGTATTTCCTGCAATGCTTCCGCGTGGTGACGCTCGCTGACCCACAGCAAGAGTGTAGTCAGCACCGCTCCCGAAAATATCACCCCGGCAATCCAGCGCGACATTAGGAGTTGTCGCAACGGCGCCATTTCGAAAAGAAACATTTCTCATCCTTATCCAGGAAGATGCATGACAGGATGATTATGCCCCCGCTGTCATGCAATGTATATTGTCATCATCCTGCCCGCCTGCCTTTATAAAAGCAAGTCATTGCAAGATACTTTTGTTGTATTTCTTTACTAACGGTAAAATATCACTTTTATTCAATGCCAGCCGCAAAAATATTGTGCGGCAGCACACACTGAAAGCCATTCCATTATGAAATGCGGTATTGTCGGCCTGCCAAACGTAGGCAAATCCACCCTGTTTAATGCAATTACTAAAGCCGGCATCGCCGCAGAAAACTACCCCTTCTGTACCATCGAGCCTAACGTTGGCATTGTTGAAGTACCGGATAACCGCCTGCAACCGCTGATCGACCTGGTCAAGCCGCAAAAAGTCCAGCCTGCCATTGTGGAATTCGTAGATATTGCCGGCCTGGTTGCCGGTGCTTCCAAAGGTGAAGGCCTGGGTAACAAATTTCTCGCCAACATCCGCGAGACTGATGCCATTGCCCATGTCGTACGCTGTTTTGAAGATGGCAACGTGATTCACGTAGCTGGCAAAATCGATCCGCTGGCCGATATTGAAGTCATCAATACCGAGCTGGCACTTGCGGATATGGAAACCGTAGAAAAAACCATGCAGCGCGAAGGCAAAAAAGCCAAAAGTGGCGACAAAGACGCCATCGCACTCATAAAAGTATTAGACAAAGTATTACCGTGCCTGAACGAAGCCAAAGCCGTACGCACACTGAACCTGGACTCTGATGAACTCGCATTGCTGAAACCGCTGTGCCTGATCACCGTAAAACCAGTGATGTACATCACCAACGTGATTGAAGGTGGGTTTGAAAACAATCCACACCTGGACAAAGTATTAGCCCTGGCAAAAACCGAGAAAGCACCCGTCGTGACTATCTGCGCCAAAATCGAAGGTGAAATCTCCGAACTGGACGAAGAAGACAAACTGCTGTTCCTGGAAGAACTCGGCCAGGATGAACCAGGCCTCAACCGCGTCATCCGCGCCGCTTACGATTTGCTAGGCCTGCAAACCTACTTCACCGCCGGCGTACAGGAAGTCCGGGCCTGGACTGTGAAAAAAGGTGCCACCGCACCGCAAGCTGCTGGCGTCATCCACACCGACTTCGAACGCGGCTTTATCCGTGCCGAAGTGATCGCCTACAACGACTACGTGCAATACAAAGGTGAAAAAGGCTCGCAGGAAGCAGGCAAAATGCGTCTGGAAGGCAAGGAATACATCGTGCAAGACGGCGATGTCATGCACTTCCGCTTCAATGTTTAACTGACTTAAAAGACTGCGAAAACACTATAAACGATTGTTGTCGTCCCTAGACACAACTGCTATAATCGCGGTCTTTCAAATGGTGATGTAGCTCAGCTGGTTAGAGCACAGGATTCATAATCCTGGGGTCGAGGGTTCAAGTCCCTCTTTCACCACCAGATAAAAAAACGGCTTCCAGAGATGGAAGCCGTTTTTATTTGTGTCATTTACTTACCAGATATTTATTTTGATGCTAAAACTCAATGAATTCTGCTGCAATCTTAAAAGCTTCACTAGACCTAAAAAGCTTTAGAATAGTGGGATTGAATCCATCTAAATATATTTCAAAGTCAACGTTTGCATGGAAATCACCAATAGTTTTGAATTAGAGTTTATTGCCTGTTTTTCCATGCATCTGGAAAACATTTACAGCGAACACAACCATCCGAAAGACACCAGACAAAGGGATCGTTATTCTGAATTGATTGCATTCATTAAAGAATCACCTTTTGAAAGTGCGTTGGAAAAATACAGGCAAATATCACTCGCAGATACTGACATCAGCCTTTTCGACGAGTCCACGATCAGAATGGCGCAGAGACTGGCAAGAATGGAAATGGACCTGCCTCTTGTGCTTGATAATTAAAGTTCTAAATTCCCCAAAGTAGGCCAGCCATTAAGTTAGTCGCAAATTTAGCAATCTCAGAAGATCTTAAAGCCATCTTTAAGTATGTGATTTCTGTGCGCACGCTGTGTGAACTGACTGCCAAAACCGGTAGCCTGGATCAACGCTTCACGCCCGCCCCTACTGCGATAGAAGGCATGCTGGGTCATTTGGCAGTGGCCTACCGTCGCGAGCATTATTACCAGACTGAAATCACCCTCACCGGTGAATACCAGAATATCTTTGTGCGTGGCAGGGCGGATGGCTATGACCCGGAGCTCAACCAGCTGGAAGAGGTGAAAACCTATAAAGGGCACCTGGACCGCATGCCTGAGAACCACAGGTTACTGCACTGGGCGCAGGCCAAGGTGTATGCGCATCTGATGTGTCTAGAGAACGAGCTCCCCTCCATCAACGTGGCCCTGGTGTATTACAACGTGACTTCCAAAGAGGAAACGCTGCTTGTTGAAGAATATTCGGCAGCTACCTTGCAAGCATTCTTTGAGTCATTGTGTCGCAAATTGCTGGTTTGGGCGGAGCAGGAACTGGCACACAGAGCCAGCAGGAATCACGAGTTATCCGGGCTCAACTTCCCGTATCCTGAATTCAGGACTGGTCAGAGAGTGCTGGCAGAGTCCGTGTACAAATCAGCCATGAAGCAACGGCACCAGTTGATTCAGGCCACCACAGGCATAGGCAAAACACTGGGCACTATCTTTCCCCTATTAAAAGCCATGCCAGAAGCCAAACTGGACAAGGTCTTTTTCCTGACTGCCAAATCATCCGGCCGTGAGCTGGGATTGAATGCCATCAGGACGGTGCAGAAAGCCAATCCTGGCTTAACAATCAGGACACTGGAATTAACCTCCCGCGAGAAGTCTTGCGAGCATCCGGACAAATCCTGTCATGGCGAGTCATGCCCGTTGGCCAATGGTTTTTATGACCGCTTGCCCAACGCCAGAAATGAGGCGCTTAAACAAACTATGATGGATAAACCCACCATCCGAAAGGTTGCGCTTAAACACCATGTGTGCCCGTACTACCTGTCTCAGGATCTGGCTAACTGGAGCGATGTGGTGGTGGGTGATTACAACTACTATTTTGATCTGCACGCTTTGCTGTATGCGGGCACTGTGCTCAATGAATGGAAAGTCAGCGTGCTGGTTGACGAAGCGCACAACATGATCGAACGGTCACGCAAAATGTATAGTGCAGAATTGAATTATGGCGCTTTCAACGAAATGCTGGCGCATGTGCCCAAGTCATTGAGAGGTGTACTGGAAAAACTGAATGTCAGCTGGGCGGTATTGAACCGTAGCCAGACGGTGCGTTATGAAGTGTATCCCAATATTCCTGAAGAGTTTGAAGATGCATTACAACGCGTGATCTCAAAAATCACTGATTATCTTGCGGAGTACCCCACTTTCAATGATGCCAAAGTGCTCAATTTCTATTTTGATGCCTTGCAGTTTTCCACGCTGGCTGAATCATTTGGGGATCACTCCCTATTCGATATCACTAAAACCGAAACCAGTGTCGGCCTGTTTCAGCAAGACGCCACGTTATGCATCCGCAATGTGATTCCGGCAAAACATTTAACTCCCCGTTTCCAGGCAGCCAATTCAAACACTTTATTTTCAGCCACCCTAAGCCCCTCCTCATTTTTTAATGACATGCTGGGCCTGCCTGAAAATACCAGTTTTCTGGATGTGGAATCCCCGTTTGATGCCAGTCAATTAAAAGTGAAAGTAGCCAGGCATATTTCAACCAGGTTTAAAGAACGGCACTTTTCACATGAGCCGATTGTGCATCTGGTGGCAAAGCAGTTCATCGAACGGCCGGGCAATTACATATTGTTTTTGAGCAGTTTTGATTACCTGAACGATGTGCAATCCTTGTTCAATAGCTTATATCCTCACATTCCAACGCGCGCGCAATTGAGGGTAATGTCGGAAATGGATAAACAGCAATTTGTGAATGACTTCACCCTCACTTCAGAAGGCATCGCGTTTGCGGTATTGGGCGGCTCATTCGGTGAAGCGATTGACTTGACGGGTGACAGGTTAATCGGCGCCTTTATTGCCACCTTAGGCTTGCCACAACTCAATGATGTGAATGAGCAAATGCGCTTGAGAATGGAAAAGATATTTGGCTTGGGTTATGAATACACCTACCTCTATCCGGGATTGCAAAAAGTCGTCCAGGCAGCCGGCAGAGTGATTCGCACCACCAATGATAGTGGCGTGATTCATTTAATGGACGACCGCTACAATCAATCCAAAATTAAAAAACTGCTGCCTAAGTGGTGGCCATCCCCAGATCATTAACGTCTGCATTCAATCTAGAGCTTCAAAAAAATGAACATATTGAAGCGCATAAAATCATATAAGGTTAAACAAGTAATTTAACAAACCTCTGAGAATGAAGCTTTCGGCCAAAATAAAATCAAAACGCTTAGAAATTATCCAGATCGTTGAGAAAAATCACGCGTTATATCCTCGAATACTTTTCAACGATTTACATGGCTATGATCTTGATGAAACATTTCTAGAAATCGTGGTCGACCGCACCTATGAGTTTATGCCAGAAGATATTGGCAAAATTCAACATCAACTGGAACAGCTGTTAGACGTAGCTGTATACGCTTGTACACCCAACCAGCTACCAGACGCTGATCGCGAAAGGCTATTAGCGGTTGCAAAGGTGATCTGACTTCCTGGCGATGACGGCGTCAGTCATTGAATCAAAACATATGGCAATACTTGCTGGATGCTAATCTATTGAGGCGCCTTCCTACATTCGAATCAGAATAATCATACTCGTCACATCCCATACCAATACCTACACTGGTCGCTCTAATAAAAAACATTTTGGAGAGCAACTATGACGACAGTTACCGGTTTATTTAAAGATCAGGAAAGTGCAGAGCGTGCATATCTTTCTGCTACTGAAGCGGGTTACGGCGCGAATGACATCAACGTCATCATGTCCGAGGAAACGCGTGAGCGCTACTACGGTAAAAATGCCACACTAGAAACTGAAGTGGGCAGCAAAGCGGCTGAAGGCGCGGCTATCGGTGGTGCACTTGGTGCAACGGCAGGTGCGATTGCAGCTGCTATCGCCGCTGTGGGTACAGCCATTGTGGTACCTGGCTTGGGTCTGGTGATTGCCGGTCCACTGGCCGCAGGTATTGCAGGTGCAGGTGCTGGCGGGGTGACCGCCGGCCTGGTTGGTGCACTGATTGGCTGGGGTATTCCGGAAGATACCCTGAAACAATACGAAGCTGATGTTAAAGAGGGTGGCATCCTGATTGGCGTTAATTCAAAAAATGATGAAGACACCCGCCGTTTCCAAAGCGACTGGGGCAATCCAGAACTCAATCGCGTTTAAAAAGCCAAATTAAATAGCACTGCCATGAAAAACCACCTCCGGGTGGTTTTTTTATCACGCCCTTCTAAGAGAATGATTCATCGCTCACTAAAGCGCATCACAGTCTTTGAAGCAAGCACCTTACTTAACAATCTGCCAGTGCTTGCATTATTTCCATATTTATGGAAATATAGAATCTATGGAAACGACAACAGCAGTTACGCAACTCTCTGCCATTGCACAAGAGGCCAGGCTGGAGATATTCCGGTTACTGGTTCAGGCAGGTGCCGAAGGGCTGCCGGCGGGCTCAATTGGTGAACAGCTCAAAATTCCTGCGAGCACCTTGTCTTTCCACCTGAAAGAACTGACCCATGCCGGATTAACCAGCTCACGGCAGGTCAGCCGGTTTATTTATTACACAGCCAACTATGAAGCCATGAACACCCTGCTCGCTTACCTCACCGAGAACTGCTGCGCAGGCCAGGCTGTGTGTTGCCCTAACCTCAACTGCCACCCCGAAACGGAAGACAATCCATGAAACGTATGCACCTGCATGTCGCTGTCGACAATGTCACGCAAAGTGTCCGGTTCTACTCGGCGCTTTTTGGTGTCCCTCCGACAGTTGAGAAACCTGACTATGCCAGATGGATGCTGGAAAGCCCACACGTGAATTTCGCCATTAGCTCGCGCGGTGCTAAAGCGGGCCTGGACCATATCGGCATCCAGGTTGAAACAGAAGAAGAGCTGGATGAGATCAGGACACGACTGGAACAAGCCGAGATGTCACTCCTTACCCAGGAGAGTACCACCTGCTGTTACGCCAGGTCAGACAAGCATTGGGTGCAAGATCCCTCAGGCATTGTCTGGGAAAGTTACAGGACGCTGGACAGTGCGCCCACGTTCAACAATGCAGAAATGACTGAAGGTGCATGTTGCACACCGGTAATGCAAGCCATACAAATCACCCCGAGAAAGTCAAAACAACATCATGGCTGCTGCTAACCCAACCGCAATCTCAAGCTTTGAACGTAACCTGACCTGGTGGGTACTGGGCTGCATAGTGGTCGGGATAGCATTAGGCCAAGCCTTCCCCGCCTTCTTCCAGGCCATAGGTGGCTTAAAGGTTGCCGAAGTAAACCTGCCAGTGGCCGTACTGATCTGGCTGATGATTATCCCCATGTTGCTAAAAATCGACTTCAGCACCATGAAAGAAGTCCTCGCGCACAGCAAGGGCATAGGCGTAACCTTGTTCATTAACTGGGTAGTCAAGCCGTTCTCGATGGCCTTACTTGCCTGGGTCTTTATAAGGCACCTGTTCGCAGACCTGCTACCGGCAGACCAGCTCGACAGCTACATCGCAGGCTTGATTCTGTTAGCTGCTGCCCCCTGCACGGCCATGGTGTTCGTCTGGAGCCAGCTTTGCAATGGCGAGCCCAGGTTCACACTGTCACAAGTCGCACTCAATGACACCATCATGCTGTTTGCCTTTGCGCCCCTGGTAGCGCTTTTGCTTGGCCTTTCCAGCATCGCTGTGCCATGGGACACGCTCTTTATGTCCGTGGTTGTCTTTATCATTGTGCCTGTCTTGATCAGCCAGGCTCTGCGTAAGGTCATGCTGGCAAAAGGGCAAGGCGCACTTGAAAAGTTACTTAAGGGCATCCAGCCTGTTTCCCTGTCCGCCTTACTGGCAACGCTTGTTTTACTATTTGGCTTCCAAGGCCAGCAGATCCTGGAACAACCACTTATCATCGCCTTGCTTGCCGTGCCTATCATCATTCAGGTGTATTTCAATTCCATGCTGGCTTACTGGCTGAACAAAAAGCTCAAGGTCGCCCACTGCGTTGCTGCGCCCTCTGCACTCATCGGTGCTTCCAACTTCTTTGAGCTGGCTGTCGCCACCGCTATCGCACTGTTTGGCTTTCACTCAGGGGCAGCGCTGGCCACTGTCGTCGGCGTGCTGGTAGAAGTCCCTGTCATGCTATCCGTCGTTTCCATCGTCAACCGTAGCCGTACCTGGTACGAGACCCACTAATATTTGAAAGCAGTCTATGAATATCCTGTTTCTATGCACCGGCAACTCCTGCCGCTCCATCCTGGCAGAAGCCACGTTTAACGCACTAGCCCCGGCAGGCATGCAAGCCATGAGCGCCGGCAGCCAGCCTACAGGCGAAGTACATCCGCGTTCCCTGGCATTGCTTAAGCGTGAAGGCATCGCCACAGAAGCCTATTACAGCAAGTCGTGGGATAACCTGCCCGCAACGCCAGACATTGTGATCACAGTGTGCAGCAATGCAGCCGGAGAAACCTGCCCGGCTTATTTAGGGAATGTATTAAGGGCACATTGGGGCGTTGATGACCCTGCAAAAGCAACGGGAAGCGAAGCTGAAATAGAAGCCTCATTCTTCAAAGCTTACTCCACGCTGCGTAAACGCATAGAGGCACTCTTAACGCTGGATGCCGAGTTTCTGGCAGATAAAAATACACTGCAAAAAGAATTGCAGCGCATAGGCGAAAACATCACCTAGCGGCTAATTTGGGTTTCAAACAAACTTTCAATGAATTTAAATGGGCTGCGGTAGTCGTATTTGTTCCATTCATAAAAATAAGGAAAACAAATGCACGTAAGCTTTGAAGTCGCACAAGAAATCATAGATAAAGCAGTTGAAAAATCCAAAGAGATCGGCGTCAAGATGTGTATCGCCGTACTGGATTCTGGCGGCAACCTGAAAAGCTTCACAAGAATGGATGATGCGTGGGTCGGCAGTATCGATATTGCCATCAAAAAAGCAAAAACAGCCTGTTATTTCGCCATGCCATCTGGCGAAATCGGCAAACTTTCAGTGCCTGGCTCGCCTTTATACGGCATTGAGCATTCCAATGATGGCTTGATCACTTTCCCGGGTGGGTTACCGATTGTCGATGAAGAAGGCATGTTGATCGGTGCAATCGGAGTCAGTGGTGACACTGTAGAAAACGATCACTTGGTTGCGCAAGCCGGTGTGAATGTCGCTGGTGTTTGTGATGTACCTAAGCATCCTTGGCGTACCTAGTTAACATGAGAATTACAGCTTAATTAGCGGGTAAGAGCACAGAACTCATAATCCGCTGGCGCTGTGTTCGACTCACAGAGGGACCACCATTTATAGAGATACTCAAGGTTAACTCCTTGGGTCTTTTTTGTTTTGTGGTGAAGTAAAATAATAATTAATTGTTTAATAAAGTATCGCGAAGATTTATATGATTTCAACTCGCTCACTGATCACATACTTATCCTTGAGTTTACTAACACTAACTATGCTAAATGCCTGTGCATTAGCTCAAAGAAGATATGTGCCACCCACATCTGGGGATTTAGCTCAATTTCGCGCAATCTCAACTTCAGGATTGCCCTTTTCCGGCCCTATTGCAACGTTTTCTGATGCAAAAATCTGCAAGGGGCGATATTTTATCCAATCGCCAGCGGAAATAATTACGTCACCTACTAACATTGCTGCCGGAACACCTTTCTCAGTTGCCCTTCATCAACCCCTGGGTGGAAGCTTTTCATATGGTTTTAGCTATTGTATTCCTGTGATCACATTCACGCCTGTCGCGGGACGTCTCTACACTGCAACTGTGGGGATTGAAAAGGATAGTTGTAGCATCCAGTTGGACGTTGCCGACTCTCTAATCGATAAGAATAGAAGTCCTGAGCCATTTATCAAGAAGGAGTTCTCAAATGGCCTTGATGAAAATTCAAGTTTTTGCAACTCTATCGAATAACTTATGCACTACCTTTTAACCGAAAAGGAAAGCCAGCAGAATGCCCTAAGCCGCACGTAGTGAGCTGTGTTCGACTCACATAGGGGCCACCATTTATATAGAGACTCAAGGTTAACGCCTTGGATCTTCTTTGTTATATAGTGATGTAAACTTCAAAAAACTAAATTCTATTGATGAAATAGAAAAGTGGAGTTGTCAATAAATCCATCCAATACTCCAGATTATTTAACAAAGCCGGAGAAATGAATGCAAGCAAAAACCAGCTACCTCTTTATAGTTTTATGTCTTATTGTAGGTTCCGTGCAAGGAGGCGAGGTTAAGCATGTCCCACTCAGCCAAATTATGGCAGGAAGTGTCGATCCGGCGGCTCCAAAAGACAAATATGAGCCAGCAATCACTATTCCCGCGCACTATATTTCTAAGAAGATTGACGGAGCCGCCATGCCAGCAGTGGTGCTCGGTGTATTAGCCGATGTGGAGTCGGTTATTCCAGAGTGGAAATTTGATGAGATTAAAGAGGGCATATTCACTATTAATTTAAGTCCCTATCAAACCTACGATCAGGGTAATCGTAAATTTAGAGGTGAATCGCAGAATGCTGTTAAAGAATATGAGATGCACGGTTTTAAAAATGCAAAAATTCGTCGGGAAGATTCTGGTGGCGTACCTGTACTATCTATTACGTCAGAGAAAGATGGCCGTCCGAATTACTTGGCATTTATCGCAATAGGCTCCTCAGTTATGGCAATAAATTATGTCCCCCCAACTCCTGCAACGGCCGATGATAACAAGCGATGGGAAACCTTTATACATGGCGTGAGTCCTGAAAACCTTAAATGAGTATAGAGAATCTAGGGGGACAGGTCTTGCAAAATAACATTTTGATGGCATTGATCCCCCAACTATACGCATATCCCAATACTTCAGCTACACATTCACAAACTGCTGCCTCAACCATACCATCGCTTCATCCTCTTGAGACTTTATATGCCACGCCATGCCTAGCTCAAAAGGCGGGATTGCAAATGGCAGTTCAATCAAATCCAACGTGTCCTGATATTTTTCGAGTAGCTGCTTAGGTAAGGTGGCAACACAATCGCTATTGGTGAGGACCAAAGCAATCTGGTTGTAACTGGGCACTGACGCGACAATGTTCCGGGTTTGCGACTGCTCGGATAACAAGTGATCAATTGAGCTGGATAAGTCACCCTTGGCAGAGACGATGACATGGGACAACTGGCAATACTCATTAAGCGTCGGTTTCTTGGTGCCTCTCGCATGCCATTTTTTCTGCGCCATGATAAAGCTGTCTTTCATTAAATACCTGACCTTGAGGCTGTCTGGCATTTTGTTGATGTCACCTATGTATAAATCAATATGACCTTTCTCCAGGTCTTCTTTCACATTAACGCCAAACACTGACACGAATGAAATTTGCAGGCCTGGGTTATTAAAGGAAAGTACCTTTTTTAAAACTGGCAAGCCAAGAATCGTGAACACGCTATCGTTGGTTGCAATGGTGAATTTGCGACGGGAGGTGAGCGGATCAAAACTGGATTTGAAATTGACGGCAAATTTAAGCTCGTTAATGGATGCCCGTAATTTATGCTGAAGGTTTAAAGCTCGCTCAGTCAGCACCATACCTCGCCCTACTTCTGCAGGGACAAGCAATGGATCCTCAAACAGCACCCGCAGCCTGGCTAATTGCGTAGAGAGCGCTGGTTGGCTGATATTCAGCCTTTGCGCCGCCTTGGTGACGTTTTTTTCTTCCAGCAGGATATCCAGTGAAATCAATAAAGGCAGGTCCGCTCTTTTTATATCCATAATAGTTATACATCTAATACAAATATTCAATTTTAAATAATAATTAATTATACGTATTCTGGCAGCACTTTAAATAAAAAAGGAGAATATGGATGAGCAATGTGCAAGGCAGAAAAAGAGTGGCATTCCAGAAGACAGTTTTAGCTATTGGCTTATTTTTACAGTGCCTGGCTTATGCCAACAGTTCTGTTGCCGGAGCTGAATTACCAACGGCTTCAGTGGCTAAATACCATGCTGAAACTGGTTACTACACCTTCAAATTGGGTACGTATGAAATCACGGTGATTTCAGATGGCACGGTGCCGCAAGACTTACACGTATTGCTAAAAGGCGCGCCCCAAAAAACGGTCGATGGTTTGTTGAGCCAGGTGCATTTGCGTAACCCTATTGAGGCATCGATCAATGTGTTTTTAATCAACACCGGCAAGAAATTAATCCTGGTGGATACAGGTGCAGGCGATTTTTTTGGCAAGGGGTTTGGCGGCAAGTTTAGTGAGCGTTTAAACAAGTTAGGCGTTAAGCCGGAAGATATTTCTGACATATTGATCACTCATATCCATACCGACCATACGGGTGGCCTGGTGCATAAGGGCAAAGCGGTTTTCCCCAATGCGAATATTTATGTAGGTAAAGCCGATGTAGACTTTTTCTTGGATGCTAAAAACCAAAACGGGGTGAATGGCTATGACAAAGCCTATTTTCAGCAGGCGCAAACTGCGATGCAGCCATATGTGGCGTTGGGCCACGTAAAACCATTAAGTGGCGCACAAAAGATATTGGATGATTTTAATGCATACCCTACACCCGGCCATACGCCTGGGCATTACTGCTACAGATTGGAAAGCCAGGGCCAGTCCATCACGTTTATTGGCGACTCCGTGCATGTGGAAGCGGTGCAGTTTCCTCATCCTGACATCACCATTACTTACGATGTTGACCGGCCCAGCGCCGCAAAACAGCGCCAAGCTCAATTCGCACAATTAGCTAAAAGCGGCTCCATGATTGCGGCACCACACTTGCCGTATCCAGGGATTGGCTACATTAACGCTCAAAAAGATGGATTTACATTTATCCGTGCAGAATTTCATGACAGGGATGGACTGTGATTAAGCGTATGTATACGCTGAAAAGCCTTCTTGCAAAGGTGAGCAAAGTGAAAAGCATGGCGGTATAACGAATTAGTTTTATCAAATAAAAACGGCTTCTATTCACTGAAGCCGTTTTTGTTATCTATGACTGATTACCTGCGGAATTACTCAGCATCCTGTTTGGATTTAAAACGGCTGAACAGGCCACAACGGACTTTTTCTGCCTCATCTGCGGTCATGGCGCCATCGCAGCAATGCCGGTGGTGATGCCCATGACGGCCTCTGAACCCACCAAACAAAATCCTGCTCAAAATCAACAGACCGACTGCATGGCAGTAATCAATCACATGGATGCCATCAGCTAATGAAACAGCCACGTGGTTCCACAACAGCATGACGACATACGATAACGCTGCAATGCAGACTACGGCTAACGCTGCAAAGGCAGCACATTTACTTTTACAACTTTTCATTCATCTCTCCAATTATTCAGTCATTAATACGATTAGTCACTGGCATGCAGTTGCTCTCTGAGAAAAGTCACTGCGTACCTTTTTCTTGCTAACAAGGTGTTGATAGAAACACCGGTTTCTGCGGCAATTTGTTTGAAGCTTTTGCCATCTATCTCATGTGCGATAAACACTTGTCGTTGCTCAATTGGTAGCTGATTAAGCGTTGCAATCACGTGTTCAACCAGCATTTTTCTTTCGTAAATTGAGGCCGGAGTTTCGGTTTCAATCGAAAGTATCGATTCCAGCCATAGGGAGTCTTCATCCTCATCCTGGTCAAGTGTGACCTCCTGCTTTTGCTTTCTAAAACGGTCAATAATGCGATTTTTTGCCACACGATATAACCACGCACCGACCTGCTCCAGCGGCTCAGGCAAGCGATAAGCCGACACAAACTCGTAGAACACATCCTGCAAAATATCATCTGCGTCACCGGCATTCGGGACACTTTTTCTGATGAAATTGCGTAGCCTGGCTTTTTCTTTATTGAATGTTTCTGTGATCACAGAATCTTGTTGGGCCATGCGCAAGTTGTTTTCTAAATGTGTATCCATGCTGTGTAGACGTTTCAGCTTTGGAAATATTGTATGGAAGCTGAAATATGCTTAAAAAGATGATGGCGCAGCTAATGCCACTCCGTCGGTGTAGTGCCTAGCCGCTTTGCAAACACCCGGCTGAATGCCGCTGAACTTTGGTAACCCACTTGGCTGGCAATGCTTTTGAGTGGCTTGCCTTGCCGGAGCAGGTTTTGCGCAATGGAGAGCCGCCAATCGGTGAGATAGTCTAACGGCGTGGTGCCTACCGTCGCTTTAAAGTTAGCAGCGAACCTGGCGCGTGACATGCCGGATACATCGGCCAGGGTTTCCAGTGTCCACGGATGTGATGGTTTTTCGTGCATGGCTTTCACGGCCTGCGCCAGGCGAGTATCTGCCAATGCTGCAAAAATGCTTTGCTGCAACTGACCGTGCTGAATCACATGCCGTAATACCTGAATCAGGAAATACTCTGCCAATCGGTCTAAGGCAGCCTGCCTTCCCAATGCTTGCTCAAATGCCTCGCTAAACAATAATTGCAGGGTGGGCGCAATGAGCTGCACTTCATTCAGAGGCACGATCACAAATTCTGGCAATGCAGTCGCCAACGGGCTACGCACACTGGCACCTAAATCAATCGAGGCACACACCAGCTCACAGGGTGAGCCCGCCACAGGCGTGAGCACATGTATGCTGGGGCGCGGGAAAAACACTACGCTGGGCTGTTCTATCTGTGAAATAGGCTGGCCTTTCCACATGAGGTCTAGCTTGCCGGACCGTAGCAAGTGGATATGTCCCACCTGCCCTGATCCATCAAAGTTTGCAATTTCACATAGATCACCGGTAAAAAATACTTTGGCAGACAGTGGAATCTGATTCAAAAGGGGTAATAATGGGTCCAAACGATACTCCTGATCAACATAACGAGACCTTTGATAATCATTAGTATTGCATGATATCTCCAACGCACAAAGCGTCTTAATAAACCAAACAAGGAGATTTATCATGGCACGAATTCAAACTATCAACCGCGAAACTGCCAGTGCGGAGATCAATGCAACGCTAGACACAGTCAAAGCCAAACTGGGCAAAGTCCCTAATCTGATTGCCACTTTTGCACAGGCACCGGTTGCGTTAAATGCTTACCTCAGCTTGAGTGAAGGAGTCACCAAAGGCCGCTTGACCGCCAAACAAAGGGAGTCGCTTGCACTTGCCATTGGGCAGGCCAATAGTTGCCAGTATTGCCTGTCTGCGCATAGCCTGATTGCCAGGGGTGCTGGCCTTAACTCGGAGGCTATCCAGGCCGCGCGTCATGCCGGGGCAAACGATGAAGTGACTGATGGACTATTGAAACTGGCAGTGAAAATTGTGCAACAGCGTGGGGTATTGTCAGACCAGGACTTGAGTGAAGCGCATTTGGCAGGTGTCGATGACGGTTTAATTCTAGAAGTGATTGCCAATGTTGCTTTAAACACATTGACCAACTACACCAACCATATTGCGCAGACGGAGATTGATTTTCCGGTGGTGGCAGTGTAAGCACGAGATCAGGCCACAACGCTGTGGCCTGATGAATTCTGGTGGTGATAATTGCTGAGGTTAATTTACGAACTGACTAAGCAAGAAAATTTTCAACCGTTTGTATAAACAGCTGTGGCTGTTCGGCATGGACCCAATGATCCGTTGGCAGACTGATCAATTCGGCTTTAGGGAAATGCTGCTTAATCTCAGCAATATCACTTTCTTGCACATATTGACTGCGCTCGCCGCGAATAAACAGGCAAGGCTTTGCAAAGTGCGCTGAAAGTGCAGCCTGAAATTTTGGGTAGTTACTTTTGATTGCTGGCAGATTGATCCGCCACTGTAACTGCCCTTCGACTTTTACCAGGTTAGTCAGTAAAAAGTGGCGCACCATCAGGTTGCTGATCGGTGCCTTTAATTCGCGATCAACATCATTACGTGATTCCGCATGGCTTAAATCTACGGTCATCATGGCGTTGATCAAATGCGTGTGTTCATCCGCATAAGCCCGCATGGCCATATCGACCACAATCAACTTGCTGACGCGCTCAGGGTATTGCGTGGCAAATTGCATGGCGACTTTGCCGCCTAAAGAATGCCCGAGTAAATGAATCTGCTCTAAATCTAAGGCATCGCATAGCTCCAGCAGGTCATCTGCCATGTCAGCGTAGCTTTGCGACTCACTATGCGGCGAGCGGCCATGATTGCGCAGATCAATACTGATCACCTGGAAATGTTGAGCAAAATGTTTGGCGATATTGCCCCAGTTATCGGCTGAGCCGAACAGGCCGTGTATAAGGACTAACGGCAGCCCCTCGCCTAGCGTTTGATAATGTAGTTGCATATTTTAGCTATGCCGACATTCACCGGCAGTAATGATATTAAGTGACTTTTTTCTTGACGGCGGCATCAAACATTTCGTGGTTGATCGGCGATTCCAGTCGGCCATTATTCAGCAATGTGAGTACCAGGTCTATCGAAGCCTCATTGATGACAATCGCGCCGTTTTCGACTTGCAGCCCCCAGTTTTTCAGCTGGTTGACCTTAACCAGTTCTTCCATGAATGTGGCGTCTTTGTAGTAGCCACTTTTCTGGATCGAAGACACCTTGCGCAGGTAATTCAGGTTGGCGCCTATATGTTCTTTCAGCAAGCTGGCATCGTTGAATATGTTCAGGTCTACAAATTCCTTTAGCACCACATCTCGGTTTTTCTCCATGCCGGCGCGGAAATTCAAAGTCTTTTCAAACTCTTTTTTATTGGCGATGAAAGTCGTGCCGTCATAAGTGAAAAAATCCACCTGGGTATCGATAGTGAAGATCTCCTTTTCATCCAGGTCTTTCAGTTCTTGGTCTTTGAACTGGATAAAAGACACATGCGACAGGCGGGCTGCATGATTGAGTTTACTGATTTTGCGGTAGGCGTAGATGGCTTTGTCCTGGTGCTCCAGCTTGATCACCATCGCCCATGAATCAAGTAATTGCTCATATTGCTCAACTTTGGCGTTGGCGGTGCCTTTTTCAATCTCGGCCTGGATCAGCATGACATCAGTCTCAGACGAAGCAATGGTTAACAGGCTTTTGTCCTGGTCGGCGGTCAGGAAGTCGTAATCATCCAGCTGGTAGTCCTGATCAAGGATTTTTTCGGTGACTGCATTTTTAAGCTTTTGCTCCAGTTTGGCATCAGTATCTACTTTTAACACCGAATATTTTGCCTGCTGCTGGCTGAGCTTTCTTTTCACCAGCCAGAAAGTGGTCACCCAATGCTTGAAATCACTGGCACGCAGGGCCTGCAAGGTATGTTTCACATTAGTCGTCACTGAGATTCTCCTTCGCCTGCTTCCTTCGTGACTTCTACATGAGTGACAAAGTACATTAAATTGGAAAGCCGTTTGATTGCGCAATAATCACCGACCTGGAAATGCTGTTTTGACAACAGCAGCCCCTGCCTCTCTTGCGTGCCATCTTTGAACTGGCAGTCATACAGCCCGTAACCGGCCAGCGCCAGCACCGGGTTGACGAACACATTTTGCGTACGGTATGACAGCACAAACATCAGGCTCAAAAAGATAAACAGGCATAACAGCAATTTCCAGTCACCCAGGTCAAACTTGTAAAAAGACATCATGTAGGGGATGGTATACGTAAACATATCGCCGGATTTATTGGATACCTTGGAAATCTTCACCGGTACGCCCTGCCTAATATTGCGCGCTGCACTCAAGGCAAATAAAGCGCTTATAGCGAAGATCACAAAAATAGCGAGCGCACGCATCGGGTGCTCGAAATGGAGCGTGTCTTCATTCAAGTCCTTGATGATGAGAATCAGGCCCAGTGGCGCGTAGCCGCTGATAAAAATGGCTAGCGCCGATAAAAAATGCAGTTGCATAATGCAAGCTTAGATAAGTTGATCCACCCAAGAATACAGGCAGTTTGCATTGCAATCAAATGGCATGCAACGGTGGTTAAAGCAAGTCAGCCCATTCCTACGTTACTATCAGAATTTAGTGTATTCACGGCATGAGGCGATTTTTGAATAATGGAACCTCCTAAATCCACTCAAGAAGGAAACATTATGAAAAATACAATCAAATCATTATTGCTGGTAAGTGCTTTGGCTTTGCCTATGGCTGGTTTTGCTGCTGACGGTGACTCATTGGGTACCAAAGTAGAAGATTCAGTAATCACAACTAAAGTTAAAGCTGCTTTCGCTAAAGACAAAGTTGTTAGCGCAACTGACATCAGCGTCGAAACTGATAGCAATGGCCTGGTACAACTGTCAGGCAATGCAAAATCTAAAGCTGAAGCTCAAAAAGCAGAAAAAATTGCTAAGAGCATCAAAGGCGTAACTGCCGTTAAAAACGAAATCGTTGTTGCTAACTAAGCAGCAATCGATACTTAGATAGACAAGACTTACAACTCGCCACATCTAAGCGCAGGACTTGCCCATAGGAATTTCAAAATTCCTATGGGTATTTAATTTTAGGGCTCTTATTCTTGAGCTAACTACATCCTCACCATCTTCAGTTGCCACCCGGCTTTGCGTTTACCATTCATTGATTCGCAACATACAGCGTCACATTAGCGCAACGTTAAGGGTCGCGCGCGCGTGCTAACCGTCCTATAATGGCTTGAACAGTCTGGGGAGAAGCCATGATCGCGCATGCATTAACCATCATTGTGAATGAGTTAAATCATCAACTGGTAGAGGCGTACGGTATCAGTAGTAATGCCACGCCAGCCGGATTGCATGATCTTTCTTCTGCGAATGCTCAGCCCGCCACGCGTGAAGGTTTAAACCTGACGCTGGTGAATATTCAGGAAGATGCCGGGTTAAAAAATTCGCCGCCGGGCATGACCCCCTCCCATACTGTTTATCAATCGCCGTCGCTGCAGCTAAACCTGCTTGTGTTGCTGTCTGCGACTTATGCATCCTATACTGAAGCATTATTAATGCTTGGACGCGCCATGCAGTTTTTCCACGCACAGCCATTGTTTAGCGAGATGAATGTGAAGCACGAATCCATGACGCACAATGCGCCGACGCATGCGCTGGACAGATTGCGCGAATTCAAGCTTGCGATTGATTTATATTCGCCGACACTGGAAGAAACGCATGATGTGTGGTCGACATTGAAAGCAGTGCCAGTGCCTTCTGCACTATATAAATTACGTTTACTGACCGTAGTGACAGATGCGCCGGACACCAAGGTGTTACCTATGCTGGAAAGACGGCTGCCCACCCCTAACCGCGATAAAAATTAAATCATGGCCCAATACAAAACTCCAGGCGTATATGTAGAAGAAATCGTCAAGCTACCCCCGACAGTCACCGAGGTTGAAACCGCATTTCCGGTGTTTATCGGCTATACAGAAAAAGCTGAGCGCGATGGTGCCTCGTTATTGCAGGTGCCTACCAGAATCTCGTCCTTAGTTGAATATGAATCCTACTTTGGTGGTCCGCCTGCACAGGCTGTGACGCTATGGCTAGATGAGCAAAACCAGCTCACTGATACCAGGGTTGATCATGTTTTTTACCTGTATGACAGCTTGCGTTTGTATTTTTTTAATGGCGGCGGCCCATGCATGATAGTGTCAGTTGGCGGCTACAGCAGTGCTATTTCTGCAGCAGCGCTTGCTCAGGGATTAAGCAGTATTGAAAAGGTATCTGAGCCAACCATCATCGTGATGCCGGAAGCCGTTGCCACTGAAAAATATGGCGCGCCGCTATATATGGCTGCACTGGCGCAATGTGCAGAGGTGCACAACCGTATCGTTATTTGCGACTTGGGTTACCACTCAACCGATACTGATTTTAGCGAAGTCGTGGATACATTCAGAAACGAGATCGGTAATGAGAATCTTAAATACGGAGCAGTTTATGGACCATGGCTGATCAGTACTCTTCCCAGAGAAATCCGGTTTGCAAATTTGGCCCTCAAGCGCACAACAGATGGCACCGACATCCGGCCGGAGAGCCTGACCAGCGATGCCAGTATTCTTGAATTGATCGCACAGATCCGCCTGGCAGAAACCTCAGGAAACAGTGTTGAGATAGAAGCAACAGCAGTTAACACTCAAATTGGGCATAAATCTTTACAGCAGCTATACAATGAACTCTACTCCCAGTTTGAATTATTCAGAACTTGGGTGACTCAATCGACGGCAGCCCTGAATACCATCCCGCCAGGCGGCGTAATGGCGGGCATTTATGCACGCGTAGATGCTAATCGTGGCGTCTGGAAAGCCCCGGCTAATATGTCTATCAATGAGGTCGTAGAGCCTGTATTTGCAATCATAGATGACCTGCAAGATACGCTGAACGTGCATGCTACGGGTAAATCCATCAATGCTATTCGTCGTTTTAGCGGCAAAGGGACCCTGGTGTGGGGCGCGCGGACCTTGGCAGGCAATGACAATGAGTGGCGTTACATCAGTGTGCGCAGATACTTCAACTTTATCGAAGCATCCGTAAAACAAGCGATTCAGGCATTTATATTTGAACCCAACGATGCCAATACCTGGGTCAAAATTAAGGCCATGATTGAAAGTTTCCTAACATTACAGTGGCGTGCAGGCGCATTACAAGGCGCTAAACCTGAACATGCTTTTTACGTAGCTATTGGCTTGAACAAGACCATGACAGCCCTGGATATCTTAGAAGGGCGCATGCTGCTGGAGATCGGGTTGGCCAGTGTGAGACCAGCTGAATTTATCATTCTGAAATTTAGCCAGAAAATGGCTCAGAATTAATTATCAACGTTTAGATATAAAAAATGGAGAGGCCAGATAGCCTCTCCATTTTTACTATTGATCGTGCTTATGCATACTCGGCAACACCTACCTTGAGGCATTCTTCGGCACAACGTCTGCAAGCTTCCGCACAGAGACGGCAATGCTCAGATGCATGTTTTTCACATTCTTCCGCACAGGCAGTACAAATTTCAGCACAGTCCTGGCAGACCAAATCGACGAACTCACTACCACGGGCAATAAATGAAGCTGTCAAACGGCAAAAGTCGGCACAATCCATATCATGTTCAATGCAGGTTCGCATCATCGGGTTGGCTTCGCTTTCGCAAGCGATGGCACAGCTGTCACATGCATCTGCAGCCTTTTTACAGAGATCCATGCACAATTTTAAATTCTGTTCGTTCATCTTAATCTCCAAAATAATAAATCAGCTGTCAGGAACCACATTCGATAATAGTGACTTACGTTCTCACCCCCATTAAAAAGGAGTGAAAACGCAAATTTACAGAGGGCTATTTACCCTGTTGAACGTTAGTACCACCATCAGCAGGTTGCTCATGGAAGCGTTTGCTTTTTTCCATATTGCTGCCAGGCTTGGATTGTTTATTACCAGAGCCTTGGTTGGTACTGTTACCATTGTTGTTGTCTTGCTGTTCTTGCAGATAATCACCATTTTTGGTGGTGTTAGGCACTTCTTTTTTCTGCTGATGCGCAGGCGGTACATCACGACCCGCACCAGCATTAGTGTCCGCTGCAAAGGCAGCAGTCGTCGTACACATAAACAGACCTGCAAGTAAAACTGTGAATAATTTATTCATGGTATCTCCTCAAAAATTATTGGATTGCTTCTTATTTTAGAAGCGTGATAACCATGTTACTTACCCACGTTTTACTTGTATGTAAGCAGGCCTACGAATGTGATGTAGGATAATGACGAGCGCTTAACTATCCTCGTTACCGGTCAGGCTGCCATGGCTACGAATCCAGGCAATCACCTTCAATAATTCATCCGGTGAAATACCATTATTAGGGTCGGAAGGGTCCATCAGGCCTTTACCTTTTGCACCCATACCGCCGTTAGTACCGTGCCACACGGTTTCAAACATACCTTTGTTAGTGGCATCTTTGGCATAATTATAATTTGGACCAGTCAATGCCGGGCCTACCTGGCCACCGGCTTCAGGGCCATGACACTGTGTACATGAATACAGCTGGAAAATTTTCTTACCGGCTTTAATCGCATCATCCTTACCCACATATGGGTTTTTACCTGTGGCTAAAAACTCTTTCGCAGCAGGCGTATCAAATAACTCAGGTTTGATTTCCATTGGAGAACCATCCTGGGTGGTAACGAATTTGATGGCCGGTCCACTGGCACCTGCAGAAGCAGCCTCACCAGAGCCGGATTCATTTTTGTTACAGGCGGTAAGCCCTGTGATCAACACCAACATGCCAAGTCCGAGCTTAGTATTCATGCTTATTCTCCTTAGTATTAAATGTTCTCTTGAAAAATTATTGTAGTCACTGCTTATATAAGCATTGCTTGCAGACCGATTATGAATAAAACAGAAAGTGCCGCCCATGTAAGAATGGCGCAATCTCTTGTAGGACGATTCGGACAGAGGATCTTTTTCGCTATCAAATCAGGAAGGATTTCATCAGTCTCAGGCATTAAAAAAGCCCGGATTTCTCCAGGCTTTTCTATGTGCAGCTAGTTAGAACTTGCTTACTCTAGCCGTGCTGCTTGTTACTTTGCTGACGGGATTTATCTTGCTGGCTACCAGGCGATTGCTGTTTTCCACCTTGCGCATGTTGCTGCTGATCTTTGCTGGTAGAGCCAGATATTTTAGAACTGGATTTATCCTGCTGCTGATTTTTGTTATTTTGTACATTTGCCATTGTTAAATCTCCTTCGGAATATTATTTGGTCAAACCGTTACTTGAATGACCTAAATGTTTCTTGAGAAATATAGTAACGTGAGTTCATGATAAAAGTGTTTTAGCAATGACTTTATCGTGAAAGCGCCTAATCTGCTGTCAGAATATCCAACCTTTTCACCTATATATACCAATTGTCTGAAACAAAAAAACCTGGATTACTCCAGGTTTTTTTATGATCAAGCGTAGCAGGCATTAATTACCACTATCGCCTTCACCTTGCTTATTGCCACCTGATAAAGGCTGGCTACCAGGCGCCTCATCTTTACCAATATTGGACTGTTGTTTTTGGGCTGGGTCAAGATGCTCAGTACCTGCACCAATGCCTTGTTGCTGTTGATCTTGCTTAGGCTGATTCTGTCCTTGTTGGCTTGGATTCTGGCCTTGCTGATTATGCTGACCCTGGTTTTTCTGATCTTGGCTGGATTGACCCTGGTTCTGCTGACCTTGTCTTTGTTGATCCTGACCTGGTTGTACCTGATTCTTATGGTCCTGGTTTTGTTGACCTTGGCCTGCCTGATTTTGCCCTTGCTGGCCTTGACCCTGTTGGCCTTGACCTGGTTGGCTTTGATTCTGCTGACCTTGATTTTTCTGATCTTGGCCTACTTGATTATCTTGTGGATTTGACATATCGCTTCTCCTAATGTGTAGATGCAGCCAAAGGGTTAGTAGGCTGAATCCCTAATTTTAAATTTAACCCTAAGTTATATTAGGTGACCCCAACTGCCACGGTTATCATCCAATGACGTATTCTGTTGTCAGACAAACTAATGCTTAATGGTTAACTTAATAAACAGGTCGCTAATTAATCCACCCGGCAACATGTGGAAACTGGTTAGCCATTCACAACTTCACCACCGTTTGCATGTAAAACCTGGCCAGTCATATACGAAGAGTCCTGGCAGGCTAAAAACACATAGGCAGGCGCAATTTCACTTGGCTGCCCTGGGCGCTTCATTGGCACCTGATTACCAAACTCACTCACTTTCTTCTCATCGAAAGTGGAAGGGATCAAAGGCGTCCACACCGGTCCTGGAGCGACAGCGTTAACATAAATCTCTTCTTCGACCAACTGTTTTGCTAATGAACGGGTAAATGAAACCACCGCGCCTTTGGTCGATGAGTAATCCAGCAGTTCAGGGCTGCCACGATAAGCGGTAACGGAAGTGGTGTTGATAATGTGGCTCTTTTTCGGCAAGTGCGGCAACGCCGCCTTGACCAGGTAAAACATCGAGAAAATATTATTGCGGAAAGTATGTTCCAGTTGTCGCTGTGTAATATCGAGGATACTTTTTTGCGGAAATTGCTGGGCGGCGTTGTTAATCACAATATCCAGCTTGCCGAACTGCTTTAAAGTATTCAGCACGGATTGCTGACAAAATGCTTCATCTGAAATATCTCCCGGCAGTAACAAACATTTGCTACCGTAAGATTCGACCAGCGCTTTCGTCTTGTGCGCATCCTCGTGCTCATCAAGATAGACAATCGCCACATTGGCGCCTTCAGCTGCAAAGTGCACCGCCACTGCGCGTCCAATACCGCTATCACCGCCGGTAATGATGGCTACTTTATCTTTTAATTTAGCACCGGCACTATATGCAGCATCAATATAAACTGGTGCTGGCGTCATCTCTTCTTCCGAACCCGGTTGATCTTCCTGATGTTGTGGCGGGTTAAGTTTTTCTTTTGCTGCTTCCATACAAGTTCTCCTAACGGCTAGTTGGCAGGATAGCTAACTAGCAAAACTACTGTGCTTCATGTGTATATCTGTGTCATGTGTTCTAGGTGGAAAAACCAGGCTATCACCTGGCTTTTTCCAGAGTGGCTTTCTGTGACTTAATTCTGCAGATTGTTCTCAAACGAGGTAGGCTGCATAGGCTCTCGAGGAGTAGGAATATCTTTCTCGCGGTTTGGCAAACCTTCAGCAGGTACTTCGGGTGGCACAATCACGCCGCGCTCATGTGGCATTTTCGGTGGCACATTCACGCTATCCGAATCCATATCACAGGAAGGTTTTTTTGAGTTTGGGGAGTTATCACAGGGTGGCACTGCATTATTTACCGGAGGTTTGGTGAGGGGCTTTTTAACTGGTTTATCAGCACCCCAGGCCGTCCCTATCATTGGCATCATTACAAGTATCATCACAATTAATTTACGCATAACTACTGCTCCTTTATTTATTGTTAAGGGAAATACTACTGAACCAGAAATAAACGGTTTTATTGAATTTCCACGTTAGTTTAGGGGCACATTAATAACCATGTCATAGGCAAAAACTGATTTCACTGTAGGAATCGGTTTCATTTGTATTAATTGAGCGTTGCAACAAGAAAAAAACGTCAAATTCGAGAGGGGTAATTTAGCCTGATATTAGCCATGAATTAGGCACCTTAACAGGCGTAAAGACTTGTGTCAGACAGGTCTGACAATACAATCAGTAGCCGACCTATGTTGAAAAACATACTTCATTTTTACACTCAAGCCTTCGTTTGACAGTAATCATCATTTTCTGAAAGCTGGAAAATTGATCTCAGCCTGACTCATGCAAAATGCTGTGGGTTCATTAGAAGTTTTCAGTTAAATCATGTATTGGCAGGAGTCTTTATGCGTAATACCAATCAAGCTCTATCCATGTACGAAAACTCGCTGTATGAAAACTCGCTGGTTTCTGCAATGAGTGTTGAGAAAGCCAGGATGGAGATCGCCAAAGCGCGTGTACTTCTTGCCTGCCCTCGTCCGATGTTGGCGAATTCGTATGATTCAAACGATGCTGATTTTTCGACTAACCCTGATTCAGATAATGCCTAGCCATTGTTTTACAGATCAATTTGGAGACAGATAACATGTTAAGCAACACTCATCACCTGCTTCCATTTGATCAAGCATGGCAATTTGACGAAACCAGTTTAACTTTCTCATCCAGTTTACCTAGTGCATCCAACGAATTACCCTCCCCTGAGACTGCCGGTGCAGTCAATGAAACATCGAAAGCACGTTTTATCCTGAACCGTTTATTCCAGGACTATAGTGGATCGTTTGCGGTTCGCTTATGGAATGGCAGCATGCTTTATATCGGCAACGACACGCCTGCATTTACATGTTGCCTGGAACAAGCGTCAGTGTTGCGCGACATGGTGTTTTTCAGTGATCCGGCTCGTTTGGCAGAGGCTTACTTTGCCGGTGAAGTACAAATTTTAGGTGATTTCAATGCAGCTATGCAGCTGCGTTATTATTTTGAGTCGCTGTCATTGCCACTGCATGAAAAATTGGCACTGGTATTTAAAGCGCTGACACTTGCTGATAATCAGACTGATGTTGCCGAAACAGACCAGCATCTTGTCGCAACCAATCGATTGCAAAAAAATGAATCCCCAGTATTTACGCTTGATCACGCCCTACCCAGTGCTTTTTACCGTTTGTGGCTAGATGAAAGAATGCTGCATTCATGTGCGTTTTTTAGCAATGCTTCACAAGACCTTGCTCAAGCGCAGCATAACCAGCTCGATCTTATATGCCTGAAACTGCATCTGCAACATGGCGACAGGTTATTGGATGTAAGTGGTAGCTGGGGCGGACTGGCATACTGGGCGGCTAAAAACTATGGTGCATTTGTACACACTTTAGTCCAAAACCCTGAACAATATGCGCACGTATCTGCCGAGATCAAAAAACAAGGGCTGGAAAAACTGGTGACTGTGGAGCAAGGTCGATATGACAGTTTGTCAGATTTTGCGTGCTACGACAAAGCCGTGAATATTGATGTTTGCGGACAGGTTGGCGAACAAAACCTGCCAGCTTATCTCGCTAAAATCCACCAGGTGCTGAAACCCGGCGGATTGCTCCTTCATCATGCCATCACCACTGAAAGCCCTGGTCGCCAGCATGAGCTCTCCACCGAATTCATTAACCGCCAGATATTTGCTGATGGTCCCTTAACCTCCCTCTCCCACTTCCGCGAACAAATGCATGCGGCAAAGCTGGAAGTATTTAACGTGGAGGGTTTACGGCGGCACCAGGCACTGACATTACGCCGCTGGCTGGCAAAAATGGAACAATCTCACCAAGAAATTACACAGATCGTCGGTGAGCGTACATATCGCATCTGGCGCCTGTATATGACAGCTTGCGCCATTCATTTTGAACAAGGTGTCACCGGCACTCACCAGATTCTCGCCGTCCGCACAACATAATTAAATTGCCATCATAAAATAGCCTGAGGAGTTACAACATGCAAACCACACCCCCACAACACCTGCTAAAAGCTTCCTTATTAATGATCGCCCTGAGTGGCTGCTCGCAACCAGCCAAACTGCCCGAAGCAGCGGGCTTTGGTCCCGAACCCGATTTATCTTCCTATCAGACCGGTTTAATCCCTACCGTCAATGTCGCCAAGGCAGTGGGCTGGCCGGAAGGAAAAAAACCAACTTCAGCACCTGGCACTAATGTAGTCGCGTTTGCCACGGATTTACAACACCCCCGCTGGTTGTATGAGTTACCAAATGGGGACATTCTGGTGGCTGAAACCAACCATCATGAAAAAAGCGATGGCTTTAGCCTGAAAGGCTGGATTGCCGGTTTGTTTATGAAAGAAGGCGGTGCCGGTGCTGAGAGCTTTAACCGCATTACATTGCTGCGCGATATCGATGGCGATGGCGTCGCTGACCAAAAACACATTTTTTTGCAAAATCTTAACTCGCCTTTTGGCATGGCTTTGGTAGGTAATACATTTTATGTCGCCAATGCGGATGCACTGGTGAAGTTTCCTTATGAAGAAGGCCAGACTGAGATCACTGCGCCGGGCGTGAAAGTGACTGATTTACCTGCCGAACGTAATCATCACTGGACCAAAAATATTCTGCCAAACAAAGATGGCAGCAAGATTTATGTCACCGTGGGCTCCAACAGTAATGTTGGCGAAAACGGCATGGAGACTGAAAAAGAGCGCGCTGCCATCTGGGAGGTGGATGCAGCTTCCGGTCAGCATAATATTTTTGCCTCCGGATTACGCAACCCAAACGGCATGACCTGGGAACCAGACAGCGGAGCCTTATGGGTAGTAGTTAATGAACGCGATGAAATCGGCAGCGACCTGGTGCCTGATTATATGACCTCCGTGTCGCAAGGGGGCTTTTATGGCTGGCCTTACAGCTACTATGGCCAGCATGTGGATACCCGCATCAAGCCACAACAGCCGGAGTTGGTTGCCAAGGCCATTCCACCAGATTACGCCTTGGGCTCGCATACCGCTTCTTTGGGCCTCACTGCGGCAAAAGGCAACAACCTGCCTGACCAATTCAAGAATGGCATGTTTATTGGCCAACATGGTTCCTGGAACCGGATTCCATATAGCGGCTATAAAGTGATTTTTGTGCCGTTTGAAAGTGGCAAACCAGCAGGTAAACCGATTGATGTGCTGACTGAATTCCTCAATGTAGATGGCGAGGCACAAGGCCGTCCGGTCGGTGTCATTGTTGATAAACGTGGTCACCTGTTAGTGGCTGATGATGTTGGCAATGTTATCTGGAATGTTAAAGGCAATAATAAAACCGCGACAAAATAAGACCCGCATTTACGCTGTGCTCCTGATAGCGGGAGCGCAGCGTTTAATTATTGAAAGATATGTTTTTAACTGATGATGGACTCTGAACTGTCAAAAAATACCCGATCACTGGCTGAAGATACACATACTTCGATGGATATCGACGTTGCGCGTGAAGCCAGGTTAAACAAGCTGCATTACATCCAGGACAACACGCCTGGGTTTAGCAGGGAACGCTTTCGCGGAAAATTCAGGTATTTGGATCTGCAGGGTCAGTTGATCAAGGCAGCAAACGAAATCAGCCGAATTATTGCGTTAAGAATCCCCCCCGCCTGGGAAGCGGTATGGATTTGCGCCCGCGCCAACGGACATCTCCAGGCTACCGGCCGCGATGTGAAGGGCCGCAAACAATATCTCTACCACGCTGAATGGCGCCGGCTAAGGGAAGCGAAGAAATACGAGCACATGATAGAGTTTGGCCGGCAGTTACCTGCTATCCGCAAGCACATTGCACACGACCTGGCGTCATCAGGCCTGGGCAAAGAAAAAGTGCTGGCAATGATGATTTACCTGCTCGAAAACACCTTGATCCGAATAGGCAATGACGAATATGCCAAAACCAATAAATCATTTGGTCTCACTACCTTGCGCAATCGCCATGTCGAAATAGCGGGCAGTGAAGTCAAATTCCATTTCCGTGGCAAAAGCGGTGTAGAACATAGCGTCAGCTTGAAAGACCGCAGGCTGGCGCGCATGATACGCAATATGCGAGAGTTGCCGGGCCAGGCACTTTTTCAGTATGTTGATGCTGAAGGAGAACGCCACACCATAGGCTCATCTGATGTGAATGAGTATTTGCAGCAAATCACCGAAGGCGATTTTACTGCCAAGGATTTCCGCACCTGGTTTGGCAGCTTGCATACGCTGCTGGCTCTGAGCGAGCTGGAGCCATTTACCAGCGTCACCGAAGCCAAGAAAAATATAGTGGCAGCCATTCGTATTGCGGCTTCTAAACTGGGTAATACGCCGGCGATATGCCGCAATAGCTATGTGCATCCTTTTATTCTCGAACACTACCTGTCCGGCAGTGGATTTACACACGATGTGCAAGAAGCCGAATATAAGGATACCGAGCTGAATCCGGCCGAGCAATATATGTTGTGCTTATTAAAACAAAGGGTAAGTGCACAATCATGAATTTATTGATCACAAGTTTAGTTTGTAAAAAGTTATGTTTTTTGCTGACTCTTCTTCCCTTTGATCTGGAGACGAAGAAATGAAAAAAATATTATTACTCTATGGCCATGAGTTAAGTCATAACGCACTAAAAGCCTTGATAGACGCCGATGGCACCATGCATCTCGCTGAAGAAGTGAGTGATGTCGGTGAAGCCATCGAAAAAATCCGCACCCAGCAATTTGATGTAGTGGTACTGGACGTTTCCGCGCCCAATAAAAACGGCTTGGAAACTTTTTGTGACCTGAAACAGGCTTACCCGAATTTAGCCATATTGATTATTAATGGCAGTGACCAGGTAGACCGGATGGCGAATTTCACCCGCCTAGGCTGCAGAGGCTATCTGTCTTACACCGCCACCAGCGCACAAGTAGTGCCGGCGATTAAGGCCTTGGCACGTGGCCAGACCTATTATGCGTCGACGCATGAGAAGCTGGATGAAAGAGATCACCCTTTACTTCATGAGCGCTTGTCTATTCGAGAACTGCAGGTGTTTTTTAAACTGATTAAAGGACAGGCGGTAAATTCAGTGGCGGAAGAGCTTTCTATCGCACCCGGTTCGGTCAGTGTATTCAGGTCCAAGATACTGAAGAAAATGAATATGCATAATAATGCTTCGTTAATCCACTATGCGCTTGATCATCACCTGATTAATTAAGCGCTGAGTTGCTCGCCACCTTTAATTCACATATCAGATTAAAACAAAAAAACCTGCACTCAACCGAGCGCAGGTTTTTTTAATAATCAATATCTAGGACTTTTTGACCGCGAATTGCAATTGTTCAATCGCTTCCCATGAAATCAGGGATCCGATCATCACCACGGCAAATCCCAAGCCGGCAGTACAAACAATCGCTAGTGTCAGTGTTGCGATCGCACCACGCTCTTGTATCGTGAATATATATTTCACCCCACGATAAACCAGGCCGATTGAAATCAACACCGCCACCGCATGCACAATCACATTAAAGCTCAGGCTAGGCACTACATAAAAAATAGAAGTTAGCCATAATGGTGTAGTGGCGATCGCAATCATCAGTAACGAGTCACGAAACGATGGCTTCCTATTCACCATTTCTGCCAGGTTCTGCGTAATCCAGGCCATCGCTAAAATGACACTGATCTGTAACAAAAGCAGCTCGGCACTGATAACCATCAACCGGTTACCGGGTAAGGTATCCATAAACTGTTTCGGGTAATTATGGTACAAACGGAAATACATCATCGCGCATGGAATCAGCGACAGCGGCAGTACATAGAACAACATTAACTGCATGGCACTGGGTTTTTCAGCTTTAAAGCTTTTTTCCCTGCTTTTAGGCGTGACATAACTAAACAAGCGGATGAGATTCATAACGTACTCCTGACTACTATTAAAAATTGGTGATGGCTTAGATTCAAAAGCCCGTTAGTAGCCATTATCCAGCGTTGCAGAAAAGTCACTACAAGACTGCGTCTGATTTGGATGTAGGAAAAAGCACATTTCGCATGAAGTAGATTCCCACAATGTTAGCCTGACTAAAATCCTGACTAAAATCATTGATACCCGCCTTTCGCGCATGCTCCGTTATTTGCTTCCAAGGCAAGACTCAATGAAAATAACCACGCTGAAATATCGCATAGCAAAGTTTCGTGAGCGCCTATATTTTATTGTAAAGGCATTCCTACAGGTATTTACGACTCTCTCTGATTCAGATGGCGAGGTGCTGTTGGCATACTGACATTTCTACTCTTAAATTTTAACTTTGGAGAACGACATGGCAGATAACGACGAAATAATTTCTACACTCAATGATTTGATTGAAACTTCTAAAGATGGTGAAGAAGGATTCCGCAGTTCAGCAGAAAATGTGGACGACCCACAGTTGAAAGCATTCTTTTTACGCCGCTCTTTAGAGGTCGCTTCCAGCGTGAAAGAACTGCAAGGTCTGGTGCGTTCATTAGGTGGCGATCCTGCCGATTCAAGCACCTTGGGCGGCGCGTTGCATAGACGCTGGATTGATTTGAAAACAGCGTTGACCAGCAATGACACAGTCGCAGTGTTGAATGAAGCAGAACGCGGTGAAGACGTTGCACTGAAGGCTTATCGTAAAGCGGCTGAAAAAGACTTGCCAATCAACGTGCGCATGGTGGTTACTCGCCAACTTGAAGGCGCTAAACGTAACCATGACGAAGTGAAACATTTGCGTGACGCAGCACGTGCTGCAGCTGAAGTACACTAAGGTGTGAAGCAGAAAAAAGCCCTGTCATATGACAGGGCTTTTTTGTTTCTACAATGTGAAAAACGTTAAACGTTTTCCATTGATTTAGTGGTCCAGTCCTTTTTAACTTGCTCAAGCGTGCGGTTAATCTTTACCACACCGCCTTCAGTAGAAATGACCCAGCTAACCGGAATGTAATGGTGAGTGCCTGAATCATCCTTCTTCAGCTTGATCGAATCGGGCCCAGTGGTGTGATCAACTACCGCGAACTCTTCAGCTTGCGCAGTCACTACCGGCATATCTTCTTTAATTTCATGAGCTTCAATCATTTTAAACTTCCCTTCGTTGGCATTAGTTAATCCAGATGCATACTGAATTCGAACTTCTATTTTGCCTGCAAGCCGCCTCTAGCCTCTAGGGCACTATGACTGAATGTTTTGTAGGAATATTCAACTGGTTGTGACAATGCATGATTCCTTGTGACTGACATAAAAATAAATGTTATCTGACAGCCTTATCCTCGAATGTCCTACGGCAAGTTCAAGACTGAAAATTTATGATTACTACTAACAGTGTAGTCGTAAAGAAATATATAGAACCTATTTCTTGAGACTAGCTTTAAATACAGGAGATTATTCGATGGCTTTATTTTATGTAAGCGCTAGCAAACCCAAACAAGACGTTCCCTTTTGGACATCCAGCGTGATTGCGCAGGATATGGAAGAGAGTTACCGGATAGGCAAGGAGCGATTTGAAAGCGAAAACCCCGATTTAAATATAGAGGACTTTACCTTGGTTGCGACCGGGGAATCTGCTGAAAAATCGATTACGACTTAACTAAGAAAATACCTGGCTTAACCACCATTGAATTAATTTACATTGATCTATTTAAAAGGAAAAAGAATGAAAATTCACCCTCAAACGACAGAAGAACTAACCAAACTGGGCGAGCTGATTGAAGACTTCAGGATTTCAATGCTCACATTTATCGATGACAAAGGTGCTTTAATCAGCCAGCCTATGGGTCCGATAGAAATGGATAGTGATGGCAATATCTGGTTTTTTACTGACAGCACGTCAGAAAAAGCGCAGCACCTGGATGAATTAAACCTCGCCTTTAGCGGCGAGCCTGACGGCACTTATATTTCCCTGTCAGGTTACGGCGAGCTGGTGACAGATCAGGCGCGTAAAGAAGAGTTATGGTCGCCATTTGTAAAACCTTGGTTTCCTGATGGCCCTGATTCGCCTAATTTGGCGTTGCTTAAGTTTGTACCGCATACCGCTGAATATTGGGACGCACCGCATAGTTCCGTGGTCAGGTTGTTTGCAATGGCAGCTTCCATTGTTGCCGCAAGACCTATCGGCCTGGGCGACCATGGACATTTAAATCATCTATAACAACAGGCTTTAAGGCTTTACAAACAACAAACCCGACACTAGGTCGGGTTTGTTTATGCAAGTTAACGCTTGAATTACTTGTTCATGACGTACATAGTCACTTCAAAGCCAAAACGCATTTCAGTAGCTGCTGGTTTAGTCCACATAGTCATTCTCCTAGAAGGTTAAGAGCGCATCACATGATGCATCTCGTTAGGAATAACTATACGCAGATGCCGTGCTCAAGGCTTGCGTAGCATCCCTAAAAATCAGTCATGATTTTACGTAGTGAGCGTTTTCGGTGGCAGCACGATCTTAAGCCACCACCAGCCGATAACCCCGGAAAACAATGAACCCGCCAGAATCGCCATTTTAGAGATATGGATGATTTCTTCTTCACCAACATAGGCCAGGTTGGTGATAAAAATAGACATGGTAAAGCCTATGCCGCCAAGAATACCAGCGCCGATTATATGTCCCCATCGTAACGAAGAAGGCAGCTTACATAGGCCAGCTTTCACGGCAAGCCACGCTGCCAATGCAATACCAACCGGTTTGCCAATCAGTAAACCAGCGATAATACCTATGCTATTGCTGTGAGAGAACATGTCTTGCAAACTGCGCATATCAATCGCCAGCCCGGTATTGGCAAATGCGAAAATCGGCAAAATCAGGAAAGCCACAGGCAAATAAAGGGCATGTTCAAGTTTATGCGAAAGTGAATCCTGGTCTTCACTTGAAAAGGGGATGGTAAACGCCAGCGCAACGCCGGCGACAGTGGGATGTACACCGGATTGCAGCGTTAACCACCACACCATCACGCCACCCAGTATGTAAGGCACCATAAAGCGCACCTGCCACCTGTTCAACAACAATAAGCATGCGATGACTGCCAGTGCAGCGAGCAGGTAAGCCAGCGAGATGGAGGAGGTATAAAACACGGCGATCACGATAGCCGCACCAAGGTCATCAATCACCGCAAATGCCACCAGGAACACCTTCAAAGCGACGGGTACACGCGATCCCAATACCGATAGCACTCCAATAGCAAACGCGATATCCGTTGCCATCGGGATACCTATACCTGACTGGTACTCGGTGCCATGATTGAATGTCCAGAAGATCAGGGCCGGAGTTAACATACCGCCGATAGCGGCAACAGTCGGCAATAGGGCATCATTGAGATTGGATAGCTCGCCGACATATAGCTCGCGCTTCAACTCCAGGCCAATCAGCAAAAAGAAAATGGCCATTAGCCCATCATTTACCCACTCTTCCAAACTCAGATCCAACCAGTGGACATGCCAAAACGCATGGTATTCCCCGCCTAAACCGCTGTTGGCAATAACAAGTGCCAGTATGGTGAACAGCAATAGCAGTAAACTACTTGACTGATCGGACGCAAAAAGCCTGCGAAGTTGATTAAATAGCCACATAAGCCGTCATGTTACCTTGATACATACTTGCCAATACACTTTTACAGAAACTTGGGATTACTCCCCAATGGCAAAGCCAATTCCGAACATCGTTTGTGCCTGGTTGTAATCCAGCAGAGATACACCATAACCACTTGCCAGCATGGCGTAAAATTTAACGCTTTCGCTCTTGAGTGGTTTGTATTGCACATCAACCTTCACGTAGCCTTTGTTATCGCTGCGCAAATTGTTGCGCAATGTAAAACTGGCAGCCGTGTCATTGGCTTCATTATCCCAGCGCAAGCTTACGTCGCCATAACCCATGTACTTGCTGATGTCAGGGTTGTCATCTTCTGATTTACTTTCAGGAATACGCCACCATGGCTTGAACAACAGGCTGTAACGCTCGTTCAGTTGCCAGCCGCCTTGCAGGTAAATCCTGTTCCAGCTGCGTGACAGTGGCTGTGAACGCCCATTGGAGTCATGCACTATGCCCAGGTTCAACATGTCCGGCATGACTGCCCACTGTTTGGTTTCGCCAGGTTTATTAAGGCCTAATGACAAAATCAGTTCAGGGGAATAGTTGTGGTCACGCATGGGGCGCGATTGGTCTTTTTCGGTCACTTGCCAGAAAGATTGCTGGGTGTAAGCACCCCAAAGCCTCGCGCTATGTACCCAGTTATTCTCGGGCAACCAGTCAGACAAATTCATTAGTTGGGTTTTCAGGCTGATCTGGAAATGCAGGTCACTGTTACTCAAATCTCTATTCTGGGTGTTAGGCCTGGAAGGTGAGGTAGGTACATCGTTCGGGTTAGAAGAAATCGAACCGACCACGTAGTTCAGTTGATACGTTTCCAGATCGGTGAAATGCAACTCGTCATCAGGGTTCAAATGCCATTTACGTGCCAGGAAGCCGGTTTTGGCATCCACCGTTTTCACAAGATTTTCCTGCTTGGGCGTTAAGGCCACGGCAGCGACTTGCGTGGTTGCATATTGTGCTGCAACCTGGTCAAAACACACCAGCCGGCGACTGGCATCATCGATAAACTCGGTTTTGCAGGTACGCAGAGCATTTTGCATATCATTGGTGGTCGCTGCATGTGCGCCGCTGGAAAACATTAATGCCAGCATCATCAGGCCAGTCAGCCCATTACTTTTTAACATACGATTTTCCTTATCCAATTACTTTAAACAGCATAGTGGTTACTACGCTCTATATATCTTTGATTCATCAGGGCGCTGGATTCATCATGATTAAATGCAACTGCTCAATTTCTTGCAAAACCTCATCGCTTAAGTGAACCGTATAAGCAGCAACATTTTCTTGGAGCTGCGTCATGTTGGTCGCGCCAATAATGGTAGTCCCCATAAACCAGCGGTGATAGACAAAGCTCAAAGCGAGCTGAGTCGGCGTCAGTCCGTGCGCTTTTGCCAGCGCGGCATAGGCAGTGGAGGCGGCCAGCACACCCGGCTTTTTGTAACGCTGCGCATAACCAAGAAACATGGTGACCCGGCCCTGCGCGGCAGGATTTTTAACATATTTTCCGGTCAAATGGCCAAATGCCAGCGGTGAATACGCCGCCAGGCTGATACGTTCGCGGTATAGGATTTCTGCCATGCCAAACTCAAGACCGCGGTTCATCAGGTTATAACAGTTCTGCAATACAGAAATACGCGGCAATCCCTGTTCGCGCGCAATTCTTAAAAACTCCATCACTCCCCAGGGCTGCTCATTGCTAAGCCCGATTGTGCGCACCTTGCCTTCCTTGATCAGCTCAGCCAGCGTTTCCAGCTGGTGCTGAATAGGCACCCATGCCATCGGTTGGCCGCCGCTATCAAGTTCAGCTTCAGGATCAAACTGGTATTGGCCAAACATAGGCACGTTGCGCTCCGGCCAATGCAGGTAAAGCACATCCAGGTAATCGGTTTGTAGTCTCTGCAAGCTGTCATGCACGGCCTGGCGGATATTCGCCCTATCCATGGAGGTAGGACCTCCGCGGATCCAATGCATGCCGCGCCGCGGCCCGGCTATCTTGCTTGCCAGTACAAAGCGGTCGCGCGGTTGCTTCTTGATCCAGTGGCCAAGGATGGTTTCGGTGCGGGTGACTGTTTCGGCTTTGGGCGGCACCGGATACATTTCAGCGGTATCGATAAAGTTAATGCCTTGCGCCAGGGCAAAGTCCAGCTGGTTCTCTGCATCCTGTTGTGTGTTCTGGTCGCCATACGTCATGGTGCCCAAAGCAATTTTAGAAACGCGGATGCCGCTGTCTCCCAGATACGTCTCATCCATTAATGCAACACCTGCTTTTCTGTTGGTACCTGCATTACGATGCTCGAAACGGCTTGTGGTTCCTTCTCTGCCGGTAAAACCCAACCGGCGTCTTTACTGGCGATCATCAACATGCGGCTGATCGCCAGCACCAGCTCCTTGTTCAAGCCCATATTGACGTTCATACCGCCTGCACATACCAGCTGCATGCTGTTCAATTGATCATTAATAGACACAAACCTGGCCTCGATTGCCAATAACTCCTGCTCACTCACTGAAGATCCGCGTTGCTGATAAGCCGTATCAAAATCCAGCGCTTCCAAGTTTTGCACTGCTTCTGCTTCCTGTTCAAACTGGCGTGTCGCTTCTGCCGGGGATTGCATATTATCCAGCAAGGCAGCAGTCACTGAAGTCGAGGCCACCGGCAAATGCGCCTCACGGTTTAACACAATGAATATTTGCCGCGCGACACGGAAAGTAATCCATACGCGGACTTCCTGTTCATTATTAACAGCCGCTTTCAACAGCAGGCGATCCTGCTGGTTGTCATAAGCCAAATTGATTTGCTGCACGGATTGGGATTGAGGTTGCATCTTGTACTTCCTGGAATCAAGCAATTTGCTTGCGCACTCTGTACGCACTTTGACAAGTTACTAAAAGCAGCCTTAAAAAGATAGGCTATCAAGCGGCTTTTTATGGAAATGTTTCACTTTGGGCGTGTTGGCAACAAATGTGGCTACAGAGCCATACGCTTTCAAACACTATAGATACAAACCGATACAAAACAACAAGGGTATTTATGAATAGATTTCATTATTCTCCGGTCTTAATTGCTAAGCGTATTACCGAAGTTTTTTGGGAGTAAATGATGAAAATGAAATCAAGTATATTGGCGGGTGTGCTGGTTAGCCTGGCGCTGATCAGCAACATCGCACAAGCGCATCCACCCGGTCACCGCGGAGGCTGGCGTGGCAGTGTAGGCGTCTATGTCGGCAGCCCCTACCCGTTCTATGCGCCTCCGCCAGCGTTTGCATACTCTTATGGCTATCCTTATTACCCATACCCATATGCTTACAGCCAGCCGCAGGTGATTGTGACACAACCACCACAACCTCAGGTGTATATCGAACAGGGGGGGAGTATCACTTCAGTGCCTGATGCCAACGCCAACGCTCAGCCACCAGCACAGGCTGCGCCTTCTACCAGCGCAGGTAACAGTCAGGGTTACTGGTATTACTGTGAGCAGTCAGATACTTATTATCCATACGTGAAAGAATGCCCGGCCGGCTGGAAACAGGTGACACCAACACCTCCAGCGACTTCGGCGAAATAAGCATATGAGCAAGACAACAAATATTGCGCTTGTCAGTTTGACGCTGGCTTTAACGGCCTGCGCAACAACCCCGACCGGCCCTAGCAAGATGGCCTTACCCGGCACCGGCAAAGACTTCAACACATTCAGGAGTGCCGATTTATCCTGCCGGGATTTTGCCATGACGCAGATCGGTTCCAAATCGGTCAATCAGCAATATAACGAGAGTCTGGCCGCGACCACCGCAGTCGGCACTGTCATCGGTGCCGCGATAGGCGCTGCCGCTGGCGGTGGCCAGGGTGCTGCGATTGGTGCCGGTGTGGGCGCATTATCCGGCGGTGCGATTGGCGCAGATACCGCCGCGGCTAGTGGCGAGAATGCCCAGCAAAAATACGACAATGCGTATTTTCAATGTATGTATGCGGCAGGTCATAAAATCCCCGTGCCTGCCAGCATGGCTAAAACCTATACCCAGGGCACCAGCTCAACCCAAATCACCAGAACGCAAACTACGATAGGCACGCCTCCTGAGAGGTCAACCTACTACCCTCCTCCACCGCCACCCCCTGGCTATCAACGTTAATAAACCAAACAGGCAGCCATCTTGCGCTGCCTGATGGCGACTGCCTGTTCATTTTCTATTCCGGGCCGCGCATACGCAGGCACAGGTGCGCATGTGTAAAGATGGGTTCGGCAAAATAGCGCTGCTGGCGAGCCAGGTCAGTTTCACAATAAAACACTAGCTATAAATCACTGCATCGCAAACTTAAGTATTGCAGGCGTGGTCCTAGAGTCATGCAAATAATTAAAAACCTGTTTATCCTGGCGCTCGCTTTTTCAACCCTCAGTTGTAGTGTGGTAAAAACCGCTTATAACAACGCGCCTGCGCTGATCGCATGGCGGCTGGATGATTACTTTAATTTCAGCGATGCGCAAAAAGCCAAACTTAAACCAGCGCTGCAGGAGTTGCATGCATGGCACCGTAAAAACGAGCTGCCTCGTTATGTGGCGTTGCTGGATGAAATAAACAACGATCTAGGCCATGAGGTGACTGCAGAAACCGCCTGCCAGCGTATTGAATCCATCAAATCAAATGCGCAGGCGCTGCAAACGAAATTCATCCCTATCATTGTGGACATAGGCGCTACCCTGAGCGATAAACAATTGCAGCATTTCCAGCAAAAGCTGGAAAAACGCAATGCAGAATGGAAAGAGGAATGGTGGCAGGAAACCGCCGAAGAACAGCGCGAGGTGAGACTGGAGAAATCCAAAGAGTATGCTGAAAAAATATACGGGGATTTAAACGAAAAACAAATAAACATCTTAAAACAAAGCATTGCCAGGAATAATGTGGATCCGGCTACCATCTACTCTGAAATTCTACGGCGTGATGAAGATGCGTTGAATATTTTAAAAGCCCTACGAAACCCTTCCACGTCAAACGAAGAAAAATCACAACTGGTCCGGGCAGGTTTTGAGCGTATGCAAAACAGTCCCAATCTGGCTTACCAGGCGCACATAGATAAAATCACGCAACAAACCTGTGAAACCATCGCCAGCCTGCATGCAAGTACAAATGCGAAACAACGGTTGCATGCTCAACAGTGGGTGGAAGATTACAAGATGCAATTCACCCAACTGCAAAGCAAATAACCTGATGGATTTAAGGTGAGAAAAAAACAGGCATGAGAATGCCTGTTTTTTTATCCATGCGCTTATTAAATCAACATCCCGCCTGATGCCTCTATCCGTTGCGCATTCACCCAGCGGTTATCTTCAGACAGCAAACTGGTAATCATGGGGCCGATATCATCCGGCACCCCAACGCGGCCAAGCGCGGTTTCTGAGGCTATGAACGCATTCACATCCTTGTTGTCCCGTACTAGGCCCTGGCCAAAATCGGTTTCAATCGCACCCGGGGCCACAGTATTTACCGCAATCCCCCTTGCCCCCAACTCTTTAGCCATATAGCGCGTCAGCACCTCGATGCCACCTTTCATGGCCGCATAAGCGCTGTAGCCAGGTAAAGTAAATCGTGCAAGGCCACTGGAAATATTGATGATGCGACCACCATCATTGATCAATGGCAGCAATTTCTGCGTGACGAAGAAAGTAGATTTCAGGTGGATATTCACCATGTCATCAAAAATCTGCTCAGTGGTTTCCGCAAATGGTGCAGTGATACCAGTGCCCGCATTGTTAATCAGGAAATCAAATTTACCGGTTTGCCATTCTGTTTGTAACGCCTGTTTCAACGTATTGGTAAAAGCATCAAAACTGCTGACCTTTGCTACATCCAGTTGCAGCGCCACTGCTTTGCGGCCTAGCGCCACAATTTCATTCACCGTTTCCTGAGCAAGGTCCTGTTTGCTTTGGTAAGTCAGCACCACATCGATGCCTTGACGTGCCATTGCCAATGCGGTGTTTTTACCCAATCCACGGCTGCCGCCAGTGATTAATCCAATTTTTGTAGCCATTTGTTATCTCCTAAAATGATTAAACGTAATTCAAAGAAAGTATTTAAAGCAAGTTAAGTTTATTGGTATTAACATAGCAGATAAATATGCAAAATTTGACTATACTGTTCACATTAAATGAACAGTAATTTGTTAAATATGGTGGGGTAGAAGATGGACATCAATGAAAGCTTAAGACGTTTCGTTCGCGTGGCTGAACTGGGTAGTTTTACCAAAGCTGCAGAAAGCTTGGCATTGCCCAAAGCCAGCGTCTCGCAAGCCATACAGCAACTGGAAACCAGATTGCAAACCCAGCTGTTTCACCGCACCACACGTACTGTGCAACTGACACCGGATGGGCAACTGTTTTATGAGAAAAGCAAAGATGTGCTCAGTGAAATAGAAGAACTGGAAACCCTGTTTATAAGCGATGACAGTCAAATTTCCGGCGTCATCCGCGTCAATATGTCACACCCGATGGCACGGCATCTGGTGATTCCCGCATTACCGGCATTCCTGCAACGCTACCCTAACCTGTCCATAGACATCAGCAGCGAAGACCGCAAAGTAGACCTGATCAGCGAAGGTTATGACTGTGTGGTGAGGACTGGCGAGGTCGAAGAATCCGGCATGATCATGCGCAAAATAGGAGAGATGCAGCAAACCAACTTTGCCAGTCCCGCCTATATTGCCGAACATGGTGAACCACGCAGTATTGAAGATTTACAGAACCACTACCTGATTCATTACCAGACCAGTACCAACAAGCGATTCGATGCATTTGAATACAATTCAAATGGAAAATCACAAAGCTATAAAATGAAAAGCCGTATCTGCGTCAATAACACGGATGCCTATCGCGCAGCCTGCGCCGCCGGACTAGGCATCATGCAAGCGCCCAGGTTTGGCGCGCATGAACTTTTGGCTAGTGGTAACCTGGTTGAGATTTTGCGTAATAGCACAGCGCCAGCTATGCCAGTTTCACTTCTTTTCCCGCATAGACGCAATCTGTCCAAGCGGGTACGTATTTTTATGGACTGGCTAAGCGAAGTGATTAAAACGCAGCTTTAACGACTCTTCATTTTTTCTGATTCAATCAACATCTTTTTACGCTCCACACCCCAGCGATAACCGGAAAGTGAACCATCCAGCCTGACCACGCGATGGCAGGGGATCACCACCGCCAGTGTATTGGCTGCACAAGCGCTGGCCACTGCCCGTACCGCTTTTGGCATACCTAGTTTTTGGGCTAACTGACTGTAGCTAATGGTCTTTCCGCAAGGAATCTCACGCAAGGCTTGCCACACCCTTTGCTGGAAAGCCGTCCCTTGTATGTCCAATGGCAATTCCAATCCGAGCTTGGGTGCTTCGATAAAACCCACCACTTGTGCGACAAGCGACTCATATCCAGCATCACCACCAATGAGATTCGCCTGAGGAAACTTATCCTGCAATTCACGTAATAAAGTATCCGGAGCATCACCCATGGAAATTGCGCATATACCTTTGGCACTGCTGGCTACCAGGAGGCTACCTAGGGAACATTCAGCCAGGGCAAAACGGATCTCGGTATTAGCGCCGCCTCTCTTATATTGCGAAAGCTTCATGCCCAAGGTCTGGTTGGATTTTTCATAAAAGCGGCTATTCGATTCATAGCCTGCCTCATAAGTGGCATCGGTGATATTGATATTGGCTTGTAGATTTTGACGCACGTTGTGTGCTCTATGCGCCGACGCATAAGCTTTAGGGGTTAATCCAGTCATGGATTTGAACAGCCGGTGAAAGTGATATCTGCTTAATGCTACGTGAGCGGCCAACTGCGTCAGCGTAGGCGCTACTTCAGCACTTTCTATCAGGCGACAGGCTTCGGCAACCTTTTCTGCATGTGCAGCCGATAAAACGAGTTGATCTGGTTTGCAACGCTTGCAGGGCCGGAACCCGGCTTTCTCTGCCTCGCTGGCGGTCACGTGAAATTCAACATTTTCCGGCAAAGGTAGCCGTGCGCCACACGATGGGCGACAGTAAATGCCGGTGGTTTTTACTGAATAAAAGAATGCTCCGTCTGCGTCACGGTCTCGCGTGAGCACTTGCTGCCAGCGGGGATCCCTCCTGATATCTGGTTCACGGTCATTATGCATGATCACACTATCCTGCTTGAACTTGTTTGGATAATCTCAAAGATACCCGGAAATAAAAAATCAAGAACGCCGATTCTTGCTTTTGAATTACTGCGATGCGTTTTCCACATTTACCAGCTTTGCGGAATGGCACTCACCAGGTAGTCTACAAACGCCCGCACTTTGTTGGTGATGGCATGCCGGTCACGGAAACAGGCGTAGAACTCCAGTGGAACTGTATCCGATTGAACCTCGTCAGCGCTGGCAGGATCGGGCTGAAATAATGCGACTAGCGCTCCCCGGTTAATATCTTTATTGGCGATAAATGTCGCCAGGCGCGTAATCCCCGCGCCTTCAAGCACCAGGCGATGCAGTGAGTCAATGTCATTGCAAATGATGCTGGGCATGATTTCGGGCGCATAACGGATACCTTGACGGACAAATGTCCAGCTGAATAGACGACCATCCACAGGCACACGAAACATCAGGCAGTCATGCTGCGACAACGCTTCTGGATTGTTCGGGATGCCTTTTCGTTGCAAATAGTCTGGAGAAGCACAATAGACGACAGGTGCGGTTGCAATCTTCCTGGCGACCAGGCCAGGTTCCAGCTGTTCCTTGAAGCGGATACTGACATCAATATCTTCGGTGACGTGATCCAGGCTGCGGTCAGATAACACGACCTCAATCGACAGTTTAGGAAAATGGCGCGCAAATACCGGAATCAAAGGCATCAGGATATGCCGCCCGAAAGCCACGGAGGTGCCTACCCGTAAACGCCCTTGCGGCTGGCCATGAAACTCAGTCACTGCAGATTGCGCACGTGCGAGCCCCTCAATGAGATGCTCAACTTCTGCATAATACAGCTCGCCACTTTCCGTCATCGCCAGATTGCGCGTGGTACGAATCAGCAAGCGCGTGCCGAGTGACTTTTCAAGACGCTGTATATTCTGGCTGGCTGCTGCAGCAGTGATGCCTTGTAAGCGCGCACCGGCAGCAATGCTGCCTGCCTGTACCGCTTTGACGAAACTTTCAATACTTCTGAGCGTATCCATAACTATCGAATAATGAATGTATTCGATAGTTTATCTTTAAGATGAATAAATAATCAATCTTCTACCGGACCAATAAAAATACGAATAAAGTGTCGCTTCGAATATGGAGGAGAAAATGAAACAAGTAAGCAATACATACAGAATTCCAAAAAGGTTTACCCCTTATGTGTTTGCTTTCTTTATGGCAGGCATCATGGCTTTTTTAATGTCCATGGTGATTGTGGCGGCGAATAGTGGCATCCATAGCGGATATATTTGGCGTGTATTGCACGCCTACACGCTGGCAATGCCGGTGGCATTTTTTTGCGTGCTGATTGTCAGGCCGGTCGTGATGCACCTGGTATCAGTCGTGGTACACACTGATTAACAAGACTTCAACCGGCTATCTTTTGCGTTTCTGCAAAGATAGCCAACTGCACATCCACGCTGGTCATGTATTAAAACCTTGAATCTCACCCGATAGCAACACGCGTTTTCCTTGATAGCTGGGGACTTCAGAAACCAACGCCAGGGCAATTTTTTTTGCCTCAACCGCTTTGTAATTCATGGGCAGTAACGGATTCAAAAGCGTGCTGAGCCAGGTGCCTATTTTCTCGCCAACCCGTCTGGGCTGGTTCAGCTTTTCCCTGTCACCGATGATCAATGACGGCCGGGCGATAATGAGTGTTTCTAACGCCAGGCTGGATAATGCATCTTCCAATTCGCCTTTCACCCGATTATAAAAAATGGAAGCGTTGGCGTTGGCGCCCATGGCACTGACTAAGCCCAGACGCTTTGCACCTGCCGAAAATCCTGCATGCGCGACTGCCAGATTTGCCTCAAAATCCACCGCCCGGAATGCCTCCTGGCTGCCCGCCTGTTTGATCGTAGTGCCTAACGCGAGATAGATTTCATCCAGAGGAGGCAAAGCAGGAATGAACTTAAAATCCACTACATGGATAGTTAACTTCGGGTGTGAGATATTTAAAGGACGCCGGCCTAATACATGCACCTCTGCCACGGAACTATCCTGCAATAAATACGCCAATAGTGAGGAACCTACCAACCCTGATGCGCCAGCCAGAACAACTCGACGATTTGCCATTTGTGATACCTCCCTGGAGTAAATCTGTTTTACTGAAATCATTCAGACACCAATGATCTATATGATAAGTGACCGCAAAGGCGAGTGTAGGCCAAAAACATATCAACTCAAAAGAAGTACCTATAATTTTATACAGGAAATCAATGCCAGCTTTAAATAGTAACGCCGCGAGATTAGCCACCAGGCTCGCTTTTTTTGTGGGCGGATTTGGTCTTTCATGCTGGGCACCTTTGATTCCCTTTATGCGGGAGAAGCTGCATCTGGATCCCGGCGTGTTAGGTACATTATTGTTATGCCTGGGCCTAGGCTCCGTTTCTGCCATGGTGATGACCGGCGCCATCAGTGCGCGTTTTGGTAGCCGCTCCATCATTATCCTGAGTGGCTTCTCACTTGCCATGACCGTCATGCTACTCCCGGTTGCTGAAAGCACCCTGCAACTCGCCATTACCTTATTGTTTTTTGGCGCATCGCTAGGCTCACTGGATGTATCCATGAACCTGCATGCAGTCGAGGTAGAAAAAGCTTCCGAGTGTTCATTGATGTCGGGTTTTCATGCCATGTTCAGTGTGGGCGGCTTTGCTGGTTCGGCCATCATGACCTTGATGCTGAGTTTGCATATGACCACGTTCAGCAGTGCCTTGGGCTCTGCTATTTTATTAGCAGTATTAATGCTGGCAACCTGGCCTCGGCTATCGCAAACGCCTAAAGGTGAGCATGGACAACTTTTTTCCCTGCCCAGAGGTATTGTGCTGATCCTGGCTTTGTTGACCGGCATTGCCTTCCTGGTCGAAGGCGCCATGCTGGACTGGAGCGCCTTGCTGATTACCGATGCCGGTTTAGTACCCACCGCACAAGGCGGCCTGCCCTATATTATGTTCTCCATTGCCATGCTAAGCGGGCGTTTTATGGGAGATGGACTGAGTAACCGTTTAGGGGATCGCAGGGTTTTATTATGGGGAGGTATCGTCGCCGTGCTGGGGATGTTTATCGCCGTGCATGCAAGCTCAGCGCTCGCCATGTTGACAGGATTTCTCCTGATTGGCGCAGGTGCTTCCAATACGGCACCTATCTTATTCAGGCTGGCAGGTGCGCAAACCCAGATGCCGACCGGCCTGGCGGTGGCGGCTATTTCCACTGTTGGCTATTCCGGCGTCTTGCTCGGCCCCGCCTTGATCGGGTTTGTCGCGCAACAAATCGGCCTGCCCAATGCATTTATCATGCTGGCATTGCTGCTTGGTTTAGTGCCGGTTTTCTCATTCATGATTACCAAAAAATAAGCCGGAAAAATAATTCGTGTTGCTGCTTCGCTGACCATTTTATGCTTGTAAAGCAGCAACTTAGAAATGCCTGATTTACCTTATTTGACCGCCACATCATGGCCTGCTGACTCAACGGCATAGCACCAGCAACCGTGCCGATTACCCAGCATACCCCATTCATCAAAAAACACATTAAACCATTGTTTTAATTAAGTTTTTATAATGGCACACTTTCTGCAATAAGCAGATTGGTATCACTTCGTTTTGCGCCTGAAAACGCTCGAAAGTCTTATTCCAATCTTTCAAACAGCAGAGAGTTAAAATGACAACAAAATTAAAAATTCATCGTAAACAGTTAGCGGTTCTCACCGGGATGATCCTCAGCAGCCAGGCCTATGCAGATCCGACTATCCAACGGGATGAAAACCTTTTCCTTAATGTCGGCCTCGCTTCACGCGTGAGCTTCAGTTCGATCAGCGATGCCGCACCGAATGGCAGAAGCCGCTCAAAAGACTTTGAAGTGGAAGAGGCGCGTTTGTACACCAATGGTAAATTGCATAAAAACGTGACCTATGAATTCAACTTCGCGCGTAATGTCGCTGATGACAAAATCGAATTGCTGGATGGTCACCTGGGCCTGGAAGTCAACAACTACGTGAATATCTGGGCAGGCCGCTTCTTACCGGCCGCCAGCCGTGCATCCGCCTCGGCACCAATGTATTCCACCACCTTCGACTTCCCGATTGCGGAACAGGGTTCTTATGAGTTTGCCGGTCGTGACAATGGCGCGGTATTTTTTGGCTGGGACCAAAGCGCCGCATTTAAATACTATGTGTCTGCGACCAACGGACGCCAGGGCGGATCAAACCAGTCTGACAACTTGTCGTATGCCACCCGCTTGCAATACAACTTCTGGGATACCGAGCCGGGCTTTTACAACCTGGCCAGCTATGATGGTAAAAAGTCTATCCTTTCCATCGGCGGTTCCTACCGTTACCAGAAAGATGGCACCGGGACGATTTTTAACCAGGGCGATTCCAAATACTGGAACGTGGATGCGCGCCTGGAAAAACCATTGAGCAATGGCGCGGTGCTGGGCGCTGAAGCGTCTTACTACAATTATGATAACGACAATACCGGCGATACCGTGTTACCGGAAGCAAAAGGCTTTTTTGTGAATGGTAGTTACACCTTTGCGGATACGGTATGGATAGGTAAATTCCAGCCAAAAGTGATTTACCAGGAATTTAACAACGATACCACCGGCCTGGATCGCAAGCGCGTGGATGTAGGCGTGGGTTACCTGATTGATGGCGACAGCAACAAACGTATCGATGTGTTCTACTTCAGGGAGAATCGCAATAACCTGCCGGATATTGATGGCATTAAGGCCATTTTCCATGTGGCGCATTTTTTCTAACTCACCAGCATCAACATCTTAAAAAAACGGCTTTCTGAGCCGTTTTTTTATGGCGAACGCAAGTTTATTTACAACGAGATAAAGTCAACGCTATATTGCATGCTCATCATTCTAGCGTAGAGATTTCGCACAGCATGCTGTGCTGTCTGCAACAGCTGACTTCCGCGGAAGCCAGGCGCCCTGCAAAAATATCGTCATTCTGGCGGAGGCCAGAATCCAGGCAAGGTTGATGCTAACCTTTATTAAATCGAAGAGCAGGTTCTGCGCTTGCTGTATTTCCTAAATAGGTATTTCTTCAGAATATTCACTGTTCTTTTTCGCCTCTAGGCGAGTGTCTTTCCTTTGCTTGCCCAAAGCAAAGGCACCAAAGTAAAGGGCACCCTAGCCTCCGCTTTTTCCCTGTGTTGCTCATCAGCGCGGGCGGCCAACGAAACTCGCCCTGACAAGCCACACACTTCGCGGCTTGTTGCGGAACTCGAACAGACGCTGGACGACAACTCCCACGCTGACTGCGCTACTCGGCACGTCAGATAGGGGCCCGGGAAAACCACACGCCTTTGGTTACATTAGACAAGCCACAAATCATTCCCGCTCAACGATTGAAATAAAACAAAGCCAAAAGACAAAACAACATAATTGGTTTTTGAGTTTAGCCTTAGAAATTAAAAAGGTCACTTAGCGCGCTCTGTCCATTGCGTACCGCTAACGCTTCATCGTGGTGGTTTTAAATGGGCCCCTATCTGACGCGCCGAGTAGCGGAGCCAAAATAAGGAGGAAGGGAGCGACTGTTTGAGCTCCGCGGTGGCTTGCGCTCTGTGCAGGCCGCTAGGGCGAGTTTCGCGACCGCTTATTTTGATGAGCAACGCAGGAAACAAGCGGAAGCTAGGGTGCCCTTTACTTTGGTGCCTTTGCTTTGGGCAAGCAAAGGAAAGACACTCGCCTAGGGGCGAAATAAAACGGTGAATATTCTGAAGAAATATATATTTAGGATATATAGCAAGCGCAGGACTCGCTATTCGATTGACACTAAGTTAATCATCGCCTTGCCTGGATTCTGGCCTCCGCCAGAATGACGTCCTATTGCATGACGCGCTGGCTTTTGCGTAAGCCAACAGCTCCGCAGGCGCAGAGCATGCTCTGCGAAATCCCTGCTACACCCTTCGCCGGAATGACGACCTAGTTCAATTGTCAGATTGCGCTACTGAAATAAGCTCTGACTAAATGAAACCTCAGACCAGAGAAAGCCACCTCTCCAAAATGAAGTCTCTTAAAAATAAATCATCCCCAATCACTGCTTACCCAAATACGAGTCACTCAACGCCTGACTGCTTGCTATTGTCTGCGCATCGCCATGATGCGTGATATGCCCACTCTCCAGCACATAGGCATAATCAGCATATCTCAACGCCACCGTGGCATTCTGCTCAGCTAGCAGGAAACTCAAGCCTTGCGTCTGCTGCAACTGGTGCACAATCTCGAAAATTTCTTCCACGATCTGTGGCGCCAGCCCCATGGAAGGTTCATCCAGCAGGATCAGCTTGGGGTTTGCCATTAACGCACGCCCTATCGCCACCATCTGCTGCTCGCCACCAGACGTATAACCGGCGTGATTTTTACGTAATAACTTGAGCCGGGGGAAAAAGTTATACACTTTCTCCAGTTCCTGCGATAACACCTTGGCGGATGGGCGGCGTACAAATGCGCCGGTCAGCAGGTTTTCTTCTACCGTTAAATGGCCGAAACAATGTCGACCTTCCAGCACTTGCACCAGGCCTTGTGATACCAGCTGTGCAGGCGTGGCCTGGGTCACATCCAGGCCTTGGTAAAAAATCCGGCCCTGAACGATCTCGCCACGTTGCGCGGGAATCAGGCCAGAAATGGCTTTGAGTATGGTGCTTTTACCCGCCCCATTTGCGCCCAATAAGGCGACAATCGCTTGCGGCCCTACCTGTAGCGAAATATGTTTGATGGCAAAAATGACTTTTTCATAAATCACTTCAATATTATCCAGCTGCAAAATGGCATCGGCAGCCGGATTAAGTTTTTCACTGGTCTGGGACATATCTGTGCTCCTCAATTTGATCTCATGGATACTGTTGTGACATTGCCCAAGGCATCAAACTAAAGAAAACAAGGATTCAGTGGCTACGCGAACAAATTGCTGCGTTGCGCAAGCTTTTCTAATTACAGCATCGTAACCAAGCCGTACTTTTGTACTGTCTTGGTTCCTGCGTTCCGTGCGCCTTGCACTTTGTACCGCTCGCTCACTGACTCCATGTTTTCTTGAACATGCATACCGCCTCCGCGGTATGCATCTCCAATCAAGACAATGTTAAGAATTACTTGGCAGCGACAGTTTCCTTGCTGCAATCACGCGGGGTGATGCCTTTTTCCTTGGCATATTCATGGGAAGATTTTTCAATGATAGGACGCAGCAACTGGCGATTAGCCTGTACCCATTCTGAAATCACGTTCCACTTGCTGCCATCCCATTGCTGGAAGCGCACCGCACCGCCGCCTTCATGGTCAGCGCAACTTAATTTCAGCGGTTGCACCAGGCCCAGGGCGCCCAGTTCAGTCAGGCGTTTATCATCCAGCTTGATATTTTCAAAGCCCCAGCGCACTTCTTCCCCGGTCAACGGGCGTTTGCCGAATTTGGCCTGTGCCACACGCACTGCTTCAACGTTCAGAATGCCGTTCACCACACCCAGGTTGTAATACACATTACCGAATCGTTTCGGGTCTTGCAGGTTGCCTTTACCAGCTTTGATCACGTATTGATTGATACCTTGCAATACCGGGAAGCTGGTCCCAGAAGGATGCGTAGTAATCGAGATAAACCCTTTTGCGGCATTACCAGCTGGTGCTGCATCATCTTCAGAGTTACTCCAGATATTGCCGATGATATGGTTAGCCGGGAAACCGGTTTTTTGCGCTGTTTTCAACGCCACCGGATTCATCACGCCCCAACCGCGCAAGATCACCCAGTCAGGCTTGATGCGGCGGATAGTCAGCCATTGGGATTGTTGCTCATTGCCCGGATGCGGTACCTCCAGCAGGGTCAGCTCAAAGCCATATTTCTTTGCCAGCAGCTCCAGGATAGGGCTGGTTTCTTTGCCATATGGTGAACCGTGGTACAGCGTCACGATTTTCTTGCCTTTGAGTTTATCCAGGCCACCGGATTGGCTCGCAATATAGTTCACGATCGCAGACACTTCGCTGTAGGGGTTCAGCTGCAGCGGGAATGCATACGGGAACACGCTACCGTCAGTCGAATCGGTGCGGCCGTGGTTGATGGTGATCAGTGGCAATTTGTCAGCGGTGGAGCGTTCCAGCGTGGCATAAGCGATACCGACTGACAATGGATTGGTTGCTGCTGCTGGCGCACCGTTCAGGCCTTTTTTCAGGCGTTCGTAGCACTCGACGCCTTTTTCCACCACGTATTCGGTTTCGCACTCACTCCAGGTGAATTTCACGCCATTGACGCCGCCTTCTTTGGCATTGACGTATTGCAGGTAATCAATAAATCCACCAAAGAAGCCTGAACCACCCGCTGCATAAGGCCCGATCCGGTAGCTTTGTAACGGAAAATATTGTTCGTCCGCCGCTTGCACTGGTGCCGTGACGCTGGCGATGCCCAACCCTAATGCCAGCAGCAGCCAGCGATGTTTGCCTAAAAATTTCACTTTGAGACTCCTTGGTTTTAAAATAAATATTGAACTATAAAAACAGTTACTAATCGTTTTTGGTTATATAAGAAATTGTAATAAGCCTATTCAACACATGAAAAATCTCCCTTAATGCATTGGATAAACTAGAAACGTAGCGGCCAGACGCGCAGCCGTTGCTTGACGGTTTGCCAGACTTTGGCTAACCCGTTGGGCTCTTTGATCAGGAAAAATATGATCAATGCGCCGAAAATCATCTTCTGAAAATTCTCCAGCTGCCCGGGGTCAATCGCGCCGGCAAACAAGCCCGATGACAGGTTCGACAGTAATATCGGGAACAGCACAATAAAAGCCGCACCCAAAAAATTACCTAAAATGCTGCCCATGCCACCAATAATGATGATGAACAAAATCTGGAATGAGCGTGTCAAGTCAAAGCCGTGCGGCTCGACGGTACCCAGGTAAGTGAATGCCCAAAGTGCGCCAGCAATGCCCAGGTAGAATGAACTGATCGCAAAAGCCAGCAATTTGGTTTTGGGCACGGAGATGCCAATCACGGCCGCCGCAGTATCCATGTCCCGTACCGCCATCCACTTCCTGCCCAGCTCACCGCTGACAATCGTTTTGGCTAACAAGCCAAGCGCGACCACCACGGTTAAGGTCAGCAAGTAGCGTCCCACCGGCGAATTGAAATCAGAACCGAACACATGCAATGGCGGCGCTGTGATCACCCCGGAAGAAGAGTTATTGGAAAACCAGGTGAAATTGGTGAACACCCATTGCACAAAAAACTGGGCTGCAAGGGTAGAGACAATCAAATAAAAGCCTTTGATACGCAAACTGGGCAAACCGAAAACCAGGCCTACGCCACCGGCAGTGAGCCCGCCTAAAATCAGACTGATGATCAGGGGAAACCCTTCAATACGCAGATTGAAGTTATAGGTGGCAAACGCACCCACCGCCATAAACGCCGCTGAACCCAAAGATAATTGCCCGGCATAGCCTGTCAGTAAATTTAGCCCCAGCCCTGCCAGTGACAGCACCAGGAAAGGAATCAGGATCGCGCTAAACCAGTAATCATTGCCTATGGATGGCACCACCAGGAACGCAAAAGCCAGCAAAAGCGCAAATGCCAACCGCTCCTGCTTGAGCCGGAAAAATCGTTTATCAAAACGATATGTGGTTACAAACTGTCCAGATTCTTTATAAAGCATCTTGCATCCTGCTAAACGCGTTCAATCGCTTTGTCACCAAACAACCCGTATGGCCTGACCAGCAAAAACAGCATCGCCAGCACATACGGAAACCAGTTTTCGATGCCGCCACCGATCAGCGGGCCGATAAATACTTCCGCCAGTTTTTCAGAGGCGCCGACAATAAGCCCGCCGACAATCGCCCCTTCTATCGAAGTAAAGCCGCCAATAATCAGTACCGGCAATGCCTTCAGGACAATCAGAGATAAAGAGAATTGCACGCCGACCCGCGCACCCCAGAGGATGCCTGCGACCAGCCCGACAAAGCCGGCCACCGCCCATACAATCAGCCATAAACGCTGCAATTTGATCCCCACTGCCAGGGCAGCCAACTGATCGTCAGCCACCGCTCTCAGCGAGATACCAATGCGTGTTTTGTTAAACAAAAAGCCGAGCAAGGCGACTAAACCACCGGCAATGCCGGCAGCAAATAAATCAAACTGTGACAGCAGGATGCCGAATACCTCATAAGGCTCGTCATTGATACCGATGTCGAGCGCATGCACTTGTGCGCCCCATACAGCTTGCGCCAAGCCTTCAACGATATAGCTCAGGCCAAGCGTGGCCATAAACAGGGTGATAGGCGAACGATTCACCAGCTGCCGCAGCACCAGCACTTCTATCAACCAGGCCAGCACCGCCATGGTGATCAATGTAATTGCAAATGCACCCCAGAACGGAATACCGCGTTCAACCAGGCTGACGAAGGTCAATGCGGCAAACAGCACCATAGAGCCCTGCGCAAAATTAAACACGCCGGAGGCTTTGTAGATCAGCACAAAGCCAATGGCGACCAGCGAATACATCACCCCGGCCAGCAAACCGCCGGTAAACACTTCCAGAAAAAAATTCATTGTTTCGTCATCCTCTGCCAGCCTGGGCCAAATTTAGTGTTTAGTACCCAGGTAGGCGGCAAGCACTTCGGGGTTGACCCGCACTTCGTCCGGCGTGCCATCGCCAATTTTCTTGCCGTAATCCAGTACCACCACATGGTCGGAAAGTGACATCACGACGCCGATATCATGTTCGATCAACACGATGGTGGTGCCAAACTCCTGGCGGGTCTCTACGATAAAGCGGCTCATCTCTGCTTTCTCTTCGGCATTCATGCCGGCCATAGGCTCATCCAGCAATAGCAACTCGGGTTCTGCCGCCAGTGCACGCGCCAGTTCAACCCGTTTCTGCAAACCATAGGGTAAATTGCCGACGATGCTGTTTCGCCAGGGTTGCAGCTTGAGGAAAGCAATCACCTGCTCGGCCTTTTGCCGTTGCTGTTGGGCGTCAGCGGGTGCCCGCCCGACATTAAACACCTGCTCTATCCAGCTGCTTTTCACTTTGAGGTTAGTGCCGGTCAGCACGTTATCCAGCACTGACATGCCTTTGAACAAGGCAATATTCTGGAAAGTCCTCGCTACACCACGCCTGGCTGCCCATTGCGGATGCATGTTTTTCCTGGCATTACCCTTGTAAACAATTTGCCCTTCATCAGCCTGATAAACACCATTGATCACATTTAACAGTGAGCTTTTACCAGCGCCATTGGGGCCGATCAGGGCGCAGATTTCGCCTTTTTTGACTGAAAAACTGATGTTGGTGATGGCTTTCACCCCCTTAAAGGATAAGGAGATACCATCCAGGCGTAATAGCTGCGTTGCATCAGTCATATTGCTGCGCCTTTCATATTGCTGCTCTCAGATTTCTTAAACCGAAGTAATGTTCAGTGTGGCTGGGTGGGCGTGGAATCACTTGTAAAGGACTGGCCTGCCAGTCTGCTTCTTCCGGCCAGTCCCGTACCTGGATACCGATTGATTTAAAGAATTGCTCCGCTTCGGCTGATAAAGGCTCCCCAACCAATAGTGGCACGCGCGCATGCCGCAAACCCAGCACATCTTTTAAAGGCAGAATCACCAGCCAGTTTGCAATTGCCGCCAGCAGCGGCACGCGTTTCTGGTAGTGATGCAGCGCCCATTTAACTAATGTAAATTGCCAGCTGGCTGGAAGCGGCCAGCGTGATTGAACCAATGTATACAGCCTTTGATAGGTCGCTGCTGTGCCTGCGACCAGGGTCGGCCCCAGTTCGCGGCGATCAGTGTCCCGGGTGGACAGGTTCTCGGGGAAATTAAGCTTGAAACCGGCCAGCAACCAGGGTGAAAGCAGGTAGCGCGCATGGCCGCTGGCGGCAAAAGCACGCGCTGCCAGCGCTTCTTCTTTATCAGTCAGTAACTCATGAACCACCAGCTGACGGCCATTTTTCAACAACTCGGCGTGGCTGAGTTCACGGTATTCCAGTTGATAGGCATCGCCCAAACGGTAAAAACGGAAAGCAACACTTTCCGACGTCGCTACGGCGGCCAATGTGCCAGGCACAGCTTCACCCACCGAGATGATGTTCGTATAAGCATGAATGGCAGGATGGGTGTAAGCGGCCAGGCCGCGCGCATTCGCATAAATCAGCACTGAGACATCCGGCTTGGCGTCAAACACCTGGTCAACTTGCGCTTGCGCTTCAGCGAATACAAATTGTGGCCGCAAGGTATGCAACAGATCCAGCAACTGCGGTTGTGCATAGGCAGGGTCTAATGGTGCGGCGATACCTCCCAGCCAGTGTGCTGCCAGAGACAGCAACAAGGCTTCCGGCCTTGGCTCGCTGAGCAGGAACAGCGTATCGCCGCTGCCGAACCCTTGCTGCTTTAAAAATCGCGCTGCCAGCAGCACTTCGTTGTGTACTGCGTGCCAGGGTTGTTCATGCCAGATACCCAGTTTTTTATGGCGGATAGCGACCTGTGCAGGCCGCTTTTCAGCTTGCACAGCGAGCCAGTCGGGTAATGTATCAGCGGCCATCGTCTTTAGCTCTGTTAGTGTTGATCAGGCGGCCTTCGCCAGTTTCTTCGCTTCCAGATCACGCACCAGCGGCAATACTTTTTCACCAAAGTAAGCCACCTCTTCCTGAAAGTGCAGGAAGCCGGACAGGATCAGGTCAACGCCAACGGCTTTCAATTCAACAATACGTTCAGCAATCTGTTGCGGCGTACCGATCAGGTTGGTTTTAAAACCATCGTTGTATTGCACCAGATCTTCAAACGTCGATTTTGCCCAGTTGCCTTCTTTTTCCGGGCTGGCAGCACCAGCATTTTTCACTTCATGACCAAAGGCATTCACGGCCTCCGGGTTAGCCTTATCGATAATTTCTTTCAGCACAGCTCTGGCCTCTTCTTCAGTGTCGCGCGCAATCACGAAAGCATTCACGCCGACTTTGACGCTGTGATTATTGGCAGCAGCCTTGGCGCGGATATCATCCACCTGTGCCTTAATGCCTTCCACGGTATTGCCATTGGTGAAATACCAGTCAGACACGCTGGCGGCATTGTCACGCGCAGCACGCGAACTGCCACCCTGGAATATTTCCGGATGCGGCTGCTGCAATGGTTTTGGTTTTAATGTGTAGTTGCTAAAGCGGTAGAAGTCACCGCGGTAGGTAAAATTATCCTGGGTCCATATGCCTTTTAAGGCTTCGATAAATTCTTTTGAACGGCGATAGCGCTCATCATGGTCCAGCCAATGTTCACCAATCGCAGTAAACTCGCCGCGGAACCAGCCCGAAACGATATTGACTGCGACACGGCCTTCGGTGAGTAAATCAATTGTTGCCAGCTGCTTGGCAGCCAATACCGGATTCCAGGGACCTGGCAGAATCGCTGCAATCACTTTCAGTTTGGTGGTCGCCGCCAGCAAAGCATGTGAAAACGAGACTGACTCGTGCTGGAACTCAGCACCATAACCGGCAGTAAAGCGAATCTGGCTCAAGGCATATTCAAAACCCGCCTTTTCGGCAATTTGTGCCAGTTTACGGTTGTAATCGATATCCCAGCTGGTGCGCTGTTCGATATTACTGACCACCAGGCCACCACTAACGTTTGGTACCCAATATGCAAATTTAATGTTTTCTGTACTCATCACCCAATCTCCAAATCTGTTTTTCTCTAATACTGGTTTTCTCTAAATACTGGCCTGCGTCAAACCGCTTGCAGGCTGGCAGCCTTCACAAGTTCACGATGTGTTAATAGTGGCAATGCCCGCTCTATCGCCAGCTCAATCCGCGCTTTCACGGTTTCGCTTTTCACTTTGTAGTTTTCAAAGTCGCCCTCGGTGGCGTATACGCCAATAGGCAAGGTCAATGCCTGGAAAAAGCTGAATAGCGGCCTGAGCTCATGGTCGATAATCAGGGCATGGCGCTCACTGCCGCCGGTCGCTGCCAGCAATACCGGCACATCAATCAATGCTTCGTAATTGACCAGATCAAACAGGTGTTTGAACAAACCAGTGTAAGACGCGCGGTAAACCGGCGTCGCCACAATCAGCAGATCAGCGGTTTCAATCGCTTCAATATCTTTCTGCACTTTCGCAGGCAGCTGTTTAGGGTCAAATGAAGACACCAGGCTGCTGCCGATTTCGCTCAACTCAATAGAATGCAGTTCAATCGGGATATGCTGGCCCAGCTGCTGGGTCAAGGCTTCTACCAGGGCGGCAGTGCGTGAAGGTAATTTATAGCTGCCTGATACAGCAGTAACTTTTAATGGACGACTCATGTGTGGCTCCTAAACTTTGGTTGCCGGCGCCAATTTGATGTGTTCAATATCGGTGAGCCAGCTCCCTATAGATATAGCAGCAACCATGCCAGGAGTATTTTTTCATATATTTCAATGACTTATGAAAATTAAGCGCCATTTAACCATGTTGAAATTTAGCTATATATGCTGATGCACTGCTGATATAGCAGCAGCTAAAACAGAAATACAGCACCTGACTCACGCTTTACCAGCTAAAAACTGGCTATTAGGTGCTGATTAATCAGCACCCATTCAGCAGAAAGCTGTTTCTAAAGCGCTCAACGTAATCACGAAATTAAATAAAACATTTAAATTCAATTACTTATCTATTGGCATGCTAAATGCAATAGCTACACCGACGCGCAGCGCTATTTAACAACTAAATGACTGCGCTTTTAAATCTCCCTTATTTTTAGTTAGAAGGATTCAAATATGACTGCACATGCAAGCAACGTTGCGCATTTGCCCGAGAGCCTGAACCAGGCGCACGAACATCGCGGCAGGGATGCCGCCCATATTATTAAAAGTGATGCCGAAGCCATCGCGGTTGCACATCAGGTAGCCACTGAAATCGCCAAAGAGGCTTCAATCCGCGACAAGGAAAGACGCTTGCCGCGCAAAGAGCTGGATTTATTCTCCAGCAGCGGCTTGTGGGGCATTACCGTGCCTAAGGAATATGGCGGCGCAGGAGTTTCTAATAAAACCCTGGCAGAAGTGATTGCAATAGTGGCAGAAGCTGACCCCAGCATAGGCCAGATCCCGCAAAACCATTTGTATATGGTGGAAGGTTTGCGCCTGGATGGCACGGATTTCCAGAAGCGCTACTTTTTTGACCTGGTGCTGCAAGGCGTACGCTTTGGCAATGCCTTTTCTGAAGTCGGCACCAAAAGCGTCAATGATGTGAAAACCAGGCTGACACCCGCCAACAGCGGCTACTTCCTGAATGGCAAAAAATTCTATTCCTCAGGGGCATTGCTGGCGGATTGGGTACCGGTGGTGGCCAAAGACGAAAACGACAATACCGTGGTGGCGTTTGTCCCGGCTGGCGCTGAAGGCCTCACTATTATTGATGACTGGTCCAGCTTCGGCCAGCGCACTACTGCGAGCGGCACCACCATTCTGGACAATATTTTTGTGCCTAGCGAACACGTGGTACCACATCACCTGGCTTTTGACCGCCCTACCGCCATGGGCCCGGTGGCACAGATCATCCAGGCAGCGGTAGATACCGGCATCGCCCGTGCGGCATTTAAGGACACACTGCATTTCGTGCGTAATTACACCCGTCCATGGATAGACACCGAGCTGGAACACGGTTATGAAGATCCGCACACGATCAAGGATATCGGCGACCTGCAAATCCGTATCCATGCGACCGACGCTTTATTGGCCCGTGCCGGCGAGTATATTGATGAAGCGCAACGCAACCCGAACGAAGAAACCGTAGCGGAAGCTTCGATTGCAGTGGCTGAAGCCAAGGTGCTGAGTACTGAAACTGCCCTGCTGGCAGGTAGCAAGCTGTTCGAACTGGCAGGCACACGCTCTACCCTGGGCGAATACAATCTGGACAGGCACTGGCGCAATGCCCGCACGCATACGCTGCACGACCCTGTGCGCTGGAAATACCATGCGGTTGGCAATTACAGCCTGAACAAGGTGAAGCCACCACGTCACCCTTGGATTTAATCAAAGATACTAAAAAGCTGTATGAATAAACCCGCCAATTGGCGGGTTTATTCATAACTACATATACACTCGGATAAATAAACTACAAGCTCATACTTTAAGAAGTGATTAAATGCATAGCGTTTGAATTAAAGGACCTTCTTTAGCAGTTCCCGCTTGAACGATGGGCTAGAGGAAGTTACCAAAATTGCCACCACGGTTTAACGCGCTCTGATAGAACTTCAGTGTATTCGTTAACTGAAATTTTATTAGGGGTCTGTTTGACTTGAAGATTTTCAAGGGAGTCATCACCTAACTTACTTTCATCATGCTTAAAACCAGCATTTGCTTTTAATCTCTTCCGAACTGCACGAAGCACATTAGCTTTCGTGGTAGCTAGGGACCCATCGAAATCGAGAGCAAACTCCACAAACTTGATTGCTTCACGGTCTCCAATGCCACGAAGCGCTAAAAGTACGATTGCTCTTTTGATCTCAGTTTTTGCATGTGGATAAAGAGCGAACAAGAAATCTTGGATTGCCTTTGCTTGAGAATTTGTAACTGTTACAGGTTGTTTAAACGATAGCAGTGAATTAAATGCTTTTGCAACACGTAATGCTTCCACTTCGAACTTAGGTAAATCTGACAGGTACTTTTTAGAAAGCTCAAGTAGAAATGAAATTGACTCGTTAGTATGAATTTCTTCGATAAGTCCAATAATGTACGATATGTTTTCTTGCTCTTGCGCTAGTACGCGAAGACCTGAAAATTGCTCCTTTGCGTATGTACTCGCCACAGCCGCCCATTTAGCGAAGTGGTCAACTCTTGTACCATCTGGTTGTTGTGTAACCCAATTATGCGCAGGAGCTAATCGTGCAAGTTCCTGAGCCAGACCTGGCTGGTTCTCAACAGCGGCCTGTAATATATGCTCAACCTCAAGGGAGCCATTGCGTGCTTTTTTTCGGAGAGTTGTAATGTTCATGCGCTCTAACTTTTGAATTAAGGGACGCTGTTAGGCGTTCCGAATGTAAGATAGGTTAGACACCAATATGGGCCACATGCTCAATTGCATTTAGTGCTCCTTGTAAGAGCGCCTCTTCGCTTTGAAGTACCTTCCCCCACTCAGCCTCTAAGTCATGCGCTGCTTTATGAAGGTGAACAAAGTTGCGTACTTCATGCATTGCTTTCACATTTGCCCATATAGCGGCAACTTCGTTTCGAGGAGCTTTATTTACCTCCCAGGCACGAATAACATTGCCAAAAGTTCTACGGAGAGGGTTTTCATTGAGAGGGTAGCCTCGCGCTTCAGCAAGCGCTCTGAGGGCAGCTTCAACAATAGACGCAGCAATAAGTACTGCTGCTTTAACCGCACCAGCTCTAACAGACAGGCCCAACTCGTAAACGTAGGGCGGTTGAGAAATCTGACTAGCTTGAGTATGGCGAATATTGTTAAGCATAAACAAATGAAAGTTCAAATACTGCTCTTCTGCTGCGATAGCATATTGAACCTCTGGATTGCCAAGTCGTTGCCATTTGAAAACTGCGACCGGCTTCAACGATTGAATTGTAAAGGTCGGATTAATGAAGAAAAAGTCAGCGGCCATGAAGTTAGGGCCTATGTTGAAATTAACCGGCTCCGCACTTTTGCGGAGTATGGGTTTAATGTCTGGTTAGAGTCTATCTCAGAGTTGCGCAAAAACATAACTCATAGCCTTGTCATTACGCTTGTATTCTGGCCGGACGGAGAAGACGGTTTCGGTCAAGTAGAAAGAAAATGCTTCTCGAACTTTAAGAAATTTCCAGCCTACAATTTCTCCACTTTCGCTTCCACCAGCCGTTTGATAACAGCGAAGAATTTCATCGCCGTCTTTGTCGCGACCATAAGCGTGAGGTTCAACAAACCGCGAATAGCCGTGATAACGAAGTTCAAGAACTTTGGCTTGCTGTATCGCCTGCAACAATATTGAATTCATTATTTGTTCTACCTATGCAGGTTGTTCTGCTTTCGGGGGCTGAATGTTTCCAGCGAGGCGCCCTTCATATTTATGACCGCATGAGGTGCATACTCGAATTCTAAACTCCTTCGAGTCGTGCACAAGTTGCTTTTGTTTATGATCGTTTTCCCAGCAACGTAAGCAATAAGGCACTCCGGTAGGTACACCATTTTCATCGGTTGTGTAATACGCATCATATTGTCGGACAAGAGAATCCTTCTTGTGAAAGGCATCTTCAAGCTCGGCAATTTTCTTGTCCTTTTCTGCCAAAGTATCCTGTACTTCGATCAGTTCAATTTTCGCATCTGCAAGTGAACTCAAAAGGTCAGCAAGCTTAAGTTTCAGCTCTGCTCGCTCAAGCGATAAATCACTTTCACGCAAAAACTTAACAATATCCGTTGCTGTCTTTAAACTGCTCAGTGCTGCGCCAATTGTTGCGAGATCAGGCATTAAGGTACTCCTGTTGTTGGCTTTAACGTAAAGTAGTCATCCTAAATGACGCAAAACTTTCCGTCATAGATGCTTTTTTGTTTAACGAATATATCACTTTATTGTGCCTAACCAATCACTTGCTTATTTTTAGGGCATCCTAAATCAATTAATCATACTTAGTGTGTCACCAACACCGCAATGATGACACCATCATCAATAAAAAAAGCCTTCTCCAGGAAGGCTTGTGAGTATTAAAAGGTGATATTAATCAAGATGGTTCATCGCAGCATCAAGCAAGCTTGCCGCGTTTTGTGCAGTACTAGTTGCGCCATACTCTCTGAAATCAAAAGGAAGATTTTTTGCACGATAGGCTTTGAGGTCTGCAATGGTAATGGCTTTCAAGCCGTACTGTCTGGCAAACCGCAACGAGTCAGGGCGTCTTGCCATGCTGCCATCTTCATTGACAATCTCGCATAGCACACCCGCCGGACTGAGGCCTGCCATTGCCGCCAGATCATAAGCGGCTTCAGTGTGGCCGGGGCGTTCCAAAACACCTCCTAACCTGGCACGGAGGGGGAATATATGGCCGGGACGCAGAAAGTCACTGGCGCGTGTGCTGGGGTCAGCCAGTTTGCGCAAGGTTAATGCGCGCTCTGCTGCCGATATGCCGCTCGTCGTGCCATGTTTGTAATCCACACTGATTGTAAATGCAGTACGAAAGGGGTCGCTGTTTTGCGTCACCATTTGTGGGAGTTGCAGCTCACGCAGACGCTCTTCACCCATGGCGACGCAGACAATGCCGCTGGTGTGCCTGACCAGGAAGGACATCTGTTCAGTGGTGATTTTTTCAGCGGCGATGATCAAGTCTCCTTCATTCTCACGGTCAGTATCGTCGACCACAATCACGAATTCTCCATTAGCAATGGCCTCAATTGCCTCGCTGACAGCATCAAATTTTTCCAGATTATTTTGCATTTAAAACACTTCCTTATTCTTTTTCGCCCAGGTTCAATACTCTGGCTGCGTTGCGGTAAAACACTTTTTCCAATACTTCGTCTTTGAAACCCAGTTGGATGAAATCATCTATGGTTTGCTGCATAGGCCGGAAAGGATACGAGGTTCCAAACAACAGCTGGTCACCCAGAAACTTGTTTGCTGCCTGCACATATAGCTCGGCACCCGGCTGGAAGATATACATATCGGGTACCAGGTATAAGTTGGGGTAGCGGAAAGCCGCACCAACGATTTCGTTCACAAACGGGTAATAGCCGTGAAAGCAAATGATATTTAAATCCGGGTATTTCCTGGCTAGCCGCGCGACGGCATTCGGGTGCGCATAATCCAGGTCTGGCGTGGTTGGTCCGGACATCACGCACACCGGCACTTTGTGGCGCTGACACGCCTTATAGACTGGATCAAAGATGGGATCATCTGCAAAGCGCGCTGGCTTGCCGAAACCGGGTTCGATGTTGATGGCTTTGAACTGGTGTTGATGGATAGCCTGATCAATCGCCGCCAATGCACTCTCTACCCCGCGGGTTTCAATATCTACCGACCCAAGCCCTACCAGTTTCGGGCTTTGCCTGACCAGTTGTGCAACCTGGTTATCATCTATCGTCAGATCAGGTGTTTCGCGGCCGACTACCACAGCGTAATCAATCCCAGCCTCATCAATTTCCTGCAGGTACCCTTCAACCGTGTAAGAGCGCCGGAAATGTTCAGGCTCCAGCGAGCCTACCCGCTGGTTAAGCCATTTTGCGGTTTCGTATGAAGGCGTGTTGGGAGTTGCGCCAAAAAAGTCATGCAAAAATGCAGGACGGTTGCGCATATCAATTATTTTTTGTTTCATGAAATCAATTCAATCAAGAGTTTAAGCGTAGAAACTTGGGGTTGGATAATTGCCGTTCAGTGCCCAATCCCCCAGGTCTTTCAGTTTGTAATCCACCGGGTCGTGCAAGGTGTATACCCGCAAGTTGCGCCAGTACCTGTCCATGCGCAGTTTGGCGGTGGTGGCCCTGGCACCTGCAACCTCGAATATGCGCGTCGTCACATCCAGGCCGGATTTTGTCGCATTCACCTTGGCGGAAAATACCGCCAGCGCCAGTTCACCCCTGGTTTTTTCGTCCAGGGACAGGTCTTTTTCCCAGGCTTGATCAAGCAAAGTGGCTGCGTGGTCAGCAAGGATGGCCGAGGCATGCAGACCGGCCCAGAATTCGCCGTAATGCAGCAGCGTAAACGGGTCCTGATGTATGGTTTGCGCCAGCGAGCCAGACCAGACGCGGCTGTTGCTGCTGGTGTATTTGACGCCTTCTTCCAACGCGCCTTCGGCAATGCCAATGTAGATATTGGTGAATATCAATTGCGCGACCAGCGAGCGCAGGCTGGCAAAAGAAGAACTCAGCGGACCCGGATCAATCAGTAATTCGCCATCTTCAACCAATAGCTGCTCAAACTCTGCACTTCCGCTGTCGGTCTGGCGCTGGCCGATATTGTCCCAATCGCCTTTCAGGTGTATGCCCTTGCGCTGGGTAGGTACCGCCGCGACCAGGAACTTGCCGGTATTTTCCTCAATGGCGGAGACAATCATGTAATCCGAATCCATAGAGCCTGAGCAAAAACTTTTCTGGCCGGTGAATTCATAACCACCGGAAATCTTGCGTGCAATGGTGCGGTTATCCAGCGGGTTGAGCGCGTTGCCCCACCACAAATTATGGCTGGCGGTTAACCGGTAATAGTGCTGCCATTGCGTGTCATTGGCGTACAGGCGGATAGAAGTCAGCATCAGGAACTGGAAGGCAAATACCTGGGCGATGGAACTATCAACGCGGGCGATCTGGCGGATGATGGTATAGATTTCCTGCCAGTTGCCACCCAGGCCGCCATAGGTTTGCGGGATGAGTAACTTCAATAACCCGCTATCGCGAACCGCCTGCCTTTGCTCGTAAGGCGTGCCGCCTGCCGCATCGCGCTCTACCGCTGTTTTGGCTAAATAGGCAACCAGTTGCTGCGTAACCTGCTGCGGGTTGCCGCTAAACGCAATGCCATGCTGATTAAATGTGTCCTTCTTTAATGTACCGTCATTCAATACTTTTTCTTTGGTTTCATCTTTCTGGCGGGCGTTAACTGCAAGTGTCATTACTGTCCCCTACGCCGCATGTTTAACCGGTCTGGCCGCGCCAAAGGGCCCGGTCATGTTGGTGTTGATACTCACCTCGGCTTCTACCCTGGGCTGCACCGGCAATAGCGGGAACAACAACTCGGCGACGCGGTAAGACTCTTCCAGATGCGGATAGCCGGAGAAGATAAAGTAATCAATCCCAAGCGATTGATACTCTTTGATCCTGTCAGCCACTTCCTGTGGGTTACCCACCAGCGCTGTGCCTGCGCCGCCGCGCACCAAACCTACCCCTGCCCACAAATTGGGCGAGACTTCCAGCTTGTCACGCCGCCCCTGGTGTAATTCGGTCATTTTCTTTTGCGCGACTGAATCAAAATTCGCAACTGCTGCCTGTGCAGCAGCAATCGTTTCATCGGTGACGTGCGATATTAAATCTTCGGCGGCGGCCCAGGCTTGCTCACTGGTTTCGCGCACAATCACATGCAGGCGGATACCGAAACGAATACTGCGCCCCTGCTGTGCCGCCGCCTCGCGAATCACGCGGATTTTTTCCGCTACCGCTGCCAGTGGCTCGCCCCAGGTCAAATGCACATCCACATGCTTGCTGCTCAGTGCAATGGCTGCTTCAGAAGCACCACCGATAAACAATGGCGGATAAGGCTTTTGCAGGCTGCCGGTGGGCAGGCTGGCACCTTTCACGCGCAAGTAATCGCCTTCAAAATCAACCACTTCTTCTGCCAGTACTGCACGCCAGATAGATAAAAATTCTTCCGCTTCTGCATAGCGCTCGTCATGGGCGAGAAAGCTGCCTTCCGCCTGCTGCTCTGCCGGGTCGCCACCAGCCACCACATTGATCAGCAAACGGCCACCGGAAATGCGGTCCAGCGTGGAGGCCATCCTGGCGGACACCACTGGAGAGATAAATCCAGGACGCGTGGCGACTAAAAATTTGAGTTGTTTGGTTTCATTGATCAGGGCAGAAGAAATCACCCAGGCGTCTTCGCAGGAACGGCCGGACGGAACCAACACCCCACCAAACCCAAGCCTGTCGGCTGCCTGTGCAATTTGTTTTAGATAAGAGAATGTTGCCGGCCTGGCACCCTTACTGGTGCCTAGATAACGCTGGTCCCCATGTGTGGGTAAAAACCAGAAAATTTCCATAATAGTGCTTTCCTTCACTCGTGCTACAGATTGAGTGAACAACTGCAAAGAGCATGCCATAAATAAAAATCAATCAATTCAGTCACTTAAATGATAGAAATTCAATGTTGCTGGATAAGCAGCACAATTAACCGGGGTGCTGCTGTATCAGCAGCATAGTTGCTGATACAGCAGCAGATTTGGTTTTAATAAGAAAAAACAGAGTTATTTGATTGCCACAACCGCAACCTCTCTATAAATAAATAAGCTATTGTTTTATATATACTTATTGCCAATATCAAGACACTATTAAAGCTGAGGCATGCTGAAAATCAGCACTCAATTGAGTTGGCACAAATCCTGCTGAATATTCCAGCATAAGCAATAAGCTGGATATAACTTTTGAATATAAATCAATTTGCCCTCATACCCACAGTGCACCTGAGTGATGGGTTGGAACCTTTGGCGGTAGCTAGACTATTGGCTGATTCATTTGCACTGACCGCAGTTGAGCGTGATCATCGCGGTGGCACACCAAAATTTGAACGTGATGCGTTGCGCAACAGCGGCCTGCTGTCGTTAATCATTCCGCAGCAATATGGTGGCTATGGTGCCAACTGGCAGGAAACCTTGCTGGTAGTACGTGAGTTTGCCAAGGTGGATAGTTCGATTGCGCATGTATATGGCTTTCAACACCTGATGCTGGCAACTGTGCGCCTGTTTTCGCGGCCTGATCAATGGGAACGCTGGTTTGAGCAAACTGCACAACTGGACTGGTTCTGGGGCAATGCACTTAACCCTTTAGATGACAGGACGATTTCCAAATCGTACGCGCACTGGCATGAGTTTTCCGGCAAAAAAAGTTTTTGTTCCGGCGCGCTGGATTCGGAAATGCTGATTGCATCGGCTATCAAGAAAACTGATGGCGAATTGGTGATTGCAGCTATTCCCACGTTGCGGACGGGTATTACCATCATGGATGACTGGGACAATATCGGCCAGCGCCAAACTGATAGCGGGACCGTGAATTTCGAGAAAGTACGTGTTGAAGAAAACGAACTGCTGACCGAGCCGGGGCCACTCAGCAACCCTTTTGCATGTTTAAGGCCGCTGATTGCGCAATTGATCCTGACCAATATTTACCTGGGCATTGCAGAAGGCGCTTTTAATGATGCGCAAAACTACACCTTGCACGAAGCCAGGCCATGGAAGAATTCTAACGTGGCTTTGACTAGTGAAGATCCTTATATCCTCAGCCATTATGGCGAGTTTTGGGTAAGCCTGGAGGCCACACGTGCGCTGACCAACCTGGCGGCAGAAAAGCTGGATAACGCCTGGGCAAAAGAATTGGCATTAACTGAAGGAGAGCGTGGCCTGGTAGCGACCAGCATCAGTGCCGCCAAAGTGCTGGCTACCCGCACCGGCCTGGATATTACCAGCCGCATGTTCGAAGTCGCGGGTTCAAGGGCAACACATGCAGGCTTGAGACTGGATCGGCATTGGCGTAACCTGAGAACACATACCCTGCATGACCCCATAGATTACAAAATCAAGGAGCTGGGTGAATGGGCGCTGAATGGCAGCTTCCCTAACCCTACATTTTACTCATGAAAATTATGGACAAATTTATCGAGCAACTGGATTACGCGAATGATGTGACCACCCGCGAGAACGAAAAAAAGCTGCTGACGCTGCCAAATTCGCGTTCGCTGACGACCTCTATCCGTGCCACGGCGCAGGTGTTTGAAGACCCCAAATCTATTGCACTGCTGAGCCGCATCAACCAGATCGCGCCCAGTGATGCAAATGTGCTGATCATAGGGGAAACGGGTACCGGCAAGGAACTGATCGCCAGACATGTGCACGAGCTCAGCAACCGTAAAGGAAAGCCGTTTGTCGCTGTAAATTGCGGCGCGTTTTCTGAAACCCTGGTTGAAAGCGAACTATTCGGCCATGAGAAAGGTGCGTTTACCGGCGCCTTTGTCGCCAAAGCAGGCTGGTTTGAAGCGGCTAATGGCGGGACACTGTTCCTCGATGAAATTGGCGATTTACCGCTCAACATCCAGGTCAAATTGCTGCGTGTGTTGCAAGAGCGCGAAGTCGTCCGCCTTGGCGCCAGAAAATCCACACCGATTGATGTGCGTCTGGTGGCGGCTACTAATGTTCGGCTGGAGGAAGCAGTACAGGCAGGTAATTTCCGTGAAGATTTATTCTATCGCTTACGCGTCGCTCACCTGGAATTACCAACCTTAAGAAACCGCCCCGGCGATATACTGCCGCTGGCTGAGTACTTCGTCGGTGAATACACACGCCGCCTGGGTTATTCAGAAATCCGCCTGGATGACTCCGCCAGGCAGAAACTGCTACAGCACAGCTGGCCAGGCAACATCCGTGAACTGGAAAATGTCATCCACCACTCGCTGCTGATCTGCAAGAACAATCTGGTACGTAGCGAAGATCTGCACCTATCTTCCATCCAATTGCACCGCCAGAAATCCGAACAGCAAGTGCAACATCAGGCTGAAGCAGATGTTCTGAAAGAGGCCTTCGACCAGTTATTTGAGTCAGGCAAAGAGGATTTATATACCTATTTTGAAGACGCGTTTGTCAAAGCCGCCTATGACCATTGCCACCAGAACCAGGTGCAAACCGCCAAATTACTCGGCGTCAGCAGAAATGTAGTAAGGGCCAAGCTGATCAAAATGGGAGCGATTAATGCGCTTAGATGATTTGCAGCCAGCATTAGAGGCCGAGCGCATCACACTGAAAGCCACTTCAAAGTTAACCACGCAATACGGCGAATACCTGTTGCATGTGTTTGAAGACGCGCAAACCCATATTGAACATATCGCATTGGTGCTAGGTGATATTGCAGGCAAAAACAACGTCTTAACCCGCGTGCATTCAGAATGCCTGACGGGTGACGTGTTTTCATCGCAACGCTGCGATTGCGGGGACCAGTTCAAACTTGCGCAGACACTAATCCAGCAAGAAGAAAAAGGCGTCATCATCTACTTGCGCGGCCAGGAAGGCAGAGGCATAGGTATAACCAACAAGATACTGGCTTATGGTCTGCAAGACGGCGGGCTGGATACGGTGGATGCCAATCTGAAATTGAACCTGCCGGTGGATAGCAGACAATATGAAGCCGCTGCTGTCATTTTAAAAAAACTCAGTATCGCTTCCATCACCCTGCTCACTAATAATCCGGGAAAGGTCTCATCGTTACTTTCCCATAAAATCGTGATTGATAAAATCCGACCTTTGCAGACAGAAATGAACGCCTCGAATCAATCCTATTTGTATGCTAAAAAATTAAAATTGGGACATGTGCTATCCATACAAAACAATCAAACTCTATAACTTGATTGATTAATGCAGTCTGCAACGACATGATTCCAGAAGCGTAACCATGCCCTCCTACGCAGCCAACCCAAGAAAAGCCAAATTGGCCTTACTCATATAAATCCTTACTGAGTTCTTAAAAAACACCAGTCACAATTTGGCATTTGAGACAGGGATGGTAATAACTATCTGTTTAGAATCATGAAAAATTTAAGTCTTATAAAAAAATGACTCGAACACTTTTATATATTTTATCGATAACTTTAAGCGTTCTTATTGGATTTTAAGGGTTACTATGAATCTATCCCACCTTGATCGGCATTTTGCCAATAAGTTTGTCGAGGGTGACAGGATAGTCACGCACACGAACACCTGTGGCATTGTAAATGGCGTTCGATACTGCTGCAGCCACGCCACAGATACCCAACTCCCCGACGCCTTTGGCTTTCATAGGGGATGAGATAGGATCAGTTTCTTCAAGGAAAATCACTTCCTGGTGCGGAATGTCTGCATGTACTGGGACTTCATAGCCTGCCAGGTCATGATTCACAAAATAACCATAGCGCTGGTCGACCTCCAGTGACTCCATCAAAGCAGCCCCTACCCCCATGGTCATCGCGCCAATTACCTGGCTACGTGCCGTTTTTGGATTAAGGATGCGCCCGGCTGCGCAAACGGCTAACATACGGCGAATCCGGGTTTCGCCGGTGTAAGCATCCACAGCAACCTCTACAAAATGTGCACCAAAGGTGGACTGCTGATATTTTTTATCAAGATCACCGAATTCAATCGTATCTTCAGCGTTTATACCTTGGCTGCCCGCCAATTCCGCCAGAGTAAAGCTCTGTGAGCCATGAAGGATTTTCTCATCAGCAAAAACGGCACTGTCGATATTGAAATTTGCTTTTTGCGCGATGGCTTCCCGCAATTTGACACAGGCAGCATACACACCTGAAGTAGAACTGTTACCGCCCCACTGACCGCCTGAACCAGACGACACCGGAAAATTCGAGTCGCCAAGTCTGACATTGACCTTTGCTAAAGGAACGCCCATCATTTCCGCCGCCGTTTGGGCAATGATGGTGTAGCTCCCGGTACCGATGTCCGTCATGTCAGTTTCAACAGTCAAATAACCACGCCGATCCAGACGTACGCGTGCAGCTGATTTCGTGACGATGTTATCCCGATAAGCGGATGCTACTCCCAATCCAATCAACCAGCGGCCTTCACGCAATACCCCAGGCTTAGCTTTTCGTTTGCTCCATCCAAATTGTTTAGCGCCAATTTGGAAGCACTTCACCAGTTGACGTAAGGAAAATGGTGGATGAGGATTTGGTGGCTCTTTTTCTTCAGGTTTTTTGGATTGCGAATCTGTCGATGAAGGTTTAGCAGGAGAGTCCGGAACAGTTTGAGTGTCATTCCTGATGCGGAACTCAATGGGATCCATGCCTAATTTCTCTGCCATTTCATCCATGGCGATTTCCAGCGCCGCCAGCCCGGAAGCCTCGTTTGGCGCACGCATGGCGTTGGCTTCAGGTAGATCCAGCCTGGACACGCGATTCGAGGTCATCCGGTTTGCTCCCGCATACAGGGAGCGCGTCTGGAATGCGCCGGCCTCAGGCCCGCCCTCCGGCAAGTTGCCCGACCAGCTTTCATGGCCGATAGCGGTAATCAGTCCATCTTTATTAGCGCCAATGCGTATGCGCTGAATCGTTGCGGAACGGTGCGTTGTATTGTTAGGGATCAAAGCGCGCTGCAAACTCACTTTCACGGGGCGTTGTGCGGCCCTGGCTGCAAGGGCGGCCATTAAGGCATCAGAGCGCAAAAATAATTTGGCACCAAATCCACCACCGATATACGGGGATATCACCCGCACTTTTTCCTTGGCAATGCCGAGAGTCTTCGCCATATCCCCAACCGCCCAATCTATCATCTGATTAGAGGTCCATAGTGTTAACTGGCCGCCATCCCAGGCTGCAATCGTGGCATGCGGTTCCATCATCGAATGCGATTCATGGGAAGTGGAGTAAGTCGCATCCAACTTTAAAGATGATGATGCAAAAGCGGCGTCGAAATTACCTACGGCACTCTCACCCGCTGTACCCGTATCATCTGTGGGGACGCCTTTGGGCTTTTCTTTTTCCAGGTCATAATAGCCCTTGGATCGCTCATACTTAACCTGGATCAGGTGAGCGGCAGCTCGGGCTTGTTCAAAGGTTTCGGCCACCACAATGGCGATAGCCTGGTGATAGTGCTGAATTTCTGGGCCACCCAGCAACAGGGCTGTATTGAATTTACCTTTAGCGAGCTTTCCCGCATTTTGGTAAGTCACGATTGTGATTACGCCTGGATAAGCTTTGGCAGCTGATAAATTAAGTGAGGTAATGTGGCCTTTTGCAATACTCGATCCAAGTATGTAACCAAAGGCCTGGTTTGCGATAACGTCATTCCGGTCATAGGCATAAGGCGCGGTGCCAGTGGTTTTGAGCGGGCCATCAATGCGGGAAACGGGCTGACCCACCACTTTCAGTTGGTCTATAGGGTTATTGGTTGCCGGGGTATCGAATTTCATGGTTATGCCTTCGCTTCATTGATGACCGACGCTAGCGTACGTTCCAGCAGGGACACTTTAAATGCATTGTCATGTGTGGTACGCGCATTTGCCAACAACTTAGCCGACACTGCTTTGGCCCCTTTCGGCAAAGCCCGCTCAGCTTCCTCAACGCGCCAGGGCTTATGTGCCACGCCGCCTAGCGCCACTCTGCCTGATCCGTCTCGTTGAATAATGGCTGCAACAGATACAAGAGCAAAGGCATAAGATGCGCGGTCTCTTACTTTCCGGTAAATGTGCATGCCACCAACAGGCGGCGGAAGTGTCACCGCAGTGATCAACTCCCCCTTCTCCAGCGTATGTTCAATCTGGGGTGTATTCCCAGGTAACCTGTGCAACTCAGCAATAGGTATCGATCGGATTGCCCCGTTCGAACGAACAGTCTCAATCGTCGCATCCAATACCCGCATGGCAACAGCCATGTCGCTCGGATGAGTAGCAATACATTGATCACTCACGCCTACAATCGCATGATTGCGGCTATATCCGCCAAGTGCCGCACAGCCAGTCCCTGGCTCCCGTTTGTTACAGGGCAGATTGGTATCATAAAAATAAGGACAGCGGGTACGCTGTAATAAGTTACCAGCCGTGGTTGCCTGATTTCTCAGCTGACCGGAGGCGCCTGCAAGCAAGGCTCTTGAAAGGACGCCATATTTGCGCCGCACAATGTCATGCGCAGCAAGGTCCGTATTGCGCACCAGGGCACCGATTCGTAAACCACCATCGGTGGTAGGTTCAATTTTATCCAAGCCAAGGTCATTTATATCAATTAAATGCCCAGGGGTCTCTACCTGCAATTTCATTAAATCCAGGAGGTTAGTCCCGCCTGCTATGAATTTCGAATTACTGATACGTGCTGCTTTGACAGCTGCATCAACCGGTAAATTGACTCTCTCATAAGTAAATGCTTTCATCTGGATACCCCGGCAACTTCTGTGATGGCTTCCTGGATATTTGAATAAGCACCACAGCGGCATAAATTACCGCTCATGCGTTCTCTGAACTCAATAGTGCTCATCTCAATTGGGTGTGTCAGATCCTCCGTGACATGACTCGGTATCCCGGCTTTGATCTCATCAAGCATCGCAACTGCGGAGCAGATTTGTCCCGGAGTACAGAATCCGCATTGATAGCCATCGTGCTTGATGAAAGCAGCCTGCATCGGATGTAGATTATTCGGAGTACCCAAACCTTCAATCGTTGTGATGTCGTGGCCTTCTTGCATCACGGCAAGGGTAAGGCATGAAGCGATACGTCGTCCGTCTACAATGACGGTACAAGCGCCACACTGGCCTTGATCACAGCCCTTTTTCGTCCCGGTGAGATGCAGTCGCTCCCGCAGGGCGTCAAGTAGCGTAGTTCGTGAATCAACCAGCAACTGGTGCTCACTGCCATTCACTCTCAATAAGACATTCACCTTGGAAGGCTCGGTAGTCTGTGAAGGCTGGATAACTGATCTGGCTTCAGCTTCAGTCGCAATTTTGGCAACCGCTATCGCTCCACTTGAAGCCGCAGTATTTCTTATGAATTTACGTCTGTTTGGATCGAATTCAGCCATTCTTCACTTCCTTGAAAAAGAGATTGCCGGATTAATCAATACTATTCGCGACAACTAGAGTGATAGATAAGAGTGGATTAAGTTCCTGTTCGATACGGCGGAGACAGGAATGAGAAGAATGCAGCCCGGAAAATCTGATAAGAAGTAAATAACAATCTAAGGCATTCATTACTTTAAAGCCCCAGCAACAAAGATTCCTGAAGACTAGTTATTTACTTATGGGTATTTGAAAAGTAATTAATGTTTGCCTGCCCACAAATTTTTTTAATTTCCCCTCTTGAAATGTGGCTTTATACCCCAAATTAGCAATCAAGGTGCGCGAGTGCTAAAATGCGCACTGCAACTCAACGTTGGTTATTTTTTATTAAAACGCTTCCCAAATAATACTTTAGGAATACAAGGAGACTTTTATGAGTATTCGTCCATTGCATGATCGAGTGATTGTTAAACGCGCCGCTGAAGAGCGCACAACCGCTTCTGGTATTGTGATTCCAGACAGCGCAACTGAAAAACCTGATCAAGGCATTGTGCAAGCCGTTGGTAACGGTAAAAAAGATGACAACGGAAAATCTATTCCGTTGGACGTAAAAGTGGGCGACAAAGTGTTGTTCGGCAAATACTCCGGTCAAGCAGTTAAGGTCGATGGCGAAGAGCTGTTGGTTATGCGCGAAGAAGACATCATGGCGATTGTAGAGTAATTCTGACCGCTTTGAAGGCGATTCTGCTTGCAGCATCCCTTTTTCAGCGCTTCATGATTAGACACAATTTCTAGTAAAAACCAATTGAATATTAAGCAATTTAGGAGAATTTAAATGGCAGCTAAAGACGTAAGATTTGGTGATGACGTTCGCCAAAAAATGGTTAACGGTGTCAACGTATTGGCTAATGCAGTACGCGTGACTTTGGGCCCTAAAGGCCGCAACGTAGTGTTGGAGCGCTCTTTCGGCGCGCCTACCATCACTAAAGATGGTGTTTCTGTAGCCAAAGAAATCGAATTGAAAGACAAGTTCGAAAACATGGGCGCTCAGATGGTGAAAGAAGTGGCTTCTAAAACCAATGACATCGCCGGTGACGGTACAACGACTGCCACAGTGTTGGCACAAGCGATCATCCGCGAAGGCATGAAATCTGTAGCAGCTGGTATGAACCCGATGGACCTGAAGCGCGGTATCGATAAAGCAGTTGAAGCTGCTGTGGCTGACCTGGCTGCACAATCCAAGCCATGTACAACCAGCAAGGAAATCGCACAAGTAGGTGCTATTTCTGCGAACTCCGATAGCTCAGTTGGCCAGATCATTGCTGATGCAATGGACAAAGTGGGTAAAGAAGGCGTAATCACTGTTGAAGACGGTTCAGGCCTGACCAATGAATTAGATGTGGTTGAAGGTATGCAGTTTGACCGCGGTTACCTGTCCCCTTACTTCATCAACAATCCAGAGCGTCAAATTTCGTTACTGGACAATCCTTTCGTGTTATTGCACGACAAAAAAATCTCTAACATCCGTGACCTGTTGCCTACACTGGAGCAAGTCGCTAAAGCTGGCCGTCCACTGCTGATCATTTCAGAAGACGTAGATGGCGAAGCATTGGCAACCCTGGTGGTGAACAACATCCGCGGCATCCTGAAAACCACTGCTGTGAAAGCCCCTGGTTTTGGTGACCGTCGTAAAGCCATGTTGGAAGACATTGCTGTGTTGACCGGTGGTACCGTGATTTCTGAAGAAGTTGGCCTAAAACTGGAAAGTGTACAACTGACTGACCTGGGTCAAGCGAAACGCATCGAAGTGGGTAAAGAAAACACCATCATCATCGACGGCGCTGGCAACGAAGAAACCATCAAAGCCCGTATCGGCCAGATCAAAACTCAAATCGAAGAAGCGACTAGCGACTATGACCGTGAAAAACTGCAAGAGCGCGTAGCCAAACTGGCTGGTGGTGTTGCTGTGATCAAGGTTGGCGCGACAACAGAAATCGAAATGAAAGAGAAAAAAGCCCGCGTGGAAGATGCCTTGCATGCAACACGTGCTGCGGTTGAAGAAGGTATCGTAGCTGGTGGTGGCGTGGCGCTGATCCGTGCCCGTGATGCGATTGCTAAAGTGAAAGGTGAGAACCTGGACCAGGAAGCAGGCGTGAAAATTGTTCTGCGCGCGGTTGAAGAGCCATTGCGTCAGATCACGCAAAACGCTGGTGTTGAGCCATCTGTAGTCGTGAACAATGTAGCGGCTGGCAAAGGCAACTACGGTTACAACGCTGCTAACGAAACTTACGGCGACATGATTGAAATGGGTATTCTGGACCCAACTAAAGTGACCCGTTCTGCATTGCAGAATGCCGCTTCAGTGGCTGGCTTGATGCTGACGACTGATTGCATGGTTGCTGAGTTGCCTAAAGAAGATGCGCCAGCGATGCCGGATATGGGTGGTATGGGCGGCATGGGCGGTATGATGTAATTTTTGCTACGTCAAAGCGGCTATTGCTGCGTTGCTTATCCTTATCGTACTTTAATGTACTGCCTGCGGATAAGCGCCTTGCACTAACCGCTTTCACTTGCAAAAATGCCCTAAGTAATATTTTCAAAACAGAACCCGCTTTGGCGGGTTTTGTTTTATCGATTTTGTCGGACATAATCACATCTTATGTTGTCGAACAGGCAGCATCCTCAAATGACGAAAGAACCTAATGACTATTGAATTGAAAACTCTGACCCAACGCCTGAGCTACATCGTGGGTGAAAACCTGGCTCACCAGCTCAAGAATGATAATCTTGAGCTGGATGCAGACGTGGTTGCGCTTGCTGTCCGCGATGTAATGACAGACCAGCCATCCCGTTTATCGAATGAAGAAAAGCAAAGCGCGGTTGAGCAGGTACAGAAAGAAAGCCAGGCAAAACAAGTGGCTGCACAGGCAAAAAACAAGGCTGATGGCGTGGCTTACCTGGCTGAGAATGCTAAAAAAGAAGGCGTGACAACTACTGAGAGCGGCCTGCAATATAAAGTACTGGTGACTGGCAATGGTGCAAAACCTGTCCCTAGCGATCGCGTAAAAGTGCATTACAGAGGCACGCTGATCGATGGCACCGTATTTGATAGCTCTTATGACCGTGGTGAACCTATCGTTTTCCCGGTGACCGGTGTGATTTCTGGCTGGGTAGAAGGCTTGCAGTTAATGCAGGTTGGCAGCAAATTCGAGCTGACCATCCCTTCTGAACTGGCTTATGGTGCTAACGGTAGCGGCCCGGTGATTGGTCCGGATGCGACGCTAGTATTTGAAGTTGAGTTGTTGGGTATTGAATAACTGCTTTAAACGAGACAAATTAGTGCAGAAAAACCCGCCAAGGCGGGTTTTTTCATTATCTCAGTTTAAATCAGTCACTGCTAATAAGCTGACTCAAGTGCGACTGGATTTAGGCTTGAAAACGTAAAAAAGGTTAGGCTCGCTGACGATATATACATTGCCTTCATCATCGATGGAAACGCCCTCTGCTTGCGGGACATTTTCGTGCAAACCGTGAAAGCCTTTCCATAAGGCTAATGACCCCAGCGTTTGACCTTGTTCGTTAAACTGTTTGAGCAATTTGGACTCATCACTAAGCAAAAAGAAATGCCCAGTACGTTCATGATAGGTGACTGAGGATAAATCCCTTAGTGCCCATTTTAACGCCGGATCAAATTGTGTCATCCGCTGCACTTCTATCTGGCTCTGCTTGTCTTCATTCGGCTCATACAAACCCGTCACAGACATCACGTACTTGGGATCACGCTCTTTCACGACGATCAGCCGATGGTGCACGCTATCCCACGTTACTCCCTCAAAATTCTTGTTACCGCGCTCGTTCATGCCAAACTTCAGCAACCGTCCATCCTTGATTGAGAGTTCACGCGTCTCCGGTTTTATTTGCAGTAGCCAGAGTTTACTTTCGCGCTCATCGGCAACTACATAATAATCTTTCTCCAGGTGTGAGATGCCTTCGAGGTCGTCAGTGCCGTGGACTTTGATTTCGCGGATAGGTTTGCCATCACGGGTTAACTCTACAATCATGCTCATATCATTGAGCACGGTAAACAATGTGCCTGTTTCATTATTGAACGCCAGGCCAGAAGCATTTTTGTAATCAGCGAGCTGCTTGCCTTCGATGGCTACCTCATATTCGGATAGATCGAGGCCATGATGATCATGATGCGTGAATTGATGCCACACATGCCAGGCCAGCGCTTCGGCCTTCATGACATACAGGGTGGAGGCGATGGACGCAATAATCGCCAGAGTAAAGCCTGCTTTTAATAACTTTGTTTTACTAAACTGCAAAATAATCTTCTCATTCATTTGAGCTAACTACCAGACTGCGTTCGCTAAGTATAGTTCCTGGTTTTATAGAGCATTTACATGACAAGGATGCGATACGGCGCAATAGCCCGCGACAGGATTAGCTGGAAAAATTTTAAACAGGATCTAAGTGCCTGTGAAGCACTTAGATGAAATCATTAAGAATAAACAAATTCTAGAAAATGGACTGGAATGACTAGCAAAAGGATCAGGCAGATTCCTGGCGTTGACCACGGCCTAATAGAGCACTAACCGCGTCTTGAGCGGTTTTTTGATTAGTCAGCAACTGATTCACTTCAAAAGTAATTGGCATCTCGACATGAATAACCTCAGCGCGACGCATTACTTCCCGTGCTGTATTCACACCCTCAGCGACATGTCCGAGACCAGCCAGAATGCTTTCCAGTGATTTCCCTGAAGCCAGTTGCAACCCTACTTCACGGTTGCGGGAATATTGGCCGGTACACGTCAGGATCAGGTCACCTGCCCCGGCCAAGCCCATAAAGGTATCGGCTTTGGCCCCTAAGGCCATGCCAAAGCGAGTGATTTCCGCCAAGCCACGGGTAATCATGGCTGCGCGCGCATTATTACCAAAACCCATACCATCTGAGATGCCGGCGGCGATTGCCATCACGTTTTTCACTGCACCACCCACTGAGGCACCAATGACATCAGTACTGTTGTATACACGCAGACAGCTTCCATGGATTAACTGCGCGGCTTCTTGGGCGAGTTCTGTATGGTTGGCCGCTAGCGTGATCGCGGTTGGCAAGCCACGTACCAGTTCAGCAGCAAAACTGGGGCCGCTTAATACGCCCCAAGGGTAACCACTGCCCAGTTCTTCCTGCGCCACTTCAAAAGGCAGTTTTGCAGTTTGTGGCTCCAAGCCCTTATTGGCCCAGATCAAAGGCTGGCTTATTCCCAACGCTTTCAGCTGTTGCAAAATCGGACGGAAACCCGCAGTGGGCACCACAGATAAAATCAAATCTGATCCAGCAACGGCTGTTGCGAGGTCATCTTCAACGGTCAGTTTTTCAGGGAAGGGGAATTCACCAAGGTAGAGGGGATTGGCGCGCGCTTTACGCATACCGGAAACGTGACCACTATTACGCGCCCACAGCACCACTTCATGCCGTAATGCGATATGCATGGCAAGCGCGGTACCCCAGGCACCTGCACCCAAAACTGCGACTTTACTCATTTACATTTATCCAGAAAAAACAGGCCATCGCTGACCTATTTTTTTGCTTAAATAAAATAGTCTTAAAAATTAATTTGGCGCGCCAGCGGCTTGGGCAGCCTGCTGTTGCTGTTGCAGGTACAACGCTTCAAAATTGATAGGGTTCAGCAATACTGGCATGAAACCGGCACGTGTCACCATATCGGAAATTGCTTCGCGCGCGTATGGGAACAGGATGTTAGGGCAAGCTACTGACAGGATAGGCTCAAGATTTTCTTGCGGAACATTACGGATCGCGAAAATGCCGGATTGGTTAACTTCTACCAAGAATGCAGTTTTGTCTTCAATTTTAGCAGTCACCGTGACCTTGATAGACACATTGAAAATGCCATCCTGTACTTGCTCAACCGCATTGCCCAACTCTACGTTGATTTGCGGGGTAGTACGCTCGGTGAAAATAGCTGGTGCATTTGGCACTTCGATGGATGCATCATGCACATACAGTTTTTCAATACTAAAAACTGGACCTGCGTTTTGTTCTGCTTGGTTTTGTGGTTCCTGAGCCATGAATCGTCCTTATAATATCTACGCAAAGCCGCTATTCTAACTGGTCATCCACGGCCTGACTATGTGTTTTTTGTGAAGGTTTTGATCTGGATTTCAATCCAAGCATCAGGCCGCCAGCAATGGGTCCAACTCACCGCGTACATCCAGTGCATGCAAATCATCAAAACCACCTACATGTCGCTCATCAATGTAGATTTGCGGCACGGTGCGGCGACCGGTTTTCTCCATCATTTCTGCGCGCAGTTCAGGCTGTAAATCTATACGGATTTTTTCAATCTCGGTCACACCCTTGTTGCGCAGCAAACGTTCGGCATTGATGCAATAAGGGCAGACTGCCGAGGTATACATCATTACTTTTGCCATGATTCCCTTTCCAACTTCACTTTAATGATTGTTCAAAGATTACTCAGCTGTTATTTTCCCAGAGGCATCTTGGCTTCAATCCAGGCCTGCATACCGCCTTTTAACTGATGCAATGCCGAAAACTGCTTTTCACGGAGTACTTTCACCGCTGCGCGGGTGCGGTTGCCCCGCTCGCAGACCAGCAATACCGGTTTATCCTTGAACTTCTCCAGCTCCGCTACGCGGGTTGCCAATTGCGACAACGGGATATTGCGCGCGCCTTGCAAGTGCCCTTGCTTGAATTCATCAGGCTCGCGCACATCCAGAACCAAAACCTGCTTGCGGCTCATCAGCATCACTGCTTCAGTGACTGTTAGCAATGTGCTACCCGCCGCAGAGCGGTTTAACAGTGGAAATAGTAGAGCCACGCCTGAGCCGATTGCCAGCCCGATTAATAGTACATTTTCTTTAAAGAATTCCACTTGATCTTTTACCTAAGCTTGTTGTCGAACCTGTCGCCCGCATCACCGTTGTTAGGTATGCGCCGCCAGCGGTTGCGATTATAATAGAGTAATTCTTGAATCCGACTTTCAGTCACCACATTTAAACGGTAAGCCATGTCAATTAAACCTGTTATTTTACTGATTCTGGATGGCTTCGGTCATAGCGAAATCCCGGAGCACAATGCAGTACTGCAAGCCAACACACCTAATCTGGATCAACTCAAGGCCCATTATCCACATGGGCTGATTAACGCCTCTGAACATTACGTTGGCCTGCCCGCAGGGCAAATGGGTAACTCTGAAGTAGGCCACCTGAATATTGGGGCAGGACGTATCGTTTTTCAAGACTTTGAGCGCATAAACAATAGCATCAGCAGTGGCGAGTTTTATAAACTGCCAACACTGGTCAACACCATGCAAACCGTCAAAGCTAACGACAAAGCCCTGCATATCCTGGGATTGCTGTCCGACGGCGGCGTACATAGCTACCAGCCGCATATCCATGCATTAATCGAAATGGCTAAACAGCAAGGCCTGAACAAGGTTTACATCCATGCATTCCTCGATGGTCGAGACACACCGCCTAAAAGTGCTCAACCCAACCTTGAAGCGCTGGAAAAAGAGCTGAAACTGCAAGGCGTGGGCAAGGTTGCCACAGTAGGTGGCCGTTTTTATGGCATGGATAGAGACAAGCGCTGGGAACGCGTTTCAGTCGCTTATGAATTACTGGTGAATGGTGTAGCAGAGTATGTCGCACCGGACAGCCTGACTGCCTTGCAACAGGCTTATGCGCGCGATGAAAGTGACGAGTTTGTTAAATGTACGGCTATCAGAAACGCTGATGACGCGCCTGTGCGCATGGAAGATGGCGATGCGCTCGTGTTCATGAATTTCAGAAGTGACCGCGCGCGCCAACTCACTGATGCGTTGCTGAAACCAGACTTTGATGGCTTTGCGCGTAGCCGTGTGCCTGCATTTAGCCACTATTTGACACTTACGCAATATGATAAAAATCAGCGCTTGGCGCAGCCGATTTTTGCACCTTTCACTGTGCCGAACACATTTGGCGAATATGTCGCCAACCTCGGCCTCAAACAATTACGGATTGCCGAAACCGAAAAATATCCGCATGTGACCTTCTTTTTTAACGGTGGCGAAGAAACCGTATTTACGGGTGAAGACCGCATTCTGGTGCCCTCCCCCAAGGTGGCCACTTACGATTTGCAACCAGAAATGAGCGCCCCTGAGCTCACCGACAAACTGGTGGCTGCTATTGAGTCCAGGCAGTACCAGGCGGTGATTTGCAATTATGCCAATGGTGATATGGTCGGCCATACCGGCAACCTGCAAGCGGCGATTAAAGCCGTTGAAACGCTGGATACATGTGTGGGCAGAGTCGTCGCAGCCGCACAAAAAAGCGGGGCCGAAGTCATCATCACTGCCGACCACGGCAATGCCGAAAGCATGTTTGATCACGACAGTGCCCAAGCGCATACCCAACATACCACTAATCTCGTGCCGTTCATTTACATTGGCCGCTCGGGGAAAGTGAATGAAAGTGGCGCGCTGTCTGATATTGCACCGACGTTACTGAAATTAATGGGTTTGCCAAAACCGGCAGAAATGACTGGGGAAAGCCTGGTTACACTGAATGAAGCAGCCTAAGCAACTTTGATGGTGCATGCCTGATATCCTGTTAGTTCGCCCCCTTTTGCGCAGATTGTTTTCAGCATCGGCCCTCCTTGCCCTTTTCATGGCCGCGCCGATCATGGCTGTGGCTGCGAACAATGACAAGGCTGAGGCAGCCAAAGGTGATCTGGAACAGGTCAAAGAAAAAATCCAGCAACTGGCCAATGCCATCAAAGCTTCGCAACTGGCGAAACAGGATGCCAATGAAGCTTTAAAAGCCTCTGAGACCGCCATCAGTGCCTCACGTAAAAAGCTACGCGAAATCCAGGATGCGCAGCAGGAAAATCGTGGCAAGTTGCAAGACCTGCAAAAACAAATGTCTTTGCTACAAAGACAAGTGAACCAGCAACGCGAGCTGCTTAGTCAGCAGCTAAATCAGCAATATCGTCATGGCAATAATAGTCCGTTGCAGATGCTGTTACAGCAACAAGACCCGGCCAATACCACCCGTAATCTGAAATATCTCGGTTACTTAACAGCTGCACACCAGCAGCAGATACAATCCTTGCAGGACAACCGTGACGCCATTGAACGCGTGCGCGCCGCCACCACTGAACAGCTGCATGAAACTGACCGGCTGGCGAATCAATATACCGAAACCACGCATAAACTGGTGAATGAAAAATCAAAGCGTGCCGAGGCACTGACCCAACTTTCCAAACAGATCGAAACTCAGGAGCAGCAACTGGTGCGCCTGAAAAAAGATGAGGAAGCGTTATCCAGGCTATTCCAGCGACTGGCGGCAGAAGCAAAAAAACGTGAGCAGGAAGCAATCGCCCGCGCCAAACGTGAAAAGGAAGCGGCTGCCAAACGCTCAGCCGAACTGGCACGCAAGAAGAAAGCCAGTGGCCGCACGTTTGAACACTCTTCACAAGCCAAGGTAGATGCGCAGAAAGGCGATGATAGTGAATCGGAATCTCAGAGCAATACTGTAGTTGCAAAAAATGAGACCTTGCCTGAATACAACGCGTCTAAAGAAAATTTTGCTCAACTGCGTGGCCGGTTACGCTTGCCTGCACGCGGCGAAGTGATCAATCGTTTCGGCAGCGCACGAGCAGATACCGGTGTCAGCTGGAAAGGACTGTTTATACGCGCCAAAGAAGGCAGCGAGGTTAAATCTGTCGCCGGCGGGCAAGTGGTGTTTGCCGACTGGATGCGCGGGTTTGGTAACCTGATTGTCATTGACCACGGCAATGGCTATATGAGCCTGTATGGCAATAATGAAGCGCTGTATAAATCTTCAGGCCAGGCGGTCAAAAGTGGAGATACGATTGCTGCGGTCGGTAACAGTGGTGGCAATGCCGAGAATGGCGTGTATTACGAATTGCGCCGCAACAGCATTCCGTTTGATCCGCTGCAATGGAGCAGCGTCCGTTAACGCACAAGGCTAGACTTGGTTTGGCTAAACTGGGTGCGAATTTCATTCTCACAACCCGCATTCTTTGAATAAGCTATTGGAAATAATATTGATGGGTGATGAAGTGCTTAGGGCTAACAGTCCCGCACTAAAAAGAAATCTAAAAATAGAAGTTTAAGACTTTGGCAAGAACATCGAAGCCTTCACACATCGGATCAAACACTGTGCAACAGACTTCGAATGGTATATCTATTCATCAACTAGCAACTCATAGGGAGTTGCCAGGCTCAACAAGGTTATTCTGCTTTAGGTGCTTCATCAGCAGGAATTTCTGGCTGTGGTGTATTAGCGAGCGCAGCTTCTGACTGCTTTTCCAACTCTTCCTTAGAAATGGTAATACCAGGCACGCGTTCATTTTCTGCAGGCTCATAGCCACCGCCGCCGCTAGACTTTGCTGGGGCAGGTGTATCAGCCGCAGCGGCCGGGGTTGCCTCTGCTGCGGGGGCTGCTGTTTCAGGTGCGGGGGCTTCTTCTTTTCCACACGCCACCAGACCCAACGCCAAAATAAATGTCAGCAAGTAAGTATTCCATCTCATAAGTTTCTCCTTTTATTACTTCATTATAAAATTATAGGTACTGCAAAAAACGACTGGCTATTCGCCAATCACATGCATCAATACCCGCCTGCGGGCTGGCTGATGTCTATGTTCAAACAGGAAAATTCCCTGCCATTGCCCAAGTGCCACTCCGCCAGCAATCACAGGAATAGACAAACTGGTTTGGGTTAATGCGGTCCTCACATGGGCAGGCATATCATCTGGCCCTTCCACCGTGTGTATAAACAAATCGTCACCATCCGGGGCGATTCGGTTAAAAAATGCTTCCAGATCTACCAATACATCACTGTCATAATTTTCATTGACCAGCAAACTGGCGGAAGTATGCTGAATATATAAAGTCAGTAAGCCGCTTTGTATCCCTGACTGCTTTATCCATTGCACCACTTGCGGCGTAATGTCGTACAAACGTCTACCTTGTGCATTAATTGAAAGTGTTTCATGAAGCTGTTTCATGCCGGTTTCCGCTATCAAAAAACTTAATTATACTGGCTCAAGACTAAGCGACCCATCTCTGCAATCAGTACTACAGCGGCTTCCCATCTGTTCTTTACTTACCAATAGCGCCAACCCATACCACCGCCCCAGTAAGGTCTGTATCCCCAAGGGCCGCCATAATAACCGGGACCGTAAAACCATGGGTCCATGCTACGCAGTCTGGCAGAATCACGTTCTCGCTTAAGTCGAGTCTCTGCTTCCACACGCGCTTTTTCACGTTTGTTGATTTCATCGGCAATGGCATTTTGTTGCGCCAGGGCATTGGCCTGCTGCATATAGTCCAGCACGCCTTTTGAAATTCCTTTTTGATGCCAGCTAAGCACTTCAGATGCAGTCAGTGAATAACGCGACTGGGACTGTTTTATCGCCTCAATAATTTCAGCATCTGGCTTGCCTTTTTTGCTCATGCTGGCAATCTCCTCTAGACTCAAAGTTGATTGTGCAGGTGGCACCAGTGCTGCCAGTTGTTCTGGCGAGATTCTCTCAATCTGCACTGGCTGCTGCGGTTGCGTGGCGCAACCTGCCAGGCCGCCGAGTACAAAAATGGCAGAGATTAAACGCAAGAGTTTTAAGTGATTCATCATCATTTCAGTTTTTATCCCTATATTAAAAGAATAGGGTCACAATCATTGTGACCCTAAGTAATGGCGATGGTTCGCTTGCAGTATGCGATTAAGCTTTACTGAACTGCATTTTTCCTGCAGAAAAGTCCACTTTAATTGTATCCTTGGCTGCAAATTGCCCGGCCAGAATTTCTTTTGCCAGCGGATTTTCTATTTCGCCCTGAATCGCCCGTTTCAATGGCCGCGCCCCATACACCGGGTCAAACCCGGCATTGGCGATTTCCGCCAGCGCTGCATCCGTAACTTCCAGATGCATATCCATGGCAGCCACACGTTTTGCCAGCAACTGCAACTGAATGTTTGCAATGGATTTCACCTGCGCTTCGCCCAGTGAATGGAAGACAATGACTTCATCGATACGGTTGATAAACTCCGGACGGAAATGCGTTTTCACCTCCCCCATCACTGCCAGTTTGACCACCTGGTAATCCTGATCAGCCATACTTTGTATCATCTGGCTTCCGAGGTTTGAGGTCATGATAATCACGGTATTTTTAAAATCCACCGTGCGACCCTGGCCATCCGTCAGGCGGCCATCATCCAGTACCTGTAGCAACACATTGAATACATCCGGGTGTGCTTTCTCCACTTCATCCAGCAAAATCACTGAATAAGGCTTACGACGCACAGCCTCGGTCAGGGTGCCGCCCTCCTCATATCCGACATAGCCGGGGGGCGCACCGATCAGGCGCGAGACCGAGTGTTTTTCCATAAACTCACTCATATCTATGCGGATCAAATGCTCTTCACTGTCAAACAAAAAGCCTGCCAATGCTTTGCAAAGCTCGGTTTTACCAACACCAGTAGGCCCCAGGAACAGGAAGCTGCCATAAGGCCGGTTAGGGTCGCTTAAACCACTGCGCGAACGGCGAATAGCATCCGATACCAGGCGTACAGCCTCATCCTGGCCGACCACACGTTCATGCAGTTTGTTTTCCATACCCAGCAGTTTTTCGCGCTCACCGGTCATCATTTTGCTGACGGGAATCCCGGTTGCGCGGCTGACTACTTCGGCGATTTCGTCGGCACCGACTTCAGTACGCAGCATTTTATGTTTGACCTGATGCTGCACATCAGCCGTGTCATCATGTTTTAACTGTGCTTCGAGCTGGGGCAATTTTCCGTATTGCAACTCAGACACACGCTGCCAGTCACCCTTGCGGGTAGCAGCTTCCATATCCAGCTTGACCTTTTCAATCGCTTCCTTGACGCCTGCAGAGCCCTGGACTGCGGCTTTCTCAGCCTTCCAGATTTCTTCCAGATCGGCATATTCTTTTTCAAGCCGGTCTATTTCGTCTTCAATCAAGGTGAAACGTTTCTGGCTGGCTTCATCTTTCTCGCGCCGCACAGCTTCGCGCTCAATTTTGAGCTGGATCAAACGACGGTCAAGTTTGTCCATCACCTCCGGTTTGGAGTCAATTTCCATCTTGATACGGGACGCTGCCTCGTCAATCAGGTCGATGGCCTTATCCGGCAAAAAGCGGTCTGTAATGTAGCGATTGGATAATTCTGCGGCGGCGACAATGGCCGGGTCAGTGATCTCAACGCCATGATGCAGTTCATACTTTTCCTGCAAACCACGCAAAATTGCAATGGTCGCCTCGACTGTCGGTTCATCGACGAGCACTTTCTGGAAGCGGCGTTCCAGCGCAGCGTCTTTTTCAATATATTTACGGTATTCATCCAGCGTGGTCGCGCCGACACAGTGCAGTTCACCGCGTGCCAGGGCAGGTTTCAGCATATTGCCGGCATCCATGGCACCTTCTGATTTACCGGCGCCAACCATGGTATGGATTTCATCGATAAACACAATGGTCTGGCCTTCATCCTGAGCCAGCTCTTTCAGCACTGCTTTCAGGCGTTCTTCAAACTCACCGCGGTATTTAGCACCGGCCAGCAATGCAGCCATATCCAGGCTGAGGACTTTTTTGTTCTTGAGTGAATCAGGCACTTCGCCATTAACGATACGCTGCGCCAGCCCTTCGACAATGGCAGTTTTACCTACCCCTGGCTCACCGATCAATACCGGGTTATTTTTGGTCCGGCGTTGCAATACCTGAATGGCGCGGCGTATCTCATCGTCACGACCAATGACAGGGTCCAGCTTACCGGCACGGGCGCGCTCGGTCAGGTCCAGCGTAAATTTCTTCAACGCTTCGCGCTGCCCTTCAGCCTCCTGGCTATTTACGGTGTCATTGCCGCGCACGGCTTTAATGGCTTGTTCCAGCGTGGCCTTATTCAAGCCATGCTGTTTCAGCAATCTACCGGTTTCGCCCTTATCATCAGTCAAGGCCAGCAGGAACATTTCGCTGGCTATGTAGCTGTCGCCACTTTTCTGGGCGAGTTTGTCGGTGACATTGAGCAGGTTATTCAGGTCTCGTGAAATAGTGACTTCGCCACTGTTTTCACTGACCTTAGGCAAGGCATCTACAGCCTGTTGCAGGCTGGTTTTCAAGGCATGCACTTGAGCGCCTGCCCGTGAGAGCAAAGCGGCCACGCCGCTATCGTCCTGGTTCAGCATCGCCAGTAATAAATGTGGTGCTTCTATCGTTGGTTGGTCGGCACCGACTGCCATGCTTTGCGCATCGGCAAGTGCCTGCTGGAATTTGGTAGTGAGCTTATCAAAACGCACGTTAAACCCTTTCACACAAAAGTCATGCCACATGCTGCGGCGGGATAACCCTATAATGAGGCGGGTTTTTGTGTTTTCAATAGAGCCAGATCAAATTCGGGTCAGTTTTACAGGCTTGGGTATTACATTTCTATTGCGGATATGGCATTACAATCAGCCCTTTTTCAGCACTGTTCACCGCCAGCATTGACTGGCCGCGAACATTCAGCCATTGCGGATAATCAAGTTTGCCAGCACTGTGAATAGCCAAGGTCGGCAAACCCCATGTTTTACCGCCATCCAGTGAAGTCATCGTCATGATATCCATACCTTCATTGTTGCGTTCCTGCCATGCCAGCCAGACTTTGTCTCCCACGCTCAGCAGTGCCGGATGCCCGGCGTTCTTTTTTGGGTCTCCAATGGGTCTCGGCGGTGTCATCACCCACGCTTGCCCATCCATACGCACCAGGCGCAATCCCGGCTTGTTACCGGCACCATCAAAATACGCCAGGTGGTAACCAAAACCTTCACCCACTGCCAGGGCGGCACCGTGATGCGGGCATCCATCAATCTTCCAGCGGCCATAACTGGCACGCACGATAGCCGGCTTGCCAGCGTCTGCCTTATTTATTTCCGCCATGGCATGGTCGCGCTCGCTTCCTTCGAACACATGCCGCCACAGTACAGCCACTGTGCTATCAGGTTTACTGGTCATGGCAATCCGGCAACATTCGCAACTACTATCCGCGAGCTTTTGCTCCAGCATAAAGCTTTTGCCCTGGTCGGTGGATATAGCGTAATAAATCCCGGCGCCGTGATAGGTTTTTCCGGCAGCCTTTGCCGCCACCAGGTCTCGCATATCAACCCATGCAACGGTAATGGTGCCGTCAGCAGCTACCTGCAAGGCATCAAACGCATGCGTGATCTCTGCCCTGTCCTGATGCACAATATATGGGTCATCAAAGTGCTTACCACCATCGGTGGAGCGAGCAAACCAGACATAGCCTGCATAGGCTTTTCTAAGTGACTCAGTCCAACTGAGGTAGATATTGCCATTACTGGCAATCGCAATCTTAGGCCTCGCCTCGGCACCGGCGGACACTTTCATTGGCTTAGTGTTTACTGCCACTTCCGGACTGAAATGTTGCCCGGCGTCCTCACTGGAAGAAACCCATACTTGACCCTTGCTTGTACGTGCCTGCCACACTCTGCCATCACTGTCTGTTGTCAGGCTGATCGCCAGTCCGGATGCAGAATGATCGGCATGGCTGTCATGCGCATTCACCTGGCTAAAAAAACCAAAACCCAGGACCACCATCAATCCGTTCACCAGCCATTTCACCGCTAGATTTCCTTACTAAAATATATTAAAAAAAATAATTCTTTACAAATAACAAAGCTGCTAAAGTTAGGGGGGTCAAAAGCCGTTAACCCAAATAACTGGATGAATAACGACGACATGTCGAACAGCAATTAATTTATGACTATGCAAGCAACCTTTGATCATCATAGCACAGCGTGGCTACAGCCTTTGGCGGCCGCCATGCCGGATATGCCCATGCTGGCAATCAACCGCCGGGCACAGTGCTCGGCAGCCAACGAGATGGCAAAAACGTTGCTGGGAGAAAGCATAGGCAGCTTGCCCAAAGAGATGCAACAGGCATTGATAAGAGCCATACGCGAGAATAAAACCGAACTTATAGTGCAAACCCGCTTGAATGGTTTAAACCGCGAGTTTAAATGCCGCCTGTTTTATGCCCAGAATGGCCGGCGTGCAATTGGCTTGATGCTGGAAGAACAAGAAAATACATTAGCCCAGCAATTAGTGCATATGCAGTCCATTGTGCATTCATTGATTGAAATGAGCCCTGACCTGATCTGCATCAAAGACCATGACAATCGCTGGATGATGGCCAATCAGCGTATGTTGAACACCTTTCAGATCGACAATAACGATTACGAATTCCGTAATAATCTGCAAATTGCGGATAACTTGCATCCTGTATTCCGGAACAGTTTTGAACACCACGAGAAGTCTGACCAGACTGTATGGCAAACGCGCCAGCCTTACCACAATGAAGAACTGGTGCATTTGCCGCAAGGTGGTTACAAAACGCTGGAAGTGAATAAAACCGCTTATTACGACCAGGATGAACAGCCCAGCCACCTGATTAGCGTGGCGCGTGATGTCAGCGAACAAAAGTTTATTGAAGGCCAATTAGTCAATCGAAGCGCGGTGCTGGATACGTTAATTTCTTGCGACTGGATGCTGCATTCAGCAGAACGCTGGCAAACCGTTGCCGAAAATGTACTGCAGCAATGCTGCTTGTCTTTCCGCTTTAGCCGTGCGATTTTGCTGCAACATCACACAACAACGACTGCACGCAAAAAAACCGAAACACGTTCCAAAGCTTTATTCCACTGGGCGACCAACGGCTTCCACTCGACTTCCGAGCATTGGGAGAAAATTTCATTCCACTCCCCTGAACTGAAGCGCTGGCATGAGTTGCTCTCCAAAGGGCAGCCGGTCATGTGCGATGCGCATACCTTGCCGGAAGATGAGCGTTTCCTGCTCAAATCGCATGATACCGTCAACCTGGTGATTGTGCCGCTGATGATAGATCATGAGTGGTGGGGATCAATGGTGATTGAGCGTTGTTTCGATGCCGAGAGCACCAGCTCGCAAGAATTAGGCTCTTTGATGGCGATTGGTCGTACCTTGAGCGTGGCTATAGACCGCGAGCAAACCGGCAAAAGTCTGAAACTGGCCAAGATTGCCTTCGACAGTACCACCGAGGGCATCATGATTGTGAATCCCGCCGGGGAACTGGTAGGGATTAATGAAGGCTACACCCTGATCACTGGCTTTGATGAAGCTGAAGTACTGGGGACCAAACCGCAAATCTTCCGCCAACGCCCGCGTGGCCTGTTTGGTGCACTCAAGCGTCATGGCAAATGGTCAGGCGAGATTGAGACCGTACGTAAGAGTGGTGAAAGCTATACCGAATGGATGACGATTACCGCAGTGCGCAACCATGCCAACGTGATTACCAATTATGTGGGTGTGTTTGCGGACATCACCGAAATGAAGCGCTCACAAGTGCAACTCAATTCGCTGGTCAACCACGACCCGTTAACAGGCCTGCCTAACCGCAGATTGATTAACCATCTGTTTACACATGCCATTCAGCGGGCTAACCGCAATGAGCAGCAGGCAGCGGTATTGTTTATTGACCTGGACAGGTTCAAGAATATTAACGACAGCCTGGGTCATTACACAGGCGACCAGCTGCTGCTGGGCGTGACCGAGCGTATCCAGGCCTCATTGCGAGAGTCTGACATTGTCGGACGCCTTGGTGGTGATGAATTTATTGTGTTGCTGGAAAACCTGCACAACAAGGCAGATGCTGCGCAAAAAGCACAGGATATCCTGGATACGCTGAAACGCCAGTTCATGATTGATCATCATGAAATATTTATCGGCGCCAGTATTGGTATTTCCATGTATCCTCATGATGCCAAGGATGTTGAAGGCCTGATCAAGGCCGCTGACCTCGCGATGTACCAGGTCAAAAACAATGGTAAAAACCACGTGGCATTCTACGACGCTGCGTTGAGCCGTAATGCGGTGGAGCATTTCCAGCTGGAAACAGAGTTGCGCCAGGCGCTATCCAGAAAACAGCTCAAAATGTTCTACCAGGCACAAATTGACCTGACTACCGGCATGATTATCGGGGCAGAAGCGTTAATACGCTGGCAGCACCCGACCCAGGGCCTGATTCCACCCATGAAATTTATTCCGCTGGCGGAAGAAACCGGCTTGATCTTAAGCATAGGTGAATGGGCATTGCGTGAATCTGTGCGCCAGGCGCATGCGTGGCACAAACTGCATCCCGAATTCAAAAAAATTGCGATCAATGTGTCAGCCGTGCAAATCATGAAGAGCAAGTTTGCCGATACTGTATACGGCATCCTGATGGAAAGTGATTGTGACCCGGCCATCATAGAGCTTGAAATCACCGAAAGCACGCTGATGCAACATACGCAGCATGTGGTGGATACCTTCAACCAGTTAAAGAAACTGGGTATCAGCATTGCGATTGATGATTTTGGCACCGGCTATTCATCGCTGTCGCACTTAAAACGTTTGCCATTAGACCAGATTAAAATCGACCGCAGCTTTGTCAAAGATTTGCCAGATGACAAAGATGATGCGGCTATTACCAGTGCTATTTATGCGATGGCGACCCAGTTGGGATTCACTGTCGTTGCTGAAGGAGTAGAAACAGAAGAACAGGAAAAATTTTTACAGCGTTTGGGTTGCCAGACGGCGCAAGGCTATTTGTATGCCTACCCGGTCAATTCGGACGACTTTTTGCAGTTATTAGTGTTAAATAATCAAAGAAAAATAAAACGCCATGCCTAATCACGCCTCCGATACTTTTTACATCGACATAGAACAACTCCAGATCGGACTCTACATCCATCTGGATTTGGGATGGATGGATCACCCATTCTCCATCAGCAACTTCAAAGTCACTGAAGAATCCCAGATTGAAACCATTAAATCTTTGGGGCTTACGCAATTGCGTTACGACCCGAGACGCAGTTCCAGCACACCTTTAAGGTCTGGCAGCCACAACAATGTGGTTGAATTTCCTTTGAAGAAAGCGTTTTTACCAAGACTGGAAGTGATAGACGACAGCCCTGAATTAAGCACTGCACAAAAAAAACAATTGGCACTCAAGCACGCGATTACAGAAAGCGAGCAAAAATTCCTTAAGGCCAGCTCCGATGTGTGGAACATACAGAAAATGTCTGTTGAGCATCCAGACAAAGCTTTTGGCCTGGCATCCAGCGTGGTGCAAGACCTGGTAACCAGCACACTGACTGAGGGTGACGTGGCCATCCATGCCATGAATGGCCATCGTATTGGTGACCAGCATTACCAGCATGAGCTGAATATCCTGGTGCTTTCAATGCTGTTGGCAAAAAACCTGGATATTTCGGATGATGACGCCGTTATTCTAGGCATGGCCGCCATTTTGCACGACATTGGCAAAAGGCAGATCAGCGACAAGATTTTATTGAAAAAAGACCCGCTAAGTGTGCGCGAAACCGCCATTTACCAAACCCACGTAATGCTGGGCCTGAATATGCTGAAAGAGGTTTCAGTGCCCAGGAAAATACTCTCCATCATAGGCCAGCATCATGAGTTTGCCGATGGCAGTGGTTACCCGAAAGGCCTGCATTGCGATGATATTGATCCGTTATCGCATATCCTGATTATTACAAATATGTACGATAATCTGTGCAACCCTTCAAACCCGGCGTTGGCCAAAACCCCATATGAAGCCTTAAGCGTGATGTTTGCCCAGCAGCGCCACCAGTTTGACCAGACTATTCTGCGCCGCTTTATCAAGTGCCTTGGCATTTATCCTCCAGGCAGCGTGATCAGACTTTCTGACCAGAAACTGGCGACCGTATTATCGACCAATCCACAACAACCTTTGCGTCCGTTTATTCAAATGATCACGGATGACAATGACGAAGATGGTGAAATTATCGACTTGCGTGAAGTGTTGGATCTAAATATTATCCAATGCCTTAAACCTGAGCAGTTACCTACTATCCTGCAAAAAATGATGGGCCAGAAACAACGTACCAGCTACTTCCTGGATAAAGTCATCAGCGCTTAGTTAACGTTGAAAATGCCTCCTGTAAATACAAGAGGCATTAATCAGGCTGTCCTCTGACCAAGTCAGCCTCTTGGTTACAGCAATCAATGATGCATATGCATATGAGAATCTGAGTCAGATTCTGGAGGCGCAGTTGCAGTGGCTTTGATTGATACGGTTGCCTTGTTTCCGCCTTCATCCTGCGTCACTAAACTGATAGGCACTGTTTCACCTTCTTTGATTTGGTGTTTCAATTCCATCAGCATAATATGAAACCCGCCTGGCTTTAATTCCACCAGCTTTCCGGCTTTGAGCTGTAAACGGTCGACTCTTTTCATCCTCATGATATTGCCCGTCATCGACATTGAATGCAGCTCAGTTTTACCTGCAACTGGTGAGGATAACGCTACAATCTCAACATTTTTATCAGAGGTTAATTGCATATAGGCAGCGCCCACTGGCTGCCCCGTCACAGTCGGTTTTACCCATGCATTCGCTACCTTCAGTTCTGCATGGGCTGCGATGGTGAAACAGGCCATGCTGATAACGACCACTATTTTTTTTACATAAGACTTCATTGCTGCTCCTTTGTAATCACAAACTGCCAGAGGGTGTCGAAAATGAGTGCACATAGCATGGAAACACCAAGCAACGGAAATATAACACCCAGCGCCACGGTAATGATGGCGACATTACGCGTTATTTTTCCATCTTGCCGCTTGGGTGGGGCTGCCACGCGCTTGCCGGCCGGGCGACGCTTCCACCACATCGTTACCGAGGAAATGGTTAGCAGCAACAAGGCAATACAACCCGCCAGCATGATCAACTGGCTGATCAAGCCATATTGCTTGCCTTGGTGCACAGAGGTTCCCCATTCAGTCACTTTGGCGACAGGGCCATATTCTGCATAACCGGTATCGATGAGTGTCTTTCCTGAGTACTGGTCAATATGAATCACCCTCTCCTGCATTGCATCGGCGGGAAACTGCAAGGCGGTATATACGCCGTCAGGCCCCATGGGGAGGCGAATAGAATATCCCGGTTTCAAGCTGGCGGACTCAAACACATGCAGCGCGGCATCCAATCCGATAGATACAATAGCGCCATTCGATTGGTCATCAATTGAAGTCGGCAAAGTGGTTTTCTTCAGCGTCCACGGCACATCGCCTTGTGACTCAAGTGGTATATTGGATTGCGGAACCGCAGCCCAGAGATAGGTAGGGAAACCCCAGCCATAGGCAGTGCTGATTTTCCCCAGCTGTTGCCCCCAGAACGCAGACCATGGCATCCCCGTCAATGCAAGGAACAGAATAATGCCACCGCCTATCACGCCAGTGAGCGCATGCACATCGCGCCACCATACCCGCTTGTCAGGCGTTTCACGCACACGCATAATGTTCGTACTTTTACTACGCGGCCACCAAAGATACAGGCCGGTGATGACCAGCACCATCGTCCAGCCCGCCACAACCTCCACCAGCCAGTTTGCCCAAGTACCGACTAAGGTCAGAGAGTGCAGCTTTTTGACGATCAGCTCCCATTGCTGGCTCTCGGCATGTGCACCCAGGATTTGACCGGTAAAAGGATTCACCAGCACCTGCACGGTTTCACCATGTGGCTGTTTGATGAGTATGCCCATACTGCGATCAATGGTTGCTGGCGTTTGCACCAGTTTCACTTCGCCGGGATACTCGAGTAACACCTGTCGCGTCAGTCGCTGCAGTGAGATAGCCGTTTGCGAGGAAGGCGCAACGAAGCGCTCATTGTGATAAATCCAATCATTAATCTCATTTTTAAAAAGATATAAACTTCCGGTGATCGCGAGGTTAAGCAAGATTGGTAAACATAATAATCCGGCAAAAAAATGCCAGCGCCACACACGTGCATAGAGTGCGGAACCTGCTTTTGCTGGGGGGATCATCTTTGTATTGACTGATTGCATCTGTAGCACCGATTGTTATTTATCAAGCCAGGCATTATTTACCCGGGCTATTTATTAGTAAGTCCAGGTCACACCAAGGTAAGCGGTGCGGCCATCGCCAGGAAAAAATTGGGCTGGACTTGTAAAGGCGCGTCTTGCATCGGCGATGACACCAGTCGTCGCAGCATATTTCTGGTCAGCTAGGTTACGTCCCTCCACAAACCATGACCAATGCTGATTGATTTTCTGTCCGGCTTTGACTCCCCAAAGGAAATAGCTATCTGCATATAGCGTCTCAGCAAAGTCAACATTGTAGCGTTGTGGTGACCACTCGATGGTTGGGCCGATATAGAAGTTTTCGAGAAAGTCGCTGCCCCGGTACAACAGCTCGGCCCGCAACAAAGACCGTTGAATCCCGGGCAGGCGATTATTACCAAATGTAGGATCATCATCGAGTTTGAAATCATTGATTAACAGACTGGAACGCCATTGCAGGCTGTAAGGAAGTTTCCCCGTCAGTCCAAACTCCAGGCCACGATGGATGGTTTTCCCGGCATTGATGGTCTGGTTAGCGAAAGGTGAACCTACGGCCCCCACCTGAAGCAGCTCATCTTGCAAGCGCGCTTGATAAAGCGCGATATCCCAATCAATAAACTCACTATTACCACGTGAGCCAATTTCAAACGTAGTGCCTTTCTGTGCATTTAAGCTGCTGACGACCAGGCTATTTAACTCACCAAAACTTGGCGGCTCAAAACTGCGCGATGCATTGGCAAATAGTTGTACTTGCGGTTGCAATTGATATAGCACACCCAGTTTCGGGCTGGTCTGGCTATAAGTTTTATCCACGCTCTGGTTACCGCTGGCGGTGATCAGCTGATCCTGTGAATCGCGTTTGGATTTGGCATATTGCACACCGGTAATCACTGTCCATTGTTCGTCCAGGCTTAACCTGTCTTCGAGATAGGCTTCAAAGTTGGAAGCTTTCTGGTCAAAATTATTCAGTAACGCACCACGCTTGGCATTCACATTCACGAAGTTTTTTGCATCGGTACGTCCTCGAGTCGGAGAAAGTCCGGCAATAAACTCATTTTTAAGTCCGAACAACTCTCCCATGTGCGACCATCTTGCCGTCAGGCCCACATCGTTGGATGACTGGTCAATCACGCCGGTAGTATCGCCAAAATTGCCTATCGGGTGATATAAGCTTTTATGCGAGTAAAAAGCGCCTAGTTCCAGTTTGCTCTGGTCAAACAGGATGGTTGTTTTATTCGCCAGCCTGCTCACGTTAATATCCCGTTGATTAATCCCTTGCCCAGGAGTCACAGTTGCCTGCCTGGGGTCATCTTTCAATTGCGATTTGGTCAGGCTACTGGAAAGCTGCGAATCGTTGTTGACGTAACCAAAGTAAAAGCGGGTTTCAACCTGCTCATTTATTTTGATGCCCACATTACCGGTCAGGCGATCAGCACTTTGCTGCGCATTATCACGGAAGCTATCGGTGTGGTATTTACTGGCAGTGACGAAATAATCTATGTCATCTTTGACACCGCCGGTGCTGATGCCAAGGCGGGCATAGCCATAACTACCGCCTTCAGTTCGTATTTCCAGCGGAGACGCCGTGTAGCCGGTGCGGGAAATAAAATTGATGCTGCCGCCCAGATTGCTTGAACCATATTGCAGGGCATTTGCGCCACGATAGACTTCAATATAATCTGTCGACATCGGGTCGATGGCAGGAAAGTCAAAGCCGCCGTCAGCCAGGTTAATGGCGATGCCATCTTGCATTAATTTCAAACCACGCCCGTGAAATGTGCGCTGCAGGCCGGAGCCGCGAATCGATAACCGTGTTTCTTCAGCGCCAAAACGTGACTGTGCGAGCACGCCGGTCGCCATACCCAGCGTATCCTGCATATTACTGGTGCGCCCTTCACGTACGGTCACCATATCCACTAAGGTGGTACCCCCTGCTGTTTTCGCCAGCTCTTTTTTGGCCGCCTCAATGTCCGGCTGCGTCAGTGATGTTTTCTGTTTTTCTGAAACCACATGCACGGTATCCAGATGTTGTGTTCCCTCATGCTCAGCATGTGCGAGATAAGGTAAAGCTGACAAAATCGCCAGCCCGATGTTGGTATATTTCATTGCGAATTCTTTCTTTATTTTTAATAGGCATTCACTCTGCTGACTAACTATTAATCAGCAGAGTGAGTTATTCAGGCAGCAAATACTTGCCTGGCGGCCGAGTCGGGCTGCCAGCTGATCAATGCCGAAATATCGCAAGTGAAATAGGCACACAGCTTGTCGAGGTGCTCGGTACAAGCGTTGTAAGCAGGATTTTTGACCATGCGATGCAAGGTCATGCGGCTGATAGCCGTGGATTCGGCGATTTCTTTAAGGGTGATGTGGCGTTTCCACTCCACCTGTTTGGCAAAAATCATTGCCTGTAGGTTGATAACGATCATTGAGATGACTCCATTTATGCCTGCGAAGCAGGCATTACTCAGAATCCGGCCACCATGTGGACGGGCTTAGATTGAGTGTGGAGTCAGTGGCGGTGCGCGTGAGGGATGCGCAGTAGGGTAAAAACTGGAAACAACAGGTGGCTGATATTCGCTAAGGGCGATCTCAGCCTGAGCTTGCTGAAACAGAATGTAAGCTGGGCTAGGCGCAGGCAAAGTTATTTCATCCAACGCCATATGGCAAAACGGGCAATGATTAAGATGGTGGCTCAGTGACACTGGCTTTTGCGAAGGCTTAAAGTCTATCAGCGTGGATAATTGCTTGCCTTGCGTGGTAATCACCTGCACCAACAGTTTACTGCCCTGGGTAGAACAGATTTGTTGCATAAACGTGCCACCGTTTTGCATGGGGAAAGCCAGGCTTAAAGTCGGGATAAGCGAAGCCAGCATGATTGCCATCAATGCCATGCGCGCCATCCATTTTTGAAATTTGACCGTCACCATGGCGTCATTCTAACGGCAATCCTTTAGAATAAACAACTCTTTCATTGTTTCAGGATATTTTCATGGCCACCCCAAGCCTGCTTGCCTTACTAGACGACATCACCACCATGCTGGATGACGTTTCCGTCATGAGCCAAGTAGCCGCCAAAAAAACGGCTGGCGTATTAGGCGATGACTTGGCATTGAATGCACAACAGGTAACCGGTATAGCGGCAAAACGTGAATTGCCGGTGGTGTGGGCGGTAGCGCGCGGGTCTTTCCTGAATAAACTGGTACTGGTACCTGCGGCCCTGTTGATCAGCGCTTTTATTCCGTGGCTGATTACTCCGTTACTGATGCTGGGTGGTGCATTTTTATGTTACGAAGGCTTTGAAAAAATCTGGCATAAATTGCATGAAAAAAAAGGCGACACACACGAAAAAGTGCATGCATCCGTGCAAAACCCTGACACTGATCTGGTTGCGCTGGAAAAAGAAAAAATTAAAGGTGCGGTGCGCACTGACTTTATTTTGTCGGCCGAGATTATCGTAATCTCTTTGGGGGTGGTGGCTGAAGCCGCATTGACCCAGCGCATTGTGGTGCTTTCGATCATTGCCGTCCTGATGACAATTGGTGTTTACGGCCTGGTGGCGTTTATCGTCAAAATGGATGATATCGGCTTGTGGTTAATGCAGCGCCAGGGACAAAATGTTACTTCGCAATCGATACGTAAACTTGGCTGGGGCATGGTGCGCATAGTGCCTTACCTGATGCGTTTGCTGAGTGTGCTGGGAACCGCCGCCATGTTCCTGGTGGGTGGTGGCATTATTGCGCATGGTATCCCTCAATTACACGGTTTGACTGAACTTGCGCTACCGTGGTCTTTACTCGTCAATGCAGGCGTTGGCATACTCACTGGCGCATTATGTTTTGTGCTGATTAGTAGCGTGAAGTTATTTATCAATAAAGACTAGTTTTTTTCTAAGCCCTTGTTAGAATTGACTTAACAAGGGGGGCTGCATGACACTTTCTCGTAAAGTTATTGGTGTTGCTTTATCCATAACCATTATCTGCCTGCTAGCAACCATTCATGCCACCCCAGAAATGTCACTGTGGCTGGATAATATTCACTGGTTCACCACCAATGCAGCCTGCCTGATATTGGCCATGCTGGGATATCTGCGCGCGAATACTACCCATCGCCCCTGCAAAGGCTGGTTTGTGATTGGCACCCTGTTCTACTTTACGGGTGGCTTAATGTGGATCTTTGAAGTCCTCTCGCAGCAATCGCAATTCCCTGCCCAGTCCGATATCTTTTACCCGTTGATGGGCCCCTGTATTATCGTCGGCTTCATCATCGCGTTACGCACTCAGCTCTCCCACTCAAAAGCCTGGGCATTTACTGTAGATGCAACGGCATTTAGCATCGCCATCCTGGGCTATGTGCTGATTTCCTACTTACCAAAATCCGCAGGAATCAGCCTGTTTCAACTTGCCGTACTCACCGCCTACCCCGCGAGCATGCTCAGTGCATCCATGGTTTCGTTGCTGTTAATTCCCTACCTGAGACCGGTATGTATGCTGCCCTGGCTATTGCTTAGCGCAGGGCTTGCACTGTTAGGAATATGCTGGATGCAATGGAATTTGAATGCGCTAAATCACCTCCCGCAAACCAGCCTGTATGTTAATTACGGCTTCTCAGTGGCTGATTTACTGATAGGCAGCGGCCTCTATGGCTGGCAGGTACGCATCGCCAAAAAAACAAGCTATCATCGTCAATGCAGGCGGCTACGCGGCTGGATTCCGGTGATCGCTTTTATCTTCAGCATTTGCACATTGATACAGATCTGGTGGCAAAGTGGCCCACACCCATATGCTTATCACATTGCCATCGGCTCAGTTGTTTCTATCCTTATTTTTTCCGCGCTCAGGCAAAGCATATTGTTAAATGAAAGTGAGCGGCTGTTACGCGCCGAGAAAAAGCTGGCTGAAAAAGAACTGGAATATCAGCAACTGTCGCGGCTGGACGCGCTGACACAGTTACCTAACCGCATCACTATGTTGAGCCTGCTTGAACATAATATTATTAATGCCGCCAGCGAGAGCGGGATGGTGTCATTAATGATGATCGATTTAAGGCATTTTCAAAGCATTAACGACAGCTTTGGCCATCGCGCAGGCGATCTATTCTTGATCGAGATATCCCAACGTTTGCAATACATCGCGAATGAAAGTGGCGAGTTAGGCCGTGTGCATGGCGATAAATTTGCCTTGATTATCACCCAGCATAAATCAGACGCCGAGTTGTTAAGGCTGGCCAATAATCTATGTAAAATCGTCCATAAACCTGTGATGATTGAAGATCATGAATTGATACTTGATGCCTGCATTGGTATCAGCGTCTACCCGCGCGATGCAGAGGATGCAGACCAGCTGGCACGTAGTGCGAATACAGCGTTGGCCCATGCCAAATGCTCTACTGAACAGTCATTTCTGTTTTATTGCAAAGAACAAACCAAGCAGGCACAAAACCGGTTTAAGCTGGATGTGCAATTGCGCAAAGCGATTAAAAAGCAGGAGTTCTTTCTGGTTTTCCAGCCGATATTCAAACTAAATAAACAACAGCAACCTCAAGTCTCCAATATAGAAGCACTTATCCGCTGGAAAAACAGCAAAGGCGAGATTATCTCGCCGATCGAATTTATTCCATATGCCGAACAGTCCGGGCTGATCCTGCCGATTGGTGAATGGGTCATCGCTGAGGCCATCCGCCATTTATCTTTACTTACATATGCACATGATCAAGCGCCAGGGCTATCCATCAATATCTCCCCGCGCCAATTTCGCGACCATCACTTGCCTTCCCGAGTGGCACAGCACTTAAAACAATATGCCATTGCCCCTGGACGTATCACGCTGGAGATCACCGAAAGCGCAGTATTTGAGCATGAAGAACAGGCACTCGAAATGCTCAATCAGCTAAAAGCGATGGGCGTGCGTGTGTCACTGGACGATTTTGGCGTGGGTAATTCTTCGCTGTTTAAACTGAAACACCTGCCAATTGACGAACTCAAGATTGACCGTGCTTTTATGGTTGATGTACCGGATAGCAGTTCGGATAGTGAAATTGTCAGCACCATCGTTAAAACGGCAGGCATTTTAGGGATTTCAGTCGTAGTAGAAGGAATAGAAACCCAGGCGCAACTCGACTTTTTAGGGAAGATCGGCTGCGATTGTATTCAAGGTTTTTTACTTGGAAAGCCTATGCCCATTCAAGATATTCAGGCACTCCTGAAATCTGACAGGACAGATCAACAGCCGGCTTAATGCTTAAAACGTCAATTTCAACGTGACGGTGATTTCACTGCCAACAGTCACACCCAGCTTTTTACGAACATCCGCTTTTAAAAACAGCGCATAACGGCCACCTTCAAATACCGGAAAAATGGAGGTTTGCCATTGTTGATCCTGCACAGTGACTTCGACTTTGACTGCGCCCCAACCTCTACGCTTGGTTTGATGATATTGGCTTAGAGTGTGTATTTCGTCAGACATCTGTTCAGGCAAACTGATGTAATGCCAAATGCTTTTACTGCCCTGCCAGACTTTGATGACATCAGTAAAAGTGTAGTTCAACCCTTCCATACACACGCACTTTCATCAGCTGGTGACTGCAAACTATGTGGCTACTAGCCAGGATTCTTAAAACTATCCAGTACCAACATAGCTACGCCCACGCAAATGGCACTATCAGCCACATTAAACGCTGGCCATGCCCATTGTTCATAATAAAACAGCAGGAAATCAACCACATAGCCCAAGGTCAGGCGGTCATACAAATTACCAAGTGCACCGCCTAACACCAGTGCGATAGCGAAGCAGAACAATGTTTTCTGTGGATACTTGACCAGTAAATAGACCATGACTACAGATGCCAGCGTAGACACCGCGGTGAAAAATCCATGCTGCCAGCCACCGGCATTCGCGAGAAAGCTGAAGGCGGCGCCGGTATTGTGATAGCGAACCAGATCAAAAAAACCAGTTACTGGCACATGTTCACCATACACGAATGCCTGCTGGATGAGGTGCTTGGTATAGAGGTCGAGCACAATCACAATTGCGCTCAACACAAACCACGGCATTGCCGACCTTATATTGCGCATAGAGACATTAAGCATACTTGCGTGCTTCACCACTACCAAACAGGTTGCTGACGCAACGGCCACAAATGCTTGGGTGCGCGGCATCGCTGCCTACATCGGCACGGTAATGCCAGCAACGGTCGCATTTCTGATATACGCTTGGCTTCACCAGAATTTTCTGCGCCACCGCATCAGCTACTTTATAAGTAGTCGCCGCAGAAGTGATTGTAACAAAGCGTAAATCATCTTGCAGGCTGCTCAGCGCTTCAAATGCTTCACCCGCCACGTGAAATTCAAGCTCTGCTTGCAGCGACGAACCAACCTTGCCTTCACCACGCAAAAGCTCGATTTCCTTGGCAGCCTGGCTGCGCAAATCAATCATGATCTGCCAGTATTGTAATTGCGTTTCGCTCAAGCCATGCGCAGGCAAGCTATACCACTCTTCTTCAAACACGGTCGCTACTTCATCCAGCCTCAACGTCTGCCAGATTTCATCCGCAGTAAAGCTCAGGATAGGAGCCATCAAACGCATCAAAGCGTGAGTGATGTGATACAGCGCACTCTGCGCGGCACGGCGTGCATGCGAAGTTTCGCCACTGGTATATAGACGGTCTTTCAGGATATCCAGGTAGAAACCACCTAGATCCTCGGAGCAGAAACCAACGAACTTCTGTACCGCCAGGTGGAATTCGTATTTATCGTAATCCGCAAGGATACCTGCCTGCAATTGCTGTGTCAGGTGCAAGGCATAACGATCGATTTCCAGCCACTGCTCTACTGGCAACAAGTCTTTACTGGCATCAAAATCCGCCAGGTTAGAAAGCAGGAAGCGCAAGGTATTGCGGATACGGCGATAACCGTCAGCTACCCGTTTCAGGATTTCATCACTGATGGTCAGCTCACCGGAGTAATCGGTAGAAGCTACCCATAAGCGCAGGATATCCGCGCCGTAAGTGTCCATTACTTTTTGCGGTGCGACCACATTGCCTTTGGATTTGCTCATTTTATGACCGGCACCATCCACCACAAAACCGTGTGTAAGCAAGGCGTTATAAGGTGCATGGCCGTCAATCGCACAACCGGTCAACAAACTCGACTGAAACCAGCCTCTATGCTGGTCAGAGCCTTCCAGGTATAAATCTGCCACTGGCTTGCCTGCTGCTGCTCGCGCTTGTGCTTCAACCGCCAATGACGGATGTTGTGAAGAACGGATAACTGCGTAATGCGTAGCGCCGGAGTCAAACCAGACATCCAGGGTGTCGGTGACTTTTTTGTATTGCTCGGCATTTTGCGGCGCATACTGATTGAGGAAAGCATTACCATCCAGGCTAAACCAGGCTTCCACACCTTGTTGCTCAACCTGTTTGCAAACAGTCTCCAGCAAATTCAATGTGTCAGGGTGCGGTGCGCCGGTTTCTTTATGTACAAAGAAAGGCATAGGCACGCCCCAGTTACGCTGACGCGACACGCACCAATCCGGACGATTCTTAATCATCGCTTCCAGACGAGCACGGCCCCAGCTAGGGAAAAACTCGGTAGCGTCCACTGCAGTATTCGCTTGCTCACGCAAAGGTTTGCCATCTGTACCAACAGAGTTCATGCCGATAAACCATTGATGTGTCGCTAATTGCATCAATGGCGTTTTATGGCGCCAGCAATGCGGAAAGCTATGGTTCAGGCGTGCAGAGGCAAACAGCACACCGTTTTCTTGTAGCTTTGCCAGAATAATCTTGTTTGCTTCCTGACGGCTTAAGCCACGGATTTCGGCAAATTCAACCAGTTCGCTGGTAAAAAACTTGCCATCTCCACCAATCAGCACGCGCGGTTTTTCATTCGGGAAATTGGCGCGCATTACCAGCCAGTCATCGTTACCGTGTGCTGCAGCCGTATGCACCAGGCCGGTACCGGCTTCAGTCGTGACGTGGTCGCCGGTAATCACCGGCACCTGACGGTTATCGAACGGATGTTGCAATATTAATCCACGCAAGGCTTCGCCTTTGGCGCTGGCAAGCACAGCAGTGTTTTCTTCGGTATACCGCGCCAGCGTTTTTTCAGCCAGCTCGCGTGCAAGGATCAACAAGCCTTTGCTGGTTTGAATCAGGTCATAATCCAGCTCGGCATTCACGCTCACCGCCTGGTTAGCAGGCAGTGTCCATGGCGTCGTGGTCCAGATCACCGCGTAAGCATCACCAGTTACATTAGCCCCAAACGCTTTACCCAGCGCCGCGTTATCTGCGACTTTAAAACCGACATCGATCGCTGGGGAGTTCACATCCTCGTACTCAACTTCGGCTTCAGCCAAGGCTGAACCGCAGTCAACACACCAGTGCACCGGCTTGCTACCTTGATACAGGTAACCGTTTTTATAGATATCGCCCAAAGCACGCATGATGTCAGCTTCGGTATCAAAGGCCATGGTCAGGTAGGGATGATCCCAATCACCAAACACGCCCAGGCGTATAAAGTCTTTTTTCTGTTTCTCTACCTGTTCGGCAGCATAGGCGCGGCATAATTCACGGAATTTGGCCGGAGCTATATTTTTGCCGTGGGCTTTTTCAACCACCAGCTCAATCGGCAGACCGTGGCAATCCCATCCCGGCACATAAGGCGCGTCATAACCAGACATGGTTTTGGATTTGATAATGATATCTTTGAGGATTTTATTTACTGCATGACCAATGTGAATGTCACCGTTGGCATACGGCGGACCATCATGCAAAATGAATTTTTTAGCGCCCTGGCGTTTGGTGCGAATGCGCTCATACACTTTTCGCTGCTGCCAGCCAGCCAGCCAGGCCGGTTCACGCTTGGCTAAATCGCCACGCATGGGGAAGCTGGTCTCAGGTAAATTCAGTTTGTATTTAGAATCTTTATTTTGGTCAGTCATTTAAAAAATCTCAACATTGCATGCCCTGCATTTTCATAAGGCATGACACACTATTTCTTTTAACTATTTCACGGCACCGGACTGGAAGTATTGTTTAGCATGCACAACGTCGGCTGCAATCTGTGCTGTCAGTGCGTCCAAACCGGCAAATTTCATCTCATCACGCAATTTGTGCAAAAACTCCACATGCACATGCTGATCATATAAATCACCATTAAAATCAAACACATGCACTTCCAATTTGAGTTTAGGGATACCTTCAATGGTGGGTCGCACGCCCAGATTGGCAACTGCCGGTAAATTGTTCAATTTTACCGCATAAACCCCGGTGAGTGCAGGCCGTTCGTGGCGCATATGCACGTTGGCCGTGGGGAAGCCAAGCTGCCTGCCTAATTTTGCTCCATGCACCACCTTGCCGCTGATGCTGTAAGTGCGCCCTAGCAAAGTATGTGCTTTTGCAAAATCGCCTGCTGCCAGTGCGTTACGCACCAGGGTGCTGGACACCCGTTCACCGTCAAATTGCACTTCCGGCAAGGGAATAACGTTGAACCCATGTTCAATCAAGGTTTGTACAGTACCTGCCCGTTTGGCACCAAAACAGAAATCTTCACCCACCATGACCACATTGGCATTAAGCTGCTGCTGCAATGTCTGCATGAACGTGGCCGGGGTCTGGGCAGCAAAACCATGGCTAAAGCGTTGCACATAGACACGCTGCACACCAAACTCGGCAAAATACTCCAGCTTTTCCCGCATGGAGGCCAGCCGTGCAGGCGCATTTTGCGGCACAAAAAATTCGCGTGGATGAGGTTCAAACGTCATCACTGCCGGCACTATTTTATAGGTGTGGGCATAGGCAATTAACTGGCGCAGCAAGGCCTGATGGCCTAAATGAATGCCATCGAAATTGCCTATGGCAATAGCTTGTGGTGTAGAAGCAAGCGGAATATGGCGGAAAATCTGCATTATTTAGCCACCCTCTTCGTAAAGTCTCGGGGACGGAAGCCCAGTAATCCCAACATGGCAAAGTAAATCAACATGCCCATCACCACCACACCCGCCAGATGTAACAATCTATCCAGGGTTGGCATCGCCAGCCAGTCGCCAGCCCCGGTGGCTACCAGATGTAAAGCCACGGCCATGACCGTCACGGCCAGTAATAATTTAGCAAGAAACAAAACCCAGCCTTTATTCGGCACGAAAGCACCCGACTTTTGCAAATTCACCCAGAGTAAAGTTGCGTTTAAACAGGCGCCCAGCCCTACAGCCAATGCCAATCCGGCATGCCGCAATGGTGTGAAATACAGAAACAGGACATTAAAGATCTGTGTCATTACTAATGTAAAAATAGCAATTTTCACTGGCGTTTTAACATTTTGCCGTGCATAAAACCCAGGCGCTAACACTTTCACCATAATCAATCCCAGCAAACTCAAACTATAGGCAATTAAGGCACGCTCGGTTTGAGCAACGTCAACTGCAGTAAATTTACCGTAATAGAACAAGCTGGCGACCAGCGGCTTGGAAAGCACCGCCATGGCAACGGCGGCCGGAATCGCGAGCATAAATGTCAGGCGCAGGCCCCAATCCAGCAATTGTGAAAATTCCGCCGAAGACTTGTCCACATGCGCCTTGGATAAGCTGGGTAATAAAATAGTGCCCAGTGCAACGCCCAGCACACCGGTAGGAAACTCCATCAACCGATCCGCGTAATAGAGCCACGACACACTGCCGGTTGGCATAAATGAAGCAAATACGTTATTCAGCACAATCGAAATTTGCGCAACAGACACGCCAAAAATGGCTGGCCCCATTAACTTAAGAATACGCCGCACACCTTCATCCTGGATATTCAGCGCATAGCGCGGCAACATGCCGATTTTTTGCAAAGAAGGTAATTGGTAAAGTAACTGAATGATGCCGCCGACAAACACTGCCCAGGCCAGCACGTAAACTGAATTATTAAAATGTGGGGCCACAAATAAAGCCGCCGTTATAAAACTGAGGTTAAGCCACACCGGCGTAAAGGCAGGCACCTGGAATTTGCTGTGTGCATTGAGCACACCACCGGCCATAGATACCAGCGAAATAAACAGAATATAGGGAAAGGTAATGCGCAATAAATCGGTGGTTAGCGCAAACTTGGCCGGATCACCGACAAACCCTGGCGAAGTCAGTCGCACAATTAAAGGTGCCGCCAGCATACCAACGATAGTAATGCCGACCAGAAACAGTCCCAGCAAACTGGAGACATGGTTGATCAGAGCCTTGGTCGCTTCCGGCGTACGTTGTTTGCGGTACTCGGACAGAATAGGCACGAATGCCTGGCTAAAAGCGCCCTCGCCGGAAATGCGGCGTAACAGATTGGGGATTTTAAATGCCACAAAAAAAGCATCAGTCGCCATGCCTGCGCCAAAAATACGGGCAATCAGCGTATCGCGGACAAACCCCAGCAGGCGCGAGATAAACGTCATGCCACCGACAGTGGCCAAAGCTTTAAGCAAGTTCATATGGGGTATTCAGGTTTCCGGCAGTCTGGTAAAAAATGCTAGGTGCGGGCAGTATTTGCTTTATTATTCCGCCTGCAATTTTCAATCTTTTAGAACAATTGTTCTTGAGTCGGGCGATTTTACCACGCGACTATTTCGAATCCGCAGAAATATGATTTTCGCCTTGCAAAAACCGAGCAAAAACAGTATTATGCACGGTTTCGTATTACACCCCTTTTGAAAAGTTACAGGATAAACGAATATGGCAAATACCGCACAAGCACGCAAACGCGCGCGCCAATCCGTAAAAGTGAACGCGCACAACGCTGCGTTACGTTCAACTTTACGTACTGCGATCAAAAAAGTAATTAAAGCAATTCAAACTGGTGACAAAGCTGCTGCAGTTGCGTCTTACCAGGAAAACGTGAGCGTGATTGACCGTATCGCTGACAAAAAAATTATTCACAAAAACAAAGCTGCTCGTCACAAAAGCCGTTTGACAGCTGCGATCAAAGCATTGTCAGGTGACGCACCTGCAACTTTGACTTCTGTGAAAAAAGCAGTTGCTCCTAAAGCAGCTCCGAAAAAAGCTGCTGCTAAAGCCGAAGCCGCGCCAGCCAAAAAAGCTGCCGCCAAGCCTCGCGCGAAAAAAGCTGCTGAATAATTTCAGTAGGGGTGCTTACTTAAAAAGCCAGACATATGTCTGGCTTTTTTATTGCCTAAGGCTGGTTAACTCCTGAGGCTGATATGAATATGCTGAAGAATGCTTACTATCGAAGGATCAGCCCAGCCTCTTGGCAAGAAAACCAGGTTATCAAGCCGTTCAAATTCTAAAGCTGTGGATTTTATATATTCAAGAATATAAGTATAACGCTCATCACTGGCACTATTAAGTTCAATAGCAATTATTGAACTTCCTCCGACATAACCCAAGCCCGCGTATTCAGTACAATCAACTATATCCTCTTTGGCGTATATCGACTCGTGTCAGAACTTCAGAATTAAAGAGCTTCAACTTTAAAAGACTCCATCCCTGCTTGAACAAATACAAATAAAAAAATCTCGGCTTTTCAGCCGAGATTTATAAATAACTCTTAAGTACTACTCACCTATATGCAATTCACTGCGCGCCACCTTGGCTGTATTTAATACTGCCTGCGCATCATTGCCAATCACGGTGAAATGGCCCATCTTTCGGCTTTTGCGCGGCTCATGTTTGCCATATAAATGCATCTTGAGATTACCGTGTGCAAAAGCTTTGTCCCAGGCCGGCTCTTTCTGTTTCCCACTATACAGCCAGCTATCGCCAAGGATATTCACCATCACGGCATTGCTGTGCAAGCCTGGATTGCCTAACGCCTGGCCAGTAATGACACGCACCTGCTGTTCAAACTGGTTGGTAATACAGGCATCCAGCGTGTAATGGCCGGAATTATGTGGTCGCGGCGCAATTTCGTTAATCAGCAACTGGTTACCGACAACAAAAAACTCCACGCCTAGCACGCCGACATAATTGAGCCTGGCTGCCAGTTTTTTTGCCAGTTCCTGTGCATTGGCCTTGATCACCTCAGAACAACGCGCCGGGGCGATGCTGATATCCAGGATGCCATTCAAATGGCTGTTTTCGGCGGTTGGAAAAGCTGCAATATTGCCATGCACATCACGCGCCAACACTACTGACACTTCAAGGTCGAGCGCCAGCATTTTTTCCAGCACACAGACTTCCTGCTTGAAATTCTGGAATGCTGCTTTGGCTTCAGCCTGGTTAGCCACCCTCGCCTGGCCTTTGCCATCGTAGCCAAAACGCGCCACTTTAAGTACCGCTGGATACATGTCGCCATCTTCCGGCAGGTCGCTTTCACGAGTGACTGCGACAAATGGACCAATAGGCAAACCAGCTTCTTTGAAAAAAGTTTTTTCCTTAATTCTGTGCTGGGCAATCGCTACGGCGTCGGCGCTTGGATGAACGATGGTCGATGTTGCCAGCGTAGCCAGTGTTTCAGCTGGCACGTTTTCAAATTCGGTCGAAATCGCCGCGCAGGTTTCAGCCATGGTTTTCAGCGCTGCTGCGTCATCATAAGCTGCACATAAATGCACATCAGCAATCATGCCTGCCGGGCTATTTTTGTCCGGGTCGAGCACCGTGACTTTGTAGCCCATTTCGTGCGCTGCAATCACAAAAAAACGACCAAGCTGGCCGCCGCCTAACATGCCCAACATGGCGGCTGGCTGAATCACGCTGGATTCATTTGAAGGATGTAAACTTTGATTTTGAATATTTGCTCGCGAACTCATCAACAATCCCCATCACGCCCTGACAGAATTACCTTGTACGGTTATTCTAATGATGTGTAACGCTAAGCCAGGGTATGTTTATTGAATAAAAATTAAGGCTGCTCAGGCAAGGCCATGGCATGCACTTTTTCAGCCTGCTTCTGGCGAAACTCTGCCAGTTTTTGTGCCAAAGCTGCATCCTGGTTGGCCAATACCGAGACTGCAAACAGACCGGCATTCGCCGCGCCTGCATCGCCAATCGCGAATGTAGCCACCGGAATACCTTTAGGCATTTGCACGATAGATAGCAGTGAATCCTGACCTTGCAAATGTTTGGATGGGACCGGCACACCCAGTACCGGCAATGTGGTTTTCGCCGCCACCATGCCAGGCAGATGCGCAGCCCCGCCAGCACCTGCGATAATCACTTGAAAACCTTTTGTCGCCGCTGACTCGGCAAACTCGAACATCAGGTCCGGCGTCCGGTGTGCGGATACCACGCGGGCTTCATAAGCCACGCCAAAATCTGCCAGCATTTGCGCGGCATTTCTCATCACCGGCCAATCGCTGTCAGATCCCATAATGATGGCTACCAGAGGTTTACTCATATCACACAACCTTTTTAGTTAACTTTATTCAGTGCAAAACGTGTTTTGATAAAACTTAAATCACCATGCAAGTGCATGAGTGGCTTGTTTTATAACACCACAAGGTTATCCCTGTGTATCAGTTCTTTTTCTTCTACATAGCCAAGTATGTTTTTAATCTCGCTACTCGGTTTGCGCATGATGCGACGGACTTCGCTGGCATGGTAATTCACAATGCCGCGCGCCCATTCTTTACCTTCGGCATCGACACAGGCCACTACATCGCCACGCTCAAACTGGCCAATCACCTCGACTACCCCTATCGGCAGCAGGCTTTTGCCATCCTTGCATAATACATTTACTGCACCTGCATCAAGCACCAGTTTTCCACCCAGACGTAAATGATCTGCCAGCCATTGTTTCTTGGCGATGATTTTCATTTTGCCTGCTTGCAGGTGGGTACCGATCGCTTCGCCCTGGCTTAATCGTACCAGCACTTGCGGCTCACGGCCGGATGCAATCACCGTATGCGCGCCACTATTGGCGGCACGTTTGGCAGCCAGTATTTTAGTGAGCATACCGCCGGTGCCGACCGCGCTGCCAGCACCACCAGCCATGGTTTCCAAAGCCGGGTTACCTGCCATTTCGGAATGCACAAATACGGCATTGGGGTCTTTGCGGGGATCAGCAGAATAAAGACCTTGCTGGTCGGTGAGTATAATCAGTGCATCGGCTTCAATCAGGTTAGCGACCAGCGCACCCAGCGTGTCATTATCACCAAAACGGATTTCTTCAGTGACCACCGTATCATTTTCATTAATGATGGGAATCACGTTCAAATCAAGCAAGGTGCGCAAGGTAGTGCGCGCATTGAGATAGCGCTTGCGGTCGGCCAGATCGTCATGGGTCAGTAGTAATTGGGCAGTGTGCAAGCCGTGTTGTGCAAAGCATTGCTCGTACATTTGCACCAGCCCCATCTGCCCTACTGCCGCAGCAGCTTGCAACTCGTTGATTTCCACAGGACGTTTTTTCCAGCCCAGGCGCTGCATGCCTTCAGCCACGGCGCCACTGGATACCAGTACCACATGCTTGCCCTGCTTAACCAAGGCACTGATTTGCTCGGCCCAGGCAGCAATCGCAGCCCTGTCCAGGCCTTGGCCATTATTGGTGACCAGGCTGGACCCGACCTTCACAATCAGGGTTTTACTATCTTGAATAAGGGAGACACCCATACCGATTTTTTATTATCTGTTATTTATTCAATCACTTGTGGTGCTTGAGCCACCGGTGCTGCTTGCTGTTGGTCAGCTTCAGCATGACGCTGCACGCGCGCCTGGTCGATATGATCCATGATGGCATACGTCAGTTCTTTACAGCCAATACCACTGATCGCAGAAATAGCGAACACGGGACCATCCCAGCCATAAGCTTTGACAAAGTCTGCGACCTTCTCGGCGCTGTCAGGCAGCATGTCGATTTTATTCAACACCAGCCAGCGAGGTTTGTCATATAACTCTTGATCGTATTTCTTTAACTCGTTAACGATGGCTTTAGCTTCTTTCACTGGATCGACCATTTCATCAAACGGCGCGATGTCGACCAGATGTAGTAATAAAGAAGTACGTTGCAGATGGCGCAAGAATTGATGGCCCAAACCAGCACCTTCAGCGGCACCTTCAATCAGGCCTGGTACATCAGCGATGACGAAACTGCGATTGCTATCGACACGCACAACGCCAAGATTGGGGTGCAGCGTGGTAAACGGGTAATCGGCGACTTTTGGTTTAGCAGCTGATACCGAGCGTATAAATGTAGATTTGCCCGCATTTGGCATACCCAGCAAACCGACATCTGCCAGCACTTTCAACTCCAGATACAGCTCGAAAGCTTCACCCGGATCGCCTTTGGTACATTGGCGAGGTGCACGGTTGGTACTGGTTTTAAAGTGAATATTGCCCAGGCCACCTTTACCGCCACTGGCGATCATAACCTGCTGGCCGTCGACATTGAGGTCAACCATGGTATTGCCGGTCGCTTTGTCGCTGATAGTGGTTCCTACAGGCACACGCAGCACCATATCATCGCCACCCTTGCCGTAGCAATCTGATCCGCTACCGTTCTCACCGCGCTGGGCTTTGAAAGTTCGGGTATAGCGATAATCCACCAGAGTATTGATATTGCGGTCTGCGAGCACGAATACCGAACCGCCCTTGCCACCATCACCACCATTGGGGCCGCCCATAGGCTCGTATTTTTCACGGCGGAATGTGGCTACGCCATTACCGCCGTCACCGGCGTAAACTTTGATAGTAGCTTCGTCAATAAACTTCATGATCAATTTGCCTTTTAAGCGCATTGTTGCGTTACACGGTACTCAATATCCTTGTGTACTTTGTACATTCCGGTTTTTGCGTGCCGTGTGCCTTGCACTGCATCTTAAAATTTCAAATTGCCTGTGCTTGTTAACAGGCAATTATACAAGGCTACAATCTGATAACTATAAAGTAAAAAGCCCCGTCAAGCGACAGGGCTTTTTACATGAATCTGCGATTAAACCGCTTCGATGCTCACTGTATGACGCTTTAACGCGCCTTTGATAGCAAATTTAACTTTGCCTTCAACCAGTGCATACAGCGTGTGGTCTTTACCCATGCCAACGTTTTCGCCAGCATGCATTTTTGTACCACGTTGACGCACGATAATGCTACCGGCGTTAACTACTGTTTCACCAAAAGCTTTTACGCCCAGGCGTTTGGCTTGTGAGTCGCGGCCGTTACGTGAACTACCGCCTGCTTTTTTGTGTGCCATGTTTGATTCCTTACTCTAGCAATCTGCCGATTAAGCAGAAATAGTATCGATTTGAATTTCAGTATAGCTCTGACGATGACCTTGAGTCTTGCGATAGTGCTTACGACGACGCATTTTAAAGATCATCACTTTGTCACCACGGCCATGTGATACCACTGTGGCATTCACTGTAGCGCCGGCTATCAAAGGTGCACCAACCGTAGTCGTTTCGCCGTTTGCAATCAACAATACTTTGTCGATCACAACAGTAGAACCCACGTCGCCAACCAATTTTTCAACTTTTAATTTTTCACCAGCGGTAACTTTGTACTGTTTGCCACCTGTTTTAATCACTGCGTACATAAAAATGCCTTAAACGTCGCCTTTTAAAGAACCCGCAATTATACGCAATTAATTCAAGAATGCAAATACATTTGCGTATATTCAACAGCGAATGCGGGTGGTGAATGGATGAGTGTCAAGCCAGCAGCGATTTAATTGCCGGTGCCGCTCGCCAAGGCTTGATTATACCGTGTGTATAGAACGCGTACACACTTAATATGGCGTTGAGAAAACCATCAGCCAATAAAGCAAAAACACCTGCTGGCGCGCGATAGTCATTAATGCGATACAGCGGCGGCATTTCAATATTATTCAATGAGCTTAATGGCTGGAAATGCACAGAGGCAACCTCCTGATCGCCCAGCATGACTTTGACATTGAACATATCTGTAATCGATAACTGCAAGGATTGCCCGTCGCTAAGCCAGAGCAGGTAATGTCTTTTGTTCAAGCGTTCAATATGACTGATGATTAGCTGGGGCATGAGGAAATATCTCAATCTGCAAAAAGCAGCATCCTAAACATAATGACACTTGCCAAACAGCTTCAGTTTGGATTTAATTTACCATATCAGTTGCCCGGCAACGATGTCGCAAGGTCACTACGTGAAAAAATACGAAATCATTGCCGAAGAAATTGCCAGCACCATCCAGCAAGGGTTACTCAATCGTGGCGACAAATTGCCTTCGATACGCCAGATTCAGGCCCTGAAACAGGTGAATGCCTCCACCGTGTTCCAGGCATATTATTTACTGGAAGCGCGTGGCCTGCTGGTCACGCGGCCACGTTCGGGCTATTACGTGGCCGGGCCATTGCGTAGCGAACGGTCACTCGCACCAGCAAGCCCTGCGCAAACCGGCCTGCCGACCATTTTGCAAATCAGCGATCTGGTCTTTACTGTTCTGGATCGCATTAAAGACCCTCAGCACGTGCCGTTCGGCTCGGCGTTTCCCAGTCCATTGCATTTTCCCCTTTCAAAACTGGCTGACCATATGGTGGCCTCTGTTCGCCGCATGCAACCGTCTGATACGGTAAGTGATATCGGGCAAGGCGATTTTGAGTTGCGACGCCAGATTGCATTGCGTTACCAGTTGGATGGCACGCAAACTGATGCAACAGATATCGTCGTGACAAACGGCGCACTTGAAGCGCTCAATCTGAGCCTGGCCGCCGTAACCCAGCCTGGTGACAGCGTGATCATAGAGTCACCGAGCTTTTATGCTGCCTTGCAGGCAATTGAAAGAATGGGGCTAAAGGCGATTGAAGTACCTAGCCATCCCGAGCATGGTATTGATCTAGCTGCACTGGAACTGGCCATTACTCAACACCAGCCCAAAGCCTGCTGGCTGATGACCAATTTTCAAAACCCTACCGGTAGCCTGATGCCGGAAGATAAAAAGCAGGCACTCGTTGCTTTAGTGACACGACACCGATTGCCGCTGATCGAAGATGACGTCTATCGCGAATTGTATTTTGGCAAGCAGCGTCCGCTACCAGCCAAGGCTTGGGATACGGAGGGCTGGGTCATGCATTGCAGCTCTTTTTCCAAATCGCTGGCGCCGGGTTACCGCGTCGGCTGGGTCTCGGCGGGGCGGTTTACTGACAAGATCACGCGCTTGAAAATTTCTACAACCCTTGCCACGTCCATCCCGGCCCAGCATGCACTGGCAAGTTATCTGGCGAAAGGAGGTTATGATAAATACCTGCGCCAGCTCAGACACCAGCTCATGTTGCAGCAACTGCAGTTTTCACAGGCCATTCATCAGCACTTTCCCGAGCAGGTACGCTTTAACCAGCCACAAGGAGGCTATTTTTTCTGGATGCAACTGCCAGAACAGTGCGATAGCTTGCAGCTTTTTCAGCAGGCGATCACCCAAAATATCAGTCTTGCACCTGGGCATATGTTTTCGTCGCAACAACAATACGCCAACTTTATCCGCCTCAATTATGGGCATCCATTAAATCCAGCGGGCCTGCAAGCTATCCAGACACTGGGCAAGCTCATTTTAAAAACACTCACACCAAACTGATATGGTTTTTTAATTAAAAACTGAATCTGTTTTAGTTTTTGCAAACAGCCTATAGTGCGCTCGTCTCCAGTCGTTTTCGAGTGTCATCATGCAAGCCTCTCGTAGCAAAACCGTGATTCCCATTGTGGCCGCCCCGGTCACGGAAAAAACCATTTCCTTGTATCAGAAAACCGCGAAGATTTATCCGCGAACGGTCAACGGCTATTTCAAAAACTGGCGCTGGCTGATGATCTGGCTCACGCAAATCGTTTTTTATGGTTTGCCCTGGCTGCAATATGGCGAACGCCAGGCGTTTTTAATGGATATCAACGCGCAGCGGTTTTACCTGTTTGGGATGGTGATTTTTCCACAGGATCTGTTTTACCTGGCACTGCTATTAATCGTGTGCGCGCTAGGTTTGTTTTTGTTTACGGCTGTCGCCGGTCGTTTGTGGTGTGGTTTCTCCTGCCCGCAATCGGTGTATACAGAAATATTCTTATGGATGGAACGCCGCATCGAAGGTGACCGCATGGCGCGGCAGAAGCTGGATGCGCAGCCCTGGGGATTAAGAAAAACAGCTATTAAATTTAGCAAGCATGGTGTCTGGCTCGGTTTTGCGATGGTGACAGGGATATCGTTTGTCGGTTACTTCACGCCTATTCGCGAACTGACACCGGCATTGCTGAATTTTCAGCTGAGTGGCTGGGAATGGTTCTGGTTTGGTTTTTACAGTGTTGCAACTTATGGCAATGCCGGCTTTCTGCGCGAGCAGGTGTGCAAACATATGTGCCCCTATGCGCGCTTCCAGAGTGCCATGTTTGATAATCACACGCTGATTGTGGCTTACGACAGCGAACGTGGCGAACCACGTGGCGGCCGCAGCAAAGGGCAGGATTTCAAGGCCGAGGGCCTGGGCTCTTGCATAGATTGCAACATCTGCGTGCAGGTATGTCCGGTGGGGATTGATATCCGCCAGGGCTTGCAATATGAATGCATCAGCTGCGGCCTGTGCATTGATGCCTGCGATGAGGTGATGGATAAAATGCAATACCCGCGCGGCTTGATCCGATTTTCTGCAGGCGGCAATACCAGCGAACATGGTTTATTAAGCCATATGTTACGCCCGCGTGTGCTGATTTATAGCGCACTGTTTGCGCTGATATTTGGCTGGATGGCGTACAGCATGTTGCATAAACCAAACTTCAAGGTCGACATCATGCGGGACCGTAACATCATGTACCGGGAAACCAGCCAGGGTGTAGAAAACCTTTATCAGTTACACCTGATCAATGCCACCGAGCAAGCACAGCACTACCGTATTCGTGCCAAAGGGCTGCCTGAAATCAAGGTAGAAAGTGAACAGTCACTCACTGTTAACGCTACCAAGGAAGCATTAATACCGCTGAGCCTGGCCATCCCCCATTCAGAAAGAGCGGGAAGCCAGCGCATTACGATTGAAGTCACTGCGCAGCCTTCTGGCGAGACGGTATCGACCGACAGCACCTTTTATATACCACGTTAATTGACTACCCCTTCACCCGCGCAAGCCGGACTGCCGTGTTAAAGCGGCAGGTTCAGCACGCGGGTCTTTTTTTGCGCAAATACTTTATTCAGCAGTTTATAAGTATCCAGGTCGAATTTAAGCTTAGTGATTTGTGTGCTTAATCCTTGCAGGCTTTCATCGCTATCAGCCACTCCCAGGTATACCCAATGCTCGAACACATGAATCTGCCTTATATCGTTTTCCAGACTGTACTCCTCAATACCAATTTTGCCTGCGAAAGGCCAGGCCTTGAGTTTGTGGGCGATTAACGCCTGTTGCAGTCGCAAGCCGTGTATCTCGGTTGATTCATGACCGCAACAGGCGCCTTTGCAGTGTTTCAACTGATACGCCAGACAAGCGCCGCTGCTGTCGCTTTCCAGCCCTAATGTTTTCAGGCATAAGCGATTTTGCTGGGCAATTTTACGCAAGGCTTCAGTTGCCTGGTGACGGCTTTTAAACGTGCCGAACATGCGATTCAACTGGCTGGAGTCAATATCCTCCTCATCAACAAGCCTGATCATTGGTTGCGCAGACGAATCCAGTAACCAGCTGCAAAGTTGGCGCTCACGCCGCATCTGACGGTTGTAGACCGGTGCTCGCTCCCTGATCAGGCGTGACTCCAATATTACCGCACTCAATTCTCCGGCGGTGGGTATCCACTCCAAGCGTTTAACCTCCTGCACCAGGCACTTATCCTTACCGGTAGCTCGCTCATTGCTAAAATGAGAGAGTACGCGGGCACGCATATTCGTCCCTTTGCCTATATATAACAGCAAGTCGTTTTCACCATAAAACTGGTACACGCCTGGTGTTTCCGGTAATTCACCAATCAGGTTTGCATCAATATGCGGCGGCAATACAGGCGATGCCATCAGTTTTTGCGCAGCGCTCTGGATGACAGTCTCACCCAATTGCTGCCTCGCATCAGCCAGCATTCTCAGGATGGCTTCGACGTCGCCCATTGCGCGGTGGCGGGCCAGGCCTTCGATTTTATGGCGGGCCACAATCGCATCTATGCCGTGGCTGAAATGTTCCGGATATAACAGACGTGATAGCTTGACCGTGCACAACACTTTTTGCTGAAAGTTGATGCCCATACGCTTGAATTCGGTTTTGAGGAAACCATAATCAAACCTGACATTGTGAGCTGCCAGCACACTGCCTTCCAGAAAAGCCAGCAGCTGTCCTGCCACTTCGGAAAACTCGGGAGCATTTTCAACCATGGCATTGTTGATACCGGTCAATGACTGGATAAATGGGGGAATCGCCATTTGCGGATTGACCAATGTCTGCCAGCGGGCAGTTTCGACCCCATCATCAAAACGCACCAGCGCAATTTCGGTAATGCGGTCTTTTAGCGGGGTGGCGCCTGTGGTTTCGAGATCAAGAAAAGTGATGGACGGCAGCATAATTCCGAGGAGTCAATTCGTGGCACTAAAAGTAATGTGCGCCCATATATTTTATCTTATATATTTTATCTTAATTGATACGCTTATAAGGGGCTTTAAATCTATGACTCAGGCAACGCAGAGCGGTTCTTTGCCGAGATTGACAATAATTTAAGCATGCAACAGCCAATTATACTGAATTACCTTCATAACTACGTAAAACAACTCTAGACAGTGTCAGTAATTGATGCTGTAATATTCGGATTCCATTGATGACAATTTAAAGCTCCATTCATGCCGAATTTATACCTAGAAAATCAGCTATGTTTTTCACTTTACTCCGCAACGCATGCCCTACTTCGATCCTATAAGCCCGACCTTGATAAGCTGAATCTAACGTACCCTCAATATCTGGTACTGGTCGCACTTTGGCAATACAAGCAGCTTTCAATTAAAGAAATCGCCGAAAAATTGCTGTTGGAACCGGCTACGATTACGCCTGTGGTAAAACGGCTGGAAGTGAAGAAACTGACTAAACGTACGCGCCAGAAAGATGATGAGCGGGTAGTGATTGTCAGCCTGACTGAAGAGGGTTTGAACCTGCGCAGCAAGTTGTCTGAAGTGCAAAAACGCGTTGCCTGCGATACCGGCTTGTCTGATGCAGCCTTCCATACACTCAATAAAACCTTGAGTGAATTAACAAGAAACGTCAGCTCGAAATCTGTAGATTAAAATTTAATCTGAAAAACAAAAGGCAGTGACGGTTAAGTCACTGCCTTTTTTAATACCATTTTCTTCTGTTATCAGGCGTTTTTCAACTGACGCATAAACGCCTCAAATGAGCCTTTGGTGGCTTGCAATGCATGTAACTTGCTCACCGATTCAGTTAAAGATTCACTCATCATTTCCAGCGCATCTTCATCCAACCTCAAACTCATGGCTCCTATTTCCAGCTCAACCGTGCGGTGGGTTTCACAGTAATGTACGCGGAAACCCGCCTGGCCTGATAACAAAATTTTCTTACACATTGAATGTTCACTCATGATTAGTTTCATTGAATTAATGGATGGAATTAGCGGCACTCGCGCATGGGGCTAGTGTGTAGCGCTGATTGCTCGTACTCATTCACCAGCAACGTCCACTGCACACACATGCGACGCGACACCCTGCAGATAAGATCTGAATCTGCATATTCAGGCGCGGTCAGCGTTTCTGCCAAACGCAAGGCTTGCTTGGCCAGCTCGTAAGTGGGCTTTTTAATGTATAGCGTTGCGATGTAAAGCAATGACGCCATGACGGACTCTGCGTCCGGCAGTGACGGATCAAAGCGCATTGTCTCTTTTCCGATTGCCTGCATGATGATCCTTTCAAATACTCATTTCTATCTCGGTTTGCATCACAATTCTGGCGGCAGCTTTGCGCAGCATTTCGTTAATGACAATAAAACTGTCCGCTTCGAACTTGAGCGTTGTGCCGCCAACTTCAACTTCTACCGTATCGGAAGATTTGTGATAAAGCACTTTACAAGCCGTTTTACCTGCCAGCATGGTCTTGCCCACTACAGTTTGACGCTTCATTATCACTCTCCTCTTGGTTAACTTTCAAGTAAATGATAATTATTATCATTTAGGAAGTCAACTATTTTATTTTTGTGGTACTTGTTGAAGCAGGAGGGAAATCTAAGAAAAATGCACACATCAGCATGTGCTTTGAGGATGGTATCAACAGAATTGCCGAAATGTTTGACTATTGATTTTCCAATAAGAAAGATGTTGCATCTTCGCTACGCATAGGCCGGCTTAAATAATAGCCTTGCATCTCATCGCAGCCATGCGCCAGCAGGAATGCTTTCTGCTCGGCCGTTTCCACGCCTTCGGCGATAGTTTTTAATCCCAGGCTGCGCGCCAGCTGGATAATAGCGATCACAATCGCCTTGTCCTCATCATCGGTAGAAATATCGCGAACGAACGACTGGTCGATCTTTAACTTATAGACTTTAAACTTTTTAAGGTAACTCAGCGATGAGTACCCGGTACCGAAATCATCAATCGACAACCGGATACCCAACAGATCGAGCGCATCCATCATATTGACGGCCCCTTCAGGGTTTTCCAGCGCCACGCCTTCTGTCAACTCAAGTTCAAGCGCCTGCGGCATCACCTGGTAGCGATGCAATGTTCTCTGCACCAATGCCGGCAATTCGGGATCACGGAACTGGATGCTGGATAAATTTACCGATACACAAATATCATGAATACCCGCTTGTTGCCATTGCTGTATTTGTTGCACAGCCTGTTCAAGCACCCAGCTGCCTATCGAAATAATCAAACCACTGGTTTCTGCCAGAGGAATAAATTCGGCCGGCGATACTGCACCCAATTGCGGATGCTGCCAGCGTAATAAGGCCTCCACCCCAACCAGTTTTTTGGTAGTGAGATCCATTTGCGGTTGGTAATACACTTCCAATTGTCTCAAGGAGATTGCCTGGCGCAGGGCATTTGCCATTTGCAAATGCCGGGTGGTCTGGATTTGCATCTGGTTACTGAAAAAACGGTAGCCGTTACGGCTTTCCTTTTTGGTACGGTACATGGCGACATCGGCATTGCGTTGCAGAGTTTCAATATCCAGCCCATCGTCAGGATAAATGGCAATGCCAACCGAGGCGGTCACGGTTAGCTGGTATTGGTCTATCACCAAAGGTTGCTCGACCGCCGCGAGCAAACGCTCCACCACCTCTTTAGCAACATCATGCCCTGAACCCGCCAATAAAAACACAAATTCATCCCCGCCCAAACGGCAAATCGTATCTTCCGGGCGAACCAGGTTTTGAAAGCGCTTGGTCAGTTCAATCAGCAAGCTGTCGCCGTAGCGGTGTCCCAGACTGTCATTTACATCCTTGAAATGATCCAGGTCGAGGAACATCAAGGCAAACTGGCTATCATTCGCCCAGGCATTCTCGATTTCCTTGGTCACACGCTCATTCAACAGGTTACGATTGGGCAAGCTGGTCAGCGCATCATAATTAGCTAAAAATTTTATGCGCGCTTCATAGTCTTTGCGGCGGGTAATATCGCGCAGGAAAGCGCTGTAATAGCGCTCTCCACTGCTGACTATTTCTATAATGGTCAATTCCACCGGGAATTCAGCGCCATTACTACGCATCGCTGTAATTTCGATAGAACGGCCCAGCAGTTTGGATTCTCCAGAATGTTGCAGCCGTTGCAGACCTTTGTTGTGCGCCTCCCTGTAGCTTTCAGGGACAATCACTTCCGCCAGACTTCTACCCACGGCATCGCTACGTTTATAGCCAAAAATCCGCTCGGCCGCTTTATTCCACTCGATGATAAAACCGCCGGTATCCATATTGATAATCGCATCCAGCGCATTTTCCATCACCTGACGCGCACGCTGCTCGCTGGCCAGCAGGCTTTTTTGATATTGAGTGCGCTCCTGCTGCACTGCAAAACGGTCCAGTGCGAAGTCAATATTCGCCACCATGTCCATCAACAGCCGCTGGGTGTCAGGATCAAAAGCGTGTTCTTCAGAGGCATATAATGAAAGGCAAGCGACCACTTTACCTTCGGTATGTAGCGGCAAGAAGGCCGCGGCCTTCCAGGAAAACTCTGCTGCAGAAGCATGCCATAAAGACGCAACCGGGTTTGTTTGAAAATCCTTTAGCCAGTAAGGCTGGTCGGTGGAAATGGCTAGCCCACAAGGACCTCTTCCATTAGGCTGTTCCGGATCTGCAGAAATAGACACTTTATTGAGGTATTCAAGCCCGGTACCAAAAGCTGCCGCCACATTCACTTGTCTTGTTTCTGGATTGACTTCGCCAACCCAGGCCATTTTCGCGTGACCGAAATCGACGATGATGCGGCAAATTTTCTCAAATAGCGCCTGCCGATCGTGGCTTTGCACAATCGCCTGGCTGCATTGACTCAGTGCAAGATAAAGCTGCGTCAATTGCTGATGATGCTTTACAGTTTGCGACGTGCTCATCAACCACTCCGCTACAGATACATATAAACACATTCATGCGCTTGTAAAATCAAGCACATGCCTGAACCCGCTAATCACAAGTACTGGCCCTGCTATTTTATTTCTTGCTGTACATGATGATATACATTCACAGGAATAAATAAAAACTATTCCTGAAACTGTCATCTACTTGCGAAACTGCCTTTATTTCTCAAACTGTAAGTGAAAGGATAAAAATCAAAGCATAGAATATGCAGAGGAAAGACCTGCAGTTTAACTATCAACTGAAGAATTTGGATATGGGCCTAGAAGAGCTCTAGAACAGGCAACTGTTAAGATGCCCAGTGTACTTTTCCACAACCTAATAATTTGGCCTGATACATGGCTTTATCGGCCAGCGAAAGTAGCTGCTCTATCGTGTCGCCTTCTTTGCAAAGTGCTAGTCCTATGGATGCCCCTAGCTGCCGTTCAGATGCCTGAATCACGAACTCCTGCTCAAACACCATCAGGCATTTGCTGGCAACCATCTCTACCGAAGACTTGGCGTGTCCTTGCAGATCAGAAAGCACAATCACAAATTCGTCGCCCCCTACCCTTGCCAGCGTGTCGCTACCACGAATGACCTTACCCAACCGGCGTGACACTTCTATCAGTGCCAGATCGCCGGCCTCGTGTCCAAGCTGGTCATTAACCGCCTTGAATCCATTCAGGTCCAGGTACAAAATCGCGGTGCTGGTTTTTTTAACTTCTGCAATTTCGATCGCTTGCTGTATGCGCACAGCCAGCAATTTACGGTTGGGCAAGCCGGTTAAGTTATCGTGGTGGGCAACGTGGTTCAGCTCCAGGTTTTGCGCGGATATTTTTTGATAAGCCTCTTTGAGTGACCCGATTAAATCCTCATTCTCGAAGCTGATGCGTTGCGCCTGCCGTAACGAATGATTAAAACGATAAGTGACGCCTACCATCAGCAAATAGAAAATCACACTGAACACCGCCATTACAGCATTCGGCGTGCTGTTGCCGGTCGCAAAAATCACTACCGTAGGCAACATCGCAGGCAGGCTGAATGCAAAAAACGCAGGGATACAGGAAGCCATGGTCACCACGCCACCCATGACCATCGCCTGGATAGCCGTAATCACGATAATCACCGTCATCGGCGGCGCATCAGTGATCAGGAAACCTAGCGCCCCCCACACTATCCCAGATAAAGCCAGGGTCAGGCAATACTGATAAGCTAACTTGCGATCAAACCCCTGCCTGGCTAATTTGTTTTTGCAGCGCTGAGTTAACCACCAGCGTATCGCAATCACCACATATACAAGGAAAGCCCAGGCAAAAAACAAGTGGCGGTTATCAGAATCCAGCTGTGAAATAGAGATCAGCAAACCACCGAGGGCACTACCGATTAACGGAATATGGGCGCTCGACATCAGCCGATGAAACAGCGCTTCGTCAACACGGCCCTCTAAACTCATCAAACTTTCTCACTCTTAATGCTTGTTAAAGCTAAATAAATAGCCATCTTATTTAAACTCATGCTAATACAAGCCTGCAAAAATAACCAGTTTACAATCAGGGTTTTTCATTTCATTACAATCACGCATGATTGAATTAATGTGTCAAAAACTCACTGATTTGGTGAACGAATCACCATTAAGTAATCAAACCTATGACATGCTAAACATCGAACGCACCACCAGACCCAAGTTATCAGTCCTTGATCTTTCCCCTATTGCTGAAGGCAGTCATGCAGGACAATCGTTCAAGCATACGCTGGATCTTGCCCAGCATGCAGAAAAGTGGGGTTACCATCGTTATTGGTTGGCTGAGCATCATGGCATGCCTGGTATCGCCAGTGCCGCCACATCGATTCTAATAGGTCATGTCGCAGCGGGCACGAGCAGTATCCGTGTCGGCGCTGGCGGCATCATGCTGCCCAACCATTCACCATTAGTGATTGCTGAACAATTTGGCACTTTAGAATCTCTATTCCCCAAACGGATCGATCTCGGGGTTGGGCGTGCGCCAGGTTCGGATCAATCGACCGCGCGCGCCCTGCGAAGAAATCTTGATTCGGATGCTGATGCTTTTCCACAAGATGTAATGGAGTTACTGGATTATTTTTCTGCTGAACCCAAGCGTCCGGTAAAAGCGATTCCGGGAACGGGATTAGAAATACCGGTATGGATTCTGGGCTCCAGCTTATTTGGTGCACAGCTTGCCGCGGCTTTAGGCTTGCCTTTCGCATTCGCCTCGCACTTTGCGCCGGCCAATATGCTGCAAGCGATTGAAATTTACAGGGAAACTTTCAAGCCCTCACAGTATCTGGATAAACCTTATCTGATGCTTGGATTTAATGTTTTTGCCGCAGATACTGAGGAAGAAGCCATTTTCCTGGCTTCCTCAATGCAGCAGGCATTTGTCAATTTGCGTAGTGGAAATCCAACCAGATTACCGCCGCCAGTGTTTGATCTATGGAACCAACTGGGCGGTGCTGAGCGGGCGATTCTGAACCAGGTGTTATCTTGCTCTGCAATCGGTGACGGCAAAAAAGTTATCAGTGACATGCTGGCTTTTATCGCCAAAACCGGCGCTGATGAGTTGATGATTACTTCGCAGATCTTTGATCATACAGCGCGGCTCAGATCATATGAAATTACGGCGAATGTTTACAAAACCACTCTATTCGAAGCGAAGACCTGATTAGGCACGCTCATCTATGGTTCAACTTGGCATTTGTTTTAAAAATTACTTTTAAATTAAAACCAACCTGCAAGCATTATGATAATATTTATCACGGCAACCATAATATTTGGTGCTTATCTACATCTAGATTTATTTCCCTATCTACCCACTCTTCGGAGTGGTTTTTTTTGCCTGTTGATAGCAGATACAACCAATCCATGGAACTTAGCCCTTTTCAAGAGGACTTATTAAATATCTGACAGACAAAATACGGCTATAACGGTAATATCACGCGTTGATAAATATATTGCATAAATGTACGCAAGCATTTGGTTTTATTGAGTAAATATATTTATGCCCATTAATAACAAATACAAGCATTACAAAAATTTATGAGCAAACATCCCGAAAAGCCTTCCCATTCGCAAGGCTCCACAATTGAAGTCACCGAATACCACGATAACGCGATTGCAGAGCATAAAGACGATATCTTTTTTGCCGCGATTGAAAGTACACGCATGCCGATGCTGGTGACAGACCCGAGGCAACCGGATAATCCTATAGTGTTTGCCAACAGGGCATTTATTTCCATGAGTGGCTACAAAGCTGAAGAAATCATCGGTCATAACTGTCGTTTTTTACAGGGGCCAGATACGGATTCTCATACCGTGAATTCGATACGTGAAGCGATTGCTTCGCGCACCGAAATCACTACTGAAATTCTCAATTACCGCAAGGATGGCTCTTCGTTCTGGAATGCCCTCTACATCTCGCCGGTGTACAACAAGAAAAAAGAACTTGTGTATTATTTTGCTTCGCAACTGGATGTCAGCCGACGCCGCGATGCCGAAGATGCTTTAACGCAGGCGCAGAAAATGGAAGCGTTAGGCCAGCTTACCGGCGGTATTTCGCATGACTTTAATAATTTCCTGCAAGTGATGTCTGGCCATGTCGATATCCTCAAATTGAAGATAGACCGCCAACAAGCGGATGATGCCTCCATCTTGCGCGGGTTGGAAAGCATACGCAGTGCAGTGACCAGAGCGTCAGCACTGACACAGCAATTGCTGGCATTTGCCCGCAAGCAACGCCTGGATGGCCGTATCGTCAATCTTAACAACGTGGCGCAAGGCATTAGTGATCTTGTTCTAAAAACGCTGGGGCCTGAAATATCACTGCAACGCGAGCTTGACCCTAACCTGCACAATTGCCAGCTCGACCCGACCCAGCTTGAAGCCTGCCTGATTAACGTGCTGGTGAATGCCCGTGATGCGATGCCTAAAGGCGGCAAAGTTACCCTGGTTACCGAAAATGTAACCGTGTCCCCGGAAGACATCAGCGCCTATGCTGGATTGCCACCTGGCCGCTATGTGTCGATTGCGATCACCGATACCGGCACCGGGATCCCACCGGAAATCTTGAATCGCGTGATGGATCCTTTCTTCACCACCAAGGAAGAAGGCAAAGGCACTGGCCTTGGCCTTTCAATGGTGTATGGTTTTGCCAAACAATCTGGCGGTACTGCGACCATTTATTCAGAGTTGAATGTGGGTACCACCGTGCGTATCTACTTTAAAGCAACTGACCAGACCCGCCATGTTGACCTGGCTGGCGCTAAAACGCAGGCAGATCGTGGCGGCAAAGAAACAGTCCTGGTGGTGGATGACCGGCCTGAAGTGTCTGAATTAGCAATGGAAATGTTGCTGACGCTGGGCTACGAAGTGATTGTGTCCAATAGCGCGGTTGAAGCGATCAATACCACCAAGAAGCTGGTTGAAAAAAAACAGCCTCCTCAATTACTGTTTTCGGACATTATTATGCCTGGCGGTATCAATGGCATTATGCTGGCGCGGGAATTGCGTAAACTGATCCCTAACTTGCCGGTTCTCCTCACCACTGGCTATGCCGGGTCACCGGATAAAGAACAGGATCAGGGTGTAGAGTTTGAAGTCCTGACCAAGCCATACAAAATGGCAGATCTGGCTAAAAAAGTGAGGGCGGTATTGGAAGGCCCTACGGTATTACAGAATCGCAGAAAATAATCCCTGCAAGCGTTTGAATCTTAGCGTATCACTGGTGAAAATTGACGGAAGATCTTTCACAACTGATTCGCTGTCCGTTTTCTTGATTGGCTATTCCTTATCGCGTTTGATATGCGTGATCATGTCTTCACGCTTTATCACAACGCCATCATGCTGCCGACTTCACAATCCAAAAACCCGCTAGACTTTATTGTATTAGCTGGCAGACTCCGATATAAATTAAGATAAATATATTGTATGATTTATGCGGCTATTTCTTGCGCCGTGACTCCGGAGCAAGTTGAATCATTCATCATGTAATTCGTTAACGGATGAAGTAATCCTGATAAAAATAAAGGGAACATGCCATGCAAATATTCACTAAAAAAGCGAGCAAAACACTGTGCCAGATAGCTCTTTTTCCTTTGCTCCTGAACCCATTGTTTGGTCATACTTCAAGCGACGGTGCCAAAGTAATATGCACTTCACCACAAGCATCTTTAAATAAAGCAGGTGTTAAACAGGATGTAATTGCGCTGATGAGCATGGATGAGGTACTGCCGGACTGCACGCAGCATGTCACCCAGGCAAAGATTAAAAATGTTGCTTATAGCGAAAGCGGCATTTCATTACAAAGTATGAACTTCAAATGGCATGAAACTGATACTACCGTGCTTACCAATATCGGTGAAAATGCAGCATTAACCATTGATGAGATCCGAAGTGCAAGCCAATTTATCCAGGTTGGCAAAAGTTACCTTATGCACTTCCAATTGTGTCAGGGCGCATCGCCAAGCCTTATCAGCATGTATACACTCGGCAATGTAGGACTGAATACCAAAAAAAGTAAAGTTAAAGTAACCACCAAATCATTAAAATCGGTTTAGTTAGATGGCTGATTAATGACTTGATAATGATCGACTTCAGCGCATCAATAGACTGATTTCGTATGGCAATCCAGCTAATTGCAAGCGTTGAGATCCCGCAGCTGCATTTTTCAGAGTTGCGGTCATCCAAACCAGAATCAATTTAGTCAGGAATCCCCTCATCCGGACTAGGCAAATCAAAATCAGGTTCAATAGGATTACCCGCATCCTGATCAAGGTCAGGATCCACTTCTTCCTCTGTTAAATCATCATCCTCAGCGTCCAGCGAAGGTGCATTAATCAGTTCGGGGTCAATTGTGTCGGGATCCGCAGGATCAGCTTCATAATCTGCAGAATTTTCTGCAGGCTCCTCCTCAGGAGTTTCTACCACATTGGTAGTAGATGGGTCCAGACTGCTTTTAAGGGAATTATCGGCGCTGCCTACTTCTGACTTCAGGTCCATACTCAATCTCCAGTTTAAATGCTAAGCGGAAAGATTGGAGTTTAGTTGGGATTCTAAGTGTGGTAAGTCAGATAGCACTGATTATTCTGTAGGCAAGCTATTACTGAATTTGCCAACCGTCATCTTCTAAAACAAAAAAACTCAAGGTATCGACCTTGAGTCTAGCAGGCTTATTAAGCTTACCCCAGATTATTTTGCCATCACCGATTGGATCAAGGTTTTATTTTCTGGCGTTACTTCAAGAAACTCCAGGTTTGTTCTAAAACCTTTCATGCCACTGAGGGATGAGAAAACAACCCGGCAATTAAATTTGAAATGTCGAAGGGATGACCCGACAAATACAGGCACATTCACCTTGCACAATTGTCCAGCCTTATATTGCCTGTCAGCAAAAAGACTCATGCCCGTATGAGAAATATCGTGGGTGAATACTGTATATTCACCGCCCAACCCATCTACAAGTTGAGACTTCTTTTGCCAAGAACGACGGTTTGATTCTACGGAGATGCTGCGCAAACTACTGGGGGACATGGATTTCTGTTACTTTCTCTACTACTTTACATTATATGCCGGATAAGCTCTGATCTGAATAAATAAGTGCCCTGTTTGCAGGGGTTTACAGTTGCAGCCTTTCATTCATGATTATTCTGTACTGCTCCATTACTTTGAATAATCTAAGTCACTCATAGACATCATAGTGGTGTGTCATTTTACAAATGCCTGATAGAGGAAAGAAGCGCCAAAGAATACTCAGGCATTTTCGAGTTGGTTTGCGAACCCGTGATTAACATCCCTATGTTTGGCTTCGTCTTCTCTTACCACGACCACCACATCGCGCAAGCGGGCTTCTTTTGGCAGATCCCAATATTCAATAGCAATATCCGGCGCGGGTACGTTTTCACATTTTCCAGCGTCTATTTCTGCAAGGTACTCACCATAGCTGTAGATGGCCTCCTCTTCCAGATAGCCCACGATCCGATGAGCTACTTTTGAAGAGAATATATACAAGATGAAATATAAATTATAAAAAACGCCTTGAGCGATGATGACCAGCAACCGTTCGAATAAACTGGGCTTTGCAATTTGCACAAAGGTGAGCAGATGCATACGTTCATTCTCGGCTTCATCCAACAGGATATTGATCCAGCCATCATCATTTTCCATCCGCCTTAACGAACGTAGATGTTGTAAAGCACCACCCACCATGCCTGGTACAGCAGCAATCGTTTCAAGTACAACCGCACGATGCCCATAGCGGCCTGAAAAAAATGCATCCGCAAAAACCCGCATGAATTTAACTATGGCCAAGGCAATGCGGTCGGAGACACTGTTTGGTTGGTGATATGGCGCGGCAGTTTTATTTTTAATCATGTTGTACGTATACTTTTTAAGAAAGTCGGCGTTGGCTTTTTGACAATAATCTGACATGCAGGTGCCATGGCAAGATTCTCAAAAAAATTGAATAATTAATTTTGCCAGCTTTGACCATGCACAATTCGTACAGGAAAAGCATTGAGGTCGTTTCAGGCCTTATAAGTGCCGTATAGGCTCTTTATACGGCATTGCAAAAATACTGGAAGACCGTTACGACAGCTCCAACCAACCGCAGCCCCGTTGATGCTATCAAATGCGGTTTGCTCATACCTCTTCCAAAGCGTTTATTTCTGCCATTGGGCAACCGTTAAATTGCTTGCGGAAGTTGCTGGAACTTTGATAAACGTGGCGGCGTGCACGCATGACGGACCCCAACGGACGATGATCCTGAACTCCATTCCATGGACTGAAAGTCAGCCTGTCCTCAATTTGTGGAAAGGTGGCATCATCCCAGGACACCTGCGGGGTTGCCTCTAAGGTGGCGACAGCAATGTACGGACTTTCCACTTCAGGCCACACCACTGAAGCATCTTCAATCGGCATAGTTTCGATGTTTGTACATAATTGCGCACGCAGCTCCCATTTCGCTGTATGCGTTTTGAAGAACGCTGAAACCGCTTCCCTGATCCCATTTTCCTTACCAGCTTCCAATGGTGCATCTTTCAAGGCGGTCAATTCAGGTGCAATGGGCACTAAAGAAAACTTCGCCATGTATTTCCCATATAGCAAAGGCACTTGCGTGAAGAAAGTCTCACCTAGAATGTTGGTTTGCGGATGGCCTCCCAGACTTTTAATGGTCGGGCTTTCGCCACCTAATCTTTCTATCAATCTTTCCGTGCCACGCAAGACTGCGGAAAACACTCTTTTTAAACCCTCTGCCTTATCACTTGTTTTCGCAAGCAATTTCAGACCAGGCACAAAACTCTTGGCATCTGGTTTTAAAAAGGCCGGGCCATTTACCATCAGGAAATCCTGTGTTCTGCTTGTGGGTTCTCCGGTTAAGCGTTCACCTTCAACACCCATGAGTTTGATCGCAATACCTCGCGGAGTGGAAACACTGTCGTGCATGATATCGCCAGGGCTGGTGGAAAAACGCATAATCGCCGGATATATGCCTTCAGAAGCAAAAATGCCCTGTTTTAAAAAGTCCGGCAGATCTCTTTTAATGGTTAACTTACCGCGAATCAAACCATGTGACTTCGCATGAACGCTACGTACCGCGCGGCCATAATCCTTAGACGTAATGTCGGAAATTTCCTGGAGGGTTTCTACCAACTCCTGGATAGTGTCGCCCTCATCATCCTGAATCTTTTCATAATCAGGTCTATAAATGAGGGGGTTTAAGCTGATAGTGGCGTTCATAAAGTTCCATGATCATGATTGGGGGCTACGAATAAAAAAGAGATTGCTGCATGCAATCTCTTTTTTATTACTTGGTAGACGCTCCTGGTGCTGGTTCTGAATCGGTAGGCTGTAGTGGATTCTCTTCAGCGCCATTGGCTTTAGGATGATTGTGATTGGTTTTTTTCTGCGTATGGTTACGCTTTTTATTATGTTTGTTGGTAGTCGTCGATTTATTACTATTTTTGCTTTGATCCTGTGCTTGTGGGGTTTCCTGGGTACCCAGTTCGGCACCATCTGTCTGGTTATCAGTATCAGCAGCATTAGTTGTCATTGCAAATGCCGAGAATAATAATGCGATCAAAAGTTTGTTCATATCTATGTCCCTATAAAATTGAATCATTACTGGATTTAACTCTTTTCTAGACTACTAGCCATTAAATGACGTATCTGGTCTCAGGCCTATCCGTAGTGCTCTCATTTACATGTAGGACGTGACTGACTATGAATGAATTCCAGAGTCGGCTTTTGGGATTGAATTATTGTTGTGAGTCAGGCTTAACCGTCGGTTGAGCAAAATTTTGCGGCTCCCTATCATTAATTGGGAGTGGATTGGCGGCTTCAGAGTTTGTGATGGATTTTACTGTTTCACTCAGAGGTTCAGCAGCAGGAGGTGTATCGGATTCATTCCAACTGATAAACACTAAACCAACGGCTATTGCGCCGGCCAAATAAAAAACTACCGTTGCTATAAGATTAAATGTTTTATTCGTCATCTCTGTACTCCACATTGAGGAAGTGCGGAAGCTATATCAAGAAACTTAAATTCCGGCATCCGGATTGCTGATATCGTTCGGAAACTTCTTGTTTCGGTCATCAATATTCTGCTTATTCAAACTTCTATCCTGATTACCTGTGTTTGCCTCACCTTTCTCATATCCACGTGAGTCATCAGCCGGATCTGTATTGGCTGGATCAATCGAATTCGGGTTTGAAGGGTCGAGACGGCTTTCATCAATATGATTGACGCTGTGCGGGTTAGTGTCTTTGTTCAAGGCCATAGCAATCTCCATTTGAGTTTAGTTTTAACTCCTCAATAATGAACTCAATGAAAACTTTGCTATATACCTTTAAAGCTGAAATTTCTGTAGGAAAATGCGTACTTAAATCATTGAAAGTATCCGATTTAACACCTATCAGAAATTTCACGAATCACTTAGGTTTGACTAAAGAAAAGCGGCTTACATTCCTGCAAGCCGCTTTTTAATTTTGATTGGATAAGCTAATCAAACCTATGACAAGCGCATCATAGGTTTAGTGTTCTCCGCATAAAACACAACTCAATGACCTTGGCCACTCTTAAGAATATCGGTGTTAAAACCAAACACCTTACCCGCCAAAATAAACACCACCCATACCAGCACACCAAAGGGCAAATAACCTGCAAAACCCAGTAGTGGCATTTCAGCATGAATATGAATCACATTGACATAGGGGATATCGTAAAGCCAGTAATTCGGATTGGTGACAGGTAATGCTGGATGCGCACTTCCGTAGTTCCAAACCTCCCAAAAAAATCCATTAAACAAGGAGCTGAGAGCCATCAGAAGCACCGGGCTCCAATTTCCTTTAGCCATGTCCGTAAATGGGGTCCAGATACCGCAGATCATCAATATTCCAGCAATACCTATCAAAGGCGCGATCCACATTGCCCAGAACAATGGGTAAGGCCAGAACGGCACGGCAGCAAATAATAAAAAACTCAGATACAACATCGGCTTTGCTGGCAGTGCAAGCGCGGGGCCCTGGGCATAGCGCCCGGCAATTTTAGGAAAAGCATTCAACAAGGTATACCACTCAAAAACGGCAGGCCAAACGGTGCTGTAGGCAAAAATAAATATCCACACGATTGTGGCATGGCTTAACCCGGGGATCTCGGTATTTGGGTAATACCAGTTACCTAAGGCAAAGTAATCGAAATATTCAAAGAAATACCAGCCACCAATCGAGACAACCGCACTAATCAGAAAAGTTTTGGGGCGACTAGCGAACAGAGAGTAACCGCCAGAATAACGGAATGTCAGGCCATCAAGTACAAAGATAAAGCCCCACCACATCGGCGTAAACGCGTAATAAACCAAATCACCAAATGGGGTCGTGCGCGTCCACATCAACCACCAGAAAAACAGTGTCACAACCGCCCCCACCCAAAACCACCAGGGCAAGGCACGCAGTGCAGGCTGCGGGGATGGGGCGACCGGTTTAAAACCAAACCATTGCGGAAAAATCAAAAAAACAGCAAATGCTGCTTCAAGCAGGGCAACCCCAATAAAAACAATCAGATTAAACCCCGGAGGTTCTTCAACAAACTGTGGTGGAAAAACACCAAAACCGGGTGGTAGATGCGTAGACGGATAAGCAAACCAGGATGCCGTTAGCGGGATCAATAACATCGCTAAAACGGTTATCACCAGCACAGAACGTGTTGAAGTTGCAAACATAAACAATCCTCCCCTTGATTTACAAACGATTTATACTCAACGATGAGCTTTTATTAATATTGGAATAATTAATTTGCAGCAATCATTAATATACCCTGAAAAATAAAACAGACCCAGGGCGTGCACCTTGAGTCCGTTTATAAATGTAGCCCCTCTGTAAGTCGAACACAGCCCTGATAGCTTGAACCCTCAGCCTCTGTTTATTCAAACCAGCTCGACTTCAACCAGGTTATCGCTAAACGTATTTGAATGACCCATGTCGCCATACTCAGCGGAGCTGATACAGTTCACAGTACCATTATTGAGTTGGCGCCAATAGCCTAATGTTGCTACGACTATTCCAGGATTTACATCTGTAGTGACGCGTGCCAGACCCTCAAAAGCACCTCTGTCATTGAATACCTTTACCACCATTCCATCCTGAACGTCTCTTGCTAATGCATCGACCGGGTTGATCATCAGGTATTGCTCTCCCTGCACGCGGATTTTGGATTCCATATTCGCATATGAGGAATTGATGAAGCCATGGCTTTTAGGAGAAATGATGTTCAAAGGGAACCTGGCTGCCAGCACAGCATTGGTATCAGCTGATTCTCGACTTGCAACATATGCAGGTAATGGATCCAGATCTTCCCCGGGTTGAAAACCCTCGTACATCTGCCTGAAAGGCCCGGCAACGAAATTCTTCGCGCCTTCGACCATGAACATGCATTTACCAGTTGGGGTAGGGAAATTGCCCTGACGATGAGGTGCACGGTCGTCTTTGGTACCCACATTCAATCTGGCAAACCCATGCTCACGCATATAGTTGAGATGAATCCCCTTGCAAGCGGGTGAACTCCAGTCGACATAATTCTGCAGGCACTCGCCATCAGTCCATTTGAAATTGTCTTCTTCGAATCCCAACCGTTTGGCTAAGCGGCGGAATATCTCATTATTTGGTAATGCCTCTCCGGGAGGCTCGATACATTTGGTGTTATAGGTGAGATACAAATGGCCCCAGGATAAAATCATGTCTTCCTGCTCCGCCCCCATGGCTGCCGGCAAGATGATATCTGCATAAGAAGCCGTATCGGAAATGAAGTGATCGGCCACGATGGTGAACAGGTCTTCCCGCTTCAAGCCTTCGATTACCTTGTCGGTTTCAGGAGATTGTGTGACAGGATTCGTATTCCACACCATGATGGATTTAATTGGAGTTTCCAGAGGCGTTTCGCCAAGCAGGGCTCTGCCTAATTGCAAGATATTTACGACGGGCGTACCTTCGGGAATGAGATCCGGCCTGCAAATCACATCAAATTTGTAGGGATGCTCCCAGACCGGGAATTGTAGCGCCCCTCCTCCCACATGACGCCAGGCACCGATAAGTCCAGGCAAACAGGTGACTGCCCGTATCGCCTGGCTTCCACCATAATTACGTTCCAAAGCCACGCCTATGCGGATGGCTGCCGGGGGAGTTGAAGCATACTCACGCGCGAACAACCGAATCTCGTCTGCTGGTATACCGGTTATTTCGGCAGCCCATTCCGGAGTACAGGTTTTCGCCCTTTCCGCCAGATCTGCATACCCGACCGTATATCTTTCTACATAATCATGATCGACCAGGTTTTCTTCAATGATTACGTTCATCATCGCCATCGCCAAAGCGCCATCGGTGCCCGGCTTGGGTGCAATATGCCAATCCGCTTCTTTCGCCGTTTTCGAAGCGAAAGAATCCACCACCACGATCTTCGCGCCTCTTTTTTGCGCCTCTTTGATGATGTGCCAGTGATGTAGATTGGTGGAGACAGAGTTACATGCCCAGATCACAATGAAATTTGCATGTATGAAACTTTCGGGGTCTACCCCGGCGGTAGGCCCAACAGTTAGTAACCAGGCGGTACAGGAGCCTTCACCACAAAAGGTCCTTTCGCATACGGTAGCACCCAATCGATTAAAAAAGGCATCCCCGCCGTTGAGTCCATGTACCAATCCCTGATTTCCCAAATAACTGACTGGCAGTATAGAGCGGGGACCATCTTCTTGAATAAGCGTTTGCCATCGGTCAACGATAGTACCCAGCGCTTCATCCCAAGTGATTTGCTGAAATTGTTTGCTTCCTTTTGGCCCTACCCGCTTCATCGGGTATAGAAGACGGTTGGGATGATAATGCCGCTTTTCGTAATCCTTCAATTTTACGCACAACCCGCCCCGCGTCATCGGATGATTAGGATTACCTGTAACCGAGACCAGCTCCCCGTTCTTGACATGGAATTGCATGGAACAGGTATCGGGACAATCATGAGGACACCCACCATGAAAGGTTTCAATTACATCTGCAACATCATTCATCTTCCACTCCTTGATAAGCAATCAATTGATAACAGCTAAAACAAGCAGACTAAAAACAATACGCCAGGCAATCTATTAAACATACTAACTTGTACGGGCTTAAAAACAAAGACTCAAGGCATTAAGCTTGAATCCTTATATTAGTATTGCTTATTCTGTAAAATGCGAGCATGCGCTCTCCTGAACTAGAGGTATGCAAAATTGATCTTCATGAATAATCCAAGCCAACATAATGGCCAACGATTGTCACCGAGATTACAGTCGTATCATCCAATTCCTGATTTTCTGGCTATGGCTAAAGACGTGAGACTATGGGTAAGGTTTGAGGCTGTGGGCCTGAAGCTGAGTGATGTATTGGATAGTTGTGATCTTTAAATATTAGTCTCCTAATGTTATGGTGAATATGAATTTATTTAAGCCCTTATTTGTTACAGTATTTATCTTTCTATCAGCGATTGCGCACGCGGGCATTGACATCAAACCTATTCAACATCCAATTGATGCATGGTATGAAAACAAAATGGCTGAAGAGACAGTTTCAACAACTGCTGACATGCGTAACATTACTAATGAAGCCAGGGTTAAGTGGGATTCAGAAATGAATATAGTCTACAAGCGGCTCATGAAAAGATTGAATTCGACCCAGCAAGTGGCGCTTAGGAAAGCTCAACAACAATGGCTGAAGTACAGAGATACCGAAGGTAAAGCTATTAGTGAAATTATCTCATCACAGCAAGGCACTATTCACCAATTAACCGGCACAAACTTAGGCATGCAGCTAGTACGTTCCCGAGCATTGAACCTGCTCGCATATGAACAAGAGTTTTCGAAATAATATAATCAAGCTATTCCATCTCCCGCCTGGATAAGTCCTGACTTCCACACCAAGCCAACATAACGGCCAGCGATTTGCCCGGGGAAGCTGGATCAGTCAGCCCCTGATTGTTTGGCTATGACTCAAAACGTGTGACTATGAGCAGGCTTTACAGTTTGTGAATGATTTTTGAGTATTAAATGGTTTAAGCTGGTTTTATTAGCACCTGCAAATCATTGCCGCCGGACAGGCTTCTATAAGAAGAGTTTATTTGTTCATGCGGTACACCCAACGCTACTGCACTCGCTGCATCCAATCGCGCAACCATTTCAGGGGGCAAACTGATATCCAAAGCACCTAAGGTGGCATCTAATTGTTCTACTGTTCGAGGTCCTAATATTGGTATGATTGAAGTTGTCGATCTAGCGGCCCTGTCTAGCAACCAGGCAATAGCAATGTGGGTTGGACTAGCCCCCAACTCATCGGCAATGGACAAAATCGTATTGAGCAATTCAGTTTCTTTTTCTGACTTTTCAGTATGGACCAGCATACCTAGCTTAGTTAAGCGAGTGTCCACATGTTGATCCCGATACTTGCCTGTCAGAAAGCCTCCACCAAGCGGTGACCAGGTGGTAACTCCCAACCCTAAAGACTCTGACATTGGGATCAGCTCTCGATCTGGCGAACGTTCTGCCAAGCTGTATTCAATCTGAATGCCGATGATGGGAGACCACCCTTTCAAATCTGCCATCAAGTCCGCCCGTGCAATCCGCCATGCAGGAAAGTTGGAAAGGCCCGCATAAATTACTTTCCCGCTGCGCACCAAATCATCTAATCCACGCAGGATTTCTTCCATAGGCGTGACACCATCACTGATATGCACCCAGTAAAGGTCAATGCGATCCGTTTTCAGCCGCTTTAAGCTTTCCTCAACAGCGCGCACCATGTTCTTACGGCTGTTACCGGTTCTGGAAATCCCGGCATCGGGTGCAGTTGCATTGCTATATTTGGTTGCAACGACAAATTGATCCCTATCCGAGGCAATGAAATCACCTAATAATGACTCTGACTCACCGCGTTGATATGCGTTTGCAGTATCAAAGAAATTCCCACCCGCATTTACATACTGATCAAAAATCTTTTTAGCCTCTTCAGGCGCAGCGCCATGCCCCCACCCTGTACCGAAGTTACCCGTGCCCAACGCTAACTCAGACACTCTCAATCCAGAGTTCCTGCCAAATACTTTAAATTTCATATGCGTTCTTTATTCTTGATACTACTCATTCAAAGTCTTCTTTTTCGAGGTATCCAGAATTTCTTCTGATAGCTCACTCGTGCCTGCGGCTCTAGCCAATATCAATGCACCCACCCATTGAGAAAACATGGCGATAGAGTTCTCGCGCTTTTCTTGCTCAGATTCGCCAGGAACAATCTTTGATAGAAGCTTAACGACTGACTCAATACTACCTTCGAAAACTTTTTGAACTGCTATATCATGGCGTGACACTTCAGGCGCCAATGTTGAAAACACACATGTTGTAGCTAACTCGTCTCTATTTTTGGTTGAGAGATAAGAGCTGCCGATGCGAGCAAGAGGATTCTCAATTTCAGGATTGGCTATATGCTCTTCCCATCTTTTTAGAGTTTTATCGCAAGCTCGTTGGCAAGCTTGAGCGATCAAATCCTCTTTTGACTGGAAGGTTTTATAAAACCCGCCGACAGTCAATCCAGCACTTTTCATTAAATCAGCTACACCAATACCATCAAACCCATGCTCCTTAAATAGGGTTGACGCAGTGTCTAGCACCAGTTCACGATTCTCTACAGATTTAGCCCTACTTACTCTCATCAGTGTTCTTTCACATGAAATCCAACTATTTTGCTGTGACTTTCGATATTACTTATTTAAAAGTGATTGAATCGCATCGATACCCGCTTGAGCACAAGCAGCATCTTGATCAGGCATGCCACCACTGACACCTATAGCGCCTAAAAATTCTTTACCAACGCTAAAGGGAATACCCCCACCTAAAGTAACGAAACCAGACAAGTTAGCTAGACCTGGCGCTGGCCCACCTTTTTTATCCTTACCAAAAGAAAATTCCTCAAGCGCGCTTGTTGGTAGCTGCATGCCAGCAGAATTTAACGCTTTGAGCTTTGATAATTCAGCGGAAGCAATATAAGCGCCATTCATACGTTGAAAATAGATTGGATTAGCGCCTGCATCAACGATAGTAATGCTCATTTTCCAACCTTCCTTTGTAGCTTTGGCTTGGCAACCTGCAGCTATCTTCTGCGCTGTTTCAAGATTAAGTACAGGCTGGGTTTCAAATGCATGCGCTTGGAAACTGACACTCGCTGCGGCAAATGCCAGATTGATGAATAAATGTTGGGGATTCATGTCCATATCCTTTAGTAAATGGAAACAGCCATACGATTACGACCGTAATCTAATAATAAAGGGGCTTCTTGAATAAGTCAAATTTAGATTATGAATATAATCTATTTTGCATAATCCTATGAAATATTTGCGCAGCTGTAACCAAGACCCTAGACGTAAACCTAGAGTCTCTCATCTATAACTGCCTATCTCACAATCGAATCTAGCCCCAAAATTCCTCACGTCTGGATAATCCTTAACCCTTTTAAACCAACAACGTGTGGGATTATCCTGATAAGGTTGTAGGATAGTCTCATGTAATAAGTTATCTCGTTATCTCTGTGTTGACGAGGTGTTACAAGACATGTAGGTTGTGAACTATAAATTTAATTTTTACTAATATTTAATGAACACTATTTCAGAAAATATCAAAATTGCAAGAACAGGCATAGAAGGGTTAGATGCTGTGCTTAAAGGCGGATTGCCTGCCGGCCGTTTTTATCTATTAGAAGGTGCCCCTGGCTCTGGAAAAACGACAGTTGCTATACAGTTTTTGATGGAAGGTTTGTCCAATGGTGAAAAGGTACTTTATGTAACTTTGTCAGAAACTGCTGAAGAATTATATGCAGTCGGGCAATCACATGACTGGAATTTAGAAACAATGCCACTGTTCGAGTTAGCACAGGCAGATGTTGCACTAAGTTTTGATCGTGAACAAAGTATTTTGCATCCTTGGGAGGTTGAGCTTTCCGAGACTATTAAATTAATCACTGATAAAGTTGAAGAAATAAAACCGAGTAGAGTTGTTTTTGACAGCTTGTCAGAAATGCGATTGCTAGCACAGGACTCGCTGCGCTATAGACGACAGCTATTGATGCTTAAACAACACTTTGCCTCAAAAAAAATTACGGTTTTACTCGTTGATGATATGACGGGAAATGCTGGCGAACGTGATGTGCATCTACACAGCCTCTGTCATGGAGTGATTACGCTAGAACGAAAAACACTTGAGTTCGGTGGAGCAACTAGGAAATTACAAGTTCAAAAGCTAAGAGGTGTTGATTTCATAGCTGGCTTCCACGACTTCGCGATAAAAAAAGGTGGAGTAAATGTTTATGCAAGATTAATTGCCTCTAAATTTCATACTGAATTTTTAGAGGAGCCTGTTCAATCTGGGATAGATGAATTAGACAAATTGCTAGATGGAGGCATGCTAAAAGGCACTACTACACTGATTACTGGCCCTGCTGGCAGCGGTAAAACGAATATTGCCCTTCAGTATGTTGCCGAAACTTGCAAGCGTGGTGAGCGGGCCGTTATCTATGAGTTTGATGAGCGTATCGGCACATTACTTACCAGATCAAAACTTTTAGGATTTGATCTACAACAATATATAGCTTCAGGTCAATTAAACATCAGGCAGATGGATCCAGCCGAGATTACACCAGGTGAATTTGCGTGTTTAGTCAAAAAGGAGGTCGAGGAATTTGATGTGAAAATGATAGTAGTGGATAGCTTGGCAGGTTACATGTCCTCTATGCCACAAGAAAAGCAACTACTTCTTCAAATGCATGAAATGCTGTCTTATCTCAACCAACAAGGTATCGTTACCTTATTGATCAATCCGCAACAAAGCCTTGTAGGAACGATGTCGGTGACAGGTTTGAATGTTAGCTATATAGCCGATACGGTAATTTTATTACGCTTCTTTGAATTTGAAGGCAGGATCAGGAAAGCCATATCCATCATCAAAAACCGTGGTGGTTCTCATGAAGATACCATTCGTGAACTGAGGATCGACTCTAAAGGATTACGCGTTGGTGAAGTGTTAGATGGCTTCAAGGGCGTGTTAACCGGTGTACCAGATTACAAAGGCAGTTCAGATCAACTATTAGAACCACGCACAGATGATACCCAATAGTTTAATGGGTAAATGCACTGTATTAATTCTCGCTTCATTTGGTAAAGATGCCGAATATTGTCTGGCATTGTTAGAAACTGCGGGTATTGAAGCTGATGTAATTCATTCAGTCCATGAATTAGCGCTTGCGATAAACGATAATACAGGCTCAATTTTGTTAACCAGCGAGTCAATTGCTCGAATCAATCTCAATGAATTAGTTGAAGCGTTGAATGCGCAACCAACCTGGTCAGATATTCCCTTTATCTATTTAGCGCCGGCTAGGCAAGTATCTTCTTCTACAAACAGTGTTGCAGTACGTAATCTATTGCCCGAAAGAATCTCGAATGTCATGGTCCTTGAAAGACCGTTAAGTAGAGAGTCCTTAATTAGTGCCGTTAAGTGGGCATTATCTGCAAGACTCAGACAATACGTGATTCGTGATCAACTGGAACAGCTGAGGCAAACATCTGAACAATTACGCGTTTCAAATGAACGTATCGATTTAGCACTCAATTCTGGCACGGTGTTAGGGACATGGATTTGGGATGTCCAACATGATGTTTTGACAGGTGATGAACGCTTAGCTAAAAGCTTTGGATCCAGCCCGGACGTATTCATAGAGGGAGTCGCTGTTGATACGTTTGTGCAATTAGTACATCCTCAAGATCAAGCCTATCTAAATCAGATGATTGCCAAAACAGTCCAAAATGGTGGAGTCTACCGAGCTGAATATCGTGTTAAAAATGGAGACGGTAACTGGCGCTGGGTTGAAGCCAATGGATATTGCGAATTAAACGCGCAGGGAGTGGCTATACGGTTTCCTGGTGTCCTGATCGACATAGATGAGCGTAAAAATGCAGAGGAGTCTTTAAAACAGAGCGAAAGTGAGCTTCGATTAGTCACAGACTCTTTACCTGTATTAATTGCATTTATTGATATGGAACGCCGGATCAAGTTTGTGAACAATGCTTGCGAAACTTGGTTTTACAGACATGAGAGTGATCTCATTGGCAATCAGATCGATAATTTTTTAGTGGAAAGAACTAATCATGGTTCTTTAGAGCACATCGCTAACGCTCTAGCTGGCAAAATTGTTCACTGCGAACTTGTTTGGCCACATATAGACGGCAAAAGAAGAGAAGCCGAAGTAAGGTTTTTACCTCGATTGTCTGAAAGTGCTGTAGTTGATGGTTTCCACTTATTTGTAATGGAAATTACAGATCGGAAAATTGCAGAAGAGATTTACCACCAATCCCAGATCGTTTTAGAACAGCGCGTTGCTGAACGTACTTTAGCCTTACAAAAAGCTATGGATGAGCGATTGGCTGCAGAAGATGCATTGCGGCAGTCTCAAAAGATGGAATCTGTCGGCCAACTAACTGGTGGAATCGCACATGACTTTAATAACTTACTTCAAGGTATCACCGGTTCATTGAACGTCATTAAAAAAAGTCTGCAACTCGGAAAAACTGTAGATGTTGAACGTTATATTGATAATGCCTTGAGTGCATCTTTCAGAGCGGCTGGATTGACGCATCGGTTACTAGCTTTTTCACGTAGGCAGCCCTTAGACCCTAAGCCTGTTCAAGTCAATCCTCTCATTAGAACTATGGATGATCTTTTAATTCGAACGCTGGATGAAAAGATATCGTTTGTACTAGATCTGGAAGATAAGCTATGGGAAACACTTTGTGATATCAACCAATTAGAAAGTGCAATTCTCAATCTGGCCATTAATGCTCGTGATGCCATGCCTGATGGTGGTCAGTTAAAAATTTCTACACGCAATGTAGTTGAAAAGAAGTTTGCTAGCCAAGATGATGCCGAGTTTGTCAGAATCTCTGTCAGTGATACCGGTACTGGCATGTCACCTGATGTTATTGAACGTGCATTCGATCCGTTTTTCACTACCAAACCTCAAGGTCAAGGTACTGGGCTTGGTCTATCAATGATTTATGGTTTTACCAGACAGTCCGATGGATTCAGTAAAATAGAAAGTACGCTGGGTGCCGGAACTACATTGCATCTTTATCTACCTAGACACCAAAGCCAACACGAGGCCTTGCCAGCCACTGAAGTCTCAAACTTTCCCAATTCAATTACAGCTGATGGGCAAGTCATATTGGTAGTCGAAGACGATGAAATAATCAGAGCCCTTGTTGTAGACGCCCTTGAAGATGTAGGCTTTAAAACTCTTCAAGCCAGTGATGGCCCTTCTGGTTTGGATATCTTAAAAAGCAAAGCGTCAATTAATTTACTACTCACAGATATAGGTTTGCCCGGTTTAAATGGCAAACAAATTGCAGATGCTGCGCTAGTTGATAGGGCTGAACTAAAAGTTTTATTCATGACAGGTTATGCAGAGGCTGCAGTTGCATCCTCTGGATTTTTACGTGAGGGAATGGCATTAATCACTAAACCATTTGAAATGGAATCATTGATTACGAAAGTAACTGAGCTAGTTAAAATTATATAAGGATTGCGATTGACTCCTAACTCAGCTACTGATTCTGCTCCTAAATTAAGCGATCAACAATTTCCAGAACCTTAACCTTTAATTGTTCTTGGCCAGGACGAGGTGCTTCAGCAACAGCAAGCCGAATTAAATCCTCTCCAGACACTAAGGTCTCCTGAAATTTGATTTCGAATAATATCCAGTTTATCTCACTTCAAACAAATAAGACCCAAGCCGTTAACTTTGAGTCTTTATCATTGGTCACCCTCTGTGAGTCGAACACAGGACCAACTGATAACTTATTGAGCCGACCATTTGATTTTCTGTATATAAACTCATCAAATGATCGCTCAGCCGAAAGCCACTACAACATAATATCCATATGAAGATTGCCACTTACAACATTAATGGGATCAATAATCGGATTGAGCGATTATTGGAGTGGTTAGCCGAAACAGAGCCTGATGCAGTGTGTCTCCAGGAGCTTAAGTCAGAAACGAATAAGTTTCCAGTCAAGGCTATTGAGAAAGCGGGTTATGGTGCTTTATGGCAAGGTCAAAAAGCCTGGAACGGTGTCGCTATACTTAGTAGAGATAGTGAGCCACTTTTAATACGCCGCAGCTTACCCGGAGACCCCGCTGACAAACAAGCAAGGTATATTGAAGCGGCTGTAAATGGATTGATTCTGGCCAGTTTATATTTGCCTAACGGCAATCCCCAACCGGGCCCAAAATTTGACTATAAATTAGCCTGGTTTCAGCGGTTGAACGTTCATGCTAAAGAGCTTTTAGATACCGGTTTGCCTGTGGTTCTCGCTGGCGACTATAACGTTGTTCCAACCAATCTAGATATATACAAAACCACTTCATGGGACGACGATGCCCTTTTACAGCCTGAAAGTCGTACAGCATTCGCAGATCTGGTTAAGCAAGGCTGGACAGATGCATTGAGGTCATGTCATCCCAATGAAAGCATTTACACATACTGGGACTACAAACGAAATCGCTGGTCTCGAAATGCCGGATTGAGAATCGACCACTTGTTACTGAGCCCGGTATTGGCCGCAGGTCTCCGAAATGCAAATGTGGATAAGGATTATAGAGGCATAGAAGGTGCTAGTGACCACGCGCCAACATGGGTGGAGTTTGATTGGGAGCCTGTGATTACAAACTAATCATGAACTCCATTTGAGTTGAGATTCATGCAAATCAAGCTTAGCCTTTATCAATTTTCTCAAAAATTTTAGTTAATTTGTCTTCCAAAGTTGCTGAGGTGAATGGCTTCACTACATAACCACTGGCTTTGGCTTGGGCGGCGGCAATAATATTTTCTTTTTTTGCTTCCGCCGTCACCATAAGAACAGGCAAATTACACAATTTAGGGTCAGCACGAATGTTTTGAAGCATAGTAAGACCATCCATATTAGGCATATTCCAATCAGACACTACAAACTCGAAATTACCGTCGCGAAGCTTTTCTAGCGCTTCAACACCATCTTCAGCTTCCTCTACATTGTTATAGCCGAGTTCCTTCAGTAAATTACGTACAATTCTTCGCATTGTGGAGAAATCGTCTACCACCAGAAATTTAGTATTTGGGTTACCCACTGTTACTCCACTGTTCTAAAAAGGTTTGATACTGGTTGATTCAAAATTGAGTTATTGACAGCTTACTTGGGTGGAACTGTTGAAAAATAAATAGTGGGATTGTGCAGACTTTGAAAATAAGTCATGAAAAGTAGGTATGTATGCTAAATCAGTTTAAAAGCACAGGCATTGTAAAACATCCAATTTCATAATATGAGTGGTAATACAACTAAAGAGTTTTCCGACGGTGGGCACAAGAATGAATCGATGTAATCATTCATCGGTGCTGCAAGGTAAGGAACTCCGGTAGAGTGTTCAGGTTTGATAGGTTGTTATTAGATAACATCGTAATATAGGCACTAATGAAATGAGGACTACATCGGTGCGATTTTTGCTAATTTAGATGTTTCAATAGTGATATTATTTCCTACACTTTCTGCATGAAAGTATAGTTGTGACTGCATAATCGTGGGCCATCTTTTGATGGCTTTTTTTCATTCATTGATGAGCAACCACATATTTAATTGGGTTGGTACAAGAAGCATTTTTCACAGTCATTATTTCTCGATATTGAGAGTAACAGAATGGCTGATTTTTTACTGAAGATTTATTTAATAAAGCCGTTAAACGTGAATGAAGTTCAGATCTCAAAATCGAGTTATTTATGCCTACGTCGCAATAATTGTTATACAGGGATGCACCAGTGTTTTTGCCGCATCCACCGATGTCACTGACATCCCTTTTGAACACCTTATACAGACAGACATTATCACCGCATCGAGGATCGGCCAGCAGATTAGTAACGCGCCCTCTGCAGTCAGCACAGTCACTGCGGAAGATATTCGCAAATTTGGTTATCGAACTTTGGCTGACATTATCGGCAGCATGCGCGGGTTATATACCACCAATGACCGCACCTACACCTATATGGGGGGGCGCGGATTCGGCCGGACCGGCGATTATGCTGGCAGGGTGATGTTGTTAATCGATGGCTACCAGGCCAATGACAATCTCTACAACGCTGCCTACCTGGGCAATGACGGGCTACTGGATGCCGAGCTGATAGACAGGGTCGAATATGTTTCCGGCCCCGGTGGCGTCACTTATGGAAACGGCGCATTTTACGGCATCATTAATGTCATCACCAAAAAAGGCAGTGATATCAATGGAGTGCAAACTGCCCTGGATGCCGGCAGCTTTGGCAGCCAGAAGGAACGGGTGACCTATGGCAAGACGTTGGCCAATGGCTTAAATATATTACTGTCAGCCTCACGGTTCGCCAGTAATGGCCAGACACATTATTATCCTGAATTTGATTTCCCTGCCACCAATAATGGCCGAGCAGAAAACCTAGATGATGAGCGCAACCGACGTTTTTTTGGCAAGCTAATTTTTGATAAATGGACCTTAACAGGTGCATTTGTTAGCCGCCGTAAAAGTGATCCGACTGCACAGTTTGGTGCGGACTTTAATGTCAGCCCTAATTGGATCCAGGATAGCAACGGCTTTATCGATCTCAAATACGACGCTGATTTCAACGCGCAGCATAAGGCTTCTTACCGAACCTATTATGGCCAGTATCAGTACCGTAGCCGTGCAGTGTTCACCGGGGAATTTTATTCGGAAAAAAATATGGGTCGCTGGTGGGGGGCAGAAGCAAAATTCACCAATACCAGCATCGCCAATCACAAGCTGCTCTATGGTGTCGAATACCGAAATGATTACCAGCAGGACTTTTACTTGCCAGATGCTTCGCTGGAGCACAGCCAGTACCTGATAAGTGGTTATGCGCAAGATGAATATCAGTGGCTGCGTAACGTGCGCTTGAATATGGGTGCTCGTTATGACTACGGTGGGAAAAATGCCACTTTTGTCAGCCCGCGTGTGGCCGCTATTTATTCGGCAACCGAAGAAACGGATGTGAAGGTTTCGTATGCTTCGGCATTTAGGAGACCGAATGTCTATGAGAAATACTATTCCGACCCCAGTTTTCTACTACCAAACAGGAACCTGAGGAAAGAAACAGTGGATGCGACGGAATTGGTGATTGAAAGTCGTCCGGATAGCCAGACCAAAATACAGAATTCCTTTTTCTATTACACAACGCAAAACCTTATATCCGCCAGCGAAGTAGGGGGACCAGGCATCATTCAGTATGGCAACTGGGATAAGGCCATCACTAGGGGGGCGGATATCGAGCTGGACCATTTCTGGAAATCTGGTATGCATCTGAAAACCAGTTATGCCTGGCAACTGGTTGAAGATGGCAATGGACAGTGGATGGTCAATTCACCCAGACATTTGTTCAAGTCCAACTTTTCCATGCCATTACTCAGCAACCAGCTCTACCTCGGCGTTGAATTGCAATCGTTTGGCAAGCGTTTAAGCGAGCAGCGTAACGACATAGCTGGCTACAGCTTAGTCAATGTCAGTCTGTCTTCCACCCACCTGATTCCGCATGTGAATGTCAGTGCGACGGTGCGCAACCTGTTTGACCGCGATTATGCGATTGCCGCGTCGGGTTTCAATGCGCAGGAAACCATTCTTCAAGATGGCAGGAATATTTGGCTACAAATGGTGTATCAATGGCCATGAAGAAACCTCTGCTGTTGATGATGGGCCTGCTGTGCCATCATGGCCATGCTCTTGCAGCGGCAATCCCCGAATTGGATATGCGCTCTGCCTACCTATATAACTTTGCTCAATTTACAGACTGGCCAGTCAATGATCAGCCGACCTTCAATATCTGTACCTTGGAAAAAGTTAGCGATAGTATCAGCCCGGAAGTGCTGGCTAACAAAACGGTCCATGGAAAGAAAATCCGGCTTGCACGTTTTTCGGAATCGACGGATGCCACCGAGTGCCAGTTGGTTTACCTAAATTCCTCAGACGCCGCCTATGTCGCAAAAATTGCCAAGATGCTGAGCACCGAGCATGTGCTGACCGTAGGGGAAGAATTTAACGGCAGCGGTCCAGGGATAATCAACTTGTCGATCAAGAACAACCGTCTAGTGTTTGATCTTGACCTCGCACGTGCGCGCAAAGCCAATATTTCTCTGAGTTCAAAATTGATTCCGCTTGCCCAGAAAGTGCATGAATAATGTTTTCTGCCAGATTGAATAATCTGTCTATCCAGATTAAATTATTGTTGGCCCAGGGAGTAGTGACGATTTCTGCCCTATTTGTGTTGTTGTCCATCGTTCTCGGCTACGGCTACACCAGTTTCAGGAATGACTTGTACAATGACTTGGACACCCAGGCCACCATCATTGAACATAGCAGCACTGCCGCGCTGCTCTTTGATGACAAAAATGCAGCAAATGAAATATTGTCCACGTTAAATCTAATGGGCAGCATCAACCGCGCTTATCTCTTTCATGAGACTGGTCATTTGCTGGCCACCTATGACAAAAATCAACAAACCGTGCGCGCCTCCCAAATCCGCTTGCCCGCGTTACGCAAATTGAAATCCAGTTTCAAAACGCATATCCTGACCCGTGATATCGTGTTTGATCACCGTGTAATCGGCACTATTTTTATAGAAGCAAATCTGGATAAATTGAATACCCGGCTCGGCCTGCTGGTCCTGGCGGTCATGATTGCTGCCTTCATAGGACTGATCATCTCACTGTTAGTCTCAATTAGGATCAACAAATTTTTGACGCAACCCATTCTGGCCTTAACCAACCTGGTAGATAAAGTCTCCAGCAGTCATGACTACACCGTACGTAGCCACCTGTTAACTAAAGATGAGATAGGCAGCCTGTCAGTGGGGATCAACGCCATGCTGCGCAGCATTGAGCAAAGGGATGAGCTGCTGGAAGCTGAGCTGGCCAAACAGAAGCAGGCGGAGAAAGCCCTTGACCGGCTGGCCTATTTTGACACCGTTACCCAGCTGCCTAACCGACACTATTTCAACCAGCAATTGCAAAAGAAAATTATAGAGGCTGAGCGCCTCAACAAGGTCTGCTGCCTGATGTTCATTGATCTTGATGACTTCAAGGTCATCAATGATACCTATGGGCACCGGGTTGGCGACGAGTTGCTGGCGGATGTAGGGCATCGCCTTAAGGAAAACCTCAGGCCTGGCGATCAAGTATTCCGTATAGGCGGCGATGAGTTCGCTATCCTGATTTCTGATAATAACCAGTTTTCCCATGCGCGGGAATTAGCCGCTAAAGTCATCCACAACTGTGCTGAAAAATTCATCATCAATAATAATGACCTATATATCGGCGTCAGCATAGGCATTAGCGGTTCAACCCAGCCTGGCATACAGGCTAGCGATTTGCTGCGCTCAGCCGACAGCGCAATGTATAGGGCAAAAAATGAGGGCAAGAATAATTTCAAACTCTTTTCCAAGGAAATTGATGATGAATCTCATTTCAGGAACTATCTGGAAACCGCGCTTAGAAGTGCACTGGGACGCAATGAATTTGAAGTGTATTACCAACCCATCATCAACCTAAAGTCCGAGCAGATCGTCGGTTTTGAGGCTTTGCTAAGGTGGCATGAACCCATTTATGGAGATATCAGCCCCGGCATTTTCATTCCGTGCGCGGAGCGCATCGGTGTAATTATCCCGATAGGTGAATGGGTGTTACGTCAAGCCTGCCTGCAACAGAAAAAGTTGCGAGATGAGTTTGGTATCGATTTCATGATGAACGTGAATCTTTCAGGGAGACAGCTGAGAGAGTTTGATGTGGTGCATAAAATCCTGGATGTTGTGTCGGAAACCGGCATCAACCCGACCGCCTTGAATATTGAGCTGACTGAAAGCGTGCTGATGGATAACTCCCAGTCTACGATCAATAAATTCCATGTCTTGCGCGCTGCAGGCGTAAGCATTTCCATTGATGATTTTGGTACCGGCTATTCATCATTAAGCTACCTGAAGCGGTTCCCAATCAATACAATCAAGATTGATCGCAGTTTTATCATGGATATCTCGCACGATTCAGAGGACCAGGCCATTACGCTGGCAATCATTGCCCTGGCAAACACCCTCAAACTCACCGTTGTGGCTGAAGGTGTTGAGACGGCTGAACAAAAGAGGATTTTAAGGCAAAATAATTGCGAGAAGGCTCAAGGCTATTTATTTAGTAAACCATTACCATCGCCTGCACTAGAAAGTGTGGTTAGAGCTAATTTCTCACTAAATACTCTTGAAGAGCATAATCAAAACTTGATTAATTATGTGGACTCATCAAATTTGGATTAAAGAATATCCCGAAAAATGGGCCCGTTGAGAAGCTTAACAATACGGTAGGTCAATTCATCGCTTGGAGTAAAACAACGGGGCTGTCCCCCAAAAACAAAAGCAGAACTTTTGGCATCGCTTATAACAATCCAGATACAGCTGAACCTTCACAATTTCGCTTTGACATTGCTGGCGAAGTTAAAAGTGATGTCCCAGAAAATACGCATGGAATCGTTATGAAAACTATTCCTGATGGCCGTTGCGCAGTAGTAAGGCATTTGGGATCACATAACCCGCTTGGGAGAGTCAATCTATCCCTTATACTGGGAATGGCTGCCTAATAGTGGCGAAGAATTACGTGACTACCCACTTTACTTTCAATATTTGAATTTACTACCAGATATTGCTGAGGCAGATCTAGTGACAGATATCTATCTACCTCTGAAGTAATCAAACAAGACGTCGACTCGACGACCTAATGAAACCGACGCCAGACAGAACATCTAAAGGGGACAAGTCGTCGAGTAAGTGGGAATTTCCGATATTAATCAACTCATAGACCAGAACTTTTTTGTACAATTTTCAATCCTTCGTTTTCTGAAGGCGGTTCAAAAAAGTTAGTTACATGATAGAACACAGCCCATCCGGGATATCCCATGACAAAACTGTTTCTAGTGCTTCAAGGTAGTTTGGGTGGTTGATACACATTTAATTTTCTCCTTAATTTGAAATAGGCAATTACAAGAACCACAAGAAAAAGTGCGAGAAACACAAATGGATAAACAAGCGCGATCAGGGTTAACCCAATCACACCAATCATCCGGGTAGATTTGAAAACGAGACAAAACAGCCCAATTACGAGCAGCGTTAAAAGAGCCATCAGAAAACTCCAAAATTCACTGAGATTCAGCGGTGTAAGGTTGAACGGTGAGAATTTATTTCGACATAGTTTCGATATATGCCGGAGGATGAAACAGAAAAGAGTTTGAGCCTTGAATGGCTTAGTGCTATGCACGGGACAGATTATGGAGTTGCGTACTTATTCTCCGTAGTTGCTGTAATGCTGACTATTGACTGGATTTAGGGGAGCTTGATTTCTTGGTGAGCTCTGGTTTTGATGTGACTGTCTTGCGACCATCGGGGATGTGATCCACTTTAATATCTGTCCCTGATTTAATTAGAGCGTCTATCGTTTCAATGACTGGTTTAGGATCGCAACTAACGTAAACACGGGGATTGTCGATATCTCTTTCAACCAACCCAAGGCTATAAATTGCAGCCCATAAAAAGCCGATGGTATTTGAGGATTTGCCTTCTGTAATACCTTGCAAGGTGAATGATGTTAAAGGGGTTTTAGCACCGTCGAGTTTATCCAGGATCGTTTGTAATTTGACCCATTCTGGACTGAAGTAGCCTCCACCCTCGTTCTCGGCCACTCGGATGATAATGGCACCCTGCTCGTCGATTCCAATGTGAAACTTGATTTTGTACTTTGCAGATAAGTTAAGGCATTCACTTGCTTTGACGATACGCTTGGCTTTCATAGTTGTTCCTTTTGAATAAATTAAATGATCGAATGCATTGCACCCTTCATATAAGATGGTCTGATTACCGCGACTGAATTAACTTTGATTCATTGCCAGATGCTCCTCAACTCTTGCTGCGGACCACAACGACTCGGGAACGTAATAGGTCGAACCACCGGCATTGTTCCAAATGAAACAAAACACTGCCCATTCACTATCGAGTTTGTGGCATACATCAAAAATCATTGGTTGGTCAGTAACGTTTGGCCACTCTTCATGCTTATCAGCCCATGCCGGATCAAAACCTTTGATGCTTTTTAAGTCAGACTCGGATTCACAGATATATGCATCCCCACCAAGGTATTCATTGAATGAAAATTCTGCATATTGTTGGCCGGATAGCCATTTGAGATTTTCAGCATTGATGTCTGTATAAGAATGAACATTTGGTGGGTGGTCATCACATACATTCATGAGCAGGTAAGCAATATCCTGGACAACGGGGAAAGCAAGTTGGTTGGTTTGATAAAGCTGGAAGGCTTCTTTGAAATTACATATTTCGATCATATTGCTCCTTTGTATAGGCGTAAAAAAACCCGCCTTGTTAGGGCGGGTCATTGGTATTACTTAGTGTTCTGCTTCACTTCTGACTTACTATTTCACTGCTTTCCTTACGTTTCAAATAACGTGTAATCAAATAATTAATAGTCGCCAATACAATCAATATACAGACCAGCAACATAGGACCGCGCTCTGAAGTGATTATCGCTATACACAGGATTGCGCTTGCAATATGCGTATACAACAAGCTAAGAATCACCCTTTTTCCTGAATGCGGACTTAATACCCAAAGTAAAAGCACAAAGAATGGCATGACAGTTAGCGGATTCTCCTCATCAAAAACCATACCTAAAGCTATTGCAAACGGCAAGGTATAGAGAAAAATTAAGAATCGACCAATTTTGTTGTCTCTTCTTTTCGCCAGCCACTGGTTGAAATATTCGCCCAATCGAAAATTGATAGGGATTGAGCTATCTTCGATTTTTGATTGATCTGAATTCGCCTGAGTATGCTCAAGGAATTTAGGCTTTGAATTGGTTGCTATCAATATAATTCCGGCTAAAAACGCTATGCCTCCTAAAATTAGTAGATTTTGCTGCTGAGAAACCAAACCAATGTTATGAACTCGACCATAACGACTTGAAACACTTGTATCCATAAAAAAGGCAATTGCAACTAAGGCAATGCCTAAGAATATTAATAATTTTGATATTTTTTTTAAATCCATTCCCATATCCTTTTTGAGTTAAATATTTAGTTTCATTATGCTTGTACATGACCGTAAAAACTACCAAAACGGTAGTATATGGAAAAGTACAACTTAGGACAATTGAACGCTTCAGAACTTAGAAGACAACAATGTCCACGCTTTCAAAGAGATTGAAGGAAGCACGCCTGCAAGCAAAACTCTCGCAAGAGCAGTTGGGGTTGAAAATTGGACTTGAGCCTGAGTCGGCTAGTGCGAGGATGAATCGCTACGAGCTAAGTAAGCGAGTGCCTGCATTTGAATTAGTACAAAGAATTGCTGACGTGCTTGATTTACCTGTGACTTACTTTTATGCGGATAAAGATGATGAAGCGGAATTGTTAGCGAGATTCCATAGGCTTAAAGCAGCAGAACGCAAGGAAGTAATAAGCTTTATTGATGAGCTGTCTGCTTAAAATTGCAGATGCTTTAGATTTGAAGTTGAGTGATGTATTGAATAGTTGTGATCTGTGATTTAACTCCTTTCATTTGCTAACCCTAAAAATCAAAAGGCACCCCCGAAGAGATGCCTTTTAGCATTAGACCAATATGCAAATCAGTGTATGCGGGTAGGGATTGATTCACCCCGTTAAAAATAAGTTTCCTCACATCTAACAGTCCTAGTGGTAAAACAAGCCCTGATGTAAGAATGACGGGAAACACTCTACATTGATATGGGAATTATTCCCGACATTATCAAAAACATAGAGTTATCTTTGACTGGTAGTTTTAAAGAATTTATATTTTGAATCACATCAAACCTTTCCCGAGGATGCAGATGACTAAGCCCGACATTCTTACCCGAGTGTTGGGCTTTTTTACTATCTGCCATTACTCCGCCCGGATAAATCTAAACTCCCACGCCAAGCCAATATAACGGCCAACGATTTCCACCGGGATCACCGTCGTATCGGTCAGCCATTGATTACTTGCCTATGGCTCAGGGGTGTGACTATGGACAGGGTTCTAATCCGTTGCTTGCGTATTCAGTCGAACTACGCGTCTAACGCCTTCTTCAACCTGTTCCCAACACTGCATTAATTTGTAAGGTAGTTCATAGGTGACTAGATAGTTTGAATCCATTTTGAAATGACCAACACATCCAGTTATGCCTATCCGTCCAGCCGCATCACAGGCAAATCTAGGCAATCCATATGGGCTAGGATTAACGTTATCGATCGGTTCGTAGTAAAACAAACCATGTCTTTTGGAAATGAATTCCTTTAATCCAAACTGCTCATAATCGGAGACGTATTTGATTTCTCTATCTGGATTGGTACTTCTAATCAAAACTACATATCTCTCATACACTTTACGTGCCTGGTTGATTTCAGTTTGAGTTAAATCAGGTCGAAAATTATTCTTGAAGAATACAATTTCATGAGTAATGGGTAAGGTTTTCCAGTCCTTGACTTGCAGTACAGACAAGGGAATCAAACTTTCTGGAACCCCATGTCTATATTTACTTTCAACTCGAAATTTTTTAAAAAACTCTCTTTTTTCCTTGCGATAACTTGAGTCTTGAGTGCCTCGCAAGCTGGGAAAATAAAAGGGAATAGACAGCCTAGATATTTCCGAATTAGTCGGTGTGTTACCTCCAATTGTCATATCGGGTTTAAATTGAAGTACTCCTTTTTCAATGTATGGGTTGTATCCATCGAATTTTTTTAAATTCTTTGTATCCCATCGCACCTGTGTGTATTTCGCATCTTTGAATTCTTGATCAAGATTAGGCAACTCTGCTGAACAGGTGCTTTTAATCAGGTCATTGACGTCTTCCTTATTGAGTTTTTTAGGCTCGGCAGTACAGCTAAGCACTTTGAAAAGTATCAGCACAAATAAAAAACTAATAACCTGCTTTATAGAATGGATCATTTTTATATATTTTGCATCAATTAAAAATTTATCTGCTGCTGCTTAATCTTTATGAATCTTCTTCTAGTTTACCTCACCACAAAACAAAAAAGACCCAAGGCGTTAACCTTGAGTCTCTCTATAAATGGTGGCCCCTCTGTGAGTCGAACACAGCACCAACGGATTATGAGTCCACATTGTCGAGGCACTATGCTTACCACTACGCAACAATACATATACTTAGATTACGGTACGCAACTAAGTAGACTTGTCATCTAACTATAGCGTTGAACTTTTGTTGTACCTCTGGCACAACGACCAAACCTGGTTTATTTATTTGATATGCAGTATTCGATAATGTCTTCTAAGGCATTTTCCTTGACTTCTGACCACATTTTTCCTTTGGATGGAATTCTAACATTTGGGCCGTATTCGCAATATCCAAAGCATTTGATTTGCTCAACCTCAATGTTCTGATTAACTCCATTAAGCTTTGCTTTTAAAACATCAAATATCTTTTCACTTCCATGGTTGCCACAAGACTCAATGGCAGCGGCCTTTTCATCGTGCAAACTAACAATTTCATAAATCAAATAGCCTTAAGATTATGTTTTAGGTTTCGAATGAACGCCAGACGTGAAGAGTTGATCCATTTGATTAAAAGTGTTGTCTGCTCCGGCATTAAGTAATGCCTGTTCAGAGAATAATCCAGCATATCCGTAAACAGTCATACCAGCCGCTTTACCAGCACGAATGCCCGTGGGAGTGTCCTCAATTACGAAACAATTTTCTGTATTGATATTGAATGTATGCGCTGCTTTCAAATACAAATCAGGTGCTGGTTTAGGTTGTTTCACATGCGTGGCCGAGAATATTTTCCCCTCAAAATAATGAAGTAATTCTACTTTCTTCAACATCATTATTAGCTTGGTTTCTTGGCTATTAGAGGCCACACAGAATGGGACATCTAATCTCTCAATTAAATTACGTACTCCATTAATCTCTTGTAGATTTTGTTGCAGTTCAACATACGCTTTCTGATAATAATCAGAGATAAACGATTCGGGAAATGCTACCTTAAATTCTTCCGAGATTTGATTGATTACCTCTTCTAAAAGGGTCCCGACATATCGACTCACAAAGGCTTCGAGTTTGTACTCAATTCCATATTCTCTTAGTAAATTTACTAACAATTGATTTGTGATCTTTTCACTATCAACCAACACTCCATCACAATCAAATATAACAAGTTCAATATTCGCCAATTCAATTTCCAATACAGTAGTTATCAAAATCAAACATATGAATTTAATTCAGTGTGCCCCCCCAATTAACCACGTAACTGAGGGGTGAACCTTTCAATTAAAAATCAGCATCCAATACAACCCTGTAACGTGCTTTACCTGAAAGAAGATGATCAATTGCCTCATTCACCTTACTCATCGGAAAGTGCTCAACCAAAGGTGCAATTTTGTGTCTAGCCGCGAACTCCAGCATTCTTGAGGTGGCTGAAGGACTTGCATTCGCAGAACCTGCAATCAGTTTCTGACCAACGACTAAATCGACTACCGAAGTTTCGACTGGGTCTAATACAAGACCTACAAATGCCATTTTTCCGTTTTTCTTGAGCGTCTTCACATATGCAGACCAATCAAGCTTATTGTTCACTGTAATCAACAGAAAATCTAACTTGTTGGTCATGCTCAAAATGTCATCAGTACTACGACTATTAATCACATGATGAGCACCAAAGCCGATTGCTTCATCTTTCTTATCTGCGGTTGATGAGAATGCTGTCACTTCACAACCCCAGGCATTTGCAAATTGAAGTGCCAAGTGACCTAAGCCTCCGATACCCACAATCCCCACATGATGAGTTGGCTTGATACCGAAATTTTCGAATGGCGCAAATACTGTAGCTCCAGCGCACAACAAGGGGCCTGCGGAAGAAACATCCAGCGCTTTTGGTACTGGAATTGCCCAGATCCATTTGGTTCTAATTTTCTCGGCAAAGCCACCGTGGTTTCCAATAATGGTTGGGCGAACGTCATTGCAAAGATTATGGTTTCCTTCCAGGCATAGTTCGCAATGCATACAACTTCCTACATGCCAGCCCACACCTGCATAGTCACCCACTTTTACGTTCAATACATTCTTACCAATTGCAGTTACTTTCCCTATCGCCTCATGTCCCGGAATAACCGGGTACTGAGTTAATCCCCAATTGTTGTGGGCAATACTTACGTCTGAATGGCAAAGCCCACAATACTCGACCGCGATCTCGACTTCTTCATCCCCTAAGCTTTTTGGCTCATAGTTAAAAAGCTGTAATTTTCCAGTAGATTGTTTAGCAACCCATCCATTAATAGCACCCATATTCATTCCCCAACTTAGATTGACATTCAATGTGTTTAATACACGGTTGAATTATCTAGAAACAATCACTATTATTAAAATTGATTAAAAAAATAGTGACTATCATGGAAAGTGATTTTAGAAATTTAGATTTAAATTTGCTTGTGGTGTTTAATGCTTTGGTGCGGGAGAGAAGCGTGTCTAAAGCTGCAGCATCGCTTTATCTTGGTCAGCCAGCTGTGAGCAATAGCCTGGCCAGACTTCGATTGCTTTTAGAAGATGAATTATTCGTCAGAGCTAGTGGAGAGATGGTTCCTACGACTAAAGCGCTCGAGCTGCACAAAACGCTTTTACCTTCATTGCAGGCTATCCATGCTGCAATCTTTGAACCACAAGAATTCAATCCACTCACTGATCATCGAACGTTTACTCTGGGAATGCGAGATTGGGTCGAAGCCTGGTTAATGCCCAAATTATTAGAAAACCTTCAAATAATGGCGCCCAACATAAAAATTAGAGTGCAGGACGCGGATGATAATTTTGTTGAGTCACTTCTAGAAAATGATCAAATTGATTTTGCAATTACAAATGCTGTAGCTGGTCCAAAGTGGATGATTCACAACAAGTTGGCAAGCATGGAATATGTAGCTATCTATGATGGCAAAACAGTCAAGTCGAAAGAAAATCTTTCGCTGGAAGAGTTCATCTCGGTGCCTCATTTACTGACTTCAACTAAAGGTGAATTCGAAGGTGCCGTAGATGAAGTACTCAATGAGCTTCTCATTCGACGGGAAGTGATTTACACGACGACCAGATTCAATTCGCTTGCGCCAATTTTGAAACAAATTAAAGCAATTGCAACGCTGCCCGAACCTGTCGCTAGAAGTTGGGAAAACACTTACGGTCTAAACACCAGCCAGCTACCATTCAAATTGCGGCAATATGACCTCACGCTTACACATCATGAAAAAAACGATAACGATCAAGCATTCGTTTGGATGAAAGCATTGATAGCAAAGATCACTAGTAATCCTGCATCCTAAAAGTTCAACATTTTTGCCTAAATGGTATAAATGATTTTAATTGAAATATCTTTATCTATTTACAATACAGACAGGTCTGTCTACAATTAATTGCCAACTAGAATAAATATTCGGGCAAATTTAAATTCAAGGATTAGGAGCAGATCATGGAAGTATTACTCGTAGGGGCAGTTGCCTGTACTACCGCTTTAATTTTATCAGCTTGGTTAATGACTTTTGCACGTTGGTTTCCCATACAGGGAATCGATGGAGCATTTTTAGTCGATTATAAAACGATGATACGTGCCCACGTAGATTTTGCATTGATGGGTCTATTCAATTTAGGATTCTTTGGTGCAGCTAAAGCCGCGGGGGTTGAACTTGAATACTTTGCCTGTGTATGTATGGCGATTGGCGGATTTACAAATCCAACTGTATTTGTGATTGCTGCATTTGACACAGAATTTTGGAGCAAAATTAAATGGAAGGTATTTTCTGCCGTTAGTTTTGTTATCACTACGGTAGGGTTCATGACTATATGTTATCAAATGATTCGACACGCTTTAAATAGTTAGTTTAGCTACCTACATTACCTCTGAGCTCTGCCTGAGCTCCCTCAGTGCCCTGCTTCGGCAGGGCCTTTTTCCAAAACAGGAGTGGCATTATGGTTTTACCGACGTTCCCTCTTAAAAGCTTTTTGTTTGGTACGCTTGCCCTAACAAGTTTGTGCATAGGATTGATAGGTGTGATTTTTCCAGGTTTACCTAGTACAGAATTCATACTCCTCGCTGTATGGTCTGCTGACAGAAGCTCCCCCATGATGCATTCCTGGTTGCTGGAACAGCCTTATGTTGGGACGATGATGCGTAACTGGAAAGTTGGAAAAATGCCTCGTAAAGCGAAGGTAATAACTTCAATTACCATGACCGTGTCTGCATATTTTATTTTTGGTGTAATTAAACACCTACCAAGTGCAATTATCCTAGTGAGCATAATGGCTACAATACTCGTTTGGTTGTGGAGACGGCCAGAATAGACCATCGATTTATCAAAAAATGCAGCTTTCGTAGGCTCTTTGACCTAATTAAACTAGGCCTTAAAGTCGTATTCTTTAGCCTAAATCCTGAGAACCAGACTACAAAATCGGGATTTCATTTCCATCCTATCTTAAACTGCCCACCGAACAATCGAATCTTGTCCTAACGCTAAGCACTTCCGCCTGGACAAAGCCAAACTCCCACGCCAAGCCAGCATAACGGCCAACGATCTCAGTCGGGATCACCTCTTCGTATCAGCCAGCCCTAAATTGCTTGGCTATGGCTCAAGACGTGCGACTATGGGTAGGGTCTAAGGCTCCGAACGTGCGAAATTTGGGGGGTAAGCTGAAGTTGCGATTCGACGACCTGATGAATCCGACGTTGCCCACTCAGCCATGTAGTGCATCGTACTGAACTGTATGGATTAACTCCAGGCAAATAGCTTCCATTGTTTTCGATTGATACAGGCCAATCCGCTTCTGCCAGGATAAATCTAAACTCCCACGCCAAGCCAACATAACGGCCAACGATTGCCACTGGGATTACCGTCGTATCAGGCAGCTCCTGTTTGTTCGGCTATGGCTCAAGACGTGCGACTATGGCAAGTTTTCGGACCGAAAGTTACCACCTTTTATATTAAACAGAACGTGTATTTCAATTGATGGTGATTTGCCCCCACACGCAATTAAAAGTTTCTGAGTCTTTTCGACGACTTTAGTCAGTCCCGCTTGAATGACGAGTTAGGTCTAGTGAAAGATAGTCCATATGTAGAAGACACACAGTGCTCCCAATACGCAAATGCTAATAGCGGGATGAATTTTGTAACTTTTAGAACCGCTGTAGCGTACTTTTCTGAGATATAAATTTCGCTGCTCTTTTGGAATGCGATATAGCTTTAACAAAGTTAATGGATAAAATGAAGCTAACAACAACCAAATAATAAGAAACCAAACTTGTTCAGCTTTTCCTGAAATAAGCTCATTCAATCCTCGAATAAACATTGCACCACCTACGCAAAAGCAAAAAACAGCTTTCAAGTAAAGCGATGCTAGATCAGGATTAAACCTAAGTGTTGGCTTGTCCATAGTTTTACCTAACGTTTGAGTTAAGGAGTGTTGTTAAAGCACCAATTTTCCCATAGTTTTCCTCATCACAAAACAAAAAGACCCAAGGCGTTAACCTTGAGTCCCTCATCTTAAATTGCCCAGCCAACAATCAAATCTGAATATCAACCCTATTCACTTCCGCCTGAACAATTCCAAACTCCCACGCCAAGCCAACATAACGGCCAACGATCTTAGCCGGAATTACCGTCGTATCAGCCAGCCGCTGATTGCCAGCCTATGGCTCAAGACGTGCGTCTATGGGCCGACTTTCGACCTGCGGATGAGTGAATTTTGAAGTTACTTAGGTGCCAAGTGGCTAGAAAAACTGAAACCCGAACTACGATTTTTGAAATTAGCGAAATGCTGAAAAATTGAAATCTGGAACTCTAGGCTGCCTAAAAAATTGGAGGGAAATCTTAGAAATTCAAATTAAGTGAAGTACAAACACCACGTAACAGCGATACTTTTTTAACCAAAGCATCAGAGCCTACTCTTGATGTCGTGTGTAAATATAAAAAAATGATAGTTGAAGAGACATTTTATAAGCTGATGCAGCCTATGCATTTCTCTGTAAGAAATTAAGATCTTTCGCATAAAATCAATAAAATACATTTGCTCTGCGGTGAACTAACCCAGGACATACGGATTAAAATTACAGCGTACTCATCAGGCTGAATGCACAAAGACAAGTTAAAGGGGAAGCATTTGAGTAATAGCTTTATATAATTTCTATATTAGGGAAAGTAAAGAAAGTTAATGATTGCTGAATTGGATCAATCTGTAACTTCACTCTACATCTTTTCGTTGTATCTCCTACAAATGAGTTATCGCTTCTGTTAACGGAGGTGTAAGTAAAATCCAAATCCACCTCTATTTCATTAGCTGACAATTTTTTTATGGTAGTCACACCCCCGCTTTGCACTTCAAAGCGTCCACAGAAAGCGCCACCCAACCCAATTATCGTATCAAACTCCTCTTTGTGAGATAACTCTTTTTTAAGACAGTCAAAGAAATTATTATTATTTAGATTACTAACCGAATTTGGAAGGCTCGTTGCTATTAAAGGTGTCATCCACATAAATTGTCCTCGTCTGCAGTGTTAGGTGACTCCAAATTTAGCAGACCCTTTATTCCTCGTCTAGCAAACAAAATATAAAAAAGGGAGTTTAGGGGAAAGACTGATTGGTCAACTGGCTAAAAATCCTGAAATACCGGAATTCTGAAAATCTGCAAAAACTACTTGGGTGTGAAAACTGAATTTCTGAAATACTAAGCGCCGTCAGGCATTGAGAAAAGAAAAACGGCTCACATTTCTGCAAGCCGTCTTTTTTATTTGGTAGGATGTATGGGAATCTCTTCAAAAAGCATTCTATAAATTTGGCGAAATTAGAAAAATATAAAAATGAAATATATTCGAATTTCTTCAGCAATCATTTGTTTGCTCCTCTTCATCCTCATGTTAGGTGCGTCAAATGCTCATTTTTATCATCCACAAGAATATCGAAATTTGAAGGTTAGTACGGGCCAGTTACATTTTGGTATCCCCAAGCCAAGATATGCGGCAAGAATCTATCTAAATCAAGATAAAAAGCGCTTTGAGATGAGTTGTCAATTAACTGACAGCTATGGTTTTGGTTGCGGTCTGAAAGCTAAAGACAGAAAGTTTTTAGAAGGTAAATATGCCAGAGTGCGTTGGCAGGAGTTCCCAGGCTTTCATCTGACGTCGAAAGTCCTTTTGTATGAATTGGAAGTTGATGATGAGAAAGTTATTTCTTACCCAGAGCAATTAAGACAGTATGCATTGGTGAATGGATTTGCTTTCTATATTTGCTTAATTGGCTTTCTAGTAATGATTTTAGTTTGTGCCGGATTGTTTACTAGTCATTTAAATAAATGCAGCCTCAAAACCTCAAATAAATAGAACTCTGAAACTCAACTACGTTTTTTGAAATTAGCGGAATGCTGAAACACCGGTCGGCATCAAGAAAATAAAAACGGCCCACATTTCTGCGAGCCGTTTTTTTATTTTGGTAGGGTGTGCGGGGATCGAACCCACGACAAACGGATTAAAAGTCCGCTGCTCTACCAGCTGAGCTAACACCCCATTGTTTTCTAGCTTGCTGCGCTGTTTTGCGTCAAATTTGAAAGAACGCGATTATGGGGGATTTACGGGAATTGGTCAATGCTGTTTTTGCTTTTTTGTATAAAAAGTTTATTTTGACAGAATCCCGTTTTCATGACCTCACATGCCCGGGAATTTACCGCCCATCATGCCACCCATGCCGCGCATCATCTTGGCCATGCCGCCTTTGCTAAACATCTTCATCATTTTTTGCGTTTCTTCAAACTGGTTGAGCAAGCGGTTCACATCTTGCACTTGCACGCCGCTACCGGCCGCAATACGTTTTTTACGTGTGGCTTTGATCAACTCTGGTTTGCTGCGCTCATCCGGGGTCATGCTATTGATAATGCCTTCAATGCGGCGCAGAGATTTATCAACGTCGTCAGTATTGATTTTTTGCGCCATGCCGGCGATTTGCGAAGGCATTTTATCCATCAGCGATGCCATGCCGCCCATTTTGCGCATTTGAAGCATTTGTGACTTGAAATCGTTGAGATCAAACTTGGCGCCGGACTTGATTTTGTCGGCGACTTTTTTCGCCTCGTCGAGATCGACTTTTTTATGCGCTTCCTCAATCAGGCTCAGTACATCGCCCATGCCGAGGATACGGCCTGCCATACGGTCTGGATGGAAAGGTTCCAGGCCATCGACTTTTTCACTGACGCCGATAAACTTGATCGGCTGACCTGTGACATGTCGCACAGATAAGGCGGCACCGCCACGCGAGTCACCATCCAGCTTGGTGACAATCACGCCTGTCAGTGGCAAGGCTTCACCAAAGGCTTTGGCGGTATTGACGGCATCCTGGCCTTGCATGGCGTCGACTACAAACAGGGTTTCGGTCGGTTTGAGTAACGCGTGCAAGTCTTTGATTTCTGCCATCATGGCTTCATCAATTGCCAAACGGCCTGCGGTATCGAAAATCACAACATCGTAATAATTCTTTTTCGCCTGCTCCATCACCTGTGCAGCGATTTCAAGCGGCTTTTGCTGCGGATTGCTGTCGAAGCAATCAATGTCCAGTTGTTTCGCCAGCGTCTGCAACTGGGTAATCGCCGCCGGACGGTACACATCGGCACTGGCCAGCAATACTTTTTTCTTTTGTTCTTTGAGTAATTTAGCTAATTTGCCGGAAGTAGTGGTTTTACCGGCACCCTGCAAACCTGCCATCAGGATCACTACTGGAGGTACTGCTGCCAGGTTGAGGCCAACGTTGGCTTTACCCATCAACTCAGTCAATTCGTCATTGACGACTTCAATCACGGCTTGCCCTGGTGTCAGGCTTTGCAGCACTTCGCGGCCATTGGCGCGCTCTTTGACGCGAGCGATAAAGTCTTTGACTACCGGCAAGGCCACATCTGCTTCGAGCAGCGCCATCCGCACTTCACGCATGGCATCGGCAATGTTGTCTTCAGTTAAACGTGCTTGGCCGCGCAGGTTTTTAATCACGCCCTGCAAACGGCCGGTCAGGTTTTCCAGCATGGGTAAACTCTCTTTAAACAGGTCTTTGAATAAGCTAGGGATTTTACATCATGCTAGGCGAATACGCCGAGTTTTGCCATAATGTGGCGCATGATTCAACATCTTATTCCCTATCTGGTCGTCGCGTTTATCTATATGGCAGTGGCGATGGATTACTGGCGTATTGCCAGGCAAAACAAGCCTGCCAGTGAAACGCAGGCATCGTTCCAGCTTCATAGTGCCATGGTGGCATTAGGCGTGATTTTGCATGGCTGGCTGCTTTACCGCGACATGTTTGCAGTGGGTGGATTCAACCTTGGCGTCTACTTCGCCATTTCGGCTATCCTCTGGCTGACGGTGCTGATTTACTGGATAGCTGACCTGAAGCACGCACTTCACAGCCTGCAGGCTTTTGTATTACCACCAGCCGCCTTGTTTGTACTGATGCCAGCGTTTGCCATCAAAGATTACTACGTGAATACCGCAGGCCTGTCACTGTTTAGCCTGCATATTGTTATCGCCATCTTGGCCTACAGCCTGTTCACGTTTGCTGCGCTGCATGCCTGCCTGATGCGCATGGCCGAGCGCGCCTTGCACCAGAAAAACAGCTGGCTGGCGTTGCCCGGCTTCCCGCCGTTGATGGTGATGGATGCCTTGCTGTTCAGGGTGTTACATATCGGCTTTGTATTGCTGACGATTACACTGGTTAGTGGCATGCTGTTCAGTGAAGAAATTTTCGACCAGCCATTACAGTTCAACCATAAAACTATATTTTCGATAGCCTCCTGGCTTATTTATGCCTGGTTGCTGTTTGGCCGATTTAAATATGGCTGGCGCGGCAAAACCGCAACCCGCTGGACGCTGTTTGGTTTTGTGCTACTGCTGTTGGCTTATATAGGTAGCCGTTTTGTGTTGCATGTGGTGTTGAATCGCTAGAAATCAGAATCCAACATTAAACGCACCTTTTTTGGTGCGTTTTTTTATTGCTGGCATGATTGGAAATGCAGTTATTTTCTAATGCTCATCTAACCAATTAATTTAGTGAACATACTTTAATGTTTACGTAATTGATATATAGCTTATTACATACTGCCATTACCCAATCCGAGTGAATATTGCTGATGTCTATTTTACCGTTGCTGCTTGGCTTATTGATTAGTTATCCCGCTTTTGCGCATGAGCCAAGCACTTTCGCCGAGCCTGTGTCTAGAGATACCTCTAGCCCTGTACTTCAATTCAGTGGTTACCTGGAAACTTATTACATTCACGATTTCAACGACCCAGGCAACCATCGCCGTCCGGAGTTTGTTTACAGCCATCATGTGACTGATAGCCCAAGTGTTAATTTGGCCATGTTAAAAGCTGCTTTGAGCACAGAGCGACTCCGCGGCAATCTGGCTTTGGGATCAGGCACCTATATGCGGGCTAACTATGCGGCAGAACCGCATGGTTTGCGCAACATCTATGAAGCGAATATTGGCATTAAGCTTTCAGCAGAAAACAACTTGTGGCTGGATATGGGAGTGATGCCTTCGCATATCGGTTTTGAAAGCGCGGTGGGCCAGGATAACTGGACACTCACGCGTAGCCTGATGGCGGATAACTCGCCATACTTTGAGACCGGCGCCAAACTAAGTTACATCACCCAGGATAACAAATGGCAGATCAGCGGCTTATTACTCACTGGCTGGCAGCGCATAAATCGCCCTCACGGCAACACCACGCCTGCGATCGGGCACCAGCTGGTCTATAAACCAAACGACAGGCTTACTATTAATAGCAGCTCATTTATCAGCAACGATAAATCGGATGCCCAACGTCAGATGCGCTACTTTCACGATTTTTATCTGCAATGGCAGCTGGATGAACATTGGGGATTGATCACCGTGTTCGATATCGGCGCAGAGCAAGCTGCTCCCGGCAGTGAGCGCTATCATGTGTGGTACAGCCCAACCCTTGTATTGCGCTACAGCTATTCAGACCGCCTGCAATTTGCCGCGCGGCTGGAACACTATCACGACAAACACGGCGTGATTATCAATACGGGCACTGATAATTGTTTTCAAACCACCGGTTATTCAGTCAATATGGATTACCGCCTTAACCAGCGCATGGTATGGCGGAATGAATTACGCAAACTGACTAGCCGCGATGCCATTTTTGATAAAGATGGCACTCGCAGCGTAGACAATAACTTAATGGCAGTGACAGCGCTGACGCTGAGTTTTTAAAGCACTGTCCAATTTAAGCTTAACAATTACGGATTTGTTTAGCGCAAGACCCCTAGCGCAGGCTGATCATTGGCCACTGATGCGCATTGGCATAAGCCGTTAATGTAGGGTCAGCATCCACCGCAACAGGATTAGTCACCAGCTTCATCAACGGCAGATCGTTGTGCGAGTCACTGTAGAAATAACTGGTTTCAAAATCGGCCAGTGTTTGCCCTTTGGCGGCCAGCCACTCGTTCAACCGCGTCACTTTACCTTGCTGGAAGCTGGGGGTGCCGCTTACGCCACCTGTAAATTCGCCATTCACCATTTCAGGATCAGTACCAATCAGGTGTTCAATACCATAAGCGGTGGCAATCGGTTTGGTCACAAAACTGTTCGTAGCAGTAATCACCATGCACAGGTCGCCATTCGCCTTATGCTTGTTCACCAGCGCCTGTGCTTTTTGCGTCATCATCGGGCGGATCACGTTAGTCATATATTTTTTGTGCAGTTCATCCAGAAACGCTTTCGGGTGCTGCGCCAATGGCTGTAACTGAAACGCGAGAAAGGCAAAAATATCCAGATTGCCATTTTTGTAATCGAGATAGAACTGCTCGTTACGCGCTTTATGCGTTTTCTCGTCGAGCAAACCTTCCCCAATCAGGAAAATACTCCAGTTATAGTCACTATCACCCGCCAGCAGGGTGTTATCTAAGTCAAACAAGGCCAGATTTTGCTTCATAAAACAGCGTTCCAATCCAATTAATTAAACGATCTTTTCTTCCGGTATGGCTTCAGTTGTCGAAGTCAGCACCAGAAACACACCCACCAGAATCACAGCCAGCGCCATATATTCCATCGCATGAATCTGCTCATCGGCAAACCAGGCGCCGACGACAAATGCCACTACCGGATTCACGAAAGTATTACTGCTTGCCACCATGGGACGTACATTGTGCAGCAACCAATGGTAAGCAGAAAAAGCCACGATAGAGCCAAACACAATCATGAATACAATCGCAGCCCATGAGCGTGTGCTGATTTCTACCGGCCATTGCTCACCAAACGCAGCGCTGAAAACAAATGCAATCAGGCCACCGCACAACATCTGGCTGGCTGCACCTATCAGGCCTTGTGGCATCGCCATATGTTTACTCCACACAGAGCCCAGCGACCACGAGGCTGCAGCAAACATCAGCAGAAATGCACTCATCCAATCACCCTGCAAACTGCCGCGGGTATTCAGTAACAAAATCCCGACCAGCCCGATGGCAATACCCAGCCATTCACGACGGCTGATTCTGTGTCCCCACAGGCTGGAAAAAATCGCCATCCAGATTGGTGCAGTGGCAATCGCCAGCGCTGCGACACTGGATGAGACATGCAACTGCACATGCGAAACGGTGCCATTGCCCAACACTGGCAGTAACAAGCCCACTAACGCGGCACCACGCCATTGAATCAAACTGGGAGCGGCGTAACCCATGCCTCGCAGGATGGCGTAAAGCAGTGCCCCGGCAACTGTGAAACGAATACCGACCATGATAAATGGCGGAAAACTCTCAATCGCATATTTGATCGCGAGGTAGGTCGAGCCCCATATGAGGTAAGTGCAGGCCAGTGCACTGATGATTAACAGCCATTTTTGCCTAGATGACATTCAAATCCCTTACAACCTGGACTGCCACTGTATGGAACATTTCATTTATTGATGACTTAGGGTTGAGGGTCATTTAAAAAGTGAGGGGGTTTACTGAGTAAACCTTAAAGCGGTTAAAACATTCATTCAAACTTTATTTCATGAAATAACCATGATGAATGTTCAATCGTTAAAGCGCACCTATCAAATGCGCTTTAACTGATTGGATGCAATTAATCGACTTGAGGATTTAGCTTCTCAGCTTTGGCATATAGCTTGTTTAACGCATTCAGATAGGCTTTGGCTGATGCCACCACGATGTCAGTATCTGCGCCCTGCCCGTTAACCACGCGGCCACCTTTTGCCAAACGCACCGTCACTTCGCCTTGTGCATCGGTACCGCTAGTGATGTTATTCACTGAATACAGCAGCAATTCTGTCTCGCTATTGACCACGTTTTCAATGGCTTTAAAGGTGGCATCCACCGGACCGCCGCCAGTGGCTTCGGTCCGTTGCTCGGTGCCATCACGGTTGATGGTCAATACTGCATGCGGGATTTCGCCGGTTTGCGAAGCGACTTGCAGATAAGCCAGCTTGAATAATTCAGCAGTATCCTGCACTACTTCGTCATTCACCAGCGCGTGCAAATCTTCGTCAAAAATTTCCGATTTTTTATCAGCCAATTCTTTAAAGCGCGCAAATGCGGCATTCAAGGCATCGTCGCTTTCCAGCTCAATCCCCAGCTCTTTCAAACGCGTGCGGAAAGCATTACGGCCGGACAATTTGCCCAAGGTCAGTTTATTCGCACCCCAACCCACATCTTCGGCGCGCATGATTTCGTAGGTTTCGCGGTGTTTGAGCACGCCATCCTGGTGAATACCAGACTCATGCGCAAACGCATTGGCACCAACAATGGCTTTGTTGGGCTGTACCGGGTAACCGGTAATGGTGGAGACCAGTTTGGAGGCAGGCACGATTTGCGTAGTATCAATCCGCGTGGTGAGGTTAAAAATATCGCTGCGGGTTTTAATCGCCATCACGATTTCCTCCAGGCTGGCGTTACCCGCACGCTCACCGAGGCCGTTAATCGTGCATTCGACCTGGCGGGCACCATTCATCACGGCAGACAGGGAGTTTGCAACCGCCATGCCCAAATCATTATGGCAGTGGGTAGACCAAACCACTTTGTCCGCCCCTCTGACACGCTTGATCAGTTCAGCCATGCGCTCGCCCCACACCGAAGGAATACTGTAGCCGACGGTGTCCGGCACGTTGATGGTTTTGGCACCGGCATCAATCACGGCTTCAAATACACGCACCAGAAAATCAATCTCGGAACGTACGGCATCTTCGGCAGAGAATTCAACGTCTTCGGTATACTCGAGTGCCCACTTCACTGCCTGTACCGCACGCTCGACCACTTGGTCTTCGGTCATGCGCAGCTTGTTTTCCATATGGATTTTGCTGGTGGCAATAAAGGTATGGATACGGCCTTTGGCGGCATGTCTGATGGCTTCACCGGCACGGCGCACATCATTTTCACTGGCACGGGCCAGCGAGCACACGGTAGAAGTTTTAATCACCTTGGCGATTTCTGAAATCGCATCAAAGTCTCCGGGGCTGGCAGCTGCAAATCCGGCCTCAATCACATCCACACCCAGCTTTTCCAGCTGGCGCGCAATGCGGATTTTTTCTTCTTTGGTCATTGCAGCGCCGGGGCTTTGCTCCCCATCACGCAACGTGGTATCAAAAATAATAATTTGTTCCATGAATGTATCCTAACCTGGTAGCCGGAATTTTACCTGCTTGGCAATCAATTGACCATCAAAGTCCCGCAGGATTCGTGGACTTACATAAGTACTATCATCACGACCAACAAAAAACGCGCCAGGTTGGCGCGTCTCAGTTTCTACATGACTCAGGTTTTATTTTTTGCAGCCATTCTGTCGCGTGTCCATAAATAGTATCCGGATAATGCATACACAAACACCACACTGAATAACACTTCCGGAGGGCTATACGAAATCAGTACGAAGGCCAGCATCACTGCCAGAATCGCGACGAAAGGCACAGAGTGTCGCAGGTTGATATCCTTACCGCTGTAAAACTTGAGATCAGATACCATGGAACCGGCAGCAAAAATAGTCAGGCACCAGGCAATCCATTTCACCTGCACCGCACCAAAAAAGATTTCGCGACCATCAATATTATATTCGTATGAAACCCAGACAAACCCAGCCAGCAATGCTGCCGCAGCCGGGCTAGGCAATCCCTGGAAATAGCGTTTATCCTGGAACGGGTCATCAATCTTGGTATTGAAACGCGCCAGTCGCAAGGCAGCACAGGCACAATAAATAAATGCTGCGATCCAGCCCAGTTTATTCATTGGTTGCAACGCCCACACATACACAATCAGTGCCGGTGCTACGCCAAACGAAACCATATCCGCCAGGCTGTCATATTCGGCGCCGAAGGCACTCTGCGTATTCGTCATCCGCGCAACACGGCCATCCAGGCCATCCAGTACCATGGCGATAAAAATCGCTATCGCAGACTGTTCAAAATGCTGGTTCATCGCCTGCACAATGGCATAGAAACCGCCAAACAAAGAGGCAGAGGTGAACAGATTGGGCAGCAAATAAATGCCACGCTGACGCAAAGTGGTATGTTCTTCACGTCGGGACAGGCGGGTTTGTGGGTCAGCCATAGGAGAATTCAAGAATGCAGATATGCGCATTGTTGCGGGCAATCACAAAAAATGCAAGCTCAGCCAAGCGTTAAAACGGCCCTATCAAGCAAACGGGAAGCGCACCCTCGCTGTGATAAAATAGTCGTTTATTTCAGCTATTTAACGTCATTTTCATGCAGTTTTCTTTACACAACACCGATGGCCTTGCCAGACGCGGCACCGTACACCTACCCCACGGCGAAGTACAAACCCCCGCTTTTATGCCGGTTGGCACTTATGGTACGGTCAAAGCCATGTCACCACTGGAGCTGAACGAAATCCAGGCGCACATCGTTCTCGGCAATACTTTTCACCTATGGTTACGCCCCGGTTTGGAAGTAGTGGCTGCACATGAAGGCCTGCATAAATTCATGGGCTGGAATAAACCGATACTCACCGATTCCGGCGGCTTCCAGGTCTGGAGCCTGGGTGAGTTGCGCAAAATTTCTGAGGCTGGCGTCAAGTTTAAATCTCCCATTAACGGGGACAGCTGCTTTCTGACACCCGAAGAATCCATGCGCATCCAGCGTGTACTCAACAGCGACATCGTCATGATTTTTGACGAATGCACACCCTACCCAGCGACTCATCATGAAGCCAGACAGTCGATGGAACTCAGCCTGCGTTGGGCGCAACGCAGCCGGGATGCGTTTAATGTGTACCAGAATCAAACCATCCCCCAGGTAATGGCCTTGCAGGGTGGCGAAGACGAATTAAGGCAGCTAGTACAGCACAGCGAACAAGCCAATGACACAGGCAATGCAGTCACAACAAGCCAGGAGAAAAACGCCTTGTTCGGCATTATCCAGGGCGGTATGTTTGAAGACCTACGCGATATCTCCCGCCAGGGCCTGGAAAAGATAGGTTTTGATGGCTATGCAATTGGTGGCCTGTCAGTCGGCGAACCCAAAGAGGATATGCTGCGCACTTTGGCGCATACCGCACCACAAATGCCAAAAGACAAACCACGTTACCTGATGGGCGTCGGTACGCCGGAAGATTTGGTGGATGCAGTCAGCTATGGCATCGATATGTTTGATTGCGTCATGCCAACGCGGAATGCACGTAATGGCTGGCTGTTTACGCAATATGGTGACGTCAAAATCAAGAATGCTACTTATAAAACTGACACGCGTCCTCTGGATGAAGAATGTGAATGTTATACCTGCCGCAACTTTAGCCGTAGCTATTTGCATCATTTGTACCGGATTGGCGAGATTCTGGGGGCGCGTTTAAACACTATTCATAACTTGCATTACTATCAATTTTTGATGCAGGGCATGCGGGCGGCGATTGAGGAAAACAGGTTTGAAGCATTTAAAATTGAATTCGCCAGCAAGAGGGCGGAGAAGCGCTAGACACAGAATAGAAATACTCTTGGATAATTCATCTATCTATTTTTAATTAACATACGTCCCTTTTCGCCCCTTGGCTAGCAACGCAGGTACAAGGGGAAGCCAGCGTGTCCAGCTCTTTGCCCTCTTACTTATGGACAATCATCAGAAAGAGGGTCGACTAGGGGCGAATAGAAAGATTTAGGGTCCAAAGAAATACCTGTTAAAACTACGAGTAAGCGCGATACTAGCTTTTCTATTGCAGCCAAGCTTAAGCAAGCATCCTCTCAGAATTCATGCCTACGCCAGAATGACGAATTGAAAATCACGCTTCAAGTCTGACAAATAACAAGCGAAGCGCCCTATCACGAATATCTGCAAATCACCGCCCAAGCGTCCTTTTAACTTGCATACCCACCCCTCTTCTACCCGCTCGTTCATTCTTCACCTGCCTGTGCTAAAATCGCGTGTTATTTAGTAGATTGATTCAGGAAGAAAAAATATGTTGATTAGTAATGCCTATGCAGCCACTGCAACAACCAGCGATATCATGAGCTTCGTGCCAATGATTGTTATTTTCGTGTTGTTCTACTTCATGCTGATCCGTCCGCAAGTGAAGCAGGCAAAACAACACAAATCCATGCTGGAAACACTTAAAGCTGGTGACGAAGTCGCGACTACCGGTGGTATCGTCGGCAAAGTAACTAAAGTAGGTGAAAGCTTTATCAGCGTTGAGATCGCCGCAAACACTGTGGTCAATGTACAAAAGCACACCGTACAGACCTTGCTGCCACCTGGCACCTTAAAATCCATTTAATTCAAGTGGCCACTTTCCAGTCCTTTATTCCGTATAAGAGTTTTTTATGAACCGTTATCCATTATGGAAATACGTGCTGATTGGCACAGTCATCGTCATTGGCTTGCTATACACCATCCCCAACTTTTTTGGTGAATCGCCAGCGGTGCAAATCAGCCCGGCGAAAACCTCGCTCAAAGTAGACGAAAGCCTGTTGCAAAAAGTGGAAAGCGCTTTAAAACTGGCGAATATTCCATTTGACGGGGTGTTTCTGGATGCAAGTGGCGTGAAAGTCCGCTTTGCCAATACAGATACCCAGTTATTAGCCAAAGATAAGCTGGTATCCACTTTGGGCAAAGATTACACCGTGGCACTCAACTTGGTGCCGCAAACGCCAAACTGGCTGCAAAGCATAGGTGCCAAGCCTATGTATTTGGGACTGGATTTACGTGGTGGTGTGCATTTCCTGTTGCAGGTGGACATGAAAGCGGCTTTGGATAAAGCTGCGGAAAGCACTGTTGGCGATTTCCGCATGTCATTGCGTAAAGAAAAAATCAATTATTACGGGATTGAGCGCCAGGGCCAGGTGGTAGTGATTAAATTTGAATCTGAAGCGGAAGCGACTAAAGCGCGCAATCTGCTGGCAAAAGATTTTTCAGACCTGACCTATAAAGTCAGCGGTAGCGACAAAGACTTTAGCGTGACCGCCAGCATGAGCACCATGGCACAAAAACGCATTCAGGAGTTTGCACTGAAGCAGAACCTGCAAACTTTGCATAACCGGATCAATGAACTGGGTGTGGCCGAGCCGATTGTGCAGCAGCAAGGCATAGACCGGATTGTGGTGCAATTACCTGGCGTGCAGGATACCGCGAAAGCCAAAGAAATTCTGGGTCGTACAGCGACACTGGAAATTCGCATGGTTGACGAAGAGAAAGCCGATATGGCGACTTTGCAAAAAGCGCAAAACGGCCAGGTACCCTTTGGCGATGAGTTGTATTTTGACCGTGACAGCCGTCCGGTATTGGTCAAGAAAAGTGTTGTACTGACTGGTGACCGCATCACAGATGCGGGCCCTGGTGTAAACGGCCAGAATGGTTCTTCTGTTGTTAACGTCACACTGGATGGTCGTGGGGCTGGCATCTTCAAAAACGTTACCCGTGAAAATGTAGGCAAGCGCATGGCGATTTTGCTGATTGAGAAAGGTAGCACCGAAGTGGTAACAGCGCCTGTGATCAATGAAGAAATCGGTGGCGGCCGTGTGCAGATCTCCGGCATGGCGAATGCGCAGGAAGCGACTGACATTTCATTGCTGCTGCGTGCCGGTGCATTAGCTGCGCCTATGGAAATCATTGAAGAACGTACCGTTGGTCCAAGCATGGGTGAAGAAAACATCAAGCGAGGCGTGCACTCCACCCTGTGGGGTTTTGCAGCCATTGCAGTGATGATGATCATCTACTACATGGTGTTCGGTGGCGTTTCCGTCATGGCATTGGGTGTCAACCTGTTGCTGCTGGTGGCGATTCTTTCCATGCTGCAAGCAACGCTGACCTTGCCAGGCCTGGCTGCGATTGCGCTGGCGCTGGGGATGGCGATTGATGCCAACGTGCTGATCAACGAGCGTATCCGTGAAGAGTTGCGCAATGGCAATACGCCGCAAGCCAGCATTCACGCTGGTTATGACCGTGCGTTTGACACCATTCTCGACTCCAACGTGACTACCTTGATTGCCGGTCTGGCGCTGTTTATGTTTGGTACCGGCCCGATCAAAGGCTTTGCCGTTGTACACGTATTGGGGATTATGACTTCGATGTTCAGCGCTGTACTGGTATCCCGTGCGATGGTCAATCTGTTGTACGGCTATCGCCGCAAAATCGAGCGTCTGCCAATCGGCTAACCGATTCGGTGTAGTGATTGCTGTCACAACCTATTTGAGAACAGATTATGGAATTATTCAGAATTAAAAAAGATATCCCGTTTATGAGTTACGGGCGTCTGACCACTTCAATATCGCTGATTACTTTTATATTGGCGGTGTTTTTCCTGATGCATCGTGGCTTGCATTACGGTGTGGATTTTACAGGCGGCACAGTGATGGAAGTGCATTACCCGACCACTGCCAATATTGGCAAAATCCGTGAAGTGATCGATAACACCGGCCTCAAAGATGTGACGGTACAAAATTTTGGCTCCAGCCAGGACGTACTGATCCGGTTGCCAGTCAAAAAAGAATTATCGATTGCGCAATTGTCGGAAAAAATCTCCTCATCTCTGAAAGATGCTGATAGCGGCGCAGAAATTCGCCGGGTAGAGTCTGTCGGTTCGCAGGTCGGTGAAGAGCTTTATGAAAATGGCGCACTGGCCTTATTGCTGGTGTGTGCAGGGATTATGGGCTATCTGGCCTTACGTTTTGAGTGGCGTTTTGCGGTGGCCGCCATTATCGCTAACATGCATGACGTCATCATAATTCTCGGCTTTTTCGCTTTCTTCCAATGGGAGTTCAACCTCACGGTGCTCGCTGCCATTCTGGCGGTGCTTGGCTATTCAGTGAATGAATCAGTAGTAGTGTTTGACCGCGTACGTGAAAACTTCAAAAAAATGCGCAAGGCATCTGCAGTGCATGTGATTGATAATGCGATTACCCGCACGATGTCGCGCACTATCATCACCCACTTGATGACACAAACCATGGTTTGCTCCATGTTGTTTTTTGGCGGTGAAACCCTGCATAACTTCTCGCTGGCACTGACCATTGGTATTTTGTTCGGTATTTATTCTTCAGTATTGGTTGCCTGCCCAATCGCTATGTGGCTGGGTGTAAGCCGTGCCAATCTGATTGGCGACGCCGAGAAAAAACCAAAAGAAGACGAAGCCGCACTCGCACCTTAAATATTGATTAACGTATGGCACATTAATGATGCGCCATAAAACTCCCACAATATGTGAGCAAACGGTTTTGCTAGGGACATGCGTTGATTAGTCTGTGTTTTTCTTGATTTTTAGCCACTGGTGGGTACACTAGTGGCTTCTTGTTTTTTACCCCATTCCCTTGGACAATATTCCTTTAAGTTGGCAGATCGGCTTATTAATTCTGCTACTGTCATTCACGGCTTTTTTCTCGGTCGCTGAAACCAGCCTGATGTCCGTCAACCGCTACCGCATGCGGCATATGGCGAAACAGGGTCACCGCGGTGCAAAACTGGCCAGCCGGCTCATCGCTCAAACCGATAAAACCCTGGGTGCCATCTTATTGGGCAATACCTTTTGTATCGTCGGCTCATCTACGCTGGAAGTGATTATTGCAGAGCGCCTATTTGGTGAAGGCGATTATGTGCTGATGCTGGGCTCTTTAGCCATTACCTTTGCCATTCTGGTGTTCAGTGAAATTTCCCCAAAGGTGATTGCGGCGGCGCATGCGGAAAAACTGGCATTTGCCACCAGCTACCTGCTGTATCCGCTGATCTGGCTGTTTAACCCGATTGTCTGGTTTGTTAACCTGTTTGTTAAAGGCTTCGTCAAACTTTTAGGCGTAAAAGTCAATTTTGACCAGGCGCATTCTGTCACCACCGATGAATTACGCAGTATTGTCAGTGACGCCGGGCAATATATCCCTTCGCAAAGCCGCATGATTTTACTTAACCTGCTCGATCTGGAAGACATCATTGTCGACCATGTGATGACAGCGCACACACAGGTTGAGTTTGTTGATCTGGACCATCCGATTGAACAGATCATGGAACAGCTGGCGAATAGCCATCATTCCCGATTGCCGGTCAGGCAAGGCGATCATGAAGATATTGTCGGCATCGTGCATGTACGCAAAGTACTGCCATTATTGCGTGACTTCCATATCGGCAAAGCGCCGAGCAAAGGCTTGTTGCAGGCTGCGATTAGCCCTCCCTACTATATTCCGTCCGGTACACCTCTATATACCCAGTTGCAACAGTTCCAGAAACACCATGAGCGGATTGCCCTGGTGGTGGATGAGTATGGTGAGTTCAGGGGCCTGCTGACGCTGGAAGATATTCTGGAGGAAGTCGTAGGTGAATTTACCACTCAATCGCCAGAACGCACCAAGGATTTCCACCAAAATGAAGATGGTAGCTGGCTGGTGGATGGTAGCAGTCAGTTACGCGACATCAACCGTAAACTGAAACTCTTGCTGCCAATCGATGGTCCACGTACCTTGAACGGTCTGATTCTGGAACATTTCGAAGATATCCCGGAACCAGGCACCAGCTTTAAACTGGGCGAACATCGCCTGGAGATTGTTGACGTGCAGGACCGCATCGTCAAACTTGTCAAAATTTATCTTTAAAAGCCACAGTTATTATTTTTTAAACTGTAGTTACATAGCCAGCACTTGAATTTTTTCATACAAGGCGCACAATAAACTTAAGATCAGGTATGCAAAATTATGGTACGACCCAAGCGTGATGGCGATTTGGCACTGGATCCACAAACCGCCAAACCAAAACCTCCAGAGCTATATAAAGTGTTGTTATTAAACGACGATTACACTCCTATGGAGTTTGTTGTCGCCGTGATTGAGCAGTTTTTTTCTAAAACCCGCGAACAAGCCACGCAAATCATGCTCAAAGTGCATACTGAAGGCGCCGGAGTGTGCGGTGTCTACCCGCAGGATATCGCTGAAACCAAAATGCATCAGGTGATGGAATCAGCACAAGAAGCGCAGCATCCTTTGCAATGTGTGATTGAAGCAGCTTAAGTTCGATCATGCTTTCTCAAAATACCAAGGCATTCTGAGAATATCGAGGGAATATGGCGACATTCCCGCGCTTCAAGTTTACCTGGCAGGTGTTAGGATAAGAGTGTGATATTTCATTGCGTGACCCAGGACAATTTAATTTATAAGCAGCTTCACAAATTATTACTTAATAGCTCATACGAACCATTGAAATTTTCATCATCTAGCACGATATTAGTAAACATACAGAGGCTTGTAGGTGTACATTAATAGCGTGTGTGAACATTGCGTTTTTCCTAGTGTATTTTTGTAGTGTAGTGGATTAAGGAAAGTCATCATGATTGCTCAAGAACTTGAAGTTAGCCTGCACATGGCTTTTATGGACGCCAGACAAAAGCGTCACGAATTGATTACAGTTGAGCATCTGTTGCTGGCAATGTTGGATAACCCGACTGCCGCAGAAGTGTTACGCGCATGCGGAGCAAAATTCGATACCCTGCGTAGCGAGCTTACCCAATACATTGAAGAACACACTCCCACTGTCGCTGGTACTGATGAGGTTGATACGCAGCCTACACTTGGTTTTCAGCGCGTGATTCAGCGTGCCATGTTGCACGTGCAATCCTCCGGCAAAAAAGAAGTCACCGGCGCCAATGTACTGGTCGCCATTTATGGTGAGAAAGATTCTCATGCGGTGTTTTTCCTGCATCAGCAAGGCGTGACCCGCCTGGATGTAGTGAATTTCATCTCTCATGGCGTCGCCAAAATACAGGAAAGCGAGCCGAAAGCGAGCAATACCGAACAGGAAACTGAAGGTGAAAGTGTATCTACCGGTGCACTGGAAAGCTTTACGCTGAACCTGAATGCGCAAGTCATTGCAGGCAAAATTGATCCGCTGATTGGCCGTGGACTTGAACTGGAACGCGTGATTCAAACTTTATGCCGTCGCCGCAAGAACAACCCGCTATTAGTGGGTGAAGCTGGCGTGGGTAAAACGGCGATCGCAGAAGGGCTGGCTTCACGTATCGTGAACCAGGAAATCCCTGAGGTATTGCAAGATGCCACCGTCTATTCTTTAGATATGGGTGCGTTGCTGGCCGGTACAAAATACCGTGGTGACTTTGAGCAACGCTTGAAGGCCGTGATGAAACAGTTGGCTGAGAAACCTGAAGCCATCCTGTTCATTGACGAGATCCATACACTCATTGGCGCGGGCTCGGCCAGCGGTGGTACCTTGGATGCCAGCAATCTGCTGAAACCGGCTTTATCTAACGGTTCGCTCAAATGCATAGGTGCCACTACCTATCAGGAATACCGCGGTATTTTTGAGAAAGATCACGCACTGTCACGCCGCTTCCAGAAAATTGATGTGGCTGAACCTAGTGTGGCTGAAACGATTGAGATTCTTAAAGGACTGAAAACACGTTTTGAAGAACATCACAGCGTGAAATACAGCGCCAGTGCATTGACTGTGGCAGCTGAATTATCTGCGAAATATATCAATGACCGTCACTTGCCAGATAAAGCGATTGATGTGATTGATGAGGCTGGTGCTGCGCAACGCATTCTGCCGAAAAGCAAGCAGAAGAAAATCATTGGCAATAAAGAGATTGAAGAGATTATTGCCAAGATTGCACGCATTCCGCCAAAAAATATTTCTACCGATGACCGCAATGCATTGAAAACGCTGGAACGCGATTTGAAAGCAGTGGTATTCGGCCAGGATAAAGCGATTGATGTATTGGCTTCAGCCGTGAAAATGGCGCGTAGTGGCCTGGGGAATGGTAACAAACCTATTGGTAGCTTCCTGTTTGCCGGCCCTACAGGTGTCGGTAAAACGGAAGTCGCGAAACAGCTGGCATATGTCTTGGGCATTGAGTTACTGCGGTTTGATATGTCTGAGTATATGGAGCGCCACGCCGTATCGCGTCTGATTGGTGCGCCTCCGGGCTATGTTGGTTTTGACCAGGGTGGGTTATTGACTGAAGCCGTGACCAAACAGCCATATTGCGTCCTACTGTTAGACGAAATTGAAAAAGCACATCCGGATATTTTCAATATCCTGCTGCAAGTAATGGATCATGGTACGTTGACTGATAATAATGGCCGCAAAGCAGATTTCCGCAATGTGACCATTATCATGACCACTAATGCGGGTGCGGAAAACCTGTCCAAGGCCAGCATCGGCTTTACCAACAGTAAAGACGTCACTGACGAGGCGGCGGATCTGAAGCGCTTGTTCAGCCCTGAGTTCCGTAACCGCCTGGATGCAACAGTATCATTTGGAGCGCTGAACCAGGAAATCATTCTGCGTGTGGTCGATAAATTCCTCATGCAACTGGAAGATCAGTTGCACGAGAAAAAAGTAGATGTCACTTTCAGTGATGAGCTTAAAGCTTACCTGGGTAGAAAAGGCTTTGACCCACTGATGGGCGCGCGACCAATGGCTCGCCTGATTCAGGACACTATCCGTAAAGCATTGGCCGATGAGTTGTTATTCGGCAGGTTGAATGATGGTGGTCAGGTTCATATCGACATTGACGAAAACGACCAGATCAAGTTGATTTTCAAAGAAGAAACCATTTCGGCCTAAATCAGCCTTACTGGTCCGATTGTAACTAGGCACCCACAGCGACATCTACTATAATGTCGCTGTGGTTTTTGCACATTAACAGTGCATTCGCCATCCCGACTGAGGTTGACTCCAAAAATAAGTCATCTCAGATATGTATTAAATCAATAGGTTAAGCACGCATTCATCATTGGTACGGTACTTGCTCATTTCCATGAAAAGACGCGATACCTCCCAGTGCTGATTTTGTACATGCAAAAAATTTTTTATTTACTACATTTGTTGTGCCTAGTGTTCGCATTGCAGACAACTGCTGCTGAGCCGGTAGTCACAACCACGCTGCTACAAACAGGTACTTCTGCAATCGTTATGTCCAACGCGCTTGATGATACGTTGTCCGCGGACTTTGGCGATATAAGCAGTTGTATCGATATGCTTGAGGTGGCTGAGGTCGATGTAGATAAAATCACCCTGCCCGCTTTCAGCTACCCTCTGCACATAAGCTCCCATCAAGCACCCGAGCATCATTTACCTGATTACCATCCCCTCTTCGCTTTCTGGCTGGACCGGCCGCCCCAACTCGCTTAGCACTATCCTCCCTCTATCAACATTGTTGTTTTAGAGTGCAATATTAATTATTAATTAAGGTGACTATGTCATGATAGGCAAAGTCATCTGAGAAGGATTGTTATGTTAAGTCATACCCGCTGGCGGAAAGCGTGCAGACTCCTGTGGTTGTCTTGCCTGATCTCACCGATAGCCTTTGCTGAACCTACGTTTGACCTGAAAACCCTGCTGGATAAAGCCATCGCCGAAAACCCGACGATGGCGGTCAGCAAGGCCCAGATTGAAGCTGCTGCGGCAGGCATCACCGTTGCAAGATCTTTTTCTAACCCTGATCTCGAAATCATGGCAGGCCCGGCAAGATACCGTGGTGTCCCAACACCAGGCGCAAGCGAAAGAAACTATGGTGTCACCCTTTCGCAACCGCTTGAATTTCCTGGCACCCGTGCTTCACGCAGGGAGCTGGCTGAGCAGCAACTCACCTATGCTGAGAAGGGCATACAAACCACCGGTTTTGATCTGCGCAACCTGATCAAGCAAGCGTATTTAACAGTACAGCTTCGCCAGCAAGTACTTGAGATGTTTGGTGCCAATCTGAATGTATTGCGGGAGATTCAAAGCAAGATCAAACGCAAAGTAGATGTTGGCGAAGCGGCCAGATACGAACTGATCAAGGCAGATACTGAATTACTGGTCGCTGAAAGGGATTATGCCAGTGCACAAACACGCATCGATGAAGCGAAAGCCATCTTACGCGGCATGATAGGGAATATGCCGGATGACTTTGACATCAAACCTCAATCTCCCGTCATTGCCCCCTTGCCAGACATCGTAACTTTACGCCAGTCTGCAGAAAATAATCCTTATTTACAGCAACTGATCACCGCCAAGGATGGCGCTGAAGCCAGGTTAAAACTCGAGAAGGATTTACGCTTTCCCGGGCTGACATTAAAGTCTGACTTCACCCAGGATCCCGACCTGAATACGTTCAGGGTAGGTGTTGTGGTGCCATTGCCGGTATGGAACCGGCGTGAAGGCCAGATCGCGCAAGCTGCTGCCGGCATCGATGAAGCAGACGCCAATATCAAATTGCAAAAGCAAGTGCTACGCAAGGAAATCGACAGTGCTTACCAGCGCAATGTCATTGCCAGCAACCAGCTCAAAGTGTTTGAAAATGGCTTATTGCAGCAATCCGAAGCCACGCTCAGTCGTGCTGAAGCCGCCTATAAATTCGGAGAACGCGGCATCCTGGAATATCTAGATGCGCAACGCGTCAATCGTGATGTCAGACGTGACTATCTGATTGCCAAATTCGATTATTTTTTCAGTGTATTGCAAATCGAACGTTTCATCGGTTCTGATTTGGTCCAACCATAAGGGAATGGTCATGTCTCGTATTTTAATTTCAACTTTGTTCACCGCCGCACTGGCGGTGATGTCCACCGCGTGCTCAGAAAAACCGGCACCGGCTCCTGAAACCAAAGCAGTGGTAGACCCTAACCTGGTGACACTCACCCCTGAACTGGAAGCGAATATCAAGATTGGGGCCGTCGACGAAGTGCAGTTTATCGATACCTTACGCATCCCGGGCCGCATTCAGGTAGATGAGCAATATGAGTCCAGGGCTGGCGCTTCCATCACTGGCCGTATCAGTACACTTGATGTAAATCTCGGCGACGAGGTCAAAGCCGGTCAGCGTCTGGCCACTATAAAAAGTACTGAACTCGCCCAATATCAATTGAATTACATCAAAGCCAGCCAACAGGTGCAATTGCAGACCAAAGCGGTGGACCGTGCCAGACAGTTGCTAGAAGCCGATGTCATCAGCCAGGCAGAGCTGCAACGCCGTGAAGGTGAATTGCATGCGGCTAATGCCGAAGTGAATGCCGCACGCGACCAGTTAGTGGTGCTGGGAATGGCGCCTGGCAGCATTTCAAAACTGGGTTTGCAAAACAGCGGCATGTCTACCAGCCAGGTGAATTCGAAAATCAGCGGTACCGTAATTGCACGTAAAGCACGGCTGGGACAAGTCGTGGCCCCAGCTGAAGAGTTGTTCGTGATTGCTGACCTGTCGCACGTCTGGGCAGTAGCAGAAATTCCTGAGCAGCAGATTGCCAATATCAGGGAAGGCCAGTCCCTGAACATAGAAGTGCCTGCACTGGATGATGTTGAACTGACCGGCACACTGGCTTTTGTCGGCGATATCGTGAACCCTGCCACGCGCACGGTGATGGCACGTGCCAATATCAGCAATAACAAGATGCTGTTGAAACCTGACATGCTGATCACAATACTGCTGGAGGCCAAACCGGAAAAAGTCATTGCGATTCCTTCCACTGCAATCGTGCGTGAAAACAATGCTGACCATGTATTTTCACAAACTCTTAAATCCAAACAGTTCAAATTGTTACCTGTCACATTGGGTCGGACTTATGATGACAAAAGAGAAGTATTACAAGGACTGCAACCTGGTGATCAAATCGTGCTGGACGGCGCTTTTCACGTGAACAACGAGCGTAAGCGCAAGGAAATGGAGTAAAGCATGATTGAATCAATGATTAGGGGCGCTCTAAAACAGCGCCTGATTGTGCTGGTAATTGCCATCGCACTGATTGGAGCCGGCTTATTTGCCGTACAGAAACTGTCTGTGGATGCTTTTCCTGATGTGACCAATGTACAGGTGATGATTGCTACGCAAGCCACAGGAAAATCACCGGAAGAAGTTGAGCGTTTTATCACGGTACCGCTGGAAATCGCAATGACCGGCCTGCCCGGTCTGACAGAAATGCGTTCGGTCAACAAGAATGCCCTGTCACTGATTACCCTGGTATTCACGGATAGCACCGATGTGTATTTTGCCCGGCAACTGGTGATGGAACGCCTGATGGAAGTCATGGAACGCATGCCTGTCGGGGTCACACCTATTCTTGGGCCAGTCTCCACCGGCTTGGGTGAAGTTTACCAATTCACGCTGGACAAACCGAGTGATGGCAAAAAGGAGCTGACGCGGGAAGACCTGACCGAGAGGCGCGCCATCCAGGACTGGGTTGTGCGTCCATTGTTGCGCGGCATACCCGGCATTGCCGAAATCAACTCACAAGGCGGTTACGTCAAACAATACCAGGTGCTGGTCAACCCTGACCGGATGACGCACTTTTCTATTAAGCTCAAAGATGTCTACGAAGCATTGGCACGTAACAATGCCAATAGTGGTGGTGGCATTCTTCCTCACTATGCAGAGCAATACCTGATTCGTGGCGTTGGCCTGGTGCAAAACCTGGATGACATCCGCAATATGGTACTCAAGGAAGAGAACGGAACGCCGGTCTATATCCGCGATGTGGCAGAAGTGACCATAGGCCATGAAGTACGTGTCGGAGTGGTACTCAAAAATGGTGATACCGAATCGGTTGGCGGCATTGCGATCATGATGCGCGGCGGTAACGCCAAAGAAGTGGTGAGTCGTATCAAAGCCCGTGTAGAGGAAATCAACAGCAAGGGCATGTTACCGCATGGCCTGCAAATTGTGCCTTATTATGACCGTAGCGAACTGGTTGACGCCGCGCTGCACACTGTCACCAAAGTGCTGATTGAAGGCATTATCCTGGTAGTGGTTATCCTGTTCCTGTTCCTGGGCGACGTACGTTCCAGCCTGATCGTGGTGGGTACATTAATCCTCACTCCGCTGATCACTTTTATGGTGATGAATCATTACGGTATTTCTGCCAACCTGATGTCACTGGGTGGTCTGGCGATTGCGGTTGGTTTGATGGTCGATGGCTCAGTGGTGGTGGTTGAAAACGCCTTTCACCATCTTGGGCATCGCAAGGACGAGAGCAAAATCCGTGTCGTTCTGGAAGCTGCCAGTGAAGTGGCCACACCGGTATTATTTGGTGTAGGCATTATCATCCTGGTGTTCTTGCCGCTGATGACTCTCGAAGGCATGGAGGGCAAGATGTTTGCGCCACTGGCGTATACCATTGCTATCGCCCTGTTTGTCTCGCTGGTGTTATCACTGACGATGACGCCAGCGCTCTGCTCCTATTTTCTAAAAGGCGGTAGCGGCGAAGATACCAAGCTAATACAGACGATCAAGAAACCTTACTTGTCCGCCTTGACCTGGGTACTCCATAACGAGAAGAAAACAATTCTCTTCTCGGCCCTTCTGTTTGTCGGCACGATTGCACTGTTTCCGTTTTTGGGCACATCTTTCATCCCGGAAATGAAAGAAGGTTCTATCGTTCCAGGGATTAACCGGGTGCCCAACATTTCGCTGGAAGAATCCATGAAAATGGAAAATAAAGCGATGAAGCTGATTATGGAGCAAGTGCCAGGCGTTAAATCTGCCATTTCCGGGCTGGGACGTGGTGAAAGTCCGGCGGATGCACAGGCGCAAAACGAGTCCACCCCGATTATCAGCCTGAAACCGCGTGACGAATGGCCGGCAGGCTGGAATCAGGATGACATTGCCGAAAAAATGCGTGCTGTGCTCGAGAAAAATATTCCTGGCGTGCAAATTATCATGGCGCAACCGATTTCTGACCGTGTCGATGAATTGCTGACCGGCGTTCGTGCTGATGTGGCGGTCAAGATATTCGGCGAAGACCTGGATACGTTGAAACAGAAAGCGGATGAAATTGCCAAGATTGCCGGCACTGTTACTGGCGCAACCGAAATCAAGGTGGAAAAAGTATCAGGCCAACAATACCTGAATATCACGATTGACCGCCAGGCGATTGCCCGTCATGGTATTAATACTGCGGATGTCCACGATATCGTTGAAACGGCGATTGGTGGCAAAATCGCGACCGAAATTTTTGAAGGTCAACGCAGGTTCTCGGCGGCGGTGCGTTATCCGGAGTCTTTCCGTAATAACGAAGAAGCTATCCGCAATATTATGCTGACCTCGCCTAACGGTTCACGTGTGGCACTGGATGATGTGGCGGATATTGAGGTCAAGGATGGTCCGGCACAGATCAGCCGCGAACTGGCCAAGCGCCGTATTGTGATTGGTGTCAACGTGAAAGACCGGGACTTGGGTGGCTTTGTGGCAGAACTGCAGCAAGTTCTGGGACAAAGACTGCAACTACCAGATGGCTACTATCTGGAGTACGGTGGCCAGTTCCAGAACATGGAACGCGCCATGGGTCACCTGATGGTCATCATTCCGGTCACCATTGCGGCGATTTTCTTCCTGCTATTTCTGCTGTTCCAGTCGATGCGCTTTGCCACCATGATTATTCTGGTATTGCCGTTTGCTTCGATTGGCGGCGTGATTGCCTTATTTATCACGGGTGAGTATTTGTCCGTACCGGCATCAGTTGGCTTTATTGCCTTGTGGGGGATTGCCGTGCTGAATGCGGTCGTACTGGTATCGTATATCCGCACCTTGCGTGATGAGGGCAAGAGCCAGATGGATGCGATCCTGCAAGGTTGTGCCCAGCGTTTCCGGCCGGTGATGATGACTGCCACTGTAGCCATGCTGGGCCTGGTACCTTTCCTGTTTGCCACTGGGCCAGGGTCAGAGGTACAGCGCCCACTGGCAATTGTTGTGATCGGTGGCTTGATCACCTCCACCCTGCTGACCCTTATTGTGGTACCAACGCTGTATCGTAAGTTTGAAGAAAGCAAGATAGAGGCATAATGCCGGCCAGTGAGTCAGTGCTAAAAAGGATATTTTTATGAAAGAAATCAAAGCAGTCATACAGCCGGCCAGATTAGCAAAAATCCGCTCGGCACTGCGTAACATCAAAGGTTTCCCCGGCATGTCGGTTAACAAGGTTGAGGGCTGCGGGCACCATTTGCAAAAACCTAGCGTCGGCGTGCGGGAAGAACTGACGGATTACAGCCCTAAAGTGTATCTGTATATGGTGGTGCCAGATGAGCTGGTTGAAGGCGTGCTGCAAACTATCGTCGAGGTAGGGCACACCGGCAATATCGGTGACGGGATTGTATGGGTCACGCCAGTAGAGCGCATGATACGGTTATCTGAACAGATTCACGTGCTGGATTAAAAATCAGTGAGGTTAGCTTGATGTTAACCAATGCCATTTTCACCAGTGACAAGTTAACCTCGTATTTACAAGCCCCGCCAGTCCAGACCTTGCTCCTGGCTGGCGATTTGCACCCAGTCAGATTCACATTGTAATACTTCACTCAACGCCTGCTTAGCCAAAGCAGGCGTATTATTTTTCTCGCTTAAATGCGCAGCCACTAAATGTTTCAGCTTGCTGTTATCCAGTTGCGCTAACAATTGCGCACTGGTCTGATTATCCAAGTGACCCAGCCAGCCACCGACACGCTTTTTAAGAGAGTAGGCATAAGGCCCGGTACGCAGCATTTCCAGGTCGTGGTTACATTCCAGAAGCAGGCCGTCGCACCCTTGCAACATGGCGACAATATGCGGCGTCACGCTACCAACATCCGTCAATACACCAAACTTACGTACGCCATCGCCAAATACAAACTGGGCGGGTTCGCGCGCATCATGTGGCACCGGGTAAGGACTTACCTCAATCTCTTCCAAGGCAAACGCTGTGTGGGCGTCAATGATATGTACAGAGACACTTTGAGAGGGAAGATAACGCTGGCACATCATATAGGTGCCATGCGTTAACCATACCGGCACCTGATACCGCGCTGCAAGCTTAAAGGCACCGCGCGCATGGTCATCATGCTCATGCGTAATCAGGATACCTGTCAGCTGTTCCGGCTGCAGTCCCAGCCGACCTAACCGCTGCACCGTCTCCTTGACGCTAAACCCGCAGTCAAGCAAAAGCCGGGTTTCCCCGGCTTCCACTAGAGTCGCATTGCCTGCGCTGCCACTACCTAAAGAAGCAAACCGCACGCAGACCTTAATTACTTGAGTTGTTCATACAGCAAAGAAACAATCCGATTCGCCGTCGTGGACGTATTACGCTTGTTGTCAGCGGTCAATACATACACATCTGTAGTGTCATCGGCGTTTTCCAGCACTTGGATATGATACTGTTTGCTGGATTTATCACCTTCTGCAGTACCTTTCCAGAATTTGGTCTTATCACCTTGCTTAACCTCAGAAGGGGTAGCAGTTTTTTCATCCTCATCACTGCCCCAGAACTTCAGGCGTTCGAGCAAGCCTTTTTTCTCCTTGATCGGGTCTTCAGCATCGGTGTCGGCATAACGAACGTAATAGATACCTTCGTTGCGGTTTTTATCTTCGGTCACAAACCCGATACGGTCTAACGACAGACCTACACGACGCCAGGCGCGATCAAATGGTTCATTCAATTTCAGCGTCACGCTCTGGTCAGCTTCTTTAACCACATCTGCGCGTTTGTCTGAAGCTGCTTGCGTCATTACCTGGTCAGCTTTCTGTTCATCCAGGCCGAGCTTGACCATCATGCGACGCAGCAACTCTGCATCAAGATCCGCATCAAACTCCTGACCGGCCGTATTTTTATTTTCTGCGGCATTAATACGGTAGCCAGTATCAATCTTACCCAGCTGCGTGTTGACGTAATTCTTGCCATCATCCGGCGCACCTGCCACCGTACGATGCGTCATATAAATCTCGGTGGTGTCGTCTTTTTCACCACGCTCAAGCCGGGTGCGGAATTTTCTTCTATCGGCAAAACCGGACAGTTTATCCAGCCAGGCATCAAATTTATCGCCATAACCACGATTATCTTCTTTCGGTTTAATCGCATCAGGCTGTAACCACTCAGTTTCAATCACACCAATTTCAGGATTTTCCACACGTACGGCAAAGCCTTGGTCCAGCCAGAAATCGCGCACAATCGGCCACACTTTCTCCGGAGGCGCGTTGACTACCAGCCAGCGCTGGGTTCCGGCTTTCACCAAACGCACATTCTTCATATCACTCAGTACAGGTTGCGGCCCATTCTGCTCTTGCGCTTCCTGATTCTGGCTGTAGGTAGAATAGCTGGTCGCGCCTGGCACATTATAAGTACTACTTGTGCGCACTGAAGTCAGGTCAGGTGGCACTTCCAGTGATTTGGAACGTCCGGCACCCTTGTAATCAGAACTGTTATTTAAGAATGGTATCGAGTCGCAACCTGCCAACACGATGATTAAACACATCAGCAGCGTACGCTGTACAAACACATTACTCATGTAAGTCATTTTCCTCATTTAAGCGATTTCCGCCTGTTTCATCGCGTGACGTAGCACTTCATGATATTGGGTTGATAGATTCACCAGTGGTAAACGAATACCGGTAGCAATCAGACCCATTTGTTGTAATACCCATTTCACTGGAATAGGATTAGCCTCTACAAATAACTTTTGGTGCAAGCCAAACAGTTTGGCATTTGCTGCACGTGCACTCTCTAGATTACCTTTTAAAGCGGAATCACACATTTCATGCATCAATCCTGGCGCCACATTCGCCGTCACAGAAATGACGCCTTTGCCACCCAGCAACATCAACGCCAATGCACTCGCATCATCGCCGCTATACACAGCAAAATCTGCCGGCACGCGGAGCAATAAATCCGTACCGCGTTCTATGCCGCCTGTAGCATCTTTGATGCCTACAATGTTAGGTACACTGGCCAGGCGCAATACCGTTTCATTTGTCAGGTCGCAGCCTGTACGTCCTGGCACATTATAAAGAATTTGCGGGATATCAACGGCTTCAGCCACCGCTTTAAAATGCTGATACAAGCCTTCCTGTGACGGCTTATTGTAATAAGGCGCAACCAGCAGGCAAGCGTCTGCGCCAAGCGCTTTGGCTTTTGCAGTCAGTTCGATGGCTTCTGAAGTTGAGTTTGCTCCGGTACCTGCAATGACCGGGATACGCTTGGCTACGTATTCAACCGTGGTCTTAATCAACGCACAATGCTCATCGACATCGACGGTTGGCGACTCACCTGTTGTGCCGACAATCACGATGCCGTCTGTGCCCGCTTCGATATGGAAATCGATCAGTTTTTTGAGGGCATCCAGATCCAAACGACCATCTTCAAACATCGGGGTTACAATTGCCACCAAACTGCCCGTTAACATACTTCTGCCATTCAACAATAAAGCGGTTATTTTAACTGATTATGCAACCGAACGCCAAGGAAGCCGACCGCAATACCATCATCCCTCGATGCTACCTAAATAACTGCAAACAATACGATTTCTCAACCAATCTTAGAAATCAAAAAAAGATAGTAATCTTGCTGGTAAAGCTTTCTTCTAAGGCCTTCAATCAAATAGCGCAACTTAGATTCAGCTATAATATGCCGATTGATAATTGAAGGTGGAAGAACGCTGACGACGTGACCTCATGCAACCATTAAGCCATGACGCGATGGCGACTCATACAGACGCTACCGCCAACAACCAGCACAGTAATTTAGATGACATTCTGATTGAGTGTATTGATGCAATATTGCCACAAACCCAATGTCAGCAATGCGGCTATGCCGGATGCAAACCTTATGCAACTGCTATCGTCCAGGGTTCGGCTAACATTAATCAATGCCCACCAGGTGGTGAAGCGGGCATACATGCTTTGTCGGTGCTTTTAAATGTGCCTGACCTGCCGCTGAATACCGCGCACGGCTTTACCAAACCCAAAGCGGTTGCTGTGATTGATGAGCAGCGTTGTATTGGTTGCACATTGTGCATTAAAGCATGCCCGGTCGATGCCATCTTAGGAGCATCCAAACACATGCATACGGTGATCAGCCAGGAATGTACCGGCTGTGAATTATGTTTAGCACCCTGCCCGGTCGATTGCATAACAATGCAGCCCTTGACTAAGCAACATGCAGACACTGAGAAAGCTGCAGCCGCTCTGGCACGTCGACGTTATCAAAATCGACAAGCCCGACTCGAACGAGAAATAGAAACACGCGCACAGGGATTAGCTAAACGCAATCAGTCTATGGTTGTAGCTACGGACCCATCAGTGAATGAGTCAATGTCTGCTTCCACTAACCATGACGCCATCAAAAAATCTGCCATTGCTGCGGCGATGGCACGCGTTAAAGCGCTAAAGTCAATCTAATAAAAACTCGTGATATGTACTCTTTTGACTAAGCTATTTGTATGAATGCCGCAAAAAGACTCGCTATTTTCCAGAGGCTGGCGCAAGCCATTCCTAACCCGGCTACTGAACTGGAATACACCACTACGTTTGAATTATTGATAGCAGTCATTCTCTCGGCCCAAGCTACGGATAAAGGCGTCAATATTGCCACGCGCAAGTTATTTAAAGTGGCCAACACACCGCAAGCCATTGTTGACTTGGGCATAGATGGACTTGAAAGCTACATTAAAACTATAGGTCTATATCGCGCCAAGGCACAAAATGTATTGAAATGTTGCCTGCAACTAATTTCGCTGCATGAGGGTCAAGTACCGGATAAGCGGGAAGCATTGGAAGCGTTGGCAGGCGTGGGGCGCAAAACTGCCAATGTCATTTTGAATACGGCGTTTGGCCAGCCTACCATTGCGGTGGACACACATTTATTCCGCGTCGGAAACCGCACCAGACTGGCGCCAGGTAAGACGGTGCTTGAAGTCGAGCAGCGATTTTTAAGCACTACCCCAAAACAATTTTTACAGGATGCTCACCACTTGTTAATTTTGCACGGACGTTATACCTGCGTCGCGCGAAATCCCAAATGTGGCATCTGTTGCATAGTCGATTTATGCGAATACCGTGATAAACAAATACATCCGGTGTTGCCTCCAACAGGAAACTAAACATGGCTTTATTCAACCCTAGTCGAGACGAAGTCAGGCAATTTTTCTTTGATGCGTGGGCTAAATTCCAGCAGCAGAAAGTGCTGACCGGACTTGAGAAAATGGCAGTCGGCATTATGCACCTGCATCCTGAATACCAAGCCATTCTGGACGCGCCGGAACAACATTTGCAACAAGCCTATTATCCGGAAATGGGCGAAACCAACCCGTTTTTGCATATGAGCCTGCATCTATCCATTCAAGAGCAGATCAGCATCAACCAGCCGGCTGGCATTACACAAGCTTATGGCAAACTATGTACCCGTTATCAAGAAGAGCATGAGGCACAACATGCTTTACTCGAATGCCTGGCAGAAACCATCTGGCTAGCACAGCGCAACCAGACCAGCCTCGATGTCGCGCATTACCTGCAATTGATAGAACAACGTGCAGGCAACACCTCATCAACTTGAATTCGAGACCGCCTGAGTCGATCTTGCAAAGCCATCCGGCCCCTCACCTATCAAAGAAACGGCCGATCTTGCTACAACCATAACCTCTTTGCTGATTTCATTACTATGATTTTACGGTTGAATAACTCGCCCAATCTGCAAAACCCAATCACCTTTGTAAGCTACGCGTGAGTATGGATTAGTGACTTTGCATCAGCTTATTTATAGCACGTATCAATGATCTCTATAAACTAAATAATGGGCCTGTCTCTTTTTTACAACAGGTCATTCTTAGCAACAGTTAGCATCAATTAGCACATGTATATGGCAGGCCGCAAACTGAGGCCGTAATTGAAATCTATAGGAATTTTTCTAATTATTTTCAGTCCTAATTAAAACACATTGATTACCACAATAATAATTACCAGACAATTTTTTTGCATCTCCAGGCCTTGCTGAACGATCTCTCCTTTCAGAAAATGGTAGAATGTCAACAAAGATTTTAAAAATATATTGATTATGCAGAATTCACTAGCAAAAGAAGCACTTAAGCAGTTCCGTATCATTTTTGGAGCTGTTAGACAGCATTTTAGAGAAATTGAATCAACTTGCGGCATTTCAGGATCCCAGCTATGGCTGTTACATGAAATTTCAACGCACCCGGAATTAGGGGTTTCAAGACTCGCAGAAAATCTGTCTATTCATCAATCTACCTGCAGTTTGCTAGTTGAAAAACTGGTCAAAAAGCAATTGGTAAAAAAACAGCGTTTGACTGAAGACCAGCGTAAGGTGGGTTTGTTGGTTACCGCGGCAGGACATGCAGTGCTGGCAAAAGCACCCCAACCAGTGGATGGCATTTTGCCGCAAGTGCTGGCATCCATGGAACTGGATGCGCTCAAAAACCTGAAAACCTCTTTGGAGCTGGTGGTTTCCAAACTGGATACTAAATCAGGCACCATGGGCAATCATCCTCTCGCAGACCTGTAATCTGCTTGGGGTAAGAAATAAAAAGCCGGCAGTGCCGGCTTTTTTATGTAACTACGTCGTATACATGTATACCTAATACGAGATCAATTAATCACCGAACACTGCCGCTTCGCGTGCAGATGCTTTCTTGATGACCTCGGACTTGGTTGCGTTATCCATATCCCACCACTGCTGGATCTCTTCCAGCGTGCGGTAACATCCTTCACAAAAACCGCTGGTATCATCAATACTACAAACGCCTATACATGGCGACGCAATAATAGCCTGATCAGACATTTTGTCCCTTTCCTACTAGCTTGTACCTATTTGGTGCATTTAGCTCAAAGCACCATGGCAATTTTTGAAACGTTTGCCTGAACCGCATGGACATGGGTCGTTACGGCCAACACGTACTCCTTCAGGCAGGTTTAACGGCTGTTTTTCAGCAGTCTCATTGCCACTATTGCTCAGAGCATTGTCGTAATCAGTGTGTTGATATTGCACATTGCCGACATCGGTAGCACGCAATGCTTCTTCAGCGCGACGTTCTTCTGCTTCAAGTTCTTCGCGTGAACGCACTTGCACCTGCATGGTAATTTTGGTGACTTCAGTTTTTACAGTATTCAGCAAAGACTCAAATAACTCGAATGCTTCGCGCTTGTATTCCTGTTTTGGATTCTTTTGCGCATAAGAGCGCAGGTGTATGCCCTGGCGCAGATGATCTAGCGCGGCCAAATGCTCCCGCCAATGATTGTCCAAGCTTTGCAGCATGACCGCACGCTCAAAATTACGCATGTTATCGTTACCGGCTAACGCTTCTTTGGAGGCATAGCTTTCATTCGCAGCTTCAACAATGCGTTCACGCAAACTTTCTGCATGCAAATCAGGATTGCTTTCCAGCCACTCACTCACGGGTAAGGGCAAGCTGGCATCTTCACGCAATGCGACTTCCAGCGCAGGCACATCCCACTGCTCCTCTACGCTGCCAGGAGGAATATGGGTATTAAACAAGCTATTGACGACATCCTCACGCATCGCGCGGATAGTTTGACCAACATCGACTGATTCCAGCAATTCGTTACGTTGTTCGTAGATGACCTTGCGCTGGTCATTCGACACATCATCGTATTCCAGCAATTGCTTGCGGATATCGAAGTTGCGGCCTTCCACTTTACGTTGCGCATTTTCAATCGCGCGCGTGACCATGGCATGCTCTATCGCTTCACCTTCAGGCATATTCAGGCGTGTCATAATCGCTGCAACGCGCTCGCCTGAGAAAATACGCAGTAATTGATCTTCAAGCGACAGGTAGAAACGGCTGGAACCTGGGTCACCCTGACGGCCAGAACGGCCACGCAACTGGTTATCGACGCGACGGGACTCATGCCGTTCAGTACCAATAATATGCAAGCCACCTGCCGCAAGCACTGCATCGTGGCGTTGCTGCCACTCCGCCTTCAGCTGCGCGATTTTTGTCTCTTTATCCGCATCATTTAAATTAGTATCGTTGTGAATAGCGTGAATTTCGCCTTCAGAATTACCGCCCAGGACAATGTCGGTACCACGACCTGCCATGTTGGTTGCAATGGTAATCATGCCGGGACGTCCGGCTTCGGCAACAATAGTCGCTTCGCGCTCGTGCTGCTTAGCATTAAGCACTTGATGTTCGAGTTTGGCCTGCGTGAGCAGCTGCGAAATCAGCTCTGAGTTTTCAATTGATGTAGTCCCGACCAACACTGGCTGCCCTTTAGCCTGGCATTGTTTAATATCTTCAATCACAGCCTTGTACTTTTCCATACCGGTGCGGTACACCTTGTCCATCGCATCCGAACGTTGCACAGGTCTGTGAGTAGGAATTACCACCGTTTCCAGCGCATAAATCTGGTTAAACTCGTAGGCCTCTGTATCGGCTGTACCCGTCATACCGCTTAGTTTCTGATACATGCGGAAGTAATTCTGGAACGTGATAGAAGCCAGTGTCTGGTTCTCTTTTTGGATCGCCACACCTTCCTTGGCTTCCACCGCCTGATGCAAACCATCTGACCAGCGACGACCCGGCATCATGCGGCCTGAGAATTCATCAACGATGACGATTTCATCATTACGCACAACATAATGCTGATCTCGGTGGTAAAGATTTTGCGCACGCAATGAAGCATACAAATGATGCACTAACGTAATATTAGCCGGTTCATACAGGCTGGAACCCGCTGGCAACATGCCGGCTTGTTCAAGCAGTTGCTCGGCATGCTCATGCCCGGCTTCGCTCATAGTAACGCTTTGGGCTTTTTCATCCACCCAGAAATCACCTTCGCCCTCTTCTTCTTGTTGACGTACCAGTTGCTTGGCGACTTCATTGATTGCGCCGTACAGGTCCACACTGTGTTCAGCCTGGCCGGAGATGATGAGTGGCGTACGCGCCTCATCAATCAAAATGGAGTCAACTTCATCCACCAGCGCATAATGCAACGGACGTTGCACGCGTTCTTCTTTGCTGAACACCATGTTGTCGCGCAGGTAGTCAAAGCCGAACTCGTTATTAGTACCGTAAGTGATATCCGAGGCATAAGCTTGTTGCTTGGCATCATGCGGCATTTGCGAAAGATTAATACCGACGCTTAAACCAAGGAAGTTGTACAGTTTACCCATCCATTCGGCATCGCGTTTAGCCAGGTAATCATTGACAGTAACGACATGCACGCCTTTACCAGTCAATGCGTTAAGGTAAGTCGGCAAGGTCGCAACCAAAGTTTTACCTTCACCTGTACGCATCTCGGCGATTTTGCCAGCATGTAGTACCATGCCACCAATCAGTTGCACATCGAAATGACGCATGCCTAATGCACGCTTGCTGCCTTCACGAACTACGGCAAATGCTTCTGGCAACAATTTATCCAGTGTTTCACCTTGCGTATAGCGTTGCTTAAATTCCTCCGTTTTTGCCCGCAGCTGTTCATCACTTAGCGCCTGAATTTCAGGCTCCAAAGCGTTTACTTGTTTGACGGTTTGCTGATATTGCTTGACCAGGCGGTCGTTACGGCTACCAAAGAATTTTTTAAACAACGAGGCTAACATGAGTCACACCGATATCCGCCAGAGCGGGGTTAAAAGAATAAACTAGGATTGTATAAGATATAGAGGCGAATTGTCTTGATTATTGCACGCAAGCAATTGAATTCAGTCAGGAATGGTTCCTGAGATATTCACGGGGGTCGAGCGGGTTGCCGTTGAGGCGAATTTCATAATGCAAATGTGGGCCCGTAGAACGGCCAGTGCTACCAATCAATGCCACTTTCTGCCCCTTGGTTACGCGCTCACCTGCTTTAACGAGCAGTCTGGAATTGTGCGCATAACGGGTTTCCAGACCAGACCCATGATCGATCTTCAAAAGATTCCCGTAATCTGAAGTTTGTACAGCAGTAGTAACAATGCCGTCAGCTGCCGCATAAACCGGTGTGCCAGAAGCAGCCGGAAAATCTAAACCTTCATGAAAAGCACGATGGCCACTCATGGGGTCGATCCGCCACCCATAACTTGAAGAGCTAAATGCCGCGTCCACCGGACTGCTATTCGGCAACATTTCTCTTAACACACTTTTAAGCAGCAACTTTGCTTCTATCTTGCCTTGGTATTCATCACGGAAATCAAGGTCAGCCGACATTTGCTCAATGGTTGCTTTCAGGTCATCTTCGGTTAGGGGCGCATCCTTAACTAAAGGCCCGCCCTGGCCGAGCACTTCATTCACCGAGGTACGTTCGTTGATAGGCTCAGCGCTGGATTTAATCCCTGCCAGTTTGGATAAACGCTGGTTTTGCGCATCGAGGCGCAGAATACGCGCCTGTAATTCGCCAATTTGCTTGGCATAGGCATCGAGATGACTTTGTGTAGAAAGCATGGCACCTCTTAAATGGGGAGGCAGAATCGCTTTAACACCCTGACTTTTAATGACTTGTTGCGGTGTAATAAAAAACAAGGTCAGCACTACGGGCACAAGTATCAACGCCAGCACCAGACCTACGCTTTCAAACATGCCTAGCGTTTTAGGCTTGGCCATTTTTTCTGAAACAATAATGATATTAATCATGCCAGGAACTCTCGCTTTTAGCCGAATACTCAAGGGAATGGCCCGTGAGAATAATCGGTGTAGTACAATATTCAAGCACTCTGCGGACAACCACGTAATTTAAAATCCAAACGCATGTTAAAAATCAATCGGATTTTCACAAACCATCACGAATTAAAACCTCTTTTAGAAGAGGCTAATGATCGTCAACAATTACAGCGGTTATGGTCTACGGTTGCCCCGGAACTATCTAAACTTTCTCATGTGCTGGCTTTGGAAGATGGCACACTCACAATCGGTGCTTATTCAGGTGCCGTTGCCAGCAAAATCAGGTTATTAGAAACCGGATTGCTACGAAAAATCTGGGATTTTTGTCAAAATTCCCAGAAAAACAAAGGGTTAAACCTTAGCGCAATTAAAGTTAAAGTGCAAGTCAAATCTCGTCCCAAACCTAAACAGAAACGTATCCAGTCCCCGTCAGATCAAGCCCTGAGCACGCTGGAAGCATGCGCAGACAAGATTGAGAACCCAGCACTTGAAGCCGCTTTACGTCACTTTATTGACCGCCAGCGCGATACCTGACTCTTTTTTGCAAATCTTGCACCCTGTCGTCACCGAATCGTAGGTGCGTTTCACCGTTATGCTGCTTCTAATTGCACCTTACTTGTGCGCATTCTTTAAATAGTGCCATAATGCACCACGCCGTTACACTTCATTTACAACTCACATACCTAAGGAACGATTCAGCATTTACAGCTTAAGTAACAAATTTAAGTAGTCATTACGTTCAACGCAGTTTCAAAAGGAACAGGAGAACACATGTCAGTCGCATTAATGTTGGCCATAGGCGCAGCAGTTTTGGCGGTACTTTATGGCGTAGTAATGAGTAAGTGGATTTCGGGATTACCTGCAGGCAACGCCCGCATGCAAGAAATTGCAGGGGCGATTCAACAAGGCGCGGCCGCCTACCTGGCCAGACAATACAAAACGATTGCCCTCGTCGGCATCATCCTGGCTGTGCTGATCGGGATTTTCCTGGGCTTATACACCGCAATCGGGTTTGTGGTAGGCGCTGTGCTCTCCGGCGCTTGCGGGTTTATTGGAATGAATGTTTCCGTAAAAGCAAACGTGCGTACGGCACAAGCGGCCACCAATGGCATCGGGCCGGCGCTGGATGTCGCTTTTAAAGGCGGAGCAATTACAGGCATGCTGGTGGTAGGGCTGGGATTATTGGGTGTCGCCGGATTCTATATTTTTCTCGGTGCTGAACAGGCAACCGATTTGAATCCTTTAATCGGCCTCGCGTTTGGTTCATCACTGATTTCGATTTTTGCGCGTTTGGGCGGCGGGATTTTCACCAAAGGCGCTGACGTTGGTGCCGACCTGGTGGGCAAGGTTGAAGCAGGCATTCCAGAAGATGATCCACGCAACCCGGCAGTGATTGCTGACAATGTAGGCGATAACGTTGGCGACTGTGCTGGCATGGCCGCCGATTTGTTTGAGACTTACGCCGTGACCCTGATTGCTACCATGGTGCTCGGTGGGCTAATGGCAGCTGAAGCGGGTGCCAACGGCGTGATATATCCGCTACTGCTGGGTGCGGTATCTATCGTTGCCTCCATCATTGGCTGTTTCTTCGTAAAGGCATCGCCAGGTATGAAAAATGTAATGCCTGCGCTGTATAAGGGCTTGGCTGTAGCGGGTGTGCTGTCGCTTATTGCGTTTTACTTTGTCACGCAATATGCATTTCCGCAAGGTTACACTCATGGAGAAGTGACCGTATCCAACCTGGCGTTGTTTGGCGCTTGCGCAGTTGGGTTAGTACTCACTGCGGCACTGGTTTGGATCACAGAGTACTACACTGGTACTGACTACGCGCCGGTCAAGCACGTAGCACAAGCCTCCACCACTGGACATGCAACTAACATCATTGCGGGCATCGGCGTCTCCATGAAATCCACCGCCTTGCCAGTGCTTTCCGTTTGTGTAGCGATTTATGTGGCATTCCACCTGGCAGGGCTATATGGCGTTGCAATTGCTGCTATGGCCATGCTGAGTATGGCTGGCATCGTAGTGGCGCTGGATGCCTATGGCCCAATTACAGACAACGCAGGTGGCATCGCCGAAATGGCAGAATTGCCAAGTAGCGTGCGTGATGTAACTGACCCACTGGATGCGGTTGGCAATACCACCAAAGCCGTGACCAAAGGTTATGCGATTGGCTCTGCCGGACTGGCTTCGCTGGTTTTGTTTGCTGATTACACACATAAACTTGAAGGTGCCGGCATTACAGCCAGCTTTGATTTAAGCGATCCCAATGTGATTATTGGTTTGTTCCTCGGCGGCCTGATTCCCTTTCTGTTTGCGGCGATGGCGATGGAAGCCGTGGGTCGTGCTGCTGGCAGCGTGGTAGAAGAAGTGCGCCGCCAGTTCCGCGAAATCAAGGGCTTGATGGAAGGCACGGCCAAACCCGAATATGGCAAGGCGGTCGATCTGCTGACCACAGCGGCAATCAAGGAAATGATGATTCCTTCATTATTGCCAGTAGCTGCACCAATACTGGTCGGCCTGTTCCTCGGCCCGGTCGCTTTAGGTGGCTTGCTGATGGGCACGATAGTCACGGGTTTATTTGTAGCAATTTCAATGTGTACTGGTGGTGGCGCCTGGGATAATGCCAAGAAATACATTGAAGATGGCCATCACGGCGGCAAAGGCTCAGATGCACACAAAGCCGCAGTGACCGGGGATACTGTAGGGGATCCTTACAAAGATACCGCCGGACCCGCCGTCAACCCGCTGATTAAGATTATTAACATCGTTGCATTATTGATTGTCCCGCTTCTACATTAATTCAATCGCGCTAAAACAAAAAAGTCGGCGATTGCCGACTTTTTTGTTTTCATTCAATTAACCATGAATATTTAGAATGCAGGCTTCACTTCTAAAGCGTTATAACGCTCCACGCCCCCAAGAATTTCAGCATGTGCTTCTTCAATGCCGGCCCAACCCTCAATCTTCACCCATTTGCCTTTATCCAGATCTTTGTAGTGTTCAAAGAAATGCGCAATCATGTCCAGGCGCCAAGGCGAAACATCACTTAATGTTCTTTGGTAAGCGTACAAACCGCATACTTTTTCAATAGGCACTGCCAGCACTTTGGCATCACCGCCTGCTTCATCAGTCATTTTCAGCATGCCCAATGGACGGCAACGCACCACTACACCTGGCAGCAGTGGTACAGGTGTAATCACCAATACATCAACCGGGTCTCCATCATCACCCAAAGTGTGTGGAATGTAGCCATAGTTACATGGGTATTGCATGGAAGTACCCATAAAACGGTCAACAAACAATGCGCCGCTTTCTTTGTCTACTTCATATTTAACCGGGTCGCCATTGGCTGGAATTTCAATAATGACGTTAAAATCGTTCGGCAAGTCTTTGCCGCTTGCTACCAAATTCAATGACATCTTTTCAAACCTATTTCACGAAAAGCCGCCATTATAGGCGATTAACATAAACCTTTGTTTGCAAACCGCATTATTTTTGATTTTCAGCAGCGCTTGCCTGATCTCGGCAAAATTGACGCACCTCAACCGGCGTTAATTTAAGAGCGAAGTAGAGCAATGTCGGGATAATCACCAGCTCATCCAGCTGGCCGATAATCGGGATAAAGTCCGGAATCAGGTCAAAGGGTAAAACCAGGTAGCCCATCGCCAGCCATAACAATCCTTTTGCCAACCTTGGGGTTTGCGGATGCGCATGTAGCGCCCGGTAAAACGCTAATTCTTGTTTGAATCTGCTGGCCAAGGTAGCCAGCTGTGCGCGAAAACTCATCAGTGTATTGAATTAATCGACTTGCAAGGTACGGCCAGTCAGCTTGGCAAATGCTTCCATATACTTATCGGAGGTTCGCTTCGCAACATCTGCTGGCAACTCCGGGCCCGGCGCTGTTTTGTTCCAGTCACAAGTTTCCAGCCAGTCACGCACATATTGCTTGTCATAACTTGGGGGATTAGCACCTTCCTGGTATTGATCAGCTGGCCAAAAACGCGATGAATCCGGTGTCAGCACTTCATCCATGACGTGCAATACACCATCTGCATCCACGCCAAATTCAAACTTGGTATCGGCAATGATAATGCCTTTGGTAAGCGCGTATTCGGCAGCTTGGGTATACAGCGCAATCGCCGCTTTTTCGACTTGGGCAGTCATATCCTTGCCAATCAACGCTTCGACTTGAGGAATACTGATATTTTCATCATGCTCGCCAACCGCAGCTTTGCTGGAAGGCGTAAATAAAGGAGCGGGTAGTTGTTGTGCCAGTTGCAGCCCGGCAGGTAATGGAATGTCGCAAACGGTACCTTTGGCCTGATACTCTTTCCAGCCGCTACCGACCAGGTATCCACGCACAATCGCTTCCAGTGGCAAGGCTTTAAGCTTTTTGACAACCACTGCACGGCCTTTGACTTGTTCAATTTCATCTGGGGCTACGACGGATTCCGGTGCTATTCCGGTCAGGTGATTGGGCACTACATTTGCCAGTTGTTCAAACCAGAAATTAGCCATTTGTGTCAGCATGGCACCTTTGTGGGGAATACCGGTTGGCAGAATCACATCAAACGCGCTCAATCGATCAGTACTGACCAGCAACATGGTTTGCGCGTCGATATCATAAATGTCTCGCACCTTGCCTTGATGCAATTTCTTCAGGCTTTTAATCGAAGTTTCCAGCAAAGGCGCACGCATAATATCTATCGCAAAAGTAAAACCGATATTATAAATGCACTGTTAGATGACTGGCGAACAATTTACCGGGGGATGTTGGCTGAAGTAAAAAGCTCAAGACACGTTAAGCAGCTTCTGCCTCTACGGTTTGTTCTGGCAATTGCGTTATCGCCAATTTGGCTTGTGCCACATAACTGGTTAGACGTAAAAGGTTGCAGGTGTAGCCATATTCGTTGTCGTACCAGCCGATCACTTTCACAAAAGTGGAATCGAGCATGATGCCGGCGCTGGCATCAAATACACTGGCTGCCGGATACCCACGGAAATCACTTGAGACCACTTGCTCTTCTGTATAACCAAGCACGCCTTTTAAATCACGCTCGGAGGCAAATTTCATTGCCTCACAAATTTCTGCATATGAAGTTTCCTGCTCCAACTCCACAGTCAGGTCAACGACAGAGACATCTGCTGAAGGGATACGCATCGCCATGCCCGTCAGCTTCTTGTTTAATTCCGGAATCACTTTACCGACTGCCTTTGCCGCGCCGGTGCTTGAAGGAATAATGTTTTCAAACACTCCACGCCCGCCGCGCCAGTCTTTTTTCGAAGTACCATCAACCGTTTTCTGCGTAGCCGTTGCGGCATGAATCGTCGTCATCAACCCACGCTTGACCCCAAACTGGTCTTGCAATACTTTTACGATAGGCGCCAGACCGTTGGTTGTGCAAGAAGCCGCGGATACAATCTCTTCGCCTTGGTAATCCAGGTGATTCACGCCAAAAACAAACATCGGGGTATCATCTTTACCTGGCGCCGATTGCACCACAATACTTGCACCTGCGGCAATATGGGCTGCACAGGATTCTTTTGTCAGAAAAACACCGGTACACTCAACTACCACATCGACTTCAACAGCTGCCCAGTTGATGTCCGCAGGATCTTTTTCGGCAGTCAAGCGTATTCTTTTGCCATCCACCACCAGAAAATCGCCCTCTAAGTGTGCATCATATGCCAGTCGGCCATGCACTGAATCATATTTCAGCATGTAGAGCATATGGTCCGGCTCTTCGATGCCATTGATGGCAACTACTTCCAGTTCATTGAACTCTGCCTGATTTAATGCGGCTCGCAGCACCATGCGGCCTATCCTGCCAAATCCGTTAATACCTACCCGAGTAGTCATTATTGATTTCTTTCATTGTTGGTTAGTTATCACACAAGCAATTTTAATGCTAATTTACATCACGAAAGTTAGACAGGCGGTTCCCGCTTGAATAGAATAAGAGTGACACGCTATTCCCGTTGTAAGTTTCAGCAACCTTGTTGGATATTTTGTGGATATTGCAGAACAATTACTGAATGGTATTTTGGACACACTGCCACTGCAAATTGCAGTGATAGATGAGACGAGCAGCATTATTTATGTCAATCAGGCCTGGCGTTCATTCGGTTTGTTTTATGGTTTGGAGTTGGATACCGACTGGTTTGGTATTGCGTACCTGGACATCTGCCGTGCCAATGAAGATACTAATCTGCCACCATTGATTTCCGGCATTGAAAAAGTGTTAAGTGGCAAAGTCGGTCACTTCAGCATGGACTATCTGTGTCATACACCCACCAAACAACCCACCTGGCTCACTTTGAGCTTGCAGCCCATGCAAACATCGCTGGCTAATAACAATCTTTTTTTGCTATCACTGACCAACATCACGCATCATAAGCAGGTTGAGGATCGCATCTCCGCGCTCACCCACACTGACCCGCTCACCGGCCTGGCTAATCGTCGCCGGTTAGAGCAATTCATGCGGGATGAATGGTCACGTGCCATCCGCCATCAATCCAGCTTAAGCGTGATGATGATAGATGCCGACCACTTTAAACAGCTGAATGACAGCATGGGGCATGCGGCCGGAGATGAGTGTTTGCGTAAGCTGGCAGGCATTTTAAAACGCTACAGCAACCGCCCCGGCGACATGGCGGCGCGCTATGGCGGCGAAGAGTTCGTGCTGATTCTGGGCCAGACCAACCAGCAGGAAGCGATTAAAATTGCCGAACGTATCCGCCAGAAAGTGATGGAGCTGGATATCCGCTTTGCCGGGCATCGCCTGATGACGATCAGTATCGGTATTGCGTCACTGGGCGTGCAGCATTCCACCACTCACAAAGAACAACATGCACGCAATCAGGCGCTGAATTTCAGTGAAGATGGTGACTTATTGCTGGAACAAGCTGATAAGGCACTGTATGTGGCGAAAAAACAAGGCAGGAACCGTGTTGAAGTGTATGACAAACATCACCGGTTGACTGTCCCGCTAACGTTTTAAAACGTTAGCGGGAGAATGTATGTGGGTCAGGATCAGCTGGCGCGCTCTTCCAGGATAGCCACCGCCGGTAAGGTTTTACCTTCGAGGAACTCGAGGAAAGCGCCGCCTGCTGTAGAAATATACGAAACCTTGTCGTAAATATCATATTTCTGGATAGCGGCAATCGTGTCGCCACCACCCGCCAGCGTGAATGCCTTTGTTTCTGCAATGGCTTTGGCTATGGTTTTGGTGCCCTCGCCAAACTGGTCAAATTCAAATACGCCAACCGGGCCATTCCACACTACAGTCCCCGCATTCATGATGATATCCACCAGCTCAGCCGCCGATTTCTCGCCAATATCAAAAATCATGTCGTCGGCTGCCACTTCATCGGCAGATTTTTTGACTGCCGGCTCGTTGGCATCAAACTGCTTACCCACTACCACATCCTTTGCGATCGGTACACAGGCGCCACGGTCGGACATTTTGCTCATCAAACCTTTGGCAGTCTCCACCAGGTCATCTTCACACAGGGACTTGCCCACTTCATGACCATCAGCCTTGAGGAAAGTATTGGCAATGCCACCGCCTACCACTAATTGATCCACTTTATCAGACAGGCTTTCCAGCACGGTCAGCTTGGTGGACACTTTAGAACCGCCGACAATAGCCACGAATGGCCTGGCTGGCGCCAGTAATGCTTTACCTAATGCATCCAGCTCTTCCGTCAGCAGAATACCGGCACAGGCCACAGGCGCAAATTTGGCAATGCCGTGGGTCGAGGCTTCAGCGCGGTGCGCGGTGCCAAAGGCATCCATCACAAATATGTCGCACAAAGCAGCATACTTTTTGGCTAGTGCATCATCATTTTTCTTTTCGCCGACATTAAAACGGCAATTTTCCAGCAGGATAAGCTGGCCATCTTCTGTGCCCAAGCTATCAGCCGGTGCATTGGAAGCCAGCCAGTTTTTTACCAGGCGCACGGGTTGCCCAAGCAGTTTGCTCATGACATCAGCCACCGGCTTGAGGGAATTCTCTTCTGAATAAACGCCCTCTTCAGGACGACCCAAATGCGAAGTCACCATTACTTTGGCGCCTGCTTTTAAGGCAAACTCAATGGTCGGCATGCTGGCCACAATACGCGCATCGCTGGTGACCACGCCATCTTTTACCGGTACATTTAAGTCAGCACGGATAAACACACGCTTGCCGCGCAAATCAAGGTCGGTCATTTTGATGAATTTCATACATGCGCTCCGTAGCGATCAATATCAATTAATAATTAAATAGGCAAATGGATTATGACAGATGTGCAAACGGGGCAATAAGCCCCGTCATCATTTAAGCAATATGTTGAACCAGGCGCAAGAGATTGCAGGTATAACCGTATTCATTATCGTACCAGCCGATCACTTTTACAAAAGTAGGATCCAGCATCAAACCCGCATCCGCATCAAACACACTGGCGGCCGGGCTACTGCGGAAGTCTGTAGAGACTACTTTATCACTAGTGTAATCCAGCACACCTTTTAATGCACCTTTAGAAGCTTGCTGCATGGCTTCACAGATAGCTTCATAGGTGGTTTCTTTGCTCAGCTCTACAGTCAGGTCAACGACAGATACATCGGCAGACGGCACGCGCATGGACATACCAGTCAGCTTCTTATTTAGCGCAGGAATCACTTTACCCACTGCCTTAGCGGCACCGGTACTGGAAGGAATAATGTTTTCAAAAACACTACGGCCGCCGCGCCAGTCTTTCTTGGAAGTGCCATCAACAGTCAGTTGTGAGGCAGTTGCTGCATGAATGGTGGTCATCAGGCCGCGTTTGACACCAAAATTGTCATGCAGCACTTTGGCTAAAGGCGCCAGGCCATTGGTGGTACACGAAGCAGCAGAAATAATGGCTTCGCCCGCATACTCCTGGTGATTCACGCCATAGACAAACATCGGCGTGTTATCTTTACCCGGCGCAGATTGCACCACTTTTTTCGCACCACGATTAAGGTGAGGCTGACACGTGCCCTGCGTTAAAAACGCGCCGGTAGATTCCACGATCACTTCCGCGCCGCCTTTGGTCCAGTCAATATTATTGGGGTCACGTTCTGCAGTCAGGTGAATGCGCTTGCCATTCACGATCAAATTACCATGGTCAGCCTCTACGGTGCCTTGAAAACGGCCATGCACGGAATCATATTTCAGCATATACATCATGTATTCGATGTCATACGAGCTATTGATGGCAACCACCTCAATATCATTAAACTCGGATTCTTGAACAGCAGCACGCAAAACCATGCGCCCAATCCGTCCAAAGCCATTAATCCCCAACTTGACAGCCATATTTATCCCCAAAACATGCAATAGAACTAAAACTCAGCATTTTAACCTAAACCTCCTATACTGGACAGATTGTAAGTGGTTGATTCCATACGCGAGACCTTAACAAAGAGGTTGCGAAATATTTTTAGTTTCTCGTTAGCCTTTTTTAATTTTTTCTTGTCTTAAATTTTTGTTTTTTCACGCCTTGGAAAGTGAGTGTTTTTAATATGCCAGACAAAATAATCCTTGCCGGTGGTTGTTTCTGGGGAATGCAGGATTTATTCCGCCAGCTACCTGGCATTGTCAGCACACGCGTCGGCTATAGCGGCGGAGATGTGCCAAATGCGACCTATCGTCATCATGGTGATCATGCTGAAGCGATGGAAATTCTATACGATGCAGAGCGCATCAGTTTGCGACAGCTATTAGTTTTCTTCTTCAAGATCCATGACCCGACTACATTCAACCGCCAGGGCAATGACATGGGGCCGTCATATCGCTCAGCGATTTTTTACCTGACCGAGCAACAAAGACACACCGCTGAAGAATTAATTGATGAGATGAATCACTCAGGCATCTGGCCAGGAAAAGTGGTCACTGAAGTGACGCCAGCCAGTGATTTCTGGGAAGCCGAGCCAGAGCATCAGGATTATCTGGTCCGCTATCCACAAGGCTACACCTGCCACCGGATCCGACCAGAATGGATATTGCCGCGTGATTTAACGGAAGCAGTTTGAAATATTAAACAGCACTATTCATCACCCACTGTAGGTAAGGCATCGTTGGCCGGCTTGCGCGCCTTGCCGCCATATCGCTTGGCAGGGTTGCGCAAAAAAGCAGCTAACTCGTTCAGCGCCAATTGGTAAACATCGCGCTTGAACTCGATCACATCGGCCAGCGGCACCCAATACTCACTCCATCGCCACGCATCAAATTCCGGATGTTCAGTGGCACGTAGCGACACATCGGAATCCCGGCCTATCAATCGCAATAAAAACCAGATTTGCTTCTGACCCTTGTAACTACCGCGCCATTCGCGCTTGATCCAACTAGTCGGCACTTCATAGCGTAGCCAATCCCGGGTACGTCCCAGGATTTTGACATGGTCGGGCCTGAGGCCAACTTCTTCCATCAACTCGCGGTACATGGCCTGCTCAGGGGTTTCACCATACTTGATGCCTCCCTGGGGAAATTGCCATGCATGCTCTTTGATACGTTTGCCCCAAAACACCTGATTGTGGGAATTACATAGAATAATCCCCACATTAGGACGGTATCCATCACGATCTAACATAAAAACTGCCTTCAATATTTACTGCAATTTTTTCACACTTTACAGTTTAATGAAAGGACATCCATGGTGCCTTGGATGAAATGGCTGGCAGCTAACAAAAAAGCCCACCAAAGGTGAGCTTTTTCATGCTTAGATTGCTAATCAGAATCTACGGCGTAATGACAAAGCACCCATCAAAAGCAATCCTGTAAATAGCATGGCTGAAGTCTGCGCTTCAGGCACCGGGATGACGGTCGCACTTACAAAAGTGAAGTCTGACTGGTTGGTACAGTTATGGCAAGAATGTTTGGCCACACCAGGCGATGCACTAAACACGATGCTATCGACTGAGCGGAAGCCAAAAGGATTGTTCAATAGCCATGCGCCGGTGCCACCATCCACAGCGCCACTACCGAGGGATAATGGAGAACCTTCACCTGTCCAGCTCGCAGTATGTTTGCCAGTTGCCGTTAAATAAAAAGTATCACTGCCTCCGTCGGCAAAATTCACCAGGAATTTTGCAACCTCTTTCACATCACTGTATTCAGGGCCGTCAAACAGCAAACCGATTGTCAATGTTGAAAAGATGACTTCTTTAGAAAAAGTGCCGGTCAGTGTTTCATCAATATCAATCTCGCCGACAGTTCTGCCATCAGAAATACCTACACCGGTCATTCCATCCTGCGTCTTTTTCTGGAAGGATCTGCTACCGACAAAAGTGGCAGAAGTCCCGCCTGAGAAAGACGTGCTGTAACTAGATTGCCCATTTACAAAATCACTACCTAACACTGTGCCTGTAGTTAACGCATTCGCAGAATGTGCTGCAACCAGGAAAGATATTGCCAATATCAACCTGCTACCCAAAGAAAATGTGTTTTTCATTTCAAAACTCCTCTATATCATTGTTGAATAATCCCCATACTTATTGTAGGGTAATTAATGCATCAGGAGTTTTTCCTGCCCTGCAAAAAGGGATTAAAAACCCTTAATTTTCATACATTTACAAAATCCAATCTTAATTTGTTGCTTATAAATACAATTTTCTGCAATCTCTGCTGTCAACCCGATTTAAGTCAAAGCGTTTTCCAGCCATGAACCTTATTTCGAACTCATTACGTATCCAAACCAATGCATAGACGCAAACCGAATTTCCGGCATATCAGCCTGGGCATATTGCTAACATTGCTGTGGAGTTTGAATACGACTGCGGGCAACCTTGCTTACATCACCAATCAAGGCAGTGATTCCGTGTCTGTCCTCGATATTGAGAACAAAAAAGTCACGCACACCATAGACGTCGGCAAGGCGCCTGTCGGTGTGGCAATCGCCAGCAAACAACAGCGTGTGTATATCAGCAACGCCAATAGCCAAACGGTTTCTATTATCAATAGCCGTACACAGAAAACGATCCAGGAAGTGCCGGTGAATATCCAGGCAGTGGGTATTACGCTAAGCCGGGATGAGAAAACACTTTATGTGGCCGACTGGGGTGGTGCGCAGGTAATTGCCATCGATACTGCGCATTTAGAGAAACAAAAAACGTTTAAAGCAGGTAAGACACCTTCTGGCATGGTGGTGAGTGCAGATAACAAAAAACTGTTTATTGCCAATCGCGACAGTGATGATGTGACCGTGGTTGATACAAGAACGCTGCAAACCATTGCGCAAGTCAAAGTAGGCATTCATCCATTTGCACTCACCTTAAGCCCTGATGGCAAGACAATATTTGTCGTCAATGTAGTCAGCAACACGCTGACGTTGATGAATGTAGATTCGTTTCAGACCAGCACTATCAAAACCGGACAGCACCCTTATGGTGTCGCCATCAGTCCCGATGGGCGTCTGGCGTATGTCAGCAACAATCATGCAGAAAGCGTGTCTGTCATTGATATTGCCACTGCAAAAACGGTCAAGACCATTGAGGTCGGCGAGTTTCCTGAAGGCATTGAATATGACAAAGCGACACAGCAAGTTATCGTCGCCAACTGGGGGTCAGATACAGTGTCGATTATCGATGCAAGGACCAACACGGTGACGAACACCGTTGCCAGCCCAAAACTTTGCCGCTCGTTCGGGCAATTTATTCTGGAAGCAAAGTAATGAGTCATGCTTCACCATTTCCCTTTTTCAGTTTTTTCACAGGATTGCCCATGAACTAGTCGCAAAGAGTCGTTTTTTTAGGTAAAGTCACGGGTTATTTTAAAACTCAAAAGACTGATTACTTTTTAGCTTTAAAACATCTGTAAATATCAGGAGATTGAAATGAAAAAAATATTTGGCATCATTGCCGTTTCTTTATTGCCACTGATTCCATTGACGGCAGCCGCGCACGGCGCTGCGGCTTTGCGTTTTGAAAAAACCGTCACCATCAAAGCGCCTCCGGCGAAGGTATGGGCATTGCTGAAAGATTTCGGCAACGTGCAAGCCTGGCATTCTGGCGTGGAGTCAACCAAAGTTGAGCAGAAAAAAGATGAAAACGGTGATGACACCACTTACCGTACTGTCAAACTGAAAAATGGCGGCACCATGTATGAAAAACTGCGCTCTATCGATGACGCAGGCATGCGCCTGAAATATGAGTACATCCTGGACAAAAGCACATTACAACTTTCAAACTTTTATCCAACCGTTTCTGTGACTGCCAAAGGCAGCGAAACAGTGGTGACGGTAAAAGGCAGCTACACTCGTGCTGACTCTTCCAACATCCCGAAACCGGAACAAAACGATGATGCAGCGACTAAAGCCATCAACGAGTATTTTGATCCGGGTCTGGAGAGCCTGAAAAAGGTAGCCGAATCGGGAAAGTAATCAGCCAGGGTTCTGGAAAAAGTTCGCAAGGCAACAGTAAACCCTGGTGGAAATTCTGGTAAGTCTTACGCTGTAACTGTTTAAGTTTTTGCAAATGCAGAATCAGGCCAAAAGTCTGACACTGTTAAAAATAAAGGGATTGTGTACCACACAATCCCTTTATTGCATTCTGACCACCTTGATAAAACTGACAAAAAACATCACCCTTGATGCCAAATATGGACTCACCCTGTCACTTTTCGTCATTACACCTGTAGTGAATCTACCCCGTAGAAACGCATTTCAATTCAGTGAAATAAAGCATAAAAGTCATTTAATTCTTTTTTTTCAATCACTTATTACTTCAAATACAGACTGGCACAGCTGTTGCTTATAGATACCCGAACACTGTTGGAAAAGCAGTGGCTGAACTAGAAGATGTTCACTTTAAAACTTGACTTGAAGGAAATATGATGAAAAAACACGTACAACAAGGTTTTACCCTGATTGAATTGATGATCGTTGTCGCCATTATTGGTATTTTGGCTTCTGTAGCGATTCCGGCATATACGGATTACATAAGAGAGGCTCACGATGGAGCATGCTTATCTGAAGCAACTGCATACTCTAAACGTGCTTATTCACAACTATCGTTAGGTAGAGTTGTTACCGACTATGTTGCAAACAACTGTTCAGCCGTTACTGCGCCAACTACAATAACAGGAACAACATTATCATTTACACCAGTTAATGGCACTCCAAGTAGAACAGTTTCATGTAACTTGGAGAGTGCAGGTGCCTGTACTCTATCTCAATAAACCTTCCTAACACTTGAAAACTGCCATCAAGTTACTGTTTAAAAAGCCCTGCAAATATGCAGGGCTTTTTATCTGAATCATAAAACAGATGATTTACAATAGAGCCATCATTCTCTCATCAGGTTTCACCTTGATTGAATTAATAATCTGCGTAGCGATAATTGGCATTCTTGCTTCAGTTGCAATGCCAGCGTATCAAAGTTATATCCAAGACACCGCAAACCATGCATGTTTGGCAGAAGCTAGCAGCTACGCAAGAAGAGTCTATGTAGATATCCAACTTAGCAAACCAACCTCAGACATTCCTGCGCCTTTAGCTAGAGCATGCATCGCAATTAATAATGGGGCAAAAGTAATTACCATGACTAATTTTGCTTCTAGCGCAAAGGCGCCAGGCAATGCAACCATCACTTGCGATTTAAATGCTGGTACTCCATGTAGCATTACTGCTCTTTCGCCATAAAAATCAATTCACTTAGTAAAGAATTTAACTCCACCAGCTGTTAAATAACTGAAGGGATCCGTGCCACCATAGCTCACTGCTATACTAACTGTCTACTTACCCTTAAGCCAAGAATACCATGTTAGAAAATATTGTCGTTAACCGACAAGAAAATGCATCCGCAACAGTCATCTGGATGCATGGGCTGGGCGCCGACGGTCACGATTTTGAGCCTGTTGTACAGATGCTGAATCTGCCGCATATCCGCTTCATCCTTCCACATGCACCCTACCGCCCCGTCACCTTGAATAACGGCTATGAAATGCGCGCATGGTATGACATTTTTGGACTGCAACCAGACAGTCCACAAGATGAAGCTGGCATTAAAGAAATGCAGGTCACAATCAACGCTATGATAGAAAGTGAAATCTCAAAAGGCATTCCTTCCAGCCGGATTGTATTGGCCGGATTTTCCCAAGGCGGTGCAATGGCTTTGTATACCGCAACGCGACTCACACAGCCACTGGCGGGCGTATTGGCGCTGTCCACTTACTTACCGTTAAAAAATAGTCTGGTCAGCGAGCAGCACCCGGCTAACCGGCAAACACCTATCTGGATGGCACATGGTCGCGCTGACACGGTGATCACACTTGCTACCGCAGAAGCTTCCAAAGAGGTATTGAAAGCTGCTGGCTATTCACTGGAATGGCATGAATACGCTATGGCGCATAGCGTATGCGAACAGGAAATAAACGATATCCGCAGCTTTCTGCTGCGCGTATTACCTGCCTGATCTTGTTTAGTCGTCCGAGAATAATCCCGCAAGCCGAATGAGTTTTGTTAAAATGTCAGGCGTTTTAACAGGTTAACCTTCAATGAGCGTCCCAAAAAAATCTCCCGTTGCGGCCAGTGATACGCAAACTTTTGCACAGCGCATAACCGCGCTGGAAACTATCGTCCGGAACATGGAGTCTGGTGAGTTGCCACTAGAAGATGCCCTCACCGCATATGCGGATGGCATGCAACTACTGCAAGGCTGCCAGGCATCGCTACTGCAAGCTGAACAAACCGTATTGATTTTGAATCAGCAACAGCAATTAACCCCTTTCGACATTGAGTGATTGAAATAACATTCACTTATCGTCATGCGCATTTCATCATTTACATTTGAGCCTTGGGCAACCGTTCACCAGCAACGGGTCGAACAGGCGCTGGACCGCATATTACCTCTAGCAGACATCCCACCGGCGACCTTGCATGCCGCCATGCGTTACGCAGTGCTAGGAGGGGGGAAACGCGTGCGGGCATTGCTCAGTTACGCCTCTGCCGAACTCGTCGGGGCGCCAGCCAGTTCGGCGGATGCGGCCGCAGTGGCTGTAGAGTTGATTCATGCGTTTTCGCTGGTGCACGACGATATGCCTTGCATGGATGATGACGATTTGCGTCGAGGCAAACCCAGTTGCCATAAACAATATGGCGATGCCACTGCCCTTTTAGTCGGTGATGCGCTGCAATCCCTGGCATTTCAATCGATTGCGGAGACGAATGCCCCACAAGCTTTAAAACAAGTGCAGGTACTGGCGCAAGCCACCGGTTCACGCGGCATGTGTGGCGGGCAAAGCATTGACTTGCAGAGCACAGGGCAACTGTTAACTCGCAATGCGTTGGAAACCATGCATCAGTATAAAACTGGCGCACTTATCCGGGCAGCAACATTACTAGGTGCCTATGCAGCAGAGGACATCTCTGAGGCTGATCTTCATTTGCTTACCCACTACAGTGAAAACATGGGACTGGCATTCCAGGTGGTCGATGACATTCTCGATGCCACTGCCGATACCCAGACGCTTGGTAAAACTGCTGGAAAGGATGCCCTACAGGAAAAATCCACCTATGTGAGCCTGTTAGGCATTGATGAGGCGAATGCATTGGTAAAGCGATTGTACGAACAAACCTTGCAGCTACTGGCCGGGTTCGATAACCAGGCAGATCCACTCCGCGGGATTGCCCGTTTTATTTGTGAGCGTCCATTCTGATCATGACTTCCCTATTGTCCCGCATTGACTCTCCAGGCGACCTGCGCATGCTGGACCGGTCACAACTAAAAGCCCTGGCAGCAGAATTACGCGCATTCCTGATCCTCAGCGTCTCTCAAACAGGTGGTCACCTGGCGTCTAATCTGGGCGTGGTCGAACTGACGATCGCACTGCATTACGTTTACAACACCCCTGATGACCGCCTGGTGTGGGACGTAGGGCATCAAACTTACCCGCACAAGATCTTAACCGGCCGCCGCGAGGCCATGGCGCAATTGCGCAAGGCTGGGGGTATTGCAGGCTTTCCCAAACGTGACGAAAGTGCATACGATACTTTTGGGACTGGCCATTCAAGCACCTCGATTTCGGCCGCCCTCGGTATGGCGGTTGCAGCCAAAACGCTAGGCTCTGACCGTCGCAGCGTGGCGATTATCGGTGATGGCGCGATGACGGCAGGCATGGCATTTGAGGCGCTGAACAATGCCGGTGATATGGACACGAATATGCTGGTGATCCTGAATGACAACGACATGAGTATTTCCAACAATGTCGGCGCACTGAACAATTACCTAGCGCGGCTGATGTCCGGCAAACTGTATGACAGCGTGCGCCGTAGCGGGAAAAAAGTGCTGGATATCATTCCGCCGGTAAAAGAGTTTGCGCGTCGCGCCGAAGAGCATGCCAAAGGTATGGTCACCCCCGGCACCTTGTTTGAAGAATTCGGGTTTAATTACATTGGCCCGATCGATGGCCATGACATTGCCACGCTGGTGGATACCTTGAGCAATATCCGTCAGTTACAAGGACCGCAATTCCTGCATGTAGTCACGCAAAAAGGCAAAGGCTATACCCCGGCCGAAGACAACCCGAACAAATATCACGGCGTCAGTAAATTCGATCCACAAAACGGCCATTGCCTCACTGTGAGTGAATGCCCTACTTATACCCAGATTTTTGGCGACTGGCTGGTGGACATGGCGGCAGCTGATAGCCGGTTGGTCGGTATCACACCGGCCATGTGTGATGGCTCGGGCTTGAACCGTTTTGCTGAAACTTATCCGCAACGCTACTTTGATGTCGGCATTGCCGAACAGCATGCGCTGACCTTTGCTGCCGGGATGGCGTGTGATGGACTGAAGCCGGTGGTTGCCATTTATTCTACCTTCCTGCAACGCGCTTACGATCAGTTGATCCACGATATTGCGCTGCAAGACCTGGATGTGCTGCTGGCGATTGACCGCGCTGGTCTGGTCGGTGCCGATGGCCCTACGCATGCAGGTAGCTTCGACCTGAGCTTTTTGCGCTGCATTCCCAATATGGTCATTATGGCACCCAGTGATGAACAGGAATGCCGCCAGATGCTGAGCACCGGCTATCAATACAAAGGTCCGGCCGCCGTACGTTATCCACGCGGCAGTGGTATAGGTACCACCACTTCGCCCACACTTGATTCGTTAGAAATCGGTAAGGCAGCACTGGTGCGCCAGGGTAAAAAAGTTGCCATCCTGGCTTTTGGCAGTATGCTGCACCCTGCGCTGCAAGCGGCAGAGTCACTGGATGCTACCGTGGTGAATATGCGTTTCATCAAACCACTTGATACGGCGAAGGTACTTGAAATATCACGCACGCATGACTATATAGTGACTATAGAAGAGAACGCGATCATGGGTGGCGCTGGTGCTGCAGTGATGGAATGCATGCAAGCACATCAAATCGTGAAGCCTGTGCTATGTTTAGGTCTACCCGACCGTTTTATCGAACATGGCTCTCATGAAACTATGCTGGCCGATTGTGGTCTAGACAAATCCGGTATTTGCTCGGCTATTGAGAAATTAATAGCTGAGTAGTATATTCAACCATTTATCAAATCGCGGGCACTCCCGCTTTGGAACCCTGATGAATCAACCCGTAATTCCTGCAGTGATTGAAGACGTACAAAACACCCCTGACGTACGCCGGCTGGACATTAACAAAGTCGGTATCAAGTCTATCCGTCACCCGGTGATTGTCAAAGATAAAACCGGCGGTGAGCAACATACCGTAGCGGTGTTCGATATGTATGTGCATTTGCCGCACAACTTCAAAGGCACGCATATGTCGCGCTTTGTTGAGATTCTCAACATGAACGAAAGCGCCATTTCGATCGACTCGTTTGAGACGATTTTGCGTCAAATGGTGGAACGCCTGGAAGCGGAGTCCGGTTATGTAGAGATGCGTTTCCCGTATTTCATCAACAAGGCCGCGCCTATATCTGGCGTGAAAAGCCTGCTGGATTATGAAGTCACTTTCATCGGTGAAATCAAGAATGGCCAGTTTGAAATTACCGTTCAGGTCATGGTGCCAGTCACCAGCTTATGTCCATGCAGCAAACAGATTTCAAATTACGGCGCGCATAATCAGCGTTCGCATGTAACAGTGACTGCCTTGCTGAACGAATTCATATGGCTGGAAGATTTGATTTCACTAGTTGAAGAACAGGCTTCGTGCCAGTTGTATGGTTTACTCAAGCGCCCGGATGAAAAGTTTGTGACTGAGCGTGCGTATGACAATCCAAAATTTGTGGAAGACATGGTGCGTGATGTCGCAGCACAATTGAATGAAGAAAAACGCATTGTGAAATATGTGGTGGAATCAGAGAACTTTGAGAGCATCCACAACCATAGTGCTTATGCATTGATTGAGCGTGACAAACGTATCAATTAATTCTCTTTAGTGAAACAGGAACAGCCCGCATGCGGGCTGTTTTCACATCTGCACTTAGCTAATGGCTGAACATGCCGCTGCGGGCATAGGGTTGCGATAAATGCAGTCCGAACATGACAATCGCTGCGCCTAATAAAGGAAATAAAGCAGCCAGCGTAAAAGTGAGCTGCCCGCCTAGATACTGCAGTGAAAACCCGCCTAGCAAGCCACCAAGGGCACCGCCTATGCCATACGCGACACTGTTATAGATGGCCTGGCCTTTGGCCTGATGGCGGCCATTGAAATATTGCGTGACCACCTCCACTGCAGCCGCATGAAAACTGCCAAAGGTAAATGCGTGCATAGTCTGCGCCAGCAACAACAACCCCAAGTGATCCGGCACCAAACCCATCATGGAAAAACGAATGACGCCTATCAGCAAGCTGGCGACTAAAATCGTTTTCAGTTTGAAACGGGACATAATCCACGGCATTTTGATAAAAATACCAATTTCGCAAATGACGCCCAAGGCCCACAGCCAGCCTATCATGCCTTTACTGTAACCATGTTCGGCCAGGTAGATAGAGTAGAAGTTATACATCAACCCATGCGCGGTCACCATCATGGCACATCCAACCAGGAGGGAAATGACCGCAGGCTGCTTAAGGATTTTCCACACTGAAAAACTGTCATTTGCATGCGGTGGCACATGCGCTTCTGGCAGCTTCCAGGTTAATCCGAACAGCACGCATTGCACAACCAGGATAAACCAAAGCAGGCTTTTAATGCCGAACCAGTCGGTCAGGTAGCCCAACAGAATTGAGGCCACGATAAAGCCCCACGAGCCCCATAAACGTATTTTGCTGTAATGGCCGTTGGTGCTCGCGAGATGCGCCAATAAAAGGGATTCGGATAGCGGCAAGGTCGAACTGGTAAACATACTCAGGGCTGCCATGACCACAAACATGGTCATAAAATCATGTGCCCAGAAAATCGCGGCGAAACCAAATAAACCTAAAAATGCAGTGGTGCGGATCCAGCGCACTCTTTGCCTGGTGTGATCAGCCAGCCAACCCCATAAGTTAGGTGCGATGATGCGGCTGACCTGGAACAAAGACATCAGGATGCCAATATCAGCCGGGGAAAAGGATTCTGAGCTGAGGTATAAGCCCCAATAAGGGACAAACGCGCCAACAAAGAAATAATAGATAAAATAGAAACGCGAGAGATTAAAGTGTAAAGCGTGACTCATTAAATACTCGCGTTTAAAGGATAACCGTGATCAGCTTGTACCTGTCAATCGGTTAGAAAGTTGAAGGTTTGGTAATCTTTATGGATTTACAATGTGGGTACTGCAGATTGCACATCGGCATTCTGGCCACGATGACGCAGAGCATGATCCATCAGCACCAGCGCTAACATTGCTTCCACAATCGGCGTTGCGCGAATACCCACACACGGATCGTGACGACCTGTAGTTTGCATCATTACCGGTTCACCGGCATGATCGATAGAGCGTCGCTCTTGAGGGATACTCGAAGTTGGTTTAAACGCCACATTGACCACGATATCCTGGCCGCTTGAAATGCCGCCCAACACACCACCTGCATGATTCGTAGCGAAGCCTTGTGGCGTCAGCTCATCACTGTGCTCGCTGCCACGTTGAGCAATTGATGCAAATCCGGCGCCGATCTCAACCCCTTTTACGGCATTGATACTCATCATGGCATGCGCAATATCTGCATCCAGGCGGTCGAAAATCGGCTCGCCTAAACCCACCGGCATACGCTCAGCCACAACGGTGATTTGCGCGCCAACAGAGTCTCGCTCACTGCGGATTTCATCCATGTAGGCTTCAAGCTGCGGCAGAATCTCCAAATTTGGCGAGAAGAAAGGATTACCTTCTTGCGATATCGCATCCCAACTAACGAATGGCACTTTTATTTCGCCCAGTTGGCTCAGATAGCCACGAATCTGCACGCCGTATTTTTGTTTCAGCCATTTTTTGGCAATGGCGCCTGCGGCTACGCGCACCGCCGTTTCACGAGCACTGGAACGGCCACCGCCACGATAATCGCGAATGCCATATTTTTGGGTGTATGTGTAGTCTGCATGTCCGGGCCGGAACGTATTCATGATCTTGCTGTAGTCTTGCGAGCGCTGGTCGGTATTGCGGATTAATAACCCTATAGGCGCACCAGTGGTTTTGCCTTCAAATACACCAGACAAAATTTCAACTTCATCAGCCTCACTGCGCTGGGTCACATGACGGGAAGTCCCAGGTTTACGTCTGTCCAGGTCAACCTGCAAATCCGCTGCCGACAATTCCAAACCTGGCGGGCAACCATCAACCACCCCGCCGATGGCCGGGCCGTGCGACTCGCCAAACGAAGTCAGGGTAAACAGCGTACCAATGGTGTTGCCAGACATGCGATTCTTTCATTGAATAGTTTCGCTTATTTTATCATAGACTGGCTTGTGGCCTGCCTGTTGGCTTTGCCGCTTAGCTTTGGCTTGATTTCCGCATAATGAACGCTTATGCTAAACCCGCATTGTTGATTCCTATACTTATGGCCAAACGCAAACACTCTCACCGCAAGCATCGCTTACTTGGTACTTCCAGCTCGGGATTAACACCCGAAACTGCCACAGAAAATGAAGCAACGCCTGCCTGTATCCATAGCATCAGCTACAACGCCAATGATATGGAGTCCAGGCAACTGACTATGCACGACATCGTGGAATGGCAGGCACCGGCAGAACATACCTCGTGGATTAATGTACATGGCGTGCTGGACATTGCGTTGCTGCAAGCGGTTGCCCGTCGTTTTAAATTGCATCCGCTGGTTTTAGACGACATTTTAAATACCGAGCAACGGCCTAAACTGGATACTTACCCGGATTACCTTTTTCTTGAAACACGTTTGTTTTATTACGATGCGGAGTCCATGAGTGTCAGCTCAGAGCAAATCAGTATTGCATTGGGCCGTGAGTGGTTACTTAGCTTTCAGGAACGGCCATCCGGCAGTTTTGAACCGGTACGCGAGCGGTTGCGGCAAGGACAGGTATTGTTGCGCCAAAGTGGCCCGGATTACCTTTGTTATGCACTGCTGGACAGTTTGATGGAGCGCTATTTCCAGGTGCTGGAAGCGATCAACGAAGATGCCGAGTTGCTCGAAACGCATTTGCTTGACCAGCCCAGCCCGGAAGATCTGCAAAACATACACAGGCTCAAGCATGTCACCATTGAGTTGCGTCGTGCCGTGTGGCCGCTGCGCGAAGTGTTGAACAGCCTGATTCGTAATGAGCATGGCTTTTTTAGTCCGCAAACCTTGCCCTATTTACGCGACTTGTACGACCACACCGCACACTTTACAGAATCTCTTGAAGCTATCCGTGACATGCTGAGCGGCCTAATGGATATTTATATGACCAGTATCAGCCAGCGGGTGAACCTGGAAGTGCGCGCACTGACGGTAGTGGCCATGCTGTTTATGCCAGCTACATTAATCGCCGGTATTTTTGGTATGAATTTCGAAGAGATGCCATGGACGCATGATCCGTATGGTTTCTGGTGGGCGATCCTTATCATGCTTGGCATTGCATCAGTGATGCTGCTGATGTTCTGGCGCCGACAATGGCTGGGAAGCCGCCATCGCTAAATGCAGTGACTATGATGTCGAAAGTGGCAATTTCTTGATGATATCTTGCAGCTCAAAATACAGTGTCATGTAATCACGTGCCCCGGCACTCGCAGCATCATACTCAAACACATGCTGACCCATACGTGCGCACTCTGCCAGGGCCGCATGCTCTGAGATCTGGGTAATCAACACTTCGTTGCCAAACAGGCGACGCATTTCCTGCGCAACTTCAGCGGTCATTTCCTTACGTTTATCGGCACGCGTCAGTAGAAAGCGGCGCTGGATGCGCCGTTTTAACACCGGCTGTAACGCATTGAGCGCTTTATCAACTTTAACAGCGGAATGAATGGATAAATAATCAGCAGACACCGGCACCAGCACCAGATCACTGGCGAAAACGGCACTTAGAGAAATAACTCCGATTCCGGAGAAACAATCCATTAGCACTGCATATTCAGCATGCGTAGGCTGCAACTTTGCCAAGCCTTCAGCCAGCCTTTTCAAAGTTGCAGGCCCGCGGCCAAACTGCGAATCCAGATTCATCAGCTCTTTATTGGCTGTAATCAGCGGCAGCCCGTTACGCAAAGGCTGAATCAATTCTAGTAACGGCGTATCAGACTGATAAAACCTGAACAAATGCTTTTGCACATCGAGGCCGATGTGTTTGTAAGTCTCAGTCAGGCGCGCCTGCGGATCCATATCGATTAACAGAACCGGCTTATGCTGGCGTTGCCAGGCAGCGCCCAAATTAAGCGCAGTCGTTGTTGCCCCTACGTCTGCTTTAGCATTAAAAATAGCGATTTTTAACATGATGGATATGTGCAGAATCAACTTGAAGCTGATCCTGTAATGTAATTGCTAATCATCATAAACGATGTTGCGTTTACAGACTACACGCTGCTTACCATTAATTTCAGCAATCTCGGAATATATGCGTGACGATGTTGCGAAAGTAGCAGACAAAAAGAAACCCGCTAAGGCGGGTTAAAAGGGGGTTTGGATCAGGAGGAAATCAATGCTAGTCGTTGACAAATCAACCAAGCTAGCCATTAAACAAAACGTTTTGTGTTTCGTTTAAAGATGGCTCTAGTTTAGGAGAGAGTTATTGCAATTATTTGACCGAGCTGTAACTGAATTGTAAAAATCAAAATTTAATTGTTATTGAATTGTAACCAATGCAATTTAGTGCCTTATTCCCCTGATACAAAAAATGAAAACGGATAAAGCAAAAAATTGCGATATCCGTTAATCCATTCATTTAAAAATCAGCTAAAAAAGTCGCGCGCTTTATCTACCCAGCTTTTATTTTTCGGGCTGTGTTTGCCGGCATCTGCTTGGGTACTACTCTCAAATTCGCGCAACAAGTCTTTCTGCTTTTCAGTCAGGCGCACCGGTGTTTCTACCACCACGTGCACCATCAAATCGCCATGTTCACTGGAGCGCAATGGTTTGATGCCTTTGCCACGTAAACGGAATACACTGCCCGTTTGCGTTTCGGAGGGGATTTTCATTTTCGCAGCGCCATCCAGTGTCGGCACTTCGATTTCGCCACCCAGAGCAGCCGTACTAAAACTGATAGGCATTTCACAATGCAGGTTGGCGCCTTCACGCTGGAAGATCGCATGTTCTTTTAAGTGGACCACCACGTACAAATCACCTGTTGGCCCGCCATTTACCCCGGCTTCACCTTCACCACTCAAGCGGATACGGTCACCTTCATCAACCCCGGCCGGAATTTTGACATTCAGGGTTTTGTTCTGCTTGATGCGGCCGCCACCATGGCAGGTTGGGCATGGTTCTTTTACCATCTTGCCACTGCCATGACATTTCGGGCACGTTTGCTGCACGGAGAAAAAGCCCTGTTGCATACGCACCTGGCCATGGCCGTTACAGGTGGTACAAGTCACAGGCGAAGTGCCTGGACGGGCGCCTGAACCATGACATGTTTCACAATTAGTCTGCACCGGGATACGGATCTTAGTCTCAGTCCCTTTAGCCGCGTCTTCCAGCGAAATTTCCAGGTTGTAACGCAGGTCAGCACCACGATACACATTCGATCGCTGGTTACGACCACCGCCGCCGCCAAAAATATCACCGAAAATATCACCAAAAGCATCACTGAAATTACCGGAGTTAAATCCGCTGAAGCCACCACCGCCCATGCTCTGGTCGACACCAGCATGACCATACTGGTCATAAGCGGCACGTTTTTGCTCGTCGCTTAATATTTCGTAAGCTTCTTTGGCTTCCTTAAAGCTTTCTTCAGCTTTGGGGTTATCCGGGTTGCGGTCAGGATGAAACTTCATTGCCAGTTTCTTGAAGGATTTTTTAATCTCTTCATCCCCAGCATCGCGGTTTACACCCAACACTTCATAGTAATCTTTTTTTGCAGCTGCCATATTTATTCCGATTATGCATTTGCGCCATCATGCGCCTGCGCCATACAAACAAACACACTCGCTATCAACGAAGTGTGTTTGCCGGCATCATAAAGAAGGGCAAGTGTCACCACTCGCCCTTTAGGATTAGTCTTTTTTCACTTCTTCAAACTCGGCATCTACCACGTCGCCTTCCACTGTTTTTTCATCTTGTGGTTGTGCGCCGCCTTCGGTATTGGCCTGTGCTTGTTGCTCAGCATAGACCTTCTCACCCAGTTTTTGTGATGCTTCCATCAAGGCATTGGTTTTAGCTTCAATGACCTCTTTGTCATCACCATCTTTGGCGACAGCTTCCAGCTCTTTCACCGCATCTTCAATCTTGGCTTTTTCATCAGCTTCGATCTTGTCACCGTGTTCAGCCAGAGATTTCTTCACGCTGTGCAATACGCTGTCAGCCTGGTTACGGGCATCCACCAGTTCACGCAGTTTTTTGTCTTCGTCAGCATATTTAGCAGCATCTTCTTCCATGCGCTGAATTTCCTCTTCAGACAAACCTGAGTTAGCCTTGATGGTGATTTTGTTCTCTTTGCCAGTGGCTTTGTCTTTAGCAGACACATGCAAAATACCGTTGGCATCAATATCGAAAGTCACTTCAATTTGTGGCATGCCACGTGGTGAAGGTGGAATATCGCTCAGGTTAAACTGACCCAGGCTCTTGTTGCCAGCAGCCATTTCACGCTCACCTTGCAACACATGAATCGTTACTGCGTTCTGGTTATCTTCCGCTGTCGAGAACACTTGTGATGCCTTGGTAGGAATCGTGGTGTTTTTCTTGATCAGCTTGGTCATCACGCTGCCCAGGGTTTCAATACCCAGGGATAAAGGTGTTACATCCAGCAGCAATACATCTTTGACGTCACCTTTCAACACGCCACCCTGGATCGCAGCACCTACTGCCACTGCTTCATCCGGGTTTACGTCTTTACGTGGCTCCTTGCCAAAAATCTCTTTCACTTTCTCTTGCACTTTTGGCATGCGACTCTGACCACCCACCAAAATCACGTCAGAAATATCTGAAGGAGACACACCGGCATCTTTTAATGCTGTTTTACATGGACTGATAGTGCGCTCGATCAGGTCTTCCACCAATGACTCCAGTTTGGCACGCGTGATTTTCACCACCAAGTGTTTAGGACCAGTGGCATCTGCCGTGATATAAGGCAAGTTCACTTCAGTTTGTTGCGCACCAGATAACTCAATCTTGGCTTTTTCAGCAGCCTCTTTCAGGCGTTGCTTAGCGAGCAAGTCGTTACGCAAGTCCAGACCATTTTCCTTTTTGAACTCATCTGCCAAAAAGTCGATGATGCGGTTATCAAAGTCTTCACCACCCAGGAATGTGTCGCCGTTAGTCGACAATACTTCAAACTGGTGCTCGCCATCGATTTCCGTAATTTCAATGATAGACACGTCGAACGTACCACCACCCAGGTCATATACCGCGATCTTGCGGTCACCTTCTTGTTTATCCAGGCCAAATGCCAGAGCAGCAGCAGTTGGTTCGTTAATAATACGTTTAACGTCCAAACCAGCAATACGGCCCGCATCTTTGGTTGCCTGGCGCTGGCTATCGTTAAAGTAAGCTGGCACAGTAATCACTGCTTCAGTCACTTCTTCACCCAAATAGTCTTCGGCAGTTTTCTTCATTTTGCGCAAAACTTCAGCAGAAATCTGTGGCGGTGCTTGTTTCTTGTCGCGCACTTCAACCCAGGCATCACCGTTGTCTGCTTTGGAAATGGTGTAAGGCATCAAATCGATGTCTTTTTGCACTTCTTTTTCATCAAAGCGGCGACCAATCAAACGTTTCACCGCAAACAAGGTGTTTTTAGGGTTAGTCACTGCCTGGCGCTTGGCCGGTGCACCTACCAGAATTTCGCCGTCTTCCTGATACGCAATGATAGATGGCGTTGTACGCGCACCTTCAGCGTTTTCAATCACACGTGGTTTGCCACCTTCCATGACGGCTACACATGAGTTGGTGGTCCCCAGGTCAATACCAATTATTTTTCCCATTCTTCGCTTCCTTAAATTTTATTAATCACATTCATTGTTAATCAAAACCTCATGTTTCGATAATTGGGATGCCTGAACAGATTTCAAGTCCCCAATGGAAATGTGGTTAAAATGTGGTTGTATAAATTATTTTGCTTGGATGACAGTCACCAGCGCCGGGCGTAATACACGCTCATTCAGTGCATAGCCTTTTTGCAGTACGCTCAAGACTGTATTAGGCTCACCTTCCGCCTGCACCATGCTGATTGCCTGATGCTTGTTGGGGTCAAATTTTTCGCCCAATGGATTGATTTCTGCAATATTGAATTTTTCGAACACACCCAGTAATTGCTTGGCGGTCAATTCAACACCATTTTTGTAGCTAGTGACATCCGCGTTTTCGACGACCAATGCCGCATCCAGGCTGTCCTTCACTGCCAGCAGCTCATTACTGAATTTCTCCAGTGCAAACTTGCGTGCTTTATCAATATCATCCAGCGCACGGCGGCGGACGTTTTCGCCCTCGGCTTTTACATACAGCACTTGGGCTTTTGCCTCTTCCAGCGCAGCTTCCAGCTCCACAATACGTGCCTCATGGTTATCAGTTTGTTGTGGATTTATCTCGTTGACAGCTTGCTCGTTCGGCGCTGACTCTACGGATGTTTGTGGTTCTTGCATGATGATCCCCTATAGAATTCAAGACTTTTTCGTTTCACTAATTTCATACCATGTTCACAAACATGGGGATGCCCCTACTGATTTCAAGGGTAAGTGAACGATTTATGTGAAAATTGAATGGCACCGATCAAGCCAGTGCCAATGATCAGGTGATTACATGCTTGATTGCTGCCAGAACTGCAGGGATATCAGGGACTTGCTGTTTGCCACCTAAATTAATCGCTGCTGCTTTACGTCCACCTGCAACCCCGGTTAATCCTGGGTCGGTATCTGTGTACAAAGCCACTACCGGAATATCCAGTGCCGCAGCCAAATGCGACAATCCGGTGTCTACGCCCACCGCAAATGTTGCCAGTGGAATGACCTGCGCCAATTGCTGCAAACTTAATTTAGGCAATACCATCGCTTGCGACACTTTTGCTTGTTTAACTTGCGAAGCTATACGCTCTGCGCGTGCTTTCTCTTCAACTGAAGCCCATGGTAAACACATTGCCAACCCTAGTGCAGCATAGTGCTGCCCCAGTGCTATCCAATACGCTTCAGGCCATAATTTACTGTCCCGGCTAGTTGCATGCAAAGCGATCCAAAAACGATTGGGTAATGTCAATGCTACTTGCAAACCGGTCGCAACTGACTGCCCACCTTGCAAACCATAATCCGGTAAATCCTGCGGTACTTCATATCCTAAACTCAAAGCCACTAAAGTACGGATACGCGTTACGGCATGTTGCCGATAAGAAATAGCATATCGATACTGGTAAAAACGACTCGCCAGTGGCTCGCGAATAGAATCCTTATCGTAACCATATCGCGGCCCACGTGCCCAGCGCGCCATCCAGGCACTTTTAATCAGGCCTTGTACATCAATCACGGCATCATAAGTGTGGCTGGCGATTGCACGTTTAACTGCTCTCACTTCACGCCAGGATTCGCAGCTTAACAATTGCTCTCGCCAACGCCGGATCGCAACGGTAAACACCTGCTGAACGTGTGGATGCAAACGGGGAATATCAGCGAAACTTTCTTCTACCATCCAGTCAATCTGCGCATCCGGAAAATGCTGCAATATATCCTGCACGGCTGGCAGTGCATGGATCACATCGCCCATAGAGGTGGTTTTGACAATCAGAATCCGTTTCATGGGCGCTATTTTCGCATACAATCTCGGCCATGAAGTTTGCTTTTCTGATATTCAAATATTTCCCATATGGCGGTGTGCAGCGCGACATGCTGCGTATTGCAAAAGACTGTGTTGCACTGGGTCACCAAGTGACGATTTTCACTGGTGAATGGCAAGGGCAGCAGCCAGTAGAAATCCAGGTGAAGTTACGCGCAAGCAACGGCTGGCGTAACCATACCAGACATGCCAGCCTGATTAGCGCGATGCAGCAGGCGGTGCAGGCAGAACCTTTTGACCTAGTCGTAGGCTTTAACCGCATGCAGCCGATAGACGTCTATTTTGCTGCAGACTCCTGCTTTATTGCTAAAGCACATGAAGAGCGGCCGTGGTGGTATAGGCTGACCAGTCGTTATCGCTGGTTCCAGCAGGCAGAAGCATCAATCTTCTCACCAGGCAGCAACACCCACATTCTGACGCTGACGCCGCAGGAACAAACGACATTCCAGCATTGGTACCAGACACCAAGCGAGCGTTTTCACCTGATCCCGCCTATCCTGGATCCGCAGCGATTCCCTCGTTTTAACCGTGCACACAGAAAGCAATGGCTGGCAGACACATTCGGTATATTGCCTGAGCAGATTGCATTGCTACTGGTAGGCTCCGGCTTTAAAACCAAGGGGGCTGACCGCGCAGTCACGGCCATTGCCAGTTTGCCGGAAAGTATGAGAAAAAATGTCCGCATGCTGATCATAGGCCAGGATAATCCACGCTGGTTGCAGAAACATATTGAGGCACATCATTTAAGCGGCCAGATACAGGTGCTGGGCGGTCGCGATGATATTCCGCAGCTGATGCAAGCATGTGACTGGATGGTTCATCCGGCCAGACGCGAACTGGCTGGTCATGTATTGCTGGAAGCCATGGCTTGCGGTTTGCCGGTAGTCACTACAAATGTGTGCGGTTATGCCCCATATATAGAAAATGCAGGTGCAGGGATCGTACTTGGCAGTCCATTTACACAATCCGCACTTGATCAGGCGCTTGCTAAAGCACTGACCACTGAGCGTGCAACGTTTAGCAAGGCCGGGCTGGCTTGTGCCAACCAATTAATGCAAGACAACCCAGGAAAGGCTGAGGCAAAGCTACTCACGCAGTTAGCTTCGGAAAAGAACATTGGCTCAACAAACACAGCACCGTAATCCTGTGCCACCATCCTCTGATACCCATCTTTGGCTGTCGCCTAAACACGCGTCTCGCTTAACGGAATTTTCTTTTGAAGATTTTATGGCATTAGAAGGCCATACCGTACGCGCTGCGGCCAATCGTAAAACCATGCGTCTCACGATTGCCGGACAATCCTACTTCATCAAACAGCATGGCGTCACTGGCTGGCGAGAGATTGTCAAAAACTGGCTGACTTTTAAACGCCCGATTATTGGTGCCATGACTGAAGTGCGTGCAATTCAGTCACTTGAAAACATTGGCATTGCGACTACTCCGATAGCAGCTTATGGCATACAAGGTCACTGTGCTGCCAGCCAGCGCTCATTTTTGTTGACTGAAGATTTAGGTGATATTGAATCACTGGAAGATATTTGCAAAAGCTGGCAATCGCAACCTGCCTCAGCAGAACAGCGCCACGCGATGTTAATCGCAGTAGCGAAGCTGGCGAAAAAATTTCATGCCGCAGGCTTATGCCATAGAGACTTTTACCTTTGCCATATCGCCTTGCAGAAATCTGCATCCTTAACAGCGGACACTGAGTTTTACTTGCTGGACTTGCACCGTGTACTGCAAGGCGTTTCACCCAATGGCACTGCCGTGCGCAAAGATATTGCCGGACTGATTTTCTCGTGTATGGATTTTGGCTTTACGCGTGAAGACTGGCAGGTATTCAAGGCGCATTACTTGCCGCAATCTGACGATTTCTGGAAACGGGTTTTCACTCGGGCTCATCGTTTGCATGCCAAATTCCATAGCCCGAAACAACAAAAGAAATTCAAGCAACAGAGAGATGCGACGGATTTATAGCGCCATCGCTTTAAATTGCAGGGCTGGATTGAATACGTTTTACAGAAAACGTATGAATGCGCGTTTTACTGGGCTGCGCGACCAGGCGTAAATGGAATGTTACGTAACTTATCTGCAGCAGCTTTACTGTCTTCACTGCGTTTCAAGGCATAAGCCTTGGCTTGTTCCAGCAACGCCGCGGACGGCAGATTAGGGTCATCCGGTAGCGAGGAAAGTTTTTCAAAACTTTCCTCGTAGGTATTCGCCACTTCTTCATCAATTTGGGTAGCCATGTCGTCAAAGCTGACACTGCCCTCGCGCCCTTCCAGCATAATGGCGTTCCATTTGCGGTTGGCCTGCTGGTCTATCAGGGTAAACTTTTGCACCTGTTTGCGGATGGCGAGTTCTTCATGCCAGCGATATTTAGGTTCCGGCAAATGCGTCAGCAAAATCGCGATAGCAATCAGCCAGCTGATGCCGGAAAGAAAACGCCACTTTTGCAGATGCGGATGATGCGCTTTACTGGTCGGCAGCAATAATACTGCGCCAACAATCCCGGTCACAAAACCGCCAATATGCGCCGAGTTATCAATGCCAGGGATAATAAATCCCATGATAATCGTCAGCGCCGAGAATGCCAGCGCACCCCAGAATAGCCAGCGGAATTCGACTTGTTGCATGTGCTGCCTGGTATACCAGACATACACCAGCAGCGCACCGTAGATCCCAAAAATGGCGCCCGAAGCGCCACCGGAAACTGCTTCATTGCCCTGGATCACCAGTGACAACAAGTTACCTGCAATGCCGCTGACAATATAAATACTTAAGAATCGCACCGGGCCAAACATGCGTTCAACCAGCTTGCCGCCATCCCATAAAGCCAGCATATTCATGCCTAGATGCAATGCGCCAAAATGCAGGAACATGGCAGAACCGAGTCGCCACCATTGTCCATCTGCCGTAGCAGGCGCAAAGTTAGCGCCCCAGGTCAGTTGCACATTGTTAGGCGAATGCCAGAAGCCGGCACCACCCCAGAGCATGATCACAAACACCAATAGATTCATAGCAATCAATGCCTTTGTGACTGGCGGCACAGGTGCGTGCATGCCAATCTGGCTTAGGGGGGATTGGCCCATTTCTGACTGTTTTACCATCTAGGTTTCTTGTCCTTGATAAGGCAAATGCAAAACGGGCGGCTGCTGTACCCACTCAACCAGCGTCTGCAGGTTTTCTTGCTGCATGCTCATGTGAGGGTCAATCTGGTTAGCTACCCAACCGCAAAACGGAATTTTTTGCTGCTGCAAAACCTGCCTGGTCAGCAACGCGTGATTAATACAACCAAGTCGCATGCCTACCACCACCAGCGCAGGCAGTTCAAGCACTCGCAGCAGATCGCCCATGGTTTGGGTTTTATTGAGCGGAACCAGCAAACCGCCTGCACCTTCTACAATGACCACATCTGCCAGCTCAGTTAATGCAGTATAAGCAGCCTTGATGACATCCAGTTGAATTTCTGTACCCGCTTGCGCAGCAGCAATATGCGGGGCAATTGGCGGTTGAAAACAATAGGGATTGACCAGTTCAGTTGGTGCCTGCACATTTGAGGCGGCGGTTAATTGCCTCACATCTTCGTTTTGCCAGCGGCCATCTACCCAATCGCAACCGGACGCAAGAGGTTTCATCCCCACCACTTTCAGGCCTTGTGCGGCAAAGTGCTGCATCAGGTGCACCGTCACCGTAGTTTTCCCGACGCCGGTATCAGTCCCGGTGACGAAGAAATGGCGCGGCAACGAATCGATTGTCATCACTTATTCTGCTGTGACTTTGCGCGGCATCAGTTGTATCGGGCTGCTGCCGGGTTCGGTGTACGGCTGGCTACCTGTCCATGCGTGCACAAATACGACTTCATAGGTCGCTGGCAGCTTTCCCTGCTGGCGGAAACCTTCATAACCCTGGCGCAATTTCTGCAAAAACCCTTTTCCGGTCAATCCTTTAGGTCGCCCGGCAGTGGCATTATGCGCGCCAATCGCCTTGAGGTCGCGCATCACCGACTCAACGGTATCGTAAGTCAGGGTGTAATGCATGACATCCAGCACCGGTGCATTGAACCCGGCGCGGGTCATGGCATCGCCAATATCATGCATATCGATAAAACGGCTGACATGCGTATGATCGGCACCTGAAGCTGCCCGCAATTCTTTCAAGGTATCCGGGCCCAATGTAGCGAACATTAGCAAGCCATCAGGGCGTAGTACGCGACGGAATTCCTGCAAGGCGGCATCCAGGTCATTACACCATTGCATAGCCAGGTTGGACCACACCATATCCACACTGCCGGTCGCTAAAGGAATGGTTTCGATATCCGCACAGACAAAGCGAGGCTGTGATTGCCAGAATTTATATATTGGAAACAGTGTGCGAGTGCGTGCCAGCATACCCTCGGCGATATCCAGCGCGATGCCTTTTGCGGCTTTATATTGTTTGAGTAAGGCGTATAAGCCATGCCCGGTGCCGCATCCGGCATCGAGGATGACTTGCGGTTGCAGCTTGACCACATCCAGACGGCTCAGCATTTCTTCACGCACCTGGCGCTGCAAAATGGCGGCGGCATCATACTGTTTTGCCGCACGATGGAACGCCTGCCGCATGCGCGCCTTGTCTATTGAATATTCATCCTGCATTCAAGTCTCCGCAACAGCGCGCACCGAGGAGTCTTCGGCCATAAATGTGTCTACCGATTCGCAGAAAGCATCGGCATGCGAGAGAAACGGCGCATGCGCTGCCCCGGCAATCACACGCAGTTTTGCGCGTTGCAGGTGCATGGCCAACCAGTGTGCTGCACTGACTGGTGCCAGGGTGTCACGGTCACCGTGGATAATCAGGGTTGGGTGATACAGGCGGCTGACTTCTTCACGTATATCCGTTTGCAACAGGATATCCAGCGCCAGGTTAAGGCTTTCCTGTGTCGGCGTTGGCTTGGCAGCGAAAGCGATACGTAACTGACGCACGGTGCTACGGGCGTCTTTAGCGAGCATGCATTGCAAAGTCAGGAAATTGAGCAAAGTTGTTTGAAAGTCTTTTTCAAAACGCTCATTGAATTGCTGAAAGTGCCTGGCCTCAATGCCGTGCGGCCAATCCGGCTTGCTGACAAAGCACGGGTTATTACCTACCAGAATGAGTTTCTCAACCCGGTCCGGCTGGTTTAAGGCAATCCGTTGCGCGACTAACCCACCTAATGACCAGCCCAGGATACTTGAAACCCCAGGAATTTCCTCGGCGATAGTTTCAGCCATGCTATGCAAATGGTAGGGAGTAATCGGGCGGCTTTGGCCCATGCCGGGCAGATCCACCAGAAACAAGCGGTAGTTGGCCGACAGGCGTTTGGTGATGCGCTCCCAGACGGCACTATTCATGCCCCAACCGTGCAGCAGCACCAGCGGCTTGCCCTGACCTATCATTTCTATGAAACAACTCATGCCTGTTCCCTGACCGGAATGATGCGCTCGGCTTCATGTAATGCATCAATCAAGGCGCGCACTTCTTGCTCACCATGCGTGGCAGAAAGCGAAATACGTAAACGCGAGCTGTTGACCGGTACGGTAGGCGGACGAATAGCAGGTACCAGAATACCGCGCGTTTGCAGATATTGGCTCAGCGCAAGCGCTTCAAAATTATCGCCGACGATCAATGGCTGTATCGCAGTTTCTGATGGCAGTAAATGCCAGCGCGTGAGTGACAGCTCACTTTTCAGCAAATTGATCATGGCAAATAATTGTTGCCTGCGCGCATCTCCATGCTCAATTTCATGAACCGAAGCTAACAAAGCTGCCGATAATGGCGGTGGCGCCGGCGTGGTGTAGATATAGCTGTTGGCATACTGGATCAGGTAATCAATCACCACCTGCTCCCCGGCAACAAATGCGCCAGCAACTCCGGCAGCTTTCCCCAGCGTACCCATCATGATTAAACGTGGCGATTCCAGACCCAGATGTTTCAATGTACCGCGGCCTTGCGGGCCCAACACACCAAACCCATGCGCATCATCTACGTAGAGATAAGCATCGTAACGTTCGCAAAGCTCAAGATATGCGGCCAGGGGTGCGATATCGCCATCCATACTGAATACGGCGTCTGCAGTAATCAATTTGTGGCGGGCTGTACTGGCTTGCAACAGCTTTTCCAAAGCGGCGACATCATTGTGTGGAAAGCGGTGATGATTGGCGCGCGACAAAAAAGCGCCATCATTCAGGCAGGCATGGTTAAGCTTATCCGAAAACACTGCGTCGTCGCGTCCCATCAGGGCACTGATCACGCCGATATTTGCCATATAGCCGGTGGAGAATAATAACGCCGCCGGTTTGCCTACCAATGTCGCCAATGCATGCTCAAGTTGGTCGTGATAACGGTGATGGCCGGTAATTAAATTGGAGGCGCCGCTACCAACACCCGCCTCTGCCGCCGCTTGTTGCAAGGCAGTCACCAGCGCAGCATCGTTTGCCAGGCCAAGGTAATCGTTACTACAAAATGAGAGATATCGCTGACCATTGGCGGTGATATGCTCGGCTTGCGGCGAATCCAGTAATCGACGCTGACGCGTCAGTCCCAAGGTTTTGCGCTTTTCGAGATCGGCTTGTAAAAAGTCCAGCATATGATTACTAGATTTTCTTCAGGCCTAGTTTGGCAAATAACGCATTATCAGCATCAGCTTCCGGGTTGCCGGTTGTGAGCAACTTCTCACCATAGAAAATACTGTTGGCGCCGGCCAGGAAACATAGCGCCTGCACCGCGTCGCCCATGCTTTGGCGACCTGCAGACAAACGGACAAAACTGTTAGGCATCGTCACGCGTGCCGCCGCAATCGTGCGTACGAATTCCAGCGGGTCCAGCACTTCGGTACCATGCATAGGTGTACCTTCGACCTGCGTTAACAAGTTAATCGGTACGCTTTCAGGCGGTTGCTCCATATTTGCCAGTTGCGCCAGCAGGCCAGCACGCTGGGCACGGCTTTCGCCCATGCCGATAATACCGCCACAGCAGACGTTGATATCCACGCTACGCACGCGATCCAAGGTATCAAGGCGATCCTGGTAAGTGCGTGTGCTGATCACATCACCGTAATATTCCGGCGCAGTATCCAGGTTGTGGTTGTAATAATCCAGGCCAGCCTCTTTAAGCTGCTCGGCTTGGCCATCTTTCAACATGCCTAGCGTAGCGCAGGTTTCCAGGCCCATGGCTTTCACTTCAGCAATCATTTTCAACACCGGGTCGAGGTCACGTTGTTTAGGTCCGCGCCAGGCAGCACCCATACAGAAACGGCTGGCACCGCTGTCTTTGGCCGCTTTGGCCGCGGCTAACACGTCATCCAGCTTCATTAAAGGTTCGTTTTCTACCTCAGTGTGATATCGCGCCGCTTGTGGGCAATACCCGCAATCTTCTGAACAGCCACCGGTTTTAATCGACAGTAAGGTACTGACCTGTACCGCGTTCGGCTCATGGTGTTCTCTATGCACCAGTTGTGCCTTGTGTAGCAGGTCATTGAACGGCAGTTCAAACAATGCCATGATGTCATCGACAGACCAGCGTTCAACGGTAGTGTGTTCGCAGGCACTGGCGGCTTTGAGGCCATCGATATTAATGATGGAAGTTTGCAGTTCGCTGTTACAAGCGCTAGAAGAAGTTTGTTGTTCCATAGTAATCGCAGACAGTTTTAGGATGATTTTAATTGGGCTGAATTATAGGTTGTTTACTCTGAAACGTGAAAAATTTTTACAACAGCTTAAATATTAATCACATACACCTTTTACAATGGCTACAAGCCTGGTTAAAAGCCAGCCAGCCCTGCCCTATGTGTGCAACGCCTGCCCAGAAATATCAACCCGAATATTGGTCAGAAACCAAGACAGGTCATGCACCATTTTGCAATGATTGCGCGGCCGCAATACCCTGGTATACCTCATCGCGCTGCCCACAGTGCGCACTGCCTACATTAAATGGCGATTACTGTGGCATTTGCCTGCAACATCCACCTGCATTTGATCAGACGTTTGCACCTTTCCGCTATGCTTATCCGCTAGACCGCTTGTTGCAACAATTCAAGTACCATCAGCAATTACCCATAGGCAAATTAATCACGGAGGCTGTGCTGCCACATTTGCCGACATTGTTAGCCACTAATATCCCGGACGTGATGATTGCCATGCCCATGCATACACAAAGAGTGCGCCAGCGAGGTTTTAACCATGCCCTGGAACTGGCAAAGCACTTACAAAAAGCATTGAAGATTCCGCTGGATATTGATGGTTGCACGCGCGTGATGGACACGCCATCGCAAGCGGGCATGGACATGAAAACCAGAATCCGCAATTTACGCGGTGCGTTTGCTTCACCAAAAGATTGGCAGGGAAAACATGTGCTGGTTGTAGATGACGTCATGACTACCGGTGCGAGCATGCATGCGCTGGCAAAAGTACTCAAACAAGCGGGGGCTGGAAAAGTATCGGTACTGGTAGTTGCGCGGACACTAAAAAGTACCGAAGCGTAAAGCGCTATTTCAGGTGAGCAATAAACTTACCGCGCTAGCCACTTACTCGTCACGCGATTGCACTGAACCACCAAGCTGGCGAATGCGCTGGTTAACAAACTCGGATAACCGCTCACTTAATGGCATGGTCTGCGCTGACTGTAATTGTTGCAAGGCTTGCGCATTTTGACCGCTTGCCTGTAGAGAAATAGCATAAGCCACCACCCACTGCGCCTGACCCGGACGCAAAATAATTGCCCGCTCAAAGTAAGGCAAAGCTACCTGGTGCTGGCCCAGTTGCTGACAAGCGATTGCCTGCATCCATTGGCTTTCGGCGTCACGCGCCAACACAGTGGCAAATGGTTTTAAAGTCAGCAACACAGCCTCGGGCTGATTGTGTGCCAACTGCCATTTAGCCAGGGATTTGGATAACCCGACTTGCTCTGGATTACGCTTGATACCTGCCTGCAATACGGCTACAGCTTCAGCCTCCTGCTTGGTTTCAAACAGATAAGCGGCGAGCAATTGACGGGCATCTTCAGATTGCGGATACGTGACCAGTGCTTGGCGTAAAATGGTCAACGCTTCACTCAACCGCCCTTTTTGTTCATGATCAACTGCTTTTTGAATCAGCAAGTTAACTTCCTGTTCCGGCCGCACATGCTTGTTCACAGTGCCATTGGTTTCTGTGGATGTTTCGGCAGTGGCTTTGCTTTTACCAGCGTTACCTGATTCCAGCGGCGGTTCAACGACAGAAACCACCGTGCCTGATGAATTGCTTTCGGTCGGCTTGATGGAAAATTCGCCTTCAAACTGTGGTGCTTCACCTTTGGCTGAAGTTTGCTTAGAGACAACCGTTTGTTTAGACACAGGCGCAGGCGTCACTTTTTGACGAATGGGCGGTTTGGTCACAGACTCAGCAAGCTCGGCTTGCCATTCACTAAACAGAGATTTGGTTAATTGCGGATGCGCATCCATGACTGGATTGCCTTCACTTGGTGGCGGTTGTGCTGTTTTTACAACGGCTGCTTTTGCTGGCACTGATGTGGCTGTTAACTTGTTTTGTGACTTTTTCTCGCTACCCAATGGAATACTGGCTAAAGTTGACCGGTAAAACGCTGACAATTCGGTTCGGTTGAATATTATCCAAGCGACCAAGCCCGCAATCATCAATAGCCAAATCAGGCGTTTGGCCCATTGCCGGGAAGTAGAAGGTTGATGTGTCAAAACCGGTTTGACTTGTTGCCCGGCCCAGCCATCATTCATGGTCCCGCCCTGGCGCGCTTCAACATCTTTCAATACCTGATTAATTAAACTCACTGCTTATCCTCAAAGCCCTGATTAACGACCAACACCGGCAAGAGCAGAATGAAATGCCAGCCACCATTTTAAGCCATGGCTCCACCACCGGTGTTGCGCTTTTACACTGGCTTGTGTATCGAGGATAGCGGCTTTGACATCTTCTGCAGATACGCCCTGTTGGCCTCTGCCAAACGCTGACAGCAAGGATTTGTGCGCCAGGATATTCAGTAATCTGGGGATGCCATTGGCATAGCGGTAAAGTAGTCGCATGCTGGCCGGTGTGAAAACCATGCCGCCCTGGTATCCGGCCACATGCATACGATGATTGAGGTAGAACCCCAATTCAGACCATTGCAAGCCTTTAAGCTGATACTCAAAACTGATGCGCTGGCGCAACTGGCGGATAGACGGATGGTTGATGCGTTCTTCCAGCTCTGGCTGCCCAAAAATCACTACCTGTATCAATTTACGTTTTTCGGTTTCCAGGTTACTTAACAGGCGTAATGCTTCCAGCGTTTCCAACGGCATCGCCTGCACTTCATCCAGGCAGACAATGACATGCTTGCCTTCTTCGGCATAGGTCAGCAACTTGCGGTGCAGCGCATCTATCATGTCATGGTGGGTAAAATCCGGTTTGAAAGCCACGCCAAACTCGGTGGCCAAAGTCATCAGCAAGGCATGCGGATCAAGATACGGGTTAGGGATAAACGCCACTTTGCAGGTGGGTTCGAGTGCTTTAAGCAGGCGGCGGCACAACAGCGTCTTGCCCGTGCCAACTTCACCTGTAATTTTGACAAACCCTTCCCCGGACTGAATCGCGACCAGCAAGGTATTCAAAGCCTCTTGCAGGCTGCGCGTCGCATAATAAAAACTGGTATCCGGGGTAATGGTAAATGGATACTCTTTTAAACCAAAGTGTTGCAGGTACATAACCCGCTCCTAGAAGCTCTCACCCTTCAGTTTATCAATACGGCCCTGAGTTTCAAGCATATCTTCAGCCCAATTGTCGCCACCACGTACTACAGTGGATTTCAGAAGGATCACCAACTCGGTTTTTCTGGTGATTTCGCTCTTCTGGCGGAACAGGTTACCCAGGTATTTGATATCACCCAACCCCGGCACTTTAGTCCGTGTATTATCTATAGACTCGGACATCAACCCGCCGATTGCAATCACGTTGCCGTCCCGGGTGCGTACGATACTGTCGGTTTCGTTAATGTTGGAAGACGCAGTCGGGATAGTATATACACCACCGTTAGCACTGGACAATGTCACGGTCCTGTTGACCTGTGTCACATCGCTGACGAACGGGTGTACGTGCAGGATGATATTGTCGTTTTTATCGATCTGTGGTGTCACGTCCAGCGAGATACCGGAAAAATACGGTTGCAGCTGGATATCCGGTGTCACAATCGCACCACCAGTGGTGGTGGTCACGTTGGTTCTGACGTTAGTCACAAAAAACGCATCGTTACCGACTTTCAATACCGCTTTCTGGTTATTAATGGTGGCGATACGCGGGCTGGAAAGTACTTCCACATTACCCTGTGTTTCCAGAAAAGTAAGCAATGCAGAGAAGCCCTTGCCCTGTACAGCGAGTGCAAATACCGAGCCACCCAGTCCAATCGCAGAATTGTTATCCAGGAAACCTGGATTCGCTGCCGGTGAAGTAGTGACATTGCCATCCGTGATATTGCCAGTGTCACCATTCACAGTGCTGTTACCGCTTACATTACCGAAGGTCACATCACGGCCACGCATAAACCTGGCTGCCGACCAGTTAATGCCTTGTTGGGAATCTTTGTTCAACTGAACTTTGAGAATTTTTGCTTCCAGGATCACCTGGCGGTCGACAGTCACTTGCATCAGGCTTAAAAATTTCTCAACCTGACGGATTTCCTTAGGCATAGCTTTGACCATGATCAGGCCAGACTGGGAATTGATCACCACCTTGCGGCCACCCTCTTCACCGATCATGCTGTTCAGCGAGTTAGCCATCTCGCCCCAGAAATCATTATTGGTACCCATGCTGACATCAGAGGCATACACCTGCAGATTGGCAGCGCCACCACCCGATGCTGCCGGTGTTCCTACTGCTGTACCGCCGGAAGCTGCCGCAGCCTGACCGCCACCACCACTTGAATTGCTCACGGTGCCTGAAGTGACTTTCGTGGCTGAAGTACCTTTACGTGCTCCGCTGATGTAGTTCACCTGGAACACCCTTGTCTGGATATTTTGTGGCTCGACAAAAATCTGTTTGCCACTCATTTTGTACTCGTAGCCGTACAAATCACGCAAGGCGTTCAGCGCTTCAAACAGCGTCACATCGCGCAAGTTAATCGAGATATCTCCCTTAAGATCAGGGCTCAATGCGATGCTGTAAGGGCTACCGGAGACGATGCCCATCAGCACCTGAGTGGCCGGCGCTTTGTTAACAACCAGGTCGAATCTCGGCTCAACGCGTTTGGCAAGAGATTTGGGCGGTTCAATTTTAAGAGGCTCAAACAGTTCGTCGGTCACCTCTTTTGGCAACGGAGCTGTATGCCCTTTTGCCTGAGCAGCAGATTTGCTCAGCTCACTCTGAATTTTAGGGTTGATGGATGCATTGCTTGGCGCAAACGGATTGCTGTTGCACCCTGCCAGTCCGGCACCGATAATCACCACACCCAAGGTATTCACAAAAGTTTTCATAGCAGTCTCTCAATGTGTTTTAACCTGAATGCTGAACATTTCAACACGCAGGTACTTATTACTTTATTTCTTTGCTTTTTTAGTCTGTTTGGCTGTTTTAGCTTTAATTTTTGCCGGTGGCTGGGCAGGCACGATATAGCTGGTCAAACCTAACCCGATCACTTTTTTCTCGCCGGTTTTACTGACGAATACCGCCTGCTGGTTTTTCACCGATGCCAGCTTAAAACCACTATAGCTCTCGCCCACTTGCACCATCTGGCCATTAACCACAGCAAATCCGCTCTTACCGTTATGCTGCAAAGCGGTCAGCTCCCATGGCTTTTCTGCCTGCATTTCTGCATTTGGCAAATACTCCATGACAGATGGCGGCGGCTTGGTGGGGTCCACCATTTCCGCAAAGGCAACACCTTGCATCAGCATTAACATCCACATTGCTTTTACCAATACGCGCATGCTAAATCCCCAACCATGCATTTTCGCCACTCAGGGTATATACCTGAACGGTCAATTCACTTTCCGGATAATCGGCTTTCAGCTCGGCGTTTTCCCATGCCACTCTCTGGCCAATCGCTTTCAGTGATTGTGCATAAGACATCAGCGCGAAGTATTTGCCTTTCAACCTGACTTTCACTGCATGCTGGTAAACATGCGGTACGTTTTTCCAGATATCTTCAGCCGTCGCATCCTGTGGATTGCTGGTGGCAGGCGCTTTTTGGTCCTGTATCAGTTTTCTTTGCTTCTCAATAAAGTCGACCACCGGCAGTGACTGCATTTCAATCACCTGCACATCGGTGTGCTTTTGCAAAAGCTTCTTCAGTAACAGCACCATTTCCTGCGGCGGCACCATATAGGCAGAAATTTTCACCAGATCTGAGGACTGACTGGCGATTTTTGCATTCACGGCATCAATATCACGCTTAAAGCCATTGCTCTCAGGCTGTGGTGCAGCCTGGCTGGCAATAGTGGTCATCTGCTCGGTCAATGTTGTCGTGTCATTCTGTATTTTTAGAATCTCTTGTTGCGTGCTGGCTAACTGGACGCGTTGTGGCTCCAGCAAAAAGGTATCCATTAATCCAACCACGGCAAACAGGCCCGCGCCAAAAATCATCCAGCGCTCCCGCTTGGATAGCGCCAGCCATTTAGTGTTGAGTGTGTGTAACTGTTCAAATCGCATCAGGGTGCACTTTCCTATGGCTGCTTCGCTTGCGGCTTAGTCTGGATGCCGGTCTGGCTGACAAAGTCATCCCAGCTCAAAGCAGTGACAGGTTTGCTTTTATCGCGTAGATCCTGGCCTTTAACATCGAATGCATAAATTTTCAGCTTGCTTGCTTCTTCAGGAACCGTTGCGTTTGCTGGTGCTGTGCTTGCAGGTGGCGTGACAGGATTATTCGTGGTGCTTGAAGTGGCAGAAGCACTTTTGCCCGAAGTGTCAGGGGTAGTCGCTGGCGCAGCTGCAGGTGCAGTGGCTGGTGTGGCCACAGCAGTTGCTTGTGGCGCAAGCTGCTTTTGCAATTCAACCTGTTTGAACTGCAAACCGGAAAACTGGGTACCTTCAAATACTTTTTGTGCAGATAACAAATCCAGGTACAAAGGAATTTCTTCCGTTTGCAATGCCTGGCCAGACAGTGATACATGTTGTGCAGCAGGCTCAATCTTAAAACCAGTCAACCACACGCCTGAAAGCTGCTGTGAGGCTAACCCACGCATATAATCAATCAGATGGTAAGCATTCTCGGAAATAGATTGCTGGAAAATGGCCAGCATCTGCGATTGCATTTCAAATCGGCTATTCAGGTTTTTGAGTTCAGCTTCCAGCTGACTGTTATCCACCGGCACTGTTTTCTTGGCAAACTCCTCCACCTTTTTTTGCATACTTTCGTGCTGGGTCACAGTTTGGTTTCGCTGAGCCAACAACTGGGCATTTTCAGATTCAATACCGGTATAGAAATACACCATGACGATGGCAGCCAGAATATAGATCGCAGCTACGAAAGATAACGTGAACCAGTCTTTGGACTTGACAAGCCCGCTTTCAAACAAGTTGATTTGCTGACTCACGCGACTGCCTCCTCGCGTAAAGCTGCGCCCAGGGCGGGCAGCAACATCGCCTGTTTCTCCAGGCTGGCAAAGTCCTGGTTAGGTGGCAAATCAACGATGTCTTCCAGGTTGAATACATTGACCGGCACATACAAGCTGGTACTCAGCCCGCTCACCAGGTAATCACGATTGGCTACTGGTGACACCACCAACCGGTTAAGGCTTAAATATGGGAACTGGCGATCAAAGCTATCCAATGAACGTTGCAATTCGAGTACAAGTTTGTCGAAATTACTCTGGTATAAATCGCCCCTGTCATTCAGAAAATCTCTATCCAGCTCAATCAGGCGGGCATGATATAACTCGCCTTTGGCAGTGAATGTCAGCAAACATCCTCTGGGCAGCATGGTCAGCATCACCAGCGCACGGCCTTCGGTTTCCAGTAATTGCGCGATGTTACGCTGCACCAGCGCATGCACATCAATAGTTTTCAGGTTAAATCCCGCTTCTACAATCTGGTTACCGATCTGGGTAACCACAGATTTCTTGGCACAGATCGCCAGCATCGCCTGCTGGCGGTTTGAATACGAAGGATCAACAGGTATATCCACACCGTCTACTACGGCCTGTTCCACTGAATAGTCCAGCAGATCTTTCACCTTCCAGCGCAACGCCTGCTTAATCTCGGATTCAGGCATGGTGGGCTTTTCGATCTGCAACACATTGTATTGATCCACATTCAGCATGACATTACACGGCATGGCCTTTAAGTCATTTTTGGTCACAAAATGTCGCAATGTGGAAGCTGCCTGCAAGGGGACCTGCTGAATCGCAGCCAATGAGACAGTTGGTTTAGCGCCATCCAGCCCGGGCGCTAACGCCACGGTGCTAACATGCATATCAGTGAAGCTTACCCCCACTTGTTGCTTGTTCTTTTGTCGTTTAAACCAACTCATATACACCCATTAGTTTGAATAATGAAATTTATTATTTAGAATCAATGCACAACAAATCAATTTTAAAGTGGATCATAAAGCATTGTCATATGATTGACTACACAAGCAACTGCGGCTTTACATATCAGATAACTTAAAATCTGCAAACTGTGGTATTTCGTTACAAAAACTGTCAGTCGCCATGCTTTTTATAACAGGTAGCAACTTTAGTGCCTGCTCTGCCAGTTCAATCCACTGATTAAAATAATAAAACCACCTGTTTAGGTGGTTTTGAGTGGACTAGAAGTTTTCTCGCATATAGATGATGGGGGCTTTGTAGACCCCGAATGTGGCGCGCCCGATGGGGTCAGGGTTTCCAAACCAATTAATAGCGCCATTAGTGGCGGGAGATTCAACTGCATTAGTACAAGTTCTTTCAGTTGGAGCTGCAGCTCCAAGATTTACTTCCAAATCCACACTACCTGTATTCGGAGTAGTGCCTGTGACCCCAGGGGCACTTAAACGCAGACCAAGTTCACCTTCACTCATTGGTGAAACAATACTCAGCTGGGTTTCGCATGCATTTAAGTTACCTCTATAATTTCTCATCGTAATGCTAGTGACGGGTATCGCTGTACAATTGTCATCTCTGTTTCTGACAAAGCCAGTTCCGTTCCAGAATTGAGCTTGAATCGGCACTGATAGAGGAAGTAACTCTGAACCATGTGCAGAGGTCACGGCGAGACGCCCAAACCTAAACCTAGGCTGAGGGACATTGGGGTCTGTTGGCGTGAGGATTTCAGCTCTGGTTGAATTAACTAACTCTGTACCATCGTTCCCTCTTGGTTGCGCAGTAATTCTATATGATCGCGGCTCCACAGGATTTGTCGGGCGCGTGACTCTATGCCTGGCCTGCACATTTGCTACACCTGAATTCCAGGTCCCTACAGGATTGGTCGTGCTAGCCGTGATAGTGACTCCATCAGGAATGGTCTGATTTGGAGCCACGACCTGCAATTCAAAAAAATAATTAGCCCAGTTATTCAATCCGAATATGGCATAGTTTCCGGTGTAATACTGGGTGGTGACGTCAGCAGCATTTTTTGCCTCCAGAACAAATGGCGTGATCAAACCAGGGTCTTGATTATAGTAAGTGAAAACTCCACATCCATCCGTGTATGAAGTACTTGCCGTTATTTTGAAATGGTCCGGGATAAACCTTCCTATATAACTACTTGCAACAGTATTGCCGAACTTACACCCAAAGCGTTTTGGTGTACCGTTACCTGCAGTGTCAAACGTGTTGGTACAATCACCAGTTGCTATATCAACATCCGTGAAAGTGTCATCATAAACACCTTCGGCTTGGAATCTGAAATGCCCCACTTCGGAATATGTGAAATCTAAGCCACTGCTTACACCTGAAATTGCTTTTCCAAACAACCCATTCACCTGACCTAAAGAGGTCCCACCGGCATGTGTATCCAATTTGTTGCTATCCACTTTTGGCGTTCCGTTATAGTTAGCCTCATTTGTCGAGACAGTGACACTAAATTTATCTTGACCCGCTCTACGAAGAGGGCTCGATGTGTGATTAGGAGTCAATTGCTGTGGGGCAACATTTGTAATATTTAGCGCCAAGGGGCGAACAGAAAAATTATCCGAGGAGCAACCAGTTTTATTTAGATTAAGGTCTCGTACTCTGCACCTTAAATTCGGATAAGAACCAAGTACATCAGAATTTGTAAAAGTGACTTTTTTCCTTCCGCTATCGGCAGCGGAGAAATTAACAGTTTTGCTAGCAATTACTGTAGATCCACATGTGCCGCCATTATCATTTACCAAATCGACAACAACGCCAGTTGCCGTATACGCAGTTGATTGACTTCCACTCGTTAAGACTGCCACAGCATCCAGTTCAAAACCAGTACTCATCATTTTTGTATAAATAGGATTGCGGGCAGTTGGCGTAGTTGTACGATTGTTATACGTCAGTCCATTTTCCATGCACTCGAATTTGTCTATACAAGGTGTATTGGTAAACGTAAAACTGCAACTCTGGGCGTTAGTAGTAGTATTTACGCACTTCACACCATTCAATGGTGCTCTAGCAAGATCACTGGCTCCCAAAGTGTAAGTAGCTGCAGCACTACCTTGCAGACTCACAGTATCAATTTGCGCATTCCCACCCACCTCGAATGATGAATTGGGAGAATTCACGGTAGGTGTAGTTGGCGAGACTGTTAGGTTTCCGGTTAATGAGCCAGCACTTAGAATTTGTCCAGTCGGACAAGGTACTGTAGATGACAGACAAGCTAACACCTGAATATCGACTGGACATAAGGAATTGGTACCAGGATGGCGGATTTCGAGATGATCATAACTTGGTACATAGGTCGAACCGATCACAAAATCATAGCTAAAAGTATATGTACCAGGCGATGTAAAGTCATACTCGATGGCAGCACCAGTATCAATATTGGTGGTTGAAATGGTATTGCTTAATGCCCTGGTTTTACCGATAGCGCAAGAGGTTTCCGGAGTAGTATCGTAAGTCCAGAATGTGTCCCATCTACCAACACAATAATTGCTGAACTTTCCAGACCGTTCACGAAATGACTCCACAATATCCAGATTATTGGGCAACGTGGTGCTTGAAGGGCAACCACCATTTATGACGGGATACGTCCCCACTACCTGACGACCATTGGTGTCCACATAACGGATCCCGCATCCATTGTCACTACCGCCCAAAAAGGTGTCTACAGCATGATAGTATCTGACAGGATTGCTGCTGCTAACTGGATATAATAAAGGAATATTTAGTGTGACTTCAGCTGTAACAAAAGAAAGTGGATAAGTATATTTCCACACCACTGTTACTTCAGGATTCCCCGAAACTATGCTGGTATTTGGAAGCGTGAATTTTGAAGTTGTCTGTTGCGTTTGCCCGCTTGAAGCAGTAGCTGGTGTGACTGATAAATCACCGGTAGTTGTATAAGCATTTGGATTGGAAACACCGTTTCTTGCGAACACAAAGTGGCTAGGACCATACAAGCGATTATTAGCTCTTATATATATGCCATTATCTAATCTGTTTCTGTCAGCACTTGTTGTCGGTATGCGCGAATCCTCAAACAACTGGCCTCTCACTGCGCCATTACTGTTAGGTTTGATGATTTGGATTTGACTGCCACGGTGAATGTGAATACGCAAACCGTCTGAGGCATTAGTACCGCCTCCAGCATTCAAAGTAACATCATCTGGCGGAGCAGCCATGACAATTGAAAGGTCAAATACAAAAAAAATGACCGCCATAAATGGCAATATTTTTTTTAACAATTTACACATGACATTTTTCTATTTAGTTACATTCTTCACCAGAGATAACGTCAATACACCGGCTCAATGTCACTGTTATCCTTCTCTCTATGTAATCTTTTGCTCCTACTACGCCTATTGAAGCAGTTGAAACTATCGTGTAGATGCCAATATTTTGAGTGCCGCCTTTGTCTTGTACAACGTTTTGATTGCAATTAAGAACAACATCAAAACCGTTAATTGTAAAAGGTGCAGGCGCAGCAGGACATCCTTGCATATTTGCTGGCGTCAGAACCTGAAAAGCAGTCCACTCTACTCCGGCCCTGGCTGCAAGATAGGCTTGTGCTCCTTGTACATCCTGAATAGTGCCCAAGTTGGCAAGCATCGCCAGCCGCATGGCATAGCCTACCAATGCTGCCAGTACGACCAGTAGAAATATTGCCATAGGCAACATAAAACCTTTTACACGAAAAGCGATGGGTTTCATGGCGAATTCACCACATTGATCAGATTCAATAGTCTTGCTACCCCACCATTTTTTGAAAGCTCTAGCTGCACGGTCATGACGCCGGTATGTTGCATGACGCCTTGACTGTAAGTAAAACTGCAGCCTGTGACATCACCTACAACCACCCTGGCATTTGCTGCGTTAAAGTTGGCTGGGCGCACTGAAGGGATTGCGATATTGCTCACCATCAGTAAACGCTTGTTAGCCAAGTCACACACATAAGCGACAGCACCATTAACAATGTAAAAACGGCTGGCGGGAGAAGGTATCGGGAATGCAGCACCGGCAAATTGCAACTGATTGACATTAGCATTGGGCGCTGTAGTGATAGTGCGGATGTTATCCCCGTCGTAAGCATCAGAACCTGGTATGCCAAGGTTGTATATTACGAGCTGGTCATTTGCGGTAACAGGCACGTTTTCTACCATCACACGCATACTGTTAGCACCAAAGTCATCCTGATAATAACGGCCACCTGCTTTGATAGGTATGAACTCTACGAAATCGCCCCCTGGCGAGACCCATACACTATTGGGCAATGCATTTCTGATATCACGCGACATACGCCGCAATGAAATATCGGCGCGGTCTGCCAACTCGTAATAGGCTTCTGAATTCACATAAGCCATCACCGAGTGCCTGATAAAAGTTGATGAAATACCTCCGATAATGGCAGTGACAGTAATGACGATCACTAACTCTACCAAGGTAAAGCCGCTTACGTAGATACTATATCTCTTAAACTCTCGGCGCATAACGAACCTTGAAACCAGTAAGCATGACTCTGGTATTGGAAGGCCCAGTCACAGTCACGTCGACTCTTAGAACCGCATCAGCAGGTAGGCCCGCAAAAGGTGCCGCACCACCTGCCTGCACGATAGCGACAGATGCAGCATAAGCTGTCAAACCAGGGATAGAAACGTTGCTGCCAATACGACAAATGCTTGCACACCCACCGCCTGGCATGATAAATCCGCCATAATCGGCTACATTATCGAAAGGGTTAGTTGCACCATACCGGCTCTCGCCGGCGGGTGATGGGCCGTTAAGATTATTCTGCGGGGTAGCACAATTGCCGTAACCCACAGCGACTGATGCATTCGGGTCATCGGGATCACAAAATGTGAAGGGCATCTGCTGGATTTCCTGCATCAGCGATTCGGCAATCGCAATCGCCTGTTTACGCGCCAGAGGATCTGCTGAATGTCCGCTCATCCAGGCCAATGCGCCAACCACACCAGCAATAGCAGTGGTCACAATCACAATAAACACAACTAACTCCACTAGCGAAAATCCGCGATTAAATTTTCGTATGGAAGATACTATTTTATTTTTTCTTTTGAATTCAGGCATAAGACGCGGGGCTGCCAATCACGGTTACCGGATGTAGCCGGTTTCAGCTTCAACGTTCACTACTATTGATTGAGCTGGTCTATTCCTGTTAGCTACTGTATAAGTAGCTCCTGCATTAATTGCATTAATTAAAGGCTGCCCTAAACCCCTAAATTCCAAAACATTGCTGGATGGTTGTACACCAACATTTCTGGAAAAGGTCATCACATAAGGACCTTCGGTTTCAGGGTTAATGACCTCGCGTCCAGCTTGGCAGTTAACTCCGTTCACAAAACACAAAGTGACGGTATTGGGTATTGCCGCGTTGTTAGTGATTACATACACACTCGTGCGTTGCGCGATGGCAGTCTTCTGCGCATACCGTAATGTAGATGAAAGCAAACCCGCGTCACCGCGGGTTTCGAAAATATCACCATTTGCGAATCGTGGCGCGGCTATTGCTACCATGACACTCATCAGAGCAATCACAACCACTAGTTCAACAAGCGTGAATCCAGAGGAAGCCCTCATAGGTTCTTTAGTTACAATTCTGTGCAATGTTTGCTGCTGTGCCTATATTTCCAGTGTTTACGACACCAGTTTGTTCGGTATATACGAAAGAACAATTAGGAAAACCATTTAAGTTAAAGGTCATTATCCCTGCACCTGGTGTCGCAGTGAAAGTATTAGCATCAAGTTGTTGTAAAGCAGCTACTATCCCACCAGCATTCGCTTGTGGAAACCCAACGCCAGCAACTACGTTTACGTTATTGCCATCCATTAATACCTGGTTACCTTGTTGACCACCAGCAACCCATGCCGCTCTGGCCAAATTAGATGCTGAGCGCACTGAAGCTGCTAAGCCATTCATGCTAGCGCCACGAGCATTACCTTGCACGTTTACAAAACGCGGCAATGCTGTTGCTGCCAAAATACCTAGCACTGCGATAACCACAACCAATTCAACCAATGTAAAGCCAGCCTGTTTTTTCATTCCCTAGACTCCTAATCAAAATTTCCTGCCTTTATTGTCACAGTGACAGGTGCAAACTGCGTTAATTTAATGTCAGCAAAAAGCATGCCAGACAATTTTGGTCCATGTAACCGAATTTTCAAACCGTCCCCGAACCCTTACATTTACAACAGAAAGAAACTATTCCATTGTAAAAATACTTTTTATTGCTTAAAATTTAACCGCCTTTGAGCATGACTGAACTCATATCCCAGATTGGCAGGAACACCCCCAGCGCCAACACCAGGACCAGTGCGCCCAGAAACATAATCATAATGGGCTCGATTTGCGCACCTAGTGTTTTAACGTCATATTCAACGTCAGCTTGATACATATCGGCAATTTCCTGCATCAATTCATCCAGAGAGCCGGATTCCTCACCGATGGCGATCATCTGGAGCACTAAAGGGTTAAATACCCCGGTCTGTGTTGCTGTCCTTAAAATCGTCTCGCCGCGTTCAATCCCTGCAGACATGCTGAGGATTTTGATAGAAATATAGTCATTCTCTACAGTCTGGGATACCAGGCGTAAGGCGCCAAGGATAGGCAATCCGCTACGTGTCGAAAGCGCAAAGCTACGCGCAAACCTGGCCATGGTCCCCTTAAAGATAATCTTTCCTGCGATGGGAATGCGCATTTTTATGCGATCCCAGTTAGAGCGTCCGGAAGAAGTGCTGATATACGACTTAAACATATAGCCCGCACCCACTACCATTGCAATTAGCACATACCAGTAATTACGCATAAAACTGGAGAAAGCGATCAGAATTTTGGTGATGAACGGCAAATCGGCATGCATGCTGGCGAATACTTTTTCGAACTGGGGTATCACCATGATGTTAATCACAATAATAGCAATCGCCATCGCCGTCATCACGAACATAGGGTAACGCAAAGCTGACTTGATCTGCCCGCGCATGAAACGCTCGAATTCGATGTGTTCTGCCAGCCTCAGGAAAATATTATCGAGATTACCAGTGGTTTCACCGACCCGTATCATGCTGATATAAAAGTTATCAAACACTTTGGGATGCTCAGTCATTGCCATCGAAAGCTCACGCCCCGCATCCAGGCTGGTTTTTAGCTGCCCGACGACCTGAGCAAGCTTAGGGTTGCCTACCGAGCTCTGTATCCCGGTAAGCGCCCGCATAATAGGAATACCCGCCTTGAGTAAAGTAAACATCTGACGGCTGAATAACATGATATCCAGGCTAGTGACTTTTTGTTCAAACAGGTTGAAAGCGACGGCAACTGCTGCTCTTTGCTTAATTTCAATCGGCGTGATTTTTGAAAGCATAAGCGCGCTGCCTAATGCATCCATGTCAGCAGCTTCCTGCACGCCGGAAACCATCAAGCCCTCTTCACTCCGACCTTTATATTCAAATACAGGCATAGACTTTACCCTTCAAACTGGTTATCTACACGCATGATTTCGTCCAGTGTAGTTTTACCCTGCAGAGCAAGCTGTAAAGATTGATCTTTTAAGGTTTTACCTTTAAGTTTTTCACGGGCTTTCTGGATAAATATATTGGTATCCGGCATGTTGGCTGCCATCGCCAAATCATTCGTCATTTCCAGAAGCTCATACAAGCCGATACGACCAAGATAGCCAGTGCGATTACAGTGTTGGCAACCTTTGCCATGCTTGAACACAGATGGAATTTCTTCCTGGGGTAGCACCTGACGTAACCAGACGGCCTCATTTTCGGTCGGCGTATGATCTACGGCACAGTGCGGACAAATCAATCGCACTAAACGTTGAGCCATCACACCCAACAGTGACATTGCCACCATAAAGCGCGGCACGCCCATGTCGATTAAACGCACGGGCGCAGTGGAGGCATCATTGGTATGCAATGTGGATAACACCAGGTGACCTGTCATGGAGGCGCGCAAGCCGGTTTGGGCGGTTTCTTCATCCCGCATCTCACCCACCAGCACGATATCAGGGTCTTGCCGCAAAATGGCACGTAACAATTTGGGGAAGTCGAGCTCGATCTTTTCGCTCACCTGAGTCTGAATAATACCGGGTAAACGATATTCGACCGGGTCTTCGACAGTAATCACCTTGGTTTCAGGCGTATTGAGTTCACTCAGTGCCGAATAGAGGGTCGTTGTTTTACCACTACCGGTTGGACCTGTAACCAGCACCATGCCACTTGGCCGGTTGATCATTTTGCGGAAGCGCGCCAGCAATTCTGGTGGCATGCCCAACTTATCCAGCTGAAAGTGCGAAGTATTCTGGATCAGCAACCGCATCACTACCGTTTCGCCGTATTGTGTAGGCATGGTAGAAATACGCATATCTACCGCACGGCCTTTAACGGTAAAGCCAAAACGGCCATCTTGCGGCAGGCGTTTCTCGGAAATATCCAGGCCGGCCATGATTTTTAGCCGCATAATCAGGGCAGACACAATTTTCATATCTGCCTGGGTCTGGAAATGCATGACCCCATCGATACGGAAACGGATCAGTAACTTGTTTTCCTGCGGTTCGATGTGTACGTCAGAAGCCCGCACTTGCACCGCATCTTCAAAAATTGTCTGCAATAACTTAACGACCGGGGCGTCATCAATACCCAGGTCTACACCCATCAGGCTGGCGAGATCGACATTGCTGGCAGCCAAGTCTTCCTGTAGCTCCAGGGCCAGCGAAGAGATTTGTTCGGTTTGTCTGTAAGAGCGGTCGATGGTCTGCATCAGCAGACTTTCCTGCACCACGACAATATCAATGTCTCGTTTGAGTAGTCTGACTAACTCGTCATAAGCATAGACATCGGAAGGATCGACCATCGCAATCAGGAAACTGTTGGGGCGTTCCTCCAGCAGAATGGCGCGAAAGCGGCGCGATTGCACTTCGGGGAGCTTTTGTACCTGTTTGGCGTCCAGTTCGTACTGACCCAAATCCAGGAATGGGATATTCAGCTGATGTGCCACTGCCTCGGCAATCTGCCGCTCATTGGCAAAGCCTTTATCGGCGATGACACGGCCCAGGCGACGGCCAGTCTTGCGCTGCTCTTCCAGCGCTTGATCCAACTCTTCCTGGGTCATGAAATTCTGTCTGACCAGAATTTCACCTAATCTGATTTTTTCGGGACGTGCCATGGCGTTTTAATTATTTATCTAGCTACTTTTCGTTCTATCATATCACCAACATTCTAATCCTACGTTTCTAAACAAACCGCTAAAAATGTTTCATATCGTGCTTTTTGAGCCAGAAATTCCTCCCAATACAGGAAATATCATACGTTTATGTGCCAATGCCGGGGCAAAACTGCATTTGGTTAAGCCTTTGGGCTTTGAGTTATCAGACAAACACCTCAAACGGGCCGGGCTGGATTACCATGAATATGCCGACTTAACCGTGCATGAAGATTGGGCCTCCTGCGCGCAGGCATTACAAGGTAAGCGACTATTCGCACTGACCACCAAGGGCAGCACGCGGCACTCCGATTTGCAGTATCAGGACGAAGATGTTTTTGTATTTGGCCCTGAATCCCGCGGATTGCCGGAAGACATCCGCGCCCAATTCGCACCTGAGCATCGTGTCAGGCTACCGATGCTGCCGCATAGCAGAAGCTTAAATTTATCCAACTCTGCTGCCATCCTGTTATACGAGGCATGGCGTCAGGTGGGTTTTCCGGGTGGAACATAAAAGTATTAAGTAACTACACCCAAAAAAAGAATAAAAAAAGCCCCGATTAAGGGGTAAATCGGGGCAACAGGCCTCATCGTAAAGGCTTCCGCTCAGGGAGGAAAGAAGCGGAAAGATGATTCATCATCATCGTATCTGTATGAGTACGTCCTATTTAGAAAGTTCACAAGAATTTATTTATGCTCATGAATATCAATTTCAGCTTGCAGTGTTCTCTGCTGAATTGCATCAGCATGCGATAATAATGACATGCAATCTGAAATCGATTTATTACAGGGCCTGAATGACAAACAACTGCAAGCGGTCACCCTGCCGCATGTATCTGCATTGATTCTCGCCGGTGCCGGTAGTGGCAAGACGCGGGTGCTGACAACCCGCATTGCCTGGCTGATTCAAACAGGCCAGACCTCACCCATGGGTATTATGGCGGTGACTTTTACCAATAAGGCCGCAAAAGAAATGCTGACGCGCCTGACCAGCATGCTGCCGATTAACACGCGTGGCATGTGGGCAGGCACGTTTCATGGCTTGTGTAACCGCATGCTGCGCGCCCATTACCGTGAAGCCAGGTTACCCAGCACTTTCCAGATTCTGGATACCGCCGACCAGCTTTCTGCCATCAAACGCGTGATGAAAGTCATGAATGTGGATGACGAGAAATATCCACCAAAGCAAGTGATGGGCTACATCAATGGCTGCAAGGAAGAAGGTTTACGGGCAGACGCAGTGGAAGCCTATGATGGCCATAGCCAGAAACTGCGCGAGATTTATGCCGCTTACGACCAGCAGTGCAATCGTGATGGCGTGACCGACTTTGCAGAACTGCTGTTGCGTTGCTATGAGTTATTGCAGCGCGAACCGCACATCCGCGCACATTACCAGCAGCGCTTTCAATATATTCTGGTGGACGAGTTTCAGGATACCAACCGCTTGCAATATCTGTGGTTAAAACTACTGGGCGGCGCGCACAACAGTATTTTTGCCGTGGGTGATGATGACCAGAGTATCTACGCTTTCCGTGGCGCACGGGTTGGCAATATGTCCGACTTCCAGCGCGAGTTTCAAGTGGGAAACATCGTCAAACTTGAAGAAAACTACCGTTCGCATAGCAATATCCTTGATGCTGCGAACGCGATTATTACCAACAACAGTAATCGGCTAGGCAAGAATTTATGGACCTCCGCTGGCAAGGGCGAGCCTATCCGTATCTACGAAGCTTATAACGATACTGATGAATCCCAATTTATTGTGGATGAAGTGAATATGCTGCAAAACGAAGGCGTAGCATTGGGCGACATCGCCTTGCTATACCGCAGTAATGCGCAGTCACGTATCCTGGAGCATTCACTGTTCTCGGCAAATATTCCTTATCGCGTCTATGGTGGCTTGCGCTTTTTTGAGCGCGCTGAAGTCAAACATGCGCTGGCTTATATGCGCCTGATCGCCAATGCCAACGACGATACCGCTTTGTTACGCATAATCAATTTCCCACCGCGTGGCATTGGTGCCCGCGGTCTTGAGCAGCTACAAGAAGCCGCACGCCAGAACGAATGCAGCTTGTGGCAGGCAGCCACCAACAAAGTGGGCGAAGGCACATTAGGTGGCAAAGGGCTTGATGGTTTTGTGGCTTTGATCCGCCATATGATAGACCAGACCTACGGCCTCACTCTCGGTGAAACAGCAGAAATGGTCACCACCTTGAGTGGCCTGATGGCGCACTATCAAAATGACAAAGAGGATGAAGACCGCGTAGAAAACTTGCAGGAATTAGTCACCGCTGCGGTCGCATTCAGTAATCGGGATTTGGGCAATCACCATAATATGGAAGAAGATGCTGACCTGATGACTCAGTTTCTGAACCACGCCAGCCTTGAAGCTGGCGACCACCAGGCGGATGTTGGCCATGAAGCTTTGCAACTGATGACGGTACACGCGGCTAAAGGACTGGAGTTTCACAGCGTATTCATCTGCGGTGTTGAAGAAGGCCTGTTTCCGCATGAACAGTCTGCCTATGAAAATGGCGGCCTGGAAGAAGAGCGCCGCCTGATGTATGTCGCGGTCACCCGCGCCCGCCAGCGTCTATATTTAAGTCATGCGCAAAGCCGCATGCTGCATGGACAAGTGCGCTATGGCATTGCCTCACGTTTTATCGACGAGATCCCGGAAGAACTCACCAAACGGCTTAACAGCAAGCCGGCAGCCAAATCGTATGCCACGGGAGGCCAATACACGCCGGCAAAAAGCACGCAAGCGAGTTATCCTTTTAAAATCGGCCAAAGCGTGCGTCACAACAAGTTTGGCGAAGGTGTCGTGGTCAGCTATGAAGGAAATGCCAACGATCTGGCAGTAAAAGTCAATTTTGGCAGTGCAGGATTGAAAACGCTGATGCTGGAATACGCCAAGCTGGAAAAAATATAAATATCCATGTCATTAGCGAAGCATTGATTAAGGAAATATATGTGAGCAACAAATAAAAAACGCCTGTTAAAGACAGGCGTTTTTATTATTTAATTTTCTTATGCATGTATCACTGGCGCGGCTTTGAATACATCTTTATAACTGATATATTGAAATGCGAACATCAAGGCATTAATCACCAGCAAAGCGGCGAATACCAGTAATGGCATCAGCAATTCAGCAAGCATGGGTATCAATGCGCCTAAAATCCCTATCACCAGGCCTAATCCCAGCATCACCACCAGCATGCCTAATGTCATCACCAGCCAGGATACACCCATGGGCATGGTGTATTTCAGCATGCCAGCAATGCTGGATTTAATGGCTTTTGGCAAATCGTAGCCATTCAAGGCAATCAGCATCGGTGAAAACCAGGTAGCGATAAATAAAGGTAGCAATAAAAGAAGTACTTTCACCACAAATGAAAGGGTATTCTCCAAAAACTGTGTCATTTGCGATTCACTCATGCCTGCCTTGGTTGGCGCATGTGCTACCAGGTCAGCCAGCTCGCTGCTGAGCAAATAAGTCGCCAGCACCGCATAAATCAGGCAGCTGACGCCAAGTAATACCAGCGTTTTGAAATGCGTTTGCAGTTGTTGCCAGACAATGCGTGGCGCCATTTCCCCTTGCAGATCTACCTGACGATAGAGCAAGACAACAAATGCCATGCAAGCTGGCCAGATCACTACTGAGAGCAAGCCGAGAAAGCCAAGCAAAGGCAGTGACGGCAGCACCATGAAAATCACGATATAGGCGAGCGACCATAGCATCCAGACATGTGGCTGCGTTTTAAACAAGGCCAGACTTTCACGCACCCAGCGTAAGCCCTGTTGGGTTCCGGTTTCTGTCATGACTCTCCCTTTTTAATATTTTTAATTTAAAGCTTTACGGTTAAGTAACACGCGTTCAAAATGCGCCGGATCTTTGGCATGCGTCAGCTCACCGGCCACTGGATAGTGAAAATCATACAGGCGGGATAACCAGAAACGCAAGGCAGCACGTCGCAGCAATGCAGGCCAATATGTTTTTTCGGCAGGTGTAAATGCGCGCACTGATTGGTAGGCATTCATAAACACGGCCAGCTTTTCATCCACAAATGCGCCTGTCGCATCCACACACCATTCATTCACGGCAATAGCAACGTCATACGCCAGCACATCATGGCATGCATAGTAAAAATCGATAAAGCCGCCAAGGTTGTCACCATCAAATAGCACGTTATCGCGGAACAGGTCACCATGGATGACCCCATGCGGAAGCTCGGATAAATCCAGGCCATGCTGAAACTCTAGCTCTTCCTGCAATAAATGTTGCTGTACCGGTGCCAGTTTTGGCATGACCTGCTGTGCAGTCATCACGCGCCAGCCTTGCCCACGCTGGTTGTGTGATTGATCATTGAAATCCAGCCCGGCAAAATGCATGCGTGCCAAGGTGAGCGCCACTGCCTCGATCTGCACCAGATTAGGGTTACTGACATCACTGCCTTTGAGGCAACTCACCATTAAGGCAGGTTTGCCGTGAATACGGTGTAAGGCTACGCCATTGCTATCTGTGATCGGCCTCGGGCATAACACACCATGCCGTGACAGGTGCGCAAGCAAATGTACAAAATACGGCAGCTCATCGAAATCATTTTTTTCGAACACCGTCAGCACAAAGCGCGCATCGCTGGTCTCGACAAAATAATTGGTATTAGTGATACCAGCAGCGATGCCACGCAAAGTCTGCAATTCGCCAATATCAAAAGGCGCCAGCCACTCGCGCACTTCTTCCAAACTCAGGGTGGTAAAAACAGACATGTGATTTACAGGTCCGCCCATTTCGGGCAGACCTCAAAGATTATGATTAGAAACGGAACAGTGTCCACTTAGGTACTGAAAGAGGTCGGGTCGGGCCATCATTCACCCAGTCACCATTGCGGTCTTCACGGTGCAAATAATAAGGCTTACCACTCGGCGGCGTAACCTTTACCATATATACATCGCCATTAATGCTATATTCCTCGATCTCATTTTCGCCATCTTTACGTTTGTTTATAGTCGGTTGGTCAATCGGCTGACCTTCAATGATTTTAGGAGGTGACGGTACTTCATCCAGGAGTTCTGCATTCGCAGGCGCTGCCCAGGCCGGCATCGCAAAACCGGCAGCACAAACCACTGCTAGCAAGAAACGGGAAAAATCACGCATGGAAAACTCCTTAGTTATTGGTTGCTATTCTAGCAAAAAGCCGCTTGTCAGCGACCATTGCAAGCACAATAACCAAAATAAATATCCCAGAAAAATATATAGTTGGGACAAACAAGCAATAACCATGCATTCAACTGCATGTTTAAAACTCAATACCTTATAAATAAAGCTGCATTTTGCGTTCAGCCGGGGTCAGTTCAAAACCGGTAGTTTCATAATGTTTGAAGATAGCATCCACAATTTGCTGTGGTTCATCTATGAGCTGGATTAAATCCATATCCGCTTCAGACGCCATACCCTCAGCGACCAATGTGTTGCGTAGCCAATCGATCAGTCCCGACCAATACTGGCTACCCACCAGAATAATGGGCAGCTTGCGGGTCTTCCCGGTTTGCACCAGCGTAATCGCTTCCATCAACTCATCCAGCGTGCCAAAGCCACCCGGCATCACTACAAAAGCACTGGCATACTTCACGAACATCACTTTGCGCATAAAGAAATACTTGAAGCTGATGCCGATATCCTGGTAAGGGTTGCCATGTTGCTCAAACGGTAAGCGGATGTTCAAACCCACGCTGGCACCACGTCCGGGGAAGGCGCCTTTATTAGCCGCTTCCATTATGCCCGGGCCGCCTCCTGAGAGCACGCTAAAGCCGGAATCTGACAGTAATCTTGCGATTTCTTCAGTCTGTTGATAATAAGGATGATCCGGCTTAGTCCGCGCACTGCCGAAAATGGAAACAGCAGGCATGATTGCCTTGAGATTTTCGGTGGCCCCTACAAATTCAGCCATAATCTCAAAGGCATGCCAGGATTCATGACTAGCATCAGCGCCATTGAGCAATTCCGGTTCTACCATGCTCGGCAGCTTTTGGTTATTCATACTACTGTCCTTCAAAACTCAAACAAAAATTAGTGTACATGAAGTCGCTTTGAATTGCGTAAAATACGCCATTGAATTAAGGATTCAAGTAACCAATTTTTAAGCTGGAAGCCATACGCATAGATCGTTGTAACCGATATGGTGATAAAGCGAGATTGCCGGTACCGCGCAGAGGCCTGCTCCTTGAATCCTGAATCCTTTACTTGATACCTTTTAACAAGCTTTATTCAATCAACGACACTGCATGCAGATTGAACAAGACATGAGAATACAACAATGAAAACCCTGCTTTTGGTAGACGGCTCCAGTTATCTTTACCGTGCCTTTCACGCCATGCCCGATTTGCGCAATTCAGCTAACGAACCGGTAGGCGCCATCCAGGGCGTATTAAATATGCTGCGCCGCCTGCATAAAGATTACCCTTCTGAATATAGCGCCTGCGTGTTCGATGCCAAAGGCAAAACTTTCCGCGATGATTTGTATCCTGAATACAAAGCCAATAGGGTCAGCATGCCGGATGATTTGCGGGTGCAGATTGAGCCTTTATATGAAACCATACGTGCCATGGGCTGGCCGCTGATTATTGAAGATGGCGTAGAAGCGGATGACGTGATCGGCGCACTGGCAAAGCAGGCAGAAAAAGAAGGTATTAAAACTATTATCTCTACTGGCGATAAAGATATCACCCAGCTGGTGAATGAACACATTACGGTGGTCAACACCATGCGCGACGCCTTCCGCAAAACCGATGATGTGCTGGATGTAGCAGGCGTGGAAAACAAGTTTGGCATCCCGCCAAGCAAGATTATTGATTACCTGATTCTGGTGGGGGACACCTCGGATAACGTGCCTGGCGTTGAAAAAGTAGGCCCCAAAACCGCTGTGAAATGGCTGACAGAGTATGGCTCACTTGACAACATCGTCGCCAATGCTGACAACATCAAGGGCGTGGTCGGCGATAACCTGCGCAAAGCCCTGCCCTGGCTACCAACAGCGCGTGAATTAATTACTATCCGCTGTGACGTGGGCGTGTGCGAACATTTTGATGACCTGATTCAACAGGCACCTGATATAGAAAAACTTCATAGCCTGTTTGACCACTTTGAATTCCGCACATGGAAGCGCGAGCTGGACAAATTAGCTGACGGTTCGACCTCCGGCACTGCTCCTGCCACATCGCCACCCTATTTAGCACCAATTGCAGCAAAAAATGATTATGTGCCCGACACCCGCCGGCAGTACCAGGTGGTTTTAACAGAGGCTGAGCTGGATAGCTGGATAGCGCGTTTACAACAGGCAGAGCTGGTATGTTTTGATACCGAAACCACATCGCTAGACCCGCTACAGGCAAAAATTGTCGGTGTGTCATTCAGTGTCACGCCCGGCGAAGCGGCCTATGTGCCACTAACGCATGATTACTTTGATGCGCCTGCCCAACTGCCGTTGAATATCACTTTGGATAAATTGAAGCCTATTCTGGAAAGTCCGGCGATTAAAAAAGTCGGGCAGAATCTTAAATACGACATGCATGTACTGGCCAATCACGACATACAGCTGCAAGGCGTTGCTCACGATACGTTGTTGCAATCCTATGTGTTCGAAAGCCATAAAGGCCATGGCATGGATGAACTGAGTGAACGTCATCTGGGCATCACACCTATCCCGTTTGAGGCGGTAGCCGGCAAAGGTGCCAAGCAAGTGAGCTTTAACCAGGTGACGGTTGAACAAGCCACCGAGTATTCAGCAGAAGATGCTGATATCACGCTGCAACTGCACCGTGCGCTTTACCCGCAAGTGGCAGAGTCCACAAAACTGGACTTTATCTATACACAGATAGAAATGCCCAGCATGCTGGCCTTGCAACGCATGGAGCGCCACGGCGTATTGATCGACAGCCATATGCTGAACCGCCAAAGCAATGAAATCGGCCTGCGATTGATGGAACTGGAAAAACAAGCTTACGAACTGGCAGGACAGCCGTTCAACCTGGGCAGCCCCAAACAGTTACAGGAAATCCTGTTTGGCAAATTAGGCATCAAGCCCTTGAAAAAAACACCTTCCGGCGTGCCTTCCACCGATGAGGATGTATTGCAGGAGCTGGCGCTGGATTACCCCTTGCCTAAAGTGCTTCTGGAATACCGCGGCCTTGCAAAACTTAAGTCCACCTATACCGACAAATTGCCCAAAATGATCAATCCTCAAACCGGGCGCGTGCACACCAACTACAACCAGGCAGTGGCGATCACCGGCCGCCTGGCAAGTAGTGATCCTAATTTGCAGAACATTCCGGTACGCACTGCCGAAGGCCGCCGCATCCGTGAAGCGTTTATCGCATCACCCGGCAGCCATATCGTGTCGGCTGACTATTCGCAAATTGAGCTGCGTATCATGGCCCACCTTTCACGGGATGCCGGTATGTTGAGCGCCTTTGCCAACAACGAAGATATTCATCGTGCAACTGCAGCAGAAATTTTTGGCGTAGCCAAAGAAGCGGTGGATAACGAACAACGCCGTTATGCCAAAGTGATTAATTTCGGCCTGATTTATGGCATGAGCGCATTCGGCCTTGCGCAAAACCTTAATATCGAGCGTAGCGCGGCACAAAGCTATATTGAACGCTACTTTGCCCGTTACCCGGGCGTGCGTCAGTACATGAGCGAAACACGTGAATTGGCCAAACAGCAAGGTTATGTTGAAACTATTTTTGGCCGCAGATTATGGGTACCTGAAATCAACAGTGCCAATGGTAACCGTCGTGCCGGCGCTGAACGCGCGGCGATTAACGCGCCTATGCAAGGCACGGCCGCTGACCTAATTAAACTGGCGATGATTGCGGTGGATAAATGGCTGTTCGAAGAAAAACTGCAAACCAAACTGATTATGCAGGTACACGATGAGCTGGTGCTGGAAGTACCGGATACCGAACTCGAGCTGGTCAAACAGCAATTACCGTTACTCATGCAAAGTGTCGCCACGCTGGATGTGCCACTGCTGGCAGAGGTTGGCATCGGTTGCAATTGGGAAAGTGCACATTAGGCATTATGCATATGTTAAGGTAATGCTTCATTTAACTAAAAATAGGGGCATATCACATGAAATCATCTCTTGTTATCGGCATTATCTTGATTGCGCTGGGCGCAGCAGGCTTGTTTTACAAAGGTTTTAGCTATGAAAGCAAAGAGACTGTAGCCAAAATTGGTTCCCTGGAAGCCAGCGCTGATGTCACTAAAGATGTAGAAATTCCACAAGTGCTGAGCATTATTCTGATTGTTGCCGGTGCCGCGATTGTAGTAGTGGGCATGAAAAAATAATCTGTTCAGTACCTTTTCATAACAAAAGCCGTTTAGAACAAAGCATTAAAAGGTAATCTGGAAGAAGGTAAAAGCGGTATCAGTCTTTTCTGACAGGTTTTTCCTACAAATTCTGACAGATTGCAAAGCCTACACAGATTACTATGGCAATTCTTGACAACGTTTGATAACAACAATTAGGGAGCGGTTATGATTTGGACTATCGTGGTTGGCATTATTGCAGGTTGGTTGGCTGGTTTAATCATGAAAGGTGACGGCTATGGTTTGATCTGGGATTTGATCTTGGGTATTGCCGGTGCAGTTGTAGGTAGCTGGCTATTTGGTTTATTGGGTTTGAGTGCTAGCGGCGGCTTGATTGGCAGTATTATCGTAGCTACTATCGGTGCGGTATTCCTGATCTTCCTATCACGTGCATTGCGAAAAGCCTAGCATTTAACTTTTAGCTTTACACCAAAAAATGGCGGTGACTGAAAAGTCATCGCCATTTTCTATTCCTTCACAATATCCTGGATATTACCTATCACCATAATCATCAGTGATGTTCAAACACAGTCAACGGTATAATATTCACTTTCAACCTCACAACTTTGCCGATTATGCCGTCCTTTGGAATCTATATTATTGGCGATGAAATATTGTCAGGTAAGCGACAGGACGCTCATCTAAGCAAGGTCATTGCACTACTTTCAGCACGCGGGTTGCCATTAAGCTGGGCTTACTTTATCGCGGATATTCCCGAGCAAATTACCAGTCATTTAAAAGCCAGCATGGCTCGCGGGGATATCGTATTCAGTTTTGGCGGCATAGGCGCTACGCCGGATGACCATACCCGGCAATGTGCCGCGAAAGCAGCCGGCGTGATGATTGAGCGGCACCCAGGCGCTGTTGCCAACATTGAGGCGCGTTATGGTGCAAGTGCTTATCCTAAACGGGTGTTAATGGCTGACTTCCCTCAAGGATGCGAACTCATTCCCAACCCAATTAATCAAGTGGCCGGATTCAGCATCAACCAGCATTATTTTGTGCCCGGCTTTCCTGAAATGGCCCACCCGATGGTTGAGTGGGTGCTGGAGACTTACTACAGACATTTATTCCATACGCTTGATCATCTGGAACAGGCGATTGTAGTGACTGAGGCTGGTGAAAGTGATTTGATAGATTTGATGAATCACATGCTGGCGCAGTATCCCGCGCTCAAGCTATTCAGCTTGCCTCGCACTAATCAACGCAGGACCACCGAAGTTGGCATGAAAGGTGAAAGCTTGCTAGTTAAACAGGCCATGCTTGACCTCAAGGCGGGTGTTTCCGCGCTGGGATACCCTTGGGTGGATGTTTAGCAAAATGAACTGCCGTCCGCAATGTGGCGCATGTTGCATAGCACCTTCTATTCACAGCCCGATTCCTGGCATGCCGAATGGCAAACCAGCCGGCACCCCCTGCATTCAACTGGATGAAGATTTCCGCTGCAAATTATTTGGCAAGCCGGAACGCCCGGCTTTTTGTGGAGGGCTACAACCTGATGTTGAAATGTGTGGCGACGCGCAGCAAGCGCGTACGTATGCCATCAACTGGTTGAGTGCGCTTGAGCTGGCGACGAGGCCAGACTCAAAACATTAAGGCTTGCGATAAGCCCAGCGCAGCATAACCAGGCCAACCAGAATCATGGGGATGCATAGCCACTGACCCATGCTTAATCCTAGTGACAACAAACCTAAGAAGCTATCCGGCTCACGCGTGAATTCAACAAGGAAGCGGAAGCAGCCATAGCTGAGCAAAAACACCGCTGATACCGCACCTATGGGACGTTTTTTGCCGGCAAACCACCACAGGATCAAGAACATCGCTACGCCCTCCAGTGCAAACTCATAAAGTTGTGAAGGATGACGCGCAAGTGCATCCACTTGCGGGAACACCATACCCCAATCTGATTGTGTGGGTCTTCCCCAAAGCTCTCCATTGATAAAGTTACCCAAGCGGCCAGCACCTAAGCCAATCGGTACCAGTGGTGCGACAAAATCCATTAATTGCAGCCAGATCACACCACGCTTGCTCGCGAATAATGCCATTGCCACCATCACGCCAATAAAACCACCATGGAAAGACATGCCGCCTTGCCACAAGGCGAATATTTCCAGTGGGTGTTGCAGGAAATACAGCGGCTGGTAAAACAGCACATATCCTAAGCGGCCACCTAGCACGACACCCAGCGCAATATAAAACAACATATCGTCCGGGTCTTTATGCTGCCAGGGTGAATTAGGGTCAATCTTTTTCAGGCGTTTAACCTGGTATTGCCCCAGCCAAAGTCCACCAAAAAAGCCCACCAGGTACATGAGACCATACCAATGGATACCAAAACTGCCGATTTGCAACGCGATAGGGTTAAATCCGGGGTGGATAAACATACTCAAATAGGGCTGTGATTGAAAAAGTGCATTATACCTGCTGAATAGGTTCAGTCATGCCGGGTAAATCGTATGGGTTTCATTTGCCATACAGCCAGTATGCTGATGGCTGCCATAACGGACATATAAAACCCTACCCACGGTAATCCACCCTGCTGTACTAAAAACTGGGCCACTGCTGGCGCAAACGAAGCGCCAAGAATACCGCCCAGCTGGTAAGCCAAACCGGCGCCGCTGTAGCGAACGGCCACCGGGAATTGCTCTGGCAGGAATGCGCCCATAGGGGCGAATGTCACGCCCATTAAAAATAACGCTAAAAAAAGAAACAACACGATCAATACCAGATTGCCACTTGCGAAAGTGGGCGCTAGCGTGAAGCCTAATCCTAGCGCCATAAACTGGCCACTAATCAATACCGGGCGCCTGCCGACACGATCTGCCCACCAAGCGGCAAGGGGTGTCGCCACTGCCATGCCAATCACTGCGACGCATAACATGCCAAGGAATACGGGGCGTGCAATATGCAATGCCTGCGTGCCATAGCTCAAACAAAAAACAGTGGCCGTGTAAAACAGGTGATAGCACACTCCCATTGCCAGAGCTCCCAGCACAATCGCCTTGCCGTGTTGCAAGATCAATGTTTTAAGTGGCCAGCGATGGATATGCTGTTCTGACTTGGCTTGTGCAAAGGCTGGTGTTTCTGCCAATTTGAATCTGACATACAACCCTACCATCACCAGCGCTGCACTAATGATAAATGGCACCCGCCAACCCCAAGCTACAAACTGGGCTTCTTTCAGGCCCAGACTTAAACCCAGAAACGTCAGTGTTGCCAGTAAAAATCCAATTGAAGGGCCTAACTGTGGAAACATGCCATACCAGCCACGCTTACCTTCGGGCGCATATTCCGTTGCCAGCAAGGCTGCACCGGCCCATTCGCCGCCCAACCCTAACCCCTGGCCAAAACGCAACAAGCAAAGTAACACCGGCGCCCATAGGCCTAATGTGTCGTAACCCGGTAATAAACCTATTAAAAAAGTGGAAGCGCCCATCACCAGCAACGACGCTGCCAGTGTAGATTTACGCCCGATTCTGTCGCCGAAATGCCCGAACAATAATGCGCCCAAGGGACGCGCGATAAATGCCAGGCCGAAAGTTAGCAAAGCATTTAAAGATTGTATGGCCGGAGCACTGGCAGGAAAAAACACTTGCCCGATCACTAGGGCTGCCGCCATCGCATAGATATAAAAATCATAAAACTCTATGGCCGTGCCAATAAAACTGGCAAAGGCAATGCGTGCCATTGATGGGGAGTTGACGGATGGTAAAGTGGTGGATGGCGAATGCATGGCGCCATCTTAAGTGGGCTGCACGCTTTTGCAAAGCAGCAAACAAAAAACCGGGTAGCGATTTCCCGCTATCCCGGTCTTAACAGGCACAGAAAAGTGATCAATTATTTTTTGTAATACTCTTCCTGCTTTACGCTTTCTGGTTTCCAGCCACCACCTAATGCCTTGAATAAATCAACTGTGGCAATCAACGTATTTTGACGACTTTGCACCATAGCTTGCGTGGCTTCATTATGGTTACGTTGCGCATCCAGCACTTCCAGATAACTGGTGTAACCAGCTTGATAACGGTTTTGCGCCACTGTCAGGATATTAGCTGTGGTTTTTTCCTTGGATTGTGCAAGCGCCTCCTGCTCACGATACTGGCTGGTGTTCGACAGCGCATCGCTTACTTCGGTAAATGCAGTCTGCAAGGTATTCTGGTAACTTGCCAGGGTTTGTTTTTGCTGCGCTGTGGCCTGCTCTTCACGGGCTTTCAGACGCCCGCCGTTGAAGATTGGAAGATTGATATCCAGACCCAGTGACCAGACACGGGCCGGGGATTTCAGCAGGTTGTTAAGCGCAATACTTTCCGCGCCGTACGTACCCGTCAGCGAGATACTTGGGTAGAACGCTGCGCGTGCAACCCCGATATTCGCATTCGCGGCAATCATGGCTTGCTCCGCCTGGCGTACATCCGGACGGGCTTCCATCAATGCGGAAGGCAGGCCGGTTGGCGGCGTGAGTGGTTGTGGCATGGCCATCAAGTCACCTGCCGGAATCTTCAACCCTAGATCAGTGGTTAATAAGCCTAGCTGATGCTCGCTTAAAGCCCGCTGCCTTTTCAGTTCCAGTGCCTGCGTCCGTAACGTGGTCACTACCAGCTCTGCCTGATGGGCATCCAGAATGGTAGCCACGCCACCTTCAACGCGGCGGTTTGCCAGATCAAAACTGTCTTGCGCCGTTTTCAGGTTCTGCTCATTCACGCGTAACTGCGCGTCTATGCTGCGTATCATCAGGTAGTTATTGGTCACCAGGCTGGAAAGAGACCAGGTAACCGCCTCTTTTGCGTAGCGGGTTGCCAGTAATTGCGCGCGTGCAGCTTCATTGGCGCGGCGTAGCTTGCCCCAGAAATCCAGCTCATAACTACCGTTCAAACCGACTTTGTAGGTTTTACGCGGATTATCGCCAAACACCGGGAAAATACCCGATTCGGTCACCCGGTTACGTATCCCTGAACCTGTCGCAGTCACGGTAGGCAACAAGCTGGCACCACTTTCACGCGCAAATGCATCGGCTTCTTCAATACGCGCAACAGCGGATTGCAGGTTATTGTTTTTTGCCAGTGCGGTATCCACCAACTGGTTCAGCTTGCTGTCATTAAACAATGTCCACCATTGTTGCAAGGCCAGTTGCTGCTCCTGAGTCAATTGGCCAGCTTCACCGCTGGTATATTGCGCAGGCACTACTGGCTCTGGCCGTGAATAAAATGGTCCAATCACCTGGCAACCAGCCAGTGACATGGTGACCAACCCTAACAGCAGAGACTGTTGCAATGGTTTTAAACTCAATTTCATTGTCGGTTTCATACCGATTCCTCTTCTTCAATATGACCGTGGTGACGCACTTTTTTCTCATTGGTCAACCAGGTAAAGAACAACGGGATAAAGATGGTGGCAATAAAGGTCGCCAGCAACATACCGCCAAACACGCCGGTACCCATAGACTGACGCGCTGCCGCACCTGCACCGGTCGCGAACACCAGTGGCAGGATACCTAACATAAATGCCATGGAAGTCATCACAATCGGTCTGAAACGTAAACGGGCAGCTTCCAGTGCGGCTTCAGCCAACGGCATGCCTTCTTCCATTTTCTGCGAGGCGAATTCCACAATCAGGATCGCATTTTTTGCCGCCAGCCCGATCAGGGTAATCAAGCCGATCTGGAAGTAGATGTCGTTATTCATGCCGCGTGTCAGTACTGCAATCAGGGCACCTGTCATCGCAAACGGAATCGCCATGATCACAGCTAATGGCAAGGCCCAGGTTTCAAACTGTGCCGCCAGGATCAGGAACACCATAATGGTCGCAAAGCCGAACGCAACCAGCGCCGCAGAACCGGTACGGTTCTCCTGGTAAGCTTGGCCAGTCCAGGCAATCTGGTAACCATCCGGCAGGTTTTCCCTGGCAATTTTTTCTACCAGTTTAATCGCATCGCCCGAGCTCACGCCCGGAGCACCGCTACCGAATACTTTGGCAGACAGCAGACCGTTATAACGCTCAAGTTGTTCAGCACCGACGATATTGCTGACTTTAGCCAACGCAGACATAGGGACCATATTGCCGTTTGGGCTGTCTTCCGTTGGCTGGCTACGTACATACACCTTGCCCAAATCCTCAGGCTTCATGCGGTATTCAGCTTCAGCTTGCAACTGCACACGGTAAGTACGGCCACTACGGTTAAAGTCGTTAACATATAGCGAACCCATGGTGCTTTGCAAGGTAGCGTAAATATCCGCAATCTTCACATTTTGTGATAATGCCTTGGCTTCGTCCACCTCAATAAACAATTGAGGAACAGTCGGCCGGAAGAAACTGTTAATACCGGTCAATTGCGGATTAGCTCGCATCGCATCCATAAAGTTATTCATGACTTGCGAAAGCTTGATGGCATCAGTATCGCCATGGGCTTGTACATATACTTCAAAACCACCTGCAGAACCCAGGCCACGAATCGCTGGCGGGTTCACCGCAAAGCCCATGCCGTCCGGCTGGCTCATGCCTATGCCAATCAGCTTGCCTACCATCTGGTCAGCATTGGTAGTACGCGCATCCCAGTCTGTCATACGCACAAACATGGTTGCCGCATTGGTTTTATTCGCACCGGTCAGGAGCTCAAAACCGTTCACAGCAAACTCATGCGCAGTCGCAGGATCTTTGGCTACGGCAGCACGGATATTTTCCGTGGTCTGCGAAGTACGTTTTAAAGTCGCACCATCCGGCATCACCACGATACTGATCACATAACCCTGATCCTCAGGTGGCACAAAGCCGCCCGGTACTGCACGGAACAGGAATATCATGACGATCACCATCCCACCAAACACGATAGCACCGATTACCTTGTGATGCAGGGTCAGGTTCACTGTGCCGGTATACCAACTGGTTAAACGGCCAAAACCACGGTTAAACGTCCTGAAGAAACCGTTCTCATGATGGCTGTTTTTCAGGATCATGGCGCAAAGGGCTGGGGTCAGCGTCAACGCCACCACCCCCGAAATCACCACAGAAATCGCCACCGTCACCGCAAACTGGCGATACAGCTCACCGGCGATACCACCCTGGAAAGCCACCGGCACGAACACCGCACACAGCACCAGCACAATCGCCACCACCGCAGCCTGCACCTGGGCAATCGACTTTATCGCTGCCTGCAACGGATTGAGGTTTTCCTCTTTCATCAACCGTTCGGTGTTTTCCAGCACCACAATCGCGTCATCCACCACAATACCGATCGCCAGAATCATGGCAAACATGGTGAGCAGATTGATGGAGAACCCGAACAGGTATAACCCGGCAAATGTACCGACAATCGAAATCGGCACCGCAATCATCGGGATCAACGTCGCGCGCCAGCTTTGCAGGAACAGGAATACCACTAGCACTACCAAAATAAGCGCTTCACCAAAAGTGTGGAACACCTCTTCAATGGTCGCTTTTACGAAGTCACTGGTATCGTAAGGAATGTTGTAATCCATGCCCTCAGGGAACTTGGCTTTCAACTCATTGACTTTGGCCTTGATCGCTTCAGCAGTTTCCAGCGCATTGGCGCCACTTTGCAAGAAGATAGGCAACGCCACACCAGGCTGACCATTTAGAGCAGAAGCCACGTTATAGGTTTGTGCACCTAACTCAATACGTGCGACATCTTTCAGGCGCAACACACCATTCGGGCCTTGCGCGCGGATAATAATATTACCGAACTCTTCCGGCTCGATTAAGCGACCTTTAGCGGTCACTGTAAATGATAATTGCTGGCTGGAGATTGCTGGTTCAGCACCAATCTTACCCGCAGCATACTGTGCATTTTGTGCGTTAATCGCGGCTTGAATATCACTGGTAGAAACGCCTAGCTGCGCCATGCGGTCAGGACGCAACCAGATACGCATTGAGTAATCTTGGCCACCAAAAATGGTAACGTCACCCACGCCTTTAATACGTTTGAACTCATCCAGCACATTCAGCGTGGCGTAGTTACTCAGGAACAAACGGTCATGCTCTTTTTTACTGGAGATCAGCATCACCACCAGCAAAATGTCGTTAGACCGTTTTTGCACAACCACACCGGTACGACGCACATCTTCAGGCAGGCGAGGCAAGGCAATGTTCACGCGGTTACTGACGTTGAAGGTTGCCTGGTCTACATCGGTACCGATATCAAATGTGGCAGTAATGGTCAAAGTACCGCTACTGTCAGAGCTTGAGTTGAAGTAAAGCAGGTTTTCTACGCCGCTCAGCTGCTCCTCTATCGGTGCCGCCACTGTTTTAGACAGTGTCTCGGCACTTGCGCCAGGATAGCTGGCGGTAATCAGCACGGTTGGCGGCGCAATTTGCGGGTATTGCGCAATCGGCAATTTAAACGCCGCTGCCAACCCTGCCAACACGATGATGATAGACAGCACGCTGGCAAAGATCGGGCGTGTGATAAAAAATCGGGTCATATCGTTTTTCCTGAAATCGACCTGAATACCTTGTACTCAGGTCGTAAATAACATGATATTTGGTACAAAAAACGTAAGTAAAAACTTAAATACTTAGTGTTTCTCTGGCGCTGCCGGTTTTTCCTGGCCTGGTGCAGGCGCAGCTTCTGGCGCATGCGGTGCCACTGGTGCACCTGGGCGCACTTTAATCAGGTTATCGAGAATCACCTGATCGCCAGCCTTCAAGCCGCTCAATACACTCCAGCGCTCACCGAACCAGCCACCCACCGTAATTGGTCGCACTGCAGCGGCGGTTTTGCCTTCTTTATCTTTTTCAACCACAAACACAAACTTGCCTTGCTGACCGGTTAATACAGCAGTCTGCGGAATCAGGAATACGCCATCACGTTTACCCGTGGTCAAACGTACACGCACAAACTGGCCTGGCAATAAAGTGCTGTCAGGGTTCTGGAATTCTGCACGTAATTGCTGGGTGCCAAGCGCCGGGTCAATCTGGCTGGCTGAGAAGTTAATTTTTCCTGATAATGGATATTCCGTGTTGTCACCGAGGATCAAGCGCACATCTTGCACCTTACCCGGACGTAAATGCCCGCCCAGGCTCAGCAGATCAGACTCTGACAAACTGAAGCGTACCCAGATTGGCGACACTTGCACAATCGTGCTCAGCAAAGTGGTATTGGCACTTGCCAGCGCACCTTCAGAAAGTACAAAGCGACCAGCGATACCGTTTTCCGGTGCTTTCACATGGGTATAAGACAGATTCAGTTCAGCTTCACGCAGTTGTGCCTGATACTGCATCATGGTGGCAGTGGCGACTGAATTATCTGAAGTGGCATTATCGAACTCACGCTGGCTGATGGATTTTGTCTCCAGCAAGCCTTTCAGGCGTTGCGCTTCACGTGCCGTTTGTTCAATCCTGGCTTTTTGCTGGGCAATCATGGCTTTAGCCTGGTCGACTTGTAACTGGAACGGCATCGGGTCGATCAGGAACATATCCTGGCCAGCCTTGACTGACTGACCTTCCTGGTACAGACGCTTCAATATAATGCCGCCCACGCGAGGACGCACCTCAATTTCCTTGGCGCCTTCGGTTTGTGCCACTACTTCAGTCTGGATCGGAACCGTTTCTGTAGTCACCGATTGCACTGTCACCGGCATGGCTTGCATGGCGCCGGCAGCTGGTGCCTGTTGGTTGGAAGATTTTCCGCAAGCACTTAATACAACGCCCAAAGCCAGTAAAACAAACGCACGATGAGGTTGGATACTCTGTGAAATCAACATGTTATCCCTTAATAATTTTCAAAATAAACTTGATTACATACATTCTTGGATGTATATTATATACAAACACGAATGTATGTAAATGGCTTTTGTAAAAATTTTGCTAAAAGTCAGCCGACCCCTAGTCGGTAAAATACAGCACATTTAAGAAACTTTAATGATTAAAGTGAAAGAGCGATAAAAACTTATGGTACGTAAAACCAAGGAAGACGCCGCGATTACCCGTCAACGGATTATTGATGCTGCGCGCGAAACGTTTTTACTTAAAGGCGTCAGCCGCACCAGCCTTGAGCATATTGCCTCCCATGCTGGCGTCACCCGTGGTGCTGTCTACTGGCACTTTCAAAACAAGGCAGAATTATTTTACGCCATGCGAGAAGCCGTCTATCTGCCCTTGATTGACCGCATGGACGATACCTTATTAGGGAATGCCGATGAACGCAATCCCGACCCACTAGGCCGTATTCGCAAACATCTTGAAAACACCGTTCAAATGCTTGAAGAAGACCAGACCATGCGCGAAACCTATGAAGTCATGATGGCCAAGTGCGAATATGTCGACGAATTCGCCGATGTTCTCAAGTCCATTCTAAGCAATTGTAGCGGCCTTATCCACAAAATGGAGCAAGCTTACGCCAAAGCCCAAGAGCTCGGCCAAGTCAGCACGCAACTGACGGCAGCTGAACTGGCTTTGGATACCCATCTATTTTTCTCAGGCTTATTACATATGTGGGTAAAAGATACCGAAGGCACTTTATTTCGCGATACAGCCATGAAACTGATAGAAACACATATCAAACTGCGTAAAAAATAAGCAAAAATAGCCTTAAACAATTCCATCGCTTCCGATTTGCAGTTAAAATAGTCAGTCTTTTCACTGACTTATCAGAGCCTACTGATTCTCATGCAAATCGGATCCCACCTCTTAAAGAATAACCTGGTTGTCGCGCCTATGGCTGGCGTCACCGACCGGCCATTCCGCATGTTATGCAAAAAAATGGGCGCAGGATTGGCCGTGTCTGAAATGGTCACTTCCAATTCTTTACTATACGGCAGTGAAAAAACCAAACGCCGCGCCAACCATGAAGGCGAAGTCAGCCCGATCTCGGTGCAAATTGCCGGTGCCGAACCAGCGATGATGGCAGAAGCTGCCAAACACAACGTCGATAATGGTGCACAGATTATTGATATCAACATGGGCTGCCCGGCCAAGAAAATCTGTAACGTGATGGCGGGCTCTGCCCTGCTCAGAGACGAACCCCTGGTATCGCAAATCCTCAAAGCGGTAGTCAATGCCGTCGATGTACCAGTGACGCTTAAAATCCGTACCGGCTGGGACAGGCAAAATAAAAACGCCATCATGATTGCCAGAATGGCAGAAGATATTGGCGTGCAGGCGCTGACAATTCATGGCCGCACCCGCAACGACCTCTACCATGGTGATGCTGAGTACGACACCATTGCCGCTGTCAAACAGGCCATCAATATTCCATTGATCGCCAATGGCGATATCACAACGCCAGAAAAAGCCAAATTTGTTTTGGATTACACCAAAGCCGATGCCGTGATGATTGGCCGTGCTGCCCAGGGCCGCCCATGGATTTTCCGTGAGACAGAGCATTTCCTGAATACCGGCGAACATATGCTGCCGCCTACCGTGGATGAAATCCACAGCGTCATGCTAGAACACCTGAATGATTTATATGTTTTTTATGGTGAGTTAACCGGCATGCGGGTCGCCCGCAAGCATATCTCCTGGTACACCAAAGGCCTGGCAGGTTCCGCCGCTTTTCGCCATAACATGAATACCCTGCAAACCATTGATTTGCAACTTAACGCCATCAATGACTTTTTCGCTGAACTCAGAGCTAAAAATGACAGGCTGGTATATGCAGAAGACAACGAACAAGAAAGCGACCAGGAGCTGGCAGCATAATGCAAACCGATAGTAAATTAAGCCTCGCCGTACGCGAGTCCCTCGATGAATATTTCACCCACCTTGATGGCCAACCGCCTCATGCCATTTACAACATGGTATTGGGCTGTGTTGAAAAACCCATGCTGGAATATGTGTTGAACAAGGTAGGCGGCAACCAAAGCAAAGCCGCTGATATGCTGGATATCAACCGCAACACCCTAAGAAAAAAAATGGCCGCCTACGGCCTTGAGTGAAAACTCCCTTCCCGGCTTAACTGTTAAGCCAACCAAATTTTATAATCAAGCAACCTCTCACATTAAATACCATGACAATTAAACGCGCGCTTATCAGTGTCTCCGATAAAACCGGTGTGCTCGAACTGGCACAATCACTGCACCAACTGGGTGTAGAACTACTTTCAACCGGCGGCACCGCCAAACTTTTCCGTGACAACCAGATTCCGGTCAAAGAGGTCAGCGACTTCACCGGCTTTCCGGAAATGCTGGATGGCCGTGTGAAAACGTTGCATCCGAAAGTGCATGGCGGTTTGCTCGGCCGTCGCGACTTGCCGGAACATGTGGCCGCCATGCAAGAATATGGCATAGAGAACATCGATCTGCTGGTGGTGAACTTGTATCCGTTTGAAGCCACGGTTGCCAAGCCAAACTGTACGCTGGAAGATGCGATTGAGAATATCGATATTGGCGGTCCGGCTATGGTGCGCTCAGCAGCAAAGAACTGGAACGATGTAGCTGTGCTGACTGATGCTGCACAATATGCGGAAGTCACTGCCGAACTCAAAGCTAACAACGGTTCAGTTTCAAAAGCGACTCGCTTTAAATTATCCGTCGCCGCTTTTAACCGTATTGCCCAATACGATGCTGCAATCAGCAACTATCTGTCTGCGATTGATTTTGCTGAAACAGAATCTGCCGGCAAACCAGTGTTAAGCCAGTTCCCAGGCCAGATGAATAGCAACTTCATCAAAGTGCAGGACTTGCGCTATGGTGAAAACAGCCATCAGCAAGCCGCGTTCTACCGAGACCTCTACCCTGCTCCTGGCAGCCTGGCCACCGCCCAGCAATTACAGGGCAAAGAATTAAGTTATAACAACATCGCTGATGCAGATGCCGCCTGGGAAGCCGTGAAATCATTCAGTACACCAGCCTGCGTGATTGTGAAACATGCGAACCCATGTGGCGTGGCACTAGGTGCCAATGCATTTGAAGCTTACGGTAAAGCGTTTAAAACTGATCCGACTTCAGCATTTGGCGGCATTATTGCTTTCAATACCGTCCTGGATGGTGCAGCCGCCGAGGTAGTGAGCAAGCAGTTTGTTGAAGTACTGATTGCACCTGAATACACCCCAGAAGCACTGGCTATTTTCAGCGCCAAAGCCAATGTGCGAGTGCTGAAAATAGCATTGCCAAAAGGTGGTAACAACGCTTGGGAGCAAGGGCGTAATGCCGTAGATTCTAAGCGCGTAGGTTCAGGCATTCTGTTGCAGTCGGCAGATAACCATGAGCTGCAACTTCCGGATATTAAAGTCGTCACCAAGCTGCAACCTAGCCCTGAGCAATTGCAGGATCTGCTGTTCGCCTGGAATGTGGCGAAATACGTGAAATCCAATGCGATCGTGTTCTGCGGCAATGGCATGACCTTGGGCGTAGGCGCGGGCCAGATGAGCCGCGTAGATAGCACCAAAATTGCAGCAATCAAGGCGCAAAATGCCGGTTTAAGCCTGCAAAACTCTGTAGTCGCTTCAGATGCCTTCTTCCCGTTTAGAGATGGCGTAGACGTACTGGCTGATGCAGGTGCCAGCTGCGTGATTCACCCGGGTGGCAGCATGCGCGATGAAGAAGTGATTGCTGCAGCGGATGAACGTGGCCTGGCCATGGTCGTTACCGGCATTCGTCATTTTAGACATTAAATCAATTCGCCACAGAGGACACAGGCATCACTGAGAAAAGCAGAAAATGCTTTGCAAGATTGAAATTCTCAGTGTGCTCTTCGCCCTCCGTGGCCATAACTTTGTAGGTAGTGAATTATGAAAATTTTAGTGATTGGTTCTGGCGGCCGTGAGCATGCCCTGGCCTGGAAAGTATCACACAATAAAGAAGTCAGCCGCGTGTTTGTCGCGCCTGGCAATGCCGGTACAGCTACCAATCCAGCCATGACCAATGTGCCGATTACCAAGATTGATGAACTGGTGAAATTTGCGCAAGATGAACGGATTGCCCTGACCATTGTTGGCCCGGAAGCACCGCTGTCACAAGGCGTGGTCGATGCTTTCCGTGCCGCAAACCTGAAAATATTTGGCCCGACCAAAGCCGCTGCGCAACTGGAAAGCTCCAAGGACTTTGCCAAATCCTTTATGTATCGCCACAACATCCCGACCGCAAAATACCAAACCTTTAGCGATGTCACTAAAGCGCATGAATATATTGATGCTAACGGCGCACCTATCGTGATTAAAGCCGATGGGCTGGCTGCAGGCAAAGGCGTGGTGGTGGCGATGACACTGGAAGAAGCTCATGCTGCCGTAGATGCCATGCTGTCTGATAATAAACTGGGTGACGCCGGTGCCCGCGTCGTCATTGAAGAATTCCTGGAAGGCGAAGAAGCCAGCTTCATGGTGATGGTTGATGGTAAAAACATCCTGCCACTGGCCACCAGCCAGGATCACAAACGCCTGCTGGATGCTGATCAAGGCCCGAATACAGGTGGCATGGGTGCTTATTCTCCTGCACCTGTAGTCACTCCTGAAGTCCATGCAAAGGCCATGCGCGAAATTATTATCCCAACCGTAGAAGGCATGGCAAAAGATGGTATTCCTTACACCGGCTTTTTATATGCAGGGCTGATGATTTCACCCAAAGGTGAAGTAAAAACACTGGAATTCAACTGCCGCATGGGCGATCCGGAAACGCAGCCGATCATGATGCGTTTAAAATCTGATTTGGTGGCATTGGCTACGCATGCTGCAGAGGGTACGCTTGACCAGGCCAGCGCAGAATGGGATAGCCGTTTTGCGCTAGGTGTAGTGATGGCAAGTGCTAACTATCCGGAAACACCAAAACTGGGTGATGAAATCACCGGCTTGCCGACCGATGTACAGGACGGGCACGTATTCCATGCCGGCACTACTTTAAAAGACAGCAAAGTGCTAACCAGCGGTGGCCGCGTATTGTGTGTCACCGCATTGGGTGAGTCGGTTAAATCAGCGCAGGAATCAGCTTACAAAATCCTTGAATCCATCAAATTTGAAGGCGCGCAACACCGTAAAGATATTGGCTACCGCGCCATTAAAGCCAGCTAAACCATGACAGAACAGATCCAACCTCAAGCCGTTTATGCCTTCCTGCAAGGATTACAGGCACGTATTGTCGAAGCGGTAGAGTTGGTCGATGGCAAAAACTTTTTGCAGGATAGCTGGCAGCGTCCGGAAGGCGGCGGCGGTAATTCCTGCCTGCTGGAAAATGGCAATGTGTTTGAGCGTGCAGGTGTGGGTTTCTCTCATGTACTAGGCAACAAATTACCACCAGCGGCCAGTGTTGCCCACCCGGAAGCAGCGGGCAGGCCATGGGAAGCCATGGGTGTATCGCTGGTATTCCACCCGCATAACCCTTACATCCCGACCGTGCATATGAATGTGCGTTTTTTTGTTGCCAGAGCGCAACAGGAAGGCGAGCAGGATATCTGGTGGTTTGGTGGTGGCATGGACCTCACGCCTTATTACGGCGAAGAAGAAGACTGTATCCATTTTCACCGTGTGAACAAAGAAGCGCTGGCTCCATTCGGTGCTGATTATTACACCCGTTTCAAACAAGCCTGCGATGAATACTTTTTCCTCAAGCATCGCAAAGAACCACGCGGTGTAGGGGGTGTATTCTTTGATGATTTCAGCGAGCTGGGCTTTGAGCAAAGTTTTGCCTTGCAACGCGCGATTGGCGACGCATTTTTACAGGCTTACCTGCCTATCGTTCAAAGACGAAAAAATCAGCCTTATGGTGAGCGAGAGCGTGATTTCCAGGCCTACCGCCGTGGCCGTTATGTTGAATTCAACCTGATTTTTGACCGTGGTACCATATTCGGTTTGCAGTCCAATGGGCGTACTGAATCCATCCTGCTCTCGATGCCCCCTGTGGTGAAATGGCGCTACGACTGGAAGCCCGAAAACGGCAGTCCGGAAGCCAAACTTTATACCGATTTTTTGATTGAGAAAGACTGGGTTTAAGCATGCAAGTATCAATAGAAGCCAGACAACGCGCACAGGCTCTGCTGAATTTTATTGATGACAGCCCAAGTCCTTGGCATGCAGTAACCCGGGTAGAACAGGTTCTATCTGCACAGGGTTTTACCCAACTGAGTGAAAGTGATGCCTGGCAGTTTACTCAAGGCGGCAAATATTATGTCGTGCGTGATGGCGGGTCTATTATTGCGTTTGTACTTGGCCAAGCAGCCATCGCAGAACATGGGTTCCGCATCGTGGGGGCGCACACCGACTCTCCTGGCCTGCGCTTAAAACCCAAAGCTGCCTATAGTACTGAAGGCATCGCACAGCTTGGCGTAGAAGTATATGGCGGGCCCATTTTAGCGACGTTTACTGACCGCGACTTGGGCTTGGCTGGGCGAGTGATTGTTAAAACAGTGTCAGGCCTTAGCTCGCACCTGATCAAACTGGACCAGCCCATTGCCCGCCTGCCCAACCTTGCTATCCATATGAACCGCGAGGTCAATGAAAAAGGCCTGGCACTCAATAAGCAAACCGGCCTACCCTTGATTTTCGGCCATGCCGCCAACAGCGAAGCCGCCAAACAATTACTGTCTGACACTTTAGCGAGTAGCTTGCAAGTAAACGCCGCGGATATCTTGAGCTGGGATCTGGCGTTTTATGACACCCAACGCGGCAGTTTCTGGGGTATAGAGCAAGAATTTATCGCCAACAGCCAGCTGGATAATCTGGCTTCCTGCCATGCGGCAATGGAAGCAATGATTGGCACCGAAAAACCGCAGGCGACCAGTATTTGTGCATTATTTGACCATGAAGAGGTCGGCTCTGAAAGTGCAACCGGTGCAGGCGGCAGTTTTTTACTGGATGCGATGGAGAGAATCTGTCACTCGCACGACCTGAGCCACGAAGACAAGCTGCGTAGTTATTCACAAAGCTTTTTTATTAGTGCGGATATGGCACATGCCTTTCATCCAAACCATGCAGGCAGTTATGAACCTTGCCATCATGTACAGGTAAACCAGGGGCCGGTGATTAAAACCAATGCCAACCAGCGTTACAGCACCAACGCAGCTACCGCAGCACGCTTTATCCAGCTGTGTGAAAGGGCTGGCGTGCCTTACCAGCAATATGCGCACCGCACCGATTTGGGTTGTGGCAGCACCATTGGCCCCATCATGGCAGCACAACTCGGCATTGCCACGGTAGATGTCGGCAACCCGATGTGGGCCATGCACAGCATACGCGAGAGCGCCGGGGTGCTGGATCATGAATATATGATCGCGACATTAAAACAGCATTTCGCCAGTTAGCAATCAGCCAACTCATTATCCGTAAAACTGTTCTCAAGCGGCGGCCAAGTGACTTTAACAACCACTTCGGCTGCAGTCGTTGAATAATTCACCATGCCCTTCTCATCAGCATTGACGCTGGTATAACGATTGCTTTACCCTTGTAGCACAAGGGGATCAGCAATGTTCAAACAACTATTACGTAAAAAACCAATTCAACCGCATGCGCATACCGGCCTCAGAAAATGTCTGACCGCATTTGACCTGGCATTACTCGGTATCGGCGGCGCCATAGGGACCGGCATTTTTGTACTGACCGGCATCGCAGCAGCAACACAATCCGGCCCGGCGGTCGTTCTGTCTTTTATTATTGCAGGCGTGGCCGCAGGCTTTGCTGCACTGGCTTATGCTGAACTGTCTTCCTCCATTGGTGGCTCAGGCAGTGCCTATGGTTATAGTTATGTCGCCTTCGGTGAGTTTGCCGCCTGGATGATGGGCTGGATGCTATTACTGGAATATGGTGTCGGTGCAGCAGCCGTCGCCAATGGCTGGGCTGGCTATTTCGTCAACACCGCTACTAATCTCGGCTTCCATATACCTGAACACCTCACTAAAGCGCCCGTCCTTGGCGGCACGATCAATCTTCCGGCATTCGTAATTATCTGGATATTAACCTTGCTGTTAATGACAGGCGTGAAAGAAAGTGCGCGCGCCAACAACATCATGGTGATTATCAAGCTTTCCACCATCTTGACTTTTATTGTGCTTTCGGTGGGCCATATTAATACCGATAACTGGCAACCGTTTATGCCATATGGCTGGTTCGAAACGCTGGATAATGGCAAAAACATAGGCGTTTTTGCAGGCGCATCGCTGGTGTTTTTTGCCTATTTCGGGTTTGATGCCGTGTCTACTGCCGCAGAAGAATGTAAAAATCCGCAACGGGATTTGCCTATCGGCCTGATTGCTTCTCTATTGTTTTGCACCATTATCTATATCATAGTTTCGGGTACCCTCACCGGCGTTGTTCCTTATGCAGAATTAAATACCTCATCCCCGGTGGCTTATGCGCTGACCAAGCTGGGATATCACTGGTCTTCAACCTTAGTCGCCACTGGCGTCATTGCAGGATTAATTACGGTACTGCTGGTGCTGCTCTATGGCCTGACGCGGATTCTGTTTGCCATGAGCCGCGATGGACTGATTTCGCCGATCTTTTCAGAAGTGAATCCTGATCGCCAGACGCCGAGCAAAATTATCCTGATGTGCGGCTTTGTGGTCTCTATCGTGGCCGGATTTATTCCGTTGGGTGAACTGGCTGAAACCGTCAATATTGGCACATTAGCCAGTTTCATTATGGTGTGTATCGGGGTGATTCGTTTGCGCATGACTCACCCTGACTTGGCACGACCCTTTAAGAATCCTTTTAATCCTTTAATCCCGGTTGCCGGGGTGGTGGCGTGTGGTGCCTTAATGTCATTCCTGCCTGCGGAAACCTGGCATCGTTTTATCACCTGGGCGGTAGTAGGCGCTGTTTTCTACTTTGTTTACTCTATCCGTCATAGCAAACTGGCCCGCTAGATAAACAGTGAGGCAAAAGAAATTGGCGAAATAAAAAAGCCGACTGCAAAGTCGGCTTTTTTAACTACACAAGCAATCTTAAAGAGACAGAACCCATTGAACAATCGTCTTGATATCTTCGTCTTTAACCTGCGGGCTGTTGGCAGGCATAGGAATATTTCCCCAAACACCGCTACCGCCTTTTTTCACTTTTTCAATCAGCTTAGCTTCAGCTGTTTTGTCGCCTTTGTATTTTGCCGCAACATCTTTATATGCTGGACCCAATACTTTTGCATCCACACTGTGGCAAGCTAAACAGCCGCTTTTTTGTGCCAATGCTTTTGCGGCAGCTGCATCCGCCGCTTGAACCTGACCAGCCATGAGTAAGATGGCTGCTGTGATTGCAGAAAATAAAACTTTCATGCGCACTCCTTGAATATCTTTAAAATAATAAATCCCCAATGCAATTTTCATGCATGTGGCATCTTACCTGACCATCAAAATTCCACAAGTATGAAGCTGTAGAAATTTTCAGGCTAATCAAATATTTTCAATTGGATTGGTATTTTGCCAACAGGGGTAAAACGCACGTGCCGTGAATGCGTTGACACGCGCGTTTACAAGGAGATTTATAGCGTTTCGATGGAGTATTCGGCGCTTAAAATATGTTTGCGGCCAGGATTGATGACGACCATATTATCCAAGGCATTGGTGGTTTCTACACAAATGGTTTTGCGCCATTCGTCACCCACACCCATATCGCCCATGGAGCCAGCTTTTTCTGCACCCGGGTTCCATACCACAGTGGCATCACTGCCGGATTTTGCGATATGTACAATGCGGTTGAAGCCACTGTCATGGATAGCGCAATCAGAACTGTGATGCACATACACGCGATCATACTCACTACCATCAAAGGCTAATGCATTGTGCTCAACGTTACGTTCGTAATCCAGCAGCTTGTCCAGATAGACGCAATCCTGCATGCCGGTGATTTTGATATTGGATATATCGCTGACATTGAAATAGGTATGGAAAGCTTCACTGATGACAAATGGATGCTTAGCCAGATTGGTAGTCGCCAAATCAATACGCAAGCGGCGGCCAATTGTGATCGTCAGTGTCAATTCATACGGATAAGATAATTGGCGCTGCGCTTCTGGCGTTTGCTGCATTTCAAGGATGATGCGTGTGGCGCCGGTTGGCGTCGCATCAATATCCATCACGCGCCATGGAATCACGCGCGCAAAGCCATGCGGGCATAAGGTGCTGTCAGTCGGATGTGCACCAAACCATGGCCAGCAAATAGGGGTGCCACCACGGATAGAACGGCCTTTCACATAGCGCGCATTACTTGAAAGCCACAACACCGGGTCAGCTAAAAACTTAGGTTGCCACTGCATGACATGGGCGCCCTGCAAGGCAATTTTGCCGGTTGCTAACGGGTTATCAATTTCAAGGTATTGCAAACCATTTTCGTCTTGCAGCTGGTTGACGTGCGCATGCAGTTTCAAGCGCTTTGTCATATCGGGTTGACCATGCTCCAATGTTGCGTGTGCGGTCATCTACTGCCCCTTTCAATTTGTGACACATCTCTTACGGCACCTTTAGCGGCGCTGGTACTCATCGCGGCATATGCACGCAATGCAGGCGACACCACTCGCTCGCGGCTGACTGGTTTCCAGGCTTGATGCCCTTTGGCTTCCATCGTGGCACGGCGGTGCGCCATGTCTTCATCACTGATGACCAAATGGATGGTGCGATTAGGGATGTCGATCTCAATGGTATCGCCTTCCTCCACCAGACCAATTGCGCCACCTTCAGCGGCTTCTGGCGAAGCATGGCCAATACTTAAACCTGAGGTACCGCCTGAAAAACGGCCATCGGTCAGCAAGGCACATGCTTTTCCCAGGCCTTTGGATTTCAGGTAAGACGTCGGGTATAACATCTCCTGCATGCCCGGTCCGCCACGCGGGCCTTCATAACGAATCACAACTACATCACCAGCCACCACCTGGTCAGCCAGAATGCTTTCAACCGCATCGTCCTGACTTTCATACACGCGCGCACGGCCGGTAAATTTCAGGATACTGTCATCGACACCGGCGGTTTTCACAATGCAACCATCCAGAGCGATATTGCCATACAGCACGGCCAAACCACCATCTTGCGAATAAGCGTGTTCCTTACTGCGGATACAGCCGTTTTCACGGTCATCATCCAAATCTGGCCACAACATGCTTTGACTGAAGGCAATGGTGGTCGATATACCGCCAGGGGCTGCGCGGTAAAACTTTTTCACCTCTTCATCTTTCGTAGTGACAATATCCCATTTGGCTAACGCTTCACCCATGCTTGCACTATGAACGGTTGGTACATCCGTATGGATGACACCGGCACGATTAAGTTCGCCCAGGATGCCCATCACGCCACCGGCTCTATGCACATCTTCCATATGATATTTACTGGTCGCCGGTGCCACTTTAGACACACAAGGTACCTGACGCGAAATGCGGTCGATATCACGCATGGTGAAATCAATCCCTGCCTCGTGCGCTGCTGCCAGGAGATGCAGCACGGTATTGGTAGAGCCACCCATCGCAACATCCAGGCTCATTGCATTCTCAAATGCCTGCATGTTGGCAATATTGCGCGGCAAGACTGAATAGTCATCCTGCTCGTAGTGCCGCTTGGCCAGATCCACAATCAGGCGACCTGCCTGCAAGAATAATTGCTTACGCGCGCCATGCGTTGCCAGCGTTGATCCATTACCAGGCAAACTCAACCCCAATGCTTCGGTCAGGCAATTCATTGAGTTCGCGGTAAACATGCCGGAACAGGAACCACAAGTCGGGCAGGCAGAACGTTCAACCTCAGCCACCTCTTCATCACTGACGCGGCTATCTGCCGCTTCCACCATAGCATCGACCAGATCCAGTTTACGTACGTTACCTTGCCAGTTAACTTTACCGGCTTCCATCGGGCCGCCGGAGACAAATACCACCGGAATATTCAGGCGCAATGCCGCCATCAACATGCCAGGCGTAATCTTGTCGCAGTTTGAGATACACACCAGCGCATCTGCGCAATGTGCATTCACCATATATTCGACGCTATCTGCGATCAAATCGCGGCTAGGCAAACTGTAAAGCATGCCGCTGTGACCCATAGCAATACCGTCATCCACGGCAATGGTGTTGAACTCTTTGGCTACGCCACCCGCTTTTTCAATTTCACGTGCGACCAACTGCCCTAAATCTTTAAGATGGACATGCCCGGGCACAAACTGTGTAAACGAGTTTGAGATAGCGATAATCGGCTTGGAGAAGTCTTCATCTTTCATGCCGGTGGCACGCCAAAGTGCGCGAGCACCAGCCATGTTCCGACCTTGCGTAGTCGTGTGTGAGCGGTATTTAGGCATTTGAAATCTGGAATAATCAGTAAAGTCTTATTTTAACTGAATACGTACTGCGATGCGCGCCTGAAACAGGTTTGTTACATTCGCGTCCAAATAATTTCAGTATACAAACTTACAAATGATGTTGGGATACAAAGGGCTTAAGGAGATTTAGTTACGAAATATCAATGTAGCGTGAACTGCAAGGCTCGACCTTGAGTATCCTGATTACGTTAATTTTGATAACTTGAAAAAGTATTTAAAGACTAAAAGAATGTCTATCTTTAACAACACCTTTTAATGCCTTGCCACTTCTGATCCTGCCATTGCCTGAAAAATTCAGCACGTGATAATGGCGGAGTACTATCAGCCTCATCAGCATGATGCTCGGCATAATGCGCAAGATAACGTTCGTAAACGTCATCCCCTGACAATTGACGGATCCGCTGCCAAATATGTTTCATATGCTTCAAGGGATTATCTCCGTTAGCCTAGAACTTGCCCGCTACATACTTGGTTGGCACATAAGGCGTTTCCGTTGATGGCAACACCGGCTTGCCAGTAAAATAACGCAAGCTCATCACCATTACATCAATAAACACCACCCACAACACCGCTACAAAAAACAGAGTCAGCCAGGCATCTAGTTGTTGATTGAAGATTAATTGCGGCGCGACTTCTGCTTTATCAGGCGGCAATAACCCAGCAGCCAATTTGGCTGCCAAATCATTGGCTGCGGCAAAAAAACCTACCCGCGTATCACTGCTGAATATCTTCTCGTAAGCTGCGGTTGTGGTAATTGTAAGCAACCAGATCAAAGGCAAGCCGGTGATCCAGGCTTTGCCGGCTTTGCCCGACTTGATCAGAATACCCGTGCCCACTGACAATGCAATTGCGGCCAGCATCTGATTGGCAATGCCAAACAACGGCCATAGGATATTTACTCCGCCATTAGGGTCAATCACCCCGATATAGAGGAAATAACCCCAGCCAGCCACCACCAGCGCACTAGTGAAAATCACCGAAGGCGTATAAGAAGTTTCACCCAGTTTGGGGTGCAGATTGCCCAGCATGTCCTGCAACATGAAACGGCCAACGCGGGTGCCTGCATCCAGCGTAGTCAGGATAAAAATGGCTTCGAACATTATGGCAAAGTGATACCACAGCGCCAGTAAGTTTTCACCAAAAACCGTGCCTAAAATACTGGCCATACCCACAGCCAGGCTAGGCGCACCGCCTGTACGCGCAAACAACGTGCTTTCACCCATGGCACTGGCCAGGTCTTGCATCTGTTCCACCGAAACCTGATAACCCCAGCTGCTGATGGTATTTACAGCGTCGAGCGCTTCTTTACCAACCACGCCGGCAGGGCTGTTAATGGCGAAAAATACACCCGGTTCCAGAATAGTTGCAGCGATCATCGCCATCATCGCCACAAAACTTTCCAGCAACATGGCACCGTAACCTATCATGCGGATATCGCATTCACTAGTGATTAGCTTGGGTGTAGTGCCACTGGCTATTAAGGCGTGAAAACCGGAAATCGCCCCGCAAGCAATCGTAATAAACACAAACGGGAACAGCTTGCCGCCAAAGATAGGGCCTGTGCCATCAATAAAAGGCGTAATGGCAGGCATGCGGATATCCGGGCGCAACCATAAAATCGCAATTGCCAGCATCAGCACGGTACCCAGCTTCATAAAGGTGGATAAATAATCACGCGGCGCCAGCAGTAACCACACCGGCAACACTGCGGCGGCAAAACCATAAGCGATCACACTGAAAGCCAGCGGCAATCCTTCATGGTCAAACAGGGCAGCAAGCACAGGATGATGGTCTACCCAACCGCCCAATATCACAGAACCCAACAACAAAACCACACCAAGCAGCGAAGCTTCCAGCACACGCCCTGGCCGCAGGTATCGCATATAGATACCAACAATCATGGCGATAGGAATCGTTGCCGCCACAGTGGAGGTTCCCCATGGACTGTGTTTCATGGCATTGACCACCACCAGGCCTAACACCGCGATCAAAATAATCATGATCATAAAAGTGCCAAACATTGCTGCCACGCCACCAATGGCACCGATTTCATCCCTAGCCATCTGCCCAAGGCTGCGACCATTGCGGCGGGTAGAAAGAAACAGTGTCACCATATCCTGCACCGCGCCGCCTAGTACAGCACCAATGAGTATCCATAGCGTGCCGGGCAGGTAGCCAAATTGCGCCGCCAGTGTAGGCCCTACCAAAGGACCAGGGCCGGCAATCGCGGCAAAGTGATGTCCGAATACTACCCAGCGATTGGTCGGCACAAAATCGCGGCCATTATTCAGGCGCTCAGCCGGAGTCGCGCGGGTCGCATCCAGGCTCAGAATACTTGCGGCGATCCAGGCAGCATAAAAACGATAGGCAATGGCATACACGCAGACAGCCGCAGTGATTAGCCACAATACATTCAGCGCCTCTCCTCTCGACAAGGCCACTTGCGCGACGGCAAATACTCCCAGCAATGTCAGCAATGCCCAGCCAGCGCGCCCTAACAAACCCTTCATAGTGTTTACTTTCTTTCTATTTTAATAGTTTTTATTGGAACTAAACCTTTAAGTCACGATAGAAATAGTCACAATCCGCAGCCTGGTGCAGTCGCACTGCAATAGTGCGAACTTCATCTACAAGGCTTTTATATCTGATTACCAGCATCCGGGCAATATACCTTAACAATCATGCACTTACAAATAATCGTTTAACTGGCATACAGATTGCTAATTCCTTTGGGAATTAAATATATTTTACTTTTTAAAAAATGAGACCTAATACACCTAACCCTTCGACTGTAGCTGCCGCAGCGCAACATTCTTTGCTGAGCCAGGAAGACCAAAAGGTAGTGGATTCTGCGCGCGATATCCTGATGCGACAGCGCGCCTTGAACGAAGAGGAAGCTTATTCTTTGCTGTCTGAAATGGCGGACAAGCGAAAAACAGGAATGGCGGATATTTCATTGCAATTAATTAATATCACCAAACGATTAACCGTTTAAACTTCTGCGTACAAAAAGCTTCAAGCTTACCCATTGCTTTTACTGAAATTCCGACTTTCTGTTTGGTACCCACCAGCTCATCTATTCCGACCATTAAAAACTCGCTGGCCCCTCTTGCAAGAACAAAAGGGTTAGGTATAATGCGGCCTTCGTTACAAGGCACGGGTGCTTAGCTCAGTTGGTAGAGCGTCGCCCTTACAAGGCGAATGTCAGCGGTTCGACCCCGTTAGCACCCACCAATCCCCTGCCTTTTCAAATAGTTTAGATTCAAACCAATCCCCGCTCGCTGAACGAAAATGTGTCCTGACCGGCCACAATGACATGATCCAGCACCTTCACATCCACCAGGTTAAGCGACTCTTTTAAAGTCTGGGTAAGCTGCTGATCCGCGCGACTGGGCGAAGCTGAACCGCCGGGATGATTATGACTGAGAATAACAGCAGCCGCATTGAGCTCCAGCGCACGTTTCACAACCTCTCGCGGATACACACTGGTTTGCATGAGACTGCCTTCAAACAATGTTTCGTAAGCGATCAAACGGTTTTGCGCATCCAGAAACAGGATGCCGAATACTTCGCGCAACAGATGGGATAACTGTAATTGCAAATAGGCTTTTACTTGTGCGGGAGAGCTGAAGCTATCCACTTGCTGCAGTGTTTCACCGAGCGCACGCTTACTCATTTCCAGCACTGCCTGTAACTGACAATATTTGCTTTCACCCATACCATGCACTTGCTGCACTTCATCCATACTGGCGGAGAAAATCCCATTCAGACTTTTGAAATGCTGCAACAGATCACGCGCCAAATCGACGGCGGTTTTACCGACCACGCCTACCCGTAAAAAGATTGCTAATAGCTCGGCGTCTGAAAGTGCGACTGCACCTGCCCGCAATAATTTTTCGCGTGGTCGCTCTTGTTCAGGCCAGTCTGTGATTGCCATCGCTCATCCTCGTATAAGCTTATTTTGCCCAGCCTATCTCTCGCGAGGTTGGCCGACCAATTATTGTCTCGTCCAGATTCCTCGCCATACGCGCCCGGTCTGGTGAAAGCGGGATTTTCCCCGCCATTATTTCGGCTATCTTTTGTGGATAAAGCGGTTGCATATAAGGCTCGGCATAACCTTGCGGTAACAAAGGTGCATTGGTGTTCAAGTCATATTTATCTGTTGCACTTAAGGTGTGCAGCAACTCATGGGCGATCACCACCGTATTTCCCGCATGCTGATCACGGGCCGCGAACAAATTGACGCGACCAATCTGGCCTTTTTGTAGCGCGGTTGAGTGTAATAGACGCGTGTGATTTTTCGCATCGTGGTACAGCAGGTATAACTTGATATCAATGGGCACCCCTACGCCAGGCTTATGTTGCCAGGCAAACCAGCGAAATTTAAGACTCCAGAGAATAATCTCCAGCCGATTTGAATTGAGGGCTGGTGGCGCTGGCGGTATTTCCGTGATGCTGGGGCCGAGATGAAAAACAATAGGCCGCGGTAATGGCAACTGATACCGGCGTGCTTCGCGAGAAAAATACTGCTCTAAAACCTCAAAATCTTTTTCCTGCAAAGCTGCTATGTAGGTCTTAACTTCCGAAGATGCGTCTGCGTTGACCGGATATAAGGCCACATGCAGAGGCTTATGCCACTGTAATGCCTGATATTCATTCCAAACCTGCATAAGTGCAATCAACACCACTAAAACCCAGAAAAAAATCCGTATCTTTTTCAGCATCTACTTAACCTTTATGATTACCTTATCTTAACATGTTTAAAGATGCGTTTATCTGGCCTGATTTCAAATGTACACGCTTTACAGTTAAAATACTGCCATGAATAGCGCTCACCTACAGCACGATTATTTACAGTCACGTCATATACTGCTGGGCGTCACCGGAGGCATTGCGGCTTACAAAACAGCTGAACTCATCCGCCTGCTGATCAAGCAAGGTCATACTGTGCAAGTGGTGATGACAGAAGCTGCTACTCACTTCATTACGCCAACCACCTTGCAGGCGCTGTCCGGCAATCGGGTATTTATTGATAGCTGGGATTCCCGCATTGCAAATGCAATGCCGCATATTGAACTGAGTCGACAAGCAGACGCCATTCTGGTTGCGCCAGCCAGTGCCGATTTTATTGCCAAGCTTGTACATGGATTCGCTAACGATTTGCTGTCAACATTATGCCTGGCACGTGAGTGCCCACTCCTGGTTGCACCAGCCATGAATAGGCAAATGTGGGAAAATGCTAGCACTCAACGCAATATTGCGCAGTTACTCAAAGATCAGGTAACAGTATTGGGGCCAGATAGTGGCGAACAAGCATGTGGTGAAGTCGGTCAAGGTAGGATGCTGGAGCCTGAAATCTTACTCGAAGGTTTGCAAACACATTTCACGCCCAAGCTTCTGGCAGGCAAGAAAATACTCATTACAGCCGGCGCCACCATGGAAATGCTGGATCCGGTACGTGGCATTACCAATATCAGTAGCGGAAAAATGGGCTACGCAGTGGCGAAAGTTGCCACGCAAATGGGCGCTGAAGTGACACTAGTCTATGGGCATGCAACTGCTGCCAGGCCGCAAGTCAGCCATGCAAGTTATGCCGGCACCGCCAGCGAGATGTATCAAAGCGTAATGAGCCAGATCGTAAATCAGGATGTTTTTATCGCGGTCGCGGCAGTGGCTGATTACAGCCCACTGACTCCAGCAGACCAGAAAATTAAAAAAAGTGAGGATACACTCACAATTCAACTTAAGAAGAACAAGGATATTCTTGCCGACGTCGCATCACTACCAAACCCGCCCTACTGTGTTGGTTTTGCCGCCGAAACTGAGCATGTACTTGAGCATGCCACACAGAAACGGCTGGCGAAAAAGATACCGATGATCGTAGCAAACCAGGCCTGTCAGGCTTTAGGTAGTGACCATAACAGCGTTATCATCATCGATGAGACTGGTGAGTATTCACTGGATACAGCCGACAAAACTACCATTGCAACCAACATTCTCACTTACCTTAAGCATCAACTAAAATAATCTGCTTTAAAAGCATTACCTCTCAGTATTTTCATGAAAATACTGAGAGGTTCAACCTGACAAACAGCTTACAATCGCGCCATTTAATTCCCTTAGTTATTGAGTAATTATGCGTGCTTTTGTATTTCGTTTGACGCCGGTTTGCCTGGCAATCTCATCCGCCTTTGGTGGCTTATCTGTGGCGGAGGCTGAAGAAGAAAAAACTTTGACGCTTTCACCTGTTGTAGTGACTGCCACCCGTCAGGCGCAAAATAGCTTTGATCTACCAGTAGCTATTGATGTCGTAAGTGAGAAAGACATTAAAGACGGGCAATTGCAAATGCAATTATCCGAAAGTTTGATTCGCGTGCCCGGCATTACTGCGCAAAACCGGACACAGCAATCACAGGATCCACAAATCTCCAGCCGAGGTTTTGGCTCACGCTCATCATTTGGAGTACGTGGTGTACGTGTTTACGTTGATGGCATCCCACTCACCATGCCTGATGGTCAGGGTCAGCCCGGCGTGATTGATCTTTCAGCAATCAAAAGCATAGAAGTCATGCGCGGACCATTTTCATCACTTTATGGCAACTCCTCTGGCGGTGTCATTCAAATGTTTACAGCCGACGCACCAGCCACTCCGACAATTGGAGCCACTACCATGTTTGGTAGTTACGATACGAAACGCAATATACTTGAAGCAGCAGGCCAGTTAGAGGGCTTAGAGTACTCATTGAATGTATCAAATTTTGAATCCGATGGATATCGCACGAATAGTAGTAGCAACAAGCAAATGGCGACTTCTAAATTCCGATTTAATCTAAATGAAGATACAAGAGTCACAACACTGATCAACTGGTTTGATCAGGAAGCACAGGATCCGCTGGGATTAAATAGAGCAAGAGCTTTCGCCAGTGCAACAAGAGACAAAGTAGTACCAGCAGCATTATTTGCTAATACCAGTGTAAAACGTGACCATACACAAGTTGGTTTTAACATTGAGCATGCGCTGAATGAAAATAATAAAATCAGTTTTATTCCTTATGTCGGCACACGTCGAAATGCTCAAATATTAACGACTACAGCAACTGCCACAACTTTAGGGGCAACTAACGCCCGATTGAGTGAAATAGAACGTGAATTTTATGGCGCGGATTTGAGATGGGATAACTTTGGGAATCTGGGATCTTTACCTTACCAAATCACCTTGGGACTCACTTACGGAAAATCTACCGATGACCGTAGAGATACAAATGTTTTGGCTTCAGGGGCACCGGCCAACGTTCAAAATAGACTCGAACAAAACATATCATCCAACTTTGATCAATATATTCAGGGGAAACTTAGCATCACCCCAACTATTGATTTGCATGCGGGTGCGCGACACACGAAAGTTAAACTCGAAGTACAGGATGACTTCACTACTGGTGCTGGATCAAATGGTAACAACAGTGGCTCTGCTGAATATCAAAAAACTACTCCGGTTATCGGCCTAATTTGGAAAGCTACTGAAACATTAAATCTTTACGCAAACTTCGGCAAAGGCTTTGAAACACCCACCTTTATTGAAGCTGCCTTCGACAATGTTACCGGAGGCGTTGCTAGCAGACCCAATCTTGCGCTTAAAGCTGCTGAGAGCCGCAACTTTGAGCTGGGAGCAAAAGCTTTTATTACGGACAATATCAGAGCAAACCTAACCCTGTTCAAAGTTGATACTGATAACGAAATCGTTACCCGCCAGACCGTTTCCGGCCGCTCCAGCTATCAAAATGCAGGTCAAACAAAACGTACAGGTGTAGAAGCTTCGGTAGACGCAAACCTTGATAATAATTTTACTGTTTTCGCATCGTATACTTTGCTGAATGCAAAATTTGAAGATCCCTTTGTTACTGTCATAAATGCAGCCGGAGCTACTGGAACAGTTAACTCAGGCAACAGAATTCCTGGCACTTACAAATCACAAGTTTATGGTGAAGTCGCTTGGAGATATCCAGCGCTTGGTTTCTTCTCTGCTTTAGAAGCTAGACATAATAGTGAGGTTTATGTGAATGATATTAATATAGACAAAGCTCCGTCATATACTATTTACAATATCAGGGCAGGTCTCGAGCAGAATTTAACCAATTGGAGATTCAAAGAGTTTATCCGTTTGGAAAACATCACGGATAAAGACTATATAGGCTCAGTACGAGTGAATGATGGTAATAGTTTATTCTTTGAACCCGCAGCAGGCCGTAACTACTTGTTAGGATTAAGCGCTCAATATAAATTCTAGCCAGCAATACTAAAAAAGCCAGCACTCGCTGGCTTTTTTAGTGTGAGCTAGTTATCGCGCTTAGTGATTTTCATCGTTATTTGGTGTTTAATAGCGCAATCTTTTTGGAGCAAGCATTATGTCGATTACCGTAGACCTCAAAATTCTTGACCCTCGCTTGCATCACATGATGCCGACTTATGCTACGCCTGGCTCGGCAGGGCTGGATTTACGTGCCTGTATCGAGCATACACAGACCATACAGCCAGGTGAAACTATTATGATTCCAACTGGCATGGCGATTCATATTGACAATGCGTACTATGCGGCGCTGATTTTGCCACGCTCCGGCTTAGGTCATAAACACGGCATCGTACTCGGCAACTTGGTAGGATTGATTGATTCAGATTATCAGGGGCAGTTGCTGGTTTCTTGCTGGAACCGCGGTAAAGAAGCGTTTATTTTGAATCCTTTAGAACGTATTGCGCAGATGGTGATTGTGCCGGTGGTGCAGGCAGATTTTCATATTGTGGATGAATTTACATCAAGTGAACGTGGTGAAGGTGGCTTTGGCAGTACCGGAAAACATTAATCGCTAATTAAAGCATAACAATTGCTTGATTTAGGATTGCTTTTCATTCTATAATCTCGCTCTTTCTGAAAAAGATAAAGTATTTGGAGATAACCATGGCACGTGTATGTCAGGTAACAGGCAAAAAGCCTATGGTGGGTAACAATGTTTCTCACGCACAAAACAAAACAAAACGCCGCTTCTTGCCTAACTTGCAAAACCGTAAGTTTTGGGTTGAGAGCGAAAATCGTTGGGTAAAAATGCGCATTACTAACGCGGCTTTGCGTACTATCGACAAAAATGGTATCGACGCTGTGTTGGCTGATTTACGTGCAGCTGGCGAAAAAATCTAACTCGCGACATTTAGTCTGCAAAGGATATTATCATGCGTGAAAAAATCAAATTGGAATCAAGTGCTGGTACAGGTCATTTCTATACCACTACTAAAAACAAACGTACTATGCCTGAGAAAATGGAAATCAAAAAATTTGATCCAGTTGCTCGCAAGCATGTACTGTACAAAGAAACTAAATTGAAATAATTTATTTCTTACCGTCTTAAATAAAAAAGCCTGCAAATGCAGGCTTTTTTATTGGCTGAAATATGTATTTAATTCTCAGCTTAGGCATCAGCTTGAGACGTATTTAATGCAGCCTGGCCTGAAATAATGCGCACTTCCTGCTGAGGGTATGGGATGTGGATATTATTCTCTTTAAAGCGCTGCCAGATCTCATAGTAAATATCGCTTTGCAGTCTTGCAGTAGCCTCTTCAGGATTGAGCACCCATACAGCCAGCAATAAGTCTATGCCGTATTGTCCGAATGATTTTATAGTCACATCTACTGCATTGTCATCCAGGATTGTCCTCTCATGCGTCTTACCAACTTCTTTTAATAATTGCATGGCCAGGTCCAGATCACTTCCATAGGATATCTGGACCTGGACAGGCACTTTTGCCTTATGTGCAGCAGTCGTGTGGTTGATGACCACATCAGTAATCATCATTTCGTTCGGGACAATGATTTCAGTGCCATCCTGCTTGCGCAAGACCATATAGCGCGAGCGTAACTCCTTGACGATACCGTAATGACTGTTGATGGTGATGATATCCCCGAGATGCAGTGACTTGTCCATCAGGATGATAAAGCCGCTGACGTAATTGCTGGCAATTTTCTGCAAGCCAAAACCAAGGCCAACACCCAGGGCCCCACCAAATACCGATAGCATGGTGATATCTATGCCCACGGCTGCCATAGACATCAGCAATGCAATCACCACGGCCACCATACGCACCAGCTTGACCATGATCACGCGCCAGTTGCTATTAATATCTGTTGAAGCCATCAGGCGCAGCTCAATCATGCGGCTGAGCCACAAAGCCACCAGCATGGTGACTACTATAGTCAATGCGCCTTGAATCAATAACAGCAAGTTAAGCTTTTGTTTGCCGGCACTGAACTGCACATCTTCCAGCACTTGTAATGCTGGCGCCAGAAAGCCGCTAATGTGCAATGCAACGATTACCCATACAGTCCAGGTGATGACGCGCTCAAACGAATGCAACCATGCACTGGGAGAGAACACATAGCGAAGTATGTACACCACACTGCGAATAATCACCATCGCCAGCAGCATTCGCGCACCCAACTTCAGCAGGCCGACATGCATCCATTGCTGCAATACAAGACGTGAGGTCAACATTAACAGGAAGGCAACGAAAGGAAAAAATAATCGCTCTATGCCGCCTAGCAGCATTTTGTAGACTACATTGACCCTTCCTGCCTGGATCTGCTTGCTTAGATGCAGATTCAGCAAACCGCTCACGGTCAGAATGACGCCGATGACCAGCAATTGCCAGAGAGCCGAAACAGTACTTAAATCCTGAACAATTTCTTTCCAGAGAATATTAATATCGTTATCCATTGTTATCCACTTACAGCAAAAAGATGGTTGCCAGCCCCAGGAAGATCATAAAGCCGCCACTGTCCGTGATGGCCGTAATCAGCACGCTTGAACCCACTGCAGGATCCCGGTCCAGCTTATTCATCACCAAAGGAATCACTACGCCTATAACGGCTGCAAGCAGTAGATTCAATGTCATCGCTGACATCATCACCAGCCCCAATGCCGGACTCTTGTACAACCAATATGCAATCAGACCGAGGACACTCCCCCATACAAGCCCATTCAGCAATGCGACACCCACTTCCTTCTTCAGCAACGAACGCATGTGGTAGCCGGAAATCTGGCCAAGTGCCAGACCTCGTACAATCATGGTAGTGGTTTGGTTGCCGGAGTTACCACCAATACCGGCAACAATCGGCATCAACGCCGCCAGCGCGACGATTTTCTCAATACTGCCCTCGAATAAGCCAATCACCCTGGAAGCAACTAATGCTGTGACCAGGTTAATCGCCAGCCACGCCCAACGGTTTTGCACGGATTTCCAGATCGAGGCAAAGAAGTCTTCCTCTTCGCGCAAACCGGCCCAGGACAACATGTCCGCTTCCGCTTCTTCCCGGATAATATCCATCACCGTGTCGACCGTGATACGCCCTACCAGCTTGCGATTGTTATCCACTACCGGCGCCGTCACCAGGTCATAACGCTCAAATGCCATCGCTGCCTGGTCAGACATATCTTCCGGGTGAAACACTACAGCATCGGTAGACATAATGTCACCAACCTCAGTTTCAGGATCATTCAGGATAATGCGTTTTAGTGGCAGCACGCCTTGCAGAATATCGTCACGATTGATCACGAACAATTTATCGGTATGGTCGGGAAATTTTGGCAGGCGACGCAGGTAACGTAACACCACCTCTAAAGTGATATCGTCACGAATGGTGACAATATCAAAATCCATAATCGCACCCACCGTGTCTTCAGGATAGGAAAGTGCAGATTGCAAACGTTCGCGGTTCTGCGTATCCAGGCTGTACATCAAGTCCTGCAATACATCTTTTGGCAAGTCAGGCGCCAAATCCGCCAACTCATCGGTATTCAGTTGTTCTGCAGCGGCGAGGAGCTCTTCGCTGTCCATATCTGCAATCAGCGTCTGACGAACCGCATCTGAAGCTTCAAGCAGAATTTCACCATCACGTTCGGCTTTGACCAGATCCCATACCATGAGACGGTCATCTAGCGGCAATGACTCCAGAATATAGGCGACGTCAGCCGGATGTAACTGATCCAGCTTGTGTTGCAGGATATTCAGGTTTTGCTTGTGGACCAGGGATTCAACCAGATCATGTTTGGGCATATCCTGCTTGTGCACCACATGCTCTACCAGTTTGTGCTTGCCCAACAGAGTAATCACCTGCTGCAATGTCTCGCTCAGGCTCTCCTTGCTTTCAATCACCTTCTCATCATGTTCGCGAATATCAGTCATGCTTCTTCCAATGTTGAGCAGGGTTTATTTTTTACAGGTAATATTGTACAAAGCGTTGATGACACTACCTAGCGATTTATGCAGAAGCAATTGATTTTATACGGCACACTAGGCTGCCATTTATGTGAAGACGCAGAACGTGTTTTGCAGGCACTGGCACTTACTTACAAAACAATCGACATTATTGATGACAATCGGCTGCTGGAGAAGTTTGCGACTAGCATTCCGGTATTAGAAGGCGATGGCGAAACATATTTATATTGGCCATTCAACGAGACTCAAGTTACCTTCTGGCTAAAACAGTAAAGATGGCTTTTAAGAAATATAAGCCAGAAACTTTTTCTGTGAGAATCAGTAATGTTATTAATGACAAAAAGCAAAAAAGCCAGCATTGCTGGCTTTTTTGTTTGAATCACACAACACAGATTATTCTGCAGCTGCTGGCGCTTCTGTGATTTCTGGGCGGTCAACCAACTCAACAAACGCCATTGGCGCATTGTCACCGTTACGGAAACCACATTTCAGAATACGCAAGTAACCACCATTGCGTGCGTTGTAACGTGGGCCGAGTTCACCGAACAATTTGCCAACGATATCACGGTCACGCAAACGGCTGAATGCCAGGCGACGATTTGCCAATGTCGGTGTTTTGCCTAAAGTGATCAAAGGCTCTGCATATTTACGCAGTTCTTTTGCTTTTGGCAAAGTAGTCTTGATGACTTCGTGACGCAGCAAAGAGGTCACCATGTTGCGGAACATAGCAGCGCGGTGGCTACTTGTTCTGTTCAATTTACGATTGCTATTACCGTGACGCATAGTAATTCCTTAAGTATTTATCTTATTAGAAATTAAGCTTTTTCCAAGCCAACAGGTGGCCAGTTTTCAAGCTTCATTCCCAGTGTTAAGCCTTTGGAGGCCAACACATCTTTAATTTCATTTAATGATTTTCTGCCCAGGTTTGGAGCTTTCAACAGCTCGTTTTCTGTACGTTGAATCAAATCACCAATGTAAAAAATGTTTTCTGCTTTGAGGCAGTTTGCAGAACGTACTGTCAATTCCAGATCATCCACTGGACGCAACAGGATAGGATCAACCTGTGGTGCAGCTTTTACTTCTACATCTGCAGAAGCACCTTCCAGATTCGCAAATACTGACAACTGGCCAATCAAAATACGTGCTGCATCGCGAATGGCCTGCTCTGGCTCGATAATGCCGTTGGTTTCAACGTCCATAATCAATTTGTCCAGGTCGGTACGTTGCTCAACACGTGCGCTCTCAACATGGTAGCTGACCTTGTTGATCGGGCTGAAAGAAGCATCCACCATCATGAAACCTAATACACGGTCTTCATCGTTAGCTTTCTGGCGAGCTGGTACAGGTTGATAACCACGACCCATTTCAATCTTCACTTCCAGATTCAACTTACCACCTTTGGTGATATGTGCAATCACGTGATTCGGATTGACAATTTCAGCGTCATGTCCAACTTCGAAGTCACCAGCAGTGACAATTCCTTCACCAGACTTGCTTAATACCAAGATGGTTTCAGTCTTGTTGTGCAGTTTTAATGCAACACCTTTAAGGTTCAACAAGATATCAACCACGTCTTCCTGAACGCCTTCAATCGTAGAGTACTCATGTACTACACCATCGATTTTTACTTCTGTAATGGCAAAACCTGGGATAGAAGATAAAAGAACTCTTCTTAAAGCGTTACCCAATGTATAGCCGAAACCTCGCTCCATTGGTTCTAAAGTCACACGGGCGCGCAGAGGATTAATTACCTCAACATCAACTACACGTGGCTTCAAATATTCTGTAGGGCTATTTTGCATATATTTCCTTGGAGTAATTGGGTATAAACAAATAAACCTTAGTCTGAACTAAGTGATTACTTAGAATACAACTCAACGATCAATGACTCATTGATAGTAACTGGCAACTCATCACGCTGAGGCTTAGCCTTGTACATACCACTCAATGCCTTGATGTTGACGTCCAACCACTCAGGAAAGCCGCGTTGCTCAGCCGCTTCAACTGCAGCTTTAATACGCAATTGCGATTTAGCCTTTTCTGAAACACTGATCAAATCACCTGCTTTGACCTGGTAAGAAGGGATGTTCACACGTTTGCCATTTACCAGAATGCTGTTATGACGTACAACCTGACGAGCTTCAGAACGAGAACCTGCCAGCCCCATACGATAAGCGACATTGTCTAAACGTGATTCCAGCAATTGCAATAAGCTCTCGCCGGTAATGCCTTTTTGACCATCTGCTTTTGCGTAATAAGCACGGAATTGGCCTTCCAATACTCCGTAGATACGACGCACTTTTTGTTTCTCACGCAACTGCACACCATAGTCTGACATACGTGCGACGCGACGCTGGCCATGCTGACCAGGTGCGAAGTTACGCTTTTCAATTGCGCATTTATCTGTAAAGCATTTTTCAGCTTTCAGAAACAACTTCTCACCTTCTCGACGGCATTGGCGGCATTTAGGGTCTAGATTTCTAGCCAAAATATTCTCCGTTAATTAATTCGCTGATAATGAAATCAGTGAATTGAATTAAATTCTGCGTTTCTTTGGTGGGCGGCAACCGTTGTGCGGCACTGGTGTTACATCAGTAATGCTGGTGATTTTGAAACCAGCAGCATTCAATGCACGTACAGCAGATTCGCGACCTGGGCCTGGACCCTTGATGCGCACTTCTAGATTTTTGACACCAGACTCTTGTGCCGCTTTACCAGCCACTTCTGAAGCTACTTGAGCTGCAAAAGGAGTACTTTTACGTGAGCCTTTAAAGCCTTGGCCGCCTGATGTTGCCCATGACAAGGCATTACCTTGACGATCAGTAATCGTAATAATCGTATTGTTAAAAGAAGCGTGTACGTGGGCGATACCCTCGGCAATGTTCTTTTTAACTTTTTTTCTAACGCGTACATTAGCTTTTGCCATGTTGTACTGTCCTTAATATCTAACTAATGTTCAAAAAGATTATTTAGCTTGTTTAATAGCCTTAACAGGGCCTTTACGCGTACGTGCATTGGTCTTGGTACGCTGTCCACGGACAGGTAGACCACGACGATGACGGATACCGCGGTAGCAACCCAGATCCATCAAACGCTTGATGTTCATAGTCACTTCACGGCGCAAGTCACCTTCAACAGTGAACTTGGCAACTTCGTCACGCAGCTTTTCCACTTCTGAATCGCTCAGATCTTTAACTTTAGATGTCGTTTGTACACCTGCTGCTGCACAGATTTTTTGCGCAGTGTTACGGCCAATACCGTAAATAGAGGTCAAAGCGATTTCTGCATGTTTGTGGTTTGGGATATTCACCCCGGCAATACGAGCCATACTTAAACTCCAATAATCAATCGTTCATCACGATTAAACTTGTGCGTAGAAAAGAAAAGCCGCATATTATATCAGCCAATCCAGACCCTCACAAGGAATTGTTATACCAATTAACCTTGACGTTGTTTATGACGCGGGTCGGTACAAATAATACGAACAACACCGCGACGTCTAACGACTTTACAGTTACGGCACAATGTTTTAACTGATGCGCGAACTCTCATCTTATTTCCTTTAGTTAATTCACTTACTTTGTGCGGAATGTCATTCACACACGGGTTAAATCATTTAGCCTGATCTTGCTGCAACCCCGCCAACCGGCAAAGTGTATTTAGCGACCAGATCCTTTAAAGTTTGCTTTTTTGAGCAAGCCTTCATATTGCTGAGACATCAAATGTGATTGCACCTGTGTCATAAAGTCCATGGTGACCACTACAATAATCAGCAAAGATGTGCCGCCAAAATAGAATGGTGTATTAAATTTCAGCACCAGGAATTCTGGCAACAAACAAACCAGCGTAATGTACAGAGCACCAATCAAGGTTAAACGACCCATGATGCGATCAATATATTTAGCTGTTTGATCACCAGGGCGAATACCAGGTACAAATGCACCACTCTTCTTCAAGTTATCTGCCGTTTCTTTAGGGTTAAACACTAAAGCGGTATAGAAAAACGCAAAGAACAAAATCGCTGCTGCAAATAATAAAATATACAGTGGCTGACCAGGTGACAGTTTCGCACTGACATCTTTCAACCAATACATATGCTCACTACTTCCGAACCAACCAGCCAAGGTTGCCGGGAACAAAATAATACTTGAAGCGAAAATTGGCGGAATCACACCAGCCATATTCAGCTTCAAAGGCAGGTGGGTAGATTGACCGCCATAAATACGGTTACCAACCTGACGCTTAGCGTAATTCACTGTAATCTTGCGTTGTCCCCGCTCAACAAACACGACTAAAGCGGTCACTAAAATCACAGCAACAAACAGGAACATCACCAATGGTATAGAGAATGCACCGGTCTTCGCCAAATCCAGGGTACTGCCAATCGCATGCGGCAAACCAGCCACGATACCTGCAAAAATGATAATTGAAATACCATTACCAATGCCGCGTTCAGTAATCTGCTCACCTAACCACATCAAAAACATCGTGCCAGCTACCAGGGTTGTCACCGCAGTAATACGGAAACCTAAACCTGGATCAAGCACCAGCCCAGCCTGACCTTCAAGTGCAATGGCGATACCTAGTGCCTGGAATGTCGCCAGCAACACAGTGCCATAGCGCGTGTATTTGGTAATTTGCCGACGTCCGGCTTCACCTTCTTTTTTCAACTGTTCCAGCTGCGGTGAAACCACAGTCAGCAACTGCATGATAATAGAAGCTGAAATGTAAGGCATGATTCCGAGTGCAAACACGGTAAACCGTGACAATGCACCACCGGAGAACATGTTGAACATCCCAAGAATGCCATCCTTTTGTGTGTCAAACAGCTGCTTCAACACTGTTGGATCAATGCCTGGCACCGGAATATGAGCGCCTAGTCGATAAACAATCAACGCCCCCAACAAGAACCACAAACGGCTTTTTAATTCACCAAGTTTGCTAACGGAACTTAAAATATTATCCTGTGCCAAGCTGATACTCTCTTATGACAACAATTAAACTTCGAGTACTTTGCCGCCAGCGGATTCGATGGCTGCTTTAGCACCTTTGGTCAACAACAAACCTTGTACTTGTACTTTAGCAGTCACTTCACCTGACAGGTACACCTTCACTGCCTTGGCTGATGCTGGAACTAACTTAGCTGCTTTCAAAGACAAGATGTCAATGACTTCACCTTCAGCCAGAGACAATTCGCTCGTACGGATACGGGCTGTGTCATCACGGGTTAAAGAGTTGAAACCACGTTTAGGCAAACGGCGTTGCAAAGGCATTTGACCACCTTCGAAACCTACCTTGTGGAAACCACCGGCACGTGACTTTTGACCTTTGTGACCACGGCCACCAGTTTTACCTAAACCGGAACCAATGCCACGACCTAAACGACGACGTTCTTTCTTAGCGCCTTCTGCAGGCTTAATCGTGTTCAATTGCATTATGCTTCAACCTTTAAAAGATAGCTTACAGCATTGATCATGCCGCGGATTTCAGGCGTATCTTGCACTTCAACTGTGTGGTGCATGCGACGCAGACCTAAGCCACGTACTGTTGCTTTATGCGCTTCAATACGACCAATTAAACTTCTTACCAACGTCACTTTTAAAGTCACGTTCTCTTTTTTTGCTTTAGCCATGATTAACCTCTGATTTCTTCTAAGGTCTTGCCACGTTTAGCAGCAATTTCAGCTGGTGTGTTCATGGAAGCCAGACCGTTCAAGGTTGCACGTACCAGATTGTAAGGGTTGGTGGAACCAAGACTCTTAGCAATCACGTTAGTGATACCCATCACTTCAAAAATAGCGCGCATCGTACCACCAGCGATGATACCGGTACCTTCAGAGGCAGGCTGGATCAGTACTTTAGCTGCACCGTGCACACCGGTAACAGCGTGATACAAAGTACCATTTTTCAAATTCACTTTTACCATGCTGCGACGGGCTTCATCCATGGCTTTTTGTACAGCCACTGGCACTTCACGTGCCTTACCTTTACCCATACCAACAGTGCCATCGCCATCACCAACTACGGTCAATGCAGCGAAGCTCATGATACGACCACCCTTAACCGTCTTGCTTACACGGTTAACAGTAATCATTTTTTCACGCAAACCGTCAGTTTGCTGCTGTTCAAAATCTTTTGCCATTCTTATCTCACCTATTAGAATTTGAGACCATGTTCACGAGCCGCATCAGCCAAAGCTTTAATGCGACCGTGATACTTGTAACCTGAACGATCAAAAGCAACGTCAGTGATGCCGGCTTTTACAGCTTTTTCAGCAATACGTTTGCCAATCAAGGTTGCAGCTTCGATGTTGCCACCATTTTTCAGTTGTTGACGCACTTCAGCCTCAACGGTAGATGCACTCGCCAATACGCGATCACCAGTTTCAGTAATGATCTGAGCATAAATATTGGTATTGGTGCGATGTACACTCAAACGTGTAACTTTTAACTCGGCGATTTTGGCACGGGTTTTACGTGCTCTGCGCAAGCGGTTATTTACGTTTTTCATTGAATTTACCTTTAATATTGATTCACTGTTCAGGCTATTGTCTAACCTATAAGTGCTTTACTTATTTTTTCTTGGTCTCTTTAATGACGACCACTTCATCCGCATAACGAACACCCTTGCCTTTATATGGCTCTGGAGCACGGTAGCCACGGATCTGCGCTGCAACCTGGCCAAGCACTTGCTTGTTAGCCCCGGTCAACACAACCTCTGTTGGCGTAGGCGTTTGCACAGTCACACCTTCAGGCATCTTGTGGTTGATAGGATGTGAGTAACCTAATTCAAGATTCAAAGTTGAGCCTTGAGCATTAGCTTTGTAACCCACACCAATCAGTGTCAATTTACGGGTAAAACCAGCTGAAACACCTTGGACCATGTTCGCCAATAAAGCGCGCACAGTACCAGACATTGCTCGCGAATGCTGTGTTTCATTGTTGGCTTTTACCAGCAACTGTTCACCATCACGAGTCACAGTAATATCTGCTGACAACGCTTGGTTTAATTTACCCAGAGGACCGCTTACTGCGATCTCAGCAGGAGAGATAACGACTTCCACCTTGGCAGGAATCGTAACCGGATTTTTAGCAACACGTGACATATCAAACTCCTCTTAAGCCACGATGCACAGAACTTCACCACCGATACCGGCAGCTTGTGCTTTACGATCAGTCATTACGCCACGTGAAGTAGAGACGATAGTTACGCCTAAACCGTTCATCACGCGTGGGATGTTTTGACTACCTTTATAAATACGCAGACCTGGCTTGGATACGCGCTCAATTTTCTCAATCACTGGACGACCAGCGTAGTATTTGAGGCTGATGTTCAAAACAGGCTTACCTTCGTTGGCTTGAACATTGAAATCTTCAATGTAGCCTTCGTCTTTTAATACATTTGCAATGGCGCCTTTAACTTTAGACGCAGGCATTGATACTGTAGGCTTATTCGTACGTTGCGCGTTACGAATACGGGTCAACATATCGGCAATCGGATCACTCATACTCATGTTCTATTCCTCCGTTACCAGCTGGCCTTGGTGACACCTGGTACGTGACCAGCCATCATCAACTTACGCAACTCATTACGTGCGATACCAAATTTACTGAACACACCACGTGGACGACCAGTCAATGCACAACGATTACGTGTACGCACTGGGCTGGAATTACGTGGCAAACTTTGCAATTTTGAACGTGCAGCAAAACGATCTTCAACGCTTGCATTTTGGTTGTTGATAATTTCAACCAATTCAGCGCGTTTGGCTGCATATTTTTTTACGGTTTCGCGACGCTTTTGCTCGCGCTCTGTCATACATACTTTTGCCATGACTTAACCTCTAAATGGGAAACTAAATGCAGCCAACAGTGCTTTTGCTTCTTCGTCTGTTTGAGCTGTCGTTGTAATGGTGATATTCATCCCGCGCAATACATCGATTTTGTCGTATTCAATTTCCGGGAAAATAATTTGCTCTTTAACACCCATGTTGTAGTTACCACGGCCATCAAAAGATTTTGCAGAAATACCACGGAAGTCACGAATACGTGGGATAGCCACGGTAATCAGACGATCAAGGAATTCATACATACGCTCACGACGCAATGTGACTTTGCAACCAACAGGATAGTCATCACGGATTTTAAAAGCGGCAACAGACTTTTTAGCCTTAGTTACGATCGCTTTTTGACCAGCAATTTTTTCCATATCGGCAACTGCGTGCTCCATAACTTTTTTATCAGCTACAGCTTCGCCTACACCCATGTTCAGGGTAATTTTTTCGATACGTGGCACCTGCATTGAAGAGGTGTAACCAAATTGTTCAGTCAACTTGGGAACCACTGTATCGTTATAGAACTGTTTTAAACGTGCCATATGTATTCCTATGCGTCGATAGACTCGCCGCTAGATTTGTAAACACGAATCTTGCGACCATCTTCGAGTACCTTAAAACCAACACGATCAGCTTTTTTAGTTGCAGCGTTATAAATCGCCACATTAGAAATGTCCAAAGGCATTTCTTTGCTGATGATGCCACCAGTAACACCACGCATAGGGTTAGGACGAGTGTGTTTTTTTACCACATTCAGACCTTCCACCACTACATGGCCGGTTGGCAAGACGTTCAAAACAGCACCTGTTTTACCTGCGTCTTTACCTGTATTCAAAATGACTTGGTCACCTTTGCGAATTTTGCTCATTTATCGTCTCCAGCCTATTACAGCACTTCAGGCGCTAATGAAACGATCTTCATGAAGCGCTCACTGCGCAACTCACGTGTCACCGGGCCAAAAATACGTGTACCAATTGGCTCAAGCTTGTTGTTCAACAAGACTGCAGCATTGGCATCGAATTTAACTAAGGAACCATCCGGGCGACGTACACCTTTAGCAGTGCGTACAACCACAGCGTTGTAGATTTCACCTTTTTTGACGCGACCACGCGGAGCAGCATCTTTAATGCTAACTTTGATGATGTCGCCAATGCTGGCATAACGACGCTTGGAACCACCCAAGACCTTGATACACTGCACGGAACGCGCACCAGTGTTATCGGCCACTTCAAGCCGAGATTGCATTTGAATCATGAGAAATAATCTCCAACTTAATCCGTTATAACCACTACCAGCCGCCTGTTTTTGAATTCGCATTCAAAAACACGTTACGGCCAATAGACCACGGTCAGTATTGGGGTGCCAGCTACATGCCATCTAAGGCGGGCACCGAAAAGTCCAACATTATACAACTAAAAAAACGCTTGTGACAAGCGCTTTTCCAGTTATATTTGAAGCCTTACTTAGCTTCGATTTTGCTTACTACCCAAGACTTAGTCTTGGAGTATGGGCGTGATTCAGTAATTGTGACTAAATCGCCTTCTTGACATGCATTACTTTCGTCATGTGCATGAAATTTGTTCGATTTAGAAACCACTTTACCAATCAGAGGGTGTTTTACTTTACGCTCGACAAGCACAGTCACGGTTTTATCCATCTTGTTGCTTACCACGCGACCAGTCAAACTGCGTACAACTTTCGCCTTTTCAGTCATCATGCTTGTTTCGCCTTCTCAGCCAGCACGGTTTTAACGCGAGCTACATCTTTACGCACTTTACCCAGCTGATCTGCTTTGTTCAATTGTTGAGTCGCCAGTTGCATGCGCAGTGAAAACTGTGCGCGACGCAATTCAACCAACTCGGTATTCAGCTCTTCAGCTGATTTTGCTCGAAATTCTGAAGCTTTCATTTCACTACTCCTTAACTACCGATTTGACGGGTCATGAATGTAGTTTCAATTGGCAACTTAGCAGCAGCCAGTTTGAAAGCTTCGCGAGCCAACTCTTCGCTCACGCCATCCATCTCGTACAACATTTTGCCTGGCTGAATTTGAGCGATGTAGTAATCAACACTACCTTTACCATTACCCATACGCACTTCAGCAGGTTTTTTAGAAATTGGCTGATCAGGGAATACGCGGATCCAGACGCGGCCACCACGCTTAATGTGACGAGTCATCACACGACGCGCAGCTTCGATCTGACGTGCGGTCAAACGACCGCGACCAATCGCTTTTAAACCAAATTCACCAAAGCTTACCTTGTTACCAGTAGTCGCAATACCTTTATTGCGACCCTTTTGCATCTTGCGGTATTTCTGTCTAGCTGGTTGCAGCATCTTTAGCCCTCGGCTTTCTTACTTTTTTCTCTGGTTCAGCATCAGCAACAGCAGCATTAGCCGCGTTATCACCGAAAATCTCACCTTTGAATACCCAAACTTTAATCCCGATAATACCGTAGGTGGTAGAAGCCTCTGCCACACCATAGTCGATATCAGCACGCAGTGTATGGAGAGGCACACGGCCTTCGCGATACCACTCGGTACGTGCAATTTCGATACCATTCAAACGACCGGAACTCATAATCTTGATGCCTTGTGCACCCAAACGCATTGCATTTTGCATTGCGCGTTTCATGGCACGACGGAACATCACACGCTTTTCCAATTGCTGAGCAATGGATTGCGCAATCAACGTGGCGTCCAGCTCAGGCTTACGCACTTCTTCAATGTTCAGATGAACTGGAACGCCCATCAAACCTTGCAGAGAAGAACGCAAAGACTCAATGTCTTCACCTTTTTTACCAATCACCACACCTGGACGGGCGCTGTGAATAGTAATTTTTGCATTTTTAGCTGGGCGCTCGATAATGATTTTGCTTACAGCAGCGCTCGCCAGTTTCTTGTTCAGGAACTCGCGCACTTTGATGTCGCCTTGCAACATCGCAGGGAAGTTCTGGCTATTTGAGTACCAACGTGACGCCCAGTTTTTCTGGACGCTCAAACGGAACCCAATTGGATGAATTTTCTGTCCCATATTATTCCTTTGAGTCACCGACTGTCACATGAATATGACATGTTGGTTTCGTAATACGACCAGCGCGACCTTTTGCACGTGCACGGATACGTTTCATGACAATGCCTTTATCAACGTAAATTGAAGTCACCTTCAATGCGTCAATATCAGCCCCATTGTTATGCTCGGCATTGGCAATCGCAGACAGAACCACTTTTTTGATGATCTCGGCACCACGCTTAGGCGTGAATTCAAGAATATTCAAAGCGTGATCTACTTTTTTGCCACGCACCAAGTCGGCCACCAGACGCGCTTTTTGCGGAGAAAGGTGTACGCCTTTTAAAACTGCAGTAACTTGCATATCAGCCCCTTACTTCTTCGCTTTTTTATCAGCCGCGTGCCCTTTGAATGTGCGGGTTAACGCAAATTCGCCAAGCTTGTGACCAACCATGTTTTCAGAAATCAGCACAGGCACATGTTGTCTACCGTTGTGCACTGCGATGGTTAAACCAATAAAGTCAGGCAATACAGTCGAACGACGAGACCAAGTTTTGATTGGCTTTCTATCGCGGTTCGCTGACGCAGTTTCGACTTTCTTAGCCAAGTGAGCGTCCACAAATGGACCTTTTTTAACAGAACGTGCCATAGCGATTACCTTACATTTCTCGGACGACGACTTACGCGCATGTTATCAGTACGCTTATTCTTACGTGTACGATAACCCTTAGTTTTCTGACCCCATGGTGAAACCGGGTTCATACCTGCAGCAGTACGGCCTTCACCACCACCGTGCGGGTGATCAACCGGGTTCATCACCACACCGCGAACGGTTGGGCGAATACCACGCCAGCGCATAGCACCAGCTTTACCGATAGAACGCAGTGAATGCTCTTCGTTACCCACTTCACCCAAAGTTGCTTTGCAGTCAACGTGCACACGGCGAACTTCACCGGAACGCAAACGCAACTGAGCGTAAGCACCTTCACGTGCCAGCAACTGAACAGAAGTACCGGCTGAACGTGCAATCTGCGCGCCTTTGCCTGGCTGGATTTCGATACAATGAATCGTGCTACCGACAGGAATGTTGCGTAATGGCAATGCATTACCAGCACGGATAGGCGCTTCAGAACCGCTCACCAGTTGTGCACCGGCAGCAATGCCACGTGGGGCAATGATGTAACGACGCTCGCCATCTGCGTAGCACAGCAACGCAATGTTAGCTGTACGGTTTGGATCGTATTCGATACGCTCTACAGTCGCAGGAATACCATCTTTGTTACGACGGAAGTCGATCACACGGTAATGCTGCTTATGACCGCCACCTTGGTGACGGGTTGTGATGCGGCCGTTGTTATTACGACCAGCATTTTTACTTTGACTTTCCAACAGCGGCGCGTAAGGCTTGCCTTTGTGCAAATCAGGTGTAACAACCTTCAATACACCACGACGACCGGGGGAAGTTGGTTTGACTTTAACTAATGCCATGTCTTCTCTCCTTATTCGCCAGCTGCAAAATTAATTTCTTGACCTGGCTTCAGGCTAACATAAGCCTTTTTCCAGTCACTACGCTTACCCGTACGACGGCCAGCACGCTTTACTTTACCTGCGACGTTAATCACAGACACAGAAGCCACTTCAACCTTGAACACCAATTCAACTGCCGCCTTGATTTCTGGCTTGGTTGCATCAGTACGTACTTTAAAAGCGATTTGCTGATGTTTGTCAGCAATGAAAGTCGCCTTCTCGGTAATTTGTGGTGCCAAAATCACTTGCAATAAACGATCTTGAGTTTTGGTTGCTGCGGTAATCATGCCAAGATCTCCTCTAGTTTCTTCACTGCGCCAGCAGTTACTAAAACGTTAGGGAAACGCACTAGGCTAACTGGATCAGCAAACTGCGCTTCAACTACCAATACATTTGGCAGGTTACGGGAAGACAAGTACAAGTTCTCATCAAAACCGTCAATCAACAGCAATACACCGCCGTCAACGCCCAGAGCATTGATTTTTTGTACCAGTTGTTTTGTTTTTGGCGTATCAACAGTAAATGTGTCTACAACCTTCAAACGATCCTGACGCACCAACTCAGACAAAATAGTCTGCATACCAGCACGGTAAGCCTTGCGGTTTACTTTGTGGCTGTAGTTTTCGTTAGGGCTATTAGGGAATGCACGACCACCTCCGCGCCAGATCGGGCTGGAAGTCATACCAGCACGAGCGTTACCAGTACCCTTTTGCGCATATGGCTTGTGGGTAGTATGGGCAACGGTAGCACGTGTTTTTTGTGCACGGGTTGCTGTACGGGCATTCGCCATGTAAGCAACGACAACTTCGTGCACCAGGGACTCGTTAAACTCACGACCAAAAGTTACGTCAGACGCATCAACGCCTTTTTTAGCAACCTTGCCGTTCAGATCAATCAGTTTTAATTCCATTATGCAGCCCCTTTCGCTTTGATGGCTGGACGTACAACAACATTGCCACCTTTGGAGCCAGGTACGGAACCTTTAATCAATAACAGATTACGCTCAACGTCTACACGAACGATTTCTAGGTTTTGGGTAGTAACTTTAATGTCACCCAAATGACCAGGCATGCGCTTACCAGGGAATACTCGACCCGGATCCTGCGCCATACCGATAGAACCAGGTACGTTATGTGAACGTGAGTTACCGTGAGAAGCACGGTTAGAGGAGAAGTTATGACGTTTAATCGCACCGGCAAAACCTTTACCGATGGATGTACCTGTCACGTCTACCAATTGACCAACAGAGAAAATATCAACAGTGACATTTCCGCCTACTTGGAAATTGGCCAGAACATCTTCAGCCACATTGAATTCTTTGATACCAGCACCGGCAGTTACGCCAGCTTTGGCAAAGTGCCCAGTCAACGCCTTGTTGATACGACTAGCACGACGCTCGCCGTATGCAACTTGCAGGCCTGTATAGCCATCAGTTGCAACTGTCTTTACTTGTGTCACGCGGTTAGGGATCACTTCCAGCACTGTTACAGGAACGCTTGCGCCTTCATCTGTAAAAATGCGGGTCATGCCCACCTTGCGACCAATAAGCCCTAAGCTCATGATCAGTTCCTTATAATAGTTTAAAGCGGACGATTACAATTGACCGTCCACCGAAGAGCGCGGATTATACCGAACTATTCTTGGTTTGACAACAGCCTTTTGTTTTAAAAGGCCATTCCCAGAATAACAACTTTAGAATTAAAGCTTGATTTCTACATCCACACCAGCTGGTAGATCCAGCTTCATCAATGCATCCACTGTTTTATCAGTAGGGTCAACGATGTCCATCAAACGTTGATGGGTACGGATTTCGAATTGGTCACGTGAAGTTTTGTTCACGTGTGGGGAACGCAGAATATCAAAGCGCTCAATACGCGTCGGCAATGGTACCGGACCTTTTACTACAGCACCCGTACGTTTCGCAGTTTCAACGATTTCCAGAGCAGATTGATCGATCAGACGATAATCAAAAGCTTTAAGACGGATACGAATTTTTTGAGCTGCCATGTTTTTTCCTTTAAAGAGCAAAAGCGGCAGGAAATTCCTGCCGCCTGTATAAATTAATTACTCGATGATTTTAGCGACGACGCCAGCACCAACGGTACGACCACCTTCACGGATAGCGAAGCGCAAGCCGTCTTCCATCGCGATTGGCGCAATCAGCGCTACCGAGATAGAAACGTTATCACCTGGCATCACCATTTCGGTACCTGCTGGCAATTCAACTGCACCAGTCACGTCAGTCGTACGGAAGTAGAACTGTGGACGGTAGCCGTTGAAGAATGGTGTATGACGACCACCTTCATCTTTACCCAACACGTAGATCTCTGCTGTGAATTTAGTGTGTGGCTTGATTGAACCTGATTTTGACAATACTTGACCACGTTCGATATCTTCACGTTTTGTACCACGCAGCAATACACCTACGTTGTCGCCTGCCTGACCTTGGTCCAGCAGTTTACGGAACATTTCAACACCGGTACATGTCGTCTTAACAGTTGGTTTGATACCAACGATTTCGATTTCGTCACCGACTTTAACAATACCACGCTCGATACGGCCTGTTACTACAGTACCACGGCCTGAGATAGAGAATACATCTTCTACTGGCATCAGGAAGGTACCGTCGATGGCACGCTCTGGCATTGGGATGTAGCTGTCTAAAGCTTCAGCCAGTCTGAAGATGGCTGGTTCGCCGATCTCTGATTGGTCGCCTTCCAAAGCCAGCTTAGCTGAACCGTGGATGATTGGTGTGTCATCACCTGGGAAGTCGTATTTGCTTAGCAATTCACGCACTTCCATTTCAACCAACTCTAACAATTCAGCATCATCAACCATGTCTGCTTTGTTCAGGAACACGATGATGTATGGAACACCAACTTGGCGTGCCAACAGGATGTGCTCACGTGTTTGTGGCATCGGGCCGTCAGCAGCTGAACATACCAGGATTGCACCGTCCATCTGGGCAGCACCGGTAATCATGTTTTTTACATAGTCGGCGTGACCTGGACAGTCAACGTGGGCGTAGTGACGGTTAGCTGTCTCGTACTCAACGTGCGCTGTGTTGATGGTAATACCACGTGCTTTTTCTTCTGGCGCCGCGTCAATCTGATCGTAAGCCTTCGCTTCACCACCAAATTTCTTAGTCAATACAGTGGTGATAGCCGCTGTCAATGTTGTCTTACCGTGGTCAACGTGACCAATCGTACCAACGTTCACGTGTGGCTTGGTACGTTCGAATTTGCCTTTTGCCATGATGTTTTCCTTTTATTTAATACTTTAATTTAATCAATTATTTTTTGTTGATGATTGCTTCAGCAACGTTTTTCGGTGCGTCAGAGTAGTGCTTGAATTCCATGCTGTATGTGGCACGACCTTGTGACAAGGAACGTACTACAGTGGAATAACCAAACATCTCAGACAATGGCACTTCTGCTTTAATCGCTTTACCGCCACCAGGCATGTCATCCATACCCTGGATGATGCCGCGACGGGATGACAAGTCACCCATCACATCACCCATGTAGTCTTCAGGCGTTTCAACTTCAACCGCCATCATTGGCTCAAGCAACACTGGATCCGCTTTACGCATACCGTCTTTGAAACCAATAGAAGCCGCCATTTTAAATGCGTTTTCGTTGGAGTCAACGTCATGGTATGAACCATCAAACAAGGTAACTTTTACGTCAACTACCGGGAAACCAGCCAGGATACCTGCAGGAATGGTTTCACGCAGACCTTTTTCAACCGCCGGAATAAATTCACGCGGCACAGTACCACCTTTGATCTGGTCAATGAACTCAAAGCCTTTACCAGCTTCGTTAGGTTCCATTTTGAGCCATACGTGACCGTATTGACCCTTACCACCGGATTGCTTAACGAATTTACCTTCAACTTCAACTGATTTGCGAATCGCTTCACGGTAAGCCACTTGTGGCGCACCCACGTTAGCCTCAACATTGAATTCACGACGCATACGGTCTACCAGAATTTCCAGGTGTAACTCACCCATACCGGAAATAATTGTCTGGCCAGACTCTTCATCTGAACGCACGCGGAATGAAGGATCCTCTTGTGCCAAACGGCCCAACGCCAAGCCCATTTTTTCCTGGTCACTTTTGGTTTTTGGTTCAACAGCCACGTGAATCACTGGCTCTGGGAATACCATACGCTCAAGAATGATAGGCTTGTCTGGCGAACATAAAGATTCACCAGTGGTTACATCTTTCAAGCCGATACAGGCGGCGATGTCACCAGCCAACACCTCTTCAACCTCTTCACGGTTGTTAGCGTGCATCTGAACGATACGGCCGATACGCTCTTTTTTATTCTTGATAGAGTTAAGAACTGTATCACCCTTGTTCAAAACGCCAGAGTAAACACGGATAAACGTCAATTGACCAACGAACGGATCCGTCATCAACTTAAATGCCAGTGCAGAGAAGCCTTCTTTGTCGTCAGCTTTACGGCTTGCAGGCTTACCGTAGTCATCCTCACCGGTCACATCATCAATATCAATCGGTGATGGCAAGAAATCAACAACCGCGTCCAACATACGTTGCACACCTTTGTTTTTAAATGCTGAGCCACACAACATAGGCTGAATTTCGCCAGCAATGGTACGTGTACGCAGACCTAAAACGATTTCTTTCTCTTCCAGCTCACCGTTTTCCAGGTATTTGTTCATCAGGTCTTCGCTAGCTTCAGCAGCTGACTCAACCATTTGCTCACGCCATTTATTAGCAGTCTCAACCAAATCAGCAGGAATGTCACCGTATGTGAATTTCATGCCTTGAGAAGCCTCATCCCAGATGATGGCTTTCATTTTAAGCAGGTCAACCACACCAGTGAATGTATCTTCGCGACCAATAGGAATCACCACCGGCACAGGGTTAGCGCGCAGGCGCGTTTTCATTTGCTCTACGACTTTGAAGAAATCGGCACCGGAACGGTCCATTTTATTGACAAAGGCCAGACGAGGCACTTTGTACTTGTTGGCCTGACGCCATACAGTTTCTGATTGTGGCTGTACGCCACCTACTGCACAGTAAACCATGCAGGCACCATCCAGCACACGCATGGAACGCTCTACCTCAATGGTAAAGTCCACGTGCCCCGGGGTATCAATAATGTTGAATCGATGCTCAGGCAATGAAAGGTCCATGCCTTTCCAGAAACAGGTTGTCGCAGCTGAAGTAATGGTAATACCACGCTCCTGCTCTTGTTCCATCCAGTCCATGGTGGCTGCACCATCGTGCACCTCACCAATTTTATGGTTTACACCTGTATAGAACAGAATACGTTCTGTAGTGGTTGTTTTACCAGCATCAATGTGCGCTGAAATACCAATATTACGGTAGCGTTCAATAGGGGTTTTGCGTGCCACGGTAGTTTACCTTTGCTATCAATTCAACTAATTATTAAAGAACGAGTCGTTTAATTAAAAACGGAAGTGTGAGAACGCTTTGTTAGCTTCTGCCATACGGTGAACTTCTTCACGCTTCTTCATTGCTGAACCACGGCCTTCAGAGGCCTCGATCAACTCAGCAGCCAAACGCAGGCCCATAGATTTTTCGCCACGCTTACGCGCTGCATCGCGCAACCAACGCATTGCCAACGCACTGCGACGGCTTGGGCGCACTTCTACTGGCACCTGATAGTTTGCACCACCAACACGGCGGCTCTTAACTTCAACAACAGGACGCAGATTATTCAACGCTGTGGTGAATAATTCCAGCGGGTCCTTACCGCTCTTGCTGGCCACCTGATCAAAGGCACCGTAAATGATACGTTCAGCAACAGATTTCTTACCACCTGTCATCAGCACATTTACAAACTTGGACACTTCCTGGCTACCAAATTTTGGATCCGGCAAGATAATACGTTTGGGGACTTCTCTACGTCTTGGCATAACATTCTCTTTTCAATTAAATTTTTGCTAGCAATTACACTCGCAAGGCATTTCAGCCGCTATAAAAAATGGAAATAACTTGAGCAAGCTTAAAAATTAAGCTTTAGCTTCTTTAGGACGCTTAGCACCGTATTTGGAACGTGACTGTTTACGGTCTTTAACACCAGCCGTATCCAAGCTACCACGCACCATATGGTAACGCACACCTGGCAAGTCTTTTACACGACCACCGCGCAGCAATACCACGCTATGCTCTTGCAGGTTATGGCCTTCACCACCGATATAGCTAATGACTTCGTAACCATTGGTCAAACGAACCTTAGCAACCTTACGCAAGGCGGAGTTTGGTTTTTTTGGTGTTGTGGTGTACACACGAGTACATACACCACGCTTTTGTGGGCAAGCTTCCAAAGCTGGAACCTTGCTCTTGGTAACCACTTTAACGCGTGGCTTACGTACTAACTGATTAATGGTTGGCATTGCCTTAACCTCTTCACCTTTTTTTAAGAACCACCATTTGAGCAGGAAGACTCAGGTATGGTGGCATATCAACAACAATGCCTTATTGAGACAATAAGGCCATTCTGAGAAACCCAGCATTTTAGTAAATGAGTCAAGGGGTGTCAAGCATTATTCATGCGAGACACCCCTTGAGAACAGGGACAACAGTGATCGAATTACTCGGCCGCGCTATCGTCTGCAGCAGTCTCTTCTACCGCCACTTCAGGTGCAAACATCGCTTCAGCCGCCAACATGGCTTGTGAAGGTTCTGCCACGTTTGGTGTCAGTGATGCAATCGCTGCACGCTTGCGGGACTCATGATAAGCCAAGCCCGTACCTGCAGGAATCAGACGACCCACAATGACGTTTTCCTTCAAGCCACGCAGATCATCGCGTTTGCCCAGGATTGCTGCTTCCGTCAACACGCGTGTGGTTTCCTGGAAGGAAGCTGCCGAGATGAATGAATCTGTAGACAACGAAGCTTTAGTAATACCCAGCAAAACGTACTCGAAAGTTGCCGGACGTTTATCTTCAGCCACTACGCGTTCATTTTCTGTCAGCAGATCAGCGCGCTCAACTTGCTCACCCGTAATGAAACCGGTATCAGCAGCATCCGTCACTCTGACACGACGCAACATCTGACGCACAATTACTTCGATGTGCTTGTCGTTAATCTTCACGCCTTGCAAGCGGTAAACGTCTTGCACCTCGTCGATGATGTAACGTGCCAGTGCTTCACGACCTTGCAGGCGCAAGATATCTTGCGGATCTGCCGGGCCGTCAACAATTGACTCACCTTTAGTGACCACTTGACCGTCATGCGCGGTTACGTGCTTGTCTTTAGCAATCAGGAATTCGCTGGTAATACCATCAAGATCAGTAATCACCAGGCGTTGTTTACCTTTGGTATCTTTACCGAACGAAACAGTACCAGTCACCTCAGCCAGCATGCCGGCATCTTTCGGTGAACGTGCTTCGAACAGTTCAGCTACGCGTGGCAGACCACCGGTAATATCACGGGTTTTGGAAGATTCTTGCGGGATACGTGCCAGCACTTCACCCACGCCAACTTCCTGACCATCTTTGACCGTAATAATGCAACCCAGCTGGAAAGTCACGTTAACTGGCGTATCAGTACCAGCAACTTTCACTTCCACACCGTTAGCATCCAGCAATTTAACTTGTGGACGCAGGCCTTTTGACGAACCAGCACGCTGCTTAGGATCGATAACCACCAGTGATGACAAACCGGTTACTTCATCCACCTGTTTGGCAACGGTCACACCCTCTTCAACGTTCTCGAACTTCACATGACCAGCGTACTCGGTAATAATCGGGCGGGTATGTGGATCCCATGTCGCCAATGCCTGGCCGGCTTTCACTGTTTTACCATCAGTGATGGTCAGTGTCGCACCGTAAGGCACTTTATGGCGTTCACGTTCACGGCCATTGTCTTCAGAAATCACCACTTCACCGTTACGAGAAATCACGATTTGCTCGTTACGTGAGTTAGTCACATAGCGCATGGTTGACGTAAAGCCAGCCACACCATTCGACTTACTCTCAACCTGTGACACTGAAGCCGCACGTGATACCGCACCACCGATGTGGAAGGTACGCATAGTCAACTGAGTACCTGGCTCACCGATAGATTGCGCTGCGATCACACCAACGGATTCACCGATGCTGATCAGCTTGCCGCGACCCAGGTCACGACCGTAACACTTGGCACAAATACCGTAACGTGTGTCGCAAGTCAGTGCTGTACGTACTTTGACTTCGTCGATACCCAGGGCATCGATTTTTTCAACTTCGTCTTCACCCAGCAATGTACCGGCTGCGTAAACCACTTCCTGCGTTTCAGGATGCAATACATCCAGCGCTGCAGTACGGCCCAGGATACGGTCATGCAATGGCTCAACGACTTCACCGCCTTTAACCAGCGCTTTTGTCACCAAGCCATCAACGGTGCCGCAATCGATCTGTGTGACTACCAGATCTTGTGTCACGTCTACCAGACGACGGGTCAGGTAACCTGAGTTCGCTGTTTTCAATGCCGTATCAGCCAAACCTTTACGGGCACCATGGGTAGAAATAAAATACTGCAACACGTTCAGGCCATCACGGAAGTTCGCCTTAATTGGCGTTTCAATGATAGAGCCATCAGGTTTCGCCATCAGGCCACGCATACCAGCCAGCTGGCGTACCTGCGCCGCAGAACCACGGGCACCGGAGTCGGCCATCATGTAAATCGCGTTAAATGATTCCTGACGGACAACTTTGCCGTCTTTCTTCACTACGTTACCGTCAGCGTCTTTCACATCTTCTTCGCGTAGCTGTTTCATCATGGCATCAGCCACTTTGTCACCGGCACGGCCCCAAATATCAACCACCTTGTTGTAACGCTCGCCTTGGGTTACCAGACCGGAAACATACTGGTCTTCAATTTCCTTCACTTCAGCGTCAGCAGCAGCAATCAATTGCTCTTTCTCTGGCGGCACCAACATATCGTTAATGCTGATAGAAATACCTGCTTTAGTCGCGTAGGAATAACCTGTGTACATCAGTTTGTCAGCAAAAATGACTGTCTCGCGGATGCCCACTTTACGGAAGCTGGCGTTGATCAGGCGTGAAATCTCTTTCTTTTTCAGTGCCTTGTCAATGTAGCTGTATGGCAAGCCAGGCGGCAGGATTTCAGACAGCAATGCACGACCAACCGTGGTATTGTAACGATTGATTTTTTCGGTTTTTTCACCGGCAACATCCAGCTCAAACTCTTTAATACGCACAGTCACCTTGGCATGCAGATCAATCAGACCCTGGTCGTACACACGTTGTACTTCCTTGATATCACTGAAGATCATGCCTTCGCCACGAGCAGCCACTTTTTCGCGGGTCATGTAGTACAGACCCAACACGATATCCTGTGACGGCACAATGATTGGTTCACCGTTGGCTGGAGACAGCACGTTGTTAGATGCCAGCATCAATGTGCGTGCTTCCATTTGCGCTTCCAGGCTCAATGGTACGTGGACAGCCATCTGGTCACCGTCAAAGTCGGCGTTAAAGGCTGAACACACCAATGGGTGCAGCTGGATCGCTTTACCTTCGATCAATACCGGCTCAAATGCCTGGATACCCAGACGGTGCAGAGTAGGCGCACGGTTCAACAGCACCGGATGTTCGCGAATCACGTCTTCAAGGATATCCCAGACTTCTGGTCCTTCCTCTTCAACTTTCTTCTTCGCCGCTTTAATCGTTGTCGCTAAACCTAGCACTTCCAGTTTGTGGAAGATGAATGGTTTGAACAGTTCCAGCGCCATTTTCTTAGGCAAACCGCATTGGTGCAATTTCAACTGTGGACCAACCACAATCACGGAACGACCGGAGTAGTCCACGCGTTTGCCCAGCAAGTTTTGACGGAAACGACCGCCCTTACCTTTGATCATGTCAGCCAGTGATTTCAGCGGACGCTTGTTAGCACCCGTCATCACTTTACCGCGACGGCCGTTGTCCAGCAGTGAATCCACCGCTTCTTGCAACATACGTTTTTCGTTACGCACGATGATTTCCGGCGCTTTCAGCTCCAGCAGGCGTTTCAAACGGTTGTTACGGTTAATCACGCGACGATACAGGTCATTCAGGTCAGACGTAGCGAAACGGCCACCATCCAGCGGTACCAACGGACGCAATTCTGGCGGCAATACCGGCAGGATTTCCAGGATCATCCACTCTGGCTTGATGCCGGATTTCTGGAACGCTTCCAGCACTTTCAGGCGCTTGGCGATTTTCTTGATCTTGGCTTCAGAGCCAGTCGCAGACAATTCGCTACGCAGGGTTTCGATTTCACGGTTGATGTCCATCGTGCGCAACAGCTCACGAATCGCTTCAGCACCCATTACGGCGTTGAATTCGTCGCCGTATTCTTCCACCTTGGCGATATAGTCATCTTCTGTCAGCAATTGACCACGTGTCAGCGGTGTCATGCCTGGGTCGATCACGATGAATGCTTCAAAGTACAATACACGCTCGATATCACGCAGGGCAATATCCAGCACCATACCCAAGCGGCTAGGCAAGGATTTCAGGAACCAGATATGCGCGACTGGTGAAGCCAGCTCAATATGGCCCATACGCTCACGACGTACTTTGCTCAAGGTGACTTCAACACCACACTTCTCGCAAATCACACCACGGTGTTTCAGGCGTTTGTACTTACCGCACAAGCACTCGTAATCCTTGATAGGACCAAAGATTTTGGAGCAGAACAAACCGTCCCGCTCAGGTTTGAAGGTACGGTAGTTGATAGTTTCTGGCTTTTTAACCTCGCCATAGGACCATGAACGGATTTTTTCAGGTGAAGCTAACGCGATCTTGATCGCATCGAACTCTTCTTCTTGCGTAACCTGTTTAAATAAATCTAATAACGCTTTCATAGAGACTCTCCTTAATGGCGGGATTAATTACGGTCTAAATCGATATCAATGGCCAGTGAACGAATTTCTTTCACCAACACATTGAATGATTCAGGCATACCCGCATCAATTTTGTGCTCACCCTTGACGATGTTTTCGTACACTTTAGTACGACCATTCACGTCATCCGATTTCACAGTCAACATCTCTTGCAAGGTGTATGACGCACCATACGCTTCCAGTGCCCAAACCTCCATCTCACCGAAACGTTGGCCACCGAATTGCGCTTTACCGCCCAATGGCTGCTGTGTGACCAGGCTGTAAGGTCCAGTAGAACGTGCATGCATTTTGTCATCAACCAAGTGATGCAGTTTCAGCACGTGCATGTAACCCACAGTGACCGGACGCTCGAAAGCATCACCGGTACGGCCATCAAACAATTTGACCTGTGTTTTGCCAGCATGGAATTGCAGTTTCTTGGTGTGCTCGTCTTCATCCGGGAAAGCCAGATCCAGCATGGCACGAATATCAGACTCTGCTGCACCGTCAAATACCGGGGTTGCAAATGGCACGCCGTGTTTCAGGTTAGTAGCCAGGTCGATTACTTCCACATCTGTCAGGCCAGCAATATCTTCTTTCTTGCCAGTGCTGCTGTTGTAGATCTTATCGAGGAAGCTACGGATTTCGGCCACTTTCGCTTCAGCTTGCAACATGTCACCCAGGCGTTTGCCCAGACCTTTAGCAGCCCAACCCAAGTGGGTTTCCAGAATCTGGCCAATGTTCATACGTGAAGGAACGCCTAGTGGGTTCAACACGATATCCAATGGGGTACCGTCAGCCATGTGCGGCATATCTTCAACCGGACAAATTTTGGAGATCACGCCCTTGTTACCGTGACGACCCGCCATTTTGTCACCAGGCTGAATACGACGCTTCACTGCCAGATAGACTTTAACCATTTTCTGTACGCCTGGTGGCAATTCGTCACCCTGCGTCAGTTTACGTTTTTTCTCTTCGAACTTGTTATCAAATTCGACACGCGCCTGGCTCAAGCTGTCTTTCAACTGCTCCAGCTGACGTGCGGCTTCTTCGTCGCTCAGGCGGATATCAAACCAGTCATAACGGCCAACTGTTTCCAGGTATTCAGCAGTCACGCTGTCGCCTTTTTTCAGTTTGTTAGGACCACCGGTAGCCGCTTTGCCATTTAACAAACGGCTGATACGGCCAAAGGTATCGTCTTCCACAATACGCATCTGGTCGCCCAGATCTTTTTTGTAGTGAGACAGTTGGTCATCAATAATCTGCTGTGCACGGGTATCACGGTCAATACCTTCACGTGTGAATACCTGAACGTCGATCACCGTACCGGTCATGCCTGAAGGCACGCGCAGTGAAGTGTCTTTTACGTCAGAAGCTTTTTCACCGAAAATCGCACGCAGCAATTTTTCTTCTGGGGTTAAAGTGGTTTCACCTTTAGGTGTCACTTTACCAACCAGCACGTCACCGGCTTCGACTTCAGCACCGATATAGATAATACCGGAGTCATCCAAACGACCCAGCATACGCTCGGACAGGTTTGAAATATCACGGGTAATCTCTTCAGGTCCCAGTTTGGTATCACGAGCCACTACTGACAACTCTTCAATGTGAATTGAAGTGTAACGGTCATCAGCCACCACGCGCTCGGAAATCAAAATCGAGTCTTCGTAGTTATAACCGTTCCAAGGCATAAAGCCTACCAGCATGTTTTGACCTAAAGCCAATTCACCCATGTCAGTTGAAGCACCATCTGCCACCACGTCACCGCGAGAGATAACATCACCGACTTTAACCAACGGACGCTGGTTGATATTGGTGTTCTGGTTAGAACGTGTGTATTTGGTCAGGTTGTAGATATCGACACCGACTTCATCCGCTTGCGCTTCAGCATCGTGTACACGAATCACAATACGGCCTGAATCTACATAATCGACGATACCGCCACGACGGGAAGTAACTACAGTACCCGAGTCAATCGCAACCGTACGTTCAATACCGGTACCAACCACTGCTTTTTCAGCACGCAGGCAAGGAACAGCCTGGCGTTGCATGTTGGCGCCCATCAATGCACGGTTCGCGTCATCGTGTTCCAGGAATGGAATCAGTGAAGCCGCCACAGATACAATCTGTCCTGGCGCCACGTCCATGTACTGTACGCGCTCCGGCTGCGTCATCGTAAATTCATTGTGGAAACGCGCAGAGATCAGGTCTTCTTTGAAGCTGCCATCTTTTGCCACTTCAGTGTTTGCCTGGGCAATCACATATTGGCTTTCTTCAATCGCAGACAGGAAGTTGATCTGATCACTGACTTTGTTGCCTTCAACCAAACGGTACGGTGTCTCAAGGAAACCATAGTCATTGGTACGTGCATACAAAGCCAAAGAGTTGATCAAACCAATGTTTGGACCTTCTGGCGTTTCAATAGGACATACACGGCCATAATGGGTGGTATGTACGTCACGCACCTCGAAACCTGCACGTTCACGGGTCAAACCGCCTGGGCCCAGGGCTGAGATACGGCGCTTATGCGTGATCTCGGACAATGGGTTGGTCTGGTCCATAAATTGTGACAACTGGCTGGAACCAAAGAACTCACGGATCGCGCTAGACACTGGTTTAGCGTTGATCAAGTCATGCGGCATCAGGTTTTCAGATTCCGCTTGTGACAAACGCTCCTTAACAGCACGTTCAACACGCACCAGACCGGCACGGAACTGGTTTTCAGCCAGTTCACCCACTGAACGGATACGACGGTTACCCAGGTGATCAATATCGTCAATCTCGCCACGACCATTGCGCAACTCAATCAATACACCAATCACTGCCAGGATGTCTTCGTTTGACAACACATTGGCACCAGTGTCACCTTGTGGACCTACTTTTTCATAGAAACGGCGGATCCAGGCAGCAGAGCGATCTTCCAGCTTGGTTGGGTAAGCACGACGGTTAAATTTCATGCGGCCAACGACAGAAAGGTCGTAACGATCTTCAGAGAAGAACAAACCGTTAAACAAGGCTTGAACTGCATCTTCGGTCGGTGGTTCACCAGGACGCATCATGCGGTAAATCGCTACACGGGCGCTGTACTGATCTGGGATTTCATCACTACGCAAAGTTTGCGAAATGAAATCACCGTGATCCAGGTCATTAGTGTAAATGGTATCAACCTCACTGATTTTGGCAGCCACCAGTTTTTCCAGCAAAGCCGGAGTGATTTCATCATTTGCGTTAGCAATCAATTCACCACTGTCTGTATCGATAATATTTCTGGCAATCGCACGACCCATAATGAAGTCAGTCGGCACAGCCATCGCTTTAATGCCGGCTTTTTCAATGTCGCGTATATGTTTAACTGTTACGCGCTTGTCTTTAGCGACCAGCACGTTACCGTCTTTATCAGCGATATCAAATTTAGCCATTTCGCCACGCAGACGATCAGCTACCAACTCAAATTCCAGGCCTTTAGGACCAATATGGAAAGTGTCAGTATCGTGGAATGTTTCCAGGATTTGTTCAGGGTTGTAACCCAATGCTTTCAGCAGAATCGTCACTGGCATTTTGCGGCGACGGTCAACGCGGAAATACAGGTAATCTTTAGGGTCAAACTCAAAGTCTAACCATGAACCACGGTAAGGAATAATACGTGCCGAGAACAGCAGTTTACCGGAGCTGTGTGTTTTACCACGGTCATGTTCAAAGAACACACCCGGGCTACGGTGCAATTGGGACACGATGACCCGCTCAGTACCGTTAATGACAAAAGAACCGTTTTCGGTCATGAGTGGCAATTCACCCATGTACACTTCTTGCTCTTTCACTTCTTTCACCGTTGGTTTGGAAGCTTCGCGGTCCATGATGGTCAAACGGACTTTAACGCGCAATGGCACGGCATAAGTCAGGCCGCGTTGTTGACATTCTTTGACGTCAAACGGCTCTGCACCCAACTGGTAGCTCACATAATCCAGACGTGCATTCTCTGAATGGCTGACGATAGGGAAAATGGAACGGAAAGTCGATTCCAGACCTTGGTCTTTACGTTGGTCTACTGCGACATTTTCTTGCAGGAATGATTTGTAAGATTCCAGCTGCATAGCCAGCAAGTACGGAACCTCTTGAACACTGTCGCGCTTAGCAAAGCTTTTGCGGATGCGTTTCTTTTCGGTAAAGGAATAGCTCATAGCGTCTCCTGAGATTTTGAGGGTAGAAGACAAAACACTTTTCATCCACTGCAATGTTTTGACATCTAACTTCGCATTTAAAAACAGCCACTTAATTAACTACGCTAGCTTAACTATATGCGGCCACATCACTACTTTTACAACACCTGTACTGACAATGACAGCTATTAATAATCTGTAACGCCAGAAACGGCGAAGGCCGACGGTTGCCCGTCAGCCCTGCCAGTAGCACAATGATGAATTATTTCAATTCAGCAGTCGCGCCAGCTTCGATCAATTTCTTAACAGCAGCTTCAGCGTCAGCTTTGCTTACGCCTTCTTTAACTGCTTTAGGTGCGCCGTCAACTACGTCTTTAGCTTCTTTCAAGCCCAGACCAGTCAATTCACGAACCGCTTTAATCACGCTAACTTTGTTGTCGCCAGCGCTGTTCAAGATAACATTGAATTCAGTTTGCTCAGCAGCAGCAGGTGCAGCAGCACCGGCAGCAGCGCCACCAGCAACTGCAACAGCAGCAGCAGAAACACCAAACTTCTCTTCGATTTCTTTAATGAATGCGGTCAGTTCTAATACGGTTTTGTTACCGATTGCATCCAAAATATCAGCATTTGAAATTGCCATGATAATAATTTCCTAAAATAAATTTGATTAAAATTAAGCCGCTTGCTTTTCTTTGTCGTCGCGTACTGCTGCAACGGCACGAGCAAACTTGGTTGGGATTTCGTTGAGCATACCAGCCAGTTTGGACAGCAACTCTTCGCGGCTCAATGTAGACGCTAATGCTTGCACACCGGCAGCATCCAGACGCTCATTAGGCATCGCACCTGCTACTAGCTTGAACTGATCATTGCTTTTGGCAAAGTTGCTCATCACTTTAGCAGCGGCCACGGCGTCTGCAGAAATACCATAGACGAGTGGACCAACCATGTCGTCAGCCAATGCTGCAAAAGGTGACCCTTCTACCGCACGACGAACCAGGGTATTTTTCAACACACGCAGATATACACCTGCATCACGCGCATCTGCACGCAGTTTCGTCATATTGGCAACGCCAATACCACGATACTCGGCAAGTACGATTGACTGTGCATTCGCCACTTGTGCGATTACCTCGGCAACGACTTCTTTTTTCTCTGTAAGATTAAGACTCAAGGTCTGTTCTCCTTCCGTTAATGAAAGCCCGACTCACATCGAGCCACTCACGGCGTCCTTGTTCAGGGCATGGATATATCCTGTTTCGGGGATCGCCATCTGCGTTGGCTTTTAAATACCTGTCAGCAGAGGATTTCTCACCCACTCACAACGCATTTATCAATTAAGTAAAACACCAACGGTCTTTGATGCTCTTGAGTCCGCATTAAATTCAATGATGACTCAAGCCCAAAGTACTTGCCTGATCCGTGATGGATCAGGACTTGATTCTTAAGCTGCTACTGAAGTTTGATCTACACGAACGCCAGGACCCATAGTGCTGGAAACGGAGAGTTTTTTCAGGTATACACCTTTGGAGCTTGTTGGCTTAGCTTTGTTCAATGCATCCAGCAATGCTGCCAGATTGCCTTGCAACTGTTCAACAGTGAATGAAGCACGGCCAATAGTGCAGTGAACGATACCACCTTTGTCTGTACGGTATTGTACTTGACCAGCTTTAGCATTTTTAACTGCAGTCGCTGCATCAGGTGTCACGGTACCTACTTTTGGGTTTGGCATCAAACCACGTGGACCCAACACTTGACCCAGAGCACCCACGATACGCATCGCATCAGGGGTTGCAATCGCTACATCAAAGTCCAGCATGCCGCCTTTAACTTGCTCAGCCAGGTCTTCAAAACCAACGATGTCCGCACCAGCTGCTTTAGCCGCTTCCGCTTGTGCGCCTTGTGCAAACACAGCAACGCGTACAGACTTACCGGTACCGTTAGGCAATACAATCGCGCCACGAACTAGCTGATCAGATTTACGTGGGTCAATACCCAGGTTTACTACTGCATCAACAGATTCGTTAAATTTGGCAGCAGCGCCTTCTTTAACCAGATTCAGTGCATCACTTACTGGATACAGTTTGTTGCGGTCAATTTTCGCGCGCAACGCATCAATTCTTTTACCCATGTTATACACCCTCCACTTCGATACCCATACTGCGTGCGCTACCAGCGATGGTACGTACAGCAGCATCCATGTCAGACGCTGTCAGGTCAGGCATTTTTGTTTTAGCAATTTCTTCAGCTTGCGCACGAGTGATTTTGCCAACCTTGTCTGTATGAGGACGTGCAGAACCTTTTTCCAGCTTGGCGGCTTTTTTAATCAGCACCGTTGCTGGCGGGGTTTTCATGATAAAAGTAAAGCTCTTGTCAGCAAACGCAGTAATCACGACTGGTACTGGCAGACCTGGTTCAACGCCTTGAGTGGCAGCGTTAAACGCTTTACAGAATTCCATGATGTTCAAACCACGTTGGCCCAGTGCTGGACCGACTGGTGGGCTTGGGTTGGCTTTACCTGCAGGGATCTGCAGCTTGATGTAGCCAATGACTTTCTTTGCCATTTTTGACTCCTTAAATGGGTACAAGCGCTCTTTTGAGCTCCCCGTTGAAAATTACTACTAAACGTTTACTACTAAACTGTTGCTAATCAATGTCTTAGATTTCTTTTTCGACCTGCGCAAAATCCAGTTCAACCGGTGTCGCACGCCCAAAAATCACTACAGAAACGCGTACTTTGTTTTTGTCGTAATTGATCTCTTCGACACTACCTGAGAAATCCTTAAATGGACCGTCGATCACGCGCACGCTCTCGCCTTTTTCGAAGGTCATTTTCTGTGTCGGATTTGACTTACTGTCATCCATACGACGCAGAATAATCTCAACTTCTTTATCTTTAATAGGAGTAGGACGTTGCGCTGAGCCACCAATGAAAGAAGTTACACGTGGTGTGCTTTTTACCAAATGCCAGCTCTGGTCTGTCATTTCCATCTGCACCAGTACATAACCCGGGTACAGGCGACGCTCTGAGATGGTCTTTTGACCACCCTTCATCTCAACAACCTCTTCAACCGGCACCAGAATGTCACCAAATTGATCTTGTAAGTTAGCCCTTACAATACGCTCTTCCAAACCGGCTTTAACGGATTTTTCCATGCCGGAGAACGCTTGAACTGCATACCAACGCATTGATGACATTAAGCACCTCGACCCATAATCCATTGCACCATGTAAGCAAAACCGATATCTACCAACGCCAGGAATGCAGCCATAATCATTACCAGCACAATCACTGCCAGTGTGGTTTGCATGGTTTCCTGACGCGTTGGCCAAACAACACGTTTTGCTTCCGCAATCGACTCATTAAAAAAGCTAAGCGCCTGTTTTCCTTGCGGGGCAGTCCATGCCACCGCTACAGACGCGACAATACCTGCCAGGACGGCAAGTATTCTAACAACCATTGCTTTATCTTCTAAAAGATAAAAACCGGCAATCCCCACAGCCAGCAACAACAGGGACAAAGCCAGTTTGATTTTATCGATCATAACCTTAACTTTATATTTTTCACACTCTATCACTGGATATCAGCTACTAGGTGTTTGGCAGGCCAAGAGGGTCTCGAACCCCCAACCCTCGGTTTTGGAGACCGATACTCTACCAATTGAGCTATTGGCCTGTACTCTTTAATGTAAAACCTGCACGGGTTGTAGTGCAGGTTTTACTCGATTAAATCTAATTACTCGATGATTTTAGCGACGACGCCAGCACCAACGGTACGGCCACCTTCACGGATAGCAAAGCGCAAGCCGTCTTCCATCGCGATTGGCGCAATCAGCGCTACCGAGATAGAAACGTTATCACCTGGCATCACCATTTCGGTACCTGCTGGCAATTCAACTGCACCAGTCACGTCAGTCGTACGGAAGTAGAACTGTGGACGGTAGCCGTTGAAGAATGGTGTATGACGACCACCTTCATCTTTACCCAACACGTAGATCTCTGCTGTGAATTTAGTGTGTGGCTTGATTGAACCTGATTTTGACAATACTTGACCACGTTCGATATCTTCACGTTTTGTACCACGCAGCAATACACCTACGTTGTCGCCTGCCTGACCTTGATCCAGCAGTTTACGGAACATTTCAACACCGGTACATGTCGTCTTAACCGTTGGCTTGATACCAACGATTTCGATTTCGTCACCAACTTTAACAATACCACGCTCGATACGGCCTGTTACTACAGTACCACGGCCTGAGATAGAGAATACATCTTCTACTGGCATCAGGAAGGTACCGTCGATGGCACGCTCTGGCATTGGGATGTAGCTGTCTAAAGCTTCAGCCAGTCTGAAGATGGCTGGTTCGCCGATCTCTGATTGGTCGCCTTCCAAAGCCAGCTTAGCTGAACCGTGGATGATTGGTGTGTCATCACCCGGGAAGTCGTATTTGCTTAGCAATTCACGCACTTCCATTTCAACCAGCTCTAACAACTCAGCATCATCAACCATGTCTGCTTTGTTCAGGAACACGATGATGTATGGAACACCAACTTGGCGTGCCAACAGGATGTGCTCACGTGTTTGTGGCATCGGGCCGTCAGCAGCTGAACATACCAGGATTGCGCCGTCCATCTGGGCAGCACCGGTAATCATGTTTTTTACATAGTCGGCGTGACCTGGACAGTCAACGTGGGCGTAGTGACGGTTAGCTGTCTCGTACTCAACGTGCGCTGTGTTAATGGTAATACCACGTGCTTTTTCTTCTGGCGCCGCGTCAATCTGATCGTAAGCCTTCGCTTCACCACCAAATTTCTTAGTCAATACAGTGGTGATAGCCGCTGTCAATGTTGTCTTACCGTGGTCAACGTGACCAATCGTACCAACGTTCACGTGTGGCTTGGTACGTTCGAATTTGCCTTTTGCCATGATGTTTTCCTTTATTGATACTGAAATGCCAATAAATAATTGTGTTATTCACAAATTACGCGACGCGGATGACACCATCCTGAAACGCCACTACTTAACCACAGATGCTATTAAGCCCTATGTTACGAAGCCTATGTCTTCATAGAGCAAAACTGGTGCCCATGGCGGGAATCGGACCCGCGACCTCTCCCTTACCAAGGGAGTGCTCTACCACTGAGCCACATGGGCGCTTCATGCAATCATTGCTGTTGGAGCGGGCGACGAGGTTCGAACTCGCGACATCTTGCTTGGAAGGCAAGTGCTCTACCAACTGAGCTACACCCGCAATATGCAGAACACCCAAGGAAGGCTCTCACCATCCCGCTTTTACTCAAAGCCCACAGACAGTAATTTGGTGGAGGGGGCTGGATTCGAACCAGCGTACTCTGAGAGAACGGATTTACAGTCCGTCGCCTTTAACCACTCGGCCACCCCTCCAAAATCGACCGCGATTATCGCGGCTAATTCAATCAGCGTCAATGCTAACTGTATTTAAATCTATGGTGCCGGGTATCGGAATCGAACTGATGACCTTCGCATTACAAGTGCGCTGCTCTACCAACTGAGCTAACCCGGCATTTCGGAAAGGCGCAACTATAGCACTTTTTTATTAGTTTTATCTAGTGCTTTGAGAAATTTTTTATTCTCGGCCAAAAAGATTGTGCATCATCAATGTGCCATTATTGTGATGGCAGGTTTTTTACAAATACGTAAACTTACTTGACGACTTTAAGGTGGGATTTTTTTGGAGTACCAGGCTCGGATGTTTCAGGCTTGGGCAGTTCTGCGCTTCTTGATGGCTCAGGCGCATTGCCATCTGCAACTTCAAAGAACATGCCCTGACTGTTTTCCCGGGCAAATACGCCTGCTACACGCCCAATCGGCACATAAATATGCTGGGCGACGCCACTGAAACGCGCTGAAAACACCACCGCATCATTATCAATATGCAGATCTTTCACTGCGGTGTAGTTAATATTCAGTACGATTTCACCATTTTTCACAAACGCCATTGGCACACGCGTATGCGCGTCCACCTTCACCAACAGATGTGGCGTCAATGCATTATCGACACACCATTCATGTATCGCGCGTATTAAATAGGCAGTGGTTGGAATCAATGTGCTCATACTGACTTTTCCTTGGAAAAACAGCGCGGGAAAATATCACCGCGCTGTGTATATGCGAACTAAAAATTACTTGCGCATGGCCTTTTCAGAAGGGGTCATTGCTTCGGCATACATAGGGCGGGAGAACAAACGCTCTGCATATTTCAGCAATGGTGCAGCCTGGTTAGGCAATTCAATGCCGTAATGACCCAAGCGCCATAACAATGGTGTAATGGCGACATCCAGCATGGAGTATTCATCACCCATCAAGTAGTTTTGCTTGCTGAAAATCGGCACCAGTTGTGTCAGATTATCGCGTATCACTTTGCGTGCGCGCTCAACTCTTTCATCTTCGCCAGATTCGATATCTTTAATGTGGTTAAACAGATCTTTTTCAAAGTTATAAAGATACAAACGTGCACGGGCGCGCATAACCGGGTCAGCCGGCATCAGTTGCGGATGCGGAAAGCGTTCGTCTATGTACTCATTAATAATATTGGCTTCTGACAATACCAGGTCACGCTCTACCAGCACCGGCACTTCGCCGTAAGGATTCAGTATGGCGAGGTCTTCAGTTTTGTTGGTGAGGTCAACATCAATGACTTCAAAGTCCATACCCTTTTCAAACAGCACGATACGGCAACGGTGGCTGTAAGGATCGACAGTGCCCGAATACAATCTCATCATAATCATTTTTCCCTATAAAAAAAGACACCAAGGCCAAGGCCCTGGTGTCGGACTTGGTTGCTGCTTACCGTATGTCTTTCCAGTATTCAGCTTTGATTTTCTTCACCAAGACTAACAGCACAGACAAGAACAGCAGCACCGCTACACCAAGCCACAGACGGGATTGTTTAGCAGGCTCAGCCATAAATGCCATAAAGTTGGTTAAATCACCTGCAAACTGGTCGTATTCTTCAGGACTCAATTTACCGGCTTTTTCCAGTTTCAGTGTATGTGTTTCATGATCCAGCACTTGCACACCCTGCAGCTCATACAACACGTGTGGCATTGCCACTTTATCAAACACCAGGTTATTCCAGCCGGTCGGACGGCTGTCATCCTTGTAGAAACTGCGCAAGTAGGCATACACCCAGTCAGCACCACGTGCGCGCACTTCCACACTTAAATCCGGAGGTGCAGCACCAAACCATTTTTTGGCATCTTTCGGGTTCATGCTGACACGCATGGTCTCGCCAACCTTCTCACCGGCAAACAGCAAGTTATCCTTGATCTGCTTGTCGGTCAGGCCAATGTCCTGCAAACGGTTGTAACGCATGTAATTGGCACTATGGCAGTTGAGGCAGTAGTTCACAAAAATCTTGGCCCCACGCTGCAAAGAGGCTTTATCACTCATGTTAATCGGTGCCGTTACATCAATATGCACCTCATTTGCTAAAGCAACGCCTGAAACCAGCAATGCCACACTGGCAAATGCCTGAATAAATAATTTCTTTATCATTTGTATGTCACCCTTTCCGGCACTGGTTTGGTTTTGTCCTTTTTGGTGTACCAGGGCATTAATACAAAATATGCAAAGTAAATCACCATACAAATACGGGCAACCACGGTCGCACGATCTGCGCGTCCCAGCCATGGCCCGAATTGACCCCAGACATCGCCAGGAACCGTTCCCAGGTAACCCAGAATGACAAAGCTAATGACGAAAGCAGTCAACCAGCGCTTGTACAATGCGCCACGGTAGCGAATCGACTTGACCGGACTTCTATCCAACCAGGGCAGGAAAGCGAATGCAACAACTGACAAGCCCATCGCCACTACCCCAGGGAATTGTGAAATACCGATAGGCGGCACCGCACGCAAGATGGAGTAATAAGGTGTGAAGTACCAGACCGGTGCAATGTGTGCCGGTGTTTTCAGCGGATCAGCAGGAATGAAGTTATTAGCCTCTAGGAAGTAACCACCCATTTCCGGCATAAAAAACACGATAGCGAAGAACACCATCAGGAACACCACCACACCCACCAGATCTTTCACTGAGTAGTATGGATGGAAAGGAATGCCATCCAGTGGAATACCGGTTTCCTTGTCTTTATGCTTTTTGATCTCCACGCCGTCAGGGTTGTTGGAACCGACTTCATGCAAAGCCACAATATGCACCGCTACCAGACCCAACAGCACCAATGGCAGCGCAATTACGTGGAATGCAAAGAAGCGGTTCAATGTCGCATCTGACACCAGGTAGTCACCACGCAACCATTCTGATAAATCCGGACCGATAAACGGCACGGTAGAGAACAGGTTCACAATCACCTGCGCGCCCCAGTAGGACATTTGCCCCCATGGCAGCAGGTAGCCGAAGAACGCCTCACCCATCAATACCAGGAAAATACCTACACCAAACAGCCAGATCAGTTCGCGTGGCGTTCTGTATGAACCATAGATAATGCCACGGAACATATGCAGGTAAACCACCACAAAAAACATGGAGGCGCCAGTCGAGTGCATATAACGAATAATGTTTCCGCCAAACACGTCCCGCATGATGTATTCCACCGAAGCAAATGCCAATTCAGCATCCGGTTTGTAGTTCATGGTCAGGAAAATACCGGTGACGATTTGCAGCACCAATACTAATAAAGCCAATGAACCGAAGAAATACCAGAAGTTGAAATTTTTTGGTGCGTAATACTCGGTAAGGTGTCCTTTGATAGTACTGGTCAGTGGGAATCTGGCATCAACCCAGTCCAGCAAACCAGCGGCAATTGTATTTTTATTAGTTGCCATGATATTTAAGCCTCCGCCTTTTTGTCATCACCAATCAAAATGGTGGTTTCTGTCAGATATTGGTGTGGCGGAACAACCAGATTGGTTGGTGCTGGCGAGCCTTTGAATACCCGGCCAGTCAGGTCAAACTTGGACCCGTGGCATGGACATACAAAACCACCCGGCCAGTCTGCTGTTTGCGCAAAATTGTCATTAGGCGAACAACCCAGATGCGTACATGTACCCAACATCACCGCAAACTCTGGTTTAATCGCGCGCGCCTTGTTTTTACAATATTCAGGCTGCTGTGGCACTTCCATATTAGGATCAGACAAATCCCCATCATGCTTGTCCAATATGGCCATCATTTCAGGCGAGCGGCGCACAATCCACACCGGCTGACCGCGCCATTCGGCCGTCATTTTTTCGCCTGGTTTCAGCTTGCTGATATCTACTTCAACTGGTGCACCAGCGGCTTTGGCACGCTCACTAGGCAACATACTGCCGACAAATGGCACCGCCACAGCAGCGACACCGACAGCACCGGTGGCAGCAGTTGCTTTCACCAAAAAGTCGCGTTTTTGCAAATCCACCTCAGATGGCGCGCAAAACGACAAACAGTTGCTGTCAATTTTGTTTTCTGACATTGGCTTCCTTAATCTACCCTTGTGAGGTAACAGTGTGATCAAAACTTGAGTCGCGATTATACATTTTCCGCATACACAAGCCAAATTTAATTCAATAAGTGATTGATATTAATAAATTAAATAGGGTTTTCGACTTCAATGAAAATGTGCTCAATTGCGTAATTTTCTGCCAACCATTGCCCTAATGCCTGAATTCCGTAGCGTTCTGTGGCATGGTGTCCGGCTGCAATATACGCGGTGCCGGTTTCCTGCACAGTATGCCAGGTAGGCTCGGAAACTTCACCACTGAGGAACACATCAATATTGGCTGTCACTGCTTGCTGAATATAGGACTGCGCTGCGCCAGTGCACCAGGCAACTGTGCGCACTTGCCGGTCAGGCTCGCCCAGGAGTTGCGCCTGGCGGTTTAACTGCTTGCTGACATGATTGCTTAGTTGTTGCAGCGAAATATCGTCAGGCAACACTGTCATCGGCAGCATGTTTTTATCATCAAGGTAGCGCACTATCGGCCAGCCCAACACTTTACCCAGCTGCACATTGTTGCCAACGTCGGTGTGCGCATCCAAAGGCAAATGGTAAGCGAGCAAGCTGATGTCGTGAGTCAATAACTGCTTGAGACGGTTTCGCTTCATTCCTGTGATTTCAGCAGGCTCGCCGCGCCAGAAATAACCATGATGCACTAGGATTGCATCTGCGTCCGCTTCAATCGCAGCATCAATCAATGCCTGGCTGGCCGTGACGCCGGTGACGATGCGCCGCACTTCTCGCCGCCCTTCCACCTGCAATCCATTCGGGCAATAGTCCTGAAATCTGACAACTTGCAAAAAATTAGCTAATTCACTAACAAGACGATTCAATTCCATCTCTGACTCTCATATACTAATCAACTATTAAGACAACCTTTTTCTGGCCGCCATGCGACAACTCTGGACTATCTTCTCACAAGCAGTCACCGTCTGCCTCGGTATTCTGTTTGTGATGAAATTATTTTATCCTAACCTGCTGATGCAGCCGAGCAATCAGAAGGTCATCATTAAAGAATCCAACTCCGGCATTCAAACCGCAGCCATCGCAAAAGCAGGCTATCGCAGCGCAGTAAGCAAAGCGACACCTTCTGTGGTCAATATCTTCACCACTGCACGTATCAGCCAGGATCCGCACCGCGCTTTAAAAAATGATCCCTTGTTCCGCCATTTTTTCGGGGAAGAAATGGAAGAAGAAGATGAACAGCCTGAAAACAGCTTAGGCAGTGGCGTGATTGTGAGTGCTGATGGGCTGATTCTTACCAATAATCATGTGATCAGTTCGGCGGACCAGATCGAAGTGGCCTTAAGTGATGGCAGCAAGTCTTCCGCCACAGTGGTTGGTACAGATCCTGAGACTGATGTCGCCGTGCTAAAAATCGACCGTAAGAACTTACCTGCGATTACATTCAGCAATAGCGAACAAATGAAGGTTGGCGATGTGGTGCTGGCGATTGGCAATCCGTTCGGCGTTGGTCAAACGGTCACCCAAGGGATTATCAGCGCACTTGGCCGCAACCATCTAGGCATTAATACGTTTGAGAATTTTATCCAGACGGATGCTTCTATCAACCCTGGTAACTCCGGTGGCGCCTTGATTGATATCAACGGCAACCTGATCGGCATCAACAGTGCCATTTATTCGCGCAATGGCGGCAGCATGGGCATAGGCTTTGCGATTCCGGTCAGCATCGCCCAGCAAGTCATGGAACAAATTACTTCCAGTGGATCGGTGACACGAGGCTGGATAGGCATTGAGGCGCAGGACATTACACCTGAGCTTGCCGAATCGTTTAATTTAAAAAATATTGATGGCTCTCTGATTGCGGGTGTGTTGCTTGATAGCCCAGCGGATAAAGCCGGCTTACGTCCTGGCGACATCCTCACAGCCATCGACAAAAAACCGGTGACCGATAGTCAGTCGATGTTGAATATTATCGCTATGCTCAAACCACGGGAGAAAGCGACTTTATCTATTCTGCGTACGGGTAAAAAAATGGATATCGACCTTGTCGTGGGTAAACGCCCACTTCCGAATAAGATACCGAAATAACTTATACAGAAGTTGGATCGCTGGTTCTCGGTGGCAACCAGCGCACTACCAGCAATCCAGATTCGTATAGTATCCATAATGGAATGGCGAGCATAAACTGGGAAACAATATCCGGTGGTGTAAAGATCGCTCCCACCACAAAGGCACCGACAACCACATAGCCGCGCGCCTCTTTCAGTTGCTCCAGTGTAACCCAACCCATCAATGCCATCAGCACAACAGCGACCGGCACTTCAAATGCAAAACCAAAAGCCATAAATAGGCCGATGACAAAATCCAGGTACTCCGCAATATCGGTCATCACCGCCACGCCTTGTGGTGCACTGCCGATTAAAAATCCGAATACCACTGGGAAAACCGCGAAATAGGCGAATGCCATGCCAATAAAAAACAGGAACAGCGATGCAACCAGCAAAGGCAGCATCATGCGCTTTTCGTGCGCATATAAACCTGGTGCCACGAATGCCCAGCACTGGTAAAGAATCCAAGGCAAAGCAACCAAGAACGCCGCCAGCATGGTCACTTTCATTGGCACAAAGAATGGTGTAGTGACAGCCGTGGCAATCATTTGCGCCCCCTGTGGCAATTTAGCCAGAAGTGGCGCGGCCAATAGGCTATATAACTTATCGGCAAACGGAAACAGGCCGACAAATATAAGCAGCAAACCGATCACGGCACGCAACAGACGGTTGCGCAATTCAATCAGGTGGGAGATAAAGTTTTCGGTAGGCGTCATGAATGAACAATTACTTAAGATTTATGTTCATCGGTAAACATATCGGCAGTATCAGCAGTAGCTTTCGGCTTTGTTTTGCGTGGACGAGGAACACCTGCACTACCAGGTGCCAAACTTTCTGGAGTAGCACTACCTTCTGAAGTAGCACCTTCCACAGTGGCTGACTGATTAAGCTCATCTGCCGCTTTAGAACGCCGAGGTGGTTTGATGACAGCTTGTTCTGATGTTAAATTCTTTACTTTCGCCTGACGGGGTTTGCGCGGCTTTTTTACGCCCTGCACCGAGGCTGGCTCGTTCACTTGTGATGTTGGCGGCAGAATACTTTGCTCAATATCGGCATAATTTTGCTGCAGGCTGGACTGCACCTCCTCCTGCAATTTCTGCAATTCTGCAAAGCGCGATTCACGATTCACTTCGTCTTTAACTTGCGTCACAAAGCGCTGCAAGCGCCCAAAAAAAGCGCCCGCAGTGCGGGCGACTTTTGGCAGTTTTTCCGGCCCGATCACTATCAATGCGACAATAGCAATCACCACCATTTCGGAAAAAGAAATATCAAACACAATGAATCGCTGTCGTTATTTATTTCTGTCAGACAACTCGTCGGGCTTGGATTCGCCTTTACCGTCATTCACGGCTTTTTTGAACTCATTCACCGCGCCACCTACATCACTACCAATATTGCGCAGTTTCTTAGTACCAAATACCAGTACCACAATCAGCAACACGATCAACCAATGCCATAAACTAAAGCTTCCCATCACAATCTCCTCTAACCAGGTAGCGCTTACGCCGCTGCACCGCCACCATAGACATGCAAATGAATATGGAACACTTCCTGCCCACCTTCACGGCCCACATTCATCAACGTTTTGTATCCTACCAAGCCTTGATCCGCCGCCAGTTTTGGCGCCAGCAACATCATTCCGCCCAGCAAATCCTGATCTTCAACAGTACAGTCTTTCAATGTTTCGATATGCTTTTTCGGCACAATCAAAAAATGCGTTTTAGCCATGGGACGGATGTCATGAAACGCAATGACATTACCGTCCTCATAAATAGTTTTTGAAGGAATGTTACCAGCCACGATCTTGCAAAAAATACAGTCTGCATTCATTCTGACCTGCTCGCTTTCTCCGCAATACCCGACAAACCTTCGCGACGTGCCAGTTCATTCAGTACATCCTGCGCGCTCAAACCGACATGGCTCAGCATCACCAATGTATGGAACCACAAATCTGCGGTTTCATAAACGATTTCATCAGCATTGCCACCTTTAGCAGCAATCACAGTTTCGGTCGCTTCCTCACCAATTTTCTTCAGGATACTGTCCAGGCCTTTGGCATACAGTCTGGCCACATATGAAGATGCAGGATCAGAAGATTTGCGCTGCTCCATTAATTCAGACAGCCGATCTAGTACATCACTCATGATAAATCGCTTTCGGGTCTTTAATGACAGGCTCAACCGTCACCCAATCATCGCCTTGCAACTGTTGGAAAAAGCAATTGTGTCTTCCTGTATGACAGGCGATACCACCCTGTTGTTCAACCGTGAGCAAAACCACATCATTGTCGCAATCAAGGCGGATATCGTGCACGATTTGCGTATGCCCGGACTCTTCACCTTTGTGCCAGAGTTTGTTGCGCGAGCGCGAGAAATACACGGCATGACCAGTCTCGCGCGTCAGCTGTAAAGCTTCGCGGTTCATCCAGGCAAACATCAGAATCTTGCCTGAAGACTGTTCCTGTGCAATCACGGGCACAAGACCATCGTCAGTCCAGGCCACTTGATCAATCCAGTTCATCGCACTTCCAACCCGTGTTGACGCATATAGTCTTTCGCTTGCTGCACCGTGTATTCACCATAGTGAAAAATGCTGGCGGCCAGTACCGCATCCGCACCGCCCAGTGTCACACCATCCACCAAATGCTGAAGGTTACCCACACCACCGGATGCAATTAATGGCACCGCTACTGCATCACTAATCGCTCTGTTAAGTGGATTATTAAAACCGATCTTGGTACCGTCGCGGTCCATGCTGGTGACCAATAATTCGCCTGCACCCAGGTTGACCATCTTGCGAGCCCATTCAACAGCATCTAATCCGGTAGCATTACGGCCACCGTGGGTAAACACTTCCCACTCAAATGGCTTGTTATCCACTTTTTTGGCATCGATGGCAACAACGATACATTGTGAACCATAACGGCTCGCAGCATCTTCAACCACTTGGGGATTCAGCACTGCAGTTGTATTGATACTGACTTTGTCCGCACCGGCATTCAATAAACGCCTGACGTCTTCAACTTTGCGCACACCACCACCGACAGTGAGCGGAATAAATACTTTTTCTGCCACACGCTCGATAATATGCAGAATCAGGTCGCGGTCATCAGAACTGGCGGTGATATCGAGAAAGGTCAGTTCATCTGCCCCTTGCTCGTTGTAGCGCTGGGCAATTTCTACCGGGTCTCCGGCATCGCGCAGCTCAAGAAAGTTAACACCTTTAACCACACGGCCATTGGTGACATCCAGGCAGGGAATGATGCGTTTAGCACATCCCATTACGCGCTAAGCTCATCGGCCAAGGTCTGGGCTGCTGAGAAATCCAAAGTGCCTTCATAAATTGCACGACCGGTAATCGTCCCGATAATACCTTCAGCCTGCACCGCGCATAATTTGCGCACATCATCAAGATTGGTAACACCACCACTGGCAATCACTGGAATGGTCAAGGCTTGCGCCAAAGCGACAGTCGCTTCAATATTCACGCCATTGAGCATGCCGTCCCGGCCAATATCAGTGTAGACGATGCTTTCCACACCGTAATCTTCAAATTTCTTTGCCAGGTCAATCACATCGTGACCAGTCAATTTTGACCAACCATCTACTGCAACTTTACCGTCTTTAGCATCGAGGCCAACCATGATCTGGCCAGGAAATGCATAACACGCTTCATGCAGGAAACCCGGATTCTTGACGGCAGCGGTTCCAATAATGATATAACTGATGCCGTCATCCAGATAACGCTCTATCGTATCCAGATCACGAATACCACCGCCAAGCTGGATAGGAATATCCCCTCCCACTGCAGCCACTATAGATTTAATCGCATTTTCATTAATCGGTTTACCGGCAAATGCGCCATTCAAATCAACCAGGTGCAAGCGTTTGCCGCCCTGATCTACCCAATGCCTGGCCATCGCCGCTGGGTCTTCAGAAAATACGGTGGACTCTTCCATCAGCCCCTGCTTCAAACGTACGCAGTGACCATCTTTTAAATCAATTGCCGGGATAATTAACATGCTGTTTTAATGTAGATATGTAACGGGTTTGGACAAAATTTAGGGAAACGCACTTATGGTTTCCAGTTTACAAAATTACGTAAAAGTTGCAAGCCTGATTCTGCACTCTTTTCCGGGTGGAATTGCACGGCAAACACATTGTCACGTGCAATCGCACATGTATAGTCAAACGGATAAGCCGTTGTCGCTGCGGTTAGCGCCGCTTCGGCAGGGTCTACATAATAACTATGCACGTAATAAAAGCGCGCCTGGTCAGGAATATCTTGCCACATGGCATGCTCATCGACTTGGTGCACCTGGCTCCAACCCATGTGCGGCACTTTTAATTTGGCACCCTGGATATCCACCATTTTATCGGCAGGGAAACGTTTCACTTCGCCTGGATAAATACCCAGACCAGGCACGCCGCCTTCTTCAGAATGCTCAAACAGCATTTGCAAACCGATACAAATACCAAAAAATGGCTTTTCACGGGTAGCTTCAACCACTGCCTGGCGTAAACCACGCATATCCAGCTCACGTATACAGTCAGGCATCGCGCCTTGCCCGGGAAACACTACACGCTCAGCTGCAGCAATTAATTCCGGGTCACTGGTGATCTCTATACTCACCTCTGGCGCCACCGCCTTCAAGGCATTCGCCACGGATCTTAAATTACCCATGCCGTAATCAACAACGGCCACTTGCAAACGATTCATGGTTTGACTATCAACTTTTTAACGAGCGTCTTTGTAAGAAGCGATTTTATAACGAGCCTTTGGTGGATGGCATCATACCGGCCATGCGCAAATCAGGCGTGATTGCCATGCGCAATGCACGGCCAAATGCCTTGAAAATGGTTTCGGCCTGGTGATGCGCATTGTGACCTTTAAGGTTATCAATGTGCAGTGTGATCAGTGAGTGATTGACGAAGCCCTGAAAAAACTCGTAGAACAGGTCGGCATCGAACTCACCTATCATTGCGCGCACAAACTTGCAGTCAAACTCCAGTCCCGGACGGCCGGATAAATCCAGCACCACGCGGCTTAATGCTTCATCCAATGGCACATAGCTATGACCATAGCGCGTAATCCCTTTTTTATCACCTAGCGCCTTTGAAAAAGCCTGACCGAGGGTGATACCGATATCTTCCACAGTGTGGTGACCGTCAATATGCAAATCACCTTTGGCGTGCACTTTCAAGTCGATCATGCCATGACGGGCAATTTGATCAAGCATGTGGTCCAGAAAGCCCAATCCACTTTTTAAGTCCGACTGACCTGTACCGTCCAGGTTGATCGCAACAGTAATTTGGGTTTCGAGAGTATTGCGCGTAACTTCAGCTTGGCGTGACATAGTGGGAAAAGGTAATCACAGGGATTTAGCAAATAATACAGGCATTTTACAGCAAGTCTTAACGGCCTGGCAAAATCTGTGGTGTAAAAACAAAAAAGCAGTCCGCAAGGACTGCTTTTTAATCTGATTACTATCCGGAGATAGTAAGGAGATTAGTTAGTTGCAGCTGGAGCTTCTGCAGCAGGTGCAGCTTCTTCAGTTGTTGCAGCTGGAGCAGCTTCTTCAGTGACTGGCGCTTCGGCAGCAGGCGCTTCAGCAGCTGGAGCAGCTTCTTCAGTGACTGGAGTTTCAGCAGCAGGTGCAGCTTCTTCAGATTTTTTGCCCAACAAAGAAAATACCAATACTGCAGCAACCGCAGCGATGATCCATGGCAGCAATTTGTTACCGCCTTTTGCAGAAGTACTAGCACCATGAGCGATCTTAGTGATTTCTGAAGCAGCAGCAGCAGGATCAGCAGCACCATAGATAGCAGCACCAGCAACAACGATGTCAGCACCAGCGTCAACTACTTGTTTAGTCGTTGCAGCTTTAACACCACCAGCAACAGATACTTTAGCACCTGTTTTCAAGCCTGAAACCAGGCCCAGGTCAGCAAATGGAGTGTGGCCAGCAGCTTGTTGATCCAAACCTGTATGCACGCCAATGATGTGTGCACCCAGTTTAACAACTTCCAAAGTGCGGGCTTTTTTGTCTTTAACGTTGATCAGGTCGATTTGTGCTTCTTTGCCATATTTGTTAGCAGCATCGATTACACCTTTGATCGTACCAGCATCAGCAGTACCCAAAACGGTACAAATGTCAGCACCTGCTTTGTAGAATGGCTCAGCTTCGTAGAAGCCAGCATCCATGGTTTTCAGGTCAACCAAAATCTTGTTGTTAGGGAATTTAGTACGCAATGCTTTCAACAGTTCGATACCGTTATGCTTGATACAAGGTGTACCAATTTCCAGGATATCAACATGTGGCGCTACTTTAGCCGCCAAAGCGATTGTTGCGTCAAAATCCAATGAGTCTAATGCCATCTGGGTTTGTGCCATTTTTCTTCCTCCGAGTTTGCTCTATTTTAAATCCAATGAACTTTTGCGCAGCAATGATGCAAACGCAACCCTCACTGCACATTATGTACAATAGCGTGCATCATAACCGTATTTCAAACAAAATGACAATATTGCGACACATTTTTTTGTACCGCGATAGAATCATTTAAGCGATGTTAGCGGTTAGATTGATGCTGATACTTTGATTTTAGCGACATCAGATACTTAAAAATGATTTCAATGCCTGTATCAATGCGTCAATTTGCATGTTATTCCCTACCGTGATTCGCAAAAAGTCTGCAATTCTGGCAGGTTTTTTGAAATGCCTGACGAGCACGGCATGTTCGCGCAATTTTGCAGCGATTTCTTCACCCGCCTGTTGAGAATGACGTGCAAAGATAAAATTTGCACCTGATGGCAAGATATCAAAGCCCAGTGATTGCATTTGCGTGATTAATTGTTCGCGCGAAGCAATTACCTGTTGTCGTGTTTGCTGGAAATAAGCTTCATCTTGTAAAGCAGCAACTGCTCCGGCTTCAGCGAACCTATCAATAGGATAAGAGTTGAAACTATCTTTCACCCTTATCAAGGCTTCAATCAAATTTGCATCGCCCACAGCGTACCCCACTCTAAGGCCGGCTAATGAGCGGGATTTTGAATATGTATGCGTTACCAACAAATTGGGATAGCTTTTTATTAACGCTACCGCTGATTCAGTGCCAAAATCGACATAAGCTTCATCAACTACAACTACCGAGTCTTTATTGGCTTGCAGTAAACGTTCAATCTCAGCCAAGGGCAGTGGAATGCCTGTTGGCGCATTCGGATTCGGGAAAATAATGCCGCCGTTTGGGCGGGAATAATCGTCAATATCAATTTCAAACTGGTCGTTCAGCGGAACGGTTTCATACTGAATGCCATACAAACCACAATACACCGGATAAAAACTGTAAGTGATATCAGGAAACAGCAACGGCGAATCGTGCTTAAGCAAAGCCTGGAACACATGCGCCAATACTTCATCGGAACCATTACCGACAAATACTTGATTGACTTGCAAGCCATGATATTCAGCAATCGCGGCTTTCATACGGCTGGAATCCGGATCAGGATAAAGGCGCAAGCTATCCGCCGCTTCAGCCTGCAATGCTGCAATCACCTTGGGGCTCGGCCCGTACGGATTCTCGTTGGTGTTCAGCTTGATCAGGTTTTGAATCTTGGGTTGCTCACCTGGCACATAGGGTGTCAGGGTATGCACGATCGGGCTCCACAATTTACTCATCTGCCAGCCTTATTTCAAACGGTACTCAGCGCTGCGTGCGTGCGCTTGCAAGCCTTCGCCGTATGCTAACGTCGCTGCGACCTTACCTAGAGTTTGCGCGCCTTCGCTAGAAACCATAATCAGGCTTGAGCGCTTCTGGAAATCATAAACACCTAATGGAGAACTGAAGCGTGCCGTACGTGAAGTCGGCAACACGTGGTTTGGCCCGGCACAATAATCACCCAGGGCTTCGCAGGTATCACGGCCCATGAAAATGGCACCGGCGTGCTTCACCTTTTTACTATAAGCGAGTGCGTCATCCATTGATAACTCCAAGTGCTCCGGCGCAATGAAGTTACAAATGTCGGCAGCCTCTTCCAAATCTTTTACCTGGATCAATGCACCGCGGTTTTGCAGCGAAGTGCGGATAATTTCCTGACGTGGCATGTCAGTGACTTGCCGCTCTATGCTCGCCTGCACCTGATCCAAAAATTCAGCACTCGGGGAAAGCAGAATTGCTTGTGCCAACTCATCGTGCTCGGCTTGGCTGAACAAATCCATCGCTGTCCAGTCCGGGTTACTTTTACCATCACTGATCACCAGAATCTCTGACGGCCCAGCGACCATATCAATACCGACCACGCCAAATACGCGGCGTTTGGCCGCGGCTACATAAGCATTTCCCGGGCCGACAATTTTATCCACTTGCGGCACCGTCTCTGTACCATAAGCCAGGGCGCCAACCGCTTGCGCACCACCGATACAAAATACGCGAGTCACTCCGCATACGGCTGCGGCCGCCAATACCAATGGATTTTTCTCACCGTTAGGCGTTGGCACCACCATAATCAACTCCTGTACACCGGCCACCTTCGCTGGAATGGCGTTCATCAGCACAGAAGATGGATACGCTGCTTTACCGCCTGGCACATACAAGCCTACGCGATCCAGTGACGTCACTTGCTGACCCAGCAAAGTGCCATCCGGCTCGGTGTATTGCCAGGATTGCACGACTTGTTTCTCGTGGTAGCTACGCACGCGGTTCGCTGCCGTTTGCAATGCTTCACGCTGTTCAGCTGGCAAACCATCTAGCGCAGCTTGCAATTCGGACTGCGGGATTTCCAGTTGCGTCAGGCTATCCGCATTGGTTTTATCAAAACGGTTAGTGTATTCCAGCACCGCGGCATCACCGCGTGCTTTAACATCCTTGAGGATATTGGCAACCACCTGGTCGATGTTATCGTCCTGAGCGGTTTCAAATGCCAGCAAGGCTTTCAACTCGCTCTGGAAATCAGCAGATTGGGTAGATAAACGTTTAATCTTCATATCTTTAAATATGTCGTAATGACATTAGTCTTTCGTGATCGCACTGGCAAAACTGTCGATAATTGGTTGCAACGAAGGGCGACTCACCTTGTAAGAAGCCTGATTTACAACCAGGCGCGAACTGATCGCACCGATCTCCTCCACCGCCTTAAGCTTGTTGGCACGCAAGGTACCACCGGTGCTGACTAAATCCACGATCGCATCCGCCAACCCTACCAAAGGACCCAACTCCATTGAGCCATACAACTTAATCAGGTCGACATGCATGCCTTTGGCGGCAAAATGCTCACGTGCCGTTTTGACATATTTGGTGACCACTTTCAGGCGTGCACCCTGGCGGATACTGGCTTCATAATCAAAGTCTTCGCGCACGGCTACCATCATCTTGCATCTGGCTATATTCAAATCCAGCGGCTGGTACAAGCCTTCACCGCCATGCTCATCCAGCACATCCTTACCGGCAATACCGATATCAGCCGCACCATATTGCACATAGGTTGGCACATCCGTGGCGCGGACAATAATCAATCGCACGTCTTCACGATTGGTTGGCAAGATCAGCTTGCGTGAAGATTCCGGATCTTCCAGTGACTGTATGCCTGCAGCAGTCAGCAATGGTGTGGTTTCTTCAAAAATTCGCCCTTTACTGAGCGCGATAGTAATCATGATTTATTTAACCTGCGTATCATTTAATGTGGACTGTGGGGTTGGTTTAACCTAATTCGACCTGCGGACTTTAGCGCCCAATTGATTGAGCTTTTCTTCCAGCCGTTCGTAACCTCGGTCAAGGTGGTAGATGCGGTCAATCACCGTCTCACCATCTGCCACCAATCCTGCCAGCACCAGTCCTGCAGAGGCACGTAAGTCAGTCGCCATGACATTGGCACCTTCGAGTGCAGAAATACCTTTTACTACTGCGGTATTACCCTGCACTTCAATATTGGCACCCATGCGCTGCAACTCTTGCACATGCATAAAGCGGTTTTCAAAAATGGTTTCCACCACCGTAGATACGCCATCAGCGATGGTATTCATCGCCATAAACTGCGCCTGCATATCTGTAGGGAAAGCCGGATGCGGTGCAGTGCGAATATTAATCGCTTTCAACTGACCGTTACTCCTGACCGTAATACTGTTGGGATCACTGCTGATCTCTGCCCCAGCTTCACGCAGTTTTTCGATGACTGCTTCCAGTAAATCTGGTCGCGCATTTTTCAATGTCACTTCACCGCCGGTCATCGCGGCGGCAACCATGTAAGTGCCCGCTTCAATCCGGTCGCAAACAATGTGGTGCTCGGCACCCGTCAGTCGTTCCACGCCCTCGATGGTGATGGTATCTGTTCCAGCGCCACTGATTTTTGCACCCATCTTGTTCAGGCATTCTGCCAGATCCACCACTTCTGGCTCTTTGGCAGCATTTTCCAACACAGTTGTGCCTTGTGCCAGTGCCGCAGCCATCATCAGATTTTCAGTGCCGGTGACGGTGACCATATCCATATAATAAGTGGCACCCTGCAAGCGGCGATTTGGCAGATGCAATGTGCTGGCCTGGATATAGCCATGCGTAATATGCATGGCAGCGCCCATGGCTTGCAAACCCTTGATATGCAAATCTACCGGACGCGAGCCAATGGCACAGCCGCCTGGCAATGAAACGCGGGCAGTGCCGAAACGTGCCAGCAATGGGCCAAGTACCAGTATAGAGGCACGCATGGTTTTCACCATTTCGTAAGTTGCTTCAAACGAAGCTACATCACTGGCATCCAGCGTAACTCGGTCATTGTCTTTTCCGACGTTCACGCCCATGGTGTCTAGCAACTTAAGCGTAGAAGCTACGTCCCGTAATTCGGGAACACCGGTCAATACCAGCGGCGTTTCAGCCAGTAACCCTGCACATAAAATCGGTAACGCAGCATTCTTTGCGCCGGAAATCACAACTTCGCCGCGCAAAGGCACGCCGCCTTCAATAATCAGTTTGTCCAAGATTATGCTTCCGACAACAGCGTTTGCAACTCACCGCTCTGGTACATGCTACGCATAATGTCGGCACCGCCGATAAACTCACCTTTTACGTACAATTGTGGAATCGTAGGCCAGTTAGCATATTGCTTGATGCCTTCACGGATATCCATGTCCTGCAAAACATCAATGGCGACGAATTCAGCGCCACAGGCATCCAGGATCTGAGTCGCCACATTTGAAAAACCACACTGTGGGAATTTCGGGCTACCTTTCATATACAGCACCACTTTGTTATTGGTTACTGTGTCTTTAATTTTTGCTTGCGCGTCCATATTTTCTCCAATCAATTCCGTTAAAACACCGCTTATGCTTGCTGCATTTGCTGCCACTGTGTCGGCGTATATGTTTGCAAGGCCAGCGCATGAATCTCCGCACGCATACGGTCACCCAATGCGGCGTACACCATTTGATGCTGCTGTACCATGCGTTTACCTTCAAATAAAGAGCTGACGACCACCGCATCAAAATGCGTTCCGTCGTCTCCGTTGACCTTTATATAATCGCATTCCAACCCACTCAGGATATACGATTGCAATTGAGCTGCTGTTAACACAAAACCTCGCTTTTATTTCAATTCGGCCAGGGATCAAATGCAAGGCTTGCGCCTGCTTTACACCTTTGCCTGAGCCAGTTAACTACGTAATTTATAACCGGATTTTAACATCTTTAGGCAACCCCACGCTAATGCCAGCAGAAACACGCCTACAACGCTGACGCTTAGCCATGGCGAGACATCGCCCTGCCCAAAAAACCCGTACCTGAACCCATCAATCATGTAGAAAAACGGGTTAAGTTGCGAGACGGCTTGCCAGAATGGCGGCAAGGAATGGATAGAGTAAAATACCCCGGATAAAAACGTCAGCGGCATAATCACAAAGTTCTGGAAAGCTGCCATCTGGTCAAACTTATCCGCCCAGATACCGGCAATGACACCAAAAGTCCCCAGTAGCGCACTGCCCAGCAAAGCAAATGTAATGATCCACCATGGGTGCACAGTAGGCACATCCACAAAACACAGCGCCACCAGATAAATGCTAAAACCGACTACGAGACCACGAATCATTGACGCCGCCAGGAACGCTACAAAAAATTCCATATAAGTCAGCGGCGTAAGCATCAGGAAGATAATATTGCCCATCACTTTCGACTGGATCAGGCTCGACGAGCTATTAGCAAAAGCATTCTGCAGCAGAGACATCATCATTAGCCCCGGCACCAGAAAAGCCGTGTAGCTGACTTGGTCGTAGACTTTCACATGTGATTCCAGCACATGTGAAAAAATCAGCAGGTACAGCAATGCTGTCATGATAGGTGATGCAATGGTTTGAAAAGCCACCCGCCAGAAGCGCAGCATCTCTTTTTTGAACAAAGTATAGACGCCACGCCTGCGCGAGCTGATATGGTTGTCCAGCCAGTAGAAAGGGTTTAGCCAAGTTAAAAGTGATTTCATTATGCCTGACCTCCATGACTACCCACCAGATTCAGGAACACATCTTCTAAATCCACTTCTTGCAATTGCATATCCTTTACCGTAACTTGCGCCTGGCGCAGGGCAGATAAAATCGTTTCAACCTGTGCAATTTCTGATAAATTGAAAATAACCAAATCTTCCTTCTGGTGCTTGATGAAAGTATGCAGATGCGCCGGCACCGTGCCTTCGAGACGCAATATCAGCTGCTTGGCAGCATGGCTACGTAACAACTGCTGCGTAGTATCCAGTGCCACAATCTTGCCACTCTTCATCATCGCGATGCGCTCACAGAGTGTTTCCGCCTCTTCCAGATAATGCGTGGTCAGGATAATGGTATGGCCCTGCTGGTTAAGCTTCTGGATAAATCCCCAGAGCATTTGGCGCAACTCAACATCGACTCCCGCAGTTGGCTCATCAAGCACGATGACAGGCGGTTTATGTGCAAGTGCCTGCGCAATAAGGGCACGGCGTTTCATACCACCGGACAGTTGACGCATATTGGTATGTGCTTTATCGGTGAGCCCCAAACCTTCAATCACTTCATCCACCCAGGCATCGTTTTCCGGGCCACAGCCAAAATATCCCGCCTGGAAACGCATCATTTCGCGAACATTAAAAAATGGGTCAAACACCAGCTCCTGCGGTACAACGCCTAATGCCATCCGCGCTTGCTGATACGATGTTTGCACATCGTGGCCCATGATGCTGATCTGGCCACTAGTTGGCTTGATCAGACCGGACAGCAGATTGATGAGTGTCGATTTACCGGCACCATTCGGGCCTAACAAAGCGAAGAATTCCCCCGGCTCTATGGTCAGGTCGATGCCACGCAATGCTTCAAACGCACCAAAATGCTTGGTTATTCCTTGAATTTTTACGGCTGCCACCACGGTGTTGCCTTTCACTATCCTAAAAAAACGAAACCCCACCTCTATACAGAGCTGGGGTTTTCTGACTTGAGTGTTTGGTTAATTTAACAAGAAACTATCCACACCATATAACTGCATCAAACTACGCAGGTTGTCAGGCACCCCCACCACCGAGACTGACCCGGCCTGAGCGTGCTCATGATGAAACTGTCGCTGAATCTCGAAGATCAGGCTAACGGCCACCGTATCCACCTCTTCCACTTTGGAAAAATCCAAAGTCAATGGCGGATCAAGGCGTAACTTCTGCAACTGAGCCAAAGCATCATTGATATTATTGATCAACAAATCTCCACTAAAGCTCAATGTATTCTCTTGTTGCGTAATAGTTGCCACGATGACCCTTTGAGATAATTATTTACCAGTAGCGGCTTTGTTTTTTTCAGCCAGTTTTTTGTTCAAACTGTCCAAACCGTTCTGGCGGATTTCTTGTGCGAACTGGCTGCGATAGTTTGTCACCAGGCTGACACTTTCGATCACGATATCGAACACTTTCCAGTCTTCGCCTTTTTTACTCAAAGTGTAGTCGACAGAGATCGGCTCGCCACCTGGTTGCTGAATAGCTGTTTTCACAGTTGCGGTTTCTGCGCCAGCTTCCTGACGGAAAGGCTTGTATTCGATGGTCTGGTTTTTATATTTGGACAAAGCAGTCGCATAAGTACGCAGCAACAGCGTCTTAAACTCAGCCTGGAAAGCTGATTGTTGCTCAGGTGTCGCTTTTGTCCAGTTTTTACCCAAAACTAAACGTGATACTTTATCAAAGTCAAAGTTTGGCAGAATTTTTTCTTCAGCCAAGGCAAAAATCTTTTGCTGGTTGCCAGCCTGGATATCCTTGTCAGACTTGATGACATCAATCACATCGTCCGCAGTTTTCTTCACCAGTTGATCCGGTGCCAAACCCGCAAATGCAACACCAGTTACCAACCACATGGCACAAGCCATCCACCATTTTTTCATCGAATTCCCTTTATCAAGCATTTAAATTACTTACCAATTTTGTCCAATGGACTTGCATCTAACGCATCAGCACCAGTTTCGGTTGATGTCGCAGCGGTATTCGCCGGTTTGTCATCATTTTCAGTGGCTTTGCTATACAAAAACTGACTGATCAATTTTTCCAGGACCACGGCGTCTTGTGTCTGAATAATTTTATCGCCATTTTTCAAGCTGTTTTCATCGCCACCAGCTTCCAGACCTACGTATTGCTCACCCAATAAACCCGCAGTGTAAATATTCGCGAAAGTATCTTTAGGGAAGCTGAAGCGTTTGTCGATGTTGAGACTCACAACGGCTTCATAAGTTTTAGGATCCAGCTTAATTCCTTCAACACGGCCCACCACTACGCCAGCGCTTTTAATTGGCGCACGTGGTTTAAGACCACCAATATTCTCAAAGTTCGCCGTGACCATATAAGTTTCACCAATATTAGTGGTCGTCAGGTTGCCTACTTTCATGGCCAGTCCCAGCAAAGCTGCAAAACCCATTGCCACAAAAATCCCCACCCATAAATCAATTGTTGTTTTTTCCATTGCTGCTCCTCACGAATGCTCTTGATCTAGTATTTTTCTAGCCAAGCATGAACGCCGTTAATATAAAATCCAGTGCCAATACTGCCAGTGACGATGTGACCACCGTACGTGTCGTTGCCCGGCTGACGCCTTCTGCCGTTGGCGGAGCGTCGTAGCCTTCAAACAAGGCAATCATCGTACATGCCACACCAAATACCACGCTTTTGAAAACGCCATTCAGAATGTCATATTCCCAATCTACGTTGGCCTGCATCTGCGACCAGAAAGAACCGGCATCCACGCCGATCAAGGGCACGGCAACCATATAGCCACCAAGAATACCCATCATGGTAAATAACGTGGCAAGGATAGGCATGGCGATCACTCCCGCCCAGAATCTGGGGGCGATCACGCGCGCAATCGGGCTGACCGCCATCATCTCCATTGCAGAAAGCTGCTCAGTCGCTTTCATTAAGCCGATTTCAGCCGTAATGGCAGTACCGGCGCGACCGGCGAATAGCAGTGCAGTCACCACCGGGCCAAGTTCACGCACCAAAGCCAGTGCAACCAATACACCGATGGCTTCTGATGAACCGTATTTTTGCAGTGTGTGGTAGCCTTGCAAAGCCAGCACCATACCGACGAAGAATGCCGATACCAGAATGATGATTAGCGACAACACGCCGGTGAAATAGACTTCGCGTATCGTTAAGCGGAACCGGCGGAAACTTTCCCCGGAAGAAACCAGTGTTAACCCAAACAGTCTGGCACCAGCGCCAAACCGCCACATCTTGTTAATAAAGCCTGCGCCAAGATTCTTGAGCAGCCGTTCGATCTTACGCATTAACGTGCCCCTCTCAACAAACTGGCATGATATTCAGGCGCCGCGTAGTGGAATGGTACCGGACCATCTTTTTCGCCATGCACAAACTGGTGTACAAACGGCATTTCGGACTTGCGCAAATCTTCAGGCGTACCTTCAGCGGCAACGACGCCATTGGCCACAAAATATACATAGTCCGCAAACTGGAAGGTTTCTTCCACATCATGCGTGACGATGATAGAAGTTGCGCCCAAGGCATCATTAAGGCTGCGGATCAAATCACAGATCACTGCCATCGAAATCGGATCCAGTCCGGCAAAGGGCTCGTCATACATGATAATGCTGGGATCCAGCGCAATCGCCCTGGCCAAAGCCACACGTCGCGCCATCCCGCCAGACAACTCTGTCGGGCGTAACGCATGCGCGCCGCGCAAGCCCACGGCATTCAGCTTCATCAGTACCAGGTCGCGAATCATGCTTTCCGGTAAATCGGTATGTTCACGAATCGGAAATGCGACATTTTCAAACACGGACAAATCGGTGAACAGAGCCCCATGCTGAAACAGCATGCCCATTTTCCTGCGCAAACGGTAAATACCGTCACGGTCTTGTTTGTGTACTATTTCGCCACTTACTTGCACCTCACCTTTGGTCGGTTTAAGTTGACCGCCTATCAGGCGCAACAAAGTGGTTTTACCACTACCGCTACCTCCCATAATCGCAATCACCTTACCTTTAGGAAAGGTCATATTGATGCCGTGATGCAGCAATTTACCTTTGTAACCAAAGGAAAGATCTTTTATTTCTACGATTGATTGGGCCATGTGGTTGGATTCTTTTGCAAGCGGCTCTCATTCTAAATCAGAAACCGTTGAGAATTCTGTATGTAAAACGTATAAAACAAAAAGCCCGTAAAACAGGCTTTTTGCGTTAAAGATGTGTTGTATTCTACACTAAAAACTCATGCAAACTAAGTAGGGCGTGGCTGGTTGCGGTGTTGCCTCACCCACTCCTTGTGTACCATTGACCAATATCCTCATCACGCCAGTATTACCGGCACCATCATCCAGCATGGTGTCGAGCTGAGTGGCATATCTGCCAAGAATTCCGTCCGAACACATGGCATGCGCGCTGTTAAAAGTATTCGCGCTGACCGCACCTAAAGCATCAACACTAGTGACACCCACCCTGCCACCTTCACTGTTGCGCGGAATATATTGCGTACTGCCCGTGTCAGTAGCACCAGTGGCCAATCCACCTAAGCGCAAATGTTGCCACAACAAGAAAGACTCATCAGTGGCAGTATCCGAATTCCAGGCGCCTTGTATCAAACCGTTTTGTGTTTGACCGGCAGTGGTGGCGCTAGTACCGCCATTTAAATGGGTGCCGGCGGCATGATCATCACCCGGCAAAACGCGAAACCGGTCCTGGTAGCCATAAAAGTAAGTTGGGATATTCCTGAAATCGCTAGCCAGACTCTTCACTTTTGCATTGGCGATTAACTCCTGCCCACGCATCACGCCTGCCAGCAACAAACCTGCAATTACCAGAACAATTGCCAATTCAATCAAACTAAACCCGTGTTGCCTCTTCATTTGAATTCTCCTGTCATTTATTTTTAAAAGCATTTATATGCTGAATCGAGCTTTCATAAACGATTCAACGCTCAAAATATTAACATTTATTAAATAAAATAAACATTAGTTAATTTTAAGCTTTGCTTTTTTGGAGTATTCAAACAAAAAGGGCAAGCGTTCACGCCTGCCCTTCTTTAGAATTACTTTTTAAAATTTTATCTTTGATAAGTTTTCTATCCCCAAACTTTCACACTATAAAGTGCCGTATGAATGCAATCCACTCAGGAACATATTCACACCAAGGAAAGCAAAGGTTGTAACCAGCAAGCCAACCAACGCCCACCAGGCCAATACGGTTCCGCGCAAGCCTTTCATCAGGCGCAAGTGTAACCAGGCTGCATAGTTAAGCCAGACGATTAGCGCCCAAGTCTCTTTGGGATCCCAGGACCAATAACCGCCCCAGGCCTCTGCCGCCCACATCGCACCCAGAATAGTGGCAATGGTAAAGAAGGCAAAGCCGATGGCAATCGCTTTGTACATCAGGTCATCCAGCACGTGAAGTGCAGGTAAACGGCTGGCCAGCACACCCTTTTTAACCAGCAAATAAGCGCCCGCAACCATGGCTGCTAATGAGAAAGCACCGTAACCGATAAAATTAGCCGGGACGTGGATTTTCATCCAGTAACTTTGTAATGCCGGCACCAAAGGCTGGATTTCATTCGCATGACGATCAAAGGTATACCAGAGGATAAAACCAACGGCGGCGTTGATCACCACCAGCACAAAACCACCCAGCTGACGGGTTTTGAATAGCTGCTCATAATGCAAATAAAGCAAGGCAGTAATCAGGCAAAACAGGATAAATACTTCGTACAAATTGCTGATAGGTATATGGCCAATATCAGGTGCGATCAAATAAGACTCATACCAGCGCACCATCAGCCCGACAAAGCCAAACAAGGTTGCCGACCAGGTTAAGGCCGAAGCCACTTTTGCAGTAAATTCCGAGCGCTGAAACAGTGCCAGCCAGTAAGTCACCATTGCGAGTACGAACAATACATTCATCCACATCACTGCCGATTGGCTGGAAAGCAAGAACTTGAGCAGGAAACGTTGTCCGCCATTCGCAAGGTCACCCTGATAAGTGTAAACACCCAGCAAACTGATAATCGCAACACCAAGTACCAGCCTGGCAATCGCCGACCAGCGCCAGCCCAGGTAGCTGAAAACGCCAACAGCTCCAAACAAGAAGCCAACCTCGTAAATATCCATGTAGCCAGCGTAACGCTGGTAAGAAAACAATCCGCCTGCCAGTAACAACAACGCGTATAACCAGTCATACGTGGTCAGCGTTTGCCAGAACGAAGGTTGTTTAGTCCATGATGGTGATGTGTTCATCGCATTCCCCTTTATGTACGGACAAGCAGTTAAGCCGCCTGCCCTGTTTGCAACAACGTGGTAAGTTGCTGTTGCATGCGTGCAAAATCCTGGTCCAGATCCATATTTTTACGGTTGGATGACATTGCCAGCAAAACTTCTTGCTGTGTTGGTTTGATTAGTAACCAGACACGTCGTTCCCTGATATAAAACATAGAAAAAATACCCAGTACCAGCATCACAGAGCCCAGATATACCCAATTCTGCCCCGGCGAACGCGTCAACTGAAAACCACTTGCCTGTTTAAGCGTGTAATCTTTTAACTGGAAATAATAAGGTGTGCCATAGAAAAACAGGTCGTTCATGGCATTTAAACTATCTTGAACAAATATCGCGGTCGCTTGATCTTGTGGCGCCGGCGCCAGATTTCGCTGCGCACGGCTGATCTGGTAAGCCTGCAATGCAGCCGTATTCAATAATTTCAAATAAGTTTGCGCAGCTTGTTCGCGCTGGTCTTTAGGTACTGCTTTCTCAATAATATTAGAAAGCTCACTGTAGCCACCGCGTTTGAACGTAAGCAACAACTGCTGCAAGCTTTGCTCAAACTGCACTTTCAACTGCGCATTGCCACTAGGCATCTGCTTCGCCACCTGGCTGGCAATGTCGCGGATTGATTGCTCATTACGCATGGTCTGGCGCAAAGCCATAAAACCGGTGATTTCAAGTTCATCATCTGCCGGCACCCGCAAATACTTGAATTCATCCTGAACGGTTTCGCGCATACCGGAAACAAAATAGGCACGACCGTCCAGTTGCAATGGCTGCATGTAATTCACATACTCGCGAGCTTGGCCGCTGGCATTACGTAACTTCAAGGTGGTATTCGGCCCGACATTATGTGGCTTGCCTTTACCATCTTTGGATAAATTCAGGATATTAAACTGGCGGAACTCGTTGAATTCCACACTCAGTTTATCCGCCCCTTCTCCCAGTGACCCTTTTTGCAGGATCACGCCATCCACATCAAAACTATCCTGATTAGCTACCGCCAGATTCCACAGTTTGAATTTGAGTTGCGAACCGCCATCCTGAAAATCGGACTGATAAATGGCAATCCCTTTATGAATATATGGGTGATTGACTCGTACAGTCGCTTCAATCGGCTTGGTCAGCTCCGGGTCAGTAATGACAATATCGCTCTCAAACGATTTCGGCATGCCGGTAGGATAATGTTCAATGCGGAAATCTTTCAGTGCTACGGTGAATGGCAAATCCTGCACCAGGTAACCATCACGTATGCGCACAAAAGCCACATTATCGCGCTCTCCTTCAGGCAAGGTCATGTTGGCACGAAACGACAGATTATTCACACCCAGCCGACTTTCTTCAGGTACTTTGCGCGAAGCGATATCCCGCGTTTCAATTTTCTTGAACCCCAGTAGTTCCTGCACTTTTAAAGGCAAATTGCCATCCAGCAAACCACCAAAACAAATCACGACAATTGCGGTATGCGTAAAAATATAGCCCAGGCGCTGATGCGTACCCAAGCGTGCCGCCATCAGCACATCACCGTTATCCTGTTGCCTGCTTTTAAAGGTATAGCGCTCAGCGGATAAAAAATCACTCAGTCTTGATTGCGTCTCTGCAACAGGTTGCGCAGCAGTTAAACTCGTCTGGTGGCTAAACAAGCGCAAGGATTTCTCGGTAGCATTTTCCTTGTAGGCTTTCCACTCCTTGAGCATCACCGGTGTATTGCGAAAAACGCACAGCGTGGTCGAAATCACCAGAAACAATAAAATCAGCAAAAACCAGGCTGCATGGTAAACATCCAGCAGGCCCAGTAACTCAAACAGCTCAAACCAGAACTGGCCGAACTTGATGATGTAGTTTTGATAAGGCTCGTTTTGCTTAAGAACAGTACCAATAATCGAAGCCACGCCGAGCAATGTCAGCAAGCTCACGGCAAAGCGCATGGAACTCATCAGTTCGTAAATACGCTGGGATAAAGGAACGGACGCTTTCAATATACTCTCTTCAGGTTTGGCTTAGGTGATTAGCAGAGGGAAATTATGACGTACAACGTTGCACCCGCATGGGTGGACGACATTGCCGATAAAAGGTTGCATGATTGCTTACGTTTTTGCAAAACCCGATCTGCCAGCATTTAGCAAAAAAGGTGGCCGTGGCCACCTTTATCCATCTTGCGCAGATTAACGCAGACCTTGAATGTAATCTGCCACAGCCTGCATTTCAGCATCACTCATTTTGGCAGCAATCGTCATCATCATCGGCGCATTGGCACGCTCACCGGTGCGGAAAGTGCGCAACTGCTGCACGGTGTAATCGGTATGCTGGCCTGCCAGGCGCGGGAACTGTTTAGGCAAACCGGCACCAGTCACACCATGGCAAGCCGCACAGGCCGGCACTTTATTCGCCGCGATACCGCCACGGTAAATTTTCTCACCAAGTGAGCCCTTACCGTTTTCTTTCGCTTTCGCCAGCTTGATGCTTTGATTGGAGAAGTATTTAGCAATACCTTCCATGTCTTCCTGGCTCAAGGCACTTGCCATGCCAGACATCACCGCGTTAGCACGCGAGCCATCTTTAAAGTTAGACAATTGCTTGACTAAATACTCGGGATGCTGACCCGCCAGTTTCGGGTTGGTCGTAATCACGCTATTGCCGTCTGCGCCATGACAGGCAGCGCACACATTTTGCACCACTTTATCCGGACTATTCACTTCAGGTGCGGCTTCGGTAGTAGCCGCTTCTTCCGCAAATGCAGGCTGAATGGCTATAGTCATACTAATCGCCAGCAGTGCACACAATCCTGCTTTAAAACTCTTCAACATAATTCAATGCCCCAACATTTTATTTGGCGCCATTTTATCAAACAAACCCTGTTCGTGATAGCATTCATGGCTGAATAGTCCATAAAACCTTGAGGCAACTCAACCCCACCATGCCAGTTTTCCAAAACGCCCGCTTTCACATCTCGGCACATCATTTACGTGACCTCCCGCCTGCAAGCGGCATTGAAGTTGCATTTGCGGGACGCTCGAACGCCGGAAAATCCAGCGCACTGAATACATTGGCTAACCATAATCGCCTGGCATTTGTCAGTAAACAACCTGGCCGTACACAATTAATAAACTTCTTCACGCTTGGTGATGACAAGCACCTGGTGGATTTACCTGGCTACGGCTATGCGAAAGTGCCGGAAGCCATGCGCACGCACTGGCAAAATGTACTTTCCCGTTACCTGAGCGAACGCAGAAGCCTTGCCGGTTTGGTATTGGTGATGGATAGCCGCCATCCACTGACGCCGCTGGATAAACAAATGCTGGACTGGTTTTGCCCGACCGGCAAACCGGTGCATGTGTTGCTGACCAAAAGTGACAAACTGTCACGCGGCGAATCAACCATCACCTTGAATAAAGTGCGCAAGGAACTTAAAGACACCTGGGGTGAAGAAATCAGCGTGCAATTATTTTCCAGCCTGAAAAAACAAGGTGTGGATGAAGCAGAAAAAGTGTTGGGAGAATGGTTTTCAACTGCTGAAACAGACCCCGCAGCAGAACAACCTTTACCTGATTAGAAGCTGCAGTTTCCAACATTTACCATCGCTGTTAACCAATACGTTTAAACACCAAATCCCATACACCATGGCCAAGCTTCAGGCCACGATTCTCAAACTTGGTTAGTGGTCTGTAGGCTGGTTTCTCAGCATAATCCACCGCCGTATTTTGCAATAGTGGTTCAGCTCGCAAAACTTCCAAGACCCATTCAGCATATTCTTGCCAGTCAGTGGCTACGTGAATGTAAGCGCCCGCTTTCAGTTTTGAACATAGCAACTGCACAAACTCGGCTTGTATCAAGCGGCGTTTGTGATGGCGCTTTTTGTGCCAAGGGTCAGGGAAGAATATATGCACGCCATCCAGTGAGGCATCAGCCAGCATATTCTGTAAAACTTCCACCGCGTCGTGTTGCAGAATACGGATATTGGAAATATCGCCTTCCTGCATCAACTTAAGCAAACCACCCACGCCAGGCGTGTGCACTTCGACTGCCAGAAAATCACTGTCCGGCAAAGTCTGGGCAATTTTTGCAGTTGCATCACCCATCCCGAAACCAATTTCAAGGATTTTCGGGCTGTTGTCACGGCCAAAAGTTTTAGCTAGATCCAGGGATTGCTCGGCATATTCAATACCGAATTGCGGCCAGGCAGATTCCAGTGCGCGCTCTTGACCTTTGGTCAAACGACCTTGGCGCAGGACAAAACTGCGGATGCGGCGTTGATAAGGAGCTTCAGAAGATTCAAGTGACTGGTCGATTTCGTTCATGGGCGCATTATACTTTAGAGCGTGAATTTCCTTAGCATTTGGGAGAATAGATGATTTCTTGTAGAGAATTAGTCTTAGGGTGGGGGATTAAGCGTTCTTTTTCGCCTCTAGGCGAAAGAAAATGCCGAAACAGAGCACCAACCATCCAAAGAGTTACTGATTAGAACGTCACAGCAGATGCAACAAAGCTAAACATGAACATTGTCTAAATTCCAGCCTCCGCCGCAATTAAAGTATATTGAAGTGAGCAACAGCTTTTCATACACGTAAGGTACTGAGTAGTTAAAAAGCATGCTCTGAGAACAGCAATCACAACTGATGCCGCTTATCCCCCTGCAAAAACCCCACCAACGGCAATTCCAACCCCTTACCCAATGCCAATACCTTAAACAACTCGCCCATCTCTGCCGGGGAGAGCAACTTCTGCACCGCCGCCACCGCAGGTAAATAACGCCCATTGTCTTCCGGCGATACTGCTTCCAGCATCTGCAAAATGCCACAGTTAATTAAAAACTGTGCCTGCGGGGTGTAGCCTGCACAACTCAAGCCATGCGCAAGTGCCGTTTCAGCCATGGCCGTAAAATTCACATGCGCAGTGATGTCTTGCAAACCGGGATAGATAAACGGATCATCATGCGCATAATGCTGGAAGTGGCACATGACTGTGCCCTGGCTGCGTTGCGGGTGATAATACTCGCGTGCTGCAAAACCGTAATCAATCTGCACAATCAACCCTCGCTGCAACATTGCCGCCAAACTGGCGATCAGGCCTTGCGCGGCCGGGCATACTTCGGTGACATAATCGCCTGGTAGCTGGTCGCTATCTATATGTTGAACCAGCGACAAATCTTGTAGCGGGCGATCCTGCCAAATTAATCCTTGGTTATAAGTTACACCACGTTCCAGCCACTGCCCACTTCTCCAGCACACAATATGCACCGGAATCGCATCCAGCACTTCATTGCCTAACACGACACCAGTCATTGTTTCCGGCAAAGTATCCAGCCAGCGCACGCGGGAAAAAACCGCTTCAGGCAAGGATTGCTGCAAGTTTTGCTGCTGCCTCTCACGCAAGCTGGCGCTTACATCCAGGATGTAATAATGATCAGGCAATTGCCCAAGTACATTCAACTGTTGCAATATGCCGATCGCCAGCTTGCCGGTCCCGGCGCCCAACTCCAAAACATCACCACCGGAATCACTGAGCACCTGGCTAATCTGGTTTGCCACAGCGCTAGCAAATAAAGGTGAAATCTCTGGGGCGGTGACAAAGTCTCCTGCCCGGCCAAACTTGTTGGCGTCACCACTGTAATAGCCTAGCTGCGGTGTATATAGAGCCATCTGCATATAGTCCGCAAAGGTGATCCAGCCGCCTTGCTGATCTATCTGCTGCTGGATATGCGCGACGACGGCCTCGCTATGTTGTTGAGCACTAGCATCCAGTGCGGGCAATCTTGAAGAAATGGTTTGCGCAGTCATTCAGCCATTATAATGTGAGCAGTCCAGAATAAAGAGTGTGCCGTGAATTCCAATCCTGCAGCCCAGCAATCATCCAAGGTAGTGTTAATCACTGGCGGAGCCAAACGTGTGGGTGCCGCGATTACGCGTGAACTTCACAGCCACGGCGCGAATATTCTGCTGCATTACAACACCAGTGCAGCGGAAGCGCTGGCCTTGCAAGCCGAGCTTAATGCAGTGCGCGCGGACAGTGTCATTATCCAGCAAAGTAACCTGCTTGAAACGGCTAATTTGCCGGCATTGATCAAAGCCACCCTGGAACACTTTGGCAAACTGGATGCACTGATTAACAATGCTTCCAGTTATTATCCGACTATCCTGGGCACCATTCAGCCGGAACAGTGGGAAGACCTGATGGGCAGCAATCTTAAAGCACCATTATTCTTGAGCCAGGCCGCGGCTGATGCGCTGGAAACTAGTCAGGGCTGCATAGTCAATATTACCGATATGCATATTGAGCGCCCCAAAAAGAATTACCTTGTTTATAGCGCTGCCAAAGCGGGCTTGGTCAGTTTAACCAAATCCCTGGCGCAGGAACTTGCTCCAAAGGTAAGAGTCAACGCAGTCGCACCCGGGCCTGTGTTATGGCCGGATGATAATCAGGAGTTTGATGAGGCGTATCGCCAGCAAGTGGTTAACCAGACACTGCTTAAACGTACCGGCGAACCCTCAGATATCGCCAAGGCAGTGAAGTTTCTGATTTATGACGCGCCTTTTGTGACCGGCCATGTATTGGCAGTGGATGGCGGCCGCCACTTGAGTACTTGAGCAATCCACATAAAAGTTTGGCGAATCATTTGCTAAATCTTTATAAAAATAATTGTCTGCCTGTTCATTTGAATTAAATGATTCAGCAGTCATGGGAGATTTAAATCAACCAGATTAATCAAAGACTTAGCGTGACTTTACATCGCTATCCGCTATAATGCGCGCCTATGAAGATCAAACACTACCCTGAGGGCGTTAGCCAAAACTTTCTAAAACTGCGCAATCAGTTGATCAGCGCTACCGGTAAAGCCATTGGCGATTACAACATGATTGAAGATGGTGACACTGTGCTAGTCTGCATGAGCGGTGGCAAGGACAGCCATGCCATGCTGATGATTTTGCTGGCCTTGCAAGAGCGTGCGCCTATTAATTTCAAACTGATTGCGATGAACCTGGACCAGAAACAGCCAGGTTTCCCGGCGGACATTTTACCGGCCTACTTTGAGAAACTGGGTGTGGATTTCCGTATTGTCGAGGCGGACACTTACTCTATTGTCAAAGAGAAAATCCCCGAGGGTAAAACCACTTGCAGCCTGTGTTCACGCTTGCGTCGCGGCATTATCTATACCACTGCACAGCAATTGGGTGCGACCAAAATTGCACTGGGGCATCACAGGGATGACATTGTACAGACCTTGTTCCTGAATATGTTTTATGGCGCAAAAATGAAGGCAATGCCGCCAAAACTCGCGACCAACCGTGGCGAATTTATGGTGATCCGTCCGCTGGCATATTGTGCGGAAAAAGATATTGCAGCCTATGCCCGCGGCATGCAGTTTCCTATCATTCCGTGCGACTTGTGCGGTAGCCAGGAAAATCTGCAACGGCAAAAAATCAAGGATATGCTGAACAACTGGGAACGCGAGCAGCCAGGGCGCATCAACAATATTTTTCGCGCGATAGGCAATGTAGAACCTTCGCATCTGGCCGACTTTGATTTGTATGATTTCAAGCATTTGAGCCAGTCCAGGGAAGAAGATGAAGACCCGATGTTTGATCATCAAAAGTTTGAACAGGAAAAGTTTGCGGCTAGTGAGATGGCACTGACCATTGCCACCCAGGATGAAAAACGCATTGAATTTGCGCGTAAACCTTTCCCTGTTTCAGTCACGGCTGAAGAATAAGCACATTACATGCCGGGAAGTTTTAAAAAATATGGACTTTCCACAAGGATAGGTTGTCTATTCGCTGGAACGCTTGCTATTATCTAGCCAACTCTTATGTACACCACCTAATGTCAAAACTGCTTATCGTTGAATCCCCGTCAAAAGCCAAGACACTCGAGAAATATCTGGGTAGCGAATTTAAGGTATTGGCTTCGTACGGGCATGTGCGCGACCTGATCCCGAAAAACGGGGCTGTGGATCCCACACAGCAATTTGCGATGAAGTACGACATCATTGATCGCAACAGCAAACATGTAGACGCGATTGCCAAAGCAGTTAAAAATGCAGACAGCATTTACCTGGCGACCGACCCGGACCGCGAAGGGGAGGCCATTTCCTGGCATATTGCCGAGATCCTGGCGGAAAAAAACCTGACCAAGAACAAGCTGGTCAAACGGGTAGAATTTAACGAGATCACGCAAACGGCGGTGAAACACGCGATCGATCATCCGCGTGACATCTCGATGGATCTGGTCAATGCACAGCAAGCGCGCCGTGCGCTGGATTACCTGGTTGGCTTTAATTTATCGCCATTACTTTGGAAAAAAATCCGCCGCGGCTTGTCTGCCGGCCGCGTACAAAGCCCGGCGTTGAGACTGATTGTTGAACGCGAACTGCAAATCGAAGCGTTTACCAGCCAGGAATACTGGAGCATTCATATGAGTGCGCTCAAGCATGCGCACGGATTTGATGCCAAGCTGGTGCAACTGAATGGCCAGAAAGTTGAACAATTCACAGTCACCCAGCATGACCAGCAGGCAGATATTGTCGGCAAGCTTTTACTGGCTTCCGCTGGCAAAACCACTGTTACCCGCGTTGAGAAGAAACAGCGTAGCCGTAGCCCTGCTGCCCCGTTTACTACTTCAACACTGCAACAGGAAGCAGTCCGTAAGTTAGGCTTTACTACCAGTCGCGCCATGCGTGTAGCCCAGCAGCTCTATGAAGGTATGGATGTGGGTAGCGGCACAGTTGGTTTGATTACCTATATGCGTACCGACTCTTTCAGCCTGGCGGCTGAAGCGGTGATGCAAATTCGTGAGTATGTGAAAAAGAATTTTGATGCGGACTACCTGCCAAAATCTCCTATCATGTACAAAACCAAGGCTAAAAATGCACAAGAGGCACATGAGGCGATTCGTCCGACTGACATTACCCGCAGCCCCGCCAGTGTGCGTCAGTACCTGAATGACGAACAATTCAAATTGTATGAAATGATCTGGAAACGTACGCTGGCGTGCCAGATGACCCAGGCAAAATATGATGCCGTCAGTGTTGACCTGGCTGTTGGCAGCGATGCGACACTATTCCGCGCCAGTGGCCAGACCCTGATCTTCCCGGGCTTTATTGCCGTATATATGGAAGGCAAGGATGACGACAAGGATGATGAAGATGCAGAGGCAAAATTGCCGCATCTGGAAACCGGTGAAGTGCTGACCGTAGAAAAAATCTTTGGTGAACAACACTTTACCGAACCACCACCACGCTATTCGGAAGCCAGCCTGGTGAAAGCACTGGAAGAATACGGCATCGGCCGCCCTTCCACCTACGCCAGCATCATCTCGACCTTGCAAGACCGCGAGTACGTGATCCTGGATAAAAAGCGCTTTACGCCAACTGATGTCGGTCGCGTGGTCAACAAGTTCCTGACTGAACACTTCACCCAATACGTTGATTACGATTTCACGGCCAAACTGGAAAACGAGCTAGATGAAATCGCTGAAGGTAACCTGGACTGGATACCGGTCATGGATAAATTCTGGCAAGGGTTTAACCAGCAGATTCTGGGCAAGGCGGATGTTGAACGCCCTGGTAACGAGTTAATCGACGAACTATGTCCAAAATGCGGCCGCCAGTTGCAAAAACAACTCAGCCGCTATGGCAGTTTTATTGGCTGTACTGGCTACAACGCCACGCCAAAATGTGATTACAAACGCAGTATTGATGGCGAAGCAAATGCTGCCAGCGAACCGGTAGTCATCGGTCAGGATGCTGAAACCAGCAAAGATATTTACCTGATGAATGGTCCATATGGCCCTTATCTGCAAGTAGGCTTGCCAGTTGAGGGTGAGAAGAAAAAACCTAAACGCGTGAGCATTCCGAAAGAGATTCCGCTGAGTCAGGTGAATATCGATACGGCAACCATGCTATTAAGCCTGCCGCGTGACCTGGGTACCCATCCGGAAACTGGCAAGAAAATCATTGCTAATATTGGTCGTTTTGGCCCGTATGTGAATCACGATGGCAAGTTCAAATCCATCCCCAAGAGCGAAAGCGTTTTTGGCATCAACCTTGAAGGCGCAGTTGCACTATTGGCTGCCGCCAGTGGGCCGGCGGTATTGGCAGATTTAGGTGCCCATCCTTCCGGCGAAGGCAGGGTAGAAGTATTTTCTGGCCGTTTTGGACCTTATGTACAACACAATGGCATACGCGCAACTTTGCCGAAAAGCGTGACGCCGGAAGAGCTGACCATAGAACAAGCGTTGGAATTACTGACGGAGAAAGCTGCTAAAGGCGGTGGCAAAACGACGGGCAGAAAAACATCGGCCAAAAAAGCACCGGCAGCGAAAACATCAACTGCAAAAGCGCCAGCTAAAAAAGCCGCTACCAAAGCGACCACTACCAAACCCGCAGCCAAGCGAACGAAGAAAACAGCGGAATAGTACAAAAAAGAAACTGTGAAACATTAAAAAAAAGGAGCCTTGGCTCCTTTTTTATTTGGTGGGAATCGCCCATAAATGGTCTACATTACCCAGCCCCCAGGTCTCCGCAGATTCGTTCCCTACAATCTCATCCATGCCTTTGGACAAATCCAGTTCCATCACGGGAATATAGAGCTTGGACTTGGTTGAGAAAAACGCTTTCACCACCGGTTTCAACAGGCTGGCAGGTGCCTGGCGTACGACGACAGCCAAAAGCCCGGATTTCAGGATCACCACTGTACCAATCGGATAAATACCCAGGCTTTTGACAAACGCTTTTAAGATATCCATATCAAAGTGACCTTGCCAGTTGGCCATCCGCTTGAGTGCGATACCCGGCTCCCACGCCGGTTTATAAGGACGGGTTGAGGTCACGGCATCATACACATCGCACACTGCCCCCATCTTAGCAAACAGACCGATTTGATCCGAAACAAGCTTTTCGGGATATCCGCTGCCATCCATCTTTTCATGATGGTGCAGGCAAACTTCCAGTGTCGCCGGATCAGTAATATCGGCTTTTATCAACATATCGTGGCCCAGTTTTGGGTGATGGCGAACCACCTCAAATTCTTGCTCCGTCAACGCACCAGGTTTATTCAGAATCTCCAAAGGAATGCCGGCCTTGCCAACATCATGCATTAAACCCGCCAAGCCAGCTTGCTTCACCTCAGTTTCAGACAACTCTAGCGCTCGCGCCAGGGCCGTCATCAGTGCACAGACAGCGATGGAATGCATATAGGTACAATCGTCGATTGTTTTCAGGCGCACCAAACTGACGAGGGCGTGCATATTGCGGCTAACTGATGCCGAAATTTCCTCAACGATAGGCAGCACGGTCTTGACCTGAATCGCTTTCCCCATACGTAGGTCGGAGAACATGGATTCAATTTCGTGTCGCGAAGACGCGATAATTTTCGCGGCCTGAGACTGTTCTTCATCCACCGTCACCTGCTTAAACTTTTTCGCAGATACACGCCGCTCAGCAGCTTCATTTTTACTTTTATCGCATACAAGTTCGGCTTCTGAAGGTGATGGTGGCAACACATCCAAACCCTGGCTGAGATCAATCACGACTTCGCAAACCAGGCTTTCCTGGAGCTTTTGCAGATCATCCGGGTCTTTGAGGACAAAATGCCTGCGCCAGAAAGGATGATTTATCCACGCACCTTTCAGTTCATGGATGTACATCCCCAATCGCACATCTTTAACTAAAACAGTTTTTAGCATAAGCCAATCAACCTCTCTTGATTGCTTATATCTTAACGACTATTAATACCTGAAAATTGAGAAGAAAGAGGGCTAAAAGTGATCTGGAAAATTATTTTTACATGAATGTTTTTTATAGCAATTATTGATTCAAACTTTGACCACAGGCTGAGGAATTACTTTGTCAGCAACCTAGCTGTAAATGATAAGAAGGAAATTAGAAAATTTGGAAGGGCTCAAATAAAAGTGCTTTTGTTTAATGCGTAGCCCACAGATGCTCGATATTACCAATACCCCAGCTCACTGCAGATTCATTGCTGACAATTTCATCCGCCCCTGGCCTGGCTAAATCAATTTCCTCCACCGGGATATGCACCAGCGACTTGGTAGAGAAAAATGCTTTCACGACCGGCGTTAGCAAACTTTCAGGCGATTGGCGTACCACTACCGCGAGACGGCCAGATTTAAGCATGACGACAGTGCCTATCGGGTAAATACCCATGCTTTTAACAAAAGCTTCCAGTAGCACCGGGTCGAAGTGACCAGTCCATGAAGCCATGCGTTTAAGGGCAATGCCTGGCTCCCATCCGGGTTTGTAGGCACGTGCCGAAGTGATGGCATCATACACATCGCAGATCGCACCCATCCTGGCATACATGCTGATATTTTCGCCCGATAAATGGCCTGGATAACCGCTGCCATCCATCTTTTCATGGTGATGCAGACAGACGTCCAGCGTGACAGGGTCAGTTATGTTCGCTTTCAGCAGCATGTCATAGCCATTTTGTGGATGCTGACGAATGACATCAAACTCGTTATCGGTTAATGAACCTGGTTTGTTCAGAATCTGTAATGGCACTTCGGCTTTACCCATATCATGCATCAGCCCCGCCAACCCGGCCTGCTTGACTTCGATGTCTGACAATTTGAGTTCTTTGGCCAGATTAGTCATTAAGGCACTCACTGCAATTGAGTGCATATAGGTGTAATCGTCTGCCGTTTTCAAACGCACCAGGCTGATTAAAGCATGCGTATTGCGGGTGACCGAGGCTGATATCTCCTCTACCAGCGGCATGACATTTTCTGGCTCTATCACTTTGCCCATGCGTAAATCTTTAAACATGGACATGATTTCACGGCGTGAAGCCTGAATGATTTTGGCCGCCTTGCGATGTTCTGAATCCAAAGGTGCCTGTTTGACCTGCTTCAGCTCTTCTTCAACAGCCTGGCTCTCCAGTTCAAGCAGGGCCAGTTCTTTATCTGTCAATGGAGGCGCAAGCACTTCGGGCTCAGGCAACACATCCAGTCCGCGCTTGGTATCAATCACAACCTGCTTCAGCGCGCTGCCCTTGAGTTTGAGCAGGTCCATTTCATCTTTGAGCACAAACTTGGTACGCCAGAAAGGGTGATCCATCCATGGACCTTTCAGTTCATGGATATACATCCCGATTCTTACCTGGTTGACGGCGATTGTTTTTAACATACTGCCCGCTGTTGTTTTACTCTTTTTACTTAATACTCATCATCTTACGCTTGATATCGACAGGAAATCGAAAAAAAAGAGGGCTAAAAGCCCTCTTTAAAATTACTTTTTGTATCAATGCTTTACTGGCAATATTACAATCCGGCAGCCGCGCGCAATTGGGCCGCTTTATCAGTGGCTTCCCAGGTGAATTCCGGCTCATCACGGCCAAAGTGGCCATAAGCAGCGGTTTTGCTGTAAATCGGGCGCAACAGATCCAGCATTTTCACAATGCCTTTTGGACGCAAATCGAAATGCTCACGCACCAATTGCGTCAATTTTTCATCCGCAATTTTGCCGGTGCCGTAGGTTTCCACCATGATGGAAGTCGGTTGTGCCACACCAATGGCGTAGCTGACCTGTACCAGGCATTTGTCTGCCAGGCCAGCCGCTACGATATTTTTGGCTACATAACGGCCCGCATACGCTGCTGAACGGTCTACCTTGGAAGGATCTTTACCAGAGAAAGCACCACCTCCGTGAGGCGCTGCGCCGCCGTAAGTATCTACGATAATTTTACGGCCAGTCAGGCCGCAATCACCTTGTGGGCCACCGATGACAAAACGGCCAGTCGGGTTGACCAGGAATTTAATCTCGCCTTTGATCAGTTCAGCAGGTAATGTTGGCTTGATGATTTCTTCAATCACCGCTTCACGGATGGCTTCCAGTGACATCTCGGGAGCGTGTTGGGTAGACACCAGCACGGTATCAATCTTGTGCGGCTTGCCATCTACATATTGAATGGTCACTTGTGATTTGGCATCCGGACGCAACCATGGCAAACGGCCATCTTTACGTAATTGCGACTGGCGCTCCATCACACGATGGCTTAGCCAGATTGGCAATGGCATCAGTTGTGGCGTTTCATTCACCGCATAACCAAACATCAGGCCCTGGTCGCCTGCACCCTGATCCAGCGGATCATCATTTGCATTATCCACGCCCTGGGCAATGTCAGGAGATTGTTTATCGTAAGCTACCAGTACTGCACAACCCTTATAGTCGATACCGTAATCGGTATTGTCATAGCCGATACGCTTCACCGCATCGCGCGCGACTTTAATGTAATCGACATTGGCGCTAGTGGTGATTTCGCCTGCGAGGACGATCAGGCCGGTATTAGCCAGTGTTTCAGCAGCTACGCGTGCAGTGGGGTCTTGTTCAAGAATTGCATCCAGAATGCTATCGGAAACCTGATCAGCTAATTTATCGGGATGGCCTTCGGAAACGGATTCCGAAGTAAAAAGATATTCACTCATTGTTTGACGCCTTGAAAAGTAAAAGTGGTTGATCAATGACACCGACTAAAGGCTGAAGCCGGCATCTAAAAGGAAGAAAGATTCTACCCGAGTTTGCCTGGTTAACGGAATAAATGTTGCCTGCAAGCTGCCACAGCACGGGTTGTTGGAGTATCATTTCAAGCCATGAAACTCAGATTCACCAAAATGCAGGGTGCAGGTAATGACTTTGTGGTCATTGATGCGACTCAAACGCCTGTTCATTTATCACATACGCAAATCCAGCAGATTGCGAACCGCTTTTTCGGTGTTGGTTGTGACCAGCTATTAATGGTCGAAACTACCGCTACGCCTGGCATAGATTTCCGCTACCGTATTTTTAATGCTGACGGTAGCGAAGTCGAGCAATGCGGCAATGGCGCCCGTTGTTTTGTCCGTTTTGTGGTGGACAAAGGCCTGACCGACAAACGTGAAATTAAAGTGGAAACCGCGAGCGGCATCCTGACCCTGACCTTGCAGGAAGATGGCCAGGTCACCGTGAATATGGGCGCACCAAGATTTTCTCCGGCACAAATTCCGTTTGAGGCAGATGCAGAGGCGACTGCTTACGAGTTACCATTAGATGAAGACACAGTCACTATCAGCGCTGTCTCCATGGGCAATCCGCACGCGGTGATGCTGGTGGATAATGTGCATACTGCGGAAGTGGCACTGCTAGGCCCGCAGATAGAATCTCACCCGCGCTTTCCGCAACGCGTGAATGCCGGCTTTATGCAGGTATTAAACGAACATGAAATCAACTTGCGCGTTTACGAACGTGGCAGCGGTGAAACCCTGGCTTGCGGCACCGGTGCTTGTGCCGCGGCAGTCAGCGGTATCCAGTTGGGCACCTTGCAAAGCCCGGTGAAAGTGCACACCCGTGGCGGCATACTGACCATTAAATGGGATGGCGGCCAGAGCCCGGTCATGATGACAGGTCCGGCAGATATCGTTTTTGAAGGCGAAATTGAAATTTAAGAAATGACAGAAGCATAATGGAAGACAGCATTAACGAAAACGATATTAAACTCTATCTCAAGGCGCACCCCGACTTTTTCGAAAGTCATGCGCACCTGCTGGCCGAGCTGTTTTTACCAAGCCCGCATGGCAAAGGCACTATTTCACTGGCTGAACGCCAGCAAATTGCCCAACGCGACAAAATCCGGGTTTTGGAATCACGCTTTACTGAGCTGATCCTGACCGCTGAAGAAAATGAAGCCACCGCCAATAAGGTGCATGAATTAACCCTGGGCTTATTGTTTGCCAAAGATGTTCCGGCACTGCATGCACATCTGGTGGAGTTTCTTGCTACCCACTTTCAGTTGCCGAATGCACGATTACGGCTTTGGGAGAACGAAAGCCATACCGCGGATGATATTTTCATCACCGCTGAAGATTCACTGAAAAACTGGGCCAAGGATTTGAGCCAGCCCTACTGCGGCACCCTGCCCACCATGGACATCGCAGGCTGGTTTACCGAATCTCCGGCCTCACTGGCAGTGATTCCGATGCGCTATCAGGACGTCACTTTTGGCCTGCTGGCGATTCCTAGTGAACAGCGCAGCCGTTTTTATGCCGGCATGGGTACCTTATTTTTAAACCGGATCGGGGAGCTGGTCAGCGCCTCGCTTGCCAGATACATCATATGAAAGCCCCCGCTGAGGTTTCCGCCAAGAGGCATATTCTTGCGGCAATTGTCAGCGTAAAGCCAATATTGCCGCGCATGCAAATAATTGCGTTGCGCGGTACCTGCAGTTCTCACCTCCCTACTTTTAATCCTCCGCGCTTCTGTATCCGCAAGCTGTACCCCATGTTCACTGCATTTTTTGCGGCAAGCTTATGCTGGCCGGCACCAGGGTTCTATCATGCATGAAATGCTCGATGACTATCTGGACTTCCTCCATTTTGAGCGCGGCTTAAGTGAGAATACCCGTAATAATTATCAACGCGATATTGCCCTGCTAATGAAGCAACATGCGCAAGACCTGAAAACACTCACCCCACAACTCATACGCCGCAATATTGCCAGTTTGCACAGTCAAGGGTTAAGTGGCCGCAGCATCGCCCGCATCCTCTCCAGCTGGCGTGGGTTTTTCCATTACCTGGTTCTGCATCATCAATTCCCGTCCAATCCCGTCATCGGTTTGCGTGCACCTAAATCACCGAAAACATTGCCACATGCACTCTCTATCGAACAGACCAGCAAGCTGGTCGAACTGGAAGGTGATAGCCCGATTGTGGTACGCGATCGTGCCATGCTGGAGCTGTTCTATTCTTCAGGTTTACGTTTAAGCGAAGTGGTCGGGCTAGACATCGAGCGGCTGGATTTACAGGAAGGTGTGGTTACCGTCATTGGTAAAGGCAATAAAACCCGTATGGTGCCACTCGGCAGCAAAGCCATATCAGCCCTCCATGCATGGCTGAGTGTGCGCCCACTTTGGCTAAGTAAAAGACCTTCCGAAACCGCGGTCTTTATCAGTCAGCAAGGTCGCCGTATTCATGGCCGCACGATAGAAATGCGGGTCAAAGATTGGGCGATCAAACAAGGTTTGCACAACCATGTGCACCCGCACATGCTGCGCCACAGTTTTGCCAGCGATGTGTTGCAAAGTAGCGGTGATTTACGTGCTGTGCAGGAAATGCTGGGCCATGCCAATATCAGCACCACACAGGTGTATACCCATCTTGACTTCCAGCATCTGAGCAAAACTTATGATGCTGCGCACCCGCGTGCGCGCAAGAAATAAGCCGTTCGACCGTCTGTATATCGCAATGCAAGGTTTTGCTGGACCTTAAACTATGGCAAAATACTTCGAAATCGGTAAACCTTTTCCTGTCACGTGGTTCTAAACATCACCTGAAGGTCATTACTTTAAAAAAAACCAGCGTTTCAATAATGCAATTTCAATAAAGATTTTTTTCAAGACCGCTTAATTCAACACACCATAAAAAAGGAAACACCATGGAACATACCTTACCACCACTACCATTTGCTAAAGATGCATTGGCGCCACACATGTCTGAAGAAACCTTTGAATATCACTATGGCAAGCACCACCAGGCTTATGTGACTAACTTGAACAACCTGATCAAAGGCACTGAGTTTGAAAGCCTGAGCCTGGAAGACATCATTAAGAAATCTTCCGGCGGCATTTATAACAACTCCGCACAAATCTGGAACCATACCTTTTTCTGGAACTGCCTCACACCTAACGGTGGCGGTGAACCAACAGGCGCTTTGGCAGATGCCATTAAAGCCAAATGGGGTTCTTATGAAGAATTCAAAAAAGCATTCCAGACATCTGCTGTGGGTAACTTCGGTTCCGGCTGGACCTGGTTAGTGAAAAAAGCGGATGGTTCAGTGGATATCGTTAATATGGGTGCTGCGGGCACACCGCTGACCACAGGCGACAAAGCATTGCTGACTATCGACGTTTGGGAACATGCTTACTATATCGATCACCGTAATGCGCGTCCAAAATTTGTAGAGACTTTCCTGGCAAACCTGGTTAACTGGGAATTTGCAGCTAAAAACTTTGCCGCATAATCGCTAAGCAACTCAGCCTTAAAAGCCTCTAAATTTTTTAGAGGCTTTTTTGTTAAGCTATTGAATAATTACCGATTCACCGGAATATGAAGAGCAAGCCAATGGCTGTGCATTGATGTGAGACTTTTTGTAACCAGAATAGAATCAAAACATGGACTTCAAAATACTTTCTGCTTTTTATTTGGTACCTTTATTCATCTCCGCAATCGGGTCTTTGATTGAATTCCGCAACTGTGAATTCGATACCCTTAAACACGCATTGGGCAAAGCATTCTTTTTGGCATTCCGCAGCATGGTACCGGTGCTCAATATCTTTTCAGCCATTCTGTATCTGATTACTTGCGGGACCTATACCTGGAAAAAATCGACTTTTGCAAAAAAGTAATCGCAATCAATATTGGTGTTTCACTGACTCGCGGGATTCATTCAAAGCATCTCAGCTTCAGTAATATCCTGCGCAGAGTTGCCAGCATCATGAATTACCCACCGCTCAAACAATTCCATCGCTAGCGGCCGTGTAAAATAGTAACCCTGGAACATCTGGCAACCGAGTTTTTTTAACACGCGTAACTGTGCTTCCGTTTCCACCCCTTCGGCTAACACTTCCAGCTGCAAACTGTGCCCTAATGAAATAACCGCATTGACGATGCTTTCGTAATCACTGTCATTGAGCATGTCACGCACGAACGATTGATCAATTTTTAGCTGGTCAAACGGCAAGCGTTTCAGATAAGACAACGATGAGTAACCGGTACCGAAATCATCCAGAGAGAAACATACGCCCACTTCGCGCAAGGCGGTCATTTTAGCAATAATGTCTTCCACATTGTCTACCAGCATGCTTTCCGTTAACTCAAGTTTTAGCCTGCCCGGCTGGATACCGGTCTCGACCACCATGCGTTGCACTTGTTGCACAAAGTCTGGCTGCAAATACTGTTTCGGGCTGACATTCACCGACAGCACCAATGAACTTAATTGTTCATGGGCAGACCACTCCAGCAATATCTGGCAGGCTTTTTGTAATACCCAATGACCGATCTCCACGATTTGCCCCGAGCTTTCAGCCATGGTCACAAACTGGTTAGGCATAATCAGGCCGCGTTCAGGATGCTGCCATCTGATCAGTGCCTCGGCACCGACAATAGCGTGCTGCTGGTTATATTGCGGCTGGAAATGCAGCAGGAACTGTTGCTCTTCGATCGCAATATGTAAATCGGCTTCCATGGCAACGCGATGCAGTAATTCGGTTTCCATCAGCGTGTCAAAGAACTGGTAACCATTCCTGCCTGCTTCCTTGGCTTTGTACATGGCCATATCCGCCCGCCGCAATAGCTCTTCAGACTGGCTGGGCTCATCACAATCAAATAATGCAACGCCTATGCTAGGCGAAGTGTAATGCTGGTAGTGATTTAAATTAAAAGGTTGCTCAAACGCTGAGACAATTTTTTCACAGACTATTCTGGCCTGTTTTTCCGCCTGTAGCGGGTCACGGTGCAAGCTATCCAGCACCACAACGAATTCATCACCACCGAGCCGGCTGACAGTATCCAGGCGACGTACCGAGCCTTTGATCCGCTTGGCAACTTCCACCAGCAAGGCATCACCGACCTCGTGTCCATGCGTATCGTTAAGTGTTTTAAAATTATCAATATCGATAAACAGTATTGCACCCCCGGTTTTTTTTCGCACGGCTTTGCGCAGATGGGCAACCAGTTTATCCTGTAGCAGCAAACGGTTAGGCAGGCCGGTCATGGTATCGTAATAGGCCAGCTGGCGGATTTGCGCATCTGCCTGTTTGCGCTCAGTGACATCGCGTAACACCAGTACCCAATGCGTATGTCGCCCGCCACGGTCATGCAGGGGCAGCGCATCCATCTCTAGCGAAACGCTTTCGCCTTCAGCATTGCTAGTCACAACCTCCGCCGTAATCGGTGACATCTGCTGGAAAGCCTGTTTGATACTTTCAAGTTCACGCTTGGGTGTGGCCGCATTAAAAATATCAAATGGAGAACTACCGCTTAAATGCTCAAGTGAAGATCCGGTAATTCTGGTAAACGCTTCGTTCAGGAACACAATTTTTTGTTGCATGGGCGCCTGCACCGGCGCCTCTGTAATCATCACGATATCATTGAGCCGGGAGATTCCGCTACGCAATAGATTGAGCTGTTCATCCGACTGCTCGCGTTCAATCGCCAGGCCGAGAATTTGCGCATAGCTTTCGACAAAATCGATTTCTACATCCGTCGGGGTATGCGGGTGCCGCCGGTATACTGCAAGTACACCCAATGCATGCCAGCTCCGCGACAATATCGGTGCGCTCCAGCAGGCCTGCAAGCCAAAGGTTTCAGCCAGCACCTGATTCTCATCCCCAAACGGATAAGTATGTATTTCTTTGGCAATCACCCGGCTTTGAGTAAGGGTCTTGATTTGGCTGGCCGGCAGGGAGATACCATCCATCACCTGGGTATAGGGTAAGGGCAGTTTTGATAAGGCAGCATGGCGTAAATGGCCTTCCTTATCCAATAACAATATGGCACAACAAGCACCCTGAAATTGCAGCTCTATCAGTTGCGCCGCGGTATTGAGGATCTCGTGCAAGGACACATCCGCCAGCATCATGGCCTGGATTCTGTTTTGCCCTTGTTTGATGGCTTCCAGTTGCTTCTGGTCGGTAATATCCTGTAACGAGCCTTGCAGTTTTACAATGTTGCCGGCTTCATCCCGCACCGGCTGGCCCATGGCACGCACCCAGAAACGGCGGCCTGTCGCGGTTATTTTTTCCAGTTCCAGGTCGTAAGAAATACCTTCTTGTATGCATTTCTTCAGTGCACTTTGCATTAATGGCTGATATTGAGGCACAAACATATTCACGCCCTCTTCCACCGTGGGCGAGTAGCCGGGGGGCATTTCATGCAAGGCAGCCACTTCGTCAGACCACTGCAAGGCGCCCGTCTTGATATCGACCATCCAGCCGCCGATTTTCGCAACACTGCCAGCCACTTTAAGCAAATATTCCGCCTGGGTTCGACGGTCAATTTCATTCTGTAATGCCTGGGTCCGGTTGACCACTTGCCGCCGGATTTGCAGATTCCATAGAAAGGTGACGCCAAGTATCAGTAACAGGATGGAAACGCCGCGCGCCAGCCATACTATGTAAGGGCGTTTGACCCGCATATCCCCCTGATATACAAAACCTTTGAGGTCGATATAGGGAGGCACCAATCCATAATCTGCCAGGGTCTGCGCAATGGCATACCAGCGCTCTTCGTTCATATGTCCCCATGGCACCACTTCAGTGAGCACGTAGGGATGCATCATGTTGGCTTCGCGTAATAACGCTTGTTCGTTGATGCCCCGCTTTACAACACCCGGCATGTCTGCAATATGCTTTGCCATTTCTTCCTGGTGACTCAGGGCATATAACCAGCCTTTTTTGGTTGCCCGCAAGAAAGCATCCACACGTTCAGGATGCGTGTTCAACTCGCGCTCACTGGTAAACAGCACATCACCATAAAAATCAACGCCATAAGACTGGTTGGTGATAATCGCGGGCGAATAGCCCATTTGTTTTAACTGTTCCGGCTCGTCCATGGCATACGCAGAAATCACATCCACTTTGCCTTCGATTAAATCCTGCAGGCGCCAGGTGTGCGGCACCATGGTCATCTGCTTGATATCCAGATGCTGTTTTAGCAACATGGCTTTGAATTGGAACACGCCCTGGTCATCCGTAGACATCATGATACGTTTGCCAACCAGGTCTTTAGGATGTTGAATATTACTTTGCTGCAAGCTGAGCAACACACCGGGCGAATGCTGGAAGATAGCCGCCAATGCCACCAGCGGTTTACCTGAAATACGTGCCACCAACACTTCGGCATCGCCGATACTGTAATCGGCTTGTCCGGACAGAACCTGCTGTACTGGCGGGCGGTCTTTACTGCCTTCAATGATGTTGACGTTCAGGCCTTCGTCACGATAGTAGCCTTGTTCCTGTGCCGCATAGTAACCAGCGAACTGAAACTGGTGCCGCCACTTAAGTTGCAGTGTGATGTCTTCAAGTGCGCTCGATACGGCACAATTAGCAAGCGCGACAATAGCCACCAGCCATCTGAATAAATAGAGGGTTGAATTGCGTTCCATGAGGATTTAGAAAAACAATATCACTGCAATGTAATCGGGCATTTTGCCGGTAATTAAGTCCAGCCTGATTTATACCTTAAGTACCGGCAATCACATTGGATAAACAGACAGCGATTTATGGCGGATTCGATGCATTTGATGCCATCGGGCCACAGTGAGTGACTCCGGGAGCGCGTTCTCCCACAGCCAGTTAGATGAGTAGGCGGCTTAGGGTTGCGGTGGTTTTAGCATGGCGGCCAATACCAGCATGAGGGCTGAAACAACAACCAGTAACTGATAGCCACCGACAAAATCACCATTCTTATCGTGCAGTAAACCCATAATGAAAGGTCCGCTGGCGGCAATTAAATACCCTACTGTCAGCACGAAAGCATTCCAGCGATTTGCCGCATCGGGCGTATGGGTATGATCAAGTGGTAATGTCATGGCCAATGTAAATGCGCCACCAAGCCCAAAAGCAGTGACAGGTACCCATAACCAGGGCCATGCGCCAGGCGTTGCCATTCCGGCCAGGCCTATCGTGGCAACAAGGCTGCAGGCTGCTAACCAGCTACGCCGGTCCAGATTCCTGCTAAACATGCCAGTGATCGGGCTCGCCAACATGAAACAAAAGGTGAAACTGGCAAGTACGGCTCCCGCTTCACCGGCAGGCATGCCACTTTCCTGGTACATAGCGGCTGTCCATGTGAGGATAGAATAAAACAGGAAGTTCACGCAGGCAAAAAACAGTGCGATCAACCAGGCAACAGGCGTGCGGAACGGCAAGCGCGTATCAGTTGCGCGCAACTTGCTGCTCACAATCGTTGTTTGCGTAGTAACGGATTTGCGTATCACGCACCACCAGGCAATCATGGCAATGACTCCTAGCACAGCCCATACGCCGACCGCCATCCGCCAGCCGGTGGACTGTAACAGCCAGCCAGTCAGCCCGGCAGACAAGGTACTGCCTAGTGATAATGCCGTCGCATATATCCCCATGATTAAAGCTGCACGGGAGGCGAAACTGGCTTTCACGATGCCCGCGAACATAGCACCTGCCACCGCGATACCTGCGCCAACACCCACCGTTGCACCTATTAACAAGCTGCTATTGCCTGCGAAAGCACGGATGAATATTGAGAGACTGAGCAGGCCCAAAGCGGTCATCAGCACTTTATTCACCCCGAACTTGCGCACCAGCCAAGGGGTTGGCAATGCCAGTGCTCCCATCAGGACATCGGGGATTGCCGTCATCATTGAGGCCATGGCATGGCTTAAGCTGAATGATTCAATGATTGCGGGCAGTGCTGGCCCCATGGACACAATGCCAGGCCGCAACCCAATAGCCACCAGCACAATCGCCAGCACCAGCCACCATTCGCCATGTGAAAACCACACCTGCTTACCCGTCCCGTTGTTCATGCCTGTTCCCCATATGACTGAGCTAATAATATAGAGATAAGTCAGTCGTTACAAAATACGCCATTTGTCTGATATGGCAATAAAGTGATCCAATGAGAGGAAGCTTGCTTGACCAGAAAATGACAAGGAGTCGTGTAAAATGCACAAGGCAAGATGTCAATGCCTGCCTTTAATGAATGTTGTATGGAGAACCCTGTTGAAACTGGCCACCTGGAATGTTAATTCGCTGACTGTACGACTGCCACATGTATTGGACTGGCTGGTCGCTAATCAACCGGATGCGCTCTGCCTGCAGGAAACCAAACAGGAAGACAGCAAGTTTCCCTATGCCGCTTTGCAAGAGGCTGGTTTCAATGCCATTCACAACGGGCAAAGAACCTACAATGGTGTGGCGATTATCAGCCCGCACGCGATCAACGAAGTGCATGTTGACCTGCCAAATTTTGCCGACGAGCAAAAACGCATTATTGCAGCGACCATACAAGGCGTCAGAATCATTTGCGCTTATGTGGTGAATGGCCAGGCACTGGATTCAGACAAGTTTCAATACAAACTGAACTGGTTGAATGCATTACATCATTGGGTAACTGATGAGTTAAAGCAGCATGAAAAGCTGGCTTTGCTGGGAGATTACAATATCGCACCCGATGACCGCGACTGCCACGACCCGGTCGCCTGGGAAGGCCAGGTGCTGGTCAGCCCGCAAGAGCGTGAGGCCTACCAAAAGCTGTTGGCACTAGGCTTAACAGACAGTTTCCGTTTGTTTACTGATGAAGCCGGACATTACAGCTGGTGGGATTACCGGATGGCAGCATTCCGCCGAAATATGGGCTTGCGCATTGACCATATCCTGGTCAGCGACGCGCTGAAACCATTGTGCCAAAGTTGCCTGATAGACAAACTGCCACGCAAACTTGAGCGTCCAAGTGATCATACACCAGTGGTGCTAACGCTTGCTGATGCTTAAAAGTTAACTGCTGATCTATAAAAATTAAACGCTGGGCATGACGAATTTAATGCCCTGTAATACTTCCAGAATACTGGCTTTCAGGCGTTTATTCAGCTCTCCCTCAATCACCTGCATTTGCGCATTGACCATGCCTTGCACTTTGTCTTGCAACTCGGTTTCAACTGAAGATAATTCGGTATTGAATTTTTGTTTAAATTCGCTAGTTTGCTGTTCGGTGAATTCGTCAAAGGCGGTTTGCAGGGTCTGCTTGTATTCTTCAACCAGCCTGGCTTCCATCGCTTCCTGACCCGTCGTCAGCGTGTCCTTGCTGCTTTCCTGCAACTGGTGGATATGCTCCGCCATGGTCTTTTCAAGCTGCTCCTGCATTTGCTGTACCTTGGTCGCAATTTGCGCCTGCTGGTCTTCAATCAGTTGCGCCAGCTTCTCTTCCAGCTTTTGCTTGCCTGCGTTTTCGGCAACTTCACGTATGGTTTGCTCAGTGGTTGCCAGCAACTGTTGCTGCACTTCTGTTAACCTGGCAACCTCAGCTTCCACTGATTGCAGATGTTGCTTACCGACATTGCCCATGGCTTCGCGGAAAGCCTGCTCCACGGACTGGATGCTTTCCCCGACCTGCGCTTGCACCTGCCTGGATAGCCCTTGCTGAATGGATTCAGCATATTCGGCTAATGCCTGCTGCTCGACCACGGTTCGCTCAAAAGCACGTTGCCCGAGCTGACTAGTCACTATATTGGTAATTTCGGGTAGCAGCGCCTGTTTGATCTGGGCGACTAGTTCATCCATATCCAGCGCAGCTGGAGCGGTTTTTTGTACCACCTTCGTTAATACCGGAATTTCTGAGATATCCACATTACCTCCCTGGCACAGGCGCTTACTGCGTCTGCATTTTCATATGCTGAATTTCGTAACCGCGGTCGCGATAAAACGCGTAGCGTTGGCGACCGGCTGTTTTGTCATCTTCAGCCGATCCGATCAGCTCGAATAAATGCCGGAAACGACTGAAAAACTTTGGCAATGCTTTCTGGCAGTTGAACAACATGTCATCCTGACGAATATGTTCCGGTAACCAGGCCAGCAACACCGGCGTTAAGCTTGCCTGTGGCGCCTCTGCTAGCACATTGGGGATAAACGCAGATTGCTGCCACAAACTGTGACTTAACTGTTCTGCCGCTACTGGTGATTCCAGGTAAATAGTCACCTGCCGTTGACGCGCGACAGCCTGTTCGACCAAGTGCACAATCAAACTGGACCTATCAGGAATATCGGTATAAAAGCGCACCCGGGTCATAGCGTTTCTATCTTTAACCCTATCAGGCCTTTTCAGTTGCCTGCTGTAACAAGTAGGTCACCAGCAATGGCACGGGACGGCCGGTAGCGCCTTTTTCCTTGCCGGATTTCCAGGCGGTACCAGCAATGTCCAAGTGTGCCCAGTCATATTTCTTGGCGAAACGAGACAGGAAACAAGCCGCTGTGATACTACCACCGGCACGGCCACCGATATTGCCCATATCGGCAAAATTGCTGTCCAGCTGGCCCTGGTATTCGTCCCATAACGGCATCTGCCAGGCACGGTCTTGCGCTTTTTCACCGGCATCAAGCAGTTTTCTGGCCAGCGCATCATTATTGGCAAACAAACCGCTAGGGTGATGACCCAATGCAATGACGCATGCACCAGTCAATGTCGCAATATCAATCACGGCAGAAGGTTCAAATCGCTCGGCATATGTCAGCGCATCACACAAAATCAGGCGCCCTTCAGCATCAGTATTCAATACTTCAATGGTCAGGCCAGACATACTGGTCAGCACATCGCCGGGTTTGGTCGCGCGACCACTAGGCATATTTTCACAGGTTGGAATCAAGCCAACCACATTTAATGGCAGATCAAGTTCACCAATCGCTTTAAACACACCCAGCACACTGGCTGCGCCGCACATGTCGTACTTCATTTCATCCATATCGGCACCGGGTTTGAGCGAAATGCCGCCGGTATCAAAAGTGATGCCTTTACCAACCAGCACTACCGGTTTTTGCGTTTTCTTGCCTTTTAAATGTTGCAGCACAATAAATCGAGGTGGCTCGTCACTGCCACGTGTGACGCCGAGGAATGAACCCATTTTGAGTTTTTCAATCTCGGCTTCTTCCAGCACCTCCACTTTGAAACCATAATCTTTGGCTAACTTCTCAGCCTGCTTGCCGAGATAAGTCGGCGTACAAATATTCGGTGGCAGGTTACCAAGGTCTTTAGCCAGCGCCACACCATTACCCACGCTCTGGCCTTGTTTCACGCCGGCTTCAGCGTCTTCAACATCGGATTTTCCGACCAGTACCATAATCTGCTTGAGCGGCTTAGGCTCTACTTTTTTTTCTTTGATCGCATTTACCTGGTAACTGGACTCCCATGCGATTTCTGCCAGCGCAGCCGCTTTTGACTGAGTATCTGATTTCTTGATCGCCAAACCGGCAAAATCTGTCGCCACGCTCTCAACGCCAGCTGGCAAACCTTTAATCGCAGCGCGGAAAGCGTTACGCAACGTTCTCAGGCTGAACTCTTCGGATTTACCTAAGCCGACCAGCAACACCCGGCTCGCGGCAATGCCGGATAATTGGCGTAGTAACAAAGTGCTGCCGGACTTGCCTTCAATATCACCGGATTTCAGCGCATGTGTGATCGCTTTGCCACTTGCTTCATCCAAAGATTTGCCCAGATCAGTCAGCTTGCGGCCTTCATAAACGCCAACCAGCAAACAATCGGTACGCAATTTTTCCGGGCTAGTGCTTTTTATGCTAAATTCCATCTTTATCCTTTTATGTTCGAGTGCCTGTGACTTGAGCGATGATTGTATTATCTAGTGTTTTATGCTGATTTCAAAGCGGTGCATTTAAATTGAAAATATTCAAACGTGCATTGTCCGCAGAGTTGATGTCCTCATCTTCTGCCATTTTCCTGATTATTCTGGGTATCGTGGTCGCACAGCGCGCCGGTAATATCGTGCGCCAGGTTTCCAAAGGGATTCTGCCTAACGACGCCATTGGCACCATTCTCACCTTCAGCCTGGTGAAACTAATGCCTATGATGCTGTCCCTGGCTATTTTCCTGGCCGTATTGCTGACGTTAACGCGCTGGCACCGTGATTCGGAAATGGTGATCTGGATGAATGCAGGGCTTAGCCTGCGCCAGTGGGTAGTGCCCATCCTGCGTTTTATCTTCCCTATCGTACTGATTATCAGCTTGCTCAGCTTGTTTGTGATGCCATGGGCAACGGAGAAAGCGGACGGCTACCGTGAACAATTGAAAAAAAGGGATGAACTCTCTTCCATCAGCCCCGGCGCATTCAAGGAGTCGAACAACGGCGAACGTATCTATTTCATTGAGAGTTTCGACAAACTTGGCTACGAAGTCAAAAATATATTCGTCCAGTCACGCCAGCATGGCAAGACCGGCATCATTACCGCCAACCGCGGCAGCCGTTACAAAGCTGAAAACGGCGATAATTTCCTGGTCCTGCAACATGGCCGGCGCTACGAAGTGATCCCCAATACACTGGACGTTTCGACCACTGAATTTGAGCGTTACGATATCCGCATCGAAACCAAGGAAACCACGCCCCAGGAGGGAACAGCGCAGGCCAAGACCACGCTTGGCCTGATGAGCGATGCTTCACTCTCTGACCAGGCAGAGCTGCATTGGCGATTCGCGATTCCTATATCCACCATTGTCATGGTGCTACTGGCGATACCGCTAAGCTTTGTAGATCCGCGAGCCGGTCGGTCGCTGAATATCATGTTCGCTATCCTGATTTTTATTATCTACAACAACGTGTTGAGTATTTTCCAAGCGTGGATCACTCAAGGCAAAATTTCGGCATGGGTAGGTTTATGGCCGGTGCACATCTGTTTTGTATTACTGGGCTGGTATTTATACCATAGACGAAAACATCTTAAACCATTGATTCCAGACCTGTTCAAGCGTCGCACCAAGGCTGCCTAATCCATGAGCCTGTCTATCCTCAATCGTTATTTTTGGCGGGAAATCAGCTTTAACATCATGCTGGTGCTGTTTGGCCTGCTTGCCATGTTCTCATTTTTTGACCTGCTGCAAGAGCTGGATAGCCTGGGGCGCGGTCATTACGGCATCAACAGCATGCTGACGTTTGTCGGGCTCAGTATTCCCGGGCATATCTATGAAGTAGCGCCAGTCGCAGTGCTGCTAGGTATTGTGTATACACTAGGCGCAATGGCCGGCAACTCCGAGCTAATCGTCATGCGTACCAGCGGCATTTCACTCAAGGTGATTGCCAAAATATTGTTAAGCATAGGCCTGGTCTTTGCCATCGTCACCTTTATGATTGGTGAAATCATTGCGCCTTTGAGTGAAAAAATGGCGCAGCGGATCCGCATCCAGGCTACCGATTCAGTAGTGGCTCAAGACTTCCAGTCCGGGCTTTGGATTAAAGATGGCAGTAGTTTTGTGAATGTGAACACGGTACTACCGGATAGCAGCCTGGTGAATATTGATATCTATGACTTTGATCCACAGTTCCGCCTGCGCAGTATAAGCCATGCCGAAAAAGGACATTTTGCCGATGACCACTGGAAGTTACTGAACGTTACGCAAACCATCTTTAATAATGAGCGCGCCGTGCAAAACAACTCGGTGACCTCAAAGTTTGTAAAACAGGCGCAGTGGGAATCACTGATCAGGCCAGAACTGCTGAATGTCTTGCTGGTGTTACCGGAAAAAATGTCGGCCTGGAACCTGTATAGCTTTATTCAGCACTTGCACCGCAATGGCCAGAAAAGTACCCGTTACCAGGTCGCTTTATGGTCCAAGCTGATCTATCCGCTAGCTTGCCTGGTGATGGTAGTGCTAGCCTTGCCATTTGGGTTTTTACAGCAACGTGCCGGCGGTATCAGTGCCAAGATATTTTCCGGGATATTACTCGGCGTGGTCTACCAGATTATGAACCGGGTATTTGTGCACCTTGGTGTACTCAATGACTGGTCACCGCTATTTAGTGCCATCGGCCCGACGCTGCTGTTTTTATTTGCAGGCCTGGGTATGCTGCACTACGTTGAAAAGCGCTAGGTTGAAAGACATTAGCGGACTCACAGCTACAGCCTGACAACACGCGAACCAAGCAAGCGGTCATGCAAAAACTGCTGTTCACGATCCAGGATAGCCCACCACAAGGTTAATCCAGCCGGTAACAGTAATATGCTGGCAACCACATACCGCATCACAGCCTGCTGCCATACTAATAATTGCCCTTGCTGATTAACCACTTTCAGTTTCCAAGTCTGGCTGGCCAATGTTTGCCCGCTCACCGTCCAGCAGCGGACAAAGTAAGCACCCATGCTTCCCCACACCATCAGCTGCAATCCCAATCTTTTCCAACCTTGGCTGGCATCGCCAAACACCATGTAATAAATCGCGGTGAGGACCAGCGCTAGCGCCACCATTAAAAGCGATTCATAGACCACTGCCAGATAACGTTTAATCAAGAGTCTCATACTTACCTTCTATAACAAAAACCCCGCAAATGCGGGGCTTGGCAGGGGCAAACCGGATAAAACTTCAACTCCAGTTTCTGTTTATCCCAGCTTACTTTTGATCCCAGCTATCTTCCCACATGCAGTGTTTGATCTTGTGACGGTTGGCAATGATTTCGTCAATGCTTGGTTCGTCGTTCAAGGCACGTTTCAATGCCAGCTTAATCGCTTCGTAGTTGTTTTTGTACAAGTCAGCCTTGTCCAGGTTAGCTTCTTTGGCACAGCCCGGATCGATCCACAATAAAGCAACGATGCACAGGTCATTTACCAGTTCTTTAGGGATAATGCCTTCGATAACCGCATCAGTAATACCATCAGCCACACCCGCTTGCACCACGCCACCGAACAATTCAATGTTCAGTGAGTCTTTCAAAGTGACTTTAGGCACCATCATCGTCGCAGGGCGTACCATCTGGTTAATATCACGCACAGCAAACATGGCGGTATGGCCTTTGGTTTGCGCCATCATGTTGGCAAACGCAGTCCCAACCGGGCCATCAACGGCACCAATCACGATTTCCGGCATCGCCGCAGTTACATCTTTACCTTCGGAAAATACAGTGGCTTCACCAGCTTTTAATACGATCTTTGACATGAGAATTCCTTTTTATGTCTGGGAGTGATAGAAAAACTTAAACCGCAATTATACCAGCTCAAGCTGCATATCGACATGCATGATATTCGCATCCAGATAAGGCTCACTGCAGACCACAAAGCCTGCACGCTCATAAAATTTCACCGCCTGTGTTTGCGCTGACAGGCGGGCATATAACGCTTGCAGATGCCGGCATTCCTGGATGGCCTGTAGCAATAATGCCTCGCCTATGCCTTGCCCTCTCCATTCTGGTAACACCGCCATCCGCCCGATGTGTCCATCTTCCAGTACTCTGGCACAGGCGGCCGGTTGCCCGTCCACCATGACTAAAAAATGCATGGCGGTCGCATCTGATGCATCCCATTCCAGCGCCACCGGCACTTGCTGTTCGTCAATAAACACACGTTTACGGATCATGCGGCATTCGGGCCATAATGCATGTCGCGTATCAAAACGATGAATGATTAATTGAGTGCGTTGTACCGACACATTTCCGCTCCGGATGAAAGTTTGCAATTGTGATAAGCCACAGGCATTATAGGCGCTTTATAAAAAACAGGATTTGAGGAAAAGAAATGTTGTGTCCATTACAAACTGCTGCCGCCAGGATTTTGCTAGCGCTGGTGTTCTTTGGCATTGTGATTTTGAAGTTGATTGCCATTACCTCTGCCCCTGATGGCTATCTGCAATATCAATTTATGCTGGGCCAATTGGGTTTGCCGGCCATATTTGCGCCATTGCTGATTTTTATCCAGCTCGCATTTGGCCTAGCCTTGCTAGTCGGCTTTAAAACGAAAATCAGTGCCAGAGTACTGGGTGTGTTAGCGGCTTTTATGGCCATAGTGTTGAGCCAGGCTTCGCTGGATGCATTTTTTGCCTACATGGGGATTGCCGGTGGCATGTGGTTGCTGAGTCTTTATCCGCAGACCGGGTACAGCCTGGATAACCGCCAGAAATAATACTTCTGGATGTATGGAAAAAGCCGGGGAACCCCGGCTTTTTTTATTTATTCAACCTTGTGATTAACCTTTTATCCGGATACCCAGTTGCTTGAGTTTACGGTACAAATGTGTGCGTTCCAGGCCGGAAATATCAGACAGGCGACTCATGTTGTTTTTAACCAGCCGCATATGGTATTGAAAGTAAAAACGCTCAAACTCATCTCTTGCTTCGCGTAATGGCTGGTCGAGATTCAGAGGCATATGCTGTTCAGCGGATTCTGCAATCTGGCCCTGAAAATCTTTCAACACGCGCTGTACATCTTCCTGTGTAATGCTGTCACCCAGGCTGGTCATCAGCAGGTTCTGTACGACCGATTCCAGCTCATCCAGGTCACCCGGCCAGTCTGCGTTGCGCAGTGCATTTAATGCCGCAACATCAAACGATTTGTAATCGATCTTGCTGGCTTCTACCATCAAGGTAGCCATGGCATTGGCCAGGTCAGGAATGTCTTCTTTATGCTCGTCCAGGCACGGCACTTTCACCGCTGCACCGGCTAACGTCTGCAACAGGGATTGTTCCAGCATGGCTTTTTCAATCAGTTGCGGCAAACCGAACTCGCTGCCACAGATGACTCGCACGCCATATTTTTCTGACTTGGCAATCAGCAAACTCAAACCCTTTTGCTCGGTTTTTCCCAGGCGTGTCACTTCATCGACGAAAACCACGCCTTCGCGCGCCTGCTCTAGGATCTCCATTGGTGCCGAGACCAGTTTGTCATACTCGGTGAGTGAGACCCAAGGCGTGTTTGGTGGACGCAGGAATTTGGCACACAGCGGCACGCTGCCACCTTTTTTGCCGATCAGGAATAAAGTGTTTTTATGGCGGGCCAGTTGTTCCAGGCGTTGCTTGAGCTCCTGGATGACGGCGCTTTTGCCAAAGCTGGAAAGGTTGATTTCTGTATGTGCCAAATGCTCGGTGTGCTTGATGGCGGCACCCACTGTTTTAAGCAACTTTTGTAGCGCAATCGGCTTTTCCAAGAAATCGAACGCACCCAGGCGGGTAGCTTCAATCGCTGTATCAATAGTGCCGTGGCCGGACATCATAATGACCGGCATCGTCAACAACCCTGCATTCGCCCACTCTTTGAGGAGGCTGATACCATCGCAATCCGGCATCCAGATATCCAGCAATACCAGGTCCGGTCGCTGCTTGAGTCTTTCTTCGCGTGCCAATTGGGCATTTTCTGCCAGGCGGACTTGATGACCTTCGTCGCGCAAGATGTCGCTCAACAACTCGCGAATGCCGACTTCGTCATCAACCACCAATATATTCCGTGATGCCATGTCCGTACTTCCTTACACGATGCGCTCTACGCGCCGACGCTGTTGTTGTTTATCTACGGGCAGGTGTATGGTCACGCTGGCGCCCCCCTGTGGCAGATTATCTATACGTATCTGTCCACGTTGTTCTTCTATCATTTTCTTCACAATGGCCAAACCAAGGCCAGTGCCGTGCGATTTGGTGGTGACATAGGGTTCAAACACCCTAGCCATCACATCGGTCGGGAAACCACCGCCATTGTCTGTCAGCGATAATTTTACACGCTCACCGTCGCAATCCGTGAGGATGACCACTTGCGGATGCTCCACCTGGCTCATCGCATCCTGTGCATTTTGCAGCAAATTATGCAAAATCTGCCGCATCATGGTGGCATCAGCCTGCACCTCAGGTAACTGTTGATGCAATACCAACTCCAGCTTAACCGTCGATCCATTGTACAAGCGGCTGACATCCCGGATCAAAGCATTTAAATCCAGTTTAACCAATAACGCTGCTGGTGTCCTTGCATATTCACTAAATTCATTGACCATGTTTTTCATGGCCTGCACCTGATTCACGATAGTATCGGTCGATTTCAGCAGCATCTCGGCATCTTTACTATCCAGCTTATCATGCAGTTTAAACTGCAGGCGTTCAGCAGAAAGCTGTATCGGCGTCAGCGGATTCTTGATCTCATGCGCCAGCCTTCTGGCCACCTCTGCCCAAGCTGCGTCACGCTGAGCCTGCGCCATCACCGTCACATCATCAAACACCACCACCAGTCCATGCCCGGCACCTTCCGGCAAACGTGTGACACGCAACATCAGAATCTGTTTGCCGTGCACATGCTCAATATCGATCTGGCTGGTCATATGCCGCTCATGATGATCCAGCTGTAAAGTCTCATCATAATGGCGCATGACGATTTCTACAAATGGGCTTAAATACAGATTTTCGTTAGCGATTTCGGTAAATACTTTATTTTTGAAACCGACTAACGAAATGCCCAGAATACTGGTCGCGGCGAGGTTGTAGACGCGTAACTCAGCCCGCTCATTAATGGTCATCACACCAGAGCTCAAGTGCGACAGGATTGCTTCAAGGTAGGCGCGTGCAGATTCCACATGCTGTCGGCTTTGTTCAGAAGCGATTTTCGCTTCCTGCAACTGTCGCGTCATGCTGTTAAAAGACTTCACCAGCACACTCAGCTCATCTTTGCCGAATGAAGGCAGTTGCTGCGAAAAGTCGCCGCTGGCAATCAGCCGTGTGCCTTCGGCAAGCACTGTCAGCGGTTGAGCCATGCGCCGGCTCAACGCAAATGCGATAATCAGAGCCCCTAGCATCGAGAGCAAGAGAATCATGGTCAGCGTCAGCATGAAAATATCTTTTAGTGACTGACGGCTATAAGACAAAGTCTGGTACTCGCGGTAAACATCCTGCACCGCTTCCGCAGTATTAGACAGCGCTTTTGGCACCGGCTGCATCAGCTGCAGAATCCGCACTTCCCCGATAATACCTAACGGTTCCACCGGCACCAGCACACGCATGTATAAGCCTTTACCCGGAATAGGCTCGATCTTGCCATACACGCCGCTTCTGGCCTGGCGTAACTGCGGTACTGAAGGCAGTTCTGGCAAGAAACTGCTGGGGTCGGCACTACTCACGGCCAGAATGGCGCCTTGTGGTGTGAGTAAAGCAGCATCCTGAATGCCTGCTTTTTCCCGTAAATCATTCAGTTGCGCATAATTAGACTTGGCAGCTTGCAGAGATAAGGAGACTGTCATGCCCTGCGCTTTATCTTTAAGCTCGGACAGCATGATATCCAGTGCCCGCTGACCAAGATTCAAGCCACCATCCAAGGCAGACTCAACTTTAACGTTGAACCACGACTCAATTGAGCGGCTGAGAAAATTCACTGAAACCAGGTAGACAATCATGCCGGGAATCAAGGCCATCAGCGCAAAAGTGACCAACAACCTGAAATTGAGTTTACTACCAACCTGTTTGGTTTTTGTGGTGCGGTAGAGGTGGCGTAACTGGTAGCCAATCACGCCCAGCAACAAGAGCGCCAGACCAGCATTGATGTAGAGCAGGATGATGTAATAGTCGCCGCTGATGGCCGTGTTGGCACTGGCGAGGGACAACAGGTACAGCAGACCCGCGGCCAGCGAAATCGACAAAATCAGTACATAACGCATAACTTAGCGCAAGGTCTCCTTCACCCACCAGCTAAAGGTAGGCGTAACCAGTTCCCAATCACTCTCGCCAATCGCATCCACTTGCAAGGCTTTTGGCAATTTGCTGGTATCCAGATGCATTTTCAAGGCTGCATGATAAGACTGGTTTTTTTCAAGCGTGGCATGTGGTGCCAAACGCCAATCGTGAATAATGGATAACTCTTGTTTGGCATCAATCAGCGTATCAAATACTTTTTGCTGCTGCGGATAATTGAGGATGTATTGTTTGGTCAGCGCGTGGTAATTCAAGGTGACCTGGCGACGTTCGGTGACCACTTCATCATCAAACCAGTATTTAAGCGGTTTAACGATCTGGAACTCGTACAAAAAGGTTAGGGTGACGCCCTTGCTCAGCGCCTCTTCCAGCGCACGGCCCAGCTGGATATCCATTTCGGCATCCAGCGTCCATAAATCGTCGCGCAATACCAGTTCTGCCACTTTAATATGTGCATGATTACCGCCAGCCAGTACTGACCAGGCAGTGAGCAGCATGCAGACTAGCAATAGCCAGGATTTAATGCTTTTGTAACAACGCATAAAATAATCCGTCATGGGCAGCCACCGGCAATAATTGCCCGGGTGCTGCATGCTCGCACGGCAGGATGGAGGCATCAAACGCCACTGGCAGCCGGATTGCATCATCATGGGAAGTTAAAAATTGCTGAATTTGCATTTCGTTTTCTTGTTGAAACACCGAACATGTCACATAAAGCAATTTACCGCCTTTTGCCAGCATTTGCCACAAATTAGATAAGATTTGCTGCTGTGTGTGTGCAAAAGTCGCCAAATCCTGAGGTCTGCGCAACCATTTCATATCCACATGCCGGCGCACGATGCCGGAAGCACTGCAAGGGACATCTGCCAGGATACGGTCAAACGGTTGCCCGTCAAACCAGTCAGTGCTGGCTGCATCGCCGGTAATGACTTTTGCCTGCAAACCCAGCCGCTGCATATTTTCATTCACACGTTTCAGGCGTTCGTCTTCCACATCCAGCGACACCAAGTCCACATCGCAAAACTCAATAATATGGCAAGTTTTACCGCCCGGGGCACTGCAAGCATCCAGCACCCGCATGCCTGGCCCGACATCCAGCAAAGGCGCTGCCCATTGCGCGCCTGCGTCTTGCACACTGACCCAACCCAGGTCAAATCCGGGCAGCTTATACACAGGTAGCGGCTGATGCAGCTGAATGGCCGTACTGCCTAAATGGGTGACTGAAATTTGTGACTCTTGCAAAGCCTGCAAATAATCTTCTACACTGATTTTTCGCACATTGACGCGTAATGTCATGGGTGGATGCTCATTACCGACTGCGAGCATGGCTTGCCAGTGATCAGGGTATTGCTGTTTGATCAGGTCTATCCACCATTGGGGATAGTTCCAGGTGACCTCTTCTTTTTGCGTGACTACCCGTTGCAATGCTTCACGTTGCCGCAAGAAGTTTCGCAACACGGCATTCACTAAACTTTTGGCCCAGCGCTGACCGGTTTTACCTGCCGCTTCCACTGCCTGGTTCACCACCGTAAAATCATCGTCTTTGCCATGCAATAACTGCGAAAGCGCGACCAGCAATAAAGCTTCTACTCGTGTGTCAGAAACGGGCTTGGGGGTGAGCTTCGCCAGATAGGCGGCTGATTCCGCATAAAAGCGCAAAGTCAGATAGCTGTAATCCTGCGCTGCAGCCTGTTGTTGTGGCGTAGCAGCTTTGACTTTGCGCAATGCTTTTGGCATCGAGACAGTCAGGTTATGGCCAGCCAATACTTCGGCAACGGCATGGGCGGCTATTAGCTGGGCAACTTGCACGGAAATAAACTCGGAGTAAAAACGCTATTTTACTTGATGCAGCTTCTTTCACAGTGAAAACAATGTAAGTAATCAAATATGGACGCAGGCCAATAAAAAAGGCTTTCCTGAGGAAAGCCTTTTAACAACAGCTTTAATTTTATTTTAGTACTGGTTAGCCAGCGACATTAAACGGCGAACGCGCTCTTCTGTTTTGGGATGGGTACTGAACAAACCGGAAAAGTCAGCCCCCGATAACGGGTTGATAATCATCATCTGACCGGTTTCAGGGTGTTGCTCAGCAGTCATGTTAGGAATTTTGTGCGCATAATTATGGATTTTCTCCAATGCACTCGCCAGGGCTTTTGGATCACGGCTGATATCCGCACCCATACGGTCAGCTTCATATTCACGCGAGCGTGATATTGCCATCTGGATCAGGCTGGCGGCCAGCGGCGCCATGATAATCATCAAAATACCCAGCATAGGGTTAGGTCTTTCTTCACCTTCCCTATGACTACCACCAAACAGCATACCGAATTGGGCAATCGCTGAAATCGCACCAGCCACGGTGGCTGACATGGTAGAAATCAGGGTATCGCGGTTTTTCACGTGCGCCAGTTCGTGTGCCATGACGCCGCGCAATTCGCGTTCGCTAAGAATCTGCATAATGCCGGTGGTGGCAGCCACTGCCGCATTTTCCGGGTTACGCCCGGTAGCGAACGCATTTGGCTGGCTTTCGTTAATGACAAATACACGTGGCATCGGCAATTGCGCGCGTTCCGCCAGTTCTTTGACCATCTTGTAATAGTTATTGAACTGGTTGTTTCCGTAATTGTTCTCGGCGTTGATTTCTACGGCACCATACATTTTGAGCACAGCCTGGTCGCTGAACCAGTAAGCATAAAAATTCATGCCACCTGCCAGCAACAAAGCCATCAGCATGCCGCTTTGGCCACCAAAAGCACCGCCCACAGCCACGAACAGGGCTGTAATCGCTGCCATCAGCACAAAGGTTTTAGTCCAATTACCTAACATTCCAAAATTCCTTCATTCCATGATTACTCTTCACCAACATGGGGTCGCTAACAGTTTTTTCAATGCTAAAGATGTCTTATGAAATCACCGTGACATCCGCACATTTTGTATGGATTCATCATATAAAGACACTTATAAAAACCTGTCACCAACATGCACATGCTGCCCCTGCACGAACTGCTGTGCAGCCTGGCGTTTGCCACCCGGCATTTGCAGTTCATGAATCTCCAAGGTTCCATTTCCACAGGCCACTACTAAAGGCTGAACCTGTAAAATGGTGCCTGGCGGTTGCGTTAAATCAAGCTCTGCTGCATGTTGGGCAACTTGCGCAAACCAGAGTTTGCATACCTGATCTTTGAATTTGGCCGTGGCGACCGGAAAAGGATTGAACGCCCGCACCTGCCTCGAAAGCTGAATGGCAGATTGTGTCCAATCGATGGCCGATTCAGATTTTTCAAGTTTGTGCGCATAAGTCACCAGCGATTCATCTTGCACATCTGAAGGCAGTTGGCCGGTGGTTTGCAGCGTATGCATTGCCTCTATCATCAGGCGCGCGCCTTCCCGGCTGATGGCATCATGCAAAGTCTGTGTGGTGTCTTGCTCAGTGATCGGCACGGCCCACTTACTGACCATATTGCCTGCATCCAGCTTGGGCACTACTTCCATAATAGTGACACCGGTTTCACTATCGCCTGCCAGAATAGCGCGATGGATAGGTGCCGCCCCGCGCCAGCGTGGCAGCAGTGAGCCATGAATGTTATAACAGCCACGCTTGGGAATATTGAGGACAGCAGTGGGGATAATCAGGCCATAAGCGGCCACAATCAACACATCGGCATGGGTTGTGGCAATTTGATCCTGCACCTCTGAAGGTTTCAGATTTTCCGGCTGGAATACAGTCAATCCATGTTTTAAAGCCAGTTGCTTGACCGGGCTGGCCTTAAGTTGCATGCCGCGCCCTGAAGGACGATCCGGCTGGGTGAGCACCATGACAATATCATGCCCGGCGTCAATGAGTCCCTGCAAGGCAGGCACGGCAAATTCCGGAGTTCCGGCATAAATAATTCGCATGGTTTAACCCCGTGACTTAATAGCTGTTGCGCTCAATCTCACGCGCATGCTTGATCATTTTGCTGCGAATCCGATTGCGTTTCAGGGGAGAGAGATATTCCACAAACACCTTGCCCTTCAGGTGATCCATTTCGTGCTGGATACATACACTCAGCAAACCATCCGCATCCAGTTTAAAGGTCTTGCCTTGCGCATCTTCTGCTTCCACGGTAATGAATTCCGCGCGCGTAACACTTTCATAAATGCCGGGCACTGACAGGCAACCTTCTTCATAATCCTGATGGCCGGATTCAGCAATAATCCTCGGGTTGACCAGCACCAGCAAATCATTTTTTTCCTTGCTCAGGTCAATCACGATCAACTGGATATGCTGGTCGACCTGGGTGGCAGCCAAACCGATGCCAGGCGCGTCATACATTGTTTCGGCCATATCTGCGACCAGCTTCTGCAAAGCATGATCAAATACCTTTACCGGCTTGGCAACCGTGTGCAAGCGGGGATCAGGATATTGCAAAATAGGGAGGAGTGCCATGCTCTATAAATCTTTCAATCCAAAGTGTTTACGAAACGTTTTAAGGGTCTGTGTTAGCGAGTGGTCAAACTACAGTGACCTTGCACTTCACCGCTATACACTTATTTTGGCGTTTCTTAGATGAATACAAGGCAAAACGCCCGTTTTTTCATCTTGATAATAACTTTAAACCCATGCTAGATTGGTCGACATTGCGCATTAACCCGCGCCATGCATGCTGCATAACGTCAGCACTGCATATTACAGAGACGTCACATGACCAAAATTGTTCAAATTATAACCTCGCTTGCCCTGGCTTGTAGCAGCTTGTACGCTTTTGCAGAGGAAATTACCCTACGTTCGCAACACCCGGACCGCCACGTGGTGGTTAAAGGCGATACTTTATGGGATATTTCTGCCAAGTTCCTCAAGAATCCCTGGCAGTGGCCACAGATATGGCAGATCAACCGTGACCATATCAAAAATCCGCACTGGATCTACCCGGGAGATGTAATCGTGCTGGACACCAGCAGCGGCAAACCGGTACTGAGGTTGATTCGCGAATCTGTCAAACTGGAGCCTGGTGTCATTGTGACACCGATCAAGGCCGATGCTATCCCGACCATACAGCCAAACGCTATACTGCCTTTTTTGACTAAGCCTATGCTGGTTTCCGCAGATGAGCTGAAAAATGCGCCTAGAATTATTGCCGCGGAAGAAGAACGAGAAATCCTGAGCCCCGGTACACATATTTATGTGCAGGGATTGCCACAAACCCCGCAACCGGTCTGGGCCATTTACCGTGAAGGTGAACCGGTTAAGGATCCCGAAAATGGTGAAATCCTAGGTATTGAAGCGCATTATCTCGGTGAAGCCAGTCTGCTACGCCTGGGTCAACCTGCAACCCTGAATATCAGCCAGGTGAAAGAAGAAATCGCCGTTAAAGACAAACTGATCGCTGTTGAAGATGAGTTAACCCAGACATTTATACCGCATGCACCGGAAAACCAGTTGCATGGCCAGATTGCCCGCATCAGCAATGGTATTAACGAAACCGGCTCCGGCCGTGTGGTAGTGCTTAACCGTGGCGCAAACGATGGCCTGGAACGTGGGCACGTGCTGTCTATCCTGCGCAAAGGCGCCAGCATGATAGACCCGGGATCAGATCCTGAACATCCGGTGACCTTGCAATTACCGAATGAGCCAGTCGGGTTGGTGATGGTGTTCAAAACCTTCCCCAAACTGTCTTACGCATTGGTGATGCAAGCTTCTCAACCCGTACATGTGGAAGATATCGTTCAAACACCGTAAGATTCCTACATGGAAAACACTTACATCGAAAACGCAAGCTTGCCCGACGCAAGCTTGAGCAGCTCTTCTCGCGAACAATATGCACCGTGGATAGCGCTTAGCCTGGTTGACGGGCTCGGCAATACCATGCTGTGCCAGCTATTACTGCTGTTGAAATCGCCGGAAGCGATTCTGGCAGCGTCATACGCCGAGCTACGCGACACTGTCAGCAAAGATGTCGCAGAGCGTATCCAGCGTGCGATGGAGCATGCAGATATTGCCAAAGCGCTGGACTGGCTGGAGCAACCTGATAATCACCTGATCACCCTGGCCGACCTGCACTACCCAAGACGTTTACTGGAAACCGACCAGCCACCGCCGCTACTCTATGCCAAAGGCAACTTGCAGATACTCAAACGGCCGGCCATGGCGATTGTGGGGAGCCGGCATGCAACCGCGCAAGGAGAAACCACTGCAGAAAACTTTGCCGAGAGCTTATGCCGCGCGGGCTTAGTCGTAGTTAGCGGACTTGCCCTGGGGATTGATGGCGCTGCCCATCGTGGCGCCTTGAAAGCAGATGGGGCAACCATTGCGGTAGTCGGCACCGGCCTCGATATTGTCTACCCGGCCAAACACAAAGCACTGGCGCATCAGATTGCCCAGCATGGCCTGTTGCTGTCGGAATATGCATTAGGTACGCCTTCGATCAATTACAACTTCCCCAGACGTAATCGTATTATCAGTGGCTTATCTGAAGGCTGCCTGGTGGTTGAAGCAAATGTCGATAGCGGATCCCTGATTACAGCGAAACTGGCGATTGAACAGGGACGTGAAGTATTTGCGATTCCCGGTTCCATCCATTCTCCGGTGTCTAAGGGCTGTCATGCCTTGATTAAACAAGGTGCAAAACTGGTGGAGTCCACCGACGATATCCTCAGTGAGTTACGTCATATCCGCCTGCCAAATGCCAGCCTGGCTGATAGCCCAAACGGGCTAATACCCAATTGGACTAATCTACCCTCTGAAGCAAGCCCTGTATTGGCTTGCATGGGGTTTGACCCTATCTTCGCCGAGCAGATCGCCGCCCGCTCAGGCTTGACGCCCGGAGAAGTTTCCACCATGCTTACACTACTTGAATTAGAAGGTGTAGTCAGCCATCTTGCGAACGGGCAATTCCAGAGACTGGCTTAATCTCACAAGGTAGCGCTAGTATTGAAGTAGCATGTTGAGGAGATATGCATGTTGGAAGTATTGATATTTATTTATCAAAACTATTGGGACAAACATGATGCGTTTGAGTTGAAAGAAACCGACGAAGCCATCATGGCCTATGAATTGTCCCAGGCAGGATTTAATCACCAGGATATTCTGCACGCGGTAGACTGGGTAAAAGATCTGCGCCGCTCGGTTGCGCATCCGCAATATTTGCAGAATCCTTCTGCCCTGCGTATTTTCTGCGAGATGGAACGCGATAAAATTAATGATGAGAGTCTGAACTTTCTCTGTCTATTAGAGAAAAGTGACATCATCAGCGCTTATGAGCGTGACCTGATTATCGACCGCTGCATGGTGTTGCCACAGGAAACCTTAAGCATGGAAGATATCCGCTGGATCACCATGATGGTGCTGTGGGATGAAAGCCGTAAACAGGATTACCTGTTTGTTGAAGATGCGTTATTTAATCCGAAAGGTCTGTCGTTGCAATAACGTAATATTTGGCTACAAAAAAAGCGCGATTTAATCGCGCTTTTTATTTATTCAGGCCCAACTTAAAGTTGCCGGATAATCTGCCCAATAATGCCCGCCTGGTTCAAGGTATAAAAATGCATTTTATCCACTCCCGCCTGGGAAAGCTTGGCGCAAATATCAGTCACCACATCAACGCCGAAGGCGCGTAATGAAGCGATATCATCGCCATAAGCCTCAAGGCGCAATCGTAACCAGCGTGGAATTTCAGCGCCACACACATTAGAAAAACGCGCTAACTGTGTGTAGTTATAAATTGGCATCACGCCTGGAATGATAGGGGCTGTAATACCCTGCTTGTGCGCCAACTCAACAAAGCGGAAATAAGCATCCACATTGTAGAAATATTGCGTAATGGCTGAATCAGCACCGGCATCAATTTTACGTTTGAAATTATCCAGGTCTTTTTGAGCAGAGCTCGCTTCAGGATGGAATTCAGGATAGGCCGCGACTTCGAGGTGAAACCAGTCAGCCGTTTCGGCACGGATAAAACTCACCAGTTCATTCGCATATTTAAAGTCGCCAGCACTCACCTCACCGGAAGGAATATCTCCACGCAAAGTGACCAGGCGTTTAATGCCTTTGGATTGATACGTCTGTAACAACTCGCGAATTTCCTCTTTGCTGGAAGAAATACAGGAAATGTGTGGTGCGGCGCCATAGCCCTCTGCCTGAATTTCCAGCACGGTCTCCATAGTGCGGTCACGGGTTGAACCACCCGCACCAAACGTCACCGAGAAGAATTCAGGGGAAAATTTAGCTAATTCCGCGCGCGCGAGACGCAAGTTAGTCATTCCCTCCGCCGTTTTTGGCGGAAAAAACTCAAAGCTGAAAGAAGTTTTATTATTCACGTGTTTAATCTTTATTTATGGCAAGCCCGCACTCACAAAAATGGATACGGAAACCAGCCTTCTTAGCCAGTTAATCACTATCAGGGATAATCGAACTGAGCACCCCGGAAATCAAACTGTAGACCAAGGCACCAATTACACCAATCAGGATGGAGCTGACCGAAAATCCTTGCAGATAATTGCCGACCAGCCAGAACAGCACCCCGTTAATCACCAGAATAAACAAGCCCAGCGTTAACAAAGTAATCGGCAAGGTAAGCAGCACCAGCAACGGTTTAATCAATATATTGACCAGTCCAATCACCAAAGCAGCTATTAGTGCAGCTGTAAAATTCGCCACATGGATGCCAGGCACCAGGTAAGCCACCGCCATTAACGCCAATGCGTTCAATACCCACACAATCAGCAACTTAAACATTTCACTCCCCTGTCGTCATTAGATTGAGGAAGAGTGTACACCGAAACCTCGGCCAGGACACCTGACTGAGGTTGCGGCTTAAGTATGGAAGCTTAGTATCTGTAGTGATCAGGCTTGTAAGGACCACTCTTGCTCACGCCGATATAGGCCGCTTGCGCATCGGTAAGTACAGTTAGCTGTGCATTGAGTTTTTTCAATTGCAGGATAGCCACTTTTTCATCCAGATGTTTAGGCAAGGTATACACGCCTACCGGATAGTTGCTGGTTTGCGTGAACAACTCGATTTGCGCAATGGTCTGGTTGGCAAAGCTGGAGCTCATGACATAGCTAGGGTGTCCGGTTCCGCAACCCAGGTTTACCAGACGGCCTTTAGCCAGCAGGATGATGCGCTTGCCATCCGGGAAAATCACATGGTCGACTTGCGGCTTGATTTCGTCCCATTGGTATTTCTCAATACCGGCCACGTCGATTTCATTATCAAAGTGACCGATGTTGCAGACAATCGCCTGGTCTTTCATTTTCGCCATATGGTCGTGGGTGATCACGTGGTAGTTACCGGTCGCGGTCACGAAAATATCGCCGTGTTCAGCGGCATAATCCATAGTGACCACACGGTAACCTTCCATCGCTGCCTGTAAGGCGCAGATCGGGTCAATTTCAGTCACCCAAACTTGTGCAGACAAAGCACGCAGCGCTTGCGCAGAACCTTTACCCACATCACCATAACCAGCCACGATAGCGATCTTGCCTGCAATCATCACATCGGTTGCACGCTTGATACCATCTACCAATGATTCACGGCAGCCGTAAAGGTTATCAAATTTAGATTTGGTCACCGAATCATTGACGTTAATTGCTGGGAAAGCCAGTTTGCCGTCTTTATGCATCTGGTACAGGCGGTGTACACCAGTAGTAGTTTCTTCAGTTACACCCTTGATTTCTTTGAGGCGAACGGAATACCAGGTCGGGTCTGTCTTCAGTTTGGCTTTAATCGCATTAAACAAGCAGACTTCTTCTTCAGAAGTTGGGTTGCCCACCACGGATAAATCTTTTTCTGCACGTGCGCCCAGGTGCAACAGCAAAGTCGCATCACCGCCGTCATCCAGAATCATGTTGGAGTAACCACCGTCAGCCCACTCAAAAATGCGGTGGGTATAATCCCAGTATTCTTCCAGCGTTTCGCCTTTCACGGCAAACACAGCGGTGCCAGTGGCAGCAATCGCAGCCGCCGCATGATCTTGGGTAGAGAAAATATTGCAGGAAGCCCAGCGCACTTCAGCGCCGAGATCCTTCAGTGTTTCGATCAGCACTGCGGTCTGGATGGTCATATGCAAAGAACCGGTAATGCGTGCGCCACGTAACGGTTGCACAGCGGCATATTCTTCGCGAATAGCCATCAAGCCCGGCATTTCGGTTTCGGCAATGGCAATTTCCTTACGGCCCCAGCCAGCCAGGTTCATATCGGCGACAATGTAATCTTTGAAATCAGCTACAGTATTCATGTTTGAAGTCCTAAAAAAATGAAAACTGAGCAGGGAAGGTTCTTAGAACCGGTGGAAACGTTTTGTTCACCTTTTTTCCGTGCTCGCACAGTGAAAAGTGAACGCAGTTGAGAAGCTTCGCAGCTATCACTCTGAGCCTGGGAGTATGAAACTCTCGCAGCGTTCCTCAGAAGGCGTGATTATACGCCAACCGCCATATTTTACAAAAGACCACCTTTTTTCATTATCAAAACAACTGCGCAATTACGCTTCAAATGTTTGTTTGGCCGTTTTATATATACCAGTCATGCGCATGATTGTAAATTGAGACCAATAGACCGCTTTTCTTAATAAAATCATTTACCTGTCACCATGGCATGATGTGTCAACTGCAGTATTTATAGTCACTCAACCATTACGGAAAGGCGGGAAATTATGTCAATGTATCAGGTCATGGACGAAGAGAATCATTGCATCGCGACCTTTTATCACTTTCAGGAGGCTGTGGTGACCGCGCAAGACTTCACAGTCTGGGATGACGAGCATTACTACCATGTTGAAGAACTGGATTTGCAAGTTGTTTAACTAAACAACTGCCAAATAAAAAGCGCCGATGAGGCGCTTTTTATTTGGCTATATGAGCAACTGACTTTCCACTATACCGGCATGTGGGTTATGGCAATGTTTTCATGGCGACGGTCAGTTCTGCTGCTTTTTCTGCATCCAGCTGGTTAAGCGTCTCTACACTTGCCAATGCTTCGCTGTGTTTGCCATTGGCTTCAGCAATCAGGCCAAGATAATAGAAAGCCTGGCTATGCTGGTCGTTCATGCTCACGACACGGTGCAAATGTTGCTCAGCGAGCGTTAGATCACGTGTTTCGTACTCTGCAGCTGCCAGGTAAAACCAGGCTTCTGTATTGGCAGGCTCTTGTTTCACCCATTCAGCCGCTACTGTTTTCAAGCCGTTCCAGTCTTTATGCAGGTAAGGAAACACCACTTTCATAAAGCTAGGCCATTGCGCTGCCGGTTTACCCCAGAATGGCAGCTCGCTTTTCACTAATATAGGTCCCGCAGGTTTAGTTAACAATGCTTGCACCCAGTCAATCGACATATAGTAATAATACGCATCTTTGCCAGGGCTTTTCAGTGTGATCAAGCCTACCAGTGTGCCGGACTCATCAAACAAACCACCGCCGCTTGCACCTTGTTTAAAAGTGCTGGTAGCACGCACAATCACTGAGTCATCCATGGTGAATAAACCTTTCACCACACCTTTGGTAGTGACAGGTGCTGGCACAAAACTTGGGTAGCCAATGGTGAATACCGGTTGCTCATATTTCAATTCACGGCTGGATTTCATGGCGACTGGTGTGAGAGGCAGGTCATCCATTTGCAGCATGCAAACATCATGCTCCCAGTCTGGCTTGACGCCCACTGCATGATAAACCGCACCACCACTTAACACGCTGATACTGCTTGCGTTAGCGACCACATGACAGTTAGTCACCACTTGATTGTCGGCAACCACAACTCCTGAACCCAAGCCAAACTGACCATTGGTCAATCCCACTTGAATGCGCAGTACCCGACTGTTTAACGACTGCATTAACGCGTCAGAAGGTTCTGCCATCAACGGTGCGGCAAAGCACCCTACCAGTAAACCAATCAAAAACTTTGTCATGTAATGCTCCAATCTGTTACCGCAAGTTGGTGTATCGTTGGAAAGCCTTTAATTACATTTCAGCAAGATGCATTCCAACCCAACGCGCACACAAATCGAGCACTATTTAAATGGTAAAATAATCAAATAAAGTTATTAATAATCAAATAGTTAAATAGATAAATATTTACGGATGAAGAGATTCAATATCAGAGATTTACTCAAAAACGACTATATGCCTGAGGCCTGCAATCCCGCTAACGCACCATTAAAGTGCACTAAAAAGGTGTATGCACAGACATCGCTCAAAACATCATGAAGCGAAAACGAATTGAGTATAGGAGAGAAATATTTGCCTCATGCGGGCAAGTGAAATAGATGGAATGCGTTAACGCATACACGGATCAATGATTAGCAATAAAAACGCGGTTTCGGCCTTGTTGCTTGGCAGAATACAAGGCAGCATCAGCCATGCGCATCATATGTGACAAACCTTGCTGGTCATTCAGCTGTGAGGTCGAAACCAGGCCAAATGAAGCGGTGTAATGGATTTTTTCGCCATTTTCAATCAAGACGCTATGGTCGATTTCTGAGCGCAGACGCTCAATCACGCGCGTAGCTTCATGTAGATCTGTCATCGGCATCAGGATACCGAACTCTTCACCACCCAGCCTGCCGACCATATCGCTGGTGCGCAGCGCATTCACACACCGCAGGCAAAAATTCTGCAACACCACATCACCGGCATAATGGCCGTATTTGTCATTTATTTTTTTGAAATGATCAATATCCACCATCGCGAACGAAAATGGGGCTTCGTAACGCTGACTGCGTCTGATTTCGGATTCCAGCTCATGCATGAAATGCCGGCGATTGGCGATGCCGGTTAAAAAATCGGTAAATGCAAATTTGTCTGCCTCGATATGCAAGCGGTAGATGCGCGACACAACAAATACACTGACCAGCAAAAATAGGGATAGTAATAACCCGGCGTATATCAAACCCGCCTTGGTATGCCGCTGCAGCCGTTGTTGGCTTTCATTCACATATTGAGTGGCACGCTGATTAGCAAAGCCAAGGATGGACTCATTCAACCTGGCCACTTCTGCAAAGCGGCTAGTCCAGTCAGTTTCAATCAAGCGGTTGGCTTCAGAAAATTTGGCATCTTCCAGTTTTTGCAAAATCTGGTCGCGTACCTGGTTGAGTGCCTGCCATTTTTGACGGAGATTGATGACTTGTTGCGGGTCACCGGAATAGCTGTGCTGCATCACGGCAATCTTCTCTTCCGCCAACCGCTCGTGCTTTTCGATAAACGTGATAGTGGCAGCCACATCACTCGCATCCGCCTTGATCAGCGTTGCATATAACAAGCTACTGCGGATTTGATATAAAGCGGCTTTAAGTTCAAGCGCCGCATTAGAAACCGCAAACGGCTTTTCGTAAAGATTGCGCGTGGTCTGGTGCATTTCGCGCATGCTGGAAAAATAAATCCACAGAAACAATAAAGCACCAATAAAAGCAATGAGGAACCCTGAAACAAGGATATACAACACCGCTTTTTTGCGCTGTGTTTTCATGACCTAAGCGAATGAAAATATAAACATGCGTAACGCCTCCAGGCAAGGCTTCATGCGCTAATCAATTTCGTGATTAATGCCCACTCCCTGGGATCGACTGGCGTAATCGACAATCGGTTCCCTTTTTGCAATATTCTCATATTAGAAAGCTCGGGGATTTCGCGTAATTCTTTCAGGCTCAGCAAGCGGGTTTTACGCACCAGCTTCACATCCACATTGACCCAACGCGGGTTTTCCGGAGTAGATTTAGGGTCAAAATACTTGTGCCCTTTTACAAACTGGAACTTGTCCGGATAAGCCAGCGTACTCACTTCACAGATGCCGGCAATGCCAGGCACCTCACAATTAGAGTGGTAAAACAATACGCCATCACCGACCTTCATCTGGTCTCGCATGAAGTTACGCGCCTGGTAATTGCGCACCCCATACCAGTCAACGCTCTGGTTTGGGAACCCCGCCAAATCATCAATAGAAACATCCGAGGGTTCGGACTTCATCAGCCAGTAACGTGCCATTGCTTAAAACCTTCTTCTAAATGTGCAAAATGCCAGTATCATAAACCCTAGTATCATAAACCCCAACGCTCACAAACCGAAAGCTACTCCACTCCCAAAGAGTGACCACACATAGATATCATGGCTAAAAACGTCCTCGGCACCTTGCTTATTCCTTGCAGCATACACCCTGTCACCGGCTTTATGCGGGATGGCTGCTGCGGGTTTCATCCGGAAGATTTAGGCAGACACACGGTTTGTGCAGAAATGACAGATGAGTTTCTGGCGTATTCCAAAGCCCAGGGTAACGACTTATCAACCCCTCTGCCGGATTATGACTTTCCCGGATTGCAGGCTGGCGATCGCTGGTGTCTGTGCGCAGGCCGCTGGTTACAAGCCAGCGAAGCAGGCTACGCGCCACCGGTAGTGTTGGAGTCTTGCGATGAAAGTTGCCTGGAAGTCGTCAGTCTGGCTGACTTGATGTACCACGCCTTAAGATAGCGTAGTCATTGAAAATGATGTGCTAAGGGGTTACCTGAGCCTTGATCCTGAACCAAAAAGTTCAGGTGGTAACAGCCTAAGGTACATTAGGTTCACACGCCAAGGGAGTCTTAAAAGACCTCCCAACTTAGTGCGATCGCACAGCACCTGATGAGCCGAAACCTATAACAAAGACTAGTTCAAGGAATTTTAGACTCAGGCAACGCCTTAACACACCAGATTAAAAGTACAGCGGATTAAATTTAAGCCGAAGTAAAACTATGTGGTTAAAAAATGATACGCCATTTACTATCAATGACGGTGAATATTTTGTGAAGTTCAGGGGATTACAGCAATTTATTCTGGCTGGATAGCACCTCATCCATTTGCTGCTGCATGGTGCTAATGCGTTTTTTCACATCGCCCACATCCACACCTGCACTTCGGGTATTCAATAACTCGTGCGTGATATTCAGTGCCGCCATAATCGCAATTCGCTCCACACTGACCATCTTGCCCGCATCGCGTATTTCACGCATTTTACCATCCAGGTAACCCACTGCCTGCACGATGACATCGCGCTCTTCATCCGTGCATGTCACACTAAATGCACGACCCATAATTTCAATATCGATTGGTTGTTTCGCCATCGTTTATTGACCTTCCTGTGGTAATGCAGATAACAATTTTTCCAATTGCACGCTGGCTTGCGTCATATTCAGCTTGAGGGATTGCGACTCCTGATGCAATTTTGAGACCTCCTGGCGTAACTGACCATTATCCTCACGCAATTGATTGCAAAGCGCAATTAACTTCGCCACACGCTCTTCCAAACTTTTCAGATCAGCATCCATTGAGTCATTATCAATGAAAAAAATGATTGTGGTCAATAGCTAAGCGTAGTTTTTCAAAGTAATTTAACAATTTAAACTTCGCTACACAACCATGGTTTTCTAGCTAAAACAGACACTTTCTACTAAAATAGGCGCCAGTTGTCAGGTGCTCGACGCTGTGTTCTTGCAGCCAAGAGTGAAACTGGGAAACAGGTGCGTGAATTCACATTCGCAATGCCTGTGCTGCCCCCGCAACGGTAAGCAAGTGCGGGTCTATCAACATGCCACTGAGTGCAAACTCGGGAAGGCGATAGATCAAAACTTGCAAGCCCGGAGACCGGCCTCACAACCAACCATTTGCAATACCGCGGGGTGACGGTGTCTGATAGTGTATTTCTCTTTTTGCTAACCATAGCAAATCCAGATTCATTGTCCCTTATCCCTGAGTATTGCCCAATAACCCATATGCGGGGTCGCATATGACACAGGGATAAGATAATGAAAAAGAAGTTTTTATTTAGCGTCATTGCCACGCTTTTAACCACACCTGCATTCGCTGAAGATCTGCAACTGGATGATGTCACTGTTAAGTCATCTGGCTTTGAACGCAAGGATACAGAAACCACCTACGCATCTGAGATCCACACCTCGGACCAGATTCAAGCCTCTGGCGCAAGCAACTTATATGACTTTCTTGCTCAGTACTCTTCGTTAAACATCCTGTCAGGATTCGGCAATAAAGCCGCGCCACTTATCAATATGCGTGGTTATGGTAATGAAAACGGCTATCAAAATGTTGTCGTAAGTGTGGACGGTCAGCGTTTAAATAATATTGACATGTCGCCACAATTAATCGGGGCCATTCCACTCAGCAATATTGAGCGGATCGAAATCAGCAAAGGCAGTGGTTCCGTGATCTATGGTGATGGCGCAACCGCAGGCTCAATTCAAATATATACCAAGGCAAAAACCGGCATTTCAGTCGCTGGCTCATTAGGTAATTATGGTCAGAAATCGGGGTATGTTTCGGGGGGAATCTCCAGCAAATATATTTCACTCTCCGCAAGCGCATCCGATGAAAGCTATGATGGGTTTAGTAAAAAGGATATTTTTGGAAAAAGGGATGAGTTCGATAACACTTCACAAAATGTCAAATTAACAATCAAGCCAATAGATAAACTTCGCTTAAAGGCTAATGCCACCAGTGCTCGCATCAGCACGTTTTATGTAGGCCCAATCACTAAAGCTGAATTTAATGAAAATCCACGTCAGAATAGCGGGAATGCCTATACTTTCCAACGTTATGAAATGGACCAGTGGCGTGCGGGCATTGAGTATGACATTAATGAAAACCTGATGATTAGCATTGCTCACGACCATCAACGCAAGACATCTTTCTTCGATGCTCCACAACCACCATTCCCCTTCTCGCAGCTACGTACCTACGACTACAAAAATGATGAACTATTGTTGAAATATGCAGCAGAAAACTTAAAAGTAATGGCTGGTATACAGAACTTTGACGGGACCATGGAGCGTATCTCGGATAAAAGCAGTAAAAACAATCTCGGCTTCTTTACACAGGCAGAATATGAATTAGATAACCTTACATTATCTGCTGGCGCACGCCATGAACGTGTTAATTACCGGCTGCAATCTTTTGGCTCCCCTTCCATTAACAAAGAACACAACCTAGAAGCATTCGATGTTGGTGCCAACTACAAATTTGGTCAAGAATTGTCGCTGTTTTCAAACTTAAACTATGCCTTTCAAGCTCCTGACATAGATCGATTTTTTAATTTTGGCTCTGGCTTTAATCCGGATGTGGTCCCTACGAAATCCAGAACATTTAATATTGGTTTCAATCACGTCACTCAAACCAACCGTTTTAAAGCATCTGGCTTTTACTCAAGTCTATCTAACGAAATCTTCTACAACCCAACAATGGGTGGGTTAGGCACCAACACAAATATCGATCAATCACACAAATATGGTGTGGAGATTCAGGATCAATTGAAACTAAACGAGGAACTAAGTACAGGCGTTATTTATACCTTTACGCGTGCAATTATCGATAGTGACAATGATGGTAGTGTTTTGATCAAAGATAAAAATCTGCCAGGGGTGCCCAAACACACAGTCATTGCAAACATTAACTATCAGCTTTTCAATAATGCCACTTTGAATTTGAATCACACATGGCGTGCCAAAGCCTATGCATTTAATGATCTGCAAAACAACTTTGATCAAAAACAAAATCGTTACGAATCAACCAACCTTACATTGAGTTATCAATATAAAAACTTGAATGTATACACCGCCGTTAATAATATTTTTGAACATGAGAACTCAATTCAAGTGCAAGACAATACTGTATATCCAATAGATTTTGCGCGTACTTGGCGAGTGGGATTAAAAGCGGATTTTTAATATCCCTTACTACACTACATACACTCAAGCAAAAGTAATTAACGGATTAAATTTTATGAAAAAAACAACATTCTTCGTGCTAATGGCAATTCTACCTCATAGCCTATTTGCAGCAGAAACGCTGGCAACCCCTGATATGGACGAAGTCGTGGTCACTGCCAGCAGGACTTTACAATCAACTAAAACCGTCACTGGTGATATCACCGTGATTGAAAGTGAAGAAATCAACCGGCTACGCGGTGGCTCTATCGCAGATTTGTTAAGACTGCAGCCCGGCGTAGAAATTTATACCAATGGCGGCATGGGGACTAGCAGCAATATTGGATTACGTGGCACCAACGATAACCAGTTGATCGTGTTAGTCGATGGCGTACGCATCAACTCGGGCACAACCGGCACCACCGCGTTTGAAAATATCCCGCTGGCATTGATAGACCGTATCGAAATTTTACGCGGACCAGCTTCCAGTCTGTATGGCTCGGATGCAATTGGCGGTGTGATCCAGATTTTCACCAAACGAGGAAAAACTAATAACACCCATCTTTACGCCAGTGCAGGCGCAGGGAGTTACGATGCTTACAGCGGAAATGCAGGTTTTGACACGGCCTATCAAGCCTTAAAATTCGGTGCGCAGGTGAGTAACTACGATACTCGTGGGATTAGTGCGAAAAAGCGCCCAACTGCTGTCGCCGAAAAAGACCGCGATGGATATAACAACTTCAGTGGTACAGCATATGCCGACCTCGAGTTTGCGCCTGGCCATTCACTAGGCTTGAACTACCTGGAAAGCAAAGGCAAAAACCAATACGATAGCACCTTTATCGGCAATTATTTAGAACGTTACCAGCAAGGCTATGGCCTGACACTGAGGAATGCATTGACTGATCACTGGAACAGTAAGGTCCAATACAGCATAGGCCGCGACCAGTCATTTAGTGTACTCAACGCAGCGACAAACAATAATATTGAGACTGAACAACGCCAACTCTCTTGGCAACATGATTACAAACTATCCAATGGCACACTCACCTTTGCATATGACAGGCTGGAGCAAGAAGTATTAACCGAAAACACAGGCAGACGAACGCTAGAGAGAAGTCGTAGCAATGACGCTTTTGTACTTGGCTATGTTGGCAAGTTTGACGCACATAGCACTCAACTTTCATTGCGCGAAGACCACAACAGTCAATTCGGCAATTACACGACTGGTGGTATTGGCTATGGCTATGCTTTCTCACCGGCCTGGCAATTCACGACACAGTATGGCTCTTCTTTCAGGGCGCCTACTTTCAACCAACTGTATGCCAACAATTTTGGGAATCCTAACTTACCCTCAGAAAAAGCTGACAATATTGAGGCCAGCTTGCGCTACCAGGGTCAACAATTACAGGCGAAATTTACCGTATTTGATAACCACATCCGCAACTTTATCCAGAATGCAACGACAGACTGTCCAACTGGCTTTCCAAGCTGTGCCGTCAATGCTGGCAAAATAGAAATTCAGGGCATGACATTGGAGAGCAGTCTGGCATTAGCAGAGAACTGGTTTCTGTCCGGTAATTTAACTTTGCAGTCTCCACGCGTCGATGCAACTGACAACCTGCTGATAAGACGCGCCCAGAGTTTTGGCAACTTAGTACTGCAATATAAAAACGGTGCATGGGATTGGTCTAGTGAGCTAAGTGCTTCATCTGAGCGTTACAACGATACGGCCAATCGCGTTCCTATGAGCGGCTACGCCTTGTTAAATTCTACTTTGGCTTATCAAATCGATCCTCATTGGCGTTTGCAAGCGCGTGCTAACAACATCTTAGACAAAAACTATGTATTAGCGATTGCCCCAGGCAATATCGACTACAACACCATGGGCACCAATGTATTCGTCAGCCTGAGTTATGACATGAAGTAATGTTTGCTACGGTTGGATTTTGACCAAGCCAGATGGAATTGGGCTAAAATCCACCCCTAGTTAATTTAATAAAATTTTGGGAGTCGTTGGCATGCCACGTAAAATTTCAACTCAATCTCTGGCAATCGCATTGGTCATTGCACTGATGGTCATTGTGACGCGCGGCCATCATTTCGCGTCCATCGACTTTTTGCCTAGCGCTTCGTATGCAGCTTTCTTCATTGCTGGCTACTATCTGCGTTCTACCATTATGTTCGTTGCCCTGCTGGCTTTGTGTGTTGGGCTTGATTTAGCGGCAGTGACCTGGGGTGGCGTCAGCAATTTCTGCGTGACACCGGCTTACGGCTTTTTGCTGCCAGCCTATGGCACCATGTGGCTGGCAGGTCGCTGGACGGCGGACAATACCAGCTGGGAATTCAGCAGCCTGTTCAAACTTGCAGGTGTGGTTGTGGTGGCGTCAGCTATTGCAGAATTGTTTTCCAGCGGCGGTTTCTACTTCTTCGGTGGCCGTTACGCCAACCCAAACCTGATGGAATTTGGCACACGTCTGGTGAAATACTATCCAAAACAGCTGGAAGCCATTGCGTTCTGGGTAGTAGTTGCCTTGATTGCGCACGTAGTTTTTGGCCTGGCCAAACGCTCTATTCAAGAAAAAGCTTAAGTCTTAAATATGACGGAAACCAATGACCGCGACAGCCGCCACAAGGCGCGCATGATAAGAAAAAAGGCGGTCATTGATGAAAAGATCGAGCAGGCCAAGGTTGAGAAAGGCGTGCTGCTGATCCTCACCGGTAATGGCAAAGGCAAAAGCTCTTCCGCCTTTGGCATGGTTGCCCGTTCACTCGGCCACGGCATGCGTGTCGGTGTCGCCCAATTCATCAAAGGCAGGTCTGATACCGGAGAAGAAGCCTTTTTCCGCGAACATCCATTAGTGAGCTGGCATGTGCTGGGCGAAGGTTTTACCTGGAACACGCAAGACCGCCAGCGTGATACCGACACCGCTATGCGCGGCTGGCAAATTGTCGCTGGCATGCTGCAAGATCCGGCGATTCAATTAGTGGTGCTCGACGAACTGACCTACACCTTCAAATATGGCTACCTGGATGAGCAAATGGTACTGGATGCCATTGCCAACCGCCCGCCCATGCAGCATGTGGTCATCACCGGCCGTGGTGCCTCAGAAGCATTACGAAACGCTGCCGATACGGTGAGCGAACTGATGGACGTCAAGCATGCCTGGCGTTTAGGCGTTAAAGCCCAGGCTGGAATAGATTTGTAATGCAATCCCAAGCTGCAACCTGCCATGCCATGCTGATGGCGGCACCCGCGTCGGGACAAGGTAAAACCATGACCACAGCGGCATTGACTCGTGCTTACCGTAATCGCGGCTTGCGCGTGCAGGCATTCAAATGCGGACCGGATTTTATTGACGGCATGATCCTCGAAGTTGCCACCGGAAAACCGGTTTACAACCTTGACTTAGGGATGTGTGGCGAACAAGATGCGCATCGTTTGCTTTATAAAGCCGCGCAGGAAAATGATGTGATCGTGCTGGAAGGTGTGATGGGGCTGTACGACGGCAACCCTTCCTGCGCCGATATCGCCGAGTGTTTTGGCATCCCGGTGGGGCTGGTAGTCAACGCTAAAGCCATGGCACAAACGTTCGCTGCGGTCGCGTATGGCTTGTATGCATTCCGCCCTGGCTTGCAACGCGCAGGCGTCATTGCGAACCAGATAGGCAGTGAAGGCCATGCACGCATGATCAGAGAAGCATTGCCTGCCGATATTCCGTGGCTAGGTGCCATGCCATATAACGATCAATTAAGCCTGCCCGAACGCCATTTGGGTTTGCATCTGGCACAGGAAATCAACGATATTGATCAGCGCATAGAAGCCGCCGCGCAATTATTGGGGCAAGAAATTCCGCTGCCGCCAACTGTGAGTTTTGATGCGCCAGAAAACGATTCTGACGAGCTACTTTTGCAAGGCAAAACAATTGCCGTCGCTAAAGATGCTGCCTTCTGTTTTATCTACCAGGCCAACCTGGATCTGCTGCGAGCGTTGGGTGCAAGCATTACATTCTTCTCTCCGTTAACAGACGTGCAATTACCAGTGGCAGATGCCTATTGGCTGCCTGGCGGTTACCCTGAATTGCATCTGGAAAAAATTGAAAACAATACCGGCATGCGCGACAGCATGCAGGCGGCTGCGGCAGCTGGCATACCCATGCTGGCAGAGTGTGGTGGCATGTTGTCATTAGGCGAAAGTCTGGATGGCCGCCCGGTTTTTGGGTTATTAAAAGGTCACGGCAACATTGAAAGCAAACGGCAAGGCCTGGGCACGCAACATGCGACGTTGCCAAATGAAAATGGCACCAGTACCATAGGCGCACATACTTTTCACTATGGGCGTTTCGAGACTGACCTGCCGGCGATTGCACACGGCAAAGGCCGATATGGCACGGGCGAAGCGATCTACCGTGATCAAAACATCACCGCCAGTTTTTTGCATTTTTATTTCCCGTCTAACCCGGCGCTGGCCGCGCAGTTTTTCCTGCCATGAGTTTTGCCTATCCTGAAAATGATAAAGCGGCGATCTACAAAGTGATTGCCGAACGGCGCGATATGCGGCATTTTTTGCCTACGCCTATCGCTCCGGAATTATTGCAAAAACTTCTGCAAGCAGCGCATCATGCACCTAGCGTTGGCCTGATGCAACCATGGCGGTTTATCCGTATCAGTGATGTTGAGTTGCGCAAACGTATCCACACACTGGTTGATGAAGAGCGCAAACTGACTGCGCAAGCCATAGGTGAAGTCGAAAATACGGCGCGCATGGCCGAATTTATGCGGTTGAAAGTAGAAGGTATTCTGGACTGTGGAGAGTTACTGGTCGCGACACTATGTGACCAGCGTGAGAAATACGTTTTTGGCCGCCGTACCTTACCGGAAATGGACCTGGCTTCTGTCAGTTGTGCGATCCAGAACCTGTGGCTGGCCGCGCGCGCCGAAGGCATAGGCATGGGCTGGGTCAGCCTGTTTGATCCGCAGGCGCTGGCTTCGTTACTGGGCATGCCACATGATGCAAAACCGGTTGCAATTTTATGCCTGGGTTATGTGAATACCTTTTACAAATCACCCATGCTGGTGGAAGAAGGCTGGGCAACGGAAAAACCTTTGTCCGAGATGCTGATGGAAAATGGCTGGAATAAGGATACGCAACAGCCATGAGTCACTGGCCGCAACGCATCGTATGCCTGACCACGGAAACGGTAGAAGTACTCTATCTGCTGGGTGAGCAGGACCGCATTGTTGGCATCTCAGGCTTCACTACCCGTCCGGCAATCGCCAGGAAAGAAAAACCAAAGATCAGCGGTTTTACCAGTGCCAATATCGACAAGATTCTGGCGCTGGATCCTGACCTGGTGCTTTGTTTTTCCAACTTGCAGGCAGACATTGCTGCCTCGCTGATCAAAGCCGGCTGCCAGGTACATGTATTTAACCAGCGTAGCCTGGATGAAACCTTGCAAATGATACTGACCGTGGGTGACCTGGTCGGCGCCAGCGAAAAGGCACAAATGTTGGTCACGCAATATCAGGCGTTGCTGGATGCCTCTCGTAACCGGGCTGCCACCTGGTCACGCAAACCAACTATCTATTTTGAAGAGTGGGATGAGCCCATGATGTGCAGTATCCGCTGGGCAGCGGAGCTGATAACCGCAGCTGGCGGGCAGGATTGTTTTCCGGAGCTGAGCCGTTTTCACAACGCACGCGATCGCCAGGTCAATGCAGAACAGGTGGTCGCAGCGCAACCGGACATCATCATCGGTTCCTGGTGCGGCAAGAAATTCCAGCCGGAAAAGGTGAAGGCCCGTACAGGTTGGCAAACCATACCCGCGGTTCAGCACGGCCATTTGTATGAAATAAAATCAGTGGATATCCTGCAACCCGGACCCGCCCTGTTTACTGAGGGACTGGTGCAATTGCAAAACATTATTCAACACTGGCAACAGCAAACCGGGAGGTTGTTATGAGTACACATTTGATTCTGGGTGGTGCGCGCAGCGGCAAGAGTGCGTATGCAGAACGTTTGGCTTCTGCGCTGGAATTACCGGTTACCTATATCGCCACCGCGCAGGTTTATGACGATGAATTTGCCAAACGGGTGGCGCATCACAAAGAGCGCCGGCCGCCCTATTGGGCCTTGGTGGAAGCGCCATTTAACCTGGGCCAGACACTGCTGGATAACGATGCGCCGGAAACCTGCCTGATTGTCGATTGCCTGACCTTGTGGCTGGCGCAATGCATTTGCCCGGATTGCGACAAACCAGAGCGGCTGGATTGGCAGGCGGAAAAGCAGGCGTTGCTGACGGCGTTGCCCCAGCTACAGGCACACGTATTGTTAGTCAGCAACGAAGTCGGCATGGGTATTGTGCCGCTGGGTGAAATCAACCGCCAGTTCCAGGATGAACAGGGCCGCTTGAACCAGGATATTGCTGCCATCGCCAACCAGGTCAGTTTCGTTGCGGCAGGCCTGCCTTTAAAACTCAAATAACCATAAAGGAAAATTCATGAAAAAGTTCTCTCTGCTGACCAGCGCTCTGCTCACAATACTGGCAGCACTCACCGCCGAAGCACATGTGCCATTTTTAAAGCCTAACCAGTTCAATGTCACGCATCACCGCCTGACGATTGAATCTGCATTTACCGAGTTTCCTTTCCAGGCAGACTTTGCCATGGATTCGCCAAACTTCACCATTACCGGCCCTGATGGCGTTTCCACAGCCATCAGGCCAATCGCCAAAACCAAGGCAGCGGTGTACCTGGAACCGGAATTAAAAGAAGAAGGCACTTACCGTATCAGCACAGGCCAACGGGTAGGCCCGATCTACAAAGCAGTAGAGACGGCGGATAAAAAACTGTATTTTGCAGCGGATATGAAACGCGTGACTGGCAAGCCAACAACGATGAATTACTACAGCTATGCAGATACATATATTTTCAAGGGTCAACAGAAATACCAGGCAAAACCATTTAACAAAGGCCTGGAAATTATTCCATTAACTTCGCCAAATGGCCTGGTACCAGGTAGCGAGGGTTCATTCCGCATTTTGGAAGATGGCAAACCCGTCAGCAACGCACGTATTATCGTGGTCACTGATAACGAACATTTTATCAGGCACCGGGTTGAAGATCTTTACGACCTCGATAATGTGCGGGAGTCGAACATTCATGCAAACCAGCAAGGTGAGTTCACTTTTAAACCCACAAAAGCAGGGTTGAATTTCCTGTTTGTGACCGTCCATCACCAGCTGAACGAAAATCTGTGGGAAAGCCAGAATGCTTCGTTGACGCTGGAAGTAAATTTACCGGCAGAAGCACCGAAAAAGCCTTAACTTAATCTCTTTAACTCACTCACACCGGAAAACATCCTTATGACAACCACGACTTTTCAACTCAAAGGTGAATATATTGCGCTCTGTGATTTGCTGAAACTGGAAGGTGTGGCCGACAGCGGTGGCCAGGGTAAGTCTATGGTAGCCGAAGGCTTGATTTCAGTGGATGGTCAGATCGAGCGTCGGAAAACCGCCAAGATCCGCGCCGGCCAAGTTGTGCAGGCGTTTGAGCAGACCATTAACGTGGTTGCCGGTTAATTCGGCACGAAGCCTGCAGGCAAAAACGGGGCGAGTGCAGCCCAGTTGAGGTTTTTACACAAACTGTCTGCCAACCGCTCCAGGCTTTGTTCGCGTAATTTCGTATAATCGTAAGCGACCTGATTCGATAATCCTGCCCACTGCAACCAGGCTGCACAGGCCTGCGGATGGTCAAACAGGCCATGGATATAACTTCCCGCTATCTGGCCATCTTCTGAGAGCGCACCTTCAGCCTGATTGCTGATCAAATGTACGGGTCGCTCTAAAGCTGACCCAATACTCACGCCCATATGGATTTCATAACCCTGCATTTCAGCATCGGCAAAAGTCAGTTTTCCTGACACCTGTTTCAGCTGCTTGTGCGCTTCAAGCGTGGTTTCCATCTCCAGCCAGCCAAACCCGGCACTGCTACCCGCCTCACCTTCAATCCCTATCGGATCATGTAATTGCTGGCCAAGCATCTGGAAACCGCCGCAAATCCCCAGCAACTTACCGCCATAACGCAAATGCCTTTCAATGACAGGCTCCCAGCTATACTCACGCAGCGCGGCCAAATCGCCACGCACATTTTTGCTGCCGGGAAGAATAATTAAATCGGCAGCAGGTACAGGCTCATTCAAGCGCACGAACTTCAAATCTACTTGTGGGTGCAAACGCAGCGCATCAAAGTCGGTATGGTTGGCGATATGTGGCAGCACCGGCACGATAATGGTGAGCTGAATATCCGTTTTTCTAGCGTTGCTACTGGCAACCGCATCTTCCGCTTCCAGATGCAAATCGTGCATATAAGGCAACACGCCAATCACCGGTTTACCGGTGCGTTGCTCCAGCCAATCCAGCCCCGGTTGTAGCAAAGCAATATCACCACGGAATTTATTAATCACAAAACCAGCGACCCTGGCCTGCTCGCTCCCGGACAGTAAAGCCAGGGTGCCGACCAGGTGCGCAAATACACCGCCTTTATCAATATCCGCCACCAGGATCACCGGGCAATCCACCGCTTCGGCAAACCCCATATTGGCAATATCGTTGGCGCGCAAGTTGATTTCTGCCGGGCTACCCGCCCCTTCCACCATCACGAAATCATATTGCTGTTGTAGGCGTTGATAAGATTGCAGCATTGCCTGCATGGCGACTTTTTTATATTCGTGGTAAGTGCTCGCTTCCTGGTTACCCTGCACCCGGCCGTGAATAATTACCTGGCAACCGGTATCAGAATTAGGTTTAAGCAGCACGGGATTCATATCGGTATGCGGCTGCAATCCGGCAGCCATCGCCTGCACTGCCTGCGCGCGGCCAATCTCGCCACCGTCTTCAGTCACCGCGGCATTCAGCGCCATGTTTTGCGGCTTGAAAGGGACGACAGCTACCCCGCTGCGGTACAATACCCGGCACAATCCGGCCACCAGCGTACTTTTACCGGCATCCGACGTGGTGCCCTGAACCATTAATGTTTTTACTGCCTGTTTATCCATCCGCCGATTATCTCATACTCGCGATGCTTGCCTGCGGCGCGGTTGCGCTTGATCGCTGGCTGGGAGAACCTGAGCGCTGGCATCCGCTGGTTGGGTTTGGCCGCATCGCCAATTATTTAAGCAACCGTTTCAATCCAGTGGCATCTCAACCTAACACTTCGCAACGTGTGGTTGGTTTATTGGCATGGATAATTGCTGTTTTGCCAATCTCCTATTTCGCCTTCCTGCTAACGCAGTCCAATGTGGGCTGGCTGGTACATGGCTATTTGCTGTACTTTGCCTTGGGCCATAAAAGTTTGCGGCAACATGCATTGGCAGTGTATTCGGCGCTGAAAAATAACAATTTTCAACAAGCGCAACTCGCGGCTTCCTATATGGTCAGCCGCGACAAAGAAGCGATTGAACCTGTGTCTGCAACTTTGGAATCGGTGCTAGAAAACGGCAGTGATGGCGTGTTTGCGGCATTATTCTGGTTTCTGGTGGCAGGTGGGCCTGGTGCATTGTTATACCGGCTGGCAAATACGCTGGATGCCATGTGGGGCTATAAAACCAGCCAGTACTATTATTTTGGCTGGGCCGCAGCGCGGCTGGATGACGTTTTGAACTACATCCCTGCCCGTTTGACGGCACTCACCTACGCACTACTGGGCAGTACAAAAAAAGCATTGCATGCCTGGCGCACTCAAGCTAAACAATGGGATAGCCCGAATGCCGGACCGGTGATGTCTGCCGGCGCTGGCGCACTGGATGTCGCCCTCGGCGGGCGTGCCCGCTATCATGGTGTCTGGCATGAACGTCCCGCATTGGGGACTGATAAACAAGCAACTTTAGAGGATATCCCTCGTGCATTACGCTTGGTAAGTGCCGGACTATATTCCTGGCTGGCAATCGCCGTGCTGATTGGAGCTATCGCTTATGCTTGAACATGGCGGCAACCTGCTGCAAGCGGCAGTCAAATATGGCATACCGGTGAACGACTGGCTGGATTTATCGACCGGTATTAACCCGCAGCACTTTCCGATCCCAGCTCTGGCGCCTGAGCTATTCCAGCGCTTGCCAGCCACGGATGACGGCTTACAAACAGCTGCCCGTCGCTATTATGGAGCGACACATATTCTGCCATGCGCAGGTTCGCAGGCCGCATTGCAGGTGTTGCCCTCATTGCGTCCGGCTTGCCGGGTTGCCATGCCGCGCACCATGTATCAGGAACATGCACATGCCTGGCAACGTGCCGGTCATGATGTGCAATTTTTTGAGCAGCAACCGGATAGCGATCTCCTGAGCACAGCTGACGTACTGCTGCTATGTAATCCTAACAATCCAACCGGTCAGTTGTATCCGGTTAATATGCTTTTAGACTGGCATGCGCAATTGGCTACGCGTGGCGGCTGGCTGGTGGTTGATGAAGCGTTTATGGATACCACACCGCAATCAAGCATCGCCAGTCATAGCGGTCAGCCAGGATTATGGATATTGCGCTCGCTAGGCAAATTTTTCGGGCTGGCGGGGCTAAGGGTAGGTTTTTTGATGGGGGAACCCGTCGCGCTGGCGCAGGTTGAATCTTTACTCGGGCCATGGACAATCGCTGGCGCTAGCGGTCATATCGCACAGATAGCGCTGGAAGATACTGACTGGCAGCAAGACATGCGTGCACACTTGCCTGCGCAATCCAGGCGGTTACTGCAATTGCTTAGTCAATACGGATTTAATCCGGTTGGCGGTACAGATTTATTTCAATATGTCCAGCATCCTGCGAGCCATCAGCTGCAGGATGCCTTTGCACAAGAAGGCGTCTGGACGCGTTACTTTGCGTCGCCGCAGGCATTACGATTTGGGTTGCCGCCAGTAACCGAGTGGCCCAGGCTGGAACAAGCACTGGCCAAGGCGAGTGTGAGAATTACCGATTAACAAACTCAATTCTCGGTACCGTGCCTGAAAAATCTATCCGCGTCACGCTGGCATGATCGACCTGGAACCTGAACAGCCCTTTGAGTTGCATATTCAATGCGTGCGCAATCAGGGCACGTATCATCCCGCCATGTGTAACCACCAGGATATGCTGGTTCACATGATTCTGTAAGCACTCATCAATAAAGGCGATGCCGCGCTGTTGCAATGCAGCAAATGTTTCGCCATTCGGCGGCGCCAGATCAGCATAATTTTGCGCCCATACATCAAACAATTCACGCGGAATATCGCTCCAGGCCAGCATTTCCCAGTCGCCAAAATGCAGTTCTTTGAGGCGGTCGTCGTGCACAATCTGGTAATCAAACCCAAGTGCATGTGCAAGTTTGCTGCACCTTTGCAACGGGCTGGCGTATACGGCATCAAACTGCTCACCGGATAATTTGTTTTGCAACCGCTCCAGTTCATCCATAAAACTGGCTGACACATCAATATCACTATGCCCGTAACACACACCGTCAGGTACTTGCAGGCGCGTGTGGCGGATCAATGTAAGTTTCATATTAATCGGCTCCAGGCCAGTAAGCCAAGGTAAAAAGCCAGTTCAGTCAGCTGCTGCATGGCACCCAGGGTATCACCGGTATAACCTTGCAGATGTCTTGCCAATAAGGCCCGCCACCACCACCAAACCAGGACCACCGGCAATTCAGTCAGCAATAAAAACTGCAAGGAAGCCAGCCCGGAATGATTCAGCCATAACAGTGCGGCAAAGCCGACCCATATCCACAAGCCGAATATGCTGGCCCACCAGAGATCATTGCGCGTTGGGCTGGTGGCGAGTGGTTTGGATTTTCCGGCAGTACGGACATAGGTCATGTTCGCCATCAGATATACCGCTGCCAGGCGGCTTGAGGTGTGTGCGGCAATCAGCGCAAATGGTAATACTGCTGCAGGTAATGCAACCAGTGCCTGAAATTTGAATACCAGCATACCGATCAGCGCAATGGCGCCGTAACTACCCAGGCGCGAATCCTGCATGATTTCCAGTTTGCGGGCACGGGTTAACCCGCCACCTAACCCATCCGCACTGTCAGCTAGGCCATCTTCGTGAAAAGCACCCGTCAGGTAAATGCTGGCGGCCATACTGGCCAACACCGCGATGGCGGGCGGGAAGAGTAACGACGACAGCCACCACACAATGGCGGCAATCAGGCCAACCAATAAGCCAACCAGCGGGAAATAACGCGCGGCGTGGTTTAATTCAGCTTCCTGGAAGTCGGGCAAGGTTGGCACTGGCAAACGGGTAAAAAAACCGATTGCCAGCTGGAAATAGCGCCATTGCAATTTCCAGTTCACTGGCTTTTCCTGCTGACGCCAGCACTTTCAAAGCTGGCCATTTCATTGAGGAAAGCCACCGCAGACTGTAACAAGGGATACGCCAGCACGGCGCCGGTCCCTTCGCCCAAGCGCAATGACAAATGCAGCAATGGCTGCACTTTTAGGTGTTCCAGCATCTTGCCGTGACCGTTTTCATCCGAGCAGTGCGCAAACACGCAATAATCCAGCACTTGCGGATAAAGTTTGGCAGCAACTAAGAGTGCAGAAGTTGCAATAAAGCCATCAATCAGCAACGTGACTCGTGCTTCAGCTGCTGCGAGCAAGGCGCCGACCATCATGGCGATTTCGAATCCGCCAAAAACTGCCAGCACCTGCAAAGGGTCTCTGGCATCGACATGATGCTTTTGCAATGCGTTGGTCAGCACCGATAGTTTATGATCCAGGCCTTTATCGCTGAGGCCGGTGCCACGGCCTACACATTGATGCAAAGGAAAACTGCACAATACACTCATCAGGCAACTGGCACTGGATGTATTCCCTATCCCCATCTCGCCGAGGGCCAATACATTGCAGCCTTCGGAAATCGCATCACGGGCGATTTCAGCGCCGCGGGCAATGGCTTGCGCAGCCTCTTCACCAGTCATCGCCGGATGTTGCAGGAAACTCAACGTTCCCATGCCGAGCTTGGCATCAATCAGCATCGGATGCGGTTCAAAAACCGCATTGACGCCGCTATCCACCACATGCAACTGAAAGTCATGCTGGCGCGCGAAAACATTGATTGCGGCGCCACCATTCAGGAAGTTCAGCACCATTTGTGCCGTCACCGCTTGTGGATACGGGCTAACGCCTTCGGCCACAATGCCATGGTCACCGGCAAACACCAGCATGGTTTGCTGTTGCAAAGCCGGATGTTCAGTTTCCTGGATCAGCCCAAGTTGCAAAGCCAACGTTTCCAGCCGCCCAAGCGCACCTAACGGTTTGGTTTTCTGGTTGATCTTCTGTATGAGCGCAGCTTGCAGCGTTTCGTTTTTTGTCGATTCAATCTGGAATGTTTGCATGCAGTTATTCTACCCGATGAAATATCCGCCTGTCAGATAGACGCGTTGGCATCCAGCATAAAAAAGCCCCGCGTTGGCGGGGCTGAGAGAGGGATGGCAATATTCAACTTAGCTAATCTTCACCGGCACATAAATCTTGTTGTCACCACGCATGACCAGTAGTGCAATATTTTTGCTGTTCGGCAGTAATTTTTCATGCAGTTGCGTCACGCTGGTGACCTGGTCACCGTTCACTGCAAGAATCACATCACCCGGCTGGATGCCCGCATTGGCAGCAGGACCTTTGCCGACTTCCTCTACCAGCAGGCCTTGCTTGACTTGCACTTGCGCCAGTTCTTGCGAAGTTAGCGGGCGCACACTGACACCAAGCTTGGCCTGTTTATTGTCAGGTGCAATCAATGGAGCAGCTTTGGCAGTTTGCATTTCATCCACACGCACACTCAGGGTTTTGAGTTGTTTTTTACGCCAGACTTCCATCTTGACCGTGCTACCAGGCACAATATTTGCCACCATTGGCGGCAGGTCACTGGAGCGGTCTATCACCTGATTATTGAATTTCAGGATCACGTCCCCAGGCTCCAACCCGGCTTTATCGGCCGGACCATTTTTCTCAACATTGCTGACCAGCGCACCGCTGTTGGTTTTCAGGCCGAATGAAGTCGCGAGGTCCTGGTTGATAGACTGCACACCTACCCCAAGTCGGCCGCGGCTGACTTTGCCTTTATCCAGCAATTGTTGCTCAATACCCATGGCGACATCGATAGGAATAGCAAATGACAAACCTTGGTAACCGCCACTGCGGCTGTAGATTTGCGAGTTAATACCAATCACCTCACCATTCAGATTAAACAGCGGGCCGCCTGAGTTACCGGGGTTGATCGCCACATCCGTCTGCAAAAACGGGACGTAGCCTTCATCCGGCAAAGCGCGGGATTTGGCCGAGATAATGCCGGCAGTGACGGTATTGTCGAAGCCGAATGGAGAGCCAATCGCCACTACCCAATCGCCGACATGACTGTTTTTAGTGCTGCCGATTTTGACGGTAGGCAAGTCTTTGCCATCAATTTTCAGTACGGCCACATCGGTCAGTTTATCGACACCAATGACCTTGGCTTTGAATTCACGTTTATCAGTCAACCTGACGATTACTTCATCGGCCTTGTCAACCACATGCGCATTGGTCAGGATTACGCCTTCCGGCTTCACAATAAAGCCAGAACCCATGCCGCTCATAGGTGTTTCGGTTTGTGGCTGATTAGGCTGGAAACGGCGGAAAAATTCATACATGGGATCATTCGGATCCATGCCCGGGATGCCACTGGTTTTAACGGTACCGGTAACGCTGATATTCACCACTGCGGCGCCCTGGCTATCGGCAATGGTGGCGAAATTTGGCAAGGTAATGTATGCGCTAGGGCTAGAGATGGTTTTCGCGGCAACCTGTGAGGTGGCCTCCGCATGATTCACCAGCGTATTGCCTTTTACCCAATAGCCAGCACCAAACAGCGCTGCAATAGCCAGTGGTACGCTGACCCAATGAGTGAGTTTTGATTGCATAAATGCCTGCATAAATTTGATTCCTTTCAGACTTATTTTTTGCTTAGTTTGAGTGTTTGGATAAATAACTAAAAACACTTTCTGTGCGTAAGAGCAAAAAATTCGCTGCGAAGTTTCCGGGAATTTGTATCCTCATGTATCACGATCTGGATTTGCAAACATGGCCTCGCGCGGCTGTCACAGGCCGTGCGCGTGATACACTGCCAACTTTCATTATGCACTCGCAGTGTCGTATTCGCTCATGCCTGCTATCCCCGCGTTTTTGAAACCCTACTGGCCTCGTCCTGTCACTGGCTCGCTGCGTGATCACGCACGTGCCGCATTCGGTGCCGGCTTAGGCATTTTAGGCACTGGCCTGATGGCCCATGCTGCTTTACCGGGTGACTGGCTCACCGCTATTTTCCTGATCGCTCCTATGGGGGCTTCGGCAGTCATCCTGTTCTGTTTGCCATCCAGCCCGCTTGCCCAGCCGTGGGCGATTCTAGCGGGCAATACGGTGGCGGCACTCTGTGGCGTTTTCTTTGCCCATTTATTGCCGGCCCATATCGCCTATGCCGCTGCCCTGGCAATGCTGTCATCGATTGCCATGATGTTTGCCTTGCGTTGCCTGCATCCACCAAGCGGCGCGGTGGCATTGACCGCAGTGCTTGGTGGTGAAACAGTTTATCAGCTGGGGTATACATTTATTTTGTGGCCGGTACTGGCAAATAGCGCTTTACTGGTATTGTCCGCCTGGCTTTACCATACCCTGACTGGCTACCGCTACCCTGCGCTGCAAATCGATACTAAGCCTGCTGGGCCCGAGCACATGAATTACCAGTTCGGTTTCCGGCAGGAAGACTTACAGGCAGCGTTAGGGCAATTTCATGAAGTACTGGATATCAGTCCGGACAGCTTGCAGGCACTGCTGCAACAAACCGAGCTGATTGCCTATCACCGCAAACTGGAAGAAATTGAGTGCCGGCATGTGATGCGTCCGGTGACAGATACCTTACAGTTTGGCGATACATTAGAAGATGCCTGGCAAACATTGTTGCAACAATCTGAGCCGGCCATCCCGGTGGTGAATAAAGCCAACCTGGTGATTGGCTTATTGAGTGTGGCGGACTTTATGCAGCACGCCAAACCCGAAAAATTTAACGAGGTGGCACCGGCACTTAAAAAGCTGATCCGCTGGTCACCGACCACCCATAGCAGCAAACCGGAAGTAGTCGGCCAGATCATGGCCACTCCGGTGATTACTATTCTGGAAAATATGCACCTCATGCATACCATCCCGCTGATCACCAGCCATCATCTACAACTGGTGCCAGTTGTTGACCAGCATAATAAGCTGGTGGGTATCCTCACTCAGACAGATATTATTCGCGCGCTATATCGTTAGGCTATTCCTCACTTTAAGCTAGCAGTCTAGTTACATTACAGTATCTTCGACTTTTCCATTTGCTTGTATGGCACGATCACTTCGCGTGAGGCCAGAACGATCTCCCGCAAAAAACATAGCAAGGACAATATCAGCGAAGCCATTGAGATAATAAAAGAAATCATCACCAGATGTGACAGGCGCAAGCCGGTCTCCACTGACAGAAACATGCTGGCAATCGAGACGCAAATACACAGCGCGGCAAAGGTTGCCAAGCCTATCGCCCGGCGCAGCCATTTGGTCCTTCGTACGATAATCTTCAATTCATCCTTAAAGCGTTCTCTTTTTTCTTCTGGTGCATCGGTCAGAAATCTTGCACGATCAATCGAGCGTCCCAGCCTGCCGATCAGTACACCCAGGATAGAGCCGATACCAGTAAGCAAAAACACCGGTGCTACTGCATCGCGGATGGCTCCAGAGACATTATGAATCTCAAATGCGCTGCCAATCATGAAGTTTATTTTTCCTTTCAAAAATAGAGGGCTCTTCCTTCTCCCATAAGCAGTTCTTACGCCCGTATTGGAGATAAACTTTCCCTACGAATTTTTACATTTATTGCTATATTTCTGCACCAATAGGGGGAGTTATCGCCCCATGAAAGTGCAACCACGATTGGAAAACCGCAATAAAGGTCTATTGTAGGCTCTATCGAATACTAACATATGTGAAAAATCCCGTATTTTCAGAGCTGAAGCAAAGAAAAACGGTCGTTTTAACTGCTTATTCGCTCAATTTCATCGCGGTTTCAGGTCCCTTTCTTGCTGTAGAAGCATCGGATATTCGATGTTTTTTTGAAAGTGTTTCATGTACAAGCAGCCCCTTACCGATGATCTCACCAGCCATTTCAAACAAGTTAATGATTTTCGCTCACGAATTTACCAGCTTCAACACGCCTGGGACAGTCTTGCATTAATGGCCCAGCTTTCCGGCACCGGGTCCGAAATGGAGCATACCCGCAGTGCGTTTAATACGATTTCTAACGATGTACTGCAGCATTTATCACAGGAGACCTTACGCAAAACAGCGGCACAGCTATCTTCCAAAGCGTTTGAAATTATCAACCTGCTGGTACGCAACCTGTTTGAGCGTACGGCGGACATTGGTTTTTTTGCAACCGATGATGATGTGCGAGATTATTTATCGCACTATATGCAAGGCACAATGACCGATGAGGAACACGATGCGATTTGCTTCCGCTTTGAGGAATACCAGAAAAAATACACCGTATACGAGAATATCGTGCTGTTCGACAGCCAGGGGCAACTGATTCACCAACTGGATGCCAGCCAGACCATACTTGATCATTTCCACCCTATCGTGGCGCTGGCTCAGCAATCTTCAGAGCCGTACATCGAGCGTTTTTACGAAACGGTGATTAACGGCAGCACCTACAAATCACTTGTTTATGCACACGAAGTGCGTAGCAAGGATGACAAAAGATCCCTGGGAGTGTTATGCCTGAGCTTCAAGTTTGTGAATGAACTGGATACGATTTTCCACAACCTGATTCCCGAACATGACTGGACCATAGGCATCCTGCTGGATGAAGAGCGCAATGTGATTGCCTCCAGCGATGTTTACCAGATTCCACTGGGTGCAAAAATCTGTGCCGAGCCAGACCAAGACTGGTTTATCAGCCGCTTCTCCGGCCGTGAATATTTGTGCGTGACCAAACATTCAGAAGGCTACCAAGGGTATTTGGGGCCAGGCTGGTTAGGCCAGGCCATGATTCCGCTGGAGTATGCGTTCCGCCATAGTATGCATGAAATGGTGGCGCACATTGATGGCGAAACCCTGCGCAAGGTGATGCGCAGCCCGCTGATTTTCTCGGACAGCCTGCTGAATATTCCGAAACAGGCGGCCAGTATCCAGAGCAAACTTAACCAGTCGGTGTGGAACGGCAATATCTGGCAAAGCAACTATGTGGATACCCAGCAGAAAAACTTCTCCAAAACCCTGCTGTGCGAGATCAGCAATACCGGCCATAAAACACAGCAGATTATTGAGCAGATGGTCTCTGAGCTATACCAGACCGTGGTCTCAGTAATGCTGGAAAACTCCAGTTTTTGCGCACAAATGGCGGTGGATATCATGGACCGCAACCTGTATGAGCGCGCCAACGATGTCCGCTGGTGGGCACTGACTCACAGTTTCAGGGAGTTGCTAGGCCAAAACCAGGTGACCAAGGATGATCAGCGCAAGATCTCCGACACCCTGCGCTATATCAATAGCCTGTATACCGTGTATGATAACCTGATTGTGTTTGACCGCCAGGGCGAGGTCATGGCTGTTTCAAATCGCCACTATGAGCATCTGCTTGGCACGCAGTTGCAAGATGAATGGGTGGGCCGAACGCGTAGCTGCTTGTCGACGCAGGATTATGTGGTTTCCGCCTTTGAAAAAACGTCTTTATACAACGACCAGTTTACTTACATTTATGCCGCACCGATCCGGCATCTGGATAACAACAGCATTGTTGGTGGCATAGCGATTGTGTTTGATAGCACGCCACAATTCCAGGCCATGTTAAAAGATGTGGTGCCGCGCGATAGTGATGATGCGCCGGTTGCAGGAAGTTTTACCGTGTTTGTGAATGACCAGCTCAGCGTAATTTCCAGCACGTATCAGGAAATTATGGTTGGTGATAATTTCGAACTCATGCCTGCCATAGACAAACTGAAAGAAGGCGAGCAATTGTTTGATATCGCCATTTACCACAATACCTATTATGCCGTTGGTGCGCATGCCTCTTATGGTTATCGCGAATATAAAGGCGCAAAAGACAACTATCGCAACAAGGTAATTGCGCTGATTTTTACACCACTGGGTAAAGTGGATGAGATTAATCAACGCATACGCGCGGAATCGGAAGTGATCCATAACAAATTTAATCCCAACCTGTTCTTGCAGTCCGGCAAAGAATCTCAGGAATACGCCACTTTCTACGTGGCCGACACATGGATGGGCATTGAAACCAGTTTTGTACGTGAGGCGATTGACGAAGGCCAGTTACGCACGCTACCGGAGGCGGCACCGTTTATTGCCGGCATGCATGCTTACGGTGACGAGGTAATCCCGGTCATTGACCTGGCGCGCATGCTGGGCCACCCGCATTACTCTACCGAGTACCGCCAAATTATCGTGATAGAAGATAAAACCTCTTCGCTGAAATTTGGCGTATTCGTCTCGGCTCTGGGGGAAATCCCTTATCTCTCGCCCAACCAGATTCAGCCACTGACCTCGCTGTTTAAAGGCGTCAGCCATAACCCCGGCATCGCGATTGCCAACATTGCGCAGAACAGCATGCTGACTTTGGTCTCCCCGCAAAGTTTATGGGACAAGGCGCTCACCGTACGCAGCCTGAGGCAGGAAGAACAGGTGTTTGTCTGATGAACAGCCAAACCATACTCGGCATTATGCAAAACGACATCATGGACTCCTTACTCACTGCGCAACAGCAAAGGCTGCTGGATACGCTGCTGGATAACCTGGATGGCATGATTTACCGTTGCCTGTATGACGACAGCTGGACCATGATCTATGTCAGCAAAGGCTGCGAGACGCTGACTGGCTATACACCGCCTCAGTTATTGCTCAATAAGGATATTTCTTATGAAAGCATGACGCATCCTGATGATCGTGACAGGGTGCGGATCACCATCGCCGAAGCCCTGGAAAAACGCGAACGATTTCAACTGGAGTATCGTATTGTACGGGCCAGCGGCGACTTTGTCTGGGTGGCTGAACGCGGTAGCGGTGTGTTTGACGAGGATGGCGAGCCGGTAGCGCTAGAAGGCATTATCCAGGATATCAGCAGTCGCAAAAGGATTGAACAGGCGCTATTCAGCACCGAGCAAAAATACCGCTCCATGTTTGATAATTCAACATTGGGCATGTTCCAGACTACAGAATCCGGCACTTACCTGAATGCCAACCAGGCATTGGCCAACCTGTATGGATACGCATCTGCCGCCGACCTGATCAGCGACCTCAACAATATCAGTACCCAGCTGTATGTTGCGGAAAGCCGCCGTAGTGAATTCACTCAGGCCATCAGCACTTATGGCCGCGTGCAAAACTTTGAATCCGAGGTTTACCGGCACAACGGCGAAGCGATCTGGATCTCAGAGAATGCACACGCGGTGTATGACACCGTTGGCAATATCCTGTATTACGAAGGTACAGTAGAAGACATTACTGACCGCCGAAATCATGAACAGCAAATTCACCAGTTAGCCGTTACCGACAAATTGACTGGCTTGCTCAATCGCCATGCCTTCAGCGGCAAACTCGCCAGCCTGATTGCCGAAGCCGATAAAATGCAACGCAAAATCGCGATTGCATTTATTGACCTCGACCACTTCAAGCTGATTAATGACACCCTCGGACATCGCGCCGGCGATAAAATGCTGGAAAATGTTGCGCAACGGCTGATACAGAGCACGCGTCCCAGTGACGCGATTGTACGTTTTGGTGGCGATGAATTTGTCATGCTTTACCCCGGTTTACGTGATGGCGAAGATGCCGAGCCATTATTGGCACGTGTGATGGAAGCGATCTCGCTGCCAATTGAAATTGGCGACTACGTGTTTAACATGACCTGCAGTGTCGGCGTCAGTATTTACCCCGACCATGCCAAAGATATAGACACCCTGCTCAGTTGCGCAGACTCGGCACTCTATAGCGCCAAAAATGCCGGCAAAAATAAAGTGCAGATGTTCAGCGGCACCCTGGCGAAACAGCTTGGTGAGCGCAACGAAATTGAATATGGTCTCGGCCATGCTTTGCAGCGCGGTGAACTGATGTTGTATTACCAGCCACAACTCAATATGCAGCATGGCAATATCAGTGCCCTGGAAGCGTTAATCCGCTGGCAGCATCCTGAAAAGGGATTGATCCCGCCAGACGAATTTATCCCGGTAGCGGAAGAAACCGGGCACATTTTTGCGATTGGTGAATGGGTGCTGCAAACCGCCTGCCAGAAAATTAAATCCATGCAGACTGAATGGGGTTACCTGGTCCCTATTGCAGTGAATGTATCCCCGATACAGTTCTTGCGCGGTAACCTGGTCGAAACTGTGCAAAGAGTGTTACGCCAGGAAAGGGTACCGCCTCACTTATTGACGCTTGAAGTCACAGAAAATGCAAGATTCAAAGATGAAGCCATGTTTACGCGCACGCTTGAGCAGTTAAAACGATTGGGTGTATGTATCGCGATTGATGATTTTGGCATTGGCTATTCCAACATGGCATACCTCAAAAACTATCCGATTGATGAACTGAAAATCGACAAAGCTTTTGTGCAAGACCTTGAGCAAAGCGTGACCAACGGCAATATTCTGCTGGCGCTGATTAACCTGGGCAAAAGCTTGCATAAATCGGTCACGGCAGAAGGGATAGAAACAGAATACCAGCACCGGTTTCTGCTACATAGCGGCTGCGATGTCGGGCAAGGTTATTATTACAGCCGACCGTTATCGGAAGAGGCTTTGACAGAGTTTATGCGGGAGCAACAGCCGAAGTTTGATCATATGCAGAGAGTGGCCAGGTGAGACTGGCCATTATTGTGTTATTTAGCTGAGGTAGCTGCGTTGTATCAGCTAGCAGGCCTGCGCAAAGACTGACTTCTGCGCGAATGGTGCGCGCTGCAGCAGCTCGTCATTCCGGCGAAGGCCGGAATCTAGGCAAGGTTAATATTTAGCTTGGTTCCATAAGAGAACAAGTGATGCACTTGCGGTGAAGTTCTAATCGGTATTTCTTGGAGGGTTAAGTATTCCATTTCGCCATTCTTTTTCGCCTCTAGGCGAGTTACTTTTCTTTGTTTGCCCAAAGAAAACGTAACCAAAAGAAATGCACCCTAGCTTCCGCTTGTATCCTGCGTTGCTCGTCAAAAAAAGCGGTCGCGAAACTCGACCTGGCAGCTCACACACATCGTGAGCTGCTGCGGGACTCAAACAAACGCTCCCTTATCTCTTGTTTTGTCTGCGCTACTCGGCGCGTCAGATAGGGGCCCGTTTTAAACCCACCACGATGAAAGGTCGGATGAATTTTTTGTATTGAGGGCGCTTAGTGAATGTTTTATTTCTAAAATTAAACCCAGTGAGCAATTTCGTTGTTTTGCTTTTTGATTTTTAGGTTTGTTTAATTTCCAACGGTTGAGCGGGAATTAATGTGGCGAGTCTCACGTAACTAAAGGCGTGTGGTTTTAACGGGCCCTATCTGACGCGCCGAGTAGCGCAATCAGCGTGGGAGCCTTCGGCCAGCGTCTGTTTGAGTTCCGCAACAAGCCACGTTGTGTGTGGCTTGTCAGGGCGAGTTTCGTTGGACGCCCACGGTGATGAGCAATGCAGGATAAAAGCGGAAGCTAGGGTGCCCTTTCTTTTGGTTACTTATTCTTTGGGCAAGCAAAGAAAAGTAACTCGCCTAGGGGCGAAATGGAATGATGAATAATCCAAAGAAATACCGATTAAAACCTACAGGAAGTTTAATACCTGCTCACTTGAAGTGACCAAGCTAAACATTAACCTTGCCTGGATTCCGGCCTTCGCCAGAATGACGAACTGTTATAAAGCGCGCCGGCTTCTGCATAGGCAGTAGTTCCGCTGGCACAGAGTTGCCCTGTGAAACCCCTGGTAATACTCCTGCCAGAATTGAGACCTATTGCAGTGAACGCGGGTTTCTACATCATGAATTCGTCAGCTCAATCTCCGGCAATGCCTCATTCTTGATCGCCGCTTCAAACGCCGTCAACCGTTTATACACCGATAACAACTCAACAATCGTCGTCCACGAATTCACCAGATACTGGAAAGAATTACTGACTTGCGAAAACGCTGTCAGGATCTGCTGCAAAATACCAAATGTAATTTTGCCAGCCGCAATGGTCGGCACCAGAATAAGGTAAGCAAATATATTATCCGCCTGCAGATATAGGCTGCGGGCAACGTTAAAATACATATAGTGGAAATACAATCGGAAGTAGTTGTTACGCACATCCAGGAACAACGATTTCAATGTCTCTGGCTGTGCACGCTCAGCGTTATCTTCACCATAGACCAACTCCTTACGGTAAGCCGCTTCCACCCGCTGATTCCTGAACTCCAGGCCCGGCAATTTAATCCCGACTGCCGCCAGCAGCAGCGTTCCGAATACTGACCAGGCAATTGCAGCGGTAAACAGCGGCGCAGGCACCGCCCCAAACACTGGCAACTCACTCACGTATGATGACAGGCTCCACAATACCGGCAAAAAAGCCACCAGCGTCATAATGGCCTCCACCATGGATACGCCCAGGCCTTCCATAATAGTGGCGAAGCGCATGGTGTCTTCCTGCACACGTTGTGAAGCACCTTCAATTTTGCGCACTTGCGGCCATTGGCTTACGTAAAACTCATTCATCGCCGTACGCCAGCGGAAAATATAGTGACTGACAAAGAAACGCGTAATGACATAAATAAAAATTGCGACGAACGCAATCTCGGCAAACTGCAACATCAGCGTATACAGTTCAGCGGTAGTGACTTTTGAATTCGGCGACAATGCAGCTTGCACGCCATCAAAGAACGGCCGGCGCCAGTTGTTGATCGCCACTGATACCTGCACTGAATAGTAGGTAGAAAACAGGATAAACGCAGAACCAAGAATCGACCACCATTGCCAGCGGCTCGGTTTCAAGGTGAACCAGACCAGGGCAAAGATGGCTACACTGACCGCATAATGGACATAAAACAGCTTAAATGAATCGGTGACAAAGTGCCCTAGCCCAATCACCGGCTCTTTTTCAGTCATATCCAGGCCAACAGCGGTGCCAATCGCGGTGGAAAACTCGAACCATACTCCGCAGCAAATCACTGACCATAAAATGACAGAAGGCCAGAACCAGCGGGAATCAGGGAAAAAGGATTTGAACATGGTGTTTTCTTTATGGATTTTTTGCCAGTGTATTGCCTCTGACAGTTAGCCGCAAGAAGAATGACCTTCAAAAGCTTTTATAACAAACACTGACAAGAAAAAAGCCTCGCAAGGAGGCTTTTGGAGGATCAATTAAATTCACTTTTGCTAGCTACGATATCCGCGGAAGCAACAATCAACCGGTGCTGATTTTGCCTTCACCAACTGTATGCGAGGTGTTTTTGCGTTCGCGTGACGGGTATTGTGCATACGTTTTTTGGCCACTGCAGGTTTTTTTTCAACCTGAGTTTCAATGGCTTCATTTTGGCTGTTATCGGCAACCTTCATCAAGCCATCGGCTTGAACACTGCCAGTACGGCTAGGTTGATCACCAATCACTTTTTGCGGTTTTTCATTTATTTCCGCCGGTGCGTGGCCTTCAAACGTCATCATAATAACGGCCAGAACGTTGGCAAAAATCATCTTCGGAATCATGTAGGATTTTGAATTGTGCATCTTGAATAACTCTTATTTATTACTTGAAGTGAAATGGTAGAGGGGCATAGTTGTAGTCTTAAGAAGGATAAGTCCGATTTGCCTGTAAGAATTCCCTTACACTGCACTTAGAATTCACAATTTAATACGCACCAGCAAAACGTTTACTTAATAAAGTAGTCATAGCAAGACTTATAGGTAGCATTCATCGGAAAACGGGGACTTGCATGAAACCAATCATGGCGCTTTTTTGTTTGACTATCGGCTTGAATATTAACGGTGCGCAAGCCCAGCCGGATATAGTGGATACACTGGAGTTAGGACACTCAATCGTGATGGTCACTACCGATATGCCGGGTGGGTCTAATGGCCGTGGTTCAGGTGTGGTTGTAAGCCCTGAATATGTCGCCACCAATTGCCATGTGATTGCCAATAGCAATGGTGCCAATATCGCCAAATTTCGGGATGGTTATCAGCCAACCGGATTGAAAGCCAATTGGCGTCGTGATTTATGTCTGCTTAAATTTACTCCGCTCCCTTTCAAACCGGTGCCAATGCGCGAGAGCAAAACGCTTAAATATGAAGAAGAAGTATTTACCTTAAGTTTCCCCGCTGGTTCGCCGGTGCCGCAACCTTCTTACGGGACGATCAAAGGTATTTACCCTTATGATGGCAGCCAGATTGTGCGTTCTAGTGCCTCTTTTGCGATGGGCTCCAGCGGTGGTGCCCTGTTTGACCAGAATTTCAATTTAATCGGCCTGACTACTTTCAAAAGCCCTGGTCATCACGCCTTTTTCTATAGCTTACCGGTAGAGTGGATTAAAGAGTTGATGGAAACGCCGGATGTAGTGTCATTGAAAACGATGGAAGTACCTTTCTGGGCATTGCCTATGGCAGAAAGGCCTTTTTTCATGCAAGTGGTGATTCCTTACCAGAATGAGGAATGGGCAAACTTAAAAACCATTGCCAGCCAGTGGACCATAAAAGAACCGGAATCGGCAGATGCCTGGTATTTTTTAGGACTGGCTCAAGAAGGGTTATTGGAGCTGGCACAAGCCGAAAAAGATTTCAAAAAAGCCTATGCCATCAATGCGCGCGACCTGGATGCCATGCTGGCATTGTCGCGAATTGCCTTTGTGCAGAAAAACCTCAATGCGCTGGAGTTATTGCAACCCGCTGTCTCGTCACTGGACCAGGCGCAGGGTGAGCTGATTGCACAGCAAATCACAAAGCTCAAGCAAACGAATTAACAAGCACTTTCATTCTTACGCCATGTAAAACAGCATTCTTATCTAGTGGCTCCCATCAGATGGCCAACAATGGTAAGGTTTAATAATGGATAAGAAAGATACGACTGAAGCCGCCGCTCATTCCGGCATGGTGGGCATTTTGCTGGCGGCTGGTTTTTCGCGCCGGTTTGGTGAGCACGATAAATTACTGCATAAACTCAATAACGGACTAACAGTAGCTGAAGCTTCTGCACAGGCGCTGCTGCAAGCGTTACCGCATTCGGTAGCGGTAGTGCGTGAAGAAAACCTGGCTTTGCAAAACATGTTAGCGGCAATTGGTTACCATGTAGCGCTGAGCAAGCATCAAAATGCAGAGATGGCTGAAAATCTTAAACTGGGTGTACTGGCCGCACACTCCAAATTTCCTCAAGCTTCCGGCCTTGTAATCACTCTGGCCGATATGCCTTTTATCCAGCCACACACCATCACAAAAATTGCGAATCAATTAGCGACAGCCGCCATTGTGCAACCCGTTTTTAATGGTAAACCAGGACATCCGGTAGGTTTCTCGCAGCGGTTTAAGAATGAATTGCTGGCGATTCAAGGCGATCAGGGCGCACGAGAAATTCTGCGCGCCCATCAAAATGAGATAATGTTACTGGCTTGTGCTGATGAAGGCATTTTGCGCGACATAGATACCCTGGCTGATCTGCCTGGTCAGGCTTGAATGATGAACCTTCAAGCGACTGAATTCAGGCAACCGCGCGATTAATATCTACAGCCTGAATACATGCCTGCTGTACCTGCGAGCGTTCCTGAATCAACTCGGCCAAAATAGATACCGCGATTTCAGCAGGTGTACGACTGCCAATACGCAGACCAACCGGACCGTGCAGACGGTTGACTTCCTGCTCACTTAAATCAAACGTACGCAGACGCTGTTTACGTTTTTCCTGGTTTTTTACCGAGCCCAAAGCACCTATATAAAATGCTTCAGATTTGAGTGCCTCCAATAACGCCATATCGTCTAGTTTCGGGTCATGCGTTACCGCAACAATCGCGGTATGCGGGTCTGGGGTGATTTCCAGCACCACATCATCCGGCATCCCCGGCAACCAGTCAGCGCCTTCCACATGCCATTCGTCGCGCATTTCTTCACGCGGATCACAGATCATGACGTGAAAATCCAGCGCCTGTGCCATGGCTGCCAGTACCGAGCCAAGCTGGTTTGCGCCAATAATCAGTAAGCGCCATTGCGGGCCAAAATAGCTATGGAACCAATCATTTTCCAGGCGTGGTTGCCCTTCAGGCAATACGTATGCGTGGCGGATTTCGCCGGTTGGCAAATGGACAGAGCGTTTGAGCAATCGCCGTTGCGCCAGGCTTTCCAGCATAGGCGCTAATTGTGAGGCATCATTAAGAGATTCAGAAAAAATCTTGATCTGGCCGCCACAGGGAATACCGAACCGTTGCGCCTCGGCCTGATTAACGCCGTACTCCATGATCGCTGGCTGTACAGGTAGCTCTTGATGCTTGGCCTTATTGGCTAAATCATCTTCGATACAACCGCCGGACACCGAACCGACCAGATGGCCGTCTTCACGCACTACCAAGATAGCGCCGGGCAACCTGGGAGCAGAACCCCATGTTTGAATCACAGTGAACAAATGCGCACGATATCCTTGTTGCAACCAGTCACTGGCGCGTTGCAGCACTTCCTGATCAGAAGATTGCATTATGCTAACTGATCCCCAATTGGCAGGCGGCGTATGCGTTTGCCGGTCGCTGCAAACACGGCATTAGCCACCGCAGGCGCCAGTGGTGGCACGCCAGGCTCGCCTACGCCACCCATTTTCTCGTTACTGTTCACGATATGCACTTCTACTCTAGGCATATCTTTCATGCGCAACACCTGATAATCATGGAAGTTGGATTGCGCCACATTGCCGTCCTTAAAACTGATTTCGCTGGTCAAGGCCGCGCCCAGCGCATAGGCTACTGACGATTCCATCTGCGCTTGCACACCATCAGGATTGACTGCCAGGCCACAATCGATAGCCACTACGACGCGATGTACTTTGACTTCGCCTTCTTTAACGGAGACTTCCGCCACTTGTGCCACATAGCTGCCGAAGGATTCGTGCACAGCAATACCGCGGAATACGCCGGCAGGCAATGGCTTACCCCAGCTGGCCTTATCCGCTGCCAGATTGAGGGCCGCCAGGTGTCGCGGATGACCTTTCAATAACTGGCGACGGTAGGCAAGCGGATCCTGTTTAGCGGCGTGCGCCAGCTCGTCTATCAGGCTTTCCATCACGAAACCGGAATGGCTATGGCCGACCGAGCGCCACCACAATACCGGGATATCACTTTGTACGGAGTGCAGATGCACCTGGTGATTGGCAGTGCCTTTCACATAAGGAGAATCGGCAACGCCTTCTACCGACGTCGCATCAATACCATCCTTGATCATGACACCCTCAAACGGGGTGCCTTTGATAATGGATTGGCCCACCAGCGTGTGTTGCCATGACAATGGCTTGCCCTGTTTATCCAGCGCAATACTGGCGCGGTGCAGGAACATCGGGCGGTAAAAACCACCCTTGATATCATCTTCACGGCTCCACACGGTTTTCACCGGCATATTCGCTGCCTTGGCAACTTCCACTGCTTCAGAAACAAAGTCTGCACGCGGATTGGCCCGACGGCCAAAGCCGCCACCGAGGAATTGCGTGTGGATTTTCACCTGTTCAGGTTTCAGGCCCAGGATTTTGGCTGCTGACGCCTGGTCAGTGGTTTGCATCTGGGTACCGGTCCAAATTTCGCAACCATCCCCTGAGATTTTCACTGCACAATTGAGTGGCTCCATAGGCGCATGCGAAAGGAACGGCAGCACGTATTCGGCGCTCACGGTATGCGTAGCCTTTTTGCTGGCACTGGCAATATCCCCTGCCTTGGCCGCCTGTGTGCCAGGCTTCTGTGCCAATGCCTGATATTGCTTGAGCAATTGTGCAGTATCCGGCCGTTCGTGCGCCGCTTCATCCCACACCAGTTTCAGTGCTTCACGGCCCTGTTTGGCAGCCCAGTAGTTTTCGGCAATCACTGCAGCGCCTGTCGGCACTTGTACCACTTTAATGACGCCAAGGATTTTGCGGGTAGCACTGTCATCATAAGATTTGAGTTTGGTGCCAAACACTGGCGCACGCGCGACCATGGCGATTTTCAAACCATCAAACTGCACATCCTGACCGAACTTGGCGGTGCCGTTGATTTTGTCGGCGCTATCCAGACGCTTGGTCGGTTTGCCAATATATTTCCATTGCTCCGGCTTTTTCAGTGTGACATTTTTCGGTGTTTCCAGCTGGCTGGCAGTCTCTACCAATTGGCCATAGCTTAATTTCTGAGTGCCATTGATCACATAGCCATTTTCAGTGCGCAAACCTTCAACCGGCACCTTCCATTGTTTGGCTGCTGCTTGCAGCAACAATGCGCGGGTTAGCGCGCCTGCCTGGCGGTAACGCTCAAACTCTGACCAGGTGGTAGAAGATCCTCCGGTAATCTGTATGCCATACGCGGTATGCACATAAGAAGGCGCAGCTGGTGCATGCTCAACCTTGATTTTGCTCCAGTCAGCGTCGAGTTCATCGGCGATCAGCATAGGCAATGTGGTCCAGATGCCCTGTCCCATTTCACTATGTGCAAGCATGACGGTAATACTATCGTCCTTGCCTATACGCAAAAAGGCATTTGGCGCCGGCAATGTCAGCGCCTCGGCGGCATTGGCCACACCCATAAAACGTTTCGCTTGAGGAATACTGAAAGCCACCACCAAGCCACCCGCGACCAGGGCGGTATTTTTGATAAACCCACGGCGGGAGAGATTAATCATATCGTTCATGTGTTCTCTCCTTAAGCCAGTTTTTCGGCAACTTCGTGAATCGCTGCACGGATACGTTGATAAGTACCGCAACGGCAGATATTGCCGCTCATGGCGGCATCAATATCGGCATCATTGGGTTTCGGGTTTTGCCTGAGTAATGAAGTAGCGGACATGATCTGGCCGGACTGGCAATATCCGCATTGCACCACATCAATTTTCTGCCAGGCGGTCTGTACCGCCTTGCCCACTTTATCTTCCTGCATGGCTTCAATGGTAGTGATCTTTTTGCCAACGGCAGCGCTCACCGGCGTCACACATGACCGGATAGCCTGCCCATCCAGGTGTACAGTACAGGCCCCACACATTGCCATACCGCAACCAAATTTGGTGCCGGTCAATCCGGCGACATCGCGAATAGCCCACAAGATAGGCATATCATCGCTGACTTTTAATTCTGTTTCTTTGCCATTGATATTGAGTTTCATGAGGTAAGGTTCCTTGGTATCTGACTAAAGCCACAGATATGCGGCTGGTGCGCGAAACCCTGCGGTGGGGTCTCATCCTTATCAAAAACATCCTAACATACATGAGTGTATGTATGAATAGCTTAGCGATGACTTACTGGAAATTTAATAGTGTTAAAAAAGTGCGCTTATTCTGGAATAAAGGCATCAAGGTGCGATGCGTTTTAGCACTTTAGCTATCACGCCGATCCTACTTGGGTCACAGATGAATACTTAATCTACTGTGAAATACCGCTTTTATTTTTTGCTTTATAACCACTTCAATTTAGTCGCCAGTGTATACAGCCCCATCCCAGCCAGCATACTGGCGACAAAGATCCAGACCTGACTACCGCCGATCAGCAATGCGGCAACTGCGGGACCGGGGCAAAAACCGGCCAGACCCCAGCCAATACCAAATAACACTGCACCTATCACTAAAGGTTGATCAATATTAGTACGCTCAGGCAAATCGATAGAAAAACCCAGCTCGCTCCACTTTCGCTGTTTGGCGTCGCGAAATGCAAAGAAGCCAACGGCAATCGCGCCTATCATGACAAACGCCAGTGAAGGATCCCAGTCACCGGCAACATCCAGGAAGCCCAATACTTTAGCCGGGTTGGTCATGCCGCCTATGATCAGGCCTAAGCCGAACACCAGTCCTGCTATTAATGCTATCAAGTTCGCCATGCAGGTTTCCTTACGAATTTAACAAGTGGCGGGTGACCCACACTACAACAATAGCCACCAGCATAAATGTGAGCGTGGCGACCAGTGATCGCAAAGACAATCGAGACAAGCCGCACACGCCATGACCGCTGGTGCAACCGGAACCCAGGCGCGTGCCGAATCCCACCAGCAAACCGGACACAATCAGTAACGGTAAGCCAGCTTCAATCTGCATGGCCGGTAGTGGCGAGAATAGTTGGTAGAGTAACGGGGAAACCAGCAGGCCACTCACAAATGCGAGCCGCCAGCCACGGTCATCGGGCTTGCTTGACCAGAGTTGCCCGACAATACTGCTGATGCCGGCGACTTTACCCAGCCAGCGGATTAATAACAGGGTGGAAAAACCGATCAGCAAACCGCCGATCAGCGATTGCCAGGGGGTGAATGTGGTCATGGTGCGGACCTCAGTAATAAGTATTGTTGTTATTGGCTGTAATGCGGAAAGCCAGCACTAATCTTCTTCGTCCGTGGTATCCAGATTAGGCCTGAATTTACTGGTGTTGCATTCAAAACCGGCTTTCTCCAGTAACACGCGATATTCGCAATCTGGCAAATGGCCTTCCAGGCGACCGTTGATTTTGGTGGTCTCCTGTTTGCAAAATGCGCAGCGATAACGGTGTGCCTGACCTTCAAAATGCTCTTGCGGATAATCAATATAAAAAATCTTTTTCATCGCCGCCTCCTAACCTTATGTTCACTCTATGCTACGCCGGGTTTTGCTTGACGACAATACACAACACCTGCTGAAGAAGTTTATGGCAAGTACTGAATAACGCCCTTATTTTAAGCACAGCTGAATTACCTTGTGCAATCAGTAGTTTACAGCTTCCACCCACAGCCCACCCTAAAAGTTATCCACAAAAAATGTGGATTCACGCCTGATTGCTCCAAACTTAGCCACGGGTATGCAAGGCTGCGATTTCCTGGATATCCAGGTCCCGCTCCATCAAATGCAGCAGTTCATCATGAATCTGGCCTGAGCGATGCAACTTGAGCAACTCTTCCCGCCCTGCTGCCACTGCCGCCAACACCACATTAAAATGCGCTTTACGCACATCTTCAGGTAGCGCATGCGAGTCTTTCAAGGTATGCGATAAATTGGCCCGGTAACCATATTGTTCCAGCAAGCGTGGATGAATTACTTTTCCGGATTCATCGTGTGCCAGTGCTTTCACCACCGCAAATTGCGCCGCTTCCAGCTTGGCCCAGGTTTGCGGCTCGTTTAAATAGACGTGCTCATTGGCCGTGTGTTTAATATCCAGCACGCGAATCAGCCAGCCTATGGTGGTCCCCTGAAACAGCACCGTTACTAAAATAACGGCGAATGCAGAAAGCAGCATCAGGTCGCGGCCGGGAACTTGCGCGGGTACCGCCAACGCGGCCGCCAGCGTCACAACACCACGCATGCCTGCCCAGCTTTTGACAAAAGATTCGCGCCAGTTGGCCTGCATATGTGGCTTGTTCGATTGCTGTTTAAATAACCTTGCAAGCCCATCCACGGCAAATATCCAGACGAACCGCGACAGGATGACGGCAGCCAACACCAGCAATACCTCAATACTGTAAGCACCCCACGACTTCTCGGCATGCTCAATGCGCTCCCACACCCCGCGCAGGGAGAGTCCAATCAGGATAAACACCAGCGATTCCAGAATAAAAATCATAATGTCCCAGAAAGCACTGCCGCGCCTGCGGGCGGTCGCGGTCATGATTTCATGCTGATACCAGCCCAGTATCATGCCGTAAGTCACAGTGGCAATCACGCCGGAAACATCAAGGTATTCGCCAACCACGTAACAGATCCAGCCAGGCAACGCTGAAGCCAAAATCATGAGTGAAGTATCTTCCAGGTAACGCAGCAGTTTGTAGACCAGGTAACCAAACACCGCCCCCAGCACCACACCGCCTACACTCAGCCATACAAATTCAACCAAGGCACTTTGCATGGAAAACACACCAGTCAGTATGACTGCGATGGAAAACTTGTATAGCACCAGGCCAGTGGCATCATTGAGCAGGCTTTCGCCTTCAAGCAAAACCAGCAATTTGCGAGGTAACGCAACCCGTTGCAACACGGCTTTGGCAGCAATCGCATCCGGTGGCGACACAATCGCCCCAAGGGCAAAACATGCGGCCCATGGCAGGCCAGGGTTTAATGCATGCAAGGCGAGGCCAACAACGAGCGTAGTGAATAGCACCGCCCCTATGGCGAGTAACAGGATGCCCGTGAGGTGACGACGGAATTCATGCCAGACCGTGAAATAGGCACCCTCCATTAGCAATGGCGGTAGAAAGACTACCAGCACCAGGGCAGGGTCAATCTCGAACGCAGGCAAGCCGGGCAAAAAGGCAATGACGGCGCCGCCGACTAGCTGGGCAACGGCGGGTGGTAGACGTAACTTTTTTGCCACCAGTTCGAGGCCGATGATGGCAACTAAAAAGAAAAGAATCAGGTTGAAATAGAATTCGTTGCTCATAATGTTTCTATTCTGAAAAACTGCTGTTGGCACAATGACACAGGATAGATATTACAGTTAAATTTAAGATTTTAGATTTCATTCAGTAGGCGTATTAGAGAAGAATGCAATAGGAGTTTACATAGGATGTTTTTTGCATTTGTGGCTGGCTTATGCAGAATTAAACGCGCCCTGTATGCTGAATCCAGACCTGGTTAATTTCAGGTTGGTTGAAGTTAAAGAATGCAGCACTCACTCTTCGATTGTAACCAAGCTAAGCATTAATTTTGCCTGGATTCCGGCCTTCGCCGGAATGACGAACCGCTGCGGATGATGATTTGTTAACAATAATGATTTGATATGGCAACTGTAACCAAAGCTCGTTACACTTAAACCATCCAGCACATGGTGACGCCATCACTTCCGCCATGTCGCGAAACCAAGCGGGCTATACCTCAGCAAACCCCGCCTGACATAAAAATATAGAAGAGGATTTTCATGAGCGCGTTGAAGATTGTATTGTTAAGCATACTATTGCTTTCAAATAAGGCTGGGGCCGAACCCGCACCTGCAACAGCTGCTGTCACGGTACAATCATTCTCGCCCCAAGGTGAAATCAAAGCTGTACGCCAAGTGAGCGCACGCTTCTCAGAACCTATGGTGGCCTTTGGTGACCCCAGACTTGAATCGCCTTTTGACATCAGTTGCCCGGCAACCGGCAACGGCCACTGGGCCGATGCACGCAACTGGGTCTACGATTTTGACGATGACTTGCCCGCGGGACTGAAGTGTACTTTCACACCAAAATCATCAAGCAAAAGCCTGAATGGCGTGGCGCTTGATCGTAAGTCGTTCAGCTTCAACACCGGCGGTCCGGCCATTCAGCTTTCCCATCCTTACGAAGGTAATGAGTCCATTGATGAAGAGCAGGTATTCCTGTTGGGGCTGGACGCGCCGGTCAATCTTGAATCAGTGAAACAGCACGCCGCTTGCAGTATTAATGGCGTGGGTGACCGTATTCCGTTAAGGATTATCGAAGGCAGCCAGCGCGAAAAAATCCTGGCCGAGCAGGCTAGCCGTGCCAGTAATTTTTTTCTGGTCATCACCAAAAAAGCTAAACAAGGCATCGTTGAAGTCAAAGATAACCGCTTGAAAAACGCAACTGTGGTCGTGGCACAATGTGACCGCAAGTTACCGGCCGGCAGCAAGGTGACTTTATGGTGGGACAAAGGCGTCACCTCAACCTCGGGCATTGCCACTTCACAGGCCCAGTCACTGCAATTTGCCGTGCGCGAGGCATTTAAAGTCAGTGTCAATTGCACGCGCACCAACCCGAAAGCGGGCTGCGTGCCGGTGCTGCCAATTACGGTGCAATTCAGCGCGCCGGTAGAACGCGATGTTGCCAGTAAGTTATTGCTTAAGACTGCCGATGGCAAGCAAATAGCACCGGTGATTGCCAAGAATGACACCGGTAAAACCGTGGAGTCGGTGTCTTTCCGCGGGCCATTTACCGAAAAAAGCAGCATCAGCCTATCACTGCCTTATGGCTTCAAGGATGACGCTGATCGCTCACCCGTGAACAGTGCGTCTTTCCCGCTGAAACTGAATATTGATGAAGACCCGCCACTAATCAAATTCCCGTCGCGCTTTGGTATTCTCGAGCAACATGCACAACCTGCCCTGCCCGTCAGCGTGCGGAATGTGGAGGCAACATTGACCGGCGTGCAAGTGCAACCTGGTGCATCCACGACCAGTAAAGGCGTTGTCGGCAGGCTGGCACTGGACGATGACGCCACGCTGGCCGAATGGTTTTTCCGCGTCACCCGCCACCCTTACGATAACAAGTTAGATCAACAGTTTTCGCGCGAGCATGATCGTTACCCACGCGAAGGCGAAATCCCGCTATTAATGGGGTCAGCCAGGGATTCACGTTTTAACACCAGCCCACTGCAACTGCCGCGTGCGCATGGTGATAAAACCTTTGAGTTGATAGGCGTGCCACTGAAAAAGCCTGGTTTTTATGTAGTGGAATTCGCCAGTGACCGCCTGGGTGCTACCCTGCATGGCGAGCAAAAGCCCTACTATGTATCTTCCAGTGCGCTAGTGACCAATATGGCAGTGCATCTGAAACAGGGTCGTGAATCTTCCCTGGTCTGGGTCACACGTTTGGATAATGCACAACCGGTCGCCAATGCTGCAGTTCGGGTTTCCACCTGTGAAGGTCGCACCTTGTGGGAAGGCAAAACAGATGGCAAGGGCATGGCTCATATTGAAGAAACGCTGCCTGACGGCTATTACAACCGCTGCTCGGGTTTGCTGGCAACAGCGCGCAAGGATGATGATATGTCCTTCGTGTTTTCATCCTGGGACGATGGCATCAGCCCTTGGCAATTCAACCTTGGCGGCGGCTCTTCCGGCACCCCGCTGATCGCGCATACGGTATTTGACCGGCCGCTGTTCCGCGCCGGTGAAAAAGTGTCAATGAAACACTTCATCCGCGTACGTACCGGCAAAGGCTTTAATCTTGCAGACAAACAGCCAGATACTATTTCAATCGTGCATGAGGGTAGCGGCGAGAAATACGATGTACCGGTGAAGTGGTCCAATGCTGCCGGCATCTCGACCTGGGAAATCCCTAAGGAAGCAAAGTTGGGTACTTACTCTGTGTCGTTAATGGCAGGGCAGTTCATGCTCACCTCGGGCGCGTTCCGCGTGGAGCAGTACCGGGTGCCGCTGATGAAAGCAGTGCTGAAGCCGCCTGTGCAACCATTGATTAACGGCAATCAACTGGCGATTGATGCCCAGCTGAATTATTTGGCGGGAGGCGCCGCTGCCGGCGCGCCGGTCAAATTCCGCAGCCGACTGGTGCGTTACCCGTTGCAATACACCCAGTTTGAAGATTTCAGTTTTGGCGGGCGCATTCCAAAAGAGGGCATAGAGGCTGTACAACCCTATTCCTATGATCCGGAAATGGAGGAAGAGGGTGAAAGCGATGCAGGTGATGAATCTACCCAGGTAAAAGGCTACCCGGCGAAAACGGTCAATCTGTCGCTGGATGGCAATGGCGGTGCCAGGGTCACGTTCGACAAATTACCCAGGGTGCAGGAATCGCATGCGCTTGAGGTGGAGATGGAATACACAGACCCTAACGGACAGATTTTGAATGCGGCCACCCAGGCCATCATCCTGCCTGCGGCATTATCGCTAGGCATGAAAATAGAAGGCTTTTTTGCCACCAAGGAACGGCTGGCGTTCAAAGTACTGGCGCTGGATGCGGCCGGCAAACCTTGGGCAGGCCGCAAAGTGAATATCGAAGCATATACGCGTAAAACTTATGCTTACCGCAAGCGCATGCTGGGCGGGTTTTATGCCTATGAGCAAACCGCTGAAGTGAAGCAGGCAGGCAATGTTTGCAGTGGCAATACTGATAAACGCGGCATGCTGGTTTGCGATGGCCCGGCGCCGGAATCCGGCGAAATCATACTTGTCGCCACCGCCCAGGATAAACAGGGCAATATTGCCATCGCCAGCAATGAAGTGTACGTGGCAGACGACAATGCCTGGTTTGACGCCTCGCAAAGTGACCGCATAGATTTGTTGGCGGATAAGCGCGCCTATGAACCTGGCGAAACGGCCCGCTTTGAAGTGCGCATGCCCTTCCGCAAAGCAACTGCCCTGGTGACAGTCGAGCGCGAAGGCATCCTCGACTCTTTCGTAGTACCTGTCAGTGCCAGTTCCCCATTCATCAAGGTGCCGATTGCCAGCAATTACGGCCCGAACGCCTATGTATCGGTGATGGTGGTGCGTGGCCGCATAGACCCCGAAGTGTCGGGCCAGTTTTCATGGCTGAAACGCATGGTTTACCGCATAGGCATGTTCTTCTGGCTGGTCAAGAAAATGCCGGTTGAGATAGATACGCGCCCCACTGCACTGGTGGATTTAACCAAGCCGGCGTTCAAGCTGGGCATGACACAAATACGCGTTGGCTGGCAGGCCTATAGCCTGAAAGTCAACGTCGAAGCCGACCGCCAGGCTTACCATGTGCGCGATAAAGCACGCGTGAAACTGACGGTGACAGACCCATCCGGAAAACCTGCTGCCAATGCTGAAGTGGCATTGGCAGCAGTGGATGAAGGCCTGCTGCAACTAGCAAAACCGCAGTCGTGGAATGTGCTGGAAGCGATGATGGAACGGCGGCCAATTGAAGTACGTACGTCTACCGCGCAATCACAGGTGATAGGCAAACGCCATTTTGGCAAAAAAGCCGTGGCACCTGGCGGCGGTGGTGGCCAGGGCGCCAATGCACGTGAGTTGTTTGATACCTTGCTGTTATGGAAACCCAGCCTGAAACTGGATAAGCATGGCCAGGCAGTGGTGGATGTGCCCTTGAATGACTCTTTAACCTCATTCCGGATTGCGGCGATTGCCCACGCCGGGGCGATGCGTTTTGGTACGGCATCGACACTGATCCGCAGCGGCCAGGAAGTGATGCTGTTCTCGGGCTTGCCGCCGTTTGTACGTGAAGGCGACCAGTTCAATGCCATGGTCACTGTGCGTAATGGTGCCGAGCGGCCATTGACCCTGGATGTGGCGGTAGCGGATGACATCAGCAAAACCCCGCACACCCAGCGCGTAACGCTGAAACAGGGCCTGGGCGCTACTTTATCTTTCCCGGCGACTGTTCCGTTAAATGCAACTCGTCTTAACTGGGCTATCAGTGCCAGGGAAGTGGTCACCGGCAACAATCAAAAACCCGCGCAAGACCTGCTGAAAATTTCACAGCAAGTCGGTGCCGCGTACCCGGTGCGGGTATACCAGCAAACCTTGCAGCAATTAAATTCAGGACAACAATCAAACCCAGAAGGGCAAACGAATGCACCATGGACCTTCTCCGTCCAGCAACCGGCCGGTGCGATTGCAGGACGCGGCGGTATCGATGTCCAGCTGACGCGCTCACTGGCTGGCAACCAGGGCGCACTACGCGAGTGGATGAGCAAATATCCCTATGTTTGCCTGGAGCAACGCGCTTCTGTCGCGGTCACGCTGGAAAGCGAAGGCGGCTGGAACCAGGTGATGAACAGCCTGCCTGCGCACTTGGATCAGGATGGCCTCGCCAGGTATTTTGCCATCGACTGGTTGCAGGGTGACGATACGCTGACCAGCTACCTGCTGCATATCGCTGATGAAGCGCATTACACGATTCCGGAGGGTCCGCGTGAGCGCATGTTGAAAGGCCTGGAAGACTTTGTCGCCGGCCGTATCCACCGCTATGGCAGTTTGCAAACAGCTGATTTAACGCTGCGTAAACTGGCCGCGATTGATGCACTAGCCAGGTATGAGCGCGCCCGCCCGGCCATGCTGGAACCACTGGAAATCAGTCCCAACCTGTGGCCAAGCTCGGGCGTGATTGACTGGCTATCCGTGTTGCAAAAGCTGCCAGAAATTCCCGAACATGACGAAAAACTGAAACAGGCACGCCAGGTCTTGCAATCGCGGCTGACATTCTCAGGCACCACCATGAATTTCTCTACCGAGAAACAGGATTACCTGTGGTGGCTAATGGTGTCGCCCGACCTGAATGCAGTACGTGCACTGCGCCTGCTGGCAGAAGACCCGGAGATGGAAGCGGCTGACATAGGCCGTCTGGCGCGTGGTGCACTATCGCGCCAGGTCAACGGCCACTGGAGCACTACTGTTGCCAATGCCTGGGGCGCGACCGCTTTGCGTTACTTCCAGGCACATTTTGAGAAAGCACCGGTAGCTGGCAGCACGCAAGTCAAACTGGGCGATCAAGCGCAGTCACTCAATTGGTCTGGCGCAAAAACGGCCTCAGAAGAAACCGGGCATCATGACTCGGTAAAAGGCACGCCTATGGGCGCCGGATTAGCCACGCATTTTGCCTGGCCAAAAAATGCCACACCACTATCTATCCAGCACTTGGGCAATGGCAATCCATGGGCATTTGTGACTTCCAAAGCCGCATTGCCGCTGGATAAACCATTATTTTCCGGCTATAAACTCAAACGCACAGTGACTGCAATTGAACAAAAAAACGGTGGTCTGTGGCAACGTGGGGATACCTACCGCGTGCAACTGGAAATTGATGCGCAGACCGATATGACCTGGGTAGTGGTGAATGACCCGGTACCGGCGGGAGCGACTATTTTAGGTAGCGGCCTTGGCGGCGATTCCAGCCTGTTGGCAGCCGGGGAAAAGAAACAAGGCTGGCAACTTCCTGCGTTTGAAGAACGCGCATTTGATGGCTTCCGCGCTTATTATTCATATGTGCCTAAAGGCAAGTTCAGCATCGAATACACCGTGCGGTTGAACAACGCTGGCCGCTTTGCCATGCCAGCCAGCCGTGTGGAGGCCATGTATGCGCCGGAGATATTTGCCGAACTGCCTGTCGCTGCCATAGAAGTAAAACCTGGCTCCTAATGAGCATGTTAGGCAAAGGAATCAAGCCCAGTTGAGGAAAGAACTGCAGTGACACGTAAACGCATCGTGCTCGCAACAATGTCCATCTTGGTGATTGTTGCGAGTGCCTGGGTGTTTCTTGCGCCTGTGCCATCATTTGAACAAGCCAGGTCTGCTACCCATAGTTCTGAAGCGGTTTTGCTGGATAGGGACGGCCAGGTTTTGCAACGCCTGCGCCTGGATAAACAACGCCGTATGCTGGCATGGGTTCCCTTGCAGGAAATTTCTCGCACACTGCAACAGGCTGTATTAGTCGCCGAAGACAAACGGTTTTACAGTCACTCAGGCGTAGATTTGATGGCGGCCGGTTCAGCCGTACTGGACAACCTGCATCGCTCGCGTGCCCGGGGTGCAAGTACCATCAGCATGCAATTAGCCAAGCTGTTAAATGCTCCAGCTGACGGTTCTTCGCAAAACAGCTGGCTGTCTAAGCTCAACCAGATACGGTATGCACTGGCGCTGGAATTGCACTGGAGCAAACCGCAAATCCTGGAAGCCTACCTGAATCGCGTCACGTTTCGCGGTGAGCTGGTCGGAGTAGATGCTGCGGCAAGAGGTTTGTTGGCTAAAGGTCCGAATGGACTGGATAACATAGATGCAGCTATCCTGGCATCACTCATCAAATCGCCGGGAGCCTCCCGCAGCCGGCTGGCGAAGCGTGCCTGTGCAACGCTGCAGACCATGCCGTTTTTCACCGGCAACAAATCCAGGCCGGATAGCTGCATGCAAGTGACCTTGCGCACAGCATTGTTGCCGTCACGACCGTTTCCAATCGCGGGTATGGACGATGCACCGCATCTGGCGCGACATTTATTAAACAAAAATGGCGAACAGTTGAAGAGCAGTATCGATGCCAGTGTTCAGCGTTTTGCTCGCAATACCCTGCGCACTCACCTGTCACAACTGTCAGACCAGAATGTGGAAGATGGCGCGGTGGTGGTGCTCGATAACCTGAGTGGCGAAGTGCTCGCCTATGTCGGTTCCAGCGGTGATTTATCCGGCGCATCAGAAGTTGATGGCGTGGCTGCTTTGCGTCAGCCCGGCTCCACCCTTAAACCGTTTTTGTATGCGCTGGCGATGGACCAGGGATGGCTGAATGCCAGTTCGGTACTGGACGATTCCCCATTGGCACTGACCACCCCTTCCGGGCTGTATATCCCGCAAGATTATGACCGGCATTTCCAGGGCGCCATCAGTGTGCGCACGGCACTGGGTGCGTCGTTGAATGTACCCGCGATCCGCACGCTGACGCTGGTCGGCGTTGATCCTTTTCTGGATAAACTCAGGAATCTGGGCCTTAACAGCCTGACCCATGATGCAGATCATTACGGCTTTGGCCTGGCACTCGGTGGGGCAGAGACCACGCTGCTGCAATTGACTAACGCTTATCGCGCATTAGCCAATGGCGGTCTATGGCAGGCGGTCAGTTTTATACCTGCCAGCGCATCTACAGTAGAAGGTGAATCCAGGCAGGTGTTCAGCCCACAAGCCAGCTTTATGATCGGCGATATATTGTCGGATCCCGGCGCACGCACCATCACTTTCGGGCTATCCAGCCCGCTCTCAACCCGCACCTGGGCAGCGGTGAAGACCGGCACCAGCAAGGCTATGCGCGATAACTGGGCGATTGGTTATACCAACCGTTACACAGTAGGGGTCTGGGTAGGTAATTTTTCCGGTGCGCCCATGTGGGATGTGTCCGGCATCACTGGTGCGGCGCCGGTGTGGCGTGATATCGTTGAATACCTTCACCAAAAACAACATAGCCAGCAACCGACGCCTCCAGATGGCCTTTTGCATCAGCAAGTGCGTTATCAACCACCGATTGAGTCACCGCGGCAAGAGTGGGTGATCGCACACAATCGGGCAGCGCAAACTGTTCCCAATCAACTCATCAGTATCAATGTTACCCCGGCATCAGCCATGCTGATTGCGCCGCCAGACTCCGCTATCATCGCCCCTGATCCGGATATCCCGCAGCAACGTCAGGCACTGCTGCTGCAATCCGGAGGCACGGGTAAATCCTGCATGTTCTTGGACAATCGCCCGGTAGCTGCCTGTGGTAAAAGCAAAGTCGTGTTGCCATTGCCTTTACCAGGTAAGCATCAGCTGACATTGAAAGATACCAGTGGCAAATTACTGGATACGCATCATTTTGAAGTGCGGGCGTTAAATTTACCGATTCAGGCTAAAGGTAATCGTAAATAGGCATTTCTTTAGATACCTCAGCATTTGATTTCGCCTCCAGGCAAAAAGCGAAAAGGAACCGTTAATTCATTCAAAGACATACCGATTAGAATTTCAACAAGCATGACACTTTTTCTCTGTTGTAACTCAGCTAGACATTCACCTGACCCAGATTTTAGATCATCCACATCCAGAACCATTCTGTACAATGTGTTATCAAACTAGCTGCAAGCAAGGAGCACTTATGTTTAAATTAAAAAAATGGCTATGGACACAATGGCAAAATTTGCGAGGTACAGACCGCGCTTATGCCAGATACCTGAGCCATTTCCATCGCTACCAGGCGCAAGCTGCCGATAATGAACTGCAGCAATCTTTAAATCTTAAACCAATGAGTCGCCAGGCATTCGAGCAGGCCTGGCAAAAGAAAACGCTGAAGCCGACTGGAAAATCGTGTGGTTGCAAACCTGGCGGTTCTTGCTAGCGACAAGAATCAATAAAAAATTTCATAAAAAAAGCCGCATATCAATGCGGCTTTTTTATTATCCAGTTATAAAGCATGACTTAAAAAAGGGAATCCATATGCGATTTAAAGTAACGCGTCGCACACAAGCCTAAAGGGGTGTGATGCTTTGCAGGTGACATCCAGTCCACAAGGAAATTCATCAGTGTTTCTTCATTGTCGATACTGTGCACGTAACGCTCAAAAGACAGCTGGTCCTGGTTAAAATCCGTCTCAGGCAATTTTTTACCGATACGGTTACCGGAATGGAAGTCATACACATTGCCATAACGGCTGTTTTTTGCATCTTCCTGCGCTTTGGACTGGCGTTCAACCATGCGCCATGGCCTACCTAAACGGGCCAGCATAGGCATACTTTCCAATGCATCTCCGGCAATCCAGTCATAAATTACTTGCTGTTCATAAGGTGTAAACACGCCAAACATGGCCGCTTTTTCACCAGCAATGACTTTCCAGAAAGGGCTTTGTTCAGGGTCCTGGTGGCGTTTGATCCAGCCTGTTTTTTCCATTTCGTATAAAAACATGGCGACCTGTTCATTATCCTGCAACCATTCATTTACAGTCTTGCCGCCGATCACACAGCGGTCAGAATGCATGAATTGTCCTATGTTGGCTTTGCTTTGCAGAACCCTTACCACTTCGCCTTGCAGGTCGAAATGCCTAATGATATCCAGCGTACTCAAACCAACGTCATTTAACTTTACGCCAGCAATTACGCGTTGCATAAATTCGCGTGAGTTACTAAACATTGGCATAGCTTCTTCAACCGCATCAATCGCTGAACGCGCATGACCAGATTGCGCATTATCAATAGTGGTGTGCAGCGTGAAATAATACGGATCTATATTGAGTTCTTTCAACTCGTAGGCAGTAATCAGCAGGTGCAGCGGTAGTTGCTCGTAGCCAAGATTAAAACCTATCACCTCCGGCAAATGGCTGTCAGTGTGTGCGGATAACGCTAATTGAATTGCACCTTGGGTGAAAAACTGGTCATCTAGCGTTTTCCAGTCTTCGCATCCATTGAGTTTTAATAGTTTGCGGTAAAGCACTACGTGGTTCATGGCTTCGACACCATCACCAAGCTCTTCGAGATAAATTTTGATCAGTGATGCTAGCCGCGGGTCTTGCCAATGACGCATCAAGCCAAATAACCATGCGCCATCTACCAGTTTGGTAGGTGCCACGGCTTTCAGGAAAAACAATGCATGGGACTTGCTGCCGAAATACCACCTGGGTTGACCAGCTTTTCGCGCTGCCAGGTATTCACGGTATTGACGGCCTACGATTTCATTATGTTCAGTCAGCCAGTGATCCAGCTCTTGAATACTGGCAGGCATGCTGGTGGCATGGCTGTCAGTTTCTTTTAACTTTTCAACCAGTAATTCTGCACTGTTTGCTTTGGTTGCTGCTGAATGATTAGATTCCAGCAAAGAGAAATAGACTGATTTGGAAGTCCAGTGATTAACAGCCTTGCTTGGCTGGCTCACCGCTCCCTGAGGTCTTTTTATTTCTCTTTCAATTTCAATACGCACACCAGACATAGTTACCGCCTCTGATTCATGAAGTTGGTAAGTTACGCATTTAGTGTCAAATTCCCTATCAGACAATCATGGAGATACATGTAGGAATACGCTTATTAAAACAATTGCGGAGTTCTGTTAAGCTGCCATTACAACTCATCAAAGCATTGCAAAGGTGTACAAAGTGATCAAGCAAGTCGATAATCCACCAGCCCAGGATACACTGGGCTACGATCCTCTAGAAAAGCTGCTGCGGGCTTTATATGAACGCGGTTACCGATTTGTCACGGTGACCCCGACCACGCATAGACTGGTAAATGAGCGCCCGGAAAATGCCTGGGCAAAAACTTTGCAGGATATTTTTGGCTGGAATCGTCCCTTCACGCAAGCAAGTATAGATGCTGATATTTTTGAGCTCATGCATGCTGCCGCCGTGCTGCGTGCGGTAGATGATGGCTGGCAATCCCTGGTGCGCGTTTCCAGTGTCGCGGATAAATTATTTGTCCATTCCGGCTTTCCAACCGAGGCACAAGACGCCGTGTTTTTTGGCCCGGATACCTATCGTTATATTAATGCCATGTATCACTCACTGGCGACACTGCAAGGTAAGGTTCAACGTTGTGTGGATATTGGTACCGGGTCTGGAGTAGCAGCGATTTTGCTGGCTGAAGCTTTACCATATGCAGAAATTTACGGTGTGGATATCAATGAAAAAGCGCTGGCTTTTTCAACGACCAACGCCAAGGCGAACAGCATTGCCAATGTCTATTTTCAATATAGTAATCTGCTGAATGATGTGCAAGGCGAGTTTGATGTGATTATTGCCAACCCGCCTTATCTGGTAGACCCATCTGCCAGGGCATATCGCCATGGCAACGGGCCATTAGGTGCGCAGTTATCGCTGGATATTGTCGATGCTGCCCTGACCAGACTTTCTCCCGGCGGCACGCTCATGCTGTATACCGGTGTCGCAATCGTCGAAGGGCACGACCCGTTTCTGGAAGAAGTAAAACAGAAGACCAAAGAAGCTGGTTGCACCTATCAATATTCAGAAATAGACCCGGATATTTTCAGTGAAGAACTCGCTACCGATGCCTATGCGCGGGCAGACAGAATTGCCGCCGTCTGGTTACTGGTCAGCCGGCCTACCATTGAGGCCGATAACTTGCTGCAACTCATCAGCACAGTAGCTGAACCGTAAGCCAGCACTTACTTTGCAATGGATGCCGGGGTTGCAACAGTCGGCATCTTGTTCAACGTCAGCCATAGCAAATGTACCCGGCAATCAAACTCATATTGCATGTAATTGGGTTCCATATGCTGGCACAATTGATAAAACGCTTTGTCGTGATCACGTTCTTTCAGGTGCGCAAGTTCGTGCACGACGATCATGGTCAGAAATTCAACCGGGGTGGATTTGAAAAACGCTGAAATGCGGATTTCTTTTTTGGCTTTAAGTTTGCCGCCCTGCACCCGCGAAATAGCAGTATTTAATCCTAGCGTCTGTTTTTCTACGGTGAGTCGATTATCAAAATAGACCTTGTCTAACAACGGTGCATTTTTTAAATAGCGCTGCTTAAAATCGTTGCAGAAGTCATACAGCGCCTTATCGCTTTGAATAGCATGTGCCTGCGGATAGCGCTTGCTTAGGTAATCACCCAATTTGCCTTGGTCATGCAATTGCGCAATCTGCACATGTAACTGCGCGGGATACCCGGGTAAATATTGCTGGATTAACTGCAAAGACATGCAGCTATTTTAGTGCACCAGCCCAATATTGGAAAATCAGACGGATTTAAGCAATGCAACAAGTTGGGAATCAGATACGGTGAAACTCCCACGCCAGCGATTGCTTAACAGAATCACCTAGGCAACCAAATCCTGTTTTAACTCATGTTCAGCCAGGTATGCAGGAATATGTTCCGCTGCCATAGGCTTGGAATAGAAATATCCTTGTACCAGCTGGCAACCCATCTGCTGCAAAAACTGCACCTGGCTACCGGTTTCAGCCCCCTCGGCAACGCACTCTACCTGCATGCCCTGGCACAAGGCCAGAATTGAACGCACAATGGTTTGGCTAGTGGTGTTGGTTTCAATATCCTTGATAAAACTACGGTCGATTTTGAGCTTGTCCAGCGGCAGGTTTTGCACATGGCTCAGGCTGGAATAACCGGTGCCGAAATCATCCAGGGCAATCCGCGCACCCGCCTGGCGTAGCAGTTCGATATTATCTTTGGCGGTGGCAAAGTCCTGCAACAGCGCCGTTTCGGTCACTTCAAAAACAAAACGTGAAGGATGCAAACGGCTCTGCGCTACCATGTAAATCAGCTCTTCAATCACCGCTTTATTGGTCACGTCATATGCTGACAAATTGAAAGAGAGGCGAATGTGTGCCGGCCATTCTGCCATCACGATAATAGACTTGTGGAACATCAACCGCGTGAGGTCAGAAATTACCCCTAAACTTTCTGCCACACCAATAAACACCGCTGGTGGCACAATGCCTAAAGTTGGACTATTCCACCGTGCCAGGCTTTCAAATGAGCTTATCTCGCCAGTGCCTACATTGATGATAGGTTGAAACACCGGGAACAGCTCTGCCTCCATATCCGCCACACGCAATGCCTGGTCTACCTTGTGCAAATGCTGTCGCTCTTCCTCCAGTGTCTTCGAGTAAATCTCCATATTGCCGCGGCCAGTGCGTTTCATGTGATAAAGCGCAAAATCCGCATGTTCATACAGTTCTTGCGCAGTATCTTTGGTATTGGAAAACACGCAGGCACCAATTGAAGCCTTGATGTTGATGAGAATGCCGTCGACATTCATAGGTTGAGAGATGATACGATTAATCTCTTTGCCTATCTGCTTTAAAATCGAATTCTGCGCATCCGTGACTATCTCGAATGCAAACTCATCGCCACCCAAACGGTAAAACTGCACACCGGCGATCTTTACACGTGCCAGGCGCTCGCCTACTTCCCTCAAGACCAGGTCGCCAGTATGGTGTCCGTATACATCATTCACTGGCTTAAAATTATCCAGGTCTATAATGCCGACCGCAAAGGGTTCTGCGGTTTTTTTGGCACGTGCGAGTTGCTGTTCTACATGCAGGAAAAACTGGCGGCGGTTCGGCAATTGCGTTAACGCATCCAGATTTGCCAGACGCCGGTTTTCTTCCAGCAAAGTATGGGTTTCGTAAGTGGCATTAATGAGCCGGTCAAACACGTTGTTGCTGGCCCGCATGGCGAATAGCATGCCTATCTCAAACACCAGCACCAGCCCGGCCAGCACATACGGTTGTTGAAAATTTCCCATGAAAATGCATACCAGCGCAGCAGAAATTAGCAGGAAATTATAGATGAAAGCCGCAATCCCAATCTTACTGAGGATAAATGCAAAACACAGGCCGAACAGTGTGATATAGATAACGAGGAAATAATGCCCGAAGCTATCGGTATGGTTGAACAAATACAAACTGCGGAAAAATGTGATGGTGCCGGAAATGATCAGTACTACCGATGCCGCGCGCAAGCGCCAGCGAACTTTTTCTATGCCAGGGTTATCTTCGCGGTGCCAGAACCAGTACATAAACAACATGGCGGCAAAGGTCATGCGTATCAGCGGCAAGGCAATAGATACGCGCCAGTCAACGCCATCCCGCAAAGCAATAATCTGGATAGCCGTCGCACTTAAGCCGGCAAATATGACGACGGGCACATCAGCCATCAGGCTGTGATACCTGGCCAGCAAAAGCTCAGAACTCGTTGTTTTAGAAAAAGGCATGTTTTAATTCACTTCTGATTGACTGATATTAATTGCTGTCAATTTGTTTTAATCTTTTGGAAATAGACACATTTTCCACTCTATTCTCAATTGTCAGCTTCATAAAAAGTGCATCAAAACCAATTGGCGACGGGCTGTCACTCTCTTTAAATAGTTATCACATCAAAAATTCAGTCACCGCCAGCTGGACAAATCAACATAAGGGAAAAGATTCCGTATGGTAAGCTAGTCCTACAAAAATTGAGCTTTTCGTGAACAGTTTTTTAATAAAATGATTATTAAATCCATTCCAGCTGACTAAATGGTGAATTTACTAGTATTTGCTAAGCCGCTATTGGATCAGATCGCTTACTCTTAGCAGAGACGGTTAATCGTTCGCTATAGAGCAATTTTGTTCGACTTCCATTGCATTGATTGAAAAAGAAAAAGCCGGGGAATCCCGGCTTTTGTCATTGTAAATTCTTAGACTTCATTTAAATCGTTGCTGAATACCCTCTATGCCTGACAGGTCTTGCGATAGGCAAAGGCGCTTCTTCAAACTCATTCTGGTAAACCTTGATTAGCTCATCGCCATGCTTCAAAGTCAGTTCAAATCTAGTCACATCTGATGAGGTCAAAGTCTCCGTGCACTCCATTGATTTGTAAGTCAAAGAGAGATAAATATCTGGCTCAATCTGCAATTCGAAGCATTGACCATAAGCAGCGCCACAACTGACGTCAGTCTGGCTGAATCCCAGTACCCGCGCATTGCGGCAGGCAATAAACCAATAGCGCTCTTTGCAAGCCTGGTCTATCGAAACCCTTAACTCTTCAAACACTTCATTCGCAAATTCAATTGATGTCAGCATAATTCTTTAACCTGTCCACAACTTTATTAGTTTAAATTTTCGGCTATTTTAGTGGCGCAGCCGATTTTTGATTGCAGGCTTGCGGCTGATTCTCAAGTAAGACTTTTCTGACAGAGTCCGCTGACAGAAATATCAGAATCAGACTTCTTTTGACACCTTTATAGATTGTATAGATTCTCCTACATTATCCGCGCGTGAATAATTCACATGCGGCTCAACTAACGATTTATTAACGGAGTTATCTTCATGTCGTCTGCCAGCCTGCAACCCTCCTTCGATCCATTGCCCGGAATGGGCGCTATTCCACATGCGCACGGGGTGGCATTTCGCGTATGGGCGCCTAATGCAGACAAGGTCTCTGTTATCGGCACTTTTAATGACTGGCAAGCGGAGACGGATGACTGCGTGCATGAAGAAAATGGCTACTGGTATGCCGATCTTTCCCATGCCAAGCCAGGTGATGAATACAAGTTTCATATCGTCAATGGTGAACAGCAACTGCAACGTATAGACCCTTACGCCAAAATCGTTACCAACTCGGTAGGTAGCGGCGTGATTCCTGCGCTGGATTTGTTCGAGCCGCCAAAAAACCATTTTCAGATGCCCGCCTGGAACGACCTGGTCATTTATGAAATGCATATCGGCACGTTTAATACAGAAGAAGGGAAGGTGGGCACGTTTGACAGTGCCATTGAACGCCTGCCGCACCTGAAAGCATTGGGGATCAATGCGGTCGAGCTGATGCCAATTGCTGAGTTTGCCGGTGATTATTCCTGGGGTTATAACCCTGCGCATCCTTATGCTATTGAAAGTGCTTACGGCGGTGCGGACGGCTTCAAGCGTTTTTTAACCGCCGCTCATGAAGCGGGCATCGCCGTGATTGTAGATGTGGTGTACAACCATTTTGGCCCATCCGACATCAGCTTGTGGCAGTTTGATGGCTGGAGCGAAAACGATAAGGGCGGCATTTATTTTTATAATGACTGGCGTTCCACTACGCCTTGGGGCGATACGCGCCCGGATTATGGCCGTGGCGAAGTGCGCCAGTATATTTTTGATAACGCCATGATGTGGCTGGGTGACTACCATGCCGATGGTCTGCGTTATGACATGACGCTGTATATCCGCAGCGTAGAAGCCGATGCGCAGGATCTGATTGCCGAAGGCTTCAGCCTGCTGCAATGGATCAACAGTGAAGTGCAAATTCGCCACCCGGGCAAAATCACCATTGCCGAAGACCTGCAAAATAGCGCGGAGCTCACCTTGGCTAAAGAGCATGGCGGCGCTAACTTCAGCAGCCAATGGGATGCCGGGTTTGTGCACCCGATCCGAGAGGCATTGATAGAAGGCGATGATGCCCATCGTTCTATGCATGCCGTGCGCGACGCCCTGCTGAATCAGTACAATCATGATGCATTCCAGCGTGTGATCTACACCGAATCACATGATGAAGTTGCCAACGGCAAACAACGTCTGGTTTCTGAAATTGACCCTAGCGATCGTCCGAACAGATATGCCATCAAACGCTCAACCCTGGGCGCCGCACTAGTCCTGACTGCGCCAGGCATTCCCATGCTGCTTCAAGGCCAGGAATTCCTGCGTGATCAATGGTTCCGTGATGACAGACCCATCGACTGGCAACGCGCAGAAGAGTACGCCGACATTACCACCCTGTACCGCGACCTAATCAATCTTCGCCTGAACCGCGCCGGGCATTCCGCTGGTTTAAGCGGGCAACATACGTCGGTTTACCATGTGAATGACAACGACAAACTGATCGCCATGCATCGTTCAAAAGAAGGTGGCGCTGGTGATGACGTAGTCGTCGTGTTCAACTTCGCCGAAGGCCGCAAGGAAAACTATGTCATCGGCCTGCCGCAAGGTGGTGAATGGAAGCTGCGTTTCAACAGCGACGCCACGCTCTATAATGAAGAGATGGATGAAACCCCTTCAGGTGACATCAGTGCCAACGAAGAAGGCAAGGACGGTTTAGGCTACTCAGCGCCAATCACCATTGGCGCCTATACATGCCTGATTTATTCGCAGGATAAATAAGCAGACGCCTCTAAAATCTCACACTCGTTGTTAATCAAAAAAGCCGCAATTCGCGGCTTTTTTGTTACTGATGCAACGACTGACTGCAATGTTACTGACTCGCCAGCCCGGCTCAGATATGTCGTTTCTGCATTTCGTGCTACCTAACAACTCAACCCTGAATCACCGTAGCGAGCTACGAAGCGTTAGCTCATTTGCGTAAAATTACCAATCCACCTGTTGATCCTCAAACTTTGTGAGCAATCAATGACTCTTACCTATACGTAAATGAATGGTTGAGGAGACACATCATGACCACAGCGTTAAAAGAAGCCAAACTGGAAGCGCATTTAGATGCGGTGGAAAAACACAAAGCATTACTTGAAAAGTTACATTTAAATGGCAACCAGCATCTGGATGAAGTAAATAGCTCGTTGCAAGAATTGACCCTGACATTGGAAGAGTATTTGAAGATTATCGGCATTCCGTAAAGCAGGTTACTTTGCCGGTTTTGCTTTTTCCCGGGCTTTGGTGGGATTCAATTCGCCAGGCTCATCCGCGTGTGACCAATCCATTTCACGCAACCCGGATTCCAGGTCCAGCCGCCTTAACAACTTACGCGCATCAAACGGCGCTTTCACTTTGATATCATTATCAAAATAGCAATAGACATCGCGTGATTTGCGTTGCGTCGGAGCCTCTTCAGAAACCAGTTTCGCATCTTCCGGCTCGCTGCCTTTACTCCAGGCATCGATGCGCGCAGCCCAATGATCGAGTGCCTTATCGGTGTAACCACTGGCATACAGCTCTTCTGCGCCATGCAACCTTAAGTAAGTGAAATCGGCGGTGATATCTTGCTTATCCGGCCACTTGCCTGCCGTATCTGCAATCACCAGTGCCACGTTATATTTGCGCAGCAATGTTATAAATTCAGGAGCCTCGAAACTCTTGTTGCGGATTTCTACCGCATGACGCAACGCACGTTTTTGATCGGCTTTGATAAATTCACGATTGTGCATAGTGGCATCACGCTTTTCAGCCAGCTTGGCAGCAGCTTCTGTGTCATGCGGTAACTGCTTCAAAAAACTTTCGAACAGCGCTGCATCAAACCTGAAGCTCGGCGGAAACTGCCACAAGACAGGTCCCAGCTTTTCCTTGAGCGCCAGCAGGCCCGAGGCAAAAAAATTCGCCAAGGCTGTTTCAATATTTTCCAGCCGTAATATATGGGTAATGTAGCGCGTGGCTTTAATGCTGAATATAAAATCTGGTGGTGTTTGCTCATACCAGCTCAGGTAACTACTTGGCCGTTGCAAGGCATAAAAAGAGCCATTGAGCTCGATGGTTGGCAGCGCCTGCGAAGCAAACTCAAGCTCACGCTTTTGAATCAGGCCTTTAGGATAAAAGACCTGACGCCATGGCGGATAACGCCAGCCTGAGATACCAATCAAAATTTGCTTAGCCATCAAGGTTGGTATGTCGTCGCCAGTATTAAGTTCAACCGCTTGCGATTTGCGGGCCCGTTATCACTCAAAGAAAACCAGTAATTTTACTTACACCCTGACAAACATATCCTGATATCCGCATCTGTAAGCGATTGTCAGAAAAACAAATATGAATGGCAGAAGTTATCCCTGCTACAAGCGGATCATCTCGTTGTGGTAATTTTTAAAAAAATAGATAGAATTGGCATAAATATGTATATAGAACCACTGAGGTTCACCTCAGTCGCAGTCACGTTTGCCAGGATGGAGCAGCCATTGCTGAAGCAGCCGTTCTAGCAGCATTTGTCACGCAACCGGACACTTAATAACGTTAAGCAGTAAACAAGAACTTAGTCAGGAAATTGCAAAAAGCTTGTCCTGGTGCGACCACACTGCACCAGGGCTGCTCACCCGACAAATTTGTGACACCAAAGGGGGCTGTAGATGCATGATGACATCGGCGACATCGAGCGTGCCAATTTGCGCTTTCGCCAGGTAGTTGAAGCCGCGCCCACAGCCATGGTCATGGTCAACAAACGGGGCATCATCGAAATGGTGAATACCCAGACCGAACTCATTTTTGGCTATAGCCGTGACGAATTGCTGGGTCAGCTCATTGATATCCTGTTACCAGAACGCTTCCGCCACCAGCACCCGCAACACCGTGATTCCTTTTTTTCTGACCTCAGTCCGCGCGCCATGGGAACCGGCAGGGACCTGTTTGGCCGCCGCAAGGACGGCAGTGAGTTTCCCGTAGAGGTTGGTATCAATCCGATTGAAACCGATGATGGTGTCAAAGTCTTGTCAGCTATCACGGATATTTCTGCCCGCAAGCGCTTGGAAGAGCGTTTCCGCCAGGTAGTTGAAGCTGCACCCAATGCCATGGTCATGGTCAACAAGCGCGGCATCATTGAAATGGTCAATACCCAGGCCGAGACTATCTTTGGTTACAGCCGGGCGGGACTACTGGGCCAGCCCATCGACATCCTGCTGCCGGAGCGTTTCCGCCACCAGCATCCGCAACACCGGGATTCCTTTTTTTCTGAGCTGAGTCCACGCGCCATGGGAACTGGCCGCGATCTGTTTGCCCGCCGCAAGGATGGCAGTGAATTCCCTGTCGAAGTAGGCCTTAACCCGATTGAAACCGATAATGGCGTCAAAGTGCTTTCCGCCATTACCGACATTTCAGCCCGCGTCAAAGCCAGCATAAAACTCGCTGAGCACAGAGATGAACTTGAACGCAGCAATAAAGAACTGGCGACTTTTGCCTATGTTGCCTCGCATGACCTGAAGTCGCCGTTGCGTGGCATTTTCCAGATTTCGCACTGGATTGAAGAGGACCTCAACAACGGTCACACCGAGGCAATCCCACAGCATATGAACCTGCTGCGTGGCCGCCTGCGCAGGATGGAACGCCTGCTTGACGACTTGCTGGCCTATTCCCGGGCCGGCCGCCTCGAAGGCAGTGTCAGTCAGGTGGATCTCGGAAAATGGGCGCAAAATATTTTTGAGATGCAAACACCTCCGGAAGGCTTCACGCTGGAAATGGCTGCCGACCTGCCAACCTTCAACACACTGACCACACCACTGGAACAAGTCCTGCGGAACCTGTTCAGCAATGCAATCAAACATCATGATAAACCTGCAGGCCGGATAGAACTTAGCTGGCGGGTAGCCAGCAAGCATTACTATGAATTCAGCGTGGCTGACGATGGCCCGGGCATTTCGCCAGAGTACCAGGAGCGTGTATACATCATGTTTCAAACCTTGCGACCACGCGATGAAGTCGAAGGCAGCGGTATGGGGCTGGCGCTGGTAAAAAAGATAGTCGAAGCCTATGGCGGCAGCACCAGCATCGAGTCAGATGGTATTCGTGGCAGCGCTATCCGTTTTACCTGGCCAATCAACATTGAAGAGAGGCTGAACCGTGCAAATTCTGCCGAAGCAAAACTATAAAGAAGTCACCCTGCTGATTGTTGACGATGACGACATCGACGCTATCGCACTCGAGCGTGCCCTACGCAAAATGCGGCTACTCAACACCGTGCTGCGTGCACATGATGGTCGCGAAGCGCTGGATTTGTTACGTAGCGGCGCGGTCCCCCAACCTTATATTATCTTGCTCGACCTCAATATGCCGCGCATGAGTGGTCTTGAATTTTTAAAAATGCTGCGTACAGATCCGCAGCTGACACATGCCGTGGTATTTGTTCTGACCACATCGAAATCAGATGAAGACCTGGTGGCCGCCTATCGCAAACACGTGGCAGGCTACGTATTCAAGCAGCACATGGACCGTGACTTCATGGAGGTGATCGGGTTTATCGAGCATTACTGGCGGCTGGTTGAACTACCCGTCACAAAGGAGTAAAGATGCGATTGCTACTCGTGGATGACGATGAACTGGACCGGATGGCTGTCATCCGGGTTTTACAAAATCCCAGGCTAGTCAAAGACATTGTGCAGGCCAACAATGCTGTCAGGGCTCTCAAACTGTATGATGAACATACATTTGATATCGTCCTGCTGGATTACCGCCTGCCTGACATGGAGTGCCTGGATGTCTTAAGCAAGCTCACGCAGCACACTGAAAAACATGCTGCCGTGGTGATACTCACCGGCATGGAAGACAATGAGATCATAGAGAGAAACTGCATTTTCGCGGGCGCCCAGGATTTTTTGCTGAAAAAAGAACTTTCAGAACGCCACCTGACCAAGGCACTTCTGCATGCAAAGGCGCGGCACGAGCTCACCAGCAAGCTGATTGATACGCATAAGCGTCTCAAATACCTGGCGGAAAATGATCCCATGACCGGGTTATCCAACCGCTACTACTTTGAGGAACACCTGCGAGGCGCCATCCAGCGTGCTCAGCGCCTCAATTTCCAGCTCGGCCTGATCTACCTGGATATCGACAATTTCAAACTTATCAACGACAGTCAGGGTCATGACTCGGGAGACCAGTTACTCCAGCAGATTGCACAGCGTTTACTGACCGTGGTGCGTGAAGGTGATGTAGTCTGCCGCCTGGGGGGCGACGAGTTTGCCATTGTCGTGCTCGATCTGGATACCGAAACCTCGGTGGGCGCCCTTGCACAACGAGTGCTTGAGAGCATACGTGAACCGATTCCGCTGAACAATACTGAACACTTTGTCACCTGCAGCATAGGGATTGCAACCTATCCCAGGTGTGCCACTAACGCTGAGGATATGCAAAAACGGGCGGACCTGGCCATGTACCAGGTCAAGCGTGAAGGCCGCAACGGTTTTCATTTTTATAGCGAAGACCTGCAAGACCAGATCCTGCACCGGATCATGCTCGAGGGAGAGTTACGCTCCCAGCGTTTGCAAAACCAGCTGGTTCAACACTACCAACCGGTCATCAGTGCCAATACCTTCCAGGTATGCGGCGCCGAGATGCTGATGCGCTGGAAACATCCGGTTAAAGGACTGCTACCTCCCATCGAATTTATAGATACCGTTGAAGAACTCGGCTTCCTTGCCGCCATTGACACCCAGAACAGGCAACTGGCATGCCTGCAGCTTGCCGAATGGCGTAAACAAGGTCACGTCGATGACCAGTTTGTATTAGCGGTCAACGCCAGTGAGCAACTGTTGCAACGCGAAAGCATGTTCAGCGACATTCAACACGACCTGGCTGCCGCAGGCCTGAGTGGCGGCTGCCTGTCGATAGAAGTCACGGAAAGTGTACTTGTGTCAGACTTCGAGAAAACATCGGCCATCCTCAATAACCTCAAGTCCCTGGGCGTGAAGATCGCCCTCGACGATTTTGGTATCGGATACTCTTCCATGTCTTACCTCAAGCGCCTGCCCGCTTCCATCCTGAAAGTGGATCGCTCATTTGTGCAAAATGTACCGGAAAGCGAAGCTGACAGCCGTATACTGAAAGCCCTGATTGTCATGGCAAAAAGCCTGGATCTCGATGTGGTGGTAGAAGGCATAGAAACCGTCGCACAAGCCCGCCTCTGCCGTGAATTAGGGGCGGATATGCTGCAGGGCTATCTGTTTGCCAAAGCACTCTCGCCAGATGACTTTGTCGCATTTTTAAACGCACACGACCCCGTCAGGTATCGCACATTATCATCAAATGATTAAACACCCGCCAATCTGCACTGGCGGGTGTTTAGTGAATGCAAACGGTTGGTCACGGCCATTCATTCAGCGCTAGCTGTTGTCTGATAAAGTCTTCCGTGGACGCAGGCTCTAAACCAGTCAATCGCTTGAAATCTGCCGTTTGAATATCCATCGCCCCCTGCAACAGGGCTTGATCGATCTCTACCAGCAATTTTGCTACCGCAAGTGGCAAGCCAGCCTTGCCGTACTGTTCAAGCTTTTGCTCCCCAGTGATCGCCTGATAGGTAACCGGTTTATTCAACAACGAACCGAGCCTGCTGGCAAACGTCCGCAAATTGAGGGTTTGCCCGGTCAACGTGAAAGTCATGTCCTTGCTTTCAGTAATCAAGGCTTGTGCCGCCGCTTTGGCGCAATCTTCACGTGCGATATGGGCGATGGCGGCGTTACCAGAGGCTGAAGAAACCGTACCCGCTTCGATTGCCTCTCTGATCTGGGGCAGAAGCATGTCGTAGTAAAACGCATTTCGCAAAATCGTATAGCGCATCGTACTTTGTTGTATCAGTGCTTCAGTAGCTAAATGATCCCTGGCAGGCGGCATCGGCAAGCCATGCAATGGTTGCATGAAGGAGGTATAGACCACATGCTCTATGCCAGCATGCCTGGCGGCGTCAATAGCATGGCGATGCTGCTCTACGCGCTTGCCCGTGCCATCCAGCAGATTGGTACTAATAAGCAGCATGCGTTTGGCACTACGAAATGCACTGGCAAGCTCAGCCGGTTCATCAAAATTCGCCTGGCGGATCTCCACACCCGGTTGTTGATACATCGCCAGCTTCTCAGGGGTACGCGTTGTCAGAATCAACGGTCGCTGCTGATGAATCTTTTGCTCTAGAAGTGTTTGCACTACAGCTTGGCCCAGACGGCCAGAAGCTCCTGAAATCAGGAGAGGTGAGTGAATCATATGGTTTCCTGTCAATAGATGACGCGCCAATCGAAGCTGGACTGGCTGGCATCAAATGTAATGGAAGCGATGCACAACTACATCGCCAAACATTTAAATCAAGCAGGAAAATACAATCAACATGGCTGAATTATGCAATTGAAACGGGCGAGACACAATACCATGCTGTTTAGCCTGCCCTTTTGCTGGCGCTTGTTAAACCATGTCTGCGCCACCATGCTAAACTCGACCCATTACAAAACCAACCTTCCACCATGATTCAATACAACCCAAAAGACTGGATTATTTTCATTTTCCGCTTTCATGAGTCAGACACCTTCCGGCGTCTGTTTCCCATGATGGTGTTTATCGGGATTTACGCCGCCGGGATTGCCTACCTTGAATTGCAATATTTGAAGTTATCCGACAGCAGCCATGTTAAAAACCTGTCGTTAATCCACACCACCGTTGGGTTTGTATTGTCATTATTACTGGCTTACAGAACCAATACCGCGTATGACCGCTGGTGGGAAGGCAGGAAGTTGTGGGGGGCATTGGTGAATAATAGCCGCAACCTGGCGATCAAGCTTTCGGCTTATTTATCCGATGAATCAGACCGCGATTTTTTCAGGAAAATCATCCCCACTTATGCCTCGGTGCTTTCTCAGCATTTAATGAATGAAGAAGTGAGCAAAATGCTGTTTGAAGGGCTGGATCTGGAAATCAATCACCACGAGCATCACCCGAACCAGATTGCACAACATCTATTCCAAAAAGCCAATGAACTGTATACCACCGGAAAAATCAGCGGGCATCAGTTCTATCTCATTAACGCCGAGCTGCAGTCTTTTACCGATATCTGTGGTGCGTGCGAACGCATTAAAAATACGCCTATCCCGTACTCTTACAGCGCGTTTATCAAGAAATTCATCTTCTTTTATGTGATGACTTTGCCGTTTGGGTTTGTGTTCAACCTGGGTTATTACGTGGTGCCGGTAGTCGTGTTCATTTTCTATGTACTCGCCAGCCTGGAGCTGATTGCCGAAGAAATCGAAGACCCGTTTGGCAGTGATGCAAATGACCTGCCCACCGCAAAAATCGCTTCCAATATCCAGAAACACGTAGAAGAATTATTGTAAAAATAACTACAAAAAAAGCCGCATCTAGCGGCTTTTTTCTATTCATAGTTCCAGATTAGGGCGACCCTGTAGATCTTCCCTGAATTCGTCTCTTATTTCTGGAACATGGGTTAGTGTTTCCGAAGTTGAGTTACTGTAGCTATCGCCAGCTAAATATTCATTGTCAGTATAGCCGGATGCTTCTTCATTCATGCTAACAAGGTTGATTGCCATCTCACTCTCCTTATCAAATAGATGGCTAGATTATAGAGGATAGCGCCTGGCAGGATTATCAGAAAATTGCTGATTTTTTTGTCAGCGTCAGGCTGACCATCACCCCGGCTTTAGGTGGCTAATGCAAATATTTCAACCTGCATAAATACTCATGTTTTGAATACGATGTCTTCACCCAGCAGGATTTTATTCATAACACACCCCGAAGAAAGTCATTTCCGTGGGGTTCAGTTTTTACGGATTCACGGAAGAAAGGTCTGCGTGAACGGATTGCGTCGGCGTGCGTTGCTCGCAATCGCTCTACCACTACCTGACGAACGATCTCACTTCGTAATGCTATAACGCCCACTACCCTGCGTCAGAATCGTGAACAGCATCAGCCCCAGCATCAGCGGCACTTTAAAGCCCAGGCCTGCCTCGGTATCGATCTGGTTCCAGCCAGACCAGCCCAAATCAAAATGCACGGTGTAGATCGCGACATAGGTGATAAACAGCAAGCCCAGCGCAGCCAAACGGCCATACAACCCGACCAGCAATGCCAGGCCAAATACAATTTCCCCCGTGCCGGCCATCACCCAGTTTATATCCGCGCCAAGCAGCCCTAGCGGGAAAGGAAATTGCAGTCCACTAAACCATTCCGGCGCATGAATACCGCCGCTTAACTTGGTGTAACCGGCCACCAGAAACTCCTGGCCAGCAAAGATCCTGAGTGCCAGCAAGCCAAGGTCACGAATCGCTGCTATCAGCTTCGCGTGCAATAAATGCAAGGAATTCATCTTTTAAATCTCCATAAAAATGTGAGGTCCAGGCTGACTGGCGTACAAATGCCTGTATTAATTCTTTCCAGGCCGGTTCGCCCATCTGCTGCCGGATTTCAGGGAAATGCGCTTCCACCATCTGACTGGCGCCCAGGTAAACCAGGTAGCGATAGGCACGCATGCCGGGTTCTGCATAGCCGGCTGGCACCACATCGGTTTCGCCCCTTATATAGCTGTAGAAGTCTTCAGGCATGCCAGCTCTTGGTTGATGTGAGTAATCGAAGGGATATCGTTATCCCATTCCAGTAGCACGGGGATCTGGTATTGCTGGTGCAAAGCCATCGCCACTTCACGGGTGCCGGCCTCCACGCCCTGGCTATGCGTATCAATATACAGCCCGAAGCGCTCATCAAACTCGTGGCCAGCCACATGCATATAAGTCACGCGCTGCATATCGAGTTGCGAAACAAAGTCATGCACGCCTAACAGCTGATGGTTTTTGTGGTTCACCGCAATATTGTTGATATCCAGCAATATGTTGCAATCGGCACGTTCCACCACCTGCATCAGGAACTCAGCTTCGCTCATTTCCGCAAGGTTGGTGTAATAAGTGGTGTTTTCTACCGCGATCCTGATTCCCAGTACATCCTGCACCTGCTTGATACGGTCACTAATACGGATGACTTCACTGTTGGTAAACGGGATAGGAAACAGGTCGTACAGCTGATGCGCATCGCCACTGGCAGCCAGGTGGTCAGAATAATGTTCAATATCAAGATCCTGCATAAGCTCGCGCACCGACTTCAAAAATGCGTGCTGGACAGGCGCTTGCCCACCCAGGCTGAGGGACACACCATGTAGCTGGATCGGGCGACCCGACGCTAATAGCTCATGCAGTGGGGTTCTGTCGCGTCGAATCCAGTTCTCGGGGGCGACTTCAAAAAAGTCAGCCGCCACCGTCGACATTTCCCACTCTGCCATTTCTTGTCGGTAACCCAGCCCAGCCATGGTGATAACCCTTATTTCAGTAATCACGCTTATTGCGTGATCATTATTTCTTGGAACAACTGGATTCTTTTTTAGAGCATGAAGACTCTTTGTCTTTGTGCTCGCCTGCGTCTTTTTTGGAACATGAAGATTCTGCTTTTTTGTCTGAAGACATCTCTTTTTTACTACATGTGCCAGCACTGCATTTTTTTTCTGGCGGGCTGCCTGCGAATGCACTGGTGGCAATAATGGTGGTGGCTAATGCAGCTAACTGTTTGATATTCATGTTAAGTCTCCAATTAAGTTGATAAGCATTGCTTGAATGAAACTGTCATTTTTCACAATGTTCACTTGCTAATACGTGGCCATTAGCAATATGGTTACACTACCTGATAAAAATTTATTTATTCATGTCTGTGTAACCTTTTTCTCAATAAAGCGAATTAATAACCAATGATAGAAGAAGAATTGCGGCAGTTGATGTTAATGGCGTTAGACGGGCATGCAGCGTCTTACCAGCTTTTGCTACAGCAAACCAGCGGCTTGATAAGAGCCTACCTCAGGCGCAGGCTGGTGCGCGTGCCCGATGAGGTAGAGGACCTGGTGCAGGAGACATTGCTCGCCATTCACACCAAGCGCCATACCTATCGCCGCGAAGAACCTTTTACGCCATGGCTGTATGCCGTGGCGCGCTACAAAATGATCGACTGTTTGCGTCGACGCTCGCAGCACGAGGCGTTGAACGACCCGTTTGATGATGAAGTTGAATGGCTTGCCATCAGCGATCACGATGCGAATGACTCAAAAAAGGATTTAGACAAGTTGCTAGAAACATTACCAGAAAACCAGCGTTTATCCATACAGCACACCAAGCTTGATGGCCTGTCCGTCGCAGAGACTGCCGCAATCACCGGCATGTCAGTGTCGGCGATCAAAGTGAGTGTGCACCGTGGCATGAAGACGCTGGCAAAAATGTGGAAGGAACAAGCATGAAAACCGATGAATTAATCACAATGCTCGCCACCGGGGTTGAACCCGTACAGCCACACATGCCTGAAAAACTCATCAGCAAAGCCTTGCTGACAGGCGTAGCCATCTCCTTCATATTGTTACTCACCTTCTATGGCATACGCCCTGATATTAAAGAGGTCAGCAGCACTTTCCCTTTCTGGATGAAATTAGGTGTCCCGCTCGCCAATGTCGTGCTAGGGCTGGTATTTATTTTCGCGCTGGCGCATCCCGGCAAACTTCCGAAGATAAATTATTGGGTGTTGCTTATCCCGATTGCGGTTTTATGGGTATGGGCAATCTGGACCTGGGTCAACGCTGACCCCAGCCAGCATTCAGAAATGCTCTGGGGCAAAACCTGGCGCGTATGCATCAAGAATATTGCGTTTTTAGCAGTGCCAACCGCAGTTGCCACCCTTTTCGCTTTACGCAACCTGGCGCCCACACAACCCATGTTGAGCGGAGCGATTGCCGGCTGGTTAGCGGGTGGCGTCGGTGCGAGCGTCTACGCCCTGCACTGCCCTGAAATGGCCGCCCCATTCCTGGCGGTCTGGTATGTGCTTGGCATGCTGGTGCCCACTGCGATCATGGCCTGGGTAGGCAATCGCAGTTTACGCTGGTAAAAACCTGCCCGCTAAAAAAGCCACTTCAAGAATCCGCACCAGGCATCCCTCAATATCGGATGCGCTGGTGGCGGCTATCTTCGCGGCAAAGCAGTCACTCCTGACTGGGATTTATCTGACAATTCAATCAGCGCAACGCTGATTACCGCACTGTTCAGATGCCTTTAATCTATATCTATCCTGCTGATATATTCATTGCATCCCCGCATTCACCGGTGCAATGTTGATCTGTAAAAATGCTATCGTTTCTAAGTGGTTACGCATTTGCTATCCATAGTCCGCAACACGCATTACACTGCTAGTGACTCCAATAAACAACGCGACTTAACTATAAAACTTAGGACGAAGATGACCTATCCCCTGTGGTACTTACTCATCGGACTTCTAATGTTAAGCAGGGGCTTAAGCAAAACCTCCTTACAGAAGTTTCCCATTACACCGGCCATAGTCTATCTCGCCATTGGCTTCCTGCTCGGGCCTTCCGTATTACACCTGTTTTATTTTGACCCGATCAAGCAATCCGCCTTGCTGGAAGTGCTGACGGAAATAGCAGTCCTCATCTCCTTATTTTCAGCCGGGGTGAAGATGCCCGTGCCTTTCAGGTTCAGGAAGTGGCGATTGCCGTTACAGCTGGCATCGCTGTCCATGGTTATCACCATTGGGCTGATCACTGTGTTCTCCGTACTGGTACTTCATTTGCCGATCGGGGCCGGCGTGCTACTGGGCGCCATGCTTGCGTCTACAGACCCGGTGCTGGCAACGGATGCACAATCCCGTTACCCGGGCGACCGTGATCAGCTCAGGTTCACCTTAACCTGTGAAGCCGGTATTAACGACGGCACGGCCTTTCCTTTCGTCATGCTGGGTTTAGGGTTGCTGGGTCTGCATCAGCTCGGCGATTTCGGCTGGTTATGGCTGCTAAAAGATGTCATCTGGAGCACAAGCGCCGCCGTGGTGATAGGCATCGCCGGAGGGGTGCTGACAGGCATCACTGTATGGAAGCTGAGAGGCCAGGAGCACAAGCATGATGTGCTGGATGACCTGGTCGCGCTAGGCCTGATCGCCTTGGTATATGGCCTGTGCCTACTGGTCAGTGCATGGGGATTCCTGGCAGTATTTTTTGCAGCTGTAGCCCTCAGGCATACCGAACTCAAACTTGCAAAAGACATCGGGGTAAAACCCGAACAACTGGGTGCCGGGGTGGAAGAGCCCACTGCTGAACTGGACGACACTCACGTCCCCGCGATTGTCAGTGCAGAAGCCCTGGTGTTCAAGGAGCACCTGGAAAGACTATCGGAGCTGATGCTGGTCCTGCTGGTGGGAGGCATGCTGTTACTGGAATTCTGGAACTGGCGCACCATCAGCCTGGCTATGTTTATTTTCGTGATCGCGCGCCCTGTCAGCGTATTGATCGGCTCCCTGGGCACCCAAACGCCTTGGCGGATCCAGGGCACCGTGGGATGGTTTGGCGTACGCGGGATAGGGTCTATTTTTTACCTCATGTATGCGCTGCAGCATGGTCTCCAGCCTCCCCTCGCCAGGGATTTAACGCAACTGACACTGATTGTAGTGGCGCTCTCAATCCTGGTGCACGGCATCAGTGTCAAACCTGTATTTGGGATCATGAAAAAAGACGCTTAATCAGCCTGTGCTAACCAAGCGCTGCAGTAAAGCGCACAAACAAAAAGACCCGGAACCTGCTCTCCGGGTCTTTTAATCTTGGCTTGCTGGAATCAGTTATTCATTAATGCGTGGGCGATTCAGTCCAGTCTTCCATGGCTTCTTCACCAGGACGGTCGACCACCACCTTGCCATTTTCAATGCCGGTTACCCAGCTGGTGGGAATGTAATGGTGCTGGCCACGCTCATCTTTTTTAAGCTTGATGGAATCAGTCCCCTCCATGTGGTCCACGGTAGCAAACTGGCCGCCTTGCGAACAGACGACTGGCATTTCTGGAACAATCTGGCTCGTATTCATCGCTTTCTCCTTTAATCATCCGGGCATACATGCCCGGAAAAGTTAATGAACAGCTGCTTCAGTCTCAAAGACTTCACGCAATTGCTTCACTAAATCACGGTTGCGTTTCAAACCATCCATCTGGCGTAACACAATCGCCCTGATATCACCTGGCAGATCCATTTCCAGCACCCCCCGGTACGATGCCAGGGCGGCATCTTCGCCACGCTCGGTTTCATTGAGCACAGTCAGCGTATCCTGTGTGGTCAGCGCGGTCTTAAACTCCATCCAGCGCCGGTGTAACGTGCCGCCAATCGATGTCGAGTCGGCAGGCTCGCCGCCTAATGAGCGCACCAGGTCCTGTAATTCACGCACACTCATACCCACATCTTTTGAACGACGCAAGAAAAAATCCTTCAGACGGTCATCCTTAACGTGCTCGGCAGCACTGCGGAACCCTTCTTCACCGTCCCTTGAGGTTTCGATCAATTCATTCAATATGGCAATCACATCATTGTTATCAATCATTTTCCTGTCTCCTGAATAGATTTAAACAATTTGAGGTTAAAGTATGGTCGTGGCCGTGAAACTGCTCCATCAGCGTTTACTTAATAGAATGTAGGAATTCTCTACTGCCTGATATGTCACAGACTCTGCAGGGCCTGACATCATCATATTGGCATCACAATAAAGATAACCACTAAAGGAATTAAACAATGGAACCGACACAACATACCCTCAACAATCTTTTCGCCCAGCTCGGTTTACCCGCCAGCGATCAGGAGATCGAAACCTTTATCCAAACCCATAGCCATTTGGCAGGCTATCTCACACTGGCTGAAGCGCCTTACTGGACACCGGCACAAGCCGCATTTTTACGCGAAGAGATTTTGAAAGATGCCGACTGGGCAGAAGTGATAGACCAGTTGAATGCCAGGTTGCACAAGAAATAAAAAACTATGCCTACGAGTGGCCTACCAGCTCAAGAAATTGTCTGAAGATGAAAGGCATCATGCTCGATAATCATTATTGCAGCGGTATTGAATGAACTAATCCGGTGGAACACCGAACAAAGTAGAGTCTTCAGCCAGGCTTAGCCATTATGCTTGCCCGCCCTCGCTGCCCGGGCGCCCGCTTTGGGGCGCTTTAACTTGAAAACGTATACTTAAAGTACTCTTAAAAAAAGTATATTTCTGAAACACATTTATTGGCGCTACCAATTAACCTGATCATTACAAAAACATGAACAAGCAACCCCATCGTAGCATTCCGATACACAACAAGAATACATTCATTACCCGTGAGGATATACGCCGTTATTTTCATGAAACCGCGGATGTCTATGAAGCATTATTTGAGGTGTTAATCAGTGACGAGGCATATTACGTAAAGCCCAATCCTTTAAGACATCCGCTCATTTTTTATTACGGTCATACCAATACTTTTCTCGTCAATAAGCTCATCCTGGCCGGGTTGATCACTCAACGTGTGAATCCGCAATTCGAGTCCATGTTTGCGGTAGGCGTGGATGAAATGGGTTGGGATGATGTCAACGAGATGAACTACACCTGGCCGACTCCGGCCGAGGTCAAAGCCTACCGTGCCAGCGTGCGTCAGGTGGTGGATGCGCTGATCAGTACGCTGCCGTTTAATCTGCCGATTGATTGGGATAGCCCCTGGTGGCCCATCCTGATGGGCATAGAGCATGAGCGCATCCATCTGGAAACCAGCTCGGTATTGATCCGGCAACACGCATTGCAGTACGTCAAACAACATCCGGACTGGGCGCACTGTACGCTGGATGTGCCTGCGCCAACCAATAGCCTGGTAGACATTCCGGCCAGGGATATACAGCTCACCAAATCCACCGATTATTACGGCTGGGATAACGAATACGGCCAGTTCAAAGCGCATAGCCCCGCCTTTCAGGCCGCAAAATACCTGACGTCGAATGCTGAGTTTTTAAGCTTTGTTGAAGCGGGTGGATACCAGAAGGATGAATACTGGCTGGAAGAAGGCCTGGCCTGGCGCCGGTTTGCGCAGGCCGAACACCCGACATTCTGGGTAAAACACGGCGATGGCTGGAAACTGCGGTTAATGACCGAGGAGGTCGATATGCCGTGGAGCTGGCCAGTTGAAGTCAATTACCACGAGGCCAAGGCCTACTGTACCTGGCTATCGGCACAAACGGGCAAACCGGTACGCATGCCTACCGAGCATGAGTGGTATAGTCTCTATGAACATGCCGGTTTGTCAGATGAAAATGTAGCGGGTAGCACAAATGCCAACCTGTTCCTCGATCATTTTGCGTCTTCCTGCCCGGTGAACCAGTTTGCACACGGCGAGTTGTTCGATGTGGTCGGCAATGTCTGGCAATGGACTGAAACGCCTATTTTCCCGTTTGACGGCTTTCAAGTGCATCCTTTGTACGATGATTTCACGACCCCGACCTTTGATGGCCGCCATAATCTGATCAAGGGCGGCTCATGGATTTCCACCGGCAACGAGGCACTGAAAAGTGCCCGTTATGCGTTCAGGCGCCATTTTTTCCAACATGCAGGATTCCGCTATATCGTGACCGATACCCCGATTGAAGAAAATGCCTCGCACTACGAGTCCGACAAACTGCTGTCGGAGTATGCCGAGTTTCATTATGGAGAGTGCTATTTTGGCGTACCTAATTTTTCCAAGGCGCTCAGTGATTATGCGGTACAACACTTGCAATCCAGGCCTGCCGCAAAGGCACTGGATCTAGGCTGTGCCACCGGGCGCGCCACCTTCGAGTTAGCCAGGCATTTTGACCACGTCACCGGCATTGATTTTTCTGCCCGGTTTATCGGCCTGGCCCTCAAGCTGGCACAGCAAGGGGTGTTGCGGTACACCATGATCACCGAAGGTGACCTGGTCAGTTACCAGGAACGTAACCTGGCTGCGCTGGGTTTGAATGAGGTGGTAGAAAAGGTTGAGTTCTGGCAGGGGGATGCCTGTAACCTCAAGCCCCAATTTACCGGCTACGATTTTATTCTCGCGGCAAACCTGATAGACAGGCTCTACAGCCCGCGTCAATTCCTGAGTGCCATTCATGAGCGCCTGAATATTGGTGGCGTGCTGATGCTCAGCTCGCCTTATACCTGGCTGGAAGAACATACGCCACGCGAGGAATGGATAGGCGGCTATAAAAAAGATGGTGAAAACGTGACTACATTAGATGGCCTGAAAGCCATACTGGGCGAGCACTTTACCCTGATGCAGCCTCCGGTTGATATCCCGTTTGTGATTCGTGAAACCAATCACAAATTCCAGCATACGCTGTCGGAAGTGACGCTATGGGAACGCATCCGTTGAGCGGGTTATTTGATCAGCCGATAGCCCGTGAAGGTACTGAGTCACTCAAGTACGATGGCAGGCCAGCCACCTTCGGCACCGATGACGTGCTGCCGATGTGGGTAGCCGATATGGATTTCGCAGTGCCGGAAGGCATCAGCAAAGCGCTGCAAAACCGCGCCAGCCATCCGGTGTTTGGCTATTCAATGGCGCCGGAAAGCCTGTATCAGGCACTGATGGATTGGTTGCTGAATACCCATGATTGGCAAGTGAAACGCGAGTGGATTGTGCTGACACCTGGCGTGGTGCCTTCGTTAAACCTTGTGGTAGCCGCCTTGACTGCCGAACAGGCTGGCGTGATTGTGCAGCCGCCGGTGTATTTCCCTTTTTTCACTGCCGTCACCAATCAACATCGCCGCTTGATTGAAAACCCGCTGCGCCTAACAGACGATGGCAATCCTGCTTACCAGCTGGATTTGGCCCAGCTGGAGGAATGTGCAAAAGAGGCCGAGCTGTTGCTGCTGTGCTCACCGCATAATCCGGTTGGCCGCGTCTGGCAAAAAGACGAACTGCACGCGTTGCTGGCAATCGCTGAAAAACACGACCTGACCATTTTAAGCGACGAGATTCATGCCGACCTGGTATACACCGATGCGCAACATATCCCTTTAAGCAAGCTGAGCCTGGATTCTGCCTCAGCCTCAGCTTCAGAAGCATCGCACCGCATCATCACCGCCGTTTCACCGAGCAAAACCTTTAACATCCCCGGCCTGGGGCTTTCTGCCCTGATTATTCCTAACGAGGCACATCGGCGCGCCATCCAGAAACATCTGCAACAGATGGGCGTTTCCGTCACCAATCCATTTAATATGGCCGCGTTTGAAGCGGCCTATCGCGAAGGTGGTGAATGGCGAAATGCGTTAATCGCGTATTTGCAGGACACGCGTGATGAGGCCATCGCCTTTATCAACAAGCATCTACCTGCCATCCGCGTCATTCGCCCGCAAGCCACTTATTTGCTGTGGCTGGATTGCCGTCAGCTAACACTGGATGATGCCGCGTTAAACCGGTTTTTTATTGAAGAAGCGAAACTGGGCTTATCCCCCGGCGCCATGTTTGGGCGCGGTGGCGAAGGCTTTATGCGCATGAACATCGGCACGCCGAAAGCCAATGTGATGGCGGCGCTCTCGCGCTTACAGGCAGCCTTGGCAAAAAGTAGTTAAAGCTGTTCCACCACACCAGCAACCCCATCAATACTTAACACCGAGAGGTCCATATGCTGCAAATGCGATTGTTCATAGTAGGGATGCTGGTCTGTTGCATGGCGCAAGCCAACACGCTGGAAGAAGCAAAACAAAAGTTATCGCAAAAAGATTTCGCGGCGGCGCATGCCATTTACTTATCCCTGGCGAATCAAAATGATGCCAAGGCCTGCTACAACCTGGGCCTGATGTACCACGACGGCGACGGTGTGAAGCAGGATATGGACGAAGCCGTGAAATGGTATACAAAATCGGCTGACCTGAATTATGCCGAGGCGCAGTACATGTTGGCCTCGCTGGTGTTCCGGCGTGAAATCCAGAGCATCCCTTATGACAGGGCAGCGCAGTATTACCAGCAAGCCGCAGAGCAAGGCCATGTCAAATCGCAGTTAAACCTGGGCATGCTGTATTTCCGTGACGATGTGATTCCGCAAGACCTGGCGGCATCATTCAAATGGATAAGCCTGGCTGCCAGCAACAACAATAGTGAAGCCCAGGGCTACATGGCCAATATCTATATTCAGGGAATAGGTGTGAAAAAAGATCCCGTCAAAGCTGCGATGTGGTTGATGCTGGCGACACAAAACGAAGATAAGCACCTGGTTAACCGACACAGCAAAATGCTGAATTACTCGGTCGCACAATTGACGCCTGAGCAGGTCGCCTCTGCAAAACAACTGGCCGCACAGTGCAAAAACCAGCAACTCAAACACTGCTAAGCAAAATTTTCGTGAAGTCCGCCCACCACTTTTATCATCTTCATTTAGAGAATCGCCAGCCCTATGCAGCACTCTAAAAGTGACCCCGCTCCGGCGGTTGAAAAACGCCAATCACAAGATTGGCAGGTCATTAAACATTTGTTGCCTTATTTAAGGGCTTACAAGGCACGTATATTTTTTACTTTGCTGTGCCTGGTCATCGCCAAAGCTGCCAACCTGGGTGTACCTATTATGCTAAAAAAGCTGGTAGACACCATGAGCATCAACACTCCGGCAAAAGCCTTACTGGTGGTGCCGGTGAGTTTGATCGTGGGCTATGGTTTGTTGCGATTGTCAGCCTCACTATTTGCTGAGTTACGTGAGCTGATTTTCTCAAAGGTGACTGAGCAGGCAGTGAGACAGGTAGGGTTGCAAGTCTTTGACCACCTGCACGCCTTGTCATTGCGGTTTCACTTGTCGCGCCAAACGGGGGGCATGACACGTGACATTGAGCGAGGCACCCGTGGCATTCAATCGCTAATCTCCTTTTCGCTTTACAGCATTATCCCCACCTTCATCGAGCTTGCCATGGTGCTGGGCTACTTTTTATATGCTTATGACATCTGGTTCGTGGTGGTGACGTTTATTGCGCTTTTTTGTTATATCGTTTTTACCGTGATCGTGACCGAGTGGCGCACCCATTTCAGGCGTGAAATGAATACGCTGGACTCTAAAGCCAGTCAAAGCGCAGTGGATTCATTGATTAATTATGAAACCGTGAAGTACTTTGGCAACGAGCATTTTGAATCTGCGCGTTATGGTGAAAATCTAAAAAAATATGCGCATGCCGCCATCAAATCGCAAAAATCACTGGCTTTTCTAAACGTGGGTCAACAAACCATCATCGTGATTGGCCTGGTGTTTATTTTAGCGTTGGCAAGCCAAGGCGTTGCCAGCGGCAAAATGACTATCGGCGACCTGGTGCTGGTGAATGTACTGATGATTCAGTTATATATCCCACTGAATTTTTTAGGCGTGCTTTACCGCGAGATGAAACAATCGCTGACAGACATTGATCGCATGTTTCACCTGCTTGAAATGGGCCAGGAAATTGCCGATGCACCTGATGCACAAGCATTGAAAATTCATTCTCCGGCGTTAGGACCCCACGTCAGTTTCAAAGACGTGTGTTTTTATTATGAACCAGACCGGGGCATCCTGAACGGCGTGTCATTTGAGATACTACCTGGCCAAACCACGGCAGTGGTCGGACATAGCGGCGCGGGTAAAAGCACCCTTTCACGCCTGCTATTCCGCTTTTACGATGTGCAATCGGGCGAGATTCATATTGACGGGCAAGAGATTAAATCCGTCAAACAAGACAGCCTGCGCAAAGCCGTAGGGATTGTGCCGCAGGATACGGTGCTGTTTAACGACACCATTGGTTTCAATATCGGCTATGGCAAGCCCGGCGCTACTCAGGCTGAAATCGAAGCGGCGGCAAAATCCGCGCAAATCCATGACCTTATTACGCGTTTACCAAAAGGTTACAACACAGATGTGGGAGAGCGTGGGCTCAAGCTGTCAGGCGGTGAAAAACAGCGGGTGGCCATCGCAAGAACGCTGCTGAAAAACCCTGCTATGCTCATTTTCGATGAAGCGACTTCAGCGCTGGATTCCGAAACCGAACGCTCCATTCAAAACGCGTTGAATGCACTGGCCAAAAACCGGACTACCTTGATCATTGCCCATCGCCTGTCTACGATTACGCATGCCCATCAGATTTTAGTCATGGAAGATGGTCAAATCATTGAGCGCGGTACGCATGCTTCATTATTGATGCTGGGTCAACGTTATGCCGAGATGTGGCGGGTACAGCATACTCAAACTGAGTCATAAAAGCATACCGCTGAACCCCTCTTTCACTTTACGTTTTGGGCTTGAAAAATGGATGACAGCATAGACCGTTGAACTTCGTCTCATCATGCTAGCCTCCTCTCAAGGACGCAGCCCGCCAAACCATTAAAACAGGATAACCTTATGCCCGCCCAACCATTGAGTAAAGCCGACCGCATGCGAGGCGCGCTATGGGAAATGTTTATTGGAGATGCATTAGCGATGCCAGTGCATTGGTACTACAACATCGCTGCCCTCTGGCAAGACTTTGACCAAATCCGCGATTACCAGGCGCCAAAGTCACACCATCCAAACTCGATCATGCCCTTAGCTAACACAGCCAAAGCTGGCCGTGGCACTCAAGAAGGCGACATCGTCGGCAACGTGATTCTTAAAGGCAAAAAACAGTTTTGGGGGTTACCCAACGGCCATTATCACCAGGGCATGCAAGCAGGTGATAACACCCTGAACCTGTTATGTGCGCGTGTATTCATGCGCTCACTGATCGCCACCGGCCATCACGACCCGGCAGACTTTTTGCGTGAATACATCCGTTTTATGACCGAGCCAGACCGGCACAACGATACCTACGCTGAATCGTACCATCGTGATTTTTTTGCAAACTACGCACAAGGTGTCGCGCCAGAAAACTGTGCCGGCAAAGAAGGCCATGACACAGCCTCCATCGGTGGCCTGGTCAGTTTACCTCTGGTGATGATGGCGACCTTACGCGAGGCCGACCTGGCAGCTTCCAATCAAGCAGCGTTGACCCAGCAACGCCTGACACACCGCTCATCCGTGTTAGAAAAACACACACTGGAACTCAGCCAGTTACTGTTTCATATTTTTCATGACACAGCGCCAGAGACAGAACAGCTGGCTTGTGCGGCGGCTAATCGCCTAGGTTTTCCGGCGGCAAAAGTGCTTGCGCGTGTGCGCGCCAACCAGAGTCCGGATCGCGATATTATTGGCGGCATGCTCAGCCCTGCCTGCTATGTAGACCAATCGTTTCCCGCAGTGCTCTACCTTGCCGCACGTTACCATGATGATTTTGAAAAAGCATTGATAGCCAACACAAACGTGGGCGGTGATAACTGCCACCGCGGCGCCGTGCTTGGTGCAATACTGGGTGCCTCACTGGGTGTGGACGCCATCCCTCAACGCTGGATTCACGGACTTACTGCGTATGCTGAATTAAACAATGAGATAGAACAGTTTATTGCCCGTTTTGCATAAAAAAATGTGAGTGGGTTCAGGTAATTGAGCCTGTCGGAACAATAAAAAATAGCCCGTGCAGGGCTATTTTATTAGGGCGAAAACACATTTAGTTCTCAGTGAATTTCTTATCTTCAGGTAATTTTCCCGGCTCAACATCCGGCGGTGTTTTCCGGTCAATGGCAGGGTTTTTCGCGATGTTACCCAAGTTATCTTTTACGTCTTCTTGCTGCCTGGTATCTTTATCTACATTCTTCACCACAGTAGATTTTTCTTCCACGCCTTCCACAGGTACTGCTGAATCAAATGCCATCATCATCTCCAATTCAAGTTATATTTTTACCAGAAGCATCACTACGCTAAAGCTCTTCTGCCGGAATAAAGTTTTCTGAATCCTTCAGTGGCTTCTCCACCGATTCGTCATAAGGTTCTAAATCGGGATCAACCACAGTATCGTCATCGGGTTCAACGACTGTGTCTGATTCAGGGTCAGCAATCTCGTTTGGGTCACTAGCCATTTCACTCTCCTTTTACCGAGTAGAAATCCAAGTCTAAATATTAGTGAACAACTGACACAATATTTATCAGAGATAGGCTGATTATGTTGTCGGAGTTTTCAGCGCTTAAAATGATGTTTTACTGGCTTAAACAGCCGACTGGGCATTCGCAAGATAAAATGGATGACATGAAAGTGAACTACGATTTCAACCTGCCACCAACCTATACCACGGTGCGGCTGCAAAACCTCAGTGTGGCCGAACAAACCAGACTGCTGCCGCAAGTGTTTGCGCTTGCCAGAGAACAGTATCCCGAATGGCCTGCCGAGCAACTGGAAAACTGGCTTGCCGCCTTAGCGGGCGGCAATAAAAACGGCACCAAAATGGCAGTCTCGGTAGTGCTGGATGAACTTGGCGATGTAGCCGGCACCAGCGCAATGGAGCTGTATCACAACGGCACCGCCATGATCAACTATAGCCTGGCCAGAAAAAGTGCCGACAACGATTCTTTCCCTAGCTATGCCGCCCTTATATACGCTGCCACTAAAGACATGGCTGCAGGCATCAAAGAGCTACAGGCACGCGGACAAATCATCCACTTTGTTGGCAAAGAACATCATCTAAAAAGCCTGCGGGCGATTGCGGGCTACTATGCGGTTGGTAACGTGCCCATTGATGGCCCGACTTCGCTGCTGACAGCTAAAGTGAAATATTACGAAGTGGCCTATGGCGACCCAAAAGAGGTAGAAAACCAGGACAGGATAACCCATGCGTTTAAGCTGGCAGACCCTAAAAATGGCTATAAAGAAGAGGAAGATGTTCACCTGTGGTTGCTTGGTGACTTCATCCCCAGCGACTCGAATAAACCACTTGCTGAATCGCTTAGGGCGCTGGCGGAAACTTACGCCAAGGAGCACAGCATATTTCGAGAAAAAGATTATCGGTTAGACCCTGGTTATATATCGCTAAATCAGCTTGCCGATCATTTGCCAACTACGACAACTTACCGACGAATATTAGTCGCTTCCGGACGCGGTGCAAAGCAAGTGATGGGCTTGGCTTTATGAAGATAAAGTCGCAAAAGCTGTATAACCATACATAAAGTATGGCTTTTTCGTAAACTTTATATAAAAATGTCAGAATACGTAGCTAAAAACTCAGATTCCACGATCTAGTGATCAAACTCAAAAAACAATGGAGATCGAAGTGGCAACAATTCAAATAAAAATAGCATCCAATGAAGCTTTAACAAGCTCAAAAAAAGTAGACTCCACAAAAGAAGCTATTGCTAGCCTTACTCCTGAACTGGTAGTTGCTTTATGTGGTCCTATTGGCTCTCCAATTCACGAAGCTTCAGATCAAATTAGTTACAGTCTTAGCGACTTTGGTTATAAAACTAAACAGATTAGGCTAAGTGATTTAATTAGATTAAATGCTGATATTGCGCAAGTACCAATCGATGACTCAAGTCGATTTAATCAAATTAATACACTAATAAAGGCTGGTGATGAGTTACGTAGGACATTAGGTAATGATGTATTAGCGAAAATGGCAATCGCAAATATTGGTGCAGACCGTAAAAAAAGTTATGGTGACCCTAGTGATCGAGCTGATGAAGTTAATAAACCGCAAGATAAGAAAGTAGAATCGCATCGAATCTGCCATGTAATTGATTCAATAAAAAACATAGATGAGTTAAAACTACTTAGACTAATCTATGGTGACGCCTTAATTGCAATTGGAGTTTTTTCTCCGCTTGAAGTTAGAAAGCAGAATCTAGCACGACCTGGTTCACTAACTCAAACTGACATTGAAAAGTTAATTGATATTGACTCAGGTGAAGAGTTTAGTCATGGACAATCAGTTCGCGATACATTTCCAATGTGCGATTTTTTTCTGAGGGTCGATGGAGCTGTTAGCGGTCCAAGTGAAGAACAATCGATAGGCCAACTAGTTTCAAAACTTCGGAGACTTTTTAATTTAATTTTCAGAACCTCGGTAATATCTCCTTCCTCAGAAGAAAATGCTATGTATGCAGCTGCATCTGCTGCTAAAAACTCAGCCTGTCTTTCTAGACAAGTTGGTGCAGCCGTAACCTCATCGTCTGGTGAGCTATTGTCTACAGGATGGAATGATGTTCCAAGAAGCGGAGGTGGTCTTTACGGGAAAAGTCCATTAGTTATTAACAATGATCCGTCAAAAGATGATGAAAGGTGTTACGCATTAACGGGTACAAAATGCCACAACGATGCAGAAAAAAGAATTATTACGGAAAAACTTATAGATTTATTAGTGGATAATTCTGTTTTAGATTTAAGTAAGAGAAGCCTTGCTATTCAGACAATTTCAAACTCTAGAATGAAAGATTTAATCGAGTTCTCAAGAGCAGTACATGCAGAGATGCACGCAATTCTTGGTGCTTCAAGAGTTGCTGGGGATAGAATACTTGGTGGAAAAATATTTGTCACGACCTATCCATGTCACTCATGTGCGAGACATATTGTTGCCTCTGGAATATCTGAGGTGTACTACATCGAGCCATACCGTAAAAGTCTAGCAACAAGACTCCATTCAGATTCGCTTAGCGAGGATGTAACTGACAACAGTAAAAAAGTTAGATTAATGCAGTTTGATGGAGTATCACCAAGAAGATTTATTGATTTTTTTGATGCAGGGAATCGTAAATCTAAAGCTGGAGTGTTAGACTTACCACCTAAGAATTTAGCAACACCATATACAAATGTAAGTATGAAAGCTATTCCGAGGCTTGAACAAGTTGTGGTTGCAGAAATTTCTAAAACCAACTTGAAACTTCCAGAATTATCAGACTTAGGAGAAGCAAATGACCCGACTCAAACACCAGCAGCTTGAACTGCCAGTAATGGTTGATATAAATTGCAAATCTAATAAAAGCAGTATTTCTGAAGGCAGCCAGGTTATCGATATCAAAAGTGATGAATATCACAAACAAGCTACCCACTCAGATCAGCTTATATATAAATCCATAAGTGATAACTATTTCAAAGATTAAATTTTTTGTGAATTTAATTAAAAATAAGCCGCAATATGCGGCTTATTTTTTTAGGTTTTAAGAGTAAAAACTAACTAGAGCTTCTATTTTCTCTATCATTACGATTATCTGTCACGAATAGCTTTAATGCCTCATATATATATCTTCTACGATATGTATTCATTTCGGTAGTAACTTGTTGACCATCAAGCCTCGCTGTAACTCTAGGTCCTATTTCGACATTATTAAACTTTAAATTCTTTCCGACTAATGAAGAAAGATTGTCTTTAGAATTAGGAAACAGCGGCATTACACTCGAATCAAAACCTTTTTCTGTAATTGCTTGTTTTACTGTTATAAACTCATCTAAGTCTCGCATAGTAGGAAGTGCTTATTTGATTTCAGCAATTACTAAATCATGTTCTAAAAGCTTATCATCATGAGCACGTAATCTGGGCGCAACAGCTTGCTTAATTGCTTCTAATAAAGTTTCTTGAGTAACTGGCGTATTTCTCTGGTTATCGCTATTAAGAACACTACTTAAAGCACGCTCCTGTAAGTCATAACCCCAATTAATTAACCTCTCGTAGTTATTATGAAATGTCTCAATTTCTCTCTGCTCATCTAAAGGCCTGCGCTTATAACCATGCTGATACCACTCACGATCAAATGCTCTTAAAAGGTCTCCAACAGCATGCCATCTATATACTGGGGTATCTAAATGTATCATTTCCAGATCGCCACCAGCTGAGTCTTTTTTCAGCATCGCTGTTCTAGTCAAACCAGTCTCAAACCACTTTTGCATTGAGCTAGGCACTTGCAATGCTCGAGTCCATGATTTAGCCGAAGCATATACTCTGCCGCCACTAAGTAAATAATTAAGCTTATTTCCGTTTGGAGACAAATCAGTCATCGTAATAATGTTTGAAAGCTGTTTCATATCCTGTATCCCATGACAAATATTGTGACACCGTTCGCAAACTGGAATCAAACTGTGAGGATGCTCATCTCCGAAGCGTTTTGGATATTGAACGTGATGAACGTTAATTGCAAAGTTTCCACAAAATTGACAGAAACCTTCAGTACGCGCAAGAGCATAAAGTCTATGCTCCTTCCAAGTATCAGAGTTCAAATAATTTTTATACTCGTTCTTTCGGGTCATTCAATTTTATCTTTGAGCACTACAACTCTAACAAATAGTAGATTTATCAAATCCTTTTAAGCTTTGGCGTTATACCTTTTACTAAATTGAGCATTTAATATGTTTGAAGCACAACCTTAGCCCAAACAAAAAAACCACCTGCTTTAGCTGAAGAATAATCCAGCTCTACCACTTTCAGCTTATCACCTATCTTCGAAACCGTAGTCACCGGCGCTTTAGAGTGCCATTGATCATTAGTGACTGCACGTATGTAAACATCATCTTTAACCGTCACCACATCATCGGGTTTGATTGGCCATGCTGCGGTAGTGGTGGGTGAGCCGCCGTCTTGCCATTGGGTTTTATTTTTATCCACGCGCCCCAGGAAAACCCAGCCTGCGGATGGCAGAATTTGTGGTGCTACGCGCTCTGCTTTGAGGATGGCTTCTTTAAAGTTTGGATCGACGGGTTTATTGGATGCTTCGACGGGTGCTTCGTCTGAGTTGGTGCTGGTGGAGGCGACCACCTGGGCGGTGACTTTTTCTTGGGCTTTGGCGATGATTTCTTTTTCTTCAGCTACTTCAACCGTGAAGCCCCAGCCGCCGAATTTACTCAGGCCGCTCTCTTTAAGAAATGATTTGATATAGCTGGGCTGGAAAAAGCATATGGCGATCAACAGCGTGATCAGGATATCTCTGGCTAGTGATGAAAATTCTTTTAAATAGAATAAGACATCAACCTTTTTTGGCTCTTCACTCATGGCTTCTCCCTTTTTATTATTTGGGCAAAACGTATTTACACGGGCAAAAGAAATGCGGGTTAACGCATCAACTGTATTCAACCACCACTACAAATCAAACACTTACCAATCAAGAAAACATCTTAATGCGAAACTGATTTACGCATCAGTTGCAACTGTCTTTAATATAATAACTCCAATCACGAATTCAGGCTTGAATGGCGCAGTAAACCATTCGCCAGATCAAAAACCTGGTAAGGCATATAAGTAACGCTATAAAATTGCCTTAAGTGTAGTTAAACATTGAGCAGGTAGTCATAAGGGGACGCATCCATGCGGATGGCTGATGTAATCGATTCACATTTGGACGACATTCTTAAAGAGTGGGATGCATTCGTCGCGTCGCAGTTTTCATCTGCCGCAAACACAAACGCACTGGCGGGACGTGACCACCGCTCTGAAATTCTTCGTTCTATTGCCGCAGACTTGCACCAGCAACAAACCGGTGCCGCCAGTATCGATAAATCGCGAGTATTGGCACCGGCTGTAAAAAGTGCACCGGAAACCGGCGCTGAAATGCATGGCAGGCTGCGGGCAGAAGAAGGGTTTTCCATCACCGAGATTGTGAGCGAGTTTCGCAACCTGCGAGCTACAGTGATGCGGTTGTGGGCCATGAGGAATACTACGTTATCCGATGTCACGGCCATAGAGGATGTGACGCGCTTCAACGAGGCGCTCGATCAGGCGATTGCCGAATCTGTCGATTACTTCAACCAAGTGTTTTCCAGTGACCGCATTGCACGGGATACCTTGGATAAAGAACTCAAGATCAATCGCGGGCGCCTCGAATACGCAAGCCGGATATCGCATGTAGGCTTTTGGTATTGCGACCTGCCCTTTGACGTTCTGGAATGGGACACGCAGGTAAAGAATCATTTCTTTATGGAACCTAACGCGACGGTCACGATAGAAGACTTCTACGACAGGATTCATCCAGAGGATAGGGAGCGCACCAGGCTAGCGATTGCTGAATCGATCAGCAGCCGCGATGCCTATGACATCATTTACCGCACAGTGCACCCCATGACGAATGAGGTGAAGTGGATTCGCGCGCTCGGGGGCACCGATTACGACGCTGACGGTAACCCTATCCATTTTGACGGGATCACCGTGGACGTGACAGCGCAAAAACTGGTTGAGATGCGCGTGGCTGAAAGCGAAGCCAGGCACCGTGGTGTGATCACCAATATGGATGAAGCGTTTGCCCTGTTTGACCAGGACTTCAACATTATTGAAGTCAATGACGCCACTTGCAAGTTTGTAGCCATGCCCCGCTCGCAAATGCTAGGTGCTAATCACTGGCAGCTGTTTCCGGGCACATACGAATCTGATATTGGCAAAATGTACAGGCAAGTCCAACTGGATGGGCAGCCTAAATTCCTGGAACATCATTATGTATTCCCGGACGGCCGTACATTCTGGTTTGAGGCACGCGCCTTTAAGGTTGGGGATGGCGTGGCGGTACTTTTCCGCGACATTACCAAAAGAATCAAACTGATTGAAGCGCTGAAAGAGTCCGACAAGCGCAAGGATGAGTTTCTTGCCATGCTGGCCCACGAGCTTCGCAATCCGCTGGCCCCGATTGTGACGGCAGGCGAGATTCTTTTGCGGCTTTCTCAAACGAATGAATCGATTGCGCGCCCTACTGCCATCATCCGCCGACAGGCCAAGCACATGACGCGGCTGATTGATGACTTACTGGATGTTGCCCGGGTCACGCAAGGGCATATCCACCTGCAAAAAGAAGTGATTGATATTAATGAGGTGCTCGCTCAGGCAGTTGAAATGTGCGAGCCGCAACTGCAGGCAAAAGAACTGCACCTTAATATATCCACAGAGAAGACCACGCCGGTATTTGTTGAAGGAGATATGGCACGGCTGGTGCAATGCGTCGCAAACATACTGACCAATGCCATCAAATATACCGAACCCGGTGGGAAGATTAGTATCGTGGTCCGCAGTGAAGATGCGGAAGTGATCATTGAAGTGGCTGACACCGGCAGTGGCATTGCGCCTGAGATGCTCACCCAGATTTTCGAACTGTTCGTGCAAAGCCAAATTACCATTGATCGCTCCCAGGGAGGGTTGGGCGTAGGCCTGGCCATCGTCAAGCGCCTGATCAACATGCATGGCGGCCATGTAAGCGCATTCAGTCAGGGTGAGGGGCTAGGCTCCACTTTCGAAATACGACTGCCGCGCATTGTTTCTTCCACCACCACTGATCTCCAGGCCATAGAAGACAATGGAGCGAATGGGCGCGTGTTGATTGTCGACGACAACGTGGATGCAGCCGATACCCTGGTGATGATCATGGGGATACTGGGGCATGATTGTATGGCTGTGCATAGTGCTCAAGAGGCACTGTCCACTATTGATACTTTCAAGCCAGACATAATGCTAATTGATATTGGCCTGCCTGATATCAATGGTTACGAACTGGTACAGCAAATTGGCAAGTTGCCGATGGGGCGAGACCTGCGCAAGATTGCTTTAACGGGTTATGGGCAGCCTGAAGATAAACAGCGTGCGCTTGAGGCCGGGTTTGACGAGCATCTGGTAAAGCCGGTCGAGATTGATATATTGGAGCGGGCGATAGGTGGAGGTTAAGGTTCATACATTGAACTGAAAACCATCACCAGGCAATTGACTGTCGAGCCTTTCCGTACTTACAGGAAAATACACGGTGAATGATGGCTTTTGCTTGTATCGAGATGCGATTTTGCAAAATCCGGCCCCGTAGATTCTGGCTTGTTGCACAGGACTGATGCCATAATATCCCATGGTTTCTGTGCATCATCCAATCTCTGCTTTACTCGCCTCAAATGAAGGCGATTTTTCCACATGGCTGCAAGCGGCAGCGAAACGATTCTCGCCCTCCGAAGTGGAGTTGATCAGTTGCGCCTATGCGTTGGCAGTGCCTCTCTATGCCGGGCGCTCATCACTAACTGGCACGCCACTGCTGTTACATGCACTAGGTGCGGCGACTATCCTCATTGACATGAACATGGATGTCGAAACAATCGCTGCCACGATATTGCATGCAGTGCCTGAATATCTGGCCGATTGGCGTGCAACGCTGGAAACGCGTTTGGGCACCAATATTGCGGACCTGGTGGAAGGCATTTCACGCATGGAGCAAATCCAGGCACTCAGCGAGACCGAGCGCTTGCATGGCACGGACCGGAAAAACGACGACCACGCGCAACAAATAGAAAGTCTGCGCAAAATGCTTCTGGCCATGGTGCAGGACATCCGTGTGGTGTTGATCAAACTGGCAGATCGTACGCAAACCCTGCGCCATTTGTCCGGGGCTAGCACTAGCCTGCAGAAACAGATTGCACAGGAAAGCCAGAGCCTCTTTGCGCCACTTGCCAACCGACTTGGCGTGTGGCAAATCAAGTGGGAGCTGGAAGACCTCTCTCTGCGCTATCTGGAACCCCAGATCTACAAGGAAATCGCACATAAGCTGGATGAGCGCCGCGTCGACAGGGAACAATATATCATTGACGTCGTGGCAGAGCTGCAAAAAGAGTTGCTTGAAGCAGGCATCAAAGCGGAGGTCGCTGGGCGTCCCAAGCACATTTACAGCATCATCAAGAAGATGAAAAGCAAGCGTCTGGATTTTACCCAGCTCTATGATGTCCGTGCTGTGCGCGTGCTGGTTAACGATATCAAGGACTGCTATGCCGTGCTCGGGCTCATCCACAACCTGTGGCAGCCCATCCCCGGTGAATTTGACGACTATATCGCGCGCCCCAAGAGCAACAATTATCGTTCGCTGCATACCGCGGTCAGTGGGCCGCGTGGGCTGGCACTTGAGGTGCAGATCCGCACTTTCGAAATGCATCAGCACTCTGAATTGGGTGTCGCGGCACATTGGCGCTATAAGGAGGGTGGAAAATCCGACGCCAAATTTGACGAAAAGATCGCCTGGCTACGCCAGATTCTGGCATGGAAGGATGACGTCTCTGAGAGTGGCGACCTGATTGAGCAATTCAAGAGTGAACTGTTTCAGGATCGCGTCTATGTGCTGACGCCACTTGGTAAAGTCATCGACTTACCAAAAGGGTCTACGCCGATCGATTTTGCTTACACGCTACACACCGACCTGGGGCACCGTACGCGTGGCGCCAAGATTAATGGCAGCATCGTGCCGCTCAACACCAAATTACAGAATGGCCAGCGCGTAGAAATCCTGACTTCAAAACTTGGTTCGCCTAGCCGGGACTGGTTGAATGCTTCACTGGGTTATCTGCAAACCACCAGCGCCCGCGCCAAAGTCAGGCAATGGTTTAAATACCAGCATTTTGATGAACATGTGGCCCAGGGTCGGGTGAAGCTGGATCGTGAGCTACATCGGGCCGGCATCGGTACCATCAATCATGAAAAGATCGCACAGAAACTGCACTTCCAGAAACTGGAAGATTTTCTGGCTGCCATTGGGCGTGGTGATGTCACTGAACATCAAATCTCGCTTGCGATCCAGGAAGATACTTCGCCCAAGACAGTAGACGTCGCAATCACACGCCCTCCCAGACGGAACACAGCGGTGCACCCCCACGCCGGTATCGTGATTGAAGGCGTTGGCAACTTGCAGACGGGGTTTGCCAAATGCTGCAAACCATTACCGCCGGATGCGATTGTTGGCTACCTGACGCGCGGTCACGGGGTGACTATCCATCGCAGCACCTGTGGCTTTATAGCACGGTTACCAGAGGAGCGGCGCGACCGTGTACTTGGTGCGCAGTGGGGCAGCTACGAGAACTTCAGCGCAAATGTTGATATTGAAGTGGAGGCCCATGATCGCCAAGGCTTGCTCCGGGATATTAGCGATCTATTTGCACGGGAAAAGATCAATGCCACCAAGGCTAACACCATCAGCAGGCACAATCTGGCGCTGATGCAGTTTTCGATTGAGGTGACAAACCTTGAGCAACTCAGCCACCTACTGACGTTGATTCAGCAGGTGCCGAATGTCATTTCGGCACAGAGACGGTACTAGTCGGCTTCCCGCACGATGGTAGACACCGTGATAGTGAATTAAACTGAAGGCCATAAGCGTCAGGTCCTGAATAGCAGCAAATCATCATCGCCTACCTCAGCCCATGAATATGCTACATAGCTAGACCCGACCCCTCGCTTTCCTGGTTATGTATCTCTGCATCAGCTGGCTGAGCGTTTGCCAGACATTGCCACTTACCAGCAAGCCGTACAAGCGTCGTCGCGAGGCCAGAGCAATGGTTGGGATGAGCTTGATTAAACATTAAGATATCTGGAAATCACTTATCAAAATCAATCGAGTCTGACTTTATCGACTTGCAAATAGGTAGAGACGCGTAGAAAATAACTTTAAATATTGAGTCAAACAAACAATAAGAAAGAAAAACTATGGGTTTGCAACAATTTGATCCAACCACCTATCGCTTTGAATATATTCCTCAAAGAATCGCTTCACTTGAAACATGCATCATCGCTTGCCACACAGTTCTATCATCTCATGTAGATATGCCTCTTGATTTAAATTTCGGCAACACTAAGTTAAGTCTTCCAGATTCAAACCTAATTATCGGATTAGCTATTGATGCTGGTTTAATTGCTAATCGCACTCTGCTTAATTTTATGGGACTTAAACTTTCAAATGGATCCGTTATCAATGAAAGCTATGCTCTTACAATCGAAAGATTCTCAATACCACTTACCCCTGTGGTGGACGCATTTAAAATACTTGAGCCTATGATTCCAAGCACTGAGATGCATAAAATTTGGGCCGAAACCCTTAAGGTTGCGAGTAAATCTGCAGCTCACTTTACTGAAGATGGCGCTACAATTCAAGTTGCTCGGTTAGGGTTTGCTTGCCTAGCTACAGCGAAGTTGGTCAGACATCGATTTTTTAACGTGACCGGAACTCCTGAACCACATTGTATTATACCTTCTGATATTGAGCCGAAAATTGGAAGTATTTGGGATGCGGTTGATCCAACTGTGAATCTTTTTTGCTAATCGCTGGACTCAATTGTTTCTTGTAAAAAGACAAACTAAAAGCTTAAAAAAATTCTCTTTCATTGTTTTAGATATATTAAATTAGTCAATGTTACTAATACGTAAAATTGAATTCAGATTTTCTTTAAGTTGGAATTGAGTTTCTTCTAAAGACCTTCCCCATATCTCTGACAAATGCGTCTGGGATCAGAGTAAAATTTATATCTTCTACTGAGCCAACTTCAAGTGTTTTAACCAGTTCTTGTTTTATTTATCTGCAATTACTCCGCTAATTTTAATTATGTATTGACTTAAGCATAAGTAATGCTCATATTATTGTGAGATATTCTCTTTTTTTATTGCATCTATGGACTATATCGAGTTCCGCCGACATTTAGGTAAAGCTGGCATGACTATTGAAAGGTTTTCAAGTCTAGTTGGTGTTAGAGCCAATTCGGTTTCTAACTACTCTAAAAAGAAACATGTACCTACTCAGTATGCAATTATTGCAATACTAATGGGTGACAGCGTGGATAGAGGTGTCGATGTGAATACTCTACTTTCCAGATTTGGCATTAAACCTCAATCTACAGCAATGAAAAATATTACCAATATTGATCATTTTCGTACCCAGCACTCCCTTGGTGAAATCTAAACATGTTAGATGAATTAGAAATTAAAACTGCAGTAATTGACCGTTTGTATTTAACAAACGCATTGGAGAATGCCGTCTTAATTAATGAAATGGTTATTGCAAACTGGAGCCGAAGAACAGATTTAACCGTCGTTAATGGCAAGCTTCATGCCTTTGAAATCAAAAGCGACCTTGACAATCTTGATAGGCTAGAAGGTCAAATAACAACTTATTTGACAAGGTTTGACAAAGTGACTGTTGTAACAACACCGCGATTCTTATCAGTAATGAAAGAAAAACTACCAGAGAATGTAGAGTTGTGGGAGATATCAGAGCTGAACTCTGAAATAACTATTCGGACTATAAGACGTGGCAAGACTAAAGCTATTACTAACAAGAGAATGCTATGTGAATTTCTCCATAAGCCTGAATTAGTATCCTTTCTAAAACAAAATGATATCGCTTCATCAACATCTTTTTCACGCAATTATTTAATTGGGAAATGCGAAGAAATGGCATCCAGGAAGCTAAGAGATTTTGTTTTATTTGCGTTAAAAAATCGATATAAAAACACTTTTAATCGATTCGATAGTAATCGCAATGGCAAAACGAAAATTGAAGATTTATTGTCTCTTAGTAAAAGCAGCTTGCTTAAAAAAACTTATGTTAGTCAAAGACCTGTGTTTACCCCAAGCCCTTTACACGAAAAGTATACAAGGACATTAGACATATCATCTCTTAGAATGAAATATGGGCTAGAGGCCGAAAATATCCAAAAAACTGTATTGCTAAGAAAACCATCTTAAAACTCATCATCCAACGTATCAGTTAAAGACAATTCAAGTTGTTTTTCTATATGTATATTGACTCGAGTAGCGATCCATTTAGATCGCACCTTCATACCATTATTATTGCCTTGTGAGACTTCAATAATTTTTTTGCTACCCCAATAGTCCTCATCGAGAATCTCTGGATATCTTTCTACGAGCGCTTTCGCAGTTTCAATATATCCATCCCCATCCAATCCTGGCCTTCTCTCAATTGCCCATGCATCATAAAGCGGATACTCAATTTGAGGCGTATACTTCCCCCCCTTTGCAAGATAAACTTTTGAGTGAATTGACCCATGATCTCCATAAATTGCAGCATCCACTCCAATAGCTTGGAGAAGTTCACGCTCTAAGATATTTATTACGCCACTTTTTCTATCACTATTCACTTCAAGAAATTGGGTAACTGTTGAAGGGTAGCTAGTCGATATAATTGAAATTATGGCTTCAGGTATTTCCTCACGTATATCGTTTATAGCAGACACACACGCTGCAATAGATGCGGCCATAGTCTCACGTATGTAACCTGCATCAATTATAACAAGCGCGTTTTCTGGAGAATCCATTGCGGATATGGCATTAATAACCTTCGAAGTATCATTTACGTAATCCGTTATACGAAATGCAACTCGATTTAAACCAATCCCCTCTAAAAATCTTGTTTGCCTAATAATTTGAGACTGTTTTGCCTCTTGCACCATCTGTATGGTTGGGATGAAGTTATTTTGTGATTGAATAAAATCACACCATGCGTTGAAGTTACCACTAGGATTCAATAACTTTGTGAGCTCATCATTTTGATATGCATTTTCTCTTGTCAAGTCAACAATACAAGGCCTTTCATCAACAGCAGATTTTAACTTACTGATAGACTCACTTAAGCCATCCATTTTTGGCCATGCACCTATAGTGAAAATTGGGATTAAACTATCTTTTGTGGATTGTTTTAGCTCCGAATATCCTTCAATTTCGGATGGTCGAGTTCTTAAAGCAGGGTAATATTGACGCTCTTGAAATTTAATTGTCATTTTCTAAGCCCTCTTCTTTAACTTCTTGTTTAGGTTTTCTCGGTGTAGCTGATCGCAAAGATTTAGATGCAAGAAACTCACTAATAGATATTAATCGTTGCTTCTCATTCTGCAACTCTACTTTTACCTCAGTAAGCTCAATTAATTGATCAGTATATGATTTTGCTAACTTGGAAGCTTCTTCAGATTGGTTTGCTAATAACTCAATAAGTTTTGAACATACTCTGATAGAGGCTATGGTTGAAAGAATCGCAGCCCCCCACCCAGAAAGCGCCAAATAATATGCATTCGGATTTGATGAGTAAGAAAAATAAAGAGTCAAACCTATGCCAGCTAATCCCGTAATAAAACCGCCGACACCAAACCACAAGCCCAAGATCGTTGCAGAGTCTGTATTAATTTTTTTCATTTAGCGATCAAACTAGAAAATGTCTTCTGTAATAGCCATAAAAAAAGCCAGCTCACACTGGCCTTTACTTTTTAACCGCACTTACTATCCCCACAATTCAAGCAGGTCATACATCCATCCATCAATATGCTTGCTTTGGTATTACACTTTTTGCAAAGCTGCGCTCCTTTTGGGAAGCCTTCGTCGTTTGCTTCTTCACCTGACTTGGCGTGCTTTTCCATGTATTCCGCTTTTTTCTCTTCAACCAGTTTTTGCTGGTGTTCGTCCAGGCCCGGTTTTTTCAGCATGCCGATTTCCTGCAGGTGGGTTTCGACTACTTCACCAATTTCGGCGACCAAGCTAGGCACGAACTTGCCGCCTTTTTTGAAGTAACCGCCTGAAGGCTCAAACACGCTTTTCAGTTCTTCTACCAGGAAAGTGACATCGCCACCTTTGCGAAACACGGCGGACATCACGCGGGTCAGCGCGACGATCCACTGGAAGTGCTCCATGTTTTTGGAGTTGATGAAGATTTCGAACGGACGGCGGTGCTCTTGCGGCGTGCCTTCGTTCATGATGACGTCATTGATGGTGATGTAGAGCGCGTGCTCGGTCACCGGCGTCTTGATCTTGTAGGTGTTACCCACAAGCATATCCGGGCGGCTTAGCGGTTCGCCCATCTGGATAACATTCGTAGCAGCCGCTGCTGCGGCTTCGGTTGCTTTTTTGTCTTCATCGGTCACCAGTTTGTAGGCGGTGATTTTTTTGTCGATCTTGATTGCCATGTTGTTCTCCCTATTGGAGTAATCAATTATTTAATAATTTCCTGTCAGCCAAAAATTCTATGGGATGACCGTAACGAGCGACTCGGGGGCTAGGCGCAAAGTGATTTTTAACCGGAGTGTACAAGTAGTACATGAGGATTAAAAATCACTTTGTAACACCGCACCCGTGAGCGCAGTAGGTCAGGGCTTAGAATTTTCCGTAGTAGCCTTCTTTAAAGGCATCGAATAAGTTGGCCGCCGTATGAATCTCGCCGTCATACTCAATCTCTTCATTCCCCTTGGCTTCGATCTCGGTGCCATCTTCCAGCGTGAACTTGTAAGTGGTGCTTTCGAGATCTTTCTCGGTCACCAGCACACCCTGGAATGCTTCCGGGTTGAAACGGAACGTCGTACAACCTTTCAGGCCCTTGTCATACGCGTAGAGGTAGATGTTCTTGAAATCCTCAAAGTCGTAATCGGTAGGCACGTTGATGGTTTTGGAGATGGAGCTATCAATCCATTTTTGTGCTGCGGCCTGGATATCGACGTGCGCTTTCGCCATGATGGTGGATGAATCGAGGAAGTAATCCGGCAATTGCTCTTCTGGTTTATCACTGAACGGCATGGCGTTGGCATTCACCAGTTCGCGGTAAGCCAGCAGCTCATAGCTGAATACATCGACTTTCTCTTTGGACTTTTTGCCTTCACGAATCACGTTACGTGCATAGTGGTGGGCAAAGCTGGGCTCGATACCGTTGCTGGCGTTGTTGGCCAGGCTCAGGGAAATCGTACCGGTAGGTGCGATGGAGCTGTGATGCGTGAAGCGTACACCCTTGGTCGCGATCTGGTTACGCAGGCCTTCCGGGAACTGCTGCATGTAGCGGCTGTATTTACCCAGCAACACTTTACCGGCCAGTTTCTGGCCGACCTTGATGCCATCGGCAGCCATTTCAGGACGCAGGCGCAGCATGTCGGCAGTCACTTCAAATTTTTCGTCCATGATAGGTGCCGGGCCTTTTTCTTCGGCCAGTTGCACGCCGACTTCCCAGCCTACTTCGGCCATGATGCGGGTGACTTCTTCGGTGAATTTTACGGAATCATCTTCACCGTATTTCATTTTCAGCATGGTGAGTGTGGAGCCCAGGCCAAGGTAACCCATGCCGTGACGGCGTTTGCGGGCGATTTCCACGCGTTGCTGTTCCAGTGGCAGGCCGTTGATTTCCACCACGTTATCCAGCATACGGGTAAACACACCAACCACGTCGCGGTATTCTTCCCAGTCGAAATGCGCTTCTTCGGTAAATGGCTTGCGCACGAACTTGGTCAGGTTGACGGAACCCAGCAGGCAGGCACCATATGGTGGCAATGGTTGTTCGCCGCAGGGGTTAGTAGCGCGGATGTTTTCGCAGAACCAGTTGTTGTTCATTTCGTTAACGCGGTCGATCAGGATAAAACCTGGCTCGGCAAAGTCGTAGGTGGAAGACATGATCACGTCCCACAGGCGGCGGGCCTTGATGGTTTTGTAGATGCGGCAGGCGACCTTGCCTGCATCCGGGCCATCGACCTTGCTCAGGTATTTATGCTTGATTGGCCAGTCACGCCACACCACCTGTGACTCGTCATTCACGTTCAGGCCATCAATAATCGCTTCTTTCTCGGTGACCGGGAAAGCCAGGCGCCATTCGTCATCGGCTTTCACGGCTTCCATGAATTCTTTGGTGATCAAGCAGCTCAGGTTGAACTGGCGCAAACGGCCGTTTTCACGCTTGGCCTTGATAAAGTCAGTCACGTCGGGATGCGAAATATCAAAGGTTGCCATTTGCGCGCCACGACGGCCACCGGCAGAAGACACGGTGAAACACATTTTGTCGTAGATATCCATAAACGAGAGCGGGCCGGAGGTATAGGCACCGGCACCGGCGACAAATGCGCCTTTTGGACGCAGGGTGGAGAATTCGTAACCGATACCGCAACCAGCTTTCAGGGTCAGGCCGGCTTCGTGCACTTTGCCCAGGATGTCATCCATGCTGTCTTCCACCACGCCGGATACCGTGCAGTTAATGGTAGAAGTGGCTGGCTTGTGCTCCAAGGCACCGGCGTTGGAAGTGATACGCCCGGCAGGAATGGCGCCGCGGCGTAACGCCCACAGGAATTTCTCGTGCCATTCGGCTTTTTTCTCTTCGGTGGTTTCTACATCGGCCAGCGCACGGGCGACACGGCTATAGGAATCATCCATGTCCTGATCGACATGCTCACCGGTTTTAGTCTTGAGGCGGTATTTTTTATCCCAGATATCGAGCGAGACCGGCTGCACCGGAATGTCCACTGCACCCTCTTCTGAATAAACCTTCTTCGTTTCAACTGCTTTTAGCATTGAGCTTCTCCATACCTTGGTGATTCTTATGATTTGACACATCAGTCTGTAAGCACCAAGGCTTGAGCGACTGACATCGCTTTCTGAAACCCGCCGGGCAAGCATTTGCATACTCGTCAATGCACGCGCTACTGCTAGAAGCACGTACCCGGCTAAACACAATATCTTGTGTTAGTTGCGGTAATTTATGCCTATATTTTGTTGACGTCAACCCATTTTTTACGCCTTTTTTTGGTGCGTAATGCTTGCATTTTTCCAATCACTTTAGACACAAGGGCTGTGGCATAGGTGAGTCATCACTCTCCTGTTTCGCATGCATTTCATTGGTGCGTTCAATCAAGATATCAACACAAATATGCGAGAATAGCGCCATGCCAAAATTCGTGTATACCGCACTGATCTATATGGTGGCGCTGCTGCTGCCAGTCAAGCTGCTCTGGCGCGGCCTGAAACAACCCGCATACCGCCAGCATGTGGCCGAACGTTATGGGTTCTATACCCAAAAAATAAACGCACCATTGATCTGGGTACATTGCGTCTCGGTCGGCGAAACCCGCGCCACTCAACCGCTGATCCAGGCACTACTGAAAGAATATCCGCAACACCAGATACTGATGACGCATGGCACCCCCACTGGGCGCGAAACCGGTCAGCAGGTATTGCGTGAAGAAATTGCCAGTGGCCGTGTGTTACAAGCGTATTTACCGGTAGACACGCCTGGCGCCGCCAAACGCTTTTTTGCTCACTTCAAACCGGCATTAGGTTTGTTAATGGAAACAGAACTATGGTTTCACCTGATTGCTGAAGCCAGTCGCAGGCAGATGCCGGTCGCCTTATTAAGTGCTCGCCTGTCGGAAAAATCAGCACGCGGTTACGCCAAACTGGGCAAGCTCACGCATGATTGCCTGGAGCAACTGGCGCTGGTGGCTGCCCAAACTGAGGCGGATGCAAAACGACTACAAGCCTTAGGTGCCAGCAATGTGATGGTATGCGGCAACCTGAAGTTTGACGTCACGCCACCGGCAGAGAGTGTGACCAACGGTGCACGTTTGCGCGAGCTGCTTGGTACAAACCGCACTGTGCTGATGGCTGCCAGCACACGTGAAGGCGAAGAGCAGCTGATTCTGGATGCGGTAAAAGACAGTGACGTTTTGCTGTTATTAGTCCCGCGCCATCCGCAGCGTTTTGCCGAAGTGGAAGCATTGCTAAAAGCACGCGGCTTACGCTATGTGCTGCGCACCGAGCTTGCGCAAACGCTGAATGAAGATGTGCAAGTGGTGCTGGGTAACAGCATGGGCGAGATGTATACCTACTATGCGGCGAGTGATTTTGCGGTCATGGGCGGCAGTTTGCAGCCACTGGGCGGGCAGAACCTGATTGAAGCAGCGACGATGGGAGTGCCCACTATTTTAGGGCCGCATATGTTTAATTTTGCGCAGGTGACGAGAGAGGCGGTTGCGGCGAATGCGGCGATGCAAATGGCGGATATTGCTGAGTTAAAAAACACGATTGCAAACCTGGCGAAAGACAAAGCCAAGGTTAGAGCAATGTCTAAAGCGGCGAAGGATTTTACGGTGCAACATCGTGGAACGACGCAAAGATTGATGGCAGCAATCAATAAATTATTAAAAACTTAATTCTTTAGAATTAAAAGCTATTGGCTAAATTTATTAGCTTCGTAACGCTTTTACTGCATTCCTTTTCGCCTCTAGGCGACCGTTCTTTCTTCCATAAGTAAAAGCAAAGAGAAAGACGAGCATCTTTTTCAGAAAAGTTATGCTTTGTAGAAGGTTTCTAGTTAGGGGAGTTTCCATTTCGCCTCTAGGCGAGTTACTTTTCTTTGCTTGCACAAAGAAAAGCTAACCAAAAGAAATGCACCCTAGCTTCCGCTTGTTTCCTGCGTTGCTCGTCAAAACAAGCGGTCGCGAAACTCGACCTGGCAACTCACACAAATCGTGAGCTGCCGCGGGACTCAAACAAACGCTCCCTTTCTCCTTGTTTTGCCTGCGCTACTCGGCGCGTCAGATAGGGACCCGTTTAAAACCACCACGATGGAACATACCTTAGGCATGTAAGGTTAAAGGGCGCTAAGTGCGTTTTGAGCCTTGAAGACAAAACTCAAATTCTAATAAATCTAATTCTTTTGTTTCTTTTTCCCAGAGTGGTCGAGCGTGGTGCGACGCAAAGAATTACAGTCAAGCGAAAGCGTGTGCTTTTCATGGGCCCCTATCTGACGCGCCGAGTAGCGCAATCAGCGTGGGAGCCTTTGGCCAGCGTCTGTTTGAGTTCCGCAACAAGCCACGTTGTGTGTGGCTTGTCAGGGCGAGTTTCGTTGGACGCCCACGTTGATGAGCAACGCAGGAAACAAGCGGAAGCTAGGGTGCCTTTTCTTTTGGTTACTTATTCTTTGGGCAAGCAAAGAAAAGTAACTCGCCTAGGGGCGAAAGGCACTGGTAAATATTCTTAGAAGTACCTATTAAAAACAAACCTAAGCAAGTGCAGCATACCCTCTTCGATTGCAACTAAGTTAAGTCACCACCTCGCCTGGATTCTGGCCGTCGCCAGAATGACGATGAGATGCAATAAATTAATGTACGAGGCATTCCTCCTCAATCTCAAAACCCCAAATGCGGCCGTAAATAAGTCAGCACTATCGGCAATCCAATCGCACTGATCACCCCATTCAAACCCATCGCCATACTGGCATAAATACCCGCCTCTTCATTCACACTAAATGCCCGCGTAATCCCCAACCCATGTGCACCCACACCAATCGCCGTGCCACGTATCCACCATTGATGTACTTTGCAAGCATTCAAAATATAGGGTGCCAGGATCGCGCCCAGCATTCCGGTAATCACAGTAAATACCGCTGTCAGCGTGGGCGACACACTCAGCCGCTCGGCAATGCCCATCGCAATCGGCGCAGTGACCGATTTGGCATACATGCTGCCGACAATATTGTCAGACGCGCCCATCAGTTTGCTGATGGCAACTGCACTGACGATCGATACCGTACTGCCCGCAGTCAGTGCAACCCAGATATGGAAAATCTTGCCCTGCATGCGTTTGAAACCGTGATAGATAGGTACTGCCAGCGCCACGGTTGCCGTGCCCAGCAGGAAGTGTACAAACTGCGCGCCTTCAAAGTATTTCTCGTACGGCATATCCAGCGCATCAATAATCAGGCAGGTCAGGATCACCGCAATTGCCACCGGATTGACCAAGGGATGGCGTTTGGCACGTACATACATCAGATAGCCGAGCTGGTAAGTGGCCAGCGTGATGATCAGCGCGAACAGCTGGTCGCCGGAAAGGTAGACCCAGATTTCCGAGATAGGCAGGCGGTTACTCATGGCGCTGCTCCCGGGTGATGCCTTTATTACGCTTCAGTGAAAAGTACCAGAATACTTTGAGCACGATTGCCGTCACCGCAATGGTCAGGATGACGCTGACCAGCAAGGCGGTACTCACTGCCAGCGCATGCGTTTGCAATTCAGGCAGGAATAACAGCACGCCGACCGAAGCGGGCACAAACAGTAAGCCCAGATGCTGGCGGAAAGCGTCCGCAACGTCGGCAAGGTCTTTATCCACCTGGCCGCGCAGGCACAGGAATGCCAGCAGTAACAATAAGCCAAGCACCGGCCCCGGAATACTGGGCAGGAAAAACTTGCTGAGCAACTCACCCAGGCCCTGCCACAAAAAGAGTTGAACCAAACCTGATATCATGCAATCCCCTTATATACATGGCCGCGCTGCTACGGCCGATTTTCCATGCCGATTTACAGCCATAGAATGCCGCGATGTTAATGTCATTTACCAGATTCGACCATATTTTTTTCAACCGTGTGCTGTTCATGCTGGGATTACTGTTCGCAGCTGCCGCTTTTGCCGATACAGAGGAAGATGGCCGTTACTGGTTAAGCATCTACACCCAGGGCAAGTTACCGGCAGATAACTTTTACTGGAGTATGGATACGCATCCGCGTTGGCGTGAAGAAGGCATGGAGTTTGACCAGCTGATTTTGCGGCCAGCGGTATTTTACAGATTCAATCCAAAATCCAGCGTCTGGCTGGGTTATGACACCGTGATCAATCATCCTGCCGGGCAATCCGATTTTCGCGAAAACCGGCTATGGGAGCAGTTCCAGTACCAGTTTGATGAAGTGGCCGATATCACTTTCACCAGCCGCACCCGTTTCGAGCAACGCCGCCGGGAGGACTTCCAGGACGTAGGGCATCGCCTGCGGCAGATGGTGCGGGCTACGACGCCAAGTACACTGCATCCGCAGATGCAGTGGGTGGTGTATGACGAATTGTTTATCAACTTCAACCAGACCGAATGGGGCGTGCGGCGCGGCATAGACCAGAACCGCCTGTTCCTGGGTATCAACTGGAAATTCAGCGATTTTTCCAACGTGGATGTCGGTTACCTGAACCAGTTCATCAATACCCGCACGGTAGACCGCGAAAACCACGTATTGATGACCACCTTTCGCTTCAACTTCTAGCCACTGAGCTTGAAACGCGCTGTGTTAAAATGGCGCTTTTATTTTCAAGTTGATACGCATGACGCAACTGACGGTTTCCCCCACCGAGCAATGGCTACGTGAAGCCTTGTCCAAACGCATCCTGATCCTGGATGGCGCGATGGGGACCATGATCCAGCAATACAAGCTGACTGAAGCCGACTACCGTGGCGAGCGTTTCAAGGACTTCCAGGGACCGGCCGGCGAGCGGGAGCTGTTTGTCAAAGGCAATAACGAACTGCTGACACTGACCCAGCCGCATGTGATCCAGGAAATCCACGAGAAATACCTGGCTGCCGGTGCCGACATTGTAGAAACCAATACCTTTGGTGCTACCAGCGTGGCGCAAGATGATTACCATATGGCGCACCTGGTGTATGAAATGAACGTTGAGGCGGCCAAATTAGCCAAGGCCGCCTGCGTCAAATACAGCACACCGGACAAGCCGCGCTTTGTGGCTGGCGCGTTGGGCCCTACTCCAAAAACCGCTTCGATTTCACCGGATGTCAATGATCCCGCCGCCCGTAATGTCAGTTTTGACCAGCTGGTAACTTCTTACCACGAGCAGATCCGCGGCCTGGTGGATGGTGGCGCCGATATCCTGATGGTGGAAACTATTTTCGATACCCTCAACTGTAAAGCCGCCTTGTTTGCGATCGAGACGTTTTTTGATGAACAGGGCAAGACTTGGCCGATCATGATTTCCGGCACGGTGACTGATGCTTCCGGCCGTATCCTTTCCGGCCAGACCGTCACGGCTTTCTGGCACTCAGTCCGCCATGTCAAACCGCTGACCGTAGGCCTGAACTGCGCGCTGGGTGCGACGCTGATGCGCCCATATGCTGAAGAACTCAGCAAAGTGGCGGATACCTTTGTGTGTATCTACCCAAATGCCGGTTTGCCTAACCCGATGTCAGACACCGGTTTTGACGAAACGCCGGATGTGACTTCCAGCCTGGTCAAAGAGTTTGCTGACAGCGGCTTTATCAATATCGCCGGTGGCTGCTGCGGTACCACGCCCGGGCATATCAACGCGATTTATACCGCGATCAAGGACCTGCCCCCGCGCCAGGTACCCACGTTACCGGTCGCCACCAAGTTGTCCGGGCTGGAGCCATTTATCATTGATGAAAGCTCGCTGTATGTGAACGTCGGCGAACGTACCAATGTGACCGGTTCGAAAGCGTTTGCGCGCATGATCATCAACGAGCAATACGAAGAAGCGCTCAGTGTCGCCCGCCAGCAGGTGGAGAATGGCGCCCAGGTCATCGATATCAATATGGATGAAGGCATGCTGGATGCGGTCAAGGCGATGACGCACTTCCTTAACCTGGTTGCCTCCGAGCCGGATATCGCCCGCGTGCCCATCATGATCGACTCCTCCAAATGGGCGGTGATTGAGGCTGGCCTGAAATGTGTGCAAGGCAAGGCCATCGTCAACTCGATCTCGATGAAAGAAGGCGAAACCGAGTTCCTGCGCCAGGCCAAGCTATGCCAGCGTTATGGCGCGGCCGTAATCGTGATGGCGTTTGACGAAGCCGGCCAGGCCGACACATTTGCGCGCAAAACCGAGATCTGCAAACGCGCTTACGATCTGCTGGTAGGCCAGGGTTTTCCGCCGGAAGATATTATCTTTGACCCGAATATTTTTGCGATTGCCACCGGTATCGAAGAACACAACAACTACGCGGTGGACTTTATCGAAGCCACGCGCTGGATCAAGCAAAATCTGCCGTATGCGCGTATTTCCGGTGGCGTATCCAACGTCAGTTTCAGCTTTCGTGGCAACGAACCGGCACGTGAAGCCATCCATACCGTGTTCCTCTACCACGCCATCCAGGCCGGCATGACCATGGGTATCGTTAACGCCGGCATGGTCGGTGTTTATGACGATATTCCCGCAGAATTGCGGGAACGCGTCGAAGACGTGGTACTGAACCGTGTGGTCGACCCGGACAATCCGCTGGCGGCGACAGAGCGCATGATCGAGATCGCCGGTACTTTGGTCGCTGGTGGCAAAAAGGCGGAAGCCACACTGGCCTGGCGCGGTACACCGGAAAATCCGGTGCCAGCCAGCAAGCGCCTGGAATATGCACTGGTACATGGTATTACCGACTATATCGTCGCCGATACGGAAGAGGTTCGCCAGGACATCATGAACAACGGTGGTCGCCCTATCCATGTGATCGAAGGCCCGCTGATGGACGGCATGAATGTGGTCGGTGACCTGTTTGGTCAGGGCAAGATGTTCCTGCCGCAAGTGGTGAAATCGGCGCGTGTGATGAAATCCGCGGTCGCGCACCTGATCCCGTTTATCGAAGAAGAAAAAGCACTGGAAGAAAAACGCACCGGTGTGGTGGCCAAGCCCAAGGGCAAGGTGGTGATTGCCACGGTAAAAGGCGATGTACACGATATTGGTAAAAACATCGTCTCGGTGGTGTTGCAGTGCAATAATTTTGAAGTGGTGAATATGGGTGTGATGGTGCCTGCCGCTGAGATCCTGGCCATGGCCAAGGCTGAGAATGCCGATATTATCGGCTTAAGCGGCCTGATTACGCCATCGCTGGAAGAAATGGCCTATATCGCCAGGGAAATGCAGCGCGACCCGCATTTTGTAGCACAACAGACACCATTGCTGATCGGTGGCGCGACAACCTCTCGCGCGCACACCGCCGTGAAAATTGCGCCTAACTACGAAGGCCCGGTGATTTACGTACCGGATGCTTCCCGCTCGGTCAGCGTCATGCAAAACCTGCTGACGCCGGAAACGCGCGGCGCTTACCTGGCCGAGATCCAGGCCGATTACGAAAAAGCCCGTCACCAGCATGCCAATAAAAAAGGCGTGCCTATGCTGACCATCGCTGATGCGCGTGCCAATGCAGCCAAAGTAAACTTCGCCGCGCCAAATGCGCCGGTAAAACCCAAATTCATTGGTCGTCGTGTATTCAAAAATATCGACCTGGCATTGATTGCACAATATATAGACTGGGGTCCTTTCTTCCAGACCTGGGACCTGGCCGGTTTTTATCCTGCCATCCTCAAGGACGAGGTCGTCGGTGAAGCCGCGACCAAAGTGTTTGCCGAAGCGCAAACCATGCTCAAGCGCATTATTGATGGCCGCTGGTTAAATGCCAATGGCGTGATTACCTTGCTGCCAGCCAACCAGGTCAATCACGATGATATCGAGATCTATACTGATGAATCCCGCAGCCAGGTAGCGTTGACCTGGTACGGCATGCGCCAGCAAACACAAAAACCGGTGATTGACGGCGTGGCACGCCCTAACCAGTGCCTGGCCGACTTTGTTGCGCCCAAGGGCACCGATGACTACATCGGCCTGTTTGCGGTGACGGCTGGCCTAGGTATGGAAAAACGCCTGGCTGAGTACGAAAAGAATCATGATGACTACAACGCCATTATGTTCAAGTCACTGGCTGACCGTTTGGCCGAAGCGTTTGCCGAGTATATGCATGAGCGTGTGCGTACCGATTTCTGGGGCTATGCCGCCAGCGAAGCACTGGATAAGGAAGCGCTGATCAAAGAGCAATATAAAGGTATCCGTCCGGCGCCAGGCTACCCAGCCTGTCCGGACCATACGGTGAAAGCGGATATGTTCAGGGTGCTGCAGGCGGAAGAAATTGATATGCAGTTGACGGATAGTTACGCGATGTTGCCGGCAGCGGCAGTAAGCGGTTTTTATCTGGCCCATCCGGAATCCAGATATTTCAGTGTCGACAAGATAGCCAATGACCAGGTGGAAGACATGGCGAAGAGAAGGCATGTGGATAAGGCCTGGTTGGAGAGATGGTTAGCGCCTAACCTTGGGTAAGTAGTAACTACATATACAAAGCGCACTATTCAGTGCGCTTTTTGTTTTGTCTGATTGATTTAGAAGTCATTCTTTGGGTTGTTGTATTGGCGGATTGGTTGGCGTTTTTTCGCCCCTCGGCTACCCTCTTTCTTATGCTTGTCCGTAAGAAAGAGGGTAAAGAACAAGACACCCTAGCTTCCGCTTATTTCCTGCGTTGCTCGAACCAGGACTTTCGTCCGTTGCTTTGCCGGACTTAGGCATAAGCGGTCACGAGACTCGCCCTAGCGGCTTGCATACTGCGCAAGCCACCGCGGAGCTCAGACAGTCGCTCCCTTTCTCCTAATTTTGCCTGCGCTACTCGGCGCGTCAGATAGGGGCCCGTTTAAAATCACCACGATGAGACAATGGTAGAGCGCAAGAGGCAGCGGGCGCTAAGTAACCTTTTAAAAAGCTAAGACTAAAACCCACAAGCTATTCGATATGTCTTGTTCGTTTTTTGCTTTGCGTTTTTTTCACTGATTGAGCGGGAATGACTGTGACGAGTCTGAACATAACTAAAAGCGTGTTGGTTTTTACGGGCCCCTATCTGACGCGCCGAGTAGCGCAGTCAGCGGGGGAGTTGTCGGCTAGCGTCTGTTCGAGTTCCGCGGCAGCTTGCGTTCTTTGCAAGCCGCTAGGGCGAGTTTCGCTGGACGCCCACGTTGATGAGCAACACAGGAAACAAGCGGAAGCTAGGGTGCCTTTTCTTTTTTAGTTACTTTTCTTTGGGCAAGCAAAGAAAAGTAACTCGCCTAGGGGCGAAAAATAATCTTGAATATCGAAGAATTAACGATTAGAACTATCAGCAAGCGCGATACTAGCTTTTATATTGCAGCCAAGCTAAGCACTAACCCGGCCTGGATTCTCCCTGCGGAACCCCTGCTATACCCTCCCCCAGAATGACAATGCAAACACCAAACCATGTTCTGAAAACTCTTGTCACATTCCCTCAACCACCCGATAAATTGAAATAAATGCTTACGAAACTGACACCCACCTTACAAAGCGCCATTTAATGCGAACTACGCCCTTTGGCGACTTGTCATTTCCCATGTAAAAGCGTTTAATGTAAGTATTGTAAAGATCATAAAATCTTTTTGATACTTGGATCTTGATACTTTGCCTTACGCATTTACACCATTATAAAAACCGTTATTACAGAAATTTGATTCTTTTCCGTTAACTGATTTAATGCATAAACATTTGAATACAGCCGCAACACAACTCAGACTGTGGGTCGTCACAGTGCTGCTGACTGTACTCGGCTTTGCATTAGTCGCTGAATTCTCCGATCACTCCAGCTACAGCGATGATACCGTCCGGATACGGGTCGCTGAAATTGTTGAATATAGCGGCGATGGCGAATCACCCCTGACTGCGCCGCTTTACCTGATCCCCCCCGCCGCAAGCATCACTATTGCCTGCATGATTCCTTTTGCGTTGCTGTGTCTCTCTCGCCGTCGCGTGGCTCCACGCCCGGTGGTTGTTCGTCACCTGCATTCGCGCGCTCCGCCTGCCTCAAACTAAGGTGTCATCCGCGTAAGCGCCTGTGCATGGCGCGCGCTGAACCTGAACACCCACACGCCTAATTCCGCCATAAGGTACCCGTTTGCTTGCCTCAAAATAAGCAAGAATGACCTAGCAATATCACCTTAATCACCGCGGACAACACAGGCTGTGTATCACAAGACAGGTTCAACGCTCATGCCAGTTCAGCACCCGGATGGTCATGCGTTGCATTACCCTTTCTTTATTATCTGATACACATAAATATGATGATTAAACAGCACTCAATGATTAAGCAGTTGGTCGTTTTAGGCTTTCTTGGCACTGTGCTCAGCGCCTGCCACAAAGAGGAAGAGCACAAGGAAGCGCCTCCTAAACTGGAAGTCACGTCGCCGTTGCGCAAAGACACCAACATTACCAAGGAATATGTCGCCCAGATCCATGCGACCCAGCATATTGAATTGCGTGCGCTGGAGCGTGGTTACCTGCAAGACATCTTTGTCGATGAGGGGCAAGTCGTCAAACAGGGGCAACCGATGTTCAAGATCATGCCTAACGTTTATCAGGTCGAATTACTGAAAGCGGAGGCGGAAGCCAAAACGGTGCAGATCGAATATGAGAATACGCGTGCGCTGGCGGAGAAGAATATTGTTTCGCCCAACGAACTGGCGCTGGGTAAAGCCAAGCTAGATAAAGCCAACGCCGAAGTGAAACTGGCGCAGACGCATTTGAATTTTACCGATATCAAGGCACCGTTTACCGGCGTCATGGACCACCTGGCAGCACGAAAAGGCAGTCTGATGGACGAAGGCGACCTGCTGACTACGCTGTCTGATAACAGCAAAATGTGGGTGTACTTCAACGTGCCGGAAGCCGAGTACCTGGATTACATGGCGATAAAAGACCGCGATGAACACCGCAAGGTCAAACTGAAAATGGCCAACGGGCAAGTGTTTAACCAGGAAGGGACCATCGAAACCATTGAAGGCGATTTCGACAATAAAACCGGCAATATTGAGTTCCGTGCCGTGTTTAACAATCCTGACCGGGTGCTCAGGCATGGTGAAACCGGCAATATCCTGATGAATGTGCCTTTCCCTAATGCGTTGCTGATTCCGCAAAAAGCGACATTTGAAGTGCTGGATAAAACCTATGTGTATGTGGTGACCAAAGCCAACAAGCTGGAACAGCGCCTGATTACGATTGCTGCCGAGCAACCCCATCTGTTTATCGTGAAATCCGGCCTGAAGGAAGATGATCGCGTGTTGATCGAAGGCCTGCGCAGGGTACAGAACGGCGAAACCATCGCGGTGAATTTCCAGACACCGGAGCATGTGTATTCCCATTTAGACCTTTACGCCGAATAGTCAGCCAGAAAGCGAATCCCCCATGCTAAGTATCTTTATCAAAAGACCGGTCATGGCGATTATTTTGTCGCTATTGATCGTGTTTTTAGGTTTTCTTTCTATCAAGTCACTGCCGACTTCGCAGTTCCCTGACATTGCGCCACCACGCGTGATCGTATCCCTGGCTTATCCTGGTGCGAGTGCCGACGTGCTTGTGCAATCATCGCTGATTACGATTGAACGCGCCATTAACGGCGTGCCTGGCATGAAATACATCGTGTCAGATGCGACCAGTGCCGGTGAAGCGACTATCCAGGTGATTTTTGCGCTGGGTACCGACCCTAACCAGGCCATGATTAACGTCAAGACCAGGATTGACCAGGTGATGAGCCGCTTGCCGGAACTGGTGCAACTCGAAGGTGTAGTCGTCGAACGCGTGCAGCCAAGCATGCTGATGTACATCAACCTGTTCAGCAAGGATAAGAACGCTGACGAGAAGTTTTTGTATAACTACGCCAACGTCAATGTGATTCCGGAAATCCAGCGTGTAAACGGTATTGCCAGTGCCAAGATCCTGGGTAGCCGCCAGTATGCGATGCGTATCTGGCTGAACCCTGACCGCATGCGTGCTTACAAGGTGTCTATCGAAGACGTGATGAAAGCCATCAGCGAGCAGAGTATCATCGGCCGTCCAGGTCGCCTGGGGCAAAGCTCGGGTATTTCCGCGCAATCAAAAGAATATGTGCTGGTTTACAAAGGCCGTTACAACAAGCCGGAAGAATATGGCGACATCATTATCCGCGCCGATTCCGAAGGTGAGATCCTGAAACTGAAAGACCTGGCCAAGATTGAACTGGGCAGCGAGTTTTTCGATATTTATTCCAACAAGGATGGTTTCCCGTCTGCTGCCATCGTACTCAAGCAAAACTACGGCAGTAATGCCAGCGAGGTGATTGAGAACGTTAAAAAGAAAATGGAAGAGTTGAAACCTAACTTTCCGGCGGGGATGGCTTACGAGATCGATTATGACGTTTCCAAATTCCTGGATGCTTCTATCGAGAAAGTATTACATACGCTGGTAGAGGCCTTTTTCCTGGTCGCGCTGGTGGTGTATATTTTCCTGGGTGACTGGCGCTCAACGCTGATCCCTATCCTGGCGGTACCGGTGTCGCTGATTGGTACTTTCTTTTGTATGCAGCTGTTCGGCATCACCATCAACCTGATCACCCTGTTCGCGCTGGTGCTGGCGATCGGTATCGTGGTCGATAACGCGATTGTGGTGGTGGAAGCGGTACACGCCAAGTTTGAAGAAGACGAGCACATCTCGCCCTACCGCGCGACGCAAAAAGTGCTGGGCGAGATTGGTGGTGCGATTGTCGCGATCACACTGGTGATGACCGCGGTATTCGTACCGGTGGCTTTCATGACCGGTCCGGTCGGGGTGTTTTACCGCCAGTTCTCCATTACCATGGCATCGTCTATTGTGATTTCCGGTGTGGTGGCGTTGTCGTTAACGCCAGTGCTGTGCGCGATTTTGCTGAAAAACCATCATGGTCAACCCAAACGCAGGACACCGGTGAGCTGGCTGATCGATAAATTCAACCGCTGGTTTGACCGCTTGACCGGGCATTACACCAGGTTCCTGAGCAAAATCGTGACCCTACGCAGTGTTTCTATTTTGGCCCTAGTCGGATTCGCCTTTGGTACCTTTGTGATGAACCAGACCTTGCCTGCGGGTTTTATTCCGGGTGAGGATCAAGGGCAGATTTACGCGATCATCCAGACGCCGCCGGGCTCAACACTGGAGGCAACGAACAAGGTCGCGCGTTTGCTGCAGAATGAGGCCAAAAAAGTAGACGGCATTGAATCAGTTTCTGCATTGGCGGGTTATGAAATACTGACTGAAGGCCGTGGTTCTAATGCGGGAACCTGCTTGATCAACCTGAAAGACTGGTCTAAACGCGATAAATCAGTGCAGCAGATTATCGAAGAACTGGAAGAAAAGACCAAAAACTTCGGTGCGGTGATCGAGTATTTCGAACCGCCTGCGGTGCCGGGTTATGGTGCGGCATCGGGGTTGGCTTTGCGCCTGCTGGATAAAACCAACGGCACCGATTATCATGCGTTCGACAAAATCAACCAGGAGTTCATGGCGGCTTTAGGCAAACGCAAAGAGCTGACCGGCCTGTTCACATTTTATGCGGCCAACTATCCGCAATATGAACTGGAAATCGACAACAAGGCAGCCATGCAAAAAGGCGTATCGATCGGTAAAGCGATGGATAACCTGAACATCCTTATCGGTAGTACTTTCGAGCAAGGCTTTATCCGCTTTAACAATTATTTCAGGGTTTATACACAGGCGAGTCCGGAATTCAGGCGCTACCCTAGCGATATCCTGAATTACTACGTGAAAAACGACGACGGTGAGATGGTGCCTTACTCCGCTTTCATGAAGATGAAGAAAATGCAGGGCCCGAACGAGATCACCCGTTATAACCTGTATAACTCAGCCACTATCCGTGCTACACCCGCGCCTGGTTACACCAGTGATGACGCGATCAAGGCAGTGAAAGAAGTTGCCAAAGCCACCTTGCCACACGGCTATGATATTGGCTGGGAAGGCCTGTCATTCGACGAGGCGCAACGTGGTAATGAAGCGTTAGTGATTTTCGCCGTGGTGCTGATCTTCGTTTACATGGTGCTCGCCGCACAATACGAAAGTTTTGTGTTGCCACTGGCGGTGATCCTGTCGCTGCCGGCAGGTGTATTCGGTACTTTCTTCCTGCTGAAATCACTGGGGCTGGCCAACGACATTTATGCGCAGGTCGGGCTGGTGATGCTGGTGGGTCTGCTCGGTAAAAACGCGGTGCTGATCGTGGAGTTTGCGGTGCAGAAACGCAATCAGGGCATGTCATTACGTGATGCGGCGATTGAAGGCGCCAAAGCACGGTTCCGGCCTATCCTGATGACCTCGTTTGCGTTCCTTGCCGGCTTGATTCCTTTGGTAATGGCCACTGGCGCAGGTGCCGTAGGTAACCGCACCATCGGTACCTCAGCCTTTGGCGGCATGCTGTTCGGCACAGTATTCGGTGTCATCCTCATCCCCGGCCTTTACTACATGTTTGCCAAAATGACGGATGGTAAAACCCTGATCAAGCACGAGGAACAAGACCCTCTGACTGAAATTTATCACTATAGCAAGGGCCTGGAAGATGATGATGAAGCATAACCTTAATTCTCGCAAAACCGTGGCCTGGCTGATTGCGGGCAGCACAGCCATGCTGCTGCAATCTTGCTCCATTCCCGGCATCACGACCAAACAGGCGGATACCACTCTACCCACCCACTTTCAGCAGGGGGTGGAGCCTGCCGGCAATAGTGCCACCGTCAACTGGAAAGACTTTTTTGAAGATCAGAACCTGATATCCCTGATTGATATCGCAGTAGCCAACAACAAGGAAGTCAACATGATGGCGCAGCGCATCAGCGTCGCCCAGAATGAAATCCAGGCCCGGCGCGGTGAGTACCTGCCATTTGTCGGCATCGGTGCGAGTGCCGATAAAGAGAAAGTTGGCAAATACACCCGTAACGGCGCCGTGGAAGAAAACCTGGATATCAAGGAAGGCCGCTCCAATCCGCGCTTCCTGGGTAACTACCAGTTTGGCCTCACCGCCTCGTGGGAGCTGGACGTATGGAAGAAACTGCGTAACGCCACCAAGGTTGCGGTGACAGAATACATGGCCAGTATCGAGGGCAAGCACTTCCTGGTGACCAACCTGGTGGCCGAAGTCGCCAATGCATACTATGAGCTGGTCGCGCTGGACAACGAGCTGGAAACGCTGGACCAGAATATCGCCATTCAGCAAAATGCCTTTGAAGTTGTGAAACAGCTGCAACAATATGCACGCGCCAACTCGCTGGCAGTGAAACGGTTTGAAGCAGAAGTGAAAAAGAACCAGAGCCGCCAGTTTGTATTGAAACAGCAAATTGTAGAAACCGAAAACCGCATCAACTTCTTGCTGGGCAGAACCCCACAACCGGTGGCGCGTTCATCGGCACACTTTATGGATATGCAACCGAAGATGGTACAGGCAGGCGTGCCATCCGAGTTGTTGGCTAACCGCCCGGATATACGCCAGGCGGAGCTGGAACTCTCAGCGGCTAAGCTGAATATCGATGTCGCGAAAGCCAACTTTTACCCTTCCTTCTCTATCCGTGGCGGGTTGGGTTTCCAGGCATTTGATCCAAAATACCTGCTCAACATTCCAGCCTCGGTCATGGCCTCGTTTGGCGGTGAGCTGGTCGCCCCGCTGATTAACCGGAATGCGATAGAAGCACAGTACAAGAGCGCAAGTGCCATGCAAGTGCAGGCCGCTTATGAATATGAGCAGAAAATCATCAATGCCTATATGGAAGTGGCCAACCAGGTATCCAATATGGACAACCTGGATAAAAACTACCAGTTGAAAAACAAACAGGTAGAGTCACTGACCCAATCGATTGATGTCGCCAACCAGCTATTCAAAGCCGCACGCGCTGACTATATGGAAGTGCTGCTCACACAACGTGATGCACTGGACGCCAAAATGGAGTTAATAGAAACCAAGCAACAACAGGTTTCTGCGGTTGTGAATCTTTATCGTTCGCTGGGTGGTGGCTGGAAGTAAGGCCAAAAATATACAACTTAACAGAAACCGACTTTAGTTTTTTGTAGCAACCGTACTTAGCGCGATTATAGGTGACCCTAATATCACCAACACCACAGCGTGGTGGTTTTAAAAGGGTCCCCTATCTGACGCGCCGAGTAGCGCAGGCAAAATAAGATACAAGGGAGCGACTGTCTGAATCCCGCAGTAGCTTACGTTTTTTGTGAGCTACCAGGTTGAGTTTCGTGACCGCTTATTTTGACGAGCAACGCAGGGAATAAGCGGAAGCTAGGGTGCCCTTTCTTTTGGTTACTTATTCTTTGGGCAAGCAAAGAAAAGTAACTCGCCTAGGGGCGAAAAGGTATGGTCAATATTCAAAGAAATACCCATTACAACTTTCAGTAATTGCATCACTTGTTGTTTTTATTGTAACCAAGCTAAACAGTAACCTAGCCTGGATTCCGGCCTCCGCCGGAATGACGATTCGTTGCATGGCGCAGTATTTTTTACAGGAGCCAACCGTTACCGAGGGGCAGAGTATGCGCGGCGAAACCCCTGCTACCTCTTTGCACAAAACCATTAAGTTGCAACCACCACCCTTGAAACGCACAAGCTGCAAATTGTTGCTAAATCCCCAGAACTTTAATCTCTAACACTTACTCATGTTCATCTGCACCGAGTGAGATTGAATACCAATGCCTTATTCAAAATCCGGGTCAGCAGGCAAGTTTCCATTATGAACTAATGACTCCCTGTAACGCAGATAGGCGTCCCGAACAAACAGATATTGATCGATTGAAATATCATCAAGAATTTCCGATGTCGTTAATTGATCGCTTCTGGCATTGGTAATTTGTAATGCAGTCAGGGAGTAATAAAGTGAATTATCAGATACAAGCGCTTGCGGAGTAACAACAAGATTACTTACCAGCGTCGTGGTATCTCTTAAAGAAGATGGCCCGAAGATTGGCCAAACGATATATGCCCCAGAGCCCATTCCCCAGTATCCAAGCGCTTGCCCTATATCCTCGTTATGCTTTTCAAATCCCAGCGGGGTCGCTACATCAAATAGCCCAAGCACACCAATCGTACTGTTGGTAGCGAAACGCATTAAATCAGACGCACCATCGATTTGCCGACCTTGAAGAAAAGAACTGATAGCAGACAGCAAATCACGCGGATTGGCGTAAAAATTACGGACACTTTGCCTTACTGTACCTGGTACAACTTTCTGATAGCCTTTAGCGACGGGCTTTAATACTACGTCATCTAATTTTTGATTAAATGCGAAAGTCTTCCGATTCACTTGTTCCAATGGGTCAGGATTACCTGCTGTTGCACATCCCGATAACGCTGCCAGCGTCATCAAATGCATCATATTTGCTACTTTCATCTGTGCTACTCCTCGTTGAAGCTTAAATGCTTCCTGTGCACTCTATTACTAGACCGTTACTGGCCTGACTAGTTGCCAAATTAAAAAATATCCCATGAATTAATGACACCCATCTTTTCTGCATCTATGCTTCAGCAGCCAGAAATCCAAAACAAGAGAAAATCCAGAGAATGGGCACGTCATAGGTCTGGTATACATAGGTGTTATAACGTGTGGTTATCCGTAACATTGCTGTTTAGGCCAGGTTCCTTCAATCGGCACCCCAGGCCGAACACTTGCAAACAATCTAGCTCAGTCTAAAACAGGGGCATGACAAGATTATTTCTATGCAAGGGCAGTGAATGTCTTAGGATAAGAAAGACTTAGGGTAAGAAAGACTTAGAAAGCAGCTAGTCAATGATTTTTATAGTGCAGGATAAAAAGAAAGAGATGTTCTTTTGATTGGGCTGTCACTCAGAAACCAACGGCATCAACCACCGCTCAATCACCACCACGATATATGCCTGTTCATCCAGACTAAGCGCCCTCCCAGACGGGATTCTGTGCCACTTGGCCAAACACCCGCGACAACAAGTCGCTGTTGCATGCTGCGCCACAAACACCGGATGCCCGCGCATCGGCGTTTGCTGACCCTCATTGGCAATGACCGCCGGGGCAAGCCGATCCGCAATAAAAGCCTCCGCGTGATCCAGCACCACCGCCAGGCCTTTTTGCCGCAGGTATTGCGTATCCCTGGCATTCAGCCGGAAACTGGTGCGGAATGTTGACCGTTGTAACGCCTGGAACAACTGATCAAGATCGCGCATGGTTTATCCGGGGTTAATGCAGTTCCGACACATGCAGATCGCGCAGTTTAGGCGCTTTGACCGCGGTGACGCCAACCACCGCAATCGTCATCAAGCCGCCGAATACCACCGAGGGCACCAGCCCCATTAACCTTGCCGTGAGGCCGGATTCGAATGCGCCCAGCTCATTGGATGAACCTATGAAAATCCCATTGATGGCAGACACCCGCCCGCGCATGCCATCAGGCGTTGCCAGTTGCAGAATGGTTTGCCGCAGAATCACCGAGACGGCATCCATCATGCCGGATATCGCCAATATGACGGCGGCCAGCCAGTAGGTAGTGGTTAAGCCGAAGGCAATCATGCACAGGCCAAATCCGGCCACTGCCAGTAATAACCAGCGTCCGCTGTGCTGATGAATCGGGTTTTTCGCCAGCCACAAGCCGGTAATAATCGCGCCTACTGCCGGTGCCGCGCGTAATACACCCAGCCCTTCAGGACCCATCTGGTAAACATCATGCACAAAAGCGGGCAACATCGCCACCGCGCCGCCAAACAGTACCGCAAACATATCCAGCAATTGCGCCGCCAGAACCACCTGCGTACGTCGGACAAACTGCAAACCTTCCGCGATACTGGCAAACACTTTCATGGGTGTATGGCTACGATGTTCTTTAACATGCAAGGTCATCGCTGAAATGGCCGCACCCAAGGCGAGTAAGGCAGATATTTCATAAGCGACGTATTTATTGGCAAAACCGACTAACAGGCCACCCATCGCCGGGCCAACAATCAGGCCAATCTGAAACATAGAACTGCCGATACCCGATGCCTTGGCTATCGATGCACGCGGAACAATCAGTGCAAACAGCGTGTTGTAACTAGGGGAAATCAGCGCTCTTGCGAAGCCGGTCAGTGCGACCGTGCCATAAATCCACATCACGGTATGCGCTGGCTGATGCAAAGTGATCAGCACCAGCATTACCGCGTTCACTGAAAGAAACAGTGCGGCGACGGTGGCAAACCCTTTGCGTGAAAAATAATGATCCACTGCGTGGCCGAGAAACAGGGCACTACTCATGTAGGGGATGACTTCTGCCAGCCCGATCAGGCCGAGTGACCAGGGGTCGTGCGTGAGTTCGTAAATATGCCAGCCGATGGCAACCATCATCATTTGGTAAGACAACACCATCTGGATACGAAAAGCGAGTAACTTGGGGAAAGCGTAACCCTGATGGGCGAGAATCTGGCGGACGGACAAGGACATACAGTCATTATACGCTATCAATATTCGCGCCCAGCCGATCGCACAAGCACTTTAGAAGTCGCGTTGATTGCCCTACAATAGCGGCGCGGGTGCGGTGAATCAGGCAGTACGCGAAGTGATTCGCTGATGAGCCGTCGTTGACCCCGTGCGACTCTGCCGATATAGATGGGGCGCACCCGCCGTTTTATTTTCAAGAACGCTTATCATGTGTCCTGCCTTAGCGATATTGCAGTATTGAGGTTGCCAAGCTCACTCACCCAATTAACACTATCCGCCATGCGTATATACCCATTTGTTATCTCATCACTGCTATTTCTGATCTCATCGCCAATCATTGCTGGCGACGCTATCAGCGCAAATCAGGCAATTGATCATCCGGTCACTATTCCTGGTTCCGTGATTAATTATTTAACCAAAGAAATTGATAGCGTGTACGCAGAGTGTGAAGAAGAAGGGTTAATTGTCAGCAAAGCCTTTGAAGCCAGACCTGTAGAATTGAACTCATCTGTGAAAGCCTTAGTCGTAAAACCACGCTCAAGATGTTTTTGCAGTAATGACGAATGCCCGATGTGGGTGTTTGATACCTTGCCCCAAAAAGCGAAAGTGATTTTTGAATCATCTATGGCAGGCTTGTTAACCCTCTCGGACAAGAAAACCAAAGGATTCCCGGATATCAGGGTTTCTGGCGGCTTACCCAGCCATGGTTATGAAGTGCGTTATGTGTGGGATGGCACCGAGTATCAGGAGATTTACAACCAGGTCTGGATCTGGAATCCGGACAGGAAATGTAATGAGGCTGAAATCGAGGAATTGAAAAACGGCAAATGGGTTAAGACATCAAACGTATGTCTTAAAGTTTAAAAATACATTCGTGCGGTGGTTACTCACCACATGAAAAATCTTAAAAGGCATCACAATAATGTTTGTAACCATGCGATCACTAGCTGCAAACGCAGCACTATCTTTTCTATTGTTTAACGCGATGCTTGCCCAGGCGGATGAAACGTTCAGCACCAAAGAGCAGTTCAAAAACCCGGCTAAAATTCCTGCCTCTATCATTTCTCACCTGACCAAAGAAGTAGGTAAATCTGCACTAGCCAGTTGCTCGGAACACAAACCTGCAGAGCTGTTTGAAGCAGAGTTATTGAGCTTGAATAAAAGCGCAAAGACTTACCTGGTGAAACCTGCGCGCACCTGTTTATGCAGCGAATCTACATGCCCGGTATGGCTGTATCAGATGAAAAGCGGTGCAGCGAAACTGATCTGGAATATGCCAGCCACCAGCAAGGTAGAGGTACTGGACAAAAAATTAAACGGATACAGGAAAATCAGTGAAGCTTCGAGTGAGGCGACACATGGTAGCGAATCTACGTGGTCATGGGATAGAAATAGTTATACGGAAATCTACAAGAACGAATGGCATATGGATGCCGAGAAAAAATGTCGTTTAGGTGAAGAAACCATACAGCTAATGGATGGAAAAATGGTGAATCACACGATTAAATGTACCCAGGATTAGTGGAGTTGCGCTAATCTGAACAACTCAGGTAATGACTCTCCGGCGTTTATTGGGATCATATGTGATTGGGATGCATGTCTATGCGCAGTCTACTCGATACATGGTTGCTGTTCGTGGTATTACTCATTTCAGGAACAGCAATGGCGACAGACAGCATGCAGCTATGGGTGACTGTCGATTGGGAAGGTTTATCGCTGGAAGAAGATAACCTACAGACCATGCGTTCTTTCCGGGAAAAATTTCCGTACATTCCCTTACTTCATCTCATCAATCCTGCCTACTTCATACAGCCAGGCGTCAATCGCGCACAGATAGGCAGCTATATCCGCAGCACGTTTTTACCGCATGACACGGTAGGTTTGCATGTGCATGCCATGCGTTCATTGGTCGAGCATTGCGGGGTAACTTTTCAGGCTAGGCCTTCCATCACTGATACGCCGGAAGACTGCGCCCAGGCCAGTTGTGGTTATACAGTGAGCCTTGAGTATGCCTACAGCCAGCAAGAACTGACCAAACTGGTTGCGTGTAGCAGCGAGTTAATGGTGACGAATGGCTTTCAGCGGCCACGTCACTTCCGTGCCGGTGCCTGGCAATCTGGCCCCAAGCTGCAAGCCGCACTGGAGGCAAACCGTTTTAAGTGGGATAGCTCAAATATCGATGCCAATTTACTCGCCGGGCGATGGCACCAGGACAGCAGCATGATCAGGCTGTTAAAAGCACTGCACCCGCATAGTACGCCGCTGGAGCAGCCTTATGCACTCAGCACCGAGCTGATGGAATACCCTGATAATGCCGCGCTGGCCGATTACACCAACACCAAAGAGCTATTGCAGCTGTTCGAGCAACTATTGAATGCCCATAAGCCAGTCATGGTGCTGGGTTTTCATCAGGAATCTGCTGCTGATTACCTATTTCATCTTGAGCGGGCTATTCCGCATATGGAGAAACTTGCCAGGCAGAAAAATGTCCGTATTGAGTGGATGCACTGAGCGCTGGCAGCGATCCCACCTGGCATTTTCTTCATACAAGATCATTATCGATGGATTTATTTTCTGAACAACAATCTTCGCAAGTAGAGCTTGCAGAAGGCGCTTTCTGGTTACCCGGCTTCGCCCTGCCATTCATAGGGATGATTTGGCCTTATTTGCAGCAGCATTTAGCGTTGCATCCTCCGCAAAAAATGACGACACCCAGCGGTTACCCTATGTCGGTTAAAACAACCAGCATAGGTGATTTTGGCTGGGTGAGCAGTCTGCGAGGCTATAGCTACAACGCAACCAATCCTGCGAACAATCTACATTGGCCGACCTTACCACCTGTCATTTTGCAGTTGGCTGCTGAGGCGGCTCAAGCTGCCGGTTATACACACTTTATGCCAGATAGCTGCCTGATTAATATCTACGAACCCGGCAGCAAGATGGGTTTGCATCAGGATAAAGATGAAAAGGATTTCTCGCAGCCGATTGTCTCGGTGTCGCTAGGTATTCCGGCTACGTTTTTATTTGGCGGGGCCAAACGCAGTGACAAATCTATCAAAGTGCCATTAAATCATGGCGATGTTGTGGTTTGGGGTGGCCCCAGCCGACGTTTTTACCACGGAATTACCACTATAAAACCAGATGTGCATCCTGTCATTGGCGCCCAGCGCATTAATCTTACTTTAAGAAAAACGCAATAAATATAACTGTTCATTACCTTGCAGTTTATGTAGTTATTTCAATATCTTAAGCGCATGGGTATCTGCAAAACGCCTGATCAGCATCAAAAAACCAGTGCTATTCCGGGTTGCATCTGTTTTTCAAAAGAGTACACTGAACTTGTCCCGGCCGCCCAATTGATAAGGCAATTGAGAACAGGAAGGGATCTTTTTCACTAAAGGAGTTTGTCATGAATTTACAACTTACAGGACATCATTTAGAAATCACTCCGGCATTGCGCGAATACGTTTTATCCAAATTTTCGCGCATCAGCAATCACTTCGACCATGTGATTGATGTCAAAGTCACCATGTCTGTAGAAAAGCTCGCCCAAAAGGTTGAAGCCACGCTACATGTTCCAGGCAATGATTTACACGCTGCCTGCGCAGATGAAAATATGTATAGTGCGATAGATATGCTTACTGACAAACTTGACCGACAGGTATTGAAACACAAGGAAAAAAACGGCGACCATCATAAATCCGGTGGTGCTGTGAAACATCAGTTAAGTGCATAACTTAATTACTTAGCCTTAGTTTCATCCTTCTCTACCCACCCGGGTAGAGAATTAAATCACCCTCCCTATACTTCAGCACTTTTACCTCGTTTGACTCCCCAGCAACAACTTTCGGTTGTAAAATAAGATTCGACTTTTTGTTGCAACTGGTTCAGGACATACATGGCACAAATCTCAGTGGCCGACTTGTACAAGCAAATTCGCGGAAAACTCAAATTGAAATGGGTGGCGGGCGAATCCGGCGGCAAAAAAATCCTTAATTCCGGCACTGTGACCAAGCCGTCACTCGCGTTGGTCGGGCATTTAAATTTTGTCCATCCAAACCGCGTACAAGTGCTGGGCTGTGCGGAAATGGATTACCTTGGTGGCCTCACTATTCTGGCGCTGCAACAGGCTGTCACCAATCTATTTTCTACCGATCTCGCCATGGTGGTAGTCGCCAATGGCGAAAAAGTGCCGCCGGCCATGCTGGAAGCAGCGCAGCAAAACCAGGTACCCTTATTCACCACACCTATGATCAGCCCGCAGCTAATGGAATTGCTTGGCCATTACCTGGCCGTCGCTACTGCGGAAACCACCAGCCTGCATGGCGTATTTATGGAAGTGCAAGGGTTTGGCGTGCTGATTACCGGCAGTGCCGCGATTGGTAAAAGCGAGCTGGCGCTGGAACTGATTTCACGCGGCCACCGCCTGGTAGCTGACGATATTGTCGATTTTTACCGTATTTCGCCGGAACGGGTCGAAGGCCGTTGCCCGGAGTTGTTGCAGGACTTTCTCGAAGTACGCGGCCTGGGCATTTTGAATATCCGCGCACTGTATGGTGATAATGCGGTCAAACCAACCAAGCCGCTGGATATGATGATACAGCTGGAACTGGCCGACGACATGAACCCGCTGGAACTGGATAGATTAAGTGCCAACCGTCATACCGAGCGACTGCTGGATGTAGAAGTCAGCAAAGTGATTATTCCGATTGCCGCCGGGCGCAACATTGCAGTACTTGTAGAAGCGGCAGTGCGTAACCATATGTTGTTATTACGTGGTGTAAACGCCACCAAGCAGCTGACGCAACGGCAAAAACAAATCATGCTGAGAGAAAGCAAATTAAGATGACAAACAGGTGGTCACACTAATGCAACTGGTGATTGTGACCGGCTTATCCGGCTCGGGTAAAACCATCGCGCTGCGCATGTTTGAAGACAGCGGTTATTACTGTATTGATAATTTACCCGCCACCCTGCTGCCGCATATCCAGAATCATGTGGCCGACCAGAATGCGGCCAAAGTCGCGGTGAGTATCGATAGCCGCAGCATCGCCATCGAATCACTGCCCGATATCCTGCAAACACTGAAAACGCAGGGCATTCAGTTTCATTTGCTGTATCTTGACGCCAACCATGAAACACTGGTCAAACGCTTTTCTGAAACCCGCCGCAAACACCCGCTCAGCACGCCTAGCCAGGCACTGGCTGAAAGTATCACCCACGAACGCGACCTGTTGTCAGGACTGAGCAATATCGGCCATCATGTCGATACCAGCAATCTGTCATCCAACGCATTACGTAACCACACCCGCGACTGGATGCTGCAAATCGAACAGGGCTTCCAGGAAGTGCGCCCGCATAACCTGGTGTTATCGTTTATTTCATTTGGCTTTAAACATGGCATTCCACTCGACGCCGATTTTGTATTTGATGTCCGCAGTCTGCCGAATCCGCACTACGACCTGATTTTGCGTCCTTACAATGGCAAGCAGGCGCCTATACAGCAATTTCTGCAAAATGAACCCATGGTGCTTGAAATGCAACATGATATTCAGCACTATATAGAAAAATGGCTACCAAGCTTTTATCACGACCATCGCAGCTATGTCACGGTTGGCATCGGCTGCACAGGGGGGCAACACCGTTCCGTCTATCTGGTGGAACAATTGGGGGCGTATTTCAAGCAACTGCATCAGGTGATGATCCGTCATCGCGAATTGCACGAGGTTGCAGCTGTTATATCTCCTTAAACAACGGACTCTGAAAGTAAAACTATGATTGGTGTTTTGATTATTGCGCATGGCAGTTTTGGCCAAAGCCTGATCGATTGCGCGACCCATGTCATGGGAAATCGCCCGGTACAATTGGATTATCTCGAAATATCCAATCACGATGACCCTTCGCAAATTCTGCCAAAAGCCCAGGCACTGGTGCAACAGTTAGATAGCGGCCAGGGCGTGCTGGTGTTATCCGATATGTATGGCGCGACGCCCTGCAATATCGTCACCCGCTTGCTGACCCCGGATGAAACCGAAGGCGTTGCGGGCGTAAACCTGCCCATGCTGGTCCGCGTGCTTAATTATCGTCACGAAGGCTTGCATGCCTGCATAGAAAAAGCCCTCAGCGGTGGCCGCGAAGGGGTGGTCCACTTTACCAAAACAACCTGTCATCACACCCAATAATTCCAATAATTTATGGCCAAAATTTCTTTAGAAATCATCAACAAGCTCGGCTTGCACGCGCGTGCTTCTACTAAACTTACCCAGACTGCCAGCCAATTTAAAAGCGAAGTCTGGATAGAAAAAAACGGTCGCCGCGTGAATGCCAAAAGCATTATGGGCGTGATGATGCTGGCCGCCGCCAAAGGCAGCATTGTGGAGATTGAAGCCACCGGCGCGGATGAAGAGCAGGCCATCACTGCCCTGCAAGCGCTAATCAACAACTATTTTGGCGAGGGTGAATAATTGACCAGCTTTAGCATGCACGGCGTGGGTGTTTCCAGTGGCATTGCCATTGGACATGCCCACCTGATCTCCCATGCCTTGCTGGAAGTTGTGCACTTCAAAGTGCCTGCCGCAGCTGTCCCGGTCGAAATCGCACGCTTTGAAAGTGCGATTGATATCGTGAAGAAAAACCTGGAACAGATCAAACTTCAGTTACCTGTCAATGCGCCTGCCGAACTGAGTGCATTTATCAATACGCATCTTGCAATGCTAAGCGACAAGGCGCTGTCCGAAGCGCCTAAAGCCATTATCCACACGGAGCGATGTAATGCCGAGTGGGCACTCAAGCAGCAAATGGATGATATCGTCGCCCAGTTTGATGCGATAGAAGACCCTTATCTGCGCGAACGCAAACACGATGTGGTGCAAGTGGTAGAGCGTGTCATCAAGGTTTTACTGGGCCGCGACCAACTGGATGCCAGCGAAAAGAAACAGCAGGCTAAACAAGAGCGCGCCATGATACTGGTGGCACATGATGTGTCGCCAGCCGACGCTATCCAGTTCAAGCATCACCAGTTTGCCGCGTTTATTACCGATGTCGGCGGCATCACCTCGCATACCGCGATCCTGGCGCGTAGCCTCAATATCCCGTCTATTGTGGCCCTGCAGCGTGCACGCGACCTGATCAATGACGGCGAGCTGATGATCGTCGATGGCACCCAGGGCGTGGTGATTGTGAATCCCGACCCGGAAGTGCTGTCCGAATACCAGCTCAAGCAAAACCAGTGGCAGCTGGCACAGCAAAAACTGCAACGCATCAAAACCACCAAAGCAGTCACGGTAGATGGTATTGCGATTGACCTTTTTGCCAACATTGAAGTGCCTGAAGATGTGGTCAGCGCCAAAGCCTCAGGGGCGGTAGGCGTAGGCTTGTACCGTACCGAATTCCTGTTTATGAACAGGCGCGAAATGCCGGGTGAGCAGGAGCAGTTTGAAGCGTACAAACATGTAGCCGAGGCCATGAAAGGCTATCCGGTGACCATACGTACGCTTGATATCGGTGCCGATAAACAATTACATCCTGATGAAATCGTGACTGCCACTAACCCGGCACTCGGTTTGCGCGCAGTACGCTATTGCCTGTCCGAACCGCATATTTTCCATACGCAGTTTCGTGCCTTATTGCGCGCCTCACATTACGGAAAAGTCAAAATCCTGATTCCCATGCTGTCGACGCTGGCAGAATTGCGCCAGACCAAACTGCTGTTACAACGCGCCAAGGATTCATTACGCCAGCAGAATATTCCTTTCGATGACCAGATTGCCCTGGGCGGCATGATTGAAATTCCTGCTGCGGCCATCAACTCCGAAGCGTTTGCGCAAGAACTGGATTTTCTGTCGATTGGCACCAATGACTTGATACAGTACACACTGGCGATCGACCGTGCCGATGATACGGTGGCGCACTTGTATAACCCGCTGCATCCGGCAGTTTTAAAGCTGATTCAGATGACGATACAAGCCGCAGAAAAATATGGCAAACCGGTTTCCGTGTGTGGCGAAATGGCGGGGGATATTCGGCTGACACGCTTACTGGTGGGCCTCGGCATGCGCCAATTGTCCATGCATCCCTCCCAGATTCTCAGCGTGAAATCCCAGATTTTGCAATGTGAAGAAGCGATACTGTCTCGGCAGGCGAAGAAGATCTTATCGTTTAGCGACCTCGAAAAAATCGAACCGCTGGTCAGGAAATTTAATGGTGAGTTTGCCTGACAGATGCCTGTGCATGCTCAGGCAATGGCCTTGATTAAACAAAACTCATCACCATCATCAAAATATACAATCACGCAATTGTGAACATTTGGCCAATAATTGCCATCTGATCATTAAAGCACTGCTTGAACTCAAACGCATTCATCAAAGGACATTGTTGTGAGCACGAATCCATTACTCGTTTTTAACGGCCTGCCAAAATTTAACGAAATTCAGCCTGCGCATGTGTCACCGGCGATTGACCAGCTGATTAGCGAAGGCCGTGCACTGGTTGAGCAGTTGGCAACCTCGCGCGAACAAGCCTCCTGGAAAAACTTTGTGCAGCCGGTAGAAGACTTCTCGGAAAAACTCTCGCGTAGCTGGGGGCCGGTGGGGCATATGAATGCCGTGGTGAATACGCCAGAACTGCGTGAGGCGTATAACGATAATCTGGCTAAACTGACCGATTTCTACAGCGATTTATCACAGGATGAGCGTTTGTATAACAAATACAAAGCGATTCAGGCCAGCACTGAATATGCACAATTGAGCCGGGCACAAAAGAAAATCATCGAAAATGAAGTCCGTGGTTTCAAACTCGGTGGCGCTGAACTGCCTCCGGCAGAAAAAGTGCGCTTCAAGGAAATCGCGGAGCAGCTTTCCAAGCTCGGCAGTAAATTTGAAGAAAACATCCTGGATAACACCAATGACTTCAAACATATCGTTGAAGATGCCTCCGAATTAACTGGATTACCTGAAGATGCGTTGCAAGCGGCTGCTGAAGCCGCCAAAGCTGAAGGTAAAACGGGCTACCTGTTCACCCTGCATTTCCCATCCTACATGCCGGTCATGCAGTATTGCGACAACCGTGCACTACGCGAAACCTTGTACCGCGCCTACGCCACACGTGCTTCTGAATTCAGCAAGCCGGAATGGGATAACACATCACTGATTGCCGAGCTGCTGAAACTCAAACGGGAAGAAGCACAGTTATTAGGTTTTAAAAACTATGCCGAATTATCATTAGCCACAAAAATGGCCGATGCACCGCAGCAAGTGACCGACTTCCTGGATACATTGGCCAAGCGTGCTAAGCCATATGCCGAGAAAGATGTGGCGGAGTTAAAAGCCTATGCCAGCAAACTTGGGTTTGACGAAATGCAAGCCTGGGACACCGGCTATATCAGCGAGAAATTGCGTCAGGAAAAATATGCGTTCTCTGACCAGGAAGTAAAACAGTACTTCCCCGAAGACAAGGTAAAAGCCGGCCTGTTCAAAGTTGTGGAAACCATCTTTGGCGTACAAGTTCGCCAGGTGGATGCGCCGCTATGGCACAAAGACGCCAGCTTTTACGAAATCAGCGACCAGAACCGCCAGCCTATCGCCTATTTCTACCTGGATTTATATGCGCGTAACGGCAAACGTGGCGGCGCATGGATGGATGAATGCATCACCCGCCGCAAAACTGCCAATGGCATTGAACTGCCTGTCGCTTACCTGACCTGCAACTTCTCGGCGCCAGTGGCCGGCAAGCCTGCCCTGTTCACGCATGACGAAGTGATTACCTTGTTCCATGAATTTGGTCACGGTTTGCACCACATGCTGACGCAGGTGGATGAATACAGTGTCTCGGGCATTAAAGGCGTGGAATGGGATGCAGTGGAATTGCCCAGCCAGTTTATGGAAAACTTCTGCTGGGAATGGGAAGTGCTGCGCCACATGACCGCACATGTAGATACCGGTGAACAACTGCCACGCGCACTGTTCGACAAAATGGTCGCTGCCAAAAACTTCCAGGCTGGCATGCAAACTGTTCGCCAGATTGAGTTTTCATTATTCGACATGCGCCTGCACAGCAGCTTTGATCCTGACAGCAACCAAACCGCGCTGGATATTCTGGAGCAGGTACGCGACGAAGTAGCAGTACTTCGCCCGCCTAAATGGAACCGCTTCCCGAATAGCTTCAGCCATATTTTTGCCGGTGGCTACTCAGCAGGTTATTACAGTTATAAATGGGCAGAAGTATTATCTGCCGATGCTTATAGCCTGTTTGAAGAGCTAGGTGTATTGTCTGCAGAAGCTGGCAGCCGCTTCAAGAATGAAGTACTGGCCCAGGGTGGCTCGCGTCCGGCGATGGAATCGTTTGTTGCCTTCCGTGGCCGAGAACCTAACCTGGATGCTTTACTCAGGCATAATGGCATGGCCAGTTAATTGCTTGAAAAAAGCCAAGTGAACAAGACTTGGCTTTTTTCTGTTTAACTCCAAGCTTTATTTATAAGGATAACAATATGTCTCGCTTATCTACGCTTATTTTTACTAAGCTTATTTTTCTTGGCCTGCTAATCCCTGCGCTGGCATTCGCCGCCAAAGATGAAGCAGATGATATCCACGCCAAAACAGCTGATGGCGATGAAGTGGTGTTACACGCCAATGGTTACTGGGAGTTTAAAGATGCCAAGAAAGCCGAAGTCGCAAAAGAAAAAGTAGAGCAATTTGAACGTAGCAATGGATGCCCTCTGGGCATGCGCCCGAGCTTTTTAGGTGTCGGGCGATGTATTGCGTTTGATGACCCGATTTTACGTCGTGGTTCGTTGAAACCTCGCTGATTTCCTTTTTGCTTGCGCTATCTTCTGGCGCAATCCGGCACTAAAACAGGGCGCGCTAATGTGCCCTGTTTGTTTCTTGCGGCTTGATTCTGGTTCAAATCGGCGATTTTATACAGTTCAGCAGCATTTTTGCACTGTGTTATGCATATGCAGCAATAGGTACAAGCCTTGCTTAATAGGGATCAAGACATCACTTGATAGCGCCATGAATACTTTATCCCGTTTTAATTCATTCCAGTTCGCCCGCCATGGCGACAAACAAAACTCGGCTTTTTTTGAGGAGTATCTGCAAAAACTGCTGGAAGAGCGTGACCGGGTCGGATTGACTGACCTGATCCAGGAAATCGACGCGCTGATGATCACAGTCGACCCTGATCATTCGATTCAATATATTGCAGAATTATCGCTGATGACGTCTTACCACTACCTGGTGACGCTGGAGAGCGAACAGCACTGGACACATGTGCTGCGCATAGACCTAGATTCACCGGATTTGCTGATCCGTGAGGTCAAAGATCCTAACTTCCGTGGCATTTTCCGTTCTTTAAATGAAATTTACCCGGTGGGCGCACGCAAGCCGAATAGTCGTTATATGGGCGAAATTATCCGCGTCACCAATATGCATGAGGTGGTCAAATTGCAGGAAGATCGCGAGTTCCGCTTCTTCACCCGTGATGAGGTGCGCAAAATGGAGCTGCCGGATAATGTCGCCGTCAGTAAACCTTCGCCATATACGCATAATATTGTCGGCTACATGCAGCGACAGCCTGGTGAGTTACGCGTGTATGCACTGGGTACCAGCACCATACGCCCTGATGTACAGGCAGCTTACGATGCAGCCAAAAACCAGCAGGCCAGACTGCGTATAGATGATTTGATTTTGCCGGTGGACCACCTGGCGACCCGTGTCTACAGTCAGAACCGGGAAGTGGCTATCCTCGAATACTTATCCTGGTCTAGCTACTATTTCTGGGGTGCTTACAACATCTGGGATCAGAACTCCTCTACCAATGTGACCAAGAGCGTGCATGGTCTGGCCGAAACCAAGAGCCCGGCCAAAGTGTTTACTGCTAACAACACGCCCTACTTCGTCAATCATTTGGGCAAACTGGCCTCTCCTACCGAAACCTTTGTGCGCAACTATGGGCCAAGGCTGCACCATGTGGCGTTATCAGTCAAAGACGGCATGCGCGATGGCATGGAAAACATTGAGTTTGTGGTCGATGCCATCGCCGCACAGGGTAAAGGCTTTTTGCTGGATGTGATTGGCTCCAAGGAAGAAGGGCTGAAACAGATTTTTTCCAATGCCTCGGAACATTCGTCACTGATCATCGAATATGTACAACGTTATGATGGTTTCGATGGCTTTTTTACCCGCGATAATGTCGCCAAGCTCACTGCGGCTGCAGGGGTAGAAGAAGGCGTACTGGAGGCGCAGGCTAAACTGAGTCAGGGTTCCGGCGTGTAGTCATCGTCAACGATTACTGGGATGTTACGCAGCATGCTGATTTATACTATCGGCAATCATACCCTTCTGTCGCGAATACTTTATGCAACACGATTTCTGGCACCAACGCTGGCAAAACCAGCAAATTGGCTTTCACCTGAGTGCAGTCAATCCGTTATTAGCGGCGCATTTTCAGGCGCTTGAGTTGCAAGCCGGCCAGCGCGTTTTCATTCCTTTATGCGGCAAAACGCTGGATATTCACTGGCTGCTTTCTAAAGGTATACGCGTGGCCGGTGCCGAACTCAGCCAGTTAGCGGTGGATACTTTATTCACAGAATTGGGGGTTACGCCGACTATTACCCGATGCGGTTCGCTGCGACACTACAGCGCTGGGCATATTGATATTTTCCAAGGTGATTTCTTTGCGCTCGATAAGGCGCTACTAGGTAACGTACATGCCATTTATGACCGCGCGGCCCTGATTGCGCTACCACCGGAGATGCGGATTCGTTATAGCGAGCATCTGATCAACCTCACCAACGGCGCACCTCAATTGTTAATCAGCTTTCACTACGCCCAATCGCTGGCAGAAGGGCCGCCATTCAATATCAGTGCTGAAGAAGTGGCAGCGCACTATGCACAAACGTACAACATTCACTTACTGGCAGATGAAGTCCTACCGACGGGTTTAAAAGGGAAGTTTCCTGCGCAGGAAAAACTGTGGTTCTTAAGCCCGCTTAAATAACGCACCCTGCCAGCGACTGGTGGTTGTCCAGCCAGTGCTGCAAACTTTCCACCACCTGGTGGGCATTGCTGCGCACCAGCGCACTCGGTTGCCTTAAATCCGGCACCACCACCACGCGCAACCCGGCAGCAATCGCGGCCTGAGCGCCTAATTCGCTGTCTTCAAATGCAATACATTCCTCCGCTTGTAAACCCAGTTTCTGCAATGCCAACAGATAAATATCCGGGTTGGGTTTGCCACGGGTGACTTCCTGGCCACTGGTGACATGGCTGAAGTAATCCAGCACACCGGTATGTGTTAAACGATGCGTAATATGCGGCGTTGGCGATGATGACGCCACACTGCAGATAATGCCTTGCGACTGGTAATACTTTAACAATGCGAGCGCGCCGGGCTTGAGCGGGAACACATGGTTGCAGGCATCCAGGTAGGTATTCAGACCCCGCATCACATGCTGGAAATTCTCTTCGCTGCCCAGTTGCTGCGTCATCAGCCGGGTAGAATCCGTCCATATGCGGCCCACCAGCTCTACATACTCGGCCTGTGTGTAAGTAATCCCTATGCTTGCTGCGGCCTGGATGCAGCCTTGCATAATGATGCGTTCGGAATCGATCAGCAGACCGTCCATATCAAAAATTGCTGCTTTAATCACCGAAATCTCAGCCAAATCTTAAAAAGGGAAAGCGCTATTTTAGCCGATTCCCTGCCCGCACCTTGTCCATCCCAACAAAAAACATACTTAATAACAACAACTTGCTTTCTGTATGCGCTAAAAATGGGTTCGAGGTATCGGTGTTAAGAAATGTTGGCTAATATAAATCCAGCATGATGCTGGTGTTCAGTGACTCATGCCATGAAAGCTGTTATGGCTGCCATTGAAATGAAAAGCTGGCGGCACATAACCATAAATATAAACGCTCAAGGAGACTCAGATGGATAAAGCCAAGCTCTACACTTTACGCTGGTCAGCCATGCAAATTGCCAGGTTAGCTTCCGACCCCAAAGTCGATGCCCTGGCGCTGCACCAGATTGAAATTTTGTCGCAATTGCTTGAAGAACCGATTCCACAGGAATTTGCCCCACCTGAACCTCCACGCCCCAGCCATCATCCCCAACCCACGCCAGCGGAGGCGGCAACCCCGGAAAAAAAGCGTTATCCGCCAGGCGAAAAAAAACTGTGGTACCCGGAAGCGCTGGTGCGCACTGATATACGCCGCGTTGCAAAAGGGGAATACCCCAAAGGCTACCCTTATGGCGCGATTGTGCACTTCACCGCCGGCCAATACAGCAAGGGGCTGGAGAATGCGATCAGTGCGATTTCGGATAGCCCTTATTTCTTTTGCAGCATAGGCACCGATGGTCGATTTGTGCAGGCCAACCCGCTAAACCAGTGGGGTTACCATGCCGGGGAAAGTGCGTGGACGATTGCGGGTGAAAAGCGCAGTGGCGTTTCCAATTTCCTGGTCGGTATCGAAATCACCAATCCAGGACGACTGGAGATACACAATGGCAAGTATTACACCTACTGGGATACCGCATTCAAACAACCTTTGGATAGCCAGAAAGTGCGAGTAATCGAGAAGAACCACGACAATATCCTCGCAGGCGCTTACTTGCCTTATACCAGGGAGCAGGAGGAAACGCTGATTGAGTTTTTGTTATGGGCGAAAGCAAATAACCCCAGTGTATTTGATTTTGATTATGTGCTGGGACACGACGAAGTGGCTGGCCCAAAAGGTATCGGGCGCTGGCGCAAAAATGATCCCGGGGGTGCTTTATCAATGACGATGACTGAGTTCAGGCAACTCTTGAAGGACGAGTATAAAAAGCGTTACGGATAAATGGTCTTGATAACCATTAGCGAATGGGTTAGGTCAATGCGTACTCAAGTGGTGTTACCGTCACACTGACATTCAGCTGCTGCTGTCCGCCCCCCAATACGACGCCGCGCATGGGCGACACGTCGCTGAAATCGCGCCCCCATGCCACCGTGATATGTTCGTGCTGCACCAGGCAATTATTGGTCGGGTCCAAATCGACCCAGCCATACACCGGGCAATACACCGAAACCCAGGCATGTGAAGCATCCGCGCCTACCAGGCGTGGCTGGCCTTTGGGCGGGTGCGTCAGTATGTAACCGCTCACATAGCGGCATGCCAAGCCCAGTGAGCGCATGGCGCCAATCATCACATGGGCAAAGTCCTGGCACACGCCGCGCTTGCCATTCAACACCTCATCTAAGGGTGTAGCGACATCGGTCGCTTGCGGATCAAACTCAAACTCCCGGTAAATCTGTTGTGTCAGTGCCATGGCGGCTTCAAGTAACGGTCTCTGGGGCGTAAAGCAGGTGCGCGCAAAACTTGCCAGCGCCTCGCTGCTTTTTACTTTTACGGTGGAATACATATAACGAGTGGCCTCGATATGTTGTGCACCTTGCGACTGCAACATGGCTTGCAACTGCTCCCAGGCAGGGCTTTGAATAAAGGCATCCATGGTGGGGCGCGGCAATACTTCTACCTGGAAGCGCGAGGTCACTTGCAGTGACTGGTGCGGCATCAGGATGGTAACGTAGTCATTATGGTTACCAAAAAAATCCAGGTGTCGTGATTGTTCTGCAGGTTGCGGATTGCAGACCAGCGTGCACGAAACGCTCTGCTGAAACGGCGTTTCGCGCGGCATCATGTGCAGTAATTGCTGCGACTGGATCACAGGGGTGTCATACCTGTAAAGCGTGCGATGTTCGACCTGGTAGCGCATTATCATGCACCCGGCGTCGCATGGGGGCTGGTGTAGCTGAAAAAACGCAAACTCAGCCGGTCAGATAAAGATTGCGTTATCCCATAGGCGTCATTGAGCCAGTTAGACAAGCTGATATTTCCAGCATGAAAACACTGGTCTGCATCCAGTTGCATCAGTGCCTGCCCGCAATGCCTGAGTTCAACGGCAATACCTCCTGCATTGTCTTGCGCATCCATTTCTTCCAGGTATTTCAGTAAACCCTTGATCTGGAACACGATAGAATTCGGGTTATTTTCATCCATCAATAACAAATCCAGCACCGGTAACCATTCCGGCTGTGCCGCGTAACGCGCGCGGTAAGTCACCAGGTTATTGGTCACTTGCAACAACCATTCCAGGTTACTTTGCTCAGGCATCGCCAGTGCGCGGCTCAGCAATACACACATAAATTGCAGGCGCTCAATGCGCCGGCCCAGCGACATGAAACGCCAGCCGAGGTCACGCGTCATCCAGTCCATGGCAAAGCCGGTCAGGGTAACAAAATGATTAATCGCCTGTTCTATGGATGCCATCGCATCTTGCAGGGTCGGTTGTTGATGGCGTGTAATAAACTGCCGTGACAACAGGTTAACCGTGCGCCAATGGTCATTGGATATACGTTCACGCAGGTTAAACGCCTGCTGGAAAAGTTGCTGCACGCTGGTAGCCAGGCTGCTGGAATATTGTGAAAACACAGCCTGTATGAGTAATGGCGCGATGTCATCATCAGACCAGAGCTGCGCGGGCTGCCAAGATGACGTAGCGGTTTTATTAGCTGGCAGTAGTTCAAACCACTGACACAAGCCCTGTATGGTGGGCCACTCACCTACCCGGGTTCCTGGTGTGTATTCCACCAGGGCGCGGATAGCCACACGTAACATAATGGCTTTTTGCAGATTGCGCACACAATAACGGCCATACCAGAACAGGTTTTCAGCCATGCGGCTGGAAAGGTAAGTATTCTCGCGCACCAGGTCATGGCTGGAATTAGTCTTGCGCAACATATTGCCGGGTGGCTGGTGATATTGCGAAAGCACCCAGGTATCCTTGCTGGTACCACCGCGTTGCATGGTCACATCGCGCGCATCTTTACCACTGGCAACACGGGCCAGGCCGCCCGGCATAATCGCATAGCCATTGGGAGTGGCGAAAGCGTACACCCTTAAACTCACAGCTAGCGAACTGATTTGTGGTTGCTGGTGATTAACCAGCACCGGTGCGTGCGAAATATCCAGCCGTTCCTGCGCGATGTAATGATCAGGTTGTGCCAGCAATCTGGCAATCAGCGACTCACGCTGAGCCTGGTTTAAATCTTCGCAAAACACCGGCGATGATTCCACATGCGGATAGGCTGGATGAATCACCAGGTAATCCAGGTTATTGATGACGTATTCCAGCGCGGCCGGCTCGCCACACCACCAGGTGGCAACGGATGGCATGCGTAACTCTTCACCTAATAGCGACCTGCACAGTTTAGGCAAAAAGCCTAATAAAGCACCGGATTGCAACAGGTTAGAGCCCAACGCATTGGCAATCACCACATTACCCAGTCTCGCCACTTGTGCCAGCCCAGCCACGCCGAGCAGCGACTCGGCATTCAACTCCAGCGGGTCACAGTAGTCATCATCAATGCGCCGCAAAATCGCATGAATAGGTTTGAGTCCGGCCACGGTTTTTAACCAGACCACACCATTACGCACCGTCAGGTCACTGCCGTGTACCAGTGGATAGCCGAGGTAACCGGCCAGGAAGGATTGCTCATGGTAAGTTTCGTTATAAGGGCCAGGGGTCAGGATCACCACCAATGGTGGCTCACCGGCACCCAATGGCGCCATGTCAGGTACTGTCAGCGCCTGGTTTTCGGCGACGCGGTGGCCCCAATGCGCCAGGCTGTCGCGCATGCTGGCAAAAAAACCACTCAGGCGCTCGATATTCAGGTCACGGAATAATTCGGGAAAAGCACTGGAAATAATGGTGCGGTTTTCAAGCGCATAACCGGCGCCAGTTGGCGCTTGCGTGCGGTCAGTCATGACCCACCATTGGCCGTTGGGTGCGCGGGCAATATCCACCGCATAACTATGCAGGGCGATATTGTCGTAATGTGGCGCACCGACGCACGAAGGTAAAAAGCCACTGTGCCCATACACCAGTGCCGGCGGCAGCTGGCCGCTTTGCAGCAGGCGTTGCTCTCCATAGACATCCAGCAATACTTTATTCAGCAAGGTAGCGCGTTGCGCAACTGAAGCGGCAATGTGCTGCCATTCATCCTGCGCAATAATCAGGGGCAGTACATCCAGGTCCCATGGCCTCTGCAGGCCATGCGTATCGGCATAGACGTTATAGGTGACACCATTGTCGCGTATCTGGCGCTGCACCGCTTCCAGCCGCTGACGCATCACCGTCGGTGCTTCAGACTCTAGCTGTGCCGACAGCGCCTGCCAATGCGGACGCAACTGGCCATTGCTATCCAACAGTTCGTTGTAGCGATCAGAAAAATACAGTTGGTTTAGCACTGTTTGCATGCTGGCTATCTAAATACAGAAGCTTTCGAATAAAGTGAGCACATTAACCATAGAGAACATGATCCTGATAGTAGGTTCATCACAAATCGCAATCTGGCTACGGCTACCTAAACCGCCTGCCAGCGCAAATCCAGTGTAAACGGAAAACGCGGATTCGGTGGTTCTTTTACAACTTCCACTTTGCCAGGCGTATGCCCATGCGCCCAGAAGCGGGCAAACCGGCGCGCCTCAGCTTCATTCGCATTCACCGGGAAAGTATCGTAATTACGCCCACCTGGATGCGCGACATGATAAGTGCAACCGCCGAGTGACTGACTGTTCCAGGTATCTACCAGGTCAAACACCAGCGGTGCCTGCACATCAATGGTCGGATGCAAAGCAGACCATGGATGCCAGGCACGGAACCTTACACCGGCAACATACTCGCCTGCCACGCCGGTGGATTGCAAAGGCAGTGGCCGCCCATTGCAAGTCACTGTATAGCGCCCTTCAGTGAGACCGCGAACACGTAATTGCATACGTTCAACCGATGAATCCACATAGCGCGCGGTGGCGCCTGCCGAGACCTCTTCGCCCAGTACGTTCCATGGCTCAATCGCCTGCCGCAATTCCATTTCAATTCCGTGATAAGCGACCGTACCATAACGTGGAAAGCGGAACTCGATAAATGGATCAAACCATCGTTGCTCAAACGCATAACCTTCTTGACGCAGCTCATTGACGATATCGGCCATATCCTGGGCGATAAATTGCGGTAACATCCAGCGGTCATGCAACTCGGTGCCCCAATGCACCAGTTTCCCGGTGTAGGGTGTTTTCCAGAAACGTGCCACCAGCGCACGAATGAGCAGGCTTTGCAGCAAACTCATCCTTGAGTGCGGCGGCATCTCAAACGCGCGAAACTCCACCAGCCCCAGCCGTCCGGTTGGGCCATCTGGTGAGTATAATTTATCTATAGAGAATTCCGCCCGGTGTGTATTGCCGGTCAGGTCGACCAGCAAGTGACGTAGCAATCTATCTACCAGCCATGGCTGCTTGCTCTCTTTACCGGCCGGCACCACTTTCTCCATTTGCTGAAAAGCGATCGCCAGCTCATACAGGTTGTCATCGCGCGCCTCATCCACGCGTGGCGCCTGGCTGGTAGGGCCAATAAATGTGCCTGAAAACAGGTAAGACAGTGCCGGATGATGTTGCCAGTAAGTAATCAGGCTGCGCAGCACGTCCGGACGACGTAACAAGGGGCTGTCCGCTGCAGTTTCTCCCCCTAATGTGACATGATTACCACCACCGGTGCCGGTATGACGCCCATCCAGCATAAATTTTTCAGTCCCCAGGCGGCAGAGGCGTGCTTCTTCATAGAGCATAGTCACATTGGCTACGAGTTCGCGCCAGTTTTTGGCTGGATGAATATTGACTTCAATCACGCCCGGATCTGGCGTCACACTCAATAATTTAAGGCGGCTGTCTCTTGGTGGCGGATAACCCTCTAACCACAATTTGAGTTTTAAATCGCTGGCAGTCTGCTCAATCGCGCTGAGCAAATCGAGGTAATCTTCAAGCCGGGTGACCGGCGGCATAAACACATACAACCTGCCCTTGCGCACTTGCACACATAATGCCGTGTGTATGACCTCGCGCGCCGTGGGCTGAACTGTTTTATGTTTTGCGCGCACGATGGGTGCACGCGATTCACCCAAGGCAGAGGTTTCCGCAAAGGGATCGAGCGGAAAGTCAGGCTCGATGTCAGCAGGCAATTGCCAGGGTAATGAGGCTAAGGGCAGGCGCAAACCCATGGGGGAATCGCCGCCCAGCAGATACAAATGCTCACGCCGTAATGGCCATTTACTGGTCAGCCACTCTCCTGCCTTTTGCTGCTCGACTGGCTTGAGTGGCATGATAAAGCCGACCACAGAACCGAGACCCTGGTTGAGTAACCGGGCCAGGCGTTGACGTTCGGCACTATCTTTCAGATCCGCTTTAAGCGGATCCACGTTGTCAGGTAATTGCTGCTCTTGCAGGGTAAGTGCGACGGCATCTTCATACGCCGGTATCACACAGGCCTGCGGGAAACCAAGCATATCAGCCAGGTGATTGGTAAATGCCTGTGCCTGTAAATGCGTGTAGCCGTCATCCGCGCCTTCGGCGGAAAACAGGCTGGCATCGTGCCAGGCAGGTTTGCCATCGGGACGCCAGTAAATATTAATCGCCCAACGTGGTAAAGCTTCACCCGGATACCATTTGCCCTGGCCATAATGCAGGAACCCTTTGGGCGCTACATGTGATTTCAGGCGCAACGCCAGCTCACCCGCCAAAGTGCGTTTATGGTCACCGAGCGCCAATGTATTCCATTGTGCGCCATCCATATCATCAATAGAAACAAAGGTCGGCTCGCCACCATGTGTGAGGCGTACATCCATGGCCATCAGTTGCTCATCAACCTGGTCGCCCAGCCCGACGATGGCCTGCCAGTCTTTTTCAGTGTAAGGCTTGGTCACGCGCGGGTCTTCGTGGATGCGTGTCACCGTCATTTCATGTTTGAAAGTGACTTCCGCCATATCGGTGAACCCCACTACTGGCGCGGCGGATGAAGGTAAAGCGGTACACGCTAATGGAATATGCCCTTCTCCCGCCATCAGGCCTGAGGTGGGGTCCAGCCCGACCCAGCCAGCGCCGGGAATAAATACCTCGGTCCACGCATGCAGGTCAGTAAAATCCTGGTCGGTGCCACTTGGGCCATCCAGCGCCTCAACATCGGCTTTAAGCTGGATCAGGTAGCCGGAAACAAAGCGGGCGGCCAGGCCCAGATGCCGCATAATCTGCACCAGCAACCAGGCAGTATCGCGGCAAGATCCTGTCAACTTTTGCAGGGTTTCTTCCGGCCTTTGGATACCGGGTTCCAGACGTACCGTATAACCGATATCGCCTTGCAGGCACTGGTTCACACTCATCAGGAAATCGACGATGCCCATACCCGGCTTGATGACCTGGCTGCGTATTTTTTCTATCCAGCTTTGCAGTAGAGAACCAACGTTATCGGGCTGCAAATACGCTGTCAGTTCAAACGCCTGCTGTTCGGTGTAATTAAATGGATATTGCTCGGCATATTTTTCAACAAAAAAATCAAACGGGTTGATGACCGTCATATCCGCCACCAAATCGACCGTAAAGTCGAGTTCGCGCACCATTTCAGGGAATACGCAGCGTGCAATATAATTACCGTATGGGTCTTGCTGCCAGTTGATAAAATGCTTCTCGGGCGTGACCGTCAGCGAATAAGCCAGCACCGGGGTACGCGCATGCGCGGCTGGCTTCAGGCGGACTTCGTGAGGAGAAAGATTGACCAGGCGGTCAAAGGTATAGCTGGTGCGGTGATGTAACGCCACGCGAATTGCCACTGCGACCCCTCTTGGAAATGATTGTTTTAAGCAGTGGGATGCATGAAATATGCCAGCTGCTCAGGTTTAAAGCATGTGTAGCTGTATCACAAGATAATAAACTCAGGAAAACGTTTCAAAGTGACTGATTGGCCATCTCAAATCATGGCCAATCAGTCACATGACAGCTTACTTTCCGCCTATCAGATTTTTAACGGCACCGACCACATCACCCGGTATTAGCACCAGCTTGCTATTATGCGATTCAGCGAGTTTTTGCAGCGATTGAATATACCGGTCACCCAGCAAGAAAGTCGCTGATGTGTCATTTTCTTTCACGGCCTGCGCAATGAGTTTAATCGCCTCGGCAGAGGCATTAGCTGCCACTAGTTGCGCCTCGGCATCTTTACGTGCACCTTCCAGACGCGCTTCAGCATTTAAAATCAGTGATTGCTTGGCACCTTCCGCTTCAGTCACAACCGCTACACGCTCACGCTCTGCAGCAGCCTGGCGCTCCATGGCATCCTGCATGTTTGCTGATGGCTTGATATCCTGAATTTCCACACTTTTTACTGTTAAGCCCCAATCAAGTGCTTCGTCAGCAATGGCTTGTTTCAATTCGGCTTTAATGCGGTCACGCGAAGTCAGCGCGTGATTCAAATCCATGCCACCGATAATTGATCGCAGATTTGTCTGCACCATATTACGCATAGCTTCCCTGAAGTTCTCAATACCATAGACAGCGCGTTCGATATTGGACACCTTCATAAATGCCACTGCATTGGCAAGGATGACCGCATTATCCCGGGTAATCACTTCCTGCTGAGGAATATCCAGAATGATGTCTTTGGTCGTGACTTTATAACTGACCCTGCTTAAAATCGGGTTGATCACATGCAATCCCGGGCTGATGATGCCGGCAAACTTACCCAGGCGCTCAACCACCCACTCTTCGCCCTGCGGGACGATGCGCACGCCTTTAACAATGGCGATAATTGCCAGTATCAATAAGATAATGCTGATTTCCATGTGAACTCCTCTGTTTAATATACTGATGGGCTGCTGAATTGCGCATCCCGATGAATGATCGATTAATTAGCCTAGAAGTTTTAGGCCAGCGGTGCAACGCGTAAGCTATTGCCTTCCACCGTGATGATGCTGGCAGGTTGATTGATGGCAATCTCCACATCAGCAACCGCTGTCCACTCCTTGCTACCCATCACGCCCTGGCTAAAACGAATTTTGCCTGGCTGCGCCGGACTTACTGTGGCAATAATCACACCCTGGCGACCAATTTCCTCACCTTGCGCTTGCCCTACACGCGGCGTTGGATTGCTTTTTTCACGTTTGCGCCAGATAAGCACTGCTAATACGGAAAAAATGGCATACACCACTATTTGCCATGCCGTACTGAATGCCGGCAACGACCAGGAAACCAATCCCATCACCAACGCCGCCATCCCGGGCCAAAGCAGATACAAAGTGCCGGATAGCATTTCCAGACACAGTAAAATCAGGCCCAGACCAAACCAAACCCACATGATATCCATGCCAAATACTCCCACTGAATCCACCAATGTTGAAGATTAATTTTACATAGTAGCATTCTCTGCTGATTGCAGATATGACGCCCGCTCAATGATTGATGAAGATTCGCCTGCAGAATCTGCTACAAAGGCGAGCTCAGGCATCAAAGCGAAGCGCGGCCTATGGTAAAATCAGGCGCATGAATACCCCTACACAAAATTCCAATCCCGCACGCGAACTCGCCAAATCCTTTGACCCGAAAACCATTGAAAGCCAATGGTATGCCTTCTGGGAAAGCAAAGGCTTTTATGCCGCTGGCATGAACCCCGAAGTCAAAGATAATTTCTGCATCCTGTTACCACCGCCTAACGTCACCGGCACCCTGCATATGGGCCATGGTTTCAACCAGACCATTATGGATGCGCTGACCCGTTATCACCGTATGCGCGGCGACAATACCTTGTGGCAACCGGGTACAGATCATGCCGGTATTGCCACACAGATAGTGGTAGAGCGCCAGCTGGATGCGCAAGGTGTGAGCCGCCATGACTTAGGTCGCGAAAAATTCCTGGAAAAAGTCTGGGAGTGGAAAGAGTATTCCGGCGGCACCATCACTCAGCAAATGCGCCGTTTGGGTACTTCGCCTGACTGGAGCCGCGAGCGCTTCACCATGGATGCCGGCCTCAACAAGGTAGTGACTGAAACCTTTGTCCGCCTGTTCAATGAAGGCCTGATCTACCGTGGCAAACGCCTGGTGAACTGGGATGTGAAGCTGGGAACCGCCGTGTCTGACCTGGAAGTGGTGCAGGAAGAAGAAGATGGTTCCATGTGGCATATCAACTACCCGCTTGCCGATGGTTCTGGCCAGCTGACTGTCGCAACCACCCGTCCGGAAACGATGCTGGGTGATGTGGCAGTGATGGTGCACCCGGAAGACGAGCGTTACGCCCACCTGATTGGCAAACATGTAGCATTGCCGCTGTGTGACCGCAACATCCCGGTGATTGCCGATGACTATGTAGACAAAGAATTCGGCACCGGTGTTGTGAAAGTGACGCCGGCACATGACTTCAACGACAATATGGTCGGCCAGCGCCAGGGATTGGACAAGGTGGTAATCCTGAACCTGCAAGGCTTTGTTCCAGAAACCGCAGAAGTCTATGCCGCTGACGGTAGCAGCAAATCACCGATTGCCTTACCTGCCAACCTGGTCGGCCTGGAGCGATTTGCTGCGCGTAAACAGGTGGTGGCCGATCTTGAGGCCGGCGGCTTCCTGGTCAAGGTTGAAAAACACAAATTGAAAGTGCCGCGTGGTGACCGTACCAATGTGGTCATTGAGCCTATGCTGACTGACCAGTGGTTTGTCGCGATGAGCAAACCGGGTGAGGATGGCAAGAGCATCACGGAAAAAGCCCTGGAAGTAGTCGCCAATGGCGAGATCAAGTTCTACCCGGAAAACTGGGTAAATACCTATAACCAGTGGCTGAACAATATCCAGGACTGGTGTATTTCACGCCAGCTGTGGTGGGGCCACCAGATCCCAGCCTGGTACAGCGATGATGGCAAAGTGTATGTTGCGCATGATGAAGCGGAAGCCAAATCCATGGCGGCCAAAGATGGGTATAACGGTGCTTTGACACGTGACAATGACGTACTCGATACATGGTATTCGTCTGCGTTGTGGCCATTCTCCACATTGGACTGGACCGGCGACGAAGTGGTTGACGCGCAGAATCAGGCTCTACAGCAGTTCCTGCCATCCTCAGTACTGGTCACCGGTTTTGATATTATTTTCTTCTGGGTGGCGCGCATGGTGATGATGACCAAGCATATCACCGGCAAGATTCCGTTCAAGCATGTATACGTGCACGGCCTGATCCGCGATGCGGAAGGCCAGAAAATGTCCAAATCCAAGGGCAATGTGCTGGATCCGATAGACCTGATTGATGGCATAGACCTGGATTCACTGTTGAAAAAGCGTACGACAGGCTTGATGAACCCGAAAGATGCAGAAAAAATCGAGAAGCGTACACGTAAGGAATTTCCGGAAGGCATTGCAGCCTATGGCACCGATGCACTTCGCTTCACCTTTGCCAGCCTGGCTTCACCAGGACGCGACATCAAGTTTGACCTGCAACGCTGCGAAGGTTACCGTAACTTCTGCAACAAACTGTGGAATGCCACCCGCTTTGTGCTGATGAACACCGAGGGCCAGGATAACGGCTTTGGCGTGGAAAGTTGTGACGACGGCGGCCGTAAATTCAGCCAGGCTGACCGTTGGATAGTCAGCCTGTTACAACGCACCGAAGCAGAAGTGGAACGTGCGTTTAACGATTATCGTTTTGACCTCGCAGCGAAGGCGATTTACGAGTTTGTCTGGGACCAGTATTGCGACTGGTACCTGGAAATTGCCAAGGTACAGATCCAGGGCGGCAGCGAAGCCGAGCAGCGTGCCACCCGCCGCACCTTGTTACGCGTGCTGGAAACCATCCTGCGCCTTGCCCACCCGATTATACCGTTTGTGACCGAGGAAATCTGGCAGACCGTGGCACCGATGACGGAACTCAAAGACAAGTCTCGCGGCACTGAAAGTATTATGCTGCAGGCTTACCCCAAGGCTGACCTGGAAAAGATTGATGAAGAAGCCGAAGCCTGGGTGGCAACCCTGAAAACGGCGGTAGAAGCCTGCCGCAGCCTGCGTGGTGAAATGAGTATATCGCCGGCGGCGAAAGTACCCTTGATTGCAGCGGGTGATGCCGGACAACTGGAAGCGTTTGCGCCCTACCTGAAGTCACTGGCCAAGCTGGAAAATGTAGCTATCGTAGCTGAATTACCTGAGGCGGATGCGCCAGTGATGCTAGCCGCAGATTTCAGGTTGATGCTGAAGGTGGAGATTGATGTTGCCGCCGAGAAAGAGCGTTTGGGCAAGGAAATCGCCCGCCTGCAAGGTGAAATCACCAAGGCCAACAGTAAACTGGACAACGAGAGTTTTGTCGCCCGCGCCCCGGCTGCCGTGGTTGAGCAGGAAAAAGCCCGCCTGTCCGAGTTTAGCGCCAACCTGCAAAAACTAGAGGCTCAGCTCGCCAAACTGAAGTAGGACTTAATCTTTGTGATGCCGTAGCCTGCTTTCAGGCTACGGTACCGCACTTATGGCAAAACTTGGCAAACGCATTTTTGCGTGAGTGGCAGGCGATGCAATAGTTATGCAGGCAAATGCCGCAATGCGTACAAAAATCGTTGCTTTCATTTTTTAAATCCACGTTGCGCTCGCAACCAGGGCATACGCTCTTGGCTAATCTGGCCAAGGCCGTGTCGTATCCAAGCTCTTCACGCCGCTTAAATTCTGGCTGTGACTCGGCCAGTTTTTGTTGTTCAAGATAATTCTGTAACGCGGTAATCGCATATTTGCCCCCCACGACAGTAATCACGATACCAACAATGTAACGTACATAACCACCATAATCCGGCAGGTAAGGTACCAGCTCGACAAAAAACGCCATCAGGGCAAAGATAATAAATCCCCATACAAACGGCCAGTACGGGGATTTGCGTTTGTTGACGAATAACCAGGCAGCCAACCCCAGCAACGGCAAGGTCAGCAACAAGCGGTATAAAAATACGCGCATTTCCTGATCTTCATATGCATCGTCAAACTGCTGCCGCGCCAGCTCTTCCAGATTATTGACCTGGGCCAGCAACTGATTTTCCCGCTGTGAAATATCAGTCTGTTTCTGCTGGATGTCCTCAATCGCCCGCTCAGCGTCGCGCTCCAGTTTTTTTAATGTATCCAGAGTCTTTGTGCGGCCAACCAGGTCGTCTACCTCATCGGTAACATCCCTGGCAGAGACCCAGTTATCAAACGTGGTGCGGGCGGCCTGGTAATCTTTCTGCCGGATAATCAGCTGTAAATTGACTTGTTCAAGCTGATCGGCAAGCGTTTGATGCTGACGGGCAAGCACCTTGAGCTCTGTGCGTAACGGATCTATTTTGCTGTGATTGACGAAATGCTCGGTGGTATAGCTGGTTTCTACACGCGGAAGATCACCAATAATATTGGTGCCCAGGCCGGTGAGAAACATGGCAAAAATAATTGCCACCATCCACAAGGCTCGGTTAAACCATTTTTCTGACAAGCGGACGCCTTTGCTCATGACATACCCCAAAGTGATATTGCCAACGATGCTAACGGGCTTTTACGTTTGCGGCAAGCGCTAGTCATGTGACTACGCTGGTATGCGGGGAACACAGGCGGTAAAATGCGGTTTTAATTCCCTGGCTGGCAATGGCTGAACTTAAACAAGACTCGCCCGATGAAGTGATGTGCAGTTGCAGTGGCACCACGCGCGGCATGATCCAGAACCTGGTTAAACAGGGCAAGGACCTGGATGGTATTTCGCGCTATTCTGGCGCGCTAAGCGGGTGCGGCGGTTGCGAGTGGGATATTGGCGAACTGGTGAAAGAATTAATGGCAGATTTGCCGGCCGCGCCAGATCAAGAAAAACCTGATCAAGAAAAACCTGATTAACCGCAGACTTTGCAGCCAGGGTCTTTGGATAACTTGATCGTACGCCATTCGGCAGATAAGGCATCCAGTAACAACAAGCGGCCCTGCATGGTTTGGCCTATTTTCAATAGCACCTTAATCGCCTCAGTTGCCTGCGCAGAACCTATCATGCCAACCAAAGGAGCAAACACCCCATTATCGGCACACCTTAACTCCTGGTCATCGCCTACATCTGGATACAGGCAGTGATAACAAGGCGACTCAGCATGCCGAAAATCGAACACACTTAATTGCCCTTCAAAGCGTATGGCAGCGCCCGACACCAGTGGCGTCTTAGTGTTAAAGCATAATTGATTGAGCAGATAGCGGGTGGCGAAATTGTCTGAGCAGTCGATCACTACATCGGCAGCAGAAATACGTTCAGAAGCTTCTTGTTCAGTCATTCTCGTCAATACGGTATTGACGGTAATTTCCGGATTTAACTGTGCAATCGTCGCCTGAGCGGATAGCGCTTTATTCTGCCCCACGGCGGCTGTGGTATGAATAATCTGTCGCTGCAAATTTGTCATATCCACCTGATCAAAATCGCAAATGGTGAGCGTACCTATGCCTGCGGCTGCCAGATACATCGCCACGGGCGCACCCAGCCCGCCTGCACCGATTATCAGGGCGTGACTCTGGGTCAGCGTTTCCTGACCGGCATATTCAATTTGCGGCAGCATGATGTGCCTGCTGTAGCGTAGCAATAAATTGTCTTGCATACCTTATATATCAATCCATTTTCAGGGTAGCCGTTGCGCCTGTACCATTTGCTGGATCAGCACTTTGGGTGAGAGCATGATCAGTTTGTCGTCGAACACCGCACTAGCAGTTTGTTGCTGGGCTTTATCGACAAAAGTCAGATCGCCATCCGCATTTTCCTGCTCATCAGCATGAACCGCTGCGGCCATGGCATGGCTTTGCCCGCCAGACACGGATTGTATGCCACCCAGCCCGTTTTCGCCATGCGAAAGCACGATGGCTGCCGGGCGGCTGGGGATGCTAGTTGCCGCCCCGGTATCTCCCAGCACTTGTACATTGCTCGCACTTTCGGCCGCAGCGACTGAAAACCACTGCGCATGATGAGTGAAAGTGCTGTCAGCGCGATAGCGAAAGTAGCGTCCCCAGGCATCGGTGGCGACGATGCCGAGCTGCATCCATGGCAATATGCCCTCGTCGCCAACACAGCTTTGGTTAGATAATACATTTTCCCAGCCATCGGGCGGACTGTCAGTATCCGGGCATGGCAGGTAATGATGAATCACTGCATGCCCTAGCAATGCTTGCTGCGCTATCTGTAATCTCTGCTCAGTCTGCTGATATTTTTGCAGGCTGTGTTGCACCCGCAATGGCGTCATTAACCAGCCCATCATCAGGCTGAGTATCACCAGCGCAATCGCCAGTTCCAGCAGACTAAAGCCGGCTTCCCCAGGCGTGGGAACAGGATTATTCTGCCTGATAACATATTGATTGGTCATAGAACCAGACTCATCTCTCGAAGCTGTCATTACTGGCTATGTCCATTGCGTTTGAATTAAGTATTTGCAATTTTTGCAACGTACTTGCCTCCAGGTAAGCGGTAATATTACTTTTTTCTAAGGTGGTGTTCCGCGATTGTGACGTTAATTTTTCACCCGCCATGACAACTATGGCATGAGGTGATGCCGGCTGGTAAAACACCTGCTCACGCCAGCCATTTTGCTGAAACCAATGATGCCTGGCATCACCATCCAGTATATGCTGCAAAGCCAAAGGCCAATGGGCAGCAGCATCCAAGGGCAGTCTGCCCAACCCTGATAATGCTGGCGAACACTGCCCGGCAACCAAAGATTGGCCCCCCAAACAACTGCTATCTGAAATGGCTGCAGCCGTCGGCAATGCAGCGCAAGGGCTGGCGTTACACCGCAAAGCGCGTTTGACCTCCGAAAGTACCTGTTGCTGCATATGCCTGTGCATGATTGTTGCGGTTACTGGCCATACGACATCATTAAAGTTGATGGAAATTGGCCCCTGTACAAATCCCCTGAGAGAATTTTCAAAGGCGTTTGCATTGTCTCCAGCGTCGGTCGTATCCAGATAATTCTTGATATCGTCAGCACTCGCGTCATTGCGTTGTTGGGCCCAACCATCCTTGCGTATCAGTGGTTGCATAGGTGCAATAATGACGGCGACCACTCCATTGCCCTGTGTCGCGTCCCAGTTAATTTCATTTATGGAAATGACACTCCAGCTGCCTGCGGTATCAGTATTTAACGGCAATATGCGCGGATTATTTTTATACCTCTCTGAGACTGCATACCACAGGCGCTCCCCACTGCCATCCCGGATATCGCCCACACCCAGCGTCTTCCATGGCAGCCGCCCGATGCGGGAAGTGTTGCTACAACTGGTTTCTGCGAGGCCATCGTTGTTGCGGTCGGGGCAAGGCAAGTCACCGGGCCGCTGGCAATTCATTTCACACTGGGTTAGGCCAAGCGGCTGATTGGCATAAGCGAGTAATGCCTGCTGAGCCAGAGCAAGTGAAGCCAGGGTCTTTTGCATCACCAGCTGCTTGGGTGGATATTTCAATGAAACTTGTATTGCAAATCCGGCTAGCCCTGACAATATCAAAAGGATGACCCATGCCGTGACGCCACGTTGAAGCTGAATTATCTGCTTCATGACGCACTTAACAACTGCGGAAATACATCGGGAAAATTAAACCAGCGTAATTCGCATTCTGCAGCAATCAAGTCTGTAGACTCCGCAACGGACCAGGTACAGCTATGCACCAGCAACATATCAGCATATTGATGCTGTAACTGTTGTAACCAATCGAGTACTTCTGCCTCATGATTGACTGACCATCGCATATTGACCGGTGTCACAGTCATTGATAATCGAGCAATGGTATTGCCTGGAAAAAACTGATTGCAGGCTGAATTTCCACAGGTTTTGGGAGGCTGAATGTCGAACTGCATGTGAGACAGATGTGCTTGCTGTTGCAGTGTCATCCAGGCACTAACCCACAAAGCAGGGTTGGCTGCTTTACTTAATCCCTGTCGTTGCCAGCGCGCCTGGTTTGAGAAATAGAAGCTAGCTTCCCTCTGATAGGTTGCCTGCCGGTTAATTTGCTGAGCTAATGCATATAACTCCTGCTGAAGCTTTAAAGATGTCTCGTGTACTTCGGCTTGCTTGGAAAAGATAATACCGATAGATATTGCACCCAGAATACTCACCAGCAACCAGCCGAGCAAAAACCAGCGCAGTCCCAACCAATACGGATTGTGTATCATGCCGCTGTCTTTTCCTGCGGACGTAACCATATATCAATAGATGGCTGATCATCGGGCCGCGATAATTGGCGAGTATCCCCCCGCTGTTCAGGTAGGCCATAGGTGGGCGAAGAATGTATTTCTTTTAGCTCGAATACTTCAGGATGCTGGCGTAGATTCTCAAGCAATAACTGCCATTCCTGGTGCGCATTTAAAGCCATGGCATTTTCTTTTTTGAAAAACAGGACCGACACTGTTTCATACCATTGGTTATCCGGCTGCACAGATTGATCAATCATTGGCCCATAGCGCCACTCAACTTTTTTTACCTGCCAAAACTTCTGGTGGGTCATGACTCCTTGCAGCATCGCCAACGCCCTGTCCGGCAGAAGTGTAGCAGTTTTAATCCGCTGTACGCCCGATGATAATGTTTGCAGACGTGGCAAATCCTCTTCAGCGAATCCCCATGCCGGCTTGGCTGCCTGCCACTGACCTATTTTTGTTTCGGTTTTCTGGATGCTCAATTGGGTATTTTTAATGGATTGTTGACCCAGCCAGCCTACGATCAGGCATACGCTGACCATCATCCCGCCCGCCAGTATGATGTTGTGCTTTCCTCTCTGAATACGATCACCCAACAAATTAACCTCTGGTGCAAAATTTGGCAGATGCCGTTTACGCAACACGACTTGCACAGCGACCCATTCCACTTCATTGAATGCGGGTGCACGCCTTCGGCCAGAGTGACCAATTACATCTGGAAAAGCTTTAAATGTTTGTTTAATAGCTGCAGGTAATTGCTCAGATGGCAATCCGCTGGCATTCGCACCTTCACCCAACCAAACCATATGCAATGGTTCTTTTTCTTGCAGCCAATTCTGGCTGATCAAATATAAACGTGTTTGAGTGACCTCGTTACTCAACCGCGAGCGCAGCGACTCATCAATTGACAGTGTCAGCAGGCGGCTAAACAGAAGCTTTGCCTTATAGTGATAATGAATGCGCAGTTGCTGCTTTTGAAGATAAATATACAAACAATGCGTATCGGCTGATTGTGAATTTGAAATCACACATGGAAAACATAATGCCTGGGTATATACACCTCGCACGCGCATATTTTTCTGTTGCAGCGCTTGCAGCCAATCACGCAATGGCGGGTAATGGATAGCTGAAAACAGGTAACGGTCTTCTTTCCGTACATTTTGTACAGTGTCTAATATATGTACAGCATGCAATCCCTGTGTAAACGGCCAGGCAGCTAACCTGCGTGCAAGTAATTGTTTACCCGCAGCGCCGCTGACATGTGGCAATACCTCAACATGGTAATGCTCATCGGCAATATCGGTAAGGAAATACACCGTTGCTTCTGCATGTTTTTTAAGCAAATCCAGTAGCAGTGGCTGATTTTCCGCATGCGCAGAAAACTCCGTTAGGGAGTGATATCGCCCACCCCTGAAATGCGCCACTCGCCATTGATCATGTGTTATCAAGACAACAAGTTGCAGTTGCGCCATATCCATTACCGTAATGTCGAAAAGCTGTCATAAACGGGGAGCATGACCGCGGCCATCAGAAACAGCAGCATCAACCCGAGTAACATGGTCAGTACTGGTTCCAACAGTTGCAACAGGGACTGCATGTTTGCCTGCACCTCTCTATCGTAAAAAGTCGCCTGCTGGGACAACATGCGATCCAAGGAGCCGGTAGTTTCACCAACACGGATCATGCGCACCAGCAAAGGTGGAAACCAGCCGGCCGCCGCAAAACTGGCGGCTAGCCCTTCACCACTTTGAACGCGCTGATGCACCTGACCCAAAGCCTGCGCCAACACTCGGTTGTGCAATAGTGGCTGACACCACTCAAGCGCCTGTAATAGTGGGATCCCGGTTTGGTACATCAACCCTAGAAAACGACATAACCTGGTCAGCACTAACTGATGCAGTAACCGACCTAACACGGGCATTTTTAATATTTTTTGATCGCAATAGAGTGCGAATACAGGTGAGCGTTTAAGTGCGAGCCGCAAGCCAAACGCCAGCATTATCAACAAAATCAAACAGATTGCACCATAAGCGATTACCCAATCAGACAAGCCCAGCAACAAGCGGGTTGACCATGGTAATTCCTGACCTAAGCTTTGCAGGAAACCCACCATCTGCGGAACCAGGAATGTCAGCATAACGACGGCGGCCACACAGACCATCACGCATAACAACGCCGGGTAGGTAAGGCCGCGTCGCGTTTGCGACATCAAATCGGCCTGCCACTGCAAGGTCTGTGCGAGATGTCCAAAAATTTCCGGTAGTTGCCCTGTATGCTCGCCCGCAGCGACCAGATTGCTGATGAATGCGGGGAATACATTTGGCTGCGCTTGCAACGCTAGTGACAGTAGCTTTCCGGCTTGCAATTCATGCCGTAATGCATTGAATGCCGCAGACATTAATCGGTGCTCGCATTGCCCAGCCAACTCTTCCAGCGCGTGTAATAAAGGAACACCGGCTTGCAGCAACTGCTCCATCTGAATGCAGAACTGGATCAAATGATGCGCCTTGATACGTGGTTGAAGCCAGTTGACCGGTTGCCCGATTTTGATTGTGAGTAATTCAAGTCCCTGCATTTTCAGGCTAGCTTCAAGCGCCTGCTCACTGCTGGCTTGCAGGTTTCCACGTTGCAGTCGGCCCTCTTTATCGATTGCGGTGTAGCGATAAGAAGTCATGCCTCTGCCTCTTCAAAACAGGCACTGATATCTACGACCCGGCGCAATTCCTGCAAGCTGGTTTCCCCTGACAGTACAAGTTGCAGCCCTTCTTCAGCCAGTGTGGTATAGCCATACCGCCTTGCCTGTTGATGTAAATGTGGAATAGAAGCTTGCCCTGCCAGCAATGCATCCAATGTGGGATGCATGGTGAGTATTTCCATGACGACCAACCGGCCACGGTAACCGCTCATGCGACATTGCTCGCAGCCTGCCGCCTGAAAAAGAGTCATGCTTTCTGCGGCATGCGATGGAAACAAAATTTGCAACAATGATGCTGTCTTTGCATCAGGCAAAGTTTGCACTTTGCAATGGCGGCATAAACGCCTCAACAGGCGTTGTGCAATGACTCCAACCACGCTACCCGCCATCATGGGCGGGCTGATACCAAAGTCTGTTAACCGGGCAAAGGCTGCAATTGCATTATTCGTATGCAAGGTTGTCATGACCAGGTGGCCGGTCATTGCGGCACGGATTGCCATCGCAGCCGTTGGCTCATCACGCACTTCACCGACAAGTATGACGTCGGGATCCTGCCTCAAAATGGCCCTGATCCCACTCACAAAATCTACTTTGTTCGCGTTAATCGATGTCTGTCGCATCAACATATGCGGGTATTCCACCGGGTCTTCCAGCGTCATGATGTTTACATGGGGATGGTTGAGGTGCCCGAGCATTGAATAGAGCGTGGTGGTTTTTCCGCTACCGGTAGGGCCGGTCAGGATCAATAATCCTTCAGGTTTTTCCAGCATATTCTTGAGCAATTGCAATTGCGGCAGGCGCAAGCCCATAGTATCCAGGGGAATAATAGATTTATCCCTATCCAGAACACGCAGTACGATATTTTCACCATGTAGCGTGGGATGGCTTGATACCCTGAAATCAATCTGCCTGCCACATAAAAACAGGTTAACACGGCCATCTTGCGGGCTACGTTGTTCTGCAATATCCATCCCAGACAGTATTTTCAGCCTCACGCACATCGCAGGCCAATAACGGTCGTGCACACTGCGAATTTGCCACAACACACCATCAATCCTATAGCGAATCCTGAGAAACGCCTGCTCGGGCTCAAAATGGATATCCGATGCACCTTGCTTAACTGCATCCACCAGCACGGCATTCACTAATCGGATGACTGGCCGTGTATCCTGCTGGGAAAGAAATTGAGCTTGCGTGGTTTCCTGTTCTATCTCATACAAAATGGCATCCAGCGATAAACTGTGACCATAAAATTTATCCAAGGCCTGCTCAATGTGAGCTTCAGTCGCTAACACAGATTTCAGCTGGATTTCACCGCCTACTAAATAACGTAATTGATCCAGCACCATGACGCGATTCATTTCCGCCATGGCTACGCGCAAAACCTTTTTGTCTGCAGAAATATCCAGTGGCAGCACCCGGTGCTGTTTGGCAAATGCCTCAGGTACCATAGCCAGTACTTCGTGATCTGGAATCACTTGCTGTAAATCGATACTTTCCTGCGCATGGTGCTGGGCTAGCACATCCCGGATGACGGCATCTGTCACAAAATGCAGTCGCACCAATTGTTGTCCTAGCAACAAACGACTTTCCTGCTGCTCTATCAAAGCGATTTCCAGCTGATCGGCAGTGATCATGCCTTTAGTCAGCATACATTCACCCAAGCGCGCTTTGTCAGCAGTGATTAACATGGTTAATCTATTCCGCTGATGAGAGATTCATTGCGATCAAAATCATAGTCTGGAATTTCCAGGCGCAGCATTTCCAGGTACTTTTGCTCACTTTCGGCATCGCCAAGTTGCCTGAAAGCCAGACGCATCCCTTCCATGGCTTCTACACTATGCGGGTCTTCGGTTAATAATGCTTGAAAAACTCGCTGGGCTAAACTCACATCTCCAGCTTGCAGTTGCCTTGCAGCATTGGCAATTTCATTGTTAGCCAGTTTTTCCGAAAGCGCAGGACGTTGAATGTGCAATTGCCACTGTCGTATATAACGCGGAGCAATCTTTGGTCTACCATCTCTTTTGATTGAGCTTTCCAAAGGTGTGATAGCAGGTACACTCTGTTTGGCTTGTTGAAACAAGCTTTCACCATTATTTTCTTTTAATACTATCTCTGGCTTTGCCAACTCAGGAGCAATATTGTTTGCTATGCGGGGTGGCAGTCGTAAATTGGTATTCAACTCCACATCAAAAAACAGTATTTTCATATGTAGGCATGTCATCAAAACAATCAACCCAACACCTAGCCACGACAAGGCTAATAACATTTGTTCGTCTTTGCATTTCGATGCAATCAATGCACCTCGATATGGATGACTGAAAGTCTTATCAATTGCCAGACGACCGATAAATTGAGCAAATGTCGATGCCACATTCAAGATGGTTCTCCTATCCCGAAGTCAATGTCATCCATAGGCAATGATTCTGGCAACAGCGGCTCAAACGCTTTCAGGTCGCCGGCCTTCACATCCGCCAGGCCGATAACGGTAGGCCTCAAAAACACCACCAGTTCTGTTTTTTTAGCTGCCTGATTTTTGCCTTTAAATGCATAGCCGACAATAGGTATATTGGCTAACCCTGGCACACGGTCGGTAAAGTCTCTTTGATCTTCCTGCATTAACCCGCCCAGGATCGCAACGTTACCGCTGGGGATATTGAGCACAGATTCCATCTCGCGCACTTGTATTTCCGGGATGCTGCTGACAATACGGGTGCTGCCATTTCCTAACTGAGGATTGGGGTCTTCGATATAGCGCAAGACTTTTGAGACGGTAGGTCGCACATTCAGATTGACCCGCTTTTGACTATTAATTTGAGCGGTGACCGCCATGACCAACCCTACGGGTACTGTATTGGCTGTAGTAGTCACCGCCTGCAAATTTGCACCGTTATTGCTGCTACTTTGTGAAATCTGGGATTGAATGGTGAAATAAACCAGGTTATCCACTACCTTCAGAATAGCGGTCTGGTTGTTTAGTACCATTAATTTGGGGCTGGAAAGTACTCGCGTTTTTCCGAACTGTTCTAGCAAGGTGACACTGGCGCTTAAATTCCCAAACCGGCTAAACGGGTTGAAATAGCCAAACATAAAGGCCACGCTGCCATTATTCTGGCCAAGTGCGTTTTTACTATTATTGCTTTCGAAACTTCGGCTGGTGGTATTGAATTGTGCGGCTTCGCTGCCCAACGATTGCGAAAACACGACTCCGCGCTGCTGGGCGGATGAGGATAAGCGGCTCCAGTCTATGCCCATCTGAAAACTCTTGCTTAATTCAACTTCGACGATTGTCGCTTCGATCAACACCTGCCTGGCCGCCACTTGCATGACGGATTCCAGATAGGATTTGACCTGTGCCTGCTGGCTATGCGAAGCGCGTATGGTCAGGATGCCGGTCTCGGGATTAGCGATCAATCGCGAAGCACGCCAACGGACATGGGCTTGCTGGGTTTTTTCTGATTTCGATGAAGTTTGGGGTGGCTGTGCATTTGGGCTTTCAATACTTTGGCGGGTTCCATCGCTGCCGTCTGAAATCTCAGGAGAAATGCTATTGAATAAGGGTGCTGTACTTTCTAATACCTCATCCCTGGCAATATTAGCTTTGTCTGTCTCTTCCAGTAAAATCTGTAAATTCTGTACGACACTTTCCCACAGATGATAACGGGATTGTGTTGCTACAGCCGTTCGCGAACTATTGCTATTCCCTGCCCCTGATACCTGTGATTGAGTTGATGCGTTACTATTATTTTGCGCAGAACCGCTTGCCGGCCTGCCTGCGCTATTGATTTCACTGGCAACTCCGATGAAGCCAGTCGTGTCACGCGTCATATTTACGTAATTCAGGCGATAGCTACGTAAAACCGGCATATCCGGCGCGATCAGCCAGACGCCATTTCCCCACTCGTAATACATATCGACCTGCCTGGCGATACGCGACAAAATCGCAGGAATGGATTGTTGTATTGCATGTAAAGACACCTTACCCCTTAAACCTGGATGAATATCCATATTCAAGTGGCTTTCTCTGGCAAGCGCTTGCAGCACCTCCTGCACCGGCGCTTCTTGTACGACCAGATTAACCAGCAGAGTGGGTGAAGCAGATTTTAAAGGTGGCTTGGTAATGACTTGTGCTTCAACATCCGTTGTTTCAACTTCAGGATAAACGTGAAGCGGAGTTGAATAAGGCAAGTCGGGATTGAGTTCAGGCAGGTGCAGCTCAGAATGGTGTTTAGCTTCTTGCATCCCGCGCGAGACACAGGATATCAAGCAAAAACACATCAGTAGCATGGCAGCAAGGCGCATGCTCTCCCCTTTTAAATTGATTATTATTAACATATATTAAATATAGTTAATAACAGATGTCAACTTTCAGGGAGTTTATTAGTGTTTCGGATCTATATGTAAGAAAGCAAAGAAGGACTAAATATTTAGAACAACTCTATATCACCCTCAATAGTGCTGTCCTGGATGTTGCCGCTTTCTACCAGTTTCTCGTAAAAGCAAATCTGGTCACGGCCATGTTCTTTAGCGTAATACAACGCTTCGTCCGCGCGTTCGAGCACAGTATTAGGAAGGATATTGAGCGCCATTTTTGAACACCCAACACTCATGGTAACCTGGCCCACCTGCGGAAATACATGTGCATTCAACGTTTCCCTGAAGCGCTCCATCAAGCCAACGATATCATCCTCTTCAGCGCAGGAAAACACACCGACAAACTCTTCACCGCCAAAACGGAATAGTAAATCGCCTTCACGGAAAGTTTCTTGCATCAGCCTTGAAAGCAGCAGCAAGACTTCATCCCCAATCAGGTGACCATAGGTATCGTTAATTTTTTTGAAAAAATCGATATCAAAAATCGCCAGGAAATGATGCAGCGGAAATTTGAATTCAGGCTTGTAATCATTGAACAAAATTTTGCTGACGCAATGATCAAAGGTTTTGCGGTTAAGCAAACCGGTCAATGCGTCGCGCTCATTCTCAATAATCAGACTGGCATAGTGGTGGAACATATCCAGACATTGCTTGATCAGGTCAACCGCTTTGCTATCCAGCGTGTCATGCTGTATCAGCAAAATGGCATGCTTGTGTGCAATGCTTTGTTGCAGAGGAAAAATATGCAGCTTTTCGTTATTCGTTTCTATGCATTCATACTGTTGCGCGCCTTTATCCATACATGCCAGCAGTAATGCATAGTTTTCGGATTCCCAGCCCTCAAATGCCAGAGGTTTATCATTGCTTTCAAAAGCATCGATAACAGACATCAATTGGCGCCGGGATAACACTTGCATCCTGACCGGTTCACTTTGGGTGGCAAAAACATTTAACCAGTGCTGCATGAGCGATAGCAAGGCTGGATCCAGCGCAAGACTCTCCCTGACCTTGGTAAGATCAGTAAGACTCTGCATAAAATTGCTCAGATTTAGGGGAGTAGTCATGTGTTCGGCGTAGGGATTTACGAACACTTTATCAGCAGCGATGCGCACAGTTATTGGCAAAAAGAGCCAATATTTTCAATTAATTTGGAGTTTAGCTTTTGAGGAAAGAAGTTGGGGTGGCTGATGGGGCTCGAACCCACGACAACAGGAATCACAATCCTGGACTCTACCAACTGAGCTACAGCCACCATAGAGACTTTTAATTGGCCTGCCCGACAGGAATCGAACCTGTAACCCCCAGCTTAGAAGGCTGGTGCTCTATCCAGTTGAGCTACGAGCAGATAGGTGTTACATGACGATTGGGCAATCCAGAGAAACTGGTCGGCGTGGAGAGATTCGAACTCCCGACATCCTGCTCCCAAAGCAGGCGCGCTACCAGACTACGCTACACGCCGAAAGCAGGAATATAACCGATTTTCTGAAATCGTGTCAATGTTGATGTGATAAAATTCTATTTTTAACGATGATTTTTTGCTCATGAGCGCACACATTATTGATGGTAAGCAAATTGCCAGTCAACTTTTAGACGATATAAAAAGCAGCATTGACCAACGCCTGAAATCCGGTAAACGTGCGCCTTGTCTGGCGGTTGTACTGGTGGGTGATGATCCCGCTTCTGCTATATATGTGCGCAACAAACAGATTGCCTGTGAAAAAGTGGGCATTGTTTCCAAAGCGCACAAATTACCATCCAGCATTTCACAAACTGAGTTATTCAGCCTGATTCAACAATTGAATCAAGACCCCAGTACAGACGGCATTCTTGTGCAGTCTCCTCTGCCGCATCATATTGATGAAACCGCCATTCTGGCATTGATCGACCCGGCTAAAGATGTGGATGGCTTTCATCCTTACAATATTGGTTTACTGGCTGTGCGTCAGCCGCAATTACGTTCTTGCACACCTTATGGCGTTATTAAAATGCTGCAAGCCAGCGGCATTAACCTCAAAGGGCTGGATGCTGTGGTGGTGGGTGTTTCCAACCATGTAGGCCGCCCGATGGGGCTTGAACTGTTACTGGCAGGCTGCACAGTGACCAGTTGCCACCGTCATACCAAGGACTTGGCCGCACACCTGCTGCGGGCCGATATCGTAGTCGCGGCGGCCGGGAAAGCTGGCTTGATTAAAGGCGAATGGATTAAGCCTGGCGCAATTGTGGTGGATATCGGCATTAACCGTTTACCTGATGGCAAACTTGCCGGCGACGTTGAATTTGAAGTTGCCAAGCAACGGGCTGCGTATATTACTCCAGTGCCTGGTGGTGTGGGCCCGATGACGGTAGCCACGCTGATGGAAAACACACTGAAGGCTCTGGAACTGAGAGAACAGAAGTAACTGGATGCCACGCATCGAGAAAGATACTTTGCAAGCCTATAAAATCGGTGTAAACTCGCGCGATTATTGATTAACGTAATGCAATAAAAAGCGCCCTTGAGGCAAGTAATATCAAGTAGTTTCGTCCTTTGGAACCATCATGGCAGACACCGTTAACAAATCTTTTACCCCTTACCAGCCAGCGACCGGTGAGGAGTACATGAACAAAAAACAGCAGGAACATTTCAAAAGGATCCTGAATAACTGGAAAGCAGAACTCAGTCACGATATCGACCGCACGGTGCATACCATGCAAGATGAAGTGACCAGCTTTGCCGACCCGAATGACCGTGCCAGCCAGGAATCGGACATGGCTTTAGAGTTGCGTAACCGTGACCGCGAGCGTAAGTTGATCAAGAAGATTGACGAGACATTGCGCAATATCGAGGGTGGTGACTACGGTTATTGCGAGGGCTGTGGGATTGAAATTGGCCTTAAACGCCTGGAAGCACGCCCGACTGCAACATTATGTATTGATTGCAAAACGCTGGATGAAATGCGTGAAAGGCAAGTCGCTAAATAAATAGTGACGAGCAAAAAAGCGAGTGGTTATTGCCCACTCGCTTTTTTATTTGTAGCTTAGCCTTTCAACTTAGGCATTTAAATAGCGTCAAGGCTGCAACAGTTATCTCTGACTAGTCACCTAGCTGGACTTTTCCTTCAAGCCAGCTTTACCAATTTTCATCAACAGAAAAAAGTCGCTTGTGCTCGCGAATGGCATAACGGTCTGTCATGCCGGCAATGTAGTCAGCAACCGCTCGTGCCTGATCCTGTTTGGCCGCAAGCTGATGTTCATCCGGCATTAATTTGGGTGATTGCATAAAAGCGGAAAACAACTCTTCAATAATCCGTCTAGCCTTGGCGCTCATGCGGTTAACTTTGTAATGCTGGTACAAGTGCGTGCGCAAAAATTGCTTAAGTTCCAGATTCTTATCAGCTATCGCTTGACTGAACCCTACCAGATACGGCGCTTTGCGTACCTCGTCAATGGTGGCAGGATTGAGTTTTGTAATCGCCTGCTGGCTTTGTTCACACAAATCCACCACCAGCACATTAATCATGCGACGTACAGTTTCATGGATCAACCGTTTTTCTTCAATTTCGCCATACAGGTGCTTCACTTCTGCCATATTTTCGGCAAACAGCTGGATATCGGATAGCTGCTGTATTGTAATCAGGCCAGAGCGCAGGCCGTCATCTACATCATGATTGTTGTAGGCAATTTCATCGGCAAAATTGGTAACCTGGGCTTCAAGACTGGGAGATTCTTTGCGCAAAAAACGCTCACCGACATCGCCTAACTGCTCGGCATTTTTTTTGGAACAATGCTTGAGGATGCCTTCACGCACTTCAAAGGTCAGGTTTAAGCCATCAAAGCTTGCGTAGCGGTTTTCAAGTAAATCTACTACCCGTAAAGACTGCAAGTTATGCTCAAAACCACCAAAGTCACGCATACATTCATTGAGCGCATCCTGCCCGGCATGGCCAAATGGCGTATGCCCAAGATCATGCGCCAGCGCAATTGCTTCGGCCAGATCTTCATGCAAGCCCAAAGTGCGAGCAATTCCGCGCGTGAGTTGAGCGACTTCAATGCTATGGGTCAGGCGGGTGCGGAACAGATCGCCTTCATGGTTTACGAACACCTGGGTTTTATATTCCAGGCGGCGAAAAGCGGTAGAGTGAATAATGCGGTCACGGTCACGCTGGAATACATTGCGCGTGGGTGACTCTTGCTCAACGACCTTGCGGCCACGCGTTTGTTCGGGATGCGCTGCAAAGCGTGTTAAGGTCATTTTAATCTTTAATCTCTATTGGTATCAGGCAGCCTGTGACAGTGTCTGCTTGAGTTTATCGGCATCATAATCGGCTGTAATCACTGCCTTGCCTATGCCTTGTTGCAGGATAAGCCGAATGCGGCCATCCGATACTTTTTTATCCAGCTGCATCAGCCGCAAGTACTCTTCAGCGCCAAAGTCTGGCGCATCGAGCGGCAATTTAGCGGCTTGCAGAATTGCTTTGATACGTTGAACCTCTGCAGCATTCAGCCAGCCCATGCGTTGGGACAAGTCTGCCGCCATCACAGTTCCGGTCGCCACCGCTTCACCATGCAACCACACGCCATAACCCATGGCATTTTCAATGGCATGGCCAAATGTATGGCCCAGATTTAGCAAGGCTCGTTCACCTTGCTCATGCTCATCCGCCGCGACCACTTCAGCCTTGTTCTGGCATGAACGATAAATGGCATAGCTAGCGACGGCAGGATCCAATGCCATCAATGCAGACATATTGGTTTCAAGCCAGTCAAAAAAATCGGCATCGCGGATCAGGCCATACTTGATCACTTCAGCGACACCTGCAGATAACTCACGTTGCGGCAATGTTTTTAGCGTATCAATATCAGCCAATACCAGTTTTGGCTGATAAAACGCGCCTATCATGTTTTTACCCAATGGGTGGTTAATACCGGTTTTACCACCGACACTGGAATCCACCTGTGATAGTAAAGTCGTAGGCACCTGGATAAATGGTACGCCGCGCAAATAAGTCGCCGCCGCATAACCGGTCAAATCCCCAATGACGCCGCCACCCAATGCGATTAGCGTGGTATTACGCTCACAGCGGTTTTGCAGCAAATGATCATAGATAATCTGCAGGGTATCGTTATTTTTATACGCCTCGCCATCCGGCAGAATAATTTCAATCACACTCACGCCAGCATCTCTTAAAGGCTGGGCAAGCGCATGCATGTACAAAGGTGCTACGGTGGTATTGCTGACAATCGCCACTTGCTTGCGTTTGAGGTGCGGCAGAATCAGATCGACCTGCCCTAAAAGGCCGTTGCCGATATGAATGGGATAGCTACGGTCAGCCAGGCTAACAGTTAGGGTTTGCATGATGACTCCAGCGCGCGCAATGCAGTTTCTATTTTATGAATAATGACGGTCACCGGTTGATGCCCGGTATCGACGATTAGATCGGCAGTCTCGGTGTATAGGGGGTTACGGGCATGAAACAATTGCTCCAGCTTGGCTTTTACATCTACGTTTTGTAACAAAGGGCGATTTTTATCGTTGCGGGTACGCAGATACAGCTCATTGACGTTGGCACGCAGGTAAATCACATAACCATATTTTTTTAGTATGGCGCGATTTTCCGGAGCGATAATCGCCCCTCCTCCGGTAGCCAGCACGATATTATCCTGCTGTCCAAACTCTTCCAACGTGGACGTTTCGCGCTTGCGAAAGCCAGCCTCCCCTTCCAACTCGAAGATAGTGGGGATTTTAACGCCGGTGCGCTGCTCGATCACGTGGTCGGTATCATAAAAGGTTTTACCCAGAGTTTTGGCAATCAATTTGCCAACTGTGGTTTTGCCTGCACCCATTAAACCGATTAAAAAAATATTATTTGGTATACGCTCACCCATAAAAAAGCCCAACCGATCCAGTTGGGCATTTTAAGGCAAAGAGGGTCCGCTGTCAGTAACAGCGGGGTTTGCAACAGGTAATTAGTTCAAGGCTAGCGTTTCATCCATAACTTTAGGTGTGATGAAAATCAGCAACTCCGTTTTGTCTTCCTGCTTGGTATTGCGTTTGAACGCGTACCCAACCACTGGCAAATCGCCAAAGAACGGTACTTTGTCAGTAGCCTTACGCGATACTTGCTCGTAGATACCGCCTAGAACCACCGTTTCACCATTGCCTACCAGCACTTGTGTTTGCACGTTCTGGGTATTGATTGCGACACCACCGGGCAGCGTTTCCCCTCTACTATCTTTGCGTACATCCAAATCCATAATAATTTTCTGGTCTGGGGTAATCTGGGGGGTGACTTCGAGGCTCAATTCAGCTTTTTTGAAGCTTACCGCTGTTGCACCACTGCTGGTCGCTGTCTGGTAAGGGATTTCCACGCCTTGAGCAATACGTGCTTTTTGCTGGTTGGCAGTAGTCACGCGCGGGCTCGAAATTACCTTACCGCGAGCATCGGCTTCCAGTGCAGACAACTCAAGATTCAACAGCAAGTTGGCTGACAATTTAAGCAGGCTTAAGGCAATGCCACCATAAGCATTGGTCACTGGCAGGTTGGACATCAAATCAGGCAGGCCATCCGAGCTGGTCAATGTACTGCCATTATTGCTCGCGGTCTGGATACTGCCGTTATGTGTACCTTGCGTCGCCACACCTGTAGTTGAAATTTCGGTGAAGCGGTTGCCTAAAGAGCCGCTCACTGTCATATTGGTATTGCTGCCTGGCGTTCCCGTTTGGGTAATCCCGAAACGTGCGCCTAAGGCTTTCGAGAAAGTGTTGGAGGCGATCACCATCCGCGATTCAATCATCACCTGTTTCACTGGTACGTCTACCTTGTTAATGATTGCCTGAATCTCTTCCAGTTTTTTCGGTGTGTCCTGGACAAAAATCGTATTGGTACGTACGTCAAAAGTGACGCTGCCTCGCTGTGACAGGATGCGGTTCATTCGCCCCGCAGAAGATCCGGTAGAGCTTCCGGTTGATGCCCCAGCTGCCATACCAGGCCCGCCTCCCAGCAACATACTTCTGAAATCAGCCGCCTTCTGGTACCTGAGTGAAAAAACTTCGGTCCGCAAGGTCTCCAGCGTTTCCCGCTCGGCATCTGCAGTCAATTGCGCTTTTTCTTTAGCAGCAAATTCTTCTGCCGGGGCAATAGAAATCACACTGCCATTGACGCGCATATCCAGGCCCTTGCTTTGCATAATGACATCCAAAGCCTGGTCCCAAGGCACATCCTTCAAGCCTATCGTTACACTGCCCGAAACCGAGTCACTGACCACAATATTCTTACCGGTGAAGTCAGCAATAACTTTCAGCACATCCCTTACATCCACACGTTGGAAGTTAAGCGACAATTTTTCACCAGCATAGCCCTGTTTAGAGCCCTGGATCAACTTATTAGGGTCTTTTACCAATGGGCGGATGTCCACTACCAGCTTGCGGTCAGCCTGATAGGCAGACTGCTCCCAATCACCTTGCGGCTCAATCACAATTTGTGCCTGGTTATTGTGGCGCAGGGCATCTACATAGAGCACTGGTGTGTTGAAGTTGATTACATTCAGGCGGCGCTGCAACGACTCTGGTAACTCAGTGTTGGTGAAATCAATCACCACTGTTTTACCGGCATTCCGCACATTCACACCTACATGACTGTCGGAGAGGTCTACTACAATGCGTCCTTCACCATTTTTTCCCCGTACAAAATCTATATTCTGAACACGATGCTGAGCAAGCGCGACAGGTTCGGAGAATCGTTTCGCAGCTGCAGTTGCTGGGGCCAATTCGCCGCTTTCTTGAGCAAGTGCAATCACCAATGCACTTTGCTGTAATTGCAACTGATGTTGCACCGGTTTAGACAGATTCAGCACGACCCGGCTTCGATCATTTGCCTGCACTATCTGCACAGTTTTCAGTGCGCCCTGATTAACAGCAACCACATTCTTGCCGGTAGCATTGCTTGTGCGCGGAATATCGAAGACGACTCTGGGTGGATTCGATAAGGTAAAGCTCGCCGGTGCGGTGGCCAAAGGCTGTGACATTTGCAGTTGTACGTTCAGTCGGCCGCCTGGTAGCGTTGTTACCTCAATGGCTTGCAGTTGATTATTACCTGCAGGCATTTCTGCAGCCATTACCGGTTGCGCTGTCATCACAACGAACAGTAGTGCTAGCTTTGTAGCAAAAGAAATATATGTTTTCATCATTGATGTTCCTGCAATTCCAATGTCGTCATTTGCTCGGCCCATTCACCGGTCACCTGGTCCTGAATGGTCTCTTTAATTCTTAATTCATACTTTAATGTCTGTTTGTTTTCTGCCAGCGAAGTGATTAGCCCCAGCTTTTCTCCCATGTATTGCCCAGGCTTAACCTGGTACACCATGTTGTCAGGCGTTTGTATGGCGGCAAATATTTTGTTCTGTTTGCTCAATACACCAACAAACTTGAGCCCTTCTAGCGGATAAGCTTCCAGTGGCTCTTTATGCCGTTTAAGATCAGGCTGCAAAGCACTTTTTACTGTGGCTTTGCGTGGCACAAAGGGGTCATGCAAAGCAGCGTCTGCGTTATATTGTTTAGGCGAAAAACCTTGCACTTGCGGCAATGGCTCAATCGGTGCTGAAGCAGACTGACTAGCGTCATTCATGAACTGTGTCAGGTCATCCTCCTGCGCTTTACCGCATCCCGTCAGCAATATGGCCGACATCACCGTTAACAAATATTTATGACGTATCATTTCTTAACCGCCTTGGCATCTTCTTTTGCCTTGCGTGCAGCCACTTCTTCCGCATCCAGGTAGCGATAAGTTTTCGCAACAGCTTCCATTACCAGTACCTCTTTATGGAGATGTCTATCATCCTTAGCCATCGGCTGTATTTGTAAATTGTGTAGTGTCACAATCCGCGACAGCTTAGCCACCTCGGTGACAAAAGCACCCAGCTCGTGATACCTGCCCAACACTTTAATATTGATGGGCTTTTCGGCATAAAACTCTGCAAACACCTCCGGCTGCGGGACAAATGCTTCAAAAGATAATCCCTGACTTAATCCAGCCTGGTTGATATCGGTTAACAATCCATCCATTTCCGACCTATCCGGCAGCTGTTTCAGCAATACGCCAAACGTACGCTGAATCTCCAGAACTTGTTGCTCATAGGCTTTAATCTTGATGGCCTGCATATTTTTCGCCAGGTACTCATCGCGTAAGCCTTGCTCTTTTTCTTTTTCAGCACGCAGTTCTTTAAGATTGGGATTCAGTAAAAACATATAACCCAGTACCAGAATCATCACAGCCAGTATGCTTAACAGCACCACTTTCATGGGCAATGGCAAGTTGCCGGCATTTTTTAAATCTATATTATTAAAATCCGAAAGTTGCATGATGCGGGCTATCCTTTTGGCGAAGCGGGCTTTTGCTCGGCTTGGTTACCAGCGGGTTGATCCTGCTTGAGCGTGATCCTGATAACAAATTCATATATCTTGAGATCCTGCGCAGAATTACTCGCCTGGATCTCCACCAGGTTAGGGTTATGGATAACAGAAGACCCGCTCAGGTTATGCACTAACGAAGCCACACGGCTGTTGGTGTCAGCAGTGCCTTTCAGCTCTATCTCATTCTCAATCTGCTTGATGCTTTTCAGTGTCACGCCTTCCGGCAACAACCTTGCCAGTTCATCCAGTATCTGTACCGCCTGGTTTCGGTCACTCTGCAATCCTTCAACAATTTGCTTGCGCTCCAGTACATGCTGGATCTGTTCTTTCAAGGTTTTGATGATGACGATTTCCTTATCCAGCCTCACCATCTCATCCTGCAAGCGCTGGTTACGATTCTGCTGGGTGCGGATCTGGGCGTTGATATAACTCCAGCTGACAAACACTATCGCGGCTGCCGCAATCGCGACCAGTGATGCCAGCAGGCCAAACTCGCGCTGGCGTTCGGCACGGCGAATCTGGCGATGCGGTAACAGGTTGATCTTAATCATGCGTCTACACCCCGCAATGCCAGGCCACAGGCAATCATCAATGCAGGGGCGTCGGTTTCGAGTTGCGATGGTTTTACTTTATTCACCAGCGTCATGCCTTGAAACGGATTGGCAACCAGTGTATGTATCTCGGTTTTTTGCTGAATAAGCGCAGCCAGGCCTTCTGTTGCAGAAACACCGCCAGCCAGCAGCAAGTGATCCACTTTGCTGTACTGGGTAGAGTTGGTAAAAAAAGAAACCGCACGTGCTGCCTCGCCTGCCAGAGTTTGCAGAAACGGCTGCAATACTTCCTGGTCATACGAATCCGGCAATCCACCCTGGCGTTTGGCAATTTCACTTTCTTCAGCCGAGAGGCCAAACCGGCGCTGTATCTCTTGTGACAGCATGGCACCGCCGAATGCTTGTTCTCTCGAATAAACGGAATGCAATCCAACCATCACGCTGATATGGGTAACATGCGCACCTATATCGAGAATCATGGTGACCGTCTTTTTGTTATGGCCGGGCAATTGCCTGAAAATCTGGCGGTAAGCCGTTTCAGTAGCGTAAGCATCCACATCCATAATGCTGACTTTCAGGCCAGCCTCTTCTGCCACTGCCACACGGTCATCAATCTTTTCTTTTTTAGCGGCGGCAATCAGCACTTCCACTTCGTCCGTGCTCTTACCAATCGGCCCCAGTACCTGGAAATCCAGATTCATCTCGTCGAGCGGGAAAGGAATGTATTGATTCGCTTCAGCCTCAACTTGTAATTCGAGGTCTTCATCACTCAAGCCTGCAGGCATAATCACACGTTTAGAAATCACTGCCGATGCGGGCAAAGCCATGACTACCTGTTTCGCACGCGAACCCAGCAATCGCCATGTAGAACGTATGGTGTCTGCCACCTGGGTTAAATCATTGATATTGCCATCGCTGATTACACCTTTAGGCAGGGCAATATTGGCGTAACCATCCAGTCGGAACTGCTGCTTGCCAATCGCCGTTAACTCCACCATCTTGATGGCGGTTGCGCTGACATCCACACCGATAAAACTGGTTTTTTTGCGTTGTAAAAAGCCTAGGCTCAACTGAATCGCCCTTAAATAGAATTAAATGCTTAGAGGGTTATGCATCAACCGTGCCAACCACTCCACTTTTAAATGTGTTAGTGAATTACTGCTACACCCATCGCGAGACGGGCCCCGACTATTTGCATGATTCCATAATTAACTGCCAATGCATCGGCAAAAAAAGATTACAATTCAGGGGTAATTCTCACGATGGCAACACTAGGCATGAATTCAAAACGCTGGCTACAGTCTTTTCTTTTTATCTCCATCATCGGCAGTTTGATCGTCGCAGCACTACTGGTATTGATGATTAGTATCCTTTACCCTTCGCTGCCGTCGCTTGAAGCGCTGACCGATTACCACCCCAAATTACCGCTGCGGATTTACGATGCCGAAAGCAACCTGATTGGTGAGTTTGGCCAGGAAAGACGCGCGTTTGTGCCGATTGAACAAACACCCAAGGTCATGAAAGATGCCATCCTGGCGATTGAAGACCGACGCTTTTACCAGCACAACGGCATTGACACCACTGGCATTCTGCGGGCGATCCGCAACAATATGACTGGGCGTGGCCATGAAGGCGCCAGTACCATTACCATGCAGGTGGCGAAAAACTTTTTCAGCAGCCCGACAACACCACGCAACATGTGGACCAAAATTAAAGAAGCGCTACTGGCAATTAAAATTGAAAATGCCATCAGCAAAGATAAAATCCTGGAGCTTTACCTGAACCAGATTTACCTGGGCGAGCGTGCTTATGGCTTTGCTGCGGCTTCCAGGACTTATTTTGATAAGGATTTGCGGCAGCTTAATTTAGCTGAAGCCGCCTTGCTGGCAGGTTTGCCCAAAGCGCCAAGCAAGTATGACCCCTACATACACCCGGACTTTGCCATCAGACGCCAGCATGAGGTCCTGCGTGACATGCGCCGCTACAACATGATTTCGCAACACGAATTCGATGAAGCCATGCAGGCACCACTCAAGTTCCAGTCTTCCAAGCGCATGGTGCCAGCCCTGGGCGCAGAATATGTGGCTGAAATCGTCAGGACCAGCCTGTATAAACGTTATGGCGAAAAAGTCTATAGCAGCGGATTCAAGGTTTACACCACCATCCATAAACAGCATCAGGAAGCGGCAAATGCAGCCGTTATCCAGGGCATCATCAACTTTGAATTGCGCCATGGGTTCCGCGGCGCAGAAAAAGTAATTTCCCTGCCATCCGGCAAAATGAAAGCTTCGGAAGCCAGGGAATTACTGCGTGATTTTGTCACTTACAACCAGTTTGTGCCCGCCTTGGTCACCAAGGTAGAGCCCAACTTGCTCACTTTGGTCACTCAGCGTGGCACGGTGCTCAAGTTGCAGGACAAAGCCATTTTGCTGGTTAAAAATCATATGCCGCCGGCCAAGCGTACCCCACTTACACTCACCGCAGGTTCAGTCATTCGCGTCTACCAGCAAAACGATAACTGGATGGTGGTGCAGTTACCCGAGGTGGAAAGCGGTTTCATTGCCCTCAATCCGGAAACTGGGCAGGTGAATGCATTGATCGGTGGATTTAGCTTCCAGCGCAATAAATATAACCATGTAACGCAAGGGCGTCGCCAACCAGGCTCGAGTTTCAAGCCGTTTATTTATTCTGCTGCGCTAGAAAAAGGGTATTCACCAGCCAGCGTATTTGAAGACGCGCCTATCAGCTTTGCCTCGACCGAAACCGGCAGCAACAGTAACTGGGAGCCACGCAACTACGATGAAAAGTACGCAGGGCCTATGCGTTTGCGTGAAGCTTTGGCACAATCAAAGAATACGATTTCTATCCGCCTGATGAATGCCATCGGTGCGCGTTATGCGCAAAACTACCTGCGTAAATTCGGCTTTAATCCGAAGGACCATCCGCCGTATTTATCAACGGCGCTGGGTGCAGGTTCAACCACTTCCTGGCAGCTAGCCGCCGCGTATGCGACATTCGCCAACAGCGGTTACCAGGTGCACCCTTACCTGATTGAAAAAATCACGGATAGTCGTGACAAGGTTGTGATGGCTGTGCAACCAGGCAAGCATATTTCGCAAGAGCGCGTTATAGACCAGCGTAATGCCTTCATCATGACAAGTATGCTGCAAGATGTGGTGCGTGACGGTACGGCACGAGCTGCATTATCCCTGCGCCGCCCTGATATTGCAGGTAAAACCGGCACCACCAATGACCAGTTTGATGCCTGGTTTGCCGGTTATCATCCGAAAGAAGTCGCGATAGCCTGGGTAGGTTATGACAACCCGCGTAACCTGGGGCGTGGTGAAACCGGGGGGCGTGCTGCCTTGCCAATCTGGATCAAGTATATGCAGGCTACACTGAAAGGCGTGCCGATTTATCAGTACAAAGTACCTGAAGGTATACTGCAACTGAAAGTAGATGCTTACACCGGCGCGCAAATCGACGAGGATGACCAGGGCATTTATGAGTACTTCTATGAAGAACACTTGCCACAATCGCAACCGGAAAACCTGCCCGGATTGTTTGACCCGGAGAGCGAGCAAGCCCCGGAACAGGATGAACCTTCATTTCTGGAACGTTTAATTGGTGAACATTCCGGCGGTGATGAAGACAGAAAAGTACCGGTCAACCCTGCTGCAAAATTATTGAGTCCTAACTAGATACTGATTCGTAAAAGCGCGTTTATGTTTGACGATTTTCCAAGTGACCTGCGCCAGGAAATAGCGCAATCGGCTGCCAGGCTGATGTTTGAAGAAGGCATTAGCGACTATGGGCGCGCCAAGCGCAAAGCGGTGAAACTGCTGGGGATACAGCAGGATGCCCCGTTGCCGACAAATGCAGAGATAGATACAGCTTTGCGCCAATACCACGCGCTTTATGCCGATGAGGCCGATGCCGCCCATTTGCATGATCTGAGGCAGGCCGCACTGCTGACCATGCAGTTATTGCAAAAGTTTAATCCGCACCTGACCGGCCCTGTACTAGACGGCACTGCCGGACCTTATGCAGATACGGATATCCATGTGTTCGCCGAAAGCGCAAAGGAGCTGGAAATATACTTGCTGAACCAGAATATCCCTTACCACGGCGACGAACAGCAATACCGGATGTCAGATCGCCCAGGCAAGCAGAAACATGACCTGGTGCGTAAGCGTGTGCCTGTGGTGCTCGTAGAAACCCGGTTTGGTACGCAGCGTATCAGTATTTTTGAGGCGGATGATATCCGTACAGCGCCACGTAAAAATGGCGAGAAGTCCGGCATAAACCGGATGAATTTATCGCAGTTTAGCGAGATGGTGCGTTCGCAACAGTCAATGAATACACCATTGCCAAATCAATAGCTTATTGCAAGCTAATCTGGCCGTGACCTAATACCGTACCGGTCGCATACGCCACATCGACCAGCGATATCTGGTAATCACTGATGGCGCGGATTTCCTTCATTTGCGCCTCACCCAGTCGAGTCAGTGTTTCCAGCACTTCTGTCATGGTCCGCAGTCCCTCATTAAACTGTTTGAGCTCTGCTTCGTAGTTGATTCCCGCGACCAATACCTGCTGGCGTGCCGCGATAATCCGTTGCCAGTTCTGGTCTATCTTATCGAGTGCATCGTGAATCTCGCGCTTGACCGTCAATGTCTGCAGCGTCTTGGTGGTTAAACGCTGCATGCGCTGCGCAATCGCGCGATCCAGCTTGGCTTTGCGCGCCTCATTGCTTACCGGCATCTCGAACTTTAAGCCTAATGACCAGTCGCGGTAACGGCCATCAAACAAATCCTGGCCGATATCACTGAAGCGCTCACCTGAGCCGGACAAAGCACCATATTGATAATCGAGCGAAAACATCGGCAAAGTCTGGTTTTGCAGATAATCAATTTGAATCAGGTCAGCACTTAACTTGAGTTCCTGATCCAGCAACTCGATACGACTGTCCAGTGCATCGCGGATCAAGTGCGCACGGTTAAATTCGAATTTCACCAGCTTTGGCGGACTGGCGGGCACCCAGGGCGATTGTTTTTCCTGATCATCCGGCAAATCATTCAATAAAAACTGTAATTGTCTATGGGCAAGCTTGAGATTGGTTTCAGCGACAATCAGTGCTTCCATGCGATCTGCCACGCCAATTTCAGCGCGGTTGATTTCGACCGCAGCCGTCAGGCCTTCCTGCACCCGGCGTTTGACCATAGCCATATTCTGGCTGGCATATTCAAACTGGTTTTTCCGGACATCCAGCGCCGCCCAGGCTTCGTATAACTCCCAATAAGCCTTATCCACCATCGCCACAATGCGGATCGTCTGCAAACGGGTGCGCAATTGCACCCCATCCCGGTCGAGTTCGGCTATGCGGATACTGGCCTCATTCACATCACGCCCGGCATTGCGCAACAACGGCTGACTAAAGGAAAAACGCAGCGCACTACGGTATTGGTCGCTGGCAAATTTACCCAGACTTTGCCGGTTTTCCAGCGGCGCACTCAGGGTTACGGTACCACCGGTACGCAATGGCACCTTGATGCCAGCCTCCACATCCCAGTATTCTTTTTTCTGGGCATCGAGGTTTAATTTAGCCAATTCACCATCCAGCAACGGATTGTCGGATTTGAAAATCACTTTGTCACCAGACATCGGTGGCGTGTCTTTCTCGGCATATTTGGCATAAGCGAAAATCACCTGGTCAAATTTGGCCTGCTCTTCGCGCAATGACTGTTTGGCTAGTTCAGGATCCATCCGGGCGACTTTCACCTGTAAATTGTTTTGCAGTGCACGTTGGCGGATATCGGCAATGGTGACCTGCTGACCTGGCGCTTCGGGCAGCATGCTGTCGTCTTCAGGATTATCAAATGGCAGCAAAGCCCGCTTGAGGTCTACCGAGACTGAAGGCCTGCGTTGCTGTAGCTTAACCGCATCATGCAAGGGTTGCGGAGGTTGCTGACTATATTCTTCCAGTGCCCTGCCTTCAGGCTTTTCCAACCGTTGCCGGGTGCGTGTATCACTGACTTCGTCTGCGAAAACCTGATTGCCTACACTGATCATCATCCATAGAATGGCAGAGTGCCAAATGCCGGTCTTATCCCTCATGCTGGTTTAGCCGTCCCAGTGTTCAACGGTGTTAACTCATGCGGGATACGCGGTGGAAAGCCGTTCAACAAACGCCAAAGTTCATAGCCGATAGTGACGCGCTCCAGCAACACCCAACCCTTGGCACTGATACCCTGCCGCAAGAATCTCGGTGACGGCCATTCTGGCGAGCCGGGTTTGTGCACAACCATAATGCGGAAGTGACCGCTGCCATTATCGGTAGGGTCAACAAAAGAAATTTCCCCTTCAAAGGTACCGACGCCCACCTGTGCCCAGCCCGGCACCTGAATAGCAGGCCAACCTTCAAACTCCAGACGAACGACACTCTTCTGGGTAATCAAAGGGGCATCCCGGCCATCGACCCACAACTCGACGGCACGTTGTGACGTATGCGGCACGATGATCAATAAGGGGTCGCCTTGTTTGATGATTTGTGATTGCGAATTCACCGGCAAGCGGAAAATAGTGCCGTCACGCGGTGCAACGATCTTTTGCATGTTTTGCCGTGCTAACGAGATTTCGGAACTATGCAGGCTATTTTCACTATCGGCCATTTCACCTTTAATCTTATTGATGGTCGCAGAAGTGGAGTCCAGGTAAGCCTGGGTATCGGAGCGGATTTGCTGAATATCGGCACCGGCAGAACTGGCTTCTGCCTTCGCGGATTGCAGCTGTGCCTGCGCCGAATTTAAGTTACGACTGGCAATAATATGGTCGCGTTCGGCTACTTCCAAGTCACGTTTGGACACAAGACCGTCATTAAATAAACGTTGCAGCCGCGCCACTTGCGAACTGGCTGCATCAAGTGTGGCCTGTGCAGAATTCACCGCCTCCTGACTGCTGCGGATTTTTTGGTTGGCGACATCAAGTTTGTATTGGGCAGCGGCGATTTTGGCATCGCGGGCGGAGGTCAGGCTTTGTTTTTGCAATTCATAAGCACTCAACTCATCCTGCTTAGCCATGAATTTGCTTTGCAGATTGTCCCTTTGTGCTTCCAGGCGCTGCTTGAAATTAGGGTCGGTATCACTGATTTCCAGCAGCAAATCGCCTTCTTTGACTTGAGTACCTTCTTGCACATGCCAGCGATTGATCAAGCCACTTACCGGCGCATCTATGGTTTGCACACGCTCCGAAGGAGAATAAGCCGTAACTTTACCCAAGGCCGTCACGTTTTGCTGCCACGGTAAAAACATAAAGATGGTCGGCAATACCAGCAACAGCCAGGCCATGCGCTTGATCCACAGGCGTAAGCGCTCTGGTGTTTCAACGCCGCGTACCAGAGGGGTGGGCAGCTTAATTTGCATGTTCAGCCCCTGACTTGCCGTTGCTGCCTGGCTTATTATTGGCAGATTCCAGGGTAATCACCTGCTGGAACTGCTCTGCAATATGCTTGAAGCGAGTAGTCACAATCAGCATCCAGTTTGCCTCGTAGCGTTTCAGCATTGCCAGCACCTGATCCAGTTCGTACTGGGCCAAGCCATCAAGCAACCCGTCGATAATCATCAAATCCGGAGCGCCGATAATTGCCCTCGCCATCATCAACCGCTGAAGTTGCGTGTAAGACATGGGGGCGCCATAGTCGGTCAGTTCGGTTTCTATCCCATTCTCAAGCTTACTGATGTCTTCCCATAACCCCAGTATCTGCAATACATCGACAATGACGTCAATCTCAATATCATTTCGGGTCAAGCGCAAATTATCGAGGATAGTACCTTGCTGCCATTCTACCTTGCCCGCCACACCGATACGGTCACGCAAATGATCCAGATCCAGTTGGCGCAGATCAATGCCGTTGTAAGTCAAATGCCCTTGGGCCGGTTGACGCAGTCCTGTGATCAGCTCAAGCAAAGTGCTTTTGCCGGTCCCCAATGCCCCAAGAATCGCCAGGCTCTGTCCGCGCCGCAGGGTAAAGTTAAGGTTGTTCACCAGCACCGTTTGCTGCTGGTGCTGATAACATAAATCGACCACCTGCAATTCGCGGTAGCCATTTTCGTTTGATTGATGCTCGCCTGACACTTCTACTGGCAAGGTTTCCAGCACACCGAGCTTGTCTACCGCGGCAAGTAGATCATAAAAGTATTCCAGCTTGGTGATAAAGCGTACAAAAGCTGACAGCACGCCAAAAATGATCAACTCGGCAGCCACAAACTGGCCGAGGTTGATTTGGCCCTGGATCACCAGCGTACCACCCAGAACCAGCATACCAGTACCTATCAGCGCATACATGCTGACAGCGCTGATGAGCTGCGTCATTAACACGCGAAAATGATCAGTCCTTGCGTTAAGGTAATACTCGGCCAGATGCTCGGTAGTTTTAAGGGTACGTTGCCGGGCGCCATAAAATTTGGACAACCACTTGTTTCTGGCAATATTCTCCAGCCAGGCAGCCATGGTGTATTTGGTTTTGGATTCTTGTATTGCAGTCAGTTCGGCCTGCTTGCCGAGCCAGAAAATCACTGCCCACAGAACGACCAGCATAATAATGACCAGGATGCCAAAATACAGGCTATAAAAAAGTAGCACAATGCTGCCTATCAAGCCTTGCAATAAGGCTGTCAGGCCAATGGTAAGCAGTGTCGCAACGGATTTCTGGACCGTCTGGATATCGAAGTAGCGGTTGACCAGCTCAACTGGGTTGTTTTTATCGTAAACAGATATATGGATTTGTTGGGTGTTGTGCGCTATCAATAAGCTATTACGCACAAAAATCCGCCGCTGGATCAGTTCCACCAGGAAGCTTTCAATGACGTAGATGGCGCCGGAAAGACCGAGCAGGCAGAATAGGATAAACCCGACGACGTAGAGCGGTTGCAATACGCCACCCATGGTCACCAGATTGACCATGGTTTGCACCGCGACAGGGGTCGCGATGCCCAACAGGCCATAGCCCATGGTCAGGTAAACCAATAACAGGATATCCTGTTTTTCAAAACTGATTAACTGGGAAACTCGTTGAAGAGGTGTTAATTCGGACTGTGCTTTTGCCATAATAAAGTTATTGTAATTCAGGCCCACTGCATTGGTGTGTGACAGTATGGATTAAGTTCCAAAAAAAACGGCTCAAGAAGAGCCGTTTTTCCTATCTTGCCTGCAATCCAGGTTCGAAATTAATTACTGCGATCTATCACTATATTAGAGGCTGTACGCACGCTCACCGTGCTCAGTTGTATCCAGGCCTTCGCGCTCGTACTCTTCACTAACACGCAGACCCACTACGACATCAACCACTTTATACAGAATCACGCTTACAACACCAGTCCAGATCAGCGTTACGACTACAGCGATGATTTGAGTAGTTACTTGACCGCCCATGGTTACGCCTTCAGCATAGCCTACACCACCCAGGCCAGGCGCCATCAGTACGCCAGTCCCTACCGCGCCCCAGATACCAGCCAGGCCGTGCACACCGAATACATCCAGTGAATCGTCGTAACCCAATGCGCCTTTCAGTTTAGTCACGCCCCACAAGCTTACGAAGCTGGCAGTGAAACCGAGGATGATAGAACCCATAGGGCCGATGAAACCACATGCCGGTGTAATTGCTACCAGGCCAGCAACCGCACCTGAAGCAGCACCCAACATGCTTGGCTTGCCTCTGAACAGCCACTCAGCAAAGATCCAGCCGATGACCGCTGCAGCTGTTGCCAATTGGGTATTAATCAATACCATACCGGCAGTCGCATCTGCAGCCAATTCGCTACCTACGTTAAAGCCGAACCAACCCACCCACAGCAATGAAGCACCAATCATGGTCATCACCAGGTTGTGCGGAGGCATCGCTTCTTTACCGTAACCGATACGCTTGCCTAACATCAATGCGCCAACTAATGCAGCCACACCAGCGTTGATATGTACGACAGTACCACCGGCAAAGTCTTTGGCACCCAATTCAGCAAGGTAACCACCACCCCACACCATATGCGCGATTGGGATATAAGCAAATGTCACCCATAAAGCAGTAAATAGCAGCACGGCAGAGAACTTGATGCGCTCAGCAAAACCACCGACGATCAAGCCAGGTGTTAACGCAGCAAAAATCATCTGGAAGGTCAGGAACACATATTCAGGGATCGTGCCGGACAAACTGTCAGTCGTGATGCCAGACAAAAATGCCTTGCTCAAGCCGCCGACAATCATATTGCCCTCAGTGAATGTCAGGCTGTAGCCATAAGCCGCCCACAACACAGAGATCAGCGAGAACACCACAAAAACCTGCATCAATACTGACAACATGTTTTTCTGGCGTACCAAACCACCATAGAACAGTGCCAGGCCAGGAATCGTCATCAGGATCACCAGCACAGTCGCGATAATCATGAATGCGGTATTGCCGACATCCAGTGTCGCAGGTGCAGCGGCGGCCTCAGCGGGTGCGGCCTCAGCGGGTGCGGCCTCAGCGGGTGCGGCCTCAGCGGGTGCGGCTTCTGCTGCTGGCGCTTCGGCTCCAGGTGCAGCATCAGGCGTCACTGTTTCCGTCACAGTAACAGTTTCTGTCACAGTTTCTTCAGCATAGGTGACTGGAGTTGCTGCCAAACCCATCAGGGCGACCAGCGATAATACAGAAAGAATTTTCTTCATAGCTGAAGCCCTCTCCTATAACGCATCCGGACCGGTTTCACCGGTGCGGATACGATAAACTTGTTCCAAATCGAAGACAAATACTTTGCCATCGCCAATCTTGCCAGTCGCCGCCGCTTTCTCGATGGCATCTACCACCTGGTCCAGCATATCGTCTTTAATGGCTACTTCGAGTTTTACTTTTGGTAAAAAGTCCACGACATATTCAGCGCCACGATACAACTCGGTATGCCCCTTTTGGCGTCCAAACCCCTTTACTTCAGTGACGGTGATGCCTTGTACCCCAATGTTGGACAAAGCTTCACGCACTTCATCAAGCTTGAACGGCTTGATTATTGCGGACACAAATTTCATTTGCTTCTCCTGTTGTTAACTCTGGCAGGCACCGTGCCCGCCAGATGTGTTTACAGCACTTATGTTTTTACAACACTTAGAACGTACGAGTCAGAGTAAATACCAAGCGACCTTCGTTCAAATCTTTACTTTGGGCACGAGTTGCATCGCCTTTACCGTTAAAGCTTGTACCGCCGTAACCGTTTTCACCCCAGTACTGCCTATTGCTGGCACCTACGTAGTAGATACCGCCGTTCCAGCCTTCAGAGGCACCGATTTTAAACGCTTTGCTCAACCCGATTTTGTAGTCAGTGTAATCAGGGCTGGAAGCACCTGAAAAGCTTGTACTTGGACCGTTGATACCACCATCACTTGTAAACGTAGTATCCAGTTTACCATTGACATTCAATTGGCCCACGTGACCTACCAGTGTCAGGTCCCACCATGGCAATGGATAGTTTGCGTTCACTTCAAAGTAAGTACTGCCTTTTGTACTTCCATCCCAGCCGGTTGCGCGCTCAGCACCAAACCAGTCAGTCAATGTTACAGAAAGCTTCGTGCTCAACCAGCCATAAGCCAAACCAAAGTTAACTTCAGCGGTATCCCAGCGGCCACCACGTGGTGTTAATACAGTGTTTGCACCATCTGGTCCAAGAGCAGCAGAGCTTCTGTATTTTTTCCATGAACCACCTGGATACAGGTAACCGATCAAACCAACGCTGTAGCCTAAACCTTCAACGCCAGGTACGGACCCATTATAACCACCGTAGACATCAACTTCAGCCGTTGCATCAGGGAAAGTGTTTGGTGTGACGTTAGAACCCCATGCGCCGACGTAAAAGCCGCTGTCATGCGTAATATCCAGGCCACCTTGTACAGAAGGTTTGTGCCAGTTTTGTGAAATACCACGTGCGTAGTAATCAGACACGAAGCCAATGTTGGCTGTCGCTGCCCATGGAGATTTTGCTTCTACAGCCGCGGGCGCTTTTTCTTCAGCTTCAGCTGCATAAGAAACTTGTGCGAGTGACAAGGTGCCTAATACTGCTGTAAGTAAAATAGATTGACGCATTTATGAGTCCTCTCTCTATAAAGTCTTGATCGAATTGTTGTAAACGAGAATGAAACAACATTGACCACTAAGCAAAGCATGTGCCAATCAACATAATTGTTTAAAATCATATATTTAAGTTATTATTTAAAATTTTAATTTCTTATACTTTTATAACCATTTGATTTTTATAGTTTTTATATAAAAATTAGGCGTTAATTTTAGATTTTCTGTTGCTTTACATGCTAGAATTCCAGAAAAAGGAGCAATAAATTATGTTATTTTCAAATGAGAGAATCAGAGAATTATCTTTTAAAATCAAACAATTAATTGAATCAAGCCCAATTTCAGAGCTTGAAACAAATATTCATGCACTAATTCAGGGCATGCTCACCAAAATGGAACTTGTTTCCCGCGATGAATTCGATATCCAGTCGGCTTTACTCGCCCGTACCCAGCAACAATTACGAGTACTGGAAGAAAAAATCAGCACCTTGGAACAAGCTCACATCTCAGAAAAGTAAAAAATAATTTACAATTGTTAGCATTCCGTTAAGCAGGAGTGCAGCATGAGTCTGGCAGTGTTATATAGTCGCGCTTTAAGCGGGATGGAAGCACCAGAAGTGGTCGTAGAAGTACATTTAGCTAATGGCTTGCCCAGTTTTACCATAGTTGGGTTACCGGAAACCGAGGTCAAAGAGAGCAAGGATCGGGTTCGCGCCGCGATCCAGACCGCGCAATTCGAATTTCCGGCCAGAAGGATAACCGTCAACCTGGCCCCTGCAGATTTACCTAAAGAAGGTGGTCGCTATGACTTGCCTATCGCTCTAGGCATTCTGGCCGCCTCCGGCCAGCTTCCCAAAAAGCATTTAGCCAGTTATGTGATTGCCGGCGAGCTGGCCCTTACGGGTGCATTGCGTCCGATTCGCGGCGCACTCGCCATGACTTATCAATTACGACAGGATACCGAAAATGTACGGGCGGCGATTCTGCCCCAAGAGAGTGCATACGAAGCAAGTTTGGTCGAAGGCTCAACGATTTATGCCGCCGACAGCCTACTAGCCGTATGTGCGCACTTGTCTGAAAAACAGGCGTTGTCACAGCAACCCGCCATGGCTCACAGCGAAACACCCATATTGGCGGACTACCGGGAAGTGAAAGGGCAACTGCGCGCCAAGCGGGCGCTGGAGCTGGCGGCCGCCGGGCAACATAGTTTGTTAATGAGCGGCCCGCCCGGTACCGGAAAAAGCATGCTGGCGCACCGGTTTATGAGTATCTTGCCGGCGATGTCTACACAGGAAGCGCTGGAGAGCGCGGCCATCTTGTCACTCAATAGCCAATTCCCCGCTTCAAGCTGGAAACAGCGATCTTTTCGCGCCCCACACCATACTGCCTCAGCAGTCGCACTGGTCGGCGGGGGCAGCGTGCCGCGTCCGGGAGAGATCAGTCTTGCCCATCATGGCGTGTTATTCCTCGATGAACTGCCTGAGTTTGACAGAAAAGTATTGGAGGTTCTGCGCGAGCCACTAGAAAGCGGCACGATTACGATTTCACGCGCTGCCAGGCAAGCCACCTTCCCGGCACAGTTTCAGTTACTAGCTGCCATGAACCCCTGCCCTTGCGGCTATTACGGTCACTATAACCAGCGCTGCCGCTGTACGCCGGAACAGATAGCGCGTTACAAAAACAAGCTTTCCGGCCCGCTGCTGGATCGCATCGATATGAACATTGAAGTCCCTGCGCTCAAACCGGAAGAGTTAAGCCATAGCCAGGTGGGCGAAGCCAGCGTCAATATACGGGAGCGTGTGATGCTGGCAAGGCAGAGGCAGATGCAGCGCCAAAATAAACCGAATGCCGCGCTTGGACCACTTGAAATCGAAGCACACTGTCAGCTAAATGATAAAAGCCATGTGTTGCTACAGGCGGCGATGAAGAAATTCTCGCTGTCTGCGCGTAGTTATCACCGCATCCTCAAACTGGCGCGCACGATTGCAGATTTAGCTGAGAGCCCCACGATTAGTGATACACATATCGCTGAAGCGTTACAATATCGACGTTATGAATATTGAAAGCGCTCTCTATGCATTTATATGATGTCAGCATCGCGCCGTTGGTGCGCAACCTGCAAAACCTGAAACACATCCTGCAGCAAGGTGAACTGTATGCCGAGCAGAAAAAAGTGGAGCCACAGGTAATACTCAATAGCCGACTCTCTATCGATATGTATCCGCTGACGCGGCAAGTACAGCTGGTTAGTGATATGAGCAAAGGTGCTGGCGCCAGGCTGGCCGGCCTCGAAATCCCGCAATATGCAGACGATGAAACCAGTTTTGAGATGCTGTATGCGAGAATCGATAAAACAATCGATTTTTTATCGAAGATTCAGCCCGCACAGTTAGAAGGCGCAGAGAGTAAAGAAGTGGTGCTGACAATCCGAAAAATCGACCTGACTTTTACCGGACTAGATTACCTGCAGAAATGGGCGATGCCGAATGTCTATTTTCACATCACCACGGCTTACAACATCTTGCGTCACATCGGCGTGCCGTTAGGCAAAACGGATTACCTGGGGCAAAAACGCTAATCTTTCATGAACGCTGGCGCCAGTAATTGGCGCCATCCCCTGCATCTTTTAACATGGCCTGCCTGCGCAGCGTTTCAAAAGCTTCATCCTGGGAAATATTTTGCGCATGTGCAATCTCGCTAGCGCGTGCCTTAGCACTGGAAACCCATGCTGGATTTTGCTGATAGCCTCTATCCTGCATGCAACGATCCAGCACGCGGGATTGCCTGGCAAACTTTTCCTGTTTCTGGAATGGTAGCGCCTCAGGCAACTCAGCCGCCGCCTTACTGGCGATTAGATCGCATTGATTGATTGTTTGCGCCAGCTCACCATGCACGACTTCCGGCGCGTCTTCATGCATATTTTGCCAGTAAAGCACGCCTGCGCTTATAACCAATATCACAGCCATTAGACCTATCACTTTTAGCGTTTTCATTGTGTAAAGCTCTCATCTCTCGCAGTCCATATCGCTTATTTTGCGCGCATTCAATGCTTTATACCAGCCATCAAAAAACAATCTTTTGACACATACATTGCATATTTGCTTCATTAAATTTTCATACAAGGCCAGTAAGCTAAGCATCATTAAAGATCAATCGCAGTAGCGGCAATGAATGATTATGTGACTGCTATCAAGATTTGATCTGACATGACGTTATTAACTTATTTAGAAGTGCATCTAAAGGAAATATCATGAACAACTGGCAGGAAGAACCGCTGACTTATACCGCTAGCATGCCTGAACTGATGACGGCACAGGATATTATGTATCTTGCTGAAGACATTGTTGCTGACAATAATATACTGGCTATTTACAAGCCAGCTGAACTGTCACTCGAAGTCGTTTAATCAACCCTCTTTTCTTTCACAGATTGTTGCGATGCAATCTGTGTCACAAAGGCGTTAAGCCTTTTTAAATTTGCTATTGCCGATACAGTTTGTGTCACCAAACCGGCCATCATTCGCTCATGTAAAGTCACCTAGTTGTAGGACTCAAACGCATAGACAGCCGAAAGATGTTTGCCTAGAATAAACTTTCCTCAACTATCACGACAGGAGGCAGGTATGTTTCAAGGCGCCATTGGAATCTATGCACTGATTGGTATTGTTGTAGTGATTTGTGCGATTTTGTATGTGTTCGCAAAAAATGTGAAGTAACGCATTAGATATAAAAAAGCCCCTGACCGGGGCTTTTTTATTGTGCTTGATACTGTTATTGAATCAGCTCATGCCAGCTTTGCTTGGTGCCGTAGCTGCCGTTTTCTCTTCGTTTAAATATGTTATCAATTACTCCCGGTCCGCCACTCGTTTTACCAAATACTTGTTCATCCATATTGACTTGCCTTGGCGTAGGGTCGTCACTGCCTGTCACCAACACATGCGGCACATTATTCTGATCATACACAATATTGAAACCTACGGCAGGGGTAGTCAGGCGCTCAGACACAACCCCGCTAGGCAACATGCTACCGCCTTTTTCATAATTGAAATAATTCAAAAAACCATAACCGGCACCACTGCATGCTTCACTGTTTGGCACTAATGTAGACAAAAGCATAACCCCGTTTACTGCCCTCGGATCCAGATTCACGCGCTCTCCTGCCGGAAAATCCAGAAACCAGCCATATCCGGAATTAAAGTCAACAGCTGCGCCTGAAGCCACTATACGGTCTTCACCCAGAGTAAATCCTACAAGCTGGTTGCGACTGATAGCCGTATTCTGTCCATCATCCTTAATGGTATAGACGGAGTTCTGCGGTGTATTCGTCAAGTCCGCGACTTCCAGGAATTTGCCGGTACCAACGATTGCGGCGATTTTTTTACCAACCCTGACCATGTAAGGTTGAGTTGTCAGCTTTTGTACATTGCCGCTAGCATCCCGCAAGCTAGCCATTTTGGTGACCTTATTAGTATTAATATCAAAACGCCAGATATTCCCGTTCAAGTCGCCGCCATAGGCATTAACCGCAGTATTGTTCTCAAATAGCTGATCCACAAAAGTCGTGATCTTTGATAATCCGCTAGGGTTGCTGGCATTACCTTCTCCTGTGGAAAGCACTTTTACTAAAGCACCACTACCTGCGTCCATTACATAGAGATAACCACCCCCATCTCCCATCGGGCTATTATTTACAAATGTACCGTCGTTAAGTTTTCGGGCATATGTCCCATTGTTATAGCCGGAGGTCAACAAAACGACCCAGCGCCCGTCCTGCATTTTTGTAATCAGCGGATTGCCGAATGTATAGCCCAGGTTAACCCCTACGCCGAGGTTTTGCGCGCTAAACTCCCACAGCAAAGTGGGTGCAGAAGGGTTTGTCACATCCAGTGCAAAATAACCTCTACCGCCGCCATTCAATCCCGATACCAAGATGGTTTTCCATAAAGCGCCAGCCCCGTTACAGCCTGAAACGCAGACATCTGCAACAACCGGACTGCCATTCGCATAGTTTGTATGGTAATTAGCGCCATACTCCTTGTCAGCCAGATTGGCCAGATTACTGATCACCGGCGTAGGAATAAACGCCCAAAGCTCATCGCCAGTAGTGGCATTAAAAGCATGCAACATGCCATCGTTAGAGCCAACGAATACTGCCGGTGTTCTATTTGCAAGTGCTGCATCCCGATAGGCTTTATAACCAGCATCGAGATAGGTCATAATTGAAGCCTTGAAATAAGCGGGGCGTGACTGCGAAATATCGCCCAAAGTTGCCTGGCGTTCGCGGAACAGACGGTTAGCAGCGACCGTATTCAGACTGGTATCTTCGTAAGTTTTGTTACCACGCAAATAATCCACCAGCTTGTTGACTTTATTCGCGTCCGAAATTCTAGGATCAGAAGCAGGCAATCCCTGCATCTGGCTTAATGCCAGATAACCATTGGTTAATGCAGTTTTTTGCGAGGCAGGCAAATTATCTCCGGTAAACGAGACCAGTGCATTATTAGCGTTGAAGTAAATTTTCCGGCTATTATTTGCCACTTGAGCCTGCAACCTGCCGGTACAACTACCCGAAATCTGCACATAACAGGACGAACTTTCATTTGTACTCAGTTCCGAACCTAATTTCCCACCCAAACCATCACAACTGGACTGATTTGAACTAGTAGTTTTGCAATAGATAGAGGTACTACCATTCCCGGTAATTCTGGTTTCAACTGCAGGCGATGTACATGAGGTAGAAGACACGTTTTCCGCACACCAGACTGCACTTTCAGAGGTCTCCAGCGACTTTACATTCACTGTTCGGGCCTCAAGATTACCCGTCCACTTCACCGTCTGATAACTGGCGACATATTGAAAGTTGTCTCCATCTGTAGGTGCCAGGCTGCTTGCCGCTGCTGCCGCGGCAGCACCCTGCACTGACTTGATTTCTGAAAGCCCTTTCGCCAGCGACTCCCTTAATAATTTAGGGTTACTCGCACTGTAATAGGTGCTGTTTGAATTGACTGCGGCATGCCATAGATCGTCAATACGGGTTCCATCTTCGTTAGCGGTAGGATCTGGCCAGTTTTTGGCACCGGTGGTCACATCTCTAAAATCCCCTATTACCTGGTTTTTGTAATCCTCGGTGTAAACCAGTGTGCCATCAATCCCCAAACCTAGCGTCATAGTGATTATATTTTGCTTGGGATAATCATTTGTAGTGCCACACACTGAAGAGCCTAGCGCACCATTGCAATTGGATAAGCTGCTATCTCGGATATCCGTGTCGTAAAAATATTTTGAAACATCTGCCAGGGTATTGGACTTGTTACTGCTATCCAACTGTGGCCTGGGTGTACTGCCACCATCAAGATTACCGATGACGGTTGAACCGTTCGCTCTTACTGGATTAGTACTGTCATTCCAGTAGCCATCGGTTGTTAATAAGGTAAAGTTCGATTGACATGCGTACTGGACAGGGTCATCGTTACCCAGTGTTTTCTTGCCTGCGAAATGCCGCCCTACACTGGAGAGAGCGGTTCTGAGAGGTGTACCACCACTAGGCGATACTGCAAATAGTTTTTCATACCAAGACTGTTTCTGGTTGGTGTTGAATGGTGCAATTGCAAGATAATTTGAGGAGGCGTTATTAATAGTCACCAGGCCCACGCGGTAGCGCGAATCCAATGATTTAAACGCCTGGCTGGCCGCTGTTTTCATCGATTGCATACGTGTACGATAATAGGCCCACCAATTGGAAAAGTTGGTCATTTCCTCATTGTAGGTACACGTTGAACCCGCACAATCAGTACGATCAACCCCTTTTGTTGCCAGCCCTGGTGCAGTATAGCTGCTGATGCTGCTGGTAATCTTGACATACACCATACTGCCGGGAATATCGTTGGTTGTATCTGTTGCAAGCTGCGCACTAAAAGTTCCGCCGCTCATTATGACTTGAATAGGGGCTGCCGTATTGACAGGATCACCGGCCGGTGTGTCAATCGTCAACACATTACTGCTGCGTGTGACAGTAGTGCCGCTGAGATTACAATTACCCGAAAGGCTTGTCCGACAGATAGCACTGAGCACCGATGCTGCCAGGTCATTACTGTTGTCAAATGAATTGGCTGACACACTCTGGGAAAGGATTTCTATATTATTAATTTTGATGCTTTGTACCGTGGCATTATTGCTGCTTTTGGTGAGCGTCAAGCGGTAAGTTGCGATGGGCCTGCGCAAAAAAGTATAGGTATTGCTGTCATTGACGGTAGCGCTGGCATTACGGATTTTCTGACAGCGCTGTGAGCCTGACAGTGTGCGTCTGGCAGCTGCGGTGCTGCTGTTGCACCAGCGGATATCTGCAGGGTAGGTGTAAATACCCGTAGGTACTTTAGAGATAACGCAACTGGTCAAGCTGGGCGTAGTGCAATACTCACCAGGGATAAACGCATAATAAAAAGCACTGTTTCGCAGATCAGATGTACCGTTCTTGGTATTACCCAGATCATTCACTTCGTTTGATACCGTACCAAAGCCGCTCTGGTTTGCCATATTCACCCCCTGATAGGTCAGAGGTGGGCTATAAATGACTTCAGGATCGTAATATTGGGTGTTGTAATCGGAATTCTCCCTTAACCAGTCTGAAGAAGAGTTCGCCCAGTCAGGTGAGTAATCCCAGCCCATACTGCCTGAGTTATCCAGCACGAACATCAGGTTCGGCTTTACATCAGAGCTTCCGGAAGTCTGCAATGGCATGGAAGCCAGATCCAGAAACTCCGCTTGCACCAGACAAGGAAGCATCATGCTCAACCAAACCAGTTTTCTTACCCAGGAATAAGTTTTCATCGTGCCACCTGTTTTAGTTGGAGATAAATGATTGCATATACGTCAGCGTATTTTTTGGTCCACTAATACGTAATGTGAGGCGGTAAATTGGTGATGTCGCTTGATTGGGACATGGACGATCATCTCCTGCTGTACCCCCATTACCCGGAGGTTCACAAGCCGTTGCACTTGCCATCAGGCAACGAGCCGCGTCCATTGCAGCGTTACCGGCATTGATTTCAGCTTGATTGAAATTGCACATGCGCTCAATCACATACCTGATCTGATTCCCTTGCCGGTCAACACCGTTACGGATTTCAGCGTTTCCATCCGTCTGGTCAGGAACCAGGCGGCTATTAGCATCATCCCAAGCCATGGTGGTCAGCCGGCTACCATCGCAAACCGATGCATTCGGTTGCATATCGAACATGCTGCAGTTAGCATAGTACCCTTGAGCTGGAATATGCCGGACACTATTCGCCAAGCTGATATTTTTTGCGATATTTTCGGCGACTCCTTCCAAGGCCACATTAGAGGCCGCACTGGCTGACTGCCTGAATACCATATTGCCGGATAGCAATGCATTGGTATCCACACTGCGAATCAAAGCTACCGCGGCAATCGACATCACTGCAAGTGCCAGCAAAGCAAAGAACAGTACTATCCCGGCCTGTGCAAGTCTACAATCGAAAACCGATTTAACAGATTTATAAGGCATCGCGATTCCAGAGTATGTTTCGGAGCGGCACAGTCACTTCGAACGTGCGGTAACGAAATCGCTGCCAATTGGGGATATGATTCAAATTGACATTAGCAGGCGTAGCATCATTGGTCCAAACGCATACCCTGCTGATGCCGATAGCATTCCCGTTACAAGCCTGGCTGACTATTTCCCTTTGCAAACCACCATCCCTGGCGACGACTGCGATACGCACTGCCCGTATCTGGTTTCTGTTGACCAGTCCCATTCCAGGACCGAATGCGCCTGTAGCATCTGTCCATTGATCCACCCGGTTGAGAAAACGCGATCCGGTAGGGGATGCTGCCCAAGCAGGATCAGGATTAACCGTATTGGCTACCCCATACTGGGCCTGCAAAGAGACAATATCACTGACAACCGGGATTGCGGCACTATCAGGAAAAGGGTTGTTACCAGGCGTGCCGCCGGTCCGGGTAAGTTCCAGGTTGGCATTGACTGTGTACTCATACTGATTCCACACTCCCAGACATGAAAAACGCACCCATTCGGCACCATTTAAATTAGCCACTGGCCTCTCCGTAGGGGCAGTATTGATCTCAATTAGATTACTAATCGTCCGATTTGCAGTGAGGCTCTGAATACGCGCAAGACTACAATTAGGATTTGCCTTGGTCTGGTGGAACAGCACGACATCCCCTACCTGGCAACCAAGCAGGGGGCCATCTAACGCCGGTACAGCCAAGTTACCAGTCACACGCACAGAAGCTCCGCCGCTTGGAGGGTTGCCATAACGGATTCGCACAATATCTTGTCCTGCGCCCCCATCCACGATAACAACAGGTGAAAGATTAATCACTACTCCGCCCTGGTTGATTGAAGTGTCCATAGGGCACAGTAGCGGCGAGGGGTCCTCGGAATTATATAAAGGCAGCCCATAACCGGCATTCTGTGCATCGCGTTGTAAATAATATAAAGCCAGTACGCCGCTGGACTGTGCATCAGAACCACCGGAAATCATACGCTTGCGTGCTTCAAAACCACTGAACAAATTACCGATTGCCAATGTTGCAACCAGCCCAATCAATATGCCAACCAGCAGCTCAACCAGACTCATCCCTGTTTGCCTTGCAGGAGATCGTCGATGATATGTGCTTATGTAAGAAATCCTTTTCATTGGGAAGTCACATCGAACAAATAACTGGACGCATTGACCTGGTGTTGCCTTCCGCCAGGCACTTGCCAGCTAACGGTCACTGTGATCATGCTGTTAGTAATGGCAGAGAAATTGACTGCCCCATTGGGTAATTGTGATGCAATCCTAGCTCGATTTACTTGAGCGACATAGGTGGCGGCATCACTACCATAAGCCATCATGTTTGCCAGATGCGTTTGGGCAATCAACTGCGCCTCTGCACGGTAGCGGTTATCGCTGCTATTTTTCTGCATGGCGCCTTGCAATCCCACAAGGGACAATACACCCATACTGAAGATGACTACGGCAACGAGGGATTCAATCAGTACAGAGCCATATTGCCTGGATAACAGACGCGGCATACTTTTTTTGATAGGACGGGAGCTTAACATCTGCGTGTATCCCCCACTGCAGTCACGGCAGGATCACAGACTCTTGCATGACCACCTGCTGCCAATATAATCCGCAAATCCTTTAGCTCAGCCTGATCTACCTGATTATTAGATACGTCCACGCGCGAAAGCCCATTGGCAACAGCAGGGTCTCGTGCGCCAAATCCGGTAAAGACAACGGATGGATTGTCGGCAACGATAATGACATTTGCAGAAGAACCCTCTGAAGCACTTTTCTGACTGATAATAGCCGGACAAGCAGGAACAGCGGCCGCGGTGGCCGCATCAACAGGCTGCGCCACACATCCCAACTGCCAAGCGCCATTCGCCTGCAGTGTGAACCTGACTCTGGTATTACGTTTGATTGCCTCTATCCTCGCCTGCTGCAAACCATTTTTAATGGACTCAGTCACCGTCCGGATTTGAGAGTTACCTATAGAAGTTTGAAATGCCGGGATGGCGAACATAGAGACCGCCATCAGTACGACCACAGTCACCACCAGTTCAATCAAGGAAAACCCCTGTTGCTGCATGCTTAACAGACACCTGAAGAACTGGTTAACCAGCAGGAAGCCCCGGTCGTACCGTCATATCTGGAGGTTTTGACATTATCCTGGTTCACCGTGAACTCGAAATTCCCCATATTCTGGGCAGATCTTCCTGTTGCACGTAAGGTATAGGTTGTCGCCGTTTGGTTATCGATAAAGTAATCAAAAAACCGTGCGTCTGTCGAATTACAGGCAAATCCCACGTAGGTAAGGTTATCTTGGAAGAACTGCTCAGCCTGCACGCGGCAATTAGCAAGGTTAGAAGGTGCCTCAACCGCATTTCCGCTCCGGATATAGTCCTGGTAACCAGGAACAGCGATGCTGGCCAGTATGCCCATGATGGCGACCACGATCATGATTTCAATCAGGCTAAACCCTTGTTGATTTGCGCTGCGCTTCATATTGAGACCTTTTTGACAATGCACCTATCATGCGAATTGCACAGCCCTATGTCCAGCATTGGCTGACCAGTGGCGATGTTCAGCCGATAAGCGGTTAACCATCCCTGCCATCAAGCGCTTGCGGTTTAGTGATAAAATGCTGGTCTGTTTAAATCGGACTGTGGATTATGCTTTCCTTCTGGACGCGACTATTAGCGCTTGGCCTGTTACTGGCCCATTTAAGCGCATGTGGGCTTAAAGGCGATCTATATATCCCTGAACGCCAGTACCCTCAACCTCAACAACAAACAACGCCTGCCAAGTGACCGCTTTTAACAACAAGAATGGCCTGCTACATGCCGAAAATGTAGCGTTGCGCGATATCGCAGAACAACACCAGACGCCGACTTATGTGTATTCAAGAAGCGCGCTGACTGAAACTTTCAAGCGCTTCCAGGCTGGCCTTCTAGGCCATGAACATTTGATCTGCTTTGCAGTGAAAGCCAATCCCAGCCTGGCTATCCTCAACCTGTTTGCCCGCCTGGGTGCCGGGTTTGATATCGTCTCCGGTGGCGAGCTGGCCCGTGTCATTGCGGCGGGTGGCGACCCGAAAAAAGTGGTGTTCTCTGGTGTGGGCAAATCACATAGCGAGATTCAGTATGCGCTGGAAGCGGGCATTCTCTGCTTCAATGTGGAATCCATTAATGAATTGCACCGTATCCAGCAAGTGGCTGCCAAACTTGGCAAAATCGCACCGATTTCTTTACGGGTTAACCCGAATGTGGATGCCAAAACGCATCCCTACATTTCAACCGGCCTTAAAAACAACAAATTCGGCGTCGCGTTTGAAGACGCGTTGGATTTATATCAGCAAGCCGCCCAGATGCCGAATATCGCTGTGCATGGCGTGGATTGCCATATCGGTTCACAAATTACTGAGTTGTCGCCTTTCCTGGATGCACTGGATAAAGTGCTGGGCTTGGTGGATGCACTTACTGAACGCAATATTCATATCCAGCACATTGATGTCGGCGGCGGCGTGGGCATTACCTATAACGATGAAACCCCTCCCGAGTTTGCGACTTATACGGCAGCCATCATGCAAAAACTGGCAGGCCGTGGTGTGAAAGTATTATTCGAGCCGGGGCGCGCTTTGGTAGGTAATGCAGGTGTACTGCTGACCAAGGTTGAATATTTAAAACCGGGTGAAAGCAAGAATTTTGCGATTGTCGATGCGGCGATGAACGACCTCATGCGCCCGGCGTTGTATGACGCTTATCACAACATCACAACAATTGCCGAATCTCCAACACAAGCACAAACTTACGAAGTTGTGGGCCCCGTCTGTGAAAGTGGCGACTTCCTGGGTCACGATCGCAGCCTGGCGATTGCAGAAGGCGACTACCTTGCAATTCACTCTGCCGGCGCTTACGGTATGAGTATGTCCAGCAACTACAACACGCGTGCACGGGCGGCTGAAGTGCTGGTGGATGGTGACCAGGTACATGTCATTCGCGAACGTGAGCAGATCGCGGACTTATTCAAACTGGAACGTACTTTGCCATAACAACGCATATGCAGTAGCCATAAACAAAAAAACCGAAGCTTGAGACTTCGGTTTTTTATTGGATATTAATTTACGACTGGACTATGCAGATTTCGCCGCTTAGCCGTTCAAGATAGGGTTTAGTCGAAAATTACTGTTTTGTTCGCATATAGCAAAATGCGGTGTTCAATATGCCAGCGCACGGCTTTCGAAAGCACAATGCGCTCCAGGTCACGGCCTTTCTGGATCAGGTCTTCCACCTGATCGCGGTGCGAGATCCGCGCCAGATCCTGCTCAATAATCGGCCCTTCATCCAACACTTCGGTGACGTAATGGCTGGTGGCGCCTATCAGCTTCACGCCACGCTCAAACGCGCGGTGGTAAGGACGCGCACCAATAAATGCCGGCAGGAATGAGTGGTGGATATTGATAATTTTTTGCGGATAACGTGCCACAAACTCCGGCGACAGGATTTGCATGTAACGCGCCAGCACAATCAAATCAATCTGGTACTGATCGAACAAGGCAAATTGTTGCGCTTCAATATCCGCCTTGGTTTCTTTGGTCATCGGCAGATAATGGAAATCAATGCCATAAAAAGCCGCCAGCTTTTCAGTATCGCGATGGTTACTGATAATCAGCGGAATATCGCAAGCAAGCTCGCCGCTATGGTGTCTATGCAACAAATCCGCCAGGCAATGGTCGTATTGCGAAACCATGATCGCCATGCGTGTTTTTTGCTCGGAAAGCTTCAATTGCCAGGTCATCGCAAAACGCTGCGCAACCGGGGTAAAGGCTTGCTCAAAATCTGCCACCGCAACATTGAAATTGCTCAGGTCCCACTCCACCCGCATTAAAAACAGATTATTTTCCGCATCCTGATGCTGGTCTGCGTGTAAAATATTGGCATTGTGCTCATACAAAAATTGCGCAATCGCCGCCACAATCCCTTTAGTATCCGGGCAGGTAATCAGCAAGGTAGCAGTGTTTTTCATAACATTTAGCAGTTAACTGGCAACAAAACGCCGATTATACCTGATGCCGCCAGCCCTTGTGACACGCTGTGCAAATGCGGCAACCACCTTTACGGAATTGATTTATGCAAACAAATGATACACCGAATATTGTCCTGGCTAATCCGCGCGGATTCTGCGCCGGGGTAGACCGTGCCATCATCATCGTCGAACAGGCGCTGGAAAAATTCGGTGCGCCTATTTATGTCCGCAATGAAGTCGTCCATAACAAATTCGTGGTCGGCCAACTGCGTGACAAAGGCGCTATTTTTGTCGATGAACTGGAAAAAATTCCGGCAGGCAATATTGTGATTTTCAGTGCGCATGGGGTTTCCAAAGCGGTGCGCGCAGAGGCAGAGTCCCGCGGATTAACCGCTTTTGATGCGACTTGCCCTTTAGTGACCAAAGTGCATATTGAAGTAGCGAAAATGCGCAAAGATGGTCTTGAGATCATTATGATCGGCCATAAAGGCCATCCGGAAGTCGAAGGCACCATGGGTCAATCTGAGGCTGGCGGTATGTACCTGGTAGAGACACCGGAGGACGTCGCCGCCCTGCAAGTCACTGATGCAGAAAAACTGGCGTATGTGACGCAAACGACGCTATCGGTAGATGATGCAACGCAAGTGATTAATGCGCTGAAAAATCGTTTTCCTACTATCAAAGCACCCAAAAGCGACGACATTTGCTACGCCACACAAAACCGCCAGGATGCAGTAAAAATCATGGCGAAGGATTGCGATCTTGTCATTATTGTTGGCTCGCCAAATAGCTCCAATTCCAACCGCCTGCGCGAAGTGGCTAAAAACCAGGGCGTGGAAGCCTATATGGTTGACAACGCCACACTGCTGAACCCGGAGTGGTTAAAAGGCAAGAAGAAAGTAGGCATCTCTGCCGGTGCTTCAGCACCTGAAGTACTGGTGCAGGAAGTCATACAAGCTTTGCATGCGATGGGTGCTGCACAGGTGGAAGAACTACAAGGCGTGGTTGAAAATGTCGTCTTTCAACTACCTAAAAATCTGGTGAATGCAGAAAAGCGTCCCCAAAACAGCGCTTAATTTGAAACAGCATTTAAAGATTATTTAACCTCAAATTCTTAACCTATTTTCAAAAGCGCCAGCCGGCAATCATCCAATTCACAGTTGAGCGCACCCTATCAATAAGCAAAAAAAACCCAAGCGCTAGGCTTGGGCTCAAGCAATATCCTCGGGAAAGGATAATCGGGAAAACAATTGCTCGTTGTTGTTATTCAACTTCGCGACAACATTTACCACTTTGGAGATGACCACTACTAATGAAGATATTCAAAATTAGTAGTACATCTACAGTAGAGCATCAAATATGCCAACCTAACCCATAATGTAAGGCATTGATTAAAAATGGAAAATTATTTCATTGGCAATGATCGAAGATATAAATGGTTGCTTTAAACCACCAATTCGGTTTTAAAAAGCCAATTATAGATTTGTAAACTTAGCGCCTGCGCTCATCTGTAAACATAGGGAATAACAGCGGCAGCAGCAGCAAAGTGAAGAGCGTAGCGGTAATCAAGCCACCAACAATCACCACGGCGAAAGGCCTTTGCGTTTCTGAGCCTATGCCATGTGATAACGCCGCTGGCATCAACCCTATGCCTGCCATCAACGCAGTCATCAAAATCGGGCGCAACCGAGCTACGGCGCCTTCAATCACTGCTTCACTGGCGAGTTTACCTTCACGCATCAGGTGCTTCATCTGCTCAACCATAATCACGCCATTTTGCACGGAGATTCCCGCGAGGGCGATGAAGCCTACCGCAGCAGATACAGAAAGATGCAGGCCCGCCACCGCTAGCCCAGCCAAGCCACCTACCAGCGCGAACGGAATCATCAACAAGACCAGCAATGCATTTTTGACTGATTTAAATGCCCAGAATAGCAGGATAAAAATCAACAGCACCGATAACGGCACAATTACCATCAGGCGCTTCATCGCCCGTTGCTGGTTTTCAAATTGCCCACCCCAGGTCATGGTGTAGCCTGGAGGCAGTTTGACTTTATCCTGCACGACTTGCATCGCCTCTTTAACGAAGCTGCCCTGATCGCGGTCCGTGATATTGGCCTTGATTGACACTATGCGTGACCCTGCTTCGCGGCTGACGCGCGACGCACCCTGCTTGATGGTCACCTCGGCCACTTCACTGAGCGGAATACTGCCAGCCCCATTCGGCAAGGCAATCGGCAACTCGTCAATATCATCGACCGAATCTCGGTAAGAGCGCTCCAGCCGCAACGTCACATCAAAGTGCCGGTCACCATCATAAAAAGTGTTTGCCGCATTGCCTGCCAGCGCGGTCTGCACCGTATTATTAACGTCATCGACCAGTAGGCCATAGCGGGCCAGCTGACTACGATTGAGTGTGATATCCAGCTCGGAGTTACCGGAAATCCTCACCGCCGCCACATCAGTTGCACCACGTACACTATTGATAGCATCCACGACTTCTCCCGCTTTTTGCTCAAGGATAGTCAGGTCACGGCCAAAAATCTTGACCGCAATTTCACCTTTAACGCCCGATAAAGCTTCTTCAACACTATCCTGGATCACCTGGGAAAAATTGGTCGGCACTCCGGGAATTTCATGGATACGCCGCGAAATATCCTTGATCAGGCTCTCTTTATCGGAGAAATGCCATTCACTATGCAGCTTCAGATCAGCCAGGATTTCCATATGATAGGGTCCTTTGGGATCGGTTCCATCATCCGGCCGCCCGACATGGGCGACCACCAGCCTGACTTCCTGATAACTATTCAGAATCTTCCTGATATGGCGTTCAATTTCCTTGGTTTTCTCGAGACTGGCAGATGGCGGCAAATCAACTGTCAGCCAGATGTTGCCTTCATCAAGTTTGGGTAAAAACTCAGAACCCAGCATCGGCGCACACAACATCGCCAATACTAATACCGCTACTGAAACAAGCACCACCAGCTTTCTGGCTTGGGCACTTTTGAGAAGTACTTTGCGATAAGCATCCTGGATACTTTGCATCCAGGCGCTGTGTTTTTCCGCCATATCCTCACGCTTCATGGTGTATGAAAGCAAGGCCGGCACCAGCGTCAGTGTGAGCAGAATCGCCCCCAGTAACGCAAAACTCAGGGTAAAGGCCATGGGTGAAAAGATCTTGCCCTCTACACGCTGGAAAGTAAAAATCGGCAGGAACGCGGTGATGATGATGGCTTTGGAAAACAATATCGGATGGCCCATGTCAATCGCGGTATTTTTCAATGTTTGCATACGCCAGGCAATGCCGGCATGGGCCGGATTTTTGTCGGTTTCCGCCATCGCCAGCCGCACCATCAACGCTTCGACCAACACCACCGCACTATCGATGATAATCCCGAAATCCACTGCGCCCAGCGAGATCAGATTGGCAGATACGCCACGTAAATCCATGACGATAAAGGCAAACAATAATGATAACGGGATCACCGAAGCGACGATCAAAGCCGCGCGCCAGTTGCGCAGGAAAATAATCAGGATGGCGACCACCAGCAAAGCGCCAACAATCAGGTTTTCAGAAACGGTATGTACGGTGTGGTCTACCAGACCGGTGCGGTCATAGAATGGCACAATCTTCACACCAGGCGGCAGTGTTTGATTGACCTGCTCCACTTTCTCACGCAATGCCTGAATGACCTTGGCAGCATTCTGGCCTTTGGTCATCAGTATAATGCCTTCAATAATGTCATCCTGCTGGTTGAATGACACGATACCGGAGCGAGGGCGATCACCAATGGTCACTTCGCCCAGATCACCAATCAGGATAGGTTTGCCATCCCGCGTATCTACTACCGATTGCGCGATGTCATCCACATTGCGGTACAAACCGATGCCGCGCACCACCAGCGACTCATCGCCCCTGTGCATCAGCCCGCCACCGGCATTGCTGCTGTTATGGCTAATCGCCTGGTTGATCTGGTCAATACTGACCGCGAATTTTTTAAGTAAATGCGGGTCCAGCTTGATCTGGTACTCCTTCACCGCGCCACCGAAACTGGTGATATCCGCCACACCTGGCACCATGCGCAACTGGGGGATGATTTTCCAGTCCTGTATCGCGCGCACCTCGCGTTGCGGCATATCCTTTGGCGCCTCCACCAGGTAACGATAAATTTCACCTACTGCAGTGGTTAATGGTGCCAGCGTCGGCTGCAAATCATTGGGCAAGCTGACGCCCTGCAAGCGCTCCAGCACTTGCTGCCTGGCAAAATAATCTGCAGTATTCTCGGCAAACGTCAGCGTGACCACAGATAAACCGGTAATGGAAACAGAGCGGATCTGGGTCAACCCAGGCACGCCGCTCATGCCATGTTCAATCGGCAATGAGACCACTCGCTCAACCTCTTCCGGCGCCATGCCGGGTGACTGCGTCACGATGATGACGTGCACATCTTCTACATCCGGGAAAGATTCAATCGGCAGATTTTGTACCGCAAACCAGCCGAAAATCATCAGAACCACAGCGCCAATCAGCAAAAAAACGCGCTGTTGTAACGAGAAAGTGATTAACCCTTTTAACATGTTTGGCTTTCGATGATCCGGCGCATGGCAGACCGGTTATGTGTGATTATTTATTAACTGATAAATCTGAATTCAGCAAAATCGCACCGCCGGTGACAACACGCTCACCCGCTTTGAGTCCCTGCTTGACGGTGGCATATTCTCTGCGCTGCACATCCAGTGTGACTACCCGTTTTCTGAAATGTAGCGGCCGCTCTTCCACAAACACATAGCTATACAAACCTTCGGTAATCAGGGCGCTGTTAGGCAGGCGAATGACTTTGTGCTGGCTGTTGTCCAACGGCGTGATACGCGCATACATCTCGGGCTTGAGCTTGCCTTTGCTCTCAATCACGCAGCGAACAGGAATGCGTCGCGTGGTAGTATCCACCATCACGCCTATGGTTTTTACCTCGCCGCTAAACACTTCATCGGGATAGGCATCTACTTGCACGCTGACTTTTTGCCCCTGCGAAATGCGGCTTAAATCTCGCTCCGGCAGATCAATGCTGGCCCACAAATTAGTTGGGTCTGTGACAATAAACAAAGGGTCGGCAGCATCTGGCCTGATTTCACTGCCAGGGTTAATTTTGCGATCTACCACCGTGCCACTGATAGGCGAGCGCAAAGAGTATGTATCGTTAGCCGAGGTCGTTACACCCAAATTCTTAAGTCGGGCTGAAGCGCGGGCCGTTTCAGCACGCGCCAGCGAAAAGTCAGCTTGTGAAGTCTCCACTTCTTTTTTGGCAAGCACGCCACCTTCCATCAACATACGGTTGCGCTCCAGCACCTGCTGCTTGAGTTGCAAATCGACCTGGGCTTTACGGGCATCCGCCACCGCACCGCCTACATCAGGTGAATCCATGACCAGTAGTGCCTGGCCCGCTTTCACCTGGTCACCCACCTGCGCCTTGATTGCCATCGCCCGGCCAGCCACTGGTGAAAAAATCCGTGCTGTACGGTTTTCATCCAGCATGATTTTGCCATTGAGGGGTTCTGTCACCGGCACCGGGATTTCAGTCACCGCCTCTACTTTTAAACTGGCGACCTGTGGCGATCCGGCAGTCAGCACAATCTCGTTCGCCATGCGTGGTGCGGCGGTATTTTTCTCAGCTGCATGTAGCGGATGCATAGAGCACCACAGCCCGGCCAGTAAAATGAGCCAGCCTGATAACTTCATGGCATGCGTATTGGGGATGAAGGCTAAGCGCATTTGATCAATGGTCTTTTTCATAATTAGGGTGTATTAAAAACTTGATGGGTGGCCGCCCGCCAGGCAAAAAGAGACTTGGCGTAATCGGCTCTCACACTGGCGGACTCCAGTTGCAGCGCACGTAAAATCCGTCTGGCATCCAACAGGTCCATCACGCTCATGGCACCATGCTTGTAGGCAAATTCGGCGGCATCAGATGCTTTTTGCGCCTCCGTTAAAATACTCATGTCAAAGCGACGGTTTTTATCGATGGCCGCCTCCAGGTCAGCTTTCGCACTGCGCATTTCAGCCAGCGCAGCCGCTCTCACCTGCTCTTTGGCATCGGTAGCGGAGTTATAGTCAACCTCAGCGCGAGCAGCTTCACCTTCATAATTGTAATTAGTGAATAAAGGAATACTGACCGTTGCACCTACTGTATCAGGTCCGGAACCTGGTTCCTGACCTGGAAAATGCTGGTAAGCCAGCGACCAGGTCAGATCCCTGGTTTTCAAAGATTCCGCCAGTTTTCGCGCATCTTGTGCCTGTTGCATACGCACCTCGGCCGCCCTGATATCTGAACGCTCCGTCAACCAGGTCTCGCCTTCTTGCACTGCGGATTCTTCACCTGGCAAAGGCCAAGGGTCAGCTACAAATAGCAAAGCGGCATCCTGGTCTTTACCAATCAGGTACGCCAGCTGCGCCTGCGCTTTTTGTACGGTGGCTTGCGCCTGTCGCATATCATTTTTTGCGCGCAAGGCATCCACACGGATACGCGCCACGTCGGCTGAAGCGACATCCCCCGCTTTCAGGCGAAACTCGGCTGCCTCTAAGGTTTTGTCATATAAATCAACATTCATCTGCTGGATTTGCAAGGTTTCTTGTGCCAGCTTGAGATCATAGTAAGCAGTGACCATCGCCAAGCCCTGTCGGCGATAAGTCTCTTTTAAATCAAATTCGGAAGCTTTGACGGCACTTTCAGCAACGGAAGTCCGTAACTCGCGTTTATTGCCGCGCTCGTATAACTGGCTGACCTGAAGCGTGGAGTTGTAGGTTTTGTCCCATAAACCATTATTGCCATTTTGGTTCATATTACCTTTGCCACGGTTGAGGTTGAGGCTGGAAACACCGACTGACAAGACCGGGTTAGGACGTTGCCCGGCAATCAGGGTATCTGCCTCTGCAGATTGCACCGAACGCTTGGCAGCCAGCAGCTCGCGACTGTACCCGACAAACAACTGCTCTGCCTGCGGAAGTGTTAAATGATCGAGCGGGATATTTTGCAAATCGGGCAGTGCTGCATTCTCTGCATGCAGTGATGGCATCCAAACCGCTAACAATACACAGCAAACAAACCCTGATTGACGCCACCACATTGAAGATTCCCTTTATGCCCGCCGTTATTTTGCAATCATAATACCGCGTATGACTTACGACAATCTTTCAAAAAAGTGTTGTTTGTCATGGCAATCATGACGACAGCAACCGTAGACAATAGCGCCCTGTTTCATGGACAATGTCCGGATGACCCAGCCTTACAAAACCCCGGTTTCTGCCCTGATTTTGATACACACCCATGATCTGCAAGTATTGCTACTGGAGCGCGCGGACAAAGCCGGTTATTGGCAATCAGTCACCGGCAGTATTGAAGGCAATGAAACGCCAAGGGAAGCAGCGATCCGCGAAGTGAAAGAGGAAACCGGGCTGGATGCGCTGGCCTATGATTTCCAGGACTGGCAGGCCAGCAATATTTACGAGATTTACCCGCACTGGCGCCATCGCTATGCGCCCGGCGTGATTGAAAATACCGAACATTTATTTGGCTTGTGTTTACCCGCAGCATTGCCGGTCACGCTTGCGCCGGATGAGCATACACACTATGAATGGGTAAACTGGCGCGACGCTGCCAAAAAAGTATTTAGCTGGACCAACGTAGATGCCTTGAAAAAACTGGGTGAGCACCACCATCTAGTGTTATGAATACCTTATATGATTGGAATTTATCTGATTCGGATTTATCCGATTGGGATAAATCATGATCGGCTGTAAAATACCATTTTTATGAAAGCCGGGCCTGGCCCGATATCTGGAAAAGCATGCAAACTGCCACCATCCAATTTGAGAAATTCCAAACTGCGCAAGACGACGACTGTCAGGCGCGCATCCTGGCTGCGCGAAAAAAACTGGGCAAGCGCCTGGTGATTTTAGGGCACCATTACCAGCATGAAAGCGTATACCGCCATGCCGATTTCTCAGGTGACTCACTAAAACTCTCCAAATATTGTGACAGCCTGGACGCTGAATTTATCGTTTTCCTGGGTGTGCACTTTATGGCCGAAGTGGCGGACATTCTGAGCCGTCCTGAACAAATTGTAGTATTACCTGATCTGGCGGCCGGTTGCTCAATGGCGGATATGGCCAATTTAGCCAAAGTGGAACGCAGCTATCGCGAACTGAGCAAAGTGCTTAACTTTGATGAAACCATCACACCGGTGACCTACATTAATTCCGCCGCTGACCTGAAAGCGTTTTGTGGCGAGCATGGCGGCATTGTCTGTACCAGCACCAACGCACCCAAAATACTGAAATGGGGTTTCAGCCAACGCGAAAAAATCCTGTTCTTCCCTGACCAGCATCTGGGTCGCTGGAGTGGTTACAAAATGGGTATCCCGCTAGAGCAAATGCCGGTGTGGGATCCAGACTTGCCGATGGGCGGTTTAACTGAACAGCAAATCAAAGATGCGAAAATCCTGTTGTGGAAAGGTCACTGCTCAGTGCACCAGATGTTCCGCAAACAGAACATCGACCAGTTCCGCGCCCAGCATCCGGATGGAAAAGTGATTTCCCACCCGGAGACCGCATTTGAAGTATGTATCAACTCTGATTATGTCGGTTCCACAGAATATATCCTGCGCACCGTTAGCGACGCAGAGCCAGGCACAAAATGGCTGGTCGGCACAGAGCTGAACCTGGTCACCCGCCTGGCGGAAGAAATGAAACCCCAAAACAAGCTGGTGCAGTTTATGAGTCATGTGGTGTGTGAGTGCTCCACCATGGCCCGTATCGACCCGCAGCATCTGGCCTGGTGTCTGGAAAACCTGGCAGAAGGCAATGTCGTTAACCAGATCAAAGTACCAGAGCATGAAGCCAAACTGGCTAAGTTGTCATTGGACAGAATGCTGGCGGTCTCCTGATGGCAAACTGTGCGCTTTGCGAACCAACTTCACAAGATGTGTTATGGCAGGATGACTTTTGCCGGGTAGTGCTGCTGAATGATGCTGATTATCCGGCTTACTGCCGGGTTGAATTATTAGCACATGTCAAGGAAATGACTGATCTGCCTCCCGCAGACCGTGCTCGCACCATGAGAGTGGTGTTTGGGGTAGAAGCGGCCCTGCGGGAAATCATGCAGCCAGATAAAATCAATCTGGCCAGTTTGGGTAATAAAACACCGCATATGCATTGGCATGTGATTCCTCGGTTCGAGAGTGACAAGCACTTTCCGAATAGCCACTGGGGAGAGATAGTAAGGGACTCCCAAGTACAGCCGCTTAGCAAGGCAGTGAGGGATCAGTTGCAAAGAGTGGTGGCTGAGCGGGTGGAATGTGCGCTTGAGAGTTAAGCATTAGTTATTAGTAAATACCTTTCTTTTTCGTAGTGCTCAGGCTAGAAAGCTTTTGTCTGATGCAGTATTCTTTTTCGCCTCTAGGCGACCCTCTTTTTTATGCTTGCCCATAAGAAAGAAGGCAAAGAACAAGACACCCTAGCTTCCGCTTATTTCCTGCGTTGCTCGTCAAATAAGCGGTCGCGAAACTCGCCCTGACAAGCCACACATACCTTGGCTTGTTGCGGAGCTCAAACAGTCGCTCGCTTCCTCCTTATTTTGATTGCGCTACTCGGCGCGTCAGATAGGGGCCCGTTTAAAACCACCACGACGAGACTTCAGTTAACTGCACTGGATTGAGGGCACTCAGTAATTGAGTAACCTAAGAACAACCCGCCAACTATCTTTCTGCTTTGTTTTTGATTTGGTTTTTTTCGCTGGTCGAGCGGGATACGATGTGAGAAAGACTCACCTAAATAACCGCGTAATGCTTTTCCAGGGTCCCCTATCTGACGCGCCGAGTAGCGCAGTCAGCATGGGAGTCTTCGGCCAGCGTCTGTTCGAGTTCCGCAACAAGCCACGTCTTGTGTGGCTTGTCAGGGCGAGTTTCGTTGGACGCCCACGCTGATGAGCAACGCAGGATAAAAGCGGAAGCTAGGGTGCCCTTTCTTTTGGTTACTTATTCTTTGGGCAAGCAAAGAAAAGTAACTCGCCTAAAGGCGAAAAAGGAATGATGATTACTATAAGCAATACTTTTTAAAATCAAAGCTAGTAAGTGTGGGATTCGCTCTTCGTGAGTAACCAAGCTAAGCATATACCTTGCCTGGATTCTGGCCTACGCCAGAATGACGGAGTGTAGGAGTGGCTGAACACGTTGCGCATCAGCCAGCAGTTGGGGAACTGCTCACTTTCCTCAAGCCTCAACACAAATCCCACAACTAGCTATGTCTCCTCACCAATCTGCCCACTCCCCGCAACCACCCCAACAAATCATCCACATAGGTATACAACACCGGAATCACCAGCAGACTCAACACCGTTGAAGTAATCAACCCGCCTATCACCGTAATCGCCATTGGCGCACGGAAACTCGGATCTGCACTCCACCCAAGTGCAATCGGCATCATGCCAGCCGCCATCGCAATCGTCGTCATCACAATCGGCCGTGCCCGTTTATGGCAGCCATCTATAATGGCGTCAAAACGACTGACTTTGGATTGCTTGCGCGCCATGATGGTGTATTCGACCAGAAGAATGGAGTTTTTAGTTACTACCCCCATTAGCATCAGCAAGCCAATCACGCTAGGCATTGAGAAGCTGTTATGCGTCACCAGCAGTGCAAAGAAAGCCCCACCCAAAGACAAAGGTAATGCGCCAAGAATGGTGACCGGTTGCAGGAAATCGCCAAACAGCAATACCAGCACCACATAAATGCACATAATGCCGATAATCATCGCACCACCAAAACTGGCAAACAACTCATTCATACGCTTGGCATCGCCAGCCTCAAGCTGTTTCACACTAGGGGGCAAGTTTTGCATGGCAGATAATTGCTGTACCTCTTTCATGACTTCACCAATCTGGCGCTTATTCAACTCAATATCAAAAGTCACATTGCGCATGCGGTCCATGCGATCTATTTGCTGAGGACCACTTCCCATACGCACGGTGGCGACGGTTTCCAAACTCACGCTGCCATTTCTGGCGGGGACGCGTAACTGTGCGATTTCCTGCAGGCTGCTACGTACGCTAGGTCCCAGGCGCACGCGGATTGGCACCTGGCGTTGCGGCAAGTTAAGCTTGGGCATGCTGTTGGAGAAGTCACCAGAAGTGGCAACGCGGATTACTTGCGCAATCGCTTCTACCGTCACGCCCAGCTCAGCCGCTTTATCTACGTCGGGGATAATCTGCACTTCCGGCCGTTGCAGGCTGGCGCTGGACGTGATATTGCCCAGACCGTTAATGCTGCGCAACTGATGCGCCACTTGCTGACTGGCGCTTAATAATGCCACCGGGTCATCACTGGCCAGCGTCACCTGCAAGCGTTCGCCGGTTTCGCCGGAACCTACCGAAATGCGTGCACCTGGCAGGCTTTTCAAACGCTCACGCAAGTCGGCTTCAATTTCGGATTGCTTTTGTTTACGGTCGCTACGTTCCGTCAGGCTGATGATCAGGCTGCCTTTGCGCACATCGGTAGTATTTTCAGCCGCGTGAGGCCCGCCGCCGCCAGTACTGGCTGCACCCGCAGCACTGAATACAGCTTTCACTTCCGGATGCTGCCTCACAATGCGTTCAGCCTCATCGACCAGGCGTCGGGTTTGCGATAGCGGCGTGCCTGGTTGCAACTCTATATTGATTTTGGTCTGGCTGCTGTCCGAAGAAGGCACAAAGCCTTTGGGCAGTAAGGGCATCAGGCTCATGGAACCAATAATAAACAGCACAAAACCTAACACCACCGTTTTCCGGTGCCCGAGACACCAGGCTACCCAGCGCAGATATATGCGCATGGTGGTTGAAGTTTGCTCTTCTTTGACCGGATGTGGTTTGAGCAGGTAGGCCGACATCATGGGCGTTAGCAAGCGCGCCACAATCAGTGAGCAGGTAATGGCAATCGCGGCAGTGATGCCAAACTGCTTGAAGAACTTGCCGGGAATCCCGCTCATGAATGCCGTCGGCAGGAAGATAGCCACCAGTGTAAAGGTAGTGGCGATCACCGCAAAACCGATTTCGTCAGCAGCTTCCATCGCGGCCTGGTAAGGAGTTTTACCCATGCGCAAATGTCGCACAATATTCTCGATTTCCACGATCGCGTCATCCACCAATATCCCGACTACCAGCGCCAGCGCCAGCAAGGTCAGCAGATTGAGCGAGAAGCCGAAATATTGCATAAAGGCAAAAGTCGGGATCATGGATAACGGCAATGCCACGGAAGCGATGATGGTCGCGCGCCAGTCACGCAGGAACCACCACACCACCAGCACGGCCAGCAAGGCGCCTTCATACAATAGCTGCATGGAACCGTTGTAATTATCCTCCACCGGTTTAACCATATTAAAGGCTTCAATAATCTTGACCTGTGGATGCAGTTGCCTGAATTTATCCAGCGCTTCACGCACGTGCTTCGCCACTGTGACTTCACTGGTGCCTTTGCTGCGCGTGATTTCAAAGCGGACCACTTCCTTGCCATCGTAGCTGGCATAAGTGCTGCGCTCGGCATAAGTATCCAACACCTCTGCCACCTGTGACAGTTTGATATGACGGCCATCACTGATAGGGATATCCAGGTTGCGTACTTCATCGGCACTATGCAATGCGCCCAGCGTTCGTACCGACTGGATATTGTCACCAATATCGCCACGCCCGCCTGAAGCATCCTGCTGCACGCGCTTGAGTTGTGCCGACACATCACTGACATTCACACCCAGGCCGGACATCAGGGTCGGCTCCAGGTTGACCTGCACTTCGCGGTCTACGCCGCCGGTACGGCTGATCTTGCCGACACCGGTCACTGACAGCATGGCTTTGCTGATCTCGTTATCGACAAACCACGACAACTCGCCTTCATCCATATTATCGGCCGAAACGACATAGGTAAGTATGGCGCTACCGGTGGTGGTGAGCTTGGAAACTGTCGGGGTAGTGACTGCGGCCGGTAACTCTGAGCGCGCACTATCAACTGCATTGCGCACCAGGTTGAGCGCTTCTTCACTATTGGTATCAATGGTGAATTGCACGCTGATGCTGACACCACCGTCGGTGATGACGCTGGACATATGTTCAATGCCACCGATAGTCGCGATCTTGTCTTCAAGCTTGCGCGCGACCTCTGTTTCCAGCTGCGGTGGCGCTGCGCCTTCCAGCGTCGCGCTCACCATAATCACCGGTAGTTCAATATCAGGGAAGTTTTGTTTGCCTAACTGGTTAAGTGACCTGACACCCAAAAAGGTCAGCACTACAAACAGCAGGATTGCCGGAACCGGATTACGGATCGACCAGGCCGAAAAATTCATGCTTAAGCTCCGGCCTTGGCAATAGTCACCACTTTTACGGTGTCGCCATCATTCAGGAAAGCGCCGCCGCTGAGGACCAGTTTTTCTGCGGCATCTACACCACTTAACACTTCGATCTGCTCACCCAGCGTGCGGCCGGTTTTTACCTTGCGTTGCGTGATTCTACTCATGCCATCCGCATTCGCATTACCCAATACAAACACATAGGCAAAACCATCGCGGTATGTCACTGCACTTAAAGGGATCGCCAGGCCTTGTTGCTGGCCGATATCGATTTTTCCTTGTACGTACATCCCAGGCTTGGCGCTATTTTTAGGGATATCGACATACACCAGCGCATTACGCGTATTGTTATCCACCACCGGCGAAATCAGGCGCACCTTGCCGGCCACGGTTTTGCCACCAGCGAGGTTAAGCGTGACGGTTTGCCCGGTATGCAACGCGGCTTGCTGGTCAGCATTGACTTCCCCGCGCCATTCGATACGATTCTGGCGGATCAGCTTGAACAATTCGGTACCGGCAGAAACGACATTACCCAGATTGGCGGATCGTTCAGAAACCACGCCATCATCCGGCGCCACCACTTTAGTCTGGCGAATACGGATACGCTGGTTCTCCAGTTCTGCTTCAGATAATGCCAGATTGGCTTTGGCAGTTTGCAGAGCAATCACATACTCATTAATTTTCTGGGCAGACAATGCACCACTGTCTTTAATTTCATTGGCTCGGTCGGCATTACTTTTAGCTTCCGCCAGTGCTGCCTTATCTTTTTCTACTGTGGCGAGTTGTTTCTGCAAATCTGCTTTTACGGTTTCATCCGCAAGCAGTACCAGTGGTTGACCCTTGCTGACCTGCGCACCCACATCGACTAACACCTGTTGAATACGCAAACCGGCAATTTCGGCACTCACCAGCGCCTCTTGCCAGGGGTAAATACTGCCATTCAACACCAGCGTCATCGGCCATTGCACTGCCGCCGGGCGGGTCGCCTCTACACTTAATGTTGCTTTGCTTAATCCGTTAGCGCCATCTTTTGTAGCACGATTAGCGCGCTTTTCCGCTAGTTCAGCCTTATGTGATGGATGCTGGAAAAACCATACACTTATGCCCACCAGCAAGGCGGCGATGACCAGAAATATTCCTTTTTTTGAGCGTCTAGCCATGCTATTTACCTTTTCCTGTCGTGTCTTTTGTTGTGTCCTGCTTTGCCTGCTGCTGCACCTCATACCAATCACCACCAAAGGCTTTGTAAAGGGCAATCCACTGTAAAACTCTGTTCTTTTGCTGCGTCACTACATTCAGCTCGGCATTGATTTTCTGGCGGCGAGCATCTTCCAGTGACAGCAAGTCGATACCACCGGATTTCCAGTTCAATTCAGCTGCCTCGAAATAGCGGGCATACTGTTGCGCACTGGCCTGCTCGGACTGCGCACGCCGGTTGGCGCTATCCAGATTGACCAGCGCCTGTTCCACTTCTTTGAGTGCCTTGCGTACGTCCTGTTTGTAAGTAGCCATCAGGCTATCAAAATTGGCGCGCGCTTCTGCCAGGTCGGCACGTAAAGTACCGCCATCAAAAATCGGCAATTTAATTGAAGGCCCATATGACCAGGTGTCAGCGCGGGTGACCGTACCGCCAAAATTGGTGCGGCGATAACCTATCGAACCGCTCAATGTCAAACTTGGGTAAAGTTGTGCTTTGGCTACGCCTGCATTGGCGCTGGCCTCCGCGAGGTTACGCTCATCAATTGCCAGATCCGGGCGACGTGTCAGCAAGCTTGCCGGCAATGCATTGACTTCAAACATGGCTGGTTGCGGCACGCCTTTGCCTTTGGCGAGTAAAGCTTTAAGCTCCGGTTCCGGGTAATTGGTTAATTCAACTAACGCTTTTACCAAACCTTCACATTCTGCCTGCTGACCATCCAATGTAGATTCACTCGCATGTGTCGCTGCCTCTGCCAACGCAAGGTCAGATGGGGCAGTAAAGCCGGCCTTGGCAGAAATGCCTGTCAAACGCGCGGTTTCTTTCCGCGAGTTAAATGCGCCTTGCAATGCATTCACCGAAGCCTGGCAGGCACGATAATTCACGTAGTTGTTCGCGACTTCTGCCGCTACCGTCAGGCGTGCATCGTGCCACGCGATTTTTTTCGCTTCCAGTTGTGCTTTGGCTGCTTGTTTAGCTGCCTTGATTTTGCCAAAGAGATCGACTTCCCAGCTGGCATCCAGCGTAATCGAATCAATCTCAATCGTAGTAGCAGGGAACGCTCCGCCACCGCCACCGCCTTTACTGCGGTTCATACTACCGGTGCTGGTTAAATCAGGAATCCCCTGCGCGCGTGCGGAAAGTACGTTAGCTCGCGCGGTACGGATATTAGCCAACGCAATTTCCAGCGAAGGGCTTTCTTTTTGTGCCTGTACCAGTAACTGGTCCAGCACCGGGTCTTTGAATTGCCCCCACCAGTTGCTTAATGAACTGACGTTGCCGTTATGTGGTAACGGCGCTTGCCACTCCTGGACCGTGATCGGGTTGGGGCGGATATATTCATCAATGACCGAACATCCGGCCAGCGGCAGTATGCATAGCCAAATCCAATGTTTACTTAACTGCATTGGCCGGCTCCATTCCCTGTAATCCGTGCAAAAACAAATTCACCACAAAAGCGAGGTGCGCTTCGGCATCCCAGTCTGGACCTAGCACACCAAATAAAGCCTTCTGACGCGGTGAGGCAATCAGCAGCTCACAATAAGACTCGGCAGCGCGCTTGAAATCCAGGATCGGCAACATGTTTTTTGCGGCATAGAAACTAAAGATATCAGACAGCATTTGATGAATCCGCTCCGGCCCCACCGCTTTCATCGCGCGGGCTAATTCCGGTAAATGCGAGGCTTCGGCCACCCCAATTTTAAAGAAGGACAACATGCGCGGTTCCAATACTCGATTGAGCATAAAGCGGCCAATATCGGTCAGCACCTGCTGCAGCGTCTGGTTAGATAGATTATCGATTTGCACCATGGCAGAGACATCTTTTTCCACCATATGTTTGATCGCTGCAATTAGCAGCGCATATTTATTATCAAAGCGCTCATAAATGGTTCGCGTTGAAACCCCGCACACGTTCGCAATGCGTGCAACGCTGGTTTGTGAAACACCTTCAACCATAAACAGCTCTAATGCCTGCTCGAGCATCAACGCATGGCGTTCGTGCTCGGTGCCCGCTTTGGGGCGGCCAGCTTTAACTTTATGGGGTGAAATGTCCATCGCGGATAAAAATGTAGGATTCTGCATAAATAAAAATAAAACGTTTCATTTTTATTTTAAGCATTTTCTCTAACCACGCAAGTAGTTTGTTGTATCCGCCGTGATACTTGAGTGTGCCGATGATGATTACCGGTGCTTGTCATGCAGGTTTTGCTATACTCGCATCACTTAAATTTAAACGAGATTGCTCAGGCATGGCGCTGAAATCCACCATCTATAAAATAGACCTCAACATTGCGGATATGGATAGGCATTACTATCAACAGCACAACCTTACGCTGGCCAAACATCCCTCGGAAACGGATGAGCGATTAATGGTCCGTTTGCTGGCGTTTGTGCTGTATGCCGATGAAAACCTGGCATTTGGGAATGGACTCAGCGAAGAAGATGAGCCAGACCTTTGGCAAAAAGACTTAACAGGCGCGATTGAACGCTGGATATGCGTTGGGCTACCGGAAGAGCGCGAAATCCGCAAAGCGTGCGGCAGATCCAGACATGTGGTGCAGGTGTTATATGGCGGCAGGACTGCCGATATGTGGTGGGCACAGAACAGTAAAGCGATACTCAAGCTCGACAATGTCACTGTGATTAACCTGCCTGATACCGAGCAACTAGCTGCAGCTGCGGCGAGGAGCCTCTCGATCAGCTTTACAATCCAGGACCAGCAAATACTGGTGAGTTATGAAGGCGGTAGTTTCGAGCTGGAAGTGATACGCTTGAAAGAAGTTGAGTGAGAGAATCATTGAATTGATACTAAAAAGCCAGCACTGCTGGCTTTTTTATTATGGAAACAAATGATGTTCGGCAGGCCATATCCCAGTATAAATAGCCTCCGGATGGCGGCTGGCTAAACGGCGGCGAATCTCATTGAGCCTGCGCAATGGCACGGACACAATCATCAGGACATTACCCTGTTCCATCGCGCTTTTATACGACCTGATACGATAACTGGGCGCCGCTGTTGCCACCGCAGCTGCCCAGGCAGCACAAGCCAACGCGCCTAATATGATGCAGTAGGGGATCACGGTGAGCGAAACTTCGCCAAACCACCACGGCACCATATAAGCCAATACGCCACCAAGCAAACCAAATAAAGCGCCGAACAAAAAACCGCCCATGGCGCTATAAATAACATCGGATTTTTCCATGGCGACTGCTTTAGGCAAATTACCCAATTCCTGCTCTTTTTCGGCATGAAAATGGATGTGGTTTTCGTCAATTCTATCCAGCAGCAACTCATCCATCATGATGTGGGCAGTGTTGATATTAGGCAAAACAAAATAGAGCTTTCGTCTCATTACGTTTCTCCTCATCGATTCACATCATGTTGTGATGTTGGATAAGGTATTAGCCCAAAGATTCACTTTTTAACACATGTGAAAGTGCAACTCACTTTTCGATTCAAACCAAGGAATCACGTACTAACTGCTTAATTTATAGGTATTTTTAATCTTCTAGCCTACCCATCCACACACTCTTAAGCTTGCTCAACTTATAGCGCAGCCCTGCTCCTTCGTTAGAAAGCGCGTCCAGGAATAGCGATAACCTTCTGGATTTAATCACTGTGTAAAACGTAAGCAGGCTAACCGGGATAAACACCAGTGCAAAATAAGCCACCTTTTCCATCAAATTGCTTTGGGTAAGATCTATCAGGTTCATGCCCAGCAGTCCGCTGGTCATGGTGCCGATCAGGCCCAGAATCGTGACTACTGTGAGTCGCACCACGGTATCGGCCTGGCGTTTGATTTCTTCGCCTTCCAGGTATTCCGCCATATCCATAATGCGGCGGCGGGTTTTTTCAAACAGGCTCACAGAATCCAGCTGTTTCAGCATCAGGGTAAACAGGTCTTTGGCGACTGCCTGGTCTGACACATTCTCAAACCAGTAGCGGTGCGTAAATCTTAAAAATACTGCCGTTGCATGGCGGATGCGCGCGCGGAACGCCTTGACCGAATCTTCTCGTTGGATATCCAGCCGGCTGATGGCTTGCACCATGCGATCAGACAGCATCAGCAGGGCCGCTTTCTGGAAATGCGCAATCAGGAACAGCAGAAAATACTGGTTTTGGTAATGACGCTTGATACCTGTTTTCTCATTGGTAAAAACACGGTGCTGATGACTGCCAACCACCACAAAATTTTGCCCAGTGCACATGATGCGAGTGGTGCTCCATGGGTCTACGCGTGACTCATCCCAGTAGCGGTCATAGCAGTTGTTTTTTTCAAACTCCTGCAAAAAGTGTTCGGTAAAGGGCAAAGTTTCTGAATGCCAGGGCTGGCATACCAGGCCCAGGCGAATCATATCGCCGCGGCTGAGCTGGCTGACATCATCAAAAGACAGGTAAGCCATCAGCGGCATGCGTTGATACTCTATTTCACGGTAGCGTAGCGCGCCCTGTTGCCCGGAATAATGCGGCACCAATGGATGCAGCAACGCCAGCCAATGTAAAGACACACACGGCACGTGGTTTTCTTTCACATAGGCAAGGTAGCGCCCCTTGTCTTCATAATCCGAGCGGGCAATGACACCACCCTGTTTATCCAGCCATTCAATGCGCTCTGCGCAGTGTCCGCCTTCGCCGGTATCATCCCAATAGTTGGGATAGGTTCGGCCCAGACGGTAAAGAATCTCCATGGCAGATTTCAATGGCAAGTCGTTGCCGGTAACTTCGAAAGCCAGCATCGCGACATCGATGTCAAAAAAGAAATAAAGCTCTACATGCGAAACCCGTAGTAGCAGGCTTTCGGGTTCGTCATGCAATTTAATGCGGACATGGCTGATATCGCTGCGAGTAAAAATATGGATAGGCGACTCGCCATAGCCACCCGCTTCGCGACCGTGGCGGCCTTCGCCGTATAAAAAACGCTGCGCAAATGGCAAGAAAGTGACGAACTCCTGATAGCGTGCTTCGCTTAAGTGAGGCGAATCCTGTAAAAATTCGTCCTTTATTTCCACCCATTTCGACTCAAGGTCGGCGCTTAAGGTCTTCCACGGGCAATGCATGGCATAGGGATCGCTGTTTTCCGTCATCAGCTGTATCGGCCACAACAATGTTTGCCGGAAGTCTCTTACGATGCTGCTTTGCAGGTTATCTGCCATCATGCAACCCTATATGCGCTGTGTAGACTGTAGACTATATCGCGTAAACACTGATTTGAATGTTGAGAAAAAGACTAGCTTTGCTCATTAAATAAGCAAATTTAAAGCAATAAAAAAACCGGCGGTTAGCCGGTTTTATTTACAGGGTTTGTACAACCTTTTGGGCAATCAAACTTTCTGGTAAACCTCGCTGCCTTTTTTCACGAACTCTATGGCTTTTTCCTGCATGCCTTTTTGCAAAGCGGCCTGCTCATCCACGCCCAGTTTATCCGCATAGTCGCGTACATCCTGTGTGATCTTCATCGAGCAGAAATGCGGGCCGCACATAGAGCAAAAGTGTGCTTGCTTCGCACCCTCCTGCGGCAGGGTTTCATCGTGGAATTCCTTGGCTTTTTCAGGGTCTAGGCCAAGGTTGAACTGGTCTTCCCAGCGGAATTCAAAACGTGCTTTGGATAAAGCATTGTCACGAATCTGCGCGCCTGGGTGGCCTTTGGCCAAATCGGCAGCATGGGCTGCAATCTTGTAAGTGATAATACCAACACGCACATCTTCTTTGTCCGGCAGGCCTAAATGCTCTTTCGGTGTCACATAACAAAGCATGGCACAGCCATACCAGCCTATCATCGCCGCACCAATCCCTGAAGTGATATGGTCGTAGCCTGGGGCGATGTCGGTGGTCAAAGGTCCTAATGTATAGAAAGGGGCTTCGCCACAATGCTCCAGTTGCAGGTCCATGTTCTCCTTGATCAGGTGCATAGGCACGTGACCGGGGCCTTCGATCATGCACTGAACGTCGTGTTTCCATGCGATTTGCGTCAGCTCACCCAGGGTTTTCAGCTCGGCAAATTGCGCTTCGTCGTTGGCGTCGTAGATAGAACCAGGACGCAGGCCATCGCCCAGAGAAAACGACACATCGTACTGCTTCATGATCTGGCAGATATCTTCAAAATGCTCATACAGGAATGACTCTTTATGATGCGCCAGGCACCATTTCGCCATGATAGAACCACCGCGCGACACGATACCGGTCATACGCTTGGCCGTCATGGGGATATAAGCCAGGCGCACACCGGCATGGATCGTAAAGTAATCCACGCCCTGTTCTGCCTGCTCGATCAAGGTGTCGCGGAAGATTTCCCAGGTCAGGTCCTCAGCCTTGCCGTTCACTTTTTCCAGCGCCTGGTAGATAGGCACGGTACCGATAGGCACTGGTGAATTACGGATAATCCATTCGCGGGTTTCATGGATGTTTTTACCAGTGGACAAATCCATCACAGTGTCACCACCCCAACGCGTACCCCACACCATTTTTTCCACTTCTTCAGAGATGGAAGAACCCAGTGCGGAATTACCGATATTGGCGTTGATTTTAACGAGGAAATTACGGCCAATGATCATGGGCTCAATTTCCGGGTGGTTGATATTGGAAGGGATAATCGCACGGCCACGTGCCACTTCGTCACGCACGAATTCAGGCGTGATTACTGGTGGAATATTGGCACCGTAATTCTGGCCAGGATGCTGCGTTTGTAGCAATTCGCTCATGTTTTCACGGCGCTGGTTTTCGCGGATGGCGATAAATTCCATCTCCGGCGTGATGATGCCCTTGCGTGCATAGTGCATCTGGCTGACATTCATGCCAGCTTTGGCACGCAGCGGTTTGCGATGCAGGTTGAAACGCATTTGCGACAACTCGGGATCAATCAGACGTTGCTGACCGAACTCAGAGGTCGGGCCATCCAGCTGCTCTACATCGCCACGTTCCATAATCCATTGCGCGCGCAAAGCGGGCAAACCGTTACGGATATCAATCTCTACTGCTGGGTCGGTATAAGGGCCGGAAGTGTCATATACCACTACCGGGGGATTAACATCACCGCCAAAACTGGAAGGCGTATCACTCAGCGAGATTTCACGGAACGGCACCTGGATGTCCGGACGTGAACCTTGTATGTAGATTTTGCGTGACTTAGCGAAAGGGTTGGTAGCCCCTTCATCAACTTTGGCATCCGCGTTGACGAATTTGATATTCTTGCTTTGAGAAATCTGGGATTGCGGAGTCTGGGACTGAAGGTTTTTGTCTATGGCGTTCATTGGCATCCTTAAAAGATAAAGACGTAAGGATGCGCGGAGATATGCATTCCCTACGGCGGAATAACCCGCATCAGGTTCGAAGGGTAACTCTCACTGTAAAAACTTCGAATGAAATGAAGGATTTACAGACCCCTAGCAAGGAACGAATTGTGCGCGAAAACGCCGGAGAACGCAAGTTTTCATGCATTGAATAATGCCGCATATTGACAGACAGACAGATCTGTCTACAATCACATTTCCCGACACAATAACAATACGGGAAACCCTTTTAAATCAGAGCTCAGGAGAGAAAAATGGACGTCTTATTGATTGGCGCAGTCGCTTGTACTACCGCTTTAATTTTATCCGCATGGTTGATGACTTTTGCACGCTGGTTCCCTATTCAGGGAATCGATGGCGGCTTTCTGGTCGATTACAAAACCATGATCCGTGCCCACGTGGATTACGCCTTGATGGCACTTTTCCAACTTGGCTTTTTTGCTGCATCCAAAACCGCTGGCATTGAATTACATCATTTTGCCTGTGTCTGTATGGCTATCGGCGGCTTTACCAACCCGACCATTTTCACCATTGCAGCATTTGATACCGATTTCTGGAGCAAAATGAAATGGAAGGTATTTTCTGCCATCAGTTTTATGCTGACCACCATCGGCTTTATGACGATTTGTTACCAGCTGATTTGTCACGTGCTGTCTCATTAACCACCTGAAAATCAGCACTGCCTGCCCCAGAAAAACCCTGCATCTGCGGGGTTTTCTGCTTTTCCGACACATGCAAAATACCGATGTATTTCAATCACCTAAATGGCGAAATAGCCTTTAAAAACAGCATTGTTCTCAATATTATTTATCGTATGCACAAGATAAAATATCGCTAGCACGATTAACATTTTTTATTGAGGGCAATCACCGCATGGATTGGTACAGTATTTTCTTTTTCAGGGAAGGATCGCCCACCGCCCTGCTCTATGGAACTTATAATCCATGGCTAGTGATACTATCCGCGCTGGTAGCCATCGGCACCTCGGTGCTGGCGCTACAGCTAACCCGCATTTCACAAAAACAAACTTCGCTGGTGTCACAGAAGTTTTCCATTATCGCCAGCTCAATCTCCCTTGGAGCAGGCATTTGGGCCATGCATTTTATCGGCATGCTGGCCTACGAAATCTGCACAAAAGTCACTTACAATCCGGAAGTCACCATGATTTCGATGATGCCCGGCATCATGGCATCCTATTACGCACTCAACCTGATGACAGAGAACCAGCTTGATTACAGTAAACTGATTAAAGGTGGGCTCTCAGTCGGCACCGGCATCGGGGCCATGCATTACACCGGCATGCTGGCCATGAAAATGGAGCCTGTGCTCAAATTTGACCTGGCCTGGGTATTGATGTCTGTCGTTGTGGTGATCAGTTTGGCCACCCTTTCATTATGGACAGGTATTTTCCTCAACCAGACAGGCAAGCTGCCAGCCAAAGTCAGCATCTTGCTAGGCGGCGCGTTAATGGGCAGTGCCATCACCGCCATGCATTACACTGGCATGGCCTCTGCGCGCTTTATCGGGCAGGCACAACCCGGTTTCAATCCTGAGGATAACCAATCCATTTCACTGGCACTAGGCATTACGCTGGTCACCATCTTGATAGGCATCATTGCCGCGGCAATCAATGTGCTGATCAGTTACCGACAGGCCCTGGCGAGTGTTCAGGTCAGCGAAACCAGATTATCGACTATTTTGAATACTGCGGTGGATGGCATTGTCACTACCGACACCAGCGGTCAGATTATTTCCTGCAACGAAGCGGTGGAGCGGCTGTTTGGTTGGCAAAAATCCGACATTGAGGGCCAAAACATTTCGATGTTAATGCCCGAACCCGACTTTAAAAATCGCAGGCGTTACTTTAAAACCAATGCTGCAAGTGCGCAGGCGCTAGGCGAAGGCCACGATCTAGATGCCATCAAAAAAGATGGTACGTTATTCCCCATTCGCCTGGCAATCGGCGAGGTCAAGCTGCCGAATGAAAGATTATTTGTTGGATTTATTACCGACCTCACGCAGCGTAAAACGATTGAAAAAGTAATCCGCGAAAAAGATCAGCAGATCCGCTCCATGATGAACAACATCCCCGGCGTGACGTTCCGCTGCAATCTGGATGAGAACTGGAGTATGCGTCTGATCAGCGATGCTGCGCTGGAAATGACCGGCTGGGCAGTTGACGACTTCCTGAATGGGTCAGTTAACTTTGCGCAATTAATTCATCCCGACGATGCCCAGCGGATCCAACCAATCGTGGAAGCAGCGGTTGGCAACCGTACCAACTATGCGATTGAATACAGGATTACAGACCGCAACGGTAATGAAAAGTGGATATCGGAGTTTGCCTCCGCCATTTACAGTACCGATGGCACGGCCGAGGCGCTTGACGGGGTTATGCTAGACGTGACCGAATCCAAACACAAAAATGCGGAGTTTGAAGGGATTGCCAATGCCATTAATAATTCCACCAGCATGGCCGAGTTTAGCATTGATGGTTTCGTGCTGAACGCCAACCGCAGCTTTCTGGACTTGCTCGGTTATGAGCTGGTTGAAATCCGCGCCGCCATCATTCCATCCTTTGTCCACCGGACTTTGTCTCCACAGACCGCTATAAACAAAAGTGGATTTCGCTTAAAAAAGGTGAGTTTGTGCATGGCGAATTCTTGCGCTATGGCAAACATGGTAAGCAAATCTGGATTCATGCCTCCTACAGCCCGATACGCAATATAGATGGCAAGGTTATTAAAGTGGTGATGTTTATGATCGACATCAGTGAACGCAAACAGATGGAACAGGAAATGCTGCTGGCCAAGGATAAGGCCGAAGAGGCGGCCAATGTAAAAAGCACTTTCCTGGCCAATATGAGTCATGAAATCCGCACACCGATGAACTCGATTATCGGTTTCAGTGAATTCCTGCTCGACACCGCCATGCAGCAGGAGCAACGCAATTACTTGTCGACCATCAGCCAGTCGGCCAAGTCCCTGCTGCATTTGCTGAATGACATTCTCGATAGCGCCAAGCTGGAAAAAGGCATGCTGGAACTGGAAATACTGGATTTCTCCATGCGAGAATTGGTCGATAGCGTGATTTCATCGTTGTGGCTGCAAGCACGTAAAAAGCAGATCGAATTAAAGTTATCACTGGATCCGCAAGCCGCTGGTTATTACAAAGGTGCTGAACATCGCATCCGCCAGGTGTTAACCAATCTGCTCGGTAACGCGGTCAAGTTTACCGAATCCGGCTATGTCGAATTAAAAGTTTACCCTACACCACATGGTGAAATACAGTTTGACCTGATAGATACCGGCATTGGCATTGATGCCGATCGTCTGGAAAGCATATTCGCGCCTTTCACCCAGGCGGATGCCACCATGAGTCGCCGTTTTGGCGGCACCGGGCTAGGTACTACGATTAGTAAACAGCTGGTGGAACTGATGAATGGCCGTATCACTGCCGCCAGCACGCTGGGGCAAGGTAGTTGCTTTAGTGTCACCCTGCCTTTAGCAGCGGGCACGCGCAAAGAGAGCCCGATTGAGCTTAATCCCAGCCAGAATTTCCTGCCTTCACTGAATATTCTGGCAGCTGATGATATTGAACAAAATCGCAAACTGTTACATATCATGCTCGAGAAACAGGGCCATAGAGTCACACTGGCCACCAACGGCCAAGAAGTGATTGACGCCCTGCAAACACGGGCATTTGATATTATTTTGATGGATGTACAGATGCCGGTGGTCGATGGTTTAACCGCCAGCATCCGCATTCGCGAGATGGAACGCGAAGCAGGCTGGGATAGAACGCCGATTATCGCCTTGACAGCCAGCGTTCTGGAGCAGGACCGTTTAGCAGCCAAACAGGCCGATATGGATGGATTCAGTTCCAAACCTATTGAATTACCGCTATTGCTGGCCGAAATGGCGCGGGTGCTGCATGGCGTGACGGTCTCACCACCCGCGACTCTCATTGAGCAAACCATGACCCAGCAAGATATCGACCTCAATAAAGGCGTGATGTTGTGGGGCGACCTACAGATTTATTTGCATGAGGTCGGCCAATATTTGCTGGAAACGCCAAGGCACATAGATAACTTAACCGACGCTATACAGGCGAATGACCCTGCAACATTAAAGCTCATCGCACATGCCAATAAAGGTGTGAGCGCCAATCTTGCGCTACCGAAAATGCAGTCTATTTATCATGCACTGGAACATATCACAGAAGAAACCTGGCAAGAATCTGGGGCATTGATTGAGAAGTTGCAGACATTTGCCCAAGCATTGCAGCAGGCGTTTACTTCATTGCAAGACTTGCAACCAGCAATTGTTGAAAACCCGGCTGCCAGTGAAGAAACGGATATAGACCAGATCATCAGCTGGTTGAAAGCACTACGCACATTGGCTGCCATGGCAGAGCTGGATGATGCGCTGGCAAACAAACTGATGCGGCATGCCCCTGCCGACTGGCGCGAAGCAAGCAATGCCATTGTGCAATCTCTGAACGAGTTTGATTTTGAACAAGCAGTGATGCAGATCGACCAACTACTGGAGACCCAGACACAAGGAACACCTTCATGACGGATTACATTACCCAGCAACCGCGGATTCTGATTGTCGACGACGAACCGCTCAACCTGAAAGTACTCAAGCAAGTTTTGCAGGACGACTATCGCTTAAGCTTTGCCAAGAATGGTATGGATGCACTGGAGCTGGTGAAAAAAGAAAAGCCGCGGCTGATTTTGCTCGACGTTATGATGCCTGGCATGACCGGTTTTGAAGTCTGCAAACAGTTGAAAGATGACCCTGACACCCAGACCATCCCGGTGATTTTTGTCACCGCGCTGGCGGATGAAGCCGATGAGTCACAAGGATTTAAAGCCGGGGGCGTTGATTATATTAACAAGCCGATTTCACCTGCTATTGTGCGGGCGCGCGTCAAAACCCATTTGTCACTTATTCATATTGACGAGTTGAAAAGCACGCACCTGGAACTGATCCAACGCCTGGGACGTGCTGCAGAATTCAAGGACAATGAAACCGGTATGCATGTGATACGCATGAGCCATGTCTCAGGCAGGATAGCGCTAGAAATGGGCATGGATGCAGGCTTTGCCGAACAACTGGTACATGCAGCGCCTATGCATGACATCGGCAAAATTGGTATCCCCGACCAGGTACTACTTAAACCCGGCAAACTGGATGAGGAGGAACTGGCCACCATGCGTACCCATCCTCAACTGGGGGCAGATATCCTGGATAAATCCACTTCACCGCTGATCAAACTGGCCTATACCGTCGCCTTGTATCACCATGAAAAATGGGATGGCACCGGCTACCCATATGGTTTAAAAGGGGAAGAGATTCCGATTGAAGCCCGCATTGTGGCCATCGCCGATGTGTTTGATGCGCTCCTGAGCAAACGCCCTTACAAAGAGGCCTGGCCAATTGATAAGGTAGTAGAAGAAATCAAATCACAAAGCAACCGCCACTTTGACCCGGCGGTGGTAGAAGCCCTGCTGAACTGTTTACCAGATTTGATCGCCATTAACGCAAAATGGCGCGAAGAGTAATCTTCACGCCATCTTTTTCCTGTTAAACCTCAACCCTCTCGCCAATCAGATGGCGTTAGGAAAGATGGTTATTAACCCAGTTTGTTTTTCAGCAACTCATTGACCTGTGCCGGGTTAGCCTTGCCTTTAGATGCTTTCATGCACTGACCCACCAGCGCATTAAAGGCTTTTTCTTTACCGGCTTTGTATTCTTCGACCATGGCCTGGTTTGCCGCCAGCACGTCATTAATAATCGCTTCAATCGCGCCGGTGTCAGAAACTTGTTTGAGGCCTTTGGCTTCGATAATGGCATCCACATCGCCTTCACCTGCCCATAATCCCTCAAACACCTGTTTCGCAGCATTGTTAGAAATAGTGTTATCAGCAATCCGCTTGAGTAATGCTGCGAGCTGGCCAGCGGAAACCGGACTCTCGGCAACCGTTTTTTCTTCCGCATTGAGTTTGGCCGATAGTGCGCCCATCACCCAGTTTGCAGCCTGTTTGGCGTCGCCACCCGCATTCACCACAGCAACGAAATAATCCGCCACTGCACGGGAACTGGTCAGATTACTGGCATCATAACCGGAGAGTTGGTACTCACTGGTAAAACGCGCTTGTAACGCTTGCGGCAATTCCGGCATATCTGCTCTGACGCGTGTTTTATCAGCTTCAGTCACTTCCAGCGGCAGCAAATCGGGGTCCGGGAAATAACGGTAATCGTTGGCTTCTTCCTTGGAACGCATGGCGCGGGTTTCGCCGGTGTCCGGGTTAAACAGGATAGTGGCTTGTTGAATGGTACCGCCATCTTCCAGTGTTTCGATCTGCCACTGGGTTTCGTACTCAATCGCCTGCAACATGAATTTGAACGAGTTGAGGTTCTTGATTTCGCGGCGGGTGCCCAGTTTTTCTGTACCTTTTGGACGCACTGACACGTTAACGTCGCAACGGAACGAACCTTCCTGCATATTGCCATCACAAATGCCTATCCATTGCACCAGTTCGTGCAGTTTTTTGGCATAGGCAACCGCTTCCGCCGCACTGCGCATATCCGGTTCCGTCACGATTTCGAGCAATGGTGTTCCTGCACGGTTTAAATCGATACCGGACATACCTTCAACCGCATCGTGCACGGATTTACCGGCATCTTCTTCCAGATGCGCACGGGTGATGTTGATGACTTTTTCGTAAGCTTCAGTATTTTTACCGGCAGGCACCTGGATAGTGATTTTGCCTTTGCCAACCACCGGCAATTCGAACTGGCTGATCTGGTAGCCTTTAGGCAAATCAGGGTAAAAGTAATTCTTGCGAGCGAAAATGCTGCGGGGCGCGATGTCGGCATCGATAGCCAGGCCAAACTTGATCGCGCATTCCACGGACTGTTTATTGAGGACCGGCAACACACCCGGCAACGCAATGCTCACTTCACAAGCTTGCGTGTTTGGCTCAGCACCATAGGTGGTCGAAGCGCCACTAAATTGTTTGGACTTGGTTTGTAACTGCACATGGGTTTCCAACCCGATTACGACTTCCCACTGCATTTAGATGTTCTCCAATGCTACTGGCATTTGGGTATGCCAGTCTGTTACTTGTTGATAGGCGTGGCCGACATCCAGCATGCGCGCTTCATCAAAATAATTACCGATAATCTGCAAGCCGACTGGCAGCGGTTTACCATTACCATTTTGGGCAAAGCCGGCAGGAATACTCATACCAGGCAAACCGGCCAGGTTGACGGCAATGGTATACAAATCTTCGAGGTACATGGCGACCGGGTCGCTGGTCTTCTCACCGGCCTTAAAGGCTGTCGAAGGGGCAGCGGGGCCCATGATCACATCACAGTGCTTGAATGCTTCCACAAAATCTTGCGCAATCAGGCGGCGGATTTGCTGGGCTTTGAGGTAGTAGGCATCGTAGTAACCGGCGCTTAACACATAGGTACCAATCAGGATACGGCGCTTAACCTCAGCACCAAAGCCTTCGGCGCGCGACTTCATATACATTTCCTGCAGGTCATTGTATTCGGCAGCGCGGTGACCGTAACGCACACCGTCATAGCGAGACAAATTACTGGAAGCTTCTGCGGGAGCCAGCACGTAGTAAACGGGGATAGACAGGTTGTTATTCGGCAGGCTGATATCCACGATTTCAGCGCCCAGTTTTTTGTATTCGGCAATCGCCGTTTCAATCACTTTGGCAACATCAGCACTCAGGCCTTCGGCAAAGTACTCTTTTGGCAGGCCGATACGAAGGTCTTTTAACGGTTGCTCGCCTTGCATGTGGGCGAGGCCACGCGTGTAATCTTCTTTTTCGCGGTTGACGCTGGTGGAATCGCGCTCGTCGAAACCAGCCATTACGTTCAGCATCAGCGCACAGTCTTCAGCCGACTTCGCCATCGGACCTGCCTGGTCCAGAGAAGAAGCAAACGCAATCATGCCGTAACGCGATACCAGGCCATAGGTTGGTTTCAGGCCAGTGAAGCCACACAGGGAGGCGGGTTGACGGATGGAACCACCAGTGTCAGTACCAGTCGCTGCTGCGCACAAGCGCGCCGCGACAGCAGCTGCGGAACCGCCCGAGCTACCACCGGGTACGCGGTCAAAGTCCCAGGGATTTTTTACGCCACCAAAGTAACTGGTCTCGTTGGAGGAGCCCATGGCGAATTCGTCCATATTGGTTTTGCCAAGGTTCACGGCGCCAGCGGCATCAAACTGGCTGATCACATGCGCGTCATAAGGCGCAATAAAGGTTTCCAGCATTTTCGAGCTGCAAGTGGTGCGCCAGCCTTTGGCACAAAAAATGTCTTTTTGGGCGAGCGGAATACCCGTCAGCGGCCCGAAGTCACCCGCAGCAATACGCGCATCAGCGGCCTTTGCCTGGGCCAGGGTTTTTTCTTCATCCAGCGTGATAAAAGCATTGATGGTCGGATTGAGTTGCGTCACGCGCTGCAAGTAGGCTTGCGTGAGCTCGACACTGGAAATTTGCTTGCTGGCCAACTGTTGGCCCAGCTGTTTAAGGCTACTGTTAATCATCATTAAAACCGTATAGGAGGTGGCGACTTAATTATTTGATCACTGCGTTTGATCAATGTTTATTCAATGACCTTGGGCACGAGATATAACCCATCTTGCGTGGCAGGGGCAATTGACTGGAACAGTTCGCGCTGATTGGTTTGGGTGACCACGTCTTCACGCAAGCGCTGCGTGACATCCTGGGAGTGCGACATAGGCGCAATTCCGGTGGTATCTACTGCTTGCATTTGCTCGATCAGCCCTAAAATGCCGGAAAGTTTATTTAAAGTTTCTTGCGCTTCAGTGTCACTGACTTCGATGCGAGCCAGATGCGCTATACGTTTGATGTCTTCAAGATTGAGTGCCATAGAGGATAAGTCTTCAAGAATTCGAAATCACATCTTAATTTCATGTGCGTTTTGCGCTATTATACCTTGATTTCAAGCCACACTCGGCTGGCGCTTCAAAAGTCGGAATTTTACAGGATAAAACATGTTCGGTGCACTTAACAGCTACTTCTCCAATGATCTCGCAATCGACCTTGGCACAGCCAACACCCTGATTTACGTGCGCGGCAAGGGTGTGGTGCTGGACGAGCCGTCTGTCGTTGCCATTCGTACCGAGGGCGGGCCCAACGGTAAAAAAGTGTTGCTGGCAGTGGGTTCCGATGCGAAAAGCATGCTGGGACGTGCGCCAGCCAACATCCAGGCGATCCGCCCGATGAAGGATGGTGTGATTGCCGACTTCACCATCACCGAACAAATGCTCAAGTTTTTTATCCGTAAAGTACATGAATCCCGCTGGTTCTCACCCAGCCCACGCATCATTATCTGTGTACCGGTAGGTTCCACCCAGGTGGAACGCCGTGCGATTAAAGAGTCTGCCGAGCGCGCCGGCGCCAAACAGGTGTTCCTGATTGAAGAACCAATGGCCGCTGCTATTGGTGCTGACATGCCGGTGGCTGAAGCGACTGGTTCCATGGTGGTCGATATTGGCGGCGGCACCACGGAAGTTGGCGTGATCTCACTGGGTGGTATTGTGTACGCCAAATCAGAACGCGTCGGTGGCGACAAGTTTGACCAGGCGATCATTGACTACATCCGCCGTAACTACGGCATGCAGATTTCCGAACCTACCGCCGAAGCAATCAAGAAAAGAATCGGCTCCGCTTTCCCGGGTTCTGAAGTGCTGGAAATGGAAGTCACAGGTCGCAACCTGGCGGAAGGCCTGCCACGTAAATTCACGATTTCAAGCAACGAAATCCTGGAAGCGCTTACCGAGCCGCTGAACTCTATCGTCGGTGCAGTGAAATCCGCACTGGAACAAACGCCGCCAGAACTGGGTGCCGATATTGCTGAAAAAGGCATGGTACTGACCGGTGGTGGCGCGTTACTGCGTGACCTGGATCGTTTGCTGGTGGAAGAAACCGGCTTGCCCGTCATCGTTGCTGAAGACCCATTGACTTGTGTGGCCCGTGGTTGTGGCCGTGCATTGGAAGAAATGGATAAATTGGGCAATGTGTTTGCCAGTGAGTAATGTAAGGCCCGGCTGGCGATACCCTCATTATGCTCAAAGGCATACACCAACAGCTTGATCCGCACGAATCCCCGGCCTTTTTTATCCAGGGGCCGCGGCCTTTTTCACGCCTGATGTTTTTTTGCGCATTGTCACTGGTCATGATGGCCATCGATGCACGTTTTGACTATCTGAGCCAGGTACGGCAATGGTTTAGCGCCGCCCTGCATCCGCTGGAAATTGTTGCTAGCGCCCCGAATGAGTGGGGTCGCAACATTAATACCTACTTTACCTCGCATAACCAATTGATCCAGGAAAACTTCAAGCTCAAGCAACAAGGTTTGATTGATAGCGCAGCGCTACAGCGCCTGGCAACTGTGGATGCAGAAAATGTGCACTTACGCACACTGCTGTCAGGTGATGCGCCTATCATCCCTAAAGCGACACTGGGTGAAGTGATGCATATGGGACGCGACCCGTTCAGCAATATCATCACACTCAACCGCGGCAGCCGTCACGACATCACGCCTGGACAAGCAGTGGTGGATGAGCAAGGCGTGGTTGGCCAGATCACCCGGGTTTACCCGTTCACCAGTGAAGTCACGCTGATTACCGATAAAAAACTGTCCATCCCTATTCAGATTGAACGCAATCAATTGCGCGCGATTGCTTTCGGCGAAGGCAAGCGCAACACGCTGGATATCCCTTACCTGCCAACCAGCGTGGATATTAAAGTCGGCGATAAACTGGTCACCTCGGGCATTGATGGTGTATATCCAGCCGGCCTGGCCGTGGCGGTAGTAACGCAGATTAAACAAAGCCAGGATTCACCGTTTGCCAAAATCGTCAGCCGCCCGATTGCCGGCGTCAACAACCACAAACATGTGCTGATTCTGAAAATCCCTGAGTCACCGGCGATTAATCCGGTGACAGACAACAAACCGGTATTGCCGCGCAATAATGCGCAACATCTCGATCAATCGGTGGTCGATGTACTGCAAAAAAATAATGCGGCGGTAGATCCGCATCCAGTCACCGAACTGCCTAGTTTGGATTCCACAGACACCGACCCCGCTGCCGTGAATGCGATAACGCCGCCAGCCAGCGCGCAGACAAATAATGGCAGCCCTAATACTGCCACGCCTAACGGTACATCACCACCTAACAGCCAAGCGCCAGCTGCACCGGAGCGTCCATGAAACCGGTAAAATTCAGTACCTTCTTTTTTACCTTGCTGGTCGGCCTGGTGTTCCAGTTATATCCATGGTCAAACTCCGGCGTGATTATCCGCCCTGACTTCCTGCTGGTGATTGCGCTTTACTGGCTGCTGCAGGCGCCCTATCACTGCAATATCGGCTGGGTATGGTTTGCAGGGTTACTGGTAGACCTGGCGACCGGCAGCCTGCTCGGCCAGCACGCACTGACATTCTCGATTACTGCTTTTCTTGGTTTGATTTACCAACGCCGCCTGGTGCTGTTCAACCGCTGGCAGTTGTATCTCTACCTGATCTTCCTTTTCGGCATGCAACGCATATTGATTATGCTGCTGAAGCTTTTTGCCGGTAGCGAGATGCCTGACTGGACCTATGGCTTGCCGATCATTTCTGACCTTATCCTCTGGCAAATCATGATTGTGTGGTTTGGCGAATTATCGCGCCCGAAAAAGTTATAAGCGCATGGGGTACAGCACCGAACTCAAGAACCACCAGAACGAACAGCACAAGTTCAGGGTTCGCCTGGTCTTCCTGGTATTAGCGGTCATTGCCGCTTTTTCGGCGTTAGCAGGCCGTTTTTATTTTTTACAGGTCTACCGCTACGACTACTACCAGACGCTGGCAGAAAACAACCGCATCTCGATTGTGCCAATCACGCCTAACCGCGGCCTGATTTCTGACCGTAACGGCATTATCCTGGCGCATAACTTTTTTGTGTATACGCTGGAAATAACGCCCTCCAAAACCGACGACTTGCAGGACACCATTGAAGAGTTAGGCCAGCTGGTAGAAGTCTCGCCAATTGACCTCAAGCGCTTTAAGAAATTGCGCAGCCAAAGCCATACCTTTGAGAGCATCCCGATTCGTACCCACCTGAACGAGTATGAAGCGGCCAAGTTTGCGGTAAACCGCTTCCGTTTTCCGGGCGTAGAATTAAAATCACGACTGTTCAGACACTATCCTTATGGGACGCTGGGTACGCATGCGATTGGCTATATTAGCCGCATCAACGAGAATGACCTCAAGCAACTCAAAGAAAATAACCAGCTTTCCAATTACAAAGGCACCGAGCATATCGGCAAGGCCGGTGTTGAGCAGGCTTATGAGGAGCAATTGCATGGTATCACCGGTTTCCAGCAAGTAGAGATTGACGCGGATGGGCGCGCAGTTCGTGTGCTTTCCAGCGCATCGCCAACGTCTGGTAACAATATTGTGCTATCAATGGACGCCAAATTGCAGGAAATCGCCGAGCATGAATTTGCCGGCAGGCGTGGCGCATTGGTTGCCATTCAACCTAAAACCGGCGAAGTGCTGGCGATGGCAAGTATGCCGTCATTTGATGCCAACCTGTTTGTGGATGGCATTGATTACGACAACTGGAACCTGCTGAATAATTCACTGGATAAACCATTGATCAACCGCAGCCTGAAAGGCATTTACCCGCCAGGCTCGACCTTTAAACCATTTGTGGCGCTGGCGGGGTTAGAGTCCGGCAAGCGCCAGCCGCCTTTTGCCATCAGCGACCCCGGCTATTTCATGCTGCCAAATAGCCGTCACCGTTACCGCGACTGGAAGCCTTCCGGTCATGGCGCGGTCGATATGCGCCGGGCAATTACCGTTTCCTGTGATACCTTTTTCTACGGGTTGGCGATGGAACTGGGCATAGACCGCCTGACCGATTTTGTACGCCATTTTGGGTTTGGCGAAAAAACCAATATCGATATCCAGGGTGAATTGTCAGGATTACTGCCCACACCGGCCTGGAAGAAGAAACGCTTTAAACAACCGTGGTATATGGGTGAAACCGTGATTGTTGGTATCGGGCAAGGCTATACCCTGGTGACACCTATGCAACTCGCGCATGCCACTGCCATGCTGGCCAACAGTGGCAAATCTATCAGGCCGCATCTGGTAAATGCCATCGTCAACTCGAAAACCAACCAGGTCAGCTTATTGCCGCATGCAATTGCCGACCAGTTGAATTTGAGCGCCAATAATCTGGAAATCGTCAAGCTGGGCATGATGGATGTCACCCAGCCAGGCGGCACTGCCGCTGCGATTGGTACCAATGCAGGTTATTTAATCGCGGCCAAAACCGGTACCGCACAAGTGGTCGGTATCAAACAAAACGAGAAATATAACGAAAAACTGATTAACGAACGGCACCGCGACCACGCCTGGTTTATTTCGTATGCGCCTGCCGAAGATCCGAAAATCGCAGTCGCCGTGATTGTAGAAAACGGTAGCCATGGTGGCTCAACAGCCGGCCCGATTGCGCGCAAGGTGATGGATTATTATTTACTTGGCAAAGTACCGGTTGACCCGGCCGCTGCAGCAGTGCCGGAAGTCACCATTACCAATGCGCCAGAAGTAGAAGAGGAGCCACATGATTAGGCAATTGATCGTCCGCTTTATACGGCATGTAGACTCTGTCCTGCTCGCCACTGTTCTGATGGTGCTGGTGGTGGCATTGATGGTGCTGTATAGCGCATCTGGCCAGGCGCTGACCAAAGTGAACGCGCAAATCGTGAATATCATGATCATGATGGGCGTCATGCTGCTGGTAGCCAATACGCAACCGCAATTGATTGAGCGCATTGCGCTGCCGGTGTATTTGTTTGGTCTGACACTGCTGCTGGCTGTCGCCTTGATAGGTGACATCAGCCATGGTGCGCGGCGCTGGTTAAACCTGGGTGTGACCAAAATCCAGCCTTCAGAACTGATGAAGCTGGCCGTACCTATCATGTTGTCCTGGTATTTTTCCAAACGCGAAAGTATGTTGCGCACCGGCGATTACTTAGTCGCCGGGGTGATTCTGCTGGTGCCGGTACTATTGATTGCCAAGCAGCCTGATCTGGGTACCGCCACCCTGGTATTTGCTTCCGGATTTTTTGTAATTTTCCTGGCTGGCCTGAGCTGGAAATTTATCTTCGGTAGCGCGATTGCCTTTGGTGCTGCCTTGCCGATTTTGTGGTCTATGCTGCACGACTATCAACGGCGCAGGGTTGAAATCCTGGTCGACCCGAGCCAGGATCCATTGGGTGCGGGCTACCATATTATCCAGGCCACCATTGCGATTGGTTCCGGTGGGATGACCGGCAAAGGTTGGCTGAATGGCACCCAATCACAACTGGACTTTGTACCTGAACGCACCACCGACTTTATTTTTGCCGTATTCGCTGAAGAATTTGGCCTGGTCGGCTGCTGCCTGTTGTTACTGCTGTTCACCATTATCATTGGCCGGGCTTTTATTATTGCCTCGCAAGCCAAAAATACTTTTTCACGCCTGCTGGCAGGCAGTATTGCCGCCACCTTCTTCACTTATTGTTTTGTGAATATGGGCATGGTCAGCGGCATTTTACCGGTGGTAGGTATTCCACTGCCATTGGTCAGTTATGGCGGTACTTCTCTGTTGACCCTGGGCCTGAGCCTGGGGTTGCTAATGAGTGTGCAATCGCATAAACGACTAGTTGCCACTGACTAGTGTACTTTGTGAGGACAAGATGTCTTTTAATTCAAAACTGATAGCGATTGCGTTGCTAAGCAGCCTGCTGGCTGCCTGTAACAGCAGTATGCCACCACGCCAGACATCTCCGTCTCAGCCACCAACCAGCAAATCGACACCCGCAGAAAGACCACGCGCAACACCTCCTATGGCGTCTTCACCTTCTGCCCCGCCTGTCATGGGTCCGCGCATCATCAACATTGACCCAAAACCGGAATTTGAAGGCAATGCTACCGATGGCATAGACCCGAACACGCCCTTGGAAACGTCAGTGACGCCCAGGCTGGATCCTATCGTCAAATCTACGACCAAGCCTTATATCGTCAATGGCGAGACCATTACACCGATGTCAGCTATCGCCACGCCTTTTACCCAGACCGGCCACGCTTCATGGTATGGCAAAAAATTTCATGGCCGCAAAACCGCCAGCGGTGAAGTCTATGATATGTTCAAACTCTCTGCCGCACATAAAACCCTGCCTATTCCTAGCTATGTGCGCGTAACCAACCTCAGTAACCGCAAGTCGGTCATTGTCCGGGTCAATGACCGCGGGCCGTTCGGGCGTCCGCGGGTAATTGATCTGTCTTATGCCGCAGCCAAACAGCTGGATATTATCCAGCATGGTTCCAGCCAGGTAGAAGTGACCCTGATAGATACGACACAGCAGACACCCGAACCCTTGCAGCCATCTACTGAAACCGTTCAAGTGACCAGGCAGATCATCCAGCCGGCGTCAGCAGGCGCGTCACCGGCAGGCGTGCCTTCGCCGGCAAGCACACCTTCTACAGCAAATACCTCCGCTGCAAACGGACTGGAAGCCAATGGTATTTACATCCAGGTTGGCGCTTTTGGCCAGGAAGAAAATGCCGACCGCTTGCAGAAGCGCATCTTCACCGCCATCCCCGAGACACAAACCCTGCTCAACAAAGTGTATAATGGCAAGCTGTTCCAGGTCGTACTGGGACCGTATCCAGATCACGCATTGGCAGCACAGGCGGCCAGTCAGATGCGTGACCAATTGCAGTTACCCGCACTGATTTTTTCCCGGTAATTGTTTTTTCACGAGAAGTTTTTCTGCGTGAAGTTTGTATCCCGTAAGGGGTTTTTCTCATTGACTGTTTATCTCGTTAAGTGACTAACCATGTGGCGCTCTTGTATTGCTGTTCTATTTTCACTCCCATTCATTACGCTGGCCGCTGAAGCCATTACCCTCAATGTGCCGTCGCCGACACTGGCTGCCAAAGCCTTTGTATTGCGCGATGCCAATACAGGTGGGTTGTTGGCGGCCAATAACCCGGATATGCCGGTAGAACCAGCATCGCTGACCAAAGTAATGACAGCCTACCTTGCTTTTGAAGCAGTCAAGCAAAAGCGCTTGTCACTGACACAAACATTGCCGGTAAGCCATAAAGCCTGGAAGGTCGAAGGCTCCAAAATGTTTATCGACACCACCATGACAGTGACAGTCGATGAGCTGCTGCATGGCCTGATTATCCAATCCGGTAACGATGCCGCCATTACGCTGGCTGAAGGCATTGCCGGTAGTGAAGAGTTATTTGCCACACTAATGAACAAAAAAGCCGTGGCTTTGGGCATGAAAAACAGCCATTTCATTAACTCAACCGGCTTGCCTGACCCTACCCACACCACCACAGCGCGTGATTTGTCGATCCTGGCCAATGCCTTGATCCGCGATTTTCCTCAAGATTACGCGCGCTTATACTCACAAAAATCTTACACCTATAACAAGATTACCCAGCCTAACCGTAACCGCTTGCTGTTCCTAGACCCGACTGTCGATGGCATGAAAACCGGCCACACCGAATCTGCGGGTTACTGCCTGATTTCTTCTGCCAAACGCGATGATTTCCGCCTGATTTCTGTCGTTTTGGGCACGACTTCAGACAATGTACGTGCCGCCGAAAGCCAGAAGCTGCTGAACTTCGGCTTCCGTTTCTTTGAATCCAAACTGATCTACCCGGCCGCTAAAGCCATCACCCGTCAAAAAGTCTGGAAAGGTACTGAAAGCGAAGTCGATTTGACAGTTGCCAAGCCTGTTTACCTGACTTTGCCACAAGGCGAATATGCCAATATGAAAGCCAACGTACGGATTGCCAAGCCGCTGGAAGCGCCACTGAAAGCCCAGCAAGCAGTAGGTAAAATCGAGTTTACCTTAAACGGCAAAGTCGTCCACAGTGTGCCATTGGTGACCATGCAGGCGGTAGAAGCCAGCAATATCTTTTCACGCATGATTGACCAAGTGCGTTTGTATTTGCAATAACATGTTTCAACAGGTGACCGTATGAGCGAACCAGATAAACCATCTTCTGAACAAACGCCTGTAGCAGAAGAGACTCTGATTGAGTTTCCCTGTGACTTTCCGATCAAAGTCATGGGTGAAACACATGATGACTTCACCAGTGAAGTGACCAAAACCATACAGCGGCACCTGCCTGAGTTTGGTGCCCATTTAATCGAGATGCGCGGCAGCAGCGCGGGCAAATACCTGAGCCTGACTTGCATGGTGTACGTCACCTCCAAACCGCAACTGGATGATATCTATCGCAGCCTGACCTCGCACCCGATGGTCAAGGTCGTGCTTTAGTCACTCTTTCAAAATCACATGCCTGCTCTGGAAATTCGCCAGCTGGGCCTGACTGACTATGCAGTCACCCTGGCCGAAATGCAGGCTTACACCGCGCAACGCAATAGCAGCTCTGCTGACCAGTTGTGGGTGACTGAACACCCGCCGGTTTATACGCTGGGCCTTAATCGGCGCGGGGTTAGATTGCCTGATAACGATATCCCCGTCGTAAATGTAGACCGTGGTGGCAAAATCACTTATCACGGCCCAGGCCAGTTAATTATTTATTGCCTGATAGACCTGGCGCGTAGCCACTTGAATGTGCGGCAACTTGTCTCCATCTTGGAAAACAGCCTGATAGAATTTCTGGCCGGCCATGGCGTGACTGCTGAAGCACGTCCTGATGCGCCAGGGGTTTATGTGTCCGGTAAAAAAATAGCGTCGTTAGGGCTACGCCTTAAAAATCAGTGCTGTTATCATGGCTTAAGCTTGAATATTGATATGGATTTGCAGCCGTTTGCCGACATAGATCCTTGCGGTTATGCCGGCATGCAAATGACGCAAACCAAAGAATTACAGATTCCGTTAGCCATGGCTGAGATTGCCGCAGCGTTAACTCAAACACTGAAAGAGAAACTGGCGAATGTCAGATAAATGCCAAACTGAACGCCCGGCGAAAAAGGTGGCTGGTGTCAAAGAAATTGACGCCGCGAAAACCTCACGTATCCCGATAAAAATCGTGCCCATGCCGGTATTGCGCAAGCCGGAGTGGATACGCATGAAAGTGCCGGATTCAGCGCGCTTCCAGGAAATCAAACAGGTTTTGCGTGACAACAACCTGCACACCGTCTGTGAAGAAGCCAGTTGCCCGAACATAGGCGAATGCTTTAGTGGCGGCACCGCCACTTTTATGATCCTGGGTGATATCTGCACCCGCCGCTGCCCGTTTTGCGATGTGGCACACGGTAAACCCCTGCCGCCTGACCCCAATGAACCGGAAAACCTGGCGCGTACCATTGCACAGATGAAACTGCGTTATGTCGTGGTCACTTCGGTAGACCGCGATGATTTGCCCGATGGCGGTGCGCAGCATTTTGTCGATTGCATACGCGCGATCCGTGCCCAATCCCCACACATCAAAATTGAAATCCTGGTACCGGACTTCCGTGGCCGCCTGGACGTGTCACTGAAAATCCTGCGTGAAGCGCCGCCGGATGTGATGAATCACAATCTGGAAACGGTGCCGCGCTTATATAAACAAGCTCGCCCGGGGTCTGATTACCAGCACTCACTCAACCTGCTCAAGCAGTTCAGCGAGATGTATCCGCATGTGCCGGCCAAATCCGGCCTCATGCTGGGCCTGGGTGAAACTGATGAAGAAATCCTGGAAGTGATGCGTGACCTGCGTGCGCACAATGTCAGCATGCTAACCCTGGGGCAATATCTGCAACCAAGCGTGCATCACCTGCCCGTGCTGCGTTATGTGACACCTGATACGTTTGCCTGGTTTAAAGAGCAGGCAGACAGCATGGGGTTTGATAATGCTGCCAGCGGTCCCATGGTACGCAGCAGCTATCATGCCGACCAGCAGGCACATGCAGTCATCGCCCAGGAAGCATAAATTAAAAGCCCGCTGGCCTTCATCCTTGAAAAACCCAGCCTAAGAAGATACGTACAGGAGCAAGATATGGTTCCCCATTTAACCACCGCCTTAAGCGGTCCGTTGGACAGTCTGGAAAAACGCATTTTACAAGCCATGCCGGATATCGAGCACTGGTTTCGTACTCAGTGGCAGGAAGTCGCCGCGCCATTTTATGCCAGTGTCGATTTGCGTAATTCAGGCTTCAAACTCGCACCGGTAGATACCAATTTGTTTCCAGGCGGATTCAATAACCTGAACCCGGAATTTCTTAGTTTATCGGTGCATGCCGCTCAGGTTGCGGTGGAGAAAATCTGCCCGGATGCGCGCAGATTGTTGCTGATCCCGGAAAACCATACCCGTAACACTTACTATCTGCGCAACGTTGTTGAACTGTGTCATATTCTGAAATCGGCGGGTATGGAGGTGCGTGTTGGCAGCCTGTCACCCGAGATCACTGAAGTGACCAGGCTGGAAACCCACGATGGCCTGCCTTTAATTCTGGAACCGCTGGTACGCGAAAAAAATCGCCTCAAACTCAATGCCGCTTCTTTTGAAGGTATCGATTATCCGGCATTCGATAGCTGTGCCATCCTGCTCAATAATGATTTATCAGGTGGCGTACCGGATATGCTGCAAAACCTGGAGCAGACTTTAATTCCACCTTTACATGCCGGCTGGTTTACCCGCCGCAAATCGCAACATTTTGCCGCTTATGACAAAGTAGTAGCAAACTTTGCCAAGCTGCTGAATATCGACCCGTGGCAGCTAAACCCTTATTTTGACACCGCCAGCGGCATTGATTTCCATCAGCGCGTCGGTGAAGACCAACTGGCAGAAAAAGTCGATGCCATGCTCAAGAAAATCCAGGCTAAATATGACGAATACGGCATTACCCATGCCCCGTTTGTGATTGTAAAAGCCGATGCCGGCACTTATGGTATGGGTATCATGAGTGTGAAATCTGCCGACGAAGTGCGTGACCTCAACCGCAAAACGCGCAACAAAATGTCAGTCATCAAAGAAGGCATGGAAGTCTCTGAAGTGATGATACAGGAAGGCGTATATACCTTTGAGAACATCAATGATGCGGTGGCGGAACCCGTGGTCTATATGATGGATCACTTTGTGGTCGGCGGCTTTTACCGCGTGCACACCAGCCGCGGCGTGGATGAAAACCTAAATGCTCCCGGCATGCAGTTTGTGCCACTGGCATTTGAAAAGCCCTGTACCCTGCCCGACTGTTCCGACGCCCCAGATGCACCGCCTAACCGCTTTTATGCCTATGGCGTAGTGGCGCGCCTGGCACTGCTGGCCGCCGGAATGGAACTGCAGGAAAATGACCACTGACCGCATAAACGACTCGAAGGTGCATGATGAAACTGCTGTTTATCCTCGACCCGCTGCACAAACTAACCGTTTATAAAGACACCAGTCTCGCCATCATGCGTGCCGCGCATGCGCGTGGGCACGAGTTATGGGTATGTGAACAACAGGACTGGCACTTGCAGCGTGAAGTTTCACTGGTGGATGCGCAGCCGTTTGCATTTGAGGGCAGTGGCTGGGTAGTCGGCGAGAAAAACACGCATATGCCGACTGCTTTTGATGCCGTATTGATGCGCAAAGACCCACCGTTCGATAACGAATATTTATATAGCACCTTGTTGCTGGAACTCGCCCAGCAACAAGGTGCACGCATCATCAATGACCCCGCATCCATACGCGGCTGGAACGAGAAGCTATCCGTAGCCCGCTTTCCGCAATTTGCACCGCCTTTTATCGTCACCAGCCAGCGGGAAAAGATACTGGCTTTTCTGGCCGAGCATGACGATATCATTGTCAAACCGCTGGATGGCATGGGTGGCAGCGGTATTTTCCGTTTGCGTAAAGACGACCCGAATATTTTCGCCATCCTGGAAACACTTACCCAATTTCAAACCCAGACCATCATGGTGCAGCGTTACATCCCGGAGATAGTCAAAGGCGATAAACGTATCCTGATCATCAATGGCGAGCCTCTACCATATGCACTTGCCCGTATCCCCAAAGCCGGCGAAACCCGTGGCAACCTGGCTGCCGGCGGTAAAGGCGTCGCACAACCATTAAGGGCTCGCGACTTAGAGATCGCCGAAACTGTTGGTAAAACCCTCAAACAACACGGTCTGTTTTTAGTCGGGCTGGATGTGATTGGTGATTATTTAACGGAAGTGAATGTCACCAGCCCGACCGGTATGGTGGAAATTGCGGCACAATCCAAAGAATGGGCAGAGCCTTGTGACCCTGCGCAAGTAATGGTGGAGGCGTTAGAGAAAATGGTCGTCAGTTAAAGTCATCTAAATTCACTGGCGGTCCGTACGCTTTTTACCCTTTACCAGCAAGCCTCACCTGATCAAAATACTTATTTCAAAAATTACGTCACCATTGAAGACCAAACAAGCCTCCGTGCAGGTCGCAAGTCACCAACATCCCGCCTGCAATGCTTAAAGATTAATTTTTTAATTAATCAGTTCAATATTCCTCTTCTTAAACCAGGCTTTTCCTATCAATTTTGATAATATGGTTTAACAGTTTAAAAACGCCTTATATCATCGACTGCTGCTTCAGGAGTGTCATCAATGCGAGTGTTAGTGCTAGGTTCCGGTGTGATTGGCGTGACAAGCGCCTATTACCTGGCATTAAAAGGCTGTGATGTTACCGTTGTTGATCGGCAGCCGTCAGTCGGCCTGGAAACGAGTTTTGCGAATGCCGGACAGATTTCACCCGGTTATTCTGCGCCATGGGCTGGCCCCGGTGTGCCGCTAAAAGCATTTCAATGGTTGTTTCAGCGCTATGCGCCGCTCTCCATGCGCCCGGACTTAAGCCGGTGGCAATTGCAATGGATGTCCCAGTTTCTTAAAAACTGCTCACTTGAACGCTACACCCTGAACAAATCACGTATGGTACGACTGGCGGAATATAGCCGTGATTGCCTGCGTGAGTTGCGTGCTGACACTGGCATCCAGTATGAGCAGCGCAGCCGGGGGACCTTGCAAGTTTTTCGAACCCAAAAACAGCTTGATGTTGAATTCAAAGATATTACGGTGCTCAGTGAAATGGGTGTGCCTTTCCAGCATGTGGACCCTGATGGCTGCGCGCTTATTGAGCCTGCTTTAATTCATGTGAAAGACCAGCTATTAGGCGGCCTGCATCTACCGGATGATGAGACCGGTGATTGCCAGTTGTTTACCACCCGCTTGGCCGCCCTTGCACAGACCATGGGGGTCAAATTCAGGCAGGAAGCCACTATCAATCGCCTGATCACCCAGCAAAATCTATTGTCAGGTGTTGAAATTAAAACAACCCACGGAGTCGAGAATTTGGATGCAGATCACTACGTGGTCGCCCTCGGTAGTTACTCGCGCGAGCTGATGCTAAGCCTGGGCTTAAACTTGCCGGTCTACCCGGTGAAAGGCTATTCGCTGACCGTGCCGATTATTAATGGTGATGCCGCGCCTGTTTCCACGGTGATGGATGAAACCTACAAAGTTGCCATCACCCGCTTTGACCAACGCATACGTGTGGGCGGCATGGCCGAATTGGCAGGCTTTGACTTGACACTGAATCCGCGTCGCCGTTTAACACTGGAAAAAATGTTGCGTGGATTATTCCCTCAAGCCGGTGATGTCTCTCAAGCCAGTTTCTGGACAGGCTTGCGCCCGATGACACCGGATGGCACGCCGATTATCGGCCAGGCGAATAGCATGTATCCAAACGTTTGGTTGAACACCGGACATGGCACCTTAGGTTGGACCATGGCTTGCGGTTCTGGCCAAGTACTGGCTGACCTGATTGCCCAAGATAAACCAGCGATTGAAACTAGCGACCTACAATATTCGCGCTACAAAAGATAAGCATTGGTACAGATGTTTCTCAATCGCGCCAAGCATCCGGTGATTACATCAGCACGAATTCTTTCGGTACAGGTAACGGCGGAATCTCTTTATCGCCCAATGCTTCTTTGGTTTCAATCTCAATCACATCTGCCAGCGCACTGATCGGTAAAGCATTGGCGCCCATGCCAAATGGCTCTTCGAGTTCGTTACCCAGGGCATCCAGTCCAAAAAAGGTATAGGCAGCCAGCGCAGTGACGAAAGGTGTCGCCCAGCCCAGCGTGTTGGCAAAACAAAACGGTAACAAAAAGCAGAATGTATAGGCCGTTCTGTGCAGCAGCAAGGTGTAGCCAAACGGAATTGGCGTATTTTGAATACGCTCGCACGAAGCCTGTACCAGCGCCAGTTTTTGCACCAGCTCATCCAGCATGTTGAACTGGATGGTGTCTATGCGGTGACTATGTAATGCCTGAATCAGCACAGATTCCATCGCCCGCAGAATAGACTCTGGTGGATTCCTGCTGTTTTTGTATTCCTGGAATACCGGTTCGCTGAGGTAGGTTTGAATTTTGTACACGGAATTGGTCGGCCTGAGTTGTACCAGCAACGCTTGTGCATAGGCAATATTACCTTGCAGTAAAATTCTTCGCGGCGATTGGTCGGCTGCTTCATTCGCATTCAGTATCTGGCTCAAGCGGGCGAGGCTGCGCGAAGTCAGTACAAATTCGCCCCAGATTTTTCTCGCCTCCCACCAGCGTTCGTAACAGGCATTGTTCCTGAACGCCAGAAAAATGGACAAGGTAATGCCCAGCAAGGCAAACGGCCCGCCATCGAACTTGGGCAACCAGCCCGGCTCGTAGGTATACACAGCGACAATGAGGGTAGAAAGCGTAGCCACAAATATCAGCAGTGGCATGATACGCAGCACGATTGAACCCTTGATAATAAAAAACAGTTCAAGCAAATGGGGCCTGGGTCTGACGATCAAATGGTTTCTCCCGCGAATCGAACTATTGTTGTGATGATATACTCGATGATTAAAGTGTATCGGCAAGCTGCTTAATTACATTGCTGAAATAAGCATGGAATTACAGCGGGTTTAAGCGCTTTTTTGTTACCTGTCACCTTCATAACCGTCAGTGAGTAAATGATGATATTGAAATGGAAAGATGTACTCAAGTTTGCCAGAGAAGGCAATCCTGAGCCAAATTACAGAGTGCGTAAATCAGTGGATGAATGGCGTGCAATACTGGATGAAGATGTCTTCACCATCGCCCGCCTGAGTGCTACCGAACGCCCTTTTTCTTCAGAAATGTGTGAAGCTTTCACGCCAGGACGTTACGCCTGTGCCTGTTGCGAGCAAGAGTTATTCGATTCAGGACAAAAGTTTGAATCTTCCTCAGGTTGGCCATCGTTTGACCAGCCGCTGACACCCAATGCGATTGCTTACATCGAAGATGGCAGCCACGGCATGCACCGCATCGAAGTGAAATGTAATGTTTGCGACGCACATCTGGGACATGTGTTTCCCGATGGCAAAACGGAAAGTGGCTTACGCTACTGTATTAATGGCAAAGCGACTACGTTTGTGAGTGCTTAAATAAAAGGCCCCGGCTGATGCGATCAACCGGGGCCTTTTCATTTCTAATCAACAGGCTTTATTTACCCAGTCTCCTGCCAAAGCTTACTGCATAAGAGGTCGGACGGGCCAGCAAGATAGGATCCTGGCTAGCTTCAATTCCTTCAGTCAATTGCAGGGGATTAAACATCAGTGTTTTCTCTTTTGCCTTGCTATCCGCAACCACAGATTTCAGAGTCAAAGTGCCTAATTCAACGATCTTGCGGCTTTCGGGCCATAGAACCGTCGCATTGTTAACTTCATCCCCTTTATCCGCAATTTGCAGCAGCAGCTTGTATTGCACGGCATTTGCTTTCACACGTTCGCCGATATCGGTCATCAGGTAATCCGGCGCCGCGGCATCTGCTGCTTCCTTGGTTAAATATTGCGCGCCAGCCACCGGGATAATCTGGTAACGGCCATAAACACTTTGGCCAGCCGCATTGGTAAATTTAAATGCATTCACGCCAAAGAATGGCTGCGTTGCAAAGCTGACCGGCGCAGGCTTGGGTGTGGTCACAAATTTTAAAGCTGCCGGATGTGAGCCTAAAAACTGTTCTACCGGACTTGGTTTAGCGGTGCTGTTTTGCGAATCCCGCACGGCATTGAGCAAGCCTAAAAAGTCTTCTGGCGTCGCCGCGGGAAAATTATTCACCGAGATACTGACAATATCAGTGCTCAAGCCATCAGGCAGTTGAAAACGGATAGCGATCCCTTTGGGGAAAGCATTGCCATTGGCATCCGGGATATTAGGTACACCAGTCGCATCAGAGAAACGCACCAGCACCGGGCTATCGGCTTTCTGTAAATGCGCGGCCTTGCTGATACTAGCGGCCTGTGCAGATGGCTGGAAAGAGCCTTCCAGCATCACGCCTTTGGCATGGTTAGAGCGGAATCCGGCATGTGGTCCACCCGACAGGGTGGTTAAGGTATCGACCAATTGCTCGGTCACCGGTTTTTCCTCTGCCATGGCTGGCATTGCAGTGATAATTGAAGCTGCTGATAACACGCTGATAAGTATTTTTATTTTCATGATGATGTCCTTTCAATCTGTAGATAAGTAAAAATTAACACTGTAAAACAAGTAATGCAAAATTAAATAGTGCACTATATTTATGACAAAAAAAATGTAAAACAACCCCCACTGCGAAAAAATTTGTTCTAGCCCGCGTGCTGTATCAAATGGTTACGTAACTCCTTCATTCTGTCGCGCAATGACATGAGCTCTTCAACCGGGCAACCCATAGCGCATAGCATCTCATCCATAATGTTGGATGCCTGTTCACGCAAACTGCGTCCGCTATCAGTCAGGCAAATAATGACCTGTCGCTCATCTTTACTAGAACGCACTCTTTGTAACAATTCGGCGGATTCCAGCCGCTTTAACAAAGGCGTCAGGGTTGCCGAATCCAGAAACAGCTGTTCGCCAATGTCGCTCACTGTGCGCTGGTCACTTTCCCACAACACCAGCATCACCAGATATTGCGAATAAGTGAGCCCCAGTTTTTTCAGTAAAGGCCGGTAAGCCTTATTGATTGCCAGCGATAAGGAATACACAGCAAAGCATAACTGCTCGTTTAAAATGGGTGTTTTGCTTGCTGTTGTGCTACTCATAAAAAAGATTATAAATAGCGCGCTATTAAATGGCAATAAAAATAAAAATTATTTTCTGAAATAATCCAACAAGGTCTGGATCATAAAATTGCCTTTTTTATGCATTCTGATTTTGCTCATTTCAATCTCCTTTGTTAAGCATATGAAAGGCATGGTAAAACCAACCAGCCACTAAGGGAAGTTGAATGTTTTTATAGCAATGATTAGCAAAAGTTATCGCTGTCAGGTGGGGGAATTAAATCCGTCCAGCGGATTGATGGCAAATGACAGGTCATCACCAATATCGATATCAATCTCGTTCTGGCTTTCCCAGCGTTCGAGCCAGATTGAGAAATCTTTTTCCGGCATGGGCTTGCCGATAAAATATCCCTGGCCTTCATTACAGCCGAGTTTGGATAGCTGACCAAGCACCTCTTCGTTCTCTATGCCCTCTGCGACTACAGTGAGCCCCAGGTTATGTGCCAGGTCGATGGTTGATTTCACAATACTGGCATCACTGGCGTTTTTATCCATGAACATGACAAACGAACGGTCGATTTTAAGCTCTTGCACAGGTAATTGCCTCAGGTAGGCTAATGATGAATATCCCGTACCAAAATCATCAATCGCCAGGTGCAAGCCCATCGATGCCAGTTTCCTTACCACGGTCTCAGCACGTTCCGGGTCCTGCATCAGACTGCCCTCCGTGATCTCCAGCTTAAGGGCTTTTGCATCCAGCCTATGCGTCTTTAACAAAGCTTCAATCTGCTGAGGCAGTTCCATATTGTTGAGATCACGGGTAGATAAATTCACCGCCAGAGTCATGTACAAACCCTGGCTACGATAATCAGCTAATACTTGGCAGGCACGCTGCAGCATCCAGTTGGTAATCTCACTGATAATGCCAGTCTGTTCAGCAAACGGAATAAACTGGTCAGGGAAAATCATACCTTTTTCCGGATGCACCCAGCGGATCAGCGCTTCGCCACCCAGGGTCTTACGCGTTTTGACATCAATTTTCGGCTGGATATACAGCAATAACTGATCTTTCTGGATAGCTTCTTTCAAGTCTGAAATCAGGGTCAAGGTTTCCGATTGGTCAATCTCCAGCGCGGTGTTGTATACAATCCAGTCTGCCTTCTTGACTTTGGATTCATGCAAGGCCGTTTCCGCATGGTTGAGTAACTCTTCTTCACTGACGCCATGCTCCGGGTAAAGCGCAATCCCCATGGCGATACGCACATCGATCGCCTGACCCTGTACATTGACCGGCGTATCGAAAATACGGTTAACTTTTTCGGCATACTTGGTCGCTTTGGCCTGATCGGTGTGTTGCAGCATCACGGCAAATTCATCTGCATCCAGACGAGCGACGACATCCTCCCCGGAAAGTACATTTTGTTTCAAAACCTGACCGACATGGCGCAATAAATCATCACCAAAATCCCTGCCCAGGGTTTTATTGATAGGCTTGAAACGGTGGATATTAATCACAATCACACTCAGCGATTGCCGGGTTTCTGCATGCCGGGTAATTGACTGGCTTAGCCCCTGAGTTAACGCCAGGCGGTTCGAGAGACCGGTCAACTCATCGTTAAACGCCAGTCGCTGGATACGCAGCGTACGCTGCAACACCGCTTCGCGCATGCTATTGAGCGCTTTGCCCAGGTAACCGACTTCATCAATGCTATTCACATGGATTTCTTTTTCATAGTTACCCATGGCGATTTCGTCTGCATTTTTAACCAGCTCCGCAATCGGCTCCGTGGTCTTGCGCGAGACATACCAGATCAGGGCGGCAAAAATCAGCACGCCGACAAAGGTTAACACCACCATGTTTTGAAATAAGGTGTTCAGGTCGCGCGTGAAAGGAGCGACAGAGCCTTGCAGCACCACCAGCAACACCTCATCTTTGGTTTCGTGCAAAGAGCGGATTTTGAGTTGATAGGTTTGGCCTTGTAAATCGACTTTATGCAGTGATAATCTTTGGCGATAAATATCTGAGACGGTTTTAACCAGCACATTAGAAAGCCGGTTGGTACCGGTGCCACTCATCAGCTGCCATTCATGTTCACGGGTTTTTTGCAGGAATGACACATCCAGATGCGTCAGTTGCTTGATCTGGTCAGCCAGCCGGCCATCCACAGCAAAGCCCATCACAATCCAGCCGATCACATCTGGCGCTTTGACCGGCACGGTAATCAGCTGGTAGGGTTTACCTTCAACAATATCAAACTGCAGGGTGCCATTCTGGTTATGCAGGATTGCCTGTTTTGCATCTTCACTGGCTTGCAGGTCAAACATGGCTTTTTCGCTATTGGCCGTGCCAATCACTAGGTCTTCACTATTGCTGATGTAAAAAGCAATCTGCGCATGAATACGCCCCTGATAATTCTCCAGCGCTGACTCTATGGTTTCGGCATCGTTGCTGGCTACCGCATCGCGGAATGCATAGTCAGCGGCCAGCACTTGGGTGGCTTGTTTCAGGCTTTGGGTATTGTGTTGCAGCAGGTTAACAAACACGCGTTCGCCGACGTTAATCTGCTCTTCGGCAAGCTCATTTGCGTGCTTAACTAGTGCGTATTTGAGCGGTATCAGACCGGCAAGCTGGATAGCGACAACGACGGAAAGAAATGTAAACGCTATTCGTGAGCGAATATGTTTGAATTTAATCATTCAGATTTATTTTATGGAATGGACACTTTAACTTCTGTAGCACCCTCAATTTTAACTTTTTGCTCGGCAACCGGTTTATTCACCCCAGGCAATAATACTTGGTAAGAATATTGACCATCGCTTAATTTAATGACGGCCCTGCCCTTGTCATCTGTTTTCGCAAAGAATGGTGTATCTACAACGTAGATGTACCCTACCATAGAATCATGAATGTTGCATCCTAAGGTCACCAAACCGGCTTGGTTAAATAACACGGGATCAGCCGGTACGCCGGAATATAGTTTTAGCTCAAACTTCTTGGCTGGCGAGAACGAATATACATGGTGCCTAAAGCTGTCTTCGTTAGGAAAATTAATGCTGGTGCCAGTTTGCACAATGGTCACTTTTGGGTTAAACATTTTGTTCTTTTGCACAATTTTACCCATGGCATTCGGGTTGCTGGCGGACGTTTTACCATCATAAAAAGCCACTACTGCATCCTCTACCGGATTACCCGACGCACTCAAAACAATCACTGTGACATCGGCATGGGCCATCCCAAAAAAAGTCATTGTGCTGACCACCCACAGCTTACGCATTACTACTGTCAACATGCGTGTTTCCTTCACTTTTGAATTGATACTACATCTTAATCGGTTACTACATCATATTTCATCGGTGCCAATATTCTCAGCAACTCATTTTTTTCTCTAGTGCCTACGCCATTCGCATCCATGCGCTCACGCAAAACATCTACCATAATCTCAAATTCGGCTACCGTGTTGTGCAAATCCGCATGGGACTTCTTCATCGTCTCACCTTCATACACGCAATTGCCACCGGTTTTCACACACAGAAAATTAGTCACACTTTCTTTCAAGGTTTTCATTTGCACGCCCTCAAATGAGCGACTGGTACGCGGGTCTTTGCTGACGATATCCAGGGTTTGATTAGATAACCTGCTCAACATGGGCAAGCCGCCTATCCGCTGGAACAAGGTGGCTTCCGGCTTTGGTTGCGTCACACACCCTGCACATAACAATATTGCCATCGCGATCACATAATAACGCATTGATTTTTTCCTTATTCTTTCGATCAATTACCACATCTTACAGTGGAGCTTTCGAAAGTATTTTGAAAAAAAGCTGATATTCCACAGTTTGTTCTCACAATGATATTTATCGCAATGTCGGATAATGCATCAATCATTAAATAAACAAGACATTTATTATGACTAACACTACATCCATTTCATATGTGCTGTCGGCCTTGGTTGCCCTAGGTGCACTTTCGCCGGCTGTTCATGCAGGTGACCGATTGCTTGCGACAGGAGGTGTGACGCAGGTGGAAGGTTCTGCCGGTGGCGGTTTAATGCCGTGGGCAGTGATTAGCGGTTACGGTACTGACAAGCAAGTCGGTGGCTCGGCATTTTATACCCATGCCGAAACCAAAGCCGATTACAAATTAAATTCAGCCGGTATTTCACTGGGCTTTGTTAACCGTGTGGAAGTCAGTGCGGCTCAAACAAGATTTGGCCTGGGCAACACAATTCGCGGTGAGGAGATACGCCTGAATACATTGGGCGTTAAATTGCGCCTCATCGGTGATGCCATTTATGACCAGGATAGCTGGATGCCGCAGATTTCAGTGGGTGCACAGTACAAATATAACGAAGACTTTAATTTTGTCCCTAAACTTTTAGGTGCCAAAGATCGTAGCGGTGTCGATTACTACGTGGCTGCCAGCAAACTATTTCTCGGCGCAGCCAATGGCTATAACCTGCTCGTGAATGCCAACTTGCATGCAACAAAAGCAAACCAGTTTGGTTTGCTGGGGTTTGGTGGTGATAGACGTGACAGTTATCGTATTTACCCTGCAGTGTCTGCCGCGGTGATGTTGTCGGATAGCTTTCTGGTAGGTACGGAATTACGCTTTAAACCTGATAATCTTTCGGCTGCTGAAGAGAAAAAGGCGCAAGATATTTTCCTGACCTGGTTTCCACATAGAAACGTGTCTGTGACTGGCGCTTATATAGACCTGGGTACGATTGCCACTAAAGAGAACCAGACCGGCTGGTATTTATCTGGCCAGTTTAACTATTAATAAGGTGTAGCGAATTTAGAGGCTGAGCCCGCAGGAAGTTTGTAGCGTCTTATCCAAGCGCTTAAACTCTTCACCATTGCCTGTGGCAAACGCGTAAGGGTTGGTCAACAAATAGCGATTGTACTTCACCTGTCTTGCCGAATATTTTTCCGCTAGGCCTCGACTGTAACAATCGCAAGCGACTTCAGTACTGCTGGCGTGGAATTGTTGCTGGCAGCTTGCTTGAACAGATTGCAACTCCGCTGGTGTCCATTCTGCATGCGTTTCCTGCACATTGGTCCTTGCTTGTGTAAGCATGGCATACATCAATTCAACACTGGCCCGTAATTTACCTAATGGAGCAGTTTGCAAAACCTCTTTTCGCAAAGGCTGCAAGTTAGTTGGGTCTACAAAAAAATCTGCTTCGACATCCTCTCGCTCAGGTATCTCGTAACCCTGAGCAGCAAGCATAATCTGTTTGGCTGGTTCCGCCTGCAGCAAGGCTTGCGCTTCAGCGATATCTTTAGCGGGCAGTGTCAACTGCCAGTGTACCTGACAATCATCACCAGCTTTTAAATGCATATGACTATGAATCAATTGGTCAGATACAGCATCGCCAAAGGCCGGTGGGATACGCTGTAGCAGATATTGCATTTCCTTGTCTGCCAATGCTTGCAACGATTGTTGATCCAAACAAGCCTGTAGCGGTAAGCAACTTACTAATAACACACAACCAACGTAGCGGATAAATCCAGAGGTGATTGAAAATATGTTCATTGTAGTCAAGGGTAATGATTGTTGCGATTTTTGAGCGAGTCCCGGCTAAAAAGTTTTAAGGTCTAAAACATAAATAAACGGTACTATACAAATGACAACGGGCGCTGATAGCGCCCGTTTTTTGTAGTAAAGAACAATTATTTGTTCATTACGTACATAGTTACTTCAAAGCCGAAACGCATTTCGGTAGCAGCTGGTTTTGTCCACATGATTAATTTCCTTTAATTAGTTTCGTTTTAGCGTTTGCTATTACGTGTATCTATATTAAAACTGGCACCTAAGCTTGTCGTGCTTAAACTGCGCAACATGCCATCATGATTTTCATGAGACTACGCTAAGCACGCTTTCCGGCACGCAAGTTTTTGAGCTTGCTCAATAACTTGCGTATGCCTTTGCGGCCTATGGTGCGTTTCAAATGTACTTTAAAATCATAGAGATAGAATGGCAGCAAAGTGCCTATATTCAAACTGTGTCCGGACATGCCCAAGTAGAGCGCCAAAAATTGTTTGCGGCCATCCCAGTGCAGTTTTTGTACCGCACGGGTGAGATCGGCAATTCGTTCACTATACGGCGTCGCAGTTGGGTGAGCATGCAAGCGGGCAGTATCAATCAATGAAAACGTCAGGCCATCATCTTGTTTGCTGACCAGGATGTTACCGCCGGAAAAATCCCTGAAATAAATACCTGAAGCGTGCATATGCAAGCAGAATCGCGCAAACGACTGGTACAAGCTAAGCGCCGGCACCTCATTAAACTGTTCTGCGCCTTGACTGAAAGCAATAAACGCCTGGGCGATAGTGAAATCATGCGTCACGAACTCACAAATAAAGAAATTCTGCTTGAGTGAAGTGTCATCTGCACGCTCGAAATAAGCCAGTGGCATGGCTGTGCCTACACCGCGACGCAATAATTCCATGGCGCCATTCCAGCTACGTTTGGCTTTGCTTGGCTTGAGTCGATCAAGCAAGGTCTTGTGCCAGTGCATGCGGATTGGCTGTTTGACAGTGACTTTTCTTTCAGCCACTTTGCCTGATCTCTGACTGGCTAATTCCTTATCGCTCAACCTTGGGTCGGCAATCGGCCAGATGGCATTCCTGGCATGGCGTAACGCCTGCTCTTTGGCCGGCGCTTTCAGCGTGCCTGGATGCCAGGCATACCATAATTGCGCTGCCTGCTCTTTGCTCTCCGCCAGGATCATGCCGCGCCAGTCGCCTTCCTGCACCGGGAAATATTGCATGCCTTGAATGTGAGCGTGAATAATGGTTTGCGACAGCTTGGGATGAGTTGTATGCAACTCAACCGTTTCAGCTGCATCCCACATCAGGTATACAGGCATTTCGGTAATCAGCGCAGGTTGTGCAATGGCCTGGCCATTGCGATTGATACACTCAACCTGGCGCAAGCTGGATTCCGCATACACCTGATTTAAAACCGCACAGTGGCCATTGACGGTCCATGCGATATGAAACTGTTTTTGATGTTTGCGTAACTGATGAATTTCCAGGCCATTGCCGGTGGCTAGCGGCCCTACATATTCGGCACCATTCAGCCAGCGCGCCACGGTACGCAGTGCAGAAAAACTCGGATTGCGCTGGTATTCATGCAGGTTGCCATCGGCTGACCGATAATAGGCTACGCGCTCCAGTGCTGGATACCGCGCATCATCCAGGCCGTCGTTGATCACACCTTCACGGTGGCAAATCATCGCTCCCCAATTCGCCTGTTGCAAGGCGCCGGAAGCAGCCAGCAACGTGAAGTAGCGCGTGACGTAATCAGCCTGCTTTTGTCCGCCATCGGGCAAATGCCGCTGGATGCGGTAAATCGCCCAGAAAGCCACTGGCGAAATCAGTGTTTCTACCCCGTAATCCGCGCCGATTTTTTGTAGCAGGCGGGCTTTTTTAATCAGGTTAAACTTGAAATAACGCGTCCAGCGGAACTGGAAAATGCGGTGATCAGGTTGCTCGGGCTCAATCACACGTTCAACAAACAGGTTGTTGCTGTGGATATCCGGCAGCAAATGCTCGGCCTGCAGTTTTTTGAAAGCGCTAATGTTATACAACGGCTCAAAATCCTGGATATTCGGACCAACCACTTTCACACCATATTGGCGGGCCAGTCGATGCGCAATCTGCCAGGCCTGCATAAAGCCAGGCCAGTGATAACCGGACCAGCGCTTGCGGTTGATGGTATTGCCGATTTCCAAACTGGCAATCTGGCTGGCATATTGCTGCAAGAACTGTTCGACAAACTGCTGCCATCTGGCCTGCACTTGTCCATCCAGCATATGTTTGGCAATGGCGAACGGCTGTACCAAATGCACATCTACAATCAGGCTGGCATCCAGCAGCCGCTGCAATAACCGGATCTGGTGTACATACATATCATCATCGCCAACATCCAGCCGCACGCGGCCCAGTCCTAACGCTGCCAGTTGCGCCAGCACGTAGTCATCGGTTTCAGGTTGCGTATTGGTCGCCACGCAGATACCGACAAAATGCGCAGGCACTGCATGATTCCTATGCGGCAGGTGGCTATTTTTGAGCCAAAACCCGCCTTTAAAAATATAAGACAGCCCATCCAGCAGCACCTGGCTGGTTAGCATTGACGGCAATGGGGAACGTTTCAAACCAACCTCTTACTCTGGCAAGCGATAACGCTGCTCTTTATACAACAAGGCCGGCAACAAGGCATTTGCCAGAGCCCGCTCGGATAAAGCCGGCGCATCGGCGGGTGCAGCGGTGTTCTGCAGCTTTTTGCTGTTAGGCTCGTAATGCCCGTAAGCCGGCGCCTTGCCCTCACGTAACACCACCACTTCATTCTGCGCTATGCTGGCTCCCGTTTGCTGCATCCAGCCATAGTTATAGTTATATTGCATCATGGCGCGGCCGCGGTAATCGGCATTGATATTGGATAAATCATGACCGGTCATCGGGTGCTGTGCGGCGATGCCCATTAATGACAACACGGTCACCGGCAAATCGATCTGGCTGGCGATGGCTTCCACCGTTTTGGGCTGTACCGCACCGCCTAAAATCAGCGCCGGGATATGAAAATGCTCGATAGGCACCAGCGAATCACCGCGCACGCGAATGTCGTGATCAGCCACAATCAGGAACACCGTATCATTCCAGTATGGGCTGGCCTTGGCTTTTTTGAAAAATTCGCCTATCGCATAATCTGCGTATTTCACCGCATTGTTATCGGTCGCTTTAGGCTGTTCAAAAAGCTCGATACGGCCATCGGGGAATTCAAATGGCGCATGGTTGGATGAGCTGAATGCCAAGGTGAAAAATGGCTTTCCGCTGGCATGGTGCGCCAGCAATTGCTCATGGGTTTTATTGAGTAAATCTTCATCCGAAGCCCCCCAGCTGGCCACAAATGCCGGATTCTTGAAGTCTGGCTGGTCGGTAATCTGCTGGAAACCATTGCCCATGAAGAAACTGCGCATATTGTCAAAATGCGACTCGCCGCCGTAAATAAATTCGGTGTGGTAGCCCTGTTTGCCTAATAAGGAAGCCAGTGTAAAGAAGTTGCCCTGGCTTAAGCCAAGTTTGACTGTACTGTCTGCCGGTGTAGGCTGAAAGCCGGTGACCACCGCTTCAATGCCGCGTACAGAACGCGTACCGGTGGCATACAAATGCGTAAACCAGATACCTTCGGATTTAAGTTGTTCCAGGTTAGGCGTGACTGGTTTTCCGCCCAGCGATTCAACAAAACCTGCGCCCAGGCTTTCTTGCAACAGAATTACCAGGTTTAACGGCTTATCGCGTTTAACTGAGGGCGCCAGCGTGGTTAAAGTGGGGATATCGCCTTCTTTTGCACCGGTGATCGCAAATATTTTTTCACGCGGCAATTTGCCATACATTTCGCTCGATTTAGCCTCATGCTGCAGACTGTAAGCAGCGTAAAAAACAGAATAGGTAGAATTCAAAATCAGGCTGTTAACCATGCTGTCTTGCGTAATCGCAAACAGGGCAGGGTTAGCCGGTCTATGGGTCAAGGTCGAGCGTACTGCGAAAGCGGTCAGCACTAATATGAAAGGGAATATCAGCCATACCTGGACATTTGACCAGGTCGATTCAGCTTCACGCCAGGGTTTGAATAACTTGGCCACCAGCACTAACGCGATCAACGTCATCACCAGGCCAAAAAATAATTCAACCTTGAAGCCTTGCCACAACATGCCAAATACTTCATGCGGGTACTTGAGGTATTCCACAAAAATCCGGTTTGGGCGGATATCGTATTCGAGAATAAATCCTGGCGTGGCGGCTTCCAGAAACACCAGCAATACCAGTGAAATTAGCACCCACCAGAAGGTAAACGTACGCCAGACATGAAACAATTTGCGGGTGGCGAGGATGGGCGAAAGCAATACCGGAATAATGGCAAGCAAGCCAAGCTGAATCAAATCAACGCGCACACCTTGTAGCAATATCTGGCAAAGCTCGCCAGTCGCCAGCACACGCTCCCATTTCCAGCCTACCAGCCCTAAGCGGGTCAGGGAAAGAAAAACCAGGCCGGCCACAAACATTACAATTAGCGGCGCGTATGGCCCAAACCAATGACCAAACGCCCATAATTTTGATTGTGAACGGCGCTTACCGAAATAACTTGTTCGCATGTTGTGCTTAATCAGAATTGATTTAAGCGTGTAATTATAACGGGTTATTGCGCAATGTTATTGCAAAGTGCCAGATACCTTGCCAGCCGCCTGGCTGTCACGCTAAACGCTATCTTGCAGTGACTTGTTTTTCCTCAGATCCAGATAGACAGCCGATAGCAATATCACCGGAATCACGAAGCCTACCAACAGCGGGATTAAATCCACCAGCATATCCACAATACCGGTCTGGCTGGTAAATGCACTCCATAATTTGGCTAGTAGTGGAATCACGGTAAATAACAAAGTCGGCACCAAAAACCAGATAGTGCTGGTAGCACCACGCTTGGCTAGTCTTGCGGAGACATAAGAAACGACCGCAACGACCAATGCTGCACCCGCACCCCACACCGCTCCGGCGACTACAGTAATCCAGGTACCAACCTGGTATAACAACAAGCAAATCAGGGCAGTTAAGACAAGTTTTCGATTAATTGACACTGACATAAGAGGCCTTTTTATTATGTAAAAAATTATAGGACGACATTTAACAGATAATTAACGAAGCAATAAGTTGCGTCCAAACAGTTTTTTTAGCTATTTATAGCCTGAAATATTCAGGATTTGGGGCGGGAAACGAATGTATGGTCTCTTAATTAATCTTGGACCACACTGCCAATGCCTGCAGATCTTCATAAATCGGAATTTCAGGGTTCACATCCAGTATTCCTCTGTCGATGAGTGACACAGCACGCTGGCAGCCTTCCCGTTTGCCGCTTTTACCTACCCAGGCAGCAATGGTCGCCTCGCCTTCTTTACGCACAATGGACGAGTATTCTTTAAGCACCGCGTCCCTGGCGACAACGCCGCCTGAAGCATCCGCAGCTTCCATTTTTTTCGCTATGTATTTTGTCGAGGCGTCGTAATATTTGGCATTGCGCTCCTGCCAGATATTCACATACTCTCTTGGGGTTTCAAGCCGACCCAACATAGACAGGCATTCAATCCCTATCCTGCCAACGACAAAATTGGCCGCACCCATAAATGCCGATGCCACATTTCGTGATTCCGTCTCTAGAGGATCTGTTTCCTGTGCATTGGCATCGCATATCAAAAGACTGGTTAACAGCGCAACCAAAATCAGAGAATTCTTTTTCATAAATAGCATCTGCTTTCATCAGTTTTTAACCTGCCAGCAAAACGTAAGTGATCTAGAATGTTGATCATACCTTAGCTTTTTGTCCGGTTTATGAACAGCTTGTGCAAGCTTCTTTTTAGCAATAAAAACAAAAACCACAGCAGCCCTATCAAACTAAGCAAAAACAATATAGCCGGTAGCGGAATCAGGGCCGGGGCTTGCGGTGTCAGCGCCAGGCCATTTTTTAACTTATCCGGCAACGGATTAGGCGTGACCGGGATAATCTTCCACTGGCTACGATCCGCTGGTGCCTGCTTCAGGTATTGCTCGAAGCTATACACCGGCGCCAGGCCTGCAACCCGGCTGGAAGGGATTTGCGGGATGCGTACAAAATAAATCGCTTCGATCTGGCTTGCCATTACTTGCATTTCAGGTGAAGCCAGGGTCTGTGTGCTACCGGTATGGGCAATATTGAGCAGGTCGTTGCCTATGACATCAAACGCCACCGCAGGGAACAAGCGGGTCATTTCCGTATTCAGGTAATCGTAGATGGCACGGCCTTTGGTCAGGCTGCGTTCAGTCGCAGCCATGTACCAATAAGCAGCACTGGCTTTAAGTAAGCTTTCGCCACCGCTTTCCGGTACTTTCCAGCCCAGGTTGTGCAACACATCAACACTGATACCTGCGCAGTTATTCAAGGCATGGTCATACACAAAATCATTGCGGTAAAAATGCTGGTAAGTGCGGTTGCTTGCCGCTTGAATGGTGGCCGGCACAGTTGGCTGCGAGAACACGGCAACCAGCATGTATGACGGGCGGTAAAACGCCTGCCCGCTGTTGAGGTCAGCCATGTATTTATCAAACGGCGTCACCCCGGCAATAATGCCTTTTTCACTATTGGTGGCCAGGTTGTAATAGTTGTTCACCAGCCAGTGATGGTAACTGCCATCGGCAGAAATGATGCCGGTTGTGAGCGCGAAGTGACCGCCGTGCGCTTCATCGTCGTCACCTTGCGCACCGTTTAATAACACGCCTAATACCGCGTTACCCACTAATGACTGCGCAACGCCTGGCGCTTTTTGCCACAATAACCGGCTTTCATGCTGGCTATGCGCGCCACCCTGCTCATATTGCACCAGCTGTTTGAGGGATTCACCTCGTTGCAAGGGCTGAGCCTGGGCTTGCAGGTTAAGACGAAAATCTTCCGGCCAGAGAGTGCGCGCCACGATAGCCTGCCCAACTTGCTCGCCACGAATGCTCAGGGCTCGTTGCGCGTAAAAGGCCTGTGTGTCCTGATTCCAGTAAGACAGATTGGTCGGGATTTTTGGCACGATTCCAAACGGCATTTCTGTGCCGTCAGTCAACTGCAGCCGCTTTCCATCGCCTGATAAACGCGTATGTGTCAAATGGTGGGTCGAGCCGGTCCACACGACATCTGGCAATGCATGCAAATCCAGAGAAGCTACATCATCAGCACCGCGTTTATCCAGGGAAAAGCTGGTCAATGATTGACCGGCTGCCGGCACTGCCACAATTTCATTTTTGAAATACCATTGTGCCTGCGGCAAACTCTGGCAATGCGCGCACGGCATACTCAGGGTTATAAACTGCTCGCTGTCATACTGCCCTAAGGGATGTTTCACAACCTCACCTGCCTGCGCCACCACTAACACCTGGGAGCAACCCAGTACCCACCAACCCCATTTCCCCATGCGAGTTGCCCTTACTCTGACGCAAACCAGCGTTTAATATACGCCACGCTACTGAACCAGTATTCCGGCTGGCGCAGGCATAAATAACCCGCTACCAGCAGATTCAAGCCGGCAGTCGCTGAAAACAGTTGCGGAATACTTAAGCCCTGGCCAAACAACAATAACGAAAAACCGGCTGAAAGCACCATAAACAAGGCATTCATAATGTTGTTTGCAGCAATCACCCGCGATTGATAGCGCGCCTCAACCCGTGATTGCAGCAGGACGTAAAGAGGCACAATATAAAGACCACCACTTACGCCGAGCAAAGCCACATCTAGCAGCATGCGCCAGTAGTCCAACTGGCTGATAGCTTGCAGCGACCAGCCGGGGTTAGCCAAAAACTGTTGCTGGATGCTGCCTGCAGTAGAGGCGAAATCCCAGGCGAACAGCGACATTCCAGCGGCACCTAACATCACCAGGCCAAGCTCCTGTTTGCCTTTAGAGAGCTTTTCGCACCAGATCGACCCTATGCCCACGCCTACCGAAAAGATGGATAACAAGGCAATAAAATCGCGTTCGCTTCCATGCAAGCCATCTTTTGCCAGGTTGGGAAACTGGGCCAGTAAAGTTGCGCCAAAAAACCAGAACCAGGAAATGGCGACAATACCCACCCACAAGGTTTGTTGCGCCCAGAATATACGCACGTTATTCATGGTTTCGGTGATGGGATTCCAGTTGATTTTCATCTCCGGCACTGGCGCCGGTGACAGCGGAATACTGCGGCTAATGTGGTAGCCGGAAATAGCGATCAGCAAAATACTCATGCTGGTGAAGAGCTCATGTTGCGACAGGCTGCCTAGCCAGGCACCTAATACTTGCCCTAACAGAATCGCGACGAAGCTGCCCATTTCCACCAGGCCATTACCCGCGGTCAATTCACCTTGTTGCAAATGTTGCGGGAGGTATGAATATTTCACCGGGCCAAACATGGTGGAATGCACACCCATCAGAAATAAGGACAACGCCAGCATGGCCAGGCTATGTATCATAAAGCCGATGCTGGCGAACAACATGATGGCAATCTCAAGCAGTTTGACCAGGCGGATAATCTGCGACTTTTCATATTTATCCGCCAGCTGACCGGCAGACGCCGAAAACAGGAAAAACGGCAGGATAAACAGGCCTGGCAGCAAAGTAACCAGGGTACTGCCATCCAGCGTGGTCAGGCTGGCGGTGTTGAATGCTACCTGCGTAATCAATGCTGTTTTGAATACATTATCGTTAAAAGCGCCTAATCCCTGGGTCCAGAAAAATGGGCGGAAACGGTTTTGCGTAAGTAAGCTGAATTGGTTATTCATAGGCGCTCAAATAATGACCTGGTTTCGAAAACGTGAGGTGAAAACGCTTGCCCGTTGATGTTGAGCAGGCGTTTCAATGCAAAGTCGTATAACAGAGGATTGGTTTGTTTCAAAGCCAGTAAAAACGGTTTGTGTTTGCTGACCAGCCAGCCGTCAGCAATCAGGGTATTAACGTTAGTGAGCGGCATAATGCCGGGCAACGGGTAATCCGAGCCGTTTACCAGCCTCGGGTGCCAATCCTGGCGGGCAAGCAGCGTAGGCAACACCCAGGCATGATTAATCAGGGTAGTCGCAGAAATATCGCCAAACACGAGTGATTGATAATCTGGCGTATCCATCATGCGGGTGAATAAATCGAAGCTTTTCACGACGCGGTCGCCATGATCAAGGTCTTCATCGCTCCCATCGCTGGCGCAATGCGCAAGTACCACTTTTACACCCTGGTCCAGCGCCTGCCTCATGCGTAGCGGGTTACCGTAGGTTTGTTCACCACCGGCAACCGCGCTTTCCTTGCCGGTATGACTGATGATAGGCAAGTTCAGTCTAGCCAGCTTTTTATAAAAAGCCGCACACTTTTTTGAGGCAGGGTCTATGCCCATGCCTGAAGGTAGCCACTTGATGGCACGGGCGCCATTCTCATAGACTTTATCCAGTTCATCCAGCGCATCGGGGCGATAGGGATGAATACTCGCTACCCACTCAAACCGGTCCGGCAACTGGCGGGCTATGTTTGCTGCATAGGTATTGGAGACATGGAAAATGGAAGAAGCTTCCAGAATCTGCCCCGCGTGGTCGCGGTACCAGTCAAAGGCATACAACATGAGTTTGACGCCCACGGGCATGGCAGTCACCAATTGCGTCATTTTCTCGACTGTGGATTCATCAATACGCGCCGGGTCAGCACAGGTGCCATTCATGTAAAACGCTTTTTGCAGCTTTAACGATGGATGCATCCAGCTATCCATATCCGGATTAAACCAGGTTTCATTGCTGGCATCGCCCACGCCTACCAGGTGCACATGCATGTCCCACACCTGGTCTGGCCTGATGCCCTGCCAGATTTTTTGATAGGTCGGGTGTTGCCGCAGACTGTCTGGCATGCCTGCCAGACAAGGGTTACTTAATCCGGCATCAGGCCAATAGCGCCAGGCGGCGTGACCGATGCCAGCGAAGGCCAGGCCTCCCGCTGCCAGCAAGAACTGTCGCCGGTTCATTGCTGCTCTTCAGCCATTTGTTTCAAGGTCACATAATCCGTCTTGCCGGTGCCCAGCAGCGGAATCGCATCTATCTTGATAATTTTCCTGGCAATGGCGATTTCCGGTGCACCCAGATTTTTGGCGACCACTTGTAAGTCTTCGCGTTTGAGTGCGGCATCGGTGGTGAACAGCACGATATTCTCACCCCGGTTGGCGTTGGATTGCGTGGTTGCCGCATGCTGCTGCTCCGGCGCTGCCGTATTGGCGATTTTCTCGACCATTTCCAGGGAGACCATCTCACCCGCTATTTTGGCAAAGCGTTTGACGCGGCCTTTGATATAGATAAATCCTTCCTGGTCGACTTCTACCACGTCACCGGTGTCATACCAGCCATTGGCCGGTGGAATAAGTTTGCCAGGCTCGTCATACAGGTAGTAGCCCTGCATGATATTTTCGCCTTTGACATGCAACTGGCCGCCATTTTCAATGCCCGGCACAGGCTCAAGCCTGTATTCCATGCCAGGGCAGAACTGGCCTACCGTACCGTATTTGTTCGCCATCGGCGTGTTGGCTGATACCACCGGCGCGCACTCGGTCGTGCCATAGCCTTCTAAAACACGGATGCCAAATTTCTCGCTATACAACTTGCGCACTTCTTCATTCAGTTTTTCAGCACCCGCCACCACAATCCTTAATTTATAAAAATCATATGGGTGAGCGAACCGTGCATAGTTGGCGAGGAAGGTATTGGTGGAAAAAAACACCGTGCAGTTTTTCTCATAAATCACTTCCGGAATCACCTTGTATTGCAGCGGTGACGGAAACAGCATGATGCGGATACCGTTGAGCAAGGGCAGCAAGGTGCCGGTAAAGCCAAACGCGTGAAACATCGGCAGTGACATCATGAATTTGTCGCTGGCGTTAAAATCCAGCATGGCCATGATCTGGTGAATATTGGCCAAGATACTTTTGTGGCTGTGCACGACACCCTTGGGTTTGCCTTCAGAACCCGAGGTAAACAGGATAACGGCCGTATCTCCCGTTTGTGCAGGCACCATTACAGAACGCGGAAAATGCAGCGCATAGCCCATTAACCAGGCTTTGTCCCATAAGCTAAACTGCGCGCGCAAATCTTCAAGGTAGACAATATTGATGTCTTTTAACTGCGCGACCACCTCTTGCAGCTTGGCGGTTTCCAGAAACTTGCGCGAGGTCATCACGGTAAGGATTTTGGCAGCAATACAGGCATTTTGCAGGCCGGCAGTACCCGCCGTGTAATTGAGCATGGCAGGGATACGCTTGAACGCAGTCATGCCCAAAATTAGCGCAGCGGTATTCGTCACATTCGGCATCAGCACGCCAACGGCTTCATCGGGTTGGCTTACTTTGCAGGCCAACCGGCCCAAGGCCAGGCTTTTCTTCAGCAGATCCTGGTAAGTTTCTTCCACCAGATTCAGGTCTTCGATCACCTTCATACCGCTGCCGGATTTGGCGATGGTTTCCAGTAAAGTCTCAAATAAAGTGGTGCTTTGCTTGGTCTGGTACAGCAGGTCCTGCATGATCTTGCGCATGGCTACGCCGGCAATGCGGCGACGTTGCTTGCTGGTAAGCGGTGCATCCCCCCCGGAATCAGTATTTATTTCAGTGGTTGGCAATACCGTCAGCGTCACTTTAGGAAATAATTTACGCGGATGAGCGGCAGACAAGCGACCAAAATAAGATTGCGCAGCACCTTCCACCCGCACCGGCAATACTTTGACGGCGGTTTTTGCGGCAACAAAACCGGGGCCATCATAGACTTTCATCAGGGCACCGGTTGAGGTAATACGCCCTTCCGGAAAGATCACCACGTTTTCACCTGCATTTAAACGCTGGATTACTTTTTTCATGGCTAACGGGCTGGTCGGGTTGACTGCCACATGGGGCGTCAGACTCAAGATCCCTCTGAAAAACGGATTCTTTAACACGTCACTGTGTACAACAAACGTCGCGCGCTTGGGTAAAAACAGGCCAATCAGCATGCCATCCAGTAAAGATTCATGATTGGCGATAATCAGTAAGCGGTCTTCCGCCGGAATATTTTCAAGGCCTAATACACGTACTCTAAATACCAAACGGCATAACACTCTCAAAATGCTGGCAAGCATCCAATTCCCCTTATATCTCTTCTTTTAGATAAGTCATCACGTTTTGCAGCGCCTGCTGCATCCAGTCTTTTTTGACCCAGAAATACACTTCGCGGCCAATTTTCTCGCTTTGCAAGGCGCCGCCGCGTTCAAGCACCTTCAGGTGATGTGTGACGGCGGTGCGACTGAGTTTTGAATTCTCGGCAATTTGTAAAATGGTCAGGCGCTCGTTCTTGTCAAACGATAGCAAAATTCGTTGCCGGTGTGCATCACCTAATGCAACAAACAGGTCCGAAATATCCGACCAGGCTTCCGGGATATGTGTGATTAACTTCATAACTAAATAATTAGTTATATAGTTATTTATGTCAAGCATTTTTTAATGCTTTCGAAATAAATTTACTATTGAGAATGAAAATGCTTGGTCAGTAATTGCAGCATGGCTTCATCGCCGGGTTGCCCGGCACTGATCACTTTTAGGCCATGTGACTGCGCTTGTTCAGCAATGCGGTCATGATTCACAAACAGCGGCACAGCCTTAAGCCAGTCTGATTCGCCAGCCACATCAAGCAAAAAACGTAACGCTTCCGAGCTGGTAATAATAATGGCCTGTAACTGGTTGCCGGCATAAGCCTGCGCCAATACATCCGCATTTTTCTGCGGGTTGACACGCCTGTAACATTCTCCGAACACCACATCGGCACCGCGTTGTTTCAAGGTATCGGCCAATACTTCACGCCCACCGACACCACGGACTATCAACACACGCTGACCCTGCATCTGTTGCAATTCCGGCAATGCCAGCAGCGATTCGCTATCGAAACGGTCAGACGGCTTTAATACTTCAGCCACCCCAAAAGACCCTAAAGCGCTAGCTGTGGTTGGCCCAATCGCAGCGAACTTCAATCTGGCAGGCAGTGAAGCTTGTTGCAACAACGGCATGCCATATTGCACAGCATTGCTACTGATAAAAATGGCCCAGTCAAACTGGTCCAGCGGTGTGATGGCAGCATGGAATGCTGAGAGATCAGGCAGGCTGGCGATATCCAGCAACGGGAATGAGATCACCGAACCACCTGCCTGTGCAATCGCCGCATTCAGTTTGGTCGCCTGTTCCGGCGGGCGGGTGACTGCAATATGCACACCTGCCAGCGGCTGCGTCATTTAACGCCGTCCAGCGCTGCCAGGATCTTATCCGCCCCACGGGCGACCAGCTGTTGCGCCAGTTGTTGCCCGAGCTTCTCTGCCAACACGGCATCACCAGTAACGGATTCTTTGAGCATCTGCTGACCATCAACGCTGGCGACAAACCCTTGCATAGAAATCGTATCGCCCTGTTTAGTCGCATAAGCCCCCAGCGGTACGGTACAACTGCCGGCCAACGCACGGCTAAAACCACGCTCAGCCTCTACACATAATTGGGTATCAATATGGTTGAGCGGCGCCAGAATCTCGATCAAATCGGTGCGGCTGGCGTTGATTTCAATGCCCAAAGCGCCCTGGCCTACCGCCGGGATACTGTGTGCCGGATCAATAAAGCCTTTAATACGCTCACCCAGGCCCAGGCGGATCAAACCGGCAGCTGCCAGGATAATGGCGGCATACTGGTTTTCATCCAGCTTACGCAAACGCGTTTGTACATTGCCGCGCAAGGATTCTATTTTCAGGCGAGGGAAACGCGCCTGAATCTGGCTTTGCCGGCGCAAGCTGGAAGTGCCGACGATGCTGCCATCCGGCAACTCTTCCAGGCTGGCATAGGTATTGGAGACAAATGCATCTCGCGGATCTTCACGCTCACCGGTAGCTGCTAATGCAAAACCTTCCGGCAAATGCATGGGTACATCTTTCATGCTGTGCACGGCGAGATCAGCACTACCATCCGCCAGTGCATTTTCCAGCTCTTTTACAAACAAGCCCTTGCCGCCTATGCGAGATAAAGGTGAATCCAGAATCTGGTCGCCGGTCGTGGTCATGCCTAAAATGCTGACGTCACACTGCGGGTAAAGCGCTTGTAAGCGGGCCTGGATATGTCTGGCTTGCCACATCGCCAATGCACTTTCACGGGAGGCAATCACCAGGGATTTTGGAGGGTTAACGGTAGTCATTCCGCCATTTTAACATAGGGGATTGGCCGTCTGCGTAGCTTCACTACAGGCAGCTTTTTCACGAACCTTTTACGCCACAGTCCGGTCGGATTGAGTTATGCTAACGAAGCTTTACAGCAGAAACTTTGCTAAGGAAGCACGCAATAAGTGGCTACGCGGGCAAATTGCTGCGTTGCGCAGGCTTTTCTGGATACAGCTTTGCAACCAAGCCGTACTTTAACGTACTGTCTTGATTCCTGCGTTCCGTACGCCTTGCACTTTATCCCGCTCGCTCACTGATTGCTTGCATCCCAAAAATTAAAGTATTAACGATAAAAACGGAGGGCTGCCATGCAGTATCAAATCGATATTTTTCTTTCTTCACTCAATCAATTCTGGATTGAGCTAGTCAACTTTGTCCCCAAATTGCTCGCAGTCATTGTCATCCTGTTTTTCGGCTGGCTGGTCGCTAAACTGGTGCGTATCGGCGTGAAACGCCTGCTGGAAATCACCCAGTTTGACGCCTTTGCCAAGCGTTCCGGCCTCGAATCATTTATGCGTAGCGCCAATTTGAATGTCACGCTCAGTGGCATTATCAGCCAGGTGGTTTACTGGTTGGTCATTTTGCTGTTTGTGATTACCTGCGCCAATTCACTTGGCATGACAGAAGTGGCGATGTTACTGCGTGAACTGGCCAGCTACCTGCCACACATCATTGTCGCTATCCTGGTGGTGATCTTCGGTACCTTGTTTGCTCGTTTTATCAACCGCCTGGTGTTTGCCTGGTTGCACAGCATTAAATTCGAGCAAGCGCTGATTATCAGTACGTCAGCTGAATATTGCATCCAGATTCTGGCGATTTTCATTGGTCTGGAACAATTAGGGATAGGCATGCAGTTGATTCATGCCCTGTTTGTGATTGTATTTGGTGCCGTGTTCCTGGCACTGGCAATTGCGTTTGGGCTGGGCGGTAAAGACTGGGCTGCAAAAGTGATTGAACAAGCAGAACAGAAGAAAAACCTTAAATAGATATGGTTTAAATTTTAGCTAGCGACTCAGGGCCGTTTTATACGGCCCTGATCATATGCTGGTGTCTACGGCTGACCACAAGTGTTTCTGGAATGCCTTTAATCAACACTACCCAACTCAATTCGCCAGCCTCTTCGGTTTCTGCATTTTGCTGTATACGTTGTTTTTCATACCCTATTATCGCGTGCTTTGCTACCAGCGCATTCCTGTGTACACGCACAAATCGGTCAGCGTAATTCTGCTCAAGCTGGTTTAGCGACATTTCCAGCAAGTAGCTTTTTGCCTGTGTCCTTACCGTGACATATTTCAACTCAGCGCGGAAATACAATACTTCATCCACCGCAATCAGCAACACCCTGCCGCGCTCATGAATGCTCAAATGCTGGCGGGTTTCCTGCAATGATTGCAGGCCTTGCGACTGCTTTAAATTCAATGGGCGAGCTTTGGTTAAAGCTGCGGATAAACGCTCGACACGTATGGGTTTTAACAGGTAATCAATGGCATTCAGGTCAAACGCCTGCAAGGCATAATGATCGTAAGCAGTGGTAAAAATCAGGTTGGGCGGTCTTGGTAATTGACGGATATGTTGCGCCAGCTCAATGCCATCCATCACCGGCATACGGATATCCACCAAAGCGATATCCACCTGCTGGTTTTGTAATACTGCCATCGCCTCTAAACCATTCGCAGCTTCGCCAACCACCGTATAACCACCAATATCGCCGACCAGGTCGCGCAAGCGCTGTCTTGCCAGCGGCTCGTCGTCGACAATCAGCAATTGCTGCCTAGCCATGCGAAACCTCGGATAAAGGCCGGGTCGGGATGCTGATCTCAACGACATATTGCCCGTGCTCTTCATATTGCCTGAGCTGGGCTTCCAGGTCGTAATGCAACCGCAAACGCTCACGGATATTTTTGAGCGCCATTTTGTTGCCACCGGTTTTTTCCGGGCGCGGCGACAGCGGATTACTGATACGCAACAGCAGGCTTTGGGCGCTGGTAGTGATATTGATCACGATAGTGCCGCCCTGAGACAGCGTTTCTATCCCGTGGTATACCGCATTTTCCAGCAGCGGTTGCAGAATCAGTGGCGGAATCATCAGTGTGGAAGGTATTTCCGCAATATGCCATTCAACCTGCAAACGTTCATCCAGGCGCAGCTTTTCAATACTCAGATACTGCTGGCAAAGTGTGATTTCCTGCGATAAAGGCACCAGTGCGCGATTATCCGCCATGAGCACGCGGAACAGCTCCGCCATATCTTCCAGTGCAGTCTCGGCACGTTGCGGCTGGCTGCGTATCAGCGACAATACTGCATTCAGGCTATTGAATAAAAAGTGCGGGCGGATGCGTGCCTGCAATGCCTGCAAGCGGGCTTCGGCAATGGCCGGGGAATAGGCGCGCTGCAATAAATCAAGGTAATACAGGCTTAAGGCGATATCCCCCAGGCAAAGCAGCAGGACTTGTGTGTATTGTGTCATCGCTAAAGGCGAAATCCACACATGATATGCATAGGCTGACAAAGAAGTGAGCACTAACGTTAATGTCGTTATAGCAGCCAAGCCGGCAATATAAGGTAATCTTAGAATGATCGGATAAAGCAGGGTCAAGCCGCCCATGGTCAATAACAGCGGCGGTAACCATTGCCCCGCCAATTGCACCAGGTCACCGGCCCAGAGCCCAACGCTCCAGCCCGGCTGGCCATCATAGACCGTTAATAATCCCAGCAAACCGGCATGCATTAACAGCACGCGTAAATGTATGCCCAGATTACGGAAATTCGGGATGCGGTTAGTTTTACGCACGAAGGGATGTCCGTTCATGAAATACGGAGCGAGCAAAAGCGCTAACGAGCTGTCCATAAAGCTTACTGCCAGCTGCGCCAGTTTTTCCAAACACAACCTCGCAACCGTGCTGCATGACGCATACTACGGTTAATGCGTTCCGTGCGCCTCGCACTTTATCTCGCTCAATCACTTAATCGCGCGTTTCATTTATAATGTCGTGCCAGCATCATAAGTATTAAGCGCCAGTGGCGCAAGCATGTGCTAGACGCCCAATTTCTGGCAGAAAGAATTTTTGCTTTGACAACTTCGCAATCCACACCACAATCTTCGCTGCATCAAAAAGACCAGGCCTGGTCCGGCCGTTTCAATGAGCCGGTGGCTGAGCTGGTGAAACGTTATACCGCTTCGGTTGACTTCGACAAACGCCTGGCTGCATTTGATATCCAGGGTTCGATCGCGCATGCCACCATGCTGGGTGCAAATAACATTATTTCTGCGCAGGATGTTGAAGATATCAAACGCGGCCTCGGTGAAATTCTTGCCGAGATTGAAGCCGGTCAATTTGAATGGCTGCTGGACCTGGAAGATGTGCACCTGAACATCGAAAGACGCCTGACCGAGAAAATCGGCGATGCCGGCAAACGCCTGCACACCGGCCGATCACGTAATGACCAGGTCGCCACCGATGTGCGCTTATGGTTGCGTAGCGTGGTCGATGACACCATTGCCGGTATCCGTGCCCTGCAAACCTCTCTGCTGGATCTGGCAGAACAAAATGCGGCCACCATCATGCCAGGCTTCACCCATCTGCAAGTGGCGCAACCGGTGACTTTCGGTCATCACCTGATGGCCTATTTTGAAATGCTCAACCGCGATGCCGAACGCTTTGCCGATGCCCGCAAACGTATCAACCGACTGCCGCTAGGTGCTGCTGCCTTGGCCGGCACCAGCTATCCGATTAACCGTGAGCTGGTCGCCGAATTACTAGGCTTTGATAGCGTCTGCCAGAACTCGCTGGACGCGGTATCAGACCGTGATTTCGCGATTGAATTTAATGCCGCCGCCTCGCTGCTGATGATGCACCTGTCACGCTTCTCCGAAGAACTGATTTTATGGATGAGCCCAAGATTCGGTTTTATCGATATTGCCGACCGCTTCTGTACCGGCTCTTCCATCATGCCGCAAAAGAAAAACCCGGATGTGCCGGAACTGGTGCGTGGTAAAACAGGACGAGTGTATGGGCATCTGGTTGGCCTGCTAACCCTGATGAAAGGCCAGCCACTGGCCTACAACAAGGACAACCAGGAAGATAAAGAGCCATTGTTTGACGTGGCCGACACCCTGCTGGTGACCTTGCAGATTTACGCCGACATGCTGCGCGGCATCACCGTTAAAGCCGATAATATGCGCCAGGCCGCACTGGAAGGCTTTGCCACCGCCACAGACCTGGCGGATTACCTGGTGAAAAAAGGCATGCCGTTCCGTGATGCGCACGAAGTGGTGGCGCATGCCGTCAAAGCAGGTGTGGAATCCGGCCGTGACCTGGCAGAATTCAGCCTGGCAGAGTTACAGGCATTCAGCGCAACAATAAGCGATGATGTATTTGAAGTCCTGACGCTTGAAGGCTCAGTCGCCAGCCGTAACCACACCGGCGGCACTGCCCCCGAACAAGTCCGCCGTGCCATCGCGCAAGCCAGGGAACAGTTAGGGCGCTGATGACACGCCTGCGTCATCACCAGTGGAATCGCAGATCACATTGGCTGATGATGGCAGGATTAATTCTTTGCTTCGCTTTGATGACCGGTCTGCGTCATCAACCAGCGCATGCCGCGTTCGGCATTGCCAATCCCAAGCACGAACAATCCATGTTATGGCCGCTGCTACCGGGTGAAAGTATCAACAGCCTGGCCGCCAAACTGTATCCGCAAAGCCCGGTGTTGCAGCAGCGCTTTGTGCAGCAATCACTCACCTTTAGCCGCGGCCGTGGCATTCTGCTGACTGCCGATCAGCGCGTGGACTCTGCGCAATTGATTGCAGTGCCGAATGCACAGGCTTTGCATACGGTGACGCATCGTATTAAGAAAGCGGATGAGGCAGACCCGCAAGTATTTGCTACGCCGACAGGGTTGGTGATGAGTTTGCAGATGCGGCAGTGGGAGCAATCGGGAAGTATCTTTCCTAGCTTGAGTTTGCCGTCTATTCAGGTACCAGCATGGATGAAACTGAATAATGCAAAATCTTCGGCATCGGAATTAACAGCCCAGGTGCGGTATAACTTTCAGTCGAATATTAAGGCGCTAGGGCATATGTCGGTGAAGAGTTTATCCAAACAACCGCATTTGGTGATGATTGTGAGTAGTGGATTGTTGTTATTGGTGTTAGTTGTGGTCTGGGGATTGCAGAGAAAAGGCCGCTCTGTTGATTGATACATTCATCGAACTTTGATGGATTCTTTTTCGCCTCTAGGCGAGTGTCTTTCCTTTGCTTGCCCAAAGCAAAGGCACCAAAGTAAAGGGCACCCTAGCTTCCGCTTATTTCCTGCGTTGCTAGTCAAAACAAGCGGTCGCGAAACTCGACCTGGCAGCTCACACAGAACGTGAGCTGCTGCGGGACTCAAACAAACGCTCCCTTCATCTTGTTTTGCCTGCGCTACTCGGCGCGTCAGATAGGGGCCCATTGAAACCCACCACGATTACATAATGGCTACGCACAAGGGACTGAGGCCGCTAAGTGAGTTTCATACTTTAAAAACCCAATTCAAACTCTTATAACTCTAATTCTTACGTGTCTTTTCCACAGTGGTTGTGCGTGATGCAAAGCAAGGATCTCAACCAAGTTAACGCGTGTGGTTTTCACGGGCCCCTATCTGACGCGCCGAGTAGCGCAGTCAGCGTGGGAGTTTTCGGCCAGCGTCTGTTTGAGTTCCGCGGTGGCTTGCGTCATGTACAAGCCGCTAGGGCGAGTTTCGTTGGCCGCCCACGCTGATGAGCAATGCAGGATAAAAGCGGAAGCTAGGGTGCCCTTTCTTTTGGTTACTTATTCTTTGGGCAAGCAAAGAAAAGTAACTCGCCTAGGGGCGAAATAAAATGTTTAATTCTCAAAGAAATACCTATCAAACACTCACCCAACCATTGTGTGGCATTGAGATATTTTCATTACGGAGCTAAGCATTACCGCTGCCTAGATTCTGGCCTACGCCAGAATGACAGCCTATTCCGGTAAAAACATCTCCAGCAACGTATTCAAAAACCGCTGCCCCAGCAACGTCGGTTTAATAACTCCCCCAGCCTGCTCCAGCAACCCCTTCTGCTGCGCCAGCTGTAACTGCGCCTGAATCACTCTCAACGGCAATCCCGTCCGTTGCTGGAACAAGCCCGCTTCCACCCCATCCACCAACCTTAACGCATTCATCATAAATTCAAACGCCAGATCCTCACGCCCTATCTGCCATTCACTATCCACCATCTGCCCTGTGGTCACAGATTCCAGATATCTCTTCGGATGTTTATGCCGACTCTGGCGAATAATCTTGTCGTGAAAACTCAGCTTGGAATGCGCCCCTGCCCCGATGCCCAGGTAATCGCCAAAGGTCCAGTAATTGAGGTTGTGCTGACATTGCTGACCGGGCTGGGCAAAGCCTGATGTTTCGTAATGCTGGTAGCCATTAGCGGCAAGTATCTTCTCAATCTCTTCCTGCATGGTGGCGCTAGTATCGTCATCCGGCAGGCTCGGTGGCGTGCGGTGAAAAGGTGTGTTGGGTTCCAGCGTCAGGTGGTAGAACGACAGATGCGCGGGCTTGATATGGCAGGCAGTTTCAGCATCTAGCAATGCATCTTCCAGGCTCTGTTCCGGCAATGCATACATCACATCCAGATTGACCTTTTCAAAGGTATTCAACGCCAGCTCAGCTGCCGCCAGCGCCTGCTCCCTGTCATGGATACGGCCTAAAGCTTTTAAATATTGTGGCTGGAAACTCTGGATACCCAGTGAAACGCGGTTCACACCTGCATCACGATACCCCTTGAAGTTGGCAATATCGACTGTGCCGGGGTTAGCTTCCAGCGTCACTTCAGCACCATATTCCAGCGGCGTCAGCATGCGCACATGGCTGAGGATTTTATCTATCGACTCGGCGGAGAAAATACTGGGCGTGCCGCCACCGAAAAAGACGCTGCGGATTTTGCGGCCCCACACCAGTGGCGTGGCCTGTTCGAGGTCGGCAATCAGCGCATCGACATAGGCGGCTTCAGGGATTTCCTGCCGTGCTTCGTGGGAGTTGAAGTCGCAGTATGGGCATTTGCGTACACACCAGGGAATATGGATATACAGCGAAAGCGGCGGCGGGTTGGTGAGGCCGCTCAGCGTGACGTCGCCTTGCAAGGGCGCGTCACTCAAACTGTTGGCAGGGTAAATCGGGATCATGTGCGTATTTTACCGCGTAACCGTGAGACAACCGGCGTTTATATGCTTTGCAACAACACCCTGGGCGGCTGGTTGAACTGGTTACACGCCACCAGCCAGGCCGAGAATGGCACCAGCACAATCGCCGCCAGCAAGGCCTGCACACTTAACCAGGCGTTGAACTGGTATTCCATATCCAGCACCAGCGTCGCCAGATAGTAAGCAGCAATATTGGTAAAAATATTGGCGACGACACTGGCCAATATGCCTATGCATAAAAACTCCACCAGCATCGCCAGTACCACCTGTTTTCTTGAAGCACCCAGCACCCGCATCAATGTGCTTTCGCGCACCCGCTCCTCGCGGGTTGCCATCAGGGCGGCATACAACACTGCCAGGCCTGCCAGCAGGCTAAAGCCGAATACAAATTCAATCGCATAACTCATTTTGCTGATCAGGCTTTGAATCTGCTCCATCACTGCGGCGACATTGATAATGGTCAGATTGGGGAATTTCCTGACCAACTGGTTCAGCGCTTCTTCCTTGCCTTCAGGCAGGTGAAAACTGGTGAGGTAATTGGCAGCATAATCATTAAGCACTTTCGGTGGCGTCACCGCAAAAAAGTTAACGTGCATGCTGTTCCACTCCACCTTGCGCAAGCTGGAAATGGTCAGTTCAAGTTGAGTGCCCGCCACATCATAAGTCAACTTATCGCCCAGCTTCAAATTGAGTGTCTCGGCCAGCCCCTGCTCTAGAGACAGCAGCGGTTTGCCTGCATCTTCGGCTTGCCACCACTGTCCGGCCACCAGCTCGTTATCGGCCTGCATCTGCGCTGCCCACGATAAATTGAATTCCCGCTCAGCCAGGCGTTTGGCGCGGTCATCTTTGTAATTCTCGATATTGAGCGGTTTGCCATTCACCGCTTGTAAGCGTGCGCGCACCATGGGGAAAATGTCAGCATGCTGGATGGCATTCGCAGTGAGCACCTGATTGATACCCGGAATCTGGTCTGCCTGGATATTGATGACAAAGCGGTTAGGCGCATCTGCCGGTAACGAGCTTTGCCAGTTTTTCAGCAGATCATTACGCACGAATGCCAGCAGCAATATCGCCATCAGGCCCATGCTTAAGCCAACTACCTGGGCGATGGTCAGGATGGGGCGGCGCCTTAAGCCCATTAAACCCAGCTTGATTACGCCGAAATTTTGCACAGAGAACGATTTAACAATCCTGAGCCCGGCCAATGCCAGCAAACCTGCCACCACGACCAATGCCAGTAGCGCAGCGAATACAATCCCGGCCAGTTTGATATCACCTGCATGCCAGAACACCAGCCCTGCCAGCACCAGGAATGCAGGGATAAATACAATGACATTCATACGCACATTGCCTTCCAGGTCCTGGCGCAAAATGCGTAATGCCGGTACTGCGCGCAGGCGCATCAGTTGCGGCCACACCACCGTCAGCAAGGTGGCAAACCCGGTAGCTAAGCCTAGAAAAACCGGCATCCAGCCGGGTGCTGGCAACGTCTCTACAAACAGGCGGCCCGCCAGGAAAGCTAAACCATATTGCGCGGCAAATCCCAGCACACAGCCGATCACGCTACCCACCAACGCCAGCAATAAGGTCTGGTAAAGCAGAATCTGCGTAATCAGTTTTTTGGTCGCACCAAAACAACGCATCAGCGCATACGCATCCAGGCTTTTTTGCACATAGGGATTACTCGCCAGCAACATCGCCACCATCGCCAGGATCACGCCGACCATGGAGGCAATGCCCAGGAATTGTTGCGCCTTGTTCAGCGCATTGCGCATTTCCGGGCGGGCGCTGCGGATATCATCTACGCGCTCACCTCGGGCTAACTGCGGTTTCAGCCATTCGGCATAGTCTTCCATCGCCTGGTTCACCGCTGCGCCATCCATATTGGCTGCAACCAGCAACTGGTATTTCACCCGGCTACCAAATTGAACCAGATTGGTGGCAGGCACATCGGCGCTGTTCATAAACAAGCGAGGCGCAATACTGAACATATCACCGCCACGCGATGGCTCCTGCAATACAAATGCCGCGAGCATAAACTGGCTTTCACCAACGCTGACCTCATCACCTATCTTCAATGCGAGTTTTTGCGCCAGTCGCGGCTCCATCCACACCGTGCCGGGAGCAGGAATATCTGTCGAAGATGGTTCAGCTTTCGCCGAAGTCGTTGACTGCTTGCTGATAGTCAAATGCCCACGCAGCGGAAAGTCCGCTTCCACCGCCTTGATCTCGGCCAGCTCACTACGCTCGCCTTTCAGCACCATGCTAGAAAATTCCAGCGCCTGCGTGGTCTGGTACTGGCGGCGTTGCGCTTCCGCCAGGTAAGCTGGCGGGAGTGCATGGTCAGAATTCACCACCAGATCCGCCCCCAGCAGCACATTGCCCTGGGTTTGCATGCTGGACTTGATACGGTCAGTAAAGAAACTGACTGAGGTGGTCGCCGTGACTGCCAATATCAGCGCAAACAGCAATACACGGATTTCGCCGGAAGACCACAGGCTGCGAAACTGGCGCCAGGCAATCGAGAACGCCAGCATTAATGTACTCCCGCATGCGTGTCGGCAATAGTGATCTCACTGAGCACGCCATTCTGCAAATTCAGCACCCGCTGACAACGCCTTGCCAGGTTCATATCGTGCGTTACCAGCACCAGCGTCGTACCGCTCTTCGCATTTAAATCAAACAGCAATTTGATAATCGCCTCGCCGGTTGCGACATCCAGGTTACCGGTCGGCTCATCGGCAAATAAAATAGAAGGCTTGGCCGCAAATGCCCTGGCAATCGCCACCCGCTGCTGTTCGCCGCCTGACAACTGTTTTGGGTAATGTGTGCCACGCGCTGCCAGGCCTACGCTTTCCAGTGCCGCTATCGCAATCGCCTGCGCATCACGGCGGCCAGCCAACTGCAAAGGCAGCATCACATTTTCTAGAGCAGTCAGTGAGCCCAGCAACTGGAATGATTGAAACACGAAGCCCATATGCTCGGCACGCACCGCGGCACGGCCATCTTCATCCATCTGCCCGATATCTTTCCCGGCTATCAGGACTTTTCCGCTACTCGCCGTATCCAACCCCGCCAGCAGGCCCAGCAAAGTAGATTTACCGGAACCGGAACTCCCAATGATTGCCAGCCTCTCACCCTTGGGTACGGCAAGATTCAAATTGGTCAGAATGGGGATTGTTGTATCATTGCTCACAACAGATTTACTTAAAGACAGCGCTTCAACAGCATAAGGGCTTTGCATTAATGATGTTCCGATTTATAAAGATATTGATCGTGTTACCTGGTTTATTGTTTACAAACTTAGTCATGGCAGAAGCCGCATCCAAACAAGCGATACTGGTATTTGGCGATAGCTTATCCGCCGCCTACAGAATCCCACAGGCACAAGGCTGGGTCAGTCTGCTGGCACAACGAGTGAAAGACAACCATTTGCCCTACGAAGTTGCCAACGCCAGCGTCAGCGGTGAAACAACTGCGGGTGGACTTAGCCGTTTACCCGCGGCACTCAAGCAGTTTAAACCCAGTATCGTCGTGATAGAACTCGGTGCAAATGACGGCCTGCGCGCACTGTCGCTCGATGCAATGAAAAGCAATCTTGAAAAAATGATTCAGGCCAGCCAGCAAGCCAATGCGCAGGTGGTGTTGCTAGGCATGTTTATCCCACCGAATTATGGCCCGAAATATACTAATGGTTTTAAGGCGGTTTACCTGGATTTGTCAGAGAAATACAAAACACCATTTGTGCCATTTTTCCTGGATGGAATTAGTGGTCACAGCGATTTGGTAATTGAAGATGGGCTGCACCCTAATGTGGTTGCACAGCCAAAGATATTGGAAAATGTTTGGCCGACTTTGAAGCTTATATTGACAAAAAATAATACTAATCGCTAAAGCAATAAACTATTTGATTCAGAATGCTGCCCTGCGATTTATGAGGTCTTGCATGCAAATGGGTAACAAAGACCTCAGTCGTGTAGAAATATCTTCCTCATGTTTTTGCCAGAGGATCCCGCTATACACAATCACTAAGCCTATGAATGTGAGCGCAAACGGAAAGGCCATACTGTCCTTAAAAACGTCATAGGCAAGGTGAGTGGTATATGAGGCAACACCCAGGCCGCCAAATACAACAAAGACCCTGCGTGACAAAATTGCTCCGATACCTATCATTAAAAGATTAATACATAGGTAAATAAATTTGTTTAACTCGCTGCCGGACTCCATCATGGTTAAGCCAGTCCAGAAAGTGATCACCCCAAATAGATACAGCCAAAACGGAAAATCTTTTTCATGCTTGCTGCGTAAATCGACCCAAACTGCCAAAAGTATGGTGCACACGCCAAACCAGATCGAGACGAGCTTACGCAACTCCCAGTGGATGTCGTTATTCTCGGATAAAAAGAGCGCCAGATCCATGCTTAAATACCAGAGCGTCACCGCTATTGGCATTACCATAAATGGCAAGCGGTAGAGATATAGCATGATAGCCCCCGCTGCCAGCGTTCCCAGTTCCATCCATATCCATCGCCAGTCTACAAATGAATAGTAATCTTGATAATGTCGTCCTTCGGCCCAAAACCCCATGGCACTTTGCAGGCCATAAATGGCTAATGGTGTCAGTGCCACGACAAAAGCGCCGCAAAGCCCGGCAGGAATGAGTAATTTACGTTTGAACAAATAATCAGTAAACACAAGCCCTGCAACCGCATAGGCCACCGAAATAGCCACTAACCCCCATCCGCCAAATCTTTCCCAACCTAGCGTCATGAATAGCGTCATTGCGCCAATGCCAAGGAGGCCACCAAGATAATAGAGGATATGCGTGAAACGGAAAGAAGGCGTATCTTTCATCTGCGCATTAAGAAATTGCCAAAGCTGCTCGCTTTGTTCTGAACTGATCAGATGCTGTTGAACCGCTTTTTCGAGAAGCACACGATTGATTTGCATATCCGCCTTTAGGACAAAAATGACATTTGTTAAGAATTGTATTTTAAGATCAATATATTTTTTTACCAAGTCTTCCAGTCATTAAAAACCATAAGTCCGTGTTTCTACCGGCTCGCAGATTCTACTTTTCTATCTGCTATGCCTCATGAGGTCAGCGTTTTGGTTTAGAAATAAGAGGCTTCGAGCTTATAGCATCTCTTCCAGCACCTGCAAAAACGCATCCCCATATTTCTGCAATTTCGCCTGCCCTATCCCGCTAATTTGCCCCATTTCATTCAAGGTTTGCGGTTTACGATTGTGGATTTCCAGCAGCGTACTATCGTGAAAAATCACATAAGGTGGTACGCCCTGCTCTCTTGCCAGTTCCAGTCGTTTGGCTTTAAGCGCTTGCCAGAGCGGGTCATCGTTCGCACCTTCAAACGCCTCTTTGGCACGTGCGCTGCGTTCGGCTTTGCTCATGCGTTTTTCGGGTTCGGCATCGCGGCGTAGCCAGACTTCTTGCTCGCCTTTTAGCACTGGCCGTGCGGCTTCAGTGAGTTTTAAGCCACCGTAGGCAGCCATATCTGCTTCCAGTAATCCCGCTGCGATCAGTTGGCGATAGACGCCACTCCACTGGTTTTGGTTGAGGCTTTTACCTATGCCAAAGGTGCTGACTTTATCGTGATTAAAACGCTCGACTTGTGCAGTGACTTTGCCGGTGAGTACATCAATTAAATGGCCGACGCCGAATCTTTGCCCGGTACGGAAAACACACGAAAGTGCCATTTGCGCGACCTGAGTGGCTTGCCAGGTTTCTACCGGATGCAGGCAGTTATCGCATTGTTCACAGGCGCCGGGATGGCTTTCGCCGAAGTAGCGCAGAATGCTTTGGTGGCGGCAGGCGGTGGATTCGCAGTAGCCTAGCAAGGCGTCCAGCTTTAACCTTTCCAGCCGTTTGCGTTCTTCGGAGGCTTCGCCGCTATCGAGCATTTGCCGCATGGAGACGACATCGCCCATGCCGTAGACCATCCAGGCATTGGCTTGCAGGCCATCGCGCCCGGCGCGGCCGGTTTCCTGATAGTAACCTTCCATGCTTTTTGGCAGGTCCAGATGGGCGACGAAGCGGACGTTGGGTTTATCGATGCCCATGCCGAACGCGATGGTCGCCACCATGATGATGCCTTCTTCACGCAGGAAGCGGCGCTGGTGGTGTTCGCGTAATTGCGCGGGCAACCCGGCATGATATGGCAACGCCGACCAGCCTTTTTCTACCAGCCAGGCGGCAGTTTCTTCGACTTTCTTACGCGATAAACAATAAATGATGCCTGCATCGTTGGCGTGTTCACGCTCCAGAAATGCCTGCAATTGCTGGCGCGCATTGTTCTTGATGCCGACGTGATAACGGATATTCGGGCGGTCAAAACTGGAAACGAACTGGCAGGCGTTTTCGAGGTTGAGCTGGCTGATGATTTCGGCACGCGTAGGTGCATCGGCCGTGGCGGTGAGCGCGATACGCGGCACATCGGGGAAGCGGTTGTGTAACACGGTGAGCTGGCGGTATTCCGGCCGGAAATCATGGCCCCATTGCGAGACGCAATGTGCTTCGTCAATGGCAAACAGGGCGAGTCCTGTGTGCTGCTGCACTTCATCGAGCAGGCTTAAAAAGCTGCCGACCATCAGCCGCTCAGGCGCGACGTAGAGTAATTTGATTTCACCGCTGACCACCTCGCGGGTAATACGGGCATTGTCTTCAGCGCTTAAGCTGGAATTCAGGAAGGCAGCGTTTACGCCTAGTTGTTGCAGGGCTTCCACCTGGTCTTGCATCAAGGCAATCAAGGGTGACACGACAATCGCCAGGCCATCACGTGCAAGGGCTGGAATCTGGTAACACAGGGATTTACCGCCACCGGTGGGCATGAGCACCAGCGCATCCTGCCCGGCAATCACATGTTCAACGATGGCTTGTTGTTGATGGCGAAACTGGTTGTAACCGAAAACGTCGTGGAGGATTTGTTGCGGTGAGGCGCTTGCCATGTTGGCAAGCCTATATCTTGTTGTAAGGGTTGATGAGTTGATCGACGAGCGCATGCAAAGCCTGGCGCATCTGTTCTTCGCTGACTTCCATCAGCAAGCCATCTTCCAGCGCATCCTGGGCGATCTGTTTGAGTTCATCAAAGTTTTCAGACATGACTTTGACTTTTTCGGTACACGAAACCACCGAGCCGTCGTCACGCACCCATTTGGGCCACTCATTTGTCATATGCTGTTTCTTTCACCTACGTGTGCTTTCAGTTACTTTTTTTACTGACTTTTCTCTAAAGCTTGCAACAATTTTACCAAGGCCTGGCCTCTATGGCTCATTTTGCTTTTCATTTCCAGCGGTAATTCAGCCACGGTCTTGCGTGTTTCCAGGTCCATAAACAAGGGGTCATAGCCAAACCCTTCTGACCCGCGAAACTCGCGCAAAATTTCACCTAGCCAAACGCCATCGGCAATAATCGGTTGCGGATCGTTGGGCGACCGCACCATCACCAGCACACTGTAAAAATACGCGCGGCGGTCACTTTCGCGCGACATCACTGTGAGCAGTTTATCGTTGTTGCGTTCATCCTGCGTCAACAGGCTACCTGATGGTTGTGGGCCTGCATATCGTGCCGAGATCACACCTGGTGCGCCTTGCAGGGCATTCACGCATAAACCGGAATCATCAGCCAGCGCCGGTAAACCGGTATGCTGGCTGGCATGCCGTGCTTTGGCCAGTGCATTTTCAACAAAGGTTTCATACGGCTCCGGGCACTCCGGTACATTGAATTCAGATTGCGACACAATCTCGATATTCAAGGGTGCCAGCACATGGGCGATTTCGCGGATTTTGCCTTTGTTGCCGGAGGCGATCACCAGTTTGTTGAACGCTAGTGCCATGTTATTTTGCTAATGCCTGTTGTTGCAGTTTGGATAATTCGGCAATGCCTTTGGCTGCCAGATCCAGCATCTCGTTCATCGCGTCGCGGCTGAAAGGTTCGCCTTCGGCGGTGCCCTGAATTTCGACAAAACCGCCGCTACCGGTCATGACTACATTCATGTCGGTATCACAGTCGGAATCTTCAATATAATCCAGGTCCAGCACCGGAATACCCTGGTAAACACCGACCGAAATCGCGCCGACTGAATCTTTGATCGGGCTTTCAGTGAGCAAGCCTTTTGCCAGCAACGTGCTGACGGCATCGACCATCGCCACATAAGCGCCGGTGATGCTGGCGGTGCGCGTGCCGCCATCGGCCTGGATCACGTCGCAGTCAAAATGGATGGTGCGCTCGCCAAGCTTTTGCATGTCAATTACTGCGCGCAGGCTGCGGCCGATCAGGCGCTGGATTTCCTGGGTGCGGCCGGTTTGCTTGCCACGGGCAGCTTCGCGATCCATACGTGAACCGGTAGAACGTGGCAGCATGCCGTATTCGGCGGTCACCCAGCCCTGGTTTTTGCCTTTGAGGAAACCGGGCACTTTTTCTTCGATACTGGCGGTGCAAATCACATGGGTATCGCCAAATTTGACCAAGACTGAGCCTTCGGCGTGTTTGGTGTAGCTGCGGATGATTTCTATGCTGCGCAACTGGTCGTTGGCACGTTGGCTGGGTCTGGTCATTTCAAATTTTCCTGTCTGTTTCAAGTTTCTTGTTTTTTGAGATGCTGGCCGGTTCTGCCCAGCGCATCCTGTATGTCGGCAATGGCCTTTTCAATTTCGTCGTCGGTCAGATCCAGTGCATGCGGGTGGGGCATGGTCCCGGCATGGTTGAGCATGGTGGTCGTCCCGTCACCTGGTAAATCCAGGGTAGACACTGCCAGTGGCGCGGTATTTCTTTCACCCCACTGCAAGGCGATGGCACTCATGTTATCACCCACGGTGATGCTGGCGGTATCGGCATCATCCAGCAGGCGCGTGACGCCATCCTGCATATTGGCGGCCAGCATATGCTGCGCCATGGTGATGGCAGGCACCGTATTCCAGACACCATCCGAGCATAACAAAATGACATCGCCCTCGCTGAGCGGCATAGGGTCAGCCAGGTCAACTTGCGGCGGTTTGTCGCCACCCAGGCAATTATAGATTTTGTTGCGATGCGGGTGTCGCTCAATCTGCTCGGCGGTGATCCTGCCTTCACGCAATAGCGATTGCACTACGGAGTGATCCTGGGTCTGGAATTCTTCCAGGCCGTTGCGGTAAAGATAGAGGCGGGAATCGCCAACATGCGCACAAAACAGTTTGTTGTGCTGGATCAAGGCAACCACAATGGTCGTGCGCGGCGATTCGGATAACTTCTTGCGCACACGCACATTCTCAATCACGTCGTGCACCTGGCCGATCTGCTCACGAAGAAACTGCGCCGGCTGCGCGATGAGCGGGTCAGATTCGCGCTGGAAGGCTTCCACCATGGTTTTGACTGCAATTTCGGCCGCGACATCGCCATGCTGGTGACCACCCATTCCATCGGCCAACACCATCAAAATGGAATGCCTGTGATAGGAGTATGCCAGCCGGTCCTGGTTATACGGACGCGGCCCCTGGCGGCTGCCTTGCGCAATTGAAAACTTCATGGCATCAAGCGTTTCGTCAAATGTTTCATAGTGGTTTGGTGAGCACTTTAATAATTTTATCGACCAGGGAGCCACGGGCGTCATCTGCCACATGCACCTCTATCATTTTTTTCTGCAATGAAAACACACTTTGCGGCCGTTGCAGGTAATCAATATGCATACAGTCATCAATAATCGATAACAGTTTTTCTGAATAGATTTGCTTGCCTAGCTGTATCGCCGGCACCAGTGTATCTTCATTGAGGCGGATATTGGCAGCCAGCGGCGATGAACGTTGCAGGCAGGCATACATACTGGCACCTATGCTGTAAATATCGCTCCACGGGCCCAAATGCTTGCGGTCTATGTATTGTTCCGGCGGGGCAAAACCCGGCGTGTAAGTCGGCGCCAGTGTCACCTCGGACAAGGCCTGGCGTGCCGAACCGAAGTCCAGCAACACCGGCGAGCCATCCAGTCGTATATAAATATTGGCCGGTTTGATATCCAGGTGCAGCAGTTTACGGCTATGCACCTCACGCAAACCATTCAGCAATTCAACAAACATGCGGATCATGAAGTTTTCCGGCACCGGCTGCGTTAACGCAATGATGTAATCCTGCAGCGATTTGCCGCGCTCGTATTTCATCACCATATACACGGTGTTGTTGGCGCGGAAGAAGTTTTTCACGCGCACGATATTCTTGTGCTCGATATTGGCCAGCGCCAACCCTTCTTCAAAAAAGCACTTCATCCCATGTTTATACGCGGCTTCATTTTTACCGTTAGAACGGATATGCGTCTGGCCATCGCGCTTGGCCAGTGTCACCGGCATATATTCTTTGATGGCGACAGTATTTTTCTGTTTATCCTGTGCCAGATAGACGAAGCTGAACCCGCCCAGACTCAGCACCCGAGTGATGGTGTAGTCATGCAACACGGTGCCTACTGGCAGTGCAATATCGATTTTATTGGCGAGCTTCACTTAATGGTTAACGTACTTATCATGGCTTTTATTGAGGAAAACACGAAATAAACTGTGTTAACTTGTTATAACGCTATTTTCGCATATCGATACTGCATTTGATACAATCCCCCGCTTAGCTCGGAGCGAATAAATGACTTCCAAAAATAATACCAATCATCAACCCATTTTAAGTATGACTGGCTTTGCCAACAGCGAAACCCGCTTTCCGGCAGGTCTGTTACTGATCGAATTGCGCGCAGTCAATCATCGTTACCTGGAGTTGAATGTCAAAATTGAAGACAGCTTGCGCCAGTTTGAACCGTTGGTGCGTGAACAGCTGCAGACCAGGCTTGGTCGCGGCAAAGTGGAATGCCGGTTGAGCCTGAAAAGCGATAGCGCAAGTAGCAGTAAACTGGCGCTCAACCCAACCATGGTCGCGCAGATTGCACAGACTTTGAAAGACCTGAACCAGCATTTCCCTCAAGCACAGCCGGTAAATCTGGTGGATATTTTCAAGTTACCGGGCGTATTGCAAACTGAGGCGGTAGATACTGAAGCCATGGCAGAAAGTCTGCAACAGGGATTGAGCCAGACGATAGACGAACTAATTGCCGCGCGCCAGCGTGAAGGCGAAAAACTCAAACAGGTATTGCTGGACAGGCTGCAAGGCGTGCGCGAGCAAATCAGTATTGTGAAGCCGTTATTACCGCAAGCGATTCAGCAATACCAGGAAAAACTCACCGCCAAATTGCGCGAAGCGATGCAAGCCGATGATGACCGCGTGCGCCAGGAAATCGTGTTGTATGTGCAACGCACCGATGTGGATGAGGAGCTGGCGAGACTGAATTCGCACATTACCGAGATGGACCGTATTCTTAGCGTTGGTGGCGCTGTCGGTAAAAAGCTGGATTTCCTGATGCAGGAAATGAACCGTGAAGCGAATACACTGGGCTCAAAATCAGTTGCGATTGAAACCACCCAGGTGTCCATGCAGTTAAAAGTGCTGATCGAGCAAATGCGCGAACAAATCCAGAATATTGAATAAATGCAACAATTTGCATAAATAATTAAGCCACTTCGCCTGCAAAGTGGCTTAACCCTATTGGCATGATGGTATAGTCAGATCACTCCAAGAAAACATAGGGTCTAGAACCATGCCTCTTCTCCGCTATGCTTTACTTTTCTGCGTCTATGTCTTGACCAGCGTATTTCCCCAACTTTCCGTTGCTGAAATCACCACCCTGCCTATCCCGGACCAGGGCTGGGCGATTAGCTTCGACGCACCTCCGCTCCGGCCGGTCAGGGAAGCGGATTCGAATGACCACTATATGTATTATGGCAACGCCAATTTCTTCTCGGTAGTAATCAATGTGGATACGCCAGCGTGCGATGGCGGTGACTCACATGAAAATGTACTGAACTGCTTTTGGCCAAAGGCCAGTAAAGAACCCTTGATCAACCAGGCCAGCGTGCAAAAAAGCTGCAACAGCAATTACTGCAAGCTCAGCTATGAGCTGGAAAACAGTTTTCAGGATAAAAGTATCAAGCAACGGCATGTCTATTTTCTATTTGCCTATCGCAACAAGTGGAACAATGTGCATATTTCTTATGTCAATCCCACCGAAGTGGATTTAAAGGTACTCGAAAAATTTGAGCAATCGTTAAGCTACAAATAAGCACTTTCAAGACCTTTACGCATCCAACTTCTAAAATATCGCACCAATAACCGCATCCTCACACGCACCTTAATGGTGCATTAAGTATGTTCTCGAAATCATGTTTTTATTTAACTCAATGATTTAAAACTATTTTTCTGGCTGGCACACACCTTGCTGATATCAGATACAAATAATGTAAAGGTCATGGACCATGACGCAAACGGCCAAACAGTTTTTTGATGAAATGCAGGGGTATGGTGGCAATGTACGTGGCATCTACCAGGCTTACGACCGCTGGTTGAGTGCTGTACCTACACAGCAATTAGCGGCCAAACGGGCTGAAGCCGAAGTATTGTTCCGCCGTGTCGGCATTACTTTTAATGTTTACGGTGAAGAAGACGGAGCCGAGCGCCTGATTCCGTTTGACGTGATCCCGCGCATGATTTCAGCCAGTGAATGGGCGCATCTCTCCAAAGGTGCGGTGCAACGTGTGCGCGCCCTGAATATGTTCCTGCATGATATTTACCATGACCAGGAAATTATCAAGGCCGGCATTGTGCCGCACAGCATTTTGACCAACTCGCAATACCGCCCGGAAATGGTCGGTGTGAATGTGCCAAACCAGATTTATGCACATGTAGCCGGGATTGACCTGGTACGCACCAGCGAATCGCAGTTCTATGTACTGGAGGATAACCTGCGGACGCCTTCTGGCGTATCGTACATGCTGGAAGACCGCAAAATGATGATGCGGTTGTTCCCTGATTTATTCAAAAAATACCCGATTGCCCCTGTCGAACACTACCCGCATGTGCTGCTAAACAATTTGCGCTCTGTCGCGCAGACCGGGGTCACTGACCCGACTGTGGTATTACTTTCTCCTGGCGCCTACAACAGCGCCTACTTTGAACATGCCTTCCTCGCCCAGCAAATGGGTATTGAACTGGTGGAAGGCCAGGATTTGTTTGTCCGCAATAACGCCGTCTATATGCGCACCACGCAAGGCCCGCAACGGGTGGACGTGATTTACCGCCGCATCGACGACGACTACCTTGACCCTCTGGTATTCAAGCCCGACTCCATGCTGGGCGTGCCGGGTCTGCTCTCCGTCTACCGCAATGGTGGCGTCACATTGGCTAACGCCGTAGGTACCGGCGTGGCCGATGACAAGGCAACATATATTTATGTGCCGGAGATGATTAAATTTTACCTGGGTGAGTCTCCCATCCTGCAGAACGTACCTACGTATCAACTCAGCAAGGAAGATGATCTGGCCTATGTGCTGGATCATCTGCCCGAGCTGGTCGTCAAGGAAGTGCAAGGTTCAGGCGGCTACGGCATGCTGGTCGGCCCGACTGCCAGCAAAAGCGAAATTGAAGAATTCAGGCTACGTATTGTTTCCAAGCCATCAAACTACATTGCGCAACCTACATTAGCTTTATCAACCTGCCCGACACTAGTTGACCAAGGAATTGCGCCACGCCATGTGGATCTGCGCCCATTTGTGCTGTCAGGTAAAACCGTCAGCGTGGTGCCCGGCGGATTGTCGCGCGTGGCCCTCAAGCAAGGCTCGTTAGTGGTCAATTCGTCACAAGGTGGCGGCACCAAGGATACCTGGGTGCTGGAGCGCGATGATGTGTATGCCGACCAAATGCAGTCGCAAATGGCTGCTCAACAGTTATCTCAAGAGGCCGTGATATGTTAAGCCGCACCGCAGATCATTTATATTGGATGGCGCGTTATATCGAGCGAGCCGAAAACGTGGCGCGCGTACTTGATGTGACTTACGGTATGTCGCTGTTACCTTCCGATGCCAGCAACGATGAAGAATTATGGGACAGCGTGCTGGAAATCGCCGGAGTCAGGGATATTTACGAGGCGAGTTATAAAGATATCAGCGCTGCACAAGTGATTCAACACCTGGTGATGGATAGCCAAAATCCTTCCAGTATTTACAGCTCGTTGCGCAGTGCCCGCGAAAATGCGCGCGCAGTGCGGGTAGCAATGACAGTAGAAACCTGGGAAAACATGAACACGCTGTGGCTGGAGTTTGACCAGTTCATCAAGCAGGACCTGACGCAGTCTGGCCTGAGCGAATTTTGCGAATGGGTAAAAAGCCGTTCACACCTGTTCCGCGGCGTGTGTTTCGGCACCATGTTACGCGACGAGGCGTTCAGCTTTGTCCGGCTGGGCACTTTTATGGAGCGTGCCGACAACACTGCCCGCCTGCTGGATGTGAAATACGAGTTTTTAATCCCTATGCAGGAAGCCAACGAGGGCGCGGTGGATTATTACGAATGGAGCGCTGTGTTGCGCTCAGTCGCTGCTTTCCAGGCTTACCAGAAGGTTTACCGCGATGCGATTGAGCCAACCAAAGTCTCTGAATTATTAATACTGCGCGAAGATATGCCGCGCTCATTACATGCCTGCTACGCCGAGATTATGCCGATTTTGCGGCAGGTTGCCGGCAGCCGGCAAACCGAGGCTGAGCGCCTGGCTGGGCAAATGCATGCCAAACTGCATTACGGTCGTATGCTGGATATCGTCAAAGATGGTGTACATCACTTTCTGGATGAATTTATCCTGGCTAACCGCAAACTGGGTGAAGAGATTCAGCGCAACTTCCTAAGTGCAACTGCATGATCAACACTACGATGGCTTTAAGCCGGATTGTTCAGCTTGATAGCGGAATAGGTTTACCGTTATTTTGCAGACACGATTGCGGCGCTCTTTAAGCCAAGGCTAGTATGCTGCTGAATATTGAGCATCACACCCAGTATATCTACAGCGAAGCGGTGCAATACACCATTCAGCAACTGCGCCTGACGCCACGCGATGGCCTGGGTCAGCACGTCAAACATTGGGACATTAAAGTCAACGGTCAGTGCCACGCGTTTGAAGACACTTATGGCAATCTTACGCATACCCTGGTGATCGACCAGCCGCATACAGAATTAATGATCTCGGTGGCAGGCGAAGTGGAAACCGGCGTTTTAGGTTTGGCCACCCACCAGCCGTTGCCGGTGGAACTGTATCTGCGAGAGTCACCCCTGACCCAGGCAGATGCTGCGATGACGGACTTTGCGAAACAGTATGCACAAGCGCCTGTGACTGAGTTGATGTATGCACTGCGTGACAAAATGCATTACATAAAAGGGGTCACCCAGGTAAATACACCAGCAGCCGAAGCTTTCCGGCTGGGTAAAGGCGTCTGCCAGGACCACGCACATGCCTTTCTCGGTTGTTGCCGCAGCCTGGGCTTGCCGGCACGCTATGTCAGCGGCTACCTGTTTACCGAAGATGGCAGCCTGATGCAAACCCATGCCTGGGTCGAGGTCTGGCAGAATGAACAATGGCTGGGGCTCGATGTTTCAAATGGCTTATTAACCAATGAAACACACGTACGGCTGGCTGTCGGCCTGGATTACCGTAGTGCGAGTCCGGTGACTGGTACCCGCATAGGCGGCGGCAAGGAAGGCATGTCTAGCATGGTCAGCGTTAATCAGCTGGCAACGGTCACGCATGAACAGCGTAAACGCCAGACCGATCAGCTGTATCAACAGGCCCTCTCCGCGCAACAATAGACACTATCCCGTCCATAGTGATGGCCAACTCGCAACAGTGGAGTCGTGCAGACCGCCCGTGCTATCATGTCATTTTAGCGACTCCGCTTTTTCTTCCATACCGTTATGACATATTGTGTAGGTATCCTGCTGGAACAAGGGCTGGTGCTCGCGTCTGACACACGCACCAATGCGGGTGTTGACCAGGTAGCCATTGCACCCAAAACGCATGTTTTTGAGCAAACGGGTGAGCGTGTGATTGTGCTGCTCACGGCGGGCAATCTGGCGATTACCCAATCTGTTGTGAATTTATTGCGTGAACAGCTTAAGGAACCCGAGCCGGAAACCGCAAATTTATACAGCGTGCATTCCATGTTTGAAGCCGCCAGTGTGGTAGGCGCAGCCATGCGCAGCATTTATCATCGCGATGGCGAAACGCTGAAGGAACATGGTATCGATTTCACTGCCAGCATTCTGGTGGCCGGGCAAATCAAAGGTGAAAAACCACGCCTGTTCAATGTCTATGCGGCGGGTAATTTTATCGAAGCCACCTCGGATACGCCTTATTTGCAGATTGGCGAAACCAAATATGGCAAGCCGATTATTGACCGCGTCATCAACCACAAAACCGATATGATGGAAGCGGTGAAATGTGTGCTGATTTCATTTGATTCCACTATCCGCAGCAATATCTCTGTTGCCATGCCTATCGATTTGATGATTTACCGTACTGACACGCTGACTGCGGATTGCCGTCAACGCCTGACCGAACGTGACCCGTATTACGCCAGCGTACACAAAGGCTGGGGCGAAGGCCTGAGAGCAGTATTCTCTTCCCTGCCTAATCCGGAATGGGGCTCACAATGAGTCATGGCCATCTATTTGTCATTTCTGCAGCATCAGGTGCCGGTAAAACCAGCCTGGTGCGTGCCATGCTGGCGCAAGATCCCCTACTGAAACTCTCAGTCTCGCACACCACGCGCGAACCGCGTCCGGGTGAAGAAGACGGTATCCACTACCATTTTGTGCCTGAATCGGCATTTATGGAGATTCTGGATAAGGGTGGCTTTCTTGAAAGTGCGCATGTACACAGCGCGCGCTATGGCACTGCGCAAACCGAAGTTGAAAGTGCCCTGGCCGAGGGGCGTGACGTTATTCTGGAAATTGACTGGCAAGGGGCACAACAGATCCGCAACCTGTTTCCGCAAGTGACTTCGATTTTTATCTTGCCACCTTCGATTGAAGCACTCTCACACCGCCTGAATGCCCGCGGCCAGGATAGCGAGGCCGTGATTGCCAAGCGCTTGGCGGCTGCGCGTGAGGAGATGCGTCACGTGCATGAGTTTGATTATGTTACAATAAATGACAATTTTGACGTGGCTCTACAGGATTTAATGGCTATCGTGCGTGCCAAGCGCTTGCAGCTTGACCGCCAGGTTGTCTGCCACGCGTCACTGATTCAATTACTCACCTGATACCAGCGCAATCCGCCGCTGATCTGTGATTCAATACAATATAAAGGTTTTATATGGCTCGTATTACCGTCGATGATTGCTTGGACAATATCCCTAATCGTTTTCAATTAACCCTGGTAGCCGCTTACCGCGCCCGACAGATCGCTAACGGTTCCGACCCGCTGGTGGCCGGTTACGCGCAAAAAGACAAGCCAACCGTGATTGCCCTGCGTGAAATTGCCGCAGGCAAAATCGGCGTTGAACTTCTGGAAAAAAAAGGGCAGGCTTAAGCAGTCATGCCGCATACCCAAGGTGAACATTCCTATCGCAAGTCTAAATCACCTTTAGAAGCGGCAGACTTACTCCCGGCTGACCGTGAGGATTCCCCCCTCACGCAGCTGATCCGGAAATACCTTAACGAAGAAGAAGTACAACTGGTCTGGCAGGCATACCGCTATGCGGAACAAGCGCATGCCGGTCAAACCCGTAAAACCGGCGAACCTTACATCACCCACCCGATTTCTGTCGCCTGCATCCTGGCGAAGCTACACCTCGATCTACCCACCCTGCTGGCTGCTCTGCTGCACGATGTGGTGGAGGATACCGAGGTTAATAGTGCGGAAATCGCAGAAAAATTTGGCAAGCAAGTCGCCGACCTCGTCGATGGCCTGACCAAGCTGGATAAAGTCGAACTGCAAACCGCGACTCAGGCCCAGGCAGAGAATTTCCGCAAAATGTTGCTGGCCATGAGCCAGGATGTGCGCGTCATCCTGGTTAAACTGGCAGACCGCCTGCATAACATGCAAACCATGGATGCCATGCGTCCGGAAAAGCAAAAACGCATTGCACGCGAAACACTGGATATTTACGCGCCAATTGCCAACCGACTGGGCCTGAACCCCATCTTTCATGAACTGGAAGACCTGAGCCTCAAGTATTTATACCCCAACCGCTACCGCGTGATTGATAAGGCCATCCGCACCGCGCGCGGCAACCGCAAGGAAGTGATCGGCAAGATCCTGGAATCCATCCAGAATCAGCTTAAACAATATCAACTTGAGTTTAATGTAGAAGGTCGCGAGAAGCACCTTTACAGCATTTACAAGAAGATGAGTGAAAAATCGATGAAATTGTCCCAAATTGGTGACATTTACGGTTTTCGCGTGGTTGTAAAAGACACTGCCGCCTGCTATCTGGCACTGGGCGCATTACATGCTTTGTACAAGCCCATTCCAGGCCGTTTTAAAGACTATATTGCCATTCCCAAAGCCAATGGCTACCAATCTTTGCATACCACGCTGTTTGGCCCGTTCGGCACGCCGATAGAAGTACAGATCCGCAGCCAGGAAATGCACAATATCGCCGATGCGGGCGTGGCCGCACACTGGTTGTACAAAACGACCGATGCACACCTGACCAAGCTGCAGCAGCAAACCCACCAGTGGCTGCAACGGCTGGTGGAAATCCAGACCGAAAGTGACGACAGCCATGAGTTCCTGGAGAACTTCAAGGTCGATCTTTTCCCGGATGAAGTGTATATATTCACGCCTAAAGGCAACATTATGGCCTTGCCACGCGGTTCTACCGCAGTGGATTTTGCTTATGCAGTGCACTCTGATGTCGGCAATAGTTGCGTGGCAGTTAAAATCAATAACGAACTTGCACCATTACGTACTGAAATGCGCAATGGCGACCATGTTGAAATCATCACCGCGCCACTGGCTAAACCCAACCCGGCCTGGCTGAATTATGTGGTCACCGGCAAGGCACGTTCGCATATCCGCCATTACCTGAAAACGGTGAAAGTCGAAGAATCTGCCCAGCTTGGTGAGCGAATGCTGAACGTCGCTTTGCGCGCCATGCATATCCAGCCAGGTGATATTTCGGACAAACAATGGCAAAAAGTCATGAATGACTACGGCGCCAAAACCCGGCAAATGATTCTGACCGATATCGGGCTGGGCAAACGCAACAGCCTGATGGTCGCGCACCAGCTGCTGGCGCATCCGGCGGACACTGAAGATAAAACAAGCAAGACGCTGGATACCATTACCATCCGTGGTTCAGAAGGCATGGCAGTGCAATTTGCCCCCTGCTGCCGGCCGATTCCGGGCGACCCTATCCTGGGCTTTATCAATAAAGACAAAGGGCTGGTCATTCATACCCATGATTGCCAGGCAATCCGCAAATTCAAGCTGGATCCGGAAAAATGGCTGGATGTGGAATGGGATGCCGACCCGAAAAAACTGTTCAGCGTGAACCTGCGTATTTCTGTGGTCGACGAACGCGGTATGCTGGCCAAAATTGCAGCCACTATTGCTAATGCAGATGCCAACATTGATAACGTCAGCGTTGAATCCAGCGATGGCAGCCAGTATTCCAATGTGAACTTTACCTTACAGGTGCACAACCGCGTGCATCTGGCGACCCTGATCCGCAACCTTCGCAAGATCCAGCAAGTGGTGCGCATTAACCGGGTCAAGGGCAACCAGCTGGAACAACGTATCCAGTAAACGGCGGGTGAATGGCCAGCATGCCTTCCTTGAGCGATATCCGAGGTTTCACCCCTGCCGTACGCAGCCAGCTGGAAAAACTGGCTATACACACGCCGCAGGCCTTGCTGCTGCATTTACCGCTACGCTATCTGGATGAAACCCATGTCACCGCCATCCGCGATTTACGGCAGGGAGAACAGGCGCAGATTGAAGGCATGGTGGTGCATAACGAAGTCAGTTACAAGCCACGCAAAATGCTCAATGTGCGGGTGCAGGATGATACCGGCATCATCAATTTACGCTTTATCCACTTTTATCCCAGCCAGATTGCCGCCATGCAGACCGGTACCCGCATCCGCGCTTTTGGCGAAGTGCGCCCCGGCTTTTTTGGCTATGAGATGGTGCACCCGCAGCAACGCAAGGTCAAAGAAGATACCCCGGTCAGCACTGCCCTGACACCGGTCTACCCGACCACCGCCGGCCTGAGCCAGAATACCATCCGCAAAGCGGTGAACCTGGTGTTAAAAGCGGAGTATTTGCAGGAAACATTACCTGCCTGGGTATACACACCGTTGCAGTTACCAGACTTTGCCAGCAGCCTGCAACTACTGCACCAGCCCAGCCCGGAAATCGCCTTACCTACCCTGGAAAACCATAGTCATCCCGCCTGGCAACGGCTGGCCTATGACGAGTTACTGGCGCAGCAATTATCCATGCGCCAGCACTATGCCCGCCGTAAACAGGCACTCGCGCCGGCAACGCCGCGCTCCCAAACACTGAATGCGCGTTTACTGGCTAGCCTGCCATTTGAACTCACCACGGCACAACAAAAGGTCATCACCGAAATCAGCAATGACCTGAGCCAGCCACACCCTATGCAACGGCTGTTGCTAGGCGATGTCGGCAGCGGGAAAACCATCGTTGCATGCCTGGCAGCATTACAGATGATAGAACATGGCTGGCAGGTAGCCATGATGGCACCGACTGAAATCCTCGCTGAACAGCATTACAAGAAACTCAGTAGCTGGTTAACGCCTTTGGGTATAGAGATTGCCTGGCTGACCGGCAGCCAGAATAAAAAAACGCGTGAGCAATCACTGGCGCGCATTGCCAATGGTGACGCTATTTTAGCAGTAGGCACGCATGCTTTATTTCAGGAAGAAGTGCAGTTTAAACAATTAGGGTTAGCGATTGTGGATGAGCAACATCGCTTTGGTGTGCACCAGCGCTTAGCATTGCGCAAAAAAGGCCAGCGTAGCGATCTGGAGCCGCACCAGTTAATGATGTCCGCCACGCCTATTCCGCGTACGCTTTCCATGAGTTATTACGCCGACCTTGATGTATCGGTGATTGATGAACTGCCGCCCGGCCGTACCCCGGTGGCAACCAAACTGGTGGCGGATGACCGCCGCGACGAGATATTACAGCGTGTACGCGAGGCTTGCGCACAGGGGCACCAGGCATATTGGGTGTGCCCGTTGATTGAAGAATCGGAAACCCTGCAATTGCAAACCGCCAATGATACCTATGCGTATATGCAGCAGGCATTTCCTGAGCTGCAGGTGGGACTGGTGCATGGCCGCATGAGATCAGCTGAAAAACAGGCGGTGATGCAGGCTTTTTCTGCCAACCAGATCCATCTGCTGGTGGCGACCACGGTGATTGAGGTAGGTGTCGATGTGCCAAACGCCAGCCTGATGGTGATCGAACATGCCGAGCGCATGGGTTTAAGCCAATTGCACCAGTTACGTGGCCGTGTGGGTCGCGGCGCGGCTAAAAGCACCTGCATTCTGCTGTATAACAAACAGCAATGTACACAGATAGGCCGCGCCAGGCTGAAGGTGATTTACGAAAGCAATGATGGCTTCCATATTGCGCAAGCCGACCTGCATATCCGTGGTCCGGGCGAATTGCTGGGCACACGTCAAAGCGGTGTGCCCATGCTGAAAATTGCCGACCTGGAACGGGATGTAGAATTACTGCAAGCAGCCAAGCAAATGGCGGATCAGCTGTTACAACGCGAACCGCAGGCGGTGGCAGCGCATCTGCTACGCTGGTTGAGTCATGGCGACGAACTGGTAAAAGTGTAAGTCAGGAACCAACGGTTTAGCGAGGTGCGGGCTTAGAATTCAGCTGTGGGAGAGGCCTTTTGTCGCTTCTTGGTTTTTGCTTTATCTTCCGGTGCCAGCCGGGATTGCTGGCTGCGGGAATGGACCAGTCCTGTATGCAAGCTTGATTCAAACTCTGCCAGCGGCAATGGCCGGCTGTACAAATAGCCCTGGAACAACCGACAACCCATGGTTTGTAACAAGGCTTGTTGCTGCTGCATTTCAACGCCTTCAGCGATGACAGTCTGGCCCAGGTTTTTCGCCATATTGATAATGGTTTCTACAATGAAACTGTCATAAGCATTGTGCTGGATATCCTTGATAAAACTCTTATCGATTTTCAGCTCATCCAGTGGCAAACGTTTCAGCACTGATAATGAAGATTGACCGGTGCCAAAGTCATCCAGCGAAAATGTCATGCCCAGCGCTTTCAATGCCTGGATTTTAATGATGATTTCTTCTACATTCCTGACCATCAGGCTCTCGGTCAGCTCCAGCTGCAACAAGCGCGGATCACAACCACTGCCTAACACCGTATCACTCACTATTTCCACGAAATCCGGCTGGTTGAATTGCACCGCGCTGACATTGACTGAAAGTGTCAGTGTGCGTGTCAGCGGCGCCTCGGCCCATTGCTTGAGTTGCCGGCATGCCTGCTGGAGCACCCAATGCCCTATAGGTACAATCTCGCCGGTTTCTTCCGCAATCGGGATAAACTGATCGGGTGGAATCATACCCAGGGTAGGATGCTGCCAGCGCAATAATACTTCCGCGCCTATAGGTCTATGCGTTTCATCGACCTGTACCTGGAAATAGAGTAATAACTGGTTACCCTGCAGGGCAAACGCCAGGTCATTCTCCAGTGTGGCACGCATTTCAATCGCCGGGTGCAGTAGCTCGTCGTACATCTGGATACTGTTCAGGTTATCGGATTTTTTCGCCTGGTACATGGCTATATCCGCACGCCTCAACACCTCTTCTTCACTGTAATCATCACTGTGAAACAGGCAAATGCCTATGCTAGGCGTTGTACGGTATTTGCTTTGCTGCAACTGGAAAGGCTGAGAAAACACCGCCATCATTTTTTCAGCGGTCACCTGCGCAGCCCTGATCGCTTCTGCCTTGTCGCACCCCAGTTCATCCAGCACGGCGATAAATTCGTCCCCACCCATGCGGGCGATAGTGTCTTTTTTGCGCAAGCACTGCTGCAACCTGGCAGCCACTTGCTGCAACAACTCATCGCCGGCCTGGTGGCCCATGCTGTCATTCAGGCCTTTAAAATTATTCAAATCCAGTGATAACACTGCCCCGTGACATTGCCCGCGTGCGCACCGCACAAACGCCTGCTGCAAGCGGTCTGACAGCAAGCGCCGGTTTGGTAACTCCGTCAGGAAATCATAATAAGCCAGTTGATGCACTTTTTTGTTATCGAGATTGGAAGCAATGCGCAACGAGATATTTTCACGCAGGCTTTTGGCCAGCGCATTCCCGGCCACGCTGACATAGATCACATACACAATAAACAACACCGCGAGCGCAATAGACACAGAAGTGCCATGGGTGAGAAACCGCGGAATCATAAATACCACGATGCCGCCAGTGAACAGGTTAGATGTGAAGCTATCTACCGAATAAATAATGATACCGGCACCAGACACTCCGACCAGCGCAAAAATCAGGAATGCCTGGTTAGCAGGTGCCGCTTCAGGAAACAGTAATATGCCGGCCAGGCCCCAGGCTAACCCGCAAAAGCCGGTATTGAAACGAAACCATTGTAACCAGTGCATGCTATGCAATGTACGCCGCTGATCCCTGTAATACTTGAAGGTGAGGTAGCCACGGCTGCCATAGGCACTCAGGAAAATGACAGACCAGATGATGAGAATGCTGGAATTGATCAGGTGAAGTTGCGTGAGTAACAGCGCGGCCATGACCACGATGGCTGCCATCAGTGACCTACGATTATTCGCATACAGCATTTCCACAATTTCTGCGTTTAATGCTGCTGATTCCGCCGCTTTATCCAACTTGCGACCCCCTGAGTGTAGTTATGTTTTATTCAACGGTCATTCGGCTCTACACTTTAATTGATGCAAGGTATTGATTACCTAGCCTTCATGCTGAGATCATGCGCCTAAAGCGATACAAAAACACTATTACAAAGCGAGGTTTTGCGAAAGATTAATTAAAATTGGTTTAAATAAGACACGCTAGGGCCTGTTAACGCTATTTCAATTGTCGATGTTGGCGTGAGAAGTGCAGTTTTGTTATTTCCAACAAGCGCCGAATAACGATGAGCGCTCATGCCAGATGCAACCCTGAGGGCTGGAGTCATTTATTCGTTGTTAATCGCTTATGTAGCCAGCTATACCTTGTTGCTCTTTCCGCATTGCTCTATCCGCCTTGCGCAACGAATAAATGCTTTCCAGCAGCGACAGCTGGAATAGTGTTAACAGGCCCTAGTTAACGATGCAGCCAATTTCTCATTAATTTTGCATAGCGGGGCATGACGACATACACCATCAGCATAACAACGATCCCTGTGATCACCAGCGTATGCAACAGGTAAATTTGCGGGAAACCCACTTTATCCATCAGCGGTATCATTCCCAGGGAGACCAAACTTACCAGCGGAAAAATGGCCGACCAGGTCATTAAAAATTGCTTCCAGCGCACTGGCACCGAAGCTTTGGCCGCTTCAGGCACAAACAGGAAATCCAGGCCACTTTTAATCTGGTAGTTATCTTTGGCATTCAGTATGTGTTCAATTTTGGCAATCAGTTGCTGACGGCTGGGTGATGCCATCCATTGTTTAAGATGTTGTTCGCTGTCGTAACGGATAATCACAGAATAAGTATCCGAGTACCCAGCAATGGGACGTATCAGATGCCAGTCCAACGCACCCTCTGACGCACGGCAGGCAGGGCCAATCTCTTCCAGCCATTGTTCATAAGCTGCCTGCTGCGCTTCACTGACGCGATGGGTAATGATGGCGCTGGCACCATGTTGCATGGTGATTGAATCTTGCTGGCTCATATCTGTGGTCCTTTCTTATTATTTGTCAAAGCGCGCATTGCGCGCAAACATCAGAGTGTTTCTTTAAACTGTGTTTTTAATTCTGCTACCGCCACCTCTATAAAGGCGCGTAGTTTGGGCGGCATAAAACGTTGTTGCGGGTAAACCAGATGCACCGCGTCCGCACGCCCCAACCAGGCAGGTAATAAGCGTACCAATTGCTGGCTACGCTGCGCGTGCTGGCAGATGAAGGTAGGCAACAAGGCGACGCCCTGCCCATTTTCGGCCATTGCCTTGATCACGCCAATACTGTTCACCAGTGTGCGCCCGCTCATGGGCACACTTATTTCACTCTGTTTATTGCTGAGCAACCATTGCTCACGGCCGATTGGTGTAAATTGCAAGCAAGTGTGCGCATGCAAATGGGGCGGCGCTTCCAAGGCCGGCGCCTGCTGTAAATATAGCGGACTGGCAAATAATGCCCACTGGATAGACCCTAATGATTTAGCAATCAGGCTGGAATCACGTAACTCGCCGGTGCGAATCGCAACATCCACGCCTTCTGCAATCAGGTCAACATAACGGTCGGTTAACAACATCTCCAGCACCAGGTCGGGGTACTCAGTTTGCACCCGCTTTACCAGCCCCGCCAGCAAGGCATCGCCCAGATCGGCAGGTGCGGTAACTTTCAACGTGCCTTGTGGCTGTAGCCGCGCGGCATCCAGTGCCGCTTCGGCCTCCAGCAAATATCCCAACCCTATGGATGCCTGCTCATAATAAAGCGTCCCGGCCTCGGTCAGGTGCAATCGCCTGGTAGTGCGTTGCAGCAAGGTCACGCCCAGCCTTTTTTCGAGTCGTGCCACCCGGGTACTGACCGTAGAAGTCGGTAACCCTAATTGCCGCGCTGCCGCACTAAAGCTTCCGGCCTGCACTACTTTCACGAATACCGCTGCTTCGTTAAAGTCCATGATTGTTCAATTAAATGAAAAGTAATTTCACATTTAACCATCTAGTGCCTTAAAAGTCATGTGTTTATAGTGAGAACCATCGCAACATGACATGAATTCACAAGGAGCACATCATGAAAAAACTGGCTTTTATCAAACGTAGTAATGGCAACCACTGGGTAGGCGATGGCTTTCTGGTGCAGAGCATTTTTTCCTACCGTGATATCGCGGAAGAAATGTCTCCATTCCTGCTGATGGATTACGCAGGTCCTGCCCGCTTTGAGCCGACTGAACAACGTCGTGGTGTAGGGCAACACCCGCACCGTGGATTTGAAACAGTGACTATCGTTTACGACGGCCAGGTTTCACACCATGACTCGACCAATGCCGGTGGCACCATCGGTCCTGGTGAAGTGCAATGGATGACCGCTGGTAAAGGGATCATTCACGAGGAATATCACGGCGATGACTACGCGAAAAATGGTGGCCCGTTTGAAATGATCCAGTTATGGGTGAATTTGCCTGCCAAAGACAAACTGACGCAGCCAGGCTACCAGGGTATTACCAAAGCGGATATCCCGGAAGTGGCATTACCTGGTGAAGCAGGCAAAGTACGGGTGATTGCCGGTGAATATGCCGGACAAACCGGCCCGGCCAAAACCTTCAGTGCCATGAATGTATGGGATGTACGTTTGAATGCAGGTACCCGCACGGTATTCAATTTGCCGGAAGGGCATACCACTGCCATTTTCGTACTCAAAGGCGCAGTGAAAACCGGCAGTGTGCATACCATCCGCCCTTCTGAACTGGCCGTCATGCAGCGCGAAGGTACCGAGCTGGTATTGCAAGCACAGCAGGACACCGTTTTATTGCTGCTGAATGGCGAACCATTGAACGAGCCGGTGGTAGGTCATGGACCGTTTGTCATGAACACCTGGGAAGAAATAGACCAGGCCATTAATGATTACAACCTGGGCCGCTTTGCGACTGCTTAAACAAGCTTTTTTAAACCTGAAGTTCACACACTAAAACTATATTTTTGAGAGGATTTATCATGAGCAACAATAAACCTTACGTACGTCTTGACCGTGACAATGCAGTAGTACTGCTGGTTGACCACCAGGCCGGCTTGTTATCGCTGGTACGCGATATCGAGCCGGACCGTTTCAAGAACAATGTGCTGGCGCTGGCGGATGCGGCCAAGTTTTTCAACTTGCCTACCATCCTCACCACCAGTTTTGAAACCGGCCCGAATGGCCCGCTGATGCCGGAATTGAAAGCCTTGTTTCCGGATGCGCCCTACATCGCCCGTCCCGGCCAGATCAATGCCTGGGATAACGAAGACTTTGTCAAAGCCATCAAGGCCACCGGCAAGAAGCAGCTGATTATCGCCGGGGTGGTGACTGAAGTATGCGTGGCTTTCCCGGCACTGTCTGCCATTGAAGAAGGATTCGAAGTATTTGTAGTGGGTGATGCTTCCGGCACCTTTAACGAACTGACTCGCGATGCAGCCTGGCGCCGCATGGAAGCCGCCGGCGCGCAAATGATGACCTGGTTTGGGGTGGCCTGCGAACTGCATCGCGACTGGCGCCGTGATATTGAAGGGCTGGGGACTTTGTGCGCCAACCATATCCCGGATTACCGCAACCTGATGACTGCCTACAATACCTTGCAAGCTAAATAATCTTGCCTGAAAAATCAAAAGACCCTCCACAGGGTCTTTTTGTTTATGCGACATCATTCAACAGCATTGTGATGCGAGCACATTACATAAAGATAATCCTACAAAACAATGAGAAAAACCCTTATTAAAAATTTACATTCTCAAGCGTAAGCTGCAATTGTCGCGTTTGAAATGAATTTCGCATTCATGTTCACAACAAGACAAACACGGCAGCCATAGCGGCTGCCGTTTGCACTCTCCATTAACACTTGGAAGGAGTATTCAAATGCCCAGAGGATCCAGCCAAAAGCGTGAACGCGAATACGACAAACTAAAAACCGAGTTTAAAAAAGAGCATCGCTACCCTGGTCGCGAAGAAGAAGTGGCTGCCAGGATTGTGAACAAGCAAAGAAAACATGCAGGTGAAACTAAATCGTCATAAGCCTTACTAAACAAAATACATTTTAATCAATATAAGGTGGATCATCGCCGGATAAAAGCCTGAGTATTACAGGTAGCAATCATAAAACGTATCAGTAGCGCAGTTGACCTAAAAGTTTTTGAATAACGTACATAAACAAGTTTGTTTTTACAAAAAACAAACTTGTGTTTGAGAAGGCGGGGTTTGTATGCAAAAAACTGCGGATATTGGAATATCACCTCTCAACTATCATCCAGCCTATGAAGTGCTGGATGAAAGCGAAACAAAACGAAGAGGGAACCTGCAATATACATTACGGAAAATTTCGGAAACGAATGACCGTCATTCTGTCTATTCCACGCGCAGTGTGCATACCAGTAGCCATGGCCTGATTTATGGCGAAATGGAAATCTACGACAACCTGCCTGAGCAACTGGCACAAGGCATGTTTGCCCAGCCGAAAAAACTGCCATTAGTCATGCGCTTTTCCACGGTACCTGGCGATATTCTGAATGACAAACTGTGCACGCCCCGTAGCCTCGCTATCAAGATTCTCGGGGTAGAAGGTGAGCGCCTCAGCGGTAGTGAAGACGCCACAACGCAGAATTTCCTGTTTGTGAATGGTTCCAGCTTTTTGTCATCCAGCGTGCAGCATTTTCTATCTAACCTCAAAATATTAGCTACTACGGATAACAGCCCGGAATTTAAGGATTTCCTTGCGCAAATTTTGCAATCCACCTCCAAATTGATTGACTCCTTGAGTGGCGGCCGACAACGTTTGCTGAATTGCGAGGGTCAACCGGAAACCAATATCCTGGGCGAAACCTATTTCAGCCAGGACCCCATCCTGTATGGCAACTATATGGCCAAAGTGGCACTGGTGCCGGTTGCGCCTGCCCTGCTCGCACTTACCAACAAGCCGGTGGATATCAGTTTTGCCTCTGATAGCCTGAAAAAATCGGTCGTCGATTTCTTTATCACCAACACTGCGGTATGGGAGTTGCGGGTGCAGCTTTGCACCGATATCAACAAAATGCCAATAGAAGATGCTACTGTGATCTGGTCAGAAGAGGTCTCTCCTTACCTGCCGATTGCCAGGATTACCGCCAAACCGCAAATAGCCTGGAGCCCTTACCGCTCCAAAGTAGTGGATAGCGGCATGATGTTCTCTCCATGGCATGGCATCAAATCCCACCGGCCACTGGGTTCGGTGACGCGTTTAAGGAAAATGACTTACGAAATGTCCAAAAGCGCCAGCAGTATCCCGGGCGCGAAAACGATATCCGAACCTACCAATCTTGATGATTTGTGCTGATACTGAATAAAAACTTCGGCATTAAAAACGGCGACCAATGGGTCGCCGTTTTTATTTGCTGTTGTTACACCGCTGGCTGTCCACGCAAGCGATACGCCAGTAAATCGGGCAAATAGGTCGCGATGACCATCAACGCTGCCAAAATCAGGAACAGCCATTTCACGGAATAGCTGGTCACGAACTTGGCTGCCGGTGTTTGCGATTGCACAAACTCATAAAACGCCGGTTGGTCTACACCTGCCACATACTGGCCTTTGATATCTGTCGCCAGCTCCTTCAAATGTTCCACGTCCTGGCTGGATAAATAGCGGTCAAATTCGGCATAGGCCACCGGTGGGTCTGGGTCATCTTTACTGGCGTCATTGTAATTGACGCCACCACCCGCACTTTCAGCAGCGGCATCTGTACCCCAGTAACCGATAAACTTGTTATTGGCATTAAAGCGCTTGATCGGTGAAGGCTCGGTGCCGCCGACGCCGACAAAAATCACATTCTTGCCTATGCGTACATCACTGATATCCAGCTTGTTGATGCCATTGGCTTTCGGTGCTTCATCGCCATCGGTAAAAAACAGCATCTGCGCCGGAATATTCAGGTAATCGAACGTCGCCTCTGCCGCTTTCACGCCAAACGTCATACGGCTGTTACCACTCCACGCCATGCGCCATTCCAGGTGATTAATGCTATCGGTAATGATATCGAAGTTAGCGCATACTTCTAGTGGCATAAATAACAGGGCTACATTTTCAGCAGCAAATACACCGACGCTGACATAGGTGCCGCAAGGTGAGGTTTTCACCACCTGCTTCATCAGATGCTGGGTATAGGCTAAGCGTGTCGCCGGCTTATCGCCGATCTTCATATCCTCCGCATTCATACTCTGCGAGATATCGGCCAGCAGCAGATAATTATGCACTTCCTGCTTGAGCTGGATTTCAGGCTTCACCAACGCTAATACCAGGAAAGCCGCTGCAGCCAGCAAAAAGACCGTTTCGTAGTTTTGTGTCAGGCGGTTATACAGTCGCTTCATGGCAAACCCTGTGGCAAGTTGCTGATTTCCAGGCCGGAAGGATCCTGCGGCACGGTTTTAATATGCCTCGGAATCACGCCGTGCAATAAGCTCAGATTGAATTTGGCTGCCTGGTTGGCCGGATTTAGCCTGAGCGCCTGCTCGTAAGAAGCGCGCGCCTGCAGGTAATCAAACTTTGCCTGTTCCTGGATAGATCCATCGGCTTCTACCAAGCGTTGCAAGCCTGAGCGGAACAGGTGGTTAGCGATATTGAATTGAATCTGCGATTTCAGGTTCTGGTCAGGTTCAAAGCCATGCTCATCCTGTTTTTTTGGCGCTTCCAGCAATTGGCCAAAATTCTGGCTGGCATGCTTGAAATTGCCGGTTTTCCCTTGCTGGTAAGCATCGGCAAATTTCCGGTGAAATGCAAACTGGTCACCATCCAGCACCTCGCCGCTTTGCAAGGTACGGTTGGCCCTGGCGATCTGACTGACCTGGAAGCCTTCGTATACACTGCCGACCAGGCCAAGGAAAAAGAGCAATCCCAGCACCTGGTTTTTACGCGTTAAACGTGTGTGCGTTATATGGTTTTTCATTCATATACCCTCAAATTTTTAATGCCCAGGATCAACAACACCAGCACCAGCGCACTGATCACAAAAATATTCGAATAATCAAATCCGGCGATGGTTTCGGTATATTTAATGACTTTTTTCTCACGTGTATCGATGTCATTAATCGCCGACTGCAAGGTTTCCGGATTGTCCGCTTCGTAGGCTTTGTATTTCAGCCCCAGTGACTGGAAGTACTTATGCAGCACAATAGAGTTAGGCGTGCGCCCTTCGTCATATTGCTCTTTCGAGAAAATACTCGCCTCGCCCGGTTCTCGCAGCATGATCCAGTAGATACTCAGCTTGCGGCTCTTCAGGCGCTCGCTGAGCAGAAATTTCACGCGTGGACTGAGCTTACCCGCACCATCCGACAGCAAAATCACGGCACGGGAACCTGAGTTCTGGATGTTATCGAACAGGCCCACTGCCTCGGTCAACCCGGCGCCGATATTGGTCTGGTTTAACGACGGGCTGGTCGCCGCCACAATCGCGGCATGAATCGCATCGCGGTTGGTGGTGATTTTGATGCCGTATAACGCCGAGTTGGTGAAGCCGACCACGCCCATCATGTCGTTTGGCCGCGAATCAATAAATTGCGTGATAATGCGGCGCGCGGTGGCGGATTTGATCTCCGCCACATGGCCGGACGAATCACCGGCAAACGGGTGATCCATACTGACGCTACGGTCTATCACCATCACCGTTTGCGCACCCTTGCCTACCCGCTGCACCTGTTCATCAGAACCTCTGGGCGCGGCCAGTGCAATCACAATACACAGCAACAGCAAAGACATCACCACCTTGACCGCCAGGTTCAGCCGGTCAGAAAACAGGTCTTCAGGCATGATATCTAGCCAGCTGTAATGCTGGCCTTGGTGGCCTTTTAGCCAGAACGGCAACAGCGCCATCGGCAGCAGCGCAAATGCCCACGGATGCAAAATAATCATGCCACGCCCCGCTCGCAATCACGCAGCTGCTTGCTGAGCTGCACCAGTTGCGCAATCACCTGGCGGCTGTCACGTGGTTTGACGTCATACAAGGATTGATTGGACGCTTCAAAAAATTGTGTGATTTCGCTTTGCAAGCCTTTAAAGCCCGGGCGTACATTCACGAATTCTTCGATATCCCGCGCAAAGATATTGGCACCGTAATGCTGATTAAACGCCTGGTGCAAATACACCAACGCTTTTTTCTCTTCCACCGCCGTTTTCGGTCTGGATGACTTTGCCAGGTGTTTGAGTTGGCGATGTGCGCGGGCAAACGCGCCGCCCATAAACGGTAACCAGTGACCATCGGCATTGATATAAAGCAGCGCCGCCAGGCTGGCAACCAGCAAGGTTAAGAACAGGCCCAACCGTTGCCGATCTGCACGGCTATCAATCAACGGTGTTTTAAACTCAGGCAACAGATTTTTCCTGGCCGTGGCGGTGCCACCAGTCACCAATGGTGAGAACCAGAATCCCCAGGCAGGTACTTCTACTGTGCTGGCCGCCGCGCCCGTGAATGTGAGTTTATACGCAGGCAAGTGCATTACGCTGGGGTAATTGCTAACTGCAAATACCTGGTAACTGAGTTGCAGGGTGTATTGAGTGTGGCCGGATTGCGGCTGGCTTTGTAACGCCACCCCGACCAACTCAATGCCGTCATGCTTGCTGCCTTTTTTAGGCAAGGCATTTTCGGCCAGTGTCATCGCTGTTGGCGCCTCCACTACCACCGTCCTGCGCAGCACATCACCAATATGCACACCGTTGGTCGATGGCGGATTTTTGACTGTTACCGTCGGTTGCGTTACCGGTTTTTCTGTCGGCGTCGTCTGTTCAGCCAGCACGATATGAGCTGTGAATAACAAGCTGGCAACTAGAATCAGTTGCAGCGGCTTTTGCTTAAGCTTAGTCGTGGCCTTGGTCATGTTTGAAATCTGATTTAGCATCATTGTCTAATTCGCTTATTTAATCGTGTCAAAGTGGCTTGCTTTACTTTGCTGGGCTTTGCTTGGTTTGCTTTACAGGGCCTGCTCAAAATAATGCGTCATCAGTTCCGCCCGGTAATCGCCGTGCATGAACAGCGCCGGGCTGTCAAAGCGCAAAAACAAGGCTTCCAGCGCCAGCCTGCGCGCATTGAACGCATCCACGAATTTGGCTTTTACCTCGCTGCGGAAAAACAGTGTGCGGTTGCGCCCGGTTTCTAGGTCTATCATGGTGCCAAAGCCAAACTTGGGCAGCTTTTTGTATTCCTCATCGTCCCACAACACAACCGGGATCACCTTGTGCGCCGACATCGCTGACAAGCTCTTTTCAATCACACTGAGCGGCATATGGAAGTCTGATATCCAGAACACCAGCGCCCGCGTCTGGCCTAAAAAATTAGGCATATCCGCCACACCTTCCACCCCTATGCGCAGATGCTGGTAGTCATGCAACATGGCGATAGTGGCTTTGCTCTGGTGCAGGTTGCGGCTTAACGGCAAGGTGTAGTCTTCAAGCACCTGCTGGTTATAACCGATAAACCCGAACAAATCGCCGGCGTGATAAGCCGAATTCGCCACCGCCGTCGCGACTTCCATTGCAGTATCCAGCTTGCGCTTGTGCCCGCGAAACTGCATGGAACTGGATAAATCGCACACCGCATAAATCGGCGTGGTGCTGTCCTGGTTAAATTGCCGCACCTTCACCTGCTCAAACGGGTCGCGTATGGTCTGGCGCAAATCCATACGCCGCGCATCCGGGTAATCCACCAGGTTCACCGTACCGCGGTAATCTGAACCGATGCCGCGCTGCGTGCCCGGATGATCCCCCAGCTGTATGCTGTCCGACTTCCAGCCGATCACATACTCAAACGGCTGCGCATAGCCAGCTTCATCGACCAGCGCCGGCGCTTTCTTATCGGCTTTTTTGAATGAACGTAGCATGTGGGTTTTCTTTCAATGCCTGCTTAGGCAGCTTTGCTGAAGCTCAGGCTAGGTACCGCAATCGTGCGGATGATGTTATTGGTCAACTCACGCGCCAGCGCCGTCCTGCGGTTTTCATACGCGGGATTGAACACCAGCCGGTGCGAGATGACTTCGTGGAACACGGCATGAATATCTTCCGGATACAAACTGTCGCGGCCATTCAGCCAGGCATTCACACGCGCCGCTTTCATCAGCATACCCATGCCGCGCGGGCTGGCCCCGGCCTGGATCAACCGCGAGATATCGACACTGTCCATGGTCACGCCAAATTTTTCCGGGTTCACCGTCGCATCCCACAAATCCATGGTGTACTCCTCCAGCACATCGCTGGATTGAATGTGGTCTTGCAAGCGGTCTGAAAACGCATTCAACTGGTCGAATTTGAGGATATCGCTCTCCACCTGTTGCGTCAGTTTTTCGGCATGCTGGAACTTGGTATTGAACACCAGTGATTTTTTCAGCTCGCGGTCAGCGGGAATCTCAATCGGGATCTCCATCATGAAACGGTCACGCGCCGCAGAAGGGATTTCAAACGTCTCGTTCTTTTCCACCTGGTTACGGTCGGCAAACACAATCATATGTGGCATGCGATATTCTTTTTTGAACGCGCTGATATGGCGCTCGGCCATCACCCGCAGCATCAGGGCATGCACCTGTGGCCGTGCACGGTTAATCTCGTTAAAGAAAAACACAGACAAGTCTTCACCCGCGCGCAACAACGGGCCTTCGTCAATCTGCGGACGTCCGTCCGGGCCGAGGAAGGTATGGTAAATCAGGTCATTCGGCATCAGGTCCACCGTGCCTTCGATCCGCTCGTAAGCGCCACCGATACCGCGCGCAATGGATTGCAGCAAGGTAGTTTTACCCACGCCGACGCCGCCATCCAGCAACACATGGCCACGGGCAAAAATCGCAATGTTCATCAAACGAATGGCTTTGCTCTGACCGACAATCACCTGATTTACCTGCTTTTCCAGGTTCAGTGCATGGTTACGCCAATCTGCCAATTGAATATCCAGAGGAGCTGACATGAATGTTTCCTTTAATAGAATGTTTCAAAAATGTAACAGAATGTAACTAGTCCACAATCCTCCAGTTTTGAGAACATTGCTGGTCCAGTTAAATATGCGATATAGTGAAGGTTACATAGTCCAGATTTTTAGCAATAGCTAGGGATTTTTTCCCGCTGTTGAGATGTTCAGGGGTCGAGGGAGGCGTGAAAAATGCTACGTTCGTGGAGTCTTAAATTAACCATTACCGACACTTCGGGCTTGCCGGTCTATCTGCAAATCGCGCAGCAGATCATGGAAGAAATCCAGCGTGGCCGCCTGGCGCCCTCCACCGCCATGCCAGGCACCCGCGAGCTGGCAGAGAAACTGCAGGTCAACCGCAAAACAGTGATCCTGGCCTATGATGAACTGATCGCCCAGGGCTGGCTGATATCTGAACAACGCAGGGGCTCATTCGTTTCCGCCAACCTGCCCAACTTCAACGCACAGCCGCAAACCGCCAAAACCAGCAAACAGCCCGCCAATGTGGTCGAAGGGCCAACGCATCCGCTGTTGAATTATCAGTCCCCGGAAGCTGGTGTCATCGACTTTAATGATGGCATCCCCGATTCACGGCTGATCCCGTTCAATATCCTGTCCCGCGCCTTCCGACATGCCTTGATCGGGTCCAGCAAAAATCTGGGTTACGGCGACCCGCGCGGCACGCTGGCATTGCGGCAATCGATTGCCACCATGCTGAATATGGAAAGAGGCCTGAGCGTAGCAATCGACCAGATCTGTATCGCGCGCGGCAGCCAGATGGGTATTTTCCTGGCGGCGCGTGTGTTAACCAGGCCGAATGATTATGTAGTGGTAGAACAGTTGAGCTACCCGGCGGCGAAAGAAGCCTTCAGGTCCTGCGGTGCCAATATCCTTACCGTAGGGCAAGACAAGCACGGCATTGATGTCGTCGCGCTGGAAAAACTGTGCAAGCAGCATCCTATCCGGGCCATTTATGTTACTCCGCACCACCAGTTTCCCACCACCGTGATCATGACGGCTGAACGCCGCCTGAAGCTGCTGATGCTGGCCGAGCAATACGACTTCACGATTGTTGAGGACGATTACGACCACGAATTCCACTTCTCGCACCACCCGGTGTTTCCACTCGCCAGCACCAACCACGGTGGCCGCGTCATCTATGTCGGCTCCCTCTCCAAAGTGCTCGCTCCCGGTCTGCGTGTTGGTTACCTGGTGGCTACGCCCGGCCTGATAGACCGTTGTGCCAAAGAAGTGATGCTGATAGACCGGCAAGGCAATTCCATTACCGAGCTGGCAGTCGCCGAGCTGATGAATTCCGGCGAGATCAAGCGCCATATCCGCCGCACATTCAAGATCTATAACGAACGCCGAACCCTGCTGATTGCACTGATCAAAAAAGAACTCAAGGAATACGTCACCTTTGATGCCCCCGATGGCGGGCTGGCGATCTGGTTACGCCTGAAAGAAGGTTTTGATGTAGAGAAAGTAGCCGAGCAGGCGTTAAAACACAAAGTCCGGATTTTGCCCGGCACCCTGTTTTCAGAATCGCAGCAAAGCGTGCATGCGATCCGCCTGGGGTTTGGCAGCCTGACTACGGTGGAGCTGGAAAAAGGGGTGCTGGGCTTAAAAGCCGCTTTTACTGCTAGCTGAATCACTTCGCAAATCAGCTGTTGATGCATTTCCAACATATTGATATTTAAGAAAATTTAAATATGTCCGAAAACATATATTACAAGCAATTTAATTTTAATGGTGGGAAGATACAGATAGATCAATATTGGAATATTCGGTCATGTCATGAAAAATATTCAACATCAGCATATTGAGAGCGATCAATACATCCAGACATTGATCGATAACTTCCCTTTCATGGTCTGGCTCAAGGATGAGAACAGCCGCATCCTGGTGGCGAACACTGCCTATGCCAACATGGTGGGCGTAGCCTCAAGCGCTGATTTGATCGGCAAGACGGATTTTGATTTTTTCCCGCCTGAGCTGGCACAGGAATATGTCGATGGTGATCAATGGGCCATGCGCAGCACCGCACCGAGTGCAGTGACGGTGCCGATCAAAAATTCCGAAGGTGAGTATTACTGGATAGAGTCGTACAAATCTGCGGTGGTGGTCGATGGTAAAGTGGTCGGTTCTCTTGGTTACGCCAGGGATGTCACCGAGAACATCCAGAAAGAGCACGAATACAAATCCATTGTAGAAAACTCATCCAATTGCATCGCCAAATACAACAGCGACTGCCAGCGCATCTTTCTCAATAACGCCAACTCCGCATTTTATGAAGTGGATTGCGCCAGCCTGATCGGTAAAACCCCCTCGCAATATCCCGGTGGCGACTTCGCCACCGCCTTTGAGCAAAGTATCCGCGAAGTGTTTCAAAGCGGTGAAGACCAGCATGTTGCCTTCAGGCTGATCACCAGTAATGGCAAACATAAAATCATGGATACGGTGTTAACACCTGAATTCAATGCCAACCAGGAAGTGAAAGCCGTCATCGCCATCGGGCAGGACATGACGCAGTCATATGAAAACCTCGACCGCATCCACCACCTGGCGTATTTTGATTCCATCACCAAACTGCCCAACCGCATTGCCTTGCTCGAAGTATTGAATCAATGCCTGAATCAATCACCGCCAGAAGCTTCATTTGCATTTCTAATGCTGGACCTGGATGGCTTCAAGGCGGTGAATGATTTACTCGGCCACGCCGAAGGTGATTTGCTGTTATACGAGATGGCCAGGCGCATCGAGCGCGCCGTGCGCCCGACTGACACCGTTGCCCGGCTGGGCGGCGACGAGTTTGCGATTTTACTTTCTCAAGTGAAAGACCCGAAAAATGCAGGCATGGTCGCGAAAAAGATACTTGAATCCATCAAGCAGCCTATCCTGATCCGCGGCACAGAACTGTTTATATCCGCCAGCATAGGCATCGTCGTGTGCCCCGAGCACAGCAACGTGGTCAGCGATATTGTGAAGTTCTCCGATATCGCCATGTACAAGGCCAAAAAGCACGGCAGAAACAACTACCAGTTTTATTCGTCTGATCTATCGCAAACCACGATAGAACGCATAGACATCGAGCGCTCATTACGCACCGCCCTGCAAAACGATGAATTCCTGCTGCACTACCAGCCGCAGGTGAATTTAGAAACTAACAAGATTGTCGGCGTAGAAGCCCTATTAAGGTGGCACCGCAATCACAGCGAAATGATCCCGCCCAACCGCTTTATCGGCATCGCCGAAGATTCAGGCTTCATCATCGAGATAGGCGAGTGGATCATGCAAACCGCCTTTAAAGATGCCGTCAGGTGGAATACCGGCCGCGAAGAGCCTATCACCGTTGCCATCAACTTATCCAGCCGCCAGTTTATCCACAACAACCTGCTCAACTCCATCAAGCACCTGTTAAAGAAAACCCATTGCAACCCGGCATGGATCACGCTGGAAATCACCGAAAGCCTGCTGCTAAACGACAGCGCCTACATCAGAAAAACCCTGAAAATCCTGGATAGCATGGGCTTTAGAATCTCTCTGGATGACTTCGGCACCGGCTATTCAGCACTCAGTTACCTGAGCAAATTCCCCGTGAGTGAAATCAAAATCGATCAGTCATTCGTTCAAGGCATTGCAGATAACAACGACCATCGCCTGATTGTGCAGGCGATTATTTCAATGGCGAAAAGCTTGGGTAAAGAGTTGGTGGCAGAAGGGGTGGAGACGGCTGAACAAGCCCAGTACTTACAAGATTGTGATTGCAAAGTGGTGCAAGGGTTTTACTTCAGTAAGCCTAAGCCGTTTGATGAAATTGATATGTAAGCCTTGTCGGAGTTCGCTTCTAAAAAAAGCGAACCCCTCTTTAGATAAAATTCACAATAAGATATTGATTAATTTATATAATCTTCGTATTCAGGCCACTTATATTTATAGAAGAAATATGAACTTTTTCTAGAAATTTTAGCTTAGTTGCATAATCAATTTAGATAAATTTCGATGAAAGCAAATGAGTACCGCTAGCTAGGAATTCAATTCTAATTTCGCATTTTCCACGTTATATTCGTAGTTACTTAAAGTCCCATCTTTGATTTTTTCTACCATTTCATCAATGATAAAAAGCGGCACTAAAAACCATTCACGTGGGTATATTGGATTTCCGAATCGATCCTTGATGTGAATTTTTAACCTCGCTGTATTTAAAAAGCGATGTATCAAGTTTTCAAGTTTAATTCTATTAATGTTATACAGCTCATAAGTAGCTACAACTTCAACTTCAGCCATTAAGAAAGTAGGATCTACCTTGGCATTAGCAATACGAACTGCAATGCTACCGCCAGTTACTCCAATTTTATGGAGTACGTTTGATCGAGAAGCAATTTCAGGGTGGTCAGATTTACTCCTAAGAACATAAATTGTTCCACTCTCAACATCTTCGTTCTCTACAACATTGTCGAATAAAGGACCTGCGTTGGGCTCAGATACTCTACGGCCTGCTTCATCTTTGTACAACGCACGTTGAAACGAGCGGCGCAAAATATTACTTTCCGTTTGATTGTCATAAATGACGCGCATACGAGCATCAGCCTCACCATTTGGTGCTTTAATGGTTTCTCCACTTTCAGCAACAAAGGCTAATTGCCCATTCAGTATAAAAAACTCCCCTGGATTAATGCTTGCATCCTCTTTAAATCGCATTGTTTTACGTTCACCCGCTTTGATCTCATCCTGCACTTGATCAAACAAACGTTTAAAATTCTCAAAATCCTCGCAAAATGAGCGCTGTGCTACCTCTTCAGCAGCTTTTCTTTCGGCACGAGACTTAACAAACTTGAGCTGCGTGATGTCGTTAGAGGCAGGTTCAGAAACGCCAAGCTCAGCAAGCAATGCATCATCGTCTAATGTATCTAAATCTAAACTGGTAAGTTGTGGGTTATTTGTGAGCAAACCATGTTTGTCCATACCCTCTAAAAGCGTTTTGCACTCATTAGATGCTCGAATCTGATCCAATCTGACAGCATACAAACGTTCAAATATATCGTTGCTTTCTCCGTGTTGCGGCAATCTTCCATTAGTTTCAATAAACCGCTCAATCTCTTCAAAGCCAGCAATAATTCGTTCTTCACGAGGTGTGTGACTGCTTGTATTTTTAATCTCTACTTCTATACCCAATTCGGCGAGCAGCGCGTCGTCTTCATCAGTAAATTCTGATTTAGCCACGACTTGCCTCCGCTTTCATACGCGCCAAATAAGCTACACCTTCGGCCATTTTCTTTTCCCAGGGATCAGCAGCCGTAAGCGAGGGCAACCGTCCATGTTCATTTTTAAAAACAACAGCACGCTTTGCCAAATCACGCGCCTCTTCAGGTGACATGCTCAATTTTTTTCCGGTAATAATTGCCTGCACTTGCTTCAAACTTTCCTCAGTCATTGCTTTGGATAAAATTGCATATGCCTCGCTAAATGGATTGATATGGTCAATTAAATCAATATCCAAATCACGTACATCAGTCACATACTTTCTGACGCCTTGAATAAACGCCGTACTACCTACGCGTTCATTTTCGGTTACGTCAGGATGTTCATTAATAAATTGTTTGGCTTGTTGAGTCATATTCATCGCTGCAATAGCATGTTGACGAATAGCTTCCTGATCACCATCATCCAACTCAGGATATCTGTCACGCACAATTTTCCCCATGCGGATTTGTGTTAACTCTTCAGGCACCATTTCGTCATCAAACAAACCACGTTCAATACTGGTTTTGTCTTGCACAAATGCAGTAATCACCTCGTTCAAATCTTCTTGGCAAATACGTTTTGCATCTTTGCTTTTTGGTTCAACTAAACCTTTTATTTCGATATGGAACTGGCCTGTATTTTCATTAAAACCGACATTGTTACCACCAGGTTGATAGCCATTTTCACCATAATCAAAACCTTCCATAGGTGCAGCTTGTGGGTTTTTTGGCGTGAAATTAAATTTTGGAGTCAGTACCTGTTCCATCAGCAAACTAGCCGCAATCGCTTTAAGAGTATCGTTGACTGCGTCTGTTACTTTATCCTGTGATGCATCCGGCTCTGCAATAAGGTTTGTAAAACGTGAGCGTGTTTTTCCTTTTGCATCGCGTGTTGCACGGCCAATAATCTGAATAATTTCAGTCAAGCTTGAACGGTAACCAATTGTTAATGCATGCTCACACCATATCCAGTCAAAGCCTTCTTTTGCCATACCTAACGCAATAATCACATCCACATGGTCACGATTGTTTTTTTGAGATGGATCTTTTAATGCTGTAAGTACTTTTGCATGTCTATCAGGACCATCGTCCACCAAATCAGCCACTTTTAAAGTGCGATTATCTGCGGTCACGACAATATCAAATCCCGTAGCAGCGTCTTTGCCTTTCCACTCTCCCATAGCACCCAGAATTTCACTCACCTCGGTAGTTTTCCCACGTTGAGTACTTTCACGGGAGTTCACGCTAGGTATATGAATAATTGTCTTGAGAGTGGTATCCAATACCTCGCTGATTTCATCAATATACGAACCCGAGTAAAAGTAATACCCTAAATCCAACGTTTTAAGATAGTCATACCCATTTAGCTGTTCATAATAAGTGTAGGTAACTGTTTCAAATTTGGCCTCATCATGTGGAGATAGCACCGCTTCAGCATCGCCTCTGAAATACGAGCCAGTCATAGCCACGATATGTACCTTATCGCGTTTAATAAATTCGCCCAAATGCAACCCTAGCTTGTTATCCGGGTTAGCACTCACATGGTGAAACTCATCGACTGCAATCAAGCAATCATCAAACAGTTCAATCCCAAATTTATCTACTGCGAATCGAAATGTAGCATGTGTACATACCAGGGTTTTGTCGTAACTTTCTAAAAATGCCTTTACAGAATTAACCTTACCACCGTCCTCGCCAGGCGAATTACACAAATTCCATTTTGGCTCTACTACCCAGTCCCAGTAGAACCCATATTCTGTTAAAGGCTCATTGTTAAAGCTGGCTCCGATAGATTTTTCAGGCACAACGATAATCGCCTTTTTAATACCTTGATTATTTAACTTATCAAGTGCAATAAACATTAACGCTCTGCTCTTACCGGAGGCTGGAGGAGATTTAATAAGTAAATATTGTTCGCCACGTTTTTCGTACGCCCGCTCCTGCATGACGCGCATGCCTAACTCATTGGCTTTAGTGGATTTTCCGTTGGAAGAATAATTGACGGAAACAGATGGAATTGCCCTGAAAGCACCTTTCACTGACGTAACCACATTGTCTCCTGGTTTACCTAGGATAGCACTTTTAAAAAACTCATCTCCAAGTTCATCAATATCAGACATATCAATTCCGCTCATTTGCCTAATCTCAATTAATCGTTTTTTTGATGTGGGCATAATATGCTTCTCTTTCTTTTTGACTGGCTTTTCTTGAACTAATTACGCGTATATTTCCTTTACGTTCTGTCCAAACTAGGACAGCAGCACTTTGGTCATCTAATGCACCAATTGTGACGAATCGCCTTTCATTGAGCTTTTGATTATGCTTACTTTCAGCAGTCAAGGTAAGTCCCTCAAAAATTCTGCAACCCTCTGTAAATCGCAAACCATGTTTAACCAAGTTGGATCTTGCCTTTGTTTTGTCACACTCAAATTTATTTACAGATACCATTTAAATATATCCTTATTATTTTTTCATTTTTGTGTACAGCTCAAAAAGCTTTTCTAGTCGCTCAGTGTCGTTTTTAAATCGGCGGCCGATATAGATACGCTCTAGCACTTCATCATTGCGGTCGTGGGCGCGGCGGAGGTTTTCGGGCATGTTGTCGGGGTCGTACAAATCGGCTATGGTTGCGGGGAAGTGCACTTCTCGTGCCAGCAGAATATCCTCAGCGCAACGGGTGAGGTCTTGTTTGTTTTTTTCGGTGAGTTTGGGGACGGGGAAGGTGTTCCAGCCTAATGTGTTTGAATATCTAATTCGAGTTTCAAGTTGACCACATACAGATTTAATCCAGATATGATGCAATCTAGATGTAAGAAGCCCAAAAACCCAGGTGGATGGATCGTACATAACGAAAGCCGCATTAGTTACAACAACATTCTGTGCTGGTAGTAACACTGGCGTCAAATATTGACGCTTTTCAGTTGCAACTGCTGGCATAGCAATAATAACGGTGCTTTCAGGTCGTCGAATTTCAACAAATCTATGAGGATGTTTTGCCCATTCTCTCGTAGCCAACTTCTCACTTTTCAATCGAGATTCACGAACTCCTTTTATACGTTCCGATAAAAAATGACTTTTATCTATTTTCCCAACTTCTGAATCATTAATCCATAAGCAGTATCTTGGAATGCCACTGATAATCTCATCAGATCCCCAGTATTCTTTAACAACAGACGCAGCAATAGTGTCATTTATGGGTAAATCGGTTAAATGATTGAGTAGTAAATTTCCACCATCTTTAGGCGCACACCCATTTGTCATTGTTGGTAATTCATTCAATGGTTGTGATGCGTTCGTTACTAGAGGAGTAACTTGGGAAGTAAGATATGGTGAAATATGAGTCACTAATCTTTCGGTGTCGTCTTCAAAAATTCTTTTTTTGTATTTATTTTGACATGAAGATAGCTGGACTATTATTACTGTAACGCCAGCATTATTAGCAGCAAGATTTGCCCATTTGAATGAGGTGTGAGCGGATGTAATTTCGGCTTGGCGTAATATAAGTGGCCACAACGCATTTACTTGCTGCCCTTGGCATATTGAGTTTGTAGTTACAAAAGCTGCCGAACCACCCTGCTTTGAAACAATCTGCGAAGCTTTGTAGAAAAAACCAGCAATATAATCTAGAGACCTCCATCTGCTTGTTTCTCGTGCGAGTATCCCCTCTAGGTCACTTTTCTGTTCTTTTGTTTGTTTTTTGTCACCAACATATGGCGGGTTGCCACAAATATAAGTTTCGCCACCTTCATTCTCAAAATCAATCTCAGCTTGGTCTAGCGGCGTGCTGAATAAGTCATTAGCAACAAGTTTTACACCTGTGCCAGTGGGCGGACAAATGGTTAGCCAATCAAGCCTGAGCGCATTCCCACAAGTAATCCAGTTTTGCGAATCAAGTGGCAAAAAAGCTTGTAAGGCTTCCTTCTGGCCGATATACACTACATCGCATTGATACTCGGCAATTATCAAGGCGAGACGCGCAATTTCTGCGGAGAAGTCTCTGAGTTCAATCCCTCTAAAATTGGTCAATGGGATTTCTGATTTGAGATGCAATTCACCACGGCGTTTGTTAATTTCCGCCTCTATCTCCCGCATTTGTTTGTAAGCAATTACCAAAAAGTTGCCGCTGCCACAGGCAGGGTCAAACACGCGAATATGCGCCATACGTTTGCGCAGGTGGAGTAACTTTCTGGGGTTATCGCCTGCCGCTTCTAGTTCAGCGCGAAGATCATCTAAAAAGAGTGGATTAAGCACTTTTAGAATATTGGGCACACTGGTGTAGTGCATGCCGAGTGCGCCGCGCTCTTCATCATCAGCCACGGCTTGAATCATACTGCCGAAAATATCGGGATTGATTTTAGTCCAATCCAAACTGCCTACATGCAGTAGATAGCTGCGAGCGATTTTGGTGAATTTGGGTGTTTCAGTGCTACCGCTAAACAAGCCGCCATTCACGTAAGGGAAGGCATCTGCCCAAGGTCTAAAATTGTTTTTTGCACGCTCTTTAATAGGCGTGTTCATAGCCCTAAAAGTTTCGCTAATCACCCAATCGATATCTGAGGAATCTCGAGCGCTCATTTGGTCAATGGTGGCAGTAAACAGATCATTACCGTTAAAAATATCGGTATCTTCAGCGAAAAAACAAAAAATCAAACGCGCCATAAAGTGATTCATGTCATGACGACGTTCAGCAGTACTCCAATCAGGGTTGTTTTTGAGTAACTCAACATACAGCCGATTTAAACGGCTGGTGGCACGAATATCAAATGAACTCTCGCGGATTTGCTTGATGGTAGAAATACCAGCCAGCGCAAGAAAAAAACCAAAATGATTAGGGAAATCGCTATACCGACAGGCAACGGTTTCTCCTGTGAGAATATCTTCAGCTTCAAAATCAATGCCGTCGGTGGCTAGTATAAATTTAGCTTTAAATTTTTCGGTGGCTGGGCTGATGCGTAGTTTTTGTAATGTTGCATTGGCTTCACCAGCACGGCAAACCGCTATGTGGATATTGTTCCTTTGAAGAACTCCCAGAGAGGACTCGCTACCAATATCTGATTTGTTTTCACCCCCAGTTTTTAGTCGCTTAATGGTGGTTTCTTTATTTCCAAAAGCCTCTAAAAAAGCGTATGGAAATTCCGTGGCAACAAACGGCTGCTCAGCTAACTGACTGATGGCTTCTTCAATTTCTACTGCATTCAAAGCTTTTATCTCGCGAATCTTTAAATTTATCAGAGGGTGATTTTATGCGGTCTCGCAACTAATAACAAAAGAATTAAACGCATCCCTATTTTATTTATACAACACAAATACACCCTGAAATTTAGATGTTGTTTTTGATTCACTAATTATCTGAGCCGTGACTACAATTTTTGCCCTGCCTTTTTCCTGATAAGTCTTTTCAAAACTCTCCCAATCATCCACTGATTGAAAACGCGCCACACATTCAAAGTCTGTTTTCACTGGCAATAAATAATCGATCTCTTGCCGCTTGATCACCAGGTTACCTTTAAGGCCTGCTTGCTCAATTTTTGACTGCACTAACGACCAGGCCGTGGTGATCGAGATGGCCGCGATGCTGCCACCAAATACGATATCGAGATGGTTTTTGTTTAGGGCATAAGAGCCTTGCACGGTGAGTTGGTGATCTTCGATTCTTGCGATTTTTATCCCCAGACTTTTGGTTTGCGGGATAAGCTTGAATAAGGTGTTTTCGAAATTCTGTTCCAGTTGGCCCATGGTGCTTCCTTTTCTAACTATTGTTATTTAAATTTTGCCATTCAACTTTGGCTGGCTTTGCAACAAACGACATTCGGCGAATAGCTCGGCGACCCATTCAATAAATGTACGCACTTTGGACGAGAGGTGACGGTTTTGAGGGTAAAGCGCATTCAGTGGCAGGCTGCCTGTGGGGTAATCGCCCAGCACTCTTTCTAACTTACCTTCATTTAAATAGCCTTGCACCATAAAAGTGGGTACCTGACAGACCCCTATGCCCGCCAGCGCCGCGGCGACAATCGCATCGCCATTGTTGATGGCGAGTTTGCGGTTGGTGGGGATTTCTTGCTCTTCACCACTGTGCTCAAGGATGAAGTTGCGCACTTTGCCGGTTTTGGATGAAAAAAAGTGCACGGCCTGATGGCGTTGCAGGTCGTCGTGATGGGTGGGCCTGCCGTAGGTTTGCAGGTATTCCGGCGAGGCGACCAGCAGGAATTGCATGGTGCCTACCCGCCTTGCGACCAGCGTGGAATCTAGCGGATGGCCAACACGGATCACACAATCGACACCTTCTTCCAGCAGATCAATTGGCCTGTCGTCACAGCCGATTTCGAGCTGGATCTCCGGGTAGCGTTTTAAAAAATCTTGCAGCGCGGGGATGATCACCAGCCGGCCCAGGGGTGTGGGTACATCTACCCGTAAGCGGCCTTTGGGGTTGCTGGTGGCCTGGTGGAGTGCCGCTTCGGTTTCTTCCAGCTCGTTCAATAACCGGATCGCCCGTTCGTAATAGGCGGCGCCATCGGTGGTGACGCTGATGCGGCGGGTGGTCCTGTGCAGCAGTTTGACCCGCAGGCGTTTTTCCAGTGCCAGCACTTGTGCCGAGACGGTGGTTTTGGGCAGGTTTAATGACATAGCGGCTTTGGTGAAGCTTTCAAGCTCCACTACCCGCGTGAATGCCAGCATGGTGTCGAATCTATCCATCAATGCCTCAAATGACTATCGATTGTGCAATAAATTAACACAGTGATTGCTAATTTAGTCTATTTATCTCGGATTTTTAATTATTTATAGTGGTTACCAGTTTCAAACAACCCACACTTTTTATTTAGGAGAATGATGATGAGCAATAAACTTGAAGGTAAAGTCGCAGTCGTAACCGGTGCATCTAAAGGCATAGGCGCAGAAATCGCCAAACGGTTTGCGCGGGATGGCGCGGCCGTGGTGGTGAATTATTTTTCCAGCAAGGCAGGTGCTGACAAAGTTGTCGCGGAAATAACCCAGGCCGGTGGCAAAGCCGTTGCTGTCGGCGGTAACGTCAGCGAAGCAGGCGCGGCTGAAGCCATTATCAACGCTGCGATCACCAATTTCGGCAGGCTGGATATCCTGGTGAATAACTCCGGTATCTATGAATTCGGTGCTATTGAAGAAATCACCGCGGAACACTTCCACAAACAATTCGACACCAACGTATTGGGATTGCTGTTGACTACCCAGGCCGCGGTGAAACATCTGGGCGAAGGCGGCAGCATTATCAATATCGGTTCTGTGGTCAGCCGCTTAACGCCACCGGGTGCTGCGGTGTATACGGCGACCAAAGGCGCAGTGGATGCGATCACCGGCTCATTGTCCCGTGAATTGGGCCCACGCAAGATCCGCGTCAATGCCTTGAACCCTGGCCTGGTAGTCACTGAAGGTACACACACTGCCGGTGTGATCGGCTCTGAGATGGAAGCAGGCTATGTGGCACAAACACCATTGGGACGCAGCGGCCAGCCAAGTGATATTGCCGCGATTGCCGCTTTCCTGGCTTCGGACGACTCGTATTGGTTAACCGGCGAACAATTGCTGGCTGGCGGTGGTCTTCGTTAACAAGCGTTTTGTTAATAGCAAAGTTTGCGCTAATTACTTGAGGGAAAAAGCAAATGATCAACTTGTATACATGGGCGACACCGAATGGCCGCAAGATTTCCATCATGCTGGAAGAGCTGGGACTGGACTATGAGGTGAGCCCGGTTGATCTGGGCAAGCTGGCACAATACTCACCGGAGTTTGGGGCGATTTCGCCCAACCATAAGATTCCGGCGATTGTCGACACCGAACCCGGCAAAGATCCTGTGGTGATTTTTGAAAGTGGTGCCATTCTGACCTACCTGGCGGAAAAACACGGCCAGTTTCTGGCGCCAGCAGGCCAGGCGCGTTACACCACGTTTGAATGGTTGCACTGGCAGACCAGCGCACTGGGACCCATGCTGGGCCAGCTGGGTTTCTTTGCTGTGCGCAGCCAGGAAAAAGCACCGCTGGCGATTGCCAGATTTACCGAAGAAGCGGACAGGCTACTGAACGTGATGGACAAGCAGCTGCAAAACAACACTTACCTGGCGGGTAGCGAATATTCGATTGCCGACATTGCCAGTTATGCGTGGACACTGGCGGCGACCGGTTACCTGAAAGAGGTGCTCAAGGACTCTCTGGCGACCAAACCGGCATTACATCGCTGGCTGCAAACCGTAGGCGAAAGACCTGCGGTACAGCGGGGCATGGCGATTCCCCAAATTTGAAACCGGTTAACATTTAAAAATGGATTTTGAAATCATCGAGGTGATTAAGCTTTGTCGAATAAAGCATTGAGGTGGACCACCACTTTTCAAACACCTGCAACCAGCCAACCGGTGACGTTGCAGGGTTTCGGCACGCCAGGTAAAAGACCCGGTCAAACCAGATCACCGGTAGTGATATTTTTCCACGGCGGGCTGTTTAATGCGGGCAATATAGAAGAAGCTTTTGCGCTGGCGACTGCGCTCACCGATCAGGCGCTCACCAATCAGGAAAATCAGGCGATTGTGGTGTGTGTGGATTATCCGTTAGCCCCTGAAGTGAAATTCCCCGCCACCATTGAAGTCGCCTTCGCCGCACTCCAATGGGTAGTTGACAATGCCAAGCAGATTGGCGCAGACAGCAAGCGGATATTTGTTGCCGGTGAGCACGCAGGTGGCAACCTGGCAGCGGTAGTTGCCATGCTGTTTCGAGACCGTGCGATAACCTTTAACAAGCAAACAAATTTGGCGGGCCAGATATTGATCAACCCGATGCTGGATGCGCTACAGACTTCAAAATCGATGGGCAATGCGGCCGATAGCCCATGCCGGCGTGCCTGGGCGGAATATATTCCCACCGCCAGTGATTGCACCCACCCTTACGCTTCACCGTTGCACTCATGCCGCCTGGGCGGGCTGGCGCCTGCAACCATTATGACGACTGAATCTCACCCGCTGCGGGATGAAGCGGAAGCGTATGCGGCGAAATTGTTGCTGGCGGGGGTGCCGGTGCAGGTGCGCAGGTTGGGAGATAGTACACACCCTCTGACTTCACCGCTGCACCCTTGTTTCAACAATTTGACCCAGCTGATCCGGCAAGTACTGCTGGATAAGAGTACTGCTGGATAAAAGCTAGCCAACAAGGCTGATATTGTTAAATGTCATTCTCGCTACTCAACTCCCCTGGCGATAATTGACCCTCTTCTACTTCTGCCGCGATTTCAGCCGAGTGTGAGCCGGGTGGCTGCTTGTCATTTTTCTTATGGGTTTTGGGTGGTAACAGCGAGGTTTCGTCCAGGACTGGTGTTTCAGGTGGGTGTGCATGGTTGTTGGATTTATCATTCTTGTCTGGCATACGGTTCTCCCTCAAATATCTAAACAAAAAGCTTACTCACTGGTCAGACAAGGCATCCGCGTTTGTGTTTCATGGTAAGTGTATTCTATTGCTCAAATTTACTGCCTTAACCTATGTCATCACCCACTTTGCAGTTACAGATTTTGCCATTGCAGCGTTTGCCTTTACCAAATGGATTCCGGCCGCAGGATTTCCTGACTTTTCATGGGCGTGACAAACTGGCGGTATCGGAAAGCGTCACCGGCAACACATTGCAAAAAGCGATTGTGTGGAGAGACCGCCCTGCCCTGTTAACGCTAGCGTTTGATTTAGATGTAGTGAAATATCAACTGGCTCTGGATGACCCGCTGCTGGAGATTAGCGCGGAAGAAACACTGCAGCTGGTGCAACATATACTGGGGCTTACGCAAGCGATTGCCGGGTTTGAACAGGCCTTTGCAACGCACCCATTACTTAGTGCAATGATTGCCGAGCAAGCAGGGCTACGCGTGCCGGTGAGTTTCAGCCCGTTTGAGGCGCTAACATGGGCGATTATTGGTCAGCAGGTGAGTTTGAGTGCGGCGATTGCCATGCGGCGTAAATTTATCCAGCAGGCGAATATCAGGCATTCATCTGGTTTTTATTGCTATCCTTCACCAGCGCAGGTGTCGCCAATGTCAGTCGAATCATTACGGCTGGCAGGTCTGTCACAAAGCAAGGCGAATACGCTGTTGAAAGTCAGCGAGCTGATGCTTACCGGGCATTTGCCACTGGATGACTGGCTGCATCACCAGGCATCGCCCGAGCTGATCGCTAATAGCCTGGCTGCCATCAAGGGCATTGGGCCGTGGACTATCAGTTACGCATTACTCAGGGGCTATGGCTGGCTGGATGGCTCATTACATGGGGATGCCGCGGTACGGCGCGCGATCAGGGGATTGATGGCACTGGAGCAGTTGAGCGATAAAGAGGCTGAGCAATGGCTGAAACCTTTCAGCCCGTGGCGCGCTTTGCTGGCTGCACATTTATGGGCCTGGCAATCGCGCTCACCTGGCTGATTCAATGATCAGGGATTTAAAAAGTTAGGGCTCGATGATATTCAAATCAAGCCGGGCAAGGCATGCCTGCATTTACCCATTGTTTCACTGCGGCGACGGTTTGCTCTTTGGTGAGCGGCGGCACTGTGCGGTTGCCACCCGGGTTCCAGCCCCAGGCGACCAGCTTGTCATCAGCAAAGTGAGTAATCAGTTTCTGGCCGTCTTTACCGCCATTGCGGGCCGGGTCTTTCAGCACCATGCACAGGTCTTTAGGTGAGAGGCCGATAAATACCATTTTGTTTTCCGGTGACGGCAATTGCCAGTGTGGCGCCCCCGGTGGCGCATGCATACCCATCACGGCGGGGGAGTTTTTTTGCTGGTGGCAGGAGCTGCATTCCATCGCTGGCATGCCTTTACCATCCATGCCGCGCTGTACCAGCATGGCGTGCGGCTTGCCCTGGTCGTATTGCAAGGGCTGATCACCGGGAATATGGCAGTTTTGGCAGCGTGGGTGTTGCAGGACAGAACGGATAGGTTCAAACAGTTGTGCCGGCTCGGCGCCAATCACGGCTGCAGCATATAGTGCGCTGTATACCACCAGGAGTCCGGACCATAAGTTGTTGTTTTTTGGGCGGTACATACAGTCTTCTCCTTGGCCGGTTGAAATCTGGGTATCAGCTGATGCAAAAGCCTGACATCAATGCCAGGCCAGTCATGATTATTTTTTACAGGTCTCCGCCATGCAAATCAGGCGAACGAAAGCTCGTGCCAGATAGATTTGTCATTAGCGGCAACCGGATCGTCAAAGCTATTCTGGTGCGATTTGATCTTTCCATTTTCTGTGTAGAAAGTCAGCTCGAACTTGTTAGTCACCGGCAAGTTCTGGAAAGGACCTGAAGGGTCAAATGAGCGGTATTGCAGGCACAGGTAGATACCTGGTTCGATCAGCAGGTCAAACCGTTGACCGTAGGCTGAGTTAGTGGATACATCTGTTTGCTTGAAACCGTAGGCTAGCGCATCCCGTCTGACGTGATACCAATCCTGCTCATTGCATGCCTGATTAATCGAGAAACTCAATACTTCAAATATTTGTTCTGCAAATTCGTTCGGGGTACGCATACTCGTTCAACCTGTTTTTATTAATTAAAATCACTACTGAAGATGGCGGTAGTGTAGGTTGAAATTTGTAGGATAAAAACTGGCGGAAATCTGATTTTATTGTCAGATAAATCTGGCAAAAGCCTGGCGGGATATTGTGCGGAGTTTGCTGATGCCGAAGAGATTGATGGGCAAGTAATTTTATGGGGTGGATATGCGCTGCAATGCAGCCTTCAGTTCACCTGCATTGATCTGCCTGACCAGTCGCTCTTGCTCAATGCCGTCTTTTAAAAAAATTAGCGTCGGCCATAACTTAACCTTGAATGAACGGCCCAGCCTGCGGCCTTTGCCATCTTCGATTTTAATATGCTGCACCTGCGGAAACTGGCTGAGGCCAGATGTGATCGCTGGTTGCGCGGCCTGGCAGTGACCACACCAGCCGGTACCGAATTCGAGTACCACTGCACCTATCAATGCATCGACTTGTTCACGGCTTGGTTCTGGTAAAGGCTGTGTTTCAAACATTGAATCGAGTAACTAAGTTTAAACGGCGACGTTTTTAAAGTTGAACTGAACGCCCGAGTCACTTTGCACGATCTCGCATTGCTCAGAGATATTGGCTACCCAATCCCAATTTTTTAACAGGCCTGTGTTGATGGTCTGGGTGCCTGCGCATGCCTTGTTCCAGGTGAACTGGATGCTGTCTCCCTGCGCCCTGATCTGCAGTTTTTTCTCTGTGCCTTGTTTGTCCGCCAGCAGGATGATGCCTGCACATAGTAATACCCTGGCTTCCTGTGCCGGCAACATCTGCTGTTCAGACACATGATTAGCGATGATAAGATTGTTGGTGTAGCACTCCATCTTGAGCAGCTCTACACACTCACTGACCAGCTCATCAGCAGGCAATTGAAACGGACTATCCTGGGCAACCCAGGTGAACAAATTCTGGGTGGCGTTGGTTAAAATCTTGGCATTGAGTTTGATTTCATCGACTTGTGTCTGAATATATGCCGCATCTGCGCTGCCAGCATGGACTTTTCTGCTCAGCACATGCGAGAGCAGCGTGATCGGCTGTAATTTACCGAGCATCTTGTGGCGAAGGCCGGGCATTACGCGGTTGATCACTTCGTTTCTCAACTGATCGAATAATGCGGTGTCGGCCACTATGCTCATTGCCTGGTCCCGGAAAAGCGCTCAATGGCGGCCATAAAAGCATCCATCTCGAGCGGTTTTTGGCTCCACTCTACCGAAAACGGCAACGCTTCACAGTGCTGCTCGCCATAGCCGGAACAGACCATGATGCCAATGGCCGGCTGGATAGTTTTCGAGATTTTTGCCAGTTCAATGCCCGACATCCCGGGCAGGCTGACGTCTGTGATCAGCAGGTCAATGGCGGATGGCTGCCGCAAAATATCCAGCGCATGATGAGCCTCGCTGGCAGTGACGATGGCATGCCCCTGCAATTCCAGCAATTCGCTCAAAATTTCCCGCGTATCGAGATCGTCTTCAACAATCAGTATATTCATGCATAGTTTTCTATTGATTAACTTAAAATTGATCGTTTAGTTTGGGTACGTTTATTCATTCGCTGTGCCCGGCTACGCTTTGCAGGGGCAAACGGAGGGTAAATGTACTGCCGACATCTTTCTGGCTGAGCACAGTGATTTCACCACCATGCGCTTCAGCTAATTTACGCGAAATATACAGCCCCAGGCCTAAGCCGGCTCTCACTTCGTTACCAGAGGCGCGTTCAAATGCCTCGAATATATTCTTTTGCTCATGTTCGGAGATACCAATCCCCTGGTCAGTGACTTGTACGATAGCTAACGCGCCTTCGCGTTTTAAAGCCACCTGCACCGGCTTGCCTTTGCCATACCTGATGGCATTCGTGATCAGGTTGATAATAATCTGCTCAATGCGGAATGCATCCCAATAGCCGGCCACTTCTGTTTCTGCTTCCAGCTGGATTACTGTACCAGCCTCTTTTGCGAGCGGCGTCAGGTCTTCAGCCACTTGCCTCACCAGTACCGACAAATTCGCATCGCCCGTCTGGATGGAAAGTTTGCCATTTTTGATCCGGGAGACATCCAGCATATCTTCAATCAGCCGGATAATGCTTTTTATTTGCCGTTCGCCGCGACCCAGCATTTTGTGCAGGTTTTCAGGCGTGAAGGCAGAGAGATTATTCTTGGCTAATTGCGCGCACCTGACCTGTACTTCCATGAATAGCGTATTCAGCGGCGTGCGCATTTCATGCGCCACCAGGGACATAAACTCCTCACGCATGTTCAGTGAATGTTGCAGCTCCTGCTGGGTAGATCTTAGCTGGCCCAACAAAAACTCCTGCTCGCGCCGGCTTTCTTCCAGGGCCTTGACCTGGTGCTCAAACGCCACGCGATGGCGGAACAACTCAACAAATACGTTTGCCTTACTTTGGACCGCATTGATGTCTAATGGTTTATACAACACATCCACCGCACCCGCGCCATAGCCTTTAAAAGCGTAATTCAGCTCCATGCCGGCGGCGGTGACGAATACGATAGGCACATGTTTTGTTTTTTCGGTGCCGCGCATCAGCTCAGCCAGCTGGAAGCCATCCATTTCCGGCATTTCGACATCGACCATTGCCAGTGCGAAGTCATGTGCCAGTAACAGCTCCAGCGCGTCGATACCACTGCTGGCCTGCATGATGATCCGGTCAGGCGCACGGAGGATGGCATCCAGTGCCCGCAGGTTTTCAGGCAGGTCATCGACGATCAACAACTTGATTTTTTCGTTACTATCTCGCATGTCCATCCATAAATTGCAGCAATAACTGCCTGATGCCGGATAATCCTTCAATGAGGTCCGGCGTTTGTAATTTGATGGCTTCGCTCGGCATAGTACCCGATTTTGCTTCCCCCGGTGTTTGCACCACCGTAAAGCCACCATACTGCTTAATCGTTTTCATGCCCATGGCTCCATCCAGATTCGCCCCGGTCAATAATATTCCCAGCAGGCCAGGGCCATAAGCCTGCGCTGCACTTTCCATCAGGAGGTCTATCGATGGTCTTGAATAATTCACCGGCCTTTCACAACTCAGGGAAAAAGTGGCGTCACCCTCTACCAGTAAGTGGTAACCGGCCGGTGCAAAATAGAGCCTGCCATTGAGAATGGTGGCTTTATCCTCGGCATCCATTACTTTAATGCGTGTCCATTGCTGGAAAACTTCAGCCAGGTTACTTTCATGGTGATCAGGCAGGTGGATGACACAGATGATAGGCAAGGGATAATCCGGTGGCAGAGGACAGAATAATTTCATCATGGCTTCTATGCCACCGGCAGAAGCCCCCACTACCACGGCTTTAATCGCCTGCAGCCGCGCTTTTGCCTGATGGTCACTGTCCATCAGAGCTTCCTGAACAGCTTATCTTTTTTCACGATCGCTTCAAACTGATGTGAACAGGAGGAGAAGTCCAGGCTTTCTTTGTGCCCTAGCCCAAGGAAACCGCGCCTGCACAATGACTCGTGAAACAGGTTATAAGCACGGCTCTGCAAAGCCTTGTTAAAGTAAATAACCACGTTACGGCATGAAACAAAATGGGTTTCCGAGAACACTGAATCGGTCGCCAGGCTGTGATCGGAAAAAGTGATTTTTTCTGCCAGGGCTTTATCAAACAAGGCTCCGCCATAAGCGCCGGTATAGTATTTTTCCAGGGTAAATTTACCGCCCGCTGCCTGGTAATTTTTAGTGTAAAGCGCCATTTTATCCAGCGCGAACACGCCTTTTTTAGCTTTTTCCAGCGACACAGGATTGATGTCGGTGGCATAGATAATACTGCGCTCTAACAAGCCTTCTTCCTGTAACAAAATCGCCAGCGAGTAGGCTTCTTCACCCGTGCTGCAACCTGCCACCCAGATCTTGAGCGAGGGATAGGTTTTTAAAACCGGCACCACTTGTTCGCGCACCGACAGGAAATATGAAGGATCCCTGAACATCTCGCTGACGGGAATGGTGAGGTATTGCAGCAACTGCATAAACACGGCCGGGTCATGCAGTACCTGGTCTTGCAGCTGTGAGATGGACTCGCAGCGCAACGCACTCATGCCCTGCTCTATCCTTCTCTTCTGCGAGGCTTTGGAGTAGTTCCTGAAATCATAGTTGTACTTGAGGTAAATCGCCTCAATCAACAACTTGATTTCAATGTCTGCGTCCGGCAACTGCATGCTTACAAGCGCTCCAGGTTTGGTATCCAGATGCGTAGCAGGGATTGCAGCCTGTCTATATCCAGCGGCTTGGCCAGATAGTCACTGGCACCGGCCTTCATACATAGTTCCTGGTCATCCTTCATCGCTTTTGCTGTCAAGGCGATAATAGGCAGACGGGCAAATTCAGGCTTTTTCCTGATCTCGCGCATGGCTTCGTAACCATCCATTTCCGGCATCATGATATCCATCAGCACCAGGTCGATATCTTGCAGCTGCTGCAGTTTTTCAATCGCTTCCAGCCCGTTGCGGGCAATATCCACATGCAGGCCCTTATGTTCAAGAACTTTGGTCAGCGCAAAAATGTTGCGCACATCATCATCCACCACCAGAATTCTCCTGCCTTCAAACACGCGGTCACGGTTCCTGATGGTTTTGAGCATGGATTGATGTTCAGCCGATAGCTGAGATTCCACTTTATGCAGGAACAAAGTGACTTCATCCAGCAGGCGTTCAGGGGACCTGGCACCCTTGATGATGATGGAGTTGGAATACTTGAGTAATTCCATTTCCTCTTCCCGCGTCAGGTTACGGCCGGTGTAAACAATCACCGGCGGGTACGAAAGAATTTTTTCGGTGGACATGCGCTGTAGCAGTTGATTGCCCTTCATGTCCGGCAGTTTCAAGTCGATGATCATGCAATCAAATACTTGTGTTTGCAGTTGTTGCAGGGCTTCTTCACCCAGCTCAACCGCCACGATCTCGATATCGTCATCGGCTAGTAACTGGATGACGCTTTCACGCTGCCTTGCATCATCTTCAACCAGCAGCACGCGTTTGATCTGCTGGGTATATTTTTCTTCCAGCTTAAAAAACACCTCTTTTAACTCGGCCCGTGATTTTGGTTTCAGGGCAAAACCAATCGCTCCCAATTGCAAGGCTGCATCCTGCTGCTCGGCCGCGGAGACGGCGTGCACGGGAATGTGCCGGGTTTCAGGGTTTTCCTTGAGCTGTTGCAATACCGTCAAGCCAGAAGCATCCGGCAAGCGGATATCCAGCAGGATCGCCTGTGGTTTATGGGTTTTTGCCAGCCACAAACCCTGGGAAGCGTTATTTGCCACCAGACAGCTGTACTGCATTTCATGCGCGATGTCATACAGAATCTTGGCGAAATCCTTATCATCTTCGATCACCAGCGCGAGTCGGTTAGCATGTTGGATATTGTCGCGGTCATCGGGGAACGCAGGCAGGGCCATAGCCTCTGGTTCCACCGTTTTCGGCGCTACCGCTACCGGCGCGGCCGCTGGTTTTACCTCAGCGACACGTGTCGGGGTGTCTCTGGTTTCGCTAACCACCAGCGGACAGGTTAGGGTAAATGCGCTGCCACTGCCGGGCGTACTTTCCAGCGTCAGCTCGCCACCGAGTAACCTGGCCAGGTCACGCGAGATGGATAAGCCAAGGCCGGTGCCGCCATATTTACGGCTGATCGAGCCATCCGCCTGATGGAATGCTTCAAAGATATTCTGCTGCTGGTCTTTGGCAATGCCAATGCCGGTATCACGCACCGTAAAGGCAACCTGGTCATTGCCATGCGCTGCAATCGACAGCGTTACTTCGCCATTTGCCGTAAATTTAAAAGCATTGGAAAGCAGGTTTTTTAGTATCTGTTCCAGCCTGAATTTATCGGTGGTAATGCTCAGAGGCGCATCCGGGCTGACCGAAACCTGGAATTGCAATTCCTTTTCTTTGGCGACAGGCTCAAAACTTATTTTCATCGCGTCTGCCACACTTTGCGTGGTGACCGGCAGAAGATTGAGCTCCAGCTTGCCTGCCTCCACCTTGGAGATATCCAGGATATCGTTGATCAGGTTAAGCAAGTCATTGCCTGACGCATAAATGGTTTCAGCAAAAGTCACCTGTTCTTCATTCAGGTTGCCTTGCGCGTTATCCGCCAGCAATTTTGAAAGGATCAGCGCACTGTTCAGCGGCGTGCGCAGCTCGTGCGACATATTCGCCAGGAACTCGGATTTATACTGGCTGGATGACTGTAATTCTTCGGCTTTTTTCTCTAATTCTTTTTGTGCCGCAATCAGGGATTCATTCCGTTGATCAATCAATGTTGCCTGGTGCGCCAGCTGCTCATTGGTTTGTTCCAGTTCGGCTTTCTGGTTTTCCAGCATGGAATGGGATTCTTCGAGGATAGTCGATTGTTCCTCCAGCTCTTCATTCGCAGTTTTGAGCTCTTCCTGCTGGACCTGAAGTTCCTCATTCAATTGCTGCACTTCGGCATAGGCACGTTGCAGGCGTTGTTTGGCAATCGTGGCCTCAATCGCCGAGCCCAGATTATTGGCAATAAACTCCAGCAGGGCCAAATGCTTTTCCGGAATTGCTTCCAGAAAGCCCAGTTCCATGACCGCATTTACCTGTCCGTCGCTTTTCAAGGGAATGATGACAATGCCGTTGGCCGGAGCCGAACCCAGTGCAGAATGGATGCTGAGGTAAGTTTCGGGCAGATTATTCAGCTGCATGATCTCGCCGGTAAGCGCCACCTGCCCCACCAGGCCTTCGTGTTTGAGTATATGCTCGGCAGGCAAGCCAGAATTGTCCGTGAAGCCGTAGGCAGCGAACAGGCTCAGCGTGCCATCCTCCTTGTATTCATAGAGGGCGCCGACCTTCATAGGCACATATTTGGACAGAATGGCCAGCGCTGTTTTACCCAGTTCCGGCAATGCAAGTTGCCCTAGCCCGCTTTGCACGATTTCCGCCTGCCCCTGGCGCAGACGGCTTTGTTCCTGCAGATACTCAGCATGCTCGGCCTGCTTATTCAATATTTCGCTGTAATTTCTGGAAAGTCCCATCAGGTCTTTGCGACCCATCAGGGCCAGCACGCCGCTGACCAGCAGGCTGATAATCAGGAAAGCAACCACACTCGTGTAAGTGGTGCTGATGGCCTTGTCATTTCTTTCCTTGAGCAGGCGTTGCTCGGCTTCCAGCGTCTGGCTCAGGTCTTTTCGCAATTCATCAAACTGCACCTTGCCGCGCTGTGAGCGGACCACGGATAAATAGTCCTGGTTATTCTGGCGCAGCTCTATCATGGATTGCGCATATTTATCCCACTCGGTAATCTGGCTCTTGATCTTGCGGAAGCGGGCCACCTGGTAATCGTTATCCACCACCATCTTGATCAGGCTATCCAGCTCGGCTTGCACCAGCGGACGGGCCACCTGGTAAGGCGTCAGGAACACTGGATCGCCCGCAAGCAAATAACCTCGCATGCCTGACTCCATATCGGTAGAAAGCTTGGCAGTTTCATTGATTTTGCCGATGACTTTCTGTGTATGCTCCACCCAGTTCAAGGCGGATAGCAGGTTGAAAATCAGCACAACAAAAATAATCGCGCTCAGGACACCAAGCGCTAAAGGCAATGTGATATTGCGGATTAGAATCCTGCGGAAACCGATTTGGTCTACTTGTTGCTGTTCTGTCATTGCTGTTCCTGGAAATATCTCTGCTTAACCCAATAAAGATACCGTAGATAGCATGGTATGGCTAGCCATAGCCACGATTTGGCCGGAAAAGATTTGTTTACAACATCGCCGCTAAAATCTGTCAGTCATTTTGTGTACAAAAATCCGCGTTTATTATTCAGCTAAGGTAAGGATAATAATGGCTTCCATGATTCGGGCTTTGTGTGATAATTTCCCCTGAAAAATTAACGTGAACTTGGCTGGTGCGGCATTCAGTTTATGTATCACAACCTGTAGAAACTCATCATTAAGGCCCCCCATGGATTCTTCCCATTTTCTCGTCCAAGCAGCGATATATCTGTCTGCCGCCCTCATTCTGGTCCCCATCTTCAAAAGGCTGGGCCTGGGCTCGGTACTCGGTTATTTAATTGCCGGCATCGTGATTGGCCCGTATGCGATGAAACTGATTGCAGATCCGGAGCATGTGCTGCACTTTGCGGAGTTTGGGGTGGTGCTGATGCTGTTCCTGATTGGTCTTGAACTCGAATCGCAAAAGGTATGGGAATTACGCAAGCTGTTATTTGGCCTGGGCGGTATGCAGGTAACACTGACAATACTGGTAGTGACAGTGATTGCTCACACCCTGAGGTTTAGCTGGAGCGAATCCATTATTATTGGTATGGGGGTGGCGATGTCCTCGACCGCGATTGGACTCACCGCGCTGATTGAAAAGAAGCAGTTGCACACCTCAGGCGGGCAAGCTGCTTTTGCGACTCTGCTGTTCCAGGATTTATCTGTCATTCCCTTATTTATGTTGCTGGCATTTCTGGCGCCTGACCGTTCTGCCTCCAGCTTTGATCTACTGGCAGTGACTAAAGCGATCGCCGTGATTGTCGCCATCGTTCTTGCCAGTCGGACTGTATTGCGCCCCATTATGCGTGCTATCGCGCAGACCGGCGTGAGGGAAATTTTTGTCGCCTTTTCACTGTTGCTGGTCATCGGTATTTCGCTGGCGATGGAATCGGTGGGCTTATCAATGGCGCTCGGAACCTTTTTAGCCGGCGTATTACTGGCTGATTCGGAATACCGCTATGAGCTCAGGTTAGATATTGAGCCGGTGAAAGGTTTGCTGTTGGGCCTGTTTTTTATTGCAGTCGGCATGACGGTGGATTTATCACTGGTGGCCAATCAGCCTCTGCTGATTTTCGGCTTCGCATTATTGATTGTCGCCATCAAAATTGGCGTGCTGATGGGGCTGGGCTGGGTGTTTAAATATTCCCTGCGTGACAAAGTATTGTTCGGTTTTTCCATTTCGCAAATCGGCGAGTTTGCTTTTGTTATTTTTGGCCTGGCCTTGGCGCAAAACTCCATTTCACGCGAAACCTACAATATCCTGAATGCGATTGTCGCCGTCTCCATGCTGACCACGCCTATCCTGCTGTTACTGTATGACCGCTTTCTAAGCCTGCAATGCAGTGAACGGCCTAAAGATGCTATCCCGGAAAATAACAGTGTCATCATTGCCGGCTTTGGACGTTTTGGCCAGATTGTGGGCCGCGTACTGGTCGCCAAAGGCATTACGCCGACCTTGATTGATAACGACCCTAACCAGGTCGATTTGATGCGTGATTTTGGCTGGCGTTGTTATTACGGTGATGCGTCGCGACTGGATTTGCTGGAAGAAGCAGGTATCGCCGAAGCGAAATTGCTGGTGATTGCCGTGAATGATTCTGCCGCTGCGCTGGAGATGGCGAAACTGGTCAAGGAGCGCTGGCCAGCCGTGGCTATTGTCGCCAGGGCCAGAAGCCGTACCGACGCGTTTGATTTGCGCGAACTGGATTTAAACCCTATCCGGGAAACCTTTTATTCTTCGCTGGAAGCCGCCAGACAATCTTTGCTGGCGATTGGCGAAAGCGCCAGCGTGGCTGAAAAAGTCGTCAGGCAATTTGAAAAGCATGACCTGGATCAGCTTGAGGCTACATTGAAAATCCGACATGACCGCAAAGCCATTTCCAGTCTGATGGAACAGGGCCGACAGGATTTGAAAACTTTACTTGAGCTGGAAAGCCCCAATACTGAGACGTAAGGATATTCCTACAAAACTTAGAGTATTTGCCCTATAAATTTTTCTATTTTTTGCCGTTAATGTTCATATATCACGAGCAGCGGAATTAACGCTAATTTTGCTAAGTGTGAATAGCGCATGGCTTCTACGGAAGCCCCTTTTTATGCCCAATTGATGAGTGAGCCTTTCATGAAAATAGAATTCAAAAAATCAGAAATGCAATCCAGCCTGGATTTTGTATATATCAACGGTGTATTAGCAGGCGAATTTATTTCTGATGTGGAAAAAGAATCCTATTTGTTTGTACCTGACGAAGGCGATCGCATACTCCTTACGCGTGTTGCTTATGACGAGGCATGCAAACTTCTCACTGGTGAATTGACGCAGTTGTATATTTATCGTGGGGCGAAAGCCGCCTGATGACTTTATGGATAGCGCCTGGATTTATAACTTCAGGATCTTACTCAATTTCCGGAAACAAGTTGTCACTCGCTAGCTGCAGCACTGACTATTGCCAGTCCCAGTTTAAGATCGTTCACTAACTGCTCATAGTATTGCTGTTTCGCCGCTTCATCCTTTGTACGCAGGATAAATGATGGGTGATAAGTCACTAGCGCCTGCCTGCCCTCTGGCAAAGGAAACAGCTTTCCCCGATTGCTTTCCATCTCCAGCGCTACGCCAGTGATTGCCTGTGCCGCGACCGTTCCCAGCGCAATCAAAACCCTTGGCTTTACAATGGCCATCTCCCCTTGTAACCACGGCCAATAAGTCTTGATATCACCGACACCAGGCAACATACGCACCCGGCGCGTGCCTTGCAGCTTGAATTTATAGTGCTTGAGTGCATTGGTGATATAAATGTCTGATCGCTGTATACCCGCATGCAGTAAAGCCTGGTTCAGCAGTTTCCCGGCCTGACCAATAAACGGCTCCCCCGCCAGATCTTCCTGTTCGCCCGGTTGTTCTCCCAGCAGCATCAGAGAAGCTGGCACCGCACCGATGCCTAATACGGCTTGCGTGGCATGCACCGCCAGCGGAAATTCTAGTGCCAGCATACTTTCATTCCATCTGCGTAATGCAGCCATTGCCTGTGTTTCGTCTACAGGGATGGCGCTCTGACTGCTGCCTACGTACCTGACTACTTTACGCTGCGGCACCGTCGGTTCGGCTGCAATCATGCTATCCATGCGTTGCGAGGAGTTCGCGATCAACTCGGCTATCAACGGCGCTTCCGGCAGATTGCGCCAGTATTTTTTGGGCATTTGCGACTGCATGGCTGATATCTTGAGCCTTGCCGGGTTAAAGATACTGCGGTAATACGAGCGCCATAAATCCTCACCGGCATCATCAGCCGGTGCATCGGCTTTGCTAGCCCCCGGACTATAACTTAACGCTGTGCAATCCCAATGCATGCAGATAAAAGGCGTAAGTATGGACCAGCGCATATTGGTAAATCGCCCGGTGAAGAAAGGTGCAGAAGCTTCGACGATGTGATGGCTGGGCTCAAACCAGGCCACAAACTCGGATTCTCCACCCTCAATCTCTATTTCGCGGAATCGCACAAAGGCCTTCATCTTATGCAGATCACGGCGTACGGCTTTGATCATAAACTGAATGCGCGCTACATCCGGATCGAAAGAAATCCGCAATAGTTTCTGCTCGTCTTTCAGTCGCCACAACAGGCGGTACAACAAGCCAAAACGCGTCGGGTCACTATGCAAGATGGCTTTACGGCAAAGCTCGATAAAATCGCGTGGGACCTTGAATTGAGTGGCTGGAAATTGGTTAACCTCTGGTTGGCTAAATTGTGATTGGCTGGAATGGAGAGGGACTGATGGCGATTGATCAAATAACTGATTATGCTGCCTATCCGGCTTGAATTCAGGGCTATCGAATAAACCGCCGCCCTCATCACCCACCCGCCATTCGATATTTTCAGGTGCGATGCCTTGAGCTAGCAAAGCCCGGGCAGCGTTTCGCCAGCCTTCAAAATCGGTTTCATTGGCTAGCCGGACTACCTGCATGTGGCTTTCTGAATACTTTGAGTCTGCAAGAAGAGATAGCTCGATAAGCTAGAACGGTTCGAACAGGCCGAACTGTTGCGGGGCTATCGATTGCTGCAAGCGCTGTTTCAGGTTGTTGTCATCCAGGCTGCGGCCAGGATGATAATCAGGCAGCATCACGAACGGCAGCACTTTTTTCAGTGAAACGCGCAAACGCGCCAGATCGTCATAACGGATGGGGCGTACTCGGCGGGCAGTGACAATGCGGGCAACGCTGGTCACCCCCAGTCCAGGCACGCGCAATAACATCGCCTTGGGTGCACGGTTAAGGTCGACCGGAAACTGCTCGCGATGCTGCAATGCCCAGGCTGTTTTCGGGTCGACATCAAGATCGAGCATACCATCCTGGCCGGTTACTATCTCTTGAGCATCAAACCCGTAAAAGCGTAATAACCAGTCGGCCTGGTATAGCCGGTGCTCGCGTACCAGCGGTGGCGCTTTCAGCGGCAGCACTTTACTGGCATCAGGTATCGGGCTGAAGGCCGAGTAGTAGACACGCCGCAAGCGGAACGCACCATAGAGGTTGGCGCTGGTATCGAGAATGGCGCGATCGTCTGTCGTATCCGCACCGACGATCATCTGCGTGCTCTGGCCGCCGGGAGCGAAGCGCAGCGGTTTTTTGCCGGTCAGCGTTTTATCTTTGCTCTCGTCTATCTTGAGCCGCAAATGACCCATGGAACGGCGTATGGCCTGCCCATCTTTTTCAGGCGCCAGCGTACGCAGGCTGGCGATGGTAGGCAGCTCGACATTGATACTGAGGCGGTCAGCATACAAACCGGCGCGGGCCATCAGTTCAGGGCTGGCATCGGGAATCGTTTTCAGGTGGATATAACCGCGAAAATCGTGCTCTTCGCGTAGTACCCGCGCCACCTCCACCACTTGCTCCATGGTGTAGTCCGGATTACGGATAATGCCTGAACTCAGAAAAAGTCCTTCGATGTAGTTGCGCCGATAAAAGCTCAGCGTGAGGTTAACAACTTCCTCTACACTGAAGCGCGCACGGGGCACATTGCTGCTGACGCGGTTAACGCAATAGACGCAGTCATACACACAGAAATTGGTCAGCAAAATTTTCAGTAGTGAAATACAGCGGCCATCAGGTGCGTAGCTGTGACAAATGCCCATGCCAGTAGTTGAGCCTATGCCTTTGCCGCCTGTCGAAGTACGCTTGTCGGTGCCGCTGGAGGCACACGAAGCATCGTATTTAGCGGCGTCAGCCAGTATTTCGAGTTTTTGCTTAAGCTCCATGCCGATCTTTTTGAGTGGGTTTGCTTTAATGAAAGTACAACAGAAATATGACCCGGCAACGGCTCCTTGGTTCTGGATATAGCCATTTAGAATTATGTTTTTCTATAAGCTAGTCGCGCGTGCAGCAAGTGTGACGTCTCCCCTTCAAAACCTTAACCAATATCTAAAAGTACGAGTTCATCATTCATCATATTGACGAAAACTACTTATATCCTCAACAAGAAAAAGGCCCCATGAGGAGCCTTTAACTTATTGTAGGTTCTCAAAATAAGTGAAAACTCACACCTAATAAAATCAACAAACTTTTCAAAGTTGTTATGTGGTCATATCTTTTAAATTCGCATATAAAGTGAAAAATTCCTAGGGTAATTTCAGTATTAATGAAGAGGCCCTATATTTTATTAGGGGTACGACCCAAACACGTAGTCGATAAACCAATAACGTTGTAAGTGCAAAAATTTGAATAAATTACAGGTAATCAGGTTCTAACTTTCAGCTATATATGTATTTAGGTTGAAAGCCCCATGAAGATTCAATCTGTTGTCGAACAAGGTGCCAAATAATGGATTAATTGCGTTTTCATTCCAACGATAGCTAGCCTCAATGTTGAGTTGGTCAGGAGTGTTTGCAGTGATCGCTTTATCTTCGAGATACACAATACCTGAGAGGTACCGAGTTACATTGGCAGCCAAAATGGAGGACTTAAATTTTCGGTTGTACTTACTCGCAAGATCTGCCGATCCGAGGTAGTCGTTAAAAAAGTGATCTCCAAGTTGCTTAAAAAAAGTTCGTTTTGTACCTTCGAAAGAGAAAACTTTCTCCCCTGACCAAGGGAATATTACGAAAACAATTACGCTGTGTTCGTCACGTGAGAATTTCTTCGCATGTCCGAACAGTAATTCATGATGCTGCAGCGCATGTTCAATCGGTGAGTAGGCACTTTCCCCAAAATAAACACCCGCACTCCATGCGAAGCTATAAGATAGTCCAGAGATAACCGTACTGGTCAGCTGGGAGGGTTGCTGTTTCGGGTCGACGCCTTTGATGAGTTCATCGAGGAGCGCCTTACGATTTTCCGCATATTGAGTGAAATCGCTGTCAAGATCGTACGAAGGGACAATCAATAAGTTTTTTATACCTTTAACTGAACAAAAATCTTTAAAAATGCCTTTAAGAATGTCGCCGGTCTTATCGGAAAGTAAACTCATCCGTTGGGGATTTCTTATCTAACTCTAGCGCAGAGATCAACCCTTGCTCGTAACCTACGTGCTCAGCAAGCTCTCGTTGACTTAATTTAAGTCTTTGGCGAAGTTGATAAAGATGTGCAGCGAAAGGGCTCAAAAAAAAATCCCGGATTTAATAATCTTCGAACAGAAAGATTACATCACCGGGACTATTTTCTCAACAAAAATGTTTATTAAGTTATTGTTTTATAAGGAAAATTAGTTATATAAATATTGTATTATTTCCTATATAGGAAGCTTTTTTAGCAACCCAATTTTTTTAAAAGCTTTTATATCCATAATTTTCAAAAAAATTCGCACAACTGAGTTTTCACAATTGTGCGAAAGTTTTCACTATTTCTGCGAACCTACACTTATTAACATTTGATCGGACGCTAGATGCTGCTAAACATCCAGTGAGCCTACACTCAACGCATTGCTTTCAATAAATGCGCGGCGTGGTTCTACGTTATCGCCCATCAATGTAGTAAAGATTTCATCAGCACTGATGGCATCGTCAATTTGCACTTTGAGCAAGCGACGCACGGTTGGATCCATGGTGGTTTCCCACAACTGCTCCGGATTCATCTCTCCCAGGCCTTTATAGCGCTGGATGTTGAGGTTATGTCTCGCTTCACCTAATAACCAGTCCAGCGCCTGTTTAAAGGTACTGACGCGTTGCTCTTTCTCGCCGCGCTTGATCACTGCACCTTCACCCAGAAGGTTATTCACCAGCTGCGAGGTCCGGTTGATCTGGCGGTAATCCCCGCTGCCGACAAATTCTGCATCAATCACACAACTTTGCAGGTTGCCGTGCACGAATTTATTCACCTCCAGGCGGTAAGCGCTGGTTTCGGTATCCTGGACCACGATCACTTCGGAACCAATGGCACCGAGGATAGGTCGCAATTTACTGGCAGCTTCATTAGCGGTGGCTTCGGTGCTTAAGTCCAGCTCACCCAGGTCTTGAATGGCGCGCAATACGCTTTCATCATACAGGTTGGCAATACGGCGGATCACCGCTTCAGTCAGCACCATCTGTTTGGCAATGCTGGTTAGCGCATCGTCTTTCAAGCTTTCACCACCTTCACGGGTAAGCAACTCGGCACCTTTGAGCGCTGAGTTCAGCAGGTATTCATCCAACTCGTGTTCATCTTTCAGGTAACGCTCATCACGGCCCTGTTTGACTTTGTAGAGCGGTGGTTGCGCAATGTAAATATGACCGCGCTCTACCAGCTCAGGCATCTGGCGGTAGAAGAAGGTCAACAGCAAAGTACGGATATGGGCACCATCGACGTCAGCATCGGTCATAATGATGATACGGTGGTAACGCAGTTTATCGACATTAAAATCCGCTTTACCTATGCTGGTACCCAAGGCCGTAATCAGCGTGGCAATTTCTTGAGAGCCCAGCAGCTTGTCAAAACGGGCTTTTTCTACGTTAAGAATTTTACCTTTGAGTGGCAGGATAGCCTGGTTTTTACGGTCACGGCCTTGTTTGGCTGAACCACCCGCAGAGTCACCCTCGACCAGGTAGATTTCGCACAATGAAGGATCTTTTTCCTGGCAATCGGCCAGTTTACCTGGCAAGCCCATGGTGTCCATCACGCCTTTACGGCGGGTAATTTCACGCGCCTTACGGGCGGCTTCACGCGCACGGGCAGCTTCTACAATCTTGCCACAGACGATTTTGGCATCGACCGGATTTTCAGCTAAAAACTCTGCCAGTTTGGCAGACACAATCTCGGACACTACCGGCTGTACTTCACTGGAAACCAGTTTGTCCTTGGTCTGGGATGAGAACTTGGGATCCGGTACCTTGACCGACAATACACAAGTGATGCCTTCACGCATGTCATCGCCAGTGGTTTCCACTTTGGCTTTTTTAGCGAATTCGTTTTGCTCGATATATTGATTCAAAGTCCGCGTCATGGCTGTACGCAAACCGGTTAAATGGGTACCACCGTCGCGTTGCGGAATATTATTGGTGAAACATTGCACCGTTTCAGAGTAGCTGTCATTCCATTGCATGGCGACTTCTACCGTCATATTGTCTTTTTCACTGATTGCGTAAAACACTTTTGGGTGCAAAACAGTTTTGCTGCGGTTCATATATTCCACAAAACCTTTGATACCGCCGCTGAATTCGAAGTTTTCTGACTTGCCGGTACGCTGATCGATCAATTCGATTTTTACACCATTGTTCAGGAAAGATAATTCGCGGATACGTTTGGCAAGGATTTCAAAGTGGTATTCAACCAGCACAAAGGTATCAACGGAAGCCAGAAAATGCACTTCAGTCCCTTTTTTGTCAGTAGTGCCGGTAACGGCCAACGGCGCTTGTGGCACACCACGCTGAAACTCCATCTGGTGTACTTTACCTTTGCGGTAAATTTTCAGCCTTAACCAGTCGGACAAGGCATTCACAACTGACACACCTACGCCATGCAAGCCACCAGATACCTTGTATGAATTCTGGTCAAACTTGCCGCCTGCATGTAACTCAGTCATCACGATTTCAGCAGCTGAACGCTTGGGCTCGTGTTTGTCGTCTTCTTTGATATCGGTAGGAATACCACGACCGTTATCAGAAATACTGATGGAGTTATCAGGATGGATAATCACTTTAATGTCGTCGCAATGACCAGCCAAAGCTTCATCAATCGCGTTATCCAATACTTCAAACACCATATGGTGCAGGCCGGAACCGTCTGACGTGTCACCGATATACATGCCTGGACGCTTACGCACCGCGTCCAAACCTTCTAAAATCTTGATACTGTCTGAGTTATATTCTTGTGGCTGTGCCATAACAAAAGTTTCTTTATTTGATTAAAAGACGATTGAAACCAATACATTCCGTGTTTCACGTGAAACAGGGTAATCCTGCATTATATGCGCATTGGCATCACAACGTATTTATAGTTGGTATCGCTGGCAGTGGTGATCAGGCAACTGCTATTGGCATCGGCAAACGCAAACTGGATGTTTTCATCGCCCAGATTGTTCAAAACATCAATCAGGTAAGTGACATTAAAACCAATATCCAGCGCTGCTTTGCTGTAATCAATATCCAATTCTTCTTCTGCTTCTTCCTGCTCGGTATTGGTGCTGATCAGCTTAAGCTGCCCATCGGTGATCACCATGCGGATACTGCGATATTTTTCGTTAGATAAAATTGAAGCACGTTGCAAAGCACTCAAAATTGCCTGGCGATTCACTTCAAACGTATTCTGGTGACCATTGGGGATTACGCGGTTGTAATCAGGGAATTTGCCATCGATCACTTTACTGATCAGTTGAATATCACCAAATTCAAAACTGACCTGGCCATTCAATAAATCAATAACTACCGGTGAATCAGATTGTTCATCCAGTAATTTGGTTAATTCCAACACGGTCTTGCGCGGCAGGATTACTTCAGTTTTTTCAAACTCCTGGTCCAGTGTTGTATTGGTATAACTCAGGCGGTGACCATCGGTACCCACTACATGCAACTGGTTACCTTGCACTTCCATCAACAGGCCGTTCAGGTAATAGCGGATATCCTGTTGCGCCATAGCGAATTCAACCTGTTTCAACAGGCGTTTCAGTTCTGATTGCGCCAGGCTGAAACTGATGTTCTGGCCGCTGGCTTTGCTCATTAAAGGATAATCCGCAGCAGGCAAGGTTTGCAGGTTAAATCTGCTCTTGCCTGCTTTCAGGGTGATGCGGTTATCCTGGTTATTCATTTCTATCGTGGTGCTGTCAGGCAATGAACGGCAGATATCCAGTAATTTCTTGGCAGAGATGGTGGTACTCAACTCACCCTCAACACCACTATTTACTTTTAGTGAAATCTGCATTTCCAGGTCGGTCGCCGTCAAATGCATTTCCTGTTGTTTGATGTTAATCAACAAATTGGAAAGTATCGGTAACGTATGTCTGCGTTCTACGATTCCGGTGACATTGTTAAGTGGTTTTAGCAATACTTCACGGCTGATTTTGATTTGCATGGCCTGACCTAATTAATAACTTTATTTCAATATATAAAAGATAAGAATAATAGTAATGATACGATTATTTGTGGGTAACTTAAAAACCTATTAAAATTCAACCACTTGTTGCACTGTTAGCTTGTGTATAAATTGCGGTTTAAACCTGCATTGTTTGTGCCTGGTATTGTAAACTGAATCTATCCTGGCTTTACGCAATATTTAAACACAGTTCATTCGCATCTTATCCACAGCTTTTGTTTTCAATCTGTTGCTTTAATCCCTGATAACTAATCTCTAATTACCTGCGTTAAAAAACCGATATCTCTAGCGAGCGTCTGGTCATTTAAACGCAATTGTTCAATTTCGTCACAGGCATGCATCACCGTTGTATGGTGACGTCCGCCAAAGGCTTCGCCTATCTCCGGAAAGCTGTGATTGGTTAGTTCCCTGGCTAATGACATGGCTACCTGGCGTGGCCGAGCCACATTGCGTGAGCGTTTTTTGCTGAACATATCACTGACTTTAATCTTGTAATAGTCAGCCACCGTTTTTTGTATGTTCTCTATGGTAATCTGGCGGCCACGCACTGCAATCAGATCACGTAAGGCATCTTTGGCCAAATGTACATCGATGGCATGGCCCGTAAAGTTGGCCATGGCGATAATACGGTTGAGTGCACCTTCAAGTTCACGTACGCTGGAACGGATCTGTTTGGCAACAAAAAACGCCACATCTTCATGCAGGTTGATTTTGAGCGTCTCGGCTTTTTTACGCAGGATGGCTACGCGCATTTCCAGTTCCGGTGGCTCAACAGCCACGGTCAGGCCCCAGCTGAAGCGCGTGCGCAGACGTTCATCCATATCCACAATTTCTTTTGGATAAGTATCACAGGTGATCACGATCTGCTTTTTTTCTTCAATCAAGGTATTGAACGCGTAAAAAAACTCTTCTTGCGTCCGCGTTTTCTTGGCGAAAAATTGAATGTCATCGATCAGCAATAAATCCAGGGAATGGTATTGCTGTTTAAATTCATCAAACGCTTTATTTTCGTAAGCTTTCACCACATCCGATACATAGCGCTCGGCATGCAGGTAGCGGATATTGGCATCCGGTTTAACTTTTTTCAGCTCGTTACCAATCGCCTGTAGCAAATGCGTTTTACCCAGCCCTACTCCACCATAAATAAATAGCGGGTTATAGGCTTGGCCCGGATTACCGGCAACTTGTATCGCGGCCGCACGTGCCAATTGATTGGCGCGCCCTGTCACATAGTTATCAAACAGGAAACTGTTATTCAGTCCGCTGCTCTTTTCAGCTTTTAAATTTTTAACCGGCGCACGGCTAGGCAGTGGTTTCTTTTCTGCAATTCTTTCCAGTGCTCTTGGCGGGAGTTTGGCTGAAGGTTTTTCACTAGTACCAGAATCAATATTTATAGCAGGCATACCTGCGGCTGGATTCACCAAACCCGGTTCGGTTTGCAAGATACTGCTATCGACAATCAGTTCAACGACTACTGAGGTGGAGAGTTCGTGTGCAATGGTTTCAATGCGGGTGAAGAACTTGCTTTTCACCCATTGCATCACAAACTTGTTAGGCGCAACAATTTGCACAGCCTGACCATTCACGCGTGCTCGCAGGGGTTTAATCCAGGTATTGTATTGTTGTGCAGACAGTTCCTGTTCGAACTTCAGCAGACAATGCGCCCAAAAATTTTCCATTGCTCCAGTGTTTTTCAATATCATGCAAAAAGCTTACTTCTGCTTGTCAGCCTTGGAGAAGTTTGCGTTTTATTCTTTATAATTGCCAGGAAAGAGTGGCAGAAGTGGGAATCAGAGCTATTCAACTGCATGATTCACTGGGAACATTCTAAACGTTTTAGCATGAGTTATCCACAGCCTGCACCCATAAAAATATAAAAAAAATCATTGACATAGTCTGTCGAAATCATGTTTAATTAAGGGTTTTTGAAATCGGCAAAATTCAGCTGGGAAATCAGCAGAGCCGAAACAGATTTTAACTGCCGGGATTATTCCCTACTTGGCACAGGAGCTAAATAATGAAACGTACCTACCAACCATCTAAAACACGTCGTGCCCGTACCCATGGCTTTCTGGTGCGCATGAAAACCAAAGGTGGCCGTGCAGTCATTGCTGCCCGTCGCGCTAAAGGCCGTAAACGCCTGGGTCTGTAATCCCCGGTATGGCATTGCTTAGCCAATGCATGACATTACAAAAGCCATGACATTGTACAAGCTTAGAAAAACGGATGAATTTTCATCCGTTTTTACTTTCAGGAAACGGTTATATGGCGAGTGGTTGCTTGCGAATATAAAACCAAACCAGCAAGCGCAGCACCGTTACGGTCTGGTGGTCTCAAAAAAAATTGCCAAGCTGGCGGTTAGCCGTAATTACATGAAGCGGGTACTGCGCGAGTTGTTAAGAAATCAACCATCACCGGCAACAAGCGGTTATGATGTCGTGCTTCAGGTACGCAAGAAATTTCAGCATGCGGATTTTCCTGCGGTACAACGAGATCTGTCGCTTTTGCTGGTTAAGCTAAAAAAAACGGCTGTTGTTTCCTGATAAATCCGATGAAAATGGTATTGATTACTTTGATTAAGTGTTACCAGTGGGGCTTGAGTCCCTGGCTGGGGCGTCAATGCCGTTTTCATCCAACCTGTTCACACTATGCGATTGAAGCTTTAGAACGCTATGGCGCTGTTAAAGGCTCAAGATTGGCATTGGCACGTATTGGCCGCTGTCATCCCTGGCATCCCGGTGGTGTGGACCCTCTTCCTTGACTTGTAAAAACGAAACCTTATGGATACTCGCCGTTTAATTCTGTTCGTCATTTTTTCTTTCTCCATCATGCTGCTATGGGATGCCTGGCAGAAAGAACATGCGCCTGAAACCCCTGCGACGCAAACTGCCGCGACCCCACAAGGTGCTCCTGCGGATAAGCCGCAAGAAAATGGCGGCTTCAGCCTTAAAAAAGGTGAACGCATTTCTGTAAAGACCGATCTTTATTCAGCGGTGATTGATACCGTTGGTGGTGATTTGCGTCAGTTGTCTTTACTTGAACATAAAGCAGATGACAACTCAGGCCCCTATGAGCTGATGAGTGATCAAAGCAAGGAAAAACTCTATGTCGCACAGACCGGCCTGAAAGGTAATGGCCTGCCTACGCATTACGAGAAATTTACTGCAGCCAATACCAGCTATGTGATGCAAGAGAGTGAAAACTCACTTGAAGTGCGTTTGACTGCGCCGGAAACTAATGGCATTGCAGTAGACAAGATTTACATCTTCCATCGTGGCCAGTACCAGATTGATGTGCGCTACGAGATCAAAAATAACAGTGCGCAAGCGATTTCTCCTTCTGTGTATTACCAGATTATTCATGACCGTGAATCTAACCAGGGCTCAAAAATGATGCCTACCTTTACCGGTGGCGCCTATTTCAATGAGGCTGATAAATATAACAAGGTCAAATTCGATGACATGGCGAAAAAGGATATCTCCCTTACCGCCAAAGATGGTTGGGTTGGCTTGGTTCAGCACTATTTTGTGAGTGCCTGGATTCCGCAATCCAAAGCAGAACAGAAGTTCTACACTACCAAACTCAGTGAAAGTGATTTTTCAATCGGTACTATTTTACCGGTGGGGGAAATTGCTGCCAGCAGTAGCAAAACAGTCGATGCCAGATTATTCACAGGCCCGCAGGAGCAGGATGCTCTGGAAGCAGCTGCGCCTGGCATGGAATATGTGGTTGATTACGGTATTCTGACCATCATTGCCAAACCATTGATGTGGTTGTTGACCCATATTTATGACCTGGTCAAAAACTGGGGTGTGGCTATTATTATCCTGACAGTGTTGATCAAGGCTGCTTTCTTCAAGCTATCTGCTTCCGGTTACCGCAATATGGCCCATTTGCGTGAAATGGCACCACGCATGCAGGCGTTAAAAGACAAGTTTGGCGATGACAAACAAAAGCTGCAACAAGCCATGATGGAAATGTATCGTACTGAGAAAATTAACCCTATGGGGGGCTGTCTGCCTATTCTGGTACAAATCCCGGTATTTATTTCCCTTTACTGGGTATTGCTGGGCTCAGTGCAACTCCGTCACGCCCCTTTCTTCGGCTGGATACAGGATTTGTCAGCGACTGATCCATACTTCATCCTGCCTATCCTGATGGGCGCGACCATGATTATTCAAACCACTTTGAATCCACCACCTACGGATCCTATCCAGGCCAAGGTTATGAAAATCATGCCGGTGCTGTTCAGTGTATTCTTTTTCTTCTTCCCGGCTGGTCTGGTGTTGTACTGGCTGGTGAACAATATCCTTTCCATCTGGCAACAGTGGGCGATTAACCGCATGATACATGCGGAAACAGTTGCCAAAAAAGGGCATGGCAAGTAATCAACAACCGGGTAACGTACACTTAGGGAATGCCAGCGCGGAAATGACTCCGGCTGGCCTTAAGCTACCAAACCCCGCCCCTATTGATTCAAGCACCGAAACCATTGCCGCTATTGCCACCGCGCCCGGTGCCGGGGGCATTGGTGTTGTCAGGGTCTCAGGCCCATTATCCAGGCAGATAGCCGAACAAGTCCTTGGTCACTGCCCTGCTCCCAGGCTAGCTGCCTATTTACCTTTTCTGCAAGCTGATGGCAGCCTGATTGATCGCGGCATAGCCATTTATTTCCCTAATCCACACTCTTATACTGGTGAAGATGTACTAGAGCTACAGGCTCATGGTGGTACAGCGCTGATGCAAATCCTGCTAGCGCGTTGTGTAGAGTGTGGAGCACGCCATGCGGTGGCAGGTGAATTTACCCAGCGAGCTTACCTGAATGACAAAATCGATCTGGCGCAAGCTGAAGCAGTGGCTGATTTAATCAACGCCGCTACCGCTGAAGCAGCGCGCAGTGCCGTTCGATCACTATCCGGCGAATTTTCACAAGCTATTCAAACACTATTGCAGCAATTGATAGACTTACGGATGTATGTCGAGGCTTGTTTAGATTTCCCTGAAGAGGATATCGATTTCATTAGTCAGGGTCGTGTATTGGAAAAGCTGCAAGCCAACCAGCAAACTTTACATACTATCCATACCAAAGCCAGGCAAGGTGCTCTCTTACGCGAGGGTTTAAATGTCGTCTTGATAGGTCAGCCCAATGTAGGGAAATCCAGTTTACTGAATGCCTTGTCTGGTGAAGACATTGCTATTGTGACGCCAATCGCCGGCACCACGCGTGATACGATTAAAAACGTTATTCAAATCCAAGGTGTGCCCTTACATATCATTGATACGGCAGGCCTGCGCGAGACTGAAGATATCGTTGAACAGGTAGGCATTGAACGCACCTGGAAAGCCATTGAATCCGCGCAAGTGGCTTTGTTGCTGATAGATAGCCAGCATGGCATTGGGCCATATGAAACCAGCATTCTTCAAAAGTTACCCGCTGAAATCCAAAAAATATGGGTACATAACAAGATAGATGTTTCACGTGAAACATCTCGTGTAGAAAATCGAGAAAAAGAGACACACTTGTTTTTATCAGCCAAGACAGGCGAAGGTATTGCTGCCTTGCAAGAAACGCTTCTTGAAATTGTAGGTTATCAACCGGGAAGTGAGGGTGTGTTTATGGCGCGTGCACGACACCTTCAAGCATTGCAACAAGTGGAGTTACATCTGGATTTCGCATCAAAACAAATGCATGCTGCTGAACTGATTGCCGAAGAATTGCGTAGTGCACAGGAGGCGCTGGCATCAATCACCGGCGAATTTACTCCTGACGATTTGCTAGGTGAGATATTCAGCAGATTTTGTATCGGTAAGTAAAACAAATAAAAACCCGCCTTAGCGGGTTTTTTTCTGTCGGGGAAACGGCGTATTTCTCCGGCTGTAGCGTTCATCAATCAGGCAAACGCGCTTGGACCCGGTAATCATGGCCCAGATCAAATTGTCTTTATGAATAAAGCTTTCAAACAAGACACCTAATACATGAATGACAACTACACCCAACCAGGTCCAGGTAACATAGTGGTGTATCACTTTGGCTAATTCATCATCTATGAATCCCCAGCCGCTGTTATAGACGATACAACCTGAACCTACTGCGAAAATACCTAGACCCAGCATCGCATAAATTGCAATTGAACCTACGGGATTATGGCCCACATAATGCCTGGCTGTGCCTTTAAGCAGTTTGAATAAGTGCTTTACTGCCCAGACTGGGTTTAACGGGAAGCTTTGGAAATTGGCGTAGCCAGTAGCGACTACGCCCCAGATAATGCGCGCAATGATTAGGGTGCCGACGACATAGCCTGCATAAGCATGGTGTAACCTATCCCACATGGAGCTATGGGTATAAAACGCATAAGCAAAAGCTCCCACCAGGGACCAGTGGAAGATACGTATAAATGGATCCCAAACGTAGCGTAGCATTCCGTGAGGTTACCCTAGCTTAATTATTTGGTTGGCTTGGTTTCTGTTAATAGATAAGCAATAAAGTTGGCCTTCTCGGCTGGTGCGCAATCTGCGCCTAAAATATCATTGCAGTGTTTGGTAAACTCTTCTTCTACTTTATCAATATCAGTGAAGCGTTTAGTGTTAACACGTGGTGCTAATGGAGGAATTTCTTTATTCGTGACAATGTTCTTACCCACGTTAGCAGGATTGTTGGTGTGGCAGGATGCGCACGCAGCCTCACGGCCACTTGCCGTTTGGAATTTACGGTTAAAAAATATTTTCCCATCCGTAATTGATGGCGCTTTGAACGATGGGTTAACTGACTGCGCAATATTGGTATATTTATAGACCAATTTTTCAGCATTAGTTACATCAGCAAACGCGTTTACAGAAAAAAGTACCCCGAATGCAGCAATAATTATTTTGATTTTCATGGTAAGAGCTCCTTTGGTTATTATTGGAACGAATTTTATTAGTTTTATGTTAAGTAAATATGGCTTGCTTGTAATTGATTTGTATTAAACCGTAATTAATTTGTATGAAATCTGTATTAAAAGCAGTACATATGTAACTTGGAACTGATTAAGTGTTAATTAAATATCAGTCAGGCCTAGTTTACGCTAAAATCTCATCTCTTTTAAAATCAAATAGTTTAATCACTTTATGATGAATTTTCCTGATAAATTCGATGTGATTGTTGTCGGTGGTGGCCATGCCGGTACCGAAGCAGCGTTGGCAGCTGCACGCATGGGTCAGAAAACCCTGCTGCTGACCCATAACATTGAGACGTTGGGACAAATGTCCTGCAATCCATCAATAGGTGGGATTGGTAAAGGTCATTTGGTTAAAGAGGTGGATGCACTTGGCGGCGCCATGGCTGCCGCCACCGATATTGGTGGTATTCAATTCCGTATCCTGAATTCAAGTAAGGGCCCTGCTGTACGTGCGACACGTGCACAGGCTGACCGTATTCTCTATAAAGCTGCAATACGCTATCGTCTGGAAAATCAACCTAACTTGTGGCTGTTCCAGCAAGCGGTGGACGATATTATTTTAGAAGGTGAAAAAGCGGTCGGTGTAATAACGCAGATCGGGCTCCGTTTTCATTCAAAATCTGTGGTGCTGACAGCTGGTACTTTTCTGGGTGGTTTGGTGCACGTTGGTTTACAGAACTACAATGCCGGACGCGCCGGAGACCCGCCATCTATTTCATTGGCTGCCAGGTTGCGTGAGATTGGACTCCCCGCCGGTCGCCTTAAAACAGGTACCCCACCCCGTATTGATGGACGCACTATTAATTACAGCGTCATGACCGAGCAACCTGGTGATACGCCAGTGCCAGTCTTTTCATTTTTGGGTAATACAGCACAACATCCACTACAATTACCCTGCTGGATTACACATACTAATCAGCAAACACATGACATTATCCGCAGTGGCCTGGATCGTTCACCCATGTATACGGGCGTGATTGAAGGTGTGGGTCCTCGTTATTGTCCTTCCGTTGAAGATAAGATTCACCGGTTTGCAGACAAAGAGTCGCATCAGGTATTTTTAGAGCCTGAAGGTCTGACCACGCATGAAGTTTATCCGAATGGAATTTCTACCAGTTTGCCGTTTGATATCCAGTTGTCTCTGGTGCGCTCCATCCGTGGATTAGAGAATGCGCATATCCTGCGCCCCGGATACGCCATTGAATATGACTATTACGACCCTAGAGGGTTGAAATCTACCCTGGAAACCAAAACAGTAAATGGTTTGTTTTTTGCCGGCCAGATTAATGGCACTACCGGATATGAAGAAGCTGCTGCACAAGGGTTGTTGGCAGGTGCTAATGCGGCATTGTATGCGCAGGATAAAGAAGGCTGGTGCCCTTCCCGTGAGCAAGCGTATTTAGGCGTGTTAGTAGATGACTTGATCACAACCGGTGTAAATGAGCCATACCGCATGTTTACCAGTCGTGCAGAGTATCGTTTGCAACTACGTGAAGACAACGCAGATATGAGATTGACTGAAATAGGTCGCAAGCTCGGTTTGGTGGATGATGTTCGTTGGGAAGCTTTCAGTAAAAAACAGGAAGCGGTAGAGCGCGAACAGGCAAGATTAAAACGTACATTCCTGCAGCCAGAAAATGGACAAGCAAATACTTTAAGCCAAAATAAAATTGTTTCACGTGAAACACAGTTGGAAGTTTTTGGGAAGGCGTTGGAGCATGAGTATTCATTATTTGAATTATTGCGTCGGCCAGAAATCACTTATCAGTCTTTATTAGACATTGTTCCTTCTCCTGAGTCATTGGCCGATGAGGTTATTGAGCAGGTTGAAATTGCAGCCAAGTATCAAGGATATATTGACCGGCAGAATGAAGAAATCGCGAGACAGAAAAATAGTGAACACATTAAGTTGGGTGAGGCTATTCAATATGATGATGTGCATGGCTTAAGTAATGAAGCGCGGCAAAAACTATTGGCGCAGAAACCTGAAACGATAGGTCAGGCCAGCCGTATCCAAGGTATTACGCCAGCAACAATTTCATTACTGTTGGTTTATCTCAAACGCAAGCAGAAAAAACAGAGTCTCTCTGGCGATATCGCTGCTGCATGACAAGTTTGGATTCGAAATTAGCGGAAGGCTTGGTAGCGCTGGGTTTGGAGTCGGTTGTCACAACCGATATGCAGGCGAATTGTTTGGTCTATATGGCTTTACTGCAAAAATGGAACAAAGTCTATAACCTGACCGCAATCCGCGATCCACAGGAAATGCTGGCACTGCATATACTGGATAGCTTAAGCGTGTTGCCATATGTGGAGTCAGGAAATTTGCTGGATGTAGGCAGTGGCGGTGGTTTGCCGGGGCTGATCATTGCAATCACGCGACCAGACGTGCAAGTGACCACCATTGATACCGTGCAGAAAAAAGCCATTTTTATGCGCCAGGTTAAAGCTGAGTTAGGGTTGGAGAATGTGCAGGTGGTGCATAGCCGTGTTGAGGCTTATCAGCCACCCTCACCTTTTGGACAAGTGATTTCCAGGGCGTTTTCAGACATTGCCTTGTTAAGAAGATTGACTATGCATCTAATGATGCCGCATGGTCGCTGGCTGGCAATGAAGGGGGTAATCCCTATAGAAGAGTTGCAACTCGCCAGTATTATCCCCTCAAAAGTTATTCGTTTGCAGGTGCCAACATTGCAGGCGGAACGACATTTAATTGTGTTTGAGAATTCATAATGAAAATAATTGCGATCACCAACCAAAAAGGCGGCGTCGGTAAAACAACTACTTGCGTAAATTTGGCAGCCAGCCTGGCCGAACATGGTAAAAAAGTGTTGTTGGTCGACCTTGATCCGCAAGGTAATGCCAGTACTGGTAGTGGAATAGACAAGGCGCATCTAAAAGGCAGTATTTACCAGGTGTTGATCGGCAATAATACCCTGCAGGAAGTCATTCTGCGCGCGGAAGCGGCAAAGTTTGATGTGGCGCCTTCTAACCGTGATCTGGCTGGTGCCGAGGTTGAGTTGGTGAATGAAATGGCGCGTGAAACCCGCTTAAAGAATGCCATTTTAAAGCTCGGCGATAGTTATGAATATGTATTGCTGGATTGTCCACCCTCTTTAAATCTGGTGACTGTGAATGCATTAACTGCTGCGCATTCGGTGATGATTCCAATGCAATGCGAATACTATGCTTTGGAGGGTCTTTCAGACCTGGTCAACACTATCAAGAAAGTGCGCGCTCACTTAAACCCGGTTTTGGAGATCGAAGGTTTGTTGCGTACCATGTTTGATAATCGCAATATGCTGGCACAGCAGGTGTCTGCGCAACTGGTCAACCATTTCGGTAAAAAAGTCTACCAAACCATCATTCCGCGGAATGTGCGTTTGGCAGAGGCGCCAAGTTACGGCATGCCGGTGCTACTCTATGATCGGGCATCCAAAGGTGCCCAGGCATATCTTGAGTTGGCCCAGGAACTCATCCAGAAAAATTAAATTTATAAACTTTAAAGACATTCAAAACGAGGAATCAGCAGTATGGTGAAGCTCAAAGGACTAGGACGGGGATTAGATGCATTGTTATCAGGTGATGTAGAAACCATCGCTCAATCGGATAGCTTGCGCACGTTGCATGTCAGCCAGCTACAACCGGGCAAATATCAGCCACGCTCTTACATGAACGAAGAAGCCTTGCAAACTCTGGCAGACTCTATCAGTACGCAAGGCATTATGCAGCCGATTCTGGTGCGAGAGATTGCCGAAGATAAGTTTGAGATTATTGCCGGTGAACGCCGCTGGCGCGCATCGCAAAAAGCCGGTTTGACAGAAGTGCCGGTGCTGGTGCGCGATATTGCTGATGAAGCTGCCCTCGCAATGGCGCTGATTGAAAATATCCAGCGCGAAAACCTGAACCCGCTCGAAGAAGCCATGGGTATCAAGCGACTGATTGACGAGTTCGATATGACGCATGAAAAAGCGGCAGAAGCAGTAGGCCGTTCCCGGGTGGCAGTGTCAAACTTGTTGCGTTTGCTGACACTCACCCCTATGGTCCAGGACATGCTGCTGGATAACCAGATTGATATGGGTCATGCGCGTGCTTTAATCGGCGTTGAACCTGCTCAGCAAATTCTGCTGGCTAATAAAGTTGTTCAAGATGGTTTATCAGTACGTGAAGTTGAGCGCCTCATGCAGCAAGCGCCTGGTGCAAAAAAGAAAGCCCAGGAAAAGGTTCAGCCGGATATTGCTACCTTGCAGACTGAATTAAGTGAACAGCTGGGTGCTGGCGTCAATATCAGTGCTAAAACCAATGGTTCGGGTGTGTTGAAACTGAGCTATGCAAATTTAGACCAGCTGGATGATTGGATAGCAAAACTCACCGGTAAATGAACAAAAGTTCCAGCGGAAAGCAAAATTTTATCGACGAAAACGATTTTTCCAGCACATTCAGATAGTTATGTTGTAATGGGCGCTTGACTTCATACGGTGAATAATTCAAAATCTCGCGTCTTTGTAGCAATTTGCCTTGATTTTTAACATTCAAACCCCATGACCACCCCGGAAACCACTCAGTCCGATGCGCAGATGTATCGCAATATGCTGCGCTGGCAGATGATGGCAACTGTAGTAGTGATAGTAGCGGCGGTTTTGATTTCTGGCATTCCAGCAGGTATTTCAGCTTTACTTGGCGGCGCGGCTGTCATTGTGGGCGCCTGGTTTGCTGCGAAAATTGCAGTACGGGCAAAGGCAAAAGCCGACCCGACTGCGGTGTTGCTGAACATGTTGAAGGCTGAAGCAGTAAAAATTTTGATTATCGCGGTTTTACTATTTGCGGTATTCAAGTTGTATCAATCGTTGGTGCCGTTTGCACTGATTGCCGGTTTGGCGGCCGCTGCCCTGTTCTCTGGTGCTGCCCTGGCAAAAGCGCAAACACCCGTGTAGACAAGATTATTTAAAATAGTTTGAGATTATGACAACCGAACACACACAACAAGCCGAGCACGCGTTGACTCCTTCCAGCTACATCCAGCACCACCTGGGTTTCAATGCGCAATCTGTAGGTGATACCAGCTTTTGGACATTGCATGTGGATACGCTGGCGATGTCGGTCATTCTGGGTTTGGTGGTGATGGGTTTGGTCTGGCTGGTTGCTCGCGGTGCCACTTCTGGCGTGCCTAGCAAGGGTCAGGCATTTGTTGAATTGGTATTTGGCTTTATTGATGACCAGGTTAAAAATATTTTCCACGGTGATCGTCACAAGTTTATTGCGCCAACAGCGCTGACTGTGTTCTTGTGGGTATTTGCCATGAACGCCATGGACTTCCTGCCGGTAGATATTTTTGCAAAAGGCATTCATGCACTGGGTTTTGAACACTGGCGTGCAGTCCCAACTTCAGACATTAATACTACATTTGCGTTGGCATTGGCAGTCTGGTTCCTGATGATTTTTTTCTCAATTAAAGCCAAAGGCCTGGGTGGCTGGATCCACGAATTGTTCTGTGCCCCGTTCGGTTCTGCCAAGTTCTTCAAACCAAAAAGTTTTCTTGGCTTTGTTGGTCTCGTTTTAAGCCCTTTGTTGTTCGTCGCAAACTTCGCTTTTAACCTCATCGAATACGTTTCAAAACCACTTTCCCACTCATTGCGTTTGTTCGGCAACATGTATGCCGGCGAAGTTATTTTCCTGTTGTTAGGCCTGTGGGCAGCAACCGGAGTGACTGGCGCAATTGCAGGGGCAATTCTGGGTGCTGGCTGGTCTATCTTCCACATCCTGATCGTGGCGTTGCAAGCATTTATTTTCATGATGTTGACTGTGGTGTACTTAGCCATGGCACATGAGTCGCACTAGTTTTAATTTTTAAGTTTGTAGTTGTTTTTATTTCTTTACATAAGAGAGGGTAATACATAATGGAAGCTTTAGCATTGATTCAGGCCTACACAGGCATTGGTATCGGTTTGATCATCGGTTTGGGTGCTGCTGGTGCCTGTATCGGTATTGGTATTATGTGTGCAAGTTTCCTTGAAGGTGCTGCACGTCAACCAGAAATGATTCCAGCATTGCAAGGTAAAGTATTCTTGCTGTTGGGTCTTATCGATGCGTCCTTCATTATCGGTGTTGGTTTGGCCATGATGTTTGCGTTCGCAAACCCATTGTTGAGCGTTGTTGCACAGTAATTAACGCCAGGTAGGGTTTAAGTAGTGACTTAAACCTTTCAACAACCCAGTAAGATGGATCAAAAATGAATATTAATTTCACACTCATCGCGCAAGCTATCGCATTTGCAGTGTTGATTTGGTTCACAGTGAAATTCGTTTGGCCGCCGCTGTTAAAAGCGATTGAAACACGCCAAAAGGAAATTGCAGATGGTTTAGCTGCTGCGCAAGAAGGCAGAAGTGCCTTGGAAGTAGCGGCTAAAAAATCTGACGCGACACTGAATGAAGCAAAACAAAAAGCAAGTGAGATTATTGGGCAAGCTGAAAAACGCGCTGCACAAATCATCGATGAAGCTAAGGGTAATGCCAAAGCTGAAGGTGAACGCATCATAGCTGGTGCTAAGGCCGAGATTGATCAGGAAGTGAACCGCGCTAAAGAAGGCCTGCGCGCTCAAGTTTCTACACTGGCTGTAGCCGGTGCAGAAAAAATCCTGCGTAAAGAGATCGATGCCAAAGCACATAGCGAGATGTTGTCTAAACTTGCTGCGGAACTATAAGGATAAAACATGGCTGAACTCTCAACCATTGCAAGGCCTTATGCTGTTGCCGCCTATAAGTTGGGCAAAGAAAAAAAGGCACTGGCAAAGTGGTCTGAAATGCTGGCATTTGCTGCCGCAGTTGCATCAGATGTATACATGAAGACGCTGATTGATAGTCCCAAACTGAATGCTGCAGATATTGAAGCGGCGTTCCTTAAAGTGGGCGGTGACAATCTAGACAATCATGGGCAAAATTTAATCAAAATTTTGGTTGAATACGGCCGTTTATCCTTATTGCCTGCCATTGCTGAAGCTTTTGAGGCTTTGAAAGCACAAGATGAAGGCACGCTGGACGCTGAAATTATTGCTGCTGCAAAACTGACAGCTGCGCAGACTAAAGATTTGGTCAAACGTCTGGAAGCCAAGTTCGGCAAGAAGATTGAAGCAAGCGTTTCCGTAGATCCGGAAATCATCGGCGGCATCAAAATTATTGTTGGCGACACGGTCATCGACGCGTCTGTCCAAGGTCAGTTACAAAATTTAGCCTATACGCTAACAGCATAAGGCATAGGAGATTTAAATGCAGTTATCAACATCAGAGATTAGCGAGCTCATCAAGAGCCGTTTGGAAAACTTCTCTACTACCGCTGAAGCGCGTACCCAAGGTACTGTGATTTCTGTGACAGACGGCATTGTGCGTATTCACGGTTTGTCCAATGTTATGGCCGGTGAGATGATTGAGTTTCCAGGCAACACATTTGGTCTGGCATTGAACCTGGAGCGTGACTCTGTTGGTGCCGTGGTGCTGGGCGATTATGAGCACATTACCGAAGGTGACGTTTGTAAATGTACCGGTCGTATTCTGGAAGTGCCAGTAGGCCCGGAACTGATTGGCCGTGTAGTGAACTCACTGGGTCAACCTATTGATGGTAAAGGTCCGGTTAAAACCAAATTAACCGACAAGATTGAAAAAATTGCGCCAGGCGTGATTGCACGTAAATCTGTATCACAACCTGTACAAACCGGCCTGAAATCTATCGATTCCATGGTTCCAGTTGGTCGTGGCCAGCGTGAATTGATCATTGGTGACCGTCAGACTGGTAAGACAGCGGTTGCTGTAGATGCGATCATTAACCAGAAAGGTCAGAACATGACCTGTATCTACGTTGCGATTGGCCAGAAAGCCTCTACCATTGCTAACGTGGTGCGTAAGCTGGAAGAGCACGGCGCGATGGCTTACACCATTATCGTGGCTGCTTCTGCTTCTGACTCTGCTGCATTGCAATTCCTGGCACCTTATGCCGGTTGTACCATGGGTGAATACTTCCGTGACCGTGGCGAAGACGCATTGATCGTTTACGATGACTTGTCCAAACAAGCGGTTGCTTACCGTCAGATTTCCCTGTTGCTGCGCCGTCCACCAGGCCGTGAAGCTTACCCAGGTGACGTGTTCTACATTCACTCACGTTTGTTAGAGCGTGCTGCACGCGTAAACGAAGAATATGTAGAGAAATTCACTGAAGGTAAAGTGAAAGGCAAAACAGGTTCATTGACTGCATTACCAGTGATTGAAACGCAAGCCGGTGACGTATCCGCATTCGTGCCAACCAACGTGATCTCGATTACCGATGGCCAGATCTTCCTGGAAACTGACTTGTTCAACGCAGGTGTGCGTCCAGCGATCAACGCCGGTATTTCCGTATCACGCGTGGGTGGTGCTGCACAAACCAAGATCATCAAAAAACTGGGTGGCGGTGTGCGTCTGGCATTGGCACAGTATCGTGAACTGGCTGCGTTTGCGCAGTTCGCGTCTGACCTGGATGAAGCAACTCGTAAACAGCTGGACCGGGGCCGCATGTTTACCGAGTTGATGAAACAGGCGCAATACTCGCCATTGAGCGTTGCGGCGATGGGCGTAAGCTTGTTTGCAGCAAACAAAGGTTACTTTGACGATGTGCCGACCAACAAGGTACTGGCATTTGAAAATGCATTGCATGGCTTCTTGAACTCCAAGTATAAGAACATCATTGATGCGATTGATTCCAGTAAAGATCTGAGTGGCGACAACGAGAAAGCATTGGAAGCTGCGATTCAAGATTTCAAAGCAACCAACGCTTATTAATCTCTGACACTTCGACTTAGGAACCTAATATGGCAGGTAGTAAAGAGATTAGAACCAAGATCAAGAGTGTAGAAAATACACGCAAGATCACCAAGGCGATGGAGATGGTGGCCGCTTCTAAAATGCGTAAAGCGCAGGACAGAATGCGTGCTTCCCGCCCTTATGCGGATAAAATCCGCAATGTGGCGGCTCACCTCTCTTTTGCACAATCTGAGTATAGGCATCCGTTTCTAATCAAGCGTGATGTGGTGAAAAATATCGGTCTGATTGTGGTCAGTTCAGACAAAGGCCTGTGCGGCGGTTTGAATACCAACGTCTTGCGTTTGTCGCTGAACCAGATGAAAGCCTGGGAAGCTGAAGGCAAAGGCATCAGCGTCAGCGCGATTGGTAACAAAGGCTATGGCTTTATGAACCGCATCGGCGCACAGGTCAAATCCCATATCACAGGTCTGGGCGATACACCGCAATTGGAGAAACTGATCGGCAGCATCAAAGTGATGCTGGATGCTTACATTGCCGGTGAAATTGATCAGCTATACATCTGCTATACCAAATTCATTAATACCATGAAGCAAGAGCCGACCATGCAGCAACTGCTGCCATTGTCTGGTGAGCAACTGGGCAGCCCTAACGGCCATTGGGATTACATCTATGAGCCGGAAGCTAAACCAGTGGTGGATGAGTTGATGACACGTTATATTGAGTCACTGATTTACAACGCAGTGGCCGAAAACATGGCATCAGAGCAATCTGCACGTATGGTGGCGATGAAGTCTGCGTCCGACAACGCGAAGAGCGTGATTGGCGAACTGAAACTGGTGTACAACAAAGCCCGTCAGGCTGCGATTACCAAAGAGATTTCAGAAATCGTCGGCGGTGCGGCAGCGGTTTCATCCTAAGGCGTGCGCTTTAAGCGTAAGTGAAAGAATTCAATTAGATCTGACTCATACAGTTAGGAAAAGAAAATGGCAAAGGCAAATCAAGTAGTAACAGGTAAAGTAGTGCAGTGTATTGGCGCTGTGGTTGACGTGGAATTTCCACGCGATCAAATGCCTAAAGTATTCGATGCATTGATCATTGATGATAAAAACTCCAATGCAGAAGCCGGTTTAACACTGGAAGTGCAACAACAGCTGGGTGACGGCGTGGTGCGAACCATCGCCATGGGTTCCTCAGACGGTCTTGCACGTGGTACCGCATTTAAAAACACAGGCGGTGCGATTTCCGTGCCGGTTGGTGAAGGTACTTTGGGTCGTATCATGGACGTATTGGGTCGCCCAATCGACGAAGTGGGTCCAATCGATTCTACAGAATTCCGTTCTATCCACCAGAAAGCCCCGGCTTTTGAAGAACTGTCTCCATCTGTAGACTTGCTGGAAACAGGCATCAAGGTGATTGATCTGGTTTGCCCGTTTGCTAAAGGCGGTAAAGTTGGTCTGTTCGGTGGTGCCGGTGTAGGTAAAACCGTGAACATGCTGGAACTCATTAACAACATTGCTAAACAGCACTCCGGTTTGTCCGTGTTTGCCGGTGTGGGTGAACGTACCCGTGAAGGTAACGACTTCTATCACGAGATGGCAGATGCTGGCGTGATCAAGCTGGACAACATGAAAGAATCAAAAGTAGCCATGGTGTTCGGTCAGATGAACGAGCCTCCAGGCAACCGTCTGCGCGTTGCTTTATCCGGCTTGACCATGGCTGAAAAATTCCGTGACGAAGGCCGTGACGTATTGTTCTTCGTGGATAACATCTACCGTTACACACTGGCCGGTACTGAAGTATCTGCGTTGCTGGGCCGTATGCCTTCAGCGGTAGGTTACCAACCTACCCTGGCTGATGAAATGGGCCGCCTGCAAGAGCGTATTACTTCAACCAAAGTGGGTTCCATTACTTCTATCCAGGCGGTATACGTACCAGCGGATGACTTGACCGACCCATCACCAGCGACCACTTTCCAGCATTTGGACTCTACAGTTGTATTGTCACGTGACATTGCTTCCCTGGGTATCTACCCGGCGGTTGATCCACTGGATTCAACCTCACGTCAGCTGGATCCACTGGTTGTTGGCGAAGAGCACTACAACGTCGCACGTTCAGTGCAGTCTACTCTGCAACGTTACAAAGAATTGCGCGACATTATCGCGATTCTGGGTATGGACGAGTTATCTCCAGAAGATAAACTGTCTGTAGGCCGTGCACGTAAAATCCAGCGTTTCCTGTCACAACCTTTCCACGTGGCTGAAGTATTTACCGGGGCACCAGGTAAGTACGTACCATTAAAAGAAACCATCAAAGGCTTCAAGGCGATTGTTGCCGGCGAATACGATCACTTGCCTGAGCAAGCGTTCTACATGGTGGGTGGTATCGAAGAAGCTGTTGAGAAAGCTAAAACACTGAACTAATCATTTGTTATACAGGCAGGTGGTTTTCACCTGCTTGTTTAATGAATTTCAGTGAAATAGAAAAGAGAACATTATGGCAAATACTGTGCATATCGATGTAGTAAGCGCTGAAGAGTCTATCTTCTCCGGCGAAGCTGAATTTGTCGTGGCACCAGCAGGCGGCGGTGAAGTAGGTATCTACCCAAACCATGCGCCTATGATTACGACCATCAAGCCAGGTGCTTTGCGTATCAAGCAAGCTGCTGATAAAGAAGAAACCCTGATTTTTATTTCTGGCGGCATGCTGGAAGTGCAACCAGGCGTGATCACTGTGTTGGCTGATACTGCCATTCGCGGCCAGGATCTGGACGAAGCCAAAGCCATTGCTGCTAAAGAAGCGGCTGAAGAAGCGTTGAGAAATCGTTCTTCAGAAATTGACTATGCAACAGCACAAGCTGAACTGGCTGAAGCGGTGGCTCAAATACAGGCAATCCAAAAATTACGTAAATCTGTACATTAAGAAATAGCAAACAAAATAACAGGCGACTCTCGAGTCGCCTTTTTTGTTTCTGAGCTAAAATAACACTATGACCGACCTGAACATTATTATCCTGGCCGCCGGTAAAGGCACGCGCATGCGGTCCGACCTGCCTAAGGTATTGCATGCCATCGGTGGCAAGCCGATTTTGCATCATGTGATTGATGCGGCACGAAAACTTGACCCGAAGAAAATCATTGTTGTGTATGGTTTTGGTGGTGAGCAGGTGCAGCAGCAAACGCTTGGTGAAGATTTGAATTGGGTGTTACAGGCAGAACAATTGGGCACCGGTCATGCCGTACAACAAGCCCTGCCCTTGCTGGCAGATAACGGTTCTACGTTGATACTGCTAGGCGATGTGCCTTTAGTAGATGTAGATGCTTGCCGTGAAATGTTGCAACAGGCAGGTCAGCATTTAGTCGTGCAGACTTTTATCAAGGATGACCCGACCGGCTATGGCCGTATCGTGCGTAATGCCGATGAGCAAGTGCTGGCGATTGTTGAGCATAAAGATGCCAGCGAAGCACAACGGGCTATTCAAGAGGTGAATACCGGCATCATGGCAATGCCAAATGCGCAGCTAAAAAGTTGGCTGTCACAAATTTCTAACCACAATGCACAAAAAGAATATTATTTGACCGATATTATTTCGCTATCTGTGAAAGAAGGCCGCACGGTTTTACCACAAGTGGTCGCAGATGCCTGGTCGGTGACCGGTATCAACTCCAAGCTGGATTTACATGATATTGAGCGTGAATTCCAGAGCCGTAAAGCCAGAGCATTAATGACGCATGGGGTGACTTTGCTGGATGCCAAGCGCATCGATATTCGTGGTAATTTAACTTGTGGTCGTGATGTGATTATTGATGTGAATTGTATCTTTGAAGGCGATGTGACGGTTGAAGATGGTGTTCATATCGGCCCGAATTGTGTAATCAAGCAAGCCACCATTGCAAAAGGCACCAAGTTGGCCGCTTTTACGCATATTGAAGATGCAACAGTGGGCGCGGAGAGTAGCGTAGGTCCATTTGCTCGCTTGCGCCCGGGTACAAAGTTATCAGAAAAAACCCATATTGGTAACTTTGTAGAACTGAAAAATGCGCTAGTCGGCATTGGCAGTAAAATAAATCACCTGAGTTATGTCGGCGATGCAGAAGTCGGTGCCAACGTGAATATCGGTGCCGGTGTCATTACTTGTAATTATGATGGCGCGAACAAACATAAAACCATCATAGAAGACGATGTATTCGTAGGCTCAGATACCCAACTGGTGGCGCCAGTCACAGTAGAAAAAGGCGCAACCATTGCAGCAGGTTCTACCATTACTAAAAATGTCCCGGCTGACTCGCTGACCCTGTGTCGTGCAAGAGAGCAACGTTCAATTCAAGGATGGAAACGTCCACAAAAGGTGAAAAAATAAGATGTGTGGCATCGTCGGTGCGGTTGCAAACAGGAATATTGTTCCATTATTGATCGAGGGCTTGAGCCGTCTTGAGTACAGGGGCTATGACTCAGCAGGCATAGCCGTGCTGAACAGTCAAATTGAGCGCGTACGCTCGGTTGGGCGTGTGGCTGAGCTTGAGAACAAATCCCGTGGCTTGGAAAGCCATATTGGCATCGGGCATACGCGTTGGGCTACCCATGGTGGCGTCACCGAGCAGAATGCACATCCGCATGTCTCGCCAGCGCAGGACAATGCGCAAATTGCTGTAGTACATAACGGTATTATCGAAAACCACGATGAACAACGCGATCGCCTGATTGCTTTGGGCTATCAGTTTTATTCACAAACAGATACCGAAGTGATTGCGCACCTCGTGCATCACTACTATCAGCAAACCAAAGATTTACTGAAAGCGGTTCAACAAGCGATTACAGAATTAACCGGCGCTTATGCCATCAGCGTGGTCGCCCTGGATAATCCCCGGCAATTAGTGGTTGCCCGCCTCGGTTGCCCGTTACTGATTGGACTGGGAGAACAGGAAAATTTTGTAGCCTCTGACGTGTCTGCGGTGTTGTCTGCGACACGTAAAGTCATTTACATGGAAGACGGTGACGTCGCTACTTTAAGCACCGACGCAGTGGTCATCTATGACAAGCAAGGTGACATCGTCCAACGTAAAGTGCATATGAGCGATGTTTCTCTCGCCTCACTTGAGCTTGGCCCGTACAGTCATTTCATGCAGAAGGAGATCCACGAACAACCTCGCGCAATCAGCGATACCATAGAGGCGCTGATTGATGATGGAGCCTTTAGAAGTGAGTTGTTTGGTACTGCAGCTTCCGCGACGTTCCAGCAGGTAGATAGCGTTTTGATCCTGGCCGCGGGTACCAGTTATTACGCGGGTTTGACAGCCAAATACTGGCTGGAAAGCATCGCTAAAATCCCGACATCGGTAGAAATTGCAAGTGAATATCGTTATCGCGAGTCAGTGCCTAATCCTAAACAGTTAGTGGTCACTATCTCGCAATCCGGTGAAACACTGGATACCATGGAAGCTCTCAAGCATGCCCAGAAACTCGGGCATACGCATACCCTGGCGATTTGCAATGTCCAGGAAAGTGCCATCCCGCGTGCTTCTTCACTCATCTTTTATACACGTGCCGGCGCTGAAATTGGTGTTGCCAGTACTAAAGCTTTCACAACACAGTTGATTGCTTTGTTTGTGCTGTCGGTAACGCTGGCTAAAGAACGCGGTTTACTGGCAATGGAGCAAGAACAGGCTTACCTGACCGACTTGCGCCAATTAACAAGCAGCGTGCAGATTGCGCTTAACCTTGAACCGCAAATCCGCGAATGGGCGGCTAGATTTGGCGATAAGGAGCATGCTTTATTCCTGGGGCGTGGCATTCATTTCCCGATTGCAATGGAAGGTGCACTCAAGCTTAAAGAAATTTCGTATATCCATGCCGAAGCTTACCCGGCAGGTGAATTGAAACATGGCCCGCTGGCTTTGGTCGATAGTAATATGCCGGTGGTAGTGATTGCGCCTAACGATGCACTGCTGGAAAAAGTGAAATCCAATATGCAGGAAGTCAAAGCACGCGGTGGCGAATTGTTCGTATTCGCGGACGCTGACAGTCATTTCCATGGCTCCGAAGGCGTGCATGTGATTCGTACACCCCGCCATGTCGGGGTGTTATCACCAATCTTGCACGTGATTCCGGTGCAGATACTGGCGTATCATGCGGCCTTGCTTAAAGGTACTGACGTGGATAAACCCCGCAATCTGGCCAAGAGCGTCACAGTAGAATAGTTACAAACCGTGAAAAGCCCCTGCAATTGGGGCTTTTTTGCAGATAAGAAATAGATTGCTCTCAATTAGACTTGTCACCGGGCACTGGAAAGCAGTGCTAATGAGGAATGTAGTCATGACCACAACACATCAAAGTATTATCGGGCGCCAGCCTATTGTTAATGATAAGCAGGAAATCATTGGCTATGAATTCTTTTTCAGAAAAGAGTCTGATGGCAGTGATACCCCATTTGAAGAAGATATTCAGACCTGCGCCAAAATTCTCTCCACCGCCATGGATGAAATGCATGAAAGCTGGCTATTGGGCCAGCAGCTGGCATTTATCAATGTCGATCACGTCATGCTGGCTAGCGAGTTCCTGGAGTTGATGCCTGCTGAAAAAACGGTGCTGGAGATTGTGCACGAGGTCAATATCACCCCAGAAATTATTGCACGCTGCCAGGCGTTGAAAACAGCCAAATTCAAAATCGCGCTGGATAACCCGCAACGCCATCCACACCTGGAAGCTTTGGTGCCGATTGCAGATTACATCAAGCTGGATATGCGCGATGTGAATATTGAAGAAGCCAGGACTTGGCTGAAAAAATACCAAAAGCCAAATTGCAAATTAATCGCAGAAAAAGTTGAGCAAAACGCCCAATTCAAGAATCTGCAAGAGGCAGGTTATCAGCAGTTCCAAGGCTATTTTTATGCCAGACCGGAAAACCTGAATGCGAAGGTGATCAACCCCAGCTTTGAAGGCGTGCTGAATTTATTAAACCTGGTCAGCCAGGATGCGGACAATAAATCGATAGAAAACGGTTTTAAGCGCGACACCACCCTTAGCTACAAATTACTACGTTACATTAACTCAGTGGGTTTTGGCTTATCCTGTGAAGTGCAGTCGATTGGCCACGCTTTAACCATACTCGGGCGTAACCAGTTGTACCGCTGGCTGACGCTGCTGATGGTCACGGCGGGTAATAACAGCACCTCCCCCGCATTGATGAAAACTTCCATTACCCGTGGTCGCCTGACCGAATTACTGGGTGAGCCTTTCTTCGAGAAAAGCGATCGCGACAACCTGTTTGTGGTTGGCGTATTTTCTTTGCTGGATGTCATGCTGAAAGTCCCTATGGAAGACATCCTGGATAAGTTACAGTTACCAGAGTCAATCATGGATGCATTGACCAGGCGCGAAGGTATTTTCGGCCCTTTCCTCAAACTGACCGAAGCCTGTGAAGACGCTAATAGCAAGGAAATACTGCACCTGGCAGAAATGCTGCAGCTGAATCCGGATAAGGTCAACCAGTGCCATATGGAAGCCCTGGCCTGGACAGAAAAGTTGGGCGTTTAAAAAGCAGATACATTTTATCCTCTTGAAAAAAAACAGCGAATTCCCATATTGAAAGTACAGATGCTTGCAGTTTGAGGTCTGTGAATCAGTTAATCGCTTAATTTTTAAAAGGATAAACGTATGCGTACTTATGACTTAACTCCCCTCTATCGCACCGCTATTGGTTTTGATCGTTTAGCAAAAATGCTTAATGACGGCCAGCGTAGTGAAAACGAAATCAGCTATCCACCCTATAACATTGAACTGGTCGATGAAAATGCCTACAAAATCGTGATGGCCATCGCCGGCTTCCAGATAAACGAGCTGGAGATCGAAACCGAACATCAAACCTTGCGTGTGACTGGCCGCAAAGCCAAGAAAGAACAGGAAACCACTTTCCTGCACCGTGGTATAGCCAATCGCGATTTTGAACATAAATTCCAATTGGCAGACCATGTCAAAGTGACCGGCGCCAATCTCGAAAACGGTTTATTGAGTATCGCTCTTGTGCGTGAAATTCCGGAAGCGCTCAAGCCGCGCAAGATTGAAATCGGCACGCAGGTCCAATCCAATGTTTCAAATTTCATTGAGCAAAAAGCTGCCTGATTAGCGGCTAGTTAAAAAAGGGCCCGCCGGGCCCTTTTTTCATATCTGCACTTCAATACCCGGATTCGGTTACGTTTAAGCAAGCGCACTTCAGTGATGCGTATTAAAATACGTTTTTAGAAAATTTTGAAGGCTTGTCAATCTTATGGCCCAATATGTCATGTCCATGCTCCGCGTGAGCAAAATCGTGCCTCCTAAGCGGCAGATTATTAAAAACATTTCCCTGTCATTTTTCCCGGGCGCCAAAATTGGCCTGCTGGGCCTGAACGGCTCCGGAAAGTCGACTGTATTACGCATCATGGCTGGTGCCGACAAAGAATACGAAGGCGAAGTGCAATGGCAGCCCAATCTGTCGATTGGCTATTTACCGCAGGAGCCTGAGCTTGACCCTGAAAAAACGGTGCGCCAGGAAGTGGAATCTGGCCTTGGCGCTGTGATGGAAGCCAAGCAAAAGCTGGAAGAGATCTATGCAGCCTATGCCGAGCCGGATGCGGATTTTGACAAGCTGGCGGAGGAGCAAGCCAAGTATGAAAATATACTGACAGCTAGCGGCAGTGATGTTGAGCAGCAGCTGGAAATTGCCGCCGATGCGTTGCGACTGCCACCGTGGGATGCCAAGATAGATCCATTGTCTGGCGGTGAAAAGCGCCGTGTCGCTTTGTGCAAGCTGTTATTATCCCGGCCGGACATGTTACTGCTGGACGAGCCGACCAACCATTTGGATGCCGAATCTGTCGATTGGCTGGAGCAGTTCCTGGTGCGCTTCCCTGGAACTGTGGTTGCCGTCACGCATGACCGTTACTTCCTGGATAATGCCGCTGAATGGATTCTGGAACTGGATCGCGGCGAAGGTATCCCCTGGAAAGGCAACTACTCAAACTGGCTGGAGCAAAAAGAAGATCGCCTGGCACAGGAACATAAACAGGAAGATGCCCATCGCAAAGCCATGAAACAAGAGCTGGAATGGGTGCGTCAAGGTGCTAAAGCCCGCCAGTCCAAAAGCAAGGCGCGTCTTGCCCGTTACGAAGAAATGTCCAGCGTCGAATATCAACGCCGCAACGAAACGCAGGAAATCTTTATTCCGCCAGGTGAGCGCCTGGGCAACCAGGTCATTGAATTCAATAATGTCTCCAAAGGTTTTGGTGACCGCCTGCTGATTGATAACCTGTCTTTCAGTATTCCTCCCGGCGCGATTGTAGGCGTGATCGGCCCTAACGGTGCCGGTAAATCTACCCTGTTCCGTATGTTGCAAGGCCAAGAGCAACCGGATAGTGGAGAGATCATCACCGGCCCTACCGTAAAATTAGCCGCTGTAGATCAAAGTCGCGAGGGCCTGGATAATAACAAAACGGTATTTGATGTGATTTCAGGTGGCCTGGATATGCTGAATGTTGGCAAATTTGAAATGCCAAGCCGCGCGTACATTGGGCGTTTTAACTTTAAAGGCGGTGACCAGCAGAAAATCGTTGGTCAACTTTCCGGTGGTGAACGTGGCCGCTTGCATCTGGCGAAAACCCTGATTTCCGGTGCCAACGTGTTGCTGCTTGATGAACCTTCAAACGACCTGGATGTGGAAACGCTACGTGCACTGGAAGATGCGTTGCTGGAGTTTTCCGGTTGCGTATTGGTGACCTCGCATGACCGCTGGTTTCTGGATAGGATTGCGACTCACATTCTGGCTGCGGAAGGTGACTCGCAATGGACGTTCTTCAACGGTAACTATCAGGAATACGAAGCCGACAAGAAAAAACGTCTGGGTGAAGAAGGCGCCAAACCTAAACGCATCCGTTACAAACCCATTGCTCGTTAAAAATAAAAAGCCCATTCACTCGAATGGGCTTTTTTGTAATCGGCTACGAAGATTTCCGTCATTTGGCATATCTTTATATTGTTCAAAGGTAAGATAGTCAAAGCCTCGCCTTGTGCGGGGCTTTTTTCATAATGAAGTCCCACAAACCCGCAGGCAGTAAACGTATCAGTCTGGCGACAATCCCCATTTGCCAGGGAATCACGGTAAAGCGTTTTTGTGCAGCGATAGCATGGATAGCTTTGTTGGCAAATACATCTGCCTCCATCAGAAATGGCATGGGATAAGTATTAATATCCGTCATAGGGGTACGGATATAGCCGGGTGCGATGGTAGTCACGGAGATATTGTTTGACTGCATTTCCACGCGCAAGCTTTCAAGATAGGTAATCGCTGCGGCTTTACTTGCACTGTAAGCCCCTGACCCCGGCAAGCCACGGATGCCAGCCACGCTCGCGATGCCTACCAATTGCGCAGGTAAACCTTGCATTGCGGATTTTTTCATTGCATTGATAAAGGGCTGGAAGGTATGCACCAGGCCCATCATATTGGTATCAAACACGGCCTGGAAGGCGGGAATGTCTTCCTGGTATTCTGTCAGCGTACCGCGGCTGACACCGGCATTGCCGATCACAATATGGGGTGTGCCAACATTTGCCAACAACTCGCTGGCAATTGTTTGCATGCGCTCAACATCACGCACGTCAGCGACATAGACATGCACCTGGCTGCCGTACGCAGTCATTATTTCATTTCGCAGGCTATCCAACGCGGATTGTTTACGGCCTATGAGTGTCAGTGTGCATTCTGCGCCATAATGCCGGCCATACGCCTTTGCCAGGGCTTGCCCGATACCGCTCGAGGCGCCGGTAATAACGATATGAAGTTGAGAAGACACTGGCTTAAATCTTACAGAAAAAAATGGTTGGGTTAGAATGCCATAAAACAACACGGGGAAACAATCATGAATCTGGAAAAAGTGATTTTTGGGTTTTTTATTATTTTGGCCATGACGCTTAACTTCGGTTTTTTTGTCGGCCAGATTGATAATCCCCAACACCATTTGCACTATGAGTTATATGCGGCCATTGTGGTCAACCTCATTGCGACGGTACTTAAGTTTGGTGACCGCACCCAGATTGGCGCCATTCACCTGGCGACCAGCCTAGTTGCAGATCTGCAGCTGATTGCCGCTGCCATTATCTGGACCGCAGCCGGCACCCAGGCCGCAGCGCCAGAAGTGATTGTCGGCGTTGTATCACTGTCGGGTGGTGCTTTTCTGGCCAATATCACATCCGTGATTCTACTGATCTACGAAACCGTTACCCTGCGCCGCTAGTATCTCAGCATGAACCTCAATCAGATCATTTTCCTGATTTTGCGGCGCATGCGTGCGCCGCTGTTGATGGTGATCATCAGCTACGCGATTGCACTGATTGGCTTTGTGCTGATTTCCGGAATTGATGATCAAGGCCGGCCTTATCACCTGAGCTTTTTCGATGCATTTTATATCCTGAGCTATACCGCCACCACGATAGGTTTTGGAGAAATCCCCTACCCGTTCACCGGTCATCAACGCATGTGGATGACCTTCTCCATTTATTTCACAGTGATTGCCTGGTTCTATGCTATCGGGGCGATTATTGGTTTGTTCCAGGAGGCTTCCCTGCAGCAGGCAATCAAAACCGCCAGATTCCAGCGCGATGTCTGTAATCTGATGGAACCTTTTTACCTGATTTGCGGCTATGGTGAAACGGGCAGCGAGCTGGTGCGTGCGCTGGATAAAAATGAACTACGGGTAGTAGTACTGGAAATCAATCCCGAACGGATAAATGAACTTGGCATGAATGAATACCAGTTCTATGTGCCCCATTTGTGCGCAGATGCGAAATTGTCAGAAGTTTTGCTATACGCCGGAATCAAAAATCCTATGTGCAGGGGCGTGGCGGCATTAACTGATGACGATCATGCCAACCTGGCCATTTCAGTGGCAGTGAAATTGATCAAACCAGAGCTGCCGGTGCTGGCCAGGGTAGAAAATGATGTGGTGGCGGCCAATATGGCATCATTCGGTACCGACCATATTATCAATCCATACAAGATTTTTGGTGAGCATTTGGCGATGCGCTTGAATGCGCTGGGCACTTACCTGTTGCACGAATGGCTGACCAGGGCACCGGGCGATGCGATAGAACCACCGGCCGCAATCCCTAAAGGCAAATGGATTGCCTGTGGCTTTGGCCGTTTCGGCAAATCGGTAGTCAATAGCCTGCAAAAGGATGTGGTGGATGTCACCATTATTGAAGCGGATCCTAAAGGTACACAATGTGAGCACTGTATTGTTGGCAGCGGCGTAGAGTCACATATCCTCCAGCAAGCAGGTGTGGAACAGGCAGTTGGCATTGTGGCTGGGACTGACAATGATATTAATAACCTGTCGATCGTCATGACGGCGCAGGAGGTGAATCCGGAATTGTTTGTGATTATCCGCAAAAACAAGCGTCACAACGACCCCTTGTTCCAGCACTTTAATGCCGATATCACCATGCAGCCGAGTGACGTGATTGCGCATACCTGTTTGTCTTATATGGTCTCACCGATGCTGGCTGAATTCCTGGCGACTGCACGGCATCAAACCAATGCCTGGGCCAATGCGGTGATTGCTCAACTGGTTTCCAAATTAGGCGAGCAAGTGCCGGATACCTGGGATATCACGATAGGAGACGAGATGGCTTTTGCCGTGTGCGCGTTGATGCGGCAAGGCCTGCAACCTACCCTCAAACACCTAGTAACGAGTCCTTCCGGCAAGCGGCACGAAATGCCGGTAGTACCATTAATGCTGGTGCGCGGTGAGCAAAAGTCCATGTTACCGGAGCTTTCTACTCCGCTGCAATTGGGTGACAAGATCTTATGCTGTGGAATGGACCAGGCAAAGTCGATACAACGTTATGTCATGCATGACATCAAAACCTTGCATTACATCGTCACCGGCACCGAAATGCCAGAAACCTGGATAGGTCGCTGGTTAAAATCAAAAAATTAAAGTTTTAAAAAATCAACAATATAAAATTAATAGGTGAAGTTTTGTCAAATTCACAAAGAATTCACACCCATCAGATTTAAATTTTCGGCATGACTGAATTTTTGCTGAAACAAATAATAGCAACATCTCCGCACCGAGTGCGTTTTCAAAGTGGGGATCGTTCCTGAATTTTGAAAGCTGTATGACCGAGTTACTGATAACCTCCGCCAAGGGTGCGCTTAAAACCCAACCTGTTTTTCTGCTTATCATCCTATTGAGTTTGACGGTGGCGAGTTATCTGAATAAAGGATTCAATAGCATTACACAATCACTACTTTTTGTTGCAGTAGTGCTTATAGCCTACAAGTTTCGGCGGTGGCATATAGACTCCAAAAAGCAAGTATTGATCAATAAAGCCAGCAGGGAAATAGAAGTGATTACTTATACTATTTTTGGCACTCGGCTTCATAAGCGCTATCCAATTATGTATTTTGGCGCTATCAGATCTTATATTTCATTAGGTAACAGAGCGAAAAATGTGGTCGAACTCGTCACTAATGATGGTGCCCGTAGTTTGCACCTAACGGCTTTTTTATCGAATGGTGCCAGGAAATTCTGGTCGTCTAAACTTGAAACTGAAAATCCCGAAGCGGCAAATTTAGTCACTACGGTTGCCAGTTTTATCCCTGTGCAAAACCTCGGCTTTGTTGGGCACCATATTGGCAAGCTGCCAGTAGAAAAAGCCAGAAATAGCTTGTTTAAAAAGATATTCAAATGATTTTAATGTCATGATCCCCATCTACACGCCACAAACTGAGTCTGAAGTCGCGGTTATTTCATCCATGCTGGATGCGTATGAAATTCCGTATTACATACGGGGTGGTGCTTTTAGCAAGCTTTACCCTGGCTTGCAAATAAAAGACTACAATATGCAAACCTTTATGGTGCCAGATGAGTTTGAAGCGGTTGCACAGGAATTATTAAACGATTTTATTAATCCAACACCTCAGGAAGCGGCTGTTAAAACACAATTTTCCATCACCAGAGTTTTTAGGGTATTAATGGAAATCACCTTGATGGGCTGGGTGTTTACAGGTAAGCGCTGGAATAAAAATAAGTCAGAAGACAGTCATAGCTCTGATGGATAAATGAGTTTCTCTCTCAGCAACAGGAAAGCGTTTTTAAAGACGCAAGCCAATAAAAAGCCCTGCAAATGCAGGGCTTTTTATTTCAAGCTAAGGCTTATTTCTTGGCTTTATCTTTGCGAACATTGTTGATAATAAAATCCGCAGTTTGCAGAGCAGCATCATTACCGCCCGCCATTGAGCTACCTGTAATATATTTGCCGTCAATCACCAGGCTAGGGACACCAGTCGCACCAGAAGCCTTGAAAACTTGCATGGCTTTATTCAATTGCATATTGGTAGCAAAAGATTTAAAAGCTTTTTCAACCTTGATTTTGTCCAGCCCGCCTTGCTTGATGACCCAGTCAATCGTCGCTGCTTCATCCGCAGGGTTCAATGTTTTGCTTTTATGGATCGCATCAAATAATTGACTATGCAGTTTATCTAATACGCCCAGTTCCTGCATGGCGTAAAAGGCCTTCGCCATCGGCGCCCAGCCGGCATTAGGCAGTGCTGGTACCCTTTTGAAATATACGTCTGCTGGTAGTTTTTTAACCCATGCTTCCAGCGGTTGTTCCATATGGTAACAATGCGGACAGCCATACCAGAAAATTTCCATCACTTCGATTTTGCCAGGCTGGTCAGTCGCGATTTGTTGCGTGACCTGGTCAAACTGTACGCCCATTTGTGGGTCCGCTGAAACTGCAGTGGAGGTCAGTCCGGCCAGCAGCATCAAACTAAACAACATTTTTTTCATAAAATTAGCTTCCTTGTTCGAAAGTGATGTTTAACTTATCTGATAATTTACAAACTGATGATTTAACGTAGCCAGGTGACAATGCGATGACAGCCCAAGTGTAATGGCTGTGATTAATGTGCAGAAGACTCGATATTGACCTTGATCAGATTCGCCTGAAATCCATTGGTTTCGAGGTCATGGCTGATTTTACTGATTTTAGCCAAATCACGCAGCGGGCCAATGCGCACCCGGTGCATGGTACCTTTATTAGGAATATCCGCAGTTTGCACAAACGCTTCAAAGCCGACTAGAGCCAGGCGGGTTTTCAGGTTGTTGGCATCATCTTCCTTGGCGAATGCGCCGACCTGGATGAAGTAACTTTCCTGCTTGATGGTGGGGTTCTTTTTGACCTGCTCTTCACTGATTTTGCTCTCGGTGTCTGGCAAAATGGTGTAGAAATCAAACTTGTTCGGGTCTTCAATCGCTGCGCTGCCGGGTTTGACTTCTTCTTCAGTGACGGTGTTTTTAATCGGTAATTCTTGCTGGCCTTCGTCTTTTTTAAAGGCACTGGAGAAAGGGCTATGATCGCCCTTGATATAAATGATCAACGCCACTGTGAGGGCGACACCCAGGAAAAGCCCTACCAGCAGGCCGTTAAAAAACGAGCTGCCGCTACTTTTTGATTTGGGCTTTGCTTGTGAGGGTTTGTAATCGCGACTCATGTGTACTATTCAACCATTCAATTCGGTGAGTTATTCCAACTAATCAATTTTCATCTCATTCAATTAAGCAATGCTAATGCGCTTAATGCTGACTGGCTTACATTTTATCCGGCGCACTCACACCCAACAGGTACAAACCGTTACGTAGTACGGTGCGCGTAGCGGTGATCAGTGCCAGACGTGCCTGTTTAATTTGCACATCATCCACCAAAAATTTGGTGTCATTGTAATAACTATGCAGGGCACTGGCTAGTTCTTTGAGGTAATTGGCTACCATATGTGGCGCCGAAGCCTGGCAAGCAGTGACCACTACTTCCGGGTATTGGCTTAAGGCCTGCATCAATGCGGTTTCGGCAGCACTCTCCAAAGGCGAAAGATCTGCATTTGCCAGAGTAGTGCTATCGCCAGCCCATTGATTAAGCACACTGCAAATCCGCGCATGCGCATATTGAATGTAATACACCGGATTGTCGTTGGTTTGCGCACGGGCCAGGTCAATATCAAACACCAGTTGTGAATCTGCACTACGCGCGGCCAGGAAATAGCGCGTGGCGTCACAACCCACCTCTTCGATGAGATCACGTAAGGTGACATAACTGCCGGCGCGTTTGGATAATTTAACTTCTTCACCACCACGCATCACTGTGACCATCTGGTGCAGGACGTACTCCGGCCAGCCTTGTGGAATGCCGGTATTTAATGCCTGCAAGCCGGCGCGTACACGCGTTATGGTGCTGTGGTGATCGGCACCCTGCTCGTTAATGACGCGCTTGAAACCACGGTTCCATTTTTCGCGATGGTAAGCGACATCGGGCACAAAATAAGTATAACCACCTTCTTTTTTGCGCATGACGCGGTCTTTGTCGTCGCCGAAATCGGTGGTGCGCAACCACAGCGCGTCATCCTGCTCGTAAGTGTGACCACTGCTGATTAACGCTTGGACAGCATTTTCGACTTTGCCTTCGGTGTACAAAGCACTTTCCAGCGAAAACACATCGAATTTGATCTGAAAAGCCTGTAAATCGAGGTCTTGCTCATGGCGTAGATAAGCCACGGCAAACTTGCGGATGGATTCGGCATCATTGACATCGCCACTGGCTGTCACCGCCATATCGTCAGCGGTAACAGTTTCCTTCGCCAGGTAAGCCTTGGCAATATCGGCAATGTATTCGCCTCGGTAACCATCTTCAGGAAAGCGCGCATCGTCAGGCGCAATGCCCAGGGCGCGGGCATGCACTGACTTGGTCAGGTTATCAATCTGCGCACCGGCGTCGTTGTAATAAAACTCGCGTGTCACATCCCAGCCATTGGCATCCAGCAAGCGGCACAGGCAATCGCCCACCGCTGCGCCACGGCCATGGCCTACGTGCAGCGGACCGGTCGGATTGGCGGAAACGAATTCGACCTGCACTTTTGCCTGCTGGCCTGAAGTATTGCGGCCAAACGCTTCGCCTGCCTGGAAAATATTTTTGACAACGCCCTGCTTGCTTTGCGCAGAAAGGAAGAAATTAATAAATCCGGCACCCGCGATTTCCACTTTACTGATCACGCTATTGGCAGGCAGGTTATCAATAATGGTTTGTGCAATCGCACGTGGATTCTGCTTGAGAGGCTTGGCCAATTGCATGGCAATGTTGCTGGCGAAGTCACCGTGCTCGGCAGATTTTGGCCGCTCAAGAATGATATTCAGGCTGGAGGTGTCTTCCACCAGCGGAGTCACCGCTTGCAGAATCAATTCTGTGATCGTTTGTTTCAAGGTTAAAATGGTGCGGAATAGTCAAACCGCCATTTTAACCTAATAAACCACTTTCACCCATGTGTTCCGCAGCCCTTTCCACTCAGGTCACCTCACCCGCCCGCATTGTCCGTGTGGTGCTGGATGTGCCATTGGATCGCCAGTTTGATTACCTGAACCCGGGTTTGGATATCCGTGAAGGTAATCGCGTGGTGGTGCCTTTTGCCGGGCGGCAACTGATCGGCATTGTGATGGCATTGCCTGCGCAAAGCGATGTACCGGAACACAAGTTGAAAGCGGTGATACAGGGTTTTGAAGATGTGCCGTTCGATGCCGCCACGCTGAAATTATTGCGTTTTTGCGCGGATTATTATCATTACCCATTCGGCCAGACGGTGCTTTCCAGTTTGCCCTTGCGTTTGCGGCAAACCAAACCTGCGGTTTCACGCAAAATGTGGGTATATACGCTGGTACAAGCAGTCCCGGAAAATCTGGTGGGAAAACGCCAGCTAGTGCTTTCAAAACTGATTACCCTCTTGCAGCAACACAAAGAATGCAGCGAACGCATATTTGGCGAAGTGTCTTCGGGCTGGCGCAAAGCCATGCAACCCCTGCTTGAAACCGGACTGGTGAGCAGGCGTGAAGTATTGGCGATACGGCCTTCCCTGCCCGCCTCTGACCATGAACCGGTATTGAATGAAGAGCAGGCCCATGCGGTTAATCGCATAGTGAAAGACTTAAGCCGCTTCCAGCCTTGGCTGTTGTTTGGCGTCACCGGTTCAGGAAAAACAGAAATCTATATCCGTTTGTTGCAAGCTGTATTGGCTGAACCTGAATCCCAGGTATTAATTATGGTGCCGGAGATCAACCTCACTCCGCAATTGGAAGGACGTTTCCGGAGCAGGTTGAGCCAATTCCCATTGGTGACTCTACACAGCCACTTAAGTGAGAGTGAGCGCTTGCAACATTGGCAGGCAGCGCAGTCTGGCGAAGCACGTATTGTGATTGGTACGCGCTTAAGTGTATTTACGCCTATGCCGCATCTCAAACTGATGATTCTTGATGAGGAGCACGACAGCTCGTATAAGCAGAAGGATGGCATGCGCTACCACGCGCGTGATGTGGCTTTGGTGCGGGCAAAACAATGTGGGATTCCGGTGGTGCTTGGGAGTGCAACGCCATCGCTGGAAAGCTGGTACAACGCGATTGGCGATGTAGAAAAATCCAAGCACACCAATAAAAAACCTTCCTACCGATTGCTGACCCTCAATCATCGTGCAGCTGCACAGGCGCAATTGCCGCGCATATTTTGTGTAGATACCACGCACTCACCGCCCGAAGCCGGATTAACGCCGCAATTAAAACAGGCGATCACGCAACGCCTGGAGCGTGCTGAACAGAGCTTGCTGTTTATCAATCGCCGTGGCTATGCGCCGGTGCTGCATTGCTCTGCCTGCCAGTGGCTTGCAGATTGCCGCCGCTGTTCAGCCAAAGTGGTGCTGCACCTGCGGCAACGGCTATTGCGCTGCCACCATTGCGGTGATGAGCAGCCTGTTCCTCTGCAATGCCCGAGTTGTGGTAATCCTGATTTGCGTCCGGTAGGCCAGGCGACCCAGCGAGTAGAAGAAACCTTGCAACAGCTGTTTCCTCAAGCGCGAATTGCCCGCGTTGATAGGGATACGATTCAAGGTAAAGATGCACTCACCGAGCTACTGTCTGCAGTGCATGCCGGAAAAATTGATATTCTCATCGGCACACAAATGTTGGCCAAAGGTCATGACTTTGCCAATCTCACGTTGGTAGGGGTGCTCGATACCGACAGTGCGCTATACAGCCCGGATTATCGCGCCAGTGAGCGCTTGTTTGCCCAGCTGATGCAAGTGTCCGGGCGAGCAGGACGCGGCGACAAACCGGGTGAGGTGCTAATACAAACCGCTTTCCCGCAGCACCCATTGTTTGGCGCTTTACAACAGCAAAACTATGCCGAATTCGCTGACAGTTTGCTGCAAGAGCGCATCACGCTGCAATTCCCTCCAGCTGCTTACATTGCCGTCATGAAAGCCGAAGCTGCTGACTATGCGCTGGTGGAGCAATTTTTAACTGATTTGACGCTGTCCGCCCGAGAATTTATCGCACAGCAAGGGGGTATTTTGTCTGAAAAGCCGGTGATTTACGACCCCGTGCGGCCAGGCATTGCCCGCTTAAATCGCATGGAGCGCGGCTATGTGATGATGCAGTGCACGCAACGCAATCCCATTCAGCAACTTTTGCATGCCGCAGTTGCGTGGGCAAGGCAGCATCCCTTGCAGGCAAAGATACGCTGGGTGGTCGATGTAGATGCGCTGGATTATTGATTTTGCAGGGTTTTTACAACAATTAAACAGTCCCGCCAGTAAAAATTGTAAAATATTGTAGTCAATACGTTGAACTTTGTATCGTAAATTTCACAGTGCGATATGATATGGGCTTGATTAAAGGGTGTAAGAAGGAAAAATTTTGAAAAAACAAATAACTCGTTGGAGTGTAGTCAATTTGTTGGCTGTAGGTTACACCATGCAAGCTTTCGCTGGTGGTGTGCAATTACCAGACATACAAAATATCCAACAGAACTTGCCAAGGCCCGTGTTCCCGCAGCCTGCGCCGATTATTCAGGTGCCTGAAGAAACGCCCGCGCAAGAAAAGAAACAAAAAAAATCCAGCCTCAAGATTGTCGTCAAAGAATTTAAGTTTTCTGGTAACAAACAATTCACTAATGAAGAGCTGGCTGCGCAAGTTCAATACCTGACTGGTCACGAAATCGGCATGAAAGAACTCAATGAAGCAGTCGGCACTGTGCGCAACTACTATCGCCAGCGTGGTTTTTTGCTCACGCAAGTCTACTTGCCAACCCAGGATTTGCAGAAATCCACTGAGACAGAATCTGTGGTTGAGCTTTCTATTCTTGAAGGCACCTTGGGTGAAGTGAAAGCAGAAGCTGGTAAGGGCCTGGATCAGGAATATTTTCAGTCACTTTCCCAATATGGTCTAGAAAAAGGCGAAGTACTCAATGAACGTAATCTAGTGCGTAACCTGATGGTGATGAACGGCCTGCCAGGTATCCAGGTTACTTCTCAGCTTAACCCGGGTGAAGCTGTCGGTAGTTCTGACGTGGCTGTCTCAGTTGAACCACGGGTTTCATACAGTGGGTTTGTCAGTGCTAATAACTATGGCAACCGTTTCACCAATCGTGAAACTCTGGGATTTGGCCTGGCGGTGAACAACCTGAGAGGACGTGGTGATCAGCTGGCGATGGTTGGTAAGTTTTCAAACGATGGGGGACAGCGCTCGCTAAGTAGCCTTTATTTCACTCCGGTGGGTGATGCAGGAACGATATTGAATGTGGCGTACAGCTATGTGGATTATAAGCTTGGCAAAGATTTTAAAATTTTCGATGCCTCTGGTGATGCGCATTATTTCTATGGTTCTCTGGAGCATCCGCTATTGCGTGAAACCAAAAAAGGTATTGCATTCAAAGTGGGTAGCAATTACAAAATTCTGGATGATGATGTAGATTTTTTCTTGATTAATAATCGACGTGATATTGCCAGCCTTGAGCTTGGCCTAGTCGGTGACTGGATCAATGAAAGCGGTAGTGTGGCTTATCAGTGGGGAATTATCCTGACGCAAGGTAATGTCTCTTTTAAAGATGGTGCTGCCAAAGCGAATGACAGAGACCAGCTGAATACTCAAGGAAGTTTCATTAAATGGAACTGGACATCGAGCCGTACCCAAGTGTTTGAAAATGGCATTAACTGGATTGTCCGTGCGGATTATCAAGGCACTGACAGTAATCTGGATATTGCTGAAAGATTCGGTATTGGCGCGATTAACCGTTGGAGACAGTACTCTGAGATTCCGAGCCAGGCTGACCAGGGCTGGATGGTAGGCACTGATATCCGCAGAACATTTGTTTCAACGGCTGTAGATGTAGTCCCTTATATTCAATCTGTGACACCATTCGCGTTTTACGACGCAGGTCGTGGCAGGCTCAATCACGATCCTGCTGGCGGTGATAATCATGTCCGGTCAAATCACATAGGTGTGGGTACGGATATTCAATTCCCCGCACAGTGGATATTAACTACCACTTATTCTCAGCAAAAGCGAGATCTTGATGGTGCTGCCAGTGACACTGAATATCAACTGTGGGCGCAACTGCGTAAAAACTTTTAGATCGTTGCAAAGTCGCTTAGCAAGTTCATAATACAAAATATATAAAATAATTAATCTTGGCCCATTAGTCATACTGGGCTACAGACAAAAAAAACATCCTGAATCAAACTATTGATTATCAGGAATAAGAGAAGTTATGGAAGACCACTGATCCTAAAGGATCAGTGGAATGCCTTTGAGGAGAATGTCATGAAAGCAGCATCCCTAAACCACGTTTATCGTTTGATCTGGAGCAAGGTTCAACAAGCATGGGTCGCCGTTGCCGAAGGCACACGTACTAGCGGCAAGTCTTCATTGCATGGCCAAGTGAATGACTCTAAAGAGTCAGGCAAATGCATCTCTTCAAGAGAAGTATTGTTTACTTCTGATACAAAATGGCGTGTAGCGATTGCAACTGCTTTCGCTGCAACTTTAATGCCTTTCTCATCATTTGCGGATACAAATGTGGTTGCTGGCGTTGTCGCAGGTGACCTCAGTATCAAAGACATCAGCGCTACTCATACTCAATATACCCATACGGCCAACGTCAATATTGTTAATTTCTACAAATTCGGTGTGCTTGAAGGTCATCAGCTAGATGTAGTCATGCCAGATGCTGGTCGAGCACTGTATCGTGTGCTTGGAAATAGCGCTTCGGAAATAATGGGTAAATTAAACTCTAACGGCAGCCTGTTTTTGATTAACCAGAATGGAGTTTTGTTTGGTCCAAATGCTGAAGTTAACGTTGGCAATATTGTTGCATCTACATTAAATATCTCTAATGACGATTTCCTTAAGGGCCGCTACCATTTTACCGGGGGCGATACTGCCGGGAACGTGATTAATAAGGGCGCAATCAAAGCCGCTGACGAAGGCTATATCGTCATGCTGGGTAAAAAAGTTGAAAACGCAGGCACACTGGTTGCTAGTAACGGTAGCGTGGTATTAGCCTCTGCCAAAGAAGCAGTGCTGGATTTTTATGGTAATGGCCTGGTAAGAGCCAACTTGACGGCCGAAGCTGTTGAAGGAATCGTAAAAAATAGCGGATTGATCCAGGCAAATGGTGGCATTGTGCAATTAGCCACGAATGCCCGCTCTGCTGCAATTAACGTCACCGGCATCATCGAAGCCAACCAACTGGTTGAACGGAATGGCGTGATTCGCCTTGAAGGTGGCGATAACTCCAAGGTAGAAGTTTCCGGTAAGTTGCTTGCCAAAGGTGAAAATACTTCTGGCGGCACCATTGAAGTCACCGGTGAGCAGGTCGCCTTGATGAATGGTGCTTTGCTTGATGCTTCCGGCGATAAGGGCGGCGGTAAAGTTCTGGTAGGTGGTGATTATCAGGGCGGAAATGCTTCTGTGTATAACGCCAGAACTACATACATTGCGACTGGCGCGACGATCAAAGCAGACGCGATTAAAGAAGGTAATGGCGGTAAAGTGATTGTATGGGCAAACAATGCCACCCGTTTCTATGGATCTATCTCTGCACAAGGTGGCTTGCTGGGTGGTAATGGCGGCTTCACAGAAGTTTCTGGTAAGAATTACCTGGACTTTGCAGGGCGCGTCAATCTTTCAGCAGTGAATGGTGACCGTGGTACCTTATTACTTGATCCTGAAAATATCACACTGATTAATGGACCTGCTTCCAACACCTCGGGATTCCAGCCAGGAGTGGATAATCAGCAAGCCTATACTGACAATTCCGGCCAAGACAGTGTGTTCAATGTTGGTGCAGGAGGCAGTTTTACAGGTGTAGGTAACAATGCCAATATTGTGCTGCAAGCTAATAAAGACATTAACGTGAATTCCACATTTAATCTTGCTACTGCAACTGGCAACACGGATGTGAGTTTAACGCTGCTGGCTAAAAATGATGTCAATTTAAACGCCAATATTATTGCTGATGGTGCAGGCTTTGTAGCGATTACAGCGGATTCCGATGGCAATAACATCGGTAACCTGAATTTGAAAGCCGATATCGTGACCGATAAAGGCGTGGTATCTCTGGCAGGTGCGAACATTATCCAGACCAGTGGCAGTGATGTCACCACCAATGGTGGCATGGTCATGATAGGCTCTAATGGTAATGTCAATCTGGGCGACATGAAAATCAATACCTACGATCAGAGTACCGGTTCGACACGTGCTACTGGTGGTAATGTGTTGCTGCTGGCTGGCAAAGATCTCACCATGTCTGGAGAAATTAATACGGCTAATCCAGCTTCAACAGGTGTAACTTACACTGGAGGTCAAGGCGGAAGTGTTGCGGTGATTTCCCAAGGAAATATTGATTTGCAAGATACAAAAATCAATGTGGCAGGGGAATCTACGACTAGCCAAACTATACCTCTCGGCGGGTCTAATGTGGCTATTTCAGGCAGTATTCTGATTGGCGCCAATAATAATTTGAGCATGAATAACGGTAGCCTGAATACGAACGGTATGGGTAAAACGGGTGCTGGCACAGACGTCAATTTGACCGGTAACGTTATTGTTGTTGCCAATGGCAATGCCAACCTCGGTACCACACAAATCGATACCTCCGGTACAACACCAGCCAACAGTGATGGCATCAATGGCGGCGCAGCCCTGATTACCGGGCAGAATGTGACAGTTGGTAATATCAATACCAACGGGTCTGCGCCAACCAGCGCCAACGGCACTGGCGGTGCTGGCGGCCAGGTCGTCGCCATCGCTAATAACGGCAGCGTTAAAGTTGGTGATATCACTGCTGGCGGTGCCGCTTCAAATGGTACCGGCAATGCAGGTAACGGCGGCAACGTGAATCTGACTTCTGTAGGCGGAACGGTCACCCTACAATCCATCGATACCCGTGGTGGTGTGGCTGGTGGGTCAGGCACCTCCGGTAATGGCGGTACTGTTGATATCAACGGCAATGCGCTGATCGCAACCAATGCAGTGATTGATAGCCGAGGCGTCACCGGTGGTAATGTGAACTTTAACGGCACTGTAGATTCAGTAGCGGCTGGCAATCGTGCGCTGACTGTGAATACCAACGGCACAACCAACTTTACGCAATCCGTAGGCGCAACCAAAGAACTGGCAAGTTTGACGACGGATGCCGGTGGCACTACCGAGATCTTTGGTTCCACCATGAAAACCACAGGTAACCAGACCTACAACGACAGGGTTAACCTGCATACCGCTACCACATTTGAGACCACGGCTGGCGGCAACGTGGCTTTGAATGATGTGATCAACGCTGCAGGTAATGCCGTGATTGTGAAAACCGGTACTGGCGACTTTACTGCTAACAATGCTGCTAACCAGTTCGCTTCGATCCAAGTTGTGAATGGACGTAATGTGAGTGTGCGGGATACCGATGACATCACTGTTGAGTCTGCAGACATGACAGGTGACTTGCTGGTGCGTGCGGCCAGAGATTTGACGCTAAATGGCAACATAGTTACTACAAGTGGCACCGCGACCGCAGTGCAGCTGGTGGCAGAGCGTAATTTTAACAATGCTGGCAATGGCTCGATTTCAACCGGTGCTGGAGGTAGATGGCTGGTGTATTCAACCAGTCCATTAGCTGATACTCGTGGTGCTGCACTGACAGCAAGCTATGATTTCACGCAATATAACGCCAGCTTTGGCGACACCATTCTGGGTGCCAACGATGGATTTGTCTACAAGGTCGCACCTACTGTGAACGTGACATTGAATGGCACAAGTACCAAGCCATTTGATGGTAATAATACGGTGACAGACTTGTCCGGTCTCAATGTTAATCTGTCAGGTTTCTTTAACAATGATCAGGCGGGTGCCGCAACCCCTATCACTGGGGCAACCTTTGATAACCCATCAGTCGGTACCAATAAACCGATTGCCGGAACCTATGACCTGAATGCTCCGGGTGTGATTGTGACTGCAGAGGGTAAACAGGTGTATGGTTATCAGTTTGTTGAAACTTCTAATGCCACAGGCAGTATCACTGATACCGGAGGTGGAACACCGCCAGCACTGGGTTTCGCTTCTCCCCGTGATGATGCCGGTTTGGGTGGGCTGATCCCTAATAATCCGATATTGAACACGATGTTCATTGTTTCCCTGAACCCTGCTGCTGGTGATGAAGAAGATTTAGATGCGATCGCTTGTCCTACCAACGAAGACAGCCTGGGCAGTACGCCTATCCTGAATTCAGGTGTGAAACTGCCGGATGGCGTCAGCTCGAATTGTATTTAATTCAGCTAGCCTAGGTTAGTGGCCTCATTAAAAGCCGGACAGTTGTCCGGCTTTTTCTTTATGGCGGTGACATTTTGTTTTGTGTGCTTAGCCAACCAAGTGAAATACAAGTAAAATAATGGCTATTCGCGGCTGTAGTTCAATGGTAGAACGCCAGCTTCCCAAGCTTGATACGCGGGTTCGATTCCCGTCAGCCGCTCCAAAGGAATTTTCATGGCTAACACTCCTCCAACCGTTCTTACATTTGCAGCAACAGATCCCAGCAGTGGTGCCGGCGTGCAAGCCGATATCATGGCGCTTGCCAGTATTGGCTGTTACCCACTGTCAGTGATCACCGGAATCACGGTGCAGGATACGGTGGGCGTGGAAAGCGTCATGCCGCTGGATGCTGACTGGATCAATGATCAGGCGCGTACCATTCTCGAAGACGTTTCCGTCAGCGCATTCAAGCTCGGTTTACTTGGCAGTGTGGAAAATGTCGCCATCATCGCCGAGATCGTCGCAGATTATCCCGATGTGCCGCTGATCATTGACCCTATCCTCACGTCGGGGCGTGGTGATGAGCTTTCTAATGAAGAAATGCAGGCGGCGATGTGTGAATTACTTTTCCCGCAGGCAACCTTGATCACGCCAAACAGCCTGGAGGCACGACGACTCGCTTATTACGACGAAGGCGATGAAGTAAAGCATAGTTCTCTGGAAGAGTGCGCGTTGCGCCTGCTTGAAATGGGCACCGAATACGTGATGATTACTGGCACCCATGAACGCTCAATTGATGTGGTCAACAGCCTGTATGGCATGCAGTTAAGCAATATGCCGGGCCTGATCAAGGACTATCACTGGGAGCGTTTACCAGGAAGCTATCATGGTTCCGGCTGTACGCTGACCAGCGCGATTACTGCTTGCCTTGCACATGGTTTAAGTATTGAAGAGGCCGTGCATGAAGCACAGGAATTCACCTGGCAGACCTTGCGCCACTCTTTCCGTCCGGGCATGGGTCAATTTATCCCGGACCGGTTCTTTTGGGCACGCGAAACCGAGGAACAGGAAAAAGCCAGTGAGCTCCAGCATTAAGGGGCTCTACCTGGTCACGCCAGACTGTGACGATACAGAATTACTGTGTAGGCAAGTCAAACAGGCAATACAAGGCGGCGTATCCATCGTCCAGTACCGGCACAAAACTGCCAGTGACACATTAAGGTTTGAGCAGGCAAGTGCGCTGTTGAGCATTTGTCGCCAGGCCAATATCCCTTTTTTGATTAATGATCACGTAGCTCTGGCCATCAGCCTTGATGCGGATGGCGTGCATATTGGCCAGTATGACGGGGCGATCGCAGAAGCAAAGGCCTCGCTTGGTGTCGATAAAATCATAGGTGCTTCCTGCTACAATCGATTCGAACTGGCCGAGCAGGCGCAAGCCGCAGGCGCAGGCTACATCGCATTCGGCGCTTGTTACCCTTCATCCACCAAGCCAGATGGGCCGCGCGCTACGTTAGACTTATTCTCTCAGGCCAAGCGTTCGCTCTCCGTGCCCGTAGTTGGTATAGGTGGAATTACGCTGGAGAACGCGCCACCACTGATTGCTGCCGGTGCAGATGCGCTGGCAGTGATTACAGATATTTTCCAGGCCAGCGATATTTCAGCGCGCTGTCGCCAATACCTGCCATTATTTGCGAAAAATTGAGTTTTTTCGCACCCGCTTTTGCCTTAGTCATGTCCGCTATCTTTTTAAGCTGTAGCTTAATTAAAGCTTATTTGGAATTAAAGCTTGTTTGGTAAAATGCATTCGTTAAATTGATTCGGTAAATTCTATGCATATTCACATTCTCGGTATTTGCGGTACGTTTATGGGCGGTATCGCCGTGCTCGCCAAAGCGGCCGGGCACCGTGTCACCGGGTGTGATGCCAATGTTTACCCACCCATGAGTACACAACTCGAAGCACAGGGCATTGAGTTGATAGAGGGCTTTGACCCCAGCCAGACCGCATTTAAACCCGATATGTATGTGATCGGTAATGTGGTCGCGCGCGGAAATCCTTTAATGGAAGAAATCCTCAATCAGGGCCTGCCCTACATTTCCGGCCCGCAATGGCTGGCTGAGCATGTGTTGCAAAGTAAATGGGTATTAGCAGTTGCCGGCACACATGGTAAAACTACGACTTCTTCGATGCTGGCCTGGGTGCTTGAATACGCCGGTCTGGCGCCAGGTTTTCTGATCGGTGGCGTGCCGGAGAATTTTGGGGTGTCTGCCCGTTTGCCGCAAACACCCAGGCAAGACCCCAAGTCTGTCTCGCCTTTTTTTGTGATTGAGGCCGACGAATACGACACCGCCTTTTTCGACAAGCGTTCCAAATTTGTGCATTATCGGCCACGCACCGCGGTGCTGAATAACCTTGAATTTGATCACGCCGATATTTTTGAAGACCTGCCAGCGATTGAAAAACAGTTTCACCATCTGGTACGCACTGTGCCGCAACTAGGCCTGGTGGTGGCAAACCAGCAGGAAAGCCTGGACCGCGTATTAGCGCGTGGCTGCTGGAGCGGAGTGGAACGCATAGATAGTGCTCAAGGCTGGCAAGTAGGCAATGTGGATGTGCAAGGACGTTTTGATGTATTTTTTAACGGTGAACGCCAGGGCAATGTCAGCTGGAACTTGATGGGTGAACATAACCGCAGCAACGCGCTGGCCGTGATCGCCGCTGCTCGTCACGTTGGTGTCGCGCCTTGTATTGCGATAGAAGCATTGAATGAATTTAAAAATGTTAAGCGCCGCATGGAAATCAAAGGCGTCGTTAACAACATCACCGTCTATGATGACTTTGCCCATCATCCCACCGCAATTGCCACTACAGTTGCCGGCTTACGTGCCAAAGTGGGCAAAGCCCGTATCCTGGCCGTGCTCGAGCCACGTTCAAACACCATGAAACTGGGGGTGATGAAGGACGCATTGCCGGAGAGCCTGCGGGAGGCCGATGCCGTTTTTTGCTATGCCAATAACCTGGGTTGGGATGCTGCGGCCGCCCTCGCTCCCATGCAAAGCAAAGCACAAACCTTTGATGATTTATCCCAATTAGTGCAAGCCGTCAGCCGCTTGGCGCAACCTGGTGACCAGATACTGGTGATGAGTAACGGCGGCTTTGGTGGCGTACATCAGCAATTACTACAGGCATTGCAGGGCTAACCAGGCGGCAGATGCCCTATGCGCTTTCGTGAACGTTCACCTCTGGTATGGGCTTTATGGTTTTCGCTGATCGCGCATGCAGTGTTATTGACGCTACATTTTCAACCTGAATTAAAAGCGCTTAAAGACCAGATTCCTTCGCTCAAGGTGATGCTGGTAAACAGTAAAACCCGGCAAGCGCCTGAAAAAGCCGATGCCCTGGCGCAAGCCAATCTTGACCGAGGCGGCAATACCGATGAAAAGCGGCAGATGAAGAGCCCGCTGCCCAGCGTGCAGAAAATGCCGGCGACTACGCCGCAAGCCACAGAAGCTACTATGCAGCCGGCAGTGCCTGCCACGCCGCAAGATGCTGAGTTGCAGCGACACCAGCAACGGGTTGCGCAACTGGAACAGGAGGCACAGGCGCTATTGACGCAGCTAAAAGCGAGTCAGGTAGTAAACAGCGTACAAGCACCGCCCTTGTCACAAACGCAGGCCGCCACCAGAAAGCCAACGCCACAAGCCCTGAATCAACCGGTGCAAACGCAACAGGAAATCATGGCCTTGCAGGAAATGGCAAAACTGGAAGCTTTGATCGCCAAACAGCAAGATGCTTACGAGATGCGTCCCAAACGGCAGTTTATTGGTGCGCGCACCCGCGAGTACCGGTTTGCCAACTACGTGGATCAATGGCGGCAAAAAATAGAGCAGGTAGGTAACCTTAATTATCCTGAAGCGGCGCGTACGCAAAAACTGTATGGAAAGTTGCAGTTGACCGTGGCAATCCGTGCTGATGGCAGTATCGAAAGCATTAAAATCCAGCAGAGTTCTGGAAAGCGTCTGCTGGATGAATCCGCACGCCGCATTGTCCAACTCGCTGCGCCGTTCCCGGTATTTCCTGAGGGTATTCGCAAGGATACTGATGTGCTCAGCATCACCCGCACCTGGACATTCAGCAAGGAAGACCAACTTTCAACAGAATAAAGCGTCTAATCTTTTCTGTTGCAGGTCTTTTTCTGTGTTATTTTTCATTGATCATTATGTATGAGCGACACCAGAAAGTAATCTTATGAATCAAAGTCACTTTCAATATCACGTATTTTTTTGTCTCAACCAGCGCGAAAAAGGCGAAGACTGCTGCATGAACCGCGGCGCCGAAGCGGCCTTTGATTACATGAAAAAATCGGTAAAAAAACAAGGCCTGGCAGGCACAGGCAAAGTCCGCATTAACCGCGCCGGTTGCCTGGACCGTTGTGGCGAGGGGCCGGTGATGGTCATCTACCCGCAAGCAGTTTGGTATACCTTTGTTGATAATGAAGATATCGATGAAATTATCGAAAGCCATCTGCAACATGGCAAAATCGTAGAGCGTCTGGTGGTTTAAGGCTTTACGCATGCTGTTACTGTGGTTTAAAAGACTGATCGTCACGCTGCTGGTCGTCATGATCGTGACAGTGTTGGCATTGGCCGGCTGGATCTGGCAACCCTATGACAGCGAGGCCTGGCGCGTCAGACTGCCGGTGGCTGGCGGAGTGCAGGTGCGTGTCGTGCCATTGTTGATGCTGGCTACTTCAGCACCAGGGCGCTGGTTGTTAGACAGGCAGGCATTTAATTTACACTACGGCGATATCCAGTTGTCCGACGAAAATGGGTTAAGGGCGCGCTGCAAACATTGCTGGATAGAAGCAAAATCAGTCAGCGACCAACCAGTAGTCATCCCTATGGTAGAACTATGGCTGCGAATGGAGCAACAGCATATTCACGGCTACCTTTCAGTGGGTGACACCCAGCCGCTGTTTAAAATAGATTTCACCGGCAAAGTTAGCATGCGCAGCTTGAAACTGACCTGGGTGCTGCCGCAAACCCCACTGCAAGCCCTGCTTAAGCCGCTCCAGGCGCATTCCCCAGTGATACGTGATGCCATCGTTTCAGGTTCGCTATCCGCTTCAGGTACCCTGCGTTGGCCCAAGAAAGAGTGGAGCGCACAACCGCATTTAAATGCGATGGCTGTCTCCGGGCTGAATATAAGTGCCGCTACCACGCTACCTATACAATACGATTGCCCATTACTGGATGAGCATAAGCATCCGGAAAACATGCAATGGGTGTCCTACGAAAAACTCGGGCGCTGGTTGCCGGTGGCTGCCATCATCGCCGAGGATGCCGAATTCAAGCATCATCCCGGTTATGTCATGGCGCAAATGCAGCATTTGCTAGGCAAGGAAAGCGCCGATAAACAGGTGGGTGGCAGTACCATTACCCAGCAACTGGCGAAATACATGTTCACTAACGGCGAGCGTACCTGGAAGCGCAAAATAGAAGAGTTGCTCTATGCCGTGCAACTGGAGTCTGCACTGACCAAAACCGATATCCTGGAGCTTTACCTGAATACGGTTGATTTAGGCCCAAGTCTTTGCGGGGCACATGCTGCCGCCCGCTATTATTTCGATCTGACACCGGATAAATTGAATCCTATACAGGCGGCGTGGCTGGCTGGCATTATCAGTAATCCGCATCGGGCCTGGAAAAAACAGTATATCCAGCAGCAGCCGGATTTAAAGCGCGCGGAAGATATCCTGCATTTTATGCCGCGCAGTGCACGTAAAGATCCGGGTAGCCTGAATTTTCGTCCGGTGAAAGCCGCCGGATAACTTACAATAGCACTTTATTTCCCAACCAAGTCGGGACCTGTATTTTGAGTACAATCAAACTGAATAAACCCCCTGTTGGCAGTGACGAAGCACCAAAGCGCAGCAAACCGGTGCGTCGCGCCTCACCCACCTTGCGTGACCGCACACAACCACCGCCTAAACCTGCGCCTAAAACGGTTGAGAAAGCATCGTCTGCCGACAGGCAAAATAGCCATACAGAAAAACCGGCGCGTCAGGAACGCAGCCGACAAGAGGGCAAGCCAGGCGATAAAGCCTATGCGCGTAAAGACACGCGCAATGAATCCCGCAAGGAGTCCCGGAACGACTCTCAGCATCATTCTCGCAAAGAATATAACGCCGATCGCCCTGTACGGCGCGATGATGCCACGCCAAGACGTCCGGTCGCACCCATAGATCCGGATGCCCAACCTCGTTTATCTAAAGTGATGGCGGACCGTGGTCTGTGCTCACGTCGTGAAGCCGATGACTGGATTGTCAACGGCTGGGTTAAGGTCAATGGCGAGATTATCGAGGCCCTGGGGACCCGTATAGACCCGGACGCCGAGATCATTATCAGCACCTATGCGAAGGAATATCAGGCGGAAAATGTCACCATCCTGCTACATAAGCCGGTAGGTTATGTCAGCGGCCAGGCGGAAGATGGCTATGAACCCGCAGTAGTACTGGTGAAACCAGAAAATCAGTGGTCAGAAGACCCAACCCAGAAAACTTTTCACAGAGGTATTTATCACGGCCTGGCGCCCGCCGGACGGTTGGATATTGATTCCACCGGCTTGCTGGTACTGACGCAGGATGGGCGGATTGCCCGCGTGTTGATCGGTGATGATTCCAGTGTAGAAAAAGAATACCTGGTGCGGGTAGAGGGTGAGCTGAGTGCCAACGGCATGGCAAAATTGAATCATGGTTTGAGTCTGGATGGCGTACAGCTGAAACCAGCCAAGGTGTCGTGGCAGAATGAGGATCAATTGCGGTTTGTATTGCGTGAAGGACGTAAGCGGCAGATTCGCAGGATGTGTGAGCTGGTGGGCTTGAAGGTGGTTGGTTTGAAGCGGATCCGCATTGGGCGGATTAGTTTGGGGAAATTACCGGCGGGGCAATGGCGGTATTTGGCGGCTAATGAGAAGTTTTGATGGCAATAGCGCTTTTCGGCGTTAGCTTTCAGTGCTAATAGGACATTGTTTTGTATATTGATGATTTTCTTTCGCCTCTAGGCGAGTTACTTTTCTTTGCTTGCCCAAAGAATAAGTAACCAAAAGAAAGGGCACCCTAGCTTCCGCTTGATTCCTGCGTTGCTCATCAAAATAAGCGGTCGCGAAACTCATCCTAGCGGCCTGCAAAGCACGCAGGCCAACGCGGGATTCAGACAGTCGCTCCCTTCCTCCTTATTTTGACTCCGCTACTCGGCGCGTCAGATAGGGGCCCGTTTAAAACCACCACGATGAAAGTTGGTTGAACATCTGGCATTCATCGCGCTAAGTAACTTTTAATTTTTAAGACTAAATCTCAAGTCATTATTCTGTTGTTTGGTTTTTTTGCCACAATGATTGAGCGGCCTGCGATATATAAAGATATACCCCCAAGTGAAAGCGTGTGCTTTTAATGGGCCCCTATCTGACGCGCCGAGTAGCGCAGTCAGCGTGGGAGTCGTCGGCCAGCGTCTGTTTGAGTTCCACAACAAGCCACGTTTTGTGTGGCTTGTCAGGGCGAGTTTCGTTGGCCGCCCGCATAGAGTCCGGGTACGGACGAAAGTCCTAGGACGAGCAACGCAGGAAATAAGCGGAAGCTAGGGTGTCTTGTTCTTTGCCCTCTTTCTTATGGACAAGCATAAGAAAGAGGGTCGCATAGAGGCGAAAAGTAATGTTACTAACTTTCAATATAGTAAAAAATACGCAAAAAAAGAATCCGCCAATAGGCAAAAAATAAAAAAGTAACTCACTAGGAACCACAATGGGATTATTCGACAACTTAGCCAATAACGTGATGACCAAAGTCATGGGCGATAAAGCCCCTATGGCAAAACTGGCCATGGAACTATTCCAGCAATACGGCGGCCTCCCCGGCATTCTGCAAACCCTGAAAAGCGGTGGATTATCCGAGCAGGTAGACTCCTGGATAGGCAAAGGCCCGAATTCAGATGTCTCCTCCCAGCAGATAGGCGCAGCGCTAGGCACTAGTGTATTAACCAGTATCGCCACCAAACTGGAAATCAGTAAAGAAGAACTCACTAGCAAAATTGCGGAATATATTCCGAATGTCGTCGATCAACTGACTCCCAATGGCGTAGTAGAGAATAATCCGGCACTGATCATGTCCAGATTAATGGGGATGCTCAAACAAAAATAGCGGGCTACTGCCCGCTATTTTGTGTAGCTCGTTATCACACTATGCAATATTTCTCCCGGTAATTCTGAATCGCCGGGAAATATTGCGCCAGACTGTCGTTGCCTTGCAAATAGGCAAACAAGTCTGTCAGTTTGGCAATGCTCACTACAGGCATTTTATTGGTTTGTTCAACTTCCTGCACTGCCGATAACTCGCCGAGGCCTTTTTCCTGTCTGTCTAAAGCAATGCTTACGCCACATGGGACGGCCCCCGCCTGCCGTATCATTTCCACAGATTCACGGATAGACGTCCCGGCAGAAATCACGTCATCAATAATCAGTACGCGGCCTTTGAGGGTAGCCCCCACCAGCGTACCGCCTTCGCCGTGATCCTTGGCTTCCTTACGGTTATAAGCATAAGAGTAATTATGTCCCATGCGGGCAAAGGCGATACTGATGGCAGCCACCAGAGGAATCCCCTTGTAAGCCGGGCCAAACAGCATGTCGAATTTCAATCCAGACTGTAGAATGCTGTGTGCGTAAAACTCACCCAGTTTAAGCAGGCTTTCACCGTCATCAAACAGGCCGGCATTGAAAAAATACGGGCTTAAGCGCCCGGCTTTGGTTTTGAATTCGCCGAAGCGCAACACCTGTTTCTGGATGGAAAAAGCAATAAAATCGGCACTGAGTGTATTTGCAGTCATTTGAAGATAAAACAGAAAGAATGTGAACGATGCGTATTATAACCTTGAACCTGAATGGCATACGGTCAGCCTGTAACAAAGGCTTTTTGCCCTGGCTGGCGGCAAGTAGCGCGGATATTGTCTGTCTGCAGGAGCTGAAAGCACAGGCAGGCGATATGCAGCCAGACATGCTGCAACCGCCGGGATATCACGGCTATTTCCACTATGCCGAAAAAAAGGGTTACAGCGGCGTTGGCATTTACAGCAAACAACCAGCGGATAAGGTAATTATTGGCTTGGGTCATGCCCATATTGATGCTGAAGGCCGCTATCTCGAGTGCCAGTACGGCAACTTAAGCGTAGTGTCTCTGTACCTGCCGAGCGGCTCCAGCGGTGAAGAACGCCAGCAATTCAAATTCAAGATGCTGGAATTGTTTTTGCCGCATCTGGAACAGTTGATTGCATGTGGCCGCGAGATCGTCATTTGTGGAGACTGGAATATCGCGCATCAGGAAATTGACCTCAAAAATTATAAAGGCAATCGCAAAAACTCAGGCTTTTTGCCGGAAGAGCGTGCCTGGATGACTGAGGTGCTGGGACGTGTCGGCTGGGTGGATGTGTACCGCAGCTTGTACCCGATGACTACAGAAGAAAGTTATACCTGGTGGAGTAATCGTGGGCAGGCCTGGGCGAAAAATGTGGGGTGGCGGATTGATTATCAGCTTGCTACGCAAGCGTTAGCGAAGCGCGCTACGGCGGTGAGTGTGTATAAAGCAGAACGGTTCAGTGATCATGCGCCGTTGATTGTGGATTATCACGATTAAGTTTGGTTTTTGATACCAAGCAAAACGGGAGAATGGACAGACATAAGAAAGAAGGTTGTAAAGGGGCGAAACACCACTTTCCAAATGGAGATTACCTGAATACTAATCCTGCAAATAGGTTTCTCGAGCTTTTTAATCTATGTCGAATTCAATACATGGATAGCAAGCCTAAAGCTATCTCAAATTAGCTCTCTTTCAACCACCGAGCGATATCCATCGCAAAATAAGTCAAAACCCCATCTGCCCCGGCACGTTTAAACCCCAGCATTGCCTCCATCACACATGCTTTCTCATCCAGCCAGCCATTCTGCGCTGCTGCTTTCAGCATCGCATACTCACCACTTACATGATAAGCATAGGTCGGTACGCCAAACTCTTCTTTCACGCGACGCACTATATCCAGATACGGCATGCCTGGTTTCACCATGACCATATCCGCACCCTCTTCAAGGTCCAAAGCCACTTCTTTCAATGCTTCATCCGAGTTGGCCGGATCCATTTGGTAATTGTATTTATTGCTTTTGCCAAGGTTGCCGGCAGAGCCCACTGCGTCACGGAAAGGGCCATAAAAGGCAGAAGCATATTTAGCCGAATAAGCCAGGATGCGGGTATAGATATAGCCTTCCTCTTCAAGCGCATCACGAATAGCGCCGATACGGCCATCCATCATGTCTGAAGGGGCAACGATGTCGGCGCCGGCTTCTGCATGGCATAGCGCCTGTTTCACAAGCACTTCTACGGTTTCGTCATTCAACACATAGCCGGTATCGTCAATCAGGCCATCTTGCCCGTGCGTGGTGTAAGGATCCAAGGCTACATCAGTAATGATACCCAGATCAGGGAAGGCTTGTTTGAGTGCGCGTACCGTACGTGGTACCAGGCCTTCAGGGTTATAAGCTTCTTTGGCATCCAGGCTTTTGTATTCTTGCGGGACTACCGGGAATAAAGCTAAAGCAGGAATGCCAAGTTTTACACATTCTTCAGCAGTTTTCAGCAGGCCATCTATGCTTTGGCGATAAACGCCAGGCATGGATTTCACTTCTTCGATTTTGCCTGCGCCTTCGAGGACGAAAACCGGGTAAATCAGGTCATTCACGGTGAGGACGTTTTCACGCATTAAACGGCGTGAAAAATCATCTTTACGCATGCGACGAGGGCGGATAGCTAGAAATTGGCTCAAAATAATCTCCATATTTGCCTAACCGCGCAACGGCGTTAGGCGGAGGATTAAGGATAGTACAAGTTGTTCTGAATAATCCGATAACAACTTGATTAAAACTGGTTAGGCAAATACCTTCGCAAGTTCGGCACCAGGATTTTCCTGTCGCATAAATGCTTCACCGACCAGGAAGGTATTTACAGCATTGTCGCGCATCAATTCGACATCGTCAGTGGTAAAAATTCCGCTCTCGGTCACCACGATCTTGTCGCTGGTGATTTTATCCAGCAGACCCAGTGTGGTATCCAGCGTGACTTCAAATGTGCGCAGGTTACGGTTATTGATACCCAGTAATGGGGTGGTCAACTGTACCGCTTGTGCCAGCTCTTCGCCATTGTGCACTTCTACCAGCACTGCCATGCCCAGGCTATGCGCGACGCTTTCCAGTTGTTGCATTTGTGGCAGTGTAAGTGCGGCGGCAATCAGCAAAATACAATCAGCACCTATGGCACGGGCTTCATACACTTGGTAGACATCTACCATAAAGTCTTTGCGTAGCACTGGCAGAGTACAAGCTGCGCGGGCCTGTTTCAGGTAATCGGCAGAGCCCTGGAAATATTGCTCGTCAGTCAGGACTGATAAACAGGCAGCGCCACCTTGCTCATAGCTGGCGGCAATTTCTGCTGGCTTAAAATCTTCGCGAATCACACCTTTGGAGGGACTGGCTTTTTTAATCTCGGCAATCACGGCAGCTTTGCCTTCAGCAATTTTATTGCGAATCGCACCGACAAAGTCACGCACGGGTGCTTGTTGTGCAGCAAGTGCTTGGAGTTCTGCCAAAGATATTTTCGCTTGCGCGGCAGCAATCTCTTCAGCTTTGGTTGCTAGGATTTTATTTAAGATATCACTCATAAGTTTGTCCGTTAACTCTAATCCAACCACCTTGACGACCTTGCGGATCATGATGCGTCCAATGCATGATGCCGCCCTTGGGATTGTAAATATACTCACCTTTAAACTGTACCTGATCGCCTACATTTAGCTCCGCCACGCGTGGTGCAAGATCAATATTATGTGCAAACAACAATGTCTGCTCGGGGGATACAGTCACCAGGAAGCGCTGGTGCCTTGCGCCTTTGTTATCGTCCGACAGCAGTTTCCTGACGATACCATTACCTTCCAGCCAGACATGACTTTGCTTTTGTGCAAAGGCCTGTTTTACCGCTGAATTTTCTTCAGTTGCCAGCCCGGAAGACAGTGATTGCAGGTTTAATGTTTGTACCTGCGATTTAACTTCAACAGTAGATTGCGTCTGCTTGCTTGAATAATTATTACTCGCATTTTGTTGTGACGTTTGCTGGCAAGCTGCCAGTAAACATAACACCGCAATCAGAAAATAATGCTTCATGCGGCCTGGCTCAACGCCTTTAATTGCTGCAATTTATTCAACGCATTGCCCGAATCAATTGACGCTGCCGCTTGTGCAATCCCTGACGATAAATAATTAGCAAGTCCAGAAACATAAATGGCGGCGCCAGCATTCAGCAACACAATATCTCTTGCCGGACCTTTTTCGCCAGATAACAGGCCAAGGATAATTTCGCTGGAATGCTGCGCGCTTTCAACGCGTATGCTGTTGATATCATGCAATGGCATGCCAAACTGCGCTGGATTGACTGTGTATTCCGTAATGTTGCCATTTTTGAGTTCGGCCACGTAGGTGTCGGCAGAAAAAGAGATTTCATCCATTTCATCGGCACTATGCACAACCATCACATGTTCGCTGCCTAGTTGCTTTAAAGTTTGCGCTAATAATGGCACCAGATCACGGTGGAACACGCCCATGACCTGGCGTTTGGCACCGGCCGGATTGGTCATTGGTCCCAGCAGGTTAAACATGGTACGCACACCCAGTTCCCGACGTACCGGTGCCGCATATTTCATGGCAGAGTGGTGGTTGGGCGCAAACATAAAGCCGATGCCTGCTTCATTAACACAGCGCACCACCTGTTCAGGTGTTAGAGCGATATTCACCCCCAGCGCTTCCAGCACATCGGCGGAGCCGCTTTTTGAAGAAGCTGCCCGGCCGCCATGTTTGGCGATTTTTGCGCCTGCGCCTGCGGCAACAAAGGCTGATGCAGTCGAGACGTTAAATACCTTGTTTGGCGCGCCACCGGTACCACACGTATCAATCAAGTGACGGGTATCGCTGATATCCACTTTGCTGGAAAGCTCGCGCATCATTTGCGCCGCCGCTGCGATTTCGGTCACGGTTTCGCCTTTGACACGTAGGGCAGACAAGAAACCGGCAATCTGGATCTGGGTAAACTCCCCGCTCATAATCTGGCGCATGATTTCCAGCATTTCTTCATGCGTGAAATCGGTGTGGTCTATCAGCCGCTGTATTGCGATTTTAGGCGTGATGGCCATTAATAGCCTTTCAGGAAGTTATCCAGCAATGCATGCCCGTGTTCGGTCAGAATCGACTCCGGGTGGAACTGCACGCCTTCTATCGCCAGGGTTTTATGCCGGACGCCCATGATCTCGCCATCGTCAGTCCAGGCGGTGATTTCCAGGCAATCCGGAATGGTTTCGCGCTCAATCACCAGCGAATGGTAGCGGGTGGCCGTATACGGGTTAGGCAGGTTTCTGAACACACCGGCATTGGTATGGTGGATCAATGAAGTTTTACCATGCATCAGCGTTTTGGCTTTGATGATGTTGCCGCCAAAGGCCTGGCCTATGCTCTGGTGACCCAGGCACACGCCCAGCAAAGGAATCTTGCCGGCAAACTCGTGAATGAGTGGCACCGAAATCCCGGCTTCATTTGGCGTACACGGGCCGGGAGAAATCACGATTTTTTCCGGTTGCATCGCTTTGATCTGCTCCAGCGTGATCTCATCGTTTCTGTGTACGTGTACGTCTTGCCCCAACTCGCCCAGGTATTGCACTAGGTTGTAGGTAAAAGAGTCATAGTTATCGATCATTAACAACATATTCAGGCTCCTTTTCCTGTTAATTGGGCTGCGCTATCCAGGCCGGCTTGTACTAATTCAGCGGCACGGATAACGGCTTTGGCTTTATTCTGGGTTTCATCCCATTCATTTTGTGGAATCGAATCTGCCACAATGCCCGCCCCAGCCTGTACATACAGTTTTTTATCTTTAATCACGGCGGTACGGATGGCAATCGCCACATCCATATCGCCGTTAAAGCCCAGGTAACCAACCGCACCAGCGTAAATACCACGCTTGGATGGCTCCAGTTCTTCAATGATTTCCATAGCACGTACTTTAGGTGCACCGGAAACTGTGCCCGCGGTGAAAGTCGCTTTCAGCACATCAATCGCATCCAGTCCCGGTTTAAGCTGGCCTTCTACATTGCTGACGATATGCATGACATGTGAATAACGCTCAATCGTCATATTGTCGGTAACCTTTACTGTCCCCGTTAGCGCGACACGGCCAACATCATTACGGCCAAGATCCATTAATTGCACATGCTCGGCACGCTCTTTAGGGTCAGCCAGCAACTCGGCTTCCAGCGCCAGGTCATGGTCGCGGTTTTTGCCGCGTGGGCGTGTACCGGCAATCGGGCGAGAGGTGACAGTGGTGTTATCCAGCCTCACCAGGATTTCCGGCGAAGCGCCAACTACGTGGTGATCACCCATATCGTAATAGAACATATATGGGGATGGATTCAGGCTGCGCAATGCACGGTAAAGGCTGAGCGGAGAAGCGTCAAAATCCTGTGACATGCGCTGGCTAAGTACAACCTGCATGATGTCGCCTTCCAGGATATATTGCTGGGCGGTTTTCACTGCCGTCTTGAAGTTGTCTTCACCAAATTCTGATAATGCCTGGGTTTTACTGGTAGGCAGCGCCGCCGGGATTTCGACCTGGGCACGCAGTTTTGCCAGTAATGCCTGCATACAATCACGTGCAGCTTCGTAGGCATTTGGCTGCGCCGGGTCGGCATAGACAATAAAATACAGTTTGCTGGACAGGTTATCGATGACGGCGATTTGTTCAGACACCATTAGCAGGATATCCGGCGTGCCTATCGCATCCGGCTTTTTCTGCTTGCCCAGGCGCTTTTCAATATATTGAATCGTCTCGTAGCCAAAATAACCGGCCAGGCCGCCGGTAAAACGGGGCAAACCTTCATATGGCGGTGTTTTAAACCTTGCCTGGTAGGCTTTGATAAAGTCCAGCGGATTTTGGTCGTTATGCGACTCGATGACTGTGTCGTCGTGGATCACCTGCAATTGCCGGTCACGCACCTCAATGCGTGTGGTGGCAGGCAGGCCGATAATTGAATAGCGGCCAAAGCGTTCGCCGCCTTGTACGCTTTCCAGCAAATAAGAGTAGGGTTGGTTAGCCAGCTTGAGATACAGCGACAGTGGCGTATCGAGGTCGGCAAAGGTTTCCATCACCAGCGGGATACGGTTGTACCCTTGCGCCGCCAGCGCGTCAAATTCGGTCTTGCTCAGAGTGCTTAACATGATGCTTTTTCCAGATTGTTCGTTGAGTGTGTCGCTTCATCAGAGGCAACAGATTAGTGCAAATAACGCGAACTATTTTTTTAAGGCAGGGCGCTTGCGGGCTGGCCCTAGTCTAGCTAAGTTAGCCCCGCCACGAACGACGCCAGCTTAACACTGGCCAACTGGAAGAATGATGAGCACAAAACATCATGATATTTAAATAGTTTTTTATCCCCGCTTTAAGAGAGCGGGTAACTCCAGCAAGTCCACCACCTCGGTGAGCTGCTGCACCGTGGCATCCACGGTTGCCTCGTCAATCGGGCGACCCTGATTATACCCATAAGGCACGGTGACTACAAAGCATCCTGCTGCCTGCGCTGCCTGAATATCGGTTTCCGAGTCCCCTACCAGCACGGCCTCAGCGGGCAACACGCCTAGTTTTTGGCAAATATGCAACAGCGGCAGCGGGTCGGGTTTCTTTTTGGGTAAAGTATCGCCTGAAACGACGATTTTAAAAAAATCGGCTAGGCCGGCTTTTTCCAGCAAAGGCATGGTAAATTTTTCGGGTTTATTGGTGACGCAGGCGAGCAAGTAACCATGCGCCTTCAATTGCTGTAGAGCTGCAACCACTGAGGGAAATGGCTGGCTGTCAGTTGCATTTTTCTCGTAAAAATCATGGTATAGAGGCTGGGCCTGGGTAAACAGTTCAGCGTCCGGTTCGTCATGCGGATTCCCGGTCAGGCAACGCTTGATCAGGTTTTGCACGCCTTCACCAATATAGGTGCTGATCTGTGCCTGTGGCAGCATGGGCTTGCCTAGTGCCACCAGCATACGATTGGCGGCTTCGGCAATTTGCGGTGCGGTATCAAGCAGGGTACCGTCCAGATCGAACATCACCAGCTTGACTTGAAACCGCATCACAACAGGCTTTTTATTAAATTAAACAGTCGCTAAAGAAGCGCGCATCGCCGCTACAACGGTGTCGTATCGGTTAGGGTCGGTGTCTTTAGGTGAACCGAAAATCGCGCTACCGGCTACAAATGTATCAGCACCGGCTTTGGCGATGTCAGCGATGTTGTTGGCGTTTACGCCACCATCCACTTCCAGCCAGATCTGGCGGCCGGTTTTCTCGTAGTAGGCATCAATACGTGCACGTGCTTCTTTTAATTTGTTCAGTGTTTCCGGAATGAATTTCTGGCCGCCAAAACCCGGGTTAACCGACATCAGCAAAATCATGTCGACTTTGTCCATCACGTAATCCAGGTAGTGCAATGGTGTTGCCGGATTGAATACCAGGCCGGATTTACAGCCGCTATCACGTACCAGCGCCAGGCTGCGGTCAATGTGGTCAGACGCTTCCGGGTGGAAAGTGATGATATCGGCACCGGCTTTGGCGAAGTCAGGAATAATGCGGTCAACCGGTTTCACCATCAGGTGCACGTCGATCAATGCGCCGACGTTATGTGACAAATCGCGAATGGCATCGCACACGAGCGGTCCAATCGTCAGGTTAGGCACATAGTGATTGTCCATCACGTCAAAGTGGACGATGTCGGTACCGGACTTGATTACGTTTTCAATTTCTTCACCTAATTTGGCGAAGTTGGCAGAAAGAATACTGGGGGCAATGCGAAAAGTTTTGTCCATGCTGGTGTTCCGTATCTGAAGTTCAATGAAATAAATCTGAGAAAACACGTAATCAGCGGCTACGCGGGAAAATTGCTGCGTTCCGTGCGCCTTGCACTTTATCCCGCCACTTGCTTATTTCGAGTTTTCTGAAAATTTTTATTGTAAAACCAATATTTTACCGTCATTCGGAGTCAAATGCCATTCCACGCCAAATTGACAGGATTCTTGCTTGCTAACCGCTAATGTAAGAAAATGTCGGCACCTTTGCTACGGGCACCAATCGAATCAACCATGAACGACCTGCATGCGTTAGTTTATTTATCTCTTTGCCTGCTCTCAAAGGTAAAATAGCGCTATGCAACTGTTTACCATTGGTGTGAACCACACCACCGCACCTATCGCTATCCGCGAAAACGTTGCGTTCAACAACGAAAACCTGCCGCATGCGCTGGAAGATCTGACGCGCCACAACGTTTCCGAAGTTGCCATTCTTTCCACCTGCAACCGTACTGAAATCTATGTGCAGTCTATCCGGCCAGAAACCGTCATCGACTGGCTTGCCAACTACCACAAGCTGGAAGCTCAGCAGTTGATGCCTTATACCTACACACTGAGCAGCCACGAAGCGGTCAAACATGCTTTTCGCGTTGCCAGTGGCCTGGATAGCATGGTGTTGGGTGAGGCGCAAATTCTTGGGCAGTTCAAGCAATCGGTAAAAATTGCACAGGATGTTGGTACGTTGGGCACCATGCTGCACAAATTGTTCCAGCGTACGTTTGAAGTCGCCAAAGAAGTACGCACCAATACCGATATTGGCGGCAGCTCGATTTCGATGGCCGCCGCAGCGGTGAAACTGGCACAACGTATTTTTGGTGACCTAAGCGCACAGAGCGTGCTATTTATCGGTGCCGGTGAAATGATTGAGTTATGTGCCGACCATTTCGCCGCACAAAAACCGAAAAAAATCACTGTCGCTAACCGCACCCTGGAGCGTGGCGAACAACTCGCAGACAAAATCCGTAGCCAGGGTTTGAATATGCAGGCCATTTTGCTGAATGACCTGCCTGAACGCTTTCACGAGTTTGATATTGTGATCACCAGTACAGCCAGCCAGTTACCGCTGGTCGGCTTGGGCATGGTGGAGCGCGCGATCAAGATGCGTAAACACCGTCCGATGTTTATGGTCGATCTGGCAGTACCACGCGATATTGAGCCTGAAGTCTCAGCGTTAGACGATGTGTTTTTATACACGGTAGATGACTTGGCGCAAGTCGTCTCGGAAGGCATAGGTAATCGCCAGGAAGCGGCGGTGAATGCCGAACTGATCGTCAACGCACGTGTAGAGCACTTTATGCATTGGCTCAAGCAGCGCGAAGCAGTGCCCACAATTAAAGCCCTGCGTGACCAGGCGGATGCAGTGCGGAAAGCCGAACTTGAAAAAGCACTCAAGCTGCTGCAAAAAGGCGAATCGCCGGAAAAAGCGCTCGAACAACTCAGCAATGCACTGACCAATAAGTTTTTACATGGCCCCAGTCATGTGCTCAACAATAGCCAAGGCGATGCTCATGCGCATATCGAGCATCTGGTGAAACAACTTTTCCAGTTAAAAGAATAATTTAATTGAGTATGACCAAAGCTGGCGGAAGACATTGCCGCCAGTATTGAATTTTAGGCAAACAAGATGAAACCAAGTATGTTGCAAAAGCTCGCTAACTTAAGCGAGCGCCTCGAAGAAATTAACCGCCTGCTGAGCAGCGAAGGCGTGACTGACAACATGGATAATTACCGCAAGATCATGCAGGAGCATACGGAAATCACGCCTATTGTTGAGCAGTACCATATTTATGTGCAAACCGAATCCGACCTGAAAGAAGCGCATGCCATGCTCTCCGACCCGGAAATGAAAGAGTTTGCGCAGGAAGAGATAGAGAGCGGCAAGCAGCGTCTGGAAGAGGTGGAATTGGCATTGCAAAAACTGTTACTGCCCAAAGACCCCAACGACGATAAAAGTATTTTCCTCGAAGTGCGTGCCGGCACCGGTGGTGATGAATCCGGCCTGTTTGCCGGTGATCTGTTCCGCATGTACTCGCGCTATGCTGACCGCCAGGGTTGGAAGGTGGAAATTGTCTCTGCCAACGAAGGTGAAGTGGGTGGTTACAAGGAGATTATTGCCAAGATCAATGGTTATGGTGCCTACTCAAAACTCAAATTCGAATCCGGTGGTCACCGCGTACAACGCGTGCCGGATACTGAAACCCAGGGCCGTATCCACACCTCGGCCTGTACGGTAGCCATTCTGCCTGAAGTGGAAGAAGTCGGTGATGTGGAAATTAATCCCGCCGATATCCGTATCGATACCTTCCGTGCCAGTGGTGCCGGTGGCCAGCACATCAACAAAACCGATTCTGCTGTGCGCATTACTCATGCACCTACCGGTATTGTCGTGGAATGTCAGGATGGTCGCAGCCAGCACGCCAACAAGGCACAAGCCATGCAGGTGCTGGCGGCACGCATCAAAGCCAAACAAGTGGATGAACAGCAAAGCAAGATCGCCTCGGAACGCCGCAACCTGATTGGTTCCGGTGACCGCTCGGAACGTATCCGTACTTACAATTACCCGCAAGGCCGGATTACCGACCACCGTATCAATCTGACCTTGTACAAGATTGAAGCGATTACCGAAGGTGATATGGACGAGTTGATAGGCGCCCTTTCCAATGAGTACCAGGCTGATCTGCTGGCGAGCCTGGGTGAAGAAAACTAAGCTTGGCATTTGACCACGCTATGACAAAAACAGACGACAAGCATCAAGGTGGTTGCCTCTGCGAAGCAGTGCGCTATGAGATTGCAGGTACCATCGAAAAAGTGGTTTATTGCCATTGCCAGCGTTGCCGCAAAGCGAGCGGTTCAGCCTTCGCAGCAGTTGCGCCGGTTTTGCAAACAAATTTTGTCATCACGCGTGGCCAACAGCATTTAAAAAACTATCGTACTGAAGCTGGCGTTAATCGCACGTTTTGTGGTTTGTGCGGCTCTCCGATCATCGCTTACCGGGACAATGATCCCACAGTCGTGCGGGTGCGAATAGGGTCGCTGGATACACCGCTGGAAGAAAAAGTTTCTGCGCACATATTCGTTGCGTCCAAAGCTGCATGGCATGACATTCATGATGATGCGCCGCAATATGATGAACGCCCTTACTAGCAATACTTATGCATCAGTTCCGTCTCCCCACCGCACCGCGCAGTATCCAAAAAGACCAGCCGATCAAATTTATTCTGGATAGTGAAGCAATCGATTGCCTGGCACATAATATTGCGCTGGTGCATGCTGGATTTGATGAGCAGGCATTCAAGCAGTTAGCGCTTACCAACATTGCGCCGCTTGGTTTTATGGACCGTTCAGCACATATTGCGGCCGCGCTGAAAGCTACTCTCCCTGCCAAATTTGCCGATGCGACTGAAGTATTAATTAAAACGTTGACCCCAGCTAACGTGCATACCGAGCGCCTGGGGCTGAGCGTGTTTTTTTATCTGCCACATACCCGTTTTGTGGCGGAATATGGCCGTGATGTTTCGTACAACGCAGGTGAAGATCCGTTTGATACAGCCATGCATGCACAGTATGAATTAACCCGACGCTTTAGCGCTGAATTCTCCATCCGCCCATTCCTGATTCATGACTTTGACCGCACGCTCAACCAGATTACGCAATGGCTGGATGACCCGGATCCGCATGTACGGCGCTTATGCTCGGAAGGTACCCGTTCCCGTTTGCCATGGGGGGCGCGCATTCCGCAACTGATTAAAGATCCGACGCCAACCTTGCCCATTCTGGATGCATTGAAAAGTGACCCGAGTCTTTATGTGAGACGCAGTGTGGCCAATCATTTGGGGGATATTGCCAAAGACCACCCCGAGATTGCCTTTGAACTATGTGACCGCTGGTTGAGTAACGCCGATAAAGAATTGAAGTGGGTCATCCGCCACGCAGTACGCCACCCGGCCAAACAAGGAAATGCCACGGCCATTGCCCTGCGTAAAGCCGCCGGAGGCAGATAGGATGACACAACCTGTGCAACAACTATTGCGGCACGCGCGGCAACAATTGGCAGAATCTGTTGCTGCGGCTGAGGCCAGTGTGGAGGCGCAAATACTGCTGATGCATGTGCTGGACGTTAACAGGGCCTGGCTGCTGGCACATGCGACTGATGCGGTGACTGAACAACAGGCTATGGACTTTAACCAGCTGGTACAACGCCGTGTGCAAGGCGAGCCGGTGGCCTATATTCTTGGGTATCGCGAATTCTATGGCCTTAAGCTCAAGGTCACGCCAGCGACGCTGATTCCCCGCCCGGATACTGAAACCCTGGTAGAAGCAGCACTACAGAAAATTTCCAAATCCATGCAGATACTGGATCTGGGCACCGGTACTGGCGCCATTGCCTTAGCCATTGCGCAACATGAATCTCAATCACATGTGACCGCGGTAGATGCTTCAAAAGCTGCGCTAATAGTGGCGTATGAAAACATGCACAGCCTGCAGCTAAATAATCTAACCTTGCTGCAAAGTGACTGGTTTTCTAAGCTAGGCCAGCAGGCTTTTGACCTGATTGTGAGCAACCCCCCCTATATTGAAGCTGCCGATTTGCATTTAAGCCAAGGTGATTTACGCTTTGAGCCACTGTCTGCGCTGGCCGCAGGCGAAGATGGCCTGGCGGATATACGCAAGATCATTGAGCAGGCTCCTGATTATTTGAATCATGATGGCTGGCTGATGTTGGAACATGGCTACGATCAGGCTGAAGCTGTGCAAAATCTCTATCAAATGAGAGGTTTTCAGCATATTAAAACTTTGCGAGATTTAGGCGACAATCCCAGAGTCACGCTGGCGCAATGGCTGGCAATTTAAAATACCAAGCGTCATCAATAATAAAAAAGGGGGAATCATGATTCAAAAACTACGTCTGGCGATACGCAATGATCTGGAATCGCCGGAGGAATTAAGGCGTTTTGGTTCGGGCTGGTTAAGTGGGGTGGCCGCGCTGGTGCTTGCCATTGCCAGCCTATGTTTGCTACTTGGCGAGCGCTTGCAAGGCGTGTTCTCTACCCAGATGCTGGCGCCTTTATATGCATTGCCACAATTCACATGGATTATTCAGGGCTTGTTAGTCGTCAGTTTTGTGCTGGCTTGCACTAACCTGGTCTTGCGCAGAAATCGTATTCTGGGCTTTAGCGCTATCCTGCTGGTGCTGGTCACCATGACTATTGCACAAACGCTGGATGCGCAGGCTGCACGTACCAGCAACCTGGCACTTAGCCTGGACTGGTTTGTGCTGAATATACTGCTGACCGGCTTCCTGTTTATTCCACTGGAAAAGCTGTTTGGCCGCTTGACCCAGCAGGCTTTATTCAGGGATGAATGGCGTGAGGATCTGTTTTATTTTTTAATCAGCAGTGTATTTGTGCAAACGCTAACAATGTTTACGCTGGCGCCATCGATGACGGTGTTGCATTACACCGGTGACTGGGCAACATTCAGGGATGCCATTGCCAGCCAACATCTCTGGCTGCAAGTGATTGAAATCATGTTTCTCACGGATTTTGTCCAGTACTGGTTTCACCGCGCGTTTCACCAGCTTCCGTTTTTATGGGGTTTTCATGCTGTCCATCACTCCGCCAAAAAGATGGACTGGCTGGCCGGTTCACGCATGCACATTGTTGAAATCGTCGGTTTGCGCAGCATGACAGTGATCCCGATGTATGTGCTGGGGTTTGCCGAGAGCGCATTATATATTTATATTTTGCTGGTGTATCTCAATGCGACCTTTGTGCATGCCAACGTGCGATTTAATGTCGAATGGCTGAAACCGTTCATCGTCACGCCACGCTTTCACCACTGGCATCATGGCATTGAAAAGGAAGCAATCGATGTGAATTTTGCCATTCACTTCCCCCTATTCGACAAGCTGTTCGGCACCTATTACATGCCAAAAAATCAATGGCCGAGTGGTTATGGCATCGGCGGACACCCGGTGCCGAACGGTTACTGGAAACAGTTTCTGTATCCGTTTAAAAAGTAACACTGCGCTGTGCACGATTCTTGCTGCAACAGGTCTATACGATTGCAGCAAGAAAGGCCGTTTATGTTTAATTTCAATGCGATAAAAGCTGTCCTGTTTGATCTCGATGGTGTTTTATATATTGGTGACCAATTGATTCCGGGCGCTTTGGCTGCGGTTGCTCAGTTGCGCAAAGCCGGCATCGCCGTGCGCTTTGTAACCAATACCAGCACGCTGTCGCTAGACTCTTTACAACAAAAGCTAAACCGGCTGGGCTTCAATACGGTGCCTGAAGAAATCATGAGTGCACCACAAGCGACCATCCAGCATTTGAAAAAACAGCCTAACCCGGTGTGCAAGTTGCTCCTGGCTGAAGACATTAAAAAAGATTTTGCCTGTTTTGACCAATCTGAAACTGCAGCCAATTATGTGGTGGTAGGCGATATCGGCGATCAATGGTCTTATGCATTGCTGAATCAGGTATTCCATTGCCTGGTGAATGGTGCGCAACTCATTGCTATTCATAAAAACCGTTTCTGGCAGACCGAAAGCGGGTTGCAGATGGATATCGGCGCATTTGTGACCGGCCTGGAATATGTCAGTAATACCAAAGCCATGCTGATGGGTAAGCCTTCCCGCCATTTTTTCAATATTGTTGTGGATTCGCTGCGCCTGAAACCTTCTGAAGTGATGATGGTAGGCGATGATATTGATGCCGATGTTGGCGGCGCTCAGGATGCCGGTTTGCACGGTGTGCTGGTGAAAACTGGCAAATACCGTGAAACCTATACACGGCTTTCTGCCGTAAACCCGGATGCGATGATTAACTCGGTGGCCGAGCTGCCCGCTTTACTAGGTTGCCTTTCTGCGGCACCGCAATAAAAGCCGAGGCACGCTGACTCGCCGTGAGGCATGCTGCATAGTATAATCGCGGCATGTCTGAATCAAACTCTGTTGGTATTGTTAAAGCGCAGGTGGCGCATTTCAACGAACCACTCGCTTTGCAAAGCGGCGCCATCTTGCCGCAATACCATCTTGCCTATGAAACCTACGGCGAACTAAACGCGACCAAATCGAATGCGGTGCTTATCTGCCACGCATTATCGGGCAACCACCATGTGGCTGGCCGTTATTCAGAAGATGACAAATACCCAGGCTGGTGGGATAACCTGATTGGCCCCGGCAGGCCGCTGGATACCAACAAATTTTTCGTGATCGGCCTGAATAACCTGGGTGGCTGTCACGGCAGTAGTGGCCCTTCCAGTGTCGATCCGCTGACCGACCGGCCTTACAGTGCAACGTTTCCAGTGGTGACTGTTGAAGACTGGGTGGAGTCGCAGGCACGCCTGCTGGATTATCTTGGGATAGAGCAACTGGCTGCAGTCATAGGTGGTAGCCTTGGCGGAATGCAAGCCCTGCAATGGAATATTGCCTATCCAGAACGTGTGCGTCACGCGTTCGTGATTGCTTCTGCCCCTAACCTGACCGCCCAGAATATGGCTTTTAATGAAGTCGCACGCCAGGCCATTATTACCGATCCTGAGTTTTATGAAGGTGATTATTACAACCATGGCACCGTGCCGCGCCGAGGCTTGCGCATCGCGCGTATGTTAGGTCATATCACTTATCTTTCCGATGATGTGATGGGTGAAAAATTCGGCCGTAAATTACGCCATGGCGAGCTTAAATACAGTTTCGATGTTGAGTTCGAAATGGAGTCTTACCTGCGTTACCAGGGCGATAAATTCGCCGGTGAATTTGATGCGAATACCTATTTGCGAATGACGCGGGCACTGGATTATTTTGATCCGGCAAAAGCGTTTGGCGGCGATTTAAGTCAGGCGCTCAAATATGCAAAAGCCAAATTCATCGTGATTTCGTTCACTACCGATTGGCGTTTTTCACCAAGTCGTTCTCGCGAAATTGTGCAGGCACTGCTGGATAACGCATTGCCGGTGAAATATGCTGAAGTCACCTCAGCACATGGTCATGATGCCTTCCTGATGCCGGACCCGCATTATCACGACATCATGCGTGCTTACCTTGAGCAGGTAAAAGTATGAAAAATGCAAATATAACAAATATTCGCCCAGATTTTGCATTAATTACAAACTGGGTGCGCGCAAAAACCAAGGTGCTGGATTTAGGTTGTGGGGATGGCACCTTGCTGACGCATTTACATGAAACCCTGGATACCACAGGTTATGGTATCGAAAAAGACGATGCCAACTGGCTGGAAGCGCTGAAAAACGGTGTCGATGTGATCCAGATGAACCTTGAAGAAGGTCTTTCCGGGTTTGAAGACCAGTCGTTTGATACGGTGATCCTGTCGCAGACCTTGCAAGCCATGCACAATACCGAAACTATTGTTGAAGAAATGCTGCGTGTCGGCCGCGAAGCGATTGTGACTTTCCCTAACTTTGGTTATTGGCGTAACCGTTTACAAATCGCCACCGGTAATATGCCGGTGTCGAAAACCCTGCCTTATCAATGGTACGACACGCCTAATGTACACTTATGTACGATTCACGATTTTGATGAATTTTGCAATAATCACCACATACAAGTGATTGAACGTAAAGTCATTACCGACGGTGAAGATGTGCATGTGCTGCCAAATTTAATGGGCAACCTGGCTATGTACCGCCTTAAAAGTAATCATACATAAATCAGCTTATTTGCTATGGGAAGTAGTTTTCTCTCACATTTTTCATCGACTGCTTAATTCGCGTTGATTCAATGCAAAACGCTACGCACGCCGTTCACTTCAATTAAAGATTTAATTTTTTAAACAACACGCGCTTGACTAATCCTGATATTTGTCGATAATGATAATAGTTCCCATTATCATTTAAATGGGAATACATGGTAAAGACGTTTGTGAGTAACGCGGCCAGTTAACAATTCTGGCACTTATTAAAGATGCCAGTCATTAATAATTACTCAAAAGGAAGTTAGTCATATGAAAGCTAAATATCTTAGCATCGTTATCGGTGCAAGCCTATTCGCAATCGCTGGTCTGGCACAAGCGAATTCCACGTACAGCAGTTTCGTTGACATTGCGAATTCTGTTTCTTTCGACGGCTGGAACCAGCTTAACCGTAACCGTGTTGATAATAATGGCGCTGCTAATCCATTGACTGCAGCCCAGCTGGCAGCGGGGACAGCTGGTAACGTGGCAGGTTCAGGCGATGCATTGCTGACGCAAATTTCCGGCAGCTACTACCCCGCCGGCTTCGGTTTGTACGGCGATGGGAACCTGACCTTTACTGATAATACTGTTTCAAACAACATCAACTCACTGGTATTCCAGGGCATCGTTAATGACTTTAATGCTTCATTCGGTGGTGAGGCCTATACCATTACGCTGAGCTACAACGGCGGTAACCAGGCGATTGCCGGCGCATTGGTAAACTTTGGGAATACCGGTACTGTGGATGACTATTATCGCTATTCCTGGGATCTGAGTGGTGTTTCTACCCCCATCACTTCTTACACTCTGAGTTTCAGCGCTGGATTCTCACAAGCACTGGCTTTCCAGGTGGACCAGGTGGCATCAGCGTCCGCCGTTCCTGAGGCTGATAGCTACGCCATGATGTTACTGGGTCTTGGCGTGATGGGTTTTGTAGCTCGTCGTCGCAGCAAGTAAGCTCAAAATAAAGTCATGAAAAAAAGCCCCGGTTGTTGCCGGGGCTTTTTATTGTCTGATCAAGCCAGGTGTAATGCTTTCAAACGACGATAAAGTGTATTTCTGCTCATACCAAGCTGGCGTGCAGCGGCGGAAACATTTCCAGCATGCTGCTGCATAGCCGAACGTATAACCTCATCAGATTGCGCCTTTAAAGTTAATGCAGGACGCACCGCTTGGTGACTGATGGCTGCATCTTCAAGCTCATCCATAAAGTCCTGCGTCAAATGCATCAAATCTATGACCGCGCCATCCGCCAAAGCCAGCGCAGTGCGCAACACATTATGCAATTGCCGCACATTGCCAGGCCATGGGTGACGGGCAAACAAAGCCATGACTTCTGCACTGATTTCACTCTCTGGTGACTGCTCAACCTGCAAAATTAAACTGATCAGGCGCTGTAAATCCTGGCGCTGGCGTAAGGCTGGCAATTGCACTGCCAGTCCATTAATACGGTAGTACAAATCACTACGGAATTCCCCTGCAGTGACTTTATCTTTCAGTTTCTGGTTGGTCGCGCTGATCAGCATAAAGTTAACCGGAATCGACTTGCTGGAGCCCAGCGGTGTCACGCAGCGCTCTTGCAGCACGCGTAACAAACGCGCCTGTAGTGACAAGGGCATATCACCGATTTCATCCAGGAACAGCGTGCCGCCATCAGCCTGCTGGATTTTGCCAGAATTACCTTTGCGCTTAGCGCCGGTATAAGCGCCTTCTTCATAGCCAAACAGCTCGGCTTCTATCAGGCCTTCGGGCAAGGCAGCGCAATTGACCGCAATAAAAGGTTGGTCGCGACGTGCGCTGGCATCATGAATCGCGCGAGAAAATAATTCTTTTCCGGCGCCCGTTTCACCCAATACCAGCATGGGAATATCGCGATTCAATACTTGTTTGACTTGGGTGATCGCCAGTTTAAGCTGTGCATCGCCAGTATTGAGCATTTCCAGGCTGGCCGCAGATTCTCGTGGTTGGGAAACCGCTGGGCGTGAACGCGTGCTGGTTTGAACGGAAGCACGTGCAAATAGTCGGGCGCCATTCCGCAATTGCATGGGGAATAATAAATCACCACCCTGGCAGCGTTGTTTGAATGTCACCCACGATTCATCGAATACATCGCTGAATTGCACCCGCCGCTTGGCCAGCACATCTTCATCCAGAGGCAAGCCGAACTGGAATTGTCCGCTACGATTGATGGCATGCAACTGGCCATCACTATCAAATAACGCCAGGCCTTCCCATAGCGTACCGATAAATTCTGATCGCGCATGAAAATGCACGCCTATCTCACCTTGTGCAGTGGCATGAAACAAACGGTTCTCGACCATTTGCGCTGCCATTTTCACCAGTGCCAACGTGTGTTGCTGTGGCTGGTTCAAATCATTGGATACATCTAATGTAGCCACTAACTGGTTATTGGCTGCAAAGATCGGTACTGCCGAGCAGCTGAGTGAGTGGTGATAGGCCATAAAGTGCTCGGCACCCTGCACGCTGATGGGGGCACGCTCAACCAGCGCTGTGCCTATGGCATTTGTCCCGCGATGCTCTTCACTCCAGGAAGCACCAGGTAATAAAGAAGCACGAATGTCGCCCTGCTCCACGCCTTCACCCATGGTGCGCAGGATCACACCTTCATTGTCCGTGAGAATGACCAGGCTACGCGTATGTGCAATCTGCCCGCTTAAGGTCATCATTTCAGGTTCAGCATGCGTGAGCAACAAACGATTTTGCTCTAGCCGTTGTGCTAATTCTTGCGCGGTGATGATCTGGTCATGTGCTGGTGCCTGCTCATCCACGCCTTTGACCATGCAACGACGCCATGAGCGTTCAATCGCTTCGGCAATGGCCAGTTGATCGTCGCGCATGACTGGCAACGATGTATGTGTAGAGGCTGGGGGAAACTTGGACATCACTGTTTGAACACCTGTATCACGTGATTGAACAACTGTATCAGTTTGGTACACCGCTGAACAGTTTTCACCGTTTCAGAATGCATGACCGTAGCTGGTACCTAAGAATAACCTTTTGATTTTAATTCATTTTTTTCATTACCTCAAATAAAACTCATGCCTGGCACAGGGGTTGCAATCAATGGTCTGCGAGTAACAAAAGAAGCATTTGCTTACTGGCGTATAACTCATTTATTCCAGCTTCAAACACACCATTTTGGAGGTATGTATGCAACACCAAATCAAGCTTGCCATCACTGCAATGATGCTAGCCGGCATGAGCACCAGTGTATGGGCCAATGCCGAACTGGACGCCATGATGAAGGATGACAACCAATGGGCCATGGCGCGTAAAGACTACGCCAACCAGGGTTACAGCAAACTGTCACAAATCAACAAAGGCAATGTCAAAAACGTCAAACTGGCCTGGTCATTCGCGACCGGCGTTAACCGGGGTCACGAAGGTGCGCCGTTGGTTATTGGCAATACCATGTACATCCATACCGCATTCCCGAACAACGTCTATGCGCTGGACCTGGACGACAACCAGAAGATCCGCTGGTCTTATTTCCCTAAACAGGATCCGGACGTGCAGTCTGTTTTGTGCTGTGACAACGTAAACAAAGGCCTGGGTTACGGCGACGGCAAGATTTTCCTGCAACAGAATAATGGTGTGCTGGTGGCGCTGGATGCCAAAACCGGTGCCAAAATATGGGACGTAAAGGTCAACGACCCGAAAACAGGCGCGGCCAATACCAATGTCCCTCACGTATTTAAAGACAAAGTGGTGACTGGCTGTTCAGGCGGCGAATTCGGCGTACGCTGCCATATTTCTGCCTACAGCATTAAAGATGGCAGCCTGTTGTGGAAAGCCTACAGCACCGGTCCGGATAGCGAAATGCTGATTGGCAAGGATTTCAATAAGGAAAACCCGCATTACAGCGCCTTATCCGTTTACCAGGATGTGAATGGTGGCAACAAAGAGGGCGGTTCTTTCAAGCCTCTGGATAAATCGCAACTGAAGTATCCTGAAGCTGACCTCGGCGTACGTACCTGGCATAAACCGCAACAGCAAAAAGACGGCTGGCAGAATGGTGGCGGCCCAACCTGGGGCTGGTACTCCTATGACCCGAAACTCAACCTGATGTACTACGGTACCGGTAACCCTGGCACCTGGAACCCGGACGTACGACCAGGCGACAATAAATGGTCAATGACGATTTTCGCGCGTGACCTCGACACCGGCATGGCGCGCTGGGCTTACCAGATGACGCCACATGATGAGTGGGATTATGACGGCATGAACGAAATCATCCTGTGGGAAGCCAACGGTAAACAACTGGCGTCTCATTTTGACCGTAACGGTTTTGGCTATACCTTTGACCGCACCAACGGCAGCTTGCTGGTGGCAGAGAAAATGCACCCGTTCGTCAACTGGGCCAGCAAGATTGACCTGAAAACCGGCATTCCGGTGAAAGATGCCAAATATTCTACCCATCAGGATTACAACGCCAAAGGTATTTGTCCATCAGCCCTGGGAGTGAAAGACGAACAACCCGCAGCTTACTCACCGAAGAACAAAATGTTTTACGTGCCACTGAACCATGTATGTATGACGTACGAGCCGGTTGAATCAAAATATGTGGCTGGCCAGCCATGGGTAGGCGCTACCTTGACCATGTTTGCCGGCCCGGACGGTGTGATGGGCGGCTTTATGGCCTGGGATGCGCTGAAAGGTAAAGCGCAGTGGTACAACAAAGAGAAATTCTCTGCCTGGGGTGGTGCGCTGGTGACTTCAACTGACCTGGTGTTTTACGGGACGTTGGACCGCTGGGTAAAAGCACTGGATGCCAAAACCGGTAAAGAACTGTGGAAGTTCCAGGTGGGTTCCGGTGTGGTTGGCAACATGATCACTTACGGTCACAAAGGCAAGCAATATGTAGGCGTATTGTCAGGGATTGGCGGCTGGGCTGGAGTTGCGATGAACCTGGGTCTGACCAATGAAACCGATGGCTTGGGGGCTGCCGGTGGCTACAAAGAGCTGACCCAGTACAACGCGGCACCTGGTGGTGGCGCAATGAACGTGTTCAGCCTGTAATACATTTTTCAAGGAATGACTCTATGCATTTATTCATTAAAAGCCTGGCAATGACTACCCTGTTGGGGATGACAGCTTCTGTCATGGCAGGTAGTAATGCCGAAGCACTGGCGCAAAAAAGTAATTGTCTGATGTGCCACAGTGTGGATAAAAAAATCCTGGGACCAGCCTATAAGGATGTTGCCGCCAAATACAAAGGCGACAAATCTGCGGAGGCAAAATTGATCCAGAAAGTAAAAGCCGGCGGCAGTGGCGCGTGGGGTGATATGCCCATGCCGCCTAACAGCCCGCAGGTAAAGGACGAAGATATTAAAACCTTGGTCCAGTGGATACTCAGTTTGTAGGGGTTTTTCCACAAAGTATTGTTTGACCATTTGATCTCCGAGTGTGCCAACCCGCAAGGGTTGGCTTTTTTTTACCTGGCGAATGTCTGCCAGACAAAAGCGATTACAATGCGGACATGACCATCGCACAAACCCTGTTTACGCGCCGCATGCTGATGTGTGTGGCGCTTGGCTTCAGCTCCGGCCTACCTCTTTACCTTTTACTGCAGTTATTACCCGCCTGGCTACGCAGCGAAGGGCTCAATTTAAAAACCATTGCCGCGTTTGCTTTTATGCAACTGCCGTATACCTGGAAATTTCTATGGGCGCCGTTGATGGACCGCTACACATTACTGGCAAGCCTGGGCCGCAGACGTAGCTGGATACTATTTACCCAATTTGCATTGTTGGGCTCCATCATTGCACTTGGCTCGTTTCAACCAGCATTTGATATCACCGCGGTTGCATTACTGGCTACACTGGTCGCTTTATTCTCCGCCAGCCAGGATATTGTGATTGATGCCTACCGCCGCGAAATACTGAGCGACGAAGAATTGGGTTTGGGCAACAGTATTCATGTGAATGCCTACCGTATCGCCGGATTAGTCCCTGGCTCACTGGCATTAATCCTGGCCGACCATATGGCCTGGTCGCAAGTGTTTCTGATTGTGGGTTTATTTATGCTACCCGGCATAGGCTTTACCCTGTGGTCACAAGAACCAGTGGCCGCCAGCATGCCCAAAACATTGCTGGCTTCCGTGGTCGAACCCTTTAAGGAATTTATCCATCGCAGTGGCTGGCAACATGCAGTCTGGGTATTGCTGTTTATTCTGTTGTATAAACTGGGTGACAGCATGGCCACAGCACTCGCTACACCGTTCTATATTGATATGGGTTTCAGCAAAACCGATATCGGTGCGATTGCCAAAGGCAGCGGCCTGGTGATGCAGATTGCCGGTGCTTTTGTCGGCGGTTTGTGGATGCTCAAGTTAGGTATTAATCGCGGCTTATGGGTATTTGGTGTGATACAGGCATTAGCTATTTTTGGTTTTGCCTGGCTGGCACAAAGCGGGCCTTTTACTGAGATTGGCGCTGCCGAGCGTAGCATGCTGGCATTTGTGATTGGTGCCGAGGCATTTGGCATCGGCTTGGGAACCGCGGCATATGTGGCTTATATGGCGCGTGAAACCAACCCTGCATATACAGCGACACAACTGGCATTGTTTACCAGTTTGTCGGCAGTGCCGCGTTCGGTGTTTAATGCACTTACCGGCGGGATGGTAGAAAATTTGGGGTGGGAACAGTTTTTTTATGTATGTATGTTGCTGACCATTCCGGGGATGGTGTTGTTGTTTAAGGTAGCGCCGTGGCGGGTACGGTAAAGTCTGAAAGTTAATTCTTTGGTTAGTCGCTCCAGTGCAGGTATAGCATGGTGTCCGCGTAGCAAGCTTTGTGACTGCTACACCCTCCGCATAATCTAAAGTGCCTTACAAACTATTTAAGTTAAAACTTTCAGCCAAGAAAAAAGCGCCCCGATTCCTCAAGGCGCTTTTTCTTTTTTTAAAGCACAATTACTTCAAATCAAACCGATCTGCATTCATCACTTTAGTCCATGCTTTCACAAAATCCTGCACAAACTTTTGTTTTGCATCATCCTGCGCATACACTTCCGCATAAGAACGCAGAATAGAGTTAGAGCCAAATACCAGATCTACACGTGTTGCAGTCCACTTCACGTTACCGGTAGCCCGCTCGCGGACTTCATACAAATTGCTGCCTACTGGTTTCCAGGTGTACTGCATATCCGTCAAATTAACAAAGAAGTCATTGCTAAGCACGCCGGGCCTGTCGGTAAACACACCATGTTTGCTAGCACCATAATTGGTATCCAACACTCGCATACCACCAACCAGCACCACCATTTCCGGCGCTGTCAGCCCCATCAGCTGGGTACGATCCAGCAGTAGCTCTTCAGCTGTCGGCACATAATCCGCCTTCTGCCAGTTGCGGAAACCATCGTGCAATGGTTCCAGCACAGAGAAAGACTCCACATCTGTCATCTCATCGGTGGCATCGCCCCTGCCTGGCGCAAACGGCACTTCAACCGCCACACCTGCTGCATTGGCCGCCTGCTCAATGGCCGCTGAGCCACCCAGCACAATCAAGTCCGCCAAACTGACCGGTTGATTAAAAGCTGCCCGTATGCCTTCAAGTACAGCCAGTACTTTCTGCAACCTGGCTGGCTCGTTGCCTTGCCAGTCTTTTTGCGGTGCCAGACGGATACGTGCACCATTGGCACCACCACGGAAATCGGATGCGCGGAATGTACGTGCGCTATCCCAGGCGGTAGCCACCAGTTCTGCAATCGTCAGGCCACTCGCCAGGATCTGCCCTTTCAAGGTTGCGATATCCGCGGTACTCAAGCTAGCGTTGCCAGCGGGCGTTGGGTCCTGCCAGATCAAGTCTTCCTGCGGCACATCTGGCCCCAGGTAGCGAGCTTTCGGACCTAGATCACGATGCGTCAATTTAAACCAGGCACGTGCAAATACTTCGGAAAAATAAGCCTGGTCACGGTAAAAACGCTCCGAAATTTCGCGGTAAACCGGATCCTTGATCATCGCCATATCCGCATCTGTCATGATCGGGTTATAGCGGATGGACGGATCTTCCACATCAACAGGTTTATCTTCCTCCTTAATATTCACCGGCTCATACTGCCATGCGCCTGCCGGGCTCTTTCTCAGCTCCCATTCATGTTCGAACAGCATTTTGAAATAACCGTTATCCCAGCGGGTAGGATGTGTGGTCCAGGCACCTTCGATACCGCTGGTAACTGAATCACGGCCAATGCCGCGGGTGGTATGGTTATTCCAGCCCATGCCTTGCTCTTCAATGCTGGCCGCTTCCGGGTCCGGGCCTAAGTTTGCTGCTATGCCATTACCATGTGATTTGCCTACGGTATGACCACCAGCAGTCAGCGCAACGGTTTCTTCATCGTTCATCGCCATCCGGTCAAAGGTTTCGCGGATATCCCTCGCTGTGCGTAATGGGTCCGGGTTGCCATCTACCCCTTCCGGATTTACATATATGAGCCCCATCATTACGGCGGCCAGCGGATTTTCCAGATCGCGTTCACCTGTATAACGGCTACCGGGCGCGCCTGTTTTAGCTAGCCATTCTTTTTCGTTGCCCCAATAAATATCTTTTTCCGGATGCCAGATATCGGCGCGGCCGCCGGCAAAGCCAAAGGTTTTCAGACCCATGGACTCATACGCAATCGTGCCGGCCAGTACAATCAAATCGGCCCAGGAAAGCTTGTTACCGTATTTTTTCTTGATCGGCCATAACAGGCGGCGCGCTTTATCCAGGTTAACGTTATCCGGCCAGCTGTTCAGCGGCGCAAAACGCTGGTTACCGGTGCCGGCTCCGCCACGGCCATCGGCGACGCGATAAGTACCGGCCGCATGCCATGACAAGCGAATCATCAATCCACCATAGTGCCCCCAATCAGCAGGCCACCATGACTGGCTATCGGTCATCATTGCATGCAGGTCGGCTTTCACTGCCGCTAAATCCAGCTTTTTAAATTCCTCGGCATAATTAAAATCTTCACCCAGCGGATTGGTTTTGCTGTCTTGTTGATGCAAGATATCCAGATTTAGCGCATTTGGCCACCAGCTGGTATTTGATTTCTCGGTGGCAGTGTTTCCCCCATGTGCAAATGGACATTTGCCTGTGGTATTTTGCTGATTTTCCATTTTTTTGAGCTCCTTTTCTTATTGACTGACCACCCTTGAGTGATCATGCGATAAATATACTACTTGTTAAATATTACGATAATAGTTTTCTAGGTAATGAATATGGTTTATCTAGTTGCTGGCAGCGTAAGCCGCCAATACTTCCTGTAACTGGGATAAATCCTGAAGCCAGCTGCTAATCATTTTTGCCTCCATGAATCAATGTTGTCTGATGCATGGAGGCCATTCTAGGCAAGCTACTTCAATTTGTATAATTGTATGTTTTGATACTATTGATTAATAAAATTAATAGATTTACACTAATGGCCTCTTCACAGCAGTGAGAAAAACATGACCCTGATTGAACTGAAGTTTGTGCTGGCAGTAGCGCAGGAACGCAATTTTCGCCGGGCGGCTGAGAAATGTTTTGTCACACAACCGGCATTAAGCCTGGGCATCAAAAAGCTGGAAGAGGAATTAGGCGTTTTGCTGTTTGAGCGTAACCGTAATGACGTGACACCAACGCCGATAGGTGAACAGATCATTGAGCAGGCGAACACTGTGCTGGAGCAAGCGGCAAAAATCAAGGAAATGGCCAAGCATGGCAGCGACCCATTGAATGGGCCTTTCAAGCTAGGGATGATCCATTCGGTAGGCCCTTACCTGTTGCCGGAAATGATTCCGCCATTGGTTAAAACTGCACCAAATATGCCGCTGGAAGTAGAAGAAAATATTACCGCTACACTGGAACAACAATTAAGGAATGGCGTAATTGACGCGGCAGTCGTGGCCTTGCCGTTTAATGTGCCCGGAATTGAAATCACACCGCTTTATGATGAAGATTTTAATGTAGTGGTGCCAGCCACCCACCCATGGGCACAACGTAAAACAGTGAATCCGGATGAATTAGGCAACGAAAAAGTGCTATTACTGAATAGTGGGCATTGCTTTAGCAACCAGGTGACACAGGCTTGCCCTGAATTAAGTCGTAAGGGCGAGGTGCTACAAGGTAATTCTTTGGAGACTATACGTAATATGGTGGCTTCCAACCTGGGGATTACGGTTTTGCCAGCGATGGCGACTGTCGCACGTTACCAGAATCCGCTGATTCGGGTGATTCCATTCACCAAACCGGTGCCTAGCAGGAGGATTGCATTGGCCTGGCGTAAAAGTTTTGTGCGCACGGCTGCAATTGAGGTGTTGGGAAAAGTGATGTCAGACATTGGCGCGCAGGCGAAAAGCACTGGCGGATAATATTTCTGGAATTTAATAAGCAATCGCGACGCGGAACCCGGTCACGGCTTTTTCGGAGATGCCGAGGCTGGTTTTAACCGGTTGCTCCTGTTGTCCCGCCAGGCCTTCAGAAACCTTGGCAGTTGCAGGCAAATATTCCTTAGGTGTCAGGACTTTGCGCAATACCGGTTCGTCAGCCATATTGGTCAGCGTCAGTTCTATCATCGGGTAAGTTTGAGACACCGCACCGTGATTGATCAATACGCTGGAAAATACCAGTACCCCTTCGCGCTCCCTGTGTTCCTGAATGTCGGCATCATCAATGGTTAATTGCGTAATATCCTTAGGCAATGCCACCGCGCAATGTGCCAATTTGCAAGCCGACTGCAGCAGCGGTTTGGTAAAAGGATAATTAGCGGCCAGGCTTGTGCGTGTGAAATAAACAGACTGCAACAGGAGGGTCACTAGCAGTAAGCCGGATAACAGTGGGAACACCCATGGTGCTTTGGGTTTTTCAGCGGCTGCTGGCCACTCTTCGCTCAGGGAAACATTACGCAAAAATTCCGGAATGGCTGTTGTATCAGCTTCTTCGCGGCCAAGATTCCAGTTCAATGCCCGGATCTGTTGAGCATCTTGAGCGGCATCCTTCTGGGTCGTGAGCGGAACATCCAATTCTGCTGTTGGGCTATCCAGTGTCGCTTCAGGAGCAGGGTAGCTATCAGAACCATAAGTATCCGTGACATAAGCTTCTGAGCTGTGTGGTCCGGAATTCTCTGCACTTGCATGCTCGACTTCTGTTGAAGCTGTCTGGGAGATGTCTGCTTCAGGTGTCACGTACTGCGTGTTGCTTGTTTCAGTGACTTCTGGTGTAAATGTCTCTGCCGGTGAGTCGGCCAGTGCAATCGATTCATTTGCTGGTATGGGTGCTTCTACAGATACGACAGATTCGTCTGCCGCAATGGTTTCTGTTGCTTCTGTCGAGTCAATCAGCGAAGAGCGTGCATCAAACACATGATTGCATTCACCACAACGTACTTTGCCGGCATAGGCTTGCAGTTGTTCGTCGTTGACTTCAAATTGTGTTTGGCAGGCAGGGCACGCCGTGATTAGAGACATTTTCTGGTTCCCGTCAGCAAGACCCATCCATCTTGCTGGATGGGGGCATCCATTTCAAACCACTCTGAGTAATGCGTCAGCAACATTTCCTGCTGACTATCCAATATGCCGGATAATGCAACTTTGCCGCCATTTTTGCAAGATTTTGCAATCACCGGCGCCAATACCATCAAGGCACTGGAAAGAATATTGGCGACCACAATATCAAATGGCTCATGCAGATATTCTGCAGAATCATAGAATAGCGCTTCCACCTGGTTATTGGCGGCATTGTCACGGCTGGCGATGACCGCCTGTGTATCAATGTCCACACCAATCACCTGGCCGGCGCCCAGTTTTTTGGCCGCAATCGCGAGGATGCCGGAACCACAACCGTAATCCAGTACATTGGCCTGAGCCAATTCCGATTTAGGTAATTGTGCCAGCCAGCTCAAACATAAATGCGTGGTGGGATGGCTACCGGTACCGAATGCCAGACCGGGATCCAGCACAATATTGATTGCCTCCGCATTGGGCGCCTGGTGCCATGATGGCACAATCCATAAATTATCAGTCACACGAATCGGGTCGAATTGCGCTTGGGTTGCACGCACCCAATCCTGCTCTTCAATCTGTTCCAACTGGTATTTCAAACCATCCAGCTGCAACTCGGATTGCACTGTGGCTAGCAAAGCCGTCACATCCGCGTCAGCTTCCAGCATGGCAGTCACGATATTCTGTTGCCAGATACCTGGCGGTGGATCGCCCGGCTCACCAAAAATGGCTTGTTCAGCCATGGTGTCCGCATGCGCGTCTTCAATGCTGACAGACAGTGCGCCATGTTCCATCAACACATCGCTGAGCGACTCCGCCTGTGGCTCGGTCGATTGAATTTTAAGTAACAGCCAATGCACAATTACTTAGCGCTGATGCCCAGCTTCTGTTCAAGATAGTGAATGCTGGTGCCGCCTTGCTGAAACGCCAGATCAGACATCAGGTCAGAATGCAGTTCCTTGTTGGTTTTAATACCTTCGACATACAGTTCAGACAAAGCTACGCGCATTCTGGCAATCGCTTGCTCGCGGGTGGCACCGTGCGTGATCAATTTACCGATCATGGAATCGTAATGTGGGGGCACTGTATAACCGCCATATACATGAGTGTCCATGCGCACGCCAGGTCCGCCTGGCATATGGAAGCGGTTAATGAAACCAGGAGAAGGCACAAAATTGTAAGGATCTTCGGCGTTAATCCGGCACTCAATGGCATGACCATTCAATACGATGTCACGTTGGCGGAAAGGCAGTTTTTCACCGGCGGCAATAAAGATTTGCTGTTGTACCAGATCAATCCCGGTAATCATCTCGGTCACCGTATGCTCTACTTGCAAACGGGTGTTCATCTCAATGAAATAGAATTCGCCGTTTTCATACAGGAACTCAAAGGTACCAGCACCACGGTATTTGATTTTGCGGCAGGCTTCGGCACAACGCTCACCTATCTTGTCGCGCAATCTTGCTGGTAATAAAGGTGAAGGCGCTTCTTCAATGATTTTCTGGTGACGACGTTGCATGGAGCAATCACGGTCACCCAGGAACACCGCATTGCCATGTTCGTCGGCCAATATCTGGATTTCGATATGGCGCGGGTTTTCCAGGAATTTTTCCATGTAAACCACCGGGTTACCAAAAGCGCTTTGCGCTTCGGCTTTGGTCATATTGACTGCATTTATTAATGCCGCTTCAGTATGCACCACGCGCATACCGCGACCGCCTCCGCCACCAGCCGCTTTGATAATGACCGGGTAACCGACACGTTTGGCTGTTTTCACAATTTCAGCAGGATCATCAGGCAAAGCACCATCTGAACCAGGTACGCAAGGCACGCCAGCCTTTTTCATGGCATCCTTGGCGGAAACCTTATCGCCCATCAGGCGGATTGTTTCAGCACGTGGCCCGATAAACACGAAACCACTTTGTTCCACACGCTCGGCAAAGTCGGCATTTTCAGACAAAAAGCCATAACCCGGGTGTATCGCCTGCGCATCTGTTACTTCAGCAGCGCTAATGACTGCCGGAACATTCAGGTAACTTTTAGCGGAAGGAGCTGGGCCAATACAGACGGACTCGTCCGCCAATTTAACATATTTGGCATCGCGGTCGGCCTCGGAGTGCACGGCTACGGTTTTGATCCCCAGTTCACGGCAGGCACGTTGCACACGCAAGGCTATTTCGCCTCGGTTTGCAATCAGTATTTTCTCGAACATTTTTAACTCCGCGTCTTCATAGCGGCCTGGCTATTAGCCACGGCGCATTTTAATTTTGTTGCAGTACAACCTGTCGATAGCTGGCTGCCACGTTGGACAATCAGAATTTTTTTTAACATAAATACCAATCAGGGAATCTTAACCAATCAGGAATAATGGTTCGCCGTATTCCACTGGTTGGCCGTTTTCAACAAAGATTTTCTTGATCACGCCGGCATACTCACTCTCAATTTCATTGAGTAGCTTCATCGCCTCGATAATACATACCGTTTCACCGGCATTCACGCTGCTGCCAACGTCAACGAAAGCTTTGGCATCAGGAGAAGAGGCGCGGTAGAAAGTACCGACCATAGGTGATTTCACTACTTTGCCTTCCGGCTCCGGCGCTGGTGCGCTAGCAGTAGCGCTGGCAGGCGCAGCAGCTGGTGCTGCACTAGCCGGGGCAGCCTGGGCAGGCGCAGTTACATATTGTGTAACCGGCGCAACGCCAGTGATGGTGCGGCTGATACGTACTTTTTCTTCACCTTCGGTCAGTTCCAGTTCGGAAATTCCCGATTCCTCGACCAGATCAATCAATTTTTTGAGTTTGCGTAAATCCATAGAAACCTCGATTTAGAATGTTTTAATTATAGTTGTTGGATATGGCGATAAGCGGCGTAATAGCCTTCCGCGCCCAAACCGCAGATGACGGCCGTCGCGATATCGCTGAAATAAGAGTGATGCCTGAATGGCTCCCGTGCGTGAACATTGGAAAGATGTACTTCAATAAACGGTACTTTCACCGCTGAAATTGCATCACGAATCGCCACCGAAGTATGTGTGAAAGCCGCAGGATTGATGATGACATAATCCACGCGGTTAACAGACAATGTGTGTATCTTCTCAATAATATCCGCTTCAGAATTGCTCTGAAAGGTTTCCAGCCGTGCCTGATCCGCGTGCGCCAGTGCATGCAACCCCTGGTCGATATCTGCCAGGGTCTGGTTGCCATAATGCTGTGGCTCGCGAGTGCCAAGCATGTTGAGATTAGGTCCATGAATCACCAGGATAGATTTGGTGCCCATTTCACATGCCTTTTAAAGAGAAAGATACAACCTTCATGGCGCGAAGTTTGCCGAAGTTATTGCATTTTGTCCAGCAGAATTCGTCAATTACACAAAAGTGAAACATCGCTAATTTTGCTGTTAAGTGCGGGATCTTTGCTCCGAACATGCAGCGATTAAAGCATTGTATTCAATCAAATAACAGTTTGTATAGCCTACAACTTAAGTGCTTTTTGCAGCATTTCGCTGTTAACGCGGCCAAAGAAAATATGGGTGATTTCGCCCTGTGCAGAGACAATCACCGTATATGGCAAGACACCTTTATTGTTACCCAAGGTCTCTGCCAGAGGCATGCCTTCATTTTCGGCAATCAGTAATGGATAGGACACCGGGGTGCTTTCGACAAACTCATGCACAGCTGCAGCTTCATCAATTGCCACGCCCAATACGGTAATGTCGGGGTGTGCAGTGGCAAGTTCAGAAATCTCCGGCATTTCATCACGGCAAGGCTCGCACCATGTGGCCCAGAAATTTAGGATCATAGGCTTGCCTTTGAATTGTGCTAACGGGTATGACTTACCTTTTTGATCGCTTAAGGTGGTATTCCAGAGCGCACTTACCGCAGTTTTATCAGGTAACGTCGTATCTGCGCCCATAAACTGATGGCGGTTCAGGTAAAGCCAGCGGAACCCGCTGCCAAGGACGACGATCAGCAGGACGGTCATTACGATACGCGCGACGTTACGCATGGTTAGGTCCTCCAAGTGCACGCAGTATTTTCAGGAAACGATCCGCATCGTGATAGCCTTTGATGACTGGCTGCAAAGGCTGGCCTTGACTATCAAAAAAGACGATACCCGGGGGGCCAAACAATTCGAATTTTTTAAGCAATGCTGCATCCTGTGCATTATTTGCTGTCACGTCTGCCTGCAATAGCACTATTTGATTTAATTCAGCCTGCACCTGATGATTTGTGAATACAAATTGCTCATATTCTTTACATGACACACACCAGTCAGCATAAAAATCCAGCATCACGCGCTTGCCTTGTGCGGCGTGCACGGCTTGATCAAGTTCTTGCACATTGCGCACACGTTGAAACTGTAATGCCTGCCTGCCAGTTTGCGGGGCGGACGCAAGATTCTGCAATGGCCTCAGTGGTGAACTTGCTCCTGACCAGGCCCCGATCAGCAAAGCAACGCCATACAGTAATAAAAAGACTGCCGCGCCTTTAATAAGCCTTTGCGCGGTAGTAGCAGTCGTCGGCAACGGGTCAATGGCGCGCAAATAAATAGCCGGTATGATACAAAGTGCTGCCCACAACAACAGCTGCACGCTGGTTGGCAAAATAGGGCTGATCACCCAGATAGCGACAGCCAGCATTAGTACGCCAAACAGGCGGCGGATGGTGTTCATCCATTCGCCCGCTTTTGGCAGGATTGATCCTGCAGAAGCACCAATCAACAGTAAAGGCACGCCCATACCCAATGAGAGTGAAAACAGTGCAACGGCACCGAGAACCACATCATGGGTTTGACTGATATAGAGTAAAGCACCCGCCAAAGGCGCCGCCACGCAAGGGCTGATAATCAGGGCAGAGATGGCGCCCATCAGAAAGTCGCTGAGCAGATGTCCGCCTTTAAACCGGTGACTCCAGTTAAAAAAAGCATTTTCTACTGCACTTGGTAATTTAAGCTCATAAAAACCGAACATGGAAAAAGACAAGGCCACAAAAATCAATGCGCCGGCCGTTAATGCCCATGGTGTTTGCAGGGCGTTACTCAACAGTTGTCCGGATAAGCCGGCAGCAACGCCTGCCAGGGTATAGGTCAGGCACATGCCCAGTGTATAGGCAAACGATAAAGTGAATGCTTTGGCGCGTGAGACTTGTGCGTTTTTACCGACAATAATGCCTGACAAAATCGGAATCATTGGGAACACGCATGGCGTAAAGGCGAGCAGTAAACCGGCGCCAAAGAACCCAGCTACGATTTGCCACCAGTGTCCCGATGAAAGCAGTTTTTCAGATACGCCATCGTCAACTTCTAATGCTGATGGCTGGCTGCTAGTGACTGCAACTGGCGAAGCAGATGGCGTTAATGGCAGGGATTTGGTCTGCGGCGGGTAACACAAACCTTTTTCGCTGCAACCTTGATACCGTATTTGCAGAACGGCTGGCGCCGTGTCGGGGAAAATGACTTCTGCAACCGTATCATGGTGGAAAACCTGTTGCTGGCCGAAATTGGGATCATTTTTGCTTTCGCCTGGCGGCAACGAAATGGTCGCTTTTTGATCAGCGGGTAACAGTTGTACGCGTTCACGATACAGATAATGACCAGGCGCGATAATAAATTTCACTTGCGCATGTGTTTGATCCACCAGCGCAGCTTCTACCTTGAACGCTTTATCTACCGGCAAAAACTCTTCAGAGTCTTCATCGGTAAATAGTTGGGAGAACCTTGAATCCGCGTGCACCGGTAGTGCAGTTGCCAGTAGCATCGCCAGGGTCGCCCACGCTTTAATCCATTTAGTGATCATTATCTTGCACCTTAATTAACCATGACCTATCAATCATGGCCTTATGCCAGCGTTTCAGCCGCAACCCAACGCAGATATTCCGGCAAACCCTCGTTGACATGGATAGCTACTATCTCGGGAAGTTCATAAGGATGCAATTCGCGAATTTTATCTGCCAATGCTGCATAGCCTTGCTGAGTGGTTTTAATCGTCAGTTTTACTTCATCTGCGGTTTCGATTTGGCCCTGCCATCGGTAAACCGATTTGACAGGGCTTGAAATATTCACACATGCCGCCAACTGTGCACTAACCAGTGCATGCGCCAGGATTTCTGCGCATGCCATATCCGGCACATGGGTAAACACGATTATAATTTCCTCTTTTGGCGTCATGTGCGCTGACTCACCACAGGATTACTGACATGCGTTTTATCATCTTTGCTATTTTACTGGCTTTTCCGTTTCTGGAGATAGCGGTCCTGATTGAACTTAGTCAGCGGTATGGTTGGTGGGTGCTCGCTTACCTGTTGATTATTGGTTTTCTTGGCCTCCAATTGATACGTGCTGAAAAAAACCTTATTGCAGCGCGTATGTTTCAACAGCTAGCGGCTGGTGGCAACCCGATTTCAGCCATGTTTTCAACCGCTCGCAATATGTTTGCCGGTGTGCTTTTGCTTATTCCCGGGGTCATCAGTGACGTGATTGCAGTGGTGTTATTGTTCATGCCAGCGAATAAGGCTGCTTCTGGCAGTACATCAAATAAGACTGGGTTTCAAGCCAGCGCCAATGATGAGGCGATTGAAGGTGAGTATACTGAAGTCAAAGAAGCTAAACCCAAAGACAACGTCGTGCATCTGCCAAAAAAAGATTAAGTCATCCTAAACTTCAAGCCTTACCAAGAAAATCTCTACAATATAAGCCATGAACCGGGTATTGATTGAAAACAGCGGCCACACGTTTGAAGTGCGCCCAAGCCAAACTGTGCTGGAAGCCGCAATAGAGGCGGGCATCAACATGCCTTATGGCTGCCGCAATGGCGCCTGTGGAGCCTGCAAAGGCAAAGTGCTTACTGGCAAAGTCTTCCATGATGACTATCAGGGCAGTGCCATGAGCGATGAAGAGCTGGCCAGCGGGCAAGCACTGTTTTGTTGTGCGCGAGCATTGGAAGACCTGGTGATTGAATGCCGCCAGATTGATATGGTGCAAGGAATCAAACCACGGATTTTACCCGTGCGCGTTCAGAAAAAAGAGCAGCTAACCGACGATGTCATGGTGTTGCATCTGCAATTGCCAGCCACTGAACCACTCACCTTTATGGCAGGGCAGTACCTGGAATTTTTGCTCAAAGACGGCCGCCGTCGTGCTTTTTCCATCGCCAACGCCCCGCATGAAGCAGGTTTTATTGAATTGCATATTCGCAAAATTGCAGGCGGCCAGTTTACTGAGCAGGTTTTCAGCGAAATGCCATTAAAAACCATATTGCGTGTTGAAGCACCGCTGGGCAGTTTTTTCTTACGTGAACAAAATGAAAAACCCATCATCATGGTCGCCGGTGGCACTGGATTCGCCCCAATCAAAGGAATGATAGAGCATATGATTTACCAGGGTATCCGGCGGCCGCTGTTGTTGTATCGTGGTGCCCGCCAGGTGACTGATCTATATATGGATGAACTCTGCCGACGTTGGGCTGAATTTATGCCAAACATTACTTATATCCCGGTGATTTCAGAGAGTGAAGCTGACGATGGCTGGCAAGGCCGGCGTGGGCTGGTGCATCAAGCAGTCCTTGAAGATCATGCGGATTTGAGTGGCTTTGAAGTGTATATCTGCGGGGCGCCAGGCATGGTAGATATTGCTAAAGAGACTTTTATTGCCCAAGGATTGCCGGAAGAAGAGTTTTACAGCGATGCGTTTACGTTCGCGCCGAAATAAGCTGGCTTAGATTTTGTTTCAATTGAAGGTTTTGGTCACTAAAAACATCTCACCTTTTCGACCCTAGGCAAGTGACTTTTCTTTGCTTGCTCAAAGAAAAATCATCAACAGAAAGACGGTCGCCTAGGTCGAAAAGAAATTAGTACATTACACAATTTCTTATCACACAAAGAAACTGAACATTTTCCAAAGAATACAATCCCAAGCCATATCCAGACAAACCAATACCCTAATTTTTCCAACACACTAAATCTAGTTTGCTCTGTCTGCTAGAATATAACCATGGATATTTACTTAATGCTGAAGGCCATCATCATGGGCCTGGTCGAAGGCGCGACCGAATTTATACCTGTTAGCAGCACCGGACATTTGATTATTGCAGGTGAATGGTTAAATTTTCTGGATAAAGATAAACGGGATGTGTTTGAAATCATGATACAGCTAGGTGCAGTGCTTGCTGTCTGTGTCGAGTTCCGGCAACGCTTGATACAAACGGTACAACGTATTCAAACCGACCCTGACGCGCAACACCTGGTGCGTAATCTGGTTATCGCTTTCTTGCCCGCCGCCATCCTTGGCCTGGCTTTCCACCATCAAATCAAAGAATTTCTATTTTCATCCTTCACTGTCGGTATTGCGTTGATTGTCGGCGGCATATTGATTTTAATCATTGAAAAATTTGTGCCACCCGGCAAGGTGCAAGATATTGACCATATCAGTTTAAAACAGGCGTTGCAGATTGGTTTTGCCCAGTCACTGGCGCTGATACCAGGGGTGTCACGTTCTGGTGCGACAATTCTTGGTGGTATGTGCTTTGGCCTGAGTCGGCAAACGGCTACTGAGTTTTCTTTTTTCCTTGCCCTGCCTATTATGTTTGCGGCGACTGGTTATGACTTACTAAAGGCGCGTGATTTGTTGTCTTTAGATGATGCCTTTATTTTCCTGATTGGCTTTGTCACTGCGTTCTTATCTGCGCTGGTAGTGATTCGCGCCCTGATTAAATTTGTCAGTCAGCATTCTTTCGCGGTGTTTGCCTGGTATCGCATCGTGTTCGGCATCCTTATCTTGTTGTTTTTTGCACACTAATCAAGCTGCATATTCACTTAAGGTGTAATGAATGAGAAATACACTTCTGAAAAAAATTCTCTATACAGTAGCCGCCATTTTTGGCGTGGCACTGCTGTTGGTAATTTATCTTGCGGCGACGTTTGATCCTAACGATTACAAGTCGACCGTGATCCAGTTAGTGAAAGATAAAAAGCAGCGTACCCTGGATATCAAAGGTGATATCAAGCTAAGCTTTTGGCCTAAAATCGGGGCTGACCTGGGTGAAATTACTTTATCCGAGCATCAGTCAGATAAGCAGTTTGCCGCAATCAAGGGCGCCAAAGTGGCACTTGCAGTCTTGCCACTGCTAAGAAAAGAAATTGTGGTGGATACCGTGTATCTGGACGGTGTGCAAGCCAATGTTATCCAGCATGCCGATGGCAGTTTCAACTTCGATGATCTGCTGAGCAAAGACGAGCAGGAGTCACAGCAGATTAATTTTGACGTGCAAGGCGTTAAGGTCACCAATACACAAGTCAGCTACATTAATGAAGCCAGTGGTGCGAAATACACTGTGGACCAGTTTAACCTGACCACCGGGCAAGTGGCGCTTAAAACGCCGTTTGACTTGTCGGCTGATTTCCATCTGGTGGCCAACCAGCCGGTGGTGGATGCACTGGCAAAGATTAAAGCCAATGTAATGGTTGACCCCGAAGCCAAACATTTTGTGGTCAAAGGCCTGGACGCTACTATCAAAGGCGCTTTGCTGGATGGAAAAGACGTCAATGTCACAGCCCAGGGTGCTGTGGATATCGACGCAGCGCAAACCGCGCTGAATGTTTCCGGTTTGAAGCTGGCCATGCAGGGTGATTTTAATGGTGCCAAACGCGATGTCAGTTTGCAGGCGCCTGCGCTGGCAGTAAACCCCAAGCAGATTTCCAGCGAGAAAGTAATACTGGCGCTTAAGCAGCAGGATGCACAAGGTGATATCAATATGGATATCATCCTCGCTGAATTAAAAGGTAACCAGCAGGCGGTGGAGAGTAAAGGCATTACTGCTGATGTGAAAGTCAACGCCGGTGCCCGCAAAGTTGACGGTCATTTTGAGTCTCCAGTGAAAGCAAACCTGGCGGATATGGTGTTTGATGTGCCTGCGCTGGCAGGTAAGTTTGATATAAAAGACCCAGCCTTACCCAATGGTGCCATGCAAGGCCAGTTTAAGCTCTCAGCCAACGCTGATGTAAAGCAGGAGAAAGTGAAAACCACTTTTAACCTCAACCTGGCCGAAACCAAACTGAATGGCGATGTCAGTGTGGCAGGTTTTAAAACACCGCATATCGGCTTTAAAGTGCATGCGGATACTTTAAACCTGAATGCTTTATTGGGTAATAACAATGCCAAGAAAGCGGAATCTAAAACAACCGCTGCCAAAGCAGGTACCAACCCTGGTAAACCAGCTGACCTCAGTGCATTAAAAACCTTATTCCTGGATGGCAGTATCAATATCGGCAAGATTATTTACAGCCCATACACGCTAACGGGATTGAATGTGGGCATCAAAGCCGATGGACAAAAACTGGCGTTGCAAGGCCTGGATGTCAAACTGGATGATTCACGTATTCACGGTAATGTGGGTATCAGCCAATTCAACAAGCCGCTATATACGTTTGACCTGAATATCGACAAACTGGATTTGAACCGGTACTTGCCACAGCAAACGCAAACGGCCACGGCTGAAAATAAACCTGCCGCCAAAACTGCAGGTACTGAAGAACAACCGCTGGATTTATCCGCTCTCAAAGCACTAAATGCGCAGGGAAATATCCGTATCGGCTGGTTGAAATATGGCAAGACTGAAGCTAAAAACCTGAATATTGGTTTGAAAGCCCAGGATGGCTTGGCGAGTCTTGACCCGTTGAATGTGGACGTTTACCAGGGGACTGTGCGCGGTGGTGTGAAAGTGGATGCCCGTGCGACACCTGCCATCGCTATCAAGCAAAGTCTGCAAAACATTGCGGTTGGCCCACTGCTGGTGGATACGATTAATAACGATATGTTGTCCGGCACCGGCAACGTTAATCTGGATGTCACTGCGCAAGGTAATACGGTGACTGCATTAAAAAAGTCGCTGGGCGGCTCGGTTGATTTGCGCATGGCCGATGGCGCCGTTAAGGGTTTTGACCTGGCAGGGACGATACGCGATGCCAAAGGCAAGCTTAATTTGCTCAAAGGCCAAGCGAATACTGCAGCCGATCAAACCAAAAAAACTGACTTTAGCGAGCTGACCGCCACTTTTAACATCAAGAATGGCGTCGCGCATAACGACGACCTGGCAATGAAAGCGCCTATCTTCCGCCTGCCTAAAGGCGAAAGCAAAGGCGATATTGATATTGGCAGAGAACAGATTAATTACCTGGCAAAGCCTACGCTAGTCAACACGCTTAAAGGGCAAGGCGGCAAAGAAGCCGAGCAGCTTTCCGGAGTCGGTGTGCCTGTGAAGGTCACCGGCACATTTGCAGCGCCCAAGTTTGGCATTGATATGGCGGCTCTGGGACAGGCATTGGCTAAATCAGCAGCATTGGATGCTTTAACCAATCAGCTGGGCGGCGATAAAGCTGGAGCAGTGAAATCCCTCATTGGGGGTGAAAATAAAGCCGATGCTTTAAAGGGTTTGTTAAATGGCAAATCAAAAAACAGTGAAAAAAGCGCTGAAGGTGACGCTGCTAAATCTGACGCTGGTAGCAATAATGAAGAAGCCAAGCCTGCAGATAATGCAAAGCAAAAAGCTTTGAAAAAGCTATTGAATTTCTAGCGTGAGTCTTTTCGCAGAAAAACTGATCGCTTGGCAACAAGTGCATGGCCGGCATGACTTGCCGTGGCAGCAAACGCGTGATCCCTACGCAGTGTGGGTTTCCGAGATCATGTTGCAGCAAACCCAAGTCAGTGCAGTGATTGGCTACTATGGCCGTTTTATGGCCCGGTTCCCCACCATTGCCAGCCTGGCAGAAGCTTCACAGGATGATGTGATGCAACACTGGAGCGGGCTAGGCTATTATTCCCGTGCCCGCAATCTGCACCATGCTGCACAAACCATTATGCGTGAGCATAATGGGATATTTCCGCAAGACTTTGACCAGATACAGACCCTCAAAGGCATAGGTCGCTCGACCGCGGCTGCTATTTCGGTATTTGCCTTCCAGCAACAACAAACTATTTTGGATGGTAATGTTAAACGGGTGCTAGCGCGATTACACGCGGTTGACGGCTGGCCAGGGCTGCCGGCGGTAGAAAAGCAATTATGGTCTCTGGCAGAAAGCTTATTGCCAGAAAAAGATCTGCCTGCATATATCCAAGGCTTAATGGATTTTGGGGCGACGTTCTGTAAACGAAGCAAACCGCGCTGTGCCGATTGCCCGATGCAGGATCAGTGTGAGGCTTTTTTACAACAACGCGTATTGCAATTACCCGCATCAAAGCCGCGTAAAGCAATTCCGGAAAAGCAGACAACTATGCTGATGATTCTGGACGCCGGAGAGATATTGCTGGAGAAGCGACCTAATCAGGGTATATGGGGCGGATTGTGGAGTTTGCCTGAAATAGTGCCAACGCAGGTTTCAGTGCAACAAGTCCAAGAGAGATATGGCATGCAAGCGGAGTCGCTAGAGGTATTGCCGGTGCTTTGGCATACCTTTACGCATTTCAAATTAGAAATTACCCCGCAGCCAATGCAACTGAGCGGTAAACGATCGTCATTGCCACCCAATATGCAGTGGCTATCTATGAATGATGCGATTGACGCTGCTTTACCAGCGCCAGTGCGAACATTAATTAAAACGCTGCAGCAAGCGCGGTATTAATGTTATTCAACATTAGCCAGACTGAACACATGACTGGCTAATTCAGATTGATTGGCTTTTACGTAATGCAGCAAATCCAGCCCATTCTCTGGCTTAATGCTAGCCTTTTGATAAATCACCGGTAATTCGAAAATAGAGATTTCACGTTCCACTATATTCAGGTTGTTATGGGCGGAGCCCTGCAATACATCCAGTAATTTATCGTGGATATTGTCCGTCACGCGTGTGTATGGAAACAGGATCCAGAAATCAGTGCCCTCACGACCCACCAAGTCAGACTTCCTGAACGAGTTCTGCAAGTCATGCGTGAGCGAAGAAAGCTGACGCAACGCCTCAGGTGCCCCGTAAGCCTCTCCCAGACTATTGTCATCGCCATAGGCAATTTTTACCAGGGCGATATTAAAGTCATCAGCGTGCCTGATCAGCACTTGGCAGATCCAGTCTAATGTATCTATAAAACGACTACATAACTGAATATCGGAAATCATGAGGAACCTCTAAATAATTATAATGATTGATATGATTGGCATACAAAGAATGCTAAATCCAACGCTATCCTAGCAGAAACACCTTTATTAAGGCAGTGCAAAAAGCTTGATAAAACCCTGCCTGTTTAAATTTAGCTCGCGAATCCACCCTGCAAATGTGTTGCAAATCTACAACAATCAAAAGTTGGACTAAGCAATTTGACGTATTCACTTGCGCCAAGCAACCGCATTTTGCAAAAATTGCACTGACCTTCTTGGAAATGCATGGCAGATTCCGAGGGAGTTACTGGAGGTTAGGGTGTTTTTAAATCATCCGGCCAAAAGCAATATCCTTACACAAGTTGTAAAAACAACATTTTTGGAGATTCGTATGAATACAAAATTAAACGTTGCAGTTGCAGCAGCTCTGTTCGCTGCAGCTACTGGCGCTCAAGCTGGTATCGTTATCCCAGCTGGTGACTGGACACTGGACATCGGCGGTGTGGTTAACGCTTACTACACAACAACCAAATTCTCTGGTGACGCTGGTGTTGGTGCTGGTCCTCTGGGCCTGGGTACTGGTGATGCTAGCTCACAAAACAACATTACTACTGGTTTGTTGCCAAACTACCTGAGCGTTTCTGGTAAAACACGTCAGAACGATCTGGATGTCGGTTTCACAATCAGCATCAACCCAGGTGCTTCAACAAACAACGCTGGTGTTCAAGGTTCACAACAAGAAAACCGTCAGGCATTCTTGACATTCGGTGATGCTTCATGGGGTTCTATCAAAGTGGGTAAAGACTTGGGTATTTACGCTTCAGACGCAATCTTGAACGACATGACATTGTTGGGCGTTGGTTCTGGTGCTGGCGCTTTGGCTGGTAACACAACTACATTGGGTGGTATCGGTGCTGGTTACATGTATGCTGACTGGAAATCACAAATCGCTTACACATCTCCAAACTGGAATGGTTTCCAATTCACAGCTGGTGTAACACAAGGCTGGAATGCTATTAACGTTAATGTTCCTGGAGCTAGTCAGGTTTCTACTGACCGTTCAGGCGCACAGTCAGCGTACGAAGCTAAAGTTTCTTACGAGTGGACTGGCGATGTTGCTGGTAAAGTATGGTCATCTGCAATCACTCAAAACATCTCTGGTGTTGGTGGTGCTGGTGGTAAAGAAAGAGCTTGGGGTTGGGATGCTGGTACAACCATCAACCTGGCTGGCTTTGGCTTGACAGGTTACTACGGTAAAGGCGAAGGTATTGGCCAAACTCTGCAATTCAACGGTGGTTTAGATGCAGCTGGAAACAGACGTGAATCTGATCAATGGTATGTGCAAGGTACTTATGCATTGCCAGGCGTTGGTACTAAACTGGGTGCACGTTATGGCCGCTCTACTTTAGACGGTAACGGTGGTGATACATTCAGCGAAGTTGAAGATTCATTGTGGGTTGTTGGTGCTTACCACCCACTGACCAAGCATTTGAACTTGGTTGCTGAATACTCACAATCCAAGCGTGATTTGGACCAACGTGCTGCTGCCGATTTGGATGCGAAAGCAAAAACCATATCATTGGGCGCTATCCTGTTCTTCTAATTTAATTGCAGGCTTACCTGCTTAAATTAAAGTCAGTTAAAAACGGCAACTTCGGTTGCCGTTTTTTTATATGGTTTTGTCTTCATGTAATAATGATGAATTAGCGATGGTTAATTATGAATTTGTACCCGGTTACGATAGTTGAAAACTTTTATGAAGACCCTGATGCGGTGCGTACTTTTGCATTGAACCAGAAGTATCAGTATCGGCATCAGTTAAAGGATGTACCGTATGTTTTTCCAGGCGCGCGGACAAAAGACTTATCTGTAATTAATAAGCCACTGTTTGAAAAGGTCAGCAATAAGATAATTTCGCTATTTCATAATCCCGACCATGAACGTATGCGATGGGCTATTTCCACTAACTTTCAAAGTGTGAGTGAAGATTATGGCAGAGGAGTAATCCATACCGATGGCAATGCGGTATTTGCTGCTGTGTTGTATCTGAGTCCTGATGCACCTTTAGATTCAGGAACCTCATTATTTAAACGAAATAAGCAATTCGATCAGACTGCTTATGAAAAAGCGCTTAAGGAAAATGATAAACGGTTTGCAGCTGGCACCATCGCGATGGATACCGGATATCACTCCATGTTTGATGAAATTGTACGGATTAATAATGTTTATAACACGTTGATTTTGTATGAAGGTCGGCATTATCATGCAGCCAATAAGTTCTTTGGGAAAACCTTAAAAGACTCTCGTCTTGCACAGGTCTTTTTTGTCAGCAGCATTGATGCACAAAAGCACAGTTCTTTCCCTATCTGGCGTAGTCAGCAAATCAAAATTTGATGACTAGTCATCAATCCCTAATTCCTGAATTTTCCTTGTGAGCGTGTTACGACCCATGCCAAGCTGATTGGCTGCCTCTATACGGCGGCCGTCGGTATGTGCCAATGCACGGGTAATTAAGATACGCTCAAACTCTTTGGTTTTGATATCCAAAATGTTTGTTTCTCCGCGGTTGAGTGCATCTGTTACTTCTTGCGCCAAAGCTTCTTGCCAAGAACCGCCACTATTTTGCTTGCTCGAGTCTTCTTTCAATTCGGGTGGCAAATCGTTGACATCTACATTTTGCCCAGGTGCCATGACTGTTAACCAGTGACAGACATTCTCTAGCTGGCGAACATTACCGCTCCAGCTCACGGACATTAGGTATTTAAGTGCGGCGGGTGAAAGTTGCTTTGGTTCAACACCTAACTGCTGCGCACTGTGTGCCAGGAAATGTTTGGTCAGGAATGGAATATCCTCACGACGCTCACGTAGAGGTGGCAAGCGCAAGCGGATGACGTTCAAGCGGTGGAATAAATCTTCCCTGAACAAGCCTTGTTTTACCCGTTCTTCCAGATCCTGGTGGGTGGCGGCAATCACGCGTACATTCACCTTAATGGGTTGATGGCCGCCTACCCTATAGAATTGGCCATCTGACAGCACGCGTAATAGCCTGGTTTGCAAGTCTGCAGGCATGTCGCCGATTTCATCGAGAAACAGGGTGCCGGTGTCAGCCTGTTCAAAGCGCCCTCTCCTGGCGGCTGCAGCCCCGGTAAATGCGCCGCGTTCATGACCGAACAGCTCTGACTCCAATAAGTCTTTTGGGATCGCTGCGGTGTTAATGGCAATAAACGGCTTATCGGCGCGTGGGCTATGTCTGTGCAAAGCGCTGGCGACCAGTTCTTTACCGCTACCGGATTCGCCATTAATCAGTACTGTCGAATGTGAGCGGCTCAAACGGCCTATGGCACGAAAGACTTCCTGCATGGCAGGCGCCTGCCCGATAATCTCAGGTGTAGGCTCATCATCTTCAACTTTTTCCACGGCCTGGCGCATGCTTTCATCAACCGCGCGTTTGATAATTTCAATTGCCTGGTCAACGTCGAAAGGCTTTGCCAGATACTCAAAGGCACCGCCCTGGAAAGCTGCAACTGCGCTCTCCAGGTCTGAATACGCCGTCATGATAATGACCGGTATTTCAGGGTAGCGTTGTTTAACCTCTGATAAAAAGTCCAGCCCTGAACCATTCGGCATACGGATGTCGCTGACGATCACCTGGGGCTGTTCACGGTTAAGGGCGTTGAGTGCTTCAGCAGGTGATGAAAAGGTTTTAAATTCAAAATCGGTGCGGGCTAACGCTTTTTCAAATACCCAGCGGATTGATTTGTCGTCATCTAAGATCCAGATTGGCTTCATGGTATTTCTCTTTAGAATTGCTGTTTGATTAATATTAGTTCGAGTTAAATGCCGAAAGAGACTTCACGCAAAGACCTCATGGTTATGATTTAAATAACGTGCTTTCAATAGGCAATAGAATATGGAAAATAGTTTTTCCCGGCTGTGAATCACAATCGATCATGCCATGGTGTTGGGTAATAAAGGTTTGTGCCAAGGCTAATCCCAAACCGGTTCCCCCTTCCCTGCCAGATACCAGCGGGTAAAAAATACGTTCTTTGATATCAGCGGGAATGCCGGGACCATTATCAATAATTTCCAGATGAATACCGACCCGGTAACGCTTTCGCGCCAGAGTAATTTGACGTTCTGCACGCGTGCGGAACGTAATGCTGGCATCTTTTGTGTGGTTTTGCTGCATCGCTTGCGCCGCATTACGTGCAATGTTTAGTACGGCCTGAATCAGCTTCTCGCGGTCGCCAATCAGTTCGGGCAAGCTGGTGTCGTAGTCGCGGATCACTCTAATATTGTTGGGAGATTCCGCCAGCAGTAGGCTACGTACGCGCTCAAGCACTTCATGGATATTGGTTGGCTCGTATTTGGGCACACGATGCGGCACCAATAAGCGATCCATCAGGCTATGCAGACGGTCAGCTTCTTTAATGATGACCTGGGTATATTCTTTCAGGCTGGGTTGCGGCAATTCAAATTCAAGTAATTGCGCTGCGCCACGCAGGCCGCCTAAAGGGTTACGGATTTCATGTGCCAGGTTGCGTAGCAGTTCGGAATTGGCCTGTTGCTGAATCAACATGCGTTCTTCCCTTGCGATGCGTAACTGCTGATCCATTTGTACAAATTCCAGAATCAGCATGTCTTCAGACGTCTGGTTAATACTGGTTGAAATCGGCGTTACGGTGCAAGTGACTGCAGTGGTATGTCCACGCTGTGTAGTTAAAGTGAACTCGTGTTCGCGGAAAGGTCCTTGCGTTTGAATGGCATTGGTAACTGCCATTTGCAGGATTTCGCAATTCACAAATACATCGTGGATATGCAGGCCTTGAATTTGGTTGGCACTGAAGGCGAATAAAATCTCTGCGCTTGAATTGGCATAGGTTACTTCGAGCTGGTTATTCAGCAGTATCACCGCAGTGGCAATATGCTCTAGCCCGTTAAACCCATTCGGAGAAATTTGAACCATATCCTCAGCTTTTAATGATCAGCTTGTTAAAGTAAGTGATGACGCCCTGTTTTAAAGCAAAAGCTAAGCCAATTCTATATGATTTATTTCATTCCAAATTAAAAACTCCCAAAATGGTGCATTTAGTGCGTAAGCTCTTTATTCAGCAAGTCAACATTGCGTTGATGAGCCTGGATTTCAGCCTCAATAATGCGTAATTTTTCTTCGTACTTAGCCACATTCCTAAAGGTTTTTCCGTTCGCGGCTCTGTACACTTCCGGGATGTTTTTTTGCTCTTCATAAAGCTGCATTGCGTTCTCAAGTGCTTGTTTTTCTTGATCTAATTCCGTCATTAAAATTTCACGACGTTTAGCATCGCGTTGAGCCTGCACCTGATTATCCACTTTAGGAAAGTTGCTAGGGGTAGGTGTTTTGGCAGTAGACTTCTTTTGGGGTGTAACCTCAGGAGGTGCAGTCTCTTTTGGTCCGCTAATCACTAACTCAGGCTTCTGTTTTCCTTCAGGCTTGATATTGGTATAGGTGGTTACGCCATTGCTGTCAGTAAATTTGTAAATATCAGCGAAACTGGCGTGAGCTGCCAACAAGGTGGTGATAAAGTAAAAAAGTCTTTTCATGGCAATAGTTTAGAGTAGATTGTATAGCTTATCAACGTAGCTGAAATTCGAATGGTTGACGCTAGAGAGAACCATAAAAAACAGGGCAGCCGAAGCTGCCCTGTTTTGGTGCGCATCTTGCGATTAGCAGGAGTAGTACAGACCAAACTCAACAGGATGTGGTGTTTGACGTAACTTGGTCACTTCTTCCATTTTCAATGCAATGTAAGAATCAATCCAGTCATCAGAGAAAACGCCACCACGGGTCAAGAACTCGCGGTCTTTATCCAGATACTCAAGCGCTTGTTCAAGTGATGAACATACGGTTGGTATCAATGCATCTTCTTCTGGTGGCAGATGGTACAAGTCTTTAGTCGCTGGTTCACCTGGGTGAATCTTGTTCTGAACGCCATCAAGGCCCGCCATTAACAAGGCTGAAAAAGCCAGGTATGGGTTGGCAATCGGGTCTGGGAAACGCGCTTCAACACGGCGAGCTTTATCAGAATGTACGAATGGAATACGGATCGCTGCAGAACGGTTTTTAGCTGAGTAAGCCAGTTTTACCGGGGCTTCGTAATGCGGCACCAGGCGTTTATATGAGTTAGTACCTGGGTTAGTGATCGCATTCAATGCGCGAGCATGTTTGATAATGCCGCCGATGTAGTACAGGGCGAAATCGCTCAAACCGGCATAGCCATTGCCTGCAAACAGGTTTTTGCCATCTTTCCATACGGATTGGTGCACGTGCATACCAGAGCCGTTATCGCCAAACATTGGTTTAGGCATAAAGGTTGCTGTTTTACCGTAAGCATGCGCTGTGTTGGTAACCACGTATTTCAGGATTTGCGTCCAGTCAGCACGTTGTGTCAATGTTGCAAACTTGGTACCAATTTCACATTGGCCGGCAGTTGCTACTTCATGATGGTGCACTTCAACTGGCACGCCCAGCTCTTCCAGGGTCAATACCATGGCAGAGCGGATGTCATGCAATGAGTCGACTGGTGGTACTGGGAAGTAACCGCCCTTAACGCCCGGGCGGTGGCCTGTGTTGCCGCCTTCGAATTTTTCACCTGATGACCAGGCTGCTTCTTCAGAATTGATTTTAACGAAGCTACCACCCATGGTGGCGTCCCATTGTACGCTGTCAAAGATAAAGAATTCTGGCTCAGGACCAAAATAGGCTGTGTCGCCCAGGCCGCTTGATTTCAAGTAAGCTTCAGCGCGTTTGGCCAGGCTACGTGGGTCACGGTCATAACCTTTACCATCGGTAGGGTCTACAACATCACAGGTCAGCACTAATGTTGGCTCGTCAAAAAACGGGTCAACGAATGCTGTGCTTGCATCAGGCATCAGTTGCATATCAGAAGCTTGAATGCCTTTCCATCCGGCGATGGAGGAACCGTCAAATGCATGGCCTTCTGTAAATTTATCTTCGTCGAAGTGAGAAACCGGCACGGTTACGTGCTGCTCTTTACCTCTGGTGTCGGTAAAACGGAAATCGACAAATTTGATGTCGTTTTCTGCAACCAATTTCATTACGTTTGCAACGGACATTACATTCTCCTCAATGATCAAGGTCTAAAACCGGTTTTTAAGTTGTACACGCAAAAAACGGGACATGTTGCGGATGTCCCGAAACGTGGGCAAATACTCATAATGGATTTGGAATTCTGCTTAACACTGAATCCCGCTAAATCTTTAGAGTGTAATATTAGCAGGAAGCATGCCACCCAAAAATATGCATTTTACGTGGTTTACAGGTAACCTGCATAAAATAGTAAAAACCGTTAGCACCATTTGTGTGCATTGCAACAAATTGAGCACAAAAGTGGTGCATTAGAGAAAGCTCTGGCTTTAAAGGTATACTCTTCACTTTAGTAAATATGATCAAAACTAAAGGTGGTACCGTGAGTAATTTGGATGATATTTTAAGTAACGGCAATACGCGAGGAAAGCAAAGTAGCCTGTCTTACGCAGGTGCGTTAACCCCACAAGAAACATATACATTGATTGATCAAGGCAATGGCGTCGTGCTGGTGGATGTAAGATCGCGTGCAGAACTCGAATTGGTTGGCCGTGTGCCGCTAGCTAAACATATTGAGTGGGCTTCTTACCCGGGGATGGTGCCAAACCCTGATTTTGCAGCTCAGTTGCAAACACAAGTAGACAAAAATAGTACCGTTATTTTTATGTGTCGTACTGGTGGACGTAGCCATAACGCTGCGCTATTGGCACAGCAGTTGGGATATGGCAATGCATACAATATGCTGGAAGGGTTTGAAGGCGAAGCTAACGAATTCAAGCAGCGCACACTGATAAACGGCTGGAAACACGCAGGTTTACCGTGGAATAACTAATTAAATAGCGTATAAGCCAAATCAATCGACCTCATCAAATCTTTAACGTATGTCCACCGAAAAATTCGCAGTGATTGGGCATCCAATCGAGCATAGCAAATCGCCTTTAATACATCAGGCTTTTGCCAGCCAATTCGGTAAATCCATTAGTTACGAAAAGCTGCTGTCACCGCTGGATGGATTTTCCGAAACAGTGAGCCGCCTACTTTCAGAAGGTTACCGCGGTGCCAATATCACTGTGCCGTTCAAGTTTGAGGCATTTGAAGCCAGTCATGTACTTTCAGACCGGGCAACCTCTGCCGGCGCAGTGAATACTTTAAGTTTTAAACACGAGCAAATCATAGGCGATAATACCGATGGCTGTGGTTTAGTAAACGATATTCTCAGGCACTGGCGCCGCAATATTGAGGGGCAAAAGATTTTGCTGCTAGGCGCTGGCGGCGCGGCTCAAGGGGTGATATTGCCGTTATTGGTGCAGAAGCCGGCGCTATTGACTGTGGCTAATCGCAGCCTGGATAAAGCACACATGATGGTGCAGCGATTTGAAGCTGTTGCGCAATCGAATCAGGTAAAGTTGGCAGTGCAAACATTTAATGATTTAGCTGAAAATTATGACATTGTGATCAACGCGACTTCGGCCGGTTTGCAGGCAGAGGCATTGCCACTAAAGGATACGATTTTCGCGCATCACACCTTGGCTTATGACATGATGTATGGCCGGGAAACACCTTTTATGCAGCAAGCCCGCGCAGCTAAAGCACAAGTCTCTGATGGCCTGGGTATGCTGGTAGAGCAAGCCGCCGAAGCCTTTTATATCTGGCATGGCTTACGTCCGGATACTGCACCCGTGATTCAATCATTCAGATAATCCTGACTAGTTAAAAATAAACGTTAACGCCATGAAGCAAACCCTCAAACTGTTTTTCGGCATTCTGTTGTTATGGGTACTGCTTTATCAAATATGGGTACTCGCACATATATTGTGGTGGGTTGATCATAATCCTGAATCAACGGCCTTTATGGAAGCGAGGTTAGAGGCCATGCAGGAAGCCAAACCTGAAGCCCGGCTGCAACAAAAATGGGTGCCTTATGCGAGGATGAGTTCGCATTTAAAACGTGCGGTGATTGCAGCTGAAGATAGCAAGTTTATCGAGCACCAGGGTTTTGACTGGAACGGGATAGAAACTGCGTTTGAAAAAAACCTTAAAAAAGGCAGGATTGTGGCTGGCGGCTCAACCATCAGCCAGCAATTGGCAAAGAATCTGTTTTTGTCAGGGCACCGTACACCCTGGCGCAAAGTGCAGGAAGCCATCATTACCTTTATGCTCGAAAACCTGATGAGCAAACGCCGTATACTGGAAATCTACCTGAACGTTATTGAGTGGGGTGATGGTGTGTTTGGCGCGGAAGCGGCGGCAAAACATTACTTTCACGGCAACGCCAAAGCACTTGGCCCGAGTGAAGCTGCACGGTTGGCAGCCATGATCCCCAATCCACGCTTTTATGACAATCACCGCAGCACACGCTTTTTAAACCGCCATGCCGCCACCATACAGGCCCGCATGCGATTGGTGAAAGTGCCCTGACTTTCAGGCTTTATTTAACCAATCAATCGCAGACAATACGCCTAGAATCCATAGCAGAACTATTTGTATGTGGCACAAACCACATCCGCAGTCAGTGCAAAGCACTGCAGGGGAAAGGTTGCATGTTGACCTTAGCCCTTTACAGCGAGATGTTCCAACAAGGGTGTGAGGTAACGGCCAGTATAACTGGCCGTATTTTTTGCCAGTGTCTCAGGCGTGCCCACGCCCACTACCATACCACCGCCATCGCCCCCTTCCGGGCCCATATCAATCAGCCAGTCTGCTGTTTTAATCACATCCAGGTTGTGCTCAATGATGACCACCGTATTACCGGCATCGCGTAGACGATGAATGACGTCCAGCAATAACTGGATATCCGCAAAGTGCAGGCCAGTGGTTGGTTCATCAAGGATATATAAGGTACGGCCGGTGTCACGTTTGCTCAACTCCAGTGCCAGTTTCACCCGTTGGGCTTCGCCGCCAGACAAAGTTGTCGCTGACTGACCCAAAGTGATGTAACCCAGGCCCACGTCCAGCAGGGTTTTGAGTTTCCGCGCAATCACCGGCTGCGCATTGAAAAAGTCATGCGCCTGCTCAACTGTCATTTCCAGTACTTCACGGATATTCTTGCCTTTGAACTGGATTTCCAGCGTCTCGCGGTTGTAACGGTGGCCTTTACATACATCACAAGGTACATACACATCCGGCAGGAAGTGCATTTCCACGCGTAAAACGCCGTCGCCCTGGCAAGCCTCGCAGCGCCCCCCTTTAACGTTAAAAGAATAACGTCCTGGGCCATAGCCACGTGCCCGGCTTTCCGGCACGCTGGCAAACAGGTCTCGGATAGGTGTGAATAAGCCGGTATAAGTCGCCGGGTTTGAACGCGGCGTACGGCCAATCGGGCTTTGATCAACATCGACAACTTTGTCGAAGAATTCCATGCCTTCGATATCTTGATAAGGCGCCGGCTCGGTAGTGCTGCCATATAAATGCGCGGCGACTGCACGGTATAGCGTATCGTTAATCAAGGTTGATTTACCGCTACCGGACACACCTGTCACACAGGTAAGCAGACCCACTGGTATTTCGATACTGACATTTTTCAGGTTATTGCCTGTGGTGCCATTCAGTTTAACCATGCGTTCCGGGTCAGGTTGCGTACGTGGCAACTTAAACTGGATTTTCTTTTTGCCGCTGATATATTGCCCGGTCAAAGAATTAGGGTCAGCCTGAATCTCGGCTGCGGTGCCGGAGGAAACAATCCTGCCGCCATGTTCGCCTGCGCCTGGACCAATATCGACAATAAAATCGGCCAGCAGAATGGCGTCCTGGTCATGCTCTACCACAATCACGCTATTACCCAGATCACGCAGACGTTTCAGGGTTTCCAGCAAGCGGTCATTATCACGTTGGTGCAGGCCAATGGATGGCTCATCGAGCACATACATCACGCCGGTAAGGCCGCTGCCGATTTGTGAAGCCAAGCGAATACGCTGCGCCTCGCCACCAGACAGTGTTTCCGCAGAACGTGAAAGCGACAGATATTCCAGGCCGACGTTGGTCAGGAATTTCAGGCGGCTTTCAATTTCCTTGACTATTTTCTCTGCAATCGCCAGCTTCTGGCCATTGAGTTGCAGGGTTTCAAAAAAATTGAGCGCCTGTTTAAGTGGCACTTCGCAAATCTGGTGGATATTTCTATCGCCTACTTTGACGTGACGGGCTTCTCTGCGCAAGCGGGTGCCGTGGCATTCCGGGCAAACTGTTGCATTGATATATTTGGCCAGCTCATCACGCACCGCTGTGGAATCGCTTTCGCGATAGCGGCGCTGAAGGTTATTGATAATGCCTTCGAAAGTATGTGATTTGCTGAAGAAAGTACCGCGTTCGTTCAGGTACTTGAAGGTAATCTGTTCACGGCCGGAACCAAACAACAAAGTTTGCTGAATATCTTCAGGTAGATTTTCAAATGGCGCTTCCAGGTCAAAGTCATAATGCTGACTGAGGCTGGCCAGCATCTGGAAGTAAAACTGGTTACGTTTGTCCCAGCCTTTAATGGCGCCGCTGGCCAGGGATAAATGCGGAAAAGCCACCACACGTTTTGGGTCAAAGAAAGTCACGTTACCCAAGCCATCGCATTTCGGGCAAGCGCCCATCGGATTATTAAAGCTGAATAAACGCGGCTCCAGTTCAGCCAGTGAATAGTCACACACCGGGCAGGAAAATTTGGCTGAAAACAGATGCTCTTTCTCGGTATCGATTTCCAGCGCAATCGCTTTGCCATCAGCCAGTCGCAACGCAGTTTCGAACGATTCTGCAATACGCTGCTTCATGTCTTGCCGCACCTTGAGGCGGTCAACCACCACGTCCACGCTATGCTTGGTGGTTTTGGCTAGCTGCGGCAGCTCATCCATCTCGTAGACTTTGCCGTCAATACGCAGGCGGACAAAGCCTTGTGCTTTCAGCATGTCAAACAAATCCAGCTGTTCACCTTTGCGGTTGGCAACGACAGGTGCCAGGATCATGAGCTTGGTATCTTCTGGCAGCTTGAGCGTGCTGTCCACCATCTGACTGACAGTTTGAGACTCTAATTTAATATGGTGGTCCGGGCACTCAGGATCGCCGGCGCGGGCATACAGCAAGCGTAAGTAGTCATGAATTTCAGTGACCGTGCCTACCGTTGAACGCGGGTTATGTGAGGTGGATTTTTGTTCGATGGAAATCGCAGGAGACAAACCTTCAATCAGGTCAACATCCGGCTTGTCCATACGTGCCAGAAACTGGCGTGCATAAGCCGACAGGCTTTCTACATAGCGGCGCTGGCCCTCCGCATACAAGGTATCGAAGGCCAGTGAGGATTTTCCCGAGCCGGAGAGGCCGGTGACAACCACAAGTTGGTTGCGTGGAATATCCAGATTGATGTTCTTCAGATTGTGGGTGCGCGCCCCGCGAATTTTGATAAATTCCATGATACTTTCACGAACAGACAGCCAACCTGATAATATACGCAATTATTCTGAATTTAGCCAAAGTTTCTTCTGGCGCCAACGTTCTTATTACTATTGTCCATGCAGTTCTCTGAAAAAATGACCCGGTTGGAAACGCGTGCAACGATTGCTCTCGCTTCCATCTACGGCTTACGCATGCTCGGCATGTTTTTAATCCTGCCAATTTTCGCTATCTATGCCGAAAAGCTCGAAGGCGGCAGTAACCATACCCTGATCGGCCTGGCACTTGGCGCTTACGGATTTATGCAGGTGATTTTCCAGCTACCGTTTGGCATCGCATCTGACCGTCTGGGCCGTAAAAAGCTGATTTATGTCGGCTTGATATTGTTTGCGATTGGCAGTATCTGCGCAGCAACCGCTACCGATATTTACATGGTGATCCTGGGGCGCGCCATTCAGGGCGCCGGCGCAATTTCTGCCGTTATCACTGCGCTGGTGGCCGACTCTACCCGTGAAGAGCACCGAACCCAGGCCATGGCCATGATAGGGGCCACCATAGGTTTAACATTTGCGGTTTCGTTAGTGCTTGGCCCAGTGCTTAACCAGTATATCGGCGTGCCGGGGATGTTCTGGTTGATGGCGGCTTTATCGATTGTCGCGATTGCCGTAGTCAAATTTGGCGTGCCGACACCGGTTAATGCGCATGTACATTCAGATGCACAAGCAGTGCCGGCCAGAATGCGTGAAGTACTCAAAGATAAGCAATTACTGCGTTTGAATTTTGGTACTTTTTGCCTGCATGGCGCGCAAATGGCCATGTTTATGGTGGTGCCTTTCGCGATCAAGCATAGCACCGGTATGAATGAGAACCTGCACTGGAAAATTTATTTGCCGGTGCTGATTGTTTCTTTCTTGTTGATGGTGCCGGTCATTATCTACGCAGAAAAAAAAGCCAAGCTGAAACCTGTGTTTGTCAGCGCGGTGGCATTGATGATGCTGACCCAGATTGCGTTTATTTTCAGCCTGGATTCTTTGACCGGTATCGTACTTGCCCTATTCAGTTATTTTCTGGCATTCAATATTCTTGAAGCCACCCTGCCTTCGCTAATCTCCAAAATGGCACCGGTGGCTGCCAAAGGTACAGCCATGGGCGTGCATAATACCGCGCAATCATTCGGTATGTTTTTAGGCGCAGCTATGGGTGGTTGCTTATCCAATTATTTTGGCAACAGTGCAGGTAGTGCGGTATTTTTACTCTGCGCAATCGCCATGCTGGTATGGCTGGGATTAGCGCTGGGCATGCAGCCGCCGCCCAGCGTCAAAACAAAAATGTTTAATATTCAAGGATATAACGATAGTCAGGCAGCGAAACTGGCGCAGGATATCCGCGCCATGGAAGGCGTTTTCGAAGCGGTCGCCATTCCCTCGGAGACGATGCTCATGGTAAAGTTAGAGAATCAGCGCAGTAAAGAATTTCAGGCGGCATTGTCGCAAGCAATCATGAACAGAATAGGGAGCTAGTCGTTATGGCATCAGTAAATAAAGTTATTTTGGTGGGCAATCTGGGGCGTGACCCAGAAGTGCGCTTTATGCCGAATGGCGAAGCAGTAGCCAACTTCAGTATTGCGACTACCGAAAACTGGAAAGACAAATCCGGCGTCAAGCAGGAAAAAACGGAATGGCACAACATTGTCATTTACCGCAAACTGGCCGAGATTGCCGGCGAATACCTGAAGAAAGGCCGTCCGGTCTATATTGAAGGCCGTTTGCAAACGCGTAAATGGGAAAAAGATGGCGTCACCCGCTACACCACTGAGATTATCGCTGACCAGATGCAAATGCTTGGTTCAGGACGTGAAGGTGGTAGTACCTCATACGATGGCGGTGACATGGACCAAAGCGGTGGATCGGATAATTACAACCAAGCGCCGGCACGTCAGCCTGCAGCAAATAATGCCGGTGGTAATCGCAATGCGTTTAGTCAGCCAGCGAGTAAACCGGCTGGCAACTTTGACGATTTTGATGACGATATCCCATTTTAAAAAACGCATTTCCAAGATAGCATCTAAAGCCCGAAAGCTTTTCGGGCTTTTTATTTGTCGATTATCTTGGAATGAAAATGCGACTGCATCATAAAAGATGGTTAGCGCTACTGTTTATTTTTCCTTTATTGATAAATGTGGCAGGCGCGCAAACGGTTAACAATTCACGTTTGGCAGCGATAAAGCACATTAAAACTGCCAAGCAAGAGATGAGTGCGCATACCGAAGACTTACGTGCATTGATGCTTGTCTTGTATGAGCTAAACCCGGATGAGCTCGCCAAAAGTACACAGGTAGGCGCGCGGGAAATGACAGAATGGGTTTTTGATGGCAAAGCGAACTGGAGATTTGAGGGGGTCCGGCGACTGCAAAAAGCGCAGACGATTGGATTGGCATTGGATCCCGATTTTGCAGGCGATCACATTCTCGCGTTAATTGTGGGTATTGAGACTTTGTTATTTGATGCCTATGGCGGCACCAATGAGTTTGATATACCAGAACTACAAAATGAGCAGAAATACATGCAGGCATTATGCGAATTGCAAAGAGTATTGCAAAAAACAACTACACAGACCGATACCTCAAAAGCAATCACCGTTCTCGAAAAGCCAACTTCAAGGCGTGAGATTCAAAATACGCTGCTGGCAATAATCAAGCGCCTCAATGCTAAAAATGTTAAGCAATCAGACCAGGCCTGTTTGCTAATCAATGATGTTGATTTACAGAATTAAGCGAGCCAAAGCGTGACTATCAAACACTACGGCCACTAGGTAGGACATGAGTTTCTAACAATTGTCCTCAAAGTAAGTGATCAACCCTACTTTCCTGATCAAACCAAATCACACTAGGCTTAGTTAGCCCTGCATCGAAATCTTATCCCGCGAAGTTGCAATTTTAACAATTGTTCATTTTATACATCCCTTGTTTAACCCTTGCTGGCAAGCCTTGGTTGACATTGAATTCAAGGCAATTTTATAATCCGCCGTCTTGTTAACAAAAATTAGTAAGTTTAATTAATTGTAATCAATCAAATGGATTATCATGGCAAATCAGCCACTTTTTCGACAAGCCGCACTCGCAGCACAAAAGAACCACTGGCTAGGTACCATTCTGATTATTCGGCCTTTGAGCTACGGCTTGCTCACGCTGATCGCAATTCTGTTTGCCGCCATGGTAGTGGCATTCATGGTTTGGGGGACTTATACCAAACGTAGCGCGGTGGTTGGCCAATTGATGCCGGAAACCGGTCTGGTCAAAGTGTATGCGCCGCAATTTGGCATTGTGGTCGAAAAGCGGGTGCGAGAAGGCCAAGCTGTTAAAAAGGATGACGTGCTGTTTGTGCTTTCCAGTGAACGCTATTCTGATGATCAAAGTTCTATCCAAGCTTCTATCAGCACCCAGCACAAGCAGCAACGGCAATCATTAACAGATGAAATCGTTAAAACCCGCTTACAGCAACGTGATGAACAGCAAGCTTTGCAATCGCGCCTGGATGGAATCAAAGATGAGCTTGAGCGACTGGAGGTGCAATACAGTGCCCAGCAAACCCGGGTTCAACTAAGCGATGAAGCGCATAAACGTTATCAGGGCTTGTTGGAGAAAAATTATATTTCCCGTGAGCAAACCCAGCAAAAGCAGGAAGACTGGATAGAGCAATCCACCCGGCTTGAATCCATGACGCGCGAGCAGATGCGTATGCGGCGTGAGCTGGTGGCCAGGCAGGACGAGTTATCTAGTTTGCGAGCCAAGCACCAGAACCAGATTGCCCAGCTGGAACGTAACGTTTCCAGTGTCAACCAGCAGCTCACCGAGAGCGAAGCCAAGCGCAGACTGGTGATCCGTGCGCCGGAATCGGGTACTGCGACCGCGGTGGTAGCCAATCTGGGTACAGCAGTCGAAGGCAGTCGCCCTCTGGTGAGCATTGTTCCTGCCGGTGCCACGCTAGAGGCTTATCTGTTTGCGCCTAGCCGGGCGGTAGGCTTTGTGCGTGAAGGCGTGCCAGTGCGATTACGCTACCAGGCCTACCCCTATCAAAAGTTTGGCCAGGCAAGTGGCCGGGTTGAGTCTGTCTCCAGGACGGCATTACCGGCAGGCGAGATTTTCACCCTCGGCAACCCTTCCGCTAACAACCAGAATAGCGAGCCTTACTATCGCATCACGGTGGCACTAGACCGGCAATCAATCACTGCTTATGGGCGTCAGCAACCGTTGCAGGCCGGTATGTTGCTGGATGCCGACATCATGCTTGAGCGCCGACGCTTGTATGAATGGGTGCTGGAGCCTTTGTTCAGCCTGACTGGCAAATTCTGATATGCATAAGAAAGTTAGCCATGTCTTTCCTTAATCAATTGTCCTTCGGCTTAGGGCGCAAACTTCCCGTCATTCTGCAAACCGAAGCCAGCGAATGCGGCCTGGCCTGCCTGGCCATGGTGGCGAATTATCATGGCTTTCGTACCGATCTGGCGACTTTACGGCGTTTGTTCGTGATCTCGATTAAAGGTACTACGCTGAATTACCTGATGGCAATGGCGCAAGCGGTTGGTTTTACCACCCGTCCGGTGAAGCTTGAGCTCGAGGACCTCAGGGATTTACGTAAGCCATGTATCCTGCACTGGAACTTCAATCATTTCGTGGTTTTGAAAGAGGTCGCAGCCAGGCATATTGTGATACATGACCCGGGGACGGGCTTGCGTAAACTTTCATTGGATGAGGTTTCTGCCAGCTTTACCGGCGTGGCACTCGAGCTATGGCCAAACCCCGGATTCAAACGGGTGACTTTTAAACAAAGCATCAAACTACGCGACATGATGGGGCATGTCACCGGTTTATACCGTTCACTGGGTCAGATCCTGTTGCTGGCGCTTGCGCTGGAAGTGTTTGCGCTGGTGTCACCCTTATATATGCAATGGGTAGTGGATCACGCGATTGTGGCTGCTGATTACGATTTGTTGACTACGCTGGCGATTGGTTTTGGCATATTAATGCTGATGCAACAAGCCATTACCACGGTACGGGCCTGGGTCATCATGCATATGGCGACTAACCTCAATGTGCAATGGCGGGCCAATATTTTTGCCCATCTGATTCGCCTGCCGGTCGATTTCTTTGAGAAGCGTCATCTTGGTGATGTGGTTTCAAGGTTTGGCGCGATTGACCAGATACAACGCACCCTGACCAGTACTTTTGTTGAAGCATTGCTGGATGGGCTGCTGACCATAGTTACGCTGGTGATGATGTTTTTATATAGTCCCCAGATGGCATGGATTGCGATTGGTGCAATGGTGCTATATGCATTAGGCCGCTGGCTATGGTTCAGGCCCTTGCGGAATGCGACTGAAGAGCAAATCGTGCATGCGGCCAAACAGCAGACCCATTTTATTGAAACGGTGCGCGGTGTGCGGGCGATCAAGCTGTTCCAGCGTCTGGATGAACGCAGAACAGGCTGGCTGAGTTTATTTGTAGAGCAAGTGAATGCTGACTTGCGCACGCAGAAGCTGCATGTATTGTATCGGCTGATCAACGGCCTGCTATTTGGCGTTGAGAGAGTGTTGATCATCTGGCTAGGTGCCAGGCTGGTGATTGCCGGTGATTTTACTGTAGGTGCCTTGCTGGCTTTTATTGCTTATAAAGACCAGTTTGTCTCACGCGTCAGTGCCCTGATTGATCGTCTGGTTGAAATGCGCATGCTGCACTTGCAAGGCGAGCGGCTGGCAGATATTGCTTTGACCGAACAGGAGCCTGTCTCAGTAGATGTCCTTAATAAACATGAGCTGGCAAGGTTGCCAGCTAATATCCAGATCAAAGGATTGCGCTACCGGTATGCGGACGCCGAGCCCTGGGTGCTGGACGGGGTAGACCTGCAGGTTAATGAAGGGGAGTCAGTAGCAATCGTCGGTTCTTCAGGTTGTGGTAAATCCACGTTGTTAAATATCCTGCTCGGTATCCGTAACGCCAACGAAGGCGAAGTGCTGATAGGCGGGCAGCCAATATCCAGATTAGGCCTGGAGCAACTGCGTAGCATGATAGGTGCAGTCATGCAGGATGATGCACTATTTGCAGGTTCGATCGCCGACAATATCTGTTTCTTTGACCAGCAAGCTGACTTCGACTGGATTGAAGAATGTGCACGTAAAGCCGCCGTTTATGAGGAAATCATGGCCATGCCCATGGGTTTTAATACCCTCATCGGCGATATGGGAGCCGCTATTTCTGGTGGTCAGAAGCAAAGGATTTTGCTGGCACGAGCGCTATATAAACGACCGCGCCTGCTGTTCCTCGATGAAGCCACCAGTCATCTTGACGTCACGCGTGAGGCCATGGTCAATCAGGAAATCCAGGCATTGAACATGACCCGTGTCATCATCGCGCACAGGCCTGAAACCATTGCTTCTGCTGATCGCGTGATTATGCTGCAGGCAGGCAAAGTGCAAACTGCCGCTGCTATTGCCCAATGACTGGTGCTGTGCAATGAAAAACTGTCTGGGGCTCGCGCTCTATTTAATCGGGCTTTTAAGTCAGCCTGCTTGGGCTCTCAAGCTGACTGATTTTCTGGAATTTCAGCAGCATATGCAGGGCAGTCCCGCAAAAAATATGTTGGTAACCCAGCCGGATACTACCAGTACCATTTGTGCGGACAGCCTGCCCGAACAACCATTGGCGCTGATTGATGTGGTTGAACAAGCGCTGTGCAACAACCCGCGGACCTCTGAAGTATGGGCTACCGCACGAGCTCAGGCAGCCCAGGTAGGTGTGCAGCGGGCCAATTATTTACCCAAGGTCACTCTCGTTTCCGGCATTTCCAAAATCCATAACGAAGTGACCAATTCGCGTTTTTCATTTCTCGATCAGGATAACCGTATCTTGAACCGCGCCCATAGTTTACGCCTGACATGGCTGGTTGCTGATTTCGGGCAGAGGTCTGCCAAAATGAACCAGGCAGAAGCCTTGCTGGATGCCGCGAATGCCCTGCATGACGCTGCCTTGCAAGAAGTCTTCATCAATGCTGCCCAAGCTTATTTTGATCATTTATCTACGCTAGCCATGCTCGGGTCTTATCAAGAGTCTGAAAAAGTCGCCAGGGAAAGCCTGGCCGCGGCTGCCGCGAAATTTAAGGCTGGTGTTGGCTTGTTGACTGACCAGTTACAGGCCCAAACCGCATATTCGCAAGCCAGGCTGGATAGAACTAAAGCTGAGGGGGATGTTAATAATGCGCATGGCGCATTGGCTTTGGCAATGGGCGTAGTCGCCAATACCCGTTTTAACGTGATAAATCGGAGTGATCAACTAGAAAAAACTGATTTTGTGACGACGGCCGACCAGATGATTCAAGAGGCAATTGAGTTTCATCCTTCAATCATCGCCGCCAAAGCCAAGTTGCGTGCGGCAAAAGAAAATATTAATGCAGTGAGTGCCGAAGGTTTGCCCACCTTGAGTTTCAACGCAGAAATCAGCCGGACTGATCAGTTAGGGCAGGCACAATTGGCCGGTGTTCCTGCTTCTGATGTGTATACGAATAACTCCACGGTGGGCTTACAGGTCAATGTGCCTTTGTTTGAAGGTTTTGCTCGCAAGCATCAGGTCGAATCGGCCGATGCCGAATCGCAAGTCCGCGCGAACGAGTTAAAGCGCGTTATCCAGCAAGTGACGCTGGAAGTCTGGAAAAGTTACCATGCGCTGGTTTCCGAACGCGAAAATTTACGTGCTTCGGAAGAGTTGGTCACTAATTCCCGAGAGGCATTTGCCGTAGCACAAGGCAGATATAACGCTGGCGTCGGCAATATCATCGAGTTGTTGAATGCGCAGAATGCCTGGGCAAACGCCAAGCAGCAAAATATTAAATCACTCTCAAGCTGGCGCACTGTCAGGCTTAAACTGGCAGCGAGTATGGGGCGTGTAGGGTTATGGGCAATCACTGATTAAGTTACAATAAATAGTATTATTTAACATGTATAAAGAAAATTGTTTACAAGTTAAATAAAATTATTTACATTCCTGTTTGGTTTTCTGTTTTGATGTCTTTTAGGAAGACCAAATTACTTAGTTAAAAGTAATGCTTCACTCGTCTATTAAGACCGAGTATCTAAAATTTAATAATGTGGAGAAAGTTATGGCAATTCAAGAATTAAACAAAGCTGAGATCGAAGTCGTTTCTGGTGGCGCAGCATTGAACCTGACTGCTCTGGTGAGCGGTTTGCCACTGGTTGGTGGGTTACTGGGTGGCGTATTGGGTCTAGTAGGTGGTTTGTTGAACAGTGTTTCAGGTTTGTTGACTGGTTTGCCGGTAGTTGGTCCTGTGTTGGGCAACGTATTAGGCGCTGTGTTTGGCGTAGTGGGTGGTGTCGTTACTTTGTAATTGAGCCCAGTTCAATTCAAGTAAAAAACCCCGCTCCGGCGGGGTTTTTTGAGATTAGCTATCTTGCTGAGGTTTGCAGTTTTTTAAATGCAAATGGTCACTATCATCCAGCGTCGTCTGGTCACCATTTAAACGTAAATCCATCGTGCCATAATGATAAAGTTGTTTGTCCTTGGCATCCCGCACCAGACCCACTTCATGATCCGGCAGCATTACCCAGGCATCTTCTCCATCTTTTGATAACTTCAGGCCAAAAGATTGAAAGTTTTCACATTGATAATGGATGGCATCTTTGCCATAGCGTGGCGTTTCTCTGGTGCCTTTCTCAAATACACGCGGCATTTCAAAACTTTTGCAGCCAAACAAAAAAGCTGAAACCATAGCCAGTAATAAAAATTGATAAGCGTTCTTCATTGTGTGTAAGGTGGTTTAAAGGTCATTAAAGGTTAGAGTGCCTAGCATTGTGCCAGTCATGGTTGGCAGACTCAATCACTTTTGAGTTGGCGGCTGGTAGGCTGCGCGGTGCAGTCTGTCTCTCAGCGCAGCCCAGGCAGGCGTGTCCGGTGGCGATTCAATGAGTATCACTGGCGCATGCAGTGCATCTAATGTGTGCAAGGCAGCATAGAGTTGTTCGGCAGCAGACACAGGATTTAGTGCCAGGGCGAGAGTGTTTTTAGTGATGCCTGTTGGATTTTCGTTGCCAAGTATTAAAGCGGCTGCTGCAGGTACGGTTGCAGCATACTCATCAAGTGCATGGCGTGAATCAAATAGAATACACGGAGTGCGCGGCGAGTAATGCAATAAATGCTGTCCTGGTGCTTTCGGTTTCTCGTCAGATGTGTGGCGAGCAGGTTTTCCAGCAACCAGTGTAATTACACTTTCTGAAATCATGCCTGGTCGCAATAATTCCCAGTCATCACCGTTGACACTCACAATGGTGGATTCGATACCTACCTGGCACGGGCCTCCATCTAAAACCGGAATATCATCCCCCAGGCTAAATTCAACATGAGCTGCTGTAGTCGGGCTTAGTTGGGTATATTTGTTAGCTGAAGGCGCTGCCAGCCCTAGCCCACTCTCTCTTAACAGCTGCAGGCAAACAACGTGGGATGGCACGCGTAAAGCTACCGTAGGCTCACCTGCCCGCACTGTTAGAGGGACGTCGGCTCGCGCTGGTAATACCAAGGTAAAGGGTCCTGGCCAGAATGCAGTTGCCAGTTTTTGCGCCAATGGCGGGAAGTCGCTTGCCCATTCGGTAATTTGATCTATTCCTGCAATGTGCACAATAAGCGGATTATTGGCAGGGCGCTCTTTAGTCGCATAGATTTTGGCAATCGCCTGGTCATTGCGCGCGTCAGCTGCCAGTCCATAGACAGTTTCTGTTGGGATAGCGACTACCTCACCCGCTTTTAACAGTTTGATCGCCTTGTCCAAAGATATACGCATCACTTACCCGAATCACAAAAAAGCTATTTTACTACTTAACAACTTTACTGCTTAATATCTGCTTCCTATAAAATGCTCGTTTTACCTAACTATCCCAATGGATGGAATGCTCATGCAAATTCAAGTTCAACATAATCCTGCCGAAACACAATTAAATAGCCTTGGTGTTTCCAAGTGGCCCACCTGGCAAAAAGAAGTATCTGTTTTTGACTGGACCTTCCATGAAGAAGAAAAAGCCTACATCCTGGCTGGTGAATGCGTTGTAACGCCTATAGGCGGTGCGCCGGTTTCTTTCGGCAAAGGTGACTTCGTCATTTTTCCTGCCGGGCTTAAAGTGAAATGGGAAGTTAAGCAGCCATTGCATAAACATTACCAGCTGGATGGCAATGTGTTGACGCAATCATGGAAGCGACTTAAAGCAGCTTTAAAATTAACCTGATAGTAAGCTGGTTAAAATGCTAATTTTGGCAATTTGTAACAAAATTGTAAAAATGAAAAATAAGGGTTGACCGCAAAGCTCAGCCCTATATAATGCGCACCTCGTTAACGCAAAGCGTTGATGTTGAAGGCCCTGGTGGCCCTGTTCTTTAAAAATTAGGATGAC